>NZ_CM195532.1:685000-4542729 GCF_043194895.2 Xanthobacter albus | reverse complement strand
GGCGCATACTCGATCACGGTCATGCGGCGCAGCTCGGCGTGCTGCACGATGTTGGCGCGCGGCACGAAATAGATCAGCTGCGAGTTGAGGCGCCGCGCGAGCGCGTCGGCGAGGTCCCACTCGCGGTCGGTCATGCGCGAGTTGCACACCAGGCCGCCCAGGCGCACGCCGCCGGAATTGGCGTATTTCAGGATGCCCTTGGCGATGTTGTTGGCGGCATAGAGCGCCATCATCTCGCCGGACATGACGATATAGATTTCCTGCGCCTTGTTCTCGCGGATGGGCATGGCGAAGCCGCCGCACACCACGTCGCCCAGCACGTCGTAGGACACATAGTCCACATCGTCATAGGCGCCGTTCTCCTCCAGGAAATTGATGGAGGTGATGACGCCGCGGCCGGCGCAGCCCACGCCCGGCTCCGGGCCGCCGGACTCCACGCACTTGATGCCGCCGTAGCCGAGCTTCATCACGTCCTCGAGCTCCAGGTCTTCCACCGAGCCGGCATTGGCGGCAAGGCTCAGCACCGTGTCCTGGGCCTTGGCGTGCAGGATGAGGCGGGTGGAATCGGCCTTCGGATCGCAGCCGACGATGAGGATCTTCTGGCCCGTGTCCACGAGGGCGGCGAGGGTGTTCTGGGAGGTGGTGGACTTGCCGATGCCTCCCTTCCCGTAAAATGCGATCTGGCGCAGCGACGACATCTGTTCAATCCTTCTGGCTTCGGGTCTGGTGGGGAAACGATCAGGCGTTTTCGGGCGCCTGGACGAGCTCGATGCGGTGGCCGTCGGGGTCCACGACAAAGGCCACGATGCTCTCGCCATGCCGTTGCGGGCGCGGCGGGCGGGGCATGGGAACGCCCTGCGCCGAAAGGCGGTCGCACAGGCGGGCGACGGCGGTGACGGCGATGGCGATGTGCCCGAAAGAATCCCCGGCCACGTAGGGCGCCTCGCGCTGCCAGTTCTGCACCAGCTCCAGGGTCATCTGCGAAAAGCCGGCGCCGTAGCCGAGATAGGCCTGTGAGAACTGGTTCTTCTTGTGGTCGCGCCGTTCCAGCAGCCTCATGCCGAGCAGGCGGGTGTAGAAGTCTATGGAGCGATCCAGGTCCTCCACCCGCAGCATGGCGTGCAGCAGGCGGAATTCGGCGGCGTCCACCGGGCCGGCGCTCGCGGCGGCGGTCTTGGCGGCGAAGGTCTCGGCGAGGGCCGCCTCCACCGCCTTGCCCGCGTGCAGGTCGGTGGCCTCGACCCCCTGGGAGGCCAGAACCTCCTGCGGCGTCACGCCTATCTTCGCCACCAGCAGCACGCGGCAGTCGCCGATCATGCGATAGATGGTGTCGCGGCGGTCCTCGCCGTCCCGCGCGTGATCCGCGATGGCGCGGCGCTCCACGAGGGCCGGCCCCGCGCCGGACACCTCATAGATGTGAAAGGCGTCGGTCTGGCCGAAGTGCTGGTCGATGCGCGTGCCGTCGCGGGTGGCGACCGCGATCCGCAGCACCGGGCCCGGGGCTGCGCTGGTCGCGGGCGCGGCCTCTTCGCTCCGGCTCTCAGATGGCTCCCGCGTCGGCGCGTCGGCTGGCTGGTACATGGCGTGTCCCCGGGGGTGGCAATGCGGGCGGGCGAACGAGAGGGTTCGCGGCGCACGCCCGCTGTTCGCGATGGAGGATGGATGCTTCACGCATGGCGCCTTTGGACGGTCTTTCCGGCTGCGGCGCCCTGAAAACCCAATCGCAACAGTCGTGCCAGAGGTGTTTTCGAGCATTCGCGCCGGATTTTCGGCCCGTCCGCGCACTGCCGCGTACGCTTTTTCTGAAGTTCGTACCAATTCGTGCATGGCGGCGCGGTGCGCGAGCCTCTTTTCCGGTCTGAAGGGGCGAAAGCGGCGGAAAATCGGCGTGCCGGGCTCTGGCACGCTTCCTGCGATGGGGGGATGGACGCGGTTCGGAGAGATTTCCGGGCCGTCTGCGCGGATGCCGGGCGCCTCGTCGGCCGGCTCCCACCCAGGATCGTCACCGCCGCTCCTTTCCGGCCACGCTCACATGAGTGAGGAGATCAGCCCATGCCTATGGTCTTGCTTGAGTGCGACAAGGACATTCCCGAGCGCCAGCAGCACATCTACCTGAAGGTGGATGGCGAGGACTCTCGTGATTACTTGCCGGTGTCCAATGCCGCCACCATTCCCGGCACCCTCTCCGAGCGCGGCTGCGCCTTCTGCGGGGCCAAGCTCGTCATCGGCGGCGTGCTCAAGGACACCATCCAGATGATCCACGGCCCCATCGGCTGCGCCTACGACACCTGGCACACCAAGCGTTATCCGACCGACAACGGCCACTTCAACATGAAGTATGTGTGGTCGACGGACATGAAGGAGAGCCACATCGTCTTCGGTGGCGAGAAGCGGCTCGAGAAATCCATCAACGAAGCCTTCGACGAAATGCCAGAAGTCAAGCGCATGTTCGTCTATACCACCTGCCCGACCGCCCTCATCGGCGACGACATCAAGGCGGTGGCGAAGAAGGTGATGGCCGAGCGCCCGGACGTGGACATCTTCACCTGCGAATGCCCCGGCTTCGCCGGTGTCTCCCAGTCCAAGGGCCACCATGTGCTCAACATCGGCTGGATCAACGAGAAGGTGGGCTCTCTGGAGCCGGAAATCACCTCCGAATACACCATGAATTTCATCGGAGACTTCAACATCCAGGGCGACACCCAGCTGCTCCAGACCTATTGGGACAAGCTCGGCATCCAGGTCATCGCCCACTTCACCGGCAACGGCACCTACGATGCGCTGCGCGGCATGCATCGCGCGCAGCTCAACGTGGTGAACTGCGCCCGCTCCTCCGGCTATATCGCCAACGAGCTGAAGAAGCGCTACGGCATCCCGCGCCTCGACATCGACTCGTGGGGCTTCAGCTACATGGCCGAGGGCATCCGCAAGATCTGCGCCTTCTTCGGTATCGAGGATCGCGGGGAAGCGCTGATTGCCGACGAATACGCCAAGTGGAAGGCCAAGCTCGACTGGTACAAGGAGCGCCTTCAGGGCAAGAAGATGGCGATCTGGACCGGCGGCCCGCGCCTGTGGCACTGGACCAAGTCCGTGGAGGACGATCTCGGCATCCAGGTGGTGGCCATGTCCTCGAAGTTCGGCCATCAGGAAGATTTCGAGAAGGTTATCGCCCGCGGCCAGTCCGGCACCTATTACATCGACGACGGCAACGAGCTCGAGTTCTTCGAGATCATCGAGAAGGTGAAGCCAGACGTCATCTTCACCGGCCCCCGCGTGGGCGAGCTGGTGAAGAAGCTGCACATCCCCTACGTCAACGGCCACGGCTATCACAACGGTCCCTACATGGGCTTCGAGGGCTTCGTGAATCTCGCCCGCGACACCTACAACGCCGTGCACAACCCGCTGCTGAAGCTCGCCGCCACCGACATCCGCGGCGCTGCTCCGGTCGCCTTCAAGGAGGCCGCGGAATGAGCGCCGAGAAGATCGACCAGCTGTTCGGCTACGTGCAGGAGCGCTGCCTGTGGCAGTTCTCCTCCCGCTCCTGGGACCGGCAGGAGAACATCGACGGCATCATCTCGACCGCCACCGATCTTCTCGCCGGCCGCGAGCCGAAGCGCGACACCCCCATGAACAAGATCTTCTACGCCGACGCGCTGCTGATGGTGGGTGACTTCAAGAACCGCTTCCCCTGGATGGCGTCCCTGGCGCCGGGAGAAGCGGACGAGCTGATGACCGGCCTCAAGGACCTGCTGGTGGACCACACCATCACTAAGTCCCTGAACCACGAGCTGAATCACTCGCTCTACTGAAGCCTGCCGGGGCGCGGGCGTCCTCCGCGATCTGTCCGCCCCGCTCCGCGCGGGCCCGCCCCGGCCGTGACGTGGCAAGGCGCGTCACGGCCGGGGAAGGAGCCTGGAAGCATGCCGCGCCCGCGCGGCGACACATCAACCCTTTTCAGATGAGGAACCCGCCATGGGTTGCGAAATCACGTCCCGCGACCGGGCCGGCATCATTAATCCGATGTATGACTGCCAGCCGGCCGGCGCCCAATATGCCGGGATCGGCATGAAGGACTGCATTCCCCTCGTGCACGGAGGCCAGGGCTGCACCATGTTCGTGCGGCTCCTGTTCGCCCAGCACTTCAAGGAGAATTTCGACGTCGCCTCCACCTCGCTGCACGAGGAATCCGCCGTGTTCGGCGGCCACGCCCGCATGCAGGACGGCGTGATGGCCCTGGTGCGCCGCTATCCGCACCTGCGCATCATCCAGATCATCACCACCTGCTCCACCGAAGTCATCGGCGATGACGTGGAGGGCTCCATCAACATCTGCAACAAGATGATAAAGGAGGAGTTCCCGGACCGCGAGGTGTTCGTGGTGCCGGTGCACACGCCCAGCTTCAAGTCCAGCCAGGTGGGCGGCTATTCGGAGTGCGTGCTCTCCACCTTCAAGTCCATCGCCAAGAAGAAAGCGGCGCCCACCGGCAAGCTCAACATCTTCCCCGGCTGGGTGAACCCCGGCGACGTGATGCTGCTGAAGCGCTACGCCGCCGCCATGGACGTGGACGCCACCGTCTTCATGGACACGGAAGACTTCGATTCCCCGATGCTTCCCGACAAGTCCATCCACACCCACGGCCGCACCACCGTGGAGGGCATGCGCGCATCCACCGGCGCCTTCGCCTCTTTGGCGCTGGCCCGCTATGAGGGCGCTTCCACGGCCGATTTCCTGCGCGACGAGTTCGAGGTGCCCGCCCATCTCGTTTCCACCCCCTATGGCATCGCCAACACCGATGCCATGCTGCGCAAGATCAGCGAGCTCACCGGCAAGCCGATCCCTGAAAGCCTGGTGAGGGAGCGGGGCATCGCCCTCGATGCGCTGCAGGATCTCGCGCACATGTTCTTCGCGGACAAGCGCGTGGCCATCTTCGGTCATCCCGATCTCGTCATCGGCCTCTCCGAGTTCTGCCTGGAGGTGGAGCTGAAGCCGGTGCTTCTGCTGCTCGGCGACGACAACTCCAAGTACAAGCGCGACCCCCGCATCCTGGCCATGAAGGACAAGGTGAACTGGGACATGGAGGTGGTGTGCAACGCCGACCTCTGGGAGCTGGAGAAGCGCCTGAAGGACCCGGACTACAAGTTGGACCTCATCCTCGGCCACTCCAAGGGGCGCTACGTGGCCATCGACAACAAGATTCCCATGGCGCGGGTGGGCTTCCCCACCTTCGACCGGGCCGGGCTCTATCGCCAGCCCACCATGGGCTACCAGGGCGCCATGCTGCTGGGCGAGGCCATCGCCAACGCCATGTTCGCGCACATGGAATATACCCATGACCGCGAGTGGATCCTGAACACCTGGTGAGCCGCGCCGCGCGCGCACCCCACCGAGGGGCGGCCCGGCCGCCCCTCGTTCCGCCTGAAATCGGAGCCCGCCGCAGAGGACCCCGCAATGAGCTTCATGGAGCGCCTCGCGGCGGATGCCGCCTTCGGCTGGCCGCGCCGGCTCGCCTTGCCCGAGCATCGGCAGATCGAGCTTTACACCAAGCGCAAGGCCCTGGGCTTCCTGGCCGAGGAGCCGCCCTCGGATCTGCCACTTTCCGCCGTAGCCGCCGTGTGCCGGGCCGCCCTGCTCATGGATGCGTTGCTGTGCGGCCGCCACCCCGGCGCGTCCGGCCGCAGTTCCTGGCAGCGCTATCTCGACCTGCCCAAGGCGAGCCGCGCCGACAAGATCGTCGCCGAGCTCTACCGCATCCTGCGCGTCGCGCGCACCGTGGCCTTCCACCACCACGGCCATGTGGAAATGCGGGACGCCATCGTGCGCTTCAACGGCGCCATCGACCGGGTGGCGCTCTCGCTGGAGATCACAGTGGCGGGGCTGGACCTCATCGAGGCCATGACCGCCTATTGGCTCGCCGCCGCCGAGGGGCCCTATCCCGATGCCTATGTGGAAGCGGTGCTCGCGGAGTATTTCTTCGACATCGTGGCCGAGACCAAACGTTTCGCGGACGAAGACCGGATTCTCTTCCAGTTTCGTCGGCCGAAGCCGTTCAACCGGCATTTCCGCTTCGACTGCGACAATCCGAAATACGACGTCGCCGGCGAGGTGCTGGCCTTGGAGATTCCGCCCGCCCACGCGGACCCGGCGCGCTACCCCATCGATTTCTTCCTGGTCTACGGCCAGGCGCTCCACATCGTGCCCGTGGAAGCCACGCGCGAAGGGCGCATCGCCCTCACCGAGCTGCCCCGGTGGCGCGCCCGCGCGCCGGATGATCTCTCCCTGCCCGCCGCGTTCCGCCCGCGCTTCGCGCGCGAGGTGATGGTGGTGGGCCAGCCCATGACCTGACATGCCCGAGGAGCATCCCATGGACGCCGAGACCGCCACCCCGACCCTACGCATCGCCGTCACCACCGACAGCCTGGTCCAGCTCGACGCCAATTTCGCCGCCGCCAGGCAGGTGGTGTTCTACGATGTGACGCCCCAGGGCTCCGCGTTTGTGGACGTGGTGCACTTCCAGCGCCGGGCCAAGGGCAAGGCCTCGGGCGGCGGCAAGGCGGCCAATGGCGGGCGCTGCATCATGGACGACATGGGCGACGACGACGGCACCGGGCGCGACCCGCTGGTGGAGCGGGTGGAGGCCCTCGACGGGTGCGCGGTGCTGTTCACCATGGGCCTTTCCGATGTGGCGGCGGTGCGGGTGCACGATCTCAAGGTATTCCCGGTCAAGAGCGAGCGGGTGCGCGACATCGATGATGTCATCGCCCAGGTGCAGCGGCTGATGACGGGCGTCCCGCCCCTGTGGATGCGCCGCGCGCTGAGCCGCCGCTCCGGCGCCGCCCTGGTGGACCAGCAGGAATATTGAGCGGGCGGCCTCCCCGGTAGAGCGGTTGCCGCGAGCCGATGCGAGCGGAAAACGCTCTACCGGGGAGGTCCTGTCCCTATCTCGCCCCGCCGCCGAGGAACCGCCGCCGCACGCTCGCGCCCACGAGGTTGATGAGCGTCACCAGGGCGAGCAGCAGCAGGATGAGGGCGGAGGCCTCCCTGTATTCGAACAGGTGGAAGGCGGTGACGATCTCCAGCCCCAGCCCGCCGGCCCCCACCGCGCCCAGCGTGGTGGCGGCGCGCAGGTTATGCTCCCAGCGATAGACCGTCACATCCACCAGCCGCGGCAGAACCTGCGGCAGGATGGAGAAGCGCAGCACCCCCAGCCGCGACACGCCGTGGGCGCGCAGGGCGTCGCCCGGCCCGGTCTCCACGTGCTCGATGGTCTCGGCGAAGAACTTGCCCAGCATGCCGGTGGAGTGGGCCGCGAGCGCCAGGATGCCCGGCAGCGGGCCGAAGCCCACCGCCGCCACGAAGATCACTCCCCAGATGAGGCCGGGAATGGAGCGCAGCACGTTGAGGAACAGCCGCACCGGCCCGCCGATGAAGGGCGCGCGCACGAGGTTGCGGGCCGCCAGGGCCGCCAGCGGCAGCGCCGCCACGGCGCCGGCCACCGTTCCGGCGATGCTCATGGAGAGGGTTTCGAGCAGCGGGCGGCCCCAATTGTGCCAGCGGCTGAAGTCGGGCGGCATGGCATCCTGCGCCAGCCGCCAGATGGTGGGCAGCGCGTCCGCATAGCGGCCGATGTCGAACGCACCGGCGTAGAGGAAGGCGGCGAGGATCACCGCCAGTCCGGCGGCGGCGCCGAGCAGCGTGCGGCGGGCGCGCCTGCGGCCATCCCAGAGGATGGCCGCGACGTCGAGGGTGAGGGAGGCGCTCATTGCACGGGCGGGATGGCGTCGGGGTTGGCGTTCCGGATGGCGTCGATCCAGATGCGCACCCGGTCCACGTCCGAATCCACCGCCGGGATGAACGCCTCGGCCCGGAACACCTTGAGCGCCTCGGGGTCATCAACAGAGATGAAGGCCTTGCGGATCTCCTCCTTGAACTCCGGGTCGAGCCCCTCGCGGAAGGTCCACATATATTCGGGAATGGGCGGGGAGACGGCGAGCGCCCGCACCTGATCGGGCGAGATCTTCCCCTCCTTGATGAGGCGGTCGTAGATGGGCTTCGAGAGGCCGCCCGCCGCCACCTTCTTGCTCGCCACGGCGAGCGCCACCGCGTCGTGGGCGCCCAGCACCCGCAATGTATAGTCGCGGTCCGAGGCGAGGCCGGCATCGAGCAGCTGCCAGCGCGGCACCCAGGTTCCGGAGGTGGAGGCGGGGTCGCCGAAGGCGATCTCGGTGCCCTTCAGGTCCTTCAGCGCCTGCGCCGGGCTGTCCTTGGGCACGATGATGACCGCCTGGAAGGTGGGGCCCACCACGGCGTGGGAGGGGCGGGCGAACGGCTCCAGCTTCGAGGCCCGCGCGCGCAGCAGGTAGGTGACGGGCCCGAGATAGGCGATGTCGATGCGGCCGAAGCGCAGCGCCTCGCCGGTGGCGGCGTAATTGGCGCCCACCACCAGCTCCACGGGCACGCCGAGCTTCTTTTCGAGATACGCGCGCAGGGGCTCGTTGAGGCGCATCACGGTGGGGGCGGATTCGCCCGGCAGCAGGCCCACCACCAGCTTCTGCGGCTTTTCGGCCGCCATGAGCGGCACGCTCGCGGCGAGCAGGCCGGCGGCGGCCAGCGCGGCCGCGGCGAAAGTCCGGAATGAAAAGGTCATGTCGGTCCTCTCAGGGGTTTTCCGGCGACGGGGCGCGGTCGCCATCGGGCGCGGGGGCAGAGAAAATGGTGGCCTCGGCCGCGGCATCGAAGGCGCGGGCGGGGCCGTCGAAGGCGACCCGCCCGCCGGCGAGGCCGACGATGCGGTCCGCCAGCACGCGGGCGAGCTGGAGCTGGTGCAGCACCAGCACCGCCGTGAGCCCGTCGCGTGCCACCAGCCGGCGCAGCTCGTCTCCGAGCCGCTGCGCCAGGGCAGGGTCCACGGAGGCGAAGGGTTCGTCCCCCAGGATCAGGCGCGGCGCGCGCACCAGGGCGCGGGCGATGCCCACGCGCTGGCGCTCACCGCCCGAGAGCGTGTCGGTGCGGGCGGTTGCGCGGGCGAGCAGCCCCACGTCCGCCAGGGCGAGGGCGGCGCGCTCCCGTGCCGCGCGGGGCCACGGCAGCGGCGAGAGGGGATGGCGTGTGTCGGCGAGGCCGAGCAGCACGTTGTCGATGGCGGGAAGCCGGCCGATGAGCGCGTGGTCCTGGAACACCGTGGCGGTGCGCCGGCGCATCTCGCGCAGCACGCCGGGCTCGCCGAGGCCACCCAGCCCCGCCACGGCCACCTCGCCCGCCTGCGGCGGGACGAGGCCGTTCAGCACGTTCATCAGCGTGGTCTTGCCGACGCCGGAGGGGCCGACCACGGCGGTGATGGCGCCTTCAGCGAAGGTGGTGGAGATGCCGCTGAGGATGGGCCGCCCGCCGCGCGTGACGGTGAGGCCGGACACGGTGAGGGCAGGGCGCCACGCCGTGGCGCCGACGGTGATGGCGTTCACGGCTTCGCCCCCTGCACGAGGGTGAGCCTGGGGCGCGGGGCGGGCCGCCGCCGGCGCAGCCGGGCGGCGTGGCTCCACATGGCATCCACCACCTCCTCGATGCCGCCCTCCAGGGCTGCCTCGCGAAAGCCGGCGGCCACCAGCATGTCCACCGCGCCCTCGGCGAGGGCGATGGCGATGGTGTCGAACTCGTGCCCCTCGAGCCGCAGCTCGACGATGCAGCGGTTCAGGCAGATTTCCGGGCGCATCGGATCACTCCCGAGAGTCCGGAGCCGAACGATGGGCGAAACGGGGACGTGGCAAAGCGCGCATGGCAGCCTCCGGCAGGCCCGCGGATGACTCCGGCGGGCATCAATGCTGAAAGGGAGTGCGGCTCATGCCGTCTCGGATGCGCCCTACAGCGCATCGGTCTGCGATATCGGGCATATCGCGGGAAATACGATCTATACTTTTCGTTATTTCGCGTTTCTGGGCCGTGCTCGGCTGGAAATTCAGACGGTCATCATGAGGGCAATCTCGCCCTCCGGTCAGCGCCGCCGGCCGCCGCGTCGCGCGCGGCACCGTCGTTCACATGGGCGTAGCGGCCGAAGCGGGTGAAATCGCGCGGCATCGCGCCGGCCTCCACCGCCTGGGCCAGCCCCTCGGGATCGTGCACCACGAGGCCGCCCAGGGTTTCCACGCCATAATCATACAGGCGCGGCGTCATGGGGGTGGAGGGGCCCACCAGCGCGATGGGCCGGCTGCCGGCGAGGCGCAGGATGCGCGGCAGGCTGCGGTTGATGAGCGCCGACGAGTTCACGATGGCGCCGCCGCAGCCTGGCAGAAGCGCGTCCATGGCCGCGATGGGGTAGGCGCCGGGGCGCGGATCGGCCTCCACCACCGCGCAATGGGGCAGGATGCCGTCCACGCCGGGAAACGCGCCGATGACCACCACCTGCCCGTCGAGCTGGCGGAAGCGGTGGGCGCCGTTCCCCGGCCGCCCTTCCAGGTCGTAGCGGTTGTAGTGGGCATTGAGGGCGGCGACGCCCACCGCCGTTTCCATGGGGTCCCAGGAATCCGTCATCTCTGCGAGCGCGCGCAGACTGCGCCGCCGCAGCTCCGGCAGGCGCGCGCGCAGCTCGCGCGGATGGCGCGGCAGCGCGGCGAGGCCCGCGCCCTCGGGCCCCTCCACCAGGATCCAGCGCGGGCCGATGGTGATCCGCCGCGCCTCCGTTTCGCCGACACCCAGCGCCAGGTCGCGATAGAGCCGGTCCGGCCCCCACCAGCCCCACAGGGCGCGGCGATCGGGGGCGATCATGGAGCCCTCGTGGCGCACATAGCTGTGCCACTGGTGGATGGCCTGCCCGGCGATGGCGGTGAGCATGGGCAGGCCCCGGCCCACCCCGGCGCCGATGGGCGCGCCCACGCGGTCCGTCGCCTCGGTGCAGGCGGAGAAGCGGCCGATGAGGAGCAGGTCGGCCGATTGCGCCATGGCGCGGCGCAGGAACGCCTCCGCCGCGCCCGGCTCGCTGGGCAGCGGCGTCCCGGTGGCCAGATCGAGGTAGAGGGGCGGCCCGCCGGCGTCCGGCCGCGGCACCTGCACGTAGCCGAGGACGCGGAAGCCGCGCGCCACAAGATCGAAGGCGAAGGACGCCAGCAATCCGTCCACGCATTCGAACGGGTCGTGCACGACCACGCCGGGGCGCACCCAGCCGCAGGCCTGCGGCTGCTCTCCCTTGCCCGGTGTCGATCCCTCCCCGTTCGGCCCGCTCATGACATCTCCACCTATCGGCCGTGGACCCGTGCGGCTCCGGCCGTTTCCCTTCGAGCAAGCATCGGGCCAAAGGCGAAAGCGAGGGCGTTCGGGACTTTCCGCCGGGGCGTGGCTGCCCGAGTGCACCGCACGGAACGGCGGCGCGGCACCTTCGTACATCCATGAACACTTTCTCAGACGAAACCGGCGGCCGGCGGCTGGATCGTTTCCATTCGCAAAGACCTCCGGAACGCGCGCGGCGTTTCTGCATTGCGCGTTTTCTTCACCCGAAGCGGAATCCACTTCGCCTGAAAACGCTTTAGACATGGGTTGGCGCGCGCCTTGCTCTTTCCTTCCCGGCCGGCGGCGCGCGCGGCCGCTGGGCGGCACCGGACCGGAAAGCGAGGCGACATGCGAGGCGATTGGGCCGAACCTCATCTCGACACGGTGCTGCTGCGCCCGCGCACGGCATCCCCGGCGCGCATCCTCTTCCTCGCGCCCCATGCGCCGGAGGCGCCGGACTACGCCTGCCGCGCCTTTCCCGGCGATGGCGGCTATCCCGGCTATTACCATCGCGTGTACGAGACCTTGACCGGTCTCGGCTATCCCGTCCGCACCGCCTCGCGGGCCGATGCCCCGCTGCAGGCGGCGGGCGCGGTGGATCTCGTCTTTTCCCTCATGAACCGCATGGACATGGCCAATCCGGAAGTGTTCGTGCCGGCTTTGTGCGAGTTCCTGCACCTGCCCCACGTGGGCGCGGGGCCCAACATCCGCGCCCTGGCCGAGGACAAGTGGCTGACCAAGAAGGTGGCCGCGGCGGCGGGGCTGCCGGTGGCGCCGGGCGCCATCTACGCCACGCTGGCATCCCTCGCCGCGCCGCCCGCCTTCGCGGGGCCGTACTTCGTGAAGAACCGGTTCGGCGCGGCCTCCGAAGGCGTGTCGGAGGCCTCCATCCAGGATGAATGGCGCGGCGCGGCGCCCGTGGCGGAGGCGCTGATGGCGCGGGGCATGGCGGTGCTGGTGGAGCAGTTCGCCCCCGGCATCGACGTGACGGTGCCGGTGCTCGGCGGGGCGGTGCCGCTGGTGCTCGGCCTCGTGCATCCGCGCTCCGACCGCGCGGGCGCCATCGTCACCGAGGAGCTGAAGCGGGACGATCCGCTCGGCTACGCCCTGTTCGAGGCCGGGGAGGCGGAGGCGGCGTTCCACGCCGATGCCCGCGTCCTGTGGGCGGTCGCCGGCCCCATGGACTATCTGCGCCTCGACTATCGCTTCGACCCCGAGACCGGGCGCCGCACGTTGCTGGAGTTCAACATCTGCTGCCACATCGGCCGCTCCGGCGCCATCTGCCTCGCCGCCGGCCGGTGGGGGCTCTCGCAGGCCGACGTGCTCGGCCATGTGGTGGAATTCTCCCTCGCCCGCCAGCGCCGCCGGCCGCCGCGCCTCGACCCGGAGGTCCAAAGATGCGACCCGTGACGCCGCCGCCGGCCGCCGCTCCCCTGTCCGCCGGGCGCCCGCTCGATGTCCTGTGCGAGGTGCCGGTGCCGCTGCGCATGCGGTTCGCCGACGATCTCGCGCGCCGCCTCGCCGGCGATTGCGCGCGGGGCGGCGCGGCGCTGTCCTGCCATGTGCCTCTGGGCCAGGGCGGCCGCAGCCCCCTCGACCGGCTGCGCTATGTGCGTGATCCCGCGGACTTTCCGCGCATGCTCGTCTCGGCGCGGCAGGGCAATGCCTTCAACCGCCGCTTCCATGCGGAGCATGTGGCCCGCGGGGCCTTCACCTCCGCCCAGCCGGACGGCGCCGCCGAGGTGTTCACGGCGGCGGGACTGGTCGACCCGCAGGGCTGGATCGGGGTCTATGCGGTGGCGCCGTTCGTGATGCTGGTGGACCGGGTGCGCCTCGGGGCGCGGCCGGTTCCCGTGTCCTGGGCGGATCTCGCGGAGCCGGAGTTTCGCGGCGAGGTGAGCTTCGGCGGCTGGCAGCGCCCCGGTGCGGCCCGTCCCGCCGCGCTCAACACCTTCTTCCTGCTGGCGATGCTGCGCCTGCTGGGGCCCGGCCGGCTGGAACGGCTACTCACCAACGTGCCGGAGCTTGCCCATTCCGCCCAGATGCCGCGCATCGCCGGCACCGGGGCGTCCGTGGCGGCGGTCTACGTGCTGCCGTGGTCGCTGGCGGACATCTGCCCCCGCCGCAACCGCACCCAGGTGGTGTGGCCGGGGGAGGGCGCGCTCGCCTATCCCCTGTGGACCACCATCCAGGCCGCCCATCGCCAGCGCGTGGCGGCGCCGGTGGAGCACCTTTATGGCGCGTCCACCGCCGATTTCCTGAACCGCAACCGCTATCCGGCGCTCTCCCCCCACGCCCGGCCGGAGCTGCCCGAAGGCGCGCGGCTGAGCTGGCCGGGCTGGGACTATGCCCGCCACCCGGCCGCCGCCGCCGACCTGCGGCGCGTGACCGCCCTGTTCGGCGCGAGCCGGGAGCGGACGGGCGGGGAGGAGCGCCGATGCGCGTGATCACGGTGGCGGGGCCGCCCTCCGTCGGCAAGACCGCCGTGGTGGTGAAGACCGCCACCCATCTCGCCGCGGCCGGCATGCGCGTCGGCGTCGTCAAGTTCGATTCCCTGTCCACCCAGGACGATGTGGCCTATGCGCGGGCCGGGCTCGACGTGTCGGTGGGCCTCGCGGGCAATGTCTGCCCGGATCATTTCTTCGTCTCGAACATCGACGATTGCTTGAAGTGGGCGCGGGGGCGGGGACACGATACGCTGGTGGCCGAGAGCGCCGGCCTGTGCAACCGCTGCGCGCCGCACATCAAGGGCGCGCTCGCCGTCTGCGTGGTGGATACGCTTTCCGGCATCCACACCCCCCGCAAGATCGGCCCCATGCTCAAGCTCGCGGACGTGGTGGTGGTCACCAAGGGCGACATCGTCTCCCAGGCCGAACGGGAGGTGTTCGCCTTCAACGTGCGCAAGGCCAATCCCCGCGCGGCGGTGGTCACCTTCAACGGCATCACCGGCCAGGGCGCGGGCGAGCTTGCCTTCCACATGGCCGGCGCCGCCGCGTTCGAGAGCCTGGAGGGGAGCCACCTGCGCTATCCCATGCCGTCGGCGGTGTGCCCCTATTGCGTGGGGGAGACCGCCATCGGCGAGGACCACCAGCGCGGCAACGTGCGCAAGATGGCATTCCCTGGAGAGTGTCCATGATGCCGGAGCTCGGCAGCCTCACGCTCCTGGGCGGGCGCGACAAGGACGGGCGGCCGGAGGCGCTCGACCTCACCCTGCGGCCCGGCGACGTGGTGTGCGTGGTGGGGCCGACCGGCTCCGGCAAGAGCCGCCTCCTGGCCGACATCGAGTGCCTCGCCCAGGCCGACACGCCCTCCGGCCGCCGCATCCTGGTGGACGGCGCCCCGCCCGACCAGATGCGGCGCTGGGCCACGGTGGGCAAGCTTGTGGCGCAGCTTTCGCAGAACATGAACTTCGTGGTGGACCTGCCGGTCCGCGAGTTCGTGGCCATGCATGCCGATTGCCGCATGGTGGCCGACAGCGCCCGCGTGGTGACGGATGTCATCGCCTGCGCCAACGACCTGGCCGGCGAGCGCTTCGGCTCGGATGTTTCCCTGACCCAGCTCTCGGGTGGCCAGACGCGGGCGCTGATGATCGCCGACACGGCGCTGCTGTCGGCCTCGCCCGTGGTGCTGATCGACGAGATCGAGAACGCCGGCATCGATCGCAAGCGCGCCCTGGACCTGCTAGTGGCGCAGGACAAGATCACCCTCGTCTCCACCCATGATCCCATCCTCGCGCTGCTGGGCCATCGCCGCATCGTGGTGTCCAACGGCTCGGTGGCGGGCGTGATCGAGACCTCGCCGGACGAGGCGGAGAGCCGCGCGCGCCTGGAGCGGCTGGATGCGGTGCTGGTGGCCCTGCGCCAGCACCTGCGCGGCGGCGGGCGCATCGCCTCCCTGCCGCCGGCCTTCGACGTCTTCGCCGCCGACCCCATAACCGCCGAGCCCTTTTCATGGACGCGCTGACCCTGCTGCTGAACCGCCGTTCCACCGCTGCCCTTGAGGCGCCCGGTCCCGAGGGGCCCGCGCTCCACGCCATCCTGGGCGCGGCCGTGCGGGTGCCGGACTTCCATGGCTTGAGGCCCTACGAGTTCCTGATCGCCGAGGGCGAGGGACGGGCGCGCCTCGGCCTGATGATGCAGCAGGCGGCGACCGCCTCGGGCCGCGCGGAAAGCGAGGCGGCCCGCGCGCGGGCCATGCCGCTGCGCGCGCCGCTGGTGATCGTGGTGGTGGCGAAGGCACGTGACAGTGCCGTCGTGAGCCTGTTCGAGCAGCAGCTCACCGCCGGCTGCGCGGTCATGGCCATGCAGATGGCGGCGGTGGCCCAGGGCTATGCGGGCATCTGGCGTTCCGGCTGGCCCATGTTCGATGCCAATCTCGCCCACGCCCTCGGGCTGGCGGCGGACGATCGCATCGTCGGCTTCCTCTACCTTGGGACGCCGGCCCGCGCGCCGGCCGCACCGGTGCCGATAAGCCCGGCCCCATTTACCCGGCATCTGTAGGCGGGCGGGGCCCCGGCAGCGGAGCGGATGATGCGAATTGGCGAAAAAATAGGCAACTCGATCAAGCGACTTGAAAGTGGGCGGGGAAACGCCGCATGAATGTCACATGCCCCGTGGAGACCGGGGGAGCGCTTCATGATGCAGCTTTCCAACAGCCACTACCGCACAGCCTTCGAGAATGCGAGCGACGCCATCTTCATCCACGACCCCGCGGATGGGCACATCCTCGAGGCCAATGAGACATCGGAGCTGCTGACCGGCTACAGCCGGGCGGAGCTGCTGAGCATGACCGTGGCCGGCATCAGCCCGCCGCGCACGCCGTTCAGCGTGGAGCAGGCGCTGCGCCGCATCCGCCGCGCCACGGAGCAGGGCGGCTACACCTTCGAGTGGACCATCCAGCCCCGCGGCGGCGCAGAGGTGCCGGTGGAGGTCAACCTCAAGCTCATCACGGTGGAGGGGCGCGGGCTGGTGCTGGCGCTGTTCCGCGACATCCGCGAGCGCAAGCTCTACGAGGAGCGCCTGATCGCGCGCGAGGCGCATTTCCGCCGCCTGATCCAGCATTCGTCGGATGGCATCGCCATCATCCTGCCCAATGGGCGGGTGCGCTATGTCTCGCCCTCGGTCTCCACCGTGCTGGGCTATGACGAGCGCCGTGCCACCGGGCGCAACGTGCTCGACTACATCCACCCCGCCGACATCGAGCGGGTTCGCCGCCTGCTGAAGCGGGAGGCGCCCGCGGCGCCGGACGGCGAGGGCGCCCATCACATCACCTACCGCATCCTCCATCGCGACGGCGCCTGGCGCCACCACGAGGCGACGGTGAAGAGCTTCGCCAACACGCCGGAGATGGAGGGCATACTCGTCAACTACCGCGACGTGACCGAGCGCGTGGTGGCCGAGCGCAAGGCGCGCGAGCGTGAACGCGAGCTGGAGCACGTGGCGCGTTGCCGGTCCATGGGGGAGCTCGCCTCCGCCCTCGCCCACGAGCTGAACCAGCCGTTCGCGGCCATCGGCAACTATATCGGCGGCTGCATCCACCGCCTGGAGAGCGGCCGCTTCGATCCGGAGGAGACCCTGGCCGCCCTGCGCGAGGTGAATGCCCAGGCCGAGCGCGCCGGGCGCATCATGAGCTCCATCCTCAACTTCACCCGCCGCAACGATCCCCAGCGCCAGCGCGTGGACGTGAACCAGATGGTGCGCGATGTCGCCTCCTTCATCGACCTGAAGGCGGAGCGTTGCGACGCGCGGGTGGAATACCGCCTCAGCGCGCGGCCGGTGGGCACGGTGGCGGACCCGATCCTGATCGAGCAGGTCATCCTCAACATCGCCTTCAACGGCATCGAGGCCATGGCCGGCACCGCACCCGGCCGGCGCGTCCTGCGCATCGCCACCGACCGGCTGCCGCGGGCGGTGCGCATCTCGGTCGAGGACAATGGCCACGGCCTGCCGCGCCTGAACCCGGACCAGATCTTCGACGCCTTCTACACCACCAAGAAGGAGGGGCTCGGCATCGGCCTCGCCCTGTGCCGCACCATCGTCGATTCCCACGCCGGGCACATGTGGGCGACGTCCGGCGCCACCGGCACCGTGTTCCATGTCGCCCTGCCCATCGCCGAGGAGGAGGCCGGCCACGCATGAGCCCGCTGCCGAGACCCGATTCCTGCGCGTCGGCGCCTGTCGTCTACATCGTGGATGACGACGACGCGGTGCGCACCTCCCTGCGCTTCCTGCTGGAATCGGTGGGCTGCGACCTGCGCGTGTGCGCCGCCGCCGCCGAGTTCCTGGATGCCTACGATCCCCATAGGCCGGGGTGCCTGGTGCTGGACGTGCGCATGCCGCTGATGGGCGGCTTCGACCTGCAGAAGGAGCTGGCGCGGCGCCACGCGGCGCTGCCCATCGTCTTCATCACCGGTCACGGTGATGTGCCCATGTCGGTGCGGGCGCTGAAGGCCGGGGCGTTCGACTTCATCCAGAAGCCGTTCAACTATCAGGTGATGATCGACACCATCCAGGCCGCGGTGGCGGAGGGCGTGCGCCTGTTCGATGAGGCGCAGCGCAACTCGCGGCGCGCGGCGTGCCTCACCGCGCTCTCGCCGCGCGAGCGGGCGGTGCTCGATCTCATGATCGAGGGGCACCAGACCAAGCAGATCGCCCACGAGCTGGGCATCAGCCCGAAGACGGTGGAGGTGCACCGCGCCAATATTCGCCAGAAGATGGGCACGGACAGCCTCGCCAAGATCGTGCAGATCGTGTTCGGCGTGAAGGCGCCGTCCGGGGAGGTTCCCGATATCCGTTAGGGAAAACCCCTAGAGGTCTGCGAACGTCCCCAATTGAGCGTGATTGCCGCCGCTTTCTAAAGTGACTCCAGAACCTGCGGAACCGCGGGAGCCAGCCGGAAGTCAAATCCGGCGGCGAAACCTGACACTGGGGTCACGATGTCTCACACAGCACAGCGCATTCTACTTGCCGCGTCTTTGGCATTCTGTGGAGCAGGGGCGGCGCGGGCCACCGAGGGCGGCGGCGGCGCCTATCAGAACGGCGCCGAAAGCTTCATGACCGGCTTCCTGCCGCCGCCGGGCTTCTATGTCGTCAGCTACAACGAATATTACACCGCGAGCACCTTCAAGAACAGCAACCCCATCTTCGACGACTTCAACGCCACCGCAGCCGCCACCGTGTTCCGCGCCATCTACGTCACCGATGTTCAGGTGCTGGGCGGCAACTGGGCGATGCACGCCTTCCTGCCCATCGCCAGCGTGGACGCCTCCTTCGGCGGCATGTCCGGCCACTCGTCCGGCATCGGCGACATCATCGTCGATCCCTTCATCCTGGGGTGGCACTTCGGCGAGTGGAACGTCATCACCGGCTTCGACATCACGCTGCCGACCGGAAAGTACGATTCCAATTCTCTCGCCAACCCCGGCCGCAACTACTTCACCTTCACGCCCGTCTTCGCCTTCACCTACCTCAACAAGGAGGGGTGGGAATTGTCCGCGAAGATCATGTACGATTTCAATACGAGGAACCAGGACACCGACTACCAGTCAGGCCAGGAGCTGCACGCGGATTTCGTGGCGGCCAAGCATTTCGGCCCCTTCGCCATCGGCCTCGGCGGCTACGCCTACAAGCAGACCACGCCCGACAGCGGCCTCGGCGCGGTGTTCGGCGGCTTCGAGGGGCAGGCGGTCGGCCTCGGCCCCCAGATCATGTACTCCTCCGGAAAGCTCACCGCCGTCGCCAAGTACATGAGCGAGTTCGCGGTGGAGAACAAGCCGCAGGGCGACCGGATCTGGATCAACATCGTCGCCGCCTTCTGACTTTTACTTCACATTTCTGGAGTCCAGGATCATGCCGGCGCAGTCCGTCATCGATGTGTTTTCCTATTCCGGCGGCATCGTCGGCCCCTCTGTGCCCATGCTCGGCCCGGTGGCCGACGGCGGCACCATCCGCACCGGCACCCCGCCCGGCTGCTGGGGCCCGATGATCACCCCCAAGTTCCAGGGCGGCCACGAGGTGACCCAGCCGGTGGCGGTGGAGGGCGCCGAGGTGGGCGATGCGGTGGCCATCAAGATCCGCCGCATGCAGGTCACCTCCCTCGCCACCGCCTCGGGGGTGATGGCGTTCGTGGAGGGGCGCTATCGCGGCGATCCGTTCGTGGCGAAGCTCTGCCCCGTGTGCGGCACCATGAGCCCGCCGAGCCATGTGGAGGGCATCGGCGACGAGGCCATCCACTGCGACGTGTGCGGCTCCGAGGTGAACGCCTTCCGCGTCGCCAACGGCTACGTGATCGTGCTGGACCGCGAGGCGGGCGTGAGCCTCACGGTGGGCAAGGCGGTGGCGGAGAAGCTCGCCGGCGAGGCGCGCGACTTCTCGGCCCTGCCGCAGGCCGCGGAGCAGCACTCCATCCTCGCCCTCGCCCATGCCGACATCGCGGGCCTCGCCGCCCACATGCAGCCGTTCCTGGGCAATATCGGCACCACGCCCTCGGCCGATATCCCGGACTCCCACAATGCGGGCGACTTCGGCGCCTTCCTCGTGGGCGCGCCGCACAAATACGCCATGACCGCCGAGGCCCTCGCCGCCGCCAAGACCGACGGCCACATGGACACCAACTCCGTGCGCGAGGGGGCCATCCTCATCTGCCCGGTGAAGGTGAAGGGCGCCGGCATCTACATGGGCGACATGCACGCCCAGCAGGGCAATGGCGAGATCGCCGGCCACGCCACCGACGTCTCCGGCGAGACCGAGGTGGAGGTCGAGGTCATCAAGGGCCTGCCCATCGACGGCCCCATCCTGCTCCAGCGCCCCGACGACCTGCCGCCCATGGCCCGGCCCATGACCGCCGCCCAGAAGGCGGCCGTGAAGGCGCTGGGCGCCCGCTACGGCCAGAACGAGGTGGAGGAGAACGGCCCCATCACCTTCATCGGCTCGGCCGCCAACCTCAACGACGCCACCAAGAACGGCCTGGAGCGCGCCGCCGCTGTCACGGGGCTGCCCTACGACGAGATCCTGAACCGGGCCACCATCACCGGCTCCATCGAGATCAGCCGCCTGCCGGGCGTGGTGCGCGTCACCTTCCTCTGCCCCATGCCGATCCTCGAGCGCCTGGGGATCGCCCATCTCGTGC
The DNA here is from genome assembly GCF_043194895.2 of Xanthobacter albus. Lineage (NCBI taxonomy): Bacteria > Pseudomonadati > Pseudomonadota > Alphaproteobacteria > Hyphomicrobiales > Xanthobacteraceae > Xanthobacter > Xanthobacter albus. The sequence goes on along the minus strand of NZ_CM195532.1, from coordinate 4,522,350 downwards.
GTGCGCAATACGGACTTTGAGGAGCAAATCCATGTCTGAGACCCAGCAGAAGTGGGCGTCCGCCTATCCCGAGCTCGGCACCGGCCCCATTCCGGTGGAACCGTGCGTCTCCCCCGCCTTCTTCGATGCCGAGATGGAGAAGGTATTCAAGAAGACCTGGCTGAAGGTGGCGCGGGTGGAGGAGATCCCCAACGCCGGCGACTTCAAGGTGAAGAAGCTGGCCTTCGCCCACACCTCGATCATCCTGATCCGCGGCAAGGACGGCACCATCCGCGGCTTCCACAACACCTGCTCCCACCGCGGCAACAAGGTGGTGGTGGAGAGCGGCGACGAGACCTTCGGCTCCAGCAAGGCGGCGGTGGTCACCTGCCGCTTCCACGGCTGGGTCTATGACGCCAAGGGCGATCTGGTCTCGGTGCCGGAGGAGGGGAAGTTCCACGCCTGCTTCCATCGCGGCGAGAACGGCCTCACCCCCGTGCGCACCGATGTGTGGGCCGGCTTCGTCTTCGTCAACCTGGATGCGGAGGGAACCCAGGGCCTGGAGGATTTCCTGGGCGGCATCGGCCGGCACCTCGGCGCCTATCCCTATGAGAAGATGCCGCGCGCCTATGCCTACAACACGGTGCTGAACTGCAACTGGAAGGTGGCGCACGACGCGTTCGCGGAAGCCTACCACGTGGCCACCATCCACGCCGGCTCGTTCCCGAACGTGTTCTCCTCCGGGCTTGAGAACGTGCAGCTTTTCGGCCCGCACCGCACCACGGCCGTGTGCCTCTCCATGAATGCCGAGGCCAAGCCGGTGGCGAAGCTCGCCAACTCCATCACCGGCGCCTCGCTGGTCACCAATCGCGGCGCCTCCATGCTGCCGCCGAGCGTGAACCCCGAGCGCCGGCCGGACTTCTCCTTCGAGCTGTCGGTGCTGTTCCCCAATCTTCTGCTGCATGTGTCCGAAGGCATCTGGTTCACCCACCAGTTCTGGCCGCTGGCGCACAACAAGACCCGCTGGGAGGGCCGCTATTACCTGCCGCTCCCCAAGACAAATTCCGAGGTGTGGGCGCAGGAATTCTCCCAGGTGCTTCAGCGCAACGCGTGGCTGGAGGACACCGCCACCATGGAGGACACCCAGGACGCACTCGAATCCGGCGCCAAGACCGTGATGCACCTGCAGGACGACGAGGTGCTGATCCGCCACGGCTATCACGCCCTCGAACAATTCATGACCGCCGCCGAGTGAGGATGACGCGATGACCGAGACCCTTCCCGCGGACTTCCAGGTTCTGGCTCCCTTCGCCGCCTGGGCGCTCTCCACCCAGGATGCCCGCCAGCACAAGCGCATCACCTCCACCAAGGCCGAGCTGAAGGCCTTCTACGACGCGGTGCTGCCGGAGCTGCCGAAGATGCTGGAATATGTGGACCGCTACCCCCTGGGCGAGATCGCGCCCGAGGCGCGGCCGGTGTTCTGGATGGCCCTTTCGATGGCCGAGGTGGCGCCCCACGTGGAGCTCTACCGCGGCGATCCCCAGGTGCCGCATTCCTTCGACGAGGCCCGCTTCGTCGCCGAGCACGGCCAGATCCCGGCATGAGCGCGGGGCTCTGCGGCGCGAGCGGGCTGGAGGCGCGCCTGGCGCGGCTCGAAAGCCAGGAGGAGATCCGCGGCCTCGTGGGTCTCTACGCCCTCGGCGCGGACCGCCGCAACGACCCGGAGATCTTCTCCGGGCTGTACACCGAGGACGCGGTGTGGGAGGCGGCCGGCTTCGGCCGCTTCCAGGGCCGCGCGCGGATCGTCGAGGAGCTCGCGCGCATCGGCCGCGAGACCATCGTCTGGACGCTGCACTACATGACCTCGCCGATCATCGAGATCGACGCGGAGGGGACGAACGCCCGCTGCCGCTGGTGGCTGTGGGAACTCTCCAAGATCAGGCCGGCGCAGGCGGACGAGCCGATCGCCCACTTCCTCGGCGGCACCTACGACGCGCGGCTTGAGCGCACGCCGGACGGCTGGCGCTTCTGCCACGTCACCCTGGACCTGCCCCTCATCAGCCCCCACGAGCCGGGCTTCAAGACCCGGCCGTGACCTTCCGGATTTCAAGGAACATTCCATGCGCAAGATCGCCATCATCGGCGGCGGGCAGGCCGGCCTGCTGCTCGGCTTCGGCCTGATCGACAAGGGCTACGACGTCACCATCTATTCCGACCGCACGGCGGAGCAGGTGCTGCACTCGCGCCTCGCCACCACCGCCTTCCTGTTCGAAAGCTCGCTGAAGATCGAGCGGGATCTCTGCCTCAACTTCTGGGAAGACCTCGGCCCCTATGGCGAGGGCATCCACGTGGACTTCCGCGCCCCCGACGGCACTGTGGGCCTTTCGGTGCAGGGCCGGCTCGGCGTCAACCACGGCCAGGCGCTGGACGTGCGCGCCAAGTTCCACCGCTGGATGAACGAATTCTCCCGCCGCGGCGGGCGGCTGGTCATCCAGGCCATCACCATCGCCGACCTCGAGCGCATCTCGGCCGAGAACGATCTCACCATCGTCGCCGCCGGCAAGGGCGCCATCACCGCCTTGTTCGAGCGCGACGAGGCCCGTTCGCCCCACAAGGTGCCGCCGCGCAACCTCGCCGCCGTGCTGGTGACGGGCTCCAACCTCACCGGCGACCGGCCGTGGCGGGAGATTCCCTTCCGTCCGCTGCGCTTCAATTTCATCGCGGGGGCGGGCGAATACTTCTCGCTGCCATTTTATACGCACACCAAGGGCGAGTGCCGCTCCTTCCTCTTCGAGGCGGTGCCCGGCGGCCCCATGGACGTATTCCAGGACGTGAAGGACGGGGCCGAGATGGTGGCCGCCGTCCGCGAGGTGGTGAAGCGCCTTACCCCCGACCAGGCCGAGCACGTGCCGGACGACATGGAGATCACCGACGCCAACGCCTGGCTGAAGGGCTCCTTCACGCCCGCCATCCGCCGGCCGGTGGGGGTGCTGCCCTCCGGCGCCATCGTGTTCGGCATCGGCGATGCGGTGGTGCTGAACGATCCCATCGCCGGGCAGGGCGCCAACAATGCCAACCGCATGGTCAAGGCCTATCTTTCCGCCATACTTGAGCGCGGCGACAGGCCTTTCGACCGGGCATGGATGGAGGGCCTGTTCGAGAGCTTCTGGGAGGCGTCCGGCCAGTACACCTGCGGCTTCACCAACGGGCTGCTGGTGCCGCCCACGCCGCCGGTGCTGGAACTGCTCGGCGCGGCCTCCAAGGTGCCGGCCATCGCCGACGAGTTCTGCGGCAATTTCAACGATCCCACCCGCTTCTGGCCGGCCATCGCCGATCTCGACGCGGCCAAGCGCTACGTGGCGTCGAAGGTGGCCCATGTCGCGTGACGCCGCGCCTGAAGCCATGCCCGCGCCGCCGCCCGGCGCGGAGGTGGAACGGCGCGCGATGCGCCGCTCCCTCTCCCTCTACGCCACCGGGGTGTGCGTGGTGACCACCCTTTCGCCGGAGGGCGAGAAGGTGGGGCTCACGGTGAACTCGTTCGCCTCCGTGTCGCTCGACCCGCCCCTGGTGCTGTGGAGCCTCGCCAGGACCTCGCCGCGTCTCACCCTGTTCCGGGGCGCGACGCATTTCGCGGTCAACGTGCTCTCCGCCGCCCAGGAGGAGCTGTGCGCCCGCTTTTCCCGTCCGGGCGCGGACCGCTTCGCGGGGCTCGACCTCGACGCGGGAGCCGGCGGCGCGCCACTGCTGCCGGGCTGCCTCGCCACCTTCGAGTGCGCGCGGCACGAGGTGGTGGAGGGGGGCGACCACCTCATCCTCGTCGGCCGCGTGCTGGCGCACCGGCGCGGCGCGGTCGCGGATGCCCTGGTGTTCTGCGACGGCGCCCTGAGAAGCTGGTCCGGGCTGCGGGAGGCGAGGGCAAATGGCTGAGTTTTCGGGCAAGGTCGCCATCGTCACCGGCGGCGCCACCCTCATCGGAGCTGCGGTGGCTGAGGCGCTGGTGACGGCGGGCGCGCGGGTCGTCATCGCCGACATCGACACCGAGGGCGGGGCGCGCGTCGCCGCCGGCCTCGGCGAGAGCGGCCTGTTCCTGCACACCGATGTTTCAAGCGATGCCGCCATCGCCGCCACGGTGGAGGCGTGCCTCGCCCGCTTCGGCCGCATCGACGCCCTGGTGAACGCCGCCGCCTGCTACATCGACAAGGGCGCGGCCTCCTCCCGCGCGGACTGGGCGGCGGCCTTCAACGTGAACGTGTTCGGCGCCACCGCCTTCCTGCAGGCGTGCCGGCCGCACATGGCGGCCCGGGGCGGCGGCGCGGTGGTGAACTTCACCAGCGTCTCCGCGCGCGTCGCCCAGGCGGGTCGCTGGGTCTATCCGGCCACCAAGGCGACCATCGAGCAGATCACCCGCTCGGCGGCCCTCGACCTGTCCGGCGAGGGTATCCGCGTGAATGCGGTGGCCCTCGGCTGGACCTGGTCCGCCCCCATCTCCGCCATGGTGCGGGGCGACCGGGCGCAGGCGGACCGCATCGCCCGGCCGCTCCACATCACCGGCCGGGTGGGTGATCCGAAGGAGGTGGCCGAGGCGGTGCTGTTCCTGCTTTCGCCCCGCGCCTCCCTCATCACCGGCACCACCCTGGCGGTGGATGGCGGCTATCTGGCCCTGGGCCCGGAAGGGCGCGGGCTTTCCGTGGGAGAGGTGGGGCCATGAACGACACGCTGACGGACGAGAGAGTGCTCTGCCGCGCCGCCGATGTGCCCGAGGGCGGCGCCCTCCGGGTGGAGCTGGACGGCCGGCCGCCGGTGGCGGTGTTCCGCGTGGGCGGGCGTTTCTTCGTTACCGACGACACCTGCACCCATGGCGATGCCTCCCTCGCGGACGGCGAGATCGACGCGGAGGAGCTGGTGGTGGAATGCCCCTGGCATGCGGGCGCCTTCGCCCTCGCCACCGGGGCGCCGTGCGGCGCGCCCTGCACCATTCCCCTGCGCGTGCACAGCTTCGAGCTGCGCGGCGAAGACATCGTGCTGGTGGGCTGAACCATGGCGCGGATCACCCTCGACGATGGCGCGGTCTTCGACTGCGAGGCCGGCGATACCCTGCTGCGCGCCGGCCTCAGGGCGGGGCTGGGCCTGCCCTATGAATGCAATGCCGGCGGCTGCGGCACCTGCAAGGTGGAGCTGCTTTCCGGCGAGGTGGAGGTGGCCTGGGAAGATGCGCCCGGCCTTTCCGAGCGAGACCGGCGCAAGGGCCGCCTCCTGGCCTGCCAGTGCCGGCCGCGCGGGGATTGCCGCCTGAAGGTGCGGCAGGACCCCGCCTGTATTCCCCCGCTGCCGCCGGGGCGGCGGCAGGCGCTGCTGGAGGGGTTTGAGGATGTCACCCATGACATCCGCGCCTTTCGCTTCCGGGTGGAGGGGCCGGCGCGCTTCCTGCCGGGTCAGTATGTGATGCTGGCGCTGCCCGATGGCCTGGAGCGGGCCTATTCCCTCGCCAACCTGCCCAACGCGGCGGGCGTGCTGGAGGTGATGGTGCGCCGCGTGCCCGGCGGGCGCATGAGCGCGCGCCTGTTCGAGGCGCCGCCGGCCGAGGTGACGGTCGACGGGCCGTTCGGCCTCGCGCACCTGCGGCCGGGGGAGCGGGACGTGGTGTGCCTCGCCGGGGGCTCGGGCCTCGCGCCCATGGTGTCCATCGCCCGCGCGGTGGCGGCGGAGGCGGCGCCGCGGCGCGTCGTCTTCTTCCACGGCGGGCGCACCGGCGCGGACGTGCTGGATGTGGCGCGGCTCGATGCCCTCACCGGCCTCGGCCCGCGCCTCACCTACGTGCCGGTGGTGTCCGGGGAGCCGGTTCGCGGCCTCGCCCACGGCATGGTGCACGAGGCGGCGGCGGCGTGGCTCGGGGGCAATATGGATGCCTTCGACTATTACTGCGCCGGCCCGCCGCCCATGATGCAGGCGCTGGAAACCCTGCTGGTGCGGGAGGCGGGCCTTCCCGCCGCGCGGGTCCGTTTCGACCGCTTCTTCTGAGGCCGAGGCCCGCGCGCTTGTCTCATGGCCCCTCGGTCACGCCCGCACGGCGCTTGAGCGAAGCTCGGGCGGCCCCGGTCGAAGACCGGGTCGACGGCATGAGGCCGCGCCCGCAATGGATGGGGCCGGCGGCAGCCTTGCCCATCCATCGGTGCGGTCAGCTTTTCTCCGCATCGGCGGGCGCGGAGGCCGCCGCCTTCGGCCGCGCGCCCGGCCGCAGCTTCTCGCGCAGGCCCTGGAACAGGACGTAGAGCGGCGGGATCACGAAGATGCCCAGGAAGGATGCCGCGATCATGCCGCCGAACACGGGCGTGCCCACGTTCTGCCGCGCGATCTGCGCCGCGCCCTGGGCCACCACCAGCGGATAAAGGCCGAGGATGAAGGCGAGGGAGGTCATCATGACAGGCCGGAACCTGAGACGCGAGCCTTCGGTGGCGGCGTCGAGCAGGTCCTCGCCGTGCTCGCGCCGCTCCTTGGCGAACTCGACGATGAGGATACCGTTCTTCGCGGCGAGGCCGATGAGCACGATCATGCCGATCTGCCCGTAGAGGTCGAGGGTGAGGCGTCCGATCACGATGGCCGCGAAGGCGCCGAGCATGCCCACCGTGACCGAGAGCAGCACCGGCAGCGGGATGGACCAGCTCTCGTAGAGCGCCACCAGGAACAGGAAGGCGAACAGGACCGCGAACGCGAGGATGGTGCCGGTCTTGCCCTCCGCCCTCTTCTCCTGGAAGGAGGTGTCGGTCCAGGCGCCGGAGAAGCCCTGCGGCAGGGTCTTCGCCGCCACCGCGTCCATGGCCGCCAGGGCCTGGCCGGAGGAGACGCCGGGGGCCGGCGCGCCCTGCACCGTCACCGCGCGCTTGTTGTTGTAGCGGATGAGCGCCGGCGGGCCCACCTCCACCCGCGCCTCCACGATGGAGCGCAGGGGGATCATCTCGCCTTTGTCGTTGCGCACGTGGATGCGGTAGATGTCGTCGATGCTCTTCCTGTCCTCCGCCTCCGACTGCACCTGCACCTGCCAGGTACGGCCGTAGAGGTTCATGTCGTTCACATAGAGCCCGCCCAGAGAGGTCTGCAGCGCCTGGAACACGCTGTCCAGCGGCACGCCCAGCACCTGCGCCTTGTCGCGGTCGATGTCGAGCTGGATCGAGGGGTTGGTCGCCGTGTAGGTGGAGAACACGCGGGCGAGCCGCGGGTCCTGGTTGGCGGCGACGATGAGCCCGCGCAGCACCTGGGCCAGCACCTTGGGGTCGCCGGCCCGCAGGTCCTGCAGAACGAAGGTGAAGCCGCCGCCGGTGCCGAGGCCGACGATGGGCGGCGGCGCCAGCGGCACCACCGTGCCGCCGGGGATCTGCCGCATCTTCTCGCCGAGGCGGGCGATGATGGCGTTCGCGCCGAGATCCTTGCCCTTGCGCTCCTCGAACGGCTTCAGCGTCACCACGATGAAGGCGGCGTTGGGCTGGGAGTAGTTGTCGATGAAGTTGAGGCCGATGACGGAGGTGAAGTCCTCCACCGTGTGCTCGTCCTTCAGCAACGCCTCTGCCTTCCGGATCACTTCGGTGGTGCGGCCCACGGAGGCGCCGCCGGGCAACTGCACCACCACGAAGAAGGCGCCCTGGTCGTCCTCGGGCAGGAAGCCCGTGGGCGTCACCTTCGACAAGGCGAAGATGCCCCCGGAGGCCACGAACACGCACACCAGCCCGATGAGCGAGAACCGCACCAGGCGCGCCACCGCCGCGCCATAGGCGTCGCGCACCCTGTCGATGGCGCGCATGACATAGCCGATGGGCCCCCGTTTCGGCCCGTGGGCGGGCTTGAGCAGGATGGCGCACAGGGCGGGCGAGAGCGTCAGCGCATTGATGGCGGACAGGAACATGGCGACCGCCACCGTCACCGCGAACTGGCGGAACAGCTCGCCGGAAATGCCGGGGATGAAGGCCACCGGCACGAACACCGACAGCAGCACCAGGGTGATGGCGATGATGGGCGCGGTGATCTCCGCCATGGCCTTCTTCGTGGCTTCGGCGGGGGTGAGATCGGGATGCTCCTCCATCACGCGCTCGACGTTCTCCACCACCACGATGGCGTCATCCACCACGATGCCGATGGCGAGCACGATGGCGAGCAGCGACACCGTGTTCGCCGAATAGCCGATGGCGTTGAGCACGATGAAGGTGCCGATGAGGCTCACCGGCACGGCAAGGGTCGGGATCAGCGTGGCGCGGAACGAGCCGAGGAAGAGGTAGACCACCAGCACCACCAGCACGAACGCCTCGATGAGGGTCTTCTGTACCTCATGCATGGTTTCGGTGACGAAGGTGGTGGGGTCGTAGGTGACCTTCCAGGCGAGGTCCTCGGGGAAGGCCTTCGCCAGCTCGTCCATGCGGGCGCGGATGGCGTTGATGGTGGTGATGGCGTTGGCGCCGGGCGACTGGTAGAGCGCCAGCACCGCGGCGGGGCCGCCGTTGAAGAGGGTCTCGCGGTCGAGGTTCGCGGCGCCGAGCTCCAGCCGCGCCACGTCGCCGAGGCGCAGCACCGATCCGTCGGGATTGGTGCGCAGCACGATCTTCTCGAACTCCGCGACGCTGGACAGGCGCCCCTTGGTGCGCAGGTTGAGCTGGAGCTGCTGGTCGTCGGAGACCGGGCGCGCGCCGATGCGGCCGACGGCGGCCTGGATGTTCTGTGCCTTGATGGCGTTCACCACATCCTCCGTGGTGAGGCCGAGGCCGGTGAGGCGATCGGTCCTCACCCAGGCGCGCATGGCGTAGTCCTGGGGTCCCCAGAGCGAGGCGTCGCCGACGCCGGGAATGGACTTCAGCTCATCCAGGATGTTGATGGTGACGTAGTTGGAGATGTAGAGCGGGTCATGGGTCTTCTGCGGCGAGTAGATGGCGAGTACGCCGAGCAGCGCCGAAGACTTCTTCTTTACGGTCACGCCCTGGCGCTTCACGTCCTCCGGCAGCTTGGAGAGCGCCACCTGCACGCGGTTGTTCATGTTGACGGTGTTGATGTCCGGATCCGTGCCGAGCTCGAACGAGCCGGTGAGCGTGTAGGACCCGTCGTCGCCGGACACGCTCTTCATGTAGATGAGCTTGTCCACGCCCACCACCTGCGCCTCGATGGGCTGGGCGACGGTGGAATCCACCACCTCGGCGGAGGCACCGGGGTAGAAGGTGGTCACCGAGACCTGGGGCGGGATGATGTCCGGATACTGCGCCACGGGGATGGCGAGCAGCGACAGCAGGCCCGCGATGACCGTGACGATGGCGATGACGATGGCGAGCCGCGGGCGGTCGACGAAGACGGAGGACAGCATGGTTCAGCCCTTGAGGCTGGAGGCGGCCGGCGTGGCACGCACCGCGGCTCCGGGCCGGAGCGCCTCGAACCCGTCCACGACCACCTGGTCACCAGTCTTCAGGCCCTCCGTCACCACCACGTTCGCGCCCACGGTGCCGCCGGGCGTGATCCGCCGCACCACGGCCTTGCCGTTCTCGACCACGAATACGTAAACGCCCCCCTGGTCGGCGATCAGGGCCGCCTGGGGAATGAGGATGCGCTCCTCGGGGGTGCCGGCCTTCAGCTCCACCCGCACCAGCTGGCCATCCACCAACTGGCCCTTCGGGTTGGGGACGTCGGCGCGCAGGATGACGGTGTCGGTGGTGCGGTTCACGGAGACATCGACGAAGTTGATGCGCCCCACCTCGCCGTAGACGGTTCCGTCCGGAAACTTGATGCGGACCTCCACGTTGGAGAGGTCCACTTTCCCTTCTTCCTTCTGCGCTTCCTGGTAGTCGCGCTGGCTCACCGGGAAGGTGACGTACATGGGGTCCTGGCTCACCACCGTGGCGAGCACCCCGCTCTCCGGCCCCACGATGTGGCCGCGGGTGAAGGCGGTGCGGCCGATGCGGCCGACGATCGGCGAGACGATGTCGGTGTAGCCGAGGCTGATCTTCGCCGTGTTCAGCGCCGCCTCCGCGGTGAGCAGCGCGCCCGTGGCGGATGCCTCGCCGGCCACGGCCTGGTCGCGGGCCACGGCGGTGCCGGCATTCTTGGCGAGCAGTTCCTCGGCGCGCTCGCGCTGGATCCTGGCGAGGTCCAGGGCGGCCTGCGCCCGCGCCACGTCGCCCTCGGCCTGCTGCACGTCCGCCTCGAAGGGGGGCTTCTCGATGCGGTAGAGGGGCTGGCCCTCCTTCACGGTTTCGCCCTCCTTGAACAGCACCGCCTCCAGCATGCCCTTCACGCGCGCGCGGATGTCCACGCGCTCCGGTGCCTCCACGCGGCCGACGAACTCCATGGCCTGGGACACGGGCCTGAGTTCCGCCGGCACCACGCTGACGGCGACGGCCCCCTCCTGCGCGTGCAGAAGCCCGGCGCTTCCCAGGAGGAGCAAAGCCGAGGCCGCGCAGCTGATGATGACGCGAGACATGCCCTTCCCCCCAACACTTCCGGAGAGCGCCCGCGCCCGTCCGGAGTCGGATAAAGAATTCGTTGGTGCACTGAGATCTGAGGCATCGGCATGACGCGACGTCACATCTTCAGTGTGGTACATCTGTACTTCCGTTCTTCTGTATATGAGAGCTTATCTCCGAAAAACGCGCTTGTGGAGCCGAATTTCACCGGTGCGCTGTGCATGTCACCCGGCGTGCTCGGGCGCGCCGGAGGGGAGGGGAGCTGTGTCCGGCGCGGGCAGCCCTTCGGCGTCGACCAGCCGGCGGACTTCCTCGACGAAGGCTTCCGTCTGCGGGCCGAAGCTGATGTTCGCGGTCAGGCGGTCCATCAGGGTCAGCAGGCGTGCCTTGTCCTGGGGGCTCTCCAGCAGCGCCGGCAGGGTCGCGAGCGCCGCCTCCGGAGCATGGTCGACGATGATGGACTGGCGCCGGATGACCGCCTGCGCGGCATCGGCCGGCAGGGCGATGAGCCCCACCTCCCGGCCCACCAGCTCGCGGATCTGGCGCAGCCTCGAAAGCTGGTGCCGGCCGCTGCCGCGGCTCTGGGCGAGCAGCGCGACACGCACCGCCGCATCCGTGAAGCCGCCTTCCCGCACTGCCGCGAGCGCCGCCTGGACCTCCGCCGGCGGCTCCTCCACGAGGGCGGGGTCCGCCGGGGCGCTCAGGTCCGGGTCCAGCATGGCGCAGGTGCCGTAGAGGCGGAAGAACTCCGTTTCCACGGTGGCGTCGCGCAGCCGGCGGAAGAGGTCCCAGCCGGCCGTGACAGTGGCCGCGGCGAAACGCTCGGCGGCCGCGTGTGGCCCCTCTTCGTCCCGTGGGGTGCGCTGGCTGCGGGCGAAATCCGCGAGCGGTGCCAGCGCCTTGAGGACGGGGTTGAGATCCGAGAGGCCCCAGCGCGCCGCCCGCAGCGGGTGCGCGGCCCGCAGCGCGCGCCCCATCTCGGGCGTCACCAAAGCGGAGAGGCGGGGATGGACCAGAGCCTCATAGAGATTCGAGACATGCTCCGAGACATTGGCCACCACCTCGAAGGGGATCTCGTCGCGGCGGTCGTATTTCTGGAGCCGGGAGATCTCTTCCACCTGTCGTTCTGTCAGAGAGACATCATATCTCACTTCGCCATCGACATGCTCTTCCACGATCCGCATGCCATAGAGGCCGGGCGGCAGCGCCTCCACGTATTCGACCAGGTTCACGATCTGCGCATGCTCGCGCCGCGCGATGGCGCCGGACACGAAGATGCCGAGATGGCCGACGCTGTCGTGCATCAGCCCCACCACCACCTGGCCGGCATCCTTCAGCGCCTGGGTGGAGGGGTAGATGTCCGCCACCCAGTTGATGGCCTGCTGGGGCGGGGTGATGTTGTCGCCGAGCGAGGCGAACACGATGATGGGCGAGCGCACCGCCTTCAGGTCGAAGGTGCGGCCCGGCGCCCACTCCGCCTTTCCGGCGGCGAGCTTGTTGCCCACGAACAGGTTTTCGACGATCCACTTGATCTCGTCCCGGTTCATCAGGAAATAGCCGCCCCACCAGCGCTCGAAATCGAGGAAACGCGCGGGCTCGGTGTCGATCCTGGACCAGAGGTTGTAGTATTTCGTGAAGTAGGTGTTGGCGGGGTTCAGGTATTCGAAATTGTCCACCAGATGCGCGCCGTCGAACACGCCGCCGCCGAGATCGGCGGCGAGCAGCGCGGTCCACGAGCCGCCCAGGACGCCCCCCGCATAGCGCATGGGGTTCTCGGCATCGTTGCCGGCCCAGTAGGACATGGGCGCGCCGTTCACCACCACCGGGCCTACGCCGTCGGGATCGAGCGCCGCCACCAGCATGGCCGCCCAGCCGCCCTGGCAGTTGCCCACCACCACCGGCTTGCCGCGGGTGGGGTGGCGCTCGCGCACGATGCGCAGGAATTCGGATTCCGCCAGCGCCACGTCGGCCAGCGTCTGTCCCGGCACCGGCTCGGGGAAGAAGGCGACCACGTAGACCGCATGCCCCGCCTTCAGGGCGAAGCCCACCTCCGAATCCGCCTTGAAGCCGCCGATGCCGGGCCCGTGGCCGGCGCGCGGATCGATGACCAGGAAGGGCTGCTTGGCGGGGTCGAGCACCACGCCGGGCGGCGGCAGGATGCGCAGCAGGGCATAATTGCAGGGCCGCGCGAAGGTGCGGGCATCGGCGATGGTCTCGTGATCGAAGGCCAGCAGCGGCGGCTTGCCGGCCTTCTCGTGGGCGATCCAGTTGTTGCCGCGCTGGCGCAGCGTGTCCCAGAAGATGAGGGTGCGCTGCATCGCATCGAAGGCGTAGGAGACACCATCGCGCCAGACGGCGGCGGGTTCGGGCGCGGGGGTGGCGGCAAAGGCGGCGGCGGCTTCCCGCATCGCCTCGCCATAGGAGAAGATCGCCTCGCCCAGCCGCAGCCGATACACTTCCGCGATGCGGCCGTACATCGTCATCATGTCCGTGGGGTGCATGGAAGCTTCCTCCGCATTCCCCCATGGCCCGGCGATGGAGCCGCGCCCGCATGGCCCCGTAATGGACTGTCCCGCACGCACCGGCGCGCGGCGGCGGGAATCCGAAGTGTTCTGCTCTATCGAAATACCGTGTTGAGTCTGCGATTACATCAGGTCACGGTATAAATGTGCGCATGGAGCCGCAGGTTCCAAGTTGTATATAGTTTTATGTTGTATCCGGCCGGCTGGCAAGGTTCCCGGCGGTGTCGGAGGCGCCGTCCGGCAGCACCACCTCCTCGTCCACGGCCGTGAGCGCCTTCACGGCGTGGCGCAGGGTGGGGTAGATGGCGACGTTCTCCGGCGCGAGGCCCCGTGCCGCCATCCAGGCGCGCCACTCGGTCTGGCGACCGGCGGCGACGATGCGGATGCCCCGCCCGGCAAGTGCCGCGGCCACCTCCTTCAGCGTGAACAGGCCGGTCACGTCCACCTCGGTGATGGGCACGAGATCCACCACCACGCCCTCGGCCGTGCCATCGTGGCCGCTGGCCGCGGCCAGCAGGCTGCGGCGGAAGTGGTCCGCATTGAAGAACACGAGCGGCCCGTTGAAGCGAAAGATCACCACCCCCGGCGGCGTCGCCGCGCCCGGATGCCGCGCGATCGCGTGGAAGCCCGGCATACCCTTTACCCGGCCGAGCACCTCCACCCGCGGCCGCGCGGTGATGTGCACGAACCGCAGCAGCGCCAGCACCACCGCGATCAGGATGCCCTCCGTCGCGCCCAGCCCCACCACGCCCAGGGTGGCGAGGAGGCTGATGGCCGCCTCCGTCCGGTCTAGGGTATAGATGAACCGCAGCGTGGCGAGATCGATGAGGGACACGCCGGCCATCACCAGCACCGCGCCCAGCGCCGCCACCGGCACATGGGCGAGCGGGGCGGTGAAGAACACCAGCACCAGCCCCACCGCCGCCGCCGCGAACAGCCCCGTGGCATGGGTGCGCCCGCCGGTGGCGTCGGCCATGGCGGTGCGCGAATCCGCGCCGCTGATGGCGAAGCCGCGGGTGAGCACCGCCACTATATTGGCCGCCCCCAGCGCGGCGAGGTCGCGGTCCGGGTCCACGTCGTAGCCGTTCTTGGAGGCGAAGGCCCGCGAGGCCAGCATCATGCTGGTGAAGCTCACGAGGGCGAGGCCGGCGGCCGCCGGCAGCAGGCCCGGCAGCGCCTCCATGCTGAAGGCGGGGAGGATCGGCGCCGGCAGGCCGGCGGGCACGTGGCCGAGGGTCTTCACCCCCTGTGCCTCCAGCCCCAGGGCGAACACCGCGAGGCCGCACAGCGCCATGGCCGCCACCGCCGCCGGCAGCGACGGCAGAAGGCGTGACGACAGCGCGAACACCGCGAACGCCCCGAGCCCGAGCGCCAGGGTGGGGCCATGAGCCTCAGGCGCCTTGGCCGCGAGCTCGATGAGAAGCGGAATGGCCCCCTCGGCCGTGGTGGTGACCCCGAGAATCTTGCCCAGCTGGCCGAGGATGATGGTGATGGCAATGCCGTTGAGGAAGCCGACCAGGATCGGCTTCGAGAGGAAATCCGCCAGCACGCCCAAGCGCAGGAAGCTGGCGACGATGCACATCAGACCCGTGAGCAGCGCGAGCTGGGCCGCCAGCTCCCCGTAGCGCGCCGCGTCCCCCGCCGCGAGCGGCGCGACCGTGGCGGCGATCACCGCGCAGGTGGCGGCATCCGGCCCGAGGATGAGCTGGCGCGAGCTGCCGAGCAGGGCATAGACGATCAGCGGGAACAGGCTCGAATAGAGGCCCACCTCCGGCGGAAACCCGGCGAGCTGCGCATAGGCGACGCCCACCGGCACCGCCACCGCCGCCACGGCGATGCCCGCCCGGAGATCGGCCACGAGATCCGCCGGGCGGGCGGCGAGCAGCCCGGCGAGGCCGGGCGCCCAGCGGGCGATGGTCTGCTTGGCGGCGGTCATGGCGGCGGGGCGTTTCCTGTTGCGCGGCCGGCCATAATGGCCCCCGGCGGCCGTCCGATCCAGCCGTGCGATACCGGCCCGGGATCGCCTGGGGAGCGGCCGTTGTGTCGCGAGAACAGGTTGCGGGGGGACCGCCCGGCCTCCGGAGCATGTCGCTTCTTCCCCTGTCCAAAGGGGGAGAGGCATATGGTGCCGGCGGCGGGGGAGGGCTTTCATCCGGCGTCGGGGGCCGGTGCCGCGCCGGCCCCGCTTGCGCAGGCATCTTCGACGCCTGAAGCCTGGGCCGGCTGGTGGGCCGCGTCTATCCGGTGGGGCCGTCCCTTCGGGAGAGGGGGCGCGGTCAGGCCCTTTGGTTCCAGGGCGCGCGGGTCAGAAGCAGGCCGAGGCCGCAGGTGTCGGTGACGCCCGCGAACACCAGGCCGGCGCCCACGAAGGCGGAGAGCAGGATGAACAGCGGCTGGACCAGCCACGCCAGCAGCACGCCCAGCACCACCAGGGTTCCTGCCGCGATGCGCACCTGCCGCTCCAGCGAGATCACCTTGCGCGCGCCCCGCGCCACGGAGTAGCCCGCCGCATCCCAGGCGGAGGTGCCGCCTTCCACCACGAGCACGTTCGTGAAGCCCGCCTTCTCGAAGGCGGTGGCCGCGGCCTTCGAGCGGTTCTGGGTGCGGCAGATCAGATAGAGGGGCTTGTCCCGTTCCACCTGCCCGGCGCGCTCCAGAGCCTGCGGATCGAGGGCGTCGAGGGGGGCGCTGCGCGCCTCGGGAATATGCACCTCGCCGTATTCGGCCGGCGTGCGCACGTCGATGAGGGTGAGCGGGCCCTGCGCGATGCGTTCGCGCAGGGTGTCGATGGAGATGAGAGTTGCCATGTCGGCCCCGTACCATCGGCTCCGGTCTTCGGCCGGTGCCAGTTGAGTTCTGCGCAAGCGCCGCGCGGGCTTGATCGAAGGCCCGTGAGAACAGCTCACGGGCCTTCGGCATCAGCCGCGCGGCAGGGCGTGGAGGGCCTCGACCAGGGCGTCCACGTCCTCGCGCGTGTTGTAGAGCGCGAGCGAGGCCCGCACCGTGGTTTCCACGCCGAAGCGGCGCAGGGCCGGCTGGGCGCAATGGTGGCCGGAGCGGGTGGCGATGCCGCGCCTGTCCAGGAACTTCGCCACCTGCTCCGTGTCCCTGTTCCCGATGACGAAGGACAGGACGCTCGCCTTGTTGCGGGCGGTGCCGATCAGCCGCAGGTCCCGCACCGTGGTGATGGCGTCGGTCGCATAGGCCAGCAGCTCGTGCTCGTAGGCGGCGATCGCCGGCAGGCCGACGCTTTCCAGGTAATCCACCGCCGCGCCCAGCCCCACGGCGCCGGCGATGTCGGGCGTGCCCGCCTCGAACTTCTCCGGGATGCCGTTGTAGATGGTCTTGGCGAAGGTCACGTCCTTGATCATGTGGCCGCCGCCCTGCCACGGGGGCATGGCTTCCAGCAGCTCGGCGCGGCCGTAGAGGATGCCGATGCCGGTGGGGCCGAACACCTTGTGCCCCGAAAGCACGAGGAAATCCGCCCCCAGCGCCTGCACATCGATGGGGATGTGGGGGGAGGATTGCGCCGCGTCAACCAGAACCGGCACGCCGCGGGCGTGGGAGAGCGCGATGATCTCCTCCACCGGGTTCACCGTGCCCAGCGCATTGGCCACGTGGGTGATGGAGACGAGCTTGGTGCGCCCGTTCAGCAGGGCGGCGAACTGTTCCAGGATCAGCTCGCCCCGGTCGTTCACCGGCACTACCCGCAGCACCGCGCCCGTCTGCTGCGACAGCAGCTGCCAGGGCACGATGTTGGCGTGATGCTCGATGGTGGAGACGATCACCTCGTCGCCCGGCCCGATGTTGGCGCGGCCGAAGCTCTGGGCCACGAGGTTGATGGCCTCGGTGGTGCCGCGCACGAACACGATCTCACGCGCCTGCGCGGCGCCGATGAAACGGCGCAGTTTTTCCCGCGCCCCCTCGAACAGGTCGGTGGAGCGCTCCGCCAAGGTGTGGGCGGCGCGGTGGATGTTGGAATTGTGCCGGGCGTAATATTCGCTGGTGGCGTCGATCACGCTCTGCGGCTTGTGGGTGGTGGCGGCGTTGTCCAGCCACACCAGCGGGTGGCCATGCACCTTCTGGTGCAGGGCGGGGAAATCCCGCCGCACCTTCTCCACGTCGAAGCCCGCCAGCGCCGGGCCGTGCCCGCGCGCGGGCTGCGCCGCCGCGTTGCGGGAGGTGCCGGGGGTGAGGAAGTAGAAATCCGAGGCGGCGAACGGGTCCGCCCCCGCCGGATTGTCCACCACCCGGATGCGCGACCAGCCGTTGCTCTCGGCGCCTCCGGGAGCCGCATGGCGCGGCTCCTCCACGCGGCCGAACGAGGGGCTGTCGGCCCCCGCCGCCCGCAGCAGCGGGCCCAGCTCCAGCGCGCCCGTGTCGATCTGCGGCGCCGCCGGCTCCGCGGCGCGCGTCGATTCCAGCGGATCGATCACGGGATGCACCGGCGGCAGGGTGGTGCTCACCTGGTGCGGATCGGCGCTGCCCAGGGCCACGCTGGCCGGCGCGCCCTGGGAATAGGCGCGGCGGCTGATGGAGGGCTCCGGCCCCGGCGCGAGGTTGGCGGGGGCAAGCCCCGCCGGGCTCAGGGCCGAGGTGGGAATGGCGGTTTCCGCCAGCGTGGCGGCATCCGCGCGCGGCCAGCCCGTGTCGGGCCAGGCGGCGTAGGGAAGCGGGGCGCTGGCGCCCCGGCTGAACTCGTTCCAGATCTCATTGGCCAGCCGGCCGATCAGCTCGCTCTGGAAAGGGTCTCCGGGTAGCCCGGAGACCTCGTGTGGTAGGGCCGCGCCCAGGGCGCGCGGATCAGGCGTAGTCATGGTAACGGCCGATCAGCACGTTATCGAGGCGGCCGATGGCATCCTCCACCAGCACCGCGGCCGAGAAGTAGCGCGTGACGAGGTGCGAGGCGATGGAATGCTCGTTGGTGCCGGAATAGCGCACCGAGAGGCCCGGCTCCACCTCGCCGGTCACGCCCACCTTCTGCAGGCCCACCACGCCCTGCTCGGCCTCGCCCACGCGCAGCAGCAGGATGGAGGAGGAGGCGACGCCGGTCTGCGGGTCCACCTGCACCGGCACCTTGTCGCTCGGCACCAGCGGAACGCCGCGCCAGGTGAGGAAAGGCGAGCCGTAAAGGTGCACCACCACCGGCGGGACGCCGCGGCGGGTGGCCTCGCGGCCGAAGGCGGCGATGGTGCGCGGATGGGCCACGAAGAAGGCGGGCCGCTTCCACACCAGCGCGATCAGGTCGTCGAGATCGTCCGGGGTGGGCGGGCCGGAGCGGGTGGGAATGCGGAAGCGCGGGCTCACCTCGTGCAGCAGGCCGAACTCCGCATTGTTCAGCAGCTCCCACTCCTCGCGCTCCTTCACCGCCTGCACCGTGAGGCGGATCTGCTCGCGCAGCTGGTCGATCTCGTTGGAGTAGAGGTCGGTGATGCGGGTGTGGGTGTGCAGCACCGTCTGGATGGTGGAGAGGTGGTATTCGCGCGGGTGCTCCGCATAATCCACGAAGGTGGTGGGCAGCAGCGGCTCGCCGGCATGGCCGGAAAGCAGGCTGACGACGCGCTCGCCGAAGGCGTTGGTGCGCTGCTCGGCCTTGTTGCGGGCCGTCACGCTGGCCTCGATCTTCTCGCGCAGCCCCTTGATGGCGTCGAGCTTTTTCAGGTCGAGGGTGAGGAGGGTCGCCTCGGAAAGCGCCTTCACGGCCGGGGCGTGGATGCTCTCACCCTCCAGCGCCTCGGCGCCGAAATAGTCGCCCACGGTGGCGAGGCGCTGCCGCAGCTGGCCGCCGAAGGGGCCGCCGACGAACAGCTCCACCGTGCCTTCCGCCACCACGTGGAAGTGCCGGGCGTCCTTGTCCTGCTTCACGGCCACTTCGCCGGGCGCGTGACGGGCGGGCGTGAACGCCTCGGCGAGGGCGGAGAGGGTCTCCTCGTCCAGGTCCGCCAGCACGGGAATGTGGCGCAGGCTGTCGGGCTCGATGGTCTTCTCGGCGGTGATGCGCAGCAGGCCGGGACGCGGCACCACCACGGAGCGGCGGTTGACACGGTACACGCCCCCCGCGACATCGACCCAGGGCAGAAGCCGGTGCAGCCAGCGCGGCGTGTTCTCCGCGTTCTGGACGACGGTGACGCTGGCGGTGGCGAGATTTCGTGCAGCGGCGGCGCTGACACTCAGCCTCAGGTCACTCATTTACACGCACTCCTCATGAAGCCCTTGCGAACGAAGGGGTGGCAGGAACGGGAGAAGGGGAGGGCAGGAAGGCGCTCAGATGCCGTCGCCGAACATCTGGTCCATGGTCAGGGCCGGCTGCTGGTTGGCCGACTGGCGGATGATGCGGGCGGGCACGCCGGCCACGGTGGAGTAGGGCGGCACGTCGTCGAGCACGACGGCGGCGGCGGCCACGCGGGTGCCTTCGCCGATGGTGATGTTGCCCAGCACCTTGGCGCCCACGGAAAGCAGCACCCCGCGGCCGATCTTGGGGTGGCGGTCGCCGCGCTCCTTGCCGTTGCCGCCGAGGGTGACGGACTGGAGAATGGAGACGTCGTCCGCCACCACGGCGGTCTCGCCGATGACGACCCCGGTCGCGTGATCGATGAACACGCCGGAGCCGATGCGCGCCGCCGGGTGGATGTCCGCCTGGAACACCTCGGAGACGCGGCTCTGCAGCGCCAGGGCGAGCGTCACGCGGCCCTGCGTCCACAGCCAGTGCGCCACGCGGTAGGCCTCCAGCGCCTGCAGGCCCTTGTAGAAGAGGAACGGGTCGAGATAGCGCCTGCAGGTGGGGTCGCGCTCGCGGATGGCCGCGAGGTCGCGGGTGAGCGCCAGGCGCAGGCCGGGCTCCGAGGCGAACGCCGTCAGGCTGAGGTCCCGGATCGTGAGCGCGCTCACGTCGCCTCCGCCGAGGCGCTGGCCCAGGCGGTGGGAGAAGGCGTTGGTGATGTCCTGCTGGTCGAGGATCGTGGTCTGCAGGGCGGCGGCCAGGAGCGGCTCTTCCAGCACTGCCGCATCGGCTTCCTGCCGAAGGGTCTGCCACAGGCGGTCGCCGTCGTCGGCATGCGGGCGGGCCCGACGGGCGTCCTGCGTTGTCCTGGCCGCTTCGATCCTGGTCTTGATGAAGGTCACGGTGGCTCCCTTCCGCCTCTAAATTACATTAAATCAATCGAAAAAGAAAAATAACCGCCGGTCAAGGGGGAAATTCGGAGCACGGCGGCAATCGGGGGAAGCGTGGAGCGGGCGCTTGAACGCCAAGCCCAGCACCGGCGCAGGTTTGCCGCGCTCCGCCCCGCGAAAACGCGATTTCAGCCGTGCGAAAATCTGGAGCTCGCGGTGTGCGAGAGGGGGCGCGGAGGTCCGCGCCACATCGCCGGGAGGAACCTGCTCCCACCCCTCCCGCGTGGCCGAAACCCGCGCCGATAAAGGAGGGACAGCGATTCGCCTGGAGGCTCCGGCTCTGTGGGCGCGACCGTGCGGCGCGCCTGCGGCCGATGGTGCGCCGCGTTTTCGCCGCCTCCGTCGATATACTAATTTGACATATTCGATAGATTAAATTCATTGTTGAGATACCGCCGATGCCGCGGCGGACCCGCCGCCTTGTCCGTTCCCTCCTTCAGGACGCTGCCCATGACATTCCCGCTTCGCCGTCTGGCCGCGCTCGCGGCCCTCGCCGTGCCGGTCGCTCTCGCCGCCCTCCTGCCGGGAGCGGCGCGCGCGGACGACCTCGCCGCCATCCGCAAGGCCGGGGTGATCAACATCGCGGTGTTCGATTCCAACCCGCCCTTCGCCAGCGTCGATCCCAAGACCGGCAAGCTCGCGGGCTACGACATCGATTTCGCCGACGCGATCGCCGAGCGGCTGGGCGTGAAGCCGCGCCTCATCGCCACCAACCCGGCCAATCGCATTCCGCTGCTGCAATCCGGCAAGGCGGACCTGATCGTGGCGGACATCACCATCACGCCCGAGCGGGCGAAGGTGATCGATTTCTCCACGCCCTATTTCGTCACCGGCCAGAAGTTCCTGGTGCCCGCCGCGTCGCCCGACACACTGGACGCCTATTCCGCGGCCCGCATCGGCGCGGTGAAGGGCACCACCGGCGAGCAGGCCATCAAGGCGCGCTACCCCAAGGCCAAGGTGCTCTCCTACGACGACATCCCCTCCGCCTTCACGGCGCTGCGGCAGGGCAACGTGCAGGCCATCACGCAGGACAGCACCATCCTTGCCGGCCTCCTCGCCGGCGCGCCGGACGGCACGAAGTACAAGATCCTGGCCGAGCCTCTCAGCCGGGAGGACATCGGCGTCGGCGTGGCGCGGAACGCCCCCGCGCTGCTGGCGGCGGTGAACGACATCCTGGTGGGCCTCGAGAAGGACGGCACCGCGCAGAAGATCTACGACCGCTGGTTCGGCAAGGAATCCAAGACGCCCGAGCCGCGCGGCTTCACGATCGCGAACCGCTGATGTCCCGTTTCCCGTCACGGGAATGGATCTGTGTGCCGCGCGATGCGGGGGAGGTCACATGAGCGAGCCAGGGGGCGCTCCGGCGCCGGCGATCGAGTTCCGAGGCGTGCGCAAGCGCTTCGGCGCGGTGGAGGTGATCGGCGGCGTCAGCCTGTCCATCCCCAGGGGGCAGGTGGTGGTGGTGTGCGGCCCCTCGGGCTCGGGCAAGTCCACCCTGGTGCGTCTTGTCAACCGGCTGGATACCCTCTCCGAGGGCGAGATCCTCATCGATGGCGTGCCCACCGCTGGCTTCGCCGGGCGGCAGCTGCAGAAGCTGCGCGAGGGCATCGGCTTCGTGTTCCAGCACTTCAACCTCTACGGCCATCTCACGGCGCGCGAGAATATCACCCTCGCTCCGCGCAAGCTGCTCGGCCTCTCCGCCGCGGCGGCGAACGCCCGCGCCGATGAGCTGCTGGCGCGCGTGGGGCTGGCCGGCAAGGCGGATCTGAAGCCCGCCCAGCTCTCGGGCGGGCAGCAGCAGCGCGTGGCCATCGCCCGCGCGCTCGCCATGCAGCCCGCCATCCTGCTGTTCGACGAGCCCACCTCGGCGCTCGACCCGGAGATGATCGGCGAGGTGCTGGGCGTGATGCGCGAGATCGCCCGCAGCGGCGCCACCATGCTGGTGGTGACGCACGAGATGGGCTTCGCCCGCGAGATCGCGGACCGGGTGCTGTTCATCGATGGCGGGCGGGTCCTGGCCGACGCCCCTCCGTCCCTGTTCTTCGAGAACCCGCCGCACCCGCGCGTCCGCCGCTTCCTGGCGCAACTGCTCTCGCCCATCCAGAGCCGGGAGGAGGAGCAGGCCGATGCTTGAGGGTGGCATTCACGGCTGGCTGGCCGTCCTCAGCGGCCCGCCGCTGCATTGGCTCGTGACCGGCGTGGTCACCACGCTCGCCGTCAGCGTGGCGGGCGCGCTCGGCGCCAGCGCCCTGGCGGTGGTGCTGCTGGGGCTAAGGGTCTCGCGCCTGCGGCTCGCGCGCGGCCTCGCGGCTTCCGTCATCGCGGTGTTCCGCAATTCGCCGCTGCTGGTGCAGCTCTTCTTCTGGTACTTCGCGGCCTACAATTTTCTGCCCCAGGGCTTCCGCGCCTTCGTGGTGGACACCGATTTCGGCAGCGAATGGCTCGCGGGGCTGGACATCCTGTCGCCGGAGTTCATCTGCGCGGCCTGGGGCCTCGCCGTGTTCGGCGCGGTGTTCCTGGCGGAAGAGCTGCGCGCCGGCCTTGCCGCCGTGCCGCGCGGCCAGCGCGAGGCCGCGGAAGCGCAGGGCTTCTCCGCGCCGCAGGTGCTGCTGCATGTGCTTCTTCCCCAGGCGGTGGCCAATGCCTGGCAGCCCATCGTCGGGCAGTATCTGAACATCATGAAGCTCTCCTCGCTCGCCACCGCCATCGGCCTGTCCGAGATCACCTACGAGGTGCGCCAGATCGAGAGCTACAATGCCCGCGCCTTCGAGGCGTTCGCGGTGGGCACGGCGCTCTATCTCGTGCTCGGCCTCGTCATCGGCTTCGCATTGACGCGCTTCGGCCCCTCGCAGGTCGGAGTGCAGCAGCGTCCCCTCGCCGCGCGGGACGATGCGGAGGAGGCCATGGACCCGCGGCTGGCGCTTGCTGCACGGGAGGCCGGCCGTGGCTGATGCGAACCTCTTCCTCGGGCTGAACCTCTCCGTCATCACGGAAAACCTGCCCTATCTCCTCTGGGGCCGCGCCGCCGACGGCGAGATCGGCGGCCTGCTGCTCACCCTGGTCATGGCGGTGTCCGCCGCCGTGCTGTCGCTGGTCCTGGGCATCGGCGGGGCGGTCGTCGCCTGGCTGTTTCCCGGGCCGGTCCGCCGCATCCTGTTCCTGTGGGCGGACTTCATCCGCGGCATCCCGCTGATCTTCGTGATCTTCTGGCTCTACTTCCTGGTCCCCGCGCTCCTCGGGGGCCGGATGCCCGACAGCGTCCCCGTGGTCCTCGCCCTGGCGTGGTTCACCTCGGCGGCGGTGCTCTACACCACCTTCGCGGGGCTCGCCGCCTTGCCGAGGGGGCAGGGCGAGGCCGGGGCGGCTTCCGGATTCTCGCCGCTGCAGGTGCTGCTGCAGGTGCTGCTGCCGCAGGCGCTGCCCAATCTGGTGCCCTCCTTCGTGGGCGTGTTCGTCTCCCTCATCAAGGACACGTCGCTGGCCTTCATCGTGAACGTGCCGGAGTTCACGACCCTCGCGAACCAGGTGAACAACCGCACGCAGATCTATCCGGCGGAGATCTTCCTTTTCACCGGCGCGGTCTACTTCGTGCTGTGCACGGCCTTCTCCGTGGTGGCGGACCTCATCGGCCGCCGCGCCGGCGCGGCGCGGGCGGAGGCGTGAGGTGCCAGCCCGCTGCCCGTATGTCGTGCATGTGACCTAGCGCAAAGACTGTGTAGCCGTCTCGTGCTTTCTGTATGCGAGCATATCGAGAAAAAGCAGAGGCAACGCACTGTGTCGAGGTCGGTTTCCATTTGCGGTAGAATGTCGCTTCCCACGAAGATTTCGGCTCTGGTTTTCTGCGGGATCCTGATCGTCTTCGCCACCGTGCTGCTGGTGGTGTCTCGCGATGTCTCCCAGGAAATGCGGCAGCAGGCGCAGGCTCGCCAGGATTCGAATATCCGCGTCGCCCGCGAGCTTCTGGGCAACCTGGGCGAGCTTCGGGTCGAGGACGGCAAGCTCATGGCGGGCAAGACGATCCTGAACGACGACACGAACCTCGTCGATCATCTTCGGGAGCTGGTCGGCGGCACCGCCACCATTTTCCTGGGCGACACCCGCATCGCCACCAACATCAAGGCGGCGGACGGCTCCCGCGCCGTCGGCACCACGCTGAAGCCCGGCCCCGCCCATGATGCGGTGCTGAAGGACGGGCGCGGCTATCGTGGCGAGGCGGAGATCCTGGGCCAGCCCTATTTCACCGCCTACGATCCGCTGCGCGACGCGTCCGGAAAGGTGATCGGCATCGTCTATGTCGGCCTGAAGCAGAGCGAGTTCATGGCGATCGCCGACACGCTCGTCCGGACCATCACCATCCAGGCGACCCTGGCGGCCCTGGCGGTGGGCGCCGTGCTTTTCTTCATTCTGCGCAGGCAGATCCGTCCGCTCCTCGTCCTGTGCGAGATCATGGGCCGCATGCGGGCCGGGGACATGAACGTATCGCTGCCCAAGCTTGAGCGCGGCGACGAGATCGGCGAGATGACGCGCGCGGTCATGGTGTTCCGCGAGCACGAGATCCGGCGCATCGAGCTGGAGCGCGAGCAGGCCGACGAGAAGGCGCAGGCGGAAGCCCGCCGGCACGAGGAGATGGAGCAGATCGCCAACCGCTTCGAGGCGGCGGTGGGCGGCATCGTCAAGGACTTTTCCACCTCCGCAACCTCGCTGGAGGGCACCGCGGCCACGCTCTCCCGCACGGTCGCGACCACGCGCGAGACCTCCGAGATGGTCGCCAAGACCTCCGAGAGCGCCTCCGCCAACGCCCATGCGGTGGCGGCGGCGACCACCGAGCTTTCCTCCTCCATCCGCGAGATCAGCCGGCAGGTGCAGGCCTCCAGCGAGATCGCCGGGGAAGCGGTGAGCAAGGCCGAGCAGACCGATCACCTGATCGCCGAGCTGACCGCCACGGCGACGCAGATCGGCACCATCACGCAGATGATCGACGACATCGCCAAGAAGACCCACCTGCTGGCGCTGAACGCCACCATCGAATCCGCCCGCGCGGGCGAGGCCGGGCGGGGGTTCGCGGTGGTGGCGGAGGAGGTGAAGCAGCTAGCGGCGCAGACGTCGCACGCCACGGGCAACATCTCCGCCCAGATTTCCAGCATCCAGGAGGCGACCTCGGGCGCCGTGGCTGCCGTGCGGGACATCCGCGAGACCATCGGCAAGGTGGCGGAAACCTCCGGGGCCATCGCCGCCGCGGTGGAGGAGCAGGATGCGGCCGTGGCGGAGATCGCCCGCAACATCGAGCACGCGGCCGTCGGCACTTCGCAGGTGGTGCTGGACGTGGCGAACGTCAACGTGGCGGCCAACGAAGCGGGCAGCGCCTCCCAGGAGGTGTTCGCCGCCGCGGAGAACCTCGCCACCGGCGGTGCGCGCCTGGAGACGGAGCTCCAGGACTTCATCCTCTCCATCCGCGCGGCATGAGGCGTGGCGCGCGCCGGCGGCGGGCGGGCGGCCATCCAGGCCAGCGCCCCGGTTCGGCTCGCGTTTCTCGCTCCGGCAGGCGCGCAGAGCCTGCTTGAGGCAGCCGGCCCTTGGGCCACCTGCGAAGTGGAGACGCCGAAGCCGCGACTGTGACGCGGCCTTCGGCGCCTCGGGAAACCGCCCCGGAACGAGGGTTTCAGCCGCCTGCGGCGCGCGGCAGGCTCTGCGCCGCCTCCTCGCGCTTCACCCGCTCGATGTCGCGATAGCGCGCGGCCGGGTGGGTCTGGGGCAGGTATGGGCCCTCCCCGAACAGCTTCTCGCGCAGTGTGCCCTCGCGATAGGCGGTGGGGTAGACGCCGCGTTTCTGCAGCTCCGGCACCACATGGCCGATCACGTCGGCGAAGGTCTCGTGCGCGACGGCATAGGCGAGGTTGAAGCCATCGATATCCGTCTCCTCCACCCATTGCTGGAGGAGGTCGGCGACCGTCGCCGCCGAGCCCACGAACAGCGGCCCCATGCCGCCGATGCCGCCCCATTTCGCCAGTTCCTCGATGGTCCACACCTTCTCGCCTTCCGCGAGGTGCTCGACGGTGGAGATGATGGCGTTGGTCTCGACCTTCCGCACCGTGTCGGTGGGGGCGTAGCGGCCGAAGTCAATGCCGGTCCAGCCGGACATCAGCACCAGCGCACCGTCGTAGGAGGCGTGGCGCACATACTCCTCATACTTGGCGCGCGCCTTGGCGTCGGTCTCGTCCACGATGATCGTGGCCATGGCGTAGATCAGGATCTTCTTAGGGTCGCGGCCGTGAGCGGCGGCGCGCTCGCGGATTTCTCGCACGTAGGCCGCCGTCGCGGACTTGAGCGGGGTGGAGATGAACACGCATTCGGCGTGGCCCGCGGCGAACTGCTTGCCCGCGCCCGAGGCTCCGGCCTGGAACAGCACCGGCGTGCGCTGCGGGGAGGGCTCGCACAGGTGATATCCGGGCACTTCGAAATACTTGCCCTTGTGCCCGATCTCGTGGATTTTCGCCGGATCGGCGAAGATGCCGCGTTCGCGATCCCGCAGCACGGCGCCGTCCTCCCAGCTTCCTTCCAGGAGCTTGTAGAGCACCTCGACATATTCCTGCGCGACATCGTAGCGGTTGTCATGCCGGCGCAGGCCGCCCTGGCCGATATTCTTCGCACCGCTTTCCAGATACGAGGTCACGATGTTCCAGCCGACCCGGCCACGGGTGTGGTGGTCGGCCGTGGAAAGCCGCCGCGCGAAAGTATAGGGATGCTCGAAGCTGGTGGAGGCGGTGACGCCGATGCCGATATGCTTGGTCGCCTGGGCGATGGGATTGGCGAGCTGAAGCGGATCGTTCACCGGAATCTGCACGCCCTGCAGCAGGGCGTTGTCGAGGTTGCCCTTGTAGACGTCGTAATATCCGACGACATCGGCGATGAAGATGGCCTCGAAGAAGCCGGTTTCGAGCAATTGCGCCAGGTCGGTCCAATAATCGAGGGTGTTGTAATCCCAGGAACGGTCGCGAGGGTGACGCCACAGGCCGGGGGACTGGTGCCCCACGCAATTCATCTCGAAGGCATTGAAACGGATGGTCTTGGCCATGAATGGCTCCGGTCAGAAAGCGCGACAGCGTGTCCGCGGCGTATTCCCATTCCCGGCGTGACAGGACGATGTGGTTTCAACGCGCCGACGGACGGGTTCAAGCCATGATTTTTAGAGGAGGCGTCGTTTGCGGGGCAGTGGAGCGCATTTTTCTTTTTACAGCGCGTAATGGAATATTATTTTTCACATTTATTATTTGTGAAGTTCGCTGCGGCGCGCTTTCTTTCCCCTGGTCGACGGCCGCCATGTATGAATCGGGCTGAAACGAGCGTGGGGCTGTGCTGAGCCGTTCTCTGTTTTTTCCATTTGCGCTTGAGTCGAAATATTTTTCGAAAATGCGAAGGTATGAAAATAACTTTTCATACCGCATTGGAAATTTGAAATACTGAACTCTCGCGGCGTGCGTGCCGTTTTCATTACATTCGCGGCGTGGGTCCTTCCCGGCTGCAGCTCGCCGGGCCTTTCCAAAAACCAAGCTCGACCGCTGCCTGGCGACCCATCCCGGCGCGCGAAGGAGTCCTGCCGTGAATGACCTTGAATTTCGGAGTGCGCGCCCCTCCGGCTCGCGTGAGCCGACCGTTCCAGAGGCCGATGCGCGTTCCTCCCGCGGCAGCGAAGCATGGCAGGTGGCGGGGCGCCGGCTGCGCGCCGCGGCGCTTCTCGGCGCGGCTCTCGTGTTGCCGGTCGGCGCGGACGGCGCCTTCGCCATCGACATCAACTCGGCCGATTACGTGCCGGCGCCCGCAGGGGCCAATCTCCTGCTCTTCTACAGCCAGTACGCGACCCGCAGTGAGTTCGTGAATACGTCCGGGACCACCATTTCCCAGAATACCAGCCTCGATTCCTACGTGGATATCCTGCGCTACGTGCACTATTTCGACGTCGCCGGCTTCCGGGTCGCGGCGCAGACCCTGGTGCCGGTGGGCACGCTCTACAACGGGCGTGTCTCGGGCACGAACCTTGATTCCGCCGC
The DNA here is from genome assembly GCF_043194895.2 of Xanthobacter albus. Classification (NCBI taxonomy): domain Bacteria; kingdom Pseudomonadati; phylum Pseudomonadota; class Alphaproteobacteria; order Hyphomicrobiales; family Xanthobacteraceae; genus Xanthobacter; species Xanthobacter albus. The sequence continues at coordinate 4,494,207 of NZ_CM195532.1, read as the reverse complement.
GGGGTTTGCCGATCCGATCTTCTCGGGCGTGCTGTGGCTCATCAACAACAAGGAGAGCGAAAGCTATGTCGCGGTCGCGCCGTATCTTTACGCGCCGCTTGGCCAGTATGATTCCAGCCAGGCGCTGAACATGGGCGAGAACCGCTGGAAGCTGGACCTGCAGGGCGCCTGGTACCAGGGGTTCGGCAACGGAATCGCGCTGCAGATCGCGGGCGATGTCATCTGGTACGGCTCCAACGACGAGGCAGGCGGCGGATACCAGACCCTGACCCAGGACAACACCTATCAGTTCCAGGCGTGGCTCTCCTACGCCTTCGCGCCGACGTGGTCGGCGGCGGTGGGCTATTCCGGATTCTGGGGCGGCACGGAGTATCTTTCCGGCATCCCCACCGGCAACGCCACGCAGCGCGACCAGCTGCGGTTCGAGCTTTCGAAGTTCATCACCCCGACCTTCCAGGTGCTGGGGCTGGTGCAGCGTGATTTCAACACCTCGGGCGGCTTCCCGGAAGACTTCCGCGGCACGCTGCGTCTGCTGCAGGTGTTCTGAGCCATTCCCGTCGCAGATCGCTCCGTGACCTTCTCGCCAGCAGCGGGCGAGGTCACGGAGCTTTCCGCTGTCTTCGGTGGGTGGCGGAGCCGGACGCCCGTGGGCGTGACCTTCAGGCGACGGCGGTGGCCGCGCCGCCCATGTAGCGGTCGCGGATGTCGTCCCGCGCCGCCAGCTCCGCGGCTGGCCCGGAGAGGGTGCTGCGGCCGTTCTCGATGACGGTCGCATGGTGGGCGTGCTTGAGGGCGATGGACGAGTTCTGCTCGGCCACCAGCAGGGTGGTGCCCATCTCCCGGTTCAGCCGGCTCAGCGCGGCGAAGATCTCGGCCACCACCAGCGGGGCGAGGCCCATGGAGGGTTCGTCCAGCACGAACAGGCGCGGTGCGGCCATCAGCCCGCGGCCGATGGCGGCCATCTGCTGTTCGCCGCCGGAGGTGAGGCCGGCGGCGATGCGCCGCCGCGCCTTGAGGCGCGGAAACAAATCGTAGACCAGCTCCAGGCCACGGGCCACCTCGCGCCGGCCGAACCCGCGGCCGACCGCCCCGGCGACGAGATTTTCCTCCACGCTCAATGTTTTGAAGCAGCGCCGGCCTTCCAGCACCGGCACCAGTCCCCGGCGGATATGCTCCGCCGGGCTGTGTGTGGTCACGTCGCGGCCCTCGAACAGGATGCGGCCGGAGACGATGCGCCCGCCTTCGGCCGGCAGCAGGTTCGACACCGCCTTGAGCAGGGTGGTCTTGCCGGCGCCGTTCGCGCCCAGCAGCGCGGCGAACGCGCCGGCGCGGACCTCCAGGCAGACCCCGTGCAGCGCGACGATGGCGCCGTCATAGGCGACGGCAACGTCCTCGAATGCCAAAAGGGCCGTCATCATGTCCTCCCGATCAGGCGTGGCGCCCGCGATCCGTCACTTCGCGTTGACGATGTCCACATCGGCCTCGGTGCGGATCTTGACTCCCTTTTCCTTGGCATAGGCCTCGGAAGACTTCTCGATGATCGGCCGCAGGAGGGTCCAGTCGGGCGCGATCCAGTCCGAGACCACGTTCCACTTCTTGCCGTCCCACTGCTGGAAGGTCACGTAGCCTTCGCCCTCGTGGTTGTCCCAGGTGACGTTGATGGAGTGGAACAGGTTCTCGGCGCCGAGCTGCTTCACCCGCTCGGGGGTCAGCCGCAGGTGCTCGAAGCCCCAGCGCACCTCGTCCCCGGTGAGGGCGCGGTGGCCGAACTTCTCCTGGGCGATGCGCACCGCCTCCACGTTCAGGATGCCGTTGACCACGCCGAGGTTGTGATAAACCGTGCCGATGCGCCCGCGGTCCGAAAGGTTGCCGAGGCCCTTGTCGTAGAGGCGCGCGGTGATCTCCTTCAGCACCGGATAGTCGTGGCCCGAAGCCTGGGTGGTGAGGGCGGTGTAGCCCACCGCCGCCTCGCCCGCGGGCTGCACGTCTTCCTCGGAGTTGGACCAGACGTTGCCGATGATCCTGCTGGCGGGAAAGCCGTTGCGCTGGGCGGTGGTGAGCGCCACCGGGTTCATCACGCCCCAGCCGCGCAGCACCACGTAGTCCGGCCGCTCGCGGCGGATCTGCAGCCACTGCGCCTGCTGCTCGTTGCCGGGGTGCGGCACCTCGATCTGCTGCAGCTTGAAGCCATACTTCTGCGCCAGCAGCTCATAGATGGGGATCGTCTCCTTGCCGTAGGGTGAGCCATGGTAGAGCACCACGATCTTCTTGCCCTTCAGCCCGTCCGGCCCGCCTTCCTTGGAGGCGATGAAGTTGATGATGCCCGAGCTTTCCGAATAGGGGTTCATCAGCAGCGGAAAGGCATAGGGAAACACGCGCCCGTCGGTGGTGTCGGTGCGGCCGTGGTCGATGGTGACGAGGGGCGTCCTGTCCTTGGTGATGCCGTCCAGCATCGCATAGGCGATGCCCACCGACAGCGGGTTCCAGGCTGCGACGCCGGGGTTCGACTTCAGGCGCTGGTAGACCTCCACGCCCTTCTCCACCTCATATTCGGTCTCGCCCTCGGACCAGGTGAGCTTCACTCCGTTCACCCCGCCGTCGCGGACGTTGATGAGGTTCATGTAGTCGATGAAGCCGCCGAAGAAGCCCGAGCCGGGCGCCGCATAGGGGCCGACGCGGAAGCTCTGCAGGGGGAAATACTGCTCGTCGGCGTGCGCCGGCAGGCCGCCCAGCAGCGTGGCCGCGAGAAGCGCGGGCGCGATGCGTTTGAGGAAGGACATGGGGATCTCCTTTGACGATGGTCAGCCGCGCCCGAGCCACCCCCGGACCCGCGCCGTGGCGCGCCCCAGGATGGCCGAGAGGCCGTTCGGCTCCGCGATGAGGAAGAGGATTATGACGACGCCGAGCACCACGCGCTCGACCAGCTTGATGACGCCGGCATCGATGAGCCCCTCGAAGGCGAACGACGCGGCGCGGGCGAGCAGCAGGGGGAACACCACGATCAGCGCCGCGCCCAGGAAGGCCCCGCGGATGGTGGTGAGCCCTCCGATGATGATGATGAACAGCACCTGGAACGAGCGGTCGAGATTGAAGCCCGCCGGCTCCACCGTGCGCAGGTAGGCATAGGCCCAGATCACCCCGGCGACGCCGATGATGGCGGAGGAGATGGCGAAGGCGGCAAGCTTGGTGCGCAGCACCGGCACGCCGATCACCTTCGCCGCCGTCTCGTCGTCGCGCACCGCGATGAGGTTCACGCCCTCGCGGCTGCGGACGATGCGGTGGACCAGGACGGTGATGGCCGCCACCACCGTCAGCGCGAACAGGTAGCGCCCCTGCGGACTGTCGAGATCGATCCCCAGGAGGCTCAGCCGCGGCGCCGCCACGACGCCGGAGGCGCTGTCGTTGGAGAACCAGCTGAACTTGGTGAGCGCCCATTGCACGAAGAATTGCGCGGCGAGGGTCGAGACCGCGAGGTAGAAGCCGCGCAGGCGCAGGCTGGGCAGGCCGAACACCACCCCGATGGCAGCCGCCGTGAGGGCCGCCAGCACCATCGACGGGAGCAGCGGCAGCGCCAGCCGGAGCTGGAAATTGTAGGCCGCGAACGCGCCCACCGCCATGAAGGCCGCCGAGCCGAGCGAGAGCTGCCCGCCGTAGCCCGTGAGCAGGTTGAGCCCGAGCCCCGCCAGGGAGAGGGCCAGGAACGGCAGCAGGATCGCCTCGATCACATAGGGCGTGGCGGCGAGAGGAACCGCCACGAAGGCCAGCGCCAGCAGGCCCAGCAGGGCGAGGGTGGGCGCGGCGGGGCGTGGGCGCGCGGCCGGAAGGTCGGCGATGAGCGACATGGATCAGTACCTCTCCGCGAGCCGGCGGCCGAACAGGCCCGACGGCCGCACCAGCAGCACCACCAGCGCCACCGCATAGGCGAACCAGCTCTCGATGCCGCCGCCCACGAAGGGGCCGAGATAGACCTCGGCGAGCTTCTCCGAGGCGCCGATCAGCAGGCCTGCCACGATCGCCCCGAGGACGGAATCGAAGCCGCCCAGCACCAGCACCGGCAGCGCCTTCAGCACCACCAGCGAGAGCGAGAACTGCACCCCCAGGCGCGCGCCCCACAAAAGCCCGGCCACCAGCGCGACGAAGCCCGCCGCCGTCCACACCGTGCCCTGGATGCGGCCCAGCCGGAGCCCGATGGCGATGGCGGCGAATGTGTCGTCGGCCACCGCGCGGAACGAGAGCCCGGTGCGGGTGAAGCTGAAGAAGGCGGTGAGGACCGCCACCATGGCGGCGGCGATGGCGGCGGCCACGAGATCGAAGGTGGAGATGAAGATGCCGCCCACCTCGAACGGCGCGTTCGAGATGCCGAGGTCGAGCCGGTGCACCTGGGTGCCCCACACCAGCTGCGCCACGCCCTCGATGACGTAGCTGAGGCCCAGCGTGGCCATGAAGAGGGTCATGGGCGAGCGGTTGCTCAATGGCCGCAGCACCGTGCGCTCGATGGCGAAGCCGAGGGCGGCCATGACGGCCAATGTCGCCGCCATGGCGGCCCAGAACGGCACCTGCCGCTCCACCAGGCTGACGAAGGTGAGCGCCGCGAACAGCACCATGGCGCCCTGGGCGAAGTTCAGCACGCCCGAGGTCTTGTAGATGAGCACGAAGCCGATCGCGACCAGCGCGTACATCACCCCGGACAGCAGGCCGCCGACCGCGACCTCGACGGCGAACAGCAGGTCGCTCCCGTCCATCATGCGGCCTCCGCGCCGAGATAGGCCCGGATGACCTCGGGGTCGCGGCGCACCTCCGCCGGCGTGCCGTCGGCGATCCGCACCCCATGGTCGAGCACCGCGATCCGGTCCGAGAGGCCCATGACCACGCCGATGTCGTGCTCGATGAGGATGACGGCGAGGCCGAGCCGGTCGCGCGCCGCGCGGATGTGCCCGGCCATCTCCTGCTTCTCCGTCACGGTGAGGCCGGCCATGGGCTCGTCGAGCATCACGAGCCGGGGGTCGGCCACCAGCGCTCGGGCAAGGTCCACCTGCTTCTGCAGGCCGTAGGGCAGGGTGGAGACGAGGCGCTCCAGCACCGGGGTGAGCCCGAGGACCGCGGCGATGGCGGCGACCCGCTGGTCCTCGGCGCTCCGCTCGCGACGCGCGGGCGCAAGCCCCAGCACCTGCGCCGCCAGCCCCGAGCGACGGCGGAAGGCGAGCCCGGAGGCGATGTTCTCCGCCACTGTGAGTCCACTGAAAAGGGCAAGGTTCTGGAACGTGCGCGCCACGCCGAGCCGCGCCAGCCGCTGCGGCGGCACCCGCGAGAAGGCCTCCCCCGCGATGCGGACGATGCCGGCATCGGCGCGATAGAGGCCGCTGATGACGTTCACGAGCGAGGATTTGCCTGCTCCGTTGGGGCCGATGATGGCCCGGATCTCTCCCGGCGCCACCTCGAACGACACATCGCGCAGCGCATGGATGCCGCCGAAGCTCAGGCTGATGCCGTCCAGGGCGAGGGCGGGAGCCGACGGTGTCGCCGGCCCGGCAGGCGTGGCGGTGGCCCCCGGCGCGCGCGCCGCCGGGCGCGCGATGGTGTTCGACATGATGATCTCCAGATTGCGCCGGGTCGTTCGCGCGTCGTCACGCCCGCCGGAATTCGCGCCGTCCGAGGGCGCGCTGCGGCGCCGGTGAGAGAGGGGCGAATGCCGCCTGTGGGCGGGGCGCGGCCGGGGAGATCGGGGAAGGCATTACGGGCTCTTAAATCGATATTTTCTATCTATTTTATTGCATAAAGTAACGCGCCGCTTCCATTCCAAATCCCGTGCGCGTGGGAGAAGAAAAATCCCCGGGGCGACCGCCCGGCACATGCCCGTCCGCGGCGCCTGACGGAAGGAGCCGGCGACAGCGGGCCTCGCAGCGGGGCAGCGCGCCGGTCGTGGTCCGGCGGGAAGATGCTGCCTCAGGCCGAAAGAGCGCCGGGAGCGCGCGTGATCGCTGTCGCGAGGCGCGCGGCGATGGCCTCGGCCCAGGCGGTCACCTCGGGCACGCCCATCAGCTCTCCGACCGCTCCGCGCGCGAGAGGCCCGGCGACGAGAAGGTTCGGCTGCTCCACGCCGTGGCGATCGAGCAGCCGGCCCTCCGGGGATGTCCAGAGCCCGAGCCACAGCGGATCGGCCTGGAGCAGCCCCTGCCGGGCGAGATCCGCCAGCACCGGATTGGCCGCGATGACCGATCCGTGGGCCGGCCCGGTGGCCACCACCACGCGCTCCACCTCCAGGCGCCGGGCGCCGCCGCCGCGCAGCGCGATGTCGAGGGTGACGGCATCGGGACGGGGGTGCGCGGCCGCGAGCCGGCCCGCCAGCGGCTCAAGCCGCCCGGTCGCGATTTCCGCCTGCAGGATATCGTGGGTCTGCGGCGCGATGCGGAAGCGGTGGATGTCCCAGAGCCCCCGCAGGTGGCGCACCACGCGCCGCCGCTCGGGCCAGGGCAGGGCGGCCCACACGCGGGGGCCCTGCTCGCGCAGCCGGTCGAACAGGGCATGCCATGTGAGGCCGGACCGGGCATCCTGGTCGAGGCCCCTCCGCACCCGACGCAGGAGGCCGAGGGCCCGTTCCTCCGGCCGGCGGGTGAAGTCGGCGGAGGTGGGCGACTGCGCCGGGCCATGGGGCTGCGAGCGGCGCCCGTGCCGGGACAGCATGAAGACCCGCCCCGAATGCCCGCGCTGGTGCAGGGTCGCCACCACATCGGCGCCGGTCAGCCCCGAGCCGAGGATCAGCACGCGGTCGGTCGGGGCGATGGCGGCGAGCGCATCCGGCCCATAGGCGTCTGCCACCAGCCGCGGATCGTCCCGCAACGGCGACAGCGGGCCGGGAATGGCGGGCGCCGGGTGGGCGACGGCCAGCACCACCCGGCCGGCGGCGATCTCCCCGCCGTCGTCGAGGGTGATGCGGTAGCCGTGCGGTTCCGCCCGCACGCCGGTGGCGCGTGCCCGCACATGCGCGATGCGGCCGCTGGCGAGCCAGGGGCGAAGATGGTCGGCCACATAGCGGCCGAACACCTCGCGCGGCACGAAGGCATCGCCATCGGCGGGCTGCGTGGCGCCGGGCAGCGGGCCCGGTCCCTCGGGGGATTGCAGCCAGCGCTGGAAATGCAGCGGGTCGGCGGTGTCGATGGTCATCTTCCGCGCCGGCACGTTCAAGCGGTGGTCCGGATCGGGGGTCGAATAGGCGAGCCCGCGCCCGAGCTCCTCCCGCGGCTCGATGACGATGATGCGGATGTCCTCGGCCTGGGTGCGGCGGGCCAGATGCCACGCCACGACCGCGCCGGAAAGGCCACCGCCGATGATGGCGACGGCGGGCCGCTCGCCGCCCGCAGGCTGCGCGGGGGCCGTTGGAGCTTTTGTCCGCTCGGAGGAATTCATATGCCTGCCCCTGCGCTGGGAACATTCTCGCGCGAGCGGATCGCCGCTTCGCGCAAGGAAGATGCGTGAGCCTGGGAGGCCGGAACGGCCGGCCTCGGCCTGTGGGAGAACGCCGGGGCGCGGAGAAAGATCGCTCCGCCGCGCCCGGTTTGGCTGGCGCATCCTCACGCGAGGCGGATGCCGGTTCGCGTCAGCAGAATGCGCCTTCTGGATAAACTGGAGCCAAAGTGGCCTTAGAGGCCAAGAAGCCGGGCGGCGTTGTCGTGGAAGAGCCGCGGGAGAAGCTCCTCGCGGAAGCCGATGTTGCGGAAGTCGTCGATGGTCTGGGCGATGGGGCGGAAGGGGTAGGAGGAGCCGAACAGGAACTGGTCTGCGAGGAAGCCGTTTACGGCGTCCACGTAGGTCTGCGTGCCCGGCTGGAACAGGTACATGTCCGGAATGAGGAACACGTTCTCGTGCCGGAAGGCGACGCCGACGACCTGCTGCACGTTGGGCCAGGAGCCGTGGTAGACGGCGATCTTCAGGCGCGGGAACAGCCGCGCCACGTTGCCCACCGCCGCCGGATCGTTGAAGCGCGGATCGGGCGTGGTCGGCCCGCTCATCAGGAATAGCGGCGCGCCGAGGCCGGAAAGCAGCTCGTAGAGCGGGAAATACACCGGGTCGTCCGCATGTCGGGCGGGATCGCCGAAGCCGGGTTCCAGATCGATGCCCCGGAGCCCCAGCACCTTGATCGCGCGCTCGGCCTCGTCGAGGGCGCCCCGCTCGCCCTGGAGCACGGGATCGACCGCGCCGATCCCCTCCAGTAGCGGGGAGGCGGAAACGATCTGGTGGATCGTGTCGTTCGGCAGGTGCTGCCCCGGCGTGTGGCGGCCCACCACCACCGCCGTCGCGAGGCCGGCGTCACGCACCTCGTCGAGGAAGCCCTCGGGGGTCGCTGAGCGGGTGAAGTGGGTGTCGGCGCCCCGCGTGCCCACGCGCCGGTTGAGCCAGCGGGCGGTCTCGAATTCCGCGGTGCCCGGGGTCCTGCCGAAGAAGTCGTGCAGGTAGGCCGGGCGGCAGCGCATATCGATGATTTGCATGATCGTGCTCAGCTTGCTGCGGTTTGGCGGAGGGCTCGGATGTCGAATGCGCCGCCGGTCTGGGTGCCCTGCTTGGTGACGGCGGCCTTGCCGAGGAGGGGGAACACCAGCTCGGCGAAGCGGATGGATTCCTCGAGGTGCGGGTAGCCCGACAGCACGAAGGTGTCGACGCCCAGCGCCTGGTATTCGCGCAGCCGCGCGGCGATCTGCTCGGGGGCGCCCACCAGCGCGGTGCCGGCCCCGCCGCGCACGAGGCCGACGCCCGCCCACAGGTTCGGCGCCACCTCCAATTGGTCGCGGCGGCCGCCGTGCAGGGCCGCCATGCGCTTCTGGCCCTCGGAATCCATCTTGGCGAAATTGGCCTGGGCGGCGGCGATGTCGGCGTCGCTGAGGCGGGAGATCAGCCGCTCCGCCTCGGCCCAGGCCTCGGCCTCGGTCTCGCGGGCGATGACGTGGAGGCGCACGCCGAAGCGCACGGTGCGGCCGTGGCGGGCGGCGCGGGCGCGCACGTCGGCGATCTTCTCGGCCACGGCGGCGGGCGGCTCGCCCCAGGTCAGGTAGGCATCCACGTGCTTTGCGGCCAGCTCGTGGGCGGCGGGGGAGGAGCCGCCGAAATAGAGCGGGGGATAGGGCCGCTGGACCGGGGGATAATAGTTGCGGGCGTTCTCCACCGTGAGGTGGCGGCCGCTGAAGCTGAAGGCCTCGCCGGTGGCGAGGATCTGCCGCCAGACGGTGAGGAACTCGTCGGCGGCCTCGTAGCGGGCGTCGTGGTCGAGGAAGATGCCGTCGGCGGCGAGCTCGGCGGCGTCGCCGCCGGGCACCACGTTCAGCAGCAGGCGCCCGTCGAGGGCCTGGTCGAGGGTGGCGGCCTGGCGGGCGCAGGCGGTGGGGCCCATGATGGAGGTGCGCAGCGCCACCAGCAGCTTGATGCGGCTGGTGAGGGGGATGAGGCTGGAGGCGGTGACCCAGGGGTCCTGGCAGCTCGATCCGGTGGGGATGAGGAGGCCGTCGTAGCCGAGGCGCTCGGCGGTGACGGCGATCTCGCGCAGGTAGGCGTTGGTGGGCTCGCGCCCGAAATCGGAGGTGCCGAGGTAGCGGGTATCGCCCGAGGTGGGGAGGAACCAGAAGACTTCCGGGGAGGGAAGGGTCGCCATCGCATCGATCCTGTCAGAACGGCCGGGCCTGCGCCGTCCGTTCCCGGACGCGCGGCGTCACCTCCTGTGATAGGCGGCACCCGCCGCCGCGGCTATTCCAAAGAACCCCCCCGGCTGGAGAACGCACCCCTCCCAGGCCCCGCCCGCGGAGAACGGTTTTCTCCGCGTCGATCATGTCCCGCCCGGCGCGACCGCGCCCATGCCGAAGGGGGCGCGGATGCTTGCGGCACCCGCGCCCCCCGCAATGCTTGGCCGCCCGGCGGGGATCAGTTCCAGGGATGGCGCGGCGGATGCACGCCGTTCAGGTACCAGTTGCCGACGTGGAAGAACTTCCAGCGCACCGGGTCGTGCAGCGTGTGCACCCGCGCGTTGCGCCAGTGCCGGTCGAGCCCGAACTGGGCGAGCGTGGAGCGGGTGCCCGCCAGCTCGAACAGCTTGTTGGTGGCGTCGATGGCGATCTGCGTGGTCAGCACCTTGGCTTCCGCCGTGCGGATGGTGGCCTCCGTCACATTTTCCAGGGAGGGGTCGAGGTAGCCCTTGTCGATGGCCCGCCCGGCGCTCTCCAGCAGGGCTTCCGCCGCATGCAGGCGCAGCTTGAGGTCGCCGATGGCGGCGATGGTGTAGGGGTCCTCGCCCGCCGTCTCCTTGCCGCTGTCGATCCACGGGCGGGTCTGGGTCTTCACGAAGCGGATGGTGTCGTCGATGGCGGCCCGCGCGATCCCGGCGTCGATGGCGGCCTGGATGATCTGCGAGACGGGGCCCTGGACCGAGGGATGCTCCGCCGTGTCGCGCAGCTTCACCGCCCGCTCGCGCGGCACGCGGACGTTCTCGATGCGCACGGAGCCCGACGCGGTGGTGCGCTGGCCGAAGCTCGACCAGTTGTTGGTGACGCTCAGGCCGGGGGTCTCGCGGTCGGCGAACACCAGATAGACGCCGTCGTCGCCCACCGCGACGATGGGCACGATATGGGCCAGGAGGGCGCCGGTGGTGTAGAATTTCTCGCCATCGACCACCGCCTCGGCGCCCTCGAAGCGCACGCGGGTCTTGAAGTCGGTCACGTCCTTGCCGCCGAACTCCGAGAAGGCGTTGCCGAAGCGCAGGCCGGCGAGCGACCAGCCGAACACGCGCGCCTTCTCCTCCTCGGTGGCATCGAGATCCACCAGCGCGGCGATGGCGATGTGGTTCTGCGCGATCTGCGCCACCGCCGGATCGCCGGAGGCGACGATGGCGATGACCTTGGCGAGGGTCGCATGGGACAGGCCGGGACCGCCGAACCGCTTCGGAATGAGGAGAGACCAGATGCCGCTCTGCGAGTAGAGGTCGAGTTCCGCCAGCGGCAGCAGCCCCTCGCGGTCACGCAGCGCCGCGCCTTCCGCAAGCCGGGCCGCCAGCGCGGTGGCGGCGGCGATGGCGTCGGCATCGTCCTTCAGCAGGTGCGGCGGCGTCGAGGGGCGCGGACGCGGCGGCACGGGGTCCGCCGAATTCACGCGGGGATGCTGCGTGTAATCGATTTCGGTATCGGTGAGGGAACCCATGCTCGTTCCTTTTCGGGCTTGATGTCTCATCCGCATCCGGAAGACACGCGCCATCCGCGCCATGCGCATGCCGTCTTCCGCGGGGTCGTCAGCGCCGCGCAATGCGATGCCGTTGCAGCGTTGCGAGAAACAACGCCTCGCACAAGTGGAATGCGCTTCTTATTATGTGTTGTCCTGCAACAACATTATTCTCCGTTCGCTCTGCGGCCGGATGGAAGGCCGTGATTAAATTTTATTGTCTGGGTGCGACGTCGCATAATTGAAAAAATATTCTGAAAAACGTTCACGCCATGGCGGTGATATGCTCCGCGGTGGTTGAAATATGGAATAGTGAGCTCTCGCTTCCATCCGTGGCTTCCGATTACACTTTGCAGCACTGGGGTTCCGCCGGCTCAATGCGGTCGAGGCAGTTCCAGAAATGAAGGTCATTGCCGCCCGGATGCCGGTTCGGGCGCAGGAAGGAGCCTTGCCGTGACTGTGCATGAGTACCGGGGCACGTTCCCCGACACCGGGGCGCTGAAGGCGCGTTTCCGTCCGCTGTTCGCGCGCATCGCGGAAGGGGCGGTCCGGCGCGAGCGCGAGCGCATCCTGCCGTTCGAGGAGATCGGGTGGCTGAAGGAGGCCGGCTTCACCGCGCTGCGCGTGCCGGTGGAATACGGCGGCCTCGGCGTCTCCCTGCCGCAGCTGTTCGACCTCCTGATCGACCTCGCCGAGGCCGACACCAATGTCGCCCAGGCGCTGCGCGGGCATTTCGCCCTGGTGGAGGATCGCCTGGTCGCGCCGCGTCGGGAGGGCGAGCCCTGGCTGAAGCGCTTCGGCGCCGGTGAGATTGCCGGCAACGGCTGGACCGAGATCGGCGCGGTCAAGCTCGGCGACACCATCACCAAGGTGGTTCCGGACGGCGCGGGCTTCCGTGTCGAGGGCGAGAAATACTATTCCACCGGCACCATCTTCGCGGACTGGATCGACACCTACGCCACCCGCGCCGACACCGGCGCCCCGGTGATCGCCATCGTGCGCGCGGCGCAGCCCGGCGTGGAGCGGCGCGACGACTGGAGCGGCTTCGGCCAGAGGCTGACCGGCACCGGCACCACCATCTACAAGGCCGCCGCCGTGGAACCGGAGGGGCTGGTGCCGTTCGAGGCCCGCTTCCGCTACCAGACCGCCTTCTACCAGCTGGTACTGAATTCCGTCCTCGCCGGCGCGGCCCTCGCGGCGGTGCGCGAGGTCTCGGCCCTGGTGGCCAAGCGCACGCGCGGCTTCTCCCACGGGGCGGGCACGCCGCCTCGGCATGATCCCCAGGTGCTGCAGGTGGTGGGCCGCGCGCGCGCCTTCGCCTTCACCGCCCGTGCCGCGACCCTCGAGGCCGCGCGGGCGGCGCAGCGGGCCTATGAAACCTCCCAGGCCGGCGACAAGGCCGCGGACGATCAGGCGAACATCGAGGCCGAGCTCGCTTCCGCCGCCGCGCAGGTCGGCGCCGCCGAGCTGGCGCTGCGGGCCACGAGCGATGTCTTCAATGCCCTGAGCGCCTCGGCCACCGACGAGAAGCTCGCCTTCGACCGCCACTGGCGGAACGTGCGCACCGCTTCGAGCCACAACCCTTTGATCTACAAGGAGCGCATCCTGGGCGACAATGCGGTGAACGGTACCGAGCCGGTGTATGTCTGGCAGATCGGAGCGATCGCCGGCTAGGCTTGGAGCCGGTCGCCCGGTTCGATTTGCGATCCGCTGGGCGAGACAAGGACGGCGCGGCCCGCGCTGTCCTTGTCGTTATCCCGCATCCGAGGGCCCACCGGCAGGACGGAGGGCCTTCGGGAGGGCTGGTTCCGTCCTGGACGGGATTGCGCGGAGGCGGCTTGGCCGCCCTCTGCGTGGCCCGATCGAAGTGCCGGGACGACGGCCCCCGTGGTCTCCCAGGGGGCGGGTCGAGGGGCGCCGTTCGGCGCGATGGCCCGTTGTCCTCTGGTGCATATCGACCCGCGCGGCGCAGCGCCGGAATCCGCCGGTTGTTCGGGCTCGATGCCGGCACCTTGCCGTCGCCCGTCTGGCCGCATAGGGTCTGCCGAAAGCCGGTGCCGGTTGAAGCACTGGCGTTTCCCGACCTCAGGCCGATTGGACCTCCGGCATCACAAGGCACCCGATGAAGCATCCGTATGCTGACGCGCTGGCGGACATGCGGGTCGCCGTGGTCATTCCGTGCCATCGGGTGCGGGCGAGCGTCCTGCCGGCCATCGCGCGGATCGGACCGGAGGTCGATCTCATCTATGCGGTGGACGATGCATGCCCGGAGGGATCGGGCGTTTTCATCGCCGAGCACGCCGCGGACCCGCGCGTGAATGTCCTCTTCCACGACGAGAACATGGGGGTCGGCGGGGCGACGTTGACCGGCATGCGCGCGGCGGTGGCCGGCGGCGCGGACATCATCGTGAAGATCGACGGCGACGGGCAGATGGACCCGGCGCTGATCCCCGGTTTCGTCGGCATGATCGCCGCGGGCGAGGCCGACTATGCCAAGGGCAACCGCTTCTTCGAGCCCGAGAGCGTCGCGCGCATGCCGATCGTCCGGCTGATCGGCAATGCGGGCCTGTCCTTTCTCTCGAAACTCTCGACCGGCTACTGGCAGACCATGGACCCCACCAACGGATACGTGGCCATCCATGCCAGCCTGGTGGAACTGCTGCCGACCGAGAAGATCGCCAGGCGCTATTTCTTCGAATCCGACCTCCTGTTCCGGTTGTCCATCCTGAACGCCAAGGTGGTCGATGTGCCCATGGTCGCGCGCTATGGCGAGGAGATCAGCGGGCTCGTGCCGCACCGCGAGATCCTGCCCTTCGCCGCCGGGCACCTGCGCAATCTCGGCAAGCGCATCCTCTACAACTATTTCATCCGGGGCTTCAGCGCGGCCTCGGTGGAGCTGGTGCTGGGCTTCGGCCTTCTCCTGTTCGGCATCGTCTTCGGCCTTGCAAACTGGGGGCTGCGCAGCCCCGCCTCGGCCGGCACGGTGATGGTGGCGGCCCTGCCGGTCATCGTCGGCTTTCAGCTGCTCCTCGCCGCGCTGAACTACGATATCCAGGCCGTGCCGCGCACGGCGCTGTATCCGCGGCTGCGCCTCTCCGCCCGCAACCGCTCCGGTTCCGCCGGCCGCGGCGTCCCGCCGCTCACGCCCGGCGCGGGCGCGGGGACGGGAGACACCCGGGCGAGGGCGGAAGCGCTGGAACCTTGATGTTCCGCCACGCGGCGGCGTGTATGGACATGGCGCCGCCCTGTGCCACCATGCCCTGAGGTCAGTGGTCGGGGCCGGATGCTGGGAATGATGGTCTGAACATATGTCGGGGTTCTTGCGAAAGCGCCATGCCTGCATCGTGCTCGGCATGCATCGCAGCGGGACGTCGGTGCTGGCGCAGCTGCTCGCCGGCCTCGGCGCCGATCTGCCGCTGGTCCTCAACCCGCCGGCGCCGGACAATCCCGAAGGCTATTTCGAGCCGGCGGCGCTGGTCGCCATCCATGACGACCTGCTCAGCGCCGGCGGCAGCGCATGGTTCGATCTGAGGCCGTTCGCGGTCAACGCCGTGCCCCATGACAGGGCCCGCGCCTTGACGGAGGCGATGGCGAGGGCGCTTGAGGCGGATTATGCCGCGGCCGCTCTGCCCCTCATCAAGGACCCGCGCATGTGCCGGTTCTTCCCGCTCTCGCGCGAGGTGCTGGCGGCATCGGGCATGGACTGCTCGGTGGTGCTGGCCCTGCGGCCCCCCGCCGAGGTTGCCGCCTCGCTCGCCAGGCGGGACCAGATATCGGCCGCCTATGCCGGGGTGCTCTGGGCGCGCCATGTCATCAGCGCGGAGCGCGACACTCGCGACCTGCCGAGGGTCGCCGTCTGCTACGAGGAGATGCTGGCGGACTGGCGCGCGACGGCGGCGCGCGTGAGGCGCCTGCCGGGACCGTGGAACCCGTCCGATCCCGAGCGTTCGCCGCTGAAGGAGGAACTGCGGCATCACAGCAGCCTGAGCGCCACCGACGTGTTCGGCACCACGCTCGGCCCCTTGCTCGACGAGCTCTATGCGGCATTGGCGGCACTCACCGGCGGGGACGAGGGGGAGCAGCGCGCGCGTATCGATGCCGCCGCCGCCGATGTCCTTGCCGCCGCGCACCGGGAGACGAGATTGTTCGAGGCCGAATTCCTGCACAGGCGGCTCGCCGCCACCAACCCGTTCTGGCGGTCGAGCGATCCGCTGGGCGACCGGCAGGCGCTTGCCGCGATCTTCGACAGCCTGCACACCGGCCGGGAACGGGATCTCGCCCGATGAGCGAGCGCGTCGGCCTGTTCGTCGCGGGCGTGCAGAAGGCGGGCACGACGAGCCTCGACGCCTATCTGCGCCTGCACCCCGCGCTTGCCGCCCCATCGGAGAAGGAAACCCATTTCTTCGACGACGAGAGCATCGACTGGAGCGCCCCGCCGTATGAACGCCTGCACGCCTTCTACCCTCCGCCGAGGGAAGGCCTGCTGCGCTTCGAGGCGACGCCGATCACGAGCTTCTGGCCGCCCGCCCTGGCGCGCATCCGGCGGTACAACCCGGCGGCCCGGATCATCCTGCTCCTGCGCGACCCGATCGCGCGGGCATGGTCGCACTGGTCCATGGAGGCGGCCCGCGGGGCGGAAAGCGTGTCCTTTTCGGATGCGATCACCATCGGCCGGCGGCGTCTCGCCAATGCCCCGCTCGGGCCGGAATGGCGCGACTGTTCCTATGTGGAGCGCGGCTTCTACCTGGGGCAGGTGCGCCGGGCCCTGCTGCTGTTTCCGGAAGCGCAGCTGCTTTTCCTGGAATCGCGGGCGCTGCTGAGCGATGCGGCCGGAACCCTGGCGCGGATCGCGGATTTCGCGGGCATCGCGCCCTTCCCCTCCGTTCCGGAGATCCGCGAGAGGCCCAATCCATGTCCGGGCGCGGGGATGAGCGCCAGCGACGCGGCCGTGCTGAAAGCGCTGTTCGCGGACGACGCTCGGGAAGCGGTGGCGCTCGCCGGCATCGACGCCGGTCACTGGCCGACGCTGGCGCCGGACGGCGCGGGGCCCGCCGTCCCGCCGGGATCGTCCTGAGGCGTGGCGTTGGCCAGGTGCGCCAGGGCCCCGCAGCACACCACCGGAAGCAGGAAGAGGTAGCGCACGTCGCAGGCGATGCCGATGAGCGCGAAGCTCGCCGCGAACAGCAGGCCCGACACCAGCATCGCGACGATGGCGACGTCTCCGGGTGCGCGGGATGTCCTGAACCGGATCACGCCGGCCAGCGCCAGCGCGACAAGCGCCCACGTGAGGTTCATGAACAGCGGCGTGCCGAACCACGATGTCGAATAGGCGTACAGCGCGGCATCCTGCGGCCGCACCTCCCGTTTGAGCCCCAGTTGGGACAGGGTGGCATCGGGACCGTCGACGCCGACCCAGACCGGCAGGCAGAGCCGCACGTCGGGCGGCGCGACCATCCATCGGAAGACCGCCGCGCGGTGGGCCAGCCAGGCACGCGGATTTGCTTCCACCGTGTGCCACCAAAGTCCAGGAACCTGCTCCATGTCCTGGAAATAGCTCATCACCTCCACGTTCTTCACCAGCGTGTCCACGCGGCTGGGATCGTAGCCGTGCCGGAAGGCGGAGACGATGCGCTGGGATTCCGGCGATGACGCCGGCGACGCGGGGAGCGGGGGCGCGCCGTTCGCGATCATCCCCGCCATGTCGTAGCGGTGAAGAACCTTCAGGCCCCAGGCCATGCCGTCGCCGATGGGCTGCGCCGCGCTGGCCTCCACGGCGGATCGCGCGGCCACGAAGGCGAGGGCGGCACACACCGCCCAGGCGACCATCCGGGTGGAGCGGGCCCGCAGCGTGGCGGGACCCGGCGCGGTGATGGCGACGCAGGCCGCGCCGGCCAGGCCGATCAGCACGCCGTTCTGCCGGGTCGCGGCCGCGAGCGCCGCGAGAAGGGCGGCCAGCGCGAGACAAGTGAGGCGGGCGCGTCGCCGTCCGCCATGGCGCTGCGCCAGAACGAGGCACGTGAAGGTGCTCAGGGACAGGTTGGCGAACAGGACGTCCTTCCAGACCGTGCCCTGGTAGATCAGCAGCAGCGGCGTGGACAGCAGGACGAGGAGGAGCGCGCCCGACAGCCAGTTCATCGCGCTCCGGCGACCGGCCCCGCCCGCCAGCACCATCAGCGGCACATAGAAAAGCGCGGACACGAAGAGGACATAGAGCGCGGTGCCCGGCACGATGCGGTCGAAGGCGCCCAGCAAAGCGGACATGAGCGGCGGGTTGCTGCCGGCATAGATGCCGGTGCGCCCTTCGAGAAGCTGGATGACGGAATCGGTGGAGAGATGGCCCGGCGCATCGAGGGCCAGCGCCACAAGCCACGCCAGGGCGATCAGGAGGCGGAGCATGTCGCCTCCGCGCCGTTCGCCGGCCGCGGCATCAGGCCCTGTTCCACCGCCGCCCGCGCGAAGGCCCGGTAATATTCCGGGATGAAGTGGAAGGGCGCGGGCCCCCACCGATGGGCTCCGTCGACGATCCGCAGGGCGGGGGGCGGCTCGATCAGCGTCGCTTCCGGAAACCGGGCGGCGAAGGCGGCATGCATGCGGCAGAGCAGCTCGTTATGGGCGGCGCGCGATACGACCCTGCCATGCAGGATTTCGCAGCGATCGGGGAGAGGTTCGTTCCCCGAGGAGGTCCGCATGGTGTCGGCCCAGTAGCAGGCATGCAGCACGAGACGGCACGAGGGGAGCTGCCCCCCGTCGAGGAACCGGCGCAGGCGGAGCAGGCCGGCAAGCCATCGTGCCCAGGCTTCCTCGGACAGCCGCGGGATGCGTTGCGCCTGCGCGAGCGGCGCCTGCGCCAGCAGGCCGCTTTCCAGCATTTCGAGGCTTTCGTTCACCAGCACGTCGCCGCAGGCGAGGAGATCGAAGCGCTCATCGATGAAATCGAGCATCAGCACATCCGGCCGCAGCGCCGCCAGCTCGGCGAAGGCGCTCTTGCGGATTTCCGTCGTGACGACCCGTCGGGCGAAGGTGTCCGTGCCCGGCACCCGCGCGGCCAGGGCGTCCAGCGCGCTGCTCCCGTTCATGGGGCGCGAGACGCTCGCCAGCGAGGTCCGGCCGAGGAAGAATGCGGGGCTGCCGGGCTGGAGGTCGAGAAGCCTCCAGACGTCCCTCGTGACGCAGCTTCCCAGGAGGGCGATGCCGGAGGCGGCCATCTAGCCCGCTCCGGCCAGGGCTGCGAATTCGGCGCCGGTGATGGCGAAGGGGTCGCGGATGCGGGCGCGCAGCCCGCCGTCCCGCCGCCAGAGACGGCGATGCTCACGCGGGATCGGCTGACCCTGCGCATCCATGCCGAATGCCCACCAGCCGGCCGGCAACCCCTCCGGCGCGTTGCGGGCCAAGGCGTCCGCGTACCACGCCATCACTTCGGCCAGGGCGCTGCCCGCCTGGGCGTGGCGTTCGAGCATGATGCGGCCGGCGCCGGTGAACTTGGTGAAGTGGAAGAACCTGAGCGGCGCGCCACCGGCGCGGATGACGCCGTCCCGCCCGATGCTCAGCGGCCGGTGGCCGACATTCCAGCTCGCGACATTGCAGCCGGGGTCGCGAATGATGTGGGTGCCGGGGAAGAAGACGGGGACGTGATCGCACCAGCGCTGGTCGGTGAACAGCCCTCCGGCGATGTCGTCCACGCAATGGTCGTGAAGGCGGTCGGCCCACCACCGCGCGAAACGCCGGCCCTCGGCGCCGGCCGATACGCCGACGAAGCCGAGATTGTAGATGCCGTGCTTCAGCGCGCCGATCTCATTGTCCAGTACCGCGGCGGGGGAGGTCTCCGGTTCCAGGAGATGCGGCGTGAGGAGGATATCGGATTGGGTGAGCCGTTCCGCGATCCCGGTCAGCGGCGCGAAGACGGCAATGTCGGGGTCGAGATAGAGGATGCGTTCCGCGCCGCGCTCCAGCATGTGGAGCAGCATGGCGCCCTTCACCGCCGTGCAGGCCTCCACGACGTCGTGGCCGAACAGCCAGGCGCGAACGTCGGGAATATCCAGATCCTCTACCTGGACCACGTGATCGAACGCCGCCTCGATCGCCTCCATGGAAAATCCCGCAGGAGGCTGATCGACCAGGCAAAGCCACGATGTCCAGCCGGGATGCTGGCTGCGCAGGCTCCGGGCGAGCACGGCCGCGCGATCGGCATAGGCGAGCGAAGCCGAGGTGAAGCAGTGGACGCCGGTGTCAGCCATTCCCGCGCAGGCTCCGTTTGCGCGCATCGGCCCCGCGCGCGAGAAGCCACTCCGCGCCGGCGCCACCCACGGCCAGCACATGGCGCGACCGGTGCGCTTCGGCGAGCAGCTCGTGCAGGCGATCGCCCTCGAAGAGGGACCGGAGGTCCTGCTCGTCGCGCGCGAGCAGCCCCTGCCGCGGCGCATTCTCGCGGATCGCCTGCCAGATGTTGCCGGATTCCGGATGGGTGACCACGAAGGCGCCGCCGGCGATCGCCTCATGCGTCGTGAAGGAGAAGGTCTCGAAGCAGGACGACCAGTTCACGACGATATCGATCTCCTCGACGACGACGGCGTCGGCCATCGCGCTTTGGCGGCCGGGGCCGACCCGCACCGGCACGTGCCGGATATGCGGCGTCAGCGGAAGCCCCTCGTCAAGGCCGAGCTGCAGGAATTCGAAGCGCCCGTCCGCCGCGAAGCGGCCGGCAAGCTCGGTGAAGACCGGCCAGCCCTTGTGGAAGGTCCTCGCCCCCAAATGCGCGACGCGCAGCCTCTTCCGCGTCGGGCGCGTGATGGCCGGACCGGGCAGCGGTACCAGCAGGAGGGGCGGAGCCACCGCGGAAAGCTCGACCGCGAACCCCGCGCGGCTCTTCCAGAAGTCGAGCGCCAGCCTGGACGGGGCAAGGACGACCGGGGATACCGCCGCGAAGAAGGCACGCAGCCGTGTCAGGTGCCGTTGCCGACCGGCCCCGTGCGCGCAGATCATGCAGGCGGAGGAGGTCTCCGGGGGGCCGCCGCAGAAGGCGAGGTCGTTGCGCAGGAGCGCCGGGCTCTCGCACAGGGTGCCGAAATCGTGCAGCCAGAACAGCAGCTCCCGGGCCCTCGCGGCAACGTGGAGGGCCTGCACCTGTTCAGGCGCATGGCCCGACAGGTGATGCACGACGCTTGCGAGAACCGCGTTCTGCCGGCCGAGCTCGCGGCAGACTTCGAGGAGCGTCTCGAATGAAGCCGTGCCGATGACGGCTCCATCGAGACGCGCCGAAAAGCACGCCGAGGGGTCAGGTTCCGCCAGCCGGCTCGCGGTCGCCACCGGCGAGAGGTGCAGATAGCCGAGCCCCTCCGCGGCGAAACCGAGCTGTTCCGCATGGACGACGTTCTGCACCCCGCCGCAGTGGGCGGCGTAGTCATCGTGGCTGAAGCTGATGACCAGCGGGAAACGGGAGATGCACGCGAGAATGTCGCCCGCCTCCACCGTCGATTGGCGGTCGTGGGTGGCGGAGGTCTCGGTCCGGCGCGCCCAGGCCGAGGCCAGGGTGTGGCGCCATGCCGGTTCCTCGGCCATCGGGGCCGAGGGCGGCGTCTCCTCGGGGGCTTGTTCTTCCGCCGCGGGAGGTTCCGGCACATGGGGGCGCGCAGTGAGCCGCACGGGGCGCTCATAGGCCGAAAGATGATCTTCGATCGCCTGGAGCGGGACGGGGGACTCGGGCGGAACCAGCGCGCGCCAGTTGACGGCTTCGGGAATGCGCTGGGGATTGCTCAACACCAATTCCGTCTTGAGGAACGGAAAAGCGCAGCGCCGGACCAGCATGCCCGCGAAATAATGGATGGGGTTGAGCGGGAGATCGAGCAATTGCCGGCGCAGGTTGAGGCGCTGGCCGGGACCCGCCGCGGGTCCGTGCCGCCCCGGCAGCGCGGCGAACAGGGCGGCCACGTCGTCTTCCGACTGCAGAAGCTCGTTCTCCAGCTCCTCGTAGCCCCACAGCGCCGCGACCCTGTGGCCCTGGTCGCGCATGTGCTCCGTCAGCGCGATCTCGAAACGCTTCACGACGAGGCGCTTGTTGACGCTCAGGCGCCCGGCGCGGAGGAAGGAAACGACATCCGATATGGCCGCCTCACCGCGCGCGAGCAGGAAATAGGATTGCAGATGGGGCGCATGCTGCACGCTGTCCGTCATGCCGAACAGGCCCTCGCCGGCCGCGCGCATGCGCGCCAGCGCAGGGTCGAGCGCATGCAGCGGGCCGAGCACGGAGTCGTTGACGAGCAGCAGCTCGTCCAGCTGCCCGGTGATGTCCGGGAAAAGCGTCAGCGCGTCGATCCACCCGCCGAAGTCGAGGCCAAAATTGCGGCGGTGGATGGCCAGCTCGACGATATCGCGGATGCGGGTGAAGTCCGCCTCGTCGAAGCGCGGCGATGCGGAGATGAAGACGATGCGGAACCCCAGCCGCGCATAGTCGTGCAGCTGCGCCACGACCATCTCGCTGATGACGGAATGGGGGGAAAAATGGGCGTAAAGGGCGACGGCGCGCGTCCCGCCCGTGCGGGCGCCGTGGAAGATGCGCAGCAGCCGCGCCTTGGCGCCTCCCCGATGCTCGCGCGCATCGGTCCATGCCGTGCGGCAGGAGTCCGCCAGCCGCGAGAGACGCAGCGCGGCCCTCCCGAACGGGGCCAGCAGGCGGTGGAGCAGCCGCTTCCGCCTGGGCGGTCGGCGAAGACGAAACGGCCTGTCGCTGATGTCCGTCAGCGGGTGGGGCCAGTCCGCGCCCACCGCGCCGGGCGGGGGCGCCCCGATGTCTGCTTGATCACTCATCAGCCGTTTTACTCGGAACTGTGCTGTCGAACCAGCGGCCGGTGCCGTCATCTTCCGTTACAGGAATATGGGTTTGCTTTACTTTATTTTATTGATCGGTACGGCTCGATTGCCGGGCTTCGCGCTTTTGAGGATGATGATTTGCATATCGCTTAAGTAGCGTCGCCCTGTTGCTGCAATTTTCCTGTTGGATGATACCGCCTGCAATTCCGTTGTCCAGAGACGCCAATCCCGCCGGACATCGGCAACGATGCTGGCTCCTCCGAATTGCGGTCGGAGAGGCCCGCTCCGAGATAGGACAGCCAAACCATGCCGCCGCCAGCGCCACGGCGCCGAGGCGGGTGACGGCTCTCCGCGGCAGATGGAGCGCCATGCCTCGACCCGTCCGCTGGCCATTCGGCAGGGGAGGCTGATGACGCGCCGACGGTCACCGCGCGTATCGCTTCTGTATCAGCCTGTTTCAGCCCGGCGCGGCATTCTGGAGCCGGGGCAGGCGGATGGTGGCCTCCAGGCCGCCGCCCTCGCCATTGGAGAGGGTCAGCGTGCCGCCATGGGCGGCCACGGCCCCCTGGGCGATGGTGAGGCCGAGCCCCACGCCGCCGGTCGCGCGGCTGCGGGATTCCTCGAGCCGCACGAAGGGCTCGATGACGGTGGCGAGCTGGTCGTCGGGAATGCCCGGCCCGTTGTCCCTCACCGTCAGGACGGCCTCGGCGCCGGCTTCGGCGATGGTGACGTGCGCCGCGCCGCCATAGGCCAGGGCATTCTCCACAAGGTTCGATACCGCGCGCTTGAGGCCGAGGCGGCGGCCCTCGATCACGAGGCGCGGCGGCGCGGAGAGGTCGGCAGGGCGCCCGCGGTCGCGCGCATCGTCCACGATGGTCTCCACCAGCGCCACCAGATCAAAGGCGCGCACCGGCTCCCCGGCGGCCTCGCCGCGCAGATAGGAGAGGGTCGCCTCCACCATCTGCTCCATCTCGGCCACATCGGCCGCCATGGCCGCGCGCAGGGCGGCGTCGGGCACGTCCTCCAGCCGGAAGCTGAGACGCGTCATGGGCGTGCGCAGGTCGTGGGAGACCGCGGCGAGGGCCTGCGTGCGCCGCTTCACCAGCTCAGCGATGCGCGCCTGCATGCCGTTGAAGGCGTGGGCCAGCTCGCGCACTTCCCGAGGGCCTGCTTCCGGAAGCCGCATGGCGGGCGCATCGGGCGGCAAGGCGGCGACGGCGCGCGCCATGGCGCGGAGCGGGCGCGTGAGCCAGGCGGCGATGGCCAGGGACAGAAGCAGCACGCCGGCGGCCATGAGCGAGGTGGAGAGGAGCGAGCCGTGGGCGCCCCCCGCCGTGGGCTCGGAAAAGAACAGGCTGGCGTTCAGCCAGCTGCCATCCGGCAGGCGCAGGGCGACGAGGCTGAGATGCGGGTCCGACCCGCCGCCCGCCACCACGTCGGCCGGCGCGATATCCGGCGCGAGGGCACGCAGGTCCTCGGCAAGGCGCGCCTGGCTCCCCGTCGGGCCGGGGCCGGCCACCGCCATCGCCTGCCGGCTCCAGTGGGCGTCGATGGCCCCGCCCGACAGCTCGTGCGCCACGTCCTCCCGCCGCTCGGGCGGGGCGGCCGCGAGGGCGCGCCGGAGCGCGACCAGCTGATCGGCGAGCCGCACGGCATGGGCGGCGTGGCGCTCGCTCTCCATGGCGTGCTCATAGGTCCAGAGGCTGAGCACATGCACCACCACGATGCCGAGAACCGCCACCACGGCGGTGCGCGCGGCGAGGCTGTCGAAGGCGCGGATCACGAGCGGTGCACCTCGGGGGAAAAGAGATAGCCGGCGCCGCGCACCGTCTTCACCATCTCCGCGCCGCCATGGGCGTCGAGCTTCTTGCGCAGCCGGCTCACCTGGATGTCGATGGCCCGGTCGAAACCGGTGGCGACGCGGTTCTTGGCGGCATCCATGAGCTGGTCGCGGGTCAGGACCCGCTGGGGATGCTCCAGGAAGGTCAGCAGCAGGTCGTATTCCCCGGTGGAGAGATCCACCACCGCGCCTTCGGGATTGGCCAGCTCCCGGCGACGCGTGTCGAGCGTCCAGCCGGAGAAATGGAGCAGGCTTCCGCCGGGCGCCGCGCTTCCCCCCGGCCCGCGCATCCGCCGCAGCACCGCATGGATGCGCGCCAGAAGCTCCCGCGGATTGAAGGGCTTGGCCAGGTAATCATCGGCGCCGAGCTCCAGCCCGACGATGCGGTCGATGTCGCTGCTGCGGGCGGTGAGCATGATGATGGGCACGTCCGAGGTGCGGCGGATGTCCCGGCACAGATCGAGCCCGTTCGCGCCGGGAAGCATCACGTCGAGGATGACGAGATCCACGGGGCCGCCGGCCATCGCCTCGCGCATCTCGCGGCCATCCTGCGCCGCGGTGACCTTGTGTCCGTGCTGGCGCAGGAACTTGCCGGCGAGACGGCGGATCTCGGCGTCGTCGTCGACGATCAGGATATGGCCTTCGGGAAACACTGGTGCTCAGGCCTCGCTTTGCGGTAAGCCGCTCCTTCAAGGGCGCGCCTCGCGGGCGAAGCGTGCTCGATCGGCGGCGGGCCTCGAAGAATGTCCCGCTCGTCAAGCCGCGCGCGGCAACGGCGCCGCCTTCGGAGCGGGAGGGACAAGGTGCCGGGCCGCCGCCCGCACGGCCGCGACGGCAGGCGCCTCTTCCCCATGGCTCGGGGAAGCATGCCCGCGTGTCTCATGCCGTGGCGATGGCGTGCTCAGGCTGTGGCGTTCTCGTAGATGTCCTCCTCCTGCGCATTGTGCATGCGCACCAGCGCCTCGATGGATTCCACCATACGCTGCGCGTCGCGGATCAGGTAGCGGTCCGCGTCGGCCGCGGACAGGCCTTCCGCGAGACGGCTCAGCAGGCGGGCGAGATGGAGGATCTCGCGATGGGCGCGGCTCATGGCGGCGAGGCCGTCGCCATCGTGCACGGCGGCGCGCAGCTGCGGGTAGAGGCTGTCCTCGTCCTGCCGCTCGTGGACGGCGATCTTGGTCGCCACCAGAGTACTCGCCTCGCGGATCAGGGCGACGGCGGCAGCTCCGGCGGCATCGTCCAGGGCATCGGAAATCTCCCGCATCCGGTCGAGGGTCGCTTCCAGCGCGCGATGGTCCTGCTGAAGCGCGAGGGTGACCGCCGGCTTCAGGGCGCGATGGCCGAAGCCATGGCCCGCGGTCAGGGCGCGCAGGGCATTGAGGATGACAGCCACGTCGATGACTTCCTGGGTCACCGCGCCGGCGACCGGCGGCAGCCAGCCGAAGGCCGCCGCGATCATGGCGGCGCCCGACAGCCCCATGCCCACGCCGATGCTCTCCATGGCGATCCGCCGCGTGCGCCTGGCGATGGCAACCGCGTCCGACACCCGGTCCAGCTGGTCCACGAGGATGACCACGTCCGCCGCCTCGGACGAGGCGCTCGCGCCGCGCGCGCCCATGGCGATGCCCACGCCGGCGGCGGCGAGGGCCGGGGCGTCGTTGATGCCGTCGCCGACCATCAGCGTGGGGTTCAGCCGCTGCTCCACCGTGACGGCCTCCAGCTTGTCGCCGGGGCTCCGGTTGGCGAGGACGGAATCGAGGTCCAGGGCGGCGCCGATGGTTTCCGCCGCCTCGGCATTGTCGCCGGTCAGCATGACGATCCGCGCCACGCCCGCGGCCCGCAGGGACTGGATGGCGCGCGGCGTCTCGCGCCGCAGCTCGTCGGCGAGCAGGATGGCGCCCTTCACCTTGCCGTCCACCGACACGAAGATGCTGAGGGCGGATCGCCAGGCGGCCCGTCTCAGCGCCCTCTGCGCCCAGGGCTCGGGACGAAGGGCACCGCAGACGAGATCATAGGAGCCCGCCTTCACCAGCCGCCCGCCCACGCGGCCCTCGAGGCCCGATCCCATGGTCTCGCGCACGCTCTCCGGCGGGTCGAGCGCGATGCCGCGCCTGCGGGCGGCGGAGACGATGGCCGCCGCCACCACATGGTGCGAGGCCTGCTCCAGGGAGGCCGCGAGGCGCAGGATCTCGTCCGGGCTTTCGCCGGAGGCGGCCTCCACGGCGACCAGCCGGGCGCCGCCCACCGTCAGCGTGCCGGTCTTGTCGAGCACCACGGTGTGGGTGCGGGCCAGCGCCTCCAGCGCCGCTCCGCCCTTCACCAGAATGCCGAGCCGCGCCGCCCGCGCGACACCGGAGATGAACGCCACCGGGGCGGCCAGGATGAGGGGGCACGGTGTCGAGGCCACCAGCACCGCCAGGGCGCGGACCTCGTCCCCCGAAAGCGCCCAGGCCAGCCCGGCAAGAAGCAGGGTCGCCGGCAGCAGCAGCAGGGCGTAGCGGTCGGCGAGGCGGATGAAGGGAGCCCTGGCCGTCTGCGCCGCTGTCACCATCCGGACGATGCCGGCATAGGTGCTGTCGCCGGAGCGGGCGGTGGCGCGGATCTCGAAGGTCTCGCCGGCATTTATGGTGCCACTGAACACCGGCGCGCCGCGCGTCTTGCGAACGGGCAGGGGCTCGCCGGTCAGGGCAGCCTCGTCCAGCGTGGCGGCGGCGGTGGCGAGGAGGCCGTCCACCGGGATGACCTCGCCGGCATCCACCACCAGCAGGTCGCCGGCCGCGATGGCGTCGACGGGAACGTCGGTGATGGCGTCGCCGTCACGGCGGTGGGCGATGCGCGGCGCGCGATCGACCAGCGAGCGCAGGTCCCGCTCCGCGCGCGCGACCGCGATGTCCTCCAGCAGGTTTCCACCGGCATACATCACCGCAATGACTGAACCCGCGAGATTCTCGCCGAGCGCGACCGCCCCGCTCATGGACAGCAGCGCCACCGCATCGACGCCCAGGCGCCCGGCGGCGAGATCCCTTGCGATGGAGACGGCGAGCCAGACGATGACGGGAAGCGTGCCGCCGGCCCAGATCCGGTCCGCGAGCGTCGCGTATCCGAGCCACCATGCGGCGATGCCGCCGATGAGGCCGAGCAGGGCGATCCCCGCAAGGCCCCAGCGCAGAACGCGCGCGTCAAGGAGACGTCCCATCCGACCCCCATGGCCACGCCGGCATGGCCGCAGAAGAGTTTAATGCGATGATTCCGCGCTCGCCATGGCAGGATGCCGATGGAAGCGGCTTGGTGTGCAATGCCGAGGGTGCACCCATATCACAACAATGTGAATGAATGCGCGGCTTGAAAATCGCTTGCCGGATCTTATTACCGGCGCGCGTTCTGAGATCAGGCTGGTCTTTGATCGGCCCCAGCGAGGCTTCGCTCCGTCGCCACGCTGCCAGACGCCAGCGAGCAGAGCGCGCCGGCCTTCGGAAGGCGGGCGATGTCTTGGCGGACGCGCCGAACCCCGGCGCGAAGCGCGTTTCGCAATCCGTGACCTCGCCGCGCTGACCGGCGGGGCGCGCGGCATCCCTTTGAATTTCAAGATCCTCGAACTGGTCGCATACCGACGCGAAGGACGACCGTCGGCGCGCGGCGCGATGCCGGGCCGTCATCGGCGGAGATCACGCGGCCGGCACCGGATCACCCGATGAGCCTCCCTGGTGCCGGGCGGATTTCAGCTCGCAAATCGGGGGCGGGACGCTGCGGGTGAGCCGCGGTGCTGCCGACCCGACTGTTGCCACGATCTGCATGTCATGGTCGCGGCCACCGCGAGGCGAGATCGCGCTGGTGTCGCCGTCGGTGGCGCGTGGCGGGCCGCGCCACGCACACGCGCGCTTGCCAGTCGAGCCGTGTGACGGCAATCTCCGCCCGGCAAGACGCCCGGCGGGCGCATGCCGGGTCATTCTCGCCGAGCAACTGGACATGGGAAGCTGCCAGATCATGAGCATGGACTGTGGGAATGACGCGGCCGGGGACATCGGCGAGCGCCGCCTGCCCGGGCTTCGCGCGGGGGCGCTCAGCCGCCGGTCGTTTCTGTTCGGCTCCGCCATGGGGTTCGGCGCATTGGGGCTCGCCGGTTGCGGGACGCTCGACGGCATGAGCGTCGCCGAGGCCGAGAAGCTCTACGGGCCGGTGCCCACCGAGAAATTCCCGATCCCGGGGGTCGATGTCAGCAAGGTCAATCCCAAATATTATCGTCGCACGGTGCGCTACGAAACGAAGGAAGCGCCCGGAACCATCATCGTCGATCCCGGCAATTACTACGTCTACCGCATCGAGGATGAGGGGTCCGCCACCCGCTATGGCGCCAATGTCGGCCGCGCGGGCTTCCTCTGGAGCGGTGACGCTTATGTGGGGCGCAAGGGCGAATGGGCGATCTGGACGCCCCCCAAGGAGATGATCAAGCGCCAGCCCGAGGCGGCCAAATATGCCGGCGGAATGCCGGGCGGCCTCGACAACCCGCTCGGCGCCCGCACGCTTTATCTCTATCAGAACGGCGCCTACACGCTCTACACGATCTACGCCACCAGCGATCCCGAGTCGATCGGCACCGGCGTCACCAGTGGATGCGTCGGCCTCCTGAGCCAGGACATGATCGACCTGTACTCGCGGACGCCGGTCAAGACCAAGGTGGTCGTTCTGCCGGCATAGGCGCGGGACCTGCTGACTTGGACGGGGCGTGTTCACGGCGTCCGGTTCCACCGAGCGAAGGCGGGTGGCGCGGATTGCACCATCGACCGCGACCGAAATGCGCCCCCGCCGACTGGCAACCCGCGAAGCGCTCCGGCGACGGCTGTCACAGGGTCCGGGCCACCCGCGCCCAAGGGGGCAGCCTGAAGGCGAGATATGATCCCGCCACCGTGGAGCACGGCCGCCGCCGCACGTTGACGAAAGCCGGCCGAAGCATGAAGGTTCTCTTCGGGGGACTTTCATGACTCAATCGGATGCAGGGGCTGGCGGGACGTCGCAGGCGGCCGCGGGCGAAGCGGGCGCGCGCGTGCCCGAGGCCACGCAGATTTCTTGCTCGCGCACGTTCGCGAGCTGGCTCGTCCGGCACCGGGCGAGCCTCGCGTTCTCCTCCTACCAGTCGGGCCAGCTTTTCCTCGTCGGCCAGTTCGGCGACGGGAGCCTCTCCTTCCATCAGCGCGACTTCGTGCGCGCCATGGGGCTGTGGAGCCAGGGCGGCGACCTCTTCCTCGCCTCGCTGATCCAGATCTGGCGCCTGGCCAACGTGCTTGCCGCGGAAGAGCGGGCCAATACCCATTTCGACCGCCTCTACGTGCCGCGCGCCGCTTTCGTCACCGGCGACCTCGACGCCCATGAGCTGGCGGTGGAGGCGAGCGGCCGCCTCGTCTTCGTGAACACGAAATACTCCTGCCTCGCGACGGTCAGCCATTCCCACAGCTTCAAGCCGCTGTGGCGGCCGAAATTCGTCTCCCGCCTCGCGGCCGAGGACCGCTGCCATCTCAACGGGCTCTGCCTTGAGGACGGACGCGTGCGCTATGTGACCGCCGTGGCCCGCGCCGATGTGGTGGACGGCTGGCGCGAGCATCGCGCCGGTGGCGGCGTCGTCATCCGGGTGGACGACGATGCCGTGATCGCGGAGGGCCTGTCCATGCCGCACTCGCCGCGCCTTCACGGCGGCTTCCTGTGGGTGCTGGATTCCGCGCGCGGCTACCTGGTGCGGATCGATCCGCAAAGCGGAGCGAAGGAGGATGTCGCCTTCTGCCCCGGCTTCCTCCGCGGCCTCGCCTTCCATGAGGGCCACGCCATCGTCACGCTTTCCCTGCCGCGCGACACCAGCTTCGCCGGCCTGCCCATCGAGGGGGAGATCGCGCGGCGCGGCGGCGTGCCGTGGTGCGGGATCCAGATCATCAACCTCGCGACCGGCGACGTGGTGGAATGGATCCGCCTCGACGGTGCCATCCGCGAGCTGTTCGACGTGGTCGTCCTCAAGGACGCCGCCTGCCCCATGGCCGCGCCGGCGGCAGGGCCCGAGCTTGCCGGGCTCCTGACCGTCGAGGCTCCTGACCGCCCCCTCGACGCGCGAGG
The DNA here is from genome assembly GCF_043194895.2 of Xanthobacter albus. Taxonomy (NCBI): domain Bacteria; kingdom Pseudomonadati; phylum Pseudomonadota; class Alphaproteobacteria; order Hyphomicrobiales; family Xanthobacteraceae; genus Xanthobacter; species Xanthobacter albus. The sequence goes on along the minus strand of NZ_CM195532.1, from coordinate 4,464,278 downwards.
ATATCCTCGCGACGGGCCGTAATTCCGGCGCCGCGCGAGGCTCCGATCTGGGCCAAAATTCGCCGCGCCAAAGGCATGCCATGCCTTCGCGGAAGCCGGGCGCGATGCTAGTGTCAAGTTGAAGCTGGGGGGGCTTCATGCTGTCCGCGCCCGCGCGTTGCGCCGGTGCGCGAGGGGCGATGTCCCATCCCGACTTTCCGGGGGGCGGGCGGCATGCTTAGGCGCGGTACGGCACTGAGGAGCTTGCTCCTCCAGGCGACATTTCTCAGCGGCTCCCTCGCAGTGGGGGCGGTGGCGGGCGCGGTGCCCAGCCATGCCCAGCAGGCGTGCACGAGCGGCGGAGCGCCAGCCTCCTGCACCGTGTTGCCCCAGGGCCAGATCCAGATCACCTCGAACGGCGCGAATGGGACCAATAGCGACGACACCAGCAGGCAGGGTGGTGTCGGCAGCATCGGGGGCGCTGTCTCCATCTCCAGCGCCAGCCCGGTCAACGGAGCGCTGACGGCGAGCACTTCCGGCGGCGGCGGCGGTGGCGGGTACAACGCCAGCGGCTTCAGTTCCGCCTCGTCCGGCGGCAACGGCGGCAATGGCGGCTCAGCCTCCATCTCCAGCACCGCCGCGCTTTCGACCCCCGGCGGAACCACCTATAGCGGCATCGCCGTCATATCGAGCGGCGGCGGCGGCGGCATGGGTGGTGCCGCCAACTTGGTCGAAGGCGCGCAGCCGGGCGGAGCGGGCGGCGATGGCGGCACCGTCGCCGTCACCAATTCCGGGACCATCACCATCCGCTCCTCCGACACCGCCGGTATCTACGGCGTCGCCACCGGCGGCTCCGGCGGCGTCGGCGGCTACGCCTCCAGCGTCGATTCCGGGGATTCCGGCCGCAGCGGCAACGGTGGACAAGGCGGCGCCATCGTCATCACCAATCTCGGCGCCATCACCACCTTTTCGTCGAACGGCATCGGCATCAAGGCGAACGGGAACGGCGGCAGCGGCGGCAACGGCGCCGGCCTGACGGAATCCTTCGCGGTGGATAGCAGCGCCGGAAACGGCGGCGGCGGCGCGGGGGCCAGCAGCATCGGGACGAACGGCATCGCCCAGGGCAGCGCCATCGGCTTCAGCCAGGCCGCGGTCGCCATCAAGAACTATGGCGCCATCACGATAGCCTCCGGCGCCGGCATCGCCGCCTATGCCACCGGCGGCTTCGGCGGCCTGGCGGGGGCGCAGACCACCAGCCAGGGCGGCAACGGTGGTCAGGGCGGCCTCGTCTACGTGCGCAACGCGGCGGGCATCGTCGTCAGCGGCGACACCGCCTTCGGAATCGGCGCCATCGCCACGGGCGGCGCGGGCAGCCAGGGCGGCACGGAAAGGGATGGCGGCGGCAACGGTGGCACGGGCGGCAACGGCGGCATCGTCACCATCGTCAATGTCCAGGGCACCACGGTGCAGACCAATGGGAGCAAGGCGTTCGGCGTCTATGCCCAGGCCAATGGCGGTGTCGGCGGCGTGTCCGGCTTCAACAGCGGGCTTTCGGCCTCCGGCGGCGGCGGTGGCAATGCGGGCACCGCCTTCATCACCCATGAGGGCGCCATAACGACCGCCGGCCCCGCTGCGCACGGCGTCTATGCGGCCGCGGTCGGCGGCGCCGCCGGCGGCATTCTATACACGGCCAATTCGGGCGGCGGCGTGGGCGGCACCGGCGGCATGGCCAACGCCACGGTCAACAGCGCCGCGACGACCGCGAACACCATCGCCACCACCGGTGCCGGCGCACACGGCATCCTGGTGAACGCGAGCGGCGGCGCCGGTGGCCCGGGCGACAATGGCGGCATGGGCGGGAATGCCGGCACGGCCACGCTGCACGCCTACGGCATCGTCACCGTGTTCGGAGCCAACGCGAACGGCGTCGTCGTCCTCGCGCAAGGCGGCACCGGCGGCAATGCCGAGGTGGACAACGACGGCAACCGCGGCGCGGGCGGCGGCGGCGGTGCCGGCGGCAACGCCTTCGCCTACAATCAGGCCTCCGTTGTCGCGCAGGGCGCGAACGCCATCGGCGTGCTGGTGAGCAGCTCCGGCGGATCGGGCGGCTATTCGAGCGCGCTGGTCTGGCCGCAGAACAGCAAGGACGCCGGCAATGCCACCCTGGTCAACACCGGACCCGTGACGGTGACCAGCGCGGCGGGCGGCGCCGGCATCGTGGTGGAGGCGATCGGCGGCCAGGCGTGCGGCAGCAGCGCCTATTGCGGCCCCGCCGCGGGCGGCAATGGCGGCACGGTCACCGCCACCGTCAACAATTCGGTCTCGACCTCAGGCGTCGGAGCTCCGTCGAGCCCCGGCGGCTTCGTGGCCCCGGCCATCCTCCTCTCGGGCAATGGCGGCAACGGCGGCTATGGCGCGACCTACACCAACATGGCCGCCATCGGCGGCGGCGGGTCCGCGGGCGCGGTCTCCCTCACCGTGTCTCCCCTGGTGTCCGGGCAAACGATCCGGATCTCCACGCTCGGCGCCTCTTCCCCCGGCATCGTCGCGACCGCCGACGGCGGAGCCGGCGGAACCGGCATGACGGAAGACGAGGTCAGCTACATCGGTTCCGGCGGCGTCGGCGGCGCGGCCGGGCAGGTCACGGTCAACACCTATTCCCGCAGCATCTCCATCGTCACATCGGGTGACCGCTCGCCCGGCATCTTCGCGACCAGCTTCGGCGGCACGGGCGGCACGGCGTATTCCTCGGCCTCGGAAGGAAACGAGCTGGGCGGCAATGGCGCCGCGGGCGGTGCCGCGGGCGGGGTCATCGTCAAGAACGGCGCCGCCATCTCCACCACCGGGAACGCGTCCTCCGCCATCGTCGCGCAGAGCGCCGGCGGCGCGGGCGGCACGGACGGGTCCTCGTCCGACGGCCAGTCCGTCTTCAGCGGCAACGGCGGAACCGGCGTGGTCAAGGGCAGCAACGGCGTCGAGATCAATGCCGTGGCGGTGACCAACATCGGCACCCTGCACACCACGGGCGCCACCTCCTACGGCATCCTCGTCTCCAGCACCGGCGGCAACGGCGGGCAGGCTTTCGGCGGCAACGCGACGGCGGGGGTCGGCGCGCCCGGCGGCAATGTCAGCGTCATCAACGGCGGCACCATCACGACGGAAGGCGACAGCAGCCACGCCATCGTCGCCATGACGGTGGGCGGCGGCGGCGGCGCGGGCGGAAGCTATTCGGCCGGCTTGAGCCTCGTGGTCGATGCCGTCGGCGGCGCGGGCGGCGCGGGCGCGGCGGCGGGCAACAGCGACGTCACCAATTCCGCGGCAATCCTGACCCTTGGCGATTCGAGCAACGGCGTCTTTGCCCTCAGCGTGGGCGGCGGCGGCGGTAATGGCGGCAGCGCCTCCGGCTCGTCCCTCGGCGGCTTCGAGGTGCCCTCCATCGCCGTCACCGTCGGCGGCAAGGGCGGTTCGGGCGCCACGGGCGGCGACATCACCGTCACCAATACGGCGGGCGGCGTCATCAGCACAGCGGGCGCGGATTCCGCGGCCATCCGCGCCCTGACCCTGGGCGGCGCGGGCGGCGTGGGCGGATCGGCATCCGCGACCACCTACAGCGCCGGCTTCGGGGATGCGGCGAGCATCAACGTCACCATCTCCGTCGCCGGCTCCGGCGGCTCCGGCGGGCCGGGCGGCACCGTCACCCTCACCAACGACGGCAGGCTCACCACCCTCGGCGACCAGTCGGCGGGCATCCTGGCGCTGAGCCTCGGCGGCGGCGGCGGCGAGGGCGGCAACGCCTATGCCCAGTCCATCGCCTACGGCGTCTCCACGGATGTCGCCCTCACGGTCACCATCGGTGGATCGGGCGGCGCGGGCAGCAGCGGCGAGGCGGTCACGGTGAACAACCAGAACCCGACCTCCTCGATCCTGACCTACGGCTATGCCTCCGACGGCATCATGGCGGTGAGCCTCGGCGGCGGCGGCGGCAACGGCGGCATCGGCTCGTCGAGCGTGCAGACCGTCATGCCGCTCTCGGACTTTATCGACGCCCTGCCGCTGGCGTTCAACACCGGCTGGTCGGCGAACCTCACCATCGGCGGCGACGGCGGCCAGGGGGGCACGGGCGGCAACGTAACGGTCACCAACAACGGCACCATCGCCGTCTTCGGCGCCGATTCACGCGGCATCTTCGCGCAATCCGTGGGCGGCAGCGGCGGCAACGCGGCCGCGGGCCAGGCCACCGCCAGCCAGGATCGGACCTTCATCCTGTCCATCGGCGGATCGGGCGGCTCCGGCGGCAACGGCGGGGCCGTCACCGTCAACAATGACGCCTCCGGGCTGATCTTCACCACGCAGGACGGTGCGCACGGCATCGTCGCCCAGTCCATCGGCGGCGGCGGCGGCACCGGCGGCACCGCCACGGCGGATGCGAGCGGCAGCGCTGCCGCGGAGCTGGGCGACAGCGTCGCCGCGATGGTGATCAACAAGATCGTCCAGACCTACGTGGGCAAGCTGGCCCAGTTCGACCAGCACGTGTTCGAGCCGTCGGTGACGGTGAACCTCTCATTCGGCGGCAGCGGAGGGGCGGGCGGCAACGGCGGCGACGTGAAGGTCGGCAATGCCGGCACCATCGCCACCGGAGGGGCCGGGGGCAGCGGCGGGGATGTCGCCTTCGGCATCTTCGCCCAGTCCATCGGCGGCGGCGGCGGCGCGGGCGGCGCGGCCACCGTGATGGGCACCCGGATGATCGACGCGGAATTCGCGCTCGGCGCCCGCGGCGGGGCCTACGGCTATGGCGGCAACGTCACGGTCAGCGGCACCGGCACCATCACCACCACCGGCGACAGCGCGTTCGGCGTGCTCGCCCAGTCCGTCGGCGGCGGTGGCGGCCTCGGCGGCCTCGCGACGGATCTGTCGCAGATCGTGCTCATTCCCACAATCACGCTGGGCGGAGATATCGCGGCGCAGAACAATTCCGGGGGCGGGACCGTCAAGGTCGGCGTCGCCGGCATCGCCACCCGGGGCGCGGAGGCGCATGCGGTGGTGGCCCAGTCCATCGGCGGCGGCGGCGGCCTCTTCTTCTTCAACCAGGCCGACTATGAAAGCGCGGGCCAGGCCGCCTACCAGTCCGAAATCGGCAGCGCGGTCACGAACGCGGTCGGCGCGGCGACGCTGAGCGCCATCGCTCAGCAGTTCGCCACCGATGTTGCAAGCTCCAGCGCGGCGCTCACGCTCAATCTCGGCGGCCCCGCCTCCTCCGCCTCCGATGCGCAGGGCAACGGCGGCAAGGTCGATGTCACCCTCAACGGGGCGGTCTCGACCACGGGTACCGCCGCGTTCGGCGTGCTGGCCCAGTCCATCGGCGGGGGTGGCGGCTTCGCCACCGACGGCAGCGGCCTGACGGTGAGCACGACCACCGTGAAGGGGCAGCTCGGCGGCGCGCTGCCGCTCCTGGGCGCCGACATGTCCGGCGGCACCGTTACGGTTACGCTCGCAGGTGAGGGGGGTCTCTACACGAGCGGGACGGGTGCCGCCGCGGTGGTGGCCCAGTCCATCGGCGGCGGCGGCGGCTATACCGGCGCCATCAACGCCACCGGCGCGAGCTATGCCGCCTTCCTGCCTGTGATGACGTCGTCATGGGTGCTGGAGGGCAATGTTCAGGGCGGAAACATCACCGTCGCCACGAACGGCTATTTCAGCATCTACACCGCGGGCGACAATGCGCACGGCATCGTCGCCCAGTCCGTGAGCGGTGGCGGCGGCCTGGTGGGCAACGGCAACGGCATCATCCTGCCCGACACGGCCGCCACGAACACCTCGCGCGCGCTGGACCTCGACGGCATCGTCAACGCCCAGGCCGGCACCGTCTCCGTCAATTATACGGGCATGCTGCTCACGCCGGGCGCCGGCTCCGTCGCCATCTTCGCCCAGAGCGGCGTGCAGGGCACGTCCGGCGCCCTGGACCGCACCAACGGGCAGTTTTCCGGCGCCATCAGCATCAACATCGGCGCCGACAGCACGATCATGGGCGGCGCCGCCCAGGGCGCGGGCCAGACCGGTGCCGCCATCGTCCTCGACGGCGGGGGGACCAACACGATCACCATCCAGGACGGCGCCTATGTCGCGGCGGCCTCGGGCCTCGCGGTCGCCTCGCCGTGGGGCAGCAACACGCTCACCAATTACGGGACGGTCTCGGGCGATATCCTGCTCGTCAACACCTCCGCCGCGGCGGGTGGCGGGTCCTCCGTCCAGAACATGCAGGGCGCCACCTATCGCAGCAACGTCTCCACCACCGGCACCATCAATCTCGGCGCCAACGGCACCTTCAACAATGCCGGCACGTTCGACATCGGCGGCGTCGGCAAGATCGCGACGGCGAACCTCACGGGCCAGTTCCAGATGTCGAACGGCGCGGTGCTGGTGGACGTGGCGGAGGCGGGCGCCTCGGACCTGCTGACCATGACCAGCGTCGCCGCCATGACCGGCACCCTCAAGGTCAACGTGATGGGCCCGCTCGACCCGACCGGCAGCTACACGGTGATGTCGCTGCCGCCGTCCGGCACGCCCGCCCTCTCCATGCAGGAGGCGGTCGCGGCGGTGACCGCGACCACCAAGACCGCCAGTGGCGTCAACCTCTACTGGACCGTATCGGCTGACGAATACGACCTGAACATCGCGCCCAGAGCCGATTTCGTCGGCGGCATAAGCGGCCTCACGCCCAACCAGGCGGCCTATGCGCGGCACCTCCAGTCCACGTGGGATGCCGGCGGCTCGGGCCCGCTCAATCAGGTCTACGCCGACCTCATCAACCTTCCGAGCACGGCCGCCTACCGCCTGGCGCTTGCCACCTCCGGGCCCGAGATGATGATGGCGGCGCCGCTGGCGAGCATCATCGAGCTGCGCTCCGCCCTGACCGCGGTGATGAGCTGCCCGGAATTCCAGGCGGCGGGCACGCAGCTGGTGCAGGGCGACTGCACCTGGGCGAGGATTGACGCGAGCCGCACCAGCTACACCCCCGGCGACTACACCGGCTTCACCCTCCAGGGAATCACCTATCGCATGGGGGCGCAGAAGGAGTTCGCGCCCGGCTGGTTCGCGGGCCTCGCCGCAGACGTGATGCTCTCGTCGTTCGATCAGGAGTTCGGCTATGCGCAGGCGGACGGCCAGTCCGTGGGCGTGTCGGCCGCGCTGAAGCACGAGGCCGGCCCCTGGCTGCTGTCGGCCGCCACCCATCTCGGCTACGGCTCGTTCAGCGCGGACCGCTCCTCGGTCATCGGGTCGCATACCTATATGTCGAGCTCTTCCTACGAGGTGCTGAGCGCGGCGGCGCGGCTGCGGGCGGAATATGAGATTCCGTTCAAGGACTGGTACCTCAAGCCCGCCGGGCAGGTCGACCTGATCTACGCCACCGTGCCCGGCTTCACGGAAGGCGGCCACGGCAGCGCCTATGACCTCGCGGTCGCGCAGTCGGACGGGTTCACCGCGGCGCTGAGCCCGTATGTGGAGTTCGGCGCCCGCGTCGACCTGCCGGATGGCTCGACCCTGCGACCGTACGGCACCGCGGGCCTGACCTGGTATTCCGACCATACCTGGACCATGGATGCGAGCCTCGTCGCCGCGCCGGTGGGTTCCGGCACCTTCTCCGCCACGGCGGACATGCCCGACCTCGTCGGAAACATGGGGCTGGGCCTGCAATGGAGCAGCACGTCCGGTGTCGATCTTCGCGCCAATTACGAGGCGGATTTCGGCGCCAACTACCTCTCGCAGACCGGGACGCTGCGCTTCTCCATGCGCTTCTGATCCCCGAGGGGGGTGAAGCCTGCGGCACCAGCCGGAAGCCCAAGGGCTGGGTCGCTGGCTCCGGGGGGCGGCGATTGCCGCTCCCCCGGCCGGGGTCATGCCGCCGTGGCGGCCGGGTTCGTCGACACGGCGGTCGTTTCCAAAAGGGCGAGCGCCCGAGCGGCCCGCGCGGTGACCTCGCCCATATCGTCGCGGCGTTCGGCGTGGCTCATGTCCGTGGTGCGGTCCTTCACCACCATCGCGGCCATGGGCGCCCGGCACCGGCACGCTGACCTCGTTCGCGGAGGTCGGGCCGGCGGCACCTTGCTCCTCCCACAAACGGAACGCAGTCGATGTCCGTTGCCGCGATGAGGCGCGCAGGCTGCGATGCGGGCACCGCGCCCCATTTCGGGATCGCCGGCCACTGGCCGCTCATGCGAGGTTCTGCGGTCGGGCTCTTCATTTCCCGAAGGCGCCGGCCATGCGGGCAGATCGGCGCGGCACTAAGCTTTCGCCACCGGCCCGCGTGGCGGCGAAGGGGCGTTGAAATCACAGACCTCGCGCGCGATCTCGCCGACGCGGCGGCATACGGGATCGCCCAGGTGGAACGCCGCGTATTGCAGCGGGCGGTCAGGGCCCGTGTCCACCACCACGAGGTCGCCGGCGTCCAGGAAGTGCTGGAAATAGTCGCGGGGAATGTAGGTGGCGCCGAGCCCCGCCCGTGCCAGCTCCGCCAGGGCCACGATGGAGTTGCAGGTGATGGGCTTGGCATCTCCCCGCCCCAGCGACACCAGCGCGTCGCGCATGCGGTGGTGCAGCAGTGAGTTTTCCGCGTAGGTGAGCAGCGGCAGCCCGGCCAGCGCCGCGCTGCCGGCGCCGGCCGCCAGCACGCGGGGGCTCACCATCCAGGCATAGTCGAGGCCGCCCAGCTCCACCACCGTGCAGTCCATCCTTCCGTGCGGCAGGGGGCCGAGGACGAGGTCCAGGGCGTGGCGGGTGAGCTGCGGCAGCATGTTCGAGACCACGTCGATGCGCGGCTCCAGGGTGATGAGCGGATAGACCTCCTTCACCGCCGCAAGCAGGGCCGGCAGCCAGGTGAGCGCCACCATTTCCGTCACCCCGAAGCGCAGGCGGCCGCTGTAGGTGTCGGTGTTGCCCAGGGTCAGCTCGATCCGCTCGCGCAGGCGCAGCATGGCCGAGAAATCGCCGATGATCTCCCGCCCCTTGAGGGTGAGGGTGCCGGGCGGGGCGTGACGGTCCAGCACCTCGAGGCCGAACTGGTGCTCCAGCTCGGCGATGCGCTTCGAGATGGTGGACTGGGTGGTGTTGAGCCGCCGCGCCGCCGCCGCGAAGCCGCCCAGCACATGGACCCAGTAGACGGCCTCGATCTGCTTCAGCGTCACCTGCACCGCGCGCACCTCGTTGCCCTGAAATAACGGGAATGATCTGTGTTATGAGAAAATGGAATAAGGCAACATATATTTTTATCCCTTGAAACAATACTATAAAGACGGTTTTTATGGATAAAAGACGCATCCACTGGGATCGAGGAGCAACCGATGACGCGGCCGGGCGGGCGGATCAGCCTGAATTTCGAGCGGATTTCCACTGAGGTGGTGGCGACCGCCAAGGGCATTCCCGTGGCGGTGGTGGGGGACGTGTCGAACCGGCTGTTCTCCTTCCCCGATGGCTTCCGCAATTACTCCGAGGCCGCGCCCGCCTTCGCCGGCCCCGCCTTCACGGTGCGGGTGCGCCCGGGCGACAACCTGTTCCTGCACAAGGCCCTCGATACCGCCTTGCCGGGCGACGTGATCGTCTGCGATGCCGGCGGCGCGCTGGAAAACGCCATCCTGGGCGAAATGATGGGGCGCTATGCGGCCTCGCGCGGCATCGCCGCCATCATCATCGACGGCGCCATCCGCGACCGCGCCGGGCTCGCCAGCCTGCCGATTCCGGTGTTCGCCCGCGGCGTCACCCCCAACGGCCCCTGGAAGAGCGGCCCCGGTGAAATCGGCTACCCGGTTTCCGCGGGCGGGCTCTCCGTCGCCTCCGGCGACCTCGTCATCGGCGATGCCGATGGGGTGCTGGTGCTGCCCCGCGCCGATGCGCCCCAGGTGATCGCCGATGCCCGGAAGCACGCCGAGGTCGAGCACCAATGGGCGGTGCAGATCCGGGAGGGCACCTGGCCGCGCGGCTGGGTGGACGAGGCCCTCGCCAAGCTCTGATCCCGCCAGATCCGCCCCTGCCGCGCCTCACCCCCGGCAGGCCGCCGCCGTTCCGGCGATCCCAGGAGGTCCCCCCGCGATGACATTTTCCCTTCGCCTTCTTGCCGCGGCCGGGCTCGCCGCGCTGCTTCCCTTCTCCGCCATGGCCGAAGAGGCCTATCCGCAGAAGCCCGTCACCATCGTCGTCCCGCAATCGCCGGGCTCGGTGACGGACATCGTGGCCCGGGCCATCAGCGGCCCGCTCTCCAAGGCGCTCGGTCAGCCGGTGGTCGTCGACAACCGCAACGGCGCCAGCGGCATCATCGGCGCCGAGCGTGTGGCCCGCGCCAAGCCGGACGGCTACACCCTGTTCGTCGGCTCGGTGAGCACCCACGGGCTCAATTCCGGCATCTTCAAGACGCTGCCCTACGATCCGCTGAAGGACTTCGCGCCCATCACGCAGATCACGGATTCGCCCCTCGTGATCGCGGTTAATCCCGACAGCAAGATCCGGACCCTGAGCGAGCTGATCCAGCGCGCCAAGGCGGAGCCGGGCAAGCTCACCTTCGCCTCCGCCGGCAACGGCAGCGGTTCGCGCTTCACCGGGGAACTGCTGAAGGCGAGCGCAGGCATCGACCTGACCCACGTGCCCTACCGTGGCCCGGCCGAGGCGGTGGCGGCCGTGGTGGGCGGCGAGGCGACTCTCGCTATCCCCTCCGCGCCGAGCACCCCCACCTTCATCAAGTCCGGCCGGCTGCTCCCGCTGGCGGTGACGGGCGCTATCCGCACCGACCTCCTGCCCGATGTGCCCACCACCGCGGAGCTGGGGTATCCGAGCGTCGCCTTCACGAGCTGGACCGCCCTGTTCGCGCCCGCCGGCACGCCCGAGCCCATCGTCCAGCAGCTTTACCGCACCACCAAGGCGGTGCTGGCCGAGCCGGAGGTGCGCAAGGCCCTGTCCGATGTCGGCGCGAGCCCGGTGGGCTCCACGCCGGATGAGCTGCGTGCGTTCGTGGAATCCCAGGTCGCGACCTGGACCAAGGCCGCCCGCGACGCCAACATCTCGGAGAACTGAGCCCGGCCGGCTCCGGCACCTCCCTGAAGCCCGCCCGCGCCGCGGCCGGGCTTCGCCCCATAGCGGCAGGACAGCTCATGCGCTCAGCCATCCGGAACGGCCGCAATCTGGTGATCGGCCTGATCTACATCGCCTTCGGGCTGGGATTCCTGCTGCTCTCGCGCGCCTATCCCATGGGCACGCTCGCCAAGATGGGGCCGGGTTATCTGCCGGCCGTGCTGTCGCTCGTGCTCATTGCCGTGGGGGCTGCATCGGTGGCGCTCTCCCTCACGGGCCCCGCGGAGGCAGTGGCGCGGCTGAACCTGCGCGCCGCCGCCTTCGTGGTCGCGGCCGTGGCCGGCTTCGCCTTCCTGCTCGAGCGGGCCGGGCTCGTCATCGCCCTGGCCGTGCTGCTCGGCGTCAGCGGCGGCGCCAGCCGGGAGAGCCGGCTCGATCTTCCGACCCTCGCCGCCAGCGCCATCATCATCGCGCTTTGCGTTCTGGTGTTCGTGGTGGGGCTGGGCCTGCCCATGCCGCTCATTGGCAGATGGTTCCGCTGATCGCCCCGGAGGGCACCCCTTGGATCTCCTCTCCCACCTCGCGCTCGGTTTCTCGACGGCGGTCTCGTTCGACAATCTCGTCTATTGCTTTGTGGGCGTCACCCTTGGCACGCTCATCGGCGTGCTGCCGGGGCTCGGGCCCGTGCCCACCATCGCGATGCTGCTGCCGCTCACCTACGGCATGCGGCCGGACACGGCGCTCATCATGCTCGCCGGCATCTTCTACGGCGCGCAATACGGCGGCTCCACCTCGGCTATTCTGGTGAACCTGCCAGGGGAATCCTCCTCCGTCATCACGGCGGTGGAAGGCCATCAGCTCGCCCGCCAGGGCAAGGCCGGCAAGGCGCTAGCGGTGGCGGCCATCGCCTCCTTCGTGGCCGGCACCATCTCCACCGTGCTCATCGCCCTGTTCGCGCCGCCGCTGGCGGAGGTCGCCATCCACTTCGGCGCCCCGGAGTATTTCTCGCTCATGCTGTGCGGCCTGGTGGCGGCGGTGCTGCTCGCCAACGGCTCGCTGCTGCACGGCTTCGGCATGATGGTGCTGGGCCTGCTGCTGGGGCTGGTGGGCACGGACGTGAACTCCGGTGCCCAGCGCTTCACCTTCCAGGTGAGCGAGCTTGCCGACGGCATCGGCTTCGTGGTGGTGGCCATGGGCCTGTTCGGCCTTGGCGAGATCATGGCCAATCTCGACCACGTGGAAGCCCCCGCCGCGCCGCCGCACCAGGTGGGCGGGCTATGGCTCGACCGCGACGACATCCGGCGCAGCGTCGGCCCCACCCTGCGCGGCACCCTGTTCGGCTCGCTGCTCGGCGTGCTGCCGGGGGGCGGGGCGCTGCTCTCCTCCTTCGCGGCCTATTCGGTGGAGAAGAAGATCTCCCCCAATCGCGGCCGGTTCGGCCACGGCGCGCTGGAAGGGGTGGCCGCGCCGGAGAGTGCCAACAACGCCGGCGCGCAGACCTCCTTCATCCCCATGCTGACCCTGGGCATCCCTTCCAACCCGGTGATGGCGCTCATGATCAGCGCCATGATGATCCAGGGCATCCAGCCCGGCCCCTCCATGATGGTGGACCAGCCCGAGCTGTTCTGGGGCGTCATCGCCTCCATGTGGATCGGCAATCTGATGCTGCTGATCCTGAACCTGCCCTTGATCGGCCTGTGGGTGAAGGTGGTGGCGGTGCCCTACAGGCGGCTCTACCCGGCGGTGCTCATGCTTTGCGCGGTGGGCGTGTTCAGCCTCTCCGGCAGCACCTTCGACATCTACATGATGACCGCCTTCGGCGTGCTCGGATACGTCTTCGCCAAGCTGAGGCTGGAGGCGGCACCGCTGCTGCTCGGCCTGTTGCTGGGGCCCATGATGGAGGAATACCTGCGCCGGGCGCTGCTGCTCTCGGGCGGGGACATGAGCATCTTCCTCACGCGCCCGGCGAGCGCCGCCCTGCTGCTGGTGGCTGCTGTCGGCACGGTCGTCGTCATGCTGCCGGCCATTCGCCGCACCCGCGGCGAGGTGTTCGCGGAATAAGCAGCTCGCCGGGGCGCTTCAGGGCACCCCGGCGCGCGACGAGCAAGGGCACCACGCCGAGCGGCGCGGCGAGTCAGCCGGAACTCGAATCTGGAATCGTACCCCGAAGGGGCGTGGGTCGAGATATCTGGGCGCGGGTACAGTCGCGGATACAAAGGCCCGCGCCACGAACAAAACCCAAATTAAATGAATGGCTTATGGATGGCGGAGAGAGAGACCGCCTAGAATTCAGCCTAGGCGGTGTGGACGGATTTGGCGGGGTCGAAGCGGGGGGATTCCCTTCCGGCTGTTTCGGTGATTCATAGAGGGTCGGCTTTTGGCGAGGTCGACCATGCTGACGCGGATGACGGACGAGGATTGGGCGGTGGCGCTGGATGTGTTCCACGCCTGCCGCTCGCGGCGGGGCGACAAGGGGCGAGACGACCGCAAGTTCCTCGAAGCCATGCACTATTTCACCGTGCACAACATCTCCTGGCGGGCGCTGCCGGCGGAGTTCGGGTCCTGGAACAGCGTCTGGAAACGGTTCTGGCGGCTGCGCCAGGCCGGCGTGTTCGAGCTGTTCTTCGAAACGCTGGCTTCGCTCAGCCGCACCGCGCATCTGGTTCAGATGTTCGATTCCACCGTGGTGCGTGCCCACGTCTCCGCCGCCGGGGCAAAAGGGGGCAGCAAGGCCACGCCCTCGGGCGCTCACGCGGCGGCTTCTCCACTAAGATCCACCTCAAGAGTGACTTCGAGGGCCACCCGATCGCCTTCCACCTGACCGGCGGCGAGGCCGGCGACAGCCCGCTGTTCAAGCTGCTGCTGGATCTTGGTCCCGATGTGAAGCCCCGCGCGGCGCTCGCCGACAAGGGCTATGACGCCAAGGCCAACCGGGCGCTGGCCCGAGCGCGCGGCATCGCGCCCGCCATCCCGTTCAAATCCAACGCGAAGGATCGTCCCGCCTTCTTCCCGAAGGCGCTCTACAAGGGCCGGGCCCGCATCGAGCAGTGCTTCGGAAAGCTCAAGCGTTTCAAGCGCGTCGCCCTGCGCTGCGAGAAGACAGAGCGCGGCTTCGCCGCAATCGTCGCGCTCGCCTTCTCATTCATCCTCATCAAATCCGTCCACACCGCCTAGGCGAGGTCCTAGGAGGCTCGGCGCGCTTGGCCATCCCCACCATTCCCGGATGGGTGCGACCATATCACCGGAAGAGGGGCATCAACAACGCGGCCTTTGCCATTGCCTTTGCGTAGGGCATCATCGCTCAATCTGATGGGGAGACTGGTCATGGCTAAGATTGTGCGTCGAGAGGTGCGGAAGCGGGGCTTTTTTGGATGGATCTTTCTGTTGATTTTCCTGCTCTTCAACGCCGTTATGGTGCTCTGGCTAATCTCTTACCTCGGTTCCCTTTCAGAAGTGACGGCCGTTTCCGAAGCTGAAAAGGCTGGCCGCGCGATCGGGGGCACAATCGGAGCTGGGTTCCTGTTAGTCGTGTGGGCACTTGGCGCCGTGATAACAGGGCTGCTCGCCATCGTGACACGGGGCTCCAAGACGATTGTTGAAGAGATGGTGGAACAATGACGCATATCGTGCAGCGGCGAGCGCTCTGCGCATATGTCCTCATCCTGACGGCTACCCCTGCGATTGCTCAGGAAATGCCACGCTACGACCCCGAAGGCTGGTGCAAGCGTGTCTCGGAGGTCGGGGGCGGCTCTAGCGAGTGGATACAGGGAGCGTGCCTGGAGCAGGAACAAATCGCCTACGATAAGCTGAAGCCGGTCTGGAAAGAGGTCCCGAAGAAAACACGAAATTGGTGCGATCAGGTCGCCAAGAGTGGCGGACGTGGTTCTTACGCAATGCTGGAGCAATGCGTAGATATGGAGTTTTTCGCCAAGCAGAAGAATGAAAATTCAAAGTTCCGCTTCTGATGCCGGCCCCGCTTGGCTCGCCACCGAAAGCTCAAGATTGCGTTCCGATAAGGCCGTCGCGTTGTCCTGCGCGGCCTTCGCTTCCGCCTTCAGGCGCTTGACATCGGCGGCCGTCACCTTCTGGCCGTCGATCACAAGGGCCTCGACCTGATCGCGGACCTCCGGTGGGGTCGACGGGGCGGCAAGCTCGTAGAGAGCTTCGGTCCCGATTTGCGTAAGGCTTACGCTTTTGCCGCCGTACACATCCGCAACGTTCATGAGCTTGTTCGCGGTGCTGCGGCTCATGCCGAACTCGGCCGCAATCCACGGCAGGAACATCCCGTGCGGGACCGCTCTCCGATCCGGGTGACCGCCAACGCCTATCTCCTGAACTGAACGACACCAGCCTCGGGCTCAGGGCGGGCGGCTTGCTGAAGGGCCTCTTCGATGTCCAGGCCGCTCGTGAGGCCCGCCACGACCTCGCGCTCCCGGCTGCGGGCTCGGGGGTCGGATAGCGCCATGCTGACGCGCCGCATCGCCTCGGCCTCGCCCCAACTGAACGCGACAGCGAAGGGAAAGACCGCCTCTTCTGAGGGGCGTTCGACGCACTCCGCGAATACCCGGACGGCTCTTTTGGTCGCTCCCTCGGTCACCCCCATGGCCTCGAACACGTTCACCGTTCCGGAAAGCTCTCCGGACGCCACTCGATCCGCCATCTGACGCACGGTCGCGTCCCAGAGGACGGGCTCCAGTGCCGACATGTCTTCCCTTCCGAGCAACTTCGACATCGTCATCTCCTCAAGCGAGCGTCAGGCCGATGTCGGCCTGCACGGCCCGCATCGCATTCCTGATGCCCTGCGAGACTTTCCGCTCGACCTGGGCGGCAAGCTCGTCGAGGCCCACACCAGAGATCGAAACGCTGATGTGATTGGTGACCTGCGGTGGCGCGTCCGGCCCAGCAGCGACCCGCGGGTGGATGTAGCCGTCCTGGCCGGGGCTGAAGATTTCGGGCCGGTGCTCGCCAACCAGATAAGAGCTGCCGCGCGAGACCCGCCCGCCGGCCGCACGATGTCCGATCCCGCCCGCGCCATCAGCGGCGGGAGCCGGAGGGCCGGAAGGAGCCGGAGCCACCGGAGCCCCGCCGCCGAGCCACGAAGGCATACTCGGCCAACGGATCAAGCTGCTAATGTCGATGTTCCCGATCGCGGCCATAATCCGGCCCGGCAGGGAGGCGAACCACGTCACCAGCTCGTCGATCTTCGTCTTGACCGCGTTGACCAGACCGTCCGCAAGGTTATAGCCCCAGGCTTCCCAACTGGCCTTCCCGCCAGCATCGAGCCGTTCGGGCGTCAGGAATTCACTGATCCACGTTCCGACGCTGCTGAGACCATCAGAGATGGTTTTGTAGACCCCGGAGAAGTCGAAGATGCGATCAAATGCAGCCTTAGCCGCCTCTGGGTCAGCTCCGAACCACTCCGCGACATTCCCCACGGAGTTGCGCAACCATTCCCAGGTCTGAGACGCCTTCTCGCGTACCCAATCAAAGGCCGGCGCCAGTTCCTCCCCGATCCTCGCTCCGACCCCAGAGAAGACCGCAACGATGCGGTCCCAATACTTCCAGATCATCACACCCGCGGCAGCAAGTACGCCCACGATTACCGCGATGGCCGCCGCTACCGGAGCCGAGACCCCTGCGAAGACGGACCCCAGCGCCAGCCCCACCTGGGCGATGATCCGGAAGACGGTCGCGAGGGGCGCGAACACCATACGGGCGAGCCCCATGCCCACAACCTTCAGGCCCGTGAGGGCTCCACGGATCAACCGCAGCGGATTGAGGAGCCCGAGCGCGGAGGCTCCGAGAAGCCGCAGGGCACCGCCGCGCCCCACAATCATCGAGGCGGCGGCGAAGCCCATCAGGCTATGCCTGAGAGCCCGGAAGAGAGCGAAGAAAGGGGTGAGCGCTCGGAGGAGGCCGCCGCGCGCAATCATTCCGAGACCAGCCACGATGCGACCGGAGCCCGCGACCGTCGCCACGCCCGCGACCTTGGAGGCAGAACCCAAAAGACCGAGCGTGCCGACCAGAAGACCACCAACCGCCATAAACCCCGAGGCCGCCATCCCGAGCGGGATCATGGCCACGGTGGCTAACCCCGCGTAGGCGACCCATTTGAGAAGGCTGGGGTTGCTCTTAGAGATCCCCTCAAGCGCATCGGCGAAATCCTCCAATGCCTTCGTGACCGTCTGGAGGATCCCGGACTTCCCGATCGCGATGATAACCCGCTCGAAGGCGGCGCCGAAGCGTGCCCAAGCCCCGACCACACCCTCCATCCGGAGCTTCACCGCCTCCTCGATGTACCCGAAGGCATTGTCCATGATGTCCTTCAGGACGGTCGGGACATCGCCCACCAGGGCGGTAATCAAACGGGCACCTTGCCGCTGATCGAAGATATTCGCAAGATCCCCTACGGTCGCGCCCTTCTTCTTCAGGGCCTCCAGGAACCCGATGAGGTCGATCTTGTCCGCGGATTGCAGGAGCGCGTTCGAGATCGCCTCCGCGATCTTATCGCGATCCATCGCCCCGCCCTCGCCGAGCGCGCCCACGATCACGTCCGTGAGCTTCGCGACCGTGCCGGCGGGATCGAACTTCAGCGACGGATCGTCCAGGACCTGCTGGATCTGTTTCTTCACCCCGGTGGCGTTGATGCCGCCCGCCTCTAGGTTCTTCACGATCGCGTTGGCATCCACCTTGCGGCTGCTCGTCACGAAGTCGTTCAGATTGACGTTCAGTGCCGCGAGAGCACCGAGCATCCCCTTAGTGGGCTTCACCATGCGGACCAGAGCGGAACGCATCGCCACGCCGGCCTCAGAACCGCGGATGCCGTTGTTCGCCATCACGGCCGAGATGGCAGAGACCTGTTCCAGCGATATGCCCGCGGCAGCCGCAATCGGGCCAACATACTTGAAGGTCTCGCCCAGCAACCGAATGTCGGTATTGGACTTGTTCGCCGTGTAGGAAAGCACGTCGTTGATGCGGGCCATCGAGGCCATGGCCTGAGCGGCGTTCGCCATCGGGAGCCGCATGGCGGTCAGGATGTTGGTCGCGATATCGGCGGCCTGCGGAACGTCAATATCGCCCGAGAGCGCGAGCTTCAGGGTCCCCGGCAGCGTGCCCTTCACCTGATCGGGGTTGAAGCCCGTGCGGGCAAGCTCAACGGCCGCCTTCATGGCGTCCGTTGGCTTAATCATGCCCATGGATCTCGCGAGCTTCTCGATCTCGACCCGCTGCTCGGCCGTCGCGCCCGAGACCGCCCGGAAGGTGTTGCCGGCCTTCTCGAACTCGTAGGCGGTCTTAGCCCCAACGGCCCCCAGGATCGCCATCGGGAGTGAGACCGTGGTGGTGATTTTCTCCGTGTTCTTCTGGACCAGCGCCATGTCGCGCCGGACCGCCGCCATCGTGCCCAGCGGCGCCATGGCGGCAACCTTGCTCGCGCCCACGAGCTGCTGAAGCGAGCGGGCCGCTGTCTTGGCGGGGCCGCTCACGCCATCGATCAGCCGGACGATCAGGCGACTGGTGCGGTCGGCCATAGCGTACCTCCGCCTCAGTTAGTGCCATTGTCCGCGTAGATGATCGGGCGCGGCGCCTCGCCCTTCGGGGCGTGCATCTCAGGAGCCGGCAGCGGAGGGACGTAGAACGTCGCAACCGCTCCATACCCATCCAGATCCCAATCCGGGATAGCGGGAAGGATGGTCTGCACCGAGATGCTATAGGCCGGAGCGTACAGGATCTCGTGGACGGATCGCACGCGCCACTCGACCGGCCGGAGGGTCTCGTCGCCCCGCCCCGCTTCCCCGAGCTTCAGATTGACCTCTCGGACCCGTTCCTCGGCCGCCTGAAGGCGGCCGAGCATCCTGAGCAGCTCCCGCTGGTGGGGCACCCATTCGACGCGCAGTTCCTCCGCGCAAGCCTTCGCCTCGGCCTCGGCCTCGTCGCGCTCCCTGGTCAGCGCCTCCGCGACTTCGCGTTCCCGTGCCTCGGCGAGCCGGACGGTCAGCTCGTTCCGCGCAATCTGCGCGCGCTCCAGGGCCTTCTGGGCGCCGGTCACGGCCGTGTCGTGGCGATCGAGATCCGCATCGGTGGCACCACCGATCAGGGCTTCACGACGCGCCGCTTCGGCGGCGAGAACCTGCTCGCGCAGGGCCTGAAGATCGATCTTGGTGAGCGCGGTTTCCAGGTCGCGCGAGGTCGGAGCCTTCTTGCCCGTAAGGCGGGCCAAAATCTCAGACAACATCTTCCTCTCCGATTTTGAGGGAGCCGATAGGCACGAGCGGTTCGACGATGTCGTGGACCTGCTGGCCGGTCAGAACACCGTGCTCCATGAGCGCGTCGGCCAGCTCTTCTATTGCCGTCCAGACGTTTCGACGCCGGACGATATCGATGGTTTGGCCCTCAAGGTCACGATAGCACTTCAGGTACTCCGTGTCAGGAACATCCAGGCCAATTTTGCTAACGATCTGAATAAAAGTGCGGCATCGATCACAAAATCCGAAGGGCAGCTCTCGGATAGCCCTCGCGTGCTCGACAAGTTCTTCATCGCATGGGCTGTCGTGCCACTGAACGCCCCAGTTCTTCGCGATGTCACCAGCCTCCAGGATCATGACACTGGCGCGCCACAACACTCCCGAGAAGTCGATGGAAGCCAACGGCGCGCCGTCAATCTGGGCGCCGTTCACACGGGCTCCGAGCCCGATCGCGACCACTGCATGGCCGGCCTCGTGAAGCGCAACGTTCACCCACCGCGGCTCTTCGTGCCGCGCGATCTCCTCCACCACCTCGCCCGTCCATTCGTGCGGCGTCGTGTCCCGGATCTGTTCCGCGGGCTCGATGAGCCTGCGGTGAGAACCCGGCCCGCCATTGCAGCAGCGCCGGACCCGATAAGTGATTGCATCCTCAGTCAACTGTTTTTCCTCTCGCGCAAGCAAAATGAGTTTTCGAAACTGCAGAAGATCCTCAGATCCTGCGGGGCCGCGTTCCCGCACCAGGGGGCGTCAGGGAAGAACCTATGGGGTGGGGGCTCTCGTGGCCTCCGGAGCCCCAGGGCAGGCGTGGCGTGGTTCCGGATGGGGGGGCGGGTGCGGGTCATTCAGCCGCCCTCGGGCACGGTGGGCGGTCGAGCGCATGCTCGATCTCTCGGGCCTGGAACGCCAGCCTGTTCCGTGCCTTCCCGGCCGTCATGTTGATGAGCAGACGGATGCGCCTCAGCGCGTTCAGCCCAAGTGAGGTGAGGGTGACGCGGGCCTCCGGCCCCGCCAGGACGCTGCGCCTGTAGATCTTCAGCCTCACCCAGTAGTTATCCGCCATGGACGCGGCTTCGTGGCGCAGTCCCTCGATCAACGCGGGCTCCTGGTGACGCCAGATCCGCAAAGCGAACCTGTTCCAAGGGAGGCTGAAGAGACCGGAGGGCTCAGGCGCGAGCACGCCGGCCTGGACAAGCTCCTCGATCTCGTGGGGTGCGAGGTCGAGTTCGCGCTCCAAGCGATCCTCGTTCACGATGCTCACGCGCGCCTCCTGTCGTCATCGGACCGGGGCTCGGCTAGGCGGGCGGCCTTGCCGCCCTGGATGAGCCCAAGGGTCTGGCTCACCGGGTTGCCGTCCGGATCCGTAATCGCGAACCACCGGGCGCGACACACGAGGTACTTCCTGGACCGGAGGATCAGCCCCTCGCTCTCCAGATCGAAAATCGCGGGCCAGATCCACCGGATGCCCAGCTTCTTGGCGATGTCGCGTACGTCGTGCGCCATGCCATCCTCTAGTAAGCAGAGAACGCGGTCATGCGGGCGAGCGGCGTCAGCCGCGCGAGCGGAGATGGGAGAGGTCATACGATCCTCCTGAGTTTCAAGATGGGGCGGGAAAGGTCACGGAGCCGCTCCGCAAGCGCGCGGCTCGGCTCCATGAGCGACTTGAGGCGCGCGCCCAAGGGGCGCGTCATGCTGTTCTGGTAAGTGAAGTACGCCAGGACGGCGGCTTCCGGCTTCCGCCGGGGCGCTTTTCGGGTGGGCGGCTTCGGCCGCACGGGCTTGACACGACCCGTGGCACAAACTGCGTCCGCTATATAAGAACTCTCTTCTCTTATATGGCGGACAGACTTTGTGCCATCGGTGCCAACCGGCATCGGCCGGCCTTTCCGGTACCATGTCCGGCGGCTCCAACCGAACGCCTCCCACGGCTTAAGGTCCGTGAGGGTGGCCTTGCGGGGCTGAGCCGCGCGAGCGGCCGACCGTTCAGCGGCCTTCCGCGTCTTGTCGGTCACGCGCCTTTCCTCCACGATCTCTTCGAAAGTCATGTCGAAAGGGCGGATGGTCCGGATCTTGAGACGACGACGCTCGGCAGCGCTCACGCGGAGCAGTTGCCCAAGCCGCTCGGCGCTGAAGCGCCTGGGCTTCTCGACCACGAGCGCGATGGCGCGTTCGATCTCCGCCGGGTCGGCTGCGGGCGCCCACTTGCCGAGCCATGCACGGCAGATGTCCGACACGGGCGACCGGGCACTGCCGGCCCGGCCCGCAATCGCGCGTTCGTGCATAACGATGTGGTTGAGCGCGATCATTCCGATGAGCAGCGCGTCGTCGGTGTCCATGAAGGCGCCATGCCGGTGCCGGATCAGGTCCTCGATCTCCTGCACGCGCTGACCCGCAAGCGACCACAGACCCGCACCTGCGGGGCCGCCCCGGCGTTCAGTAAGCTGGCACTTGCCGATCGCCTTGTGTGACCGGAATGAACGCTCAGTGCCCGCCGGGCGTTCGTTGGTACGGGGGGCTGCGCTCATCTGCGCCCCTCAAGCCTTCTGGACGCCGCGCGGCAGCTCGGCGATGAAGCGCCTGATCTCGTCGGCGGTCACGTAGGAGTTCGAGCCGATCTTGCAGATATGGAGTCGGCCCTGGCGGATCAGCTTGTAGCCGAGCGACTTGCTGACACGAAGATGCTGGGAAAAGGCTTCGAGCACCGGGATCAAACGCGGAGCTGTGGTGGTCTCAGTCATGTGGCCTCCGGTTCAAGGGAGGACCACGCACGGTTCGACCGCGGCGTATTCCTCCCAGAAAATCTGGGTTTGGAAATCCATCCATCGGTCGAGCCTCAATGGCTCAAATACCAAGAAGAACTTTGGGAGACGGACAATGATCCGTCAATACCTATCTGGACCCGAGCGTGGGTATTACGTCATTTGCCCCAATCTGATACCGGAGCGACCTCGTATGGCGTTGTAATATTCCAATATCTATTTTCTCTCTGGTGCGGATTGCTTGCCTTCGATGAAGGTGGACCACGCGGTCATCAGCTCTCTGCGTTTTTCCAGCGCGTCACCGCGCCGGTAGGCGGCCTCGGTTGCGTCCCCGACCGCATGGGCAAGGGCCGCTTCCGCGACCTCGCGGGGAAACGGGGTGGCGTCGCCGGCCCAGTCCCGGAACGTGGACCGGAAGCCGTGGACGGTGGCGTCCACTTTCAGGCGCCGCAGCAGCGCTGTTAGCGCCATGTCCGAGAGAGGGGAGCCTCGCCGCTGGCCGGGGAAGATCAGCCCATCTGGCTTGTGATCGAGCTGCGCCAGGGTCGCGAGGATCTCAAGCGCGCGAGCGCAGAGCGGAACCCGGTGTTCCCGGCCTGCTTTCATCCGTTCCGCGGGTACGGTCCATATCTCTTCCTTCAGATCGATCTCGTCCCACCGAGCGCCCCGAACCTCACCCGACCGGGCTGCGGTTAGGATCAGGAACTCCAGCGCGAAGCTCGACATGCCCCGCACGAGCTGCAACCGCTTCACGAACGCCGGCAGATCTCCATATGGCATGGCCTCGTGGTGGCCGCGCTGGAGCTTCTGGCGCGGCGGGAGGAGGTGATCGAGATGTCCCTTCCACCGGGCCGGGTTCTCACCTGAGCGCAGCCCCTGGGCCTTGGCGGCATCCAGCACGGCCTCGATCCGGCCCCGAACCCGCGAGGCCGTCTCATTCTTGGCGACCCAAATGGGTCGCAGGATCGCCAGCACGTCATCGGTCGTGATCTCCGCTGGAGCCGTGTCACGTATGGTACGGCAATAGCCGGTGTCCAGCAGCCCGCCATCCTCGCCGCGCTGCACCGACAGCACCATGCGCCACTGCGCGATATGCTTGGCGTTCCGCCATGCGGCCTCGTGGTCCTTGATGAACTGCTCGGCCAGGGCTCCGAAACTAGGACCCGCGCCCTCGGTCCTAGTCCGTTTCTCCGCGATCGGGTCCACGCCGCCCCGTATGAGTTTCCGGGCCGCCTCGGCCTTCTCGCGCGCCTCCGCGAGACTGACCTCGCTGGCAGGCCCCAGGCCCAGCTCGCGTTGCTTCCCGTTCCATTGGAACATCAGGGTCCAGCGCCGCCGGCTCCCGTCAGGGGAGATGAACAGATACAACCCTCCGCCGTCCGCGTGGCGGCCCGGTGCCTTAAGGGTTTGCACCGCTCTGGCGCTCAGTCGATTTAGGACCCGTGCCATCCTGTCCTCCGGTCCCAAGCTGGGTCCTAGACAGATAGGGTGGATTGAGAGGTACGTCCACGCACGCCAAACGCCCGTGAGGGACTTAGGTCCGTTGAAAATGTTGGGCTTTGTGAACCGCTAGGAGCCAGAAGAAACGCAGGGGGATGAGCGATTGGCGGAGAGAGAGGGATTCGAACCCTCGATACGGTTTCCCGTATACACGCGTTCCAGGCGTGCGCCTTCAACCGCTCGGCCACCTCTCCAGCCACGTGCGTGTTGGCGCACGTAGAATGTCTTGAGCAGAGACCTGCGACTTGGCCGCATCCACTCTGCTCCGCCAGGGGCATGAAGCCCACGGCGCCGCCCGGTCGATCCCCCTGAAAACAAAGGAAACATGCAGCGTTGGTTGAGGCGCTGCGCCCTGGCGAGGCGGCGGAATATACAGGCTCGCTCGCATCGCGCAAGGGGCTTCGGCGGAAAGCACGGCGCGCCGTGCACAGGCTTGCGTATTTTTCCACGGCCAAGCGCCGCCATGTACCTTGCCGGCCCGGGCTGCGCCCGCGTCAGGGGGAAGCTGGATCGACAGGGGGCAGACCGGCTGCGGTGCCGCGCGGCCACGTCCGCAGCCGCCTTCCCGAGGGCCAGCCGCACCAATGCCGGTGTCCATCCGTCACCTGGCGGCGCGAAATGCAGCACGCGCAGTTCGGCAATGCTCCTTGCCTGGAAAGAGTTCGTCACCGGGCTGCGCGGGACGCGGCGGGGAGCGCTGCTGAGGCGGAAAAGCTCGGTATCGCGGGCTGCGGTCTGGCCTCTGGCGCGCCGCAGCCGCACTCCTCGATCATCTTCGAGCGAAGTTGATGCCTGTTCGCGTTAAAAATGCCTGATCTCAATAAATCAGAGTGCTTTCCCCGCCGTGTCGGCTCTGGACCGCTGCCGGGGCGCGAGGGCGTCGCATGGAAGCGGAAGGCACGAGAAAGCCCGTGCCTTCCGCGCCTTCGGGCTCAGTCGCGCAGCAGGTCGTTGATGGAGGTCTTGGAGCGGGTCTGGGCGTCCACGCGCTTCACGATCACGGCGCAGTAGAGCGAGGGGCCCGGCGCGCCGTTCGGCAGCGGCTTGCCCGGCATGGAGCCCGGCACCACCACGGAATAGGCGGGCACCTCGCCCACGAAGATCTCGCCCGTCTCGCGATCCACGATCTTGGTGGAGGCGGAGATGAACACGCCCATGGAGAGCACCGAGCCGGTGCGCACCACCACGCCTTCCACCACCTCGGAGCGGGCGCCGATGAAGCAGTCGTCCTCGATGATGACGGGGCCGGCCTGCAGCGGCTCCAGCACGCCGCCGATGCCCACGCCGCCGGAGAGATGCACGTTCCTGCCGATCTGCGCGCAGGAGCCCACCGTGGCCCAGGTGTCCACCATGGTGCCCTCGCCCACATGGGCGCCGAGGTTCACGAAGGAGGGCATCAGCACCACGTTCGGCGCGATGAAGGCCGAGCGGCGGACGATGGCGCCCGGCACCGCGCGGAAGCCGGCGGCGCGGAAGTCCTTCTCGCTCCAGGACAGGAACTTGGAGGGCACCTTGTCCCACCAATGGGCGCCGCCGGGGCCGCCGCCGATCTCCACCATGTCGTTGAGGCGGAAGGAGAGCAGCACCGCCTTCTTCAGCCACTGGTTCACCTGCCAGGAGCCGTCGGTCTTGCGTTCGGCGACGCGGGCCTTGCCCGAATCGAGCAGGTCGAGGGCGGCGTCCACCGCCTGGCGCACCTCGCCCATGGTGGAAAAGGAGATCTCGGCGCGCTTCTCGAAGGCGGCGTCGATGACGGATTCAAGCTGGGTCAGTTCGGACATGGGATTTCCTCCGGAAGGGCGGGGCGAGCCGGGCCCGGCCGGCTCGGTTTGAAGGCGCATGGGGGAGAGGCGGGCTCAGCCGCGCTCCTTCACCGCCACGAATTTCAGCTTCGGCCATTCCTCGATGGCGCGGTCGAGCACCCACTGGCTGCGGGCGAGGTAGACTGGCGCGTCGTCGCGGTCGCGGGCGGTGGAGGAGCGGTTCGCCTCCATGAAGCGCTCCACCTCGGTCCGCTCGCCGATGATCCAGCGGGCGGTGACGAAGGAC
The DNA here is from genome assembly GCF_043194895.2 of Xanthobacter albus. NCBI lineage: Bacteria > Pseudomonadati > Pseudomonadota > Alphaproteobacteria > Hyphomicrobiales > Xanthobacteraceae > Xanthobacter > Xanthobacter albus. The sequence continues at coordinate 4,438,699 of NZ_CM195532.1, read as the reverse complement.
ACCGCCTCATAGCGGATCGGCACGCCGTATTCCTTCTCCAGCCGCGCCGCCAGCACGTCGAGCTGGAGCGGGCCCACGACGCCGACGATGGGCGCGGGATCGGTGACCGGCTTCAGCACCTGCACCACGCCTTCCTCGGCCATGTCCTGCAGCGCCTTGAGCAGCTGCTTGGCCTTCATGGGATCGGCCAGCAGCACCCGGCGCAGGATTTCGGGCGCGAAGTCCGGCAGGCCCTCGAAGCGGATGGTCTCGCCCTCGGAGAGGGTGTCGCCCACGCGGAGCATGCCGTGGTTGGGAATGCCGATGATGTCGCCCGCCACCGCCTCGTCCACCGTCTCGCGCTCCTGGGCGAAGAAGAAGATGGGGTTGGCGATGGCCATCTGCCGCTTCTCGCGGGCATTGTAGAGCTTCATGCCGCGCTTGAAGCGGCCGGAGCACAGGCGCACGAAGGCCACCCGGTCGCGGTGGTTCGGGTCCATATTGGCCTGCACCTTGAACACGAAGCCGGAGACCATGTCCTCCTGCGGCGCCACCGTGCGCTCGCCGGCGGCGGCGCGGGGCAGGGGGCTCGGCCCCACGGCGCCGAGGCCCTCCAGCAGCTCGGCCACCCCCGCCTCCTTCAGCGCGCTGCCGAAGAACACGGGGGAGAGGTGCCCCTCGCGGAAGGATTCGAGATCGAACGGCGGCAGCACGCCCAGCGCCAGGGTCAGGCTCTCGATGGATTCGGTGAGGATGCGCTCCTCCACGCCCTCGAGGCCGATGAGATCCTCCGGCGCGTCGAAGGGCACCTCGCGCACCAGGGGGCCGCCGCGCTCGGTGGCGAGCAGCGCCTTCTTGCCCTGGATGTCGATGAGGCCGCGGAAATCCACGCCGAGGCCGATGGGCCAGGTGAGGGGGGTGAGGTCCAGCGCCAGGGTGGAGGAAACCTCGTCCATCAGCGCGATGGGATCGAGCCCCTCGCGGTCCACCTTGTTCACGAAGGTGAAGATGGGGATGTCGCGCAGGCGGCAGACCTCGAACAGCTTGCGGGTCTGGCTCTCGATGCCCTTGGCGACGTCGATGACCATGACCGCCGCGTCCACCGCGGAGAGGGTGCGGTAGGTGTCTTCCGAGAAGTCCGAGTGGCCGGGCGTGTCGAGCAGGTTGAAGACGATGCCGTCCTTCTCGAACGTCATCACCGACGAGGTCACGGAGATGCCGCGTTGCTGCTCGATCTCCATCCAGTCGGATCGCGTGCGGCGGCGCTCGCCGCGGGCCTTCACGTGGCCGGCGAGGCGGATGGCGCCCGAGGCGAGCAGCAGCTTCTCCGTCAGCGTGGTCTTGCCCGCGTCCGGATGGGAGATGATGGCGAAGGTGCGCCTGCGGGCATAATCGGGCAGGGCGCCTGGCTTCGCGCCCGCGTGCGCCGCGCCGTGGTCTGGGGTCTCGAGCATTGCGGCTATATAGTGCGAAACCGCGCGCCGATAAACGGCCAACGCAAGGGGCACGGGCATGGCACGGGGAATTGCACAGGGGGCCGCGCGGATGGCGGCCGCGGGGGTGGCGGCGTGGCTTGCGCTCGGTGCCGGGCCGGCGGCGGCGCTCATGCCGCCCTATGTCTATGAGAACGCCCGGCGCGATGCCGCCTCCGTCGTCGTACTGCGGGTGAGGACGGTGACCACCCCCGCCGGCGGCTACGGCGCCTGCCGCGTGAGCGGCGTGGTGCGGAAGGTGGAGCGCGGCCCCCTGCGGCCCGGCATGGTCCTCAGGCTCGATGTGCCGTGCATGAAGCCCGGCGCCCAGCCGCCGCTCGGCGGAACCATCTACCAGCCGCTGGCCGCCCTGGTGCGCGCGCCCTACGGCCGCGCATGGCTCGATGCCGGAGGGCAGGTGGTGCTCTCGCAATACGAGCAGCTCAAGCAACTGCCCTGAGGCGCGCGCCACGCGCGCCGGGGGCAGCGCTGGCGGCGACCCCACCGGGAGTCGAAAGCGCCAGGGCGGGCGGCGCGCCTATGCGGGCCCGCCGCGCCCGGCTCCGCGCGAACCGCAAGCAGACGTGGTTTTTCCCTGCGGTTCGCACCAGCGCCAAGCCTTTGATTTCCCATGATGCCGGCTCCGCAGCGCCCCGCGCCGCCGCCCCTCCTCCCCCTTCGCCACCCCGGTTCGCGCTGAGCGCACGATTCCCCTTTCCCCACGAATGCCTTATGGCAAAGCCGTCGCCCCCCGTGCGGGGGCGTGGATCGAAACACCCTCCACCTCCTGTCCCCCGAGGGCGTGAAGGGTCGCCCCCCGTGCGGGGGCGTGGATCGAAACCGGAAGAGTTTCCCCAACGGCGGAAGCTACGAAGACGTCGCCCCCCGTGCGGGGGCGTGGATCGAAACATCGGCATAGGCTTGAGCGGACATCACGGTCTCCAGTCGCCCCCCGTGCGGGGGCGTGGATCGAAACTCCGCCTTGAGAAAGTGCCGCCGGGGCCGAGGGCGGTCGCCCCCCGTGCGGGGGCGTGGATCGAAACAGCCGCACGTCGAGATCCGCCGCCGCGTCCACCTCGTCGCCCCCCGTGCGGGGGCGTGGATCGAAACCTTCCCGGCCACGGAGGCGGCCGGGGACGGAATGAGTCGCCCCCCGTGCGGGGGCGTGGATCGAAACCGCGATCACTCCGGTGTTGTACGGGGCGGTGGCGCGTCGCCCCCCGTGCGGGGGCGTGGATCGAAACGCTTTCGCGAGCGCAACCAGATGGCGCGGCGCGTGGTCGCCCCCCGTGCGGGGGCGTGGATCGAAACGGGAGCGGTGCAATCAATCTTGATGCTGTTGAGCCGTCGCCCCCCGTGCGGGGGCGTGGATCGAAACATCGATATGCTGCTCTCCATCTTCACGGTCGCGGCGTCGCCCCCCGTGCGGGGGCGTGGATCGAAACTCGCGCACGCTCGCGCATTGCCATTTTGGATTTCGAGTCGCCCCCCGTGCGGGGGCGTGGATCGAAACATGTTGCCCGTGAACGGCCCATATTCGCTGCCCGGCGTCGCCCCCCGTGCGGGGGCGTGGATCGAAACGCTTTCGCGAGCGCAACCAGATGGCGCGGCGCGTGGGCGTCGCCCCCCGTGCGGGGGCGTGGATCGAAACTGCGGGAGCTTGAGCATCTTGCCCGCGAACCGGGCGTCGCCCCCCGTGCGGGGGCGTGGATCGAAACAGTTATTCCGCCGATATGTCGCCCACTGTCCAAAACGTCGCCCCCCGTGCGGGGGCGTGGATCGAAACGCAGCGCTCGCCCCGCGAACCCAATATGACTACCGGTCGCTCCCCGTGCGGGGGCGTGGATCGAAACATCGTGCCCCAGGACGCCGTGTGGGCACAGGGCGAGAACGTCGCCCCCCGTGCGGGGACGTGGATGGAAGCATGGCGTCGTTGATGCGGGCGAGGGGCCGGTGGGAGCGGCCACTCGCGCGGGGGTGGGTCGCGCCTGCTTTCGGGGCCGGCCTTGCCGTTTCCGTCGGGAAGTGCCTGCCTGCGGGACTGTGAGCGGAGCTTCGTCCATCAGGGGAGGCTGCGTGTGGATTGGGGACAGGCGTGCAAACGCCGCCGCCGCCGACGGGCGTCCCGCGTCCCGGCTATCCGATCCGCTCAAGCGCGTGCGTCCCGGCGCCTCGGGTCTTCTCGGCAAGGCGTTTCGCGCGTCGTCAAAGCCGCGTGGGTGTCGACGTTCAGGCGCCGGCCGGGGCGGGCGGTGGGGGAGGCCTCAGTCGCCGGTGCCGGGCTCGGGGGAGAACATGGGCTCCTTGCCGGGCTTGCCGTCCCATTCCTTCGCGTCGGGCAAAGCGTCGCGCTTGATGGTAATGTTCGGCCACGCCTGGGCGTATTCGGCGTTCAGGGCCGCCCACTTCTCCAGGCCCGGCTCCGAATCCGGCTTGATGGCCTCGGCCGGGCATTCCGGCTCGCACACACCGCAGTCGATGCACTCGTCCGGGTGAATGACGAGCATGTTCGCGCCCTCGTAGAAGCAGTCCACGGGGCACACGGCGACACAATCCGTATACTTGCAGCGGATGCAGTTCTCGGTGACGACGTAAGCCATGGCAGGTCCCTTTCGCGGCCTCGCGTAGCGTACCCGGTGAGGGCGCGCAAGCGCGTGCGTGCCGCGTCGCTGTATTGCGCTTTAATTCTCTGTGATTTCATCGAAAAGCGCGGAAGCTGATGTAGCATCTCCGCGCCGTTCCGAAAAGCTCAGGACCCGCAGAACCCTGACACGGGCGTCGAGCGCGATGGTCAGCACCTGCCCGGCCCGCACCGCCTGGGCGGGGGCGGTCACCCGCGTGCCATCGAGCCGCACATGACCGGAGCGGATCAGCTCGGCGGCATCCGCGCGGGTGCGCACCACCCGCGCGTGCCAGATCCAGCGGTCGAGCCGCTGGCGTCCCGGCGCGTCGTCCGCCGCGTCCGCGTCCATGTCCCCGCCGGGCGCGCGGGCGGCATCGCCGCGCGCCCCTTCGGGAACCTGCCGTGACCGCGTCTTCCTCACGCGCGCCGATGCTCCCTCTGGCCTGCGGCGTCAGCCGCCCTTCTTGTCCGCCTCCAGGCGCGCCTTGAGGGCGGCCAGGGCGGCGAACGGGCTGTCCGGGTCCACCGGCTTGTCGCGGCGGCGGTCCTGGTGGGCGGGACGATGCTCCGTGCGTGGCGCGCGATTCTCGTCGCGCGGGCCACGCTGCGGGCGATCGGACCGGGGCGGACGCGGCGCGCGCTCGGCATCGCCGCTTGCGGCCTCCGCGGACGGCGATTCGGCGGGGCGGTCGAACCGGCGCTGGCCGGGGCCGCTTTCGCGGCGCTCGCCGCGGCGGTGGCCGTCCTTGCGCTCGCCGTCCTTGCCGCCGAAACGCTGGCCGTCGCGCTGGCCTTCACGCTGGTGGCGCTCGCGGCGCGGCGCGCCCGGCGGGCGGCCGGGACGCCACACCTCGATCATCTCGGGTTCGGCGGGCGCGCCCTCCACGGCCTCGGCACCGCCGGGGGCGGCGGGCGCCTCCACCTCGGCCGCGGTTTCGGCGGCGGTGGGATCGCCGCTGGCCTCCAGGGCCTCGACGGCGACCTCCGCCTCCACCGCCTCGTCGGTCGGCGCGGCGTCCAGGGCGACGGTGTCCACCACGACCGCCTGCGCGGCCACGGCTTCGGCCGCCTCCGGCGCGCCGTCGTCGAGGGCCGCGACCTCGGCCGCCACGATCTCTTCGTCAGCCGCCGGGGCGGCCGGAGCGTCGAACAGCAGGTCCGCCTCGATGGCGCCTTCGGGCGCGGGCGGCAGCTCCACGGGAGCGGCGTCCGCCGGGGCGGCCTCTTCCGGCGGCGGGGCCGCGCGGCGCTCCATGCGGTAGCCGAGCGACTTCAGGATGGAGGAGAAATCCTCTCCCGAGCAGCCGGCGAGCGAGGTCATGCCCACGGTGACGGTGAAGCCGCGCCCGTCCACGGCGCCGGCGGGCTTGGGCCCGGGCGAGGCGGGGCGCCAGTCCAGCGCCGGGCGGATGAGGTCGGCGAGGCGCTCCAGGATGTCCACGCGCACGGCGCGCTCGCCGCACACGCGGAAGCCCACGGCGCGGTAGAGCCCCTTCTGGATCTCGTGATCCACGGGGATGGAGGTGCGCCCCGAGGCCGCAAGGTGCGGCAATTCGTCGAGGCCCTTCTGGGCGAGGCCGCCGTGCTTGAGCGCGTAGAGCTCCAGCGCCAGGGCGCGGGGCGCGGGCTTCAGCAGGGCCGGCAGGTAGATGTGGTGGGCGCCGAATCGCACGCCGTAGCCGCGCAGGGTGGCGCGGGCGGTCTGGTCGAGGCTCTTCATGTCCTCGGCCACGCGGGCGCGCTCCAGCACGCCGAGTGATTCGACGATCTGGAAGGCGATGCCACGGGCGATGCCGGTGATGTCCTCGGCCGCCTGGAGCTTCAGGAGCGCGCCGAGCAGCTTGTCCACATGGGCCGAAACCCAGAGCGCGAGGCGGGCGTCCACCTGGTCGCGGGCGGGGCCGGTCAGGTGCTCGTCGGCGATGATCTTGAAGCGGGGCTTCAGCACCTCGTCGCCGGGAATGAGCTTGGCCACCGCTTCGCCGGTCCAGCGGATGGTGCCGTCGTTGGTGAGAACGAAGGCCTCGTCCACCGCCTGGGCGAGCCGCGCCGCGCGCGCCTCGATTTCGCCGGCCAGCGCCTGCTGTGCGGCGGTGCGCAGCGCCTTGGCCTCTTCCCCGCCGGCGGTGGGCTCCGCCTGGAACTGGAAGCCGTGGAGGTGGCCGATCACGTGTCCTTCGACGGTGACGTCGCCGGTCTTGCTGATTTCAGTTTCGAGCATCTTTTTCTCTCGCAGGCGCCGCATGAGCACGCTGGTCCGCCGATCCACGAAACGCTGAGCCAGCCTTTCGTGCAGCGCGTCGGAAAGCTTGTCTTCGACCCCTCTCGTGACGCCTTGCCAGTGCTCCGGATCCTTGAGCCAGTCGGGCCGGTTGGCAACGAAGGTGAGAGTCCTCACCTGCGCGATCCGGCTCGACAACGTGTCGATGTCGCCTTCTGCGCGATCGGTCAAGGCGATTTGACGCCGAAACCAGTCATCGGGGATGAAACCACCCCCTTCCACATGCCCGAAGAGGGTGGCGACCAGCTCGGCATGGGCCCCCGGAGACACCTTGCGATAGTCGGGAACCTGACACACTTCCCACAGCCGTTCCACCTGCTGCGGAGAGGTCACGCGCGCCGCCACCTCCATGTCCCGGCTCATGATTTCGAGCACGGCGACGTCGTCGGCGGTGGGCGCGCGGGTCAGCCCCTCCTCGCGCGGGGGCTGCGACAAAGAGGCCAGGAGCGAGCGGATGGAGGAGAAGTCGGGCAGGGAGTTGCGCCATTGCAACACCTTCGCGGTGTCGAATGCGTGCTCCTCCAACTGCTCGACCAGTTCCTCCTCGAACGGGGGGCAGCGGCCGGTGGTGCCGAACGAGCCATCGCGCAGGGCGCGGCCGGCGCGCCCCGCGATCTGGGCCATCTCCGAGGGGTTGAGGCGGCGGAACTGCCAGCCGTCGAACTTGCGGTCCGAGGCGAAGGCCACGTGGTCCACGTCGAGATTGAGGCCCATGCCGATGGCGTCCGTGGCCACCAGATAGTCCACGTCGCCGGACTGGTAGAGCTCGACCTGGGCATTGCGGGTGCGCGGCGAGAGCGCCCCCATCACCACCGCCGCCCCGCCGCGATGGCGGCGGATGAACTCGGCGATGGCGTAGACCTCCTCCGCCGAGAAGGCGACGATGGCCGAGCGGCGCGGCAGGCGCGAGATCTTCCGCTCGCCCGCGAAGGTGAGGGTGGACAGGCGCGGCCGCATCATCACGTTCACGCCCGGCAGCAGCTTCTCGATGAGCGGGCGCATGGTGGCGGAGCCGAGCAGCAGCGTCTCGTGGCGGCCGCGCCGGTTCAGCAGGCGATCGGTGAAGACGTGGCCGCGGTCGAGGTCGGTGGCGACCTGGATCTCGTCGATGGCCACGAAGGCGACGTCGAGGTCGCGCGGCATGGCCTCCACGGTGGAGACCCAGTAGCGCGGCGGCGAGCGGCGCGATCCCTTGGGCTTGATCTTTTCCTCGCCGGTGATGAGGGCCACGTTGCTGGCGCCCACCTTCTCGACGACGCGCTGGTATACCTCGCGCGCCAGCAGGCGCAGCGGCAGGCCGATGATGCCGCTCTCGTGGCCGAGCATGCGCTCGATAGCGAGATGGGTCTTGCCGGTGTTGGTGGGGCCGAGAACCGCGCTCACCCCCCGCGCCCTCACCATGCGCGGCAGTACGGCCCATTGGGTGATGTCGTCCATCGGTGTCGTCGGCTCTCGTGTGGGGGCTTGTGTACCATATCGGGTCGCCGGGGCGAGGACGAAAGGTGTGGATGGCCTTTCGGGGAACGAAACGGCGACAAAGGGTGCGCGAATCGCGGCACGGCGCCGCGTCGCGTTTCGTTCGCCCGGCCTTGTGGCCGGCCGGCGGGCTGCGTAAAGCTCACCTGAGGCTGCCGGCGGGAGCGTTCCACCGCCCGATGGCGAGAAGGAGGCCGAACATGCCGCTCACCCACGCCACGGTCGATCCGGAGGAGGTCGCCCGCTTCGAGGCGCTCGGCGCCGAGTGGTGGAACGAGAAGGGCAAGATGGCCCCGCTCCACGCCATGAATCCGGCGCGGCTCTCCTTCCTGCGCTCCGCTCTGGTGCGCCATTTCTCGCGCGACGAGAAGGCGCTGCGCCCGCTCCACGGCCTGCGCGTGCTCGATATCGGCTGCGGCGGCGGGCTGCTCAGCGAGCCCCTGGCCCGCATGGGGGCGCAGGTGACGGGCATCGATCCCGCCCCCGGCAACATCGAGGTGGCCCGCGCCCATGGGCGCGCGGCGGGGCTCGATATCGAGTACCTGCCCTCCACCGCCGAGGAGCTGGCCGCGCGCGGTTCTCGCTTCAATGCGGTGGTGGCGCTGGAGGTGGTGGAGCACGTGGCCGACGTGGGCCTGTTCGTGCGCACCGCCGGTCAACTGGTGGAGGAGGGGGGCGTGCTCGTGCTCTCCACCCTGAACCGCACGGCCAAGAGCTTCGCGCTCGCCATCGTGGGGGCGGAATATGTGCTGCGCTGGCTGCCGCCGGGCACCCACCGCTGGGACAAGTTCATCACTCCCGACGAACTGGAGGCGACGCTGGCCGCCGCCGGCTATGCGCCCAGCGAGAAGGCGGGGCTCGTCTACAATCCGCTCACGCGCGAGTTCAAGCTCTCCAGCGATCTCGACGTGAACTATTTCATGGTGGCGCAGCGGGTCTGATCCCGTCGGCCCCGGTCTTCGGCAAGCAGGTGCGATCCCGGTCGAGCGCCGCGCGGGCGCGGCCGAGGGTCCAGGCGCGACATGCTCACGGGCCTTCGTCGCAACGGCCGTTCGCGCCATCGGCGCACGGGCGCGGAAAAAGGGCGGGCCAGCCGCTCCCGCCTTCAGGAGGGGGCTTTCCGCTCCTCCTGTTCCTGTCGCGCGGCGCGGTGGTAGTCGGCGTCCCGGTCATGGTCGTGGGCGTCGTGGTAGGCGCCCTCGCTCATGCCCCGCTTCCAGTAGCCCACCGCCACCAGGGCGCGGACGCCGAGGCCCCGCTCGTCCCGCAGGTGGGCGCGCAGGGCGCGCGCGGCGGACGATTCGGCGGCCACCCAGGCGGCGAACCCGCGCGCGGGGAGGCTTGCGGCGCGCACCGCCTCCTCCAGCAGGCGGGTGGTGCCGGCGGCCGCGCTTCCGCGATGGAGATAGACGAGGCGCACGCCCGGCGGGGCCGCGAGGTCCAATTCGTCGCCCGCGTCCGCCACTTCCAGGACGGCGTGGCCACGCGTCGTGCGCGGCAGGCGCTCCAGGATGGCGGCGATGGAGGGAAGGCCGCTGAGGTCGCCCGCCAGCAGCACCGTTTCCGCGTCCGGCAGCGCCCGCCCGCCCGGACCGCCGACGCCGATCACGTCGCCCGGCCGCGCCCGGCGCACGAAGCGCGCCGCCGGCCCCTCATGGCCATGCCGCACGAAATCCACCCAGAGCTCCCCGCGTGCGGGATCGAAGCGGCGGACGGAGTAGGTGCGCGGCACCGGCCGCAGCTCCGGCGGTGGCCACAGCGGCGCCCCGTCCGGCCCCGCGATCGGCCATTGCGGCTGCGAAACGCCCTCGGGCGGGATCAGCAGCTTGATGTTCGGCCCCCTGCCGAAGCCTTCGATCTCCGGCCCGCCGAGCACGATCCGCCGCATGCGCGCGCTCACCTCCTCCACGCGCAGCACCTCCAGCACCCTTATGCCGTGGTAGCGCCGGGCAAGCGCGGCGGTCATGGCGTTCCCGCCCTGTCGCCGGCGCCATCCGCGCGCTCCGGTGCCGCCTGCGGCCCCAGGAAGAACTCAAGCCCCGCCAGCAGCGCATGGGGCGCGGCGGAGGCGTGGGTCTGGCCGGGGAAAACCTCGAAGCGCACCGCCACCGGCGTGCCCGGCAGGGCGGCGAGGCGCTCGGAGAGCTCTCGCGCGGAGTCCACCATTCGCCGCTCGGCGAGGCGCCGGGCGACAGCCTCGGCCTGGGGCTGGCCGGCGAGGCCGGGGTGAAGCTGCTGCTCCTGGCCGCCCACGGTGACGAGCAGGCGCCGGCGGCCCTGCGGCGGGTGGGCGGCGAAGGCGTCCTCCTCCTTCAGGATCGCCCCGTCGGCCCACCAGAGGGAGGGGCTGGCGGCGACGTAGGTGGAGAAGGCCGCCGGCCGGGTGAACAGCGCATGCAGCGTGAACAGCCCGCCGAAGGAATGGCCCATCAGCCCCTGGCGCGCGGGATCGGTGGGGAAATCGGCGGCGATGGCGGGTCTCAGCTCGTCCACCAGGAAGGCGAGAAAGGCATCCGCGAAGCCCGTGTCCTCCGGCTTCAGGTAGGTGCCGGAGCCGCCGGCCGTGGCCGGCGCGGGGGTGAGGTCCCGCGCCCGGCGGGGCATGTTGTGGGGCGCGTCCCCGGGATAGCCCACCGCCACCAGCACCGCCGGCTGGATGAGCCCGCCCTGGCTGCGGGCCTGGGTGCGCGCATAATCGGAGAGGGTGCCGGCGACCGCATTGCCGTCGAGCACGTAGAGCACGGGATAGCCCGAGGGCGGCGGCGGCTCCCGGGGCAGGGCGATGAAGATGCGGTAGGCGAGGCCCGCCTTCGAGACCACCGTGCGCTCCTCGGCGCCCGGCAGGGTGAGGGGGGCGGCGGCCGGGGCGCGTGCCCCGCCGAGCCCCGCCGCGAGGGCGAGGAGGAGGGCGCCGGCACGCCGCAGGGGAAGGAAGCGCTTCATCATCAGTAGGTCGCGCTCACCTTCAGCCAGTAGCCGCGCGGCTCGCCGTAGAAGTTGAACAAAGCGACCGAGCCGACGCGCTGGTAGTAGACCTCGTCGAGCAGGTTCGTGACGGTGAAGGTGGCCTTCCAGTTGTCGTTGAATTTGTATCCGGCCTGCACGTCCACCACCGTGTATCCGTCCTCGGTGAGCTTCACGTTGTTGGAGATGGTGTAGAAGCTGGAGAGGATCTTGACGCCGCCCGCCACATGGAAGCCGCGCAGCGCGCCCTCCTGAAACTCGTACTTGGTCCATAGGTTGTAGTTGTTGCGCGGCGTGTAGGTGCTGAAGCCCGCCTGGAGCTGCGCCGGCGTGGCGGTGAGGTATTCGGTCTCAGTGTAGGTGTAGCCGGCGTAGATGTCCCATCCGGGGGCGAGGCGCCCGCTCACCTCCGCTTCCCAGCCGGAAACCTGCACCTCGCCCGAGGCCACGTACACGTTGGCCACATTGGTGGCGAGGGCGCGATTGTCGTCGCGGATGAGGAACATGGCCAGCGAGGCGTTGAGCGCCCCGTCCAGGAAGGAACCCTTCACGCCCCCCTCGTACTGGTAGCCCTGGCGGGGCTGGAGCACGTCGCCGGCGGCGTTCAGCTCGGTCTGGGGCACGAAGGTGGTGGCGTAGCTGCCGTAGAGGGAGATTTCCTTCGTCATGTCGATGACGAGGCCCGCGTAGGGCAGGAACTCGCCGGCCACGTCCACGTCGGAGCTGGTGGTGGTGAGCCTGGTGCCGGTGAGGGTGTTGACGGTGGAGGTCGCGTCATACCAGGCGAAGCGGCCGCCCAGCAGCACGTGGAGCTGGTCGATGGGATTGATGCGCGCCTGGCCGTAGAGGCCCCACTGGTCGGGGTCGGTGGTGCTCTCGCGGTTGTAATTGGTGACCGGCTCGGCCACCGTCCAGGGGGTCGGCCGGTAGACGTTGTAGGTGCCGGGCAGGGTGGTGGCGGTGGGCGACCACTGGGTCTGGTCCATGAGCTGGAAGTCCGCGCCCGCGGTGAGCTGGTGCTCCTGGCCGAACAGGGTGAAGGGCGTGGCCACGTGGACGTCGCCGGAAAGGGCGCTCTGGGTCACCTGGGCGGCGGTGTACTGCATGCCCACGTCGCCGAAGGTCGCGGCCCTGGTGCTCATGGCGGTGCGGGCGTAGGCGTATTTGTAGTCGATGTCGCGATCGGTGTAGCGCAGCGACGCCTTGGCCTCGCCGCCGTTGTCGAGGTCGTGCTTCAGCTCCACGAGATAGTCGGTGCTCTCGTTGTCGAAGCGGTTCCACCCGGCGCCGACGAAGGTGGAGCGGGCGACATCGAGCAATTCGCCGGTGCCGTTGCCGAGGTTGATGGCCGGCAGCCCGTTGAAGGGCGTGATGTCGCGCTCCTGGTGCCAGGCATAGAGAGAGAGGCTGGTGTTCTCGGTGATGTCGAAGGCGAGGGTGCCGTAGCCCACCCACACCTGGTTCTCGTTGAGGTCCACGAACGAGTCGCGGTTCTGGAAGGCGCCGCCGATGCGGGCGCGCACGGTGCCGGCCTCGTTCAGCTTGCCGCCGGCGTCCACCTCGGCGCGCAGGAAGTCCCAGGAGCCGTAGCTCAGCTCGGAATTGAGGAAGGGCTTGGCGAGGGCGGGCTTCAGTGTGCCGTTGATGATGCCGGCGGGTCCCGCGTTGTTGCCGGCCGAGCCGCCGTAGAACAGGCCGGCGGGGCCCTTCAGCACGTCGAGGCGGTCGAAGATGAAGAGGTCGGGCTGGGTGCCGAGGATGGAGGAGAGCGGCGCCGGCAGGTTGTTCACCAGGAGGGTGTCGATCTCGAACCCGCGCGAGAAGATGGAGGAGCGGCCCTGGTCGTTGGCGAGGATGACCATGCCGGTGGTGCGGCGCATGGCGTCCTCGAGCTGGGTGAAGTTCTGGTCGTCCATGCGCTGGCTGGTGACAGTGGAGATGGACTGGGGGATCTCCCGCACGCTGGTGGGGGTGCCGACGCCGATGGTGGTGATGTTGGCGCTGTAGGTGTCGAGCCCCTCGGTGAACACCTCCTGCTGGAGCTTCTTCTCCGCCTGCACCTGCACGGTTTCGAGGGCGATGTCGCCCTGGGCGGGCTGCGCGGCGGCCTGCTGGGCGCGGGCCGCGGGCATCGTGGCGAGAAGGGCCGCGGCGGCGCCGGACAGGAGGGTGCCTGAAAGCAGAAGGCGCATGCGGCTGCGCTCTGCGGGCGCGCGCTTCGGTCCGGTCATGAAGATCCCCGCTGGTGGCGAATATCGCCCAAGTTGCGCCGGGCGTGGCGCTGACTTGCATGGCTGGCCCCGGCTGGTGGTCCTGTTGTAGCTGACGCCTTCAGCCCATCTCCAGAAGGAATGGCTTTGCGTGATCGTATAATTCGTTTGCGAAAGACCCGGTTGTTTGAAATTTGAGCGTTTCGAGAGGCCGGTTTCGCGCTCAAGGCGGGCATTCAAACAGCAATCTGGAACAATACTAAATTCAATTCATCGCCCGATGCTTGACAGCCCCCCTCCCGCGCCGCGTTCATGCGGGGCATGACCCGTTCCGATGCGCCCAAGCCTCCGCCGGAAGAGACGGAGACGCCGCAGCGGCCGCCCGCGCGCGGCGCGCTGGTGCGCTCCCGCGACATCGCCGCCCTTTCGCATGTGGCGGGGCGCGACTTCCATCTCGTCACCCCGAGGCTCGGGGCCGACGGCGCGCTGCTGCGCGGGCGCTACCTGCTCAGCCCGCTGCGCAGCGGCATGGTGCTGCACGCCACCGACGCCGCCGACCTGCACGACACCACCACCCGCGTGGTGCACGGGGCGGGGCTCACCATCTCCCTGTTCCTGGAGGGGGAGGCGGACATCTCCCTGGGCGGCCGCCCGCTGCACGTCGGCGCCGCCGATGGGGCGCAGGGGGCGCTGATGGCGCGGGCCGAGCCCGACCTCTTCGAGCGCCATGGCCGGCGCGGCACGCGGGTGCGCAAGGTCAACATCTTCCTGCCCGAAGGCTGGCTGGAGCGCGAGCACCACGACGATGCGCGGCACCAGGCGGTGCTCGCCTTCTGCCGCGACCACGGCGCCAACGCGCGCTGGCGTCCCTCCGCCCACATGGCGGCGCTGGCGGGGCAGATCCTCGCGCCGCCCGGCTACGGGCCGCTGCTGGCGGGCCTCTACGCCGAAAGCCGGGCCTTGGAGCTGGTGGTGGGCGCGCTCGGCCTGCTCGACACCGGCGCCGAGGGCGAGGCGATCGCGGCCCTGCGCCCGCGCGAGCGCGAGCGGATGTGGAGCGTGCACGATTTCATCGAGGCGCACCTGCGGCGCGAGCTGAGCCTGGAGGAGATCGCCCGTGAGGCGGGCATGAGCGTCAATTCGCTCCAGCGCGCCTTCCGCGGCGCCTTCGGCACCACGGTGTTCGACTATGTGCGCCGCCGCAAGCTGGAGCTGGCGCGGGATGGGCTCGCGGCCGAGGGCCTCACGGTGGCGCAGGCGGCGTTCGTGGCGGGCTACGGCTCGGCCGCCAACTTCTCCACCGCCTTCAAGCGCGCCTTCGGCGTCTCGCCGAAGGCGTGGCGGGAGAGGGGCCGGGGTGGCTGAGGCCGGGAGGTTCCCGCCACGGCACCGGCGCAAGCCCGGAGGGAGCGGTGGTCTTGCGCGGGGGCGCGATACACGGACGCTTGCGACACCGGCCGAAGGACGGGGCCGGGCGGGTTTCGTTCATGCGCGGCGCGGGCGGGGGCACGGCCCAGGAACCGAGCCCTCCGGGCCTTTGGCGTGGGAGCGTGTGCGACGCGCCGATGTCCGCCGAGCCTGTTCCGCGCGCACCGGCTCGCGGCCATCGCCCCGGCTTCTTGAACCCACGCATGTGCTTCAGGCGAGCCGGCATCCGCTTCGCCTGAAATGCGCTAGCCGCGCGGCGCGGTTCCGGCCTCGCCGGTGCGCAGCGGCTTCGTGGGCGGCAGCGGCGCCACCGGCGGGGGCAGCCGGCCGGCGGGTGGGGCGGCGGCGGGCACCCCGGCCGCGTTCTCGGCATCCTTCAGCAGCCGCTCCAGGGCCGCGAGCTGGTCCGCGGACTTGGGCGAGAGCGTCACGGGCCTTTGGGAATCGGCGAGCCCCGGCACCTCGATGGGCACCGGCGCCTCGTCCAGCTTCGGGATGGGCGAGGTGACGCCGGGGATCGGCTTGATGTCGATGCCCTGGTGGGCATAGGCCATGATCTTCTGCCAGGTCATGGCCGGCAGCGCGCCGCCCGTCATCTTGTTCATGGAGGCGTAGTCGTCGTTGCCGAACCACACGCCCGCCACGTAATTCCCGGTGAAGCCCATGAACCAGGCGTCGCGATAGGCGTTGGTGGTGCCGGTCTTGCCCGCCACCTTGGAATTCACGAGGCGGGCCCGGCGGCCGGTGCCGTTCTCCACCACGTTGTTGAGCATGGTGTTGATGTCGTTGAGCTGCTGGGTGGGGATGATCTGCACCGGGGCGGGCGCGTCGCGGTCGAAGCGCCACACCACGTCGCCATTGCCGATCCGCATCTCCACCACGGCGTGGGGGTAGACGCTGCGCCCGCCGTTGGCGAACACGGAATAGGCGGTGGTCATGTCCACCAGCGTCACCTCGGCGGCGCCGAGCGGCAGCGGCGCGGAGATGGGCAGCGGCGTGCGGATGCCCATCTGGTGGGCGAGGTCCACGATCTTCTTGCGCCCGAACTTCTCGGCGAGGCGCACCGCCACCGTGTTCAGCGAGTGCTGCAGGGCGGTCTGCAGCGTGATGGAGCCCATGTAGGAGCGCCCGTAGTTCTGCGGGCACCAGTTGCCGAGGCAGATGGGCGCGTCCTGCACGATGGTCGAGGGCTTGAAGCCGTTCATGAGCGCCACGGTGTAGACGAACGGCTTGAAGGAGGAGCCGGGCTGGCGCAGGGCGTCGGTGGCGCGGTTGAACTGGCTCTCGCCATAGTCGCGCCCGCCCACCATGGCGCGCAGGGTGCCGTTGGGCTCCATCACCACGGTGCCGCCCTGGGTGACCTTGTAGTCCCGCCCGAACTCGCGCAGCGACTGGTCGATGGCGGCTTCCGAAACCTTCTGGATATTGGGGTCGAGCCCGGTGCGCACCACGAAGATGCGCTCGGTGACGGAGGCGGGAAGCTGGTCCACCAGCTTCTTCACCTCGGCGAAGGCGTAGTCGAGATAATAGTCCGGCACCGCCTCGTCGCGGCGGTCCACGGGGGTGGCCGGGTTGCGGCGGGCGCCGAACACCTGGCCCTCGGTCATGAAGCCGGCATCCACGAGATTGTCCAGCACGGTGGAGGCGCGGGCGCGGGCGGCGGGCAGGTTCACGTGCGGCGCGTATTTGGAGGGGGCCTTGAACAGGCCCGCCATCATCGCCGCTTCCGCGAGGTTCACCTCGCGCACCGACTTGCCGAAATAATAGCGCGCCGCCGCGTCCACGCCATAGGCGCCGCCGCCGAGATAGGCGCGGTCGAGATAGAGCTTCAGGATCTGGCTCTTGGTGAGCCGCGCTTCCAGCCAGATGGCGAGGAACGCTTCCTTGATCTTGCGCTCGAGGGTGCGCTCGTTGTTCAGGAAGAGGTTCTTGGCGAGCTGCTGGGACAGGGAGGAGCCGCCCTGCCGCACGCCGCCCGCCCGCGCGTTGGTGACCACGGCGCGGAAGGTGCCGGAGATGTCGATGCCCCAATGCTCGTAGAAGCGCCGGTCCTCGGTGGCGAGGGTGGCCTTGATGAGATGATCGGGGAAGTCTTCCAGCGGCACGGTATCGTTCTGCCGCACGCCGCGCTCGCCGATGATGTTGCCGTAGCGGTCGAGGAAGGTGACGGCGAGCTCGGTGCGCTTCAGCCAGTCGTCGGAGGTCTCGTGGAAGGCGGGAATGGCGAGGGCCAGCACCGCCACCGCCCCGATGGTGCCGAGGGTGAAGGCCTCCGACGCCAGCCCGATGAAGAAGCCCGCCACGCCGCCGATGTTGAAGTTCTCGGTGAACGCCGCATAGGAGGAAAGCGCCCGCCGGGTGCGGCTGCCGAGGCCGAACAGCGAGGAATCGAGAAAAGCATCGAACGCCAGCAGCGCGTTGCGCAGCCGGGTCTTCATGGAGGGACGCTCAGGCGCGGGCACGGGTCAGGGCTCACCTTCTGCGGCGGACGCGCCGACGGGGCGCGGCCGCATCATCTGCCACGCCTCGAAGGTGGCGATTTCGCGGCCGCGGCGCAATGGCCAAGAGGTTCTGGCCCCCGCGCGGCCTCAGGCCTTGGGCAGTTCCAGCACGCCGTTGGGGCTCAGCTTGTCCACCAGGCCCGGCAGGTACTGGGCGAGGAGGTCGGAGAGCTTGTCGGGGGTGAGGCCGATGCCGGCGGCGAGCTGGCCAATCTGGGTCTCGCCCAGGGCGGACAGGAGCTGCTCGGAGCTCACCGGCAGGTTGGTGCCGCTGGAGAGCCAGCTCGACACCTGATCGCCGAGGCCGGCGTCCTTGAGCTGGGCCAGCAGGCCGTCGATGCTGCCGAAGGAGGTCTTGGCGAGGGCGCCGTCCAGCATGCCCGGCAGCGCCTGGGCCATGGGCCCGCTCATGGCGGCGCTCAGCAGGCCACCGACGCCTTCCGTGCCGCCGGCCTTCGCGAGCATGTTGTTGAGAACGCCGCCCACCATCTGATCGAACAGTCCCATGGCCCTATCTCCGTGTCGGCTGGTTGATTGTCGGCTGGTTGATCCGGGGCGGAAGCGCCTCCCGCGGCTGCGTCCCGTCTACCGGAAGACGCGCGCGGAGTCGATCACAAGTCGCGGCGCCCCTGCGGCTCCGCGCCGCTGAGGCGGGATGTGGCCTTGTGCTTTCGGCGGGACTGCGGCTAACGGCTAAGAGATGATGTCTGCGCCCCTGTTTACCCTGTTCGCGCTCATGACCGCCATTGCCGCCCTGGCGGTGCTGTGGCCGCTGAGCCGCGCCCGCGCCCTGAAGGGCGAGCGGGAGGGAGACCTCGCCGTCTACCGCGACCAGCTCGCCGAGATCGACCGCGACCGCGAGAGCGGCCGCCTGCCGCCCGAGCAGGCGGAGGCCGCCCGCACCGAGGTGGCGCGCCGGATGCTGGCGGCCGATGCCGCCGGCGCCGCCGAGGCCGGGGCGCAGGAGGGCGGCACCCGCCGCCGCCGCGCCGCCGCTGTCATGGCGCTGCTGGTGGTGCCCCTGCTCGGCGCCGGCCTCTACCTCTATCTCGGCTCGCCCGGCCTGCCCGGCGCGCCGCTGGCCGAGCGGCTGGCCGCGCCGGCCGATCGTGGCGACGTCGCCATCCTGGTGCGCAAGGTGGAGGAGCACCTCGCCCGCAACCCGGACGACGGCGCCGGCTACGAGGTGCTCGCCCCCATCTACCTGCGCCTCGGCCGGCTGGACGACGCGGCCCGCGCCCACGCCCAGGCCATCCGCATGCTGGGGCCGACGGCGCTGCGCTATTCCGCCCTAGGCGAGGTGCTGGTGATGTCCGCCAACGGCATCGTCACCGCCGATGCGCTCAGGGCGTTCCAGGATGCCGTGAAGCTGGACCCCGACGAGCCGCGCGCCAGCTATTTCCTGGGCCTCGCCGCCGAGCAGGACGGCCGCGCCGCCGATGCCGCCGCCATCTGGAGCGCCATGCTCGCCCGCACGCCCGCGGACGCGCCTTATCTGCCGCTGCTGCGCAAGGCGCTGGCCCGCGTGCAGGGCGCCGCGGGCGAGGGCAGCGGTGCGGAGAAGGCGCCGGCTGCGGCGGCGCCCGGCCCCTCGGCCGCCGACGTCGCCAATGCCGCCGCCATGTCCGCCGGTGACAGAAGCACCATGATTCGCGGTATGGTGCAGAGGCTGCAGGATCGCCTTTCCGCCGCGCCCGAGGATCTCGACGGCTGGCTGCGCCTCGCGCGCGCCTTCAAGGTGCTGGGCGAGGGCGAAAAGGCCAAGGGGGCGCTCGCCTCCGCGCGGGCCGCCTTCGCCGGCAACGCCGAGGCGCTGGCGCGCATCGACGCGGCCGAGAAGGACCTGGGGCTCGGGAGCTGACCATGGCGCCGGCGCACAAGATATTTCGGGAGGACCAACAATGACCCGCAAGGGCCGCCGCCTCGTGCTCATCGCCGCCGGACTGGGCGTGCTGGCGCTCGCCGCCGGGCTGATCCTGTCGGCGCTGAACGACACCATCGTGTTCTTCCGCACCCCCACCGAGGTGGCGCAGCAGCAGGTGGCGCCGGGCGCGCGCCTGCGCCTCGGCGGGCTGGTGGAGACGGGCTCGGTCGCCAAGGCCGGCACCCTCACCACCTTCGCCGTCACCGATGGCAACGCCACCGTGAAGGTGGCCTATTCCGGCATCCTGCCGGACCTCTTCCGCGAGGGGCAGGGCGTGGTGGCCGAGGGCGCGCTGCAGCCCGACGGCACCTTCCGCGCCGACAGCGTGCTCGCCAAGCACGACGAGAAATACATGCCGCGCGAGGTGGCCGACGCCCTGAAGAAACAGGGCGTGTGGAAGGAGGGCGAGAACGGCGCGCCCGTGCCCGCCCGTCCCGCCGCCGCCAACACCGGGAGCTGACGCACCGTGATCGCCGAACTCGGCCAATACGCGCTGGCGCTGGCCTTCGCCCTCGCCATCCTCCAGGTGGTGCTGCCGGCCTGGGGCGCGGCCAAGGGGGACGCGGTGCTCATGGGCACCGCCGCGCCCATCGCCTTCGGGCTCATGGGCTTCGTCACCTTCGCCTTCGCGGCGCTGGTCCAGCTCTACCTCACCTCCGACTTCACGGTGGTGAACGTGGTGGAGAACTCCCACTCCCAGATGCCGCTGATCTACAAGATCACCTCCACCTGGGGGAACCACGAGGGCTCCATGCTCCTGTGGGTGTTCGTGCTGGCCCTGTTCGGCGCGCTGGTGGCGGCCTTCGGCGGCAACCTGCCGGATCGGCTGAAGGCCCACGTGCTCGCGGTGCAGGGGCTGATCGCGCTCGCCTTCCTCTCCTTCATCCTCTTCACCTCCAATCCCTTCCTGCGGCTCGTTCCGGCGCCGGCGGAGGGGCGCGATCTCAATCCCATCCTCCAGGATCCCGGCCTCGCCATCCATCCGCCGCTGCTCTACCTCGGCTATGTCGGGCTCTCGGTGTCGTTCGCCTTCGCCATCGCGGCGCTGATCGAGGGGCGGATCGACGCCGCCTGGGCGCGCTGGGTGCGGCCGTGGACGCTGGCGGCCTGGGTGTTCCTCACCCTCGGCATCGCCATGGGCTCCTACTGGGCCTATTACGAGCTGGGCTGGGGCGGCTGGTGGTTCTGGGATCCGGTGGAGAACGCCTCCCTCATGCCGTGGCTCGCGGCCACCGCGCTGCTGCACTCGGCGGTGGTGATGGAGAAGCGCGACGCGCTGAAGGTGTGGACCATCCTGCTCGCCATCCTCGCCTTCTCGCTCTCGCTGGTGGGCACCTTCCTGGTGCGCTCGGGGGTGCTCACCTCCGTGCACGCCTTCGCGACCGACCCCGCGCGCGGCGTGTTCATCCTCGGCATCCTCACCTTCTTCATCGCCGGCGGGTTCGCCCTGTTCGCGTTCCGCGCCTCGGAGCTGAAGCAGGGCGGGCTGTTCGCCCCCGTCTCGCGCGAGGGGGCGCTGGTGCTCAACAACCTGTTCCTCACCGCGGCCACGGCGGCGGTGCTGGTGGGCACGCTCTATCCGCTCGGGCTCGAGGCGCTCACCGGCGCCAAGATCACCGTGGGCCCGCCCTATTTCAACCTCGCCTTCGGCGGCCTCATGCTGCCGCTCGTCTTCGCCGTCCCGTTCGGCCCGCTGCTGGCGTGGAAGCGCGGTGACCTGCTGGGCGTCGCCCAGCGGCTGATGCTGGCCGCCGGCCTCGCGGTGGTGGCGGTGGTGGTGACGGCGGCGGCGGTCACCGGCGGCCCGGTGCTGGCGCCGCTGGCGGTGGGGCTCGCGGTGTTCATCATGCTCGGCGCGCTCACCGACATCGCCGAGCGCGCCGGCCTCGGCCGGGTGCGGGCGAAGGTGGCGCTGGCGCGCCTCGCCGGGGTGCCGCGCTCGGCCTATGGCACCGCCGTCGCCCATTTCGGCGTCGGCGTCTGCCTGCTGGGCATCGTGTGCGAGGCCTCCTGGAGCCAGGAGAAGATCTCCGCCATGAAGGTGGGCGACCAGGTGGTCATCGGCGCCCGCGCGCTCACCCTGGAGCGGATGGAAAACCGCACCGGGCCCAATTACCGCGCCCGCACGGCGGTGTTCTCCATCCGCCACGACGGCGCACCTGAGGGCACCATCGAGGCCTCCCGGCGCATCTTCGCCTCGCGCCAGATGGGCACCACCGAGGCCGGCATCCGCACCTTCGGCTTCAGCCAGCTCTATGTGAGCATGGGCGAGGAGACGCAGGACGGGCACATCTCCATGCGCGCCACCTTCAAGCCGAACGTGACGCTGATTTGGCTCGGCGCGGTGGTGATGGCGCTGGGCGGCACGCTCTCGCTGCTCGACCGGCGGCTGCGCATCGGCGTGCCCAAGCTCTCGCGTCGCCGCGCGGCGGCGGTGCCGGCGGAATGAGGATGGGGATGACAGCCATGAAGCGCCTCGCCCTCGCTTTTCTCGCCGTGCTGCTGCTGGCGGCGCCGGCCCGCGCCGTGCAGCCGGACGAGGTGCTGAGCGATCCCAACCTGGAGAGCCGGGCCCGCGTGCTCTCCGCCGAGCTGCGCTGCATGGTCTGCCAGAACCAGTCCATCGACGATTCCGACGCGCCGCTCGCGAAAGACCTGCGCCTCATCGTGCGCGAGCGCCTGAAGGCGGGCGACAGCGACGGGCAGGTGCTCGACTTCATGGTGGCGCGCTATGGCGAGTTCGTGCTGCTGCGCCCGCGCTTCTCCTGGCGCAACGCGCTGCTGTGGGCGACCCCGGCGGTGGTGCTGGGCCTGGGCGTGCTGGCCTCGGTGGTGGCGCTGCGCCGCCGGCGCGCCGCCGCCACGCCCCGCGAGGCCCACCTGACACCGGAAGAAGAGGCGCGGCTGAAGCGCCTGCTCTCCGACGCGCCGCCGCCCGCCGCCGGCTGAGCCGCCGGGCGCGCCGCGCCGCTGGATTTTTTCCGGGGCCGCCGAGGCGTGGCGCCACTCGGCCGCACAGCTCCCACGGCCCGCCACTGCCGTGAGCCGCGCGCGTCCTCGCCTTGCCGCCAGGCTTGCCGTGAGAAGGGCGCGGGGCGGCCCGCCATCTGCCGATCGCCCCCGGCGCGGCCGAGGCTCGCCCCGGTGCCGCCACGCTGCCTGATGGTCGCAGGTTCGCGGGTCTGCCGCGTCGCTTGCGCCACCGGCGTGTCGATGGGCGCGCCCGATCAGGCCTCCCGCGAGCATCGCGCGGGCTGCTTCCCGCGCAAGGTCGGTAGCGCCATCGCCTCGCTTGTGCCCGCCGCCTTCCGCCACCTGCCGATGGCCTGCGTATGAGCAGGGTGGTTCGCGCACGGTAGCGGGCGATTTCGTGGTCCGCCGTCAGCAGAGCCTCATCGCCTCGCTCGCACCCGCCACATTCGGTCGATCGCCGACGGGCCCGCGTGCGACCGGGTCTCGCCTGGGCACCGCGCGAGCCACGCCCCTTCCGTGCCCGCGCGCCGTTCGCTCTATGCCTTCGGCTCTGGTCTTCGACCGCAGCCAGGCGAGTCTCGCCAGAACATCGCGCAGGCTTGGCCGAAGGCCCCGGGGGCAAGCCCTCGGACCTTCGGCATCACTCCTGCCCGCCGCCGTAGCGGCGCTCCAGGTGGGCCTTGAACACGGCGGCGTCGAGGGGGCGGCCGGTGGCGTGGGTGAGGAGCGCGTCCGTTTCCAGCAGCGAGCCCTGGGCGTGCACACTGGCCCGCAGCCAGGAGAGCAGCGGCGCGAAATCCCCCCGCGCGATGCCGGGCAGGATGTCCGCGTCCGCCCGGCAGGCGGCGTCGAAAAGCTGGGCGGCGGTCATGGCGCCGAGCGTATAGGTGGGGAAATAGCCCCAGCCGCCGCTCGGCCAGTGGATGTCCTGCAGGCAGCCGAGCCGGTCGTCCGGCGGCACCACGCCGAGCAGTGCCTTCATGCCCTCGGCCCACGCGCCGGGCAGGTCCTTCAGGGCCATGTCGCCGGCGATCAGCGCCTTCTCCAGCCGGTAGCGCAGGATCACGTGGGCGGGGTAGGTGACCTCGTCGGCATCCACGCGGATGAAGCCGGGCTTCACGGTGGTGTAGTGCCGCCACAGGGCGTCCGCCTCCCAGGAGGGGCCGGAGCCGCCGAAGGCGGCGCGCATGCGGGGCGCGGCGAAGGCGAGGAACTCGCGGCTGCGGCAGGCCTGCATCTCCATCAGCAGCGACTGGCTCTCGTGCACGCTCATGGCGCGGGCCTGCCCCACCGGCTGGGTCATGAAGGCGGCCGGGCGCCCCTGCTCGTAGAGCGCGTGCCCGGTCTCGTGCAGCACGCCCATGAGGGCGCTCGAGAAATCGTCGCCGTCGTAGCGGGTGGTGATGCGCACGTCGTTGTCGGCGCCGCCGCAGAAGGGGTGGGTGGAGACATCGAGCCGCCCGCGCTCGAAATCGAAGCCCACCACCTTCATCATCTCCAGCCCCAGGGCGCGCTGGGCCTCCACGGGGAAGGGGCCCTGCGGCAGTGGCGTCTTCGGGCGGCGGGCCTGGATTTCCAGCACGCGCGCGGTGAAGCCGGGCAGGAAGGCGGCGAGATCGTCGAACAGCGCATCGATGCGCGCGGAGCGCCCGCCGGGCTCGTAATCGTTCAGCAGGGCGTCATAGGGCGAGAGGCCGAGCTTCTCGCCCTTGGCGGCGCCGATCTCGCGCTGGAGCCGCAGCACCTCTTCGAGACGGGGCAGGAGGCTCGCGAAGTCCGCCTCCGCGCGGGCCTTGCGCCACGCCATCTCGCAGGCGGAGACCGCCTTGGAGGAGGCTTCCACGAGGTCGGCGGGCAAGGCGGTCTCCATCGTCCACAGCCGCTGGATCTCGCGCAAATTGGCGCGCTCCCATTCGCCGAGGCCGTTGTCCGCCTCCGCCCCGGCCAGCCACTCGCCCACCCTGGGGTCGGTGACGAGGCCGTGCTGGAGCACGCGCAGCAGCGCGAGGCTCTCGGCGCGGGTGCCGACGGCGCCCGCCGGCATCATCACGTCGCTGTCCCATTGCAGGATGCCGATGGCATTGGACAAGGCGGAGGCGCGGCCGAAATGGGCGGAAAGCTCGGTATAGGCGCTCATGTCTCACGTTTCCGAAGGGCGGCCGGCCGCGAAGGGGAACGGGCCGGGGAGGGCGTCAGCGCCAGGGTAGTGCGCCGCTGGGCACCACGGAAGCGCGCGCGGAGCGAAAAAAGCCCGGCGCCGGAGGTCCGGGCCGGGTGGAGGCAATGACGGGAATCAAGGATCGAAAAATCAGGCGGCCTTCTCGCCGGGGGTGAGGGAGAGCACGGATTCGAAGCCCTCGAACTCGGGCCCGCCGATGTAGTTCACCGTGTTGGCGCTCTCGCCGGCCTTGCGGTGGGCGAGGCGGAAGGCCTCGGACTTGGTCCAGGCCTCGAAATCGGCCTTGGCGGCCCACACGGTGTGGGAGATGTAGAGGGTATAATCCTCCTTCTCCGGACCCCGGCAGAGGTCGAAGGCGACGAAGCCGGGCACGGCGGAGATGTAGGTGTCGCGCTCGCGCCAGACGGTCTCGAAGGCGGCTTCCGAACCGTGCTTCACCTTGAAGCGGTTGGTGGCAATGAACATGCGTATCACTCCATATGAAAGGGGGCGCGGCCGCCCGGCTACTTGACGATCCGCGCGGGGGTGGCGGCAGCGATCACATCACCGCCGAGGGTGACCTTCAGCCCGGCCTTGAAGGTGATGCCGGCGCTGGGCACGAACTGCTGGTAAATAGTGTATTGCTCATTGAGCAGGTTCTCCAGGGCGAACTGGGCGGTCACCCACTCGGTCGCCTGGTAGGCGAGATAGGCGTTCACGAGGTTGAAGCTGGGAGTGGGCTCGACGGCGCTGCCGGGCGGCAGGTCTTCCTCGGTCTTCGCCGCCACCCACTGCCAGCGCACCGAGGCCAGGAGCTTGTTGTCGAACAGGCGGGTGCCCAGCGTGGTGGCCACGTTGTTCGGCATCACCGAGACCAGCGGCTCGTTGGTGGTCTGGTTGTCGCCGGAGGAGACGGTGGCGTTGAAGCCCACGAACCACACGCCGGCATCATACATGCTCTCGAACTCGAAGCCCTGGAGCTGGGCCTCGGCGACGTTCTGGTACTGGTAGCAGAGCATCCAGCCGGCCCGTGCGCATTCAGGCACGGCGCGGGTCATGTAGTCGATCTCGATATAGTCCGAGACGTCGTTGCGGTAGAGGTTCGCCTTGGCGCGGAACTTGTCGCCCTTGGTGAAGATGTCGTTGAACTTGAGGTTGACGCCGATTTCCTTGTTCTTGCCCACCTCGGCCTTCAGGTCCGGGTTGGGCAGGAAGCCGAAGTTGAAATAGGGGCTCACCGTGGGGTGCTCGCCGTTCACCAGGGCTTCGGTCACGGCCGGGGCGCGGTAGCCTTCCGCGTAGGTGCCGTAGAAGGTGATCCACTCGAACGGCGAGATGCCCACCGTGATCTTGGGCGAGAAGCGGTCGCCGCTGGTGCCGGGGGTGGTGTCGCTGGACAGCTCGTAGGAATCGTAGCGCACGGCGGCGATGGTCTGCAGCCACTTGGTCCAGTCGGCCTGCCACTGCACGAAGGCGCCGCCCACGGAACGCTCGCCCGAGGGGTTGTAGCCGGCGCCAAAGCCGAAATTGTCTTCGTTGTTGACGTTGTCGTGGAAGTAGTCGCCGCCGACGGTGATGGCGTTCTTCACCGAGGCGAGGTTGAAGCGCGACGTGTTGTTCACGTCGAAGCCCAGGGTGTCGATGGTGAAGCTGCGCGGGTCGCCGATGCAGCCGGTGGAGGTGGAGCAGGTGCCTTCCACCTTGGTCTGGTCCTGGTTCACCTGGTTCCAGTAGGCGCTGGAGCGCCAGTCGAACCAGTTGTTGTCCGGGTTCGAGTAGTTGTAGGTGGCGGCCACCGTGCGGTTGGAGGTATCCGTGCCGTACTGGGTGGTGCCGGTGGGCGGATAGCTGTTGCCGGTGGTGTAGGTGGTGTCGAGGTTGAGGGCGGTGAGCTTCACCTCGTGGAACTCGGCCGGGCGCACGGTGAGCTTGGCGATGCCGGTCCAGGTGTCGTAGCCGGTGCCCTGCACCACGTTGCCGTCGCCGTCCGTATATTCGGACTGGGCGCGCAGGGTGCCGCCGAAGAACAGGTCGGCGTTCGGGCCGAGGCGGGTGGCGGCGAACGCCGAGCCGAAGCCCATGGGGCCGTTGGAGCCGAACTCGCCGGAGGTCTCAACCCCCCACTGCTGGCCGGCCTTCAGGATGTCGTTCACGTCCTTGGTGCGGAAGCTCACCACGCCGCCGATGGCGCCCGAGCCGTAGATGTTGGCCACCGGGCCGCGCACCACGTCCACCGTGCTCAAGAGGGCGGGCTCCAGGAAGAAGGAGCCGGCGCCGTCGTTATGGCCGAGCTGGGTGAAGTTCTGCCGCGCGCCGTCGAGGATGACGGCGACGCGGCCGAAGTCCTGCATGCCGCGAATGTTGATGGACGCCTGCGTGGAGTTGCCGTTCTGGATCACCGTGGTGCCGGGAGTGCCGAAGAACACCTGCTGCGTCGTCGAGGGCATGAGCTGCTGGAGCTGGTCCGAGGTGATGACGCTGACGCCGGCCAGCGCATCCACCGCCGTGGTCTCGATGCCGCGGGTGGCTGCCACGGTGAGGGTGTCGAGGGCGATCTCGTCGCTGCCGGCGGCGGCCGCGCTTTGCGCCGCGCCCGCGCTCTGGGCCAGGGCGGCGCCGCCGCCGAGCAGCAGCGCGCACGCCGCCGCGCCGCACAGAAGAAGAGGCCGAAGCCCGTGGGAAAGCTGGGGGTCCAATGGCCCACGCACCATGATCGTCTCCGCGTCATGTCGTGGCTGGCTACCGTTCGCGGGGGCAGAACTTCGCGCGCTGCAGGACCGTCTCGCCTGCAGGGCATCGGTTATCTCCATACCTAAATGTCGTCAAGCTGAGTCATCTGTATCTTGTCAAATGAGCGAAATAATAAGATTTAATGGTACATGTTCGTCACTCAGAGCCGAGGTTTTGAATTTTGAATAAATCGAAATTTGAGAGTCGATCGGCTCGAATCGACTCGAAAGTAATAGATTTGAATCATTCAAAAGCGCGCTCTCGTCCAGGCGTGGCCGTTGTGGTGGGTCGGTTGCTTGCGCTGGCCCTGCTTGTCGTTCCCTTCGCCTGGGGCCCCGCAGTCGCGGGCGCGGTGGTGGACGCGCGCGGCCGCTCCGTGGAGGTGAAGGACACCGCGCGCATCGTCTCCATCGGCGGCTCGGTGACGGAGATCCTGTTCGCGCTCGGCCTCGGCGACAAAGTGATCGCGGTGGACCAGACCAGCCGCTATCCCGCCGCCGCCCGCGCCCTGCCCAACGTGGGCTATGCCCGCACCCTGGCGCCGGAAGGCGTGCTCTCGGTGGGGCCGAGCGTCATCCTCGCCATCGAGGGGGCGGGGCCGCGCTCCACCCTCGATGTATTGGAGAATGCCTCGGTTCCGGTCGTCATCATTCCCGACGCCCATGATGCCGAGGGCGTGGCGCGCAAGATCGAGGCCGTGGCCGCCGCGGTGGGCGAGCCGGCGAAGGGCGAGGCCCTCGCGGCGGCGGTGCGGGCGGATTTCGCGGCGCTGGGCGCGGCGGTCACGGCGCTCAAGGCGCATCCGCGCGCGGTGTTCGTGCTCTCCACCGGCAACGGCACCGCCGTGGTGGGCGGGGCCGACACCAGCGCCGACGCCATGTTCCGCCTCGCCGGCATCGCCAATGCCATGTCCGCCATCAAGGGCTACAAGCCGGCGGTGGACGAGGCCGCCATGGCCGCCGATCCCGACGCGGTGGTGGTGATGCGCGGCGGCGGGCAGGTGCTCGACGCCGAGAGCGTGCTTTCGCTGCCCGCCTTCGCCGGCACGCCGGCGGCGCGGGACAAGCGGTTCGTGAGCCTGCCCGGCTCCTACCTGCTCGGCTTCGGCCCGCGCGCGCCCCAGGCGGCGCGGGATCTGGCGGCGGCGCTCCACGGCGCGGCCATGCCCGAGCTGCCGGCGCGGCCCTGGGCGGCGGAGCCCGACGAATGAGCGCCGGGCCCGTGCCGCTTTCCGCCGCCGCCCGGCCGGCGCGCCGCCCGGCCGTGGCCGGCCTCGCCCTGCTCGCGGGGCTCGCGCTCGCGGCGTTCCTCGGGGCGCTGGCCATCGGCCCCTTCTCCATTCCGCCGGGCCGGGTGCTGGGCGTGCTGTGGGAGGCCGCCACCGGCACGCCCGCAGGCGCCGGCCTGCTGCGCGAGCGTATCGTGGTGATGGACGTGCGCCTGCCGCGCGCGGTGCTCGGCGCGCTGGTGGGGGCCGGCACGGCGGTGGCCGGCGCCATGATGCAGGGCGTGTTCCGCAATGCGCTGGCCGACCCCGGCCTCGTGGGCGTGGCGCCGGGCGCGGCGCTGGCGGCGGTGGCCTGGGTGGTGTTCGGCGGCGCGCTCGGGACGCTGCTGCCGTCCTCCGTGCAATTGCTCGGCCTGCCGCTGGCGGCCTTCCTGGGCGGGCTCGTCACCACCCTCGTCATCGGCCGGCTCGCCACCAGCGACGGGCGCACCTCGGTGGCCACGCTCCTGTTCGCCGGCCTCGCCCTCGGCGCGCTCGCGAGCGCGGGCACCGGCGTCATGGTGTTCATGGCCTCCGAGCAGCAGACCCGCGAGTTCCTGTTCTGGACTATGGGGAGCCTCGGCGGCGCCACCTGGATCAAGGTGGGGCTCGCCGCGCCCTTCATCGTCGCGCTGGTGCTGGCGGCACCGCTGCTGGCGCGCGGGCTCGACGCCTTGGCGCTCGGCGAGGCGGAGGCGTTCCATGTGGGCATCGCGGTGGAGCGGCTGAAGCGGCTCGCCATCATCGGGGTCGCGGCGGGGGTCGGCGCCTCGGTGGCGGCGGCGGGCGTGGTGGGCTTCATCGGCCTGGTGGTGCCGCATCTGGCGCGGCTGGCGCTGGGGCCCGGTCACCGAGTGCTGCTGCCGGCCTCGGCGCTGCTGGGCGCGGCGGTGCTGCTGGCGGCGGACATCCTCGCCCGCATGCTGGCGGCCCCGGCGGAGCTGCCGCTGGGCGTGGTCACGGCGCTGGTGGGCGCCCCCTTCTTCCTGTGGCTGCTGCTGCGCCGCCGCGCCTTCGTGGGGTGAGGCCATGTCCGAAGCCGAGAATGCTTACGAAGCCAAGAGTGCTTACGAGGCCGAGAATGGTTACGAGGCCAAGAGTGCTTACGAGGCCAGGGGTGTGCGCGTGGCGGCCGGCGGCCGTGTTCTGCTGGATGGCGTGAGCCTCGTCCTGCGGCCGGGCGAGGTGACGGTGCTGGTGGGCCCCAACGGGGCCGGCAAGTCCACGCTGCTGAAGGCGCTTTCCGGCGAGCACCGGCTCTCGGGCGGGCGGGTGCTGCTGGATGGGGCGGACCTTTCCGCCCTGCCGCCCGCGGCCCTGGCGCGGCGCCGGGCGGTGCTGCCCCAGGCGGCG
This sequence comes from Xanthobacter albus, assembly GCF_043194895.2. Lineage (NCBI taxonomy): Bacteria > Pseudomonadati > Pseudomonadota > Alphaproteobacteria > Hyphomicrobiales > Xanthobacteraceae > Xanthobacter > Xanthobacter albus. Next base: position 4,409,360 of record NZ_CM195532.1, on the reverse strand, counting down.
GAGGTGGCGTTCGCCTTCTCGGTGGCGGAGGTGATCTCGGTGGGGCTGATGGGCGTGCCGGCCGGCGGCTCGGAAGCCGAGGCGCGAATCGCCCGCCTGCTGCGGCAGGTGGACCTGCCCGGCTTCGCCGGCCGCCGCTACGACAGCCTCTCCGGCGGCGAGCGCCAGCGGGTGCAGCTCGCCCGCGTGCTGGCCCAGCTCGAATGCGGGGAGGAGGGCCGGCCCTCCTATCTCTTCCTCGACGAGCCCACGGCGAGCCTCGACCTCGCCCACCAGCTCACCGTGCTGCGCCTCGCCCGCGCCCACGCCGATGCCGGCGGCGGCGTGCTGGCGGTGCTGCACGATCTCAACCTCGCGGCCATGGTGGCGGACCGGCTGGTGGTGCTGGCCCACGGCGGCGTGGTGGCGGAGGGGAGCGTGGCCGAGGTGGTGACGGAGGACGTGCTCCACCGGGCGTTCGGGGTGCGGGTGCGGGTGGGGGTCGCCCCGCCCGGCCCCTTCGTGCTGCCGCAGAATGTCGCGGCGGGATGAGCCCGGCCGCCGCGCCCCCCTGGCGGCGAGTTCCGCCTCGGGTGGGCATGGCGCGCGGGTGTGCCACCTCGGGCAGCGTGCGCCCATGACATGCGCCCGCCTCCGGCGGACGCTCCTCCGGCCTGAGCCCGCCTCGGGCGGGTGGTCCTGCGACCTGAGCCCGCCTCTGGCGGGTGGTCCTGCGACCTGAGCCCGCCTCTGGCGGGTGGTCCTGCGACCTGAGCCCGCCTTTGGCGGGCTTGGGGCTCAATCGAGCGCCTGGGCGGCCTTGAGGACCTCCTCGGCGTGGCCGTCCACCTTCACCTTGGGCCATGTGTGGGCGATGGCGCCGTCGCGGCCGATGAGCACGGTGGCGCGGGTAATGCCCATGAAGGTGCGCCCGTACATGCTCTTCTCGCCCCACACGCCATAGGCCTCCAGCATCCCGTGGGTCTCGTCCGAGCCGAGGGGGAAGGCGAGGTCGTGCTTGGCCTTGAAGCTGTCCTGCGCCTTCACCGGATCGGCGGAGACGCCGAGGATGTCGGTGTCGGCGGCGGCGAAGGCGGCCTTCAGCCCGTTGAAGGCGATCGCCTCCTTGGTGCAGCCGGGGGTGCTGGCCTTCGGATAGAAATAGAGGACGAGCTTGCGCCCCTTGAAATCGTCGAGGCTCACCTCGCCGCCGCCGTCCCGCTTGAGGTGAAACGGGGGTGCTTTCGAGCCGGCTTCGGGAAAATTGGCCATCCGCCTTCCTTTCGACGTGTTCGGCGCCATACGGCAGGTGCGCCGCCTTCGGCGAGGATAACTCCCCCCGGCGGACCGGCAGTATGGTGTGCGTGGGGCGATCCACCTCATCTTTACGCCGAAGATGGACATTAGGCTGAAATCTCGGGGCGTGTAATTGGTCGCGCGGCGGGCTCGCCCGCCGCCTTCGGATGACGTGGACGGTTGCGGGAGGACCTCGCGGGCATGGAGGATTTCGGGCCGACGCTCGCTTCGCAGCGGCGCAGACCGCGGCACGCGCGCATTCGCAGCCTCATGGGCGCCCTGGTGCCGCAAGGGCGCATCGCGCGCGCGCTCGCGAGCGTGCTGCTCGGCGTCATCGCCATCGCCGGCCTCGCGGCGCTGACCCTCTATGCCCTGATCGCCACCGGCGTCGTCACCGCCGACGTCGCCACCCCCTACATCGAGCGGGCGCTGGAAGACCGAATCGGTGAGGGCCGCAAGGTGTCCATCGGCTCCACCACCATGGAGCGGGTGGGCGACGGCAACACCGCCGTGGTGGTGCACGACATCCGCGTGTTCGCGCCCGACGGCGCGCTCCTGGCGAGCGCGCCCAGCGCCGAGGTGGAGCTGGAGGGCTCGCTGCTTTCGCTCATGCCGAAGGCGCGGCGCATCGATCTCATCGGCGCGGAGATGACGGTCCACATCGGCGCCAGCGGCCAGCTCGCGGTGGCGGTGGCCTCGGCCGGCGGGGCCAAGCCCGCCAAGCTGCAGCAGGTGCAGGCCGCGCCCGCTCCGGCACCCGGCCCGGCCGGCGCGCCGGCTCCGGCCTCTCCCGCCCAGGGGGGCGCGGGCCCCGCGCCGCAGGCCGCGGCGGGGGAGATCGACCCCCTGCACCTCGCCTTCCTCGCCCAATGGCTGAAGGACATGGACGCCGCCGGCTTTGACGGCAACGCCTTGGCGGATGTGGGGCTGAAGGACGGCACGCTCATCGTGGAGAACGAGAGCTCCGGCCGCCGCATCGTGTTCCAGCACATCTCGGTGCGACTCGCGCGGATGCCGGCGGGCGGCATGGAGCTGACCTTCACCTCCCAGGGGCCGGATGGCGTCTCCACCGCCGTGGCGCGCATCGCCCCCGCGCGGGACGACGAGCGGGCCATCGAGGTGGTGGTGAACGACCTTTCCACCCATGACCTGGTGCAGGCCTTCAGCCAGGATCACCGCCGCTTCTACATGGACACGCCGCTCAACGCGAAGCTCACCGCCCGGCTTGGCCTCGACGGCGCGGTGAAGGCGGCGGAGATGGCGCTGGAACTGGGCGCCGGCGCCATCGGCAACGGCGAGGAGCCCACCGAGCGCTTCGTGATCGACCGCGCGCGCATCGGCGCCCGGCTCGATCCGGCGCGGCGGGTGATCGTGCTGGACCCCATCGCCGCGGAGAAGAATGAGAACAAGGTGGCGCTGACGGGCGAGATCCACGTGCCCCAGCGCGCCCGCGACCCCTGGCCCTTCACCATCGTCCAGAAGGACGTGGTGCTCGCCGGCGCCGAGATGGACGAGCCGCCGCTGGTCATCGACCGGGTGCAGGTGGAGGGCGCCTATGACGCCGCCAGCCGCCAGCTCAAGGTGGAGCGCGGCCTGCTCGGCAGCAAGGTGGGCGGCTTCAGCTTCACCGCCACCTTCGATTTCGGGGCGGAGGTGCCGATCCTGAGGATGCAGGGCGCCGGCTCGCCCATGCCGGTCTCCACCGTCAAGCGCTTCTGGCCGGTCAGCATCGCCCCGCCGGCGCGCCAGTTCGCCATCGAGAACGTCTCGGGTGGCACCGCCAGCGACATCAGCCTGCTGGTGAACATGCCCCTCGACCTCATCGGGCAGAAACAGGTGCCACTGCCGGACGACGCGGTGCACTTCACCATCAACGGCAAGGGCGTCACCCTGCGTCCGGTGAAGGGCCTGCCGCCGGTGGTGGACGCCAGCCTCGCCATCGTGGTCACCGGCCGCACCGTGCGCATCGACATGCCCACCGCCACCATGGTGACGCCGCTGGACCACAGGATCGCGGTGACGGACGGCGTGATGTTCATGCCGGACTATTTCCCGCGCGAGCCCTCCACCCAGATCTCGGTGCGCTTCGCCGGGCCCGCCGACGCCGCCGTGGAGGTGCTGGGCATGGAGCCCCTGAAGGGGCCCGCCGGAGCCGCCTTCAACCCCAACACCACCCGCGGCAAGTTCTCCGCGCTGCTCCAGCTCAAGATCACCTTCCGCAAGGTGCCGGAGCCGGGAGATCTCGACTATTCGCTGGACGCCACCCTCTCCGATTTCGGCGTGGACAAGGTGTTCAAGGCGCTGCGGCTGGAGGAGGCCACGGTGCAGGCGTTCGCCTCGCCGGCCGGCATCGTGCTCAGGGGCAACGGCAAGCTCGGCGGGGCGCCCATCGCCTTCGAGTATGAGAAGAAGAAGGACGTGGCTGACGCGGACATCCGCATCAGCGCCAATCTGGACGACGCCGCCCGCGCCAAGCTCGGGCTCGACATGCCCGGCATCTCCGGCACGCTGGCGGTGCAGTTCGTGGGCACCACCAACAATGTGGACACCCGCGCCACCATCGAGGTGGACCTGACCTCCGCCCGCATCTCCGATCTCATCCCCGGCCTCAGCAAGCCGGCGGGCAAGCCGCTGAAGGCGCGCTTCACCATGGACGACAAGGGCCGCTCGGTGCGGCTCAACGATCTCGTCATGGAGGGATCGGGCACGCGGCTCGAAGGCGGCCTGGAGCTTTCCGATTCCGGAGACCTGCTCTCCGCCCAGTTCCCCGTGTTCCAGCTCTCCGACGGCGACAAGGCCTCCCTGAGCGCGGAGAAGGCGGGCGACGTGCTCAAGATCCACCTCAACGGCGCCATGATGGACGCGCGCGGCATCATGAAGAGCCTCATGAGCACGCCCGGCGCCCCGGCCGCCGGGGCCCGGCGCCCGCAGCAGGCCAAGCTGCCGGACGTGGACCTCGACGCCAAGGTGGGCGCCCTCACCGGCAACAACGGCGAGGTGATGCGCCAGTTCGACCTGCGCCTCTCCCGCCGCGGCGTGGTGATCAGCGACCTCGACCTCTCCGCCAAGGTGGGCCGCGACGGCTCCCTCGCCGGCAAGATCCGCGACTGGAAGAACGAGATCCGCGACTGGCGCGGCAGCGGGCCGGCGCTGCAGATGGCCACCACCGACGCCGGCGCGCTGCTGCGCTTCCTCGACATCTACCCCAAGATGCAGGGCGGCGAGGCCTGGATGGTGGTGGACCCCCCGCGCAGCGACGACACCCCCCAGGAAGGGGTGATGCACCTGCGCAACTTCTTCGTGAAGGGCGAGCCGGGGCTGACCCAGCTTTCGAGCGCGGTGCGCGATTCCTCCGGCAACATCGTGGACGGCTCGGCGGCGTTCGAGAAGGCCGAGACCCGCTTCGTGCGCACGCCGGGCAAGATCAACCTGAAGGAGGGCGCCATCTGGGGCACCTCGGCGGGCGTCACCTTCGACGGCACGCTGGATTTCGCGGCCAACAGGGTGTCCATGCGCGGCACCTTCGTGCCGGCCTACGCGCTCAACAACATGTTCTCGAAGCTGCCGGTGCTGGGCATGTTCCTGGGCGGCGGGCCGAACGAGGGCCTGTTGGGCGTGACCTTCGAGGTGGTGGGCCCCATGAGCGGCCCCACCCTGCGGGTGAACCCCATTTCCGCCGTGGCACCGGGCTTCCTGCGCAAGATCTTCGAGTTCCGCGACTCCAACGACGCGCCGCCGAGCCGCTAGGGCGTTTCCCGCTCGCATCGGCTCGGGGCAACTGCTCCGCCTGAAAATGCTGCGGGGCCTTCGGCGGATGGACCCGAACACCCGCGCGCCGGCCTAGAGGATGCTCTGGCCCGTCAGCGTCACGCAGAAGCTGTCGAGCAGCTCGGCTTCCGCCGCCTCCAGCCGGCCGTCGGCGGCGATCACGCGCAGGCCGGCCTTGAGCAGGGCGGCGGTGGCCTCGCGCTCGCCCGCCAGCAGGGTATCGAGGGCGCGGTCCACGCTCTCGGGCGTGGGGCGCAGGCGGGCGAGGTAGGCGGCGAGCCGCTCGCGCTCGGCGCCGGTGAGGTCGAGCCCCGAGGCCGCGCAGACGCGCGCGCAGTAGAAGCGGATCTCGTCCGCCTCGGCCGCGCCCATGTCGCCGTCGGCGAGCGCGAGCGCCACCAGCAGCACCACGCCGGAGCGGTTGGCGATGGTGCGGATGCGGTCCCAGCGCGCATCGGCCGGCTCGGTGTCGGGCAGGATGATGGCGTCCTTGGGCCAGGTGAAGCCGAAGGTCTCGAAGAAGAAGCGCGAGAGCGGCTCGCGCGCGGTGCCGTCGAAATCCGTCACGGCCCGGATGCGGTCCACCCGGAAGGCGCGGGCGGCCTGCCGCTCGTGGCACTTGGCGAGCAGGATGGGCACCCCCTCGACATTGCGCTGCACCGCCCACACCGAGATGCGGCGATGGCTGAGGTTGCCGGCGTGGTCCTCATAGTCGATGGCGAAGGACTGCCCCTCGGCGGGGTCGTGGTCCGGCGCGTGGCCGGCGATCTCGTCATGCGGGTCGTCGGCGGGCAGCGCGATCTTTCCGGCGCCGGCGTAGAGCGGCGCGCCCAGGCCGGCCACGCGGCCGATGAAGAACGACTTGAGGGAGGTGATGGCGTTCATGCGGCAAAGATCCCAGCTCGCCTTCATTGGTAACCCATGCCGACGCGCGGACAAAGAGGGAACCCGAGGTGGAACGGCGGCTATTCCCTGCGCGGGCGCGAGGGGCTAAGTTCCCCCCTTTCCGCGCCGGCGCCCGCAGGGGCGCCGGGCGCGCACGAGAAACGTTCGGGAGTGAGCATGTCGGTCGCCGTGACGATGCAGGACCAGGTGGCTTCGCAGGGCGCGGCGCCGCGCCGCAAGTGGACCCGCGAGGAGGCGCTCGCCCTCTATGGCGCGCCGTTCAACGATCTCCTGTTCCAGGCGCAGACGGTGCATCGCGCCCACTTCGATCCCAACGCGGTGCAGCTCAGCCGCCTGCTCTCCATCAAGACCGGCGGCTGCCCGGAGGATTGCGGCTATTGCAGCCAGTCGGCCCGGCATGAGTCCGAGCTTTCCGCCTCCAAGCTGATGGAGGTGGAGCGGGTGCTGGCGGAGGCGAAGAAGGCCCGCGACGCCGGCGCCACGCGCTATTGCATGGGCGCCGCCTGGCGCAGCCCGAAGGAGCGCGACATGGGCTTCGTCATCGCCATGGTGGAGGGGGTGAAGGCCCTCGGCATGGAAACCTGCATGACGCTGGGCATGCTCAACCCCGACCAGGCGGGCCGGCTGAAGGCCGCGGGCCTCGACTATTACAACCACAACATCGACACCTCGGAAGCCCACTACGCCAGCGTCATCACCACTCGCACCTTCGCCGACCGGCTGGAGACGCTGGACAACGTGCGCGAGGCGGGCATCAAGGTGTGCTCGGGCGGCATCCTCGGCCTCGGCGAGAAGGCGGAGGACCGGGTGGACATGCTCGTCACCCTCGCCAACCTGCCGGAGCCGCCGGACAGCGTGCCGATCAACATGCTCATCGCCATCCCCGGCACGCCCATGGAGAACGCGCCGAAGGTGGACCCCATCGACTTCGTGCGCACCATCGCGCTCGCCCGCATCATGATGCCCGCCTCCCATGTGCGCCTTTCCGCCGGCCGCACCGAGATGAGCGACGAGATGCAGGCCATGTGCTTCTTCGCGGGCGCCAATTCCATCTTCGTGGGCGAGACCCTGCTCACCGCCGGCAATCCGGAGGAGGACAAGGACGCGGTGCTGTTCCAGCGCCTCGGCATCCACCCCATGGAGCTGAAGGTGGAGGTGGAGACCGTGGAGATGGAAGCCCCCTGCGCCTCCATGGCGGCGGCCGCCGCGGAATGAGCGAGCCGGGACCCTCCGGCCTGCTGGAGCGCTATGCCGCGACCCTGCGCGGGCTGGACCGCAAGGACCGCCTGCGCGCCCTCGCGCCCCGCGCGGGACGCGACTTCGCCTCCAACGACTACCTGGGCCTCGCCGCCTCGGGCCTGCTCACGGATGCGGTGCGCCGGGCGCTGGACGCCGGCACGCCCGTGGGCGCCGGCGGCTCGCGCCTGCTGCGCGGCAATACCGAGGAGCACGAGCGCCTGGAGGAGGCCGCCGCGCGCTTCTTCCGCACCGAGAGCGCGCTGTTCTTCGGCGGCGGCTACGTGGCCAATTTCGCCACCCTCACCACCCTGCCGCAGAAGGGCGACCTGCTGGTGCTGGACGAGCTGGCGCACGCCAGCGCCCACGAGGGCGCGCGGGCGGGCCGGGCGCTCGCCGTCACCGCCCGCCACAACGATGTGGACGCTTTCGCGCAGGAGATCCGCCGCTTCCGCGCCGCAGGCGGCACCGGGCGCGCCTGGATCGCGGTGGAGAGCCTCTACAGCATGGACGGCGACGAGGCCCCGCTCGCCGGGCTGATGGCGCTCGCCGACGAGACCGGGTCCTTCCTCTTCATCGACGAGGCCCACGCCACCGGCGTCTATGGCGTGGACGGACGCGGCCTCGCCGCGCCGTTCGAGGGGCGCGAGAACGTGCTGGTGCTGCACACCTGCGGCAAGGCGCTGGGCGGCTCCGGCGCGCTGCTCGCGGGCGCGCGGGTGCTGCGCGACTATCTGGTGAACCGGGCGCGGCCCTTCATCTTCGCCACCGCGCCCTCGCCGCTGGTGGCGGTGGCGGCGCTGGAGGCGCTCGACCTGCTGAAGCGCGAGCCCGAGCGGCGCGCGCGGCTCGCGGCCCTGGTGGCCCATGCGGGGCGGGAGCTGGCGCGCATCGGCGTGCCCGCGTCCGGCTCGCAGATCCAGCCGGTGGTGGTGGGCGACAACGGCCGCGCCATGGCGCTGGCCGCCGCGCTTCAGGCGCGCGGCTTCGATGTGCGCGGCGTGCGCCCGCCCACGGTGCCGGAGGGCACCGCCCGGCTGCGCGTCTCGCTGACGCTGAACGTGGACGAGGCGGCCGTCACCGCATTGGTGGACGCGCTCGCGGAAGAGATGGGGAGCCGCGCGGCATGACGCGTCTCGTGGTCACCGGCACCGACACCGGCATCGGCAAGACCGTCTTCAGCGCCGGCCTCGCCGGCTTCCTGAAGGCGCGCTACTGGAAGCCGGTGCAGTCGGGCCTGGAGGAAGAGACCGATTCGCAGGCCGCTTTGCGCCTCGGCGGCCTCGCCCCCGGCGACGTGCTGCCGGAGGCCTACCGGCTGAATACGCCGGCCTCTCCGCACCTGGCCGCCGCGCTCGACGGGGTGGCCATCGACCCCGCGCGCCTCGCGCCGCCCGCGGACGACCCCGCCCGCCCGGTGGTGATCGAGGGCGCGGGCGGCCTGATGGTGCCGCTCACCGAGGATCTCCTCTTCATCGACGTGTTCGCGGGCTGGGGGCTGCCGGTGGTGCTGTGCGCGCGCTCCGGCCTCGGCACGCTCAACCACACCCTGCTCTCGCTGGAGGCGCTGCGCCGCCGCTCCGTGCCGGTGCTGGGCGTGGTGCTCATCGGCCCGCCCCACGCGGAGAACGCGCGCATGATCGCGCGGCTCGGCGCGGTGCGGGTGCTCGGCACCCTGCCGCCGCTCGCCCCGCTCGATGCGGGCGCGCTCGCCACCGCCTTCGCCGCCGGCTTCCGGCGCGCGGATTTCCTCGACGGACGGACCCACGCATGACCGGCGCCATCCCCTGCGGCTCGCCCATCTGGCACCCCTTCACCCAGCACGCGCTCCATCCGGTCATGACGGCCATCGCGCGCAGCGAGGGGGCCCACCTGTTCACGCCGGAGGGCGCGCGCATCCTCGATGCCATCTCCTCCTGGTGGGTGGTCACCCATGGCCATCGCCATCCCGCCATCGTGGAGGCTGTGAAGGCGCAGGCCGATACCCTCGACCAGATCATCTTCGCCGGCTTCACCCACGCCCCGGCCGAGGAGCTCGCCCGCGAGCTGGTGGCGCTCGCGCCCGAGGGGCTCTCGCGGGTGTTCTATTCCGACAGCGGCTCCACCAGCGTCGAGGTGGCGCTGAAGATGGCGCTCGGCTACTGGCGCAACCTGGGCATCGACCGCACCACCATCGTGGTGATGGAGCACAGCTATCATGGGGATACCATCGGCACCATGTCGGTGGGCGAGCGCGGGGTGTTCAACGCGGCCTATGCGCCGCTGCTGTTCGACGTGAAGCGCATTCCCTTCCCCCACGCCGGGCGGGAGGAGGAGACGCTGAAGGCGCTCGCGGCCGCCTGCGCCGAGGGGCCCGCCGCCTTCATCGTGGAGCCGCTGGTGCTCGGCGCCGGCGGCATGCTCATGTACGGCCCGGACGTGCTCGCGGCCATGAAGGACATCTGCGAGGCCCACGGCGTGCTCTTCATCGCCGACGAGGTGATGACCGGATGGGGCCGCACCGGCACCCTGTTCGCCTGCACCCAGGCGGGCATCAGCCCGGACATCATGTGCCTTTCGAAGGGGCTCACCGGCGGCCTCGTGCCGCTCGCCGCCACCATGTGCCGCGAGCCCATCTTCGAGGCCCATTATTCCATGGACCGCTCGCGCACCTTCTTCCATTCCTCCTCCTACACGGCCAATCCCATCGCCTGCGCGGCGGGCCTCGCCAATGTGGAGGTATGGCGCAACGAGCCGGTGGCGAACCGGGTCGCCACCCTGGCCGTGCGGCAGAACGCGGCGCTCGCGCCCTTCCGCGAGGACCCGCGCTTCGAGAACGTGCGCCGCTGCGGCACCATCGCCGCGCTCGACCTGAAGGTGGCCGACGCCGGCTACCTCGCCCAGGTCGCGCCCCGGCTCATGGCCTTCTTCCTGGAGCGCGGCGTGCTGCTGCGCCCGCTCGGCAACACCATCTATGTGATGCCGCCCTACTGCATCGGCGAGGAAGAGCTGGACGAGGTCTATGCCGCCATCGCCGCCGCGCCGGAGGTGCTGGCGTGAGGGGCGCGCCCGCCAGCCGCATCGCCGGCCTCGGCCGCCACGCGCCCGAGCGGCGGGTGGAGAATGCCGAGCTGGAGGTGATGCTGGGCCTCGACGAGGGCTGGATCGAGCGGCGCACCGGCATCCGCGCCCGGCGCTACGCGGCGCCCGGCGAGGCGCTGACCGACATCGCCCGCCCGGCGGCCGAGCAGGCGCTGGCGGCGGCGGGGGTGATGCGCGGGGAGGTGGGGCTGCTGCTGCTCGCCACCTCCACGCCGGATCACCTGCTGCCGCCCTCGGCGCCGCTGCTGGCGCACCGCCTCGGGCTCGTCCATGCGGGCGGGGTGGATCTCGCGGGCGCCTGCTCGGGCTTCCTCTATGCGCTCACCCTGGCGGACGGCTTCGTGCGCGCCCATGGCAAGCCGGTGCTGGTGGTGGCCGCGAACATCCTGAGCCGCCGCATCAACCCGGCCGACCGCGCCAGCGCGGTGCTGTTCGCCGATGCCGCGGGCGCGGCGCTGCTGGTGCCGTCCGAGCGGGCGGAGACGGGTGTCGTGGGCGCCCACCTCGTCGGCGACGGCGCGCTCTACGGGCTCATCCAGATCCCCGCCGGCGGCAGCCGCAGGCCCTACGGGCCCGATGTGCCGGCCGAGGACCTGCTGATGTCCATGCCCGACGGGCGCACCGTGTTCACGCGGGCGGTGGAGATGATGACCGGCTGTGCCGGCCGCGCCATGGCGGAGGCGGGCGTGAGCGCCGCCGACATCACCCGCTTCGTGCCGCACCAGGCGAACATCCGCATCTTCGAGGCGGTGCGCAAGGCGCTGGCGCTGCCGCCGGAGAGCGTGGTGTCCACCATCTCGGAGTTCGGCAATTCCTCGGCCGCCACCATCCCCTTCTCCCTCGCCGCCGCAGCCGAGGCCCGGCCCCTCGTCTCCGGCGAGCGGGTGCTGATGACGGCGGTGGGCGCCGGCCTCACCGCCGGCGCGGTGGTCTATACGGTGCCCTGAGCCCGGGCCGGACGCCGCAGCCCAGGGCGCGCCGTTTCTTTTCGCGGACCGACCCCGCGCGGGAAAAGGGGCGGGGCTTTCTGGCGCCGCCCATCCGCGCCGAGCTTTCGCGATGCCCCGCGCGCTCCTGTGGGACGGCGCGGGCGGGGGCCGGGTGTCCCCCAAAGGCCGGGCGCGAGGCGCCCGCGCCGGCCTTCTCCGCCGCGCCTCCCGTGGTGTGAAGCGGGGTGCTCGGTGCCTCCCTCGGTGTGATGGAACCGGGGATAGGCCCCGGGCCGTCGCCTTGACGTGTTTTCTCTTCACGCGAACCGGTTTCCGCCTCGCCCGGACGCGCTTCAGTCCGTGGCTTCGCGCAGGTGGCGGCCGATCACCCAGCCGCTGGGCTTGCGGGCGTCCCAGGGGGAAACGCGGCACCAGCGTACGCTTTTGAGGATGAGGCAGCCTTCGTTGGCCAGCCGCGCACCTTCCGGGTAGCGCGCGAGAACTGCGGCGCCGCGGGCGGGGGCGGCCCTGAGCGCCAGCGTCGCGCCGGGCGCGAGGCCGGAGACGCGCCACGCATCGGGCCCGCCCTTCAGCCCGTCCGCGAAATCGGAGGCGAGGGCTGGGGCCGCAGCCAGCAGGGCCGCGAGGGTGAGCGCGGGAAGGGGAGGGCGCATGGCGTGTCCTGCGCTCACGTCGCGCCCGGCGCCAGCGCGATGGCGGCGATGAGGCGGCCGTAGTCCGCTTCCTTGCGGTGGGTCGCGCGGCGGAAGGAATAGAAGCGCGCCTCGTCGGTGTAGGTGTCGAGCATCAGGTCCTCGATCATGGTGATGCCCGCCTCCTCCAGCCGCAGGCGGATGAAGCCCGGCAGGTCGAACAGCGCATGGTGGGGCCGGTCGGCGGGCGCGAAGAAGCGGGCATGGGCGCGGTCCTGCGCCAGGAGGCGCGTCACGAAATCCTCGCCCACCTCGTAGCTGGACTGGCGGATGAGGGGGCCGATGACGGCGTGGATATCGGCGCGCCGGGCGCCCTGCGCCTCCATCAGCGCCACCGTGGCGCCGATGACCCCGCCGACGGCGCCCTTCCAGCCGGAATGGGCCGCCGCCACCACCCGCGCCTTGGGATCGGCGAACAGCACCGGCCCGCAATCGGCGATGGAGACGGCGGCGCCGAGGCCGGGCGTGCGGGTGACGATGGCGTCCGCCTTGGGCGCCTCCTCGCGGGTCCAGGGGGCGGCGGCCAGCACCGCGTCGGGCGAATGCACCTGCCAGCAGGCGAGCAGGTTCTCCGGCGCGAGGCCGAGGGCGCGGGCCATGCGGGCACGGTTCTCGCGCACCGCCTCGGGATCGTCATTGGAGCCCATGCCGCCGTTGAGGCTGGCGTAGAGGCCGGTGGAGACGCCGCCGGCGCGGGTGAAGAAGGCGTGGCGGATGCCGGGCAGGCCGGCGAGGGAGGGCGCCTCGATGGTCATCGGCGGCATGGCGGTGGAACCCGTGTCCATGGGCTGCGCGGTCATGGGTCGCGTCCTCGTGCTTTCCCGGTGGCGGGCGCGCCGGTGTGGTCGCGCGCGCGATTCTGTAGCGCCTTCTCCTTAATGGGAACCCCGCAGCGGCCGCGCGCGGGGCTACCGCGCCGGGCGGTCATTGCGGAAAGGCACGGCCGAGGGACGCCTGGGGCCGGTCCCGGCTTGATCTAAGCTATATCCATGTGAATATAAATAAGGTGTCCGGATCGCGAAGGCGGAGTCTGTCCCCAGGGCTGCTCCGCTGCCCGGACGCGCGGCGCGGGCCGCTGACTTCAGGAGAGGCGAGATGCGGAAACTGGCATTCCTGCTGGGGCTGGCGGCCCTCGGGGCCGCGGCCTTCGGGGCAATGACCCTGGGGCTGCGGGAGGCGCGGGCGGCGGAGCCCGTGCGGGTGGCCTATGCCGGCTCCATGGGCGTGGTGATGGACCGCGCGCTGGGGCCCGCCTTCACCAGGCAGACCGGCGCGCCCTTCCAGGGCATCGGCCAGGGCGCCTACGGCCTCGCCCGCCTCGTCGCCGGCGGGCAGATCCAGGCGGACGTGTTCGTCTCCATCACGCCGGGGCCGGTGGAGATCCTGAGGAAGGCGGGGCTGGTGGATGGCGCGGTGCCGGTGGCGAGCACGGCCATGGTCATCGTCTACAACGCTTCCGGCCCCCACGCGGCCGCGTTCGAGGCGGCGAAGGCGGGCAAGACCCCCTGGTGGAAGGTGCTGGAGGAGCCGGGCGTGAAATTCGGTCGCACCGACCCCGCCACCGACCCGCAGGGCCAGAACATCATCTTCACCTTCCTGCTGGCCCAGCGCTACTACAACCAGCCGGACCTCATGCAGAAGGTGCTGGGCGGGGTCTACAATGACCAGCAGATCTTCGCCGAGGGCTCGGCCATGACCCGCCTGGAGGCGGGGCAGGTGGACGCGAGTTCCGGCTATCAGAGCGCGGCGGTCTCGGCCAGGCTGCCCTTCATCACCCTGCCGGACGAGATCAACCTTTCCAATCCGGCGCTGGCCGCCGCCTGGTATGATACGGTGAGCTTCGACCTGCCGGGCAGGGACGGCAAGGCGCAGGTGGCGAAGCCGCAGCCCATGGTGTTCTACGCCGCCGTGCTGAAGAACGCTCCCAGCCCCGAGGGCGGGGCCGCCTTCCTCAAGTTCATGACGAGCCCGGAGGGGCAGAAGCTGTTCCAGGCCGCGGGCTACGGCCCGCCCAAGGGCGACGGGATCTGAGCGCCGCGCCGGAGCCCGCGCCTTGACCGCCGTTTCCGGAGCCGGCGTCCCCGGTTCCCGCCTCCTCGGCGCCGTCGCGGTGTTCGCGGCGCTGGTGCTGGCGGTGATGGTGGCGCCCTTCGCCACCCTCGCCACCGCCACCGACTGGTCGCGCTTCCGGCTCGCGGATGGGGACTGGGACGCGATTTCCGTCTCGCTCGGCTATGGCGGCGTCTCCATGGTCATCATCGTCGCGCTCGGCACGCCGCTGGCGTGGTGGCTGGCGCGCAGCCGCTTTCGGGGCAAGTGGGTGGCGGATGTGCTGCTGTTGCTGCCGCTGCTCTCGCCGCCGCTCGCGCTCGGCATCCTGCTCGCCTCCTTCTATGGGCCCTATGGCCCGGCGGGCGCGCTGCTGCAGCAGGCGGGGCTGGTGCTCACCAACAATCCGCCTGCCTTCATCCTCGCCACCTGCTACGGCGCCGGCCCCTATTTCGTCATCGCCGCCCGCGCGGCCTTCGAAGGCGTGCCGCATGAGCTGGAGGAGGTGGGGCTCACGCTGGGCCGCGGGCCGCTGGCGCTGCTGTGGCGGGTGACGCTGCCGCTGGCCGCGCCGGGCCTGCTGATGGCGCTGGCGGTGGCCTGGGTGCGGGCGGTGGGGGAGTTCGGCATCGTGCTGGTGGTGGCCTACTTCCCGCAGGGCATGCCGGTGAAGCTGTGGGTGAACCTGCAGGATCTCGGGCTGCAGGCGGTCTATCCGCTGCTCTGGGCCTTCTTCCTGCTGGCGATGCCGGTGCCCCTCCTCATGCGCGCCTTCACCCGGCGCTGGGACGGCGCGCCATGAACGACATGACGGGCGTTCCGAGCGGCGGCACCATGGACACCGGCAACCCGGACATCGGTGCCGTGGACGTCACCTGCCGGCTGGAGCATCCGGTCCGCCTCGATGCCGCGTTCGCGGCGCGCGGCCTCACCGTGCTGCTCGGCCGCTCGGGCGAGGGCAAGACCACCCTGCTGCGGGCGCTGGCGGGGCTCATTCCGGCTGAGGGCACCCCCTTCGACGGCCTGCCGCCCCAGGCGCGCCCCATCGGCTACGTGCCGCAGGGCCTGTGCCTGTTCCCGCACCTTTCCGTCTGGCAGAACGTCGCCTTCTCCCTCGATGGCGCGGGGCGGCGGGAGAAGGCGGTGGCGCTGCTGGAGCGCTTCGGCCTCGCGCATCTCGCCGACCGCCGGCCGCGCCAGCTTTCCGGCGGGCAGCAGCAGCGGGTGGCGCTGGCCCGCGCGCTCGCCCGCGCGCCGGACTTGCTGCTGCTGGACGAGCCCACGTCCGCCCTCGACCCCGTGACCCGCGACGAGGTGGTGGCGGAGCTGATCGCCATCAGCCGCGACGGGCGCCTGGCGGTGCTCGCCTCCACCCATGACCGGCAGATGGCGCTGGCGGCGGACCATCTCGTCATTCTCGCGCACGGGCGGGTGGTGCAGCAGGGCTGGCCCGAGGACCTCATGGCCCGCCCCGCCGACGCCGAGGTGGCGGGCCTGCTCGGCCTGCGCCCCAAGGCGACCTGAGGGGGTCCTGCCGGCGGCCCCAGGCGCGCCCCAACCGCGCGCGGGTGAAGGCACGCGGTGAATCCGGGGCCACGGGCGCGCCCGTGGCGCGGTGGGCAGATTCCCGTTTCATAGAATCAAGCAAGTCTATGATTCTAAGTGGTTTCATCGCGCGAGACGGTGTCCGCCTCGCGCGGAAATGCGCTACGCCACCGTCAGCGTGATCTTGCCGATGTGGGCGCTCGCGTCCATGCGGGCGTGGGCGGCGGCGGCCTCCGCGAGGGGGAAGGCGAGGTCCATCACCGGGCGCACGGTGCCGGCCGCCACCAGCGGCCACACCTTCTCCACCACTTCGGCGGCGAGGGATGCCTTCTCCGCCAGCGGGCGCGAGCGCAGGGTGGAGCCGGTGTGGGTGAGGCGCTTCAGCATCAGGCGCATGAAGTCCACCTCCGCCTTCGAGCCCTTCTGGAAGGCAATCTGCACGATGCGCCCGTCCACGGCGGCGGCCTCGTAATTCTTCTGGATGTAGGGGCCGCCGATGATGTCGAGGATCACGTTCGCGCCCTTGCCGCCGGTGGCGCTCTTCACCTCGGGCACGAAGTCCTTCTCCGCGTAGTTCACCGCCACGTCGGCGCCGAGCCTGAGGCAGGCGGCGCATTTCTCCTCCGAGCCGGCGGTGACGATGACGCGCGCGCCGAACGCCTTGGCGAGCTGGATGGCGGTGGTGCCGATGCCGCTCGCCCCGCCGTGCACCAGCAGCCATTCGCCCGCCTTGAGCCCGCCGCGCTGGAACACGTTGCTCCACACGGTGAAGACCGTTTCCGGCAGCGCCGCCGCCTCGCCCATGGAGAGGCCGGCGGGCACGGGCAGGGCGGTGGCCTCCGGCGCCGGGCAGTATTGAGCATAGCCGCCGCCGGAGACGAGCGCGCAGATGCGGTCCCCGATGGCGAACCGGCCCGCGCCCGCGCCCAGCGCCACCACCGTGCCGGCGATCTCCAGGCCGGGGATGTCGGAGGCGCCGGGCGGCGGCGGATAGAGGCCCTTGCGCTGCATCACGTCCGGCCGGTTCACGCCGGCGGCCTCCACCTTCACCAGCACCTCGCCGGGGGCGGGGGCCGGGGTAGGGCGCTGCTCGGGCGCCAGCACATCCGGGCCGCCGGGGGCGGTGATGGCGATGGCGGTCATGGTGGCGGGCACGGCCGGCGCTGTCATGGCGAAGCTCCCAAAGGCTCAGGTCGCGCTTTCTAGAGCGTTTCCCCGTTTCATGGAAACGACGAAACGCTCCAGGCTCTTGCGTTGACGCGTTTTCGTCACGCGAACCGGTTTCCACTTCGCTCGAAAGCGCCCTGGCCCCACGCGCCGGCCGCGCAAAGCGCGGGGGCCTTCATGGCGCGCCGCCGGGCGGCTACCATGGCCGCGAACGGCGAGAGGAGGATGCCATGGACCCCACCGACGACGAGCGGCCGGCCCGGCCGGCGGACCCGCTGCTGGTGGCGGATGTCTCGCGCCTGTCGGTGGACGAGATCCGCGCCCGCATCGCCGCGCTGAAGGCGGAGATCACGCGGCTCGAAGGCGCCCTCGCGCAGAAGGAAGCCTCGCGCGCCGCCGCCGACGCCGCCTTCAAGTTCTGACGCGCCCGGCTTCCGGGGCCGGCGGCCTTTACGTTCTGTTAACCCTGCGGCGCGTTCGCCGCGGCGTGGGCACGCGCGCGCCCGGCGGTCTCCGACCCCGCCGCCGGCCCATGAACCGGCGCGGCGCGGGGCTTTCGCTGCGCCGTCAGCGCCGCCGCGGCGTGCCCGGTTTCCCCAGGGGCTGGGCCTTTCCCGGCCTTTACCTTTTGGCCGCGCCGTCGTTTTGTGGCGCGCCGCGCGATGGGCGCGGGTGGCCGTGGCGGAGCATAAGCGGAACCTTGGGACGGGACGCGGAAATGGGGGCGCAGGCACTGGAGCC
Organism: Xanthobacter albus; assembly: GCF_043194895.2. NCBI lineage: Bacteria > Pseudomonadati > Pseudomonadota > Alphaproteobacteria > Hyphomicrobiales > Xanthobacteraceae > Xanthobacter > Xanthobacter albus. Next base: position 4,391,950 of record NZ_CM195532.1, on the reverse strand, counting down.
TGTGTTCGGGGGCGGCATGGCGCTGCTGGCGCAGGCGCGCGCGCGGCTGAACGACGATGCCGTGGCCCGGGGCCTCGACGGCGCCGCCCGCTCAGGCCTTTCCGTGCTGCTGCTCGATCTCGCCACCGCCTTGATGCTGCTGCGCGCCGCCGCCGAGGGCGACATGGACCCCGCCGCCGCGGGCGACGAGGCGGACCGGCTGGACCTGCCCGGCCAGGTGGCGCGGGCGCTGACGCCGGCGCTGCGCTGCGCGCGCGCGCCTGCCTTGCAGGTGGTGCTGCTCCAGGTTTCCGCCCTCGCGGCGCAGGTGCTGGCGCTGCTCGACGCGCTGGCCGAGCAGTCCACGCGCCTTCCACCGGGCTTTGAGGGCGCCGGGCCGTGGCTCGCGCCCGAGGGCCTTGCGCCCGGGATCCTGGCATCGGAGGCCGCAGAAACGGAAAAGCCGCGGCAGCGTCCGGAGGGACGCCCGCGGCTTCGTCTCGTCTCCTCGCGGGAGCTGCCCTGAGGGGCGGCCCGGCGGGAGGGGCACTTTCCTCTCACGCCTGCGTGAGGGAGGCTGCGGCGCGTGCGCGCAGCTCTCCCGGAGGCAGGTGCGGGGCCGGGCCTCAGCCCTTGAGCAGCGCGCCGAACTTGTTCTTGAAGCGCGACACGCGGCCGCCGCGGTCCATGAGCTGCTGGGTGCCGCCGGTCCACGCCGGATGGGTGCGCGGATCGATGTCGAGCTGGAGGGTGTCCCCCTCCTTGCCGTAGGTCGACCGGGTCGTGTACTCGGTGCCGTCCGTCATGACCACCTTGATGAAGTGGTAGTCGGGATGGATGTCGCTCTTCATTGTCTCAATCCTTTTGGCCTCGCCGGGCTCACGGGACGATCCCGTAAATCCCCGACGCGCTCAAATTCGTTTCCTGCCGGAAGTGGCGGGTCTATAGCCGAGAGCAACCTTTGACACAAGCCGACCTTGCCCCCGAAGCCGCCCCGGACCGCGCGCCGGAGGGCGAAAAGCGCCGCGGACGGCGCGCGCTCGCCCCGCTGCGGGGGCTGCTGCCCCATCTCGCGCGCTATCGCGGCCGGCTCGGCGCCGCGCTCGCGGCCATCCTGGTGGCGGCGCTCGCCACCCTGGCGCTGCCGCTCGCCGTGCGGCGCATGATCGACTTCGGCTTCGCCGCCGACCAGGCGGGCATGGTGGACCGCTATTTCGAGCTGCTGGTGGCGGTGGTGGCGGTGCTCGCCGCCGCTTCCGCCGCCCGCTACTATCTCGTGACCACGCTCGGCGAGCGGGTGGTGTCGGACCTGCGCAAGGCGGTGTTCGCCCGTCTGGTGACCCTGGACGGCGCCTTCTACGATGCCGCCCGCTCGGGCGAGCTGACCTCGCGGCTCACGGCGGATACCACCCAGATCAAGGCGGCGGTGGGCGCCTCGGCCTCCACGGCCCTGCGCAACCTCGTGCTGTGCCTCGGCTCCATCGCGATGATGGTGGTGACGAGCCCGCGTCTCTCGGGGCTGGTGCTGGTGGCCATTCCGGTCATCGTGCTGCCGCTCGTGGCCTCGGGGCGGCGCGTGCGCCTGCGCGCGCGGGCGGCGCAGGATACGCTGGCCGATGCCTCCGCCTTCGCCGCCGAGGCGCTGGGCGCCATGCGCTCGCTTCAGGCCGCCACCGCCGAGGGCGCCGCCCTCTCGCGCTTCGGCGGCGATGTGGAGCGCGCCTTCGAGGCGGCGCGGGACGCGAGCCGCGCGCGCGCGCTGCTCACGGCCGTCGCCATCTTCCTGGTGTTCGCCTCCATCGTGACGGTGCTGTGGGCGGGGGCGCAATCGGTGCTCGCCGGCACCATGAGCCCCGGCACGCTCGGCCAGTTCGTGCTCTATGCGGTGCTCGCCGCCTCTTCCCTCGGCAACCTCTCGGAGACCTGGGGCGAGGCCTCGGCCGCCGCCGGGGCCGCCGGGCGCATCGCCGAGCTGCTGAAGGCGGAGCCGCAGGTGAAGGCGCCCGCGCGCCCCGCCGCCCTGCCGGCGCGCATCACCGGGGCCATCCGCTTCGACGAGGTGAGCTTTTCCTATCCGAGCCGTCCCGATTCGGCCGCGCTGCACGCCATCTCGTTCGAGATCCGCCCTGGCGAGCGGGTGGCGCTGGTGGGCCCCTCGGGGGCGGGCAAGAGCACCGTGTTCCAGCTCCTGGAGCGCTTCTACGATCCCCAGGCCGGGCGCATCAGCTTCGACGGCGTCGATATCCATGGCTGCGATCCGGTGGCGGTGCGGCGCCAGATGGCGCTGGTGCCGCAGGATGTGGCCATCTTCGCCGATACCGTGCGCGGCAACATCCGCCTCGGCCGCCCCGAGGCCACCGATGCCGAGGTGGAGGCCGCCGGGCGCGCGGCGCTGGTGGACGAGTTCGTCTCCCGCCTGCCGAAGGGCTGGGAGACCGAGGTGGGCGAGCGCGGCGTCACCCTTTCCGGCGGGCAGCGCCAGCGCATCGTCATCGCCCGCGCCATCCTGCGCGCGGCGCCCGTGCTGCTGCTCGACGAGGCGACCAGCGCCCTCGACGCCGAGAGCGAAACCCTGGTGCAGACCGCCCTGGAGCGCTCCATGGAAGGGCGCACCACCCTCGTCATCGCCCACCGGCTGTCCACCGTCCTCTCCGCGGATCGCATCCTGGTGATGGAGGCCGGGCGCATCGTGGACGAGGGCAGCCATGCCGAGCTGGTGGCCAAGGGCGGCCTCTATGCCCGCCTTGCCGCGCTGCAGTTCGGCGCGGCGGGGTGAGGGGGCGGCGCCCTCCGGCTTTGCGCACGAGGCCGCCGGCCTCGGCCGAAGACCGGGGCTGGCGTCAGGCCGGACGCCACTCCATGCGGAAGGTGCGCCGGCCCGACATGGGGTTTTCCCCCTCGCCGGTGACGGCAAGGCCCATCTTCTCGTAGAAGCGCACCGCGCGCGGGTTCTCCTGGTTCACGTCCAGCGCCACCAGGGCGGGGGAGAGGCGCCGCGCCTCGTCCATCAGCGCCTCCGCCGCGCCCTGGCCCCAGAAAGCGGGGGAGACGGCGATCTGGTCGAGGTAGCCGGTGCCGGGGTGGATCACCACGAAGCCGGCGACCGTGCCCTCGCGCTCCGCCACGCGGGTGGAGGCGCCGCCGGCGGCGAGCGTGTCGAGATGCGCGGAGAGCCAGGGGCGGCGGGCTTCGAAATCGATGTCCGGCAGGGTGCGCGCCCAGCTCTCCACCCACAGGTCGGCCATGGCGGCGCGGTCGGCCGGGGTCGCGGGGCGCAGGATGTAGGGCAGGGGCATGACGCGGGTCCGTGGCGGGAGGCGGGCGGCGCCGTCGCCGGGCGAATCGGTGCCATGACGATGAAACGCCCGCATGCCGCTCCTTCGCAAGCGATCCGCGCGGCAACGCTGTCGCGCCGGTTGGGGGAGGGGAGGCGGGCGCGCGGCAAGAAGAGGACGCCGCCGCGCGGGCCCGGCACACTCAGGTATGCCTGAATCTCTCGCGGATGCGGTTTTCCAGCTCGTCGCGCACGGCGCGGTAGGCGTCGAGGCGCTGCTCGCGGTTGCCGCCCTCTCGGGTGGGGTCGGGGGTCGGCCAGTATTCCACGTCGAGGGCGTTGGTGCGGGTCAGCTCCAGCGCGCGGTGGTGGGCGCCGGGGGAGAGCGAGATGGCGAGGTCGAAGCCGAGGCCCTCGTATTCCTCCAGCTCCTCCAGGGTCTTGGGCCGGTGTTTGTGGACGTCGAGGCCGATTTCGTCCATCACCGCGACCACGAACGGGTCCGGCTCCCCGGCGATGACGCCGGCCGAGCCCACATAGATGGACTTGCCATAGAGATGGCGCAGCAGCGCCGCCGCCATCACCGATCGCACCACGTTCTGCCCGCAGATGAACAGAACCGATTGCGGCCGCGCCGACCGCGAGCGGGCTACGTCGGGGTCCGCCACCGAGGGCATGGCGATCAGCCCTTCCAGTGCAGCGCGCAGATGAGGGTGAAGAGGCGCCGGGCGGTGTCGAAATCCACGTCGATCTTGCCCTTCAGGCGCTCCTGCAGCAGCTCTGAGCCTTCGTTGTGGGCGCCGCGGCGGCCCATGTCGATGGCCTCGATCTGGCTCGGGGAAGCGGTGCGGATGGCCGCGAAATAGCTCTCGCAGATAAGGAAATAGTCCTTCACCACCTTGCGGAAGGGGGTGAGGGAGAGGTGGTGCTGCACCACCTGGTCTTCATTCTCGCGCTTGATGTCGAGCACGAGCCGGTTGTCCATGAGCGAGATGTGGAGCTTGTAGGGCCCCTCGCCGGGATCGCCGCACGGGTGGAACGTGTTGTCGTCGATCAGGTCCCAGATGGCGGTGGCGCGCTCGTGCTCGATCTCCGCCCCGGCATGGCCGATGGAAGAGGGATCGAGGGTGACGCAGGACAGGCGCGACGGGGATTTCTCGCTCATGCCGTCATCGCCCTCCCCCGGCGTTGGTGCGGATGGACACGGAACGCCCGTGCGCCTGCAGGCGCTCCACCTCGGCGAGGCGCACGGCGGCGGTGCCCACCTTTTCCAGCGCGTCGGCGTCGAGCTTCAGGATGGAGGTGCGCTTCATGAAGTCGAGCACCGAGAGGCCAGAGGAGAAGCGCGCCGAGCGGGCGGTGGGCAGCACATGGTTGGTGCCGCCCACATAATCGCCGATGGCCTCCGGCGTGTAGGCGCCGATGAAGATGGCCCCGGCGTGGCGAATGCGCGCCGCCAGCCGGTCTGCGTCGGCGGCCTGGATCTCCAGGTGCTCGGGGGCGACGCGGTCCACCAGGGCGGGCGCCTCGTCGAGGTCACGCACCTTGATGACGGCGCCGTGGTCGCGCCAGGAGGCGCGGGCGATCTCGGCGCGGGGCAGCGTTTCCAGCATGCCCTCCACCGCCGCCGTCACGCGCTGGGCGAGGTCTTCCGAATCGGTGACGAGAATGGACTGGGCGGCGGTGTCGTGCTCGGCCTGGGCCAGCAGGTCGGCGGCGATCCAGTCGGCGTTGGCATCGGCGTCGGCGATCACCAGCACCTCGGAGGGGCCGGCCACCATGTCGATGCCCACCTTGCCGAACACCTGCCGCTTGGCCTGCGCCACATAGGCGTTGCCGGGGCCGACGATCTTGTCCACGGGGGCGATGGTGTCGGTGCCGAAGGCGAGGGCCGCCACCGCCTGGGCGCCGCCCACGCGGTAGACCTCGTGCACGCCGGCAAGGCGCGCCGCCGCCAGCACCAGGGGGGCGATCTGCCCGTCGGGGGCCGGCACCACCATCACGATGCGCGGCACGCCCGCCACCTGGGCCGGCACCGCGTTCATGAGCACGGAGGAGGGATAGGCCGCCGTGCCGCCGGGCACGTAGAGGCCGACCGCGTCCACGCTGGTCCAGCGATGGCCGAGGGTGACGCCGGCGGCGTCGGTATAGGTCTCGTCGGTGGGGCGCTGGCGGGCGTGGTGCGCCTCGATGCGCGCCTTGGCGAATTCCAGCGCCTCGCGGGTCTCGTCCGGGATGGAGGCGAGCGCGGCGTCGATCTCCGCGTCGGTGACGCGGATGCCGAGGGCTTCGAGGTCCACCCGGTCGAAGGTGCGCGAGAAATCGATGAGCGCCTGGTCGCCGCGCGCGCGCACGTCGGCGATGATGGCGGACACCTGGTCCTGCACATCCACGGACGACTCGCGCTTGGAGCCGAGGAAGGTGGCGAAGCGCGCCGCGAAATCGGGGTGTTCGGTGTCGAGACGGATAGGCATGGATGCCTTGCTAGATCAGGACGGCGGCGGAGGGAAGCCCCGCCGTGGCGGGGCACCGCGGGGAAGGCAGAAGGATCAGGCCGCGCCGGGACCGGCTGCGCCGGCGGGGGAGGCGTGGCGCGGGGCGTGGGCGCAGCCCCAGGCGGGGCCGAGATCCTTCAGGCCCGCCTCGATGCACTCCACCTCCAGCCGCACCTCGGCACCGCCGGAGAAGGTGAGGAGCACATAGCCGGAGGGCGCATCGGTGGGAATGAAGGTGACCGCCAGCAGGTTGAGCACGCCGTCCTGCTGGGCGAGGTCGAGGCCGCGGCACTTGGCGTCGCGCACCCGCTCGAAGTGCAGGCCCGCGCGGCGGCGCACCTTCTCGTTGGCGTGCGCCTGCTGGTCCCAGTCGAAGCGATTGAGCAGCAGGGCGAAGCGCTGCACGCGCGGCAGAAAGCCCATGTCCGCCACCTTCACCACCGCATCCTGCAGATGGGCGGAGACGACGGCGAGATCCTCCTCGTCGAGGGCGATGAGCTTGAGATCGGTCATGGCGGGCGCCTTCCTGGCTCTAACCTTCTCGTTCGTGCGCCGTTTTCCGGCACCCACGACATAGAGAGCGGCAGGCGCGTTTTCAATGTCGCCGGCACGCATGGCTCGGCCGCGCCCGGCTCACGCGCGCGCCGCGCAGGCCGCGGTCGGGCTTGCCGCCATGGCGCCGGCCTCACAAGGGGGAAGGGGGCGGGCGAAGTGGTAGCCCTGCCCCAGGGTGCAGCCGTGGGTGCGCAGCCACTCGGCCTCCTCGGCGCGCTCCACCCCCTCCGCCACCGTGGCGAGGCCGAGGGCGGAGGCAAGCCCCAGCATGGAGGAGACGATCTTGCGGCAGTGGGCATCCTCCAGCAGCCGGCAGGTGAAGGAGCGGTCGATCTTGATCTTGTCGAGGGGCAGCTCCTGCAGGTGGCGCAGGCTGGAGAAGCCGGTGCCGAAATCGTCCAGCGACATGCGCATGCCCGCCTCCCGCAGCGCCGACATGGTGCGCCGCGCGGTTTCGAAATCCTGGAGCAGGGCGGTCTCGGTGATCTCCAGCTCGATGCGGCGGGGCGGCACCCCCATGCGCGAGAGCAGGCTCAGGATGGTGGCGGGCAGGTCGCGGTCCAGCAGCTGCGGCGGGGAGAGGTTCACCGCGACGGTGATGTCGTCCGGCCAGTCGCGGGAATCGGCGCAGGCCCGCTCCAGCATCGCCGCCAGCAGCCGGCCCACGAGGCCCGCGTCCTCCACGATGGGAATGAACTGCGGCGCGCCGAGCAGGCCGCGGGTGGGATGGCGCCAGCGCGCCAGGGCCTCGAACCCGCGCGGGCGGCCGTGCGCAAGGTCCACCAGCGGCTGGTAGAGCGCCACGATCTCCCCGCGTTCCATGCCCGCGCGCAGCTCGGCTTCGGTGTCGAGCCGGGCGCGGCGGTGGGCGTCGAGGGTGCCGTCGTAGAGGGAATAGCGGTTCTTGCCGTTGCCCTTGGCCTGCGCGAGGGCGGTTTCCGCCCGCCGCAGCAGGCCGCTCTGCTCGTCGCCGTCGCGCGGATACTTGGCGATGCCGATGGAGACGGACACCGCCAGCGGCCCGTTCGGCGCGGCGATCGGCTCGCGGGCCGCCTTCAGGATACGCTCCGCGCGGCGGAACAGGTCCTGAGTGCCTTCGCTCTCCAGCGGGTAGAGCAGGATGAATTCGTCGGCGCCGAGCCGGGCGAGCGCTTCCTGCCCGCGCAGCGGCGCGGACAGCCGCTCGGCGAGGGCGATGAGCACGGCATCGCCGGCGGCGTAGCCATGGGCGTCGTTCACCTGCTGGAAGGCATCGACATCGATGATGAGCACCGCCAGCCGGGTCTGGGTGGCGCGCGCCCGCGCCAGGGCCGCGGCGAAGTCCTCCAGGAACAGGGCGCGGTTGGCGATGCCGGTCAGCCCGTCATAGCGGGACGCGGCCTGGGCGAGCGCCTCGGCGCGCCGGCGCTGGGAGATCTCCGCCTGGAGCTGGTGCTCGTGCACCGCCAGCATGGCGATGGAGGTCAGGGCCGCGGTGACCACCAGGGCGAAGAGGTCGCCCAGGTGCCAGCTGGCATGGGTGGCCGAGAGGCGATAGGCGTAGCCGAGGGCGTCGAGGTACCTGAGGCCGAAAAAAAGAACGACCGCGCACAGCCCGATGGCAGCGTAGGCCTTCCAATATCCCCGCTTCAGGTCGGGCGGCGCAGCTCGCGACGACATCTTCCGGTTCCGCCTCCGACCTCGGCTTTCCCCGGAATCATACCAGTCCGGGAGGAGCTGAACAGAGGACGAGCGTCTTATCCCGCGGCCTGTGCACGGCTGAGCGCCCGCTGCGGGGCGCCCGGCGGGCGCTCAGCCGGTGATGCGCTCGATCTGCGCGCCGCAGCGCGAGAGCTTGGCTTCCAGCTTCTCGAAGCCGCGGTCCAGGTGGTAGACGCGCTGCACCAGCGTCTCGCCCTCGGCCGCGAGGCCGGCGATGACGAGGGAGACCGAGGCACGCAGGTCGGTGGCCATCACCGGCGCGCCGGTGAGGCGCTCGGCACCCTCGATGGTGGCGGTGTCGCCGTCGAGCTGGATGCGGGCGCCGAGCCGCGCCAGCTCCTGCACATGCATGAAGCGGTTCTCGAAGATGGTCTCGGTGATGCGCGAGCGGCCCTTCGCCTTGGTCATCAGGGCCATGAGCTGGGCCTGGAGATCGGTGGGGAAGCCGGGGTAGGGGGCGGTGCTCACCTCCACCGGCAGGATGCCGGCGCCGTTGCGGCGCACGCGCAGCCCCTCGTTGGTGACGTCGATCTCGGCGCCCGCCGCGCGCAGCACGTCGAGCGCGTTTTCGAGCAGGTCGGCCCGCGCGCCGGCGAGCAGCACGTCGCCGCCCACCATGGCGGTGGCCATGGCGTAGGTGCCGGTCTCGATGCGGTCGGGCAGCACCGCGTGGCGCGCGCCGCGCAGGCGCTGCGTGCCCTGCACATGAATGGTGGCGGTGCCGGCGCCGGAGATGCGCGCGCCCATCTTCACCAGGCAGTCGGCGAGGTCGGTCACTTCAGGCTCGCGGGCGGCGTTCTCGATGACCGTCTCGCCCTCGGCCAGGGCGGCGGCCATGAGCGCGGTGTGGGTGGCGCCCACCGAAACCTTGGGGAACACGATGCGGGCGCCCTTCAGCCCCTTCGGGGCGCGGGCCACCACGTAGCCGCCGTCGATCTCGAGGTCGGCGCCCAGCGCCTTCAGCGCATCCAGGTGGAAATCCACCGGCCGGGTGCCGATGGCGCAGCCGCCCGGCAGCGACACCTTCGCGACGCCCATGCGGGCGACCAGCGGCCCCAGCACCCAGAACGAGGCGCGCATGCGCGAGACGAGATCGTAGGGCGCGGTGGTGTCGACGATCACGCGGGCGTCGATTTCCAGCGTCTGGCCGGCATCGGGGTCGTCGCCGTTGCGCTTGCCGTTGGTGGTGATGTCCACCCCGTGGTTGCCCAGGATGCGCTGCAGCAGCGCCACGTCCGCGAGGCGCGGCACGTTCTCCAGGATCAGCTTCTCCTCGGTGAGGAGGCTCGCGATCATCAGCGGGAGGGCCGCGTTCTTGGCGCCGGAGATCGGAATGGTGCCCTGGAGCGCGTTGCCGCCGACGATGCGAATCTTGTCCATGCTGGTCCTGTTCCCCGGCGCCGCGCGGGCCTGCCCGCAGCGCTTTCAAATGTCTAGATCTAGCGTGCCTTCCCGCCCGGCACAATCGCCGCCGCGCCCGGCTCGCCCGCGATACCACCTTCGCGTGCAGCCGTGCCGTCCGGGCCGGGCGCGTCGGCGCCCTCGGCCTCCGCCGTGCGGCGGGCGCGGGTCTGGGCCTTGCGGCGCGCGAGGTTGGCCTTGAGCGCGGCGGCGAGGCGGGCGGTCTTTTCCGGCGGCTGCGACATGGCGGGCGAGTTAGCCGCCCCTTGCGGCGGATGCAAGGCAGGCCGGCGCCCAATGCCGGCTTCGAGCGGTTCCAGATGTTCCGCACGGGCACGCGGCGCGGTGTCATTTGCCGCGCGCTGTGCCATAGTCCCCCGCCGAGGAGACATGCGGGGCACACGCCCGGGAGCCAGCATGACGCGCGCCGTCGAGCCTTACGTGAAACTGTCCTCGCCGCGCATCTTCCTGGTGCGCATGGTGGTGTTCCTGGCGCTGTGCGCGGCCCTGGCGGCGGTGCTGCACCGGCAGATCGCCGCCGCCTTCCTCAACAATCCCGGGCTCAACGGCGTCATCTTCGGGGTGCTGGCGGTGGGCATCATCCTCGCCATCCGGCAGGTGGCGCGGCTGTTCCCGGAGGTGGACTGGGTGAACTCCTTCCGCCTCGCCGATCCGGGGCTGGAGGTGTCGCGCACGCCCACCCTGCTCGCGCCCATGGCGGCGCTGCTGCGCGACCGGGTGGGGCGCATGACCATCACCCAGACCACCATGCGCTCCATCCTCGATTCCATCGGCACGCGGCTCGACGAGAGCCGCGACATGGCGCGCTACCTCACCGGCCTGCTGGTGTTCCTGGGCCTGCTCGGCACCTTCTGGGGCCTTCTGGAGACGGTCTCCTCCATCGGCCGGGTCATCAGCTCGCTGCAGGTGGGGCCGGATTCGGGCTCGGTGTTCGAGGACATGAAGACCGGGCTGGCCGCGCCGCTGGGTGGCATGGGCATCGCCTTCTCGTCGTCGCTGTTCGGCCTCGCCGGCTCGCTGGTGCTGGGCTTCCTCGATCTGCAGGCCGGGCAGGCGCAGAACCGCTTCTATATCGACCTGGAGGACTGGCTCTCCACCACCGTGCGCGACCTCGACATCGCGCCGGGCGCACCGGAGCGGGCCGGCGGCGCGTATGTCGCCCTGCCGGCGCCGCGCATCGAGGCGGATGAGCTCGTCGCCGCCATCGACCGGCTGGAGAAGACCATGTCGGAGGCCGGCTCCCAGCGGGTCACCGCCGCCATGTCCCACCTCGCCGAGAGCCTGCAGGGGCTGGTGACGCACCTGCGCTCGGAGCAGGCGCTCATCCGCCAGCTGCTCGACACCCAGGGACGCCAGCAGGAAAACCTGCGCCATCTGGTGGAGCGGCTGGAGAAGACCGGCCCCGGCCCCGAGCGGAGGTGAGCCATGGCCCTCGGCCGGCGCGGGCGCGACCGCCACATCGACTATTGGCCCGGCTTCGTCGATGCGCTTTCGACGCTGCTGCTGGTGTTCATCTTCCTTCTGTCCGTCTTCATGCTCACCCAGTTCTTCCTGACCCAGGAAATGACGGGCAAGGATAACGTGCTCCAGCGCCTCCAGGCGCAGATCCGCCAGCTCACGGAGCTGCTCTCCCTGGAGCGCGCCAGCGGCCAGAACAACGAGACCGAGCTTGCCGCCGTGCGCGCCTCCCTGGAGGCGACGAAGGCCGAGCGCGACGGCCTGCGCGGCCAGCTTTCCGCCGTGCCGGCCGCGCCCGACGGCAGCCGCGAGCAATCCCTCGCGCGTGACCTCGACGCGCAGAAGGATGTCGCCACCCGCGCCCTCTCGCAGATCGACCTGCTCAACCAGCAGATCGCCGCCCTGCGCCGGCAGATGGCGGCGCTGGAGGAGGCGCTGAACGCCACCGAGCAGAAGGACAAGGAAAGCCAGTCCCGGATCGCCGATCTCGGCCGCCGGCTGAACGTGGCGCTCGCCCAGAGGGTGCAGGAGCTGACCCGCTTCCGCTCCGAATTCTTCGGCCGCCTCAAGGACATATTGGGCAACCGGCCGGACATCCGGGTGGTGGGCGATCGCTTCGTGTTCCAGTCCGAGGTGTTCTTCGATCCCGGCTCCGCCACCCTGAAGCCCGAGGCCCAGGCCGAGCTGGACAAGCTCGCCTCCGCCATCCTGGACCTGGAGAAGGAGATCCCGACGGATATCGACTGGGCCCTGCGCATCGACGGGCACACCGACAACCGGCCCATCGCCACCTCCCAATTCCCCTCCAACTGGGAGCTTTCGGCGGCGCGCGCCATCGCGGTGGTGCAGTATCTGGTGGGCAAGGGGGTGAGCCCGCAGCACCTGATCGCCGCCGGCTTCGGGGAGTTCCAGCCCATCGACACCGGCACGACCGACGAAGCCCGCGCCCGCAACCGCCGCATCGAGCTGAAGCTGACGGACCGGTGAGGGGGGCGGAGGGGCACGGAAGGTGCGCCCGCGGGCTTGACGGCCGGCCCGCCCTCGGGCCAGATGCCGGAGCGTCGGCTTGTTCCGGCGCCGTAAGCGTCCGACGTCAGGCAACGCATCCAACCCGGTCTCGCGGCCGGCCGGATGCGATATGCCTCCGGACCTGCCCGGACCATCCAGCAGGGATGGCCCTATGCCTTCCAATTCCTCTTCTTCGTTCCGCGCGGGGCGACGCCGCTTGCCGGCGCGCTACGCCGGTTTCGTGATGCCCCTGGTGCTTTCGGTGCTGATGACCCTGGTGGTCTCCGCCGTCGCCACTGCCCACGGCTTCGGCCTCACCGCAGATTTCCTCGCCGTCTGGCCGGGGGCGTGGGGGCTCTCCTGGCTGGTGGCCTTTCCCACCCTGCTCCTGGTGCTGCCGCTCGTGCGGCGCATCGTGGCGCTGGTGGTGGAGGTGCCCGGCCGGTGAGCCAAAAGAAAAGGCGGCCCTGGGGCCGCCTTCGTCCGTCTCGTCATGGCGCGCCCGCGGCGCTCAATTGTCCAGGAACGACCGCAGCTTGCGGCTCCGGCTCGGGTGCTTGAGCTTGCGCAGGGCCTTGGCCTCGATCTGGCGGATGCGCTCGCGCGTCACCGAGAACTGCTGGCCCACTTCCTCAAGGGTGTGGTCGGTGTTCATGCCGATGCCGAAGCGCATGCGCAGCACGCGTTCCTCGCGCGGGGTGAGGGAGGCGAGCACGCGGGTGGTCGTCTCGCGCAGGTTGGACTGGATGGCGGCGTCGATGGGCAGCACCGCGTTCTTGTCCTCGATGAAGTCGCCCAGGTGCGAATCTTCCTCGTCGCCGATGGGCGTTTCGAGGGAGATGGGCTCCTTGGCGATCTTCAGCACCTTGCGCACCTTCTCCAGCGGCATGCCGAGCTTCTCGGCCAGCTCCTCCGGGGTCGGCTCGCGGCCGATCTCGTGGAGCATCTGGCGCGAGGTGCGGACGATCTTGTTGATCGTCTCGATCATGTGCACGGGGATGCGGATGGTGCGGGCCTGGTCCGCGATGGAGCGGGTGATGGCCTGCCGGATCCACCACGTGGCATAGGTGGAGAACTTGTAGCCGCGCCGGTACTCGAACTTGTCCACGGCCTTCATGAGGCCGATGTTGCCCTCCTGGATGAGATCCAGGAACTGCAGGCCGCGGTTCGTGTACTTCTTGGCGATGGAGATGACGAGGCGCAGGTTCGCCTCCACCATTTCCTTCTTCGCCTGGCGGGCTTCCTTCTCGCCCTTCTGCACCATCTGCACGATCTTGCGGAATTCCGCGATCTCCAGCCCCGTCTCGGTGGCCAGAGCGTGGATGTCGCCGCGCAGATCCTTGATGCCGTCCTTCTCGTGGGCCACGAAGCCCTTCCAGCCCCGCGAGCCGAGCTTGGAGACGCGCAGCACCCACTTGGGGTCGAGCTCGGAGCCCAGGTAGTTCTTCAGGAAGTCGTCGCGCGAGACGCCGTAGCTCTCGGCAAGGCGCAGCAGGCGGCCCTCAAGCGACACGAGCCGCTTGTTGATCTCGTAGAGGTGCTCCACCAGGGCGTCGATGCGCGCCTGGTTGAGGGAGAGGCTCTTCACGTCGAGGACGAGGTCTTCCTTGAGCTTCTTGGCCTTGCGCTCCTGCGCCGGCGAGAGGCTCTCGTTCTTGAGCTTCGATTCGACGTTCTGGTCCTGCAGGCGGCGCAGCTTGACGTAGGAGCCGGCGATGCGGTCGAAGGTCTCCAGCACCTTCGGCTTGATCTCCGCCTCCATGGCCGCGAGCGACATGGAATTCTCCATGTCGTCCTCGTCCCCCTCCGGAATGGGGGGCTCGCCCAGGATGCCGTCTTCCCCAGCCTCGGGGGCAAGGGCGGCTTCCTCGCCCAGGGCGGCCGGCGGGTTCTTGCCCTCGGGGCCGGCATAGGTGGCCTCGAGGTCGATGATGTCCCGCAGCAGGACCTTGCCTTCCACCAGCTCGTCGCGCCAGATGATGATGGCCTGGAAGGTGAGGGGGCTCTCGCACAGGCCGGCGATCATGGCCTCGCGGCCGGCCTCGATGCGCTTGGCGATGGCGATCTCGCCCTCGCGCGAGAGCAGCTCCACCGAGCCCATCTCGCGAAGGTACATCCTTACCGGATCATCGGTGCGCTCGGCGGGCTCCGATTTGGCCTCGGAGCGGGCAAGGGCGCGCGGGGCCGGCTCGGCCAGCTCGCCGCCTTCGGCCTCCTCGGGCTCCTCGGCGGTTTCGCCTTCCTCGCCGTTCTCCTCGGCCTCGGCCTCCTCGGCCTCGATCACGTTGATGCCCATGTCGTTGAGCATCGCGAGGGTGTCCTCGATCTGCTCGGAGGTGACCTCCTCGGAGGGCATCACCTCGTTGAGCTGCTCGTAGGTCACGTAGCCCCGGCGCTTGGCGTTCTTGATCATCTTCCGGACGGCCGCGTCCGAGAGGTCGAGCAACGGCCCGTCGGGGGCGTCGGTCTCCTTCTCGGGCGCGTCGGTCGTCTCGGCAGATTGCTTCGCCATGGACATCTCCTGATGATCTCGCCGATCTTCAACGGCGAAACGGCGACGCGGCCCTCCGGCCCCGCCGCCTGTCGTACTCGGCTCCGGTCGCGCCCCTTTTGGACGCGTCCCCGTTAAGCCCGCCTGAACGGCGGCCCATCCCGCAGGACGGTATTCCGCACCACCCGAGGCCGCCGGGCCGAAATCCTGCGCCCCTTTGGCCGCCCTTTGCGCGGGGCCGCCTTCTACACCGGGCGTGCCGACCTGCGGCCCGACAGCGCGCCGAAACCTTCCACCAGCGCCTCCATCCCCTCCGCCGTGGAGAGGCGCTCGCGCACGTCGCGCAGCCAAGCGAAATTCGCCTCGCTCGGGTCATCCCCGAAGGACCGCTCGGCCTCTTTCAATTCCCTAGATAGCGCGTGAGCCTTGCGATGCAAGGCCGTCCGCTGCTGCCACCAGAGCCGCGCATCCTCTTTTGCGGTATCAGCGTAGGCTGGCCAGTCCATTTGTGGGTTGGCGAGGCTCCGGACCCGGCCGGAAAGGGCGTCGAGGTCGGAACTGCCGAGCCGCTCGGCGAGGGTATCCCACTGCCCGCCCTCGTTGTGCGCGCCCTCCAGGTGGGCGGCGATGAGGGCCTGTCGCAGGCGGTCCGCCTCCGGGTTGGCGAAGGGCAGGTCGGCCACGTCCTCCGCCGCCTCGTCCAGCAGGAACGGGTGGTTGATGAGGCAGAACAGCAGCAGAGCCTCGTTGCGCGGCAGCGCCGCCAGTGGCCCGCGCACCAGCGCCGTGCGGGCGATTTCCCCGCCCACGGAGCCGAAGCCGGTCTCCCGCCCGCGCCCGGCGCCCCGCTCGGCCCCGCGCCCGCCGGCGCGGCCCGCGCCCCAGCCGCCACCTTGCCAGCCGCTTCCCTGCCGGCCATTTGCCTGCCAGCCGCCGGACCGGCCATCGCGTCCGCCGCCGCGTCCGCCCGCGGGGGCGAGCAGCGCGCGCAGGCGCTCGTTCATCTCCTGGCGGTAGTGCTTGCGCACGGTCTCGTCGGTGATGACGTTCACGATCTCGTGGAGCCGCGCTTCCAGCGCCGCGCGGCGCTCGGGCGTGTCGAGGGCGGCGGCCTCGCTCTCCCGCGTCCAGAGCTCCGCCGCCAGCGGGCGGGCGCCGGCCAGCACCTGCTCCATGGCCTCGCGCCCCGAGCGGCGGATGAGGTCGTCCGGGTCCTGGCCTTCCGGCAGGGTGGCGAAGGACAGGGAGCGCCCGGCCTTGAGGTGCGGCAGGGCGATATCCATGGCGCGGCGGGCGGCGCGCAGGCCCGCCTTGTCGCCGTCGAACAGCAGCAGCGGCTCCTCCGACATGCGCCAGAGCAGCTGGAGCTGGTCCTCGGTGAGGGCGGTGCCGAGGGGCGCCACGGTGCCGCCGAAGCCCGCCTCCACCATGGCGATCACGTCCACATAGCCTTCCACCACGATCACCCGCGCGCCCTTGTGGGCGCTCGCGCGGGCCTCGAAGCCGTTGTAGAGCAGGCCGCCCTTGTGGAAGAGCACGGTTTCCGGCGAGTTCAGGTACTTGGCCGGGACATCCTTCTCCAGCGCCCGCCCGCCGAAGGCCACCACCCGGCCCTTCAGGTCGGTGATGGGAAACATCACCCGGTCGCGGAAGCGGTCGTAGGGGACGGGAATGTCCTCACCCGAAATGAGGAGGCCGCATTCCACCATGGCCTCCACCGGCACGCCCTGCCGGCCCAGCGCCTCCTTCAGGTGGAAGCGCTCGCCGGCGGAATAGCCCAGGTGGAAGCGCTGCTGGGTGGCGGGGCCGAGCTCGCGGTCCGCGAGGTAGCCGCGGGCCTTTGCGCCCAGGCGCGATTGCAGCGTCTCTTCAAAATGCCGGGCGGCGAGCGCCATCACCTCATAGAGCGAGCGGCGGCGCTCCTCCTTGGCGGCGGCCTCGGGCGTCACCTCCGGCAGCGGCAGCCCGGCCATGGACGCGAGCCGCTCCACCGCCTCGCCGAAGGGCAGCCCTTCCGTCTCCATCAGGAAATCGAACACGTCGCCGTGCTTGCCGGAGGAGAAGCAGTGGTAGAAGCCCTTCTGGTCGTTCACGAAAAAGGAGGGCGTCTTCTCCGCGTTGAAGGGTGAGAGGCCGGCGAACTCACGCCCCTGCTTCTTCAGCTTGACGCGCCGGCCCACCACCTCCGACACCGGCAGGCGGGCGCGGATCTCATCGAGGAAGGCGGGGGAAAAGCGCATGCGCGAATCAATTCAGTCAGGAACAGGGCAGGGGGCCGGAGCCTGGGCCGCCGCCCGTTAACGTCCGTCGACGAAATCGTACACCAACGGGCGACGGCCCGGCGGGCGGACTTCAGGCCATGTCCGGCGCGGCGGCGCGCACCCGCACGTCACACCCGCAATCCTCGTTATCCACAAGCGCCGATTCGGGCGGGACGATGACGAAAGGCGCACCCGCGGCGAGAGCTTTGCCGTGGACCGGGGGCTGTGCCGGCGCTAGCCTTCCCAAGGGCAACCGGGGCTTGGCCATGGATACGGTCATCAACTTTCTGAACACCATCTTCTGGGGCTATGTGCTGATCTACGGCCTCCTGGCGGTGGGCATCTATTTCACGCTTCGGCTCGGGTTCATCCAGGTGCGCCATTTTCCGGAGATGCTGCGCTCGGTGCTGCGCGCGAATACCACCGACAAGTCGGGCATCACCCCGTTCCAGGCGCTCTGCACGTCGCTCGCCTCGCGGGTGGGCACCGGCAACATCGCTGGGGTGGCGGTGGCGCTCTACCTCGGTGGGCCGGGTTCCATCTTCTGGATGTGGGTGGTGGCGACCCTGGGCATGGCCACCGCCTTCGCCGAAAGCACCCTCGCCCAGCTCTACAAGGTGAAGGACGAGAAAGGCCGCTACCGCGGCGGGCCCGCCTTCTACATCTCCAAGGGGCTGAAGGCGCCGTGGGCCGGCGCGGTGTTCTCGGTGTGCCTCATCCTGTCCTTCGGGCTCGTGTTCAATGCGGTGCAGGCCAATTCCATCGCCGATGCCATGGAGGGCGCCTTCGGCCTGCCGAAGCTCGGCACCGGCCTCGTCATCGCGGCGCTCGCGGGGGTCATCATCTTCGGCGGCATCGCGGCCATCGCCCGCACGGCGGAGCTGGTGGTGCCGTTCATGGCGGGCGCCTACGTGCTGTTCGCCCTCTATGCGCTGGTGACCAACATCACCGAGGTGCCGGCCATGCTCTACCACATCGTCGCCAGCGCCTTCGGCGTGGAGCAGGCGGCGGGGGGCGTGGCGGGCTCGGTCACCCTCGCCATGATGAACGGCGTGAAGCGCGGCCTGTTCTCCAACGAGGCGGGCATGGGCAGCGCGCCCAACATCGCCGCGGTGGCGACGCCCGACCCGCACCACCCGGTGAGCCAGGGCTTCGTGCAGTCGCTGGGCGTGTTCGTGGACACCATCGTCATCTGCACCGCCACCGCGCTGCTGATTCTGCTGGCCGACGTGATCGTGCCCGGAAACGGTGTCACCGGAACCCAGCTCACCCAGGCGGCCATGGAGGTGCATATCGGCTCGGCCGGGCGCTACTTCGTGGCCATCGCCATCTTCTTCTTCGCCTTCACCTCCATCATCGGCAACTATTCCTACGCCGAGAACGCGCTCGTCTTCCTGGGGCACGGGCATGTGGCCGGGGTGGCGGTGCTGCGCATCGCGCTGCTGGCCATGGTGGTGTGGGGGGCGCTGGAAAGCGTCACCACCGTGTTCAACACGGCGGACGCCGCCATGGGGCTGATGGCCTCCATCAACCTCGTGGCCATCCTGTTCCTGTCGGGTCTCGTGGCGCGGCTGGCGAAGGATTATCTCGACAAGCGCCGGGCCGGCGAGGAACCCATGTTCCTCGCGAGCGAGATGCCCGACCTGGCGAACGAGATCGACACGCAGATCTGGAGCCGCCGCTAGAGTGACTTCCGCTCGCACCGGCTCGCGGAGATCGCTCTCGGCCCTTGATGCCGAGCGTTTTCTTCACGCGAACCGGTGTCCAATTCGCTTGAGGATGGGCCGAAAGGCGGCATCGTCCGGCGGGGTCTGGCGTCCCCGCCGGACGCGTGGCGCGCGGCTCAGCCAGCGGTGAGGGCTTCCTTCACCCACTGGGAGGCCTTGCCGAAGTCGATGGCGCCGGCATGGCGCTCCTTCAGCACCGCCATGGTGCGGCCCATGTCCTTGATGCCCTTGGCCTCGATCTCGCCGATGACGGCGGCGATGGCGGCGCGGGTGTCCGCCTCGCACAGGGCCTGGGGCAGGAACGCCTGGATGTAGGCGATTTCCTCGCGCTCCTGGGCCGCGAGCTCGGGGCGTCCGCCCTCGTCGTAGATCCTGGCGCTTTCCTCGCGCTGCTTCACCATCTTGGCGAGCAGGGCGCGCAGCTCGTCGTCGGTCAAGGGGTCCTTGCCCTGGCCGCGCTGCTCGATGTCGCGGTCCTTCAGGGCGGCGTTGACGAGGCGCAGGGTGGACAGGCGGCGCTTGTCCTGGGCCTTCATCGCCTCTTTCAGGGCGGCGTTGATGTCGTCACGAAGCACGGGTCGGTTTCCTTGAAGAAGAGCCGGGCGCGGAACGCGGGCCGGCCTGCCGGGCGGGGCGCTCACCACCTTGCGGCGTGAGGGCGCCTGGGCCACCGGGCAGGGACAGCCGCGCGTTCACGTGAATGTTCACAGGCTCGGGCTCGAATGGTCCAGCGTCGTGTCACACATCCCGGCGATAAGGCTCCGGCATGCTCGGTTCCTGCGGATGCGCCCTCCCGAGGGGGCGCCGCAGGCAGCGCCTGGCGGCCGGGGCGGATCTCGAAGCGCCGGGCACCGGCGCACACGTTTTTTCGCGCGCGGACGCTGGAAACGCGGCGCGTGACGCTCTATCTAGGCGATCCATGACGAACGAACAAGACCAGACCCCCACCGAGCCGGTTGCCACCGGCTCCGGGCGCTCTCCCGCGGCTGACGGCTGGAGCGAGCCCGTCCCCACCGCCGTTCTCGTCCTTGCCGACGGCACGGTGCTCGAAGGCTTCGGCATCGGTGCCGAGGCCACGCTCGCCGGCGAGGTGTGCTTCAACACCGCCATGACCGGCTATGAGGAAGTCCTCACCGATCCGTCCTATTCGGGGCAGATCATCACCTTCACCTTTCCGCACATCGGCAATGTCGGCACCAACGAGGAGGACATCGAAACGGTGTCCATGGCCGCCGCGTCGGGTGTGCGGGGGGTGGTGCTGCGCACGGCCATCACCGCGCCGTCCAACTACCGCGCCACGCGTTCGCTCGATGCCTGGCTGAAGGCGCGCGGCATTCCCGGCATCACCGGCATCGACACCCGCGCCCTCACCGCGCTCATCCGCGAGGCGGGCATGCCGAACGCGGTCATCGCCCATTCGCCCAAGGGCGAGTTCGATATCCCCGCCCTCAAGGCGGAGGCGCGGGCGTGGCCGGGGCTGGTGGGCATGGATCTCGTGCCCTCCGTCACCGCCGCCCAGCGCTTCGACTGGACCGAGACCCCCTGGGAATGGCCCGCCGGCTATGGCCGCCAGGATGCCCCGCGCCACCATGTGGTGGCGGTGGACTACGGCGTGAAGCGCAACATCCTGCGCCTGCTCGCCGCCGCCGGCTGCAAGGTGACGGTGGTGCCCGCCACCACCTCGGCGGAGGATATCCTGGCGCTGAAGCCCGATGGCGTGTTCCTCTCCAACGGCCCCGGCGATCCGGCGGCCACGGGGGAATATGCGGTCCCGGTGATCCGCGATGTCATCTCGGCCGGCGTGCCCACTTTTGGCATCTGCCTCGGCCACCAGATGATCGGCCTCGCGGTGGGCGGCAAGACCGTCAAGATGCACCAGGGCCACCACGGCGCGAACCACCCCGTGAAGGACCTCACCACCGGCAAGGTGGAGATCACCTCCATGAACCACGGTTTCGCGGTGGACCGGGAGAGCCTGCCCGCCAACGCGGTGGAGACCCACGTCTCCCTGTTCGACGGCTCGAATGCCGGCATCGCCCTCTCCGACAAGCCGGTGTTCTCGGTGCAGTACCACCCGGAGGCCAGCCCCGGCCCCCAGGACAGCCACTATCTGTTCGACCGGTTCGTGGCGCTGATCGAGAAGAACAAGGCGGCCTGAGCCGCCTCCACCGCCCCGCCGCAGGACGCGCGCGGGGCGGTTTTCGCCGCCCCATCCGCGGGCGCGCGTCGCCGCCGCTGCGGCGGCCTTTCCTCCCAAAAAGAATCTCGTCCGGCCCCGCCACGGCTCCGTGCCGCGGGTGGGCGCGCGGCTGCGCTGCTTCCCGGCTGCGCTCCGATACCGCAGGCCCGTCGGTCGGCGGTATCCGGACGACGCGCGGCGGTATCATGCGCCAAAATGTCGCGCTTGCGGTTGACAGGACGATTTGTCGCGGCTCAGCATGGGTCGTCCGGCAGCCGCCGGGCGCCATCGGGGCAGGAGCCTTCGCAAGACGCCGCCACCAGCCGGCGGGGGAGGGAACGCCAGTGATCACCGTGGACGACATCCTGCGCGCCAAGCGCGACACCCGCATCATCGCCATCCGCGTCTCCGAGACGTTGGCCAAGGCCACCTTGCTGATGAAGCGTGAGAACGTCTCGTCCGTCCTGGTGATGGACGAATGCGGCTCGGAGCACGGCACTGTCATCGGCGTGTTCTCCGAGCGCGATGTGGCGCGCGCGGTGCTGGCCTACGGCGCACAGGCGCCGGGCATGCTGCTCGCCTCCTTCCTGGAGCGGGAGCCCACCTGCTGCGCGCCCACGGATTCCATCATCACCGCCCTGCGGCTCATGGATGAAAACCAGGTGCGCCATCTGCCGGTGATGGAGGATTTCGCCCTCGTCGGCGTCATCAGCGCCACCGATCTCCTGCGCCATTTCCTGCGCGAGGCGGAGGCAAAGGGCCATGCCGACGCCCTGCTGACGAGCGGGGCGCCGGAGCTGACCGTGCTGAGCTGAGACCGGGACTCGCCGGTGCGGGCGCGTGGGCTGAAGTCCCGCCGCTCAGGCGTGGTGGGAGGAGAGGTGCGCGAGCAGCCCGAGGGTGGAACCGGAGGCGCCCTCGGGGGCGCCTTCTCCGCGCACGGCGGGCAGGAGTGCGGTGGCGAGTTCCTTGCCCAGCTCCACGCCCCATTGGTCGAAGGCATTGATGTTCCACACCGCCGCCTCCACGAACACCCTGTGCTCGTAGAGGGCGAGAAGGCGGCCGAGGGTGTAGGGATCGAGTCGGCGGTAGGCGAGGGTCACCGACGGGCGGTTTCCGGAGAACACCCGGTGCGGCGCCAGCGCCGCCACCTCGGCCTCGGGGAGGCCCTTCGCCCGCAGCTGGGCGGAGGCCTCCTCCAGCGTGCGCCCGCGCATGAGCGCTTCCGACTGGGCAAGGCAGCTCGCCACCAGAAGCTCATGATGCTCCCGCAGTTCCGGCTCGTGGCCCTCGGCCGCCACCAGGAACTCCACCGGCACGATCTGCGTGCCCTGGTGCAGGAGCTGGAAGAAGGCATGCTGGGCATTGGTGCCGGGCTCGCCCCACACCACCGGGCCGGTGGCCTGGGCCACGGGCAGCCCCTCGCGCGTCACGCCCTTGCCGTTGCTCTCCATGTCGAGCTGCTGGAGATAGGCCGGCATGCGCGCGAGCCGCTGGTCATAGGGCACCACGGCGCGGCTGGCATAGTCGCAGACGTTGCGGTGCCACAGGCCCACCAGGGCGAGCAGCACCGGCAGGTTCTCCGCGAACGGGGCGCTGCGGAAGTGCCGGTCCATCGCCTCGGCGCCGGCCAGCAGCTCGCGGAAGCGCTCCGGCCCGATGGCCAGCATCACCGGCAGGCCGATGGCCGACCAAAGGGAGTAGCGCCCGCCCACCCAGTCCCAGAAGCCGAAGGTGCGCGCCTGCGGGATGCCGAAGGCGGCGACTTTGTCGCCAGCGGTGGATACCGCAGCGAAATGAAGGCCGACCGCCTCCTCCCCCAGCGCCTCGACGATCCAGGCGCGCGCCGTGCGGGCGTTGCGCATGGTCTCCACGGTGGTGAAGGTCTTGGAGGCGACGATGACGAGGGTGGTGGCGGGGTCCAGCCCCTTCAGCGTGTCGGCCACATGGGCGCCGTCCACGTTGGAAACGAAGTGGCAGCGGGGGCCGTCATGGTAGGGCGCCAGCGCCTGGGTGGCCATGGCCGGTCCGAGATCCGAGCCGCCGATGCCGATATTCACCACATCGGTGATGGCGCGGCCCGTGGCGCCGGGGATGCGGCCCGCGCGCACGCCCTCCGCGAAAGCGGTGAGCCGCTCCAGCGTGGCGCGGACCTCCATCTTCACGTCCACCCCGTCGAGCATGAGGGGCGTTGCGGTGCTGTCGCGCAGGGCGACATGGAGCACGGCCCGATTCTCGGTGGTGTTGATGCGCGCGCCCGCGAACATGGCGTCACGCAGCCGGGCGACACCCGCGGCCTCGGCCACCTGCAGCAGCAGGGCGAGGGAGGACGCATCAAGCTCGGTCTTGGAAAAGTCGAGCAGCAGGCCGCCATCCGTGCGGGAGAAGGCGGCAAAGCGGCCGGGCTCGGCATTGAGCACGCGCAGGTCGCGGCGGGCCGCCGCGCGGGTGGAGGCAAGCATACTCCACAGGGGCTGGGTCGCGGTCATGGACGAAGGGGTCCTTCGACCGTCCGGCGGTCCCCCGGCGGCGCCGAGCGATCCGTCGGCATCCGGTCTCACGGTGGTTGACGTACCGGAGACACCCATGCACCCCGAGGTTGACAGCAGTACGTCGCTCATGTGCCGGCACTGCCCCATTGGAGGCGATAGGGTGGTGGAGTGATGAACCGGATGGGGCGGGCCGGTTCCAAGACGGCCGGCGTCCCCTTGCGGGGCTGCACGCGCAGCCGGCTCGCCTTCCTATAGCACGGGTCGCTGGCGTTGCACCGGGGGCAGGGAGCCCCCATGGGGCCGTGCAGCAGCCGGAGGTATCGGAATCAGTTGCGCGGGCCGGTTTTCAACAGATGCGAGGACCGCGCGCACTGCGCCCGCCCACGGCGACCCTCCCGGAACTGGCGTGCGCGGCTCCGCCACGGCCTGGAGACGCTGCGCTTCCGCCCACCTTGCCGGTTGCCGGCGCCCGGTGGCGTCAGGCTGCGAGGGTCAAAACGAAAATCCGCGCGGCTTGACCACGCGGATTCCGAACGTCACGAGATCGGTCCCCGAAGGCGCGGCCGCCGTTCTGCCGCCGAGGCGCGGAACGGCGGGATGCCCTCAGCGGCTGCGGGGCTTGGAGGGCAGCAGGCCTTCGCGCTGGGCGCGCTTGCGCGCCAGCTTGCGGGCGCGGCGGATGGCTTCCGCCTGCTCGCGCGCGCGCTTCTCGGACGGCTTCTCGTAATGACCACGCAGCTTCATCTCGCGGAAGATCCCTTCGCGCTGCATCTTCTTCTTGAGCGCCTTCAGGGCCTGATCAACATTGTTGTCGCGGACGAGAACTTGCACGTGTTTGCCTCTTCGAACTGTTGCGCCGATCCGGTGCGGAAATGATCTGGGACTCCGAACCCTGGGGCAAGGCGCCGAGCGGCGCCCCTGCGGCATGTCCGAAGGAAGCGCTCTATTATCAGAGAGGGACGCGGTTGTCCACCCGCCCGCATCCGCCGGCTTTGCCACGCGGGGCCTTGCGCCGGCTTATTATTCGGCGCCCAGGAGCACTCCCGCGAAGGGTGGGGAGGGGTCGTTGGCGGGCGCGCGGCCATCCGCATCGGTCAGGAATCGGATCACCGGCGGGCGGCGCAGCTCGCCACCACGGAATCGATATTGCGGCACGGGCGGCAGGTCCGTCTGCCTGCGGCGTTGGCGCTGGGCGGCCCGGCAGAGGCTGTCCAGCTCGTCCCGGAGCTTGAGATCGTGGAAGAAGCCCTGGGCGATGGCGAGCCCGCGGATGAAGCGCAGCTCGATCTCGATCAGGCGCCAGCCGCAGAACCGCCCCGATCGCGCCAGCGTCAGCGCCATCTGCCGGGCATCGGACAAAGCTTCGCCGTTGGCCATCCGGGGGTCCCCCGCCGCCGAAAAAGAATCACCAAGGACTGATTCGCTAATGGTTGTATCACACCGCGACTCGGCGGCGTCAGCAGCTTTTTCCCGCGCCGTTGTGAAATGCGCCGCTTTCGGCGCAGATGCGATTCACATGGCCCATCTTGCGTCCGGGACGCGCCTCGGCCTTGCCGTAGAGATGCAGGCGGGCGCCCGGCTCGGCCAGGATTTCCGGCCAGGAGAGCACGTCGTCGCCGATGAGGTTGGTCATCTCCACGCGGCCCAGGCGCCCGGTTTCTCCCAGCGGCCAGCCGGCCACGGCGCGCACATGCTGCTCGAACTGGGAGGTGACGGCCCCGTCCTGGGTCCAGTGGCCGGAATTGTGCACGCGCGGGGCGATCTCGTTCACCAGCACGCGCTCGTCGGCGCCGTGGCCGACCACGAACAGCTCCACCGCGAACACGCCCACATAGTCCAGCGCCCCGGCGATGGCGCAGGCGAAGGCGCGGGCCTGCCGCGCCGTGGCCGCGCTCACCTCGGCCGGCACCGTGGAGGTGTGCAGGATGTGATTGCGGTGGACGTTCTGTGTCACTTCATAGGCGGCGAAGGCGTCGTCGGCGCGGCGGGCGGCGATGATGGAGACCTCACGCTCGAACGGTACGAAGCCTTCGAGGATGGCGCTCTGCCGGCCGATGGCGTCCCAGGCGGCGGAAAGGTCGTCGCCGGGGCGCAGCGTCACCTGCCCCTTGCCGTCATAGCCGAAGCGGCGGGTCTTCAGCACCGCCGGCAGGCCGGTTTCCTTCGCCGCGCGAATGAGGCCGTCGAGGTCGTCCACCGGCGCGAACGGCGCGGTTTCGATGCCGAGGCCGTTGACGAAGGTCTTCTCCTGGAGCCGATCCTGGGTGAGCGCCAGGGCGCGGGCGCCGGGCCGCAGCGGCACGCGCTGCGCCAGGAACTCCGCCGTGTCGAGCGGCACGTTCTCGAACTCGTAGGTCACCACCTGCGCCATGGCGGCGAAGCGTGCGAGGGCCTCGAAATCGTCGTAGGCGGCGCAGATATGCGCGTCGCTCACCTGGAAGGCGGGGCTTCCCGCCTCGGGGCAGTAGATGACGCTCTTGAGGCCGAGCTGGGCGGCCGCGAGCGCGATCATGCGTCCGAGCTGGCCTCCGCCGAGGATGCCGATGGTGTCGCCGGGGTGAAGCATAGGATCAGACGGGACGCTCCGTCACCGCCGCGGTGCGCGCGGCGCGCCAAGCGGAGAGTCGTTCGGCCAGCGCCTCGTCGCCGAGGGCGAGCACGGAGGCCGCGAGCAGCGCCGCATTGGTGGCGCCGGCCTTGCCGATGGCGAGGGTGCCCACCGGCACGCCGGCCGGCATCTGCACGATGGAATAGAGGCTGTCGAGGCCCGACATGGCCTTCGATTCCACCGGCACGCCGAACACGGGCAGGGTGGTGAGGGCGGCGACCATGCCCGGCAGGTGGGCCGCGCCGCCGGCACCGGCGATGATGACCTTGCAGCCGGCCGCCTTGGCCGACTTGGCAAAGTCGAACATGCGCTCCGGCGTGCGATGTGCCGAGACGATCAGTGCGTCGTGCGGGATCTCAAGCGCTTCCAGCGTCTCGACCGCATGGCGCATGGTTTCCCAATCGGACTGGCTGCCCATGATGACGGCCACCGGCCGCGATGCCATTTCGATCACCCTCAGCAAACGCAAAGCGCGCGTTTATCGGATCGGCGCCGCGCCGGCAAGGGGCAACGCCGGCATTGCGCTCATGCGATGGCTGAGTCGCGGGCGGGCGGGGCCACCACGGTGCGGTTGCGGCCATCGTTCTTGGCGGCGTAGAGGGCCACGTCCGCCTTCTTGAGGAACTGGTCCAGGCTCTCGCCCGGCTCGTATTGCGCGACGCCCAGGGAGATGGTGACGGACACCGTGCCGCCGGAGGGCAGCGGAACCTCGGTCTGAGCCACGGTGATGCGCATGCGCTCGGCCTCCGCCAGCGCCTTGCGGGCGTCATGGTCCGGCAGGATGGCGACGAACTCCTCGCCGCCCAGGCGCGCCGCCTGGCCGGGCGCCCGCCGCGCCTCCTCCGCGACCGCCTTCAGCACGCAGTCACCGGCATCGTGGCCCTTGGTGTCGTTGATCTTCTTGAAGTGGTCGATGTCGAACATCACCAGCGACACCGCGCGGCCCTCGTCGCCGGCGGCGCAGATCACCTGGGCGCGCTCGAAGAAGGCGCGGCGGTTCAGGAGCCCCGTCAGCGGATCGATGGTGGCGAGGCGGATCAGCTCGCGCCGCGCCTGGTTCATGCGCTCGGCCGCCCGCAGCCGGGCGTAGAGCTCGGCCGGCACCGGCGGCTTGGCCACGAAGTCGTCCGCGCCCGAATCGAGCGCCTCCACCAGCTGGTGGCCGTCGGCGTTGGACGACATGGCGATCACGTAGAGCGGGCGCCCCGCGTTCGAGATCAGCCGCGCCTCCCAGCACAGCTCCAGGCCGGAGACGTGGGGCAGCTCGAAGCTCGTCAGGAGCACGTCGATGGGATGGCCGGCGCGCAGGTAGTCGAGCGCGTCGGCGCCGTCCGAAAAGGCGATCACCTCGTGCCCGACGAGCTGCAGCGTCTGGCCGATCAGCTTGAGGGAAACGCGACTGGGATCCGCCAGAACGATTTGCATCTCACTCGCCGTGTCTTGCCGTGGGGGTCGCGGGCATTTGGCCCCGGAGCGCGGGATCGGCCGCCTGGGGGAGGTGCAGCAGAATCGGCCGGGAGCGGGCACGCTTCCAGCAACCCCACGCCTATCTCCGCGTGGAGGGCTTACGTCAAGCGGCTCTTTTTGCCGAAGGCGGGGCGCGTCATTCTACCGCCAGCGGCGGTGCAACCACAGCCATTGCTCGGGGTACTCGCGCACCCATTCCTCGATGACAGAGGTGACGACCTGCATGGCGCCCACCACCTCGATCTTGCCCTCCGTGTCGCGGGGCAGGGGCACTTCCTCGGTGATCTCCACGCGGAACCGGGCGCCGGGCAGGCGGATGACGCGCATGCCGTGAACCGGGCAATCGAACTGGCGGGCGAGACGCGCCAGCGTGGGGTTGGCGTAACAGGGGCGGCCGAAGAAGGTCACCTTCGGGCCGCCGCTCCAATGCTGGTCCACCAGCATGCCGAGATGCTGGCCGTCCGCGAGCATCCGCGCCATGACGCGGCCGGCATCGCGGCCGGCGCGGATGAGCCCCGGCATGTTGCCGGCGCGCATCTCCTCGATGAGGTCGGCCGCCTTCTTGTTGTTGGGCGCGCGGTAGAGCACGCCGCCCGGCATGTGGAACTTGGCGCCGGCGACGGCGCAAAGCTCCCAGTCTCCGGTGTGGGCCGTGAAGAACAGGGCGGGGCGCCCGTCGTCGCGCAGGCGCTCGAAGATCTCGACGCCCTTCACCTCGATGCGGCCGGCGCCGGGATGGGCGGGGTCGTAGTCCCACAACCGGTCCTGCTGGGCGAAATCGGCGGCGAGCCGGCCCATGTTGGCCCAGACGCCCCGCACCAGGTGCTCGATCTCGGCGCGGCTCTTTTCGGGAAAGGCGGCCCTGAGGTTGCGCCGGGCGGTGCCGCTGACCGGGAACAGGGGGCCGATGAGCCGCGCCCAGAAGGCCATGCCGCCCGAGGACAGCCACAGCGGCCACAGGCGCAGCCACCAGATGGAAAAGCGCACATAGCCGCCCACCACGCTCTCCACCACCGGCGTGAGCAGGGCGGAAAGGCGCTTCTTGAGGCGGCGGAGAGGTTTCTTCGGCTTCGGCACGGCGGCTCGATGGCTCAGGCGACCCAGCGGAAGGGGCGCGCCCCGTCCGCCGGTCTTTGTCAGAACTGCACGACGATCTTGCCGAACACGCGGCGGCTTTCGAGGCGCTCCAGGCCCTCGTTGAAGTTTTCGAGCGGCACGACGGTGTCGATCACCGGCTTGATGCCGCGGCCCATCTTCTCCAGGCCGTCGGCCACGTTGCGGATGGTGGCGCCGAAGGAGCCGAAAATCTTGTACTGGCGCTGGAAGAGCTGCATCAGGTTCATCTGCACGCTCACGCCCGAAGTGGAGCCGCAGGTGACGAGGCGCGCGCCCGGCTTCATGGACAGCAGCGAGGCGTTCCAGGTGTCGGCGCCCACGTGCTCGAACACCACGTCCACGCCCACCTTCTTGGTGATCTTGCGCACCTCATGCTCGAAGCGGTCGCGGCGGTAGTTGATGACGTGGTCGGCGCCCAGGGCCTTCGCCTTCTCCCCCTTCTCATCGTCGCCGACGGTGGTGATGACGGTGGCGCCCACGTCCTTCGCGAGGCGGATGGCGGCCGAGCCGATGCCCGAGCCGCCGGCATGCACCAGCACGGTCTCGCCCTTCTCCAGCTTGGCATTGTCGAACAGCATGTGCTCGACGGTGGAGAAGGTGATGCCGGCGCAGGCGGCCTCCTCGAAGGAGATCCCCTGCGGCGCGAGGATCACGAGCCGCTCGGGCATGTTGATGACGTCGCGGGCGAAGCCGTCGATGTGGAAGCCCAGAACGCCGCCCACGCTCTCGCACAGGTTGTCACGCCCAGCGAGGCAGTTGTGGCAGTGGCCGCAGGTCATGGCGCCGTACATGGCGACCGTCTGGCCCACCTTCAGCCCGCGCACGTCGGCGCCCAGCGCCACGATCTCACCGGCCGCCTCGGCGCCCACCACCAGCGGCATCTTGCGCTTGGCGAAGGCCATGCCGCGCCAGCCCCACACGTCGATATGGTTGAGCGCCAGCGCCTTCACGCGGATCTGCACCTCGCCGGCGCCCGGCGCCTCGGGCTCGGGCAGGGTCACGAGTTCGAGCTTGCGGTCGGAGACGAGCTGGAGGCCACGCATTCTTTTTCTCTGAAGTTGGTGTCAGCGGTGGGCGGGGAGGGCGGCGGAAAGCCCGCCGTCCACCGGCAGGATGGCGCCGGTCATATAGCCCGCGCCGGGGGAGAAGAGGAAGGCCGCCACCTGCGCCACGTCGTCGGGCGTGGCGAAGCGGCCGGCGGGGATTTGCGCCTCCATTCGGGCGCGGTAGTCCGCATACTTCTCCAGCATGGCGGTATCGATGAAGCCGGGGGCGATGTAGTTCGCCGTCACGCCCCGCCGGGCGGTCTCGATGGCGAGCCCGCGCACATGGGCGAGCAGCGCCGCCTTGGAGGCGGCATAGGCCACGTTGCCGGGATTGGCCTGGAGCGCCGCCACCGAGCCGATGGCGACGATGCGCCCCTCGCGCGCCCGCGTCATGGGCCGCACCAGGGCGCGGGCGAGGCGGGCGAAGGCGAAGTGGTTAACCTGCATCACCGCCTCGGCCTTCTCCTGGTCCATCATGGCGGCGAGCGTGTCATAGGAGGCGCCGGCATTGTGGCAAAAGCCGAACCACGGCGCGCCCGCCTCCAGCTCCTGCGCGAACGCTTCCACGGCATCCCGGTCGGCGAGGTCGAGGGCACGCGCGCTCACCTGTGCGTCCGGATGGGCCGCGCGCGCCTCGTCCACCAGCGCCTGCGCCTCCGCGGTTGCCGAGCGATAGGTGAAAGTGACCGCGAAGCCGGCCTCCACCAGCCGGCGCACGATGGCCGCGCCGAGGCCCCGGCCGCCGCCGGTGACGAGGATGGGCTTCATCGCGGATGTCCGGGCACGGCCTGCCCCGCGCGCGCGGGAGCGGGAGAAGGAAGGTTGAGGTGCGGGGACCGGCTCACGCCGGCTCGCCCGCGAGCACCAGGCACACGTTCTGCCCGCCGAAGCCGAACGAGTTGGAGATCACCCGCCGCACCTGGGCGTCGCGGGCGACGTTCGGCACCACGTCCAGCGGAATGGCCGGGTCCGGCACGTGGTAATTGATGGTCGGCGGAATGCGCCCGTTGGCGATGGTGAGCAGCGACACCGCCGCCTCGATGGCGCCCGCGGCCGTCAGCGTGTGGCCGATCATGGACTTGTTGGAGGAGATGGGCGTCTGCGCCAGCTTTTCCTCGCTGAACACGGCCTTCAGCCCCACATATTCCATGCGGTCGTTCTCGGGGGTCGAGGTGCCGTGCGCATTGATGTAGTCCACGTCGTCGGCGGTGATGCCGGCATCGGCGAAGGCGTTGCGCATGCAGCCGATGATGGGACGGCCGTCCGGATTGGAGCGGGTGCGGTGGAAGTTATCCGCCATCTCGCCGCAGCCTTCCAGCACGCCCAGGATCCTGGCGCCGCGCGCGACCGCGTGGGCATAGCTCTCCAGCACCAAGGCGGCGGCGCCCTCCGCCATCACGAAGCCGTCGCGATTCTTGGCGAAGGGCCGGGCGGCCTCCTCCGGCTTGTCGTTGGCGGTGGTGAGGGCCGAGAGCAGCGAGAAGCGGATGAGCGCTTCCGGGTGCACCGAGCCGTCGGTGCCGAGCGAGAGCGCCACCTCGGTGTCGCCGCGGCGGATGGCCTCGACGCCGAGCTGGATGGCGGTCGCGCCCGAGGCGCAGGCGGTGGACAGCGAGATGGGCTGGCCGCGGGTGCCGAAGCGGTCGGCGAGCCGGTCGGCCACCGAGCCGAACAGGAAGCGCTCGTGCCACGGGCGGAACTTGCCCGAATCGGCCGCGCCGAGGAGGTCGTGATAGACGATGGGATAATGCCCCACCGCCTCGGCGAGCTGCCGGCGCTCAGGCCATTCCAGCTCCACCGGCGGCACGGCGGCGAACAGCGGGCCGGGGAAGTCGCCCGGCGCGCCGATGGCCGCCTCCGCGATGGCCTCTTCCACCGCCAGGGTGGCGAGCTTCTCGGAAAGGTCCGGTGCGGGCACGCGGCCCTCGAACAGGAAGTCCACCGTGCCGGCGATGGTGGTGCGCATGCCCTCGATGGGGAAGCGGGTGATGGTGTGGATGCCCGATTCGCCCGCCGTCAGGCGCCGCCAGTTGTCGTCCTTGCCCTGGCCGAGCGAGGTGACGATGCCGATGCCGGTGACGACGACGATGGGCCGTCCGAACTTGTCCAAATGCGCCTGCGTCATGTCGCGGCTCCCCCAATTCGAGGTGCGCCCGCCCCGAGGCGCCCGTGGATGGCGTGTGCTGCCCGGCGCGCGCTGCGCGGCCTGCGGCCCGTGTCGCCGGAAAATACGCCCAAGCCGCGCACAAGGTAAATGCGCGGCTGACGAACCGCCCGCCCCGTGAAGCCGCATCCTGCGCGGGGCGCCGAAACGGAGAAGCGCCCGGCGGGCGATCGAGGCGGCTCGACCGGACCGGGCGCGTGATTCCCAAAGGTGCCCGAGGGGGCGGAGGGCGCAGGCGCCCTCAGATCTTCTCGACCACGCCCGCGCCTTCGCCGCGCCAATGGCCGACGGAGGTGACCACCACACGGGAAACCACGCCGCCGTCCTGCTCCAGCGGATCGTCCGCGAGTGCCGGATAGAGCGCGCCCTTGGAGACGCACAGGGCGCCGAGCGCGAGCCCGGCGATGAACTGCGCCTCGAAGCCGTGGCCGAGGCGGTTCGCCACGGCGCGCACCGGCAGCCCGGTGGCGGTGAGGGCCTCGGCCTCAGGCTGCGTCGCGTCCCGCGCGCCGGTGGCGCAGGAGATGACGGCGCTTTCGCCCGCGGTGCCGGCGGTGGTGATGAGCGCGCGCACCTTGTCGCGCACCGCGCCCTCCACCTGTCGCCGCGCCCGCTCGGACCACACGCCGGAGAGCCTGGCGATGGGCGTCGCGCCCCGCGCCTTGGCGTGGTCCGGCGATTCGAGCACCAGGAAGGCGCCCATGGAGCCCGCCGCGATGCCCGGCTCCGGCGTGGAGAAGACGGGACGGAACGCGCCCTTCAGGCAGAAATCGTCCAGGTCGTTGAGGAGCAGCGTGTCCTCGCGCTCGGCGTTGTAGGCGCCGCCCACGAGGCCGATCTCGCTCTGGCCGGAGGCGATGCGCGTGAAGGCGATGCGCACCGCGTCCACCCCCGCGCTCTCCTCGCCCATGAAGGTTCGGGACGAGCCCGTGACCCCGTGGACGATGGAGATGTTGCCGGCCAGCAGGTTGGAGAGCTGCGCCAGCGAGAGGGTGGGCCGCAGGTCCGACAGCAGGCGCTCGTTCAGCAGCCGCCCGGGATCGTTGGACGTGGACAAATCGTTGAGGATGGCCGCGTCCACCGCGAAGTCGCGCTCGCCGCCGCCTGCCGCCACGATCATGTCGGTGCGGGAGAGGATCTCGGCGTCCTTCGCGATGCCGGCAGCCTCCAGCGCGAGGCCGGCGGCATAGGTACCGATGCGCTGCCAGGGCTCCATCTGCCGCTGATCGCCCCTCTTGGGGATCTGCGTGTCGAAATTGACCTTGACCAGCGGATGCACCACGTACGGCGCAAAGGTGGTCGCGTCGGTGACGGGTGCCTGACCCTTGGTCAGGGCCTCCCAGTGGGCTTCGAGCCCCTCGCCGAGGGAGGATACGAGCCCGATGCCCGTGATCCACACCTCGCGCCGCGTGGCGCGTGCATCAGGCATCGGCAAAGTCCGTCAGGGGAAAGGAAACGTGCTCGGCCACCTTCATGACCACCGCCTTCATCTTGCCTTCCGGCCAGGGCAGCACGCGGAAGGTGAGCTCGGCGGAACACACCAGCTTGCCTTCGAACAGGGCCTGGGTGCGGGCCACCACGAAGCCGGAGCCCTCGTGCAGGATCTCGGAATAAAGGTCGAGATTCTGCCCCGGGACCACGAAGGTGCGCAGCTTGGCTTCCTTCACGGTGGCGAGGAAAGGCATCCGCTCGAAGCGGTTGCGCGCCAGCACCAGCCATCCGGTGGTCTGCGCCATGGCCTCGATGAGAAGCACGCCGGGCATGATGGGATAGCCCGGGAAATGCCCCTCGAAGATGGAGCTTTCCTGGGGCACCAAGCCCTGGCAATGGATTTTGTTGAGCGACGGGTCGATGGTCACGACCCGGTCGATCATCTTGAAGACTTCAGGACGCATCAGCTCCGTCCGGTCGCGCGCGGGATCAGATTCAGGCGGCCTTGGCGGCCACCAGCTCGTCGATGCGCGCGCAGAGATTCTTGAGCACGAAATACTGCTCGGTGGTGGCCTTGCCGTCGTTCACTTCCTGCGTCCACTGCTCCAGCGGCAGCTTGATGCCGAACGCCTTGTCGATGGCGAAGGCGATATCGAGGAAGTCGAGGCTGTCGATGCCCAGATCGTCGATGGCGTGGCTGTCCGGCGTGATGGTGTCCCGCGGGATATCGCACGTTTCCGCGATGATGTTGGCCACCGTGTCGAACGTGGAAGACATGGACTGACGCCTCTCGTGTACTGGCCGCTACCCGCCGCACCCGCATCGCGCGAGCGGTACGCCGCCGTCGGCCGGGCCGACGTTGCGGCCGGATGGCCCTGGGATGAGTTGACGGCCCCTATAGCGAACGCGTGCGGAGGTTTCAATGGCCCCCGCCCGCAGGTGTCCGCCGGACCCTGCGTCAACCGTTAATCGCCCTACCGGAATTGACATCGCACGCGGGGCCCCGCGCCGCAAGCCTCATGCCGCGCCGGCCCGCGCCAGCAGGAGATCGCAGGCATCTTCCACCGCATTGGTGCCGTAGCCGCCGCGCGGGCGGGCGAGGCGGGTGGCCGCATAGGCCTCGGCCACCTCGGGCGGCGCGGTGCGGGCGAGGGCGGCCGCGGCGGCCAGGATGGAAAGATCCTGCGCCGCGCGCCGCGCATGGGCCTCGGGGGCGGCGCCGCCGGCGATGAGTCGCTCCAGCGCGTCGGAGAAGGCGGGCACGCCGGGGAGCCCCACGGCATCGGCCTTCAGCTCCGCGAGCAGGGTGTGCACGGCGTGGGGGTCGCGCGCGGCGCCGCGCAGCAGGTCGAGGGCGAGCATGTTGCCCGCGCCTTCCCATATGGCGTTCACCGGCGCTTCCCGGTAGAGGCGCGGCATCATGCCCTCCTCCACGTAGCCATTGCCGCCCAGCGCCTCCATGGCCTCGAACACGAAGGCGGGCGCCGTCTTGCAGAGGGCGAACTTGACCGCGGGGGTGAGCAGGCGGGCGCGCGCGGCCTCTCCGTCGCGCGGGCCGCCGTTGGCCGCCTCGTCCTCGAAGCTCGCGGCGAGGCGCAGGGCGAGGGCGGTGGCCGCCTCCGCCTCCAGCGCGAGATCGGCCAGCACCATGGCCATGGCGGGCTGGTCCACCAGCCGCCGCTGGAAGGCGCTGCGGTGACGGGCGTGGTGGAGCGCGAGGGTGAGGGCAAGGCGCATCAGCCCGGCGGAGGAGACCGCGCAGTCGAGCCGGGTGAGCTGCACCATGCGCAGGATGGTGCGCACCCCACGCCCTTCCTCGCCCACCCGCCAGGCGAAGGCGCGCTCGAACTCCACCTCGCCCGAGGCGTTGGAGCGGTTGCCCAGCTTGTCCTTGAGGCGCATCAGGCGCAGGCCGTTCACCGCGCCGTCCGGCCGGAAGCGCGGCATGAGAAGGCAGGTGAGCCCCGCCGGCGCCTGGGCCAGCACCAGGAAGGCGTCGCTCATGGGGGCGGAGAAGAACCACTTGTGGCCGGTGATCTCGTATTCGTCGCCGCCGGTCGGTATGGCGCGGGTGATGTTGGCACGCACATCGCTGCCGCCCTGCTTCTCGGTCATGCCCATGCCGATGGTGACGCCGGCCTTCTCCCAGAAGGGCAGGAAGCGCCCGTCGTAGCGGCGCGAGCGGATGCGCGGCAGCCAGTCGCGCAGCAATTGGGGGCTCGCCGCCAGCGCCGCCGGGGCGGCGTGGGTCATGGTGAGGGGACAGACGTGGCCGGCCTCCGCCTGGGTGACGAGATAGAGATGGGCGGCGCGGCGGACGAGGTCCGCCCGCCCGGCCACGTCCCAGCCGGAGCAGTGGAGCCCCGCCGCGACGCTCTCGCCCATCAGCGTGTGGTAGGCGGGGTGGAACTCCACCTGGTCGCGGCGCCGGCCCTGGGCGTCGTGGGTGTGGAGCAGCGGCGGGTTGGCGTTTGCGAGCCGCCCCAGCTCCAGGCGCGCGGCGCTGCCCCAGGCGGCGCCGAAGGCGGCGATGGCCTCCCCGTGTCCGGCCGCCGCCGCGCTTTCCATCAGCGGCGTGTCGAGGGTGGCGAGGTTCACGTCGCCGAACGGCGGCGGCTGGTTGAGCACCTCTTCGGTGATCGGCGGCAGGTCCATGGCGTTTCCCCGGTTTCCCCCGGCGCGGGCCCGGCTTGTCCCGGTGCCGATCCGCCGTGCGGAAAGCATGGCGGCCCCGATGGGAAATACAACTTTTAGTATATTATACTTTTTGGTTATCCGGGGGCTCAGATGGGCCCCTGGAAGGTATTGCATTGCTGCGTGGAGCCGCTCTTAAGCCCGCGCGTGAACCACGCGACCCGCTGGCGCGAGGTGCCGTGGGTGAAGCTGTCGGGCACGGCGTAGCCCTGGGAGCGCTTCTGGAGGGTATCGTCGCCGATGGCGGTGGCGGCGTTCAGCGCCTCCTCCACGTCGCCCTCCTCGAGGATGCGATAGCGGGCATTGGCGTGGTAGGCCCACACTCCGGCGAGGCAGTCGGCCATCAGCTCCACGCGCACGGAGAGGGCGTTGGCCTCGGCGCGCGAGTTCGCCCGCGCCTGCGCCTGCTGCACCTTGGGCAGGATGCCGGTGAGGTTTTCCACATGGTGGCCCACCTCGTGGGCGATCACATAGGCGGCCGCGAAATCGCCGCCCGCGTTGAAGCGGTTCTTCATCTCCTGGAAGAAGGCGAGGTCGAGGTAGACCTTCTGGTCCAGCGGGCAGTAGAACGGACCCATGGCCGATTGCGCCCCGCCGCAGGCGGAGCGGGTGGCGCCGGAGAACAGCACCAGCTTGGGGTCCTGGTAGGTGCGTCCTTCCGCGCGGAAGACGTCGGTCCACACGTCCTCGGTCTGGGCGAGCACGGCGGCGGCGAAGCGGCCGAGCTGGTCCTTGGGCGCGCCCTGGCTCGCGCTCTGCTGGCCGCCCTGGCGCTGCGGGGCGTATTGCTGCTGCTGGCCGCCGCCCATGCCGTTGATGGCCTCGAGCCCGCCGATGAGCACCGCCGGGTTGATGCCCAGCGCCCAGCCGATCAATCCCACGATGATGATGGTGCCGATGCCGAGCCCGCCGCGGCCGCCCGGTATCCGGGAGCCGCCGCCCTCGCCGCGCCGGTCCTCCACATTGTCGCTGGAGCGATAGTCCTCCCAACGCATCGACCCGCCTCCCGCGCTTGCTCCGGCCCGCGTGGCCGGGGGGAGCCCCGCCATCAGCCCGGGTATCTCACCGCCTTCTGTGTTACACCGCGCGCCGCGCGGCCACCACCCTGCGTCGCGGCAGGGGCGCGGCGGCGCGGCGCCGGAAGGGGAGAGCGGGCATGCCGGCAGGACGGCGGACGGCGGGGCCGAAGACGGGGCGGGCGCGGGCGGCGGAGCCCTTCGCCGCGCTCGATTTCAGCCGCGAGCGGGCGCTCATGGCGCGCGGCATCCTGCCGATCGCCGGGGCCGACGAGGTGGGGCGCGGGCCGCTGGCCGGGCCGGTGGTGGCGGCGGCGGTGGTGCTCGATCCGCAGCGCGTGCCCGCCGGCCTCAACGATTCGAAGAAGCTCTCGGCCGCCCGGCGCGAGGCGCTCTATGCCGAGATCTGCGCCACCGCGGAGGTGGCGGTGAGCCTTGCCCCGCCGGCGCGCATCGACCGTGACAACATCCGCCAGGCCACCCTGTGGGCGCTGGCGCGGGCGGTGGCGGGCCTGCCGCGCCCGCCGGCGCTGCTGCTGGTGGACGGCAACGACCCGCCGCCGGCGGCCTGCCCGGTGGAGGCCATCGTGGGCGGCGACGGGCTCGTCGCCTCCATCGCCGCCGCCTCCATCGTCGCGAAGGTGGTGCGCGACCGGCTGATGGCCGGTGTCGGCGCCGCTTTCCCGGCCTATGGCTTCGAGAAACACAAGGGCTACGGCACCCCGCGCCACGCCGAGGCGCTGGACGCCCACGGCCCCTGCCGCCACCACCGGCAGTCCTTCGCCCCGGTGCGCGAGCGGCAGCTCGCGCTGTTCGGCGACGAGGGGGAAGCGTAGCGGGCGGCGGGGGTGAGGAGTGTCCGCGGACGTGCGTGGCGGTTCGTGTCGGGAAATGCGTGACGATAGGAGCTGGAACACATCCGGCGGGTCCGAATTCACCGGATGCTTTCTCATGCAAGGACCCGCGCGCTGGTCTCGCCGGTCGTTCCAATGGGTCTTCGTTCAAGCCCGCGCGGCGCTTGAACGAAACTGAAATGGCGCCGGCCGAAGGCCGGGGTGTAATGAGGTGAAAAGGCCGCCGGTGACCCGTGTCCGCGCGCCGGAGCGAGGGTGCCGCCGCGCGGCGATGGAGGAGCCCATGCGTCGTCCCGACAACCACTTCAAGCGCGCGCTGCATGCCGGGCGCCAGCAGCTCGGCCTGTGGTGCTCCATTCCGAGCCCCCTCACCGCCGAGGCGGTGGCCGCCTCCGGCTTCGACTGGCTGCTGATCGACGCCGAGCATGCACCCAACGAGGTGCCGGATATCCTCTCCATGCTCCAGGCCACCACCCGCGGCACCGCCCATCCGGTGGTGCGGGTGCCGTGGAACGATCCTGTCGTCATCAAGCGCGTGCTGGACCTCGGCGCCGACACCATCCTCGTGCCCATGGTGCAGAATGCCGAGGAGGCGCGGGCGGCGGTGGCCGCCACCCGCTATCCGCCCAAGGGCATCCGTGGCTTCGCCGGCAACGTGCGGGCCACCGCCTTCGGCCGCATGAGCGACTACTTCTCCCGCCACGAGGAGGAGATGTGCGTGCTGGTGCAGGTGGAGACCATGGAGGCGCTGGAGCAGGTGGAGGAGATCGCCGCCGTGGAGGGGGTGGACGGGGTGTTCATCGGCCCCGGCGACCTTTCCGCCTCCATGGGCTTCCTGAACGACACCCGCAATCCCCGCGTGGTGGAGGCCATCGAGACGGCGATGCTGCGCATCCTCTCCACCGGCAACCGGCCGGGCATCCTCGCCAATGATCCCGCCTTGGCGCGGCGCTACATGGCGGCGGGGGCGGCCTTCACCGCCGTGGGCATCGACGTGATGCTGCTGGTGCGCGCGGCCGACGAGCTGGCCCGCAAGTTCCGCGAATAGCCAGGCGCGTCGCCCTGCATCGGCTGAGGGGCCTCAGCCCCTCAGCGCGCGGCGGATGACCTTGCCGGTGGTGGTGAGGGGCAGCTCGTCCGTGAACACGATCTCGCGCGGATATTCATAGGCCGCGAGGCGCGTGCGCACGAAATCCTGGATATCCGCCACCAGGGTGTCGGAGGGCGCGTAGCCCGGCGCCAGCACCAGCACCGCCTTGACGATCTCGGTGCGCATCGCATCGGGCTTGCCCACCGCCGCCGCCAGCGCCACCGCCGGGTGCCGCAGCAGCGTGTCCTCGATCTCCGCCGGGCCGATGCGGTAGCCGGCGGAGGTGATGATGTCGTCGTCGCGGCCCAGGAAGTGGAAGTAGCCGTCCTCATCCTGCCGCGCGAGGTCGCCGGTGAGGAACCAGCCGTTGCGATACTTTTCCTCGGTCGCCTCCGGGCGGTTCCAATAGGAAAGGAACATCACCGGATCGCCGGCGCGCACCGCGATCTGGCCCATCTCTCCGGCCGCCGCGGGCTTCCCGTCCTCGCCCAGCACGCACACCTCGTGGCCGGGAATGGCCTTGCCCGTCGCTCCCGCGCGGGAGACGCCCAGGGCGGCGTTGGAGCCGATGACGTAGTTGCACTCGGTCTGGCCGTAGAATTCGTTCACCTGCACGCCCAGCGCCTCCCGGCTCCAGGCGAAGGTCTCCGCCCCCAGCGCCTCGCCGGCCGAGCCCACGGTGCGCAGGTCGAGCCCGAAACGCGCGCGGGGGGAGGGGACGGCGCGCATCATCTTGAGGGCGGTGGGGGGAATGAAGGCGTTGCGCACGCCGGCCGCCGCCATCAAGGCGAAGGCGGCCTCGGGGTCGAACTTGCCCCTGGGCTGCACCACCACCGGCACGCCGAGGGCGAGGGCCGGCAGCACCGTGTTGAGCAGCCCGCCCGCCCAGGCCCAGTCGGAAGGGGTCCACATGCGGTCGCCCGGGTGGGGCAGGAAATCATGGGTGAAGCGCACGCCGCTGACGTGCGGCAGCAGCACGCGGTGGCCGTGCAGCGCGCCCTTGGGCTGGCCGGTGGTGCCGGAGGTGTAGATCATCAGGGCCGGCGTATCCGGCCCGGTGGCAAGGCCCGTGGGCCGGTCCGCTCCGCCCGCCACCAGATCGGCGAAGGCGAGGGCGTCCGCGCGCGCCCCGTCCACGCTCACCACCAGGTCGAGTGCCTCCGGCCGCGCCGTCACCTTGGCGAGGCCGGCATCGTCGGTGACGAGCGCCCGCGCTCCGGAATCCGCGAGCCGGTAGGCGATCGCCTCCACCCCGAACGCGCCCGCCAGCGGCACCGCGACGGCGCCCAGCTTGTAGACCGCGAAATGGGTGGCGAGCACCTCCACCGACTGGGGCAGCAGGATGGCGACCCGGTCGCCCGCCCGCACCCCATGCGCCGCGAGGCCATGGGCGAGCCGGTTGGAGAGGGAAGAGAGCGCGCCGTAGGAGAAGGGCGCGAAGCCGCCGCCGGCGGGCAGGAAGAGGGCCGGCCGCTCCGGCGCCTGGGCGGCCCATTGGTCGCAGGCGTGGACGGCGATGTTGTAGGTCTCGGGCAGCGCCCAGCGGAAGGCGCGGATCAGCCCGTCATAGTCTTGAATGTCCGGCAGCATCCCGTGAAGTCCGTGCCTCGCCCCTCGAAACGGGCGGGACGCTATGGCATCTGCCGCGAACCCAGGTTCACCGCACATGCCATAGACTGTTGCCTTTACGCATTTTCCTAACGCGAACCGGTATCCACTTCGCTTGAAAATGCTCTAACGGGTCGGAGCCGCCGGGTCCACGATTGGTTTGCCGCGACGCAAAACGCGGCGCGGCTCAGCGCTCATCCGGCTGGGCGAGCACCAGCGCCCAGTAGACCTTGTACTTGGAATTGGGCGCGTTGGCGGTGGCGATACCCATGCGGGTCACGCCCGGCGTCAGCATGTTCTTGTTGTGGGGCGGGGAATCGCGCCAGCCGGAAAAGGCCTCCGCCAGCGTGTGATAGCCGGCGCCCACGTTCTCCACCGCCTGCCGCGCCTTGTAGCCGGAAGCCTTCACGCGCTGCACGAACGAGCGCCCGCCCACCTCGTGGGAGAGGTTGTCGGCCCGCGCCATGGCGTTTGCCTGCTCCTGGGCGAGCTGGGTCAGGGCGGGGTCGAGGGTGAGCGCGGAAAGGCCGCGCGCGGTGCGGTAGTCCGAGATCATGGAGACGGCGGCCTCCGCGTCCACGGGTTTCCCGGTCTTGGCGAGGTTGGTGTAGAAGGCGGGCTGCTCGTTGAGCGTCTCGGTGGTGCCGCAGCCGGCGAGCAGCAGGGCGAGAACGAGGCCGGCGCTCGCGCGTCGGGTGCCCCTGCGGGTGAGCGACGGGGCGGGGAAAAGGGCGCGCATGGCGGCTCCTGGAGGCGATGCGGAAGCGGTGCCCCGCCGGGGCGGGACGCCGGTACGGCTCCGGCACTTGTGCGCCGGGGCCGGTATAGGGGGCGTTAATCCCCCTGCGTGAGGCGGAGCCCTCAGGCGCCGTCCGGCAGCGGGCCGGCGGCGGGCGGGGGCGCCAGGTCCGCCGGTGGCTGGGAGAGCACGGCCCAGGGCTGCGCCGCCATGCCGATGCCCGCGGCGCGGAACCGCGAGAGGATCTGGAAATGCAGGTCGCTCTTGACGGTCAGCGAATAGTCCACGTTCGCCACCACGCACCTGAGCTCGAACACCATGCCGCCCTCGATGAACTTGGTGAGGAACACCCGCGGCGGCGGTGATTTCATCACCTGCGGATGGGTGCAGGCGCAGCTCACCAGGATGTCGCGCACCTCCTCCGCGTCGGCGTCGTAGGAGACGTTGAGCGTCACGATGATGCGGCCGGTGGTGTTGGCGTGGGTCCAGTTCTTCACCATGCCGGTGATGAGATCGGAATTGGGCACGATCACCGAGGCGCGGTCGAAGGTCTCGATCTCGGTGGAGCGCACCGAGATGCGCCGCACGTAACCCTCCTCGCCCTTCACCGCGATGGTGTCGCCCACCCGCACCGGCCGTTCCGCCAGCAGGATGAGGCCCGACACGAAGTTGGACACGATGGCCTGGAGGCCGAAGCCGATACCCACCGAGAGGGCGCCGGCCACCAGGGCGAGGTTCTCGAGGTTGAGCCCCAGCTCGCTCGCGGAGACCATGATGGCGATGATGACGCCCACATAGCCGACGATGGTGGAGATGGACGATTGCAGCGAGGGCTCCAGCCCCGTGCGCGGCAGCAGCGCGGAGGTGATCCACCGCTGCAGCCCGCGCGCGATGACGATGCCCACCAGCAGGAAGATCGCCGCGTAGAGCACGCTGGAGAGCGAGATGGTGATGTTGCCGATGCGCACCCCGAAGGTGACGCGCTCCATCGTGTCCATCACGTCGGTGGAGGAGGCGCCCCAGCTTCCCACGATGAGGAAGGCGGCCACCACGAATAGCAGTACCTTGAGCAGGCCGGAGATGATGACCCCGATCAGCTCCAGGCTGTTGGGCTTCAGGCCGAGCGTCTTCGACAGGTGGCGCGCCCGCGGCGTGTCGGCCGCGAGCCCGGTGCCGAAGAAGGAATCGATGAGCCCGTACAGCACGTAGAGGATGCCGAGGATGGCGCTCGCCACCACCACGCGGCT
The DNA here is from genome assembly GCF_043194895.2 of Xanthobacter albus. Taxonomy (NCBI): domain Bacteria; kingdom Pseudomonadati; phylum Pseudomonadota; class Alphaproteobacteria; order Hyphomicrobiales; family Xanthobacteraceae; genus Xanthobacter; species Xanthobacter albus. Next base: position 4,349,828 of record NZ_CM195532.1, on the reverse strand, counting down.
CGCCACGAAGGCGGCGAAGCTCACGTAGCCGGTGACGAGGGCGCCGATGACCAGCGCCACCACCAGCCACACCAGGAAGCGCACCCAGTGCCGGCCCTCGATGGGGTGGGACTGGGTTTCCCGGGCCTCGCTGTCCTTGCCGCCGCTCTCCTTGCCCCCGCTCTCCTGCCCGGCGTTCTCGTCGTCCTCCTCCGAGCTCGCGAGGTGGAGCAGGAAGCGGGCGATGAAGGCGGCGATGAGCAGCGCCATCAGCGCGCTCGTGATCACCGTGAGGCCGAGCGGCACGAACAGCACCCGGTGCAGCGCATTGAGCACCGCCGCCACCACCAGCGTCCACACCGCCCAGGAGAAGTAGCGGAAGGTGATCATCGCCGCGCGGTCGGAGATGGGCGGCATGCGCCGCCAGGGCTCGCCCGGCGCCAGCATGGCCCGCGCCGCGCCGGTGCCGATGGTCTTGATGATGACCGCGAGGGCGATGCCGCGCACCAGTTCCTCCGCGCGGGGCGGCACCAGCTCGAACGTGTTGATGAGGGCGACGCCGAGGACCGTCGCAATGGGCGCCACCGTGACTTCCAGAAGCAGCACCTTCAGCGCCTCGCGGGCGGAGCGCAGGCGTGTGAAGGTCTCGCCCGCCGGCGGCGGCGGGGTGCGCAGGCGCGCGCGCAGCCAGCGTCCGCCGGCCACCACCAGCGCCACCGCCGCGAACACGCCGATGAGGATGCCCGTGAGCGCCAGCGGCTGGTGCCGGCGCGCGGCATAGGTGCCCCAGTCGGAGATGAGGAGCTGGGTGGAATGCAGCTCCACGCCGGTGGCGGCGATGGCCGCCGTCCACAGGCTGGGATCGAGGATCGAATCGGTGCGCTCGAACAGCTGGCTGGTGAACAGGGCGCGGCGCCGGGCGCTGATGCGGTCGGTGGCCTGGGCGCTGCGGTCCGCCAGGGTGCGCACCGGCGCCAGCACCGCTTCGAGGTCGGCGGTCACCTTCTGCAGGTGCTCGCGGTCTGTGGTCACCGCCGGGTCCTCGGCGGGCGCGCCCTCGCCGGGCTTGGCGGGGATGGACTTGAACCGCGCCCGCGCGTCGGCGAGCCGCGGGCCGATATCCTCCGTCAGCTGCTGCAGGTCGCGGCGGATGGGGTCGAGCCGGGTGCGCAGGTCGTCGAGGTCGGTGGCGCGCAGGCCGTCCACCGAGAGCGCCGCTTCCAGCGCGTCGAGGGCGGCGCGGTTGGCCTCGATCTTCTCGCGGGCGGCGAGCACGGCGGGATCGGGCGGCAAGGCTGCGGGTTTCGGCGGCGGCGCGGCAGCGGTGGCAGCGGGCGCGGCACCCTCGGCCGGCTGCGCTGCGGGCGCGGCTGCGGCCGGTTTTCCGGCGCCGGCGTCCTTCGCATCGCTTCCCTTCGCCGCGTCGGCGGCCGGCGCCTGCTCCGCGGCAATGGCGGGGACGGGCCGCACCACGGCATCGATGCCCGCGAGCGTGCCCGCCCACAACGCGAGCGCGGCGATCAGCAGCTTCGACTTCGGCAAACGCATTCCTCACCTCCGAGCCGGCGTTCCTGTCCCGCGAACGCGGCAGAGTAAAGGCGGCCGCCCGGTGCCACCGCCCCGCGCCGCGCCTGCCGCAAGGGCATGCGGCGCGACGAAATCTCTGGCGTCCCCGCCGCTGTTCCCGCTAATTCGGGACGCGCCGGACCCGCCCCACGCCCGGCTCGTGAGAAGGTTCTCCTTGATGACCCCGACCGATCCCGTCAAGCCCGCCGCCGCGCCGCTCGACGCGCGCGACCCCGTCGCCCTCGCCGCCGCGCTCATCCGCTCGCCCTCGGTGACCCCGCAGGCGCAGGCGACGCTCGACCTCGTGGCCGATCTCCTGGCCGGTGCCGGATACCGGGTGGAGAAGCTCACCTTCGCCAGCGGCGGCGTGCCCATCGCCAATCTCTACGCCCGCATCGGCGAGGAGGGGCCGAACCTGTGCTTCGCCGGCCATGTGGACGTGGTGCCCGTGGGCGACGCGGCGCGCTGGAGCCACGGCCCCTTCTCCGGCGAGATCGCGGGCGGGCGGCTGTTCGGCCGCGGGGCGGTGGACATGAAGGGCGCTGTGGCCGCCTTCATGGCCGCGGCGCTCGCCTACGGGCGGCCGCAGAAGGGCTCGCTCTCCTTCCTCATCACCGGCGACGAGGAGGGCCCCGCCCTCGACGGCACCGTGAAGGTGGTGGAGTGGCTGAAGGAGAAGGGCGAGCGGATCGACCATTGCGTGCTGGGCGAGCCCACCAATCCGGTGGCGCTGGGCGACGCGTTCAAGATCGGCCGGCGCGGCAGCCTTTCCGGCGTGGTGCGGGTGAAGGGCGTGCAGGGGCACGTGGCCTATCCCCACCTCGCGGACAATCCGGTGCCGCGGCTGGTGCGGCTCCTCTCCGCGCTGATCGCCGGGCCGCTCGACGCCGGCTCCGATTTCTTCCCGCCCTCGAACCTGGAAGTGGTTTCGGTGGACGTGGGCAACACCGCCTTCAACGTCATCCCGGCGGAGGCCGACGCCCGCTTCAACGTGCGCTTCAACGACCACTTCGCCCTCGCCACGCTGAAGGCGGAGATCCGCCGCCGGCTCGATGCGGCCGGCGAGCCCTACGACCTGGTGTTCCAGCCGGGCGCGAGCGAGAGCTTCATCACGGCGCCGGGCCCGTTCGTGGATATCGTGGCCGGGGCGGTGGAGGCGGTCACCGGCCGCCGGCCCGAGCCCTCCACCTCCGGCGGCACCTCGGACGCGCGCTTCATCAAGGATCTGTGTCCGGTGGTGGAATTCGGCCTCGTCGGCCAGACCATGCACAAGGTGGACGAGGCGACCACGGTGCGCGACCTGGAGGACCTCACCGCCGTCTACGGCCACATCATCACGCGCTATTTCGCGCAGTTCGCCTGATTTTTGAAAGGTATGACGCATGAGTTCCGCTGAAACCGCCTATCGCTTCGACATGGACGGCCGCAACATCGCGGTGCGCGCGATTCCCGGTACGGCGCCGGGCGTGTTCTGGCTCGGCGGCTTCAAGTCCGACATGACCGGCACCAAGGCGGAGCGGCTCGCCGCGCTCGCCGCCGCGCGCGGCAACGCCTTCGTGCGGTTCGATTATTCCGGCCATGGCGTGTCCGGCGGCGCGTTCGAGGAGGGCACCATCTCCCGCTGGCTCGAGGAGGCGCTCGCGGTGTTCGACCGCGCGACGCAGGGCGAGCAGGTGGTGGTGGGTTCCTCCATGGGCGGCTGGCTGGCACTGCTGCTGGCGCGGGCGCTGGCGGCGCGGGGCGAGAACCGGCTGCGGGCGCTGGTGCTGGTCGCGCCCGCGCCGGATTTCACCGAAACCCTCATGTGGGCGCGGTTTCCGGCCGAGGTGCAGAGCGAGATCACCGTCAACGGGCGGTTCCTGAAGCCGACGGCCTACGGCGACGAGCCCTATGTCATCACCCGCGCGCTCATCGAGGACGGGCGCCGTCACCTCCTTCTGGGAGCGCCGTTCCAGGTGGGCTGCCCGGTGCGCATCCTGCAGGGCGCGAAGGACGAGGACGTGCCGTGGGAGCACGCCATGCGGCTCGTGACCTGCCTCGCGGAGGACGACGTGGTGTTCTCGCTGGTCAAGGACGGCGACCATCGCCTGTCCCGGCCCGAGGACCTGGAGCGGCTGGCGCAGGCGGTGTCGGAATTCCTGTGAGGCGCGGCGCCGGCGTCCCTTCGGGATGCCGGCGCGATGCCGGGGGGCGCTCAGGCCTCGGCGGGGGCGGTCTCTTCCGCCGCGCGGGGCGTCCACACGGACATGCGGCCGATGAGGTAGCGGTAGGGTGCCAGGAACAGCGCCACCATGGCCGCCTTCACCAGATAGTCCACCATCGCCCAGTTGGCCCACGGCAGGTCCGTGCCCGAGAAGGCGAGGGTGAAGAACACGGCGGTGTCGATGGCCGAGGAGATGCCGCCCGAAAGCGCCGGCGGCAGCCACCACGCCTTCTGGCGCAGGGCGTTGAACACCGTGGCGTCGAGCAGCTGCGCGACGATGAAGGCGGTGCCGGAGGCGAGGGCGATGCGCGGCGTCGCCAGAAGCGCCGAAAGCGCCAGCGCGAGGCCGAATCCCACGTAGATCACCTGCCGGGTGCGGGCGAGGCCCAGCCGCCGGTTGGTGAGGTCGTTCACCAGGAAGGTGAAGGGATAAGTGAAGGCGCCGTAGGTGAGGTAGTCCTGAAGGCCGAACGGCGTGAAGGGGAACTGCACCAGGATGTTGGCCGCAAGAACCGCCGCGCACATGGCAAAAACCGCGAGCGCGAACGCCCGCGGTTCGGACCACCTTGAAACCGTGGAAGGAGGCATCAGGCGGCGGGGGCCGCTTCCGGAGCCTTCAGGGCCTTCACGATGAGGCGCTTCAGCTCGAGCGCGCGGGGAGACAGCTCCTCATCGCTGGCCTTCTTCAGGAAGGCATCGAGGCCGCCGCGATGATCGACGCTCTTGAGGGCGTTCGCGGAGATGCGCAGGCGAATGGACCGGTTGAGGGTCTCGCTCTGGAGCGTCACGTTGCACAGGTTCGGCAGGAACCGGCGCTTGGTCTTGCGGTTCGAATGGCTCACGAGGTGGCCGGTCAGCACCGCCTTACCGGTCAGATCACACCGCCGGGACATGGCAGAAGTCCTTCTTCGTCTTTCTTGGCGCGGGAAACGCCACCTGGGACAGCCCGCCTTCTTCGGGAAGACGCGCCCCGCGGCACTCACCCGCCGGATCGGGAAGCGGCTCCTATAAGGGGGAGGCGCTCCGCAGTCAAGGTCGGCCCCCGCAAACGACGGCACCGCGCCGCTTTTCGGGGGCTTCCCGCCGGCGGAAAACGGGGAATCGCCCCGGTTGGGGCGGCGCGGGCGACTCGCATGGCGCGTGCCGTCCGCGTGTTGCCGCCTCAGCGGCGGCCCTGGCCGAGGAAGGTCTCCCCGAACCAGCGCTCGAAGGTCATGGGCGGCTCGCCGCCGGCTTGCCCCTCGGGCTGGCCCTGGGGCCCGCCGTAGCCGGAGGGCGGGCCGGCCTGGCCCACGATGGCCGGCGGGCGGTCGTCGGGCAGGTTCTCGGGGGCGAGGGTGCCACCGGGGGCGCCGTAGCCATAGCCGCCGAACCCGGCGGTGCGGGTGCCGCCGGGCAGCTCCGCCACCGGCATGCCCTGGTGCGCCACCTTCATGTAGCGGCTCCAGATCTCCACCGGCAGGTTGGCGCCGGAGGCCTTCTTGGTGGGGGAGGAATCGTCGTTGCCGAGCCACACTGCGGTGACGAAGCGGGCCGTGTAGCCCACGAACCACGCGTCGCGGTAGTCCTGCGAGGTGCCGGTCTTGCCGGCGGCTTCCCAGCCGGGCAGGTCGGCGCGGCGGCCGGTGCCCATCACCAGGGTCTGGGTGAGCATCTGGTTCATCTCGGCCGCGTAGGCGGGGTCCATCACCCGGCCGGGGCCGGAGCCGGAGCGCTGGAACAGCGCCTTGCCGCCCGCGTCCGTCACCGTCTCGATGACATAGGGGATGACGCCGATGCCGCCGTTGGCGAACGGCACGTATGCGCCCGCCAGCTCCAGCACCGAAACCTCCGAGGTGCCGAGCGCGATGGAGGGGTTGGGATCGAGCGTGGAGGCGATGCCGAGCCGGTGGGCGGTGGCCACCACCGCCTTCGGGCCCACCTCCAGCGCCAGCCGCACCGAGACAGTGTTCAGCGAGAGCGCCAGCGCGGTGGTGAGGGAGACCGGCCCGCGGTAGTCGTGGGTGGAGTTTTCCGGCTTCCAGCCCTTGAGCTGGAGCGGGGCGTCCTCGCGCACCGTGTCGGGGGTCAGGCCCGCTTCCAGCGCCGTGAGGTAGACGAAGGGCTTGAAGGACGAGCCCGGCTGCCGCCGCGCGGTGACGGCGCGATTATACTGGCTCTCCTCGTAGGAGCGCCCGCCCACCAGGGCCCGCACCGCGCCGTTGGTGTCGAGCGACACCACCGCGCCCTGGCTGACGCCATATTTGCCGCCGGACTTGGCGAGGGTCTCCTCCAGCGCCTTCTCGGCCGCCTGCTGGAGGTTGAGCTCAATGGTGGTGCGCACGCTCACGTCGCCGGAGAGGGGGCCGACATACGAATCGAGCTGCTCCATCACCCAGTCCGCCACATAGCCCATGGAATCGGGGGTCTTGGCGCGGGCGAGCTGGGCCGGCTTGGCGATGGCGGCCTGGGCCATCTCGGGAGTGATCATCCCCTGCTGCCTCATGGCCGTGAGCACCAGCGCGGCGCGCGCCTGGGCGCCCTTCAGGTTGCGCGTGGGGGCGAGGCGCGAGGGCGAGTTCACGAGGCCGGCGAGCATGGCGGCCTCCGAAAGGGTGACCTGCCGGGCCGACTTGCCGAAATAGCGCTGGGCCGCCGCCTCCACCCCATAGGCGCCGGCGCCGAAATAGACTCGGTTGAGGTAGAGGTCGAGGATCTGGTCCTTGGTGAACTTGGTCTCCAGCCACAGGGCCAGCACCAGCTCCTGGATCTTGCGGGAGGCGGTGCGCTCCTGGGTGAGGAACAGGTTCTTGGCGAGCTGCTGGGTGAGCGTCGAGCCGCCCTGCCGCAGGCGCCGCGAGGTGAGGTTGGTGACGAGCGCGCGGGCGAGACCCTCGGGGTCGAGGCCGAAATGGGTGTAGAAGCGCTGGTCCTCGATGGCCACGAACGCCTTGGGCAGGTAGGGCGGCAGCTCCGAGATGGGTACCGCGACCCCGCCCATGTCGCCGCGCACCGCCAGTGTCTTGCCGTCGGCACTCAGGATGGTGACCGTGGGCGGGCGCTTGGGGATCATCAGCGTCTGCATGGGCGGCAGCTTCGAGGCCTCGTAGGCGACGATGCCGATGAGGGCGATGACGCCCCACACCGCGAGCACGAGGCTCCATTTCACCAGGGTCCAGACGAGCGAGCGCCGACGCCGGCGCGGGCGCGCCGCCTGCGGGGCCGGCGGCTCGGCCTTCGCCTTGCCGCGCTTCTTCTCGCGTCCGCCCAGCTCGGGATCTCCTCTCTCGCGGCGCTCCGAGGGCTCGGGCGCCAGGATTTCGGGCACGGCGCCGCGGGCCGCGGCCTTCGGAGCCGGCTTCTGCGGCGCCGGTTCCGGGTCCCGCGCCGCGCCGTCCCGCGTCGCGGAAAGCCGGGGGGCGGCGTCGCGCTCGCCGGTCCGGCTGGTGCTCAGCGGCGGCACGCGGTCGAAGCGGTCCACCGGCGGCTCGGCGCGGGTCTGCCGGGCCTTGGACTTGGCTTGATCCTTGGCCTGATCCTTGGTCGCGCGCGGGGCGCCGAGCGGCCGGTCCTCCGGCGACAGGCGAATATCGAGGCCCGTGTCCGGGCGATCCGCATCGGGTTCGCGCCGTGTTCCCTCGCCGTAACCTCGCGTCGCCATCGACTGTCCTGCCGCTCCGCCTCGTGCCTGCGATTCTCCTTCCACCACCCAAATGGGGCGAAAACGGCAGCGAGGGCGGCGCTCCCCCGCCTCTTTCCGCTCTGCGGATGGAGGAAGTCTGCGTGGGGCGCCGTGAAGGGAGGGTTAAGGGGCTGATCGCGCCTGGAGGAGCTTCCTTAAGGTTCACTTAAGCTGCGCCGGGCATTTGCCGGCCGGCTCCTGCTGCCCGCGCCGCCGCGCGGCCGTGGAGGCCGCCATTGCCTGTCATCGCAACATTCTGACGACACTGCATTTTTCGATAGCGCGAAGGCCTTTTCGGCATCTGCCAGGATCGAAGAAAAGAAAGTGGGAGGAAGACGTGGACTATCCGCTTTTGGGGGGCTACGTGGCGACGTTCCTTGTCGCCATCGGTTATTTCGCCTACAATGACGGTGCCCGGCAGGCTCCAGCGGCACCGCCCGCGCAGAGCGCCTCCGCGCCCCGGGTCGCGACGGCCCTGGCCGTGCAGGCCGCCGCCCCGGCGCCCGTGGCCGACGCTCCCGCCGCCAAATCCCCCGCGTCCAAGGCCCCCGCCGCCCCGCCGGCCGCGGTGCAGGAATGGACCGTCCCCGACGTGGACGCGCTGCCCGACGATGCCTTCGGCCGCATGGTGCGCCGGGGCCGCGAGCTGACCCAGCGCACCTTCGCCCATCTCGGCCCCGAGGTGGAGGACCCGGCGATGCGGTTCGCCGGTAACAATCTCGCCTGCCAGAGCTGCCACCTGGAGGCCGGCACCAAGGAGTATGGCCTGCCGTTCGTGGGCGTCTTCGCGGATTTCCCGCAGTATCGCGGGCGCGAGGGCCGGGTGGCCACGCTGGAGGACCGGGTCAACGGCTGCATGACGCGCAGCATGGACGGCAGGGAGCTGCCCTGGGATTCCGAGCCCATGGTGGCGTTCGTCACCTACATCAAGTTCCTGTCCTCCGACCGGCCGGTGGGCAAGCCGACGCCCGGCCGCGGCACGCCCAAGATGGCGGAGCTGACGCGCCCCGCGAGCCCCGAGAAGGGGAAGGTGGTGTTCGAGGCGCACTGCGCCTCCTGCCACGGCCCGGAAGGCCTCGGCAAAAGGGTGGGCGCGGTGGGCGACCGCCAGGGATTCGAGTTCCCGCCCCTGCGCGGCACGGACACCTTCAACAACGGCGCCGGCATGGCGCGGCTCATCACCGCCGCGAGCTTCGTGCGCGCCAACATGCCGTTCGGCACCAGCCACGATTCGCCCGTCCTGACCGAGGAGGAGGCGTGGGACGTGACCGCCTATGTGGAATCCCTCGACCGGCCGCAGCGGGCGGGCATCGAGGAGGATTACCCCAAGCGGACCGAGAAGCCGGTGGATGCCGCCTACGGCCCGTTCGCCGACAGCCTGCCGGCGGAGCAGCACAAGTATGGCCCGTTCCAGCCGATCCGCGACGAGATCAAGAAGCTGAAGGCCAAGCCCGCCGCGAAGGATGCCGCCAAGGACACGGCGAAAACCGTTCAGTGACAGTGCCTGAGGCCTCGGTCCGTTGGCGGGCCGGGGCCTCCACAGCGGGCGGCGTTCCGGCCGCGCCTGCGCGTTCCTCTCATGCGGTGGCGCGATATCATGCGTGCGGGCGGTCCGCCCGCACGCGCCGCTCGCGGTGACGCGCCGTTTGCGCTAAACATGACGGCTGTTCTCGACTGTGGTTTCAGATCGCCGCGCATGTCCAACGTCCGTACTTCCAGAGCCAACCGCACCATCGGCGAACCGTTCGAGGGGCAGACGCTGCGGGCCAGGGTCCGCGAGATCGCCAAGGCGCACCAGGGGCGGGACCTCGACCTGCGCAATGCGGTCGTCGGCTATCTCAAGGGCGCCATGCAGGAGGCCCGCGCCGAGGCCGAGCGCCTCCTGAAGGAGGACGGCTGCGGGCGCTGCTGCGCCATGCGCCTCTCCGCCTTCCAGGACGCCATCATCGCCAGCGCCTACGAGGTGGCGACCACCATCCTCTATCCCGCGGACAACCCCTCCCGCTCCGAGCGCATGGCCGTCGCGGCGGTGGGCGGCTACGGGCGCGGCATGCTCGCGCCGGGCTCCGACACCGATATCCTGTTCGTGCTGCCCTACAAGCAGACCGCCTGGGGCGAGAGCGTCGCCGAGGCCATTCTTTATATATTGTGGGACCTGGGCCTGAAGGTGGGCCACGCCACCCGTTCGGTGGATGAGTGCCTGCGCCAGGCGCGCGCCGACTTCACCATCCGCACCTCGATCCTGGAGGCGCGCTTCCTGGCCGGGGACAAGGCCCTGTTCCACGACCTGGAGCAGCGCTTCGACAAGGAGGTGGTGGAGGGCACCGCCGCCGAGTTCGTGGCCGCCAAGATGGCCGAGCGCGAGGAGCGCCTGCGCCGCGCCGGCCAGTCGCGCTATCTGGTCGAACCCAACGTGAAGGACAGCAAGGGCGGCCTTCGGGACCTGCACACCCTGTTCTGGATCGCGAAATACGTCTACCGCGTGCAGACCACCAGCCAGCTCGTGGCCAAGGAGGTCTTCACCCGCGAGGAGGCGCGCCTCTTCACCCGCTGCGAGGATTTCCTGTGGTCGGTGCGCTGCCACCTCCACTTCCTCACCGGCCGCGCGGAAGATCGCCTCTCCTTCGATGTCCAGCGCGAGATGGCGCAGCGTCTCGGCTACACGGAGCATCCCGGCCAGAAGGACGTGGAGCGCTTCATGAAGCACTACTTCCTGGTGGCGAAGGACGTGGGCGACCTCACCGCCATTCTTTCCGCCGCGCTGGAGGAGCACCAGGCGAAGCCCGTGCCGGGCCTGCGCGGCATGGTGGAGCGCCTGCGCCCCGGCCACCGCCGCGCCGCGCTGAAGGACACGCCGGACTTCATCCTCGACCACGACCGCCTCAACGTGGCCGATGCGGAGGTGTTCAAGCGCGATCCGGTGAACCTCATCCGCATCTTCCACGTGGCGGACAAGCGCAACCTCGCCCTGCACCCCGATGCCATGCGGCTGATGGCCCGCTCGCTCCCCCTCATCGACGCCAAGCTGCGCGACAACCCCGAGGCGAACCGCCTGTTCCTGGAGGTGCTCGCCTCGAAGAACGCACCGGAAACCGTGCTGCGGCGCATGAACGAGGCGGGCGTGCTCGGCCGCTTCCTTCCCGAGTTCGGGAAGGTCGTGGCCATGATGCAGTTCAACATGTACCACCACTACACGGTGGACGAGCACCTGCTGCGCTGCATCGGCATCCTTTCCGAGATCGAGCACAAGAACAATCCGGAGAACGGCCTCGCCAACGAGCTGATGGCCACGGTGAAGAACCGCAACCTCGTCTATGTGGCGATGCTGCTGCACGACATCGCCAAGGGCCGGCCGGAGGACCATTCCACCGCCGGCGCCCGCATCGCTCGGCGCCTGTGCCCGCGCCTCGGCATGACGCCGGTGGAGACCGAGACCGTGGCGTGGCTGGTGGAGCAGCACCTCATCATGTCCACCGTCGCCCAGTCGCGCGATCTCTCGGACCGCAAGACCATCGAGAATTTCGCCTCCGTGGTGCAGAGCCTGGAGCGGCTGAAGCTGCTCACCATCATCACCACCGCCGACATCCGCGCGGTGGGGCCGGGCACCTGGAACAGCTGGAAGGCCCAGCTGCTGCGCACGCTCTATTATGAAACCGAGCCGGTGCTCACCGGCGGCTTCTCCGAGGTGGACCGGGGCAAGCGCGTCACCGCCGCCCAGTCCCAGCTGCGCCATGCGCTCGCCGATTGGCCGCCGGAGAAGGTGGAAGCCTATCTCGCCCGCCATTACCCCTCCTACTGGCTGCGCATGGACCTGGAGGCGAAGCTGCGCCACGCCCGCTTCATCGATGCCACAGAGTCGGCGGGGGAGAGCATCGCCACCCAGATCACCATGGAGCCGGGCCGGGGCGTCACCACGCTGACCGTGCTGGCGCCGGACCATCCCAAGCTCCTGTCCATCATCGCCGGGGCGTGCGCGGCGGCGGGCGCCAACATCATGGACGCCCACATCTCCACCACCACCGACGGCCTCGCGCTCGACACCATCGCCATCCGCCGCGCCTTCGAGCGCGACGACGACGAGGAGCGCCGCGCCGGCCGCATCCGCGAGGCGGTGGAGCAGGCGCTGAAGGGCGAGGTGCGGCTGCCGGAGGTGATGGCGCGCAAGCTGCCCAAGGGCCGTCGCACCTTCTCGCTGGAGCCGGAGGTGATGGTGAACAATTCCTGGTCCAACCGCCACACGGTGGTGGAGGTTTCGGGCCTCGACCGGCCAGGCCTCCTGTTCGCCCTCACCAACACCCTGTCGCGGCTCAACCTCAATATCGCCTCGGCCCATGTGGCCACCTTCGGCGAGCGGGCGGTGGACGTGTTCTACGTCACCGACCTGATGGGCGCGAAGATCACCGGCGCGGCCCGCCAGTCGGCCATCCGGCGGGCGCTGGTGGCGGTGTTCGAGGGCGCGCAGGACGACGAGGACGCCCCGCGCCGCGCCGTGCGGGCCTGAGGCTGCGGCGAGGCCGGCGTGGCCCGATCACGAAGCATGACGGCCATGCGCGTCCCCTCACGGGGCGCGCGCCGTGGTGAGGGCTGGCGCGGACGCCCTATCAGTTTGATATGATATGGTTTTTCGCGCCACCTTCGGCCATCTGGGCGCGCCTGGGGTGGCCGCGCCCGGCGCCGTGGCCGATTTTTGGTCTTGCTCCCGTGGCCTGAAAGGTGCGAGCAAGTTGCAGCTGGGCCACTGGGCCCGCATCCCAGAGCAAGGCAATCGCGCGCGGCGCCCGTCACTCCACGCCCGCTGCGCGGAATCCGACCGAACATGAGCACCGATCACGACCTCCTCGACCTTCCGGGCGACCCGGCCTCCATCCGCGTGGTGGTGGCCATGTCGGGGGGCGTCGATTCGTCGGTCACGGCCGCGCTGCTGGCCCGCGCGGGCTATGACGTGGTGGGGGTGACCCTCCAGCTCTACGATCACGGGGAAGCCGCGCACCGCCGCGGCGCCTGCTGCGCCGGGCAGGACATCTACGACGCCAGCGAGGTGGCGCGCGCCCTGGGCATTCCCCACTATGTGCTCGACTACGAGAGCCGCTTCCGCGAGGAGGTGATCGATCGCTTCGCGGCGAGCTACGCCTCTGGCGTCACGCCCATTCCGTGCGTGGACTGCAACCGCACGGTCAAGTTCCGCGACCTGCTCGCCACCGCTGAGGAACTGGGCGCGCAGGTGCTCGCCACCGGCCATTATGTCTCGAGCCGCGCCTTGCCGGACGGGCGGCGCGGCCTGTTCCGCGCGGCCGAGGCGGCACGGGACCAGAGCTATTTCCTTTATGCCACCACCGCCGCGCAGCTCCAGCGCCTGCGTTTCCCCCTCGGCGACATGACGAAGGGCGACGTGCGCGCGCTGGCGGCGCGGTTCGGCCTGCCGGTGGCCGACAAGCCCGACAGCCAGGACATCTGCTTCGTGCCCGGCGGCAATTATGCGGAGGTGGTGGAGCGCCTGCGCCCGGAGGCGGCGGAGGCGGGCGACATCGTGCATCTCGACGGGCGCGTGCTCGGCCGCCACCGGGGGGTGATGCATTACACCATCGGCCAGCGCAAGGGCCTCGGCATCGCCGGGCCGGAGCCGCTGTACGTGGTGGGCATCGATGCCGTCCGCCGCGAGGTCCGGGTGGGCCCGCGCGAGGCGCTGATGGTGCGCGCGGTCTCCATGGCTGACGTGAACTGGCTGGGTGAGGGCGCCTTCGAGGACGCCTGCGCGCGCGGCCTGGAGGTGCAGGTGAAGGTGCGCTCCACGCGCCCGCCCGCGCCGGGCCGGCTCGGCCTCTCGCAGGAGGGTTCCCCGGCCGTTCATCTCGCCCTCGGCGAGGAAGGCGTTGCGCCGGGGCAGGCTTGCGTGCTCTACGATAGCGCCGGCGACGGCGCGCGCCTGCTTGGCGGGGGCACCATCGTCAAGGCGGAGCGCGCCGCCCGCAGCATGGCTGAGGTGGCCTGAGGCGCCGCCCAAGACGACAACCGGCCGCCGGGCGTCGCAAGGACGCCGGCAGGCCCAGGGATGGACGGTCCGGGAAAGGCGTTTGCGGTCACCGCAGGGACGATGCTGGGAGAAGGCGAGGATGGCGGTTCAGTACGATCTCGAGGGCCAGAAGCGCGCCTATGCCAAATGGGCCCCCATCTATGACAAGGTCTATGTGAAGCTCCTGGCCGATGCGCAGCGCAAGGCGGCCACCACCGCCGCCGCCTGCGGGCCCCGCATCCTGGAAGTGGGCGTGGGCACCGGGCTGGTGCTGCCCTATTACCCGCCCAACGTGAGCGTCACCGGCATCGACCTCTCCTTCGACATGCTGCAGAAGGCGGTGGAGAAGAAGGTGGACCGCGGGCTCGACCAGGTGGGCCTGCTGGCCGCCATGGACGCCTGCAACCTGGGCTTCGCCGACGAGACGTTCGATGCGGTCACGGTGCCCTTCGTCATCACCCTGGTGCCGGACCCGGAAGGCGCGCTCGATGAAATGTACCGGGTGCTGAAGCCCGGCGGCGAGATCATCGTGGCCTCCAAGCTCGGCGCCGACGAGGGGCCGATGATGCACATCGAGCAGGCGCTGGCGCCGCTGGTGAAGAAGGTGGGCTGGAGCATCGCCTTCAAGGCCGGCCGCCTGCGCACCTGGGCCGCGCGCTACCCCGACATGGAGGTGGTGGAGGTTTCGCCGGTGTTCCCGGTGGGCTTCTTCAAGCTGGTGCGCATCAGGAAGAAGATGAAGGTGTAAGACTCGCCTGTCTTTCTTGACAGGGGGGAAGGCGGCCCCCTATAAGCCCGCCTCTAGCCGATGCGCCGCGTCGCGTCGGCGGATGTGGCAGCGTAGCTCAGTTGGTGAGAGCGCCGGATTCATAACCCGGAGGTCGGCGGTTCAAGTCCGCCCGCTGCTACCATCCCTCCGCTTCCCGAAATTCCGTATCTGGCAGTCCCGGTTCCGCGGCTTTCCGCGCGCGGATCTCGCCTTCCTCATCCCTATAGCCGCGAATCACTCTATCAGGCTGGCGCTGCCATGTGGGATCATGGGGCGGGAATGGGAGAGGGGCCAATGGACTTCATCACAGCGGTCAAGACCTGCCTGTCGAAATACGCCGTGTTCCAGGGCCGGGCCTCGCGCAGCGAGTTCTGGTGGTTCGAGCTGTTCCTGCTGTTGGTGGCGCTGGCCGTGCCCTTCATCGTCGCGCTGCTGTTCGGCGGGGTGATGACCGAGCATATGTCCGCGGACGGCATGGGCGAGACGGGGCATGGCTGGGGCATGATGTGGGGCGTGGGCGGCTTTGCGGGCGCCATTCCCCATCTGGTGAATCTGGCGCTGTTCCTGCCGGCGCTCGGGGTGACGGTGCGGCGGCTGCACGACGTGGGGCGCAGCGGCTGGTGGGTGTTGCTGATGGCGGTGCCGCTCATCGGCTTCCTGGTGCTGCTGTTCTGGTTCGTCCAGCCTTCCGAGCCGCGCGCCAACGCCCACGGCCCGCAGCCCCTGCCGGCGCTGCCCGCCGCCTGAGCGTCCGCCGCCTGAACGCGGAAAGGGGCGGATGACGCCGCGCGTCTCCGCCCCTTCGTGATGCCAAAGACCCCTTGCGCCGGATGCCGTGGCCTTCGCCAAGGTCCGCGCGCCGCCGGCTTTGTCGCTCAGGTCTCGTCGCGGGCGCGGATCCACTCCACGATGCCCGAGAAGTCCTTGCCCTCGTTTCCTTCCTCCGCGAAGGCGGTGTAGAGGGCGGTGGCGGCCGCGCCCAGGGCGGTGGCGGCGCCGGCCTGGGTGGCGGCCTCCTGGGACAGGCGCAGGTCCTTCAGCATGAGGGCGGCGGCGAAGCCGGGCTGGTAGCCGCGGTTCGCCGGGCTCGCGGGCACCGGGCCCGGCACCGGGCAATAGGTGTTGAGCGACCAGCACTGGCCGGAGGAGGTGGAGGCGACCTCATAGAGCGCCTCGTGCGAGAGGCCGAGCTTCTCGCCCAGCACGAACGCCTCCGAGACCGCGATCATCGAAATGCCGAGGATCATGTTGTTGCAGATCTTCGCCGCCTGCCCCGCGCCCGCGCCGCCGCAATGGACGATCTTCCGGCCCATGGCCTCCAGATAGGGCCGCGCCTTGGCGAAGGCGCTGTCGGTGCCGCCCACCATGAAGGTGAGGGTGGCGGCTTCCGCCCCGCCGACGCCGCCGGACACCGGCGCATCCACGCTCTCGTGCCCGGCCGCCTTCGCCGCCTCGTGGAAGGCGCGGGCGGAGGCGACGTCGATGGTGGAGGAATCGATGAACAGCGTGCCCGGCTTCGCCGCCGCGAACAGGCCCTCGGCCCCGGCGGTGGCGCCCACCACGTGCTTGCCGGAAGGCAGCATGGTGACCACCACGTCGGCGCCCGCCACGGCCGCGCGGGCGCTTTCGGCCACCGCGACGCCCCGCGCCTTTCCGGCCTCCACCGCCGCGGGGGCGAGATCGAAGCCGGTGACCGCGTGCCCGGCCTTGATGAGGTTGCCGGCCATGGGCGCGCCCATGTTGCCGAGACCGATGAATGAGATGGTGGCCATGTGGTTCCTCCCGTGGGCCCCTTTGGGGATGTCGTCGCGGCACCCGCGCGGCCGTCTGCGTGGCCTTGCGCGGGCGAGCGTCCTCAGCCGATCAGCGTGCGGGACACGATGAGGCGCATGATCTCGTTGGTGCCTTCGAGGATCTGGTGCACACGCAGGTCGCGCACGATCTTCTCGATGCCGTAGTCGGCGAGGTAGCCGTAGCCGCCATGGAGCTGGAGCGCCTCGTTGGCGATCTTGAAGCCGCTGTCGGTGGCGACGCGCTTGGCCATGGCGCACAGCGTGGTGGCATCGCCCGTCTTGGCGTCGAGCGCGGCGGCGGCCCGCCACAGGAAGGTGCGCGCCACCTCCAGCTCGGTGGCCATGTCCGCGAGGCGGAACTGCAGCGCTTGGAATTCGTCGAGCCGCTTTCCGAACGCCTTGCGCTCACGCATGTAGGCCAGCGTCCGGTCGAGCGCCGCCTGGGCCCCGCCGAGGGAGCAGGCGCCGATGTTCAGCCGCCCGCCGTCGAGCCCTGCCATGGCGATCCTGAAGCCCTCGCCCTCCGCGCCCAGGCGGTTCTCCACCGGCACGCGGACGCCCTCCAGCATGACGGCGCGGGTGGGCTGCACGTTCCAGCCCATCTTCCGCTCGTTGGCGCCGAAGGAGAGGCCGGGGGTGCCGGCGGGAATGACGAGGGTGGAGATGCCCTTGGGGCCTTCGCCGCCGGTGCGCACCATCACCACATAGATGTCCGAGGTGCCGGCGCCGGAGATGAACTGCTTCTGGCCGTCCACGATGTAATGGTCGCCCTCGCGCACCGCCCGCGTCTTCAGCGCGGCGGCGTCGGAGCCTGCGCCCGGCTCGGTGAGGCAATAGGAGGCGAGGTGCTCCATGGCGGCGAGCTTCGGCACGAAGCGCCCGCGCTGGGCGTCGTCGCCGAAGCGGTCGATCATCCAGGTCGCCATGTTGTGGATGGAGAGATAGGCCGCGGTGCCGGGGCAGCCGGTGGCGAGCTGCTCGAAGATCAGCGCCGCATCGAGCCGCGAGAGGCCGGAGCCGCCCACATCCTCGCGCACATAGATGCCGCCCATGCCCAGCGCCGCCGCCGCGCGCAGGGTCTCCACCGGGAAGTGCTTCTTCTCGTCCCACGCCACGGCATTGGGGGCGATCTCCGCGTCGGCGAAGTCGCGCGCCATGTCGCGGATGGCGATCTGGTCTTCGGAGAGGGTGAACATGTCGCTCGCGCCATGGGAATCGGGGGCGACGGGGCGGGCGCCCCGCCGGATGGTCCGGCATCGCCGGCGGGCCGGAACCAGGCGCCCCGCCTTCGCGCGGGCGCCCGGCCGCGGGCTCAGCCCATGGTGGGGATGACGAAGTCGGCGCCGTCCTTGATGCCCGAGGGCCAGCGGGAGGTGACCGTCTTGGTCTTGGTGTAGAAGCGGATGGAGTCCGGCCCGTGCTGGTTGAGATCGCCGAAGCCCGAGCGCTTCCAGCCGCCGAAGGTGTGGTAGGCGAGCGGCACCGGGATCGGCACGTTGATGCCCACCATGCCCACGTTGACCTTGGAGGCGAAGTCGCGCGCCGCATCGCCGTCGCGGGTGTAGATGGCGACGCCGTTACCGTATTCGTGCTCGGTGGGCAGGCGCAGGGCTTCCTTGTAGTCGGGCGCGCGCACCACGCACAGCACGGGGCCGAAGATCTCTTCCTTGTAGATGCGCATGTCCGGCGTCACGCGGTCGAACAGGCAGCCGCCCATGTAGAAGCCGTTCTCATAGCCCTGGAGCTTGAAGTCGCGCCCGTCCACCAGCAGCTTCGCGCCTTCCTGGACGCCGGCGTCCACATAGCCCTTCACGCGCGCCACCGCCTCGCGGGTGACGAGCGGGCCGAAATCCGCCGTGGGGTCGGTGGAAGGGCCGATCTTCAGGCTCTCGACGCGCGGCACCAGCTTCTCGATGAGGCGGTCGGCGGTGGCCTCGCCCACCGGCACCGCCACCGAGATGGCCATGCAGCGCTCGCCCGCCGAGCCGTAGCCGGCGCCGATGAGCGCGTCCGCCGCCTGGTCGAGATCGGCGTCGGGCATGATGACCATGTGGTTCTTGGCGCCGCCGAAGCCCTGCACGCGCTTCCCGTTGGCCGCGCCGCGCGAATAGATGTACTGCGCGATGGAGGACGAGCCCACGAAGCCGATGGCGTGGATGTCCGGGTCGTCGAGGATGGCGTCCACAGCCTCCTTGTCGCCGTTCACCACGTTGAGGATGCCGGCCGGCAGGCCCGCCTCGATCATCAGCTCCGCGAGGTGCATGGGCACGCCGGGGTCGCGCTCCGACGGCTTCAGAATGAAGGCGTTGCCGCAGGCGATGGCCGGGCCGAACTTCCACATGGGAATCATGGCCGGGAAGTTGAACGGGGTGATGCCCGCCACCACGCCCAGCGGCTGGCGCATGGAGTAAAGGTCGATGCCGGGCCCGGCGCCGTCCGTGTACTCGCCCTTCATGAGGTGCGGGATGCCGCACGAGAACTCGATCACCTCCAGGCCGCGCTGGATGTCGCCCTTGGCATCGGGAATGGTCTTGCCGTGCTCGCGGGCGAGCAGCTCGGCCAGCGCGTCGTAGTCGCGCTGCACCAGCTCCAGGAACTTCATCAGCACGCGGGCGCGGCGCTGCGGATTGGTGGCGGCCCAGGCCGGCTGCGCGGCCTTGGCGTTCTCCACCGCCGCGCGCATCTCGACCGTGCTGGCAAGGGCGACGGTGGCGATGACCTCGCCCGTCATGGGCTGGAACACGTCGGCCTTGCGGCCCGAAGTGCCCGGCACGTGCTTGCCGCCGATGAAATGGCCGATGTCGCGCATGGTGCGTATCCTTCCCGGTGAATGCGTTTCCAAGAGTGTTGCGGCCGCTGGGCGCGACCTTTGTTGGCCGGCACAATGCCCTATCCTTTTGTGCACATAAAGGGCAATCTTCGCACGCTCAATGTGCAGAAATAGACAGGGGAGGGGCGCATGGCGGATTTCGACTGGTCGGACCTGCGCTTCTTCCTCGCGGTGGCGCGCGCGGGCCGGCTCACGGCGGCGGCGGCCCGGCTCGCGGTGGAGCATTCCACGGTGAGCAGGCGGCTCGGCGCGCTGGAGGCACGGCTGGGGGCGAAGCTGTTCGATCGCCGGCCCCACGGCTATGCCCTCACCGCCGCCGGCGAGCGGCTGATGGCGGCGGCCGAGGGCATGGAGAGCCTGGCCCTCGCCGCCCAGGGGGCCATCGCCGGGGCGGACCTCGGCGTCGCCGGCACGGTGCGCATCGGCGCGCCGGACGGTTTCGGCACCTTCTTCCTGGCGCCGCGAATCGCCGCCCTGGCCGAAACCCATCCGGACCTCGACATCCAGCTCCTGGCCATGCCGCGGGTGTTCTCGCTCTCGAAGCGCGAGGCGGATCTCGCCATCTCCCTCAGCCGGCCGAAGGAGGGGCGCCTGCACGCCCGCAAGCTCACCGATTACCGTCTGCGCCTCTATGCCTCGCGCGGGTATCTCGCCCGGCACGGGCCCATCGGGAACCGGGCGGAGCTCAGCCGCCACGCCTTCGTCGGCTATGTGGACGACCTCATCTACACGCCCGAGCTGGACTATGTGCCCCTGGTGGCGAAGGACCTGCGGGTGCGCCTCAAAAGCTCCAGCCTGGTGGCGCAGCTCACCGCGACTCGCGGCGGAGCGGGGGTGTGCGTGCTGCCGTGCTTCATGGGCGAGCTGTTCGCGGGGGAGGGGAGCGACGCCCTGGTGCCGGTGCTGCCGGAGGAGGTGGGCATCACCCGCACCTTCTGGCTCATCAGCCACACCGACATGCGCGATCTCGCGCGCATCCGGGTGGCGGCGGATTTCATCGCCGGAGAGGTGCTCAAGGCGCGCGGCATGTTCCTCGCGGCCTGACGGGCGGCGCGGCCGGACAGGTGAAACCGGGGGGGCTGGTCTGTCGATGCCGGTGCTGGCCCATTGAGACAGCGGTGTATTCAGTCCGCGCTGGCATCAAAATCCGCTTCGCCTCCCGATCTCGCATGAATATGCTGCCCTTCGGGGGGAGTGGGCCGCATCGCCCATGCCCGTAGGTCACGGAGGAACGCCTCGGAACCGCACGGTGCCCGGCTCGTCGAGCCGTTCCAGACGTTCGTGTCGCGTAGCTTTCCAAATCTGGGAAACAACACCATGTTCGGGCAGAAGTCGAAGAGCGATGAGCTGATTTCCGTTCTTGGAAATTATTGCGGTGTCGGCCTGTGGGATGCGGTCCTCGTCAATGAAGACGCCATGCATCCGCAGAGCAAGTGGACCTGGACCAACGAATTCCGCCGCCTCCTGGGCTACAGCGGAGATTATGATTTCCCGAACGTCGTTCAATCATGGTCGGATAAGCTTCACCCTGAAGATGCCGGGCCGACCTTTGCCGCATTCGGGGGCGCGCTGAAGAAGAAGGATGGCAAGTCCATCTACAACGTTATTTACCGCCTGAAGATGAAGGACGGCTCTTACCGCTGGTTCCGCGCCACGGGCGGCGTGGTTCACGATGCGAGCGGCAAGGCTGTCCGCGCCTGCGGCTCGCTGGTGGACATCCACGACAACGTCCTCGCCGAGCAGGCGGCGAACAAGCGGGTGGAGATGGTCGAGGCGCTGACGGCGCGCTTCGATACCGAGGCGTCCTCGCTCATCGGCACCTTCCAGTCCACCGCCCAGTCCCTGCAGGCGGCGGCTAGGCAGCTCGCCGGGGCGGCGAAGAAGACCTCCGACGAATCGGTGGTCGTGGTCTCGACCGTGGAAGAGGCGGCCGCCAACCTCTCCACCGTGGCCTCCTCCTCCGAGGAGCTGGGGGCTTCGGTGGACGAGATCGCCCGCCAGATCGACCTTTCGGCCGAGATGTCCAAGGGCTCGGTGAGCGAGGCGCGCACCACCTCCGCGATCATGAGCGAGCTGAGCGCCGTGGCGGCCGATATCGGCAACGTGGTGGATCTCATCTCGGGCCTCGCGGGGCAGACCAACCTGCTCGCGCTCAATGCCACCATCGAGGCCGCCCGAGCCGGTGACAGCGGCAAGGGCTTCGCCGTGGTGGCGAGCGAGGTGAAGCAGCTCGCCTCCCAGACCGCCTCCGCCACCTCCGAGATCTCCACCAAGGTGGCCGCCATCCAGAACGCCACCACGCGCGCGGCCTCGGCCATCGAAGGCATCATGCGGACCATCGGGTCGGTCAACGACGCCATCACCTCCATCGCCTCGGCGGTGGAGGAGCAGGGCAGCGCCACCCGCGAGATCGTGCGTTCCATCAGCCAGGTGTCGGACGGCACGCACATGGTGACGGAGAACATCTCCAACGTCTCCCAGGCGGCGGGGGAGACCGAGCAGGTGGCGCAGAGCCTCCTCTCGTCCTCCACCACCATCGGCACGGAGGCCACCACGCTGCAGGAAAAGATGCGGCGCTTCATCTCCGATCTGAAGGCGGCATAGCCCCGTGGCGGCGGCGCGCCTTGCCTTGGCGCGCCGCCTCTAGGATAAGGCGCCCATGAGCCAAAACCCGAGCCAAGACCCTTCCGGCGCCGCGCCCGCCGACTCCGAGACCGATCCCTTCCTCGAAGCCGGACGGCTGATGTTCGCCGCCGACTGGCAGTTCATCGCCGCGGCCCCCACCACCGAGGTGCTGCCCCCCATGCAGGGGGTGGAGGTGGCGCTGGCCGGGCGCTCCAACGTGGGCAAGTCCTCGCTGGTGAACGCGCTCACCGGCCGCAAGGCGCTGGCGCGCACCTCCGTCACGCCCGGCCGCACCCAGGAGCTCATCTTCTTCCGCGCACAGCCGGAGATGATGCTGGTGGACATGCCCGGCTACGGCTTCGCCAAGGCGCCCAAGGAAAAGGTCGATGCCTGGACGCGCACCATCCGCGCCTATCTGCGCGGACGGGTGAACCTCGCGCGCGTGTTCGTGCTCATCGATTCCCGCCACGGCATCAAGCCGGTGGACGAGGAAATCCTGGACCTGCTGGACAAGGCGGCCGTCTCCTACGCCATCGTGCTCACCAAGGTGGACCAGGTGAAGCCCTCGGCTTTGCCCGATGTGGTGGCCGCCGTGCAGGAGAAGATCCGCAGGCGCCCCGCCGCCTATC
This sequence comes from Xanthobacter albus, assembly GCF_043194895.2. Taxonomy (NCBI): domain Bacteria; kingdom Pseudomonadati; phylum Pseudomonadota; class Alphaproteobacteria; order Hyphomicrobiales; family Xanthobacteraceae; genus Xanthobacter; species Xanthobacter albus. The sequence continues at coordinate 4,327,763 of NZ_CM195532.1, read as the reverse complement.
CGGAAGTGTTTCCCACATCGAGCGAGACGGGTGAGGGCTTTGCGGCTCTGCGCGCAGCCATCGCCCGGCTGGTGGCCGAGCGCAGTTGACCGCGCCTCAAGGCGTTTCCGAGCGAAGTGGAAGCCGGCCCGTGCGAAGGAAACGCATCATTGAAAGAGGATGGATCGTTACGGCGTTTCCGCGAAACGCCGTAACGATTCCGGGGCCGGCCGTTCAGGCCCAGAACTCCGCGATCCTGGGCGCCTCGATCTTCGCCCGCGCGTAGCCGGCCTTCAAGGCCGGCTCGATCTGCTTCGGGTCGAGTAGGCTCACGCCGGGCGGAGTGCCGGCGATGATGAGCATCGCCTTCGTCCCGGTGTCTTCCAGCGCCGCGATCTCCTTGTGGATGTCATGGGGAATGCCGCTCAGAAGGCTGCCTTCGTAGCCATTCGTCAGCGTGATGACGATGGCGCGCTTGGAGCCGGCCACGAGGTCGGTGTGGGCCCACGTCTTGGCGATGCCGCCATCCATGCAATAGCGCTGGCCGAGCAGTGTCGGTCCGATGATGCCCGGCAGGGAGGAACTGGCGGCGGCGGCATGCGCGAGCGGAATCCCGTTCTTCCGCGCCACATCCTGATGCACCACCAAGCGCTCACCCGTGTAGCAGTCATTGGCGGTCGTGAACATCTTCGGCGTGGGCCAGCCGGTACGGCTGTCGCCTGTGAGCAGCCAGGCGAGGCGCTCGACGCCATCGCCGTTGACGTGGTTGTCGGACGCGAGCGCGGCATGGCCGATGGCCCGGATCGTCTGCGGACTGCCGTCCTTCACGCTGAAATTGATGTCCTGTGCGCGCTTCTGGCTCGCATTGGGTGCTGTCAGCGGCGCGAGCTTGGCGAAGAGCCCCGGAAAATGGCCGAAGAAATCGAACTCGGCGCGCAGCTGGAAGAAGCGGCCGGACAGAAGGGAGGAGCCCAAATAGGAGCCGGCGGATGTTCCCACCACCATGTCCGCGACCGTGGGGTCGACCCCCTGCTCGAGCAGGCCGTGGAAGAAGCCGCAATACCAGGCCACGTAATATTCGCCGCCGCCACCAAGCACGAGCGTGCGGTCGAGATTCCTCGCGAGGTCGGAAACCGTCGGCTGGTCGGGAACCGGCCGCGCCAGCCCGTCATTGTCGAAGAGCTTATCGGAGATGGCGGCGGCAAGCTGCGCCGGTCCCGTGGAGGGGACATCCGCTTCGCTCGCCTGCGCTATTCCCGAGGTCATCAATCCGGCTGAAGACGCGAGACCCACAGCGGCTTTCACAAGGTGTCTACGCGAGAGCATCGTAAGTCCCTTCGCTGGCAGCGGCGCGCGGCCGTCTCTCCGGATGCTCCTCCATATCTGAAAATTTGAAAACGGTAGGATACGATGACCCGAGCCACCCGCTGACCTCGGCCGCGCCGGGATCGGACCTCCGTGGCGGCGGGCCGTTCAGGGACGGTCGTGCTCTTCCTGGATCAGCGCCTCGGCGGCGGCAATGGCGCCCTCGAGTTCCGATATCTTGCGCAGCATGCCATCGGAGGGGAGCGTGCGGCTCTTGGCTGCGGTCAGCAGCAGATCGCGCTGGGCGGTCTTGAGGCGTTCGAGGAGGCTCAGAAGGTCGGCCTCTACCGTTTGCGGCATTTTTTTTCGCTACTCCAACGAGCTGCGTGGTGGGGGAATAATGTCGGGCCCGGTGGCGCGCATAGCCTCGTGGGACGTGCCGCGGCCACCCTTAAAACCCGATTTCGATGCGTTTTTCATCACGGAGCGCGCCATGCGCCTGATGGCGGCTTCGAGAACCGGGTGTTGCACGCTTCTTCGCTGTGGACCAGCCCAATTTCACCGAAAAGGGCTCTTCGTCCGCGTCGATGTCCCGCGCATGCGCCAAGTCCGGTACGGCGCTGGCGGACCTTCGGGAGCCCGGGCGAATGTGGGGAGCACGGCTTCCTGAAGCGCCGAGGGGGCGCCCGCTCCGCGATCCTGTTCCGCGTGGCAGCAAGACGTCCGATTGGCGGGGCCGTGCCTGAAAACGACTGCGCGCACCACCGTTTCCGATGGTGCGCGCAGCGCGGTGTCTCAGATCAGTCAGCCAGCTCGATGCCGCGGGCTTCGGGACCCTTCGGGCCCTGACCCACCTGCACCACCACGCGCTGGCCTTCGGCCAGGTCGGTGAGGCCGGAGCGGGAGATGACGGTGACGTGGACGAACACGTCCTTGCCGCCGCCTTCCACCGCGATGAAGCCGAACCCCTTGTCGGGGTTGTACCACTTCACGGTGCCCACGCGCTCCTCGGTGGGGCCGGTGGCGGCACGGGGGCCACCGCCGCCCATGCGCGGACCGGCGCCGGGGCCGGCACCGGGACCAGCGCCGAAGCTGCGGCGCGGCGGGGCGGCCTCGGCGGTGGAGGTGTCGACGTCGAGCACCTCGGTCACCTGGCGGCCCTTCTGGCCCTGGCCCACCCGCACGGAGAGCTTGGAGCCGGGAGGCACGCTCTCCTGGCCGGCGGCCTCGAGGGCGCGGGCGTGCAGGAACACGTCACCCGACCCGTCGGACAGCTCCACGAAGCCGAAACCCTTTTCCGGGTTGAACCACTTCACCGTGGCGTCGATGGGCGGGCCGGAGGGAGCGGGGGCGCTGAAGCTGCTCGGCGATGAAAACGGACGGTCCCCTCCGAAGCCGCGATCACGCGGCGGCGCAAAGTCGTCGTCAAAGCCACGGCGGCGCGGCTCTCGGAAGTCTCGGTTACGGCTCATGTGTAATTCCGTTGAGGTCATTCGCCAATTTGGGCTTAGGCCATCCACCACTGCTGAATTAAAACGCGTCTATTGTGCAGATTAACTTGCACGTCTTGGGGGATTTGACCTCCGCCTTCGAACGACGCTCAACCCAGCCACCCGCTTCTTGCCTCGTAGCCTAATGGACAAGGTGACAAATTCGCGTCCAAACAACTCCGCTGCACGCGCTCTGCCAGCCACCAATGACACTAACACACATTTGGTTCCACTTGGTACATGAATGTTGAACTCTTGCACGGCCGCGCGATCCGCGCTCCAGGCGGTGGGCGCGCTTTTAATGCGCCGGCAAAACAACTCAGGCGTGTTGAGGGCGAGAGGCGGGGCGTGCCGTTCCGGTAGCGCCTTCCGCAATGCAGCATCCGGCCGGGGGCTTGCCCGCAAGCCGATGATTTCACCCGCAGTTGCATTGCGACACGGAGATTCGCGACGCACAGGCGCAGGGCTGCGACGGGTCGTCGGCCACGGCGCGGGGCGGGATTGGCGCCGACGCTCCTCGGTACATTGATGGCGCGCGTCGTGCCGGCCTGCAAGGTATCCTGCACCTCCCGCGCGCCTCGGCGAAGGTATCGCTTGGCGGGTTCGGCGCGCGATCACAAAAAGTTGAAGTGAGATGTTATTTTCGCGGGACGGCGCGCACCACCAAATTTGCGGCTTGATCGGAGGCGTTTCGTTATGAGCCATGGGCAACAACCTCATCACCATCAGGCGCCGCCGAGCCATAACGGTGTGCCGCTTCCCACCGCACCTGTGCCGGAGGCGTTATGGCTGATGGAGCACAGGCGCTCTCCGCCGCTGCGTTCCCTCGTGGGGCCGGGGCCCGATCCCGCGACTCTGGACCGCATGCTCGCGATTGCGGCCCGCGTGCCGGACCACGGCCGGCTGGTGCCCTGGCGTTTCATCGTGTTGGAGGGAGACGCCCGCGCCGCGGCCGGCGATCGGCTCGATGCGCTCTATGCCCGCCAGGTGCCGGACCGGCCGGCGGAGAAGGCGCACATGTGGCGCGACTATCTTCTGCGGGCCCCTGTGACCGTGGTGCTTGTGAGCCGGCCCGATCCCGCGGCGAAGATCCCGTTGTTCAACCAGGTGCTTTCCGCCGGCGCGGCCGGCATGAACCTGATGCTCGCGGCGGAAGCGCTGGGTTTTTCGGCGCTGTGGCTGCTGAAGTGGCCGGGCCGCGACCGCGAGGCGGCGGCGCTGCTGGGTGTCGGGGAGGGGGAAACCGTCGCTGGCTTCTTTCACATCGGCCGTCCGGCCGAGCGGGTAGCGGACCGCCCGCGCCCGTCCCTGGCACAGGTGGTGACGCGCCTCGCGCCGTGAGGCCACCTGCTCAGTGGTGCAGGGGCTCGTTCCGCGTGGCCTTGCGGAAATAGGCGATCGAGGCATAGACGCCGACAAGGCCGAAGATGGCCATCAGCGCATATTCGCCGAGGTCACCCATGTTGAAGAGGCCGGCGAGGGCCCAGCCGGCGGCGACGGCGGTGGCGATGGCCTGGGTGGCGATGAGAATCGCCGCGCTGCCGACCGTCAGCATGTTGCTCCAGTTCACCGATCCGGGGGCCGCGGGCCGCGTCATTCATCTCTCCTCGACGGCCCGGCGTGTGCTGGAGCCTTCCTTCGGGCCGGAACTTGACCTGCCCGCCGGGCGCGGTCAAGGCTCCCGCCCCTTGAGCCAATGTCCCGCCCGGAGTTCGCCATGCTGCCCGCCAGCGCATATGAGAGTGTCCATGCCCGTCGCGGCATCGTGGCGGCGCCCCACGCCCTGGCGGTGGAAGCCGGGCGGCAGGTGCTGGCCGAGGGGGGCAACGCCATCGAGGCGGCGGTGGCCGCGGCCGCCGCCATCGCGGTGGTCTATCCGCACATGAACCACCTGGGGGGTGACGGCTTCTGGCTGGTGCGCGAGCCCTCCGGCCGGGTGCGCTACATCGAGGCGTGCGGTCCCGCGGGGCGCGAGGCCACCATTGCCCACTATCGGGATCTCGGCCACGAGAGCGTGCCCGCGCGCGGTCCGCTGGCGGCGCTCACGGTGCCCGGCGCGGTGGGTGGCTGGCGGCTCGCGCTAGAGGCCGCGCGCGCCCTCGGCGGGCGCATGGACCTGCCGCGCCTGCTGGAGGCCGCCATCCGCCATGCCCGCGAGGGCAGTCCCGTCACGGCCTCGCAGGCACGGCTCACGGCCGAGAAGGCCGGCGAGCTGAAGGATCTGCCCGGCTTCGCGCCGGTGTTCCTGCCGCAGGGCGCCCCCCCGGCGGAGGGCGCGCCGCTGCGGCAGGAGCGGCTGGCCGACACGCTGGAGCACCTCGCGCGCGCGGGGCTCGACGATTTCTATCGTGGCGACGTGGGTCGCGAGATGGCGGCGGACCTGGAGCGGATCGGCAGCCCCGTGCGGCGGGAGGATCTTTCCGCCTTCGCGGCGCGGTCGCGCGAGCCGCTGAAGGTGAGCCTGCCGCAGGGCGAGGTGTTCAACGCGCCGCCGCCCACCCAGGGTCTCGCCTCGCTTCTGATTCTCGGCCTGTTCGCCCGCCTGAAATGCGAAGGCGCGGAGACCTTCAGCCACATCCACGGCCTGGTGGAGGCCACCAAGCAGGCCTTCCTGGTACGCGACAAGGTGGTGTGCGATCCCGAGCGCGTCACCGCCGATCTCGGCCACCTGCTCTCGCCCGACGGCCTCGATGCCCGCGCGGCGCGGATCGATCCGCGCCGCGCGCTGGCGTGGCCGCGCCCGGCCCAGGCGGGCGACACCATCTGGCTCGGGGCGGCGGATGCCTCCGGGCTGGTGGTGTCCTATATCCAGTCCATCTATTTCGAGTTCGGCTCGGGCTGCGTGCTGCCGTCCACCGGGGTGCTGATGCAGAACCGGGGTGCGAGCTTCTCCCTCGATCCGAAGGCGCTCAACGCGCTGGCGCCCGGCCGGCGGCCGTTCCACACGCTCAATCCGGCGCTGGCGGTGCTGCGCGACGGGCGGGTGATGGGCTACGGCACCATGGGCGGGGAAGGCCAGCCGCAGACCCAGTCGGCGGTGTTCACGCGCCATGTGCTATTCGGCGTGCCGCTGGGGGAGGCCATCGCCCGGCCGCGCTGGCTTCTGGGCCGCACCTGGGGCGCGCCGGAAACGCGGCTGAGGCTGGAATCCCGTTTCGAGGAGGGGCTGGTGGAGCGCCTCGCGGCGGCGGGGCACGATCTCGTGGTGCTGCCGGAGGCGTATTCGGACACCATGGGCCATGCGGGCGCGGTGGTTCTGCATGCGCGGGGCGGTCTCGAAGGCGCCCATGATCCGCGGGCGGACGGCGGAGCCGCCGGAGTCTGAGCGGCGGAGCGCGCCGCGCACGCCGCCCCCGGCCGTAACCGGGGGCGGCGCCGGATGCGCCGGCGCATCATGTCGGACGAGAGGTCAGCGCTGGCCGTGCCGCTCGTCGTCCTTGCGCTGCGGGTTGTGCTGGCCACCCTGCTGCTGGCCGCCCTTCTGCTCGCCCTGCTGGCCACCCTTCTGGCCGGGCATCTGGGCCTGCTGCTGGCGCTCGCTGCCGCGCTGGGCATCGGGGGTCTGCGGCTTCTGGCCGGGGTTGGGCTGCGACGGGCGCTGGTCCTGATCGCGCGTTGCCATGTGCGGTCCTCCAACTTGAGCCCCGTGCAAATGAACGCCGCGCCCGCGCCGAGGTTCCCTGCCCGGCGGCGGAGGTGCCGGAACCGGGTGCGCGGGGACCGCCCCGCCCTGGGCCCCCGGCGGCCATCCGCATGCGAAGGAGAGCCGCGAAAGGGCATGGGGCGCCCTCCGGACGACGGGCGCCTGTCGATGGCGCCGCAAAAGCAAAAGGCCCGGCAGAGCCGGGCCTGGAGCATGATCGAAGGCGTGGTGAAGAAGGGCTCAGGCCGCCTCTTCCGCGTCCATCTCGGAGTCCATTTCCGCTTCGTCGGCGGCCTTGGCGGAGCCGCGGCGCGGGCCCTTCAGCAGGTTCTGCTCGATGAGCTTCACCGCCTCGGTCTCGGTGATGTTCTGCACCGCCGAAAGCTCGCGAGCCATGCGGTCGAGGGCGGCCTCATAGAGCTGGCGCTCGGAATAGGACTGCTCGGGCTGGGTCTCGGAGCGGTAGAGGTCGCGCACCACCTCGGAGATGGCGACGAGATCGCCGGAATTGATCTTGGCCTCGTACTCCTGGGCCCGGCGGCTCCACATGGTGCGCTTGATGCGGGCGCGACCCTGGAGGGTTTCGAGCGACTTTTCGACGATGTTGGTCTCGGAGAGCTTGCGCATGCCGACGCTGGCAATCTTGGGTACGGGCACCCGCAGCGTCATCTTGTCTTTTTCGAAGGAGATAACGAACAGTTCGAGCTTGAAACCGGCGACTTCCTGTTCCTCAATGGCCATGATTCGGCCGACGCCATGCGACGGGTAGACAATGTGCTCACCCGTCTTGAAGCCGAGACGGGTCTGCGCGTTCTTCTTGGTCGACATGCTCTTGACCACTCCCGATCCGCCCCGGAGGCCGGATCTGATGGCGCGCGTGACGTCCCGGTCCGGTCACCGGGGCGTGGTGCGCCTTGCGCTGTGGACATGGGTCGCGGCCGGACGCCCGACGACCCGCTTTGCCAGCCGAAGGCCACAACAAGATGCCGCGTCACGCCCCCTGGGCTCGTGGCCCGGCGGTTGACACGCAGATCTCGCTTCAGTGCTCCAGAAGCTCCTGTGATCTCGAAAGCCTGGATGCCCGTTTGGGGGTAATCCGAGATTGCGCGGTGGTATGCGCGCTTGCAGCATTGGTGGAAGCAATCGACTGTAAAGTGCCGTATATCACAATTTTTGTAAGAATCAAAGCGCGCCTGTCGTCAATCCGACCAGCCCGCGTTTGCACAGGGTCGTTGGGCGGGCCATCCGGGTTTCGTTGCGCCGGCGATATAAACATTTCTTTATATCTTGATTGCCGCGTCCGGCGCGCCGTGCTAATTGCCCCGCCTGCCGAGCCCGATGCCGCGCCCTCATCGCCGCGCGCCCGGTTCGGAGCGGCCGATTTCTTGCGGAGTGAGCCATGAGCAACGATTACGTGGTGAAAGACATCAACCTTGCCGACTGGGGTCGCAAGGAACTGGACATCGCCGAAATCGAGATGCCCGGCCTCATGGCCACCCGCGCCGAGTACGGCCCCGCGCAGCCCCTGAAGGGCGCGCGCATCGCCGGCTCCCTGCACATGACCATCCAGACCGGCGTCCTCATCGAGACGCTGAAGGCGCTGGGCGCGGATGTCCGCTGGGCCTCCTGCAACATCTACTCCACCCAGGACCACGCCGCCGCCGCCATCGCCGCCGCCGGCACCCCGGTGTTCGCCGTGAAGGGCGAGAGCCTGGAAGACTATTGGGAATACACCCACCGCATCTTCGAGTGGGCCGACGGCGGCACCCCGAACATGATCCTGGACGACGGCGGCGATGCCACCGTGCTCGTCCACCTCGGCAAGCGCGCGGAGAGCGGCGACACCGCCTTCCTCGACGCCGCGACCAACGAGGAAGAGGAAGTGCTGTTCGCGGCCATCAAGCGCCGCCTGAAGCACAAGCCCGGCTGGTACACCCAGCTCGCCACCAACATTCGCGGCGTGACGGAAGAGACCACCACGGGCGTGCACCGTCTCTACGAGATGCAGAAGAAGGGCACCCTGCTGTGGCCCGCCATCAACGTGAACGACAGCGTCACCAAGTCGAAGTTCGACAACCTCTACGGCTGCCGTGAGTCGCTGGTGGACGGCATCCGCCGCGGCACCGACGTGATGATGGCCGGCAAGGTCGCCATGGTCGCCGGCTTCGGCGACGTGGGCAAGGGCTCGGCCGCTTCGCTGCGCAATGCCGGCTGCCGCGTGCTGGTCTCCGAGATCGACCCCATCTGCGCGCTCCAGGCGGCGATGGAAGGCTACGAGGTGGTGACCATGGAAGATGCCGCGCCCCGTGCCGACATCTTCGTGACCGCCACCGGCAACGTGGACGTCATCACCGTGGACCACATGCGCGCCATGAAGGATCGCGCTATCGTCTGCAACATCGGCCACTTCGACAGCGAGATCCAGGTCGCCGGCCTGAAGAACTTCAAGTGGCACAATGTGAAGCCGCAGGTGGACGAGGTCGAGTTCACCGACGGCAAGCGCATCATCCTGCTCTCCGAGGGCCGGCTCGTGAACCTCGGCAACGCCACCGGCCACCCGAGCTTCGTGATGAGCGCCTCCTTCACCAACCAGACGCTGGCGCAGATCGAGCTGTTCACCAAGCCCGGGCAGTATGAGAAGAAGGTCTTCACCCTGCCCAAGCACCTCGACGAGAAGGTGGCCTCGCTGCATCTCGACAAGGTCGGCGCCAAGCTCACCAAGCTGTCCGACCAGCAGTCCTCCTACATCGGCGTGTCGCAGAGCGGGCCCTTCAAGCCCGACCACTACCGCTACTGAGCGGCACTGCCTCCTGAATGCGAACGCCGGCCCTCGGGCCGGCGTTTTCGTTTTAATTCAGGACGACGCGGACAGTCCGGGCCGGCGCGGGTGTCGCGGGCTCAGCCCTGCGTATCCTCGCCCGGCTCCGGCCGCTCGGTGCCGGCGTCGATGAAATCTGCGGCGAGCACCACGCGCCCGGCGGCCACGTCCACCACCGGCACCGCGAGGCGGGTGAACGGCACCATGAGCGTGCGCCCGCGTGCGGCCGCTGCGGGGGTGTATTCCAGCACGTCGCCTGCGCCGAAGTCGTGCAGCGCCGTCACCGTGCCGATGGTTTCGCCGGCCTCATTCTCCACGCGCAGGCCCAGGAGATCGGCGTGGTAGAAGGTGTCTTCGTCCTCGGTCTCCGGCAGGAGGTCGCGCGGCACGTAGAGGTCCACATTGGTCAGGGCCTCGGCCGCGGTGCGGTCGTCCACCCCCTTGATGCGCGCCACGAAATGCTCCTTCGCAGGGCGCAGGGCGGTGAGGGTGAAGGCGCGCCGCCCCTCGGCATCCGTGAGGGGGGCGTAGTCGAGAAGCGCTTCCGGGTCCTCGGCGAAGATGAACAGGCGCACCTCGCCCTTCACCCCGTGGGGAGCGCCGATGCGGGCGATGAGGATGCGTTCGGTCACTTCAGTCTCCGGAGCGTTGGCACGGGCGCTTCTTCTTCCCCAAGACGCGGCAAAATGAAAGCCCGGCGGTGCCGGGCGCGGCGTCATCCGCCCTTGCGGCGGGGCGAGGGGTGATGCACCTTGCGCGCCATGTCTACCGCTGCTCCCGCCCCCCTCCTGTTCGATGCCGGCCGCCTGCAGGCCCTGCTCGAGCGCATCTCCGCGCGCATCGGCGCGCGCAACGTCGTCACCGATCCGGCGGAGCTCGCGCCCCTGCTGGTGGAAGGCCGGGGCCTCTACCACGGCGCGACGCCGGCGCTGCTGAAGCCGGCCGACACCGCCGAGGTGGCGTTCATCGTCGCGGAGTGCGCGGCCGCCGGGGTGGCGCTGGTGCCCCAGGGCGGCAACACCGGCCTGGTGGGCGGGCAGGTGCCGTTCGGCGCGCTGCTTCTCGGCCTCTCGCGCATGAACCGCATCCGCAGCCTCGACGCCACCGACCTCACCGTGGTGGCGGAGGCGGGCTGCACGCTGTTCCAGGTGCAGCAGGCGGCGGCGGAGAAGGGCTGCCTGTTCCCGCTCTCCATTGCTTCCGAGGGCACCTGCCAGATCGGCGGCAACCTCTCCACGAATGCCGGCGGCACGGCCGTGCTGCGCTACGGCAACATGCGCGAGCTGGCGTTCGGCCTGGAGGTGGTGCTGCCCGACGGGCGCATCTGGAACGGCCTTTCGCGCCTGCGCAAGGACAATACCGGCTACGACCTGAAGGACCTATTCATCGGCGCCGAAGGCACGCTCGGCATCATCACGGCCGCCTCGCTGCGCCTGTTCCCGGCGCCGCGCCAGCGCACCACCACCTTCGTGGGCCTTGCCGATCCCCATGCCGCGCTCGCCTTGCTCAATCGCCTGCGCAGCGTGGCGGGCGATGCGCTCACCGGCTTCGAGTTCCTCTCAGAGTTCGGGCTGGAGACGGTGCTGAAGCACGTGCCCGGCACCTCGCGGCCCTTCTCCGAGGCGCACGCCTTCTACGTTCTGGCTGAGCTCACCTCCACCCGCCGCGACGACGACCTTCCCGCCCTCGCCGAGGGCGTTCTGGGAGAGGCGTTCGAGGCGGGGGAGATCGAGGACGCGGTGATCGCCTCCAGCGAGGCGCAGTCCCAGGCGCTGTGGAAGCTGCGCGAGTCCCTCTCCGAGGCGCAGAAGTTCGAGGGCGGCTCCATCAAGCACGACGTCTCGGTGCCGGTGTCGCTGGTGCCGCGCTTCATCGAGGAGGCGAGCCGCCTGTGCGTGGAGCACATGCCGGGCCTGCGCCCCTGTCCGTTCGGCCACATGGGCGACGGCAACATCCACTTCAACATCAGCCAGCCGCAGGGCATGGACAAGCAGGCCTTCCTCGACACCTGGGAGGCGTTCAACCGCCTTGTCCACGACCTCGTGGCGGGCATGGGCGGCTCCATCTCGGCCGAGCACGGCATCGGCATCCTGAAGCGGGACGAACTGCCCCTCTACAAGGACCCGGTGGCCATCGAGGTGATGGCGTCGCTGAAGAAGGCGCTGGACCCGCTCGGCATCATGAACCCCGGCAAGGTGGTGCCCGGCCTCTGAGGGGGCCCTCCTTCTGTGCTGCTTCCACCGGCCGGACCTTGTCCGCGCCGGCCCGGCGGCCGGCTGCCATCGACCACGCCGGAAGCTGCCCACGCCGTGAGATGGCCGGCGCCTGAAGCATAGTTGCGACCCCGGACCGGGGGCGGGCGGGTTGGCTCAAACGCCACGCAGTCCGCAGCTTTTCCGCTCGCATCGGCTCCCGGGACACGCTCGGGCGCGCCGGGCTGTCGCCGTTTCTCCACGTGACCGGCGGCCGCTTCGCTCGAAAAGGCTCTACCCCCGCGCGGAGGAAGGCAGGCGCGCTCGTGCCGGCATAAGCTGCGGCAGGAGCCTGAGATCGGGACAGGCGCCTGCGCGCGACGCGCGCAGGCAATAGCGCTCTCGTCCGGTTTCCGCCCTTTCTGCGGCGGGGCCTGTGTTCCGGCCGGTTCCGGTGCGCGCGGGCCTGCGGTCAGGCCCCGTGCGTCGCACCCTTGCCGCCGAAATAGCGCAGCGTCAGGCAGGTGATGTCGTCCGCCTGCGGAGCCCCGCGCTCGAACACGTGCACCGAGGCCAGTACCCGCTCCGAGAGTTCGTGCACGGACCATTCGCTGGCGCCGCTCGCCAGCAGCGTCTCCAGGCGCTTTTCCCCATAAGGGTTCTCGTCCACGTCGAAGGCTTCCGTGACGCCGTCGGTGTAGAGGAAAAGGGTGTCGCCCGGCTCGAGCTGGAAGGTGCGCTCGGTGTAGACGAAGCCCTCCAGCACCGCCACCGCCATGCCCCCGGTGGAGGGCACGCTCGCCACCGCGCCGTTGCCGTGGACCTGATAGGGCAGGTTGTGCCCCGCGTTCACATAGGTGACCCGCCCGGTGTCGAGGTTGAGCACGCCGTAGAGCACGGTGACGAACAGCACCTGGTCGTTCTCCACGGCCAGGAGGTCGTTCAGGCGGCGGATGCAGCCTGCCGGCGAGCGCTCGAACAGGGCGGTGGAGCGCAGCAGCGTGCGGGAGATGGCCATGAACAGGGCCGCCGGCACGCCCTTGCCGGAGACATCAGCCACCACGAAGCCGAGGGTGCGGTCGTCGATCATGAAGTAGTCGTAGAAGTCGCCGCCCACCTCGCGCGCGGGGGTCATCTGCCCGTGCACGGCGACGCGGGCATCGGCGGGGAATTCCTTGGGCAGGATGGCGAGCTGCACCTGCCGCGCGATCTCCAGCTCCTGCTGAAGGCCGGCGAGCTTGGTCTTGGTGACGAGGGCCTCGCGCAGCTCCACCACCATGGAGGACAGCCGGGTGTGCTGCTCGACGATGCGGCGGGAGAGATCGTGCAGCACCCGCGCCACGCGCTTCAGCTCGTCGTCCTTCTCCAGGCGCGAGTTGTCGGCGAGCAGGGAGAGCACCTCCTCGCGGTCCGTGGGGTCGATGGAATCGGCCAGCGCCTTGAGCTCGCTGGAAATCACCGCGCCCTGGCGGCGGCGCACCCGCTCGCGCTGGCGCCGCGCCTCGGCCAGGGCCTGCACGTTGGCGCGCAGGGCCAGCACGGCGGAGGCGATGCGGCCGATCTCGTCGGAGCCGGTGTGCTCCACCGTCACCGAGGTGTCGCCGCGCGCGAGCGCCTGCAGCACGTCGATGGCCTCTTCCAGCGGGCGGAAGCTGTACCACAGGAAGACGTTGAGCCCGATGACGCCGAGCAGAAGCACCGCGACCGCGCCGGCAATGGACGCGTGGCGGATGAAGCCGGTCTCCTTCAGGGTCTCGGTGGTGTCGATGAGGCTCACCAGGGCGCCGATGGTGCCGCCGCCCACATCCTCCACCGGGACGGAGATGACATTGTAGCTGTGGCCCTGGATCTCCGCGCGATCGGCCATGGCCTGGCGCGGGGCGATGTCGAGCTTGGCCCGCTCCCACAGGCGGATGTCGGTGCTCGCGACCACCCGCCCGCGCACGGTCACGAGGGTGGTGGAGGCGCCGATGCCGCGCGCGAACCGATCCATGCCGATGCTGGCGTCGCGGCCGAGCACCAGCACGGCGGGGCCCTTGTTCGACAGCAGCACGGTGCGGGTGGAAAGCACCACGATGCGGCTCGCGCCCACCTGGCGCAGGCCGGTGACGACCTTGCCCTTCAGGGCCTGGTCGAGGCTGCCGGCATCGAGGATGCTGCGGTTGCGCTTGGAGCCGCCGCTGCCGAAGATGAGCTCGTGGTCCGCGCCCACCACCTCGAAGGCGGTCTCCGGGTCGGCGATGTCCACCCCCGCCTCCTTGAGGGCGGCGGCGATGCCGGGATGGTCCGCGAAGCCGAGGGCGATGCGGAAGGCGGACGATGAATCCACCCGTTCCAGGATGCGCGAGAGATTGGAGGTCTGGAAGGCGACGATCTCGCGCCACAGCACCGTCTGGCCGGCGATGGCGACCTGATTCTCCCGGTTCTCGGCCACGCGGTCGCGCAGCAGCGCGGCGCCCCATAGGCCGAGCATCAGAGTGATGAAGGCGAGGGCGACGATGAGGGTGATGCGGGTGCGCAGCAGCATCAGTCGCCCCATTGCTCGCCGCGCGCGGCTGCGTCCCGCGTGGCGCGGACGGCGGCGGTCTGGCCAGTGGGGCCCTTGCCAGTGGTGCCCTTGCCGGGGCGTCCCTTGCCCCTGGCGCGGCTTTGGTCCGCCTCCTCGCCCGGCACTGGCGGCGCGCCGATCACCTCACGCCGCAGCCGCTCGACGTCGGGTCGCAGGGAGCCATCGAAATCCACGGCCAGCAGCTCCTCCGCATAGGCCTCGAACACGGCGCGGCGGTCGCGCATCTGCCTGTTGCCCAGGGCGAGCGCGCGGAAGGCCCGGCCCACGGCGCCGCGCGGGCGGCCGGGGCCCGGCTCGGGCTCGAAGTCGCCGGCGGCGGCGCGGCGCAGGGCGTCGCCCAGGCGCGCTTCGGCGCGGTCGAGGGGGAGGCCGGCGACAACCCCCGCCGCCAGCGCCGCCAGCGCCGCGAAGATGAAGGCCGCCACCGCCGCCTGCGCGCCGATGCCGGTGAAGCCGTTCGAGAGGGCGGCCGGATTGGTGGCCACCTCCACGGTGGCGACCGGATTGCCGTTCACGATCACCGGCGCGCTGGTGGAATCGACACCCGGCTCGTCACCGGTGGCGCTGCGGATTTCCCGCCCGTCGGGCCCGCGCAGGATGATCTGGGTGATGCCGGGCGTGCCGGCCAGGGTCTCCGTGAGGTGCGCCTCGACCCCCGGCAGCAGCTTCAGGGGAATGCCGAACCGCTCGGCCTTCTCGAACTGTTGCGCCAGCGCGCGGGCGACCGATGTGCCGATGACCAGCGCATCGCGGCGTGCCCCGTCCTCCACCCGTGCCCTGAAGGCGGAGGTGAGGAGGCCGGCGGCGATGCCGCCCACGACGAGGGTCGCCACGAAGGCGACAATGCTGGCGATGAGGCGCGCCCGCGCCGGATCAGGTCGCATCGTCGAGGGCTCCGAGCTGGCTGAGGCCCCGGTCCACGCGCGCGGCGGCATCGCCCCAGCTCTGCTGCGCCTCCAGGGCGAGCCGGGGCAGGCCGGTCTCGCCGGTGGCGCCGGCGATGTCGCCGGAAAGGATGCCCGCGGTGCGCTCGAACGGACGCGACATGACATGGCCGATGGCGAGGGCGGCGACACCGGCCGCCGCGCCCGCCGCCACCGCGAATCCCAGGGCGAGGCCCGCGAGGGACAGGCCCAGCGATTCGCTGCGCGCGACCCGCGTGCGGTCCGAGGTGGTGATGGAGATGCCGCCGGCGATGCCGAGATCGTTCTCGAAATGCGTGCCGAACACGGTGTCGCCCCGCTCGACGGTGCTCCAGATGCCGCCCTCCGGAAGGCGGCTCACCCAGCCCGCGGGCACGTTCTCGCCGATCATGCTGCGATCCGTGGAATAGAAGGCGCGGCCGGCGGCGTTGAAGATGTCCACGGCCAGGACGGCGGCGTCGCCCGCCTTCTCGCGTTCGATCCGTTCCTGGAGCGGGGAGATCTGGTCGAGGGCGAGGCCGATGGAGAGGTTCGCCTCGGTCGCCGTGCGCAGGTTCGTCAGCAGATTGGCCACGCGCGCGCGCTCGATCTCGGTATTGACGCGCTCGCTCGCGGCAAAACAAATGACGGCGACCGCCACCACCGTGGCGACCACCGCCGATATCATGACCAATGCCAGCCGGCTCACGAACGTCATGGAATTTACTTTGCTGAACCGATGGCCGGGACGTTAAACGCACGCGCGCCACCAAACCAGAGAAAATCCGGCCAAGTTCTAAAAAAACCTGCAATCTCAGGATGCTTCCCATCTCCTTGGGAGTCAGCCATGGTACCCTGTACTCCATTTGGAGGAAACCGCGCATGACGCGCACTGCGCTGTGGCTCATTGGCGTGTTCGCCCTGATTGCAGCCGCCTGCATCGCCTTCGGCGCCTACTTCTCGTCCATCACGCTGGTGAAGGCATACCGATCAGCGGTTGAGGCGCGATTCGCCGTCACCGCCGAGCGGCTGGGCGCGGTGGTGGAGAGGGCGGCCTCCCTTGGCATCGCGCCGGCGGCGCAGGCCACCCTGCCGGCCCTTCTGGAGCGGGAGGCGCGCATCGAGCCGGCGCTCACCTCCATTGATTTCGTGGACGAGCACGGGGCGGTGGTGTTCTCCAGCGATGCGGCCCGCGTTGGCACGCACGCGGACGCGGCGCAGCCCCATGCGGTGCGCCGCGCGGTGCGCAACGATCTCGACGAATCCATCGGCCGGGTGGTCATGCGCTATGATCCCCAGGTGCTCGCGCAGGGGGAGGACGCGCTGCGGCGCGACCTGTGGCGAATCGCCTGGCCGGCGCTGGCCGGCGCCTGCCTCGCCACCATCGCCGTGGGGCTGCTGCTGGCGGCGGCCCTGCGGCGGGCCGCCCGCCGCGCCCGCGATCCCGCCTGCTGGCCGCCGGCGGCGCGCGCCGCCCTCGCCGAGGCCGAGGCGGTGCATGCGCTGGCCGCGCATGGCGCGCCGGCCGCTGGCGCAGGCTTCGGAAAGGACGGCCGATGATCGGGCTTCGCGGGGGAATCACCGTCGCCATCGCTTTCATCCTGTGCGCGGCGCTGGCGCTCATCGCCTGGGGCGCGCACCGGGCGGCCGAGCACACCATCGTTCCCGCCATCCTGGTGAAGGCGGAGAGCGTCGGCCGTTCCGCGGCGGCGCTGGTGGAGCGGGCGGACGCCGCCGGCATTCCCCTCGACCGCATGGTGGGGGTGGGCCCCTATTTCGACGAGCTCCGGGCCGCCAATACCGAGTTCGCGCAGATCGACCTGTCGCTCGCCGGCGGCGGGGGCACCCGTTCCGGCGATGCCGCCCGGCTCGACGCGCCCACCGTGGTGCGCGTTCCGGTGATGCGGGACGGCGCCGCCGTGGGCGAGATCGCCATCACCATCGATCCCTCGGTGGTGTGGGCGCAGGTGGCGGCGGTGCTGGTGGATGTCGCCTTCATCGGCGTGGTGGCGCTGCTGGTGGCGCTGGAGCTGGTGGCGCTGGTGGTGGGCACCCGCGGCATCGAGGCCATGGCGGCGGTGGAGCAGCGGGTGCGCGCCCTCGCGCGGGGGCGCCTCTCGCTTTACCGCAGCGGTGCCGGAACCGAGGCCGAGGGGCTGGTGGCGCCGGTGGATGCGCAGGTCGCCCGCCTCGGCGCCTCTCACGAGGCGGCCCGCGAGAGCGCCCGCGCCCGCGGCGACGCGGCGCTCGCCGCGCGCCTCGACGCGCTTGCCGCCCGCACCGGCATCGGCGGCGTGGAGGCCGGCGAGAGCGGGCTCGCCGGGGCCATCCGCCCCGCCTTGTTCCTGTTCATGCTCACCGAGGAATTGACCCGTCCCTTCCTGCCGCGGCTGGCGCAGTCGCTGGCGCCCGCCGGCGGCGGGCTCGGCCCCGACACAGCGGCGAGCCTACCTATCGTCGCCTTCATGGCGGTGGTGGCGCTGTGCCAGATTCCGTTCGCGGGCCTTTCCGAGCGGCTCGGGCGCCGCTCCGGCTTCGTGCTCGGCGCTGCGGTGGCGGCCGCGGGCTATGCCCTTTCGGCCCTGAGCGCCGATTATTTCCTCTTTCTCGCCGCCCGCGTCGTCGCGGGCGCGGGCTATGCGCTGGTGTTCGTCTCGGCCCAGGGGCATGTGGTGGACCACTCCCAGGGCGCCGGGCGCAGCGCGGCGCTGGCCGTGTTCGTGCGCGCGATCATGGTGGCCTGCCTGTGCGGGCCCCCCATAGGCGGCGTCATCGCCGATCGCCTCGGGCCCTCGGCCGCGCTCGGCGCCTCTGCCGTCCTGGCGCTGGTGGCGCTCGCGGTGGCGCTGCTGGTGGTGCCGCGGGCGCCACGCCGGGCCGCGCACGTGAAGGTGGGTTTCGCGGAGCTGGCGCAGGCGGCCCGCGCCCCGCGGCTGATGGCGCTGCTCCTGGGCTGCGCGTTCCCGGCCAAGCTGCTGTTCGCGGCCCTGTGCCTGCTGCTGGTGCCGCTGGAGCTGCAGCGCCAGGGCTATTCGGCGGCGGCTATCGGCCGCTTCCAGATGATCTATCCGCTGCTCATGGTGGTGGCGGTGCCGGTGTTCGCGGCGCTGGCGGACCGGCTGCAGGCGCGCGCCACCTTCGTGGTGGCGGGCGGGCTGGTCGCCGGGCTCGGGGCGCTGGTGATGCCGCTCCATCCCTCGGTGGGGCTGATCGTGTTCGCGCTGGCGATGCTGGGCCTCGGGCAGGCGCTTTCCATTGCCTCCCAGTCGGCGCTGGTGGCCGACACGGCGGCCAATCGCGGGTTCAGCCCGGCCGGCGTGCTGGGCCTGTTCCGGCTGGTGGAGCGCTCCGGCAACGCGGCCGGGCCGGCGGGAGCCGGCATTCTGATGGCGGCGATCGGATTTTCCTTTACAACCGGCTTGATGGGCGCAGTGGTTGTGGCGGGGGCGCTGGTATTTGCGCTATCCGGGCAGCGTCTCGCCCCGTCAGGCCCGCGCCGCGCCACCCGCGCGGCCTCCTCGGAAGGGAGCCCCGTATGATGGATCGTCGTACCCTTCTCTCCCTGGGGCTCGGGGCTGGTGCCGCCGGGCTCCTCGGCCGGGCCGCGCGCGCCGAGCGGCCGGAGGGGGCCTTTCGCATCCTGATGCTGACCTTCCGCGGCGAGACCGACGTGGAACGCGGCTTCCGCGACTATTTCGCCGCCAACGAGATCGCGGTGGACTTCCTGACCCGCGACGTGGAGCGCGATCCGGCGCGGGTGCGTCCCATCCTCGACGAGGTGCTGCCCAGCTTCAAGCCGGACCTCATCTACACCTACGGCACGCCCAACACCCTGGCCGTGGTGGGCCCCTATGACGCGCCGGCGGACGCCCCCTTTGTGCGCGACATTCCCGTGGTGTTCGCCCTGGTGGCGGCGCCGGTTCAGGTGAAGATCGCGCCCTCGCTCGCCTCCTCCGGCCGGAACGTCACCGGTGCCGTGCACGTGGTGCCCACCGACGTGCAGATGCGCGCCATGCAGAGCTACCGGGCGTTCCAGAAGGTGGGCGTGATCTATTCGCCCAACGAGAGCAACTCGCTCGCCATCGTCGAGGAGATGCGCGCCTTCTGCAAGGGCATCGGCGCCGAGGTGCTGGAGCAGCCGCTCGCCATGCAGGGCACCCGCGCCATCGGAGACGGGGTGGAGGATTTCGTGCGCGGGCTGAAGGAGAAGGGCGCCGACTGGCTCTACCTACCGGCCGATACCTTCCTCGCCTCCATCTTCCGCCGGGTGGGGCCCGCCGCCATCAGCGCGCGGCTGCCCACCTTCGGCGCCACCGAGTTCTTCCTGCGCGAGGGGCAGGGGCTGGTGGGACTCGTCAGCCGCTATTATTCCGTGGGCCAGCTCGCCGGCTCCAAGGCCGCCGAGATCCTGGTGGAGCGCGTGCCGCCCCAGAAGATCCCCATCGAGACGCTGAAGCGCTTCGCCCTCATCATCAACATGTCGGTGGCCAAGCAGCTCGGCGTGTATCCGCCCATCGCGATGCTCAACTACGCGGAAGTGATCACGTGATCATGGCTCTCAGCGCTGCCCAACCGATGCCCTCCATCCGTTCCCGCGAGCTCGGCCCCGACGATCTCGACGCCATGGAGGCTCTGCACCGCCTCTCCATCGGCCCGGTCGCCCGGCCGGAGGTGGTGAAGCCCGAAAGCCGCGCCTATTTCGAGGGCATCCTCGCCGGGCGCGGACGCACCATCGGCCTGTTCGAGGGCGCGGATCTCGTCGCCTACGGCATCCTCCAGCACGACCATACGCCCGAGGACGGCCCGCACCGGCTGCTGCGCCTGCCGGCCGGCACCCCCGTGGGGCGGCTCGCGGGGGCCTCCGTGCACCCGGATTACCGTGGCCACGGGCTGCAGCGGATGACCATCGCCGGGCGGGTGGCCATCGCCCCGCGCGACATGGTGCTGTTCTCCACCGCGGCGCCGGTCAATCCGGGCAGCTGGTCGAACCTGCTCTCGGGCGGCTTCCCCATCGTGGGGATCGAGCTCTTCTTCGGCGGCTACGCCCGCTACGTGATGCTGCGCGACGGCTCCCGCCACGATCCGGGGGCGGTGGTGGTGGCCGATCCGCTCGATTTCGAGCGGCAGAGGGCGCTGTTCGCCGAAGGCTGGCGCGGCTATGCGCGCACGCGCCTGCCCAGCGGCGCCGTGGGCGTGATGTTCGCGCGGCCGCTGCCGGCGGACGCCTGAAGACCGCGTGCTGCCCCAGCAACCCCGAAGCATTTTTACAATTCAACGGGACGCGGAAATGCCTTAGACTGCATTTCGCGGGTGAAGCGAGAGGCGAGCCGCCGTTTATGCAGGCGCGCGGCGGCCCCAGTTCGAAAGTGCTGCGGGAATGAAGACCAAAAACTCATCGCGGGCGACGGAAACCGCCCCCATTGTCCCGATCGCCCGCCTCGCTTTCGCGCGGAGGACCGCCGTTTCGCGGGCGCCCCGCGCGGCGGGCACCGCCTGCGATGCCCCCACCTGAGCAGCGGCCATGATCACGACCCCCGCCGCCGATACCCTGATCTCTGCGCTGCGGGTCGGCGCGGATATCGCCTCCATCTCGGAGGTCACCTCCTGGCTCGGCGACATGGCCGAGCAGGAGGGCTGGCCGCAGGCCATGCGTTTCGGCCTCGAGCTTTCGCTTGAGGAAGCGCTCACGAACGTCATCTCCTACGGCTTCGACAAGGTGGCGCACGACCCGTCCATCCGCGTCGAGGTCCACCGGATGCCGGGCGGGCGGGTGGCCGTGCAGCTCATCGACAACGGGGTCGCCTTCGATCCCACCACCATCGCGGAGCCGGAGGCGGTGGCGGCCATCGAGGATGCCAGGATCGGCGGCCACGGCGTGCAGCTCATGCGCCACTTCATGGAAAGCCTCGCCTATCGCCGCGAGGATGGCGAGAATCACCTCACCATGGTGGCGGCGCCGGCCGCGCATTAGGGCGCTTCCGCGCGTCGGTGTCGTAGCCCGGAGGGCCTCGGATGCTGTCGGCCTTGTCATGCGCCCTTCACCCAGCGTGAGGTGTCCCTTCGCATCAAACCCGCGGGGAACGAGGCGCCCGATGGCTTCGCGCGATGTCGCAGAAGTGTCATGAAGCGCGGCTATGAGAGCCTCTTCACATCTGAAGCGCTGTGCTGCGTGTCTCTATCCGCCGTGGCGGTTTCGCCGCCGGGCCGCGTGGAATGCCGGGCTGGCGCGGAGGCCCGCCGCTCGGGCACGGGGGACACGGGCCAGGTGCCCATGACGCGCTCATGATGATCTTGGCGGGAATTCTCGCGGGCCTTGGGCTGCTGTTCGTCGGCCTCAAGACGCTTTCGTCGCACCTCCAGCAGGCCACCGGCCGCGGCGTGCGGCACCTGCTGCGCAGCGCCACGCGATCTCCCTTGACCGGCCTCGTTTCCGGCAGCCTCGCCGGCGCGGCCACCCAGTCCAGCAATGCGGTGGCCATCATCTGCGGCAACCTCGTGCGCGGCGGCGTGTTCACCACGCGGGATGCCATTCCCGTTGTGGCGGGCGCCAACGTGGGCACCGCCGCGCTGGTGTTCATCGCCGCCATCGATTTCCGGCTGGTGATCTTCTACCTGTTGGCGCTGGTGGGGTTCGGCTTCCAGCTCCGGCTCGACCGCCGCCCCGCCTGGCGCGAGTGGATGGGCGTGGCGCTGGGGCTGGCGCTGGCGCTGCTGGGGCTCGACTTCATCAAGCAGGGGCCCCGCGCCATCGATCCCGCGGCCCTGGCGGCGTTCCTCGATGCCGGGCTCACGCCCTGGGTGGGCTTCGCGCTCGGCCTCGTGGCGGCGGCCCTCAGCCAGTCCTCCTCCACGCCCACCATCCTGGTTCTGGCCTTGCTGCAATCGGCGGTGATGGGGCTCGATTCCGCTTTCTACGTGGTGCTCGGCGCCAACCTGGGCTCCGGCCTCGCCACCCTGGTGGCCGCCGGGGGGCTCGAAGGCACGGGGCGGCAGCTCTGCTATGCCCATATCCAGGTGAAGCTCATCGGCTGCGTGGTGGTGCTGGCGGTCTGGCTCGGCGCCGGGCTGGCGGGGGGCGATCCGGCGGCCGCGCTCTCCATCCTCGGCGGAGGCAAGGCGGCGCTGTCGCTTTCGCTGCTGTTCCTCGCCCTGCAACTCGCCGGTGCGGTTCCGGTGGCCTTCGCGCGGACCACCGCGGAGGCGATTGCCATCCGCTTCAGCCCGCCGACGCTGGAGGATGGCGCCTCGCGCCCGCGCTATGTCCATGATCGCGCCCTGGAGGCGCCGGCCACCGCGCTCGACCTTTCGGAGAAGGAGATCCGGCGGCTGATCCAGCTTCTGCCCACCCTGCTGCC
Organism: Xanthobacter albus; assembly: GCF_043194895.2. Classification (NCBI taxonomy): domain Bacteria; kingdom Pseudomonadati; phylum Pseudomonadota; class Alphaproteobacteria; order Hyphomicrobiales; family Xanthobacteraceae; genus Xanthobacter; species Xanthobacter albus. The sequence goes on along the minus strand of NZ_CM195532.1, from coordinate 4,305,510 downwards.
GGACCTCGACGTGGATGAGGCGCCGGGCGCGGGCGAGCGGCTCGCCCTGTGGCGCGGCGCGGCCTCCATCGCCCGCACCACCGAGGGCTTCCTCACCGATCTCATCGGCCGCGCGCCGGAGCGCGAGACCCTCGACATCGCGCTCCAGCAGCAGGCGCTGGTGGAGATGATCCGCGTGCTGCAGGACACGCTGCACGATTTCGCGGAGGTGGTGGAGAGCTATGACACGCCGCCCCAGCTCGCCTTCAACCTGTCCGAATCGCTGCGGGTGATCGTCCTGTCCCTGGCGGACGCCGAGGGCGCCGACGACTATGAGGTGATCGCCACGCTGACCGCGGACCGCAGCGAGCTGCTGACGCGCATTCGCCGCAGCCTGGTCGGGGCGAGCATCGGCACGGGCGAGGACGCGCGCCGCCTTCTGCTCGCCACCAGCCTGTTCGAACGCGCGATCTGGCTGATCCGCAGAACCGCCGTGGCGTTGCGCCCGGTCGCGAATGACGATAATGCCAGTGACGAAATGATGTCAGCGGAGCGGGACGGCATCCATGCACATTGAGCGTGAGCAGGTGGACGGCGAAATCCTGCTGAAGGTGGCCGGGCGGCTCGATACGCCGAACGCCAAGCCGTTCGAGACCAGCCTGATGGACGTGGTCTCCATGAGCGACGGCGCCATCGTCGTCAATCTCGCCGGGGTGGACTATGTCTCCTCCTCCGGCCTGCGCGCCCTGCTGGTGGCGGGCAAGGCCATGCGCAACGCCAAGCGCCGGCTGGCGCTCACCTCGCTTCAGCCGCAGATCCGCGAGGTGTTCGACATCTCCGGTTTCTCGACCCTGTTCGAGATTTCCTGACCGGGCCTTCCAAGCTCTTGCGTTGACGTGTTTTCCTCACGCGAAGCGGTTTCCGCTTCGCGTGAGGCCGCTCCAGCCTCACGGCGTCGCCACAGGCGCCCACAGCACGTCCTCGATGCGCCGGGCGCCGGTGGCCAGCATCGCCAGCCGGTCGAAGCCCAGGGCGCAGCCGGCGGCATCCGGCATCTGCGCCAGGGCGGCCAGGAAGTCCTCGTCGAGGGGATAGCGCTCGCCGTAGAGGCGGCTCTTCAGCTCCATCTCGTGGGTGAAGCGCCGGCGCTGCTCGGCCGGATCGGTGAGCTCGCCGAAGGCGTTGGCCAGCTCCAGCCCGCAGGCATAGAACTCGAACCGCTCGGCGAAGCGCGGGTCCTCCGGCTTCGGGCGCGCGAGGGCGGCCTCGCTCAGCGGGTAGTCGCACAGGAAAGTCGGGCGCCCCATGCCCAGGTGGGGCTCCACCCGCTCCACCAGCACCTTCGAGAAGATATCGGCCCAGCCGTCGTCCGCCGCCACGCGGATGCCGGCCGCGCGCGCGGCCGCGGCCAGCGGCGCCGGGTCCGCGGGAATGCCGGGGGCGGGCAGGGTGGCGGGCAGGTCGATGCCCGCGTGCCGCGCGAAAGCCTCGGTGAGGGTGAGGCTTTCCGGCTCCGCGAATGGATCGCACGCCGCGCCGCGATAGGCGAAGGCGCCGGCGCCCCCGGTGCGGGCAGCGAGCCGCAGCAGAGCGGTGCAATCCTCCATGAGGTCCGCGCAGGAGGCGCCCGCGCGGTACCATTCCAGCATGGTGAACTCCGGATGGTGGGCCATGCCCCGCTCCCGGTTCCGGAACACGCGCGCCAGCTCGAAGATGCGCGGCTCGCCCGCCGCCAGCAGCTTCTTGGCGGTGAATTCGGGCGAGGTGCGCAGGTGGAGCGGCCGGCGGCCGCCGTCGGGGGCGGTGATCTCGGTCGCGAAGGCGTGCAGGTGCGCCTCGTTGCCGGGCGAAACCTGGAGGATGGGTGTCTCCACCTCCATGAAGTCCCGCTCCAGGAACCAGGCCCGCGTTGCGGCCGTGATGCGGCCCCGCGCCAGGAGGAAGGGGCGGCGGTCGGCATGGACCTCCCGGTCCCACCAGGGGCTTTGGCCGGAGCCAGATACCAGTTTCACGGGGAAACGTCCTTCACAAGCCGGATTGGGCATCCGAAACGCCGTGGCGAGGGTGGCGCTCGGCGTCAAGATGGGTATGGTGCGCGCCGACGAAGATAAGCGGCGTGCCGCCGCGAAAAGTTCGAGGAAGACGCGACGTGGTCAAGGTCATCGCCAGCTCCCTGCGCAAAGGCAACGTGGTCGATATCGACGACAAGCTCTATGTGGTGCTCACCGCCGAGAACATCCATCCCGGCAAGGGCACGCCGGTCACGCAGCTCGACATGCGCCGCATCTCCGATGGCGTGAAGATCTCCGAGCGCTACCGCACCACCGAGCAGGTGGAGCGCGCCTTCGTGGAAGATCGCCCGCATACCTTCCTGTACGAGGATTCGGAAGGCTACACCTTCATGAATCCCGAGAGCTTCGAGCAGCTGACGGTGTCCAAGGAAGTGATGGGGGACCTTGCCGTGTACCTCCAGGAAGGCATGGAATGCATGCTTTCCACGCACAATGGCAATCCCATCGCTATCGAGCTGCCGGCGCGCGTCACCCTGGAGATCGTGGACACCGAGCCCACCGTGAAGGGGCAGACCGCCTCCTCCTCCTACAAGCCGGCCGTGCTCTCCAACGGCGTGCGCACCATGGTGCCCCCGCATGTCGCCGCCGGCACCCGCGTGGTCGTGATGACCGTCGACGGCTCCTATGTGGAGCGCGCCAAGGACTGAGGGTGTCCTCCGCCGTCGCCCCCACCTGTGGAATGACGGCGAGACCCTTCGTTCCCGCGCCCTAAGCCTAAAGGCCCAGGGAACTTTCGCCCCCGCCGCCCGTTGAGCGGGAAAACGGCTGAAGCCCGCCGATGCCGCCCCGCCAGATGCCGGGGCGGGCCGGAGGGGAGGCCGGAAAAGGACCTGTCGCGCGCCTGTGCCGCGGCCGGTTGGCGAAAGGCGTGACGACATGGATCTCGCGGGATTGCGGGTGCTCGTCGTGGAAGACGAGTTCCTGGTCGCCCTGGGCCTCGAAGGCGAGCTGCGCACCCTCGGGTGCGATGTGGTGGGCCCCGTGGCCAGCCTATCGGCGGCCATGGCCGCCGCTCGCAGCGAGGGCCTCGACGCGGCGCTTCTGGACGTGAGCCTCGGCAGCGAGAGCGTTTTCCCCGCCGCGGTGGTGCTGGCGGATCGGGGCGTGCCCTTCGTGTTCTGCTCGGCCTTTACCGGGCGTGAGCCCATGCCGCGCGCCTTGGCGGACCGGCCCCGCGTCGCCAAGCCCTTCACCGGTCGCATGATTGCGGATGCCCTCGTCACCATCGTGAACGGCAATGCGGGAGAAGATGGCCTTTCAGCCGGCTCCGGTGACGGTCGCGCCGACGCGGCGCACCTGCCCGCCCCGGAGCGTTCCTAGAGCAATTCCAGCGAAAGTGTGCAGCGGTTTCGCGTCCGGAATTGCGTCAAATCAATAAGTTAGAGCAATTCCAGCAAAAGTGCGCAGCGGTTTCGCGTCCGGAATTGCCTCAAATCAATAGGTTAGGGCAATTCCAGCGAAAGCGTGCAGCGGTTTTGCGCGGGGAATTGCGGCAGAGCCAGGATTGAGCGCATTTTCAAGAGAAGTGGGTCCCGGCTCACGCAAAGAAAATGCGCGATATCGAAAACCCAGAATGATTGCCGCGAGCCGATGCGAGCGGAAAACGATCGACGGCGCGGCCAAGAGAAGCCAGAGCGCCTGACAATGCGCCCGGCCAATTCGTTGAGGTGGCCGGATCGGGACGGCGGCTTCGCGGCGGTGGGAGAGGGGACGACCCGTTTGGCCGGATGGTTCCCCTCCGGCTTTCACTGCGTGCGGCAATCTGGAAATGCTGATTGAGATGGAGAGCCCGGAGGCGGGCCGTCGGCCCGCCCGGTGTCCTCGCTTGGCCGTCAGGCCTCGCCTTCCGGCTTGGCCTCGGGCGCCGGGGCCTCGGCCTTGGGGCCGCCGCGGGCGACGCCCACCATGGCCGGACGCAGCACGCGCTCGCCGATGACGTAGCCCGCCTGCACCACCTGCACCACCGTGCCGTTGGGCACGGACGGGTCCGGCACCTCGAACATGGCCTGATGAAGGTTGGGGTCGAACTTCTCGCCGCGCGGCTCGATGCGGCGGATCTTGTGCTTTTCCAGAGCCTGGGCGAGGCCGCGCTCGGTGATCTCGATGCCTTCGAGCAGCGCCTTCACGGCGCCCTCGGCCTGGTCCTTGGCCTCGTCATCCACGGCCGAGAGCGCGCGGTTGAGGTCATCGGCGACCGTCAGCATGTCGCGGGCGAAGGAGGCGATGCCGTAAACCTTGGCGTCGGCGATTTCCCTGTCGGCGCGGCGGCGCACATTCTCGGCCTCGGCGAAGGCGCGCAGATACTTGTCCTTCAGCGCGGCGATCTCCGTTTCCAGGCGCTCCTTCTCGGCCTGGAGAGAGGGCTCGGCGGGAGAGCCCGCCTCGGGAGCGCCCGCCTGGTTGAGCCCCGTGTCCTCGATGCCGTCGCCGGTCTCCGGCGCGCGCGTCTGCTCGCTCATCCGGTCTTTCCTTTTTGGCTGGAGAAGGTCCGTGCGGACCTGCCGTTGATCCCACGGCATATCGGAGCGTGGAGGGCAAAAATCAAGCCTGCGCGATCAGATGGGGACGCGCCATCAGGCCGCGTCGCCCCCTCCCGGCGCGCCGAGCACCCGGCTCACGAGGCGGGCGGTGAAGTCCACCATGGGCACGATGCGCCCGTAATTGAGCCGCGTCGGCCCGATGACGCCGAGCACGCCCACCACCCGCCCCTGGCCATCGCGATAGGGCGCGACGATGGTGGAGGAGCCGGACAGGGAGAACAGCCGGTTCTCCGAGCCGATGAAGATGCGCAGCGCCTGCGCCTCCTCGGCGCGGCCCAGGAGGTCCACCACCTCGCGCTTCGATTCGAGGTCGTCGAACAGCAGGCGGATGCGCTCCAGGTCCTCCAGGGCATGAAGGTCCTCCAGCAGCTTCGCCTGCCCGCGCACGATGAGCTTGCGCTCGGCCGGGTCGTCGCCGGACCAGGAGGCGAGCCCATCCTCCACCACCCGCGCGGTGATGGCGTCGAGGTCGCGCCGCAGCTCGGCGAGCAGGCTCTCCATCTCGGCCCGCGCCTCCGCCAGGGTGCGGCCGCGGATGTGGGCGTTGAGGAAGTTTGTCGCTTCCGTGAGTGCGGACACGGGCAGCCCCGGCGGCAGCGCCAGGGCCCGATTCTCCACCTGCCCGTCCTCGGAGACGAGGATCACCAGCGCCCGGCCGGGGTCGAGGGGCACGAATTCCACATGCTTCAGGCGCGGGTCGGTCTTGGTGGCGGTGACCACGCCCGCCCCGCGCGCGAGGCCGGAGAGCAGGGTGGAGGCCTCCTGCAGCACGCCTTCCACGGTGGTGTTGCGGGCGGCCGCCACCACCTGGGTCTCGATGCTGGTGCGGTCGCGCTCGTTGACGTCGCCAACCTCCATCAGCGCGTCCACGAAGAAGCGCAGTCCGCGCTCCGTGGGCAGGCGCCCGGCGCTGGTGTGGGGGGCGTAGATGAGGCCCGCCGCCTCCAGGTCCGCCATCACGTTGCGCACCGAGGCGGGCGAGAGCGTCATGGGGATGAGGCGGGAGAGGTTGCGCGAGCCCACCGGCTCGCCGGTGGCGAGATAGCTCTCCACGATCTGGCGGAAGATCTCGCGCGCGCGGGCGTCGATCTGCGCCAGGGCGCCGGAGGAGAGGGAGAAGAGAGGATCGATCGCCACGGATGCGCACGCCTTTCAGGTGCCGTCCCGCACGCGGCGGCCGCGGGGCGGGTGGCTTTCCTATATGTGTCGCCTCCCGCCCTTCGCTTCAAGCGTGTTGCGGCCGTCCCGCCCTTGCGGTTTGCGCCCCGCGGCTCCAAAAGGAGCGCCCGAAGCGAGAGACATGAAGGAATACGCCATGCGCCCCAGCAAGCGCGCCAGCACCGAGATGCGCGCCGTTTCATTCGAGCGGGGCGTGATGCGCCACGCGGAAGGCTCCTGCCTCGTGAAGTTCGGCGACACCCACGTGCTGGTTTCCGCCACCCTGGAGGAGCGCCTGCCGCCGTGGCTGAAGGGCCAGGGCCGGGGCTGGGTCACCGCCGAATATTCCATGCTGCCTCGCGCCACCCATGACCGCACCCGGCGCGAATCCACCACCGGGCGCCCCTCCGGCCGCACCCAGGAGATCCAGCGCCTGATCGGCCGCTCCCTGCGCTCGGTGACGGATCTCGTCGCCATGGGTGAGAAGCAGATCACCGTCGACTGCGACGTGCTCCAGGCCGACGGCGGTACCCGCACCGCCTCCATCACCGGCGCCTGGATCGCGCTCCACGACTGCCTCTCCTGGATGCGCGCGCGCTCCATGATCCGCGAGATGCCCCTGAAGGAGCACGTGGCGGCGGTCTCCTGCGGCATCTACGAGGGCACGCCGGTGCTCGATCTCGACTACGCCGAGGATTCGGTGGCCGAGACCGACGCCAATTTCGTGATGACCGGCTCCGGCGGCATTGTCGAGATCCAGGGCACGGCCGAGAAGACCCCGTTCTCGCAGGATGAGCTTCTCTCCCTGCTCGGCCTCGCCCGCAGCGGGGTGGAGCATCTGGTGGAGCTGCAGAAGAAGGCGATCGCCTGATGGCTCACCGCATCCTCACCGGGCGGCTCGTGGTCGCCACCCACAATCCCGGCAAGCTCATCGAGATGCGCATGCTGCTGGAGCCCTTCGGGGTGGATGCGGTCTCCGCCGGCGAGCTCGGCCTTGCCGAGCCCGAGGAAACCGCCGAGACCTTCGAGGGCAATGCCCGGCTGAAGGCCGAGGCGGCGGCGGGCGCCGCGCGGCTGCCCGCCTTCGCGGACGATTCCGGCCTCGTGGTGGATGCGCTCGGCGGCGCGCCGGGCATCCACACCGCCCGCTGGGCGGGGCCGGACCGCGACTTCGAGATGGCCATGGAGAAGGTGCAGGCCGCGCTGGAGAAGGCCGGCGCCACCGCGCCCGCGCAGCGCCGGGCGCGCTTCGTCTCGGCCCTGTGCATCGCCTGGCCGGACGGGCACCTGGAGGAATTCAGGGGCGTGGTGGAAGGCACGCTGGTGTGGCCGCCGCGCGGCGCCAAGGGCTTCGGCTACGATCCCATGTTCGTGCCCGAGGGCCACACCCGCACCTTCGCGGAGATGACGGCGGAGGAGAAGCACTCCATGCCCCCCAGGGGCTTCGGCCTGTCGCACCGCGCCCGCGCCTTCCTGCAGCTCTCCCAGGCATGCCTGAAGGCGTGACGGCGGAGACGGCGGACTTGGGCGCGGCTTCCCGCTCATCGCGCGCGACGCCCCCGCTGCCGGGGGAGGGGGCGGACGCGCCTGCCGATGGCGGCTTCGGCGTCTATGTGCATTGGCCGTTCTGCCTCGCCAAGTGCCCCTATTGCGACTTCAACTCCCATGTGCGGCGCGAGGCGCCGGACCAGGAGCGCTTCCTTGCCGCCTACCGGCGGGAGATCGCCCACATGCGCGCCCTCACCGGTCCCCGGCGGGCGGAGACGGTGTTCTTCGGGGGTGGCACGCCCTCGCTGATGACGCCGGAGACGGTGGGCGGCATCCTCGAGGCCATCGATGCGGCATGGCCGCTCGCCGTCGGCGCCGAGATCACGCTGGAGGCGAACCCCACCTCTGTGGAGGCCGCGCGCTTCCACGGCTACGGGGCGGCGGGGGTCAACCGCGTCTCCCTCGGCGTGCAGGCGCTGCAGGACGACGACCTGAGGAACCTCGGCCGCATGCATACGGTGGAGGAGGCGCTGAAAGCGGTGGGCATCGCCCGCGCGGCGTTCCGGCGGGTGTCGTTCGACCTCATCTACGCCCGCCCGCGCCAGACGCCCGAAGCCTGGGCGCGGGAGCTGGAGCGGGCGCTCGCCGAGGGCTGCGAGCACCTCTCGCTCTACCAGCTCACCATCGAGCCCGGCACGCCCTTCGAGCGGCTCTACGGCGCCGGCAAGCTGCTGCTGCCCGACGATGACCTCTCCCGTGCCCTGTGGGACGTGACGCAGGAAGTGACCGCCGCCGCCGGCCTTCCCGCCTACGAGATCTCCAACCACGCCCGGCCAGGCGCCGAGGCGCGGCACAATCTCGTCTACTGGCGCTATGGCACCTATGTCGGCATCGGCCCCGGCGCCCACGGACGCATCGCGGTGGAGGGCGAGCGCCGCGCCACCTATGTGGAGAAGATGCCGGACGCCTGGCTCGCACAGGTGGAGCGTGCCGGCCATGGCATCGTCAGCGACGAGCCGCTCTCGCGCCCCGAGCAGGCGGACGAGATGCTGCTCATGGGCCTGCGGCTGAAAGAGGGGGTGGACCTCGACCGCCATGCCCGCCTCTCCGGGCGGCCGCTCGCGGAGGCGGGCATCGCCGCGCTGGAGGAGCAGGGGCTCGTGATGCGCCGCGGCCCCCGGCTGATGGTGACGGCCGAGGGCTTCCCGGTGCTCAACGCGGTCATCGCCGCGCTTGCGAGGGACTGACGCCGAAGGCCCGTGAGCGTGATGCCCGGGCCTTCAGCCAACCTTCGCGGCATGTGAGCCGCCCCGGTATGGAAGGAGCGGCGCCCCTTCCGCTCATTCCGGACGCCACGCCCGCAGCAGCAGAGCATTGGTGATGACGCTCACGGACGAGAGCGCCATGGCCGCCGCAGCCACCATGGGCGACAGCAGCAGCCCGATGACCGGATAGAGGATGCCCGCCGCGATGGGCACGCCCGCCGCATTGTAGACGAAGGCGAACAGCAGGTTGCGGCGGATGTTCGCCATGGTTGCCCTGGAGAGCGAGCGGGCGTGGCAGATGCCGAGCAGGTCGCCCTTCAGCAGGGTGATGCCGGCGCTCTCCATGGCGATGTCCGTGCCCGTGCCCATGGCGATGCCCACGTCGGCCACCGCCAATGCGGGGGCGTCGTTCACGCCGTCGCCGGCCATGGCCACCACGTGGCCCTCCTTGCGCAGGCGCTCCACCACGGCGGCCTTGTGGTCGGGCAGCACCTCGGCTTCCACCTCCTCGATGCCGAGGCGCTTGGCGACCGCGAGAGCGGTGGTGCGGTTGTCTCCGGTCAGCATCACCACGCGCACGCCGTCGCGGGCGAGGCGCTTCAGGGCGGCGTCGGTGGTGGCCTTCACCGGGTCGGCGACGGCGATGACGCCGGCGGCGTGGCCGTCCACCGCCACCAGCACGGCGGTGGCGCCCTCCTTCTGGTAGCGTTCGGCGGCGGCGGTGAGGTGGTCGGTGTGCACGCTGTGCTCGCCCAGGAAGGCGGCGTGGCCGATCACCACGGTGCGGCCCTCGATGGCGCCGGAGATGCCCTTGCCGGCCGGGCTCTCCACGCCCGAAGGCTCCGCAAGGGCAAGCTCGCGCGCCTTCGCCTCGGCCACGATGGCGGCGGCGAGGGGATGCTCGCTGGAGCGCTCCAGGCTGGCGGCGAGCCGCAGCACGTCGTTCGGCTCGAAGCCGCGCAGGGGCTGGACGGCCACCACCTTCGGCTTGCCCTCGGTGAGGGTGCCGGTCTTGTCCACCACCACCACGTCCACCTTCTCCATGCGCTCCAGCGCCTCGGCATTCTTCACCAGCACGCCGAGCTGGGCGCCGCGCCCCACGCCGACCATGATGGACATGGGCGTGGCGAGGCCGAGCGCGCAGGGGCAGGCGATGATGAGCACCGAAACGGCGGCCATGAGCGCGAAGGTGAGGCTCGGCTCCGGCCCCACCGCCAGCCACACGGCGAAGGCCACGGCGGCGGCCGCCACCACCGCCGGCACGAACCAGCCGGAGACCTGATCGGCGAGGCGCTGGATGGGCGCGCGCGAGCGCTGGGCGGCGGCCACCATCTGCACGATCTGCGAGAGGACGGTGTCGCGCCCCACCTTGTCGGCCCGCATCACGAAGGCGCCGGAGGAATTCACGGTGCCGCCGATGACGCGCTCGCCCGGCTCCTTGGAGGCGGGCATGGCTTCGCCGGTGACGAGGCTTTCGTCCACCACCGCGCGGCCCTCGGTGACGACGCCGTCCACCGGCACCTTCTCGCCGGGGCGCACGCGCAGCAGATTGCCGGGGGCGACGAGATCCAGCGCCACCTCCGCGTCGGTGCCGTCGGCACGGATGAGGAGGGCGGTCTTGGGGGCGAGGGAGAGCAGCGACCTGATGGCGCCGGAGGTGCGGTCGCGCGCCCGCAGCTCCAGCACCTGGCCGAGCGCCACCAGCACGGTGATGACCGCCGCCGCCTCGAAATAGACCGCGACCGCCCCGTCATGGGTGTGGAACTCGGCCGGGAACAGGCCAGGCACGAAGGTGGCCACCAGCGAATAGGCATAGGCCACGCCCGTGCCCATGCCGATCAGGGTGAACATGTTGAAGTTGCGCGTCTTCAGTGACAGCCATGCGCGCTCGAAGAAGGGCTTGCCCACCCACAGCACCACCGGGGTGGCCAGCAGGAACTGGATATAATTCGAGATCTGCTGCGGCAGCAGGTGCAGGCCCAGCAGGTGCTGGCCCATCTCCAACACGAACACGGGCAGGGTGAGCGCGAGGCCGATCCAGAACCGGCGGGTCATGTCCTGCAGCTCGTGGTTCGGGCCCTCGTCGAGGGTCACGAGCTCGGGTTCCAGCGCCATGCCGCAGATGGGGCAGATGCCGGGACCCACCTGCCGGATCTCGGGGTCCATGGGGCAGGTGTAGATGGTGCCCTCGGGCACCTCGGCGGGCGGCGGGGGCGCCTTCTCGCCGGTGTAGACGGCGGGATCGGCCTTGAACTTGGTCTCGCAGGAGGATGAGCAGAAGAAATAGGTCTTGCCGGCGTGGCGGGCGGCATATTTCGCGCTACCCGGCTCCACGCTCATGCCGCAGACGGGATCGATGACCGGGGCGAGATACTGCTCCGGGTTGGCATCGAACTTGGTCTTGCAGCCGTTGCAGCAGAAATGGAAGCTCTTGCCGTTGTAGGTGCTGCTCGGCTTTCCGGCCTCGGGGGAAGGGTCCACGTCCATGCCGCAGACGGGGTCCTTCACCTTGGCGGAGGCGGGGGCCGCCGCGTGGGCGGAGTGGTCGTGCCCCGCATGGTCGTGCTTCGCATGGTCATGCCCGCCGCAGCAGGCGCCGGCCTTGGGTGCGGCATCCGCCGCCGCAGGCAGCGCGAGCGGAGCCGGCGCGTTGGCGATGGCGCGCGCCGGGTCCGCATCGAATGTCGTCTTGCAGCCTTCGCAGCAGAAGAAATAGGCTTTGCCCTCGAAGCTGCTGGTCGGCTGCCCGGCGGTGGCGGGAACCTTCATGCCGCAGACCGGATCGATGGCGGTCGCCGCCGGCGCGGCCTTGCCGCCGCAGCAATCGGAGGCGCCGGTCTGTTCGGGTGTGTGGGCCATGGCCGTGTCCTCTCGGCTCTCGCAAAGCGGGGCGAAGCCTCGGCCCATCCGCCCCTCGCGGCCTTGAGCTGGCTCACGCCCGGAAGAATTCAAATCAATCCTACACCCCCAGGGGGTATGTGGCTTGTTCAATATACCCGATGGGGGTATATGGCAAGGCATGCGCAGCCCGACGAAGGAACAAGTCCAGAAGCGCCTGAGCCGCATCGAGGGCCAGGTGCGCGGCCTCTCTCGTATGGTGGAGGAGGACCGTTACTGCATTGACGTGATCACCCAGATCTCCGCTGTCCGCGCCGCCCTGAAGCGGGTGGAGGAGGAGGTGCTGCGCGATCACGTGGGCCATTGCGTGGAGCACGCCATCCGCTCCGGCGACGCGGAGGACCAGCGCCGCAAGGTGTCCGAGCTGATGGCCGTCATCATGCGCTCCGAGCGATAGGGCGCTTCTGGCGGGGCCGGTGCCGGCCGGCGGGGGAAGTCGCGGAAGTTCAGGGGGGCGTCGCATGGGCCGGGGCGCGGCTTGAGCGCTCGCGCCGGGAGAGGCATCTTTGGCGCGCGCATGCCGTGGGGCATGCGCGCTCTCCCATGAGCGGGCGCGCGGCTTGCGCGGGAGAGGCGTGGCCGGGGTATCGCGGCCGGGGCCGCTCAGGCTGCCGCGACCGGCTCCAGGAAGATCAGCTCGCTCTCGTCATAGGGCCGGCGCTCCAGCTCCCGGAAGCCTTCCGGAACGGCGAAGGCGCCGGTGCGCTCCTCCACCACCAGCAGCGCCGCGGGTGCGAGCCATCCGCCGGCGCGCGCCGAGGCGAGGGCGGCCTCCGCCAGCCCCTTGCCGTAGGGCGGATCGCAGAACACGAGGGTGTAGGGCTCGCCGGGGCCGAGCCTGGTGGCATCGCGCCGGAATATCCTGGTGACGCCGGTGAGGCCCAGGGCCTCCACATTCTCCCGGATCACGCCCCGCGCGCCTGCGGCCTCCTCCACCATCAGCGCGAAGCGCGCCCCGCGCGAGAGCGCCTCGATGGCCAGCGCCCCCGTGCCGGAGAAGAGATCGAGCACCCGCGCGCCCTCGCAGGGGTCGTCATAGGCGTGGGCGAGCACGTTGAACAGGCTCTCGCGCAGCCGGTCGGAGGTAGGGCGCGTGGCGCTGGAGGGGGGGCCCTTCAGCACCCGCCCCTTCAGCGTGCCGCCGACGATGCGCATGGCAGGCCCCGTGCCTCAGCGCTTGCCGCGCGGGGCCGCGGGGCGGCCGCCGCCCTTGCCGGGGCCGCCCGCGCGGGGGGCCTTGCCGAAGGGCTTGCCGCCCTTGAAGCCGCCGGGCCGCGCGCCATCCTTGGCCGCGCCGCGCGGGCCGCCCTTGAAGCCTTCCTTCGGCGGCCCCCGGCGCTCCTGCCGGTCACCGAAGCTCTTGTTTCCGAAGCTCTTGCCCCCGAAGTTCTTGCCGCGTGGCGCGCCCTCGCCGCCCTCGGAACGCCCGGAGAAGCCGGTGCCGCGCGGCCCGCGCTCGCCCTCGGCGCGATCACGGAAGCCGCCGCCGAATCCGCCCTTGCCGTGCGCCGGCCGGCGGTTCTCGCCGCCCTCGCCGAAGCCGCGCCCCGGCCGGTCCTCACGCTTGCGGAAATCGTCGCGCCGCTCGCCGTCGCGCGGACGGAAGCCGCGCTCGCCTTCGGCACGATCACGGAAGCCGCCGCCGAATCCGCCCTTGCCATGCGCCGGCCGGCGGTTCTCGCCGCCCTCGCCGAAGCTGCGCCCCGGCCGATCCTCGCGCTTGCGGAAATCGTCGCGCCGCTCGCCGTCGCGCGGGCGGAAGCCGCGCTCGCCCTCGGCACGATCACGGAAGCCGCCGCCGAATCCGCCCTTGCCGTGCGCCGGCCGGCGGTTCTCGCCGCCCTCGCCGAAGCTGCGCCCCGGCCGGTCGTCACGCTTGCGGAAATCGTCGCGCCGCTCGCCGTCGCGCGGACGGAAGCCGCGCTCGCCTTCGGCGCGCTTGCCGAATCCGCCGCCGAACCCGCCCTTGCCGTGGCGCGGGCGGTCCTCCTCGAACCGGCGCGGCGCGCCTTCGCCGCGCGGGCGGCGGGGCCGTTCATCACCCTCGCGGAAGGGCGCGCGGCCCTCCTCCTCGAAGCGCCGGCTGCCGGCGGGACGCCCGAAGCCCCTGCCGTCGCGCGCGGGCCGCTCGTCCGGCCGGGCGGCGAGGCGTTCCACCTTCACGGCGCGTCCCTTGCGGTCAGCCACCGTGCCGCGGCTCTCCAGCGCGCCATCCTCGGCGATGCGGCGGCGCGTCCTGGGGCCGGCGGGGCGGAACTCGTCGCGCACCTGGCCTTCATTGCGCACCTGGCCTTCGGCCGCGCTGGCCCTGGTGGCGGCGCGCTCGGCCCGGTCCTCGGCCATGCGGGCGGCGAGGCGGCGGGCGGCATCAGGCTCCTGCTCGATCTCGCGCTCCACCACGGGGCCCTCGAAATCGGCCCCGGCGGCGGCGGCCAGCTCGGCGCCGATCTGCTCCTTGAGCACGCGGGTGCGCACCTCGTCGATGCCGCACTCGGGGATCTCGCCGAGCTGGAACGGCCCGTAGGAGACGCGGATGAGCCGGTTCACCTTGAGCCCGAGGGCGCCGAGCACGTTGCGCACCTCGCGGTTCTTGCCCTCGCGCAGGGAGACGGTGATCCAGGCGTTGGCGCCCTGGACGCGGTCGAGCTCGGCCTCGATGGGGCCGTACTCCACGCCGTCCACGGTGATGCCCTTGATGAGGGTGTCGAGCTTGGCCTGGTCGATCTCGCCATTGGCGCGCACGCGGTAGCGGCGCAGCCAGCCGGTCTCGGGCAGCTCCAGCACGCGGGCGAGGCCGCCGTCGTTGGTGAGCAGCAGCAGGCCTTCCGAATTGAGATCGAGCCGCCCGACGCTGACGAGGCGCGGCAGGCCCTGGGGCAGGATCTCGAACAGGGTGGCGCGGCCTTCCGGGTCGCGGTTGGTGGTCACCACGCCGCGCGGCTTGTGGTAGATGAAGAGGCGGGTACGCTCCTTCTCGGGCAGCGGCGCGCCGTCCACCGTGATCTTGTCCTTCGCCGTCACGGTCACGGCGGGGCTGGTGAGCACCTCGCCGTTCACGGCGATGCGCCCTTCTGCGATCCATTCCTCGATCTCGCGGCGCGAGGCGAGGCCGGCGCGGGCCACGACCTTGGCGATGCGCTCCGCCTCCTTCTTCGGGGCGGCGGGCAGCTCGCGCTTGAGGCGCGGAACGTTGTTCTTGTCCTTGCGGGGCGGTGTGGTGCGCGGCATCTGCTGAATCGAATATGTCCGTTCGGCAGGGCTCGGCGCGAAGCCCTGCCGAACGGACACCCTGCATCTGATTGTTGGAGACGAATGGCGATATGTCCCCGGCCGCGTGCGGCAAGGGACCTTTCCTTCCGCCTCTAGCACACCAATTGTGGCGCGGCGAGCGCCGGGTGCGCTTTTCGCGTTTCGTTGATCGGCGCGAATGTGCCAGATAGGCGCTCCGCCGCATTTTCATCGCGCGCACTGCCGTTCGCCCGAAGATGCTCACGGCGCGCAGAGCAAGACCACGGCCACGGGACGCACATGTCGGGAACCTTCATGCAGATGGCGCTCAACGAGGCGCGCGCGGCCGCCGAGCGCGGCGAGGTGCCGGTGGGCGCGGTGCTGGTGCGCGGCACCGAGGTGCTCGCCCGCGACGGCAACCGCACCCGCGAGCTGAACGACCCCACGGCCCATGCGGAGATGCTGGTGATCCGCGCAGCGGGAGCGCGGCTGAAATCCGAGCGGCTGATGAACTGCGACCTCTACGTGACGCTGGAGCCGTGCGCCATGTGCGCCGGCGCCGCCTCGTTCGGGCGGCTCAGGCGCATCTATTTCGGCGCGTCCGATCCCAAGGGCGGGGCGGTGGAGAACGGCCCGCGCTTCTTCTCCCAGCCCACCTGCCACCATGCGCCGGAAGTGTACGGCGGCATCGCCGAGCGGCAGGCGGCGGAGGTGCTGCGCGCCTTCTTCCAGGACCGGCGCTGAGAGACGCGGGGCCCGGATTTCCGTGCGGCGTCGGGTCTTCCCGCGTGCGCAAGGAGCGGGCGCGCGCCGGGGTCGCTCCGCAAGGTGCAGCTTGGCAAGGGATCGCCGGGCAAGGGCGGCTGGGCAGGTGGCGGGTTGGCTGGCCCGGCCTGGGAGTGAGGCGCTGCCGTATCCCAAGCGGATGGGGGCGGCCGCGCCCGGGGCCACGGGCGCGGCGTCCATTCGAGGGTGAAACGCCGGCAGGCGACCGGGCGGGCCGCCGGCGCAGGTGTGGCGCCGGCCGGCTCCAGGCCCTGCCGCGCGGCTCCTTTCCTATCCTCCGCAGCCCGTCCGTTGCCGGCGCGTCTTCACGGGCGGAAAGGGCGCGCGCTCCAAGCTCCCGGCTCAAAGCGCGCTGCCCCTGCCGCAAGCTTCCGGCCCCGTCGGTCCTGTCTGCCGCGCGCCCGCCTCCTCCGGGCGGGCGCGGGGGCCTCTCACGCGGAGGCGGCGTCGCGGCGGGCCGCCGCGCGGGCGCAGGCGGTCGCCAGGGCGGCGTCATACTCGCGCGCGAGGCGGGCGCACAGCTCGGCCGCGGGCGGGATGTCGGCGACGGAGCCCACCCCATGGCCGGCGGACCACACGTCGCGCCAGGCCTTGGCCTCGTTCGCCATGTCGAGCCCACCGTGCTTCTGCAGGTTGGCCGGATCGAGCCCCGCGCGCAGGATGGAGGGCTTGAGGAAATTGGCGTTCACGCCCGAGATGGCATCCGTGTAGACGATGTCCTCGGCGGCGGAGCCGAGCATCATCTCCTTGAATTCCTGCGCCGCGAGGCTCTCCTGCGTGGCGATGAAGCGGGTGCCGAGATAGGCGAGGTCCGCGCCCATCACCTGCGCCGCTGCGATGTGCGCGCCGGTGGAGATGGCGCCCGAGAGCACCAGCGTGCCCGTGAAGAAGCGCCGGATCTCCCCGACCAGGGCGAACGGGCTCAGCGTGCCGGCATGGCCGCCGGCGCCGGCGCACACGGCGATGATGCCGTCCGCGCCCGCCGAGATGGCCTTTTCCGCGTGGCGGCGGCTGATGACGTCGTGGAACACGAGCCCGCCGTAGGAATGCACCGCCTCCACCACCTCGCGCACCGCGCCCAGGGAGGTGATGACCAGCGGCACCTTCTTCTCCACCGTCACCTTGAGGTCGGCTTCGAGGCGCGCGTTGGACTTGTGGACGATGAGATTGACGCCGAACGGCGCGGCACCGGCATAAGCGGCGTTGCGGGCGCAGATGTCGTCGAGCCAGTCGCGGTAGAGGTCGGTGGTGCGGGCGTTGAGGGCGGGGAAGGTGCCGAGGATGCCGCCCCGGCAGGTCTGCGCCACCAGGTCCGGCCCCGAGACCAGGAACATGGGCGCGGCGATGGCCGGCACCGCGAGCCGGCCGAGAAGGTTGGCCACCGTGGCGGGGGCACAAGCGGGCGTATCGAGCATGGGGTGTCCTCCATCCGCCGTCCTGGCGGGGCCTGTGGACCGGCCGCGGCCTTCTGCGCGCCGCTCCGCGCTGCGGCGGGATCGTCCCGCCGGCGCGCGCCGGATGCCGGAGTTGACCTATAGGTGAACCGCCTGTCAATTCGGTTCACCCGTGCCGGGGGGCGCCGAAGCGGCCAAGAGATGTCGTCTTGGAGGTGTCATCGTAATGCTGCGGATGCGGCGCCCTTGCTATCGTGCAGGCGTGGCGCGGGTGGATCGGAGCGGGCGTGTGATTCGAGCGGGCGGGAGCGAAGCGGTGGCGGGGAAGGTCTTCGGGGCGCCGGGGCGGGGCGCGCGGGCATTGCGCGCGGCCGGGGCGCTCTGGCGCCTCGCGCTCGCGCTGCCGCTGGCGCTCCTTCTTGCCCTCTCCGTGGCGGGGACGGCGGGCGCGCAGGAGGGCCCGAACCTCTCCAATCCCCTCGACCCCCTCGACACGTCGAGCCCCAGCGCGACCTTCCAGTCCTTCCTGCAGGAGAGCCGCCGGCTCGAGGCGCAGTATCTCGACTATGCGGCCCACAAGACGCGCGAGAAGGAGCTGGCCCTGGCGGCCACCGTGCTGCGCGCCCGCCGGCTGTTCGATCTCGCGCCCCTGCCGCCGGCGATCCGCGACAAGGTGGCGAGCGCGGCCATCACCTATCTTGTCGACATCCTCGCCCGCCTGCCAGAGGTGCCAGCCGACGAGATTCCCGGCGCCCCCGGCCGGGACTGGGGCAAGCTGCCGGAGAAATGGGACATTCCCGGCACCGATATCCAGATCGCCCGCGTGGCGGGCGGCCCGCGCGCCGGCGAATACCTGTTCACCGCCGCCAGCCTGGAAGACCTGCCGCAATACCACGCCCTCATCATCGGCCGGCCGCCGCTGCGCCCCTCGGCATTCCAGAGCTGGCATCATGTGCAGGTGAACTTCACGGGGCCGCTCTTCCCCGAGGGCCTGGAGAAGTGGCTGCCGCCCGCGGCTTCCTATCCGGTGCTCGACACGCCGGCGTGGAAGGCGGCCCTTTCGGTGGCGCTGGCGGGGGCGGTGCTCCTCGCTGGCGCCCTGTGGGCACGGCTGGCGCGGCGGGCCGGGCACGGGGGCGGGCGGGTGCGGCAGCTGGCATGGCGGCTCTCCACCCCGCTGGCGGTCATCCTGCTCTATCTGGCGGCGGTGGTCTTCATCCGCCTGCAGATCCACCCCTCGGGGCGGTTCTCCGTGGCGGAGAGCATCTTCTCCACCCTGGTGGTCTACACGGCCGGGGCGTGGCTGGCGTGGAACGCCTGCTTCCTGGCGGCGGAGGCCATCATCGCCTCCCCCCGCATCCCCGACAACAGCTATGACGCCCACCTGCTGCGCCTCGCCGCGCGGCTCGGCGGGGTGGTGGCGGTGGGCGCCGTGCTGCTCTACGGCGCGAACAACATCGGCATTCCCGCGCTGGGGCTGGTGGCGGGCCTGGGGGTGGGTGGCGTCGCGGTGGCGCTCGCCTCCCAGTCCACGCTGGAGAACCTGATCGGCGGGCTCTCCATCTTCGCGGACCGGCCGTTCCGGATGGGCGACACCATCCGCTTCGAGGGCCAGTTCGCGCAGGTCGAGGCGGTGGGCCCGCGTTCCACCCGCATCCGCGCCCTGGACGGCACCTTGTTCACGGTGCCCAACGGGGACTTCGCCAAGCGGCACATCATCAACGTCTCCCTGCGCCGCGAGTGCCTGTTCAAGCATGAACTGGGCCTGCGCTACGAGACCTCGCCCGAGCAGCTGCGCTGGCTGCTGCGGGAGCTGCGCGGGCTGCTCGCCGCCCATCCCATGGTGGAGCAGACTCCCGGCCGCTCCTGGGCGGCGCTGACGGGGCTCGGCGACAGCGCCTTCACCATCGAGGTGAAGGCCCATGTGCGCACCGGCGATTTCGCGCAGTTCCTGGTGGTGCAGGAGCAACTGCTGTTCGAGATCGTGCGCCTGGTGGAGGCGGCGGGCAGCGGCCTCGCCTTTCCGAGCCGGACCGCCTACCTCGCCCGCGATGCCGGCCTCGACGCGGAGGCGCGGGCGCGCATCCTGCGGGAGATGGCGGTGGAGGTGCCTGAGGACGGGCTGTCCGGGCGCGCCTGAGGCCGCCGGGCACGGGCGGCGGCGAGGGCCTTGACTCCCTCCGCAGGTTCCGGAATCTATCTAGAACAAACAGGGAACAAGAGGCGGAAGAACCGTCATGACTTCTCCGCATGCACCCCGCACCGCGGCCGATCTCGCACGCCTGCGCGGCCTCATCGCCACCATCGAGCATGGCGGCGGAATGGAGGGGAAGGGGAGCGGGATGCCATCCGCCGGGGCGCTGCCGGGTGAGGACGGAGGTGTTCCTGGGACCGGGGCCGCCGGTCTGCCGGGGGTGTCCGCAGGCGGGCCGCCGGGCGCTCGGGTCTCCGGTCTGGCGGAGCCCGCGCCGCCGCGCCTCCGCCTGGGGGCGCCGCGGGTGGATGAGGCCCTCGGCGGCGGCCTCCTGTGCGGGGCGCTGCACGAGGCGGCGGG
This sequence comes from Xanthobacter albus, assembly GCF_043194895.2. Lineage (NCBI taxonomy): Bacteria > Pseudomonadati > Pseudomonadota > Alphaproteobacteria > Hyphomicrobiales > Xanthobacteraceae > Xanthobacter > Xanthobacter albus. The sequence continues at coordinate 4,286,148 of NZ_CM195532.1, read as the reverse complement.
AACGCCGGGGGAGGAGGGCGCGCTCAGCGCCTTCGTCCTGGGCCTTGCCGCGCGGGCCGTGGCGCGGCTGCGGCGGCCTGTGCTGCTGGTGCGGCAGGAGATGGCGGAGTGGGAGGCGGGCCGGCTCCACGGGCCGGGGCTCGCGGCCTTCGGCCTGCCGCCGGAGGCGCTGCTGCTGGTGCGCGTGCGCAAGCCGCAGGACGTGCTGTTCGTGATGGAGGAGGGGTTGAGATGCGCCGGCTTGTCCGCGGTCCTGGGGGAGTTCCTGTCGCCGGTGCCCGAGGCGCTCACCGCCACCCGGCGCCTGTCCCTCGCCGTGCGCGGTTCCGAGCGGTTGGGGCTCGTCTGGCGCCACAAGGCGGACCCCGCCCCCTGCGCCGCCCTTACCCGCTGGCGCATCTCCGCGCTGCCGAGCCCGGCGGCGGACGGGCTCGGCGGCCTTGGCGCGCCGCGCTTTTCCGCCCGCCTCGCGCGCAACCGCTTCGGCCCCGTGGGAACGTGGCCGCTCACCTTTCACGCCGGGCTGTTCCTGCCGGCGCCGGACGGGAACGCGGGCGGGGAGGACGGCCATGAACGTCACGATGAGCACCACGAGGAGCACCATGGGCAAGACCGCGCCGGAGCGGCGCTATCTCAGCCTCGCCCTGCCACGCTTCGCCACGGATCTCGTCGCGCGGCGGATGTCGCCTGAGGCGCGGGCCTGCCCGCGCGTGGTGGTGGCCATGGAGAAGGGGGTGCTGCGGCTCGCCGCCGTCAATGCGCCCGCGGCGGCATTGGGGCTCGCCCCCGGCCTGCCCCTGGCCGATGCGCGCGCCCGCCACCCCGCCCTGGAGGTGAGCGAGGCCGAGCCGGACGAGGCCGCGCGCATGCTGGCCCGCCTCGCCGACGCCTGCGAGCGCTACACGCCCCTGGTTTCCCTCGACGGCGCGGACGGGCTCATGCTCGACGTCACAGGCTGCGCCCACCTGTTCGGCGGGGAGGAGGGGCTGGTGCGCGATCTCCTGCGGCGGGTGGCGGCGGCGGGCTTCACGGGGCGGGCGGCGCTCGCCGCCACCGGCGGGGCGGCCTTCGCCCTCGCCCGCTTCGCTCCCGGCCGGGGCGGGGTGGTGGTGCCGGCGGAGGAAGACCTTTCCGCTTTGCTCGCGCCCCTGCCGCCCGACGCCCTCCGCCTCGACGGGCCGGCGGTGGAGGCGCTGGCGCGGCTCGGCTTCCGGCGGGTGGGCGACCTCTTCGGCAAGCCGCGCGCCCCGCTCGCCGCCCGCTTCGGGATGGACCTGCTGCGGCGGCTCGACGAGGCCCTGGGCCATGTTCCCACGGCGGTGGACTACCGCTTTCCCCCGCCCGTCTTCTGCGCCGAGCGCATCCTGGCCGAGCCGGTGGAGCGGGTGGAGGACGTGCTGGGCCTCGCCGCCCACCTCGCCGGCACCCTCGCCGGGGCCATGGAGCGGCATGGGGCGGGGGCGCGGCGGCTCGACCTCGCCCTGTTCCGGGTGGACGGGAAGGTGACGCGCCTTTCCATCGGCACCAGCCGTCCGCTGCGCGACCCGGAGGTGGTGCGCCGCCTGTTCGCGGAGAAGGTGGCCGCTTTGTCCAGCCTCGATCCCGGCTTCGGCTTCGAGCTGGTGCGCCTCGCCGTGCGCGAGGCGGCGCCGCTCGATATCCGCCAGGAGGGGTTCGGCGCGGACGAGGACTGGGCCGGCGCCCTGGACGCCCTGGTGGACCGGCTCGCCACCCGCTTCGGGACGGAACGGGTGCTGCGCCTGGAGCTTCAGGATCGCCACATGCCCGAGCACGCCTGCCGGGAGGTGCCGGCACAGGGCATGCGCGGCTGGGCCGGCGCCGTCCCGGCTCTCGCGGCGTGCGCGCCGGGGATGGCGGCACCGGAGGGATTTCGGGCGCCGTCCCTCCCGGAGGCGGCCCGGCCGGTTCCGCGGAAGGTCCTTTCCGCCTCGCACGGGCCGGATGGGATGAAGCCGGCGCCGGCCGCGCGCGCAAAGCCCGTGCCGGGGGGGATGGCGCGGCAGCCCCTTGCCGTGGAGGTTGCGGATGGCTCTCCGGAGGGCGCCGGGCGGGAGCCGGCGCCGGCGTTTCGGGAGGAGCGCGCCGGAGCGCCGCCGGCGGATGCGTCCGTTCTCCCTTTCCAGCCCTCGTCCGGGAGCGGGCGGGTGAGTGCCGCCGTGCCGGATGAGGCTCCCTTCCATGTGCGCGCAGGCGTCCACGCGGGGGAGGGGGCATCGGGGCGCGTGGCGGCATCGGACGTGCGCAGGGCCGTGGAGCCGCCGTTCCCGCCGGTGGCGGAGAGCGCCCCCGTGGTCCGGCGGGATCCTGAGAGGCCGGCCGGACACGCCGGGGCGGGGCGGGGCGTTCTCCATGGCGGGGCCGTCGGTTCGGATGCGCACGCGCCCCTTCCGCCGGTCGATGGCGCCCTTCCGGCTTCCCGCCCTCCATCCGCGCGCGGAAGCGATGCCGCGACGGCGGACCGTGCCACGTTCGGGCCGTGGGCATTGGACCGCCCGGTGCAGCGGGATCTTTTTTCCCCTTTGCGGGAGAAGGGCGGACGCCGGCTGTTCCCGGAAGGTGGAACGGGCGCTGCGCCAGAGCATGCGCGTGGGCTCATGCCGGGCGCGGGTGGGGCGCCCGAGCCGATGGAGGGCCACGCCGGGCCTGAAGACGGAGCGAAGCCGGCGCGCGCGGGGATGCGGGACACCGGGGGGAAGGCTGCCGCACGGGGGCGGCGGGATGAGGCCGGAGGGAGGGAGGCCCGCCCGGTCCTGGACGACGCGCCCGATCTCGCCGGCCCGGCGCGGCCGCTGCGCCTGCTGGAGAGGCCGGAGCCGGTGGAGGCGGTGGCGGAGGTGCCCGACGGGCCGCCCATCCGCTTCCGCTGGCGCCGGGTGAGCCACATCGTGGCGCGGGCGGAAGGGCCGGAGCGCATCGCCGCCGAGTGGTGGCGCTCCGGCGCCGATTTGCCCGCCCGCGACTATTTCCGGGTGGAGACCCTCTCCGGCCAGCGCTTCTGGCTGTTCCGCGCCGGCCTCTACGGGGCGCAGGCGGGCGGGCCGGCCTGGTTCCTCCACGGCCTGTTCGGGTGATGCCCATGACCCCGTCCTGTCCTCCGGAGCCCGGACCCGCGATGTTCCCGCGCCTGCCGGAGCGCCGCCCGGCGCCGCGCGCCTCCGCTGCGCCGCCGCCGTTCGTGGAGCTGGCCGTCACCACCAATTTCTCCTTTCTGCGGGGCGGCTCGCACCCTGAGGAATATGTGGCGGCGGCGGAAGCGCTGGGCCATCGCGGCATCGGCATCGCCGACCGCAACACCCTGGCCGGGGTGGTGCGCGCCCATGCCAAGGCCCGGGCGCAGGGCTTCCCGCTGGCAGTGGGCGCGCGGCTGGCGTTCGCCGACGGCACGCCCGACATCCTCGCCTATCCCAGGGACCGGGCCGCCTACGGCCGCCTGTGCCGCCTGCTCACCACCGGCAACATGCGGGCGGAGAAGGGCGACTGCATCCTTGTCCTCGACGACCTGCTCGAGTGGGCCGAGGGGCTGAACCTGGCGGTGATGCCACCGCGCCGCCTGCCGGAGGGCTTCGCGCCCTTCCTCTCCCGCCTTGGAGAGGCGGCGCCGGGCCGCCTCTGGCTCGCCGCGCCCATCGCCTTCCGGGGCGACGACGCCCGCCGCCTCGCCCGGCTGAGGATGGTGGGGGAGGTGGCGCGCGTTCCGCTCCTCGCCACCCTCGACGCGCTCTACCATGATGCCGATCGCCGCCCCCTGCAGGATGTGCTGACCGCCATTCGCGCGCACGTGACCCTCGACGCGGCGGGCACGCGCCTCGCCGCCAATGCGGAACGGCACCTGAAGCCGGCGGCGGAGATGGCCCGCCTCTACCGCGCCCTGCCGGGTGCGGTGGAGGAGACCTGCGCTTTCTTCTCCAGCCTCGGCTTCTCCCTGGACCAGCTGGAGCCCAGCTACCCGCGCGAGACGCGGGACGGCTTCGCGAGTCCCCAGGCGGCGCTGGAGGCCCTCGCCTGGGCGGGGGCGCACGCCCATTACCCCGAAGGCGTGCCGGACAAGGTGATCCGCTCCCTCGACCACGAGCTGGACCTCATCGGCAGGCTTTCCTACGCGCCCTATTTTCTCACCGTGCACGAGATCGTCGGCTTCGCGCGAGGCGAGGGCATCCTGTGCCAGGGGCGCGGCTCAGCGGCCAATTCGGCGGTGTGCTTCTGCCTCGGCATCACCGACGTGGACCCCATGAAGACCGAGCTGCTGTTCGAGCGCTTCATCTCGGAGGAGCGCGGCGAGCCGCCGGACATCGACATCGATTTCGAGCATGAGCGGCGCGGCGAGGTGCTCGCCTTCATCTACCGCCGCTACGGGGCCGCCCATGCGGGGCTCGCCGCCACCACCACCACCTACCGCTCGCGCTCGGCGGTGCGGGAGGTGGGCAAGGTGTTCGGCCTTTCGGAGGATCTGCTGGGGGCGCTCGCCGGCACCATCTGGGGCTGGTCCTCCGGCGGGGTGAATGCGGAGGAGGCGCGCCGGCTCGGCCTCGACCCCGACGAGCCGCGGCTCGCCCGCGTGCTGGAGCTGACGAAGGCGCTCATCGGCTTTCCGCGCCATCTCTCCCAGCACGTGGGCGGCATGGTGGTGACCCACGAGCGGCTCGACGAGACCGTGCCGCTGACGCGTTCCGCCATGGAGGAGCGGCCCATCATCGAGTGGAACAAGGACGACCTGGAAACCGTCGGCCTGCTCAAGGTGGACATCCTGGCCCTGGGCATGCTGACGGCGCTCAAGAAGTGCTTCGGCCTGCTCCAGGCGCATTACGGGATCGAGATGACGCGCATCGGCGACGCCCCGTCCGACGACGGGCGCGTCTATGCCATGCTGCAGCGGGCGGACTCCATCGGCGTGTTCCAGGTGGAGAGCCGGGCCCAGCAGACCATGCTGCCGCGCCTCCGGCCCGAGCGCTTCGAGGACCTGGTGGTGGAAGTGGCCATCGTGCGGCCCGGCCCCATCCAGGGCGGCATGGTGCATCCCTATCTTCGGCGCCGGCAGGGGCTCGATGCGGTGGATTATCCCTCCGAGGCGCTGAGGGAGGTGCTGGAATCCACCCTCGGCGTGCCGCTGTTCCAGGAGCAGGCCATGCAGATCGCCATGGTCGGCGCCGGCTTCTCGGCGGGGGAGGCGGACGCGCTCCGGCGCGCCATGGCCACCTTCAAGCGGGTGGGCACCATCGGCACCTTCCACGAGAAGCTCCTCTCGGGCATGCTGCGGAACGGCTACACGCGCGATTTCGCCGAGAGCCTGTGGAAGCAGATCGAGGGCTTCGGCTCCTACGGTTTCCCGCGCTCCCATGCGCAGAGCTTCGCCCTCATCGTCGCCTGCTCGGCCTGGCTGAAGTGCCATTATCCCGATGTGTTCGCGGCCGGGCTCATGAATGCCTGGCCCATGGGCTTTTACGCTCCCGCCCAATTGGTGCGCGATGCGGGCGAGCACGGGGTGGAGGCGCGCGCCGTGGATGTGAACGCCTCCATCTGGGATCATACGCTGGAAAAGGGCGAGGCCCCCGCCGCCGCGCGCCTTGATCCGCGCCACGGTGACATGGCGGGGGATATCCGCGCCACCCACGCCCTGCGTCTCGGCTTCCGCCAGGTGGAGGGGCTCCGGCAGGAGGAGATGGAGCGCCTCGTCGCGCGGCGCGGGGCGGGCTACGATTCCGTGCGCGACCTGTGGCTGCGCACCGCCCTTCCCCCCGCCACCCTGGAGAAGCTCGCCGACGCGGATGCCTTCCGCGCCCTCGGCCTCGACCGGCGGGCCGCGCTGTGGGCGGTGCGCGGCCTGCGCCGTGCCGGCGACAAGGACGACCTGCCCCTGTTCCGCGCCGGCCCGCCCGGCCCCGCGCGGGAGGCGGAGGTGGATCTGCCGGCGCTGCCGCCGGGGGCCCAGGTGGTGGCGGATTATCGCCACATGAAGCTCTCCCTGAAGGCCCATCCGCTCGCCTTCCTGCGCGGCGAGCTTCAGCGGCGGGGGGTGACGCCCGCCGTCGACCTGCCAGGCATGGCGAGCGGCCGCAGGCTCTCCCTCGCCGGACTGGTGCTGGTGCGCCAGCGGCCGGGCACGGCGAGCGGCGTCATCTTCATGACCCTGGAGGACGAGGGGGCCTGGGCCAATGTGGTGGTCTGGCCACGGGTGTTCGAGGCGTTCCGCCCGCAGGTGATGGGCGCGCGGCTGGTGATGGTGCGCGGCCGGCTGCAGAACGAGCAGGGCGTGATCCACCTGATGGCGGAACGTCTGGAGGATTGGGGCCACCTGCTGGAGCGCCTGGGCGAGAGGAGCGCGCCCGGCGCGGCGCGCACCGCTGCGGCCGGGGACGATCCGGGCACGGCGATGCCGCAAGGCCACAATTTTCACTGAGGCCGGAGCGTTTCCCGGTTTCATGGAATCGGGGAAGCACCCCGGAGTCTTGAGTTGACGCGTTTTCTTCAGGCGAACCGGCTTCCACTTCGCCTGAAAGCGCTCCAAAGGCCCGTGGGCTTTCTCACGGACCGCCCATGAACACGTTCCGTGGGCTGCTGGACGCGCCGCCGCCTGGCGTATGAGCGCCCAGCCTGGCGCCGGTCAAAGGCCTGGGCCGAAGCGATGAGGCGCCCGAAGGCGCGAGTTTTCGAGGGCAGGAATTTTCAAAATGAGGATATCTTTTTCCTGAAGAGAAAAATAGGCTAAGCCCATGGGTGCGGCGTTTCCATCGGCCGCCTTCGCGCCGCGGAGGTCGGGGGCCGGTGCCGGGCCGCCTCGCTCCCGTGCCCGGACGGCGTGCCGTCCGCTCATCGTCCTCCGGCCCCGGCCGGTCGCGTCAGGCCTGGAGTATTTTCACGCGAGGCGGATATCCGTCCCGCGCGGAAAATGTCCGGATCTCTCCTCCCGGAGCCGTCCGCACGGCGCTGTGCCACAAGCCGTTCCCGCCCGCACCAGCCACGAGCCCTCCCGACCATGAGCTATCTCTATCTCGCCGTCGCAATCGTGGCCGAGGTGATCGCCACCTCCGCCCTCAAGTCCACCGAGGGTTTCACCCGCCTGGTGCCGTCCGTGGTGGTGATCATCGGCTATGTGGTGGCCTTCTATTGCCTGTCGATCACGGTGCGGGAGCTGCCGGTGGGCGTCGTCTACGCCATCTGGTCGGCGGTGGGGATCGTGCTCGTGGCCGCCTTCGCGTGGCTCTACTACGGGCAGACGCTGGACCTGCCGGCCGTCATCGGTCTCGGCCTCATCATCGCCGGCGTCGCGGTGGTGAACCTGTTCTCGAAGACGGTTGCCCACTGACGCCGAGCCGAAATGAAAAAGGCGGCGCCCGAAGGCGCCGCCCATTTTGCACTTCAACGGATCTCGGCTTCAGGAGCCGGTGGCCGCCAGCTCGCGCTCATCGTTGGCCGGCATGAACATGTCGAACAGCCGCACCGTGGCGAGGCGCTGGGCCTGCAGCACAGCGCCGGCCACGCCCTGGGCGTCGGCCGCGGCTTCGCGGGCCAGCGACAGGGCCGTGGGGAAGGGCGCCTTCAGCGCCGCCACCACCTCGTCGGTGTCGAAGCTCAGCTCGGCGTTGAACTTGCGGGCGATCTGCTGCATCCGCCGGTTCTGCGCCAGGCAGTTCAGGCACAGGCTGCGGATGCCGCGATTGCGCGCGGCGAGGATCACGCGCTCCAGCAGCAGGGTGCCGAGCCCGTGGTTCTGGAATTCACGCTCCACGCTGAAGGCCGCCTCGGCCTCTCCGGGCAGAACGTCCCCCATCGGATAGAGCTCCGCCGCGGCCCTGAGCGTGCCGTCGACGAAATAGCCATGAACGATAGCGCCGGTGCGGAAGGCCCGCGCCGCATATCGCTCGATGAACTCGGCAGACACCGCTGAGCCGAATCTGTATCGCCGGCTCTCCACATCGAGCCGGAGGAGATGATCCTTGAAGATCTCCGCTTCTCCGGCCCAAAGCTTGCGGATGATGCCCGGTGTGACCTGATCGGTCATGTTGGTCTCCAGACTTGGCGTCTTGAAGCCCTCCGGTTCCTCCACCGCTGAAAATTATGTGCAGCGCAGCAAAGGTCAAGGGTGCTGACGTTAACCTTTCAGTAAGAAAGGGCTTCCCTGCCTTGCCTTGCCGTGTCAAAGTGTTGGAATTGCTCGATCTGTCGGCGCTATGCGCCTTTTGCAGAACCGTCACGATCTGACGGCGGGCATGCGCCCTCATTCAGCCGAGATCATATCGCGGATGGGAGCATCGGTTTCCTTCCTGCACCAATATGGCCCTGAAATCATTGACATTGGTCAATGTCGGGCCGGTCGTGACCAATTGGCCCAGCTTTTCGAAAACGCCGTAAGCGTCGTGGCGGGCCAAGGCGGCGGGGATGTCGAGCCCGGCGGCCCGCGCCCGCTCCAGGGTGCGCGAATCACTCCAGGCGCCGGCATTGTCCTCGGTGCCGTCGATCCCGTCGGTATCGCAGGCGAGGGCGGCGATGCCCGCCCGTCCGCCGAGGGCCGCCGTGAGCGCCAGCAGGAATTCCGCGTTGCGGCCGCCGCGTCCGCCCGGCGCGCCACGCAGCGTCACCGTGGTTTCCCCGCCCGAGAGCAGCACACACGGTGCCCGCGCCGGCAGGCCATGGGCCGCGGCCGAGCCGGCGATGCCGGCGAAGGCGGTGCCCACCTCCCGCGCCTCGCCCTCGATGGCATCGCCCAGGATCAGCGGCGCGATGCCCAGGGCCCGCGCCCGCGCGGCGGCGGCCTCCAGTGCCATCAGCGGCGTGGCGATGAGATGCACCCGCGGGGCTGGCGGCGCCCCCTCCATCCGGTTGGCGCGGATGGCGGCGGCGAGGGCGGGGCTGGCGGGAATGTCGGCGCGCGCCAGCAGCTCCAGCACGCCCTCGGGGTCCGAAGGCTCGGGAATGGTGGGCCCCGAGCCGATGACGGCGGGATCGTCTCCGGGCACGTCGGAGATTACGTAGGTCTCCGTCCGCGCGGGATGGATGGCAGCGGCGAGCCGCCCGCCCTTCACCGCCGAGACCGCCTTGCGCACGCGGTTCATCACCGCGATGGGGGCGCCGGAGGCGAGCAGCGCCGCGTTGAGCGCCTGCTTGTCGGCGAGGGTGAGGCCCGGCGCCGGCGCCGTCAGCAGCGCCGAGGCCCCGCCGGAGATGAGGCACACCACGAGGTCGTCCGGCCCCGCCCCGCGCGCCAGCTCCAGGATGCGGCGGGTGGCTTCGAGCCCGGCGGCGTCCGGCACCGGATGCGCCGCCTCCACCACTTCCACGAAGCGGGTGGGGCAAGCATGGCCGTAGCGGGTGACGACCAGCCCCTCGCAAGGGCGGCCCCATTCCGCCTCGAAGGCCTGTGCCATGCGCGCCGCCGCCTTGCCGGCGCCGAGCACCAGGGTGCGTCCCCTGGGCGGGGCGGGCAGCCGGCCCGCGAACTTGCCTTCCGGCAGCGCGGCGGCGAGCGCGGCCTCGAACAACGCGAGGAGAATGTCCTGTTCCGTCGGCATGGCTGGGGCTCGCCTCTCGTCCGGCTGCCGCGTGCCGCACCGAATCGCGCCCGCGCGGCGGCGGCCGGGGGCATATTCGCATTTCAACGGCCGGCGGAAATGCTCTATGGGGGAGGGGCGTCCCTCTTCCGGCGGCGTGTCAGCATCACAGATGAGCCGTCATGGGTGAACCTGCCGTTGAAGCGCCGCGCACCTTGAGCGATGCCGCATATTACCTCCTTGCGGTGCTGGTCGGCACGCTGGCGGGGGCCCTGGGCGCGGCGTTCCACATGCTCTCCAGCGCCGTGCTGGGCTGGCCGGCGCTGATCCTGCCCTATTTCGAGGGGCCGGAGGCGCTCGGCGTCCTGGCGGCGGTCTCGGCCGTCATGGTGCTGGTCTCGGTGGCGCTGGTGCGCGCCTTCGTGCCGGAAGCGTCGGGCTCGGGCGTGCAGGAGATCGAGGGCGCGCTCGACGGCCAGCGCGAGGTGCGCTGGAAACGCATCCTGCCGGTGAAGTTCGTGGCGGGCGTGCTGTCCCTGGGCTCGGGTCTGGTGCTGGGCCGCGAGGGGCCGACCATCCACATGGGCGCCTCGGTGGCCAAGGCGGTGGGCGACGGCTTCGCCCTCACCATCCGCGACGGGCGCGGGCTGCTCGCGGCCGGCGGCGCTGCGGGCCTTGCCGCCGCCTTCAACGCGCCGCTCGCCGCCATCCTGTTCGTGATCGAGGAGACCCGGCGCCAGTTTCCCTATGGCCTGCGCACCTATAGCGCTGTCATCATCGCCTCGGTCATGAGCGCCATCGTCACCGAGATGATCGGCGGCACCGCGCCCATGATGGCGCTGCAGACGCAGCAGATGCCGTTCTGGCTCATGCCCGCCTTCGCCGTGCTGGGGCTGGTGCTGGGCGGGCTGGGCGTGGTGTTCAACTGGGCCGTGGTGGCGGGGCTGGAAGCCTCGCGCCGGATCGGCCTCAAGGTCTCGCCCTATCTGGTGCCGCTGGTGGTGGGCGCGGCCATCGGCCCGCTGCTGATACTGCGGCCGGAGGCGACCACGGGCGGCGAGGCGCTGGCGGTCTCCCTCGCCACCCATCACCTGCCGCTGGTCACCATGGCGATGATCGTGGTGATCCGCTTCGTCATGACCATGGCGAGCTATTCCACGGGCGTACCGGGCGGCATCTTCGCGCCCATCCTGGCGCTGGCCACCTCGGTGGGCGTGCTGTTCGCCATGCTGCTGGATCTCGCCATTCCGCTGCCGCCGGGGGCGGTGGCGGCGTTCGGCGTGGCGGCCATGGGCGGGCTGTTCTCCTCCACCATCCGCGCGCCGCTGGTGGGCATGGTGCTGGTGGCCGAGCTCACCGGCGCCTACGATCTCATGGTGCCGGTCATCATCACCTGCGTTGTCGCCAACGTGGTGGCCGAGGGGCTGGGCGGCAAGCCCATCTATGAGGTGCTGCTGGATCGCACCCTGCGCCTTGCCGGCAAGGCCCCCCCGCCCGAGCCGGAGGACGAGCAGATCGGCGGCTGGGACGAGCGCGAGCGCCGCCCGCCGAATGTCTGATGCCATGGGGCCCGGCCTTCGATCGGCGCCGGTCCGGTTTCGCGCGAACGCCGGACCGGCGTGACCAGAGGCCCGCAAGAGAAGTTCACGGGTTCTCGGCCTGAGCGCCTGGCCGGCCCGTGGCCGATGGAAACCGGGGAGGCGGCCGCGCCCGCCCGCCGCACGTCAATAGAGCCGCGCGTCGGTCTCGGCGAGGATGTCCGGCATCTGCGGCCCGGCGAGCACCTCGAATTCCACCTCGCGCTGGTGGGTCACGGGGTCGCGGGCGGTGAGGGGGTCGTCCACATGGCCGGGGTGGACCATGATGACCGCGCCCTCCGGCACCCCCTTCAGGAAATGGGCGAGCAGCGGCGCGAAATCATGGTCGGCGCCGAAATCGTAGGCGCCGGCGAAGCCGGTGTTGGTGGAAAGGCCGATGCGGGCGGCATCGCGCGAGAAGCCGTGGCCGAAGGCGCCGATGATGCGGCCCTTCAGGTCGAGCCCGAGCAGGGCATCGGGGGCGGGCCTGACATCCCGCAGCCAGGCGTGGGGCGCGTGGCGCCGGGTGGCTTTCAGCACCGCGCCGCGGATGCCCGGCAGCACGTGGACATGCTGGTGCCCGTCCACGTGGTCGGGTGGTCGGCCGAAGGCGCGCTCGAAGGCGAGGAACTGGGCCTCGATCTCGGTCGCCACGGCGGCGCGGTCGATACGCCCGGTGAAGGCCCGCGCCACCAGCTCGCGGAGCGAGGGCAGGTCGGCGCCGTCGGTCCAGGGGGTGAGGGGGGCGGTGCCGCCGGTCAGGGTGATGTGGAGGCCGATGCTGACCTCCCGTCCAGTGGCCACCTGGTCGAGCTTGATCGCCTCCTCCGCGAGGCCGGGGAACACCGTCATCACGGAGGTGGCGTTGATGCGCCGGGCCTCGATGAGCCTGCGGATGGCGGCCGAGACGCCGGGGGAGATGGCGTAGTCGTCGGCGCAGAGCGTGATGTGCTTCACTGCTGGGCTCCCGCGACCTTCAGCGGCGTTTCCGCCGGAACGGGCGCGGCGGCGGCCCCGGCCGGGTTGAGGACGTGGTCGGCCACGAAATACACGGGCCGCGCTTTGATCTCAGAGAGGATGCGGGCGATGTACTCGCCCATCAGCCCCATCACCAGCAGCTGGGCGCCGCCGATCACCATGACGCCCACCACCACCGAGGGGTAGCCCGGCAGCGGGATGCCCCACACGAGGCGCTCCAGCACGATCCACAGGCCATAGAGCAAAGCGAGCCCCGCCAGCGCCGCGCCGCACAGGGCGGCGAGCCGCAGCGGTGCCGGCGAGAAGGAGGTGAGCGCCTCCATGGAGAGCCCGAGCAGGCGCAGGAAATTGAACGATGTGGTGCCGTGGGCCCGCGCCTCCGGCTGGTAGGGCACCGCCACCTGGCGAAAGCCGATCCAGCTCGACAGGCCCTTGAAGAAGCGGTTGCGCTCCGGCATGCGCCGCAGGGCGGAGGCGGCGCGCGGGGAGAGGATGCGGAAGTCCGCCGCGTCCTCCGGAATGGCGCTGGACGAGCCAAAATTGAGCAGCCAGTAGAAGCCGCGCACGAAATTGCGCCGCGCCATCGGCTCGTCGAGCCGGTTCGACTTCACCGCGTAGGCGACGTCGTAGCCCTCGTCCTTCCACAGGCGCACGAAGGTGCCGATCATCTCCGGCGGGTGCTGGCCGTCGCCGTCCATGAACAGGAGCGCGTCGCCGCGCGCGTGGTCGAGGCCGGCCATGAGGGCGGCCTCCTTGCCGAAGTTGCGCGAGAGCGCCACCACCTGCACGTCGAGCCCGAGCGCGGGCAAGGCGGCGGCGATGGAGGCGCTGCCGTCGCGGCTGCCATCGTCCACATAGACGATCTCCACCTTCAGCCCGCGGGCTTCGGCCTCCGCGCGGGCGCTGCGGCACAGCCGCTCGTGGAAAAAGGCGAGGCCGGCGGCCTCGTTGTAGACGGGAACGACGATGCTGAGATCTGGTGTCATGGCTCGGCCAGGGTCGGCGGTCGCGATGGGAGAAAGTGGTCTAATTCCCGCGACGGAGGATGGATACGGATTTTTTCGCATGACGGTGGAACCTGTCTCGCCACCGGGCGTTTCCAACATAGCGCGGTCGCGCCCCCAACAGACCGTGCATGGCGCGGTCGTCTTGCCCCCCAGAGACGGCCGCGCCGCCGTTTCGGGCCTCCTCCGGGCCGACCGGCCCGGAACCAAATACCCAAAGGCTGCGCCGTCACCCCTCGAATGAAGCGACGGCCAAGACCGCGACACGTCCGGAAAGGCTCCGTGCTTGCGTGACATCAAGACCCGAGACTTTGGGCGAGTTTAGGGTAATGTCGCGACGCTTAAACGGCTGAACGAGGGCCTTCGGTCATGATTCGCGATATTCTGGTCAATCTGGCGCAAGGCGCGGAGCGGGACGCCGCGGCCGAATACGCGGCGAGCCTCGCCGTGGAGTTCGGCGCGCACCTGACGGGCCTGTCGGTGGCCTACGAGATCGACGTGCCGCCCTTCTACATGGGCGCCCTGCCCACCGATTTCATCGATGCCCAGGTTCTGGAGAACCAGGCTTCCGCCGAGAAGGCCTCCGCCCGTCTGGAGGAAATCGCCAAGGCGGCGGGCGTGCCCCATCAGGTCCGCACCCTCGCGGCCTCGCTCGGGGTCGCCGCCAACAGCTTCGCCCGCATGGCGCGCCTGTTCGACGTGACCGTGGTGGCCCAGCCCAACCCGGACCAGCCGGGCCCCGAGGAGGTGCTCGCCGAGACCGTGCTGCTCGAATCGGGCCGCGCCGTGCTGATGGTGCCCTATATCCAGCAGAAGCCCTTCTCCGCCGAGCACGCCGTGGTGGCCTGGGATGGCGGCCGCGCCTCCGCCCGCGCCCTCGCCGAGGCGCTGCCCCTGCTGCACCGCACCAAGGTGGTGGAGATCTTCCGCGTGGTGACCGACGGCGCCGCCGGTGACGACGAGGAAGGCCAGGAGGTCGCCCGCCACCTCGCCCGCCACAATCTCGACGCCCAGATCCGCCGCCTGCCGGTCAAGAGCGGGGATTCCATCTCCGCGGCCATCCTCAACGAGGTCTCCGACCGCGGCTCCGATCTGGTGGTGATGGGCGGCTACGGCCATTCCCGCCTGAAGGAGATGGTGCTGGGCGGCGTCACCCGCGACATCCTCGCCAGCATGACCGTGCCGGTGCTGATGGCCCACTGAGGCCCCACGCCCCCGCTCACCGGGCGGGGGCGTCTTCCGTCCGCGGGCAGCGCGACCACGGCAGGATGAAGCGCTCGCCGTGGCGCTCGCCGCTTTCCACATGGATACCATAGGCCGCTTCGAGCCGCGCGGGCGTCATCACCTCTTCCGGCGTGCCATCGGCCATGAGTCGCCCGCCGTGGAGCAGGGCCACCCTGTCGCAGAAGCGGGCCGCCAGCGTCAGGTCGTGCAGCACCACCACCACGGTGAGGCCCGCCCGCGCCTGCCGGCGCAGCACCTCCATCACATGGAGCTGGTGATAGGGATCGAGCGCCGCCACCGGCTCGTCGGCGAGCAGGGCGCGGCCTTCCACCGCCAGCGCCCGCGCCAGCAGCACGCGCATCTTCTCCCCGCCCGAGAGGCTGCCGGCCGGCCTGCCGGCGAAGGCGTCCACGTCCGCCGCCGTCATGGCGCGGGCGACGGCGGCGGCGTCCACGGCCGGGCTGGTGCCGTGGGGCAGGCGGCCGAGGGCCACCACATGCTCCACCCGCATGGGCCAGTGGATGCGCCCGCCCTGGGCGAGGTAGGCAAGGCTGCGGCCCAGCACCCGCCGCCCCACGGATGTGGCGTCGGCACCGTCGTAGAGCACCGTGCCGGCCACGGTTTCCTGGAGGTGGGCGAGCACGCGCAGCAGCGTGGTCTTGCCGGCGCCGTTGGGGCCGAGCAGGCCCAGCAGCTCGCCGGGCCGGGCGGAAAGCTCCACCCCTTCGAGCACGGTGCGAGCGCCGCGCCTCACTACGATGCCGCTGGCGGAGATCAGCATGGCGGCCTCATTCCGTTTCCGTGCCGAGCCGGCGCAGCAGCAGCAGGAAGAAGGGCGCGCCGATGAGCGCCGTCACCACCCCCAGCTTCAGCTCCGGCCGGGTGGGGATGAGCCGCACCAAGATGTCCGCGCCGAGGGTGAGGGCGGCGCCGGCGAGGGCGCTCGCCAGCAGCAGCCGGCCGGGGCGGTGGCCCACCAGCGGCCGCAGCAGGTGCGGCACCACAAGCCCCACGAAGCCGATGGCGCCGGAGACCGCCACCGAGGCACCCACCATCCCCGCCGTTCCCGCGATGGCGACAAGGCGCAGGCGGGGCAGGGAGAAGCCGAGGCTCTCGGCCGTCTCCTCGCCCAGGGTAAGGGCATCGAGCCCGCGGGCGGTGGAGAGCACCAGCGCCGCCCCCACCAGGATGAAGGGCAAGGCGAGCAGCACGTGCTGCAGGCTGCGGTCCGAGAGTGAGCCCATCAGCCAGAACACGATTTCCAGCGTGGCATAGGGGCTGGGCGAGAGATTGAGCGCGAGGGCGGTGAGGGCGCCCGCGAGGCTGTTGAGCGCGACGCCTGCGAGGATGAGCGCGGTGGTGGAGGCTCCGCGCCGGGCAAGGGCGAGCAGCACCGCCGTGGCGAGCGCGGCCCCCGCGAGGCCGCCGAGCGGCAACGCCAGCGCGAACAGGGTCGCCGCGCCGAAATAGAAGGCCGTGACAGCCCCCAGCGCCGCCGCGCCCGAGACGCCCACCACTCCCGGATCCGCCAGCGGATTGCGCATCAGCCCCTGCAGCGCCGCCCCCGTGAGGCCCAGGCTGAAGCCCACCAGCAGGCCGAGCAGCGCCCGCGGCAGGCGCAACTGCACCAGCACCAGGGCATCGAGCCCGTGGCGGCCGGCGAGGATGTCGGAAACCGCCGCGCCCCAGTCGATGGGGGCGTAGCCGATGGCGAGCGAGAGCGCGAACAGCGCCAGCGCCAGCGCCGAGAGCAGCGCCAGCAGCAGCGGCTGGGGCAAGGCGGCGGGTTCCGCGAAGGCGTCGTCCATCAGCGTGTCCGGGTGGGAGCGGGCGCGGCGGCGATGCCGGCCGGCGCCGCGGAATGGGCGGCCTTCGACAGGCGCGTGAACGCCTCGCCGAGCTGCGGCCCCACGCACGCCCAAAGCCTCAGCGGCATGGGCGCGACGCGCCCGTGCGCGAGCGCCTCGGCGATGGCGGGGTGGCGCATCATCTCGCGGGCGAGGGAGGGCGGCGCGCCGGGCTCGTCATCCACCACCAGCACGTCGGGCCGGGCGGCGAGGATCTCCTCCAGGGAGAGCTGGCCGAGTTTGTCGGGGGAGAGGCGGGCGGCCACGTTGTCGAGCCCGGCCCGGCGCATGAGGTCGTCGGGCAGGCTGTCGCGGCCGACCGTGAAGCCGTTGGGGCGCAGCACCACCGTGCGCGGCGCGGGATGGGGCGGCGGCGGAGCGGCGGCGATGGCGTCCTCGATCTCCCGCACCATCTCCTCCCCCTTCTCGGGCACGCCGAGGCGGGCGGCCACAGCGCGGATCTGCGCATAGCCCTCCTCCAGGCTGGTGGGAATGGTGAGCTCCATCACCGGAATGCCGAAGCGCTGCAGCAGCGCCACGGTGCTGCGGGTGGTGAAGGCGCCGGCGAGCACGAGGTCGGGTGCCAGCGGCACCACCTCCTCCGCGAGGCCCCGGTTGGCGGGGATGCCGGCGGCGAGATCCGTCACCGTGGAGCTGACCGGATCGGCCGCGAGGCTGGTGACGGAGATGACGCTGCCCCTGGGCGCGAGGCGCAGCGCCAGCTCGTCGGCGCAGAGGTTCAGCGAGACGATGCGGCGGGGTGGGGCGGCGGGCTCCGGCCCGGCCGCCCACGCCGGCGCGGCGCGCGCCGGAGCGAGCACGGCGGCGCCGACCACCGCCGCCGTCAGGATGCGGCGCGCCCACCCCCGGCCGGCCGGGCCGGCGGCGGAACGGGGAGGGGGAGAGGCGCGCTGCACTGTCCGGAGTCCTCAGTAGGTGAGCTTCAGGCCGGCATAGGCGGACATGCCGGGGGCCAGATAGCCGTTGGGGTTTTCGTAGGTCTCATCGAACAGGTTGTCGATGCGCCCGAAGATCTTGACGTTCTGGTTGACGGTGTAGTTCGCCGCCACGTTGAAGATGGTGTAGCCGGGCTGCTCCACGAAGGCATAGGTGGTGCGGTCGATGTCCCACCAGTCGGAGAGATACACCAGGGTGGCGGAGAGGGTGAGCGGCTCCACCGGCTGCCAGTTGACCGCCAGCGACACCTTGTTCTTCGGGCGGCGCAGGGGCGTGCAGGTATCGATGCCGGTGGGGGCGCAGGAGCCGGGCGAAACCCCGTCCTCGGGGTGGCCGACGGCGTCGGTATAAGTGTAGTCCGCGCGCACGGAGAGATTGTCGGTGACCTTCACGGCGACGAAGGCTTCCCAGCCGTCCGTGGTGACGCTGGCGATGTTGGAGTTGCTCCAGACATAGGTCGAAACCTGGACTGAATTGATCAGGTTCGTGATGTCGTTGCTGAAATAGGTGGCGCCGAAGCTGACGCGATCCTGCCACAGGGCCTGCTCGAAGCCGGCATCCCAGCCGGTGCTTTCTTCCGGCTGAAGGTTGGGGTTGCCGCCGGAGGGGGCATAGAGCTGGTAAAGGGTGGGCGCCTTGAAGCCGGTGCCGTAGGTGACCTTCAGCTTGGTGCCGGTCTCGGGGAACCGCAGCGCGGGGGCGAGGCGCCAGGTGGTGTGGTCGCCGAAATCGTCGTTGCTGTCGTAGCGCACGTTGGCGGCGAGGAAGAGGCGCTCGAGCAGCGTGGACTGGAGCTGGGCGTAGCCGGCGGTGTCGCCGGTGCTGGCGTCCATGCTCGACCACGTGCTCTCGCTGGTCATGCTCTCGTTGTAGCGCTCCACGCCCAGGAGGATGCTCTGGCCGGGCATGAAGGTGTAGTTGGAGCGCAGGTAATAGGTCTGGCGGTCGCCGTCATAGGCGCTCACGTTGTTCGGGTAGGGGCTGGCATTGTCGCGGGTGTAGTCGGTGGCGGAGACGCCGAAGGTGCTCACCAGCTTGTCGTCGAGCGCCTTCCACTGCCCTTCCGCCTTGCCGATGAAGAACTTGCCGTAGCCCGTGTCCTGCAGCGGCGCGGGATAGCCGGTGTAGGTCGAGGAGTTGTAGAGGTCCGAGGTGTAGGCAAGCTGGGTCTGGATGTAGCGGGCGACGAGGTTCACCGAAAAGGCGTCGTTGATGTCGGCGTCGAGGCGGCCGGAATAGGTCCAGTTGTCGGAGTTGTTGTTGTTCGCCACCTCGCCGGGGAGCAGGATGTTCTGCGGCGTCACCGGGATCGCGGTTGAGGCGAAGTGGCCGACATTGAAGGCGTAGCCGATATTGTTGTTGTAGCCGCCGGTGAGGCTCCCGACCTGGTTGAAGGTGCCGAGGGCGCCCGCCTCCAGGTATCCGGCGGCCTTGGCCGGGCCCGAGCCGCGCTCGGTGGTCATGGAGATGACGCCGCCGATGGCGTCCGAGCCGTAGAGGCCGCTCTGCGGGCCGCGCAGCACCTCCATGCGGGCGAAGTCGTTGGTATACAAGGTGCCGAGGTCGAATGCCCCATTGGCGCTGGAGGGGTCGCCGAGATCGATGCCGTCGAGCAGGATCTTGGTCTGGTTGGAATTCGTGCCACGCATGAAGACCGAGGTGGTGCCGCCGGGACCGCCGGTCTGCACCACATTGAGGCCGGGCACCGATTGAAGCGCGTCCGGCACGTCGCGGCGCTGGGTCTCGTCCAGCTCCTGGCGGGTGATGACGGTGACCGAGCTCGCCACCTCGTTCGCGGGCGTGGGAATGGTGGTGGCGCTCACCACCACGTCCGGCAGGTCGATCTGGCCGCCGTCGGCCTGGACGCCGCCCGCCGACTGGGCGAGCGCCGGCGTCGCGGCCAGGAGGGCGACGAGGCTCGCGGAGAAGGAGAGCGGGGCGATGCGGCGCAGGCCGCCGGAAAAGGCGATGGCTGAAGGCGGGACGACGGACATTCGGACCTCGGGCGGGACGCCAGTGGCACGTCACCGCGAACGAGGGCCCGAGCACCGCGCAGCCCTGAAGCCGCGCGCCGCGAACCAGCCCGCCACCGGAACACCCCGCCCGATGAGCCCGCGTGTGACCACGGATCGACGGCAGGTCTCCTGGCTCGCGGGTCGCCGCCCTTCGCCGCCTTCCCAGGCCCCGAGTGCCCAGTGGCGTTTGGCGAAGGGCTCGCCGCTTACAGTTGCGGGGGCAGCTGCGGAATGGAGCGCCTTGCGCCCGCACCGCATTCCCTTTTCATTCCTCTGGGAGGAATACCGTCAGGAGGCAACCTAGGCGAGGGGTTGTCGGCACGTCAATGCCCCGCTTCCGCGCGGCTTCCGCCGCAATCCCTTATGCGGCGGAACTGTTGCAGCGCGGCATCACCGCCGGCCCTGGCGGAGGCCGGCGGCAGCCTCCTCACACCGGCTTCAGCAGCACGTGCTTCTTCTTGCCGAGGGAGAGCTTGATGACGCCTTCTGCGGTGAGCGCCGCCGGGGTGAGGGTCGCCTTCTCGTCGTTCACGGCCGCGTCGTTCACCTTCAACCCGCCGCCCTTGATCTGCCGGCGCGCCTCGCTCGTGGAGGCGACGAGCCCCGCCGTCACGAACGCGTTGGCCACGCCCAGGCCGGCTTCGAGCTGGGCGGCGGGCACCTCCACCGTGGGCAGGTTCACCGCCAGCGCGCCCTCCTCGAAGGTGGCGCGCGCCGTCTCCCGCGCCTGCTCGGCGGCGATGCGGCCATGCAGCAGGGCGGTCGCCTCGGTGGCCAGCACCTCCTTGGCGAGGTTGATCTCCTGGTCCTTCAGGGCGGCGAGGCGGGCGATCTCGTCCAGCGGCAGCTCGGTGAACAGCTTCAGGAAGCGCTCCACGTCCGCGTCGCCGGCATTGCGCCAGTACTGCCAGTATTCGTAAGGCGAGAGCAGCTCGGCATCGAGCCACACGGCGCCGCCGGCGGTCTTGCCCATCTTGGCGCCGGAGGAGGTGGTGAGCAGCGGCGTGGTGAGCGCGAACAGCTCCGCTCCGCGCATGCGCCGGCCCAGCTCCATGCCGTTGACGATGTTGCCCCACTGGTCGGAGCCGCCCATCTGCAGGATGCAGCCGTGGCGCTTGGACAGCTCCACGAAGTCATAGGCCTGCAGGATCATGTAGTTGAATTCGAGGAAGGTGAGCGGCTGCTCGCGCTCCAGGCGCAGCTTCACCGAATCGAACGTGAGCATGCGGTTGATGGTGAAGTGCGGCCCCACCTCCCGCAGCAGGGGGATGTACTTCAGCTCGTCCAGCCAGTCCGCGTTGTTGGCCATTCTGGCGCCCGCCTCGAAATCGAGGAAGCGGGCGAACACCTTGCGGATCGAGGCGATGTTCGCGTTGATCTGCTCATCGGTGAGCATCCTGCGCGCCTCGTCCTTGCCGGAGGGGTCGCCGATCTTGGTGGTGCCCCCGCCCATGAGGGCGATGGGGTTGTGCCCCGTGCGCTGCAGGGTGCGCAGCATCATGATGGAGAGCAGGTGCCCCGCATGCAGGCTGGAAGCGGTGGCGTCGAAGCCGATATAGGCGGTGATGGGCCCTTCCGCGGCCTTGGCATCGAGGCGCTCGAGGTCCGAGCACTGGTGGATGTAGCCGCGCTCGTCGAGCGTGCGCAGGAAATCGGAACGGAAGGTGGTCATCGCGATCAGTCGGTTGGAGGCGCGTTACGCGCGCGGAAAGGAAGCGTGGTGTATCAGGTCCGGCGCCGGATTGCATGGGGGAGGGCACCCCCGTGGTACGCCCCCGGCGCGGAAGCGGGAGAGGAAGCAGGGCATGCGCGTCGTCGGGCTGATGAGCGGTACTTCCATGGACGGCATCGACGCCGCCCTCATCGACACCGACGGAGAGAGCGTCTCCTGGCTCGGGCCGTCGCTGACCGTGCCCTACGACCCCGAGACCCGCGCCCTGCTGGAACAGGCCATGGCCGACGCACGGGGCGTCAACGCCCGCACCGACCGGCCGGGCGCGCTGGCGCGGGCCGAGCGGCGCATCACCGATCTCCATGCCGCGGCGGTGCGCGCGCTGCTGGTGCCGCTGCGCCTTTCGGCCGGCGATATCGACCTCGTGGGCTTCCACGGCCAGACGGTGCTCCACCGGCCGGATGCGCGGCTGACCGTGCAGATCGGGGAGGGGGCGCGGCTCGCGGCGTCCCTCGGCGTGCCGGTGGTGGCGGATTTCCGCGCCGCCGACGTGGCGGCGGGCGGCCAGGGGGCGCCGCTGGTGCCCGTGTTCCATGCGGCCCTCGCCGCCGGCGTCGGCGGGCCGCGCCCGCTCGCGGTGCTGAACGTGGGCGGGGTGGCGAACGTCACGGTGATCGACGGCGCGGCGCCGCCCATCGCCTGCGACACCGGGCCCGGCAACGCCCTCCTGGATGATTTCATGATGTCCCGTACCGGCCGCCCCTTCGACGCCGATGGCGCCGCCGCCGCGCGCGGGCGGGTGGACGAGGCGGCGGTGGTCGCCGTGCTGGACCATCCCTTCTTCCGCGAGGCGCCGCCCAAATCTCTGGACCGCAACGCCTTCCGGGAGCATGCGGCGGCCCGCATGGGGCTCGCCGCCCTGAGCCTGGAGGACGGCGCCGCGACCCTCACGGCGCTGACGGCGGCCAGCATCGCGGCGGTGGTGCCGCTGCTGCCGGCGCCGCCCCGGCGCTGGATCGTGGCCGGCGGCGGCGCGCGCAACCCCACGCTGCTCGCCATGCTGGCGGCGCGGCTCGGGGTGGAGGTCGCGGCCGCCGAGGCGGTGGGCTGGTCGGCCGATGCGCTGGAGGCCCACGCCTTCGGCTTCCTGGCGGCGCGGGCGGCGCTGGGGCTGGCGCTCACCTTTCCCACCACCACCGGCGCGCCGTGGCCCATGACCGGCGGGGTGCTGTTCCGCCCCTGAGCGGGGCCGCCGCGAATCGTGATCCGGCAACGCTTCGTGAAAAGCCGGCGCCGCCATGCTGCGGCCCTCTTCGGGGCCGACGAGGGGCGCGCCATCATCATTTGACGCGGAGCCTCGCGCTCTCTACCTCTGCGCTCGCGTGCCAGCACCCGGCGCGGTGTCCTTCGGAGGCCCCCTTGTCCCTCGTCGCCACCATTCGCAAGTCGCTGGTGCCCATTCACCGCGAAGGCTACCCGTTCATCGCCATCGCGGTGGTGATCGCCCTGCTGCTTTTGTCGCTGAACACCTTCCTCGGCATGATCGGGGTGGGGCTCGCCATCTGGACCGCTTTGTTCTTCCGTGATCCGCCGCGCGTCACGCCAGTGCGTGAGGGGCTCATCGTCGCGCCCGCGGATGGCCAGGTGTCCTTCGTCGGCCTCGCCAAGCCCCCGCGCGAGCTGGACCTTTCCGACGAGCCGCTGCTGCGGGTCTCCATCTTCATGAACGTGTTCAACGTGCACGTGAACCGGGCGCCAATCTCGGGCCGGGTGGCCCGCGTGGCCTACAAGCCCGGCATCTTCCTCAACGCCGACCTCGACAAGGCGAGCGAGGACAACGAGCGCAACGGGCTCGTCATCGATGCCGCCACCGGGCTCGGCGACAGCATCCAGGTGGGCGTGGTGCAGATCGCGGGGCTCGTGGCGCGGCGCATCGTGTGCTTCGTGCGCGAGGGGGAGGAGATCGGCGCCGGCGAGCGCTTCGGCCTCATCCGCTTCGGCTCGCGGGTGGACATCTACCTGCCGCGCGGCACCAGGGTGCAGGTGGCGGAAGGTCAGCTCGCCACCGCCGGCGAAACCGTCATCTGCGATCTCGCGGCGCCCATGCCGCGCGAGACCGCCTATCGGGTGAGCTGATGGACGCGCCCTTTCCCCCGTTCGATCCGGAAGGCCGGCTGCGCCCGCGCTTCGGGCGCATCGGCAAGATTCCGGTGCGGGTGCTCATTCCCAATCTGGTGACTCTGCTCGCCTTGTGCTCCGGCCTCACGGCGGTGCGGCTCGCCATCGAATCGCGCATTGAGCTTGCGCTCGCCGCCATCGTGTTCGCGGCGCTGCTGGACGGCATCGACGGCCGCCTCGCCCGCGCGCTGAAGGGCACCTCGCGCTTCGGGGCCGAGCTCGACAGCCTCGCCGATTTCGTGAACTTCGGCTGCGTGCCGGCGCTGATCCTCTATTTCTGGGGCCTGAACGAGGCCGGCTCCTTCGGCTGGATCGCCGCGCTCATCTACGCTATCTGCGCGGCGCTGCGCCTCGCCCGCTTCAACGTGATGCTGGACGACCCAGACAAGCCCGCCTTCGCGGCGGACTTCTTCACCGGCATCCCGGCGCCGGCGGGCGCCATCACGGTGCTGCTGCCGGTCTATCTGGAGCTCATCGGCGTGCCGCATGGCGGGGTTTCCGCGCCGATCGCGCTCATCTACTGCCTCGCCATCGGCTTCCTCATGATCTCCAAGGTGCCGGCGTGGTCGGGCAAGACCATCGGCCGGCGCATCCGGCGCGACATGGTGCTGCCGCTGTTCGTGCTGGTGGCGCTCTACTTCGCGCTGCTGGCGAGCTATCCGTGGATCGTGCTCTCGGCCTGCTCGCTGCTGTATCTGGCGCTGCTGCCGGTTTCCACCCTGCGCTACCGGCGGCTGATGGCCGCGCACAAGGCCGAGGAGGCCGCCCGAAACCCGGAGAGCGCGGGCGGCCCGCTTCCGGAGCAGCCCTGACGCTGCGTCATACGCTGCACGGGATACGCACTATCCCGGATTCCGGGGCGGCCTGCAGTTGCATTAGCTTCTGCGTGCCATGTGGAACGCCGATTCCGAAAATGCCGCCGCCTCCGGCCGCGCCCGCCGCCGCTCATCTCCCGTGCGCGCCGTGACGCGCACGGAGGAATTGCGGCTGCAGATCGCGGAAGAGATCACCAGCGGCCGCCTCGCGCCCGGCACGCCGCTGGAGGAGGTGGAGATCGCCAAGCGCTACGGGGTCTCCCGCACGCCCGTGCGCGAGGCCATCCGTGATCTCGCGGCTTCCGGCCTCGTGGAGGCACGCCCCCACCGCAGCGCCCTGGTGGCCCGCCCTTCCATGGACCGGCTGAGGGGCATGTTCGAGGTGATGGGCGAGCTTGAGTGCATGTGCGCGGCCCAGGCCGCTGCGCACATGACGGCGCCGGAACGCGCCGCCCTGGAGCGCCTGCATGCGGAGCTCGCCGCCGCCATCCACGCCGGCGACGAGGCGCTTTACGACTGCCTGGACGAGCGCTTCCATGCCGCCGTCAACAAAGGCAGCCACAACGACTACCTGGCCGAGCTGGCCGCGAGCACCCGAGCCAAGCTCCGCCCTTTCCTGAAGGACAAATATCGCGGCCTGGAGCGCCTCGCCCAGTCCTATGCGGAGCACGACCGGGTTCTCACCGCCATCCTGCGTGGGGAGCGCGCCGAGGCGGGCGAGGCCATGCGCGCTCATGTTCTGACGACGCCCGTGCTCGCGGCGCACGGCCTCGACGTGGTGCTCGGCGGTTCCGTCTTCCCGGAACCGGCGCTGGCGGCGGCGATGGAGCATCCCGCCCACGAGACGCCGGCCGGCGCCGCTTTGGTCTGATCCACCACCTTTCCTGACCGTCGGTTTCCGCGGCCGCGCCGGGGGGCGTGGCGCCGTCTTCACGCGCCGCGTCCGTGCGTCGCGTGCCGTGCCGGTGCTGCGTGCGGTATCCCCGCCTACCATATGTTGTGGCCCGCCAGCGGGGGCCCCAGGCGCGCCTGCGCCGCCTGTCCCGTGTGACCTGTGGATGACGGTGACGACGCTCGAAGGCGGGCGGGGTGTGTCGCGGCACCCCCCGACAGGGACGAAACCCGCTCCAGCGCTGGCGTCTTAGGGCTTTATTAACGAATGGCCAGCTACTATATTTAGTAGAGATGAGGCGGCGAAACACCCAAATGGCGGTCAAAGGGCGTTTGACGCGGGCGCCAGACTCGGCCTAGCGTCCGTCTCCTCAGCGGCGGGCGTTCCTTTCGGTCATGGGACCGGCGGGTGGGTTCGGCGTGTTTCTCAGACATGCAGGCGAAGGTCCGTCCCGGCGTGCGCGCGCCGGGCCCGAGGGCGAGTCACGCCTGCTACATTTAGCTGCTATGATATGCGGCCCCGGCTGGGCCGATCGGAAGGAGCACCGGTCATGCGCGTTGAACGTCGCTACACGCAGGAGGGTCGTTCCCCTTACGCGGACATCCCGTTCCGCGAGACCGTGAGCGAGATCCGCAACCCCGACGGCTCCGTGGTGTTCCGCCAGGAGGGAATCGAGGTTCCCGCGCAATTCTCCCAGGTGGCGAGCGACATCCTCGCCCAGAAGTATTTCCGCAAGGCCGGCGTGCCCGCCCGCCTGCGGAAGGTGGAGGAGAACACCGTTCCCGCCTTCCTGTGGCGCTCCGCCCCCGACGAGGCCGCCCTCGCGGCGCTGCCCGAGAAGGAGCGGCTCGTGGGCGAGACCTCGGCCAAGCAGGTGTTCGACCGCCTGGCCGGCACCTGGGCCTATTGGGGCTGGAAGGGCCGCTACTTCGATACCGAGGCGGATGCCCAGGCCTTCTTCGACGAGCTGCGCTACATGCTCGCCATGCAGATGGCGGCACCCAACTCGCCCCAGTGGTTCAACACCGGCCTGAACTGGGCCTACGGCATCGACGGGCCGGGCCAGGGCCACTTCTACGTGGACCATGTGACGGGCGAGGCGCAGGCCTCCACCTCCGCCTACGAGCACCCGCAGCCCCACGCCTGCTTCATCCAGTCCGTGGGCGACGACCTCGTGAACGAGGGCGGCATCATGGACCTGTGGGTGCGCGAGGCGCGCCTGTTCAAGTACGGCTCCGGCACCGGCACCAATTTCTCCTCGCTGCGCGGGGAGGGCGAGCGCCTGTCCGGCGGCGGCCGCTCCTCCGGCCTCATGAGCTTCCTGAAGATCGGCGACCGCGCGGCGGGCGCCATCAAGTCCGGCGGCACCACGCGCCGCGCCGCCAAGATGGTGGTGGTGGACGCCGACCATCCGGACATCGAGGCCTATGTGGACTGGAAGGTGATCGAGGAGCAGAAGGTGGCGGCGCTCGTCACCGGCTCCAAGCTCAACGCCAGGCACCTCAAGGCCATCCTGAAGGCGTGCGTGAACTGCGAGGGCCAGGGTGACAGCTGCTTCGACCCGGAGCAGAACCCGGCGCTCAAGCGCGAGATCAAGGCCGCCCGCAAGGCGGCGGTCGCCGATGCCGCCATCCGCCGGGTGATCCAGTATGCCCGCCAGGGCTACAAGGACATCGACATCGCCATCTACGACACGGACTGGGACGGCGAGGCCTATCTCACGGTCGCCGGCCAGAATTCCAACAATTCCGTGCGCGTGACCGATGCCTTCCTGCGCGCGGTGGAGGAGGACGCCGACTGGAACCTCATCCGCCGCACCGACGGCAAGGTGGCCAAGACCATCAAGGCGCGCGAGCTGTGGGAGAAGATCGGCGGCGCCGCGTGGCACTGCGCCGACCCCGGCATCCAGTTCCACACCACCATCAACGACTGGCACACCTGCCCGGCGGGCGGCGACATCCGCGCCTCCAATCCGTGCTCGGAATACATGTTCCTGGACGACACGGCCTGCAACCTCGCCTCGCTGAACCTGCTGCAGTTCCGCGACGCCGCGAAGCAGTTCGACGTGGCGAGCTACGAGCATGCGGTGCGGCTGTGGACCATCGTGCTTGAAATCTCGGTGCTGATGGCGCAGTTCCCCTCGCGCCGCATCGCCGAGCTCTCCTACGAATACCGCACCCTCGGCCTTGGCTACGCGAACATCGGCGGCCTGCTCATGTCGGGCGGCATTCCCTATGATTCCGCCGAGGGCCGCGCCATCTGCGGCGCGCTCACCGCCATCATGACCGGCGTGTGCTACGCCACCTCCGCCGAGATGGCGCGCGAGCTGGGGCCGTTCCCCGCCTACAGCGCCAACGAGGGCGCCATGCTGCGGGTGATCCGCAACCACCGCCGCGCCGCCTATGGCGAGGCGGAGGGCTATGAGAACCTTTCCGTGGCCCCCGTTCCCCTCGACCGCGCCGCCTGCCCGGACGCGCGGCTGGTGGTGCATGCCGCCGCGGCCTGGGACAAGGCCCTGGAGCTGGGCGAGCGCCACGGCTTCCGCAACGCCCAGGTCTCGGTCATCGCCCCCACCGGCACCATCGGCCTGGTGATGGACTGCGACACCACCGGCATCGAGCCCGACTTCGCGCTCGTGAAGTTCAAGAAGCTGGCCGGCGGCGGCTACTTCAAGATCATCAACCGCGCGGTGCCCGATGCCCTGCGCGCGCTCGGCTACGGCGAGGCGGAGATCGCCGAGATCGAGGCCTATGCGGTGGGCCACGGCTCGCTCGCCCAGGCGCCGGCCATCAACCACTCGACCCTGCGCGCCAAGGGCTTCACCGACGCCGCCATCGCGAAGGCGGAAGCGGCGGTGAAGACCGCCTTCGACATCAAGTTCGCCTTCAACCGCTGGACCTTCGGGGAGGAATTCCTGAAGGACGCCCTGAAGGTGCCGGCGGCCCAGCTCGCCGATCCCAAGTTCGACCTGCTCGCCTTCCTCGGCTTCTCGAAGGCCGACATCGAGGCGGCGAACATCCATGTGTGCGGCGCCATGACCCTCGAGGGCGCGCCGCACCTGAAGGCCCAGCACCTGGCCGTGTTCGATTGCGCCTCCCCATGCGGCCGGCTCGGCAAGCGCTACCTTTCGGTGGAAAGCCACATCCGGATGATGGCGGCGGCCCAGCCCTTCATCTCCGGCGCCATCTCCAAGACCATCAACATGCCCAATGAGGCGAGCGTGGAGGATTGCAAGGCCGCCTACCTGCTCTCCTGGCGGCTCGCGCTGAAGGCCAACGCGCTCTACCGCGACGGCTCCAAGCTCTCCCAGCCCCTCAACGCCCAGCTGGTGGCGGACGACGAGGACGAAGAGGACGCGGTGGACGCGCTGATGGCCCAGCCGGCCGCGGCGCGGGCCGCCGCCGTCACCGAGAAGATCGTCGAGCGGGTGGTGGAGCGCATCGTCGAGCATCGCGTGCGCGAACGCGAGAAGATGCCCGATCGCCGCAAGGGCTATACGCAGAAGGCGCTGGTGGGCGGCCACAAGGTCTATCTGCGCACGGGCGAATACGACGATGGCCGCCTCGGCGAGATCTTCATCGACATGCACAAGGAGGGCGCGGCGCTCCGCTCGCTCCTGAACAACTTCGCCATCGCCATCTCCCTCGGCCTGCAATACGGCGTGCCGCTGGATGAATACGTGGACGCCTTCACCTTCACCCGCTTCGAGCCCGCGGGCCCGGTGCAGGGCAACGACACCATCAAGTACGCCACCTCGATCCTGGACTACGTGTTCCGCGAGCTGGCGGTGTCCTACCTCGCCCGCAACGACCTCGGCCACGTGGACCCCCACGACACCGGCTTCGACGCTCTGGGCAAGGGCGCGGACGAGGGCAAGGCGCCCACCAATCCGGCGGCGCGCATCGTCTCCAAGGGCCTGGTGCGCGGCAAGACGGTGAACCTGCTCGCCACCGCCCAGCCCGCGCCCGGCCCCGAGCCGCGGGCCGCGGGCGACAACGTGACCGTGCTGCGCGCCCGCACCGAGGGCGCCACCGCCCTGAAGCCCGAGGCTTCGGAGCTGAAGGCGCCCGAGGTCGAGGTCCACGAGGAACCGGCCGCGGCCGAGGCCGGGCTGGAGACGACTCTCTCCTGGAGCACCTCGGCCCGCAAGGCCGAGGCTCGCGCCGAAGCCCGCGCCAAGGGCTACGAGGGCGAGGCCTGCCCGGAGTGCATGAACTTCACGCTGGTCCGCAACGGCACCTGCCTGAAGTGCGACACCTGCGGCGCAACGACAGGGTGCAGCTGAGGGGACGCTGCTCCTGTTGTGAGCCTGACGCGTCATTCAATCTCGCTCTACGACGCGAAAGTTCGCTCGAACGTCATTCAAAGTTCGCTCACCCCCAAATTCCGGGGGGTTAGGCTGGTACGGAGCGGCGTTTGAAAGAAGTGTGCGATCTGCGGCGACACGACCGAGACCGTGGTGTCGTGGAACCCAAAGTGTGGTGGCACCCAAAGTTTGGCAAATCCGGGCCATAGTTCGGCTCGATGCCAGCCATAGATTGGCGCTGCCGACGAACGAATGAGAAAGGGGCCGTTGCGAAAGCATCGGCCCCTGTTTCATGACGAGCGAGCTCTCGGGACGAGGAGATGTAGACGTCACCAAAGGATGGTCAGAATCCACCCATAGTGCGCCTCGTTGAGAGCCAAAGGTTGGCGCAGGTTTAGAAAATCGAGGGCTGAAGACGTTTCTATGCGTCGTCAGCCCTTATTTTCTTTCTTGATAATCTCTCGGCGAAGGGTTGCTTGTTTAGCTTAGAAAGTGGCTGGCTCTGACGCTGCGGTATTGCCTCGTTGGGGAACGTCGAGGGAACCCAGCGGCACGTTCACCTCAAGCAGTTGGCCGGAGCCGAACAAGTTCGAGCCGAATGGAGCAGGGAGTGCCATCCCGATATCAAATTTTCAGGCATGGGGGTATGTTGACGAGAAGGACGTCTACCGGCGTTCGACACGCGATGGATGGTAGGATTTGTTCTTCGTCACCGGCATTTCTGGGGTAGGAAAGACCTACACAATTCAACGAGCGCGACAGCTCAGGCCGGACTTCGGTTATGTTCGCGCCAGTGCTCTTCTTCAGGAGGTTGGCCAGCCCGTGCGCAACTTGTCCCCGGAAGAGATGCACGAAAACCAAATCGTGCTGAGGGACGAACTCCTTCGCTACTATCTCCTGCACTCTGGCAAGCTGATTTTCGATGGACACGCAATGATCGAGACGGTCGATGGACCGCTTGCAACGTGGCGGGAGCTCGGATCCGAGTTGCCTATCACTGCCATCCTCATGATCGAGGCCTTGCCCTCGGAGCTCGTCGTGCGCCGAAGAGGTAAAGGAAAGAACGACACGGAAGAGGGTATTGTTTCCCTTCAAGACTTCGAAAAACGAGAATCCCGCGCATGGGCAGAGTTCACCCGCGTTCCATTCACAATCATCGAAAGCGGTGATGTCCCATCCTTGCTGAGCATCATGGATGAGTTCAGTGGCGCGGCCCCGTCAGGTGCCCGTTAAAGACCAACTCTTTCTTGCCGGTTCGATAGAAAGAATCGAGACACTCGGTGAGCTCGAAGCCAAGCCTCGACAAAACCGCCGCGAATTCGGGCATCCGTTCCTCGGGGACGGTCGCGAGGGGACGCGATGTCCCGAGCCAATCGCAGCCATGACGAATGAGCCGCACTCCCATTCCCGTTCCCTTGTAGGCGTCATCAACCCACACGGTGCAAATCTTTCGCTCGCATGCTTCAAGCTTGGCAATGAGTACGCCCACGATCCGCCCGTCGCGGATAACCGTGTGAACAAGGCGCGTCCCGTTAAATGTGCCTGGAACGACCAAGCCCCAGAACCAATTATCGAACGCGGGATAATAAGCGGACAGATGGACGATACGCTCGTGAACAGTCGCCATTGAGACGAACGAATTCGTCCCCGTCGCGACGGGGGCTATAAGATTCGATCCGGGCACCATCATTTCCATGCCGAAAGACTACACCAAGGGAATGAAAATGTCATTCCCGCCGGCGCTCTTGGCGCGCGATGCCGATCAGTCGGTGGCACCGCCGGAAGCCCCACGGGATGGACAGAAGGACGACAAGAATACACGCGAGGACGAGGAAGGCCCATGCATCGCCGTTCATCCAGGAGCCTTGATTGGCGAAACAGTTCGCCAAAAATCCCTCGAAGCCACTTCCGAGGCCGCCCAGGAGGACGATCCCGGCTACGTACCAGATGATCGGCTCACGTAGTCGGCGGAATCGCGCCAAAGCCACGAAGCTTTCGATTCCCGAGCTTCCAGCACCGCTTGTGCTACGCCAATGGTAGACGATCATCTTCCTCAGGTCGCTTTGGGGAAGCGACGGAGGCAGATACCCGCTCCAAAGGTTTTCCTCCATGCGACGCATCTTGTGCATCGAGGCATGCGATGCGACGAGCTCGAAGCTCGTATCGCGGATTAGGAAGCAATGTGCGGACGTGACATTGAAGGCATGGGCGTCGCCCCCTCCCATCCGCTGCGCGATCTTGAACGGAAGGTTTCGCACCTCGTTGAAACGCAGCTCCGTGAATTCCTCGCTGAGGACGGAGGAGGTAATGAAGTCGCCCCATCCCTCCCGCTTGATGCTGAAGTCCTTGGCCCCGCTCTCGTCCAAATCGAAGCGGAGCCTCACGTAATGCTCCCCGGGCTCGTGCAATTTCCGGCAGAATTCGCTGCTGAACTCAAGCGATGTCCCCAGGTTATCGCCCCTCTCGCGCACATCCGTCAGCACGAAGTCTTGGCCTGGGGTTGCTGAATGGAAGGTGAGATAGTGTGTTGCCCGCCGCGTCGTGGCGTATCCGCCATGCTCGTAGACGTTCCCAACCTTGATAACGTCATTGAATACGGCGCTCAGCAAGGTGTCGTCGCACAATTGCTTGCTGAGGTCCCTTACTGAGTCCTTCGTTACTTGCGTCGGCAGGAAGAGATGAATCCTTCCGATCTCGTAGGTGTTGGATAGGAGCAGGCCGACGTCCAGGAAGTTCGATTCCAGGCTGCGCTTGCCGATGTGGCGCCAGAGGTTCAGGTGGACCTCCACCTCGGCCGCGGATCCGTCGGAGGCGGTCGTTCTCCAGCGCTCGTACCAGAGCGCCATGCTGTTTGCCATCTTGCCCCGAACTCACGTCGTCGCGCTGAGCGGAATATATGCCACAAACGCCTTGTATCGGTGAAGATCCATTTAGGGGCCGCGTGTAACATGGAATCAGTATCGGGGCAGTCCATCTCGCGAGGACTCATTGTCCGCGAGCCCTGGATCTCCCTCATTCTCGACGGCGGGAAAACGTGGGAGCTTCGAGGCAACCGCACGACCATTCGAGGCCGCATCGGACTGATCGCATCGGGCAGCGGCAAGGTCATTGGCGCGGTCGACCTCGTGGATGTCGTTGGCCCAGTCGATCGCGAGATTCTGTCAAGGACCGTCGATCGGCATCAGATCCAGATCGATTGGCAGGCGGAACGTCTGCCCTATTCGTCAGTCTTCGCTTGGGTGCTTCGGGAACCCCAACGGTTCGCGACGCCCAGATTGTACGTGCACCGTCCCGGCGCAGTGATTTGGGTGAGACTCGGAGATTGACGATACCATCCTACGATTCTGATTGCCGGATTCACGAGGGTGAAATCGGCCCAGACGCGACAATTTGTCGTTGTCGTGGCACCCAAAGTTTGGCAAATCCGGGCCATAGTTCGGCTCGATGCCAGCCATAGATCGGGGCTGCCGACGAACGAATGAGAGAGGGGCCGTCGCGAAAGCGTCGGCCCCTTTCTCATGACGAGCGAGCTCTCGGGACGAGGAGATTTACTCTGTCATTGGAACCGGGCCTCATTGCCATGATTCCGATTTGGACTATGTCTGAAGTCGGACATGGAGGCCGAGATGCCCAAGGTTGAGGCCCGAAGGCCCGTTCCATCCGGACCGCAGATCGTTGGGGATGAGATTTTCACGCCCGCCAAGCGTCGCCAGGTGAGTGGACCCGGCCTGCGCACGTTCGTTGCGCTCGCCAACCTCTGGGACCTCACCGAGGAACAACGCCTGCGCATTCTCGGCAGCCCATCGCGTTCGACCTATTACAATTGGGTCAAGGCGGTGCAGCAGCACCGGGACCTCACGCTCGGCTTCGACACCTTGGTGCGCATTTCCGCGGTCCTGGGCATCTGGTCGGCCCTGCGCATTCTCCATGAAACCGAAGTCCAGGGCATCGCGTGGCTTCGCGGCCCCCATCAGGCATTGGTCTTCGGCGGCAGAACCCCTCTCGAGGTGATGGCGAGCGGAACGCAGGACGCTCTTCTGACGATCCGGCGCTTCCTGGATGCCGCCTCCGACGGCCCCTACATGGAACCCAATCAGGTGGACGAGAACTTCGAACCCTATCGGGATGAGGACATCGCCTGGTCGTGACCTACAGATTCTCGGACACTCCGGAGCCGTCCTACCGGGTCATTCCGTCCCGCTTCCCCCGATCTCGGTGTTCGACACAGTCGCGACGGCCTCCGACCTGGAAGCGGTCATGGACCTTGCTGGGTGGACGAGCGATCGACTCTTTGTCGTGCAGACCCGAAATCTGACTCCACACGCCCCAGATCGGGCGCTGCTGGTATGGGAGTTCGGACTCCAAATGCCGAAAAGCATGACTTAGGCGGTGTGGACGGATTTGGCGGGGTCGAAGCGGGGGGATTCCCTTCCGGCTGTTTCGGTGATTCATAGAGGGTCGGCTTTTGGCGAGGTCGACCATGCTGACGCGGATGACGGACGAGGATTGGGCGGTGGCGCTGGATGTGTTCCACGCCTGCCGCTCGCGGCGGGGCGACAAGGGGCGAGACGACCGCAAGTTCCTCGAAGCCATGCACTATTTCACCGTGCACAACATCTCCTGGCGGGCGCTGCCGGCGGAGTTCGGGTCCTGGAACAGCGTCTGGAAACGGTTCTGGCGGCTGCGCCAGGCCGGCGTGTTCGAGCTGTTCTTCGAAACGCTGGCTTCGCTCAGCCGCACCGCGCATCTGGTTCAGATGTTCGATTCCACCGTGGTGCGTGCCCACGTCTCCGCCGCCGGGGCAAAAGGGGGCAGCAAGGCCACGCCCTCGGGCGCTCACGCGGCGGCTTCTCCACTAAGATCCACCTCAAGAGTGACTTCGAGGGCCACCCGATCGCCTTCCACCTGACCGGCGGCGAGGCCGGCGACAGCCCGCTGTTCAAGCTGCTGCTGGATCTTGGTCCCGATGTGAAGCCCCGCGCGGCGCTCGCCGACAAGGGCTATGACGCCAAGGCCAACCGGGCGCTGGCCCGAGCGCGCGGCATCGCGCCCGCCATCCCGTTCAAATCCAACGCGAAGGATCGTCCCGCCTTCTTCCCGAAGGCGCTCTACAAGGGCCGGGCCCGCATCGAGCAGTGCTTCGGAAAGCTCAAGCGTTTCAAGCGCGTCGCCCTGCGCTGCGAGAAGACAGAGCGCGGCTTCGCCGCAATCGTCGCGCTCGCCTTCTCATTCATCCTCATCAAATCCGTCCACACCGCCTAGGCGTCGTGGACAAAGCTTGACGTGAGGCGCGTTGGTTGATTCAAGGCTGTCTTTTGGAGGCGGCGTTGGGCGAGCGGATCGGGGTATCGGACGAAGAGTGGGCGCTGATCGGGCCGTTGCTGCCACCCGAACATGGTCGCGGATGCCGTCCGGCGGATGACAACCGGCGCTATTTCGAGGGCATGATGTGGATGGCGCGGTCAGGGGCGCAGTGGCGTCTGCTGCCGGACGATTATGGCAAGTGGAACAGTGTCTTCCGGCGCGACCGGTGCTGGGTCGAGACCGGGGTCTTCGACGCCCTGCTGGAGACGCTGGCCCAGATGGTGGAGCGCAACACCAGCGCCGACATGATCGACAGCACGGTGGTTCGAGCGCATCATTGCGCCGTCGGGCTTAAAAAGGGGATCAAGAGGCCCAGGGGCTTGGCCGGTCGCGCGGCGGCTTCACCACCAAGCTTCACGCCCGCTGCGAGGGACACGGCCGGCCGCTCGGCTTCGTCCTGACGCCGGGCAGAGACATGATGTGAAAGGCTTCGGCCCGCTGTTTCGGATGCTCGGCGACCGCATCGAAGCACTGCTCGCGGATAAGGGCTACGACACCGATGCCATACGGGCTGAGCTTGCGGCAGCCGGTGTCGAGGCGGTCATCCCCACCAAGAGAGCAATCGGCGCATCCCGATCCCGCTCGATCGCGCGAAATACCGCTGGCGTCATCTCGTCGAGCGCCTGTTCAGCAAGCTCAAAAACTGGCGGCGCGTTGCCCGCCGCTACGACAAAACCAAGGAATCCTACCTCGGCTTCGTCGCCCTCGCTTCAATCAAGCTCTGGATACCCTTTGTCCACAACGCCTAGGCGGTGTGGACGGATTTGATGAGGATGAATGAGAAGGCGAGCGCGACGATTGCGGCGAAGCCGCGCTCTGTCTTCTCGCAGCGCAGGGCGACGCGCTTGAAACGCTTGAGCTTTCCGAAGCACTGCTCGATGCGGGCCCGGCCCTTGTAGAGCGCCTTCGGGAAGAAGGCGGGACGATCCTTCGCGTTGGATTTGAACGGGATGGCGGGCGCGATGCCGCGCGCTCGGGCCAGCGCCCGGTTGGCCTTGGCGTCATAGCCCTTGTCGGCGAGCGCCGCGCGGGGCTTCACATCGGGACCAAGATCCAGCAGCAGCTTGAACAGCGGG
This sequence comes from Xanthobacter albus, assembly GCF_043194895.2. Lineage (NCBI taxonomy): Bacteria > Pseudomonadati > Pseudomonadota > Alphaproteobacteria > Hyphomicrobiales > Xanthobacteraceae > Xanthobacter > Xanthobacter albus. The sequence continues at coordinate 4,250,740 of NZ_CM195532.1, read as the reverse complement.
CTGTCGCCGGCCTCGCCGCCGGTCAGGTGGAAGGCGATCGGGTGGCCCTCGAAGTCACTCTTGAGGTGGATCTTAGTGGAGAAGCCGCCGCGTGAGCGCCCGAGGGCGTGGCCTTGCTGCCCCCTTTTGCCCCGGCGGCGGAGACGTGGGCACGCACCACGGTGGAATCGAACATCTGAACCAGATGCGCGGTGCGGCTGAGCGAAGCCAGCGTTTCGAAGAACAGCTCGAACACGCCGGCCTGGCGCAGCCGCCAGAACCGTTTCCAGACGCTGTTCCAGGACCCGAACTCCGCCGGCAGCGCCCGCCAGGAGATGTTGTGCACGGTGAAATAGTGCATGGCTTCGAGGAACTTGCGGTCGTCTCGCCCCTTGTCGCCCCGCCGCGAGCGGCAGGCGTGGAACACATCCAGCGCCACCGCCCAATCCTCGTCCGTCATCCGCGTCAGCATGGTCGACCTCGCCAAAAGCCGACCCTCTATGAATCACCGAAACAGCCGGAAGGGAATCCCCCCGCTTCGACCCCGCCAAATCCGTCCACACCGCCTAGCGGGAGATCAAACCCATGCGAACCTTCCTGCGCGACAACGGCCTGACGCTGGTGCTGAGTCTGATGTTCGCCGTTTGCGTCGCCGGCATGCTTTTCGCCGGCCAAGCCACCTATAATAAGCAGTTCGCGGATCAGGGGCAATCCGGACTGGATTTGCTGGGCTATGTGAGCAGCGGTGAATTCCTATCCGCGCTGTTCGAGAACTGGGAAAGCGAGTTCCTGCAGATGGCGGCCTATGTCGTGCTGACTGTCCGTCGTCAGAACATTTGGCGCAGATCGCGGCGTAGATTAGCGGAGTGCGGGCCTCGTCTGGGGTTTGATGTTAGGCGGCGAGCATACGGTGCTGCAAGCGCCGATGTTCGATAGTCTGTCGCTTGATCCTCATCCGCTGTTGGATGATGGCCGGAGCCCTGCCGAAGTAGGCGTCGGCGGGCGTCACGTTGGCCAGGCTCTCGTGATAACGCTGGTGATTGTAGTGCTCGACGAAGGCCTCGATCTGGGCCTCGAGGTCGCCGGGCAGGAAGTAGTTCTCCAGCAGGATGCGGTTTTTCAGGGTCTGATGCCAGCGCTCGATCTTGCCCTGGGTCTGCGGATGGCACGTGGCGCCGCGCACGTGGCTCATATTGTTGGCCTCGATATATTCCGCCAGTTCGCCAGCGATGTAGCTGGGTCCGTTGTCGCTGAGCAGCCTGGGCTTGTGTAGCACCGTGGCGGTGTCGCAGCCTGAGGACTTGAGGGCGAGGTCCAGCGTGTCGGTCACATCCTCGGCTCGCATGTTCGTGCACAGCTTCCAGGCGATGATGTAGCGCGAGAAGTCGTCGAGCACGGTCGACAGATACATCCAGCCCCACCCAATGATCTTGAAGTAGGTGAAGTCGGTCTGCCACATCTCGTTCGGGCGGGTGGTCTGGGTGTGGAACTGGTCGGCCGCCTTGATCACGACATAGGCCGGGCTGGTGGTTAGGTCGTGGGCCTTGAGCAGCCGGTAAACCGTGGCTTCCGACACGAAGTACCGCTGCTCGTCGGTGAAGCGCACGGCCAGCTCCCGGGGGCTCAGCTCGGACTGTTCCAGCGCCAGCTCGATGATCTGGTCGTGGATCCTGGCCGGGATGCGGTTCCACACCCGGCTCGGCGCCGAAGGCCGATCTTCCAGCGCTTCCGGCCCGCCCTCGAGGTAGCGATCATACCAGCGGTAGAACGTTCGGCGGGGGATACCGAGCTGGTCCAGCGTGCGCTTGGCCGACAGGCGTGACTGCTCGACGATCCTGATGATCTCGAGCTTCTCGGATGCAGGATACCTCATTCGTCGTCGCCCCCATCCGCGATCATGCTTTTTTTGAGCAGACGGTTCTCGAGGGTCAGGTCGGCCACGCATTCCTTCAGGGCGCGGGCTTCGCGGCGCAGGTCCTGGACCTCACCGGTGGTCGCGGCACGGGCGGTGTCCCCCGCCAGGCGGCGCTTGCCCGCTTCCATGAACTCCTTCGACCAGGTGTAATACAGGCTCTGGGCGATGCCCTCCTTGCGGCACAGCTCGGCAATGCTGTCATCGCCACGCAGGCCTTCGAGCACGATGCGGATCTTGTCCTCAGCCGAGAAGTGGCGCCGGGTCTGGCGCCGGATGTCCTTCACCACCCGCTCTGCAGGGGCTTTCGTCGCCGATTTTGCATCGGAGGATCTGGGCTTCATCTTCGTTCCTTCGTCACTGCGACGAAGCCCAGATCCTCCTTAAATCACAACCTCAAATCTGTGCCATTAGTGCTGACGGGGGACAGCAATGCCGGACCAGAACCACTGCAGCTCAGTTCGCGTGGCCGACGGAGGCCGCCCGGGAGAAGGCAAAGGTGGACGTCCCGACCGATCCGATTTGCGCCGTTTGATACCCACCGCAACCTCCTTCGTTCGGGTGTTGCGACGACCATTTGAATCCGCCCAATATGCTGCCGAGGCCTGCCGACGGGCGCTTGCCACAGCGGGCATCCCCCATCCATGAGCCGAGTAAGCACTATTTCTGCGGCAGGATCCTTGCGGTGTTCCCCAGATCCAATCAGAATTAACCAGCCTATTGATTGGAGTACAGCATGTATGAACCGCATCCGCTAAAGCGCGCAGGATTGAGGAGGTTTCTCATTTGCGTCCATTTCAAATCCATACATATAAAATGGTTGCGGTGGATTTTTTATTTCAAAAATTTCTATAATGTTGAATCTGCTCGAGGTGTATTAATATTGACCACGAGAGATAAAAACTCTTTTATTTTTGTTCGACGGAACGAATGGAGGGTGCTGCAATTGATGCCAATACTGCACGCAATCCGCCATCATTTTCATCAATTCTGCATAAGGTCAGATATCTGAAAGTTGATCCAAAGGCGATAGTGGGCTCGTGTCGGGATGTAGTTATAACCGGCAAATCGATATCGTTACCTTGGTTTACCAAATTAAATGCACCCAAAAGAGTTAAGTCGATTATTGTATCATTTACTGATATCCATGCGTGAGCGTTTTTTATTGGATAATATATGCCTCGTTTTATTGAATTATAGGCGTATTTGCACTCTGCATGTGCGCTATCTGTGCTCCATAGAAATTTATCGTCCATTGATATATTTCCGAGCTCTAAATAAATTGTATGATTTTCCATCTCGGGCAAATTATTTTTTATAAAGCTTTTCACGATATCAAATAAGTATATATGGGCAAGAAGGCGCTGATCGTTTGGAGATATATTTTTATTGTCCTAAAAATTTCGAGTCCATATAATAAGTGGTTTCCAAAATTTTCGCTGGGGTTCGGTGATGAGCGCTTATTTTGATTGTGTCGACTAAATAAAAACAATTTTTTAATTAAATTTGCAAACATGATTTGCCTATGTATCTTTGCACTTTGTGGGGGGTATTGTGGTCGGTTGCCGTCGCGATCGCCTTCGAGGCGGAGAAGTTTTGGTATATCCTGGGACCAATATCACCCCCCGCCGCGGTGACGCAGCTGCTGAATTTTCAATGCGCCCGTGCGCCGCCACCCTCAGCATACCGCCGGAGCACAAAATCCCAGACCTGCGCCACCTTCGCGTCCCATAGGGCCTGCGGATAGGGTTCTTCGGGAAGGTCATTCAGGCGCACGCGGATTTCGCTGAACACGGCGCCTCGTGTTTCCTGCCCGCGCACCCAGTCTATCGTCTTCACCAGCCCATCCAGCTTCGTCAGCAGTTCCCGGGCAACCCGCTTCACCTCGGCCTCCTGCGCAGGGGTCAGCTTCGGTTCGGGGGTGGTGAGCAGGTCGAAGATCGCCAGCTCTTCCTCATTCAGGCCCTCTCGCGCGGCTCGCTGTTCCTCCTCGTCGAGGTCGGCAACAAACCCCTTGAGCGCTTCAAAGAACCGTTCGGTATCGATGGACCCGGCGTTGTATTCGGCAACCAGCTTTTCCAGCTTCTCGACCAGATCGATGCGCGTGGGGTTCGCTTCGGCCATCTGCCGGGTCTTCCCCTCGGCCTCGGCGCGCAATTGTTCGGCGGCGACCTTGGGGCTGCTCTCGAACAGCGTGGCCAGTTTCCCGAAGTCTATGCCGGACAGATCGACGCGCCCGTTCGCACCCTCGCCCTCGACAATGGGCGTCAAGATCGCCACGCCTTCCAGCTTGTCATCGAGCAGTTCGGCGATCTTGGTCCGAATGGCCGAGAGGTCCGCCGGCCCCAGCTTTGCCCTCACCGCGTCGGCGAGCATGTGGAACGCGGCGACCCTCTTCAGGTAAGGCGCGGCCCGCTCGTCAGGCAGCAGCGCCTTGTAGGCTTTCGTCACGGCGCCGGCGAGCTGGAGGAACTCTCGCCGCCGCTCGTCGGGCGCGACCAGGATCTCCACCGCCCTGGCAATCAACCCCAGCCGAGAGAGCGCATCCGCCGCCATGATGGCGGGAATATCCACACCGAGCGGCTGCACGAATGCGCCAGCCTGATCCAGCACGTCCTCCAGAGCCTCGACGAGCGCGGCCTTGTCCTTGATCGGCGTTTCGTCCGCCCCGCCGCCGGTGCTGCCAGCGTAGATCGCCAGCGCCTTTTGCAGGTTGTTGAACACGCCCACGTAGTCGACGATCACGCCGCTGGTCTTGCCCGGTGCATTGCGATTGGCCCGCGCGATGGTTTGCATCAGCGTGTGGTTCTTCATCGGCTTATCGAGATAGACGGTCCCGATGCTGGGAACGTCGAAGCCGGTGATCCACATGGCGCAAACGAAGACGAGGCGGAGCGGGTCGTTCTTGTCCTTGAACTTCGCCTCCAGGTCCTCTTTCTGCATCCGCTCCCGATGGGGCAGGATGTCGAGGCCCTTCTTGCGAAGGTCGTCCACCTCGTTCTGGCCCTGGCTGACCACGACCGCCATATCCAGCTCGCGTAGCCATTGCAGCCGCTCTGCAATGGCTGCGCCTTCCGCCTCATGCGCCGTCCTGAGCGCAGCCTCGTCCGCCATGATCAAAAGTCCGACGGCCCGCTTCACCCGGTCATGCATGGAGACGGCCGTCGCCTTGTCGATGGCGACGAACATGGCCTTCCCGCGATAGCCGCGCATGGCAAAGTGGTGCGCAAGGTCTTCGGCCACCTTGTCGAGCCGGTCCGGGTTGGTGATGAGCGTATATTGCCGGGCGAATTCGCGCTGGAGCTTCTTTTCCTGCTCCTCGGTCAGTTCTACTTCGTCGAGCAGTTCGTCCAGCTCCGCCTTTAATTCATCGGCATTGAGCTGGAGTTCGGCTTTGCGCGATTCATAATAGAGCGGTACCGTCGCGCCATCGCGGACCGACTGGGCGAAATCATAGACCGAGACATAGTCGCCGAACACTTCGCGGGTCCGGCTTTCCTCGCCCTGGATCAGCGGCGTGCCGGTGAAGCCGATGAAGGCGGCGTTGGGCAGTGCGGCCCGCATGTTGGCCGCCAACTGGTCATACTGGCTGCGGTGCGCCTCGTCCGTGATGACGATGATGTCCGAGCGGTCCGAAAGCACCGGCATTGCCTCCCGGTCGGCGGTCGAAAATTTCTGGATCAGCGTGAAGACGTAACGCTCGTTTCCCGCCAGCAATTCCTTGAGATGAGCGCGGCTCCCCGCCTGGGCCTGATCGATCTGCTTGGTGAGCGCGCCGGCGCTGGCGAATTGCCCGGCGATCTGGTCATCCAGCTCAGTCCGGTCGGTGACGATCACGAAGGTGTAGTTGCCGCCGAGGCGGCGCAGCACTTTCTCCGCGAACATCACCATGGAAAGGCTTTTGCCGGAGCCCTGGGTGTGCCAGAACACGCCGAGGCGGCCCTTGTTGGCGGTGACATGCTCCACCGCCGATATGGCGCGGTTCACGCCCAGAACCTGATGATACTTGCCGACGATTTTCCGCAAGCCGCCTTTGGCCTCGTCGAACAGCGTGAAGTTCTCGATCAGGTCGAGGAAACGCGCGGGGGCGCAGGTGGCGCGCAGCATGGTGGCGAGGCTCGGGTCTTCCGGCCCGTCCTCCTCCAGCCTTTTCCAAGGAGCGAAGAAGTCGAACTCCGTATGCGACCCGCCCATGAGCGAGTCATGGCCGTTGGAGAGGATCACGAAGCCGTTGAACGGAAACAGTTGCGGGATGGTGTCGCGGTAATCCCGCAGATTATCATCATACGCATTGAAAACGGGCTTGGAGAGCGCCTTCCACTCGGCCAGCAGCAGTGGCAGGCCATTGATGAAGCCGACCGTATCGGGGCGCCTTCTGTGCAGCAGGCCCTGAATCCACATCTGGCTGGCGACCAGAAAGTCGTTCGCCCCCACATCCTTCCAGTCGATCACGCGAACGGTGAGCGTTCTGGTCTTGCCGTTGTCGGGGTTCTTCACCTCCACCCGCACGCCTTCACGCAGCAGATGGTGGAACGCGCGATTGGCTGCGATGGGGGAGAGGGCCGAGCGATCCTCCACCAGCGCCGCCTCGGCCAGCGCGAGGGCTTCCGGCGGCAGGCCGGGATTGAGCCGCGCGAGCGCGGCCTTCAGCCGGGCCGGGAGAAAGGCCTGCTGGAAGTTGGTGCGGCCCGTGGGATTTTCCGGCCCCGCTACCTCTTCCCGCAGATTCAGATGCTGCCAGCCGAGCTCTCGCAACAGCTCAAGGGCCGGCTGCTCCACTGCGCTGTCTTCCGAATATTGGCCGGAGAGCGACGTGGAGACCATGTCAGGCGGCCTCCAGTTCGCGTTCGGCCTGGGCGACCGAAAGCTGGCCAGATATTAGGCGGGGGAGAAGGAGGTCGCGGGAGGCGGCGAGGCGTTCGTTAGACGATCCGATTTGGCCGACGAGTTCCAGCATCGGCCATGCGGCCTTCTCGAACAGATCGAACAGGTTATTCATTGGCGGAATGGCGATAACGAAATCCGCGACGCTATCGGTGCGGGCGCGCTGCCGCCCGCTCGCACCTGACATCGACATTCGCGCGTGATCGCGAAAGGCAGGCAGGCGCGATAGGCAATAGGTGAAAGCAGGACCTGCTCTTCCACCGCGCATGACGATAAATTCGGTTGAACCAAAACCCACGCCATCGGGGCCGGGAAGATTGCGCACAAGGCCGGTCTTCCCATTCTCAAGGCAGGGCGTGATCCGAGCGAACAAGGTATCGCCGTTCTGAAACTTGGATCCGGAATTACCGTCGCGCGTTTCCGGTTCCGCGATTAGAGAGGTTGAGGTGTCGAGGTGCCCCATCGGGATAAAGGGTTTCTCGCCTTCACGCGGAACGCGGGTTCGAGGATCGAACAGAAGCAGATCGCTAGCAGTTCCCCAACTCCAACCCGTCGGCAGGGAGCCATCAGGTGTATCCTCAATGGGCAACACTTCATGGCCAGGGAAACGGAAGCGGACGAACCATTCCTCGAACAGCCCGCGCGCCATCTCCTCAAGCACCGCGATCCGCCGCCGGTTGACCTCGATCAGGTCGTCATACGCCCCAAGGATTGAGGCGATGCGGCGCTGAATTTTCAATGAGGGAATTCGAATCTGTGCTTCGTTCAGAATGCCGAGCGTAAGAAATTTTGTTGCCGCCCCTGTAGAAATAGATCGGAATTCAGAAAGTTTTAGTCTCAATGAATAATATAGGAACCTAATATGCAGAATATCTTTTTTTAGCGGCGTGATAATGTACGTCCTTTGATACGCATCGAATTTTCCATCGAAATATTTTAGAGGAAATATGCCTGCCGCATTATTTCCAGCCAACAATACACATTCCGTATCAAAACTAAATGTATTGGTTCTGAGTGTTTCTTGCGAACACGTAAAAAATGGGTATTTTCCATCCAACACAGCAGCATTTGAATCAAGCTTACCTGTCTTGAAGCGGGCGATATCCCCTAGTTTTTCGGTTCGCCAATCCGGTTGTGACTTCATATTAACACCTCAGCCACATTCGCCGCGATCACATCCTGCAAGCGCGCCGCCTCGGCGTTCAGCCCTTCCAGTTCCTCCTGCAAGGCCTCCAGCCGCTCGCGGAAATCCTCGTCTTCCACCTGCTCGCCCGGTGCGACGCCGACATAGCGGCCGGGATTCAGGCTCCAATCCTGCGCGGCGATCTCGGCGCGGGTGGCGACTTTGCAGAGGCCGGGAATATCCCGATAGTCACCCTCATCCCCGAACAGCCGGGTCATTTCCGGGCCAGAACCGGCCTCCAGTTCCTCCTCCTCGCCACGCCATAGCCGCACGATATTGCCCAGCAGTTCGATCTGTTCAGGCGTGAAATCGCGGTGCGCCCGCGTCACCTGGTGGAAGATATGGCGGGCGTCGATGAACAGCACCTCGTCGGCGCGATTGGAGCCCTTCTTCCCCTTGTCGAGGAACCACAGCGTCACCGGCAAAGTGACGGTGAAAAACATATTGGGCGACGTTGCAACAATGACATCGACCGCGCCGCCCTCGATCAGCTTGTGCCGCATCTCCCGCTCGGAACCGCCCGCATCGCTGGCGGAATTGGCCATCACGAAACCGGCGCGGCCCTTCTCGTTCAGCGCGGCGGCGAACAGGCCGATCCAGAGGTAATTTGCGTTGTTGACCGTGGGGATGCCGAGGCTGAAACGCGCGTCCACCGCGCCCGCCTCATTCACCAGCCGGGCCTGATCGACCTCCTTCTGGTTGAAGGGCGGATTGGCCATCACGAAATCGAAGGCGCCGACCATATGGTGCGGGTCTTCATAATAGGACGACGCCACCCGCACATCGCCGCTGAGGCCGTGGACCGCGAGATTGAGACGGCAGAGCTTTTGCGTGTCCGCCATCTTCTCCACGCCGTAAATGCTGATGGCGCGAGCGGGATTTTCATTATGTCGGCGGACGAACTCGGCGGAATGAACGAACATGCCGCCGGAGCCGCAGGCGGGATCGAAAATCTTGCCGTGGTATGGCTCGATCACTTCCACGATCAGCTTCACGATGGAGGATGGCGTGAAATATTCCCCGCCCTTCTGCATGAAGGCGCTGGCGAACTCGCCCATGAAATATTCGAAGATCAACCCGTAAGCGTCGCCGGTGATCTGAAGCGGCTGCAACAGCCGCAGCAGCTCACGCAGCACCGAATTGGGCAGCGAGCCGTAACCCTGCGGCAGCACACCGGCGAGATCGGGATTGTGCTCGGCAATCGTCTTCATGGCCTCGTTCAGCGCATCGGCCAGGTTCTCCGTCTCCGGCAGTCCGAGCAGATGGGAGAAGCGCGCGTGGGGCGGCAGGAAGATGGCGCCCTTGGCGTGATAATCGGCGGGCACGGGGTTGCCCAGCCGCCCCCCGCGCGGCAGCCCCGCGTCCACCAGATCGAACCGCGCTTCCATCTGGCGCAAGGCGATGAGCGCCAGAACCGGCTGCGCATATTGATCCGGCCGCAGCTCGGTATTGGTCCAGAGCTGGTTCGCCGTCTGGAACAGGCGCCGGGAGAGGTCTTGCAGGTCGATGTCTGCGGTGTTGCTTCTGGTTGCGGCGGGCTGCGGCGCGACACGAGAACGCGGCGGCGCAGATGGCCGAGGGGGCGCCTCGTGTTCCACGGCCTCGTCGTCCTCAGAGGATCCGTCCGTGTCCGCTATGGAAACCGAGCCGCCGCGACCGCGCCCGATCTTCAGGAGGCCCTCTTCAACAAGCTCTTCCTTCACACGGACGTAGGTCGTTTCCGCCCACCCCAAGGTATCACGAAGCCGCCCGTTTCCCGCAGACCCACCCAAATCAATGAGAGTTGCCAGCAATTTATCCCTGAGCGTCAACCGCGACATACCCGAAACCCCCATCTTCACCGCCGCCACATTCAAGTGTCGGAGGTGAAGCTGAATCAAACACCCTGCGTTGCAGCCTAGCTGCACGCGCTGCGCAATCTGTGCCAAACTGCGGCCCGATGCCAAGAGCGTTTTCCGCCTCGGCAGGAGCAATCAGCCGTGAGAGTTTGAGGCGCGCCGTCTCGACGCGCCAGCGGGCTTGGCGAGGATCATGTCATCGCGTTCCTTGGCCTCGGCCTTCGGGATGTTGTCGACGGGTGTCGGTGACTACGCAGACGGTGTAGATCGACGTAATTCTGTATATGCGGCTCACATCCCATCGGGAAATGTGGGCGTTACTGTTCAGAATCTCTCCTGAGCACAACGCCGATAGTCGCTCCTTCTTGAACAAAGACTATTCCGGCGTCTCCCAATGCGCATCCTACTGCCTCGCGAACACGCCTTATGGGTTGTCGAGAGCCGTCCTCGAAAGCAGAAATGGATCTGACAGCGACTCCGGCCTTCTCTGCCAGCTCACGCTGATCCCAGCCGAGCAGGTTGCGCGCCGCCTTAATCAGGCGCCCGTTAACCATGTCGAGGCTTAAAGGTTGCATAAAATACGCAACTTTTGCAGTCTCGGACTGTGAACGGGAAGGCGTCTGATCGTCGGTCGGCATCGCCTTCGTCTCGTAGTGGCAACTGAGATTTCGCACGGCAGGCCCCTTCCGCCGAAGCGCGAATCCACCCGTTTCTAAACCCTACCACGCCAATTCGTCACCCAGAGCCCTGGGCGCGAATCCATTTCCACGTTCGGAGTCCTTCTCCGGCGATTGCGGAGCTATGCCATGTTCGCAACCGTTGAAAATAGATCCAGGATTCCCTCCGGTCCGAGGCATCGGTGTCCAAGGGATTGGCTGGCCGATGCGCTGGACACGCACCTCATCATGGCGCCGCGGGTCATTCATTTCCGACCCGATCATCGAGCCAAGGAGAGACTGCGTTCAGCCATGGCTCCTCGAGGCACGATTGTGCGTCTCGCGAGGCTGACCGATCGAATTCTCATCGTCGTGGCGGTTCCCGGGGAGGGGGCTGCACCCGCGAGCCTACGGCGAAGGCTGGCCGCGAACTGGGGCACGAGAAATGTGCTGGTGGTGAGGGAGGCCTGGCTTCTGCGGGAGCCCCGGCTCGAGGTCATGTCGACGGCGGTCGCTTGCGTTGATCAGATGCCGTCTGGGACAGACTGGCTCCGGATCGAGCGTCACCTGTTGGAATTAGGTGGAAGCTCATGCCTTGAGGAGTGCGCCGCTCAGGTTCGCCAGCATGAAGATCCGGTCGGCGCGGTGCTGGCACTCGTTGCGGCCGGATGGCTGCGTATTGAGATGCATCGGCCGCTCTCCGGTGACAGCGTCATCTCGCTGCCGGTTCGCCGTGATCGGGGCCGTTCGGTGGTGGGAGGCTGAGCTATGGCGATGGGATCCTACGAGAAATCCGTACGCACCCGCGCCGCCCGCGCCGCCGAGAGCTGGCGTCGCATGCCATATGGGGAGCGGGATGGTTTCGGCTACGAGGCCGTGCGTGTACGGCCCCTCCCGTCACAACTGCTCTTCGGCCTGCTATTCGCCCGCATGCTGGACCGACAGCCTGACGTCGCGCATGCCATTGGCGCCGCTCCCTCGGTCATCTCTGTGAAGGTGCCATCGGAGCAAGCGGCGGAAGTACTTCTCAAAGTCGCGCCATACGTCGCGCAGAAAAGATTTCCTCGTCGTGAAAAGGAACGCGAGGCTGCGGACTCGGCACGGAGGGTCTGTACGCTCAAGGAGCATGAACGCGGCGTCGGTGGCATGCGGAAGGAGGAGGCCAGGGAGCGTCTCGCGGGGGGCGCTTCGGTGCTCCACCTCTGGTATGAGAGCGAGGGGACCATGCCGGCGGAACTGCTCGCGGTTGTTACGGATAGCGTGACATTGCCCAAGATCGACGTATCGACACTACGGTGGCTCGGCCGCGTCGTAACGGGCGAGGCCTGTCATATCACAATCGGGCATCCATTCGAGGCGCTGACGCCGGCGCAGATCGATGTCGCGTTCGCCTACGGCCTCACCGCCGCCGAGTGTAACGGGCGCTTGGCGGCTTTCGCTCCAGTCCCTCTGACCGAAGCCGTGATGCCGTCGGCCCAAGACGAAGCCAAGCCCTCGACACTGCGCGAGTTGCGCGCATTCGGCGCCGCGACGGACTGGGGCCTTCAGCTTGCTGATGATCTGGCGGCATTCAAGGCGGGGCATCTATCCTGGAGTGAGGTGGATCGCGGCGCGCTTCTTTATGGTGCGCCCGGTGTCGGCAAGACCACGTTTGCGCGAACTCTTGCAGCTACCTGCGACGTCCCCCTGATCACGACATCGGTCGCTCAATGGAATGCTCGTGATCATCTTGGCGCAACGCTCAAGAAGATACGAGAGGATTTTGCTGAGGCAGCCAAGGCGGCGCCCAGTATACTGTTTATTGACGAGATCGATGGCGTGGGTGATCGTAATCAGATCGGCGACAGACACAGAGAATATTGGACCCAAATCGTAAATTGCGTGTTGGAATCGTTGGATGGGGCGGACCGTCGGCAGGGCGTCGTGGTCGTGGGCGCATGCAATGATCCGGGGCGCGTTGATCCTGCTCTCCGTCGTCCTGGCAGGCTTGACCGGTCAATCAGGATTCCGCTCCCCGACGCGGAAACGCTTGAAGTCCTTTACCGGCACTACCTCGGCGCAGACCTGCCCGGTCTGGATCTGGGGCCACTCGCAGCGATCTCGGACGGCCGGACCGGCGCCGAAGTCGAACAACTGGTCAGGCAGGCCCGGAGGTCGGCGCGGAGGGAAAGGCGCCCGCTTGCCCTGTACGACCTCGTCAATGAGGTGCGGGGTAATGCTCAGTCGATGTCACCAGACACTATGTGGCGGATCGTGGTCCACGAGGCCGGACATGCTGTCGTGGCTATCGTTCTGAACATCGCTCCAAACATCACCGTCAGCGTGGGCAACGGCAAACTCGGGGCCACTCGATTTGAACGGCCGGCGGATATCATCGATACGCGCGCCACTGCGCTGAACATCGTGCGTCACGCCCTCGCTGGACGTGCCGCCGAAGAGGTGATCATTGGCGACGTCAGCGGCGGCTCCGGTGGTGTACAGGGCTCGGACCTCGCGCAGGCGACACGGATCATCGCCGCGCTCGAGGGAGCGATGGGTCTTGGAGAGCACTCATCGCTGACGTTCTGGGGCGACGCGAGCGACACCTGGCGTCATCTCGTCCAACCCCACATCGCCGTGGCCGTCGAGACGACCCTCGCGAGACTCTACGAAGAAACCCGCGAACTCGTCATCGCCCACAGAGAGAGCGCGATCCGCGTGGCGGAGGGCCTGAAGACAAAACTTCATCTCTCTCATTCCGAGCTCGTCGAACTCATCGGCAGCGCCGCCACCAGCTCTGCCTCCGATTGTGAAGCGGCGTGAGGGGGTGGCGATGAACCTCTGGATCATGAGCGACCTACACCTCGATGCTCATCCCCTCGAGCTTCTGGCACCGGAGACGAAGCCGAACGTGCTGGTGGTCGCTGGAGACATCTCCACACCGCTATCGGCCGGTATCCGATGGTTAAGCGAGACCATCAAAGTGCCTATCGTTCTGGTCACCGGCAATGCTGACTTCTATGGCACCCGAATTGCGGACGAGAGGGACCTTGCCCGCCAGCTTGCAGCGGAGGCCGGGATCGTCCTCCTCGAGGAGGATATGGCCATCATCGAAGGGGTCCGGTTTCTCGGAGCCACGCTCTGGACCGACTACCGGTTGGACGGCGACTACTCGGGCTCCGTGAAGGCGGCCGCCATGGGCATGGCAGACCACCGGGAGATCGTTACGGCTTACGGGTCCTTTCGTCCTGAAGATGCGGAGGCGGCTCACCGGCGGGCAAGGGCCTGGCTCGATGCGATGCTTGCTGAGCCCTTTGATGGTTCGACCGTTGTCATCACCCACCATGCGCCGACGCTGCGCTCCATCGGTTCGCGCTTTGCCGGAGATCCATTGAACCCGGCGTTCGCGTCGGATCTTAGCGATCTCATCCTTCGGCATCAGCCCGCGCTCTGGGTTCACGGGCACGTGCACCAGAAGTGCGACTATCAGCTCGCGGCGACACGTGTCGTCTGCAATCCGCGGGGATATCCATCGGAAGTGAGCGGGTTCGATCCGGAGTTTGTAATTCGCTTGCAGTGAAAAATCGACGGGAAATGCCTACGAAGCAGCGTTGCGCCGGCACACCTCTGCATCACCATGGTCATATCGGTTGTGTGTTTTGAAGAGGAGATTCTACATGGAGATTGGTAACATCGAAAAGATGGACATTAGAGCGATGGAGCGAGGGCGAATTCGAGTGCTTACGAGGCTTCTCGACGCGGGATCAACGCGAATTTTCGATTGTTGGATGGAGCAATTCATCCCCTCTCTCCAGATGTCGAGAAGCGATGAAATTATTGCCGCGCTGGCAGAAATCAATGCGCGGGCAGCGCAAGCAAAGGAAATCGAGAAGCAGTACGGAAGGGGAAGTGCTCTTAATCTCGACCACCCCTTCGCGCAAGCAGCGATCCATGCCTATATGCAGAGGGGCAGTCGAGCCATCTCCGGGGAAGAGATCTCCGCTGCAATTTTACACAAATGCACGCGATCAAGGTTCTCTTGATGATGCATTCTGCTCGATGAGTAGTTCATCTATGGTGTCTCGCTCTGCGCCAAATAAAATTCGATAAGTGGTCTTGTTATAAATATATCCTATACCTTCATTATTTTGATGCGCGAACAATACAACCTCAGAATTTCTGTCGGCCAAAGTGCTTATAATCCACATTTGTTCAAAAATGGCATCTAGTAATCTTTTTTTCATTGCATTTATCTGGGCTTGGTCTATCTCCGCTCTCTCGTTCGCTGCGCCTTTCTCCTGCTGAAATCTTATCTTATATCTCCTAATATCGTCGAGCGCTCTGAGCAATCCGTCGTATCCAGGGTGCGGTCCTCCAATTTTCACTCCATTAAAGCAGGCGAAAAATACGCAGTAATCAGCCTTTTCGCCGAGAAAAGAAACTCCAATACTAAACATTTTTATCTCCAATACTTGACGGTGGAGCTTATCAATGGTGGCTTTCCCGAAGCTTGGCGCATGTCAGAGGTCGGTCGCGCGAAGTGTCGACCGCACCCTCAGCCGCCGTTAATGTCCGGTCGCACAAAATATTTCTCTGGTATGCATTGAGATCTTGCGCGGAAAACCGTTCCCGGATATCAACCGCGTCCCTCGCATCGGAGCCCCCATGCTCACCCTGAACACCATAGCGATACTCGACCGGCGGAGTGCCCGCGGTCGGATGCTCGTTCAGGCGGTGCGCACCGCCTGAGGGCGGTCCGATCCAGCTCCGCCCGGTTGCTTCCCGGTCACTGACCAGGGAGTGAGTTCCGAGGTGGGGACATTAAAACCCCTTCCTATCGACAAGAGCCGACGGATAGTCCGTTGGCTCGCCATGTGGGGCGTTGCGACCTGTCTCAAGCGCCAGTGATCGGCCTTGGGCAGACGTTGACTTCGGCCCGGTTCAACTTGCGCCCGATGCGCGAACCAGAGGAGTGGTCATGTTCAACAACATCTACAGCATCCACTGCCTCCCGCGCCCGGCTTCTCTCCTGACCGATCGCTCGATACGCCCCGCGGCCTGACCGCAGGACGCGTATCCGCCCACTCCGAATTCACGGGATGGCCGGCCCGCAGCCAAGAGCTGCGGGATGAGGAGACACGTGCCATGGACAGCAAAATCGGACAGCCTTGGCGACCTCCTGAGGAAAGTCGGGCCTGCCGGAAGATCAGCACGCGTATGCGGTCGACGTATCGCGGCCACATCGTTGATGGCTTGCGGAGCCGCGTCCTTCAGTATGAGAGCAAGCTGGAGAGGGATTTTCTCTCTATTGCACTGGTCTCTTCCTCTGTCGCTGAAGTCGTCGAGCAGCCGACTTACCTCGAGTATCGGGATTCCGCCGGTCATCTCCGGACCCATGTCCCTGACGCGTTGGTGACTATGGTCTCCGGCACGCGCATCGCTGTGGCATTGAAGCCAGCCGCCAAGGTCGAGAGCAGTCAGATCGAACAGATCCTCGATTTGCTCGCAAAGCAGGTCGGCGCAGATTTTGCTGATCGCTACGTCGTACGCACCGAGCGGCATCTCCATCCCGACGACGTGTTCGACGCCAGGACGATCCTTCGTGCGCGGGCATTGCCTGACACCGCCGCAGACGACGCCATCGCCGAACTCATCCGCACCCAGTGCGGCTGGTCCCGCTTATCCCACCTTGTTGCAGCCAGCGCGGCCGGGGCTGCCGGCTTCAACGCCATCGTGCGTCAGATTGGAAAGGGCCATCTCGTTGTCAGGGATGGCAAGCGCATTTCTCAGAACTGCCTGGTGCGGCCGAAATATTGAACGGAGGTTCCGATGAGCATTTTACATAAGATGATCCGGAGTTTTGAAAACTACACGCTCCCCCCTGGCCACATCTTTGCGATCAGGAATCCGGAGGAGACACTCTACGAGTTCATCGATCGCAATCGTGACGGGGTTAACATTCGCCGTGTCCAGCCTCCTCATCTCTGCGAGGCGCTCAGCAGCGAGGAGTTCGATGATCTGGTGAAGCGTGGACTGGTGGATCCGCACATCGGGTCGAGCGCCCCCATGCGTGGTGACCGTCGGCACGCTGGCCAGAGGAGGGGCGATCTGCCGCCCGAAGACCGCGAAGCCGTCGATTTCTATTTTGAGCTCTGCCGTCGCGTAGATGCCAAGTACAACGCGAGGGAGCTCCGGCTCACCGATGCGTCCCTCCGCGAAAACCTTCCCGCGATTGCCGCGGATCTCATGTTCGGTGGCGGCGCCGGCAAGAGGCTTTCGACCGGCGGGCCTGCAAGGCGTGGAAGCAAGAAAACTGCGCCGAGCTCGGATCATAAAATCTTGGCTCGCAAGCGGCATGCTGTTTTCCATTTGCCGAGCGCAAGCACGATCAGGTCGTACATCCGGCGCCTCAAAGCCAAGGACTGGGACCCGCTGGAAATCCAGGACCTGCGCAAGGGACGCCGCCGGCAGGTTGGCTCCCGGTACGACAGCTCAGTCTGGGGCATCATGGGCCCCTGGGTGAACGCGTACATGTGCGCGAGTAAGCCGAGCAAGGCACTCCTGTACAAGCTCATGGTGGGTAGCCTTGCTGTTGAGAGCGCTAGGGTCCAGACTCGTTCAGAGCCAGAAGGCCAGAGCAGTGGCGAGGGCAACGCCGGACAGGAAGTTGATGGCGAGCTTGTCGTAGCGGGTAGCGACGCGACGGAAGTCCTTTAGTCGGCCAAAGGCGTTCTCGATCAGGTGGCGTTCCCGATAGCGCTCGTGGTCGTAGCGGATACGGGGCTTTCGGCTCGCCCGGCCGGGAATGACGGGCACGGTGCCGACCTGACGCAGCGAGCGGCGCAATGCATCGGCGTCGTACCCTTTGTCAGCCAGCAGGTAGCGAGCGCCTCGGGCACGGGCGAGCAGTTCAGGCGCTGCGGTCACATCGGCGACGTTACCCGGCGTGAGGATCAGCGCGTAGGGGCGGCCGATGACATCGGTGAGCGCGTGGACCTTGGTGGTCTGGCCGCCGCGCGACCGACCGATCGCTTGCGCTTGCGCCCCCCTTTTCCTCCGAAGGCTGATCGCTGCGCCTTCACGTAAGTACTATCGATCGCGGTGCTTTTGGTCACCGCACCAGCCTCCACCAGTGCGTCAAGCAACCTGAGCCAGAACCCTCGGCGCGACCACCGGTTGAAGCGATTGTAGATCGTTGTGGCGGGACCATAGGCAGCCGGGCAATCAACCCACCGACAGCCACTCTTCAGCACGTGGAAAATCCCCGAGATCACCCGGCGATCGTCCACCCGCCTGGCTCCGGGCTGGTTATGCGGTAGATGCGGCTCGATCGAGGCCCATGCCTCGTCAGTCAACCAGAACAGCGACGCCATCATCACCTCAGTCGCCCCCGCAATGGAATGAATCACCAAACTCCAACCGTATCAATCCGGTGATTGGGTTCTGAGCCTAATATGGAGCGTCTGCGCAACAACAAGCGCACCGTCCCGGTCGACGATCTTCGTACGTTCGCTCTCGAGAACGATGAACGTGCGCGGAAGGATCTGGATCTGCTCCCCGTTCCCTCAAAGCGGACGTTCGAGCGCGAGATCGAAAAGCTCAACCAGTTTCATGTTGTGGCCGCGCGGGACGGTGAGAACGCTGCGCGTCGGAAGTTCCGTATCGGCGGTCGCAGGGAAGGGGCTCTCACCGCTGGCGAAAAGATCCTAATCGATTGCTGGCGTGTCCAGCTTAAGAGCCTGAAGTTACCGGGACAGTTCTGGGTGGGCCTGGCAGAAGAAGAGATCAATCAGCTCAAGCGGCTGAGGTTCGCTGTGTGTGCCGCCATGTGCGAAGCCAGCAAGGTCGTTGTTGGCATCCGGATCTGCCTCAATCCGGATGAGGAGACGGCGATCGAGACCCTCGAGATGATCTGCCGCGATAAGACGAATATCGCGCATGAGGCCGACTGCATCAGCACTTGGTCCCAGGCGATCACGCCGGGCGAGGTCGGTGTCGATAACGGGAGTGAATTCATCGGTGCTCGGTTCCAGGATGCCCTCATTGGGATCGGGGCACAGTACGAGGCGGGTCCTGCTCGCCAGCCCGATGCGCGTCCTGGCATCGAGCGCTTTTTCCGTACTGCGGACAACCAGCTTATGCCCCTTTTTCAGGGGCGCACGTTCGGTAACGTGGCAGCGAAGGGCGACTACGACTCGGATGCCAAGGCCAACGTCACTATCGACACGCTGAGCCGGGCTTTAATCCGTTGGATCGTCGACGTTTACCACAACACGCCGCACGAGGGGCTTGGCGGAGAAACGCCGAAAAATGCCTGGGACAGGCTGGTCAGCACCTATGGCGTTCTGCCCCCGCCTTCTGCGGAGACGATGCGTGCGGTGTTCGGTGTGTCCACGACGCGTCGCATTCAGAACCGGGGCATTCGTGTCATGGGGCTGTTCTACCGCCGCAGTGAGGACAACCGCCTCGGCAAGCTGCGGATCAAGATCGGCCAGGGAGATGTGCGGATCAAGATTGACCGCCAGAACCTTGGGTCAATTCTGGTCCGTGAAAATGTCAACGGCGCCGAGTGGTTCCAAGTCGCATGTGATCTCGACGAGATGGCGGGCGTGGATGCGCTCTCGTGGATCGAGACATACCGGAGCATCCGCCGGCGCAACCTTGACCAGAGCAAGCTGAGCGAAGCGGTGGTCCTGGGGGCCCTTCGGGACATCCGGCGGCTGGGACTGGAGAGCGCGAGGGCGGCAGGTCTCGGGCCGTCGACAATGACGAGAGAGAGCTTGCTGGAGATCGAGGAGCGCGAGTTCCGGGACGTCAACATCGTGGCGCCTAGGCGGTGTGGACGGATTTGATGAGGATGAATGAGAAGGCGAGCGCGACGATTGCGGCGAAGCCGCGCTCTGTCTTCTCGCAGCGCAGGGCGACGCGCTTGAAACGCTTGAGCTTTCCGAAGCACTGCTCGATGCGGGCCCGGCCCTTGTAGAGCGCCTTCGGGAAGAAGGCGGGACGATCCTTCGCGTTGGATTTGAACGGGATGGCGGGCGCGATGCCGCGCGCTCGGGCCAGCGCCCGGTTGGCCTTGGCGTCATAGCCCTTGTCGGCGAGCGCCGCGCGGGGCTTCACATCGGGACCAAGATCCAGCAGCAGCTTGAACAGCGGGCTGTCGCCGGCCTCGCCGCCGGTCAGGTGGAAGGCGATCGGGTGGCCCTCGAAGTCACTCTTGAGGTGGATCTTAGTGGAGAAGCCGCCGCGTGAGCGCCCGAGGGCGTGGCCTTGCTGCCCCCTTTTGCCCCGGCGGCGGAGACGTGGGCACGCACCACGGTGGAATCGAACATCTGAACCAGATGCGCGGTGCGGCTGAGCGAAGCCAGCGTTTCGAAGAACAGCTCGAACACGCCGGCCTGGCGCAGCCGCCAGAACCGTTTCCAGACGCTGTTCCAGGACCCGAACTCCGCCGGCAGCGCCCGCCAGGAGATGTTGTGCACGGTGAAATAGTGCATGGCTTCGAGGAACTTGCGGTCGTCTCGCCCCTTGTCGCCCCGCCGCGAGCGGCAGGCGTGGAACACATCCAGCGCCACCGCCCAATCCTCGTCCGTCATCCGCGTCAGCATGGTCGACCTCGCCAAAAGCCGACCCTCTATGAATCACCGAAACAGCCGGAAGGGAATCCCCCCGCTTCGACCCCGCCAAATCCGTCCACACCGCCTAGCGACCGCAGTGGCGCATTGACGGACTTCGAGCGTCCGGCAGAGCCGCTCCGGGACGACGAAGGCCGCTCTGGTGGCAATGTCGCGCCTGGGCCTGAAGCCGCACCGGCAGAAGTCCCCTACACGCGCCGTCGGGGCGGTGTTGGCAAGAGCTTCCTGGAGGATTGAAATTGGACGCGACCCAGGAAACCAAGGATGACGTCTTCTTTCGCCGCCTCCTGACGAACCAGAGCGAGGCGCGTCGCCATGTAAACGAAGCGATGGCGCGTTTGCTCTCCATCTACGTGCCCAACCGCTTCACGCGGCTCATGGACGAGCATTTGGACTGGCTGTTCGACACGATGGCGCTTGAGCTGGGTCGCCAGCCGGGCATGCCTCATCCTGAGGAGGCAGTGCGCGGCGGTCGCGCGTTAGTGCTGATTGGAGAAGCGGGTGCAGGGAAGTCGCGGACGTTGCGCCACGCCTTCCGCACGCGGCCCGAATTCAGTGGTTATGAGGAGGGTATCCAGGCTTCCTCGTTGCTGTCTGTCGTTGCGCCCTCGCCCTTCACCATGAGCGCGCTTGGCAACGAGATCGTCCGAAAGCTGGGGTACGCGGCCAACAGGGACATTCCCCATTCGAAGGTCTGGCCGGTTGTCCGTTCGCTCATCAAGGAGCAGCAGATCCGCATCATTCACATCGACGAGGGGCAGCATGGTGACGAGCTCTCCTCGGCTGGCATGCTTCAGGAGATGGAAAACACCCTGAAGCGGATGATGGAGGAGGCGGATTGGCCGACGTGGCTAATCCTGTCTGGGGGGCCCGCGCTCGCCAGTTTCTGTCAGGCGGATCCCTCCATGCGACGGCGCGTCCGTGTGCTTCGGTTCCATCCACTGTCTCTGGCCGATCATGGGGAGGACGTGAAGCAAATCGTGAGGTTGATCGGCAAGGAATGTCCGTCGATCTGTTGCGAGCAGATCCTGACCGTCGACTTCGTCGGGCGGCTCCTGCACGCCGCGTTCCACCAGTTCGGCATCGTGATCGAGTTCGTGCAGGACGCGTTTGGCGAATGTCTCGCTGCATCTCACGACACGCTGTGCCTCGGCCATTTTGCCGATGTCTACACCGCCCGCACCGGCGAGCCCGCTGATGATCTCAATCCATTCCTCGCGCGCGATTGGGCTTCGATCCGGGTCGAGGAAGCCTTGTTTGAGGAGGTCACGAACAGCCGAAGCAATAAGGGCGGGAGGGTGCGCATGAAGGATCGTCGCAACAAGGGGGGGCTTTGATGAGCATCCCCTGGACACTTGAACCCGGTGACAAGGAAATGCCGTCGGATTTTGCATCACGGTTAAGCGCCCGCGTCTGCCGAGACGACCTTTCGGGCTTTTGTCGCGACTTCGATCTTGATTGTCGAGGCCTCGTTGATGGAGTGCGACCTGCGGTCGACGGGCTTGCCGCGCTGGCTGGGGTGGATGCGGAAGGCATTGCGAGGGAGGCCTTTACCCGGCTCGACGGGCAAAAGCGATTTCTGCACAAGGGCCACCAGGTGATCCAGCAAAACCTGCCGCGGGATAGGGTGCGGGCATGTCCTGCGTGCCTACAAGAGGATCTGGCAAAGTACGCGTTTCGAGAGGCCGCGCGGCCGCACCGGCGCAGCACCTGGCTGATCGAGTATGTGAGGACCTGCCCGCGTCACGGAATGGCGCTGATGGCGCTTGGTTCGGCTTCCCTGAAGGCGCGTAGGCACGATACGTCGCTTGTCCTGGCAGCAGCCATTCCCGGGATCGACGCGCTCGCAAGAGCCGCGGTGCGGAGGCCTGTATCTGCCTTCGAGACGTATCTTCTGGAGCTCCTCGAGGGCACTGCGCGTCCGGTGCCCTGGGTCGATGCCCTCCCGTTCCATGCGGTGATGCGCCTTTCAGCCATGGTGGGTGGCGCAGAAGTTCTTGGCCCCCGGGTCGCAATAGATTCTCTTGAGGACCATGCGCGTTGGGAGACCGAGGCTGTTGGCTTTGATATCCTGCTCGGTGGCGAGCAGCGCATCCTCGCCTTCCTGGATCGCCTCCAGTCGTCCTTTACTGAAGGACGGGTGCGGTGCGGCCCGCATCCGCTGTTCGGGCACCTCTATGAGTGGCTCGCGCACCAGACGGACGATCCTGCCTATAATCCGATAAGGGACCTGATGTGGCTTCACGCGCGTCAGACGTTACCCATTGGGCCCGGCGACCGGATGTTCGGATGTGAGATCCAGGGCAGGGACCTCCATTCCGTTCGCTCTGCGTCGCAGGAGCATGCTCTCCATCCGAAGACGACCCGGAGGATCCTGATGGACGCAGGACTCATTGCTGCCGCGTCCGACGCGCTGCCCGATGATCGGGTCGTGTTCGACGCCGCGGCAGCCGACCGTCTGCTGTCTGACGTTGCGGAGTCGGTCAGCCTCGCGGCTGCGGCCAGGTATCTGGGAATGACCAAGCCGCATCTCATGCTGTTCGTGGATGCCGGTCTTGTCAGCCCCTGGATCGCCGGCGCGCGCGGAGAGCGCAATCACGGGTTCCTGCGTGCTGATCTCGACGGCTTCCGGGGCCGCCTGTTCGGGGCGTGGCCGGTCATGCCCGAAGCACCTGCGGGGTACGTCGCACTGCCCGTTGCAGCAAAGCGTGCCTGTTGCTCCCTGACTGAGATTGCGAAGCTGGTCATCGAAGGTCGTTTGGATCGCATCGCCAGGGTCGAGGGCTTCGAAGGATTGGCCTGCCTGGTCGTTGATCCCGCCGAAGTCCGCCCGTTGGTGGTAGGCAGAAGGCACGGAACCCTGACGCTTCGGGAGGCCGAAAGGGAGCTCGGAATGTCGACCTCCGCGGTCAAGAGGCTTATCGAGGAGGGGTTCCTCGCGACCGTATTGGTTGAGAACCCGGTGCGTCGGCAGGCGCAGCGGGTTATCGAACCGGAGGCCTTGCTGGAGTTCCAGCGTCAGTACGTGTCGCTCCACGCGCTGGCGAAAGAGCGGCGGAAGGCCATTCGTTCTCTGGGCCGCGAACTCGCGACGGTTGGCGTGGTCCCGGTCCGAGATCCGGCTGCCCTTCACCTCACGCTCTATGATCGCGCAGACATTCCGTAATCACCACAGGCTAGAGCTTCCCATCGACCCCCGACCTGCCAAGGCCGGGGGTTTTCTTTTGCCCTCGCTTAGGCGGAGTTGGATTCTGAGCGATCTTTCAGTGACGTAAAGCCGAGCGAGGGTAATGCAGTCAAAAATAGTCATTTCAAATCAATGAGTTATTTTAGTTCTGAGCGAGAATGAATGACGCGTCAGGGTGAGCCTGACGCGTCACTGAATCTCGCTCAACGGCGCAAAAGTTCGCTCAAACGTCGCACGAAGTTCGCTCACCCCCTTTTTTCGAGGGGGTGAGCTTGGTCCGAAGCGAAGTTTGCGTGAAGTGTGCCATCTGCGGTTTCACGACCGGGTGACAACGCCACTTTCGCGGCGCTTGTTGTTGTGAAGGCATCCAAAGGTTGAGCAATCTGCGCCATAGTTTGGCGCAGTGGCAGCCAAAGGTTGGCTCACAGGCCTGAAGTGGTACTCGAACAAGGAAAAGGCCCGTAGCTGGTAAGGTAACGGGCCTTTTCGCGTCGCAGGGCGCGAGCGGTCACCCAAGGCTCTCAGCGGATTCGGAAGGGGTAGCGTCCTCGCCCTGCGACTGAGGGGAGGATGTCGCGGGCGAGCGGTGCATGAAGAACCACTACATCCCGCAGTTTTATCTGAGGCGCAGGGCGGGGATGGCTGCCTCGTCGAGATCGCGCGCCGTCGACCAGTGTGGATTTACGCGTATTTGAGCTCATTCACCCTTCACGGGCTCAATTGACCCATAGGCCGTGCTCAGGGGAAATTTGTAGATGCTGTGCCGAGGCGTTTGAACGAGCTTCGGCGTGAGGCTCAGGCATAGGCCCGCCCCGACGAATACCGCGGCATTGTCCTCTCGCAGCTCGGTCAGGAATTTTTGGACAAACTCCTCGCGCCCCATACCGATCCATCCCCCATGCAATGCACTTTGTCATTGCCTCGTTCTAGGTCCTGTTGACGAATGTACGCGTCCATAGACGGACGGCGGCGATGAGGACGAAGCCCAGGTAGCTGTCGGCGGTCTTGTCGTAGCAGGTCGCCAGACGGCGCTAGTTCTTCAACCTGTTGAAACAACGCTCGATCCGGTTCCGGAGCGTGTAGACATGGTCGTCTACGGGCAACTGGACCTTCCGACTTCGCCGCATCGGAATGATCGGGTGACGCCCCGCGCTTCCATCTCTGTGCGAATGGCATCTGCATCGTAGCCGCGATCGGCGAGAAGAAGCTTCGGCTCTGGCCCGCCGGCGTCGAGGAGAGGCAGAGCGCCGGTGTAATCGGAGGCTTGGCCGGGTGCGATGTCGACGGCTATGGGGAGACCGGCGCCGTTGGTGCGGAGATGAATTTTGGTCGAAAACCCACCTCGCGAGCGCCCGAGACCCTGCCTCGGAGTCCCCCCCCCCTTGCGCCGGCGGCGCAGTGGTGCGCCCGGATGACGGTCCTGTCGATCATCTGGACCGTCTCGCCGACGCCCTCGGTGTCGTTCAACACCTCAAGCAGCAGATCCCAGAGCCCGGAGAGGGTCCATCGGCGAAACTGGCGGTAGACCGACGACCACTTTCCGAAGAACTCGGGCAGATCACGCCACTGCGCGCCGGTGCGGGCGATCCAGAAGACGCCGTCGAGCACACGACGATGATCCTGAGCCCGTCGGCCGCTGTGTGGGCCTCGTCTCGTCACGAACGGCTCGAAGAACGTCCATTCCTCGTCGCTCATCAGGTCTCGAATCAACGTCGCTGCCCTCCGAAAGCGACGTTGAATCACTCCTCGGCCCAAAGGGGAATCATATTCGTCAACAGGACCTAGCGACCCGTCCACAGCGGCCTGTTGCGACGCTAAGCGGAGACCGATATCGAAACCACCTATTCTAGGCTACCGACGGTGCCCCGCGAAGGCCGTCGAGCTTGAAGTTTGTTCTGGCCATTGCGTGGGCCGGGACATGAAGCGCAGCCGCTTTTCGGAAGAGCGGATTATCTCGATGCTGAAGGCGCATGAGGCCGGGATCCCGGTGGCGGAGCTGTGCCGCGCCAGCATCTAGAAATGGAAGGCGCGCTTCGACGGCATGGAGGTGTCCGAGGCCAAACGGTTGCGGGCGCTGGAGGATGAGAATGCCAAGCTCAGGCGCGTGCTGGCCGATGCCACGCTCGACAATGTGGCACTGAAGGATCACTTGGGAAAACGGACCTTTTTGGAAAAAGAAGTGGTGACGCCCGCAGCCAGGCGGAAAGCCGTCGCGCATCTCGTGGGGCGTCGCGGGATGAGCGAAGGGCGAGCGTGTAAAGCCGCCGGCTTCTGCCGCATGACGATGAGATGCCAGGCGAAGTCGGGCGACGACGGGGCCCTGCGTGAGCGCAACGGGGCCATCGGGACGCGAGCGCCCATGATGACCCCGACGCGTCCCCAGGCGCGCTGGTCGCTCGATCGTCGCGATGAGCGGCTGGGCTGTGCCTCTCGAGGAAGCATAGCCCGGCCTTCTTCATGCCTGCTGGTTCAGGCCGAATGCCGGGTGATGGAGCAGCTCTCCGCGCGGCGCCGTGCCGTCGAACGGTAACGCCTGAACCACCTCGGGCGGGCAGCCGGTCACCCCCAGGCCGGGGAAGGCTCGAAAGCCGAAGCGGCCGTAATAGGCGGGGTCGCCCACCAGCGCCGCGCCCCGGCTGGTCGCCCGCAGTCGGCGGAGGGCTTCGGCCATCAGGGCCGTGCCGATCCCCTGGCGATGCCTCGACGGCAAAACGACAAGGGGGCCGATCAGGCTCCAATTGTCCTGCGTTCCGACCCGCGCCGGTGAGGCGGCGAGATAGCCGATCGTCTCGCCCCCCTCTTCGGCCACGAGCGAGAGGGCCAGCGCACCCTCTGCCCGCAGCTTTTCAACGATGCGCGCCTCGGTTCCGGTGGATTGCGCGAGCATCCTGAGGGCTTCGGTTACAAGTCGGCTGATCGCCGGGATGTCGCTGGCCGTTTCATCGTGGATCAGCATGTCATGCCCCCTGGTTGTCGAGTTGCGCGCGGACTGTGGCGCGACCGCGTTTCGATATCCGATACGGGCTGCCTGACCGGGATTCGATCAGCCGCTTCCGCCGCAATCGGGTGAAGACACTCAGGTCGAAGTCGACCAGGAGCATCCCCCCGCGTGTGAAGCATGTCACGGATGTGATCTTGGGCCCGTCGCCGCGCGCGTGGAGAATGCAGCCGCCAAGGGCCAGAACGTGCAGCGCACGTTGTTCATTTTGCGAGATGTTCATGGAGGTCTCGTACGACAGACGTGAAAACGCGCCCCGGCGCACATGCACCGGGCGATTTTGAATTCACGAGGCCCTCTGAGATTCAGAGAGCCCTGTCACACAAGCTCCGACATCCAGTCTCCATCAGCCGGGCAATGCGCATCATCGTCGCCCGGATCGCTAATCTAGGGAACGTGGGCCCTTGGAACAACCCCGTGGAATGACGGGTGGTAACGGCCAGCGCGGCGCTTCAATTGCCAGTTTCGCGCCGTGCCATGGCTGCCGGCACCGGCTGACTATCGCGGCGGGCAAGCGCGGCGCGGTTCAGGGTTTCGCGCAGGGAACGTTCCTCGCCGTGTCGCGGGTGACGGCTCCGCTTTCATACCAGCCCTTGGAACGGTTCACGATCCAGACGACGGACAGCATGACGGGCACCTCGATCAGCACGCCGACGACGGTGGCGAGCGCCGCGCCGGAGGCGAAGCCGAACAGGGAGATGGCCGCCGCCACTGCCAGCTCGAAGAAGTTCGAGGCTCCGATGAGGGCGGAGGGGCCGGCGACGCAATGCGCCTCTCCGGCGATCCGGTTCAGCGCGTAGGCGAGGCCGGCGTTGAAATAGACCTGCAGGAGGATCGGCACCGCCAGCAGCGCGATCACCAGAGGCTGGGCGATGATGGCTTCGCCCTGGAAGCCGAACAGCAGCACCAGCGTCGCCAGCAGCGCCGCCAGCGAGAGGGGGCCGAGCCTGGCCAGGAGCCGGTTCAGAGAGCCCGGCCCGCCCACCGCCAGCAGCCGGCGGCGCAGCAATTGCGCGGCGATCACCGGAACGACGATGTAGAGCACCACCGAGAGCACCAGCGTGCCCCATGGCACGGTGATGGCGGAAAGGCCGAGGAGCAGGGCGACGATGGGGGCGAAGGCCACCACCATGATGGCGTCGTTCAGCGCCACCTGCGACAGGGTGAAGTGTGGCTCGCCCTTCGTCAGGTTCGACCAGACGAAGACCATGGCGGTGCACGGCGCCGCCGCGAGAATGATGAGGCCGGCGATATAGCTGTCGATCTGGTCGGCGGGCAGCAACGGGCGGAACAGCCAGCCGATGAACAGCCAGCCCAGGAGCGCCATGGAAAAGGGCTTCACCGCCCAGTTCACCAGCAGGGTCACGCCGATGCCCCGCCAGTGCTTGCTCACCTCGCCGAGGGCTGCGAAGTCGATCTTCAGCAGCATGGGCACGATCATCAGCCAGATCAGCACCGCCACCGGCAGGTTCACCTGCGCCACCTCGATGGCGCCGATGGCATGGAACACCGCCGGCGCCAGATGGCCGAGCAGCACGCCCGCGACGATGCACAGGCCGACCCACACGGTGAGATACCGTTCGAACAAGGACATGCGGGTTCTCCTCGGGTTCAGCCGGCGATGCGACGGCCGGCCTCGTCCACCACCCGCGCGCCGTCCTCCTTGGTGAAGGCGCCCCGCTGGGGCGGCAGCAGGTCCAGCACCAACTCGGACGGGCGGCACAGGCGCACGCCTGCGGGCGAAACCACGATGGGCCGGTTGATGAGGATGGGATGGGCCATCATGGCGTCCAGCAGCGCATCGTCGGAGAGGGCCGGGTCGCCGAGGCCGAGTTCGGCATAGGGCGTTCCCTTCTCTCGCAGCACATCCCGCGCCGAGAGGCCGGCGCGGGCGATGAGCTGCTGGAGCAGCGCGCGCGATGGCGGCGTTTTCAGATACTCGATGACATGGGGCTCGATGCCGGCGTTGCGGATCATGGCCAAGGTGTTGCGCGAGGTGCCGCAATCGGGGTTGTGGTAGATGATGACGTCCATGGCGGTTCCTCAGGCTGCATCGGGGCGGGGCGCGGTCGCGCCATTCAAGTTGCCGTTCCCCTTGTTCGGCTCACAGGTGCAGGACAGGGCCGCGACGGCGGGCGCGCACACCTCGGGATGCCCGTTGCAGCAGTCGCGCATGAGGAAGGCGATGAGAGCGGAGAGCGCGGGCAGGGCGGCGCTGTAGATGATGGAGCGGCCTTCGCGGCGCGACTGAACCAGCCCGGCGTGCTCCAGGTGGCTCAGGTGGAAGGACATGCGCGATGAGGAGGCGCCTTCCATGGCGGCGCCGATGGCGCCGGCAGGCATGCCTTCGGGGCCGGCCTGCACCAGAAGGCGCACGATGCGCAGCCGCGTCTCCTGGGAGAGTGCGGTGAAGGCCGTGAGGGCTTGGGCTTCGTCCATCGGTCAATATATCAACTGATATTGAGATATGAAGTTGATACGCCGGCACGAACGGGAGATCAACCCTCCGGATGGGCCTGGGGTGCCTGATCCAGGGTTTGGGCGGCGCGCTCCTTTCGCGGGAGCGGAGGGATGCGCCATGGGCCGGGTTCCGCGCGGGTGCGTCAGGCCGACGGCGGCGATCCGGCGGGCGATGCTGAACCGCCTCATTCCAGCGTCTTCAGGCAGTCTTCTCGGTTTGAAGTGACTGCCCGAAGTGCATGGGATGTATAATTTCGTCCTGAGCTTTACATCGTGCGGTCTTCAGCAGGAGGTTTCGCCCTCCCGCTCTGCCAGCAGGGTCGCTTCATTCTCCATCTCCTTTTCCAGCGCTTCCAGTCGTGCGGCATGGGAGGCATGGCGGCCGGCCAGAAAGCTCACGATGATGAGCTGGAGAAAGTGGTAGATCATGATCGGCGTGATGATCAGGGACATCTGCGGCAGTGTGCTGAACATCACGGTGGCCATGGGCAGGCCCGTGGCCAGGGACTTCTTGGAACCGCAGAAGGTCACCGCCACGGTATCCGCCCGGTCGAACCCGGCAATGCGGCACACCAGCAGCATGAGCAGATACACTCCCGCGAACAGCAAAGCCGAGCCCACCGCGATTTCCACCAGAAGCGCGGGGCTGCGGTCGCTCCAAAGGCCCGCGGCCACGCTGTCGCAGAAGGCATTGTAGACAATGGCGAGGATCACCGCCCGGTCTGCGATCTTGACGATGACACGGTGCTTTTCCACGACCTTCAGCAGCGGGGGACGCAGCAGCTGGCCAATCACCAGCGGCACGATGACGATCATCACCAGCTTGAGAATGACATCTGCGAGCGCCAGCCCTTCGCCTGTCGAGTGGAGATACCAGGCCATGAGCAGCGGCGTGACGAAGACGCCGATGAGGCTGGAAACGGAGGCATTGAAGATGGCCACCGGCACGTTTCCCCGCGCCAGCGAGGTCATGGCCACCGATGATGACACGGTGGAGGGGAGGGCGGCGAGGAAGAAGAACCCCGTCGTCACATCCTCTGGAAAGATGTTCCGCAGCAAAGGCATGGCGAGCACCACCACGAGCGGAAACACCACGAAGGTGGCGATCTGCACCAGCAGGTGCAGCTTCCACCGGGTTGCGCTCTGAATGAGCTTCTTCGTGGGCAGGGAGATGCCATAGAGGAAGAAGACGATGGCGATGCCCCAGTTGGCGGCCTTGTCGGCATGGAGCGGGCCGCCTGTCACGCCCGGAGCCGGCCACAGCAGCGCCAGCACCACGACAATGACGAGGGACAGCAGAAACGGATCGATCTTGGTGCGCGCCAGCATGATGCTCAAAACACTTGGCAGAGAAAACAGCCGGGCTTGCGCCCTCCAGGGCCGTGTTTCTCTGGCTCGGGGCATGCAGCCTGCCGGCTGCCTGGGGTGACGGGCCGGAAATCCGGCCCGCGGGGTTCAGTCGATGGCATGGCCGGTGTGGCGCGGGAGCGTCTGCACTAGGCATGGCCATGTCCGGTCATTCTTCAATGAAGCCCGGCCTTCCGAATGTAATGTTATGTATTTTCGGTTGGTTTGGACTTCACCGGAGGCTGATTCCATCGGGTATTGCATGGCATCACCATGCCGCGACGCTGCCATCGCTGCGCGGATCTTCGCCGCCCTCGATCCAGCCATCGGGGTGCAGCACCAGCGCGCCGGCGTGGCCCATGCGCTCGTCGAACTCCGCCGCCACCTCCACCGGGTGGCCCATGGCGCGCAGGGTTTCGATGATATCGTCCGGGTAGCGCGCTTCCAGCTTCAGGCTGGTGCTGGCCTCCGCCCATGTGCGGCCCAGAAGCCAGCGCGGGGCCGCCACCGCGGCGCGGATATCGTGCCCGCCCCAGACATAGCGCGAGAACACGGCCGCCTGGGTCTGGGGCTGGCCTTCCCCGCCCATGGTGCCGTAGACGAGCAGCCGCCCATCCTTCAGCCGCGCCATGGCCGGGTTCAGCGTATGGAAAGGCTTGCGCCCGGGCGCGAGCGTGCGCAGTCGGCCCGGCGCCAGATCGAACGCGCAGCCGCGGTTCTGCCAGACGATGCCGGTTTTCGGCAGCACCACCCCGGAGCCAAACTCGAAATAGATGCTCTGGATCATGCTCACCGCGCGCCCGTCGCGGTCGATGGCGCCCATCCAAGTGGTGTCGCCATCGGAAACCGGAGCTGGCCAGGGGCTGGCCTGTTGCAGCGGAATGGCGGCGGCACAGGCGGCGATGGTCGCGTCATCCAGCAGGTGGGCCGCGTCTATCTCCATCAGGGCGGGGTCGCCGATATGGTGGTCGCGCAGCACGAAGGCCTGCTTGGTGGCTTCCACCAGCGCGTGGATGCCGGCGGCCGTGTCGGGCGTCCATCCCGGCTGGCGGATGCGATCATAAATGGACAGGATGAGCAGGGAGGCGAGCCCCTGCGTGGGCGGCGGCATGTTGAAGATCCGCCCGGCGCTGATCTCCCGTTCCAGCGCCGGCTTCAGCACGGCGCGGTGCGCGTTCAGGTCTGCCTGCGTGACGGGGCTGCCCACCGCTTCCAGATCCGCGCCGATGCTGCGCGCGAGGTCTCCGGTGTAGAAATCCTGCGCGCCGGCGCGGGCCAGTTGCTCCAGCGTGACGGCAAGGGCGGGCAGATTGTGGCGCGTGCCATAGGCCGGCACGTCGCCGCGGGGCAGGAAGGCTTCGGCAAAGCCCGGCTGCGGTTCCAGCTCGGCGCGCTTGGCGCGGGTGTTGGCCTCCTGGCTGCGGGTGACGGGGAAGCCGGCGCGGGCATAATGGATGGCGCTTTCCAGCAGGCGGGAGAAGGGCAGCCTGCCGCCCCAGACGCCGCGGCTGTGCTCATAGGCCCGCCCCCAGCCGGAAATGGTGCCCGCCACCGTGCAGGCCGCCAGCGGGCCACGCCAGGGAATGGTGCCGTGCCCCTCGTAAAGCGCGGGCGTGGCGTGCGCGCCGGCCGCCCCGCAGCCATCGATGGCCTGCACCGGCGCGCCGGGCGCATGCAGCAGCCAGAAGCCGTCGCCACCGATGCCGGTCATGTGCGGATAGACCACCGCCAGCGTCGCCGCCACCGCGATGGTGGCCTCGATGGCGTTGCCCCCTTCGCGCAGAATGTCGAGGCCGGCCTGTGACGCGAGAGCATGGGGCGCGACAACGGCCCCGTTTGTGCCGAGGATCGGGTTCATCTGTGTTCTTTCACCCAATATCTTCTTTGACCCAGGCATGTTCGAGCGACGTGGGGGTCAGTCTGTGCGGGGAAAGTCCAGCCACTCAACTCGTGGAGGTTTTCTCTTGCACAATGAAATGGAACTGAGCTCTGGCGTCACCATGCGCTGGCGTTCATCTTTCCAGGTACGGGCGCGGTCCAGGCGGCAGATGTGAGTGTGGCGGCGTTGCGGGCGGCCAGGAGGTGGGCGCGCATCTCGCGATAGGCCGTGCTGCCATCGTGTTTCAGGATGGCGTCGACAATGGCGCAATGTTCCTCGAAAGAGGCGCCCATGCGCTCCAGATTGCGGAATTGCGACCGGCGGAATGGCGCCACGCGGTTGTGCAGGCTGGTGATCTGTTCAATCAGTATGCTGTTGTGGCAGCCCTGCAGAATGCTGTTGTGAAAGGCGCGGTTGGCCTCGTCATACTGGTCGATGTCGCCGGCCTGCAGGGCTGCCCTGTTGGCATCGTGAATGGCGGCCAGCTCTTTCAGCTCATCCGCGCTCATGCGCACGGCGGCATGGCGCGCGCATGCCGCCTCCAGCTCGCCGATGGCCTCGAAGGCCATGTCGAGCTGCGTGATGGAGAGGCTGGTGACAATGGACCCGCGATTGGGCCGCGTCTCCACCAGCCCCATGCTGGAGAGCTTCTTCAGCGCTTCGCGAATGGGCGTGCGCGAGACCTGGTAGCGCTCGGCCAGCGAGACCTCATCGAGCCGCGTGCCGGGTTCGAGCTGGCCGATGACGATCTCATCCGCGATGCACTGGCTCACCTCATCGGCAAGGTTGCCGCGGTTGCGGCCGGGCCGGGAACGCGGGGCGCTCATGGCGTTGCCTCCGTCTTGAGCTCCTGCGCCGTCTGCCAGCAGCTCACGGTGCCCTGCGCGGTCGGGGTGCGCGGCGGCACCTGGCTGCGGCAGCGCTCGTCGGCCAGCGCGCAGCGCGGTGCGAAGGAGCAGCCGGCGGGCAGGCGGGCGAGATCAGGTGGGGAACCGGGAATGGCGGCCAGCGGCCGGCCGCGATCCTCCGGGCCCACGGTGGCCGCCAGCAGGCCGCGCGTGTAGGGGTGGCGGGGCGTGCGCACGATATCGCGCACCGGCCCTTCCTCCACGATGCGCCCGGCGTACATGACGGCAACGCGGTCCGCGACCTCGACAGCGGCGGCGATGTCGTGGGTGACGAAGATCATCGACATGCCGGTTTCCCGCTGCAATTGCCGCAGCAGCAGAAGCACCTGGATCTGCACGGTGGCATCGAGCGCGGTGGTGGGCTCATCCGCCAGCAGCAGCTGCGGGCGGCAGGAGAGGGCGAGCGCGATCATGGCGCGCTGGCGCATGCCGCCGGAAAGCTCGTGCGGATAGGCATCGAGACGCTGGCGCGCCTGGGGAATCTGCACATGCTCCAGCATCTGCAAGGCCCGCTCGCGCGCGGCTTCGGCGGAGATCTTCTCATGCGCCCGCACCGCCTCGCCGATCTGGCTGCCGATGGTGTAGACCGGATCGAATGCGAGCCCCGGCTCCTGGAAGATCATGGAGACCTTGCCGCCGCGATACTGCTCCAGCGCCTTTCCGCGCAGGGCCAGCACATCATGGCCATCCATGGTGATGCGGCCATTGATGCGGGTGCGCTTTTCCGGGTGCAGGCGCAGCAGGGTGCGCAGGGTGACGCTCTTGCCTGAGCCGGACTCGCCCAGCAGGCACAGCACCTCGCCCTTGCCCAGCTCGATGTTCACGCTGTTGAGGGCGCTCGCGGTGCGTGCGCCCTCGAAGCGCACGGTGAGATCCTGAATGGACAGCAGCGGCGCGTTCATGCGGACAGTCTCCCCGAAGCGGCGCCGTGGCCGGAGGCGGGATCGTTCATGTGGCAGGCGGCGCGGTGCTCGCCGTCATTCCCCACCTGCATCAGGGCGGGGGCACGGGCGGCGCACACCTCTTCCGCGAAGGCGCAGCGGTCGCGGAAGCGGCAGCCGCTGGGCGGATTGATGGGGTTGGGCGGATCGCCGCTCAGGGGCGGGGCCTCGGTGCGGTGATCCGGGTCCATGGAGGGCACCGCGGAGAGCAGGGCGCGCGTATAGGGGTGCGCGGCGTGGCTGTAGATGCGTTCCACCGGGCCGGATTCCACCACCTGCCCCAGGTACATCACCATCACCAGATCGGAGATGTAATGCACCACGTGCAGGTCGTGGGAGATGAACAGATAGGTGAGGTTGCGCTCGGCTTTCAGCTCCTGCAGCAGGTTCAGCACCTGCGCCTGCACGGATTTGTCGAGCGCGGCGACGGATTCATCCAGGATGACGAGGCGCGGGTCGAAGGCCAGGGCGCGGGCGATATTGATGCGCTGGCGCTGGCCGCCGGACAGCTCATGCGGATAGCGGCTCGCGAACTGGCCGGGCTCCATGCCGGTGCGGGCCAGCAGGTCCCGCGCCAGCTTCATGGCCTGTGCCGCCCCCATGCCATGCACGCGCGGCCCGAAGGCGATGGTCTCGGCGATGGTCAGGCGCGGGTTGAGAGAGGCGAAGGAATCCTGAAACACCATCTGCAGGCTGCGCCGGAATTCCTTGTGGCTGATCTTGCGAAAGTCCGCCAGCGACTCGCCGTCGAAGATCATCTCGCCGCTGTCGGCCTTCATGAGATGGGCGATGAGGCGGGCGGTGGTGGACTTGCCGCAGCCGGATTCCCCCACGATGCCAAGGGTCTTGCCCTTGGGGACGGAAAAGCTGACGCCATCCACGGCATGCACCACCCGCTTCTCGCGGGAGAGGAAGCCGCCGCGCACGGGGAAGTGCTTGGTAAGCCCTTCCACGATCAGCAGGGGCTGGGCCGGTCCGCCGCGATCCTCGTTCGCGAATGCGGGCTGCGGCTGCGCGGCGACGGGCGCCTGGGGCGTGTGAGGCTGCATCATCATGCCCGGATATCCATGGCGGAGCGCACGCTGTCGGCGAGCAGGTTGAAGGCGATGGAGGTGGCGAAGATGAACAGGCCGGGCAGGGCGGCGACCCAGGGGTTGCCGTAGATGGCCGAGCGCAGCGTGTTCAGCATCAGCCCCCATTCGGGCTCCGGCGGCTTCACGCCAAGGCCGAGGAAGGACAGGCCCGAGGCCAGGATCATGCTCACCGAGAGCAGGCCGGTGGTGTAGACGAACACCGGCCCCAGCACATTGCCCAGCACATGCACGCGGATGATGGTGAAGGCCCCCGCGCCGCTCATGCGCGCGGCCTCGATGTAATCGAGCTTGCGCACCTGGGTGGTGGCGCTTTCCGCCACGCGCACCACCTGCGGCACGAACACCAGCGTGAGCGCGATCAGGCAGTTGCTCATGCCGGAGCCGAGCGCGCCGGAAATCGCCACCGCCAGCAGCACGGAGGGGAAGGCGTAGAAGATATCCAGCGAGCGCATGATGAGCATGTTGACCCGCCCGCCCGCATAGCCCGCGAACACCCCGATGAGCGAGCCGAAGACGAAGGCAGCCAGCACCGGCACCACGCCCATGAGCAGCGAGAGGCGCCCGCCATGCATGAGGCGGGTGAGCATGTCGCGTCCCAGCTCATCGGTGCCGAGCAGGTGCCCCGTCGTGCCGATGGGCTGGAGACGGCGGATCATGGAGCCCTTGTAGGGGTCTGCCGGCGAGATCCACGGGGCGAGAAGCGCGGCGCCGATGATGAGCACCAGCACGGCGCCGCTGATCCAGGCCATGCGGTCGCGCTTCAGGCGCTGCCACACCATGGCCCAGTAGCTGCGGCTGGGCGGGGCGACCTCGACGGGCGGGACCGGAGCCGCGACGGGAAGTTGGGTCAGGGCGGTCATGTCAGGCTCTCCCCATGCGGGGGTCGATCAGGGGCTGCAGGATGTCCACCAGCAGGTTGAGCACCACGAAGAACATGCACAGCACCAGGATGGTGCCCTGCAGCAGGGGAATATCGCGCTGGAAGATCGCGGCATTCAGCAGGAAGCCGGTGCCGGGCCATGCGAAAACGGTTTCCACCAGGATGGAGCCGCCCATCAGGTAGCCCACCTGAAGGCCCGCCACCGCCAGCACCGTCGGCGCGGTGTTCTTGATGATGTGGAGGAAGATGCGTCGGCCGGAGAGGCCGCGGGCGCGCAGCGCCGTGACGAATTCCTGCTGGAGCATGTCGGAAACCAGCGCCCGCACCGTGCGGGTGATGATGCCCATGGGAATGACCGCGAGGGTGAGCGCCGGCAGCACCAGATAGCGCATGTGCTCCCAATCCCATTGCCATGCGGAGGACCCGCCTGGGCCCGCGCCCATGGCCGGAAAGATGGGCAGCCAGATGGACAGGCAGATGGTGAGCACCAGCCCGAGCCAGTAATGGGGAATGGACACGCCGATCACGGAAGAGCCGGTCGCCATGCGATCGATCCAGCCGCCGTGAAAATAGCCGGCGACGGCCCCGAGGACGCAGCCGATGACCACCCCGATGAGCGCCGCCACGCCCGCCAGCAGCAGGGTATTGCCCACCGCCTTCATCACTTCCGCCACCACCGGCCGGCCGGAGGCGATGGAGGTGCCGAGGTCTCCCTGCACGGCATGCAGCAGCCACAACGCATACTGGACGACGACCGGTCGATCGAGCCCGTAGCTTTCACGCAGGGCGTTGATGACTTCCTCGGGCGCATCCGCCGGGGCGATGGCGTTGAGCGGGTCGCCTGGCGCCAGATAGACCAGCATGAAGGAAATGACCGTCACGCCAAGGGCAATGGGAATGGAATACAGAACGCGTTTCAGCACATAGGCCAGCATGGCAGCTTTCCCTCATGGGGCCGGCGCATGGTGCGCCGGCCCCGTCTCGGTCACGGGCGGGAGATCACTTCTTGGCCGTTTCCATGCCGATGGTGGTGAGGTCCTGGAACCAGTGCTGGGCCTGGATGAACTGCTTCACCTTGGGGGAAAGGGCGTGCGGGTTCACGTCATGCACCACCCAGAGCATCAGGGCGTCGTCGACCATGTTCTGGTGAACGGAGGCGAGCAGCGCATCCTGCTCCTTCGTGTCGAAGGTGGTCTGGATCTTGTTGATGGCCGCATCGACCTTGGGGTTGGAATAGCCGCCCCAGTTCACGCCCTTGGGCGCCACGTAACCCGAATAGGCGAAGCGGGTGATGGCGTAGAACGGGTCGGCCGTGACATAGCCGAGATTGATGGCCGTGATGTTCTTGCCGGCATTCATCTCGTTCTTGGCGCCCGCGCGCCAGTGCAGATAGAGGTTTTCCAGCTCCACGACTTCGAACTCGACATCGATGCCGATTTCCGAGAGGCTCTGCTGAATGAACTCGTTCATCGGCAGGGAGAGCATCTGCCCCGTGCCGCCCTGGGCGATGATGACCTTGGCCTTCAGCGGCTTCTCCGGGCTGTATCCGGCTTCCTTCATCAGGGCCTTGGCGGCCGCGGGGTCATACTTGATGTCGAACTCGGGCTTGCCGAACCACGGGCTGGTGACATCCACCTGCCCCTTGGCGGGCGTGGCCAGGCCGCTCAGCAGCGCCACGACAGCGGCGCGGTCGACAGCAAGATTGGCCGCCTTGCGCACGCGGATGTCGGCCCAGGGCGAACCCTCCTGCGTGGAGAAGTGATAGGGCCACACATGGGGCGTCACGTTCTGGACGATGGAGAAGCCGTTGGCCTTCAGCTGCGGCAGCACATCCGGCGGCGGGGTTTCGATGATGTCCACCTGGCCGGTGAGCAGCGCGTTGGCGCGGGTCATGGCATCGGGAATGGGCAGCAGCACGATGCGGTCGGTCTTGGCCTTGCGGCTTTCATTCCAATAGGCGTCGTTCTTCACGAGCTCCGCACGCTCGCGCGGCACCAGCTTGTCCAGCTTGAAGGGGCCGGTGCCGGAAGGGGTGCTGGCGAACTTGTTCCAGTCGCGGCCCACGGCCTCCCACTGGGCGGGGCTGGAAATGAGGAACCACGGCAGCTGATAGGGGAAGAGCGCGTCCACCGCCTTGGTGGTGATCTCGACCTTGTTGTCGCCGATCTTGCGATAGGAGGCGATGGAGGGAATGCGCGGCACCACCTGCGCGGCCTGCTTGGCATCGAACTGCGGGGACTTGCTGTCGAGAACCTTGTCCAGGTTCCAGATCACCGCATCGGCGTTGAAATCAGAGCCGTCATGGAACTTCACACCGTCCCGCAGGGTGAAGACCCACTTGGTCTGGTCGGACGGGTTCACTTCCCACGCGGTGGCGAGGCCGGGCACCAGCTTGCCGGGGCGGTCTCCCACATTGGCTTCCCAGGCGATCAGCGGGTCGTAAAGGGTGTGGCCGGTGAACTGGTAGGCGCCCGCGCCACGGTCCGGCTGGCCGGTGGTGAGGGGAATATCGGCCATTGAGATGCCATAGCGGGCAACAGTTTCCGCATACGCGCCGCCACACAGCATCATGGCGACAGGTACGGCCGCCAGCCAGCCCGCCACTCTCTTACGTCCACGCATATCGTCCATCTCCACGCAGTTGCTGCCATGGAGTTTGCATGCAGTGTGCCATTTGAAAGCTGGCAAAGGATGTATTTTCGAACCTTCAAAAATAACAGTGAGTTTAAGGGTATTGTACTGATTTTGCCCCGCCTCCGGCGCCTGCCATCCGCAGAATGGACGTGCTTAGTTTGCATGCAAGTGTGGTATTTATCGGCACTTTCCAGTTGATATTGAATGCAATCCGCGCGGCGCATATCGGGTGCGAACGGGCTGTGCCGCATTGTCGGAGCGGGCGATACGGGCCCTTGAGTGGGCTCTGAAACGCTGTTGAAGGTCGGTGAGCAGTGCGTGAACGCCCGATCGAGGACGCGCGGCTGAACGTCCGTCTCGTTACAGCCGTTCTCCAGTTCATCGGTCACGGACTTGTCTTCGTGCCCAAAGAACCGGCTGCAGCCCACATTGGCGGTCTTCCGTGGGGGTTGGAGGCCGGCTCGAATGCGCGGCATCCCGCCGGCGCTGCTGTTGGGGCACGCGTGCCGCAACGGCCGAACGGCTCAGGGGAACGTCACCACTTGCCGGGAAAATGTCTGGCCGCCTGTCGCGCGCGGGCAAGGTTCCCGGGTCACAGGCCCGATCAATCCAGATCAATCGGGCGCGTCAGGCGGAGGCCGGCGTTATAGATGACCTGAATGGGCAGTTCCAATCCCGCCGCCCGAAACCTTGCCCTGAGACGCGTGAGGGCGGCGTCGATCATCCGGCTTTCCGCCGACAGCTCCGTCTTGCCGAATATGGCGGCGATGTCGTCGCGCGACACCGTCATTCCCGGCCGCTGCGCCAGATATTCGAGAAACAGGGTCTCACGCGGCGAGAGCCTGAGGAGCGTGCCGTCCGGCGCGAGCAGGGTGTGGCGCCGCCGGTCCAGAACCAGGTGAGGCGCGGCGGGAATTTCCTCGGCCGCGGGGGGCTGCGTCCTCGCCGTGTCGGACCGCCGCGTGCGGCGGGTGAGGTTGGTGATGGCGAGGGCCAGTTCCTCGCTGTCGACCGGCTTCATGAAATAAAGGTCCGCGCCCTGCTGATAGCCGTGTATCCGGTCGTCGCGCCGGGCGCGGGCGGTTAGCATGATGATACCCATGTCGCCAAGGGCCGAGAGCTGGGCCGCCAGATCAAATCCGCTTGTATCCGGTAAGTTCACGTCGAGAACTGCAATGTCGTAACTGCCATGGATCAAGTGGGTGCGGCATTCCGATCCAGAGGCAGCCTCGGTTACATCCACGCCACGCAGGCGTAGATACTCCGATATGCTCTTCCGTAGAACATCATTATCTTCGACAAGAATGATGCTCGGCCGAAGCCCGGCGGTGCTGTCCTTATCTGGCGTCAAGGCTTGCATCGCAATCCACGATTATGCTTGATTATTCCTATTTTCGTGGGCGACCATATCAGGGGTGCTTGAATTGGCACAAGTGGGCGGGTTTCATTCCGTGTTTCTCCCGGTGGGCCGCAGCCGCGAGAAGGTTCTCTGTTTCATGACGCAGTTTTTGCTGCTGTTCTCGTTCCTGACGCTGTTCTTGTTTCCCGCCGCCGGACGGGCGAACGACCTGCCGGACGCTGCGGGACTTCCCGCCCTCAAGGGGCACATTGCGATTCTGGAGGACCCGACGTCTGCCCTGTCGCTCGCCGATATTCTCGATCCGGAGCGGCAGGCGGCCTTTCGTCCGGTCGTCGGTGATGGCGTCAATTTCGGCTTCATTCGCCATGCGGCCTGGGTGCGGCTGTCGCTGCCTGCCGCGGGCGATACGCAGGGCGTGCTCTCGCTGACGCCCAATTTCCTCGATCTCATCGATGTCTACACGGCTATGCCCGGCATGGGCGGGCGGGCGGAGGATTATACGCGATACGAGGCGGGCGATCACCGCCCGCCATCGCGCAACAACCTATCCAACATCGAGGATGCCGTGCGGCTGGATTTCGCCGCCGGAAAGACGACGATGGTATTCATCCGAATCGTCAGTCCGACATCTTCCGTTCATATCAATTTCTCTCTCACGCCGGTGGATGATTATTCATACGAGAGCGTTTCCAGATCCAGTGTATTCGGTGTCTGGTTCGGTGCGATGGGTGCCCTGGTCATAATACAGTTCGTTTTCTTTTATTTCGACAGAAGGATCGAGTATCCGCTGCTGGCGTTCAGCACGCTTGGCATCATGCTCATATATTTCGGAAATCTCGGCTACAGCCACGTCTATCTGTTTCCCACGAACGGAGCGGCCAACGACATTTTCCTCGGCTTCAATGCCTGGGCCGGCCTTGCGGCGAGCGCGCTGGCCTACGACCGCATCCTCGACCTGAAGCGCCGGAGCCCGTGGTTGCACCGGATCTATCTCGGGATCGCCGTCATCGGCGCCATCGGCGTGCTGCGCGCCTTTCTGGAGCAGGGCGCGGCCTTCGGCAGCTTCGGTGTGTCGCTCAGCATTCTCGTCGGCGCGCTCAACATGGGCGCGGGCCTGCGCTACGCCAACAGCGAGGGCGCGGCGAGCCGGCTGACGGCCGCAGCCTTCAGCGCCATCTTCATCGGCATCTTCCTCTCGATGCTGCAACGGCTTGGCATCGCAGGGGTCCCGAACTGGGTTCACAACAGCTATGGCGTCGCCGGCCTGGTGCAGACCATGCTGCTGACCGGGGCGCTCGCCGTGCGGCTGCGCGCCGCCGAGGCGTTGAACAGCAGCATGAAGGACCGCCTGCTCGAAGAAGCCCAGAAGGCCGAGCGGATCGCGGAGGGGCTGGTCGAGGAGCGAACGCGCGAACTGGTGGCGGCGCGTCGGGTCGCCGAGGACGCCCTGAATGCGGAGCAGCAGTCCCAGCGGCGGCAGGTGCGCTTCATGGAGGTGGTCTCGCACCAATATCGCACGCCGCTTGCCGCCATCCGCACCGATATCGACAGCATCGGCCTGTCCCTCGCAGGCGATGACGGAGCGAACCGCAGCCGCATCGAGAGGGTGCGCCGGTCAATCAGCTGGCTGGTCGGCATCCTTGAAGTCAATCTGGAGCGCAGCCTGCTGCAAGGAGCCTCCTTTCGTCCGCAGTTCGCCTCGGTGTCGCTCGGTGTGGTGCTGCTGGCGGCACACCAGCGGGCGCGCGACCTCCTCAATGGCCCGGCCATTCGCCTCGACATGCCGCTGGCCGTCGCCAATCTGCGCATCCGCGCGGATGCGGGCATGCTTGAGCTGGCCGTCTTGAACCTTCTGGAAAACGCGGTGAAATACACTGCCCTCAAAGGCGAGGCGGCGGTAACGCTGGCGCTCAAGACCAGCGCGGAAAGCGGCATCGTCATTTCGGTTCGGGATCAGGGCATCGGCATTCCCGCAGCCGATTTGCCGCATGTATTTAACAGCGCCTTCCGCGGCTCCAACACCGGCCGGGCGGACGGCACCGGCATGGGCCTGCCGCTCGTCGCGAAGATCGCCGAGGCCCATGGCGGAACGGTGGATGTCGAAAGTGTCGAGGACGAGGGCACCTGCGTTCGAATGACCCTGCCGCTGCACGGCGGCTGAGTATTCGCGAGTCTGCGCCGGATTGCGAGACGCGATTCGACTCTCTCTATTTCCCGTGGAAACGGCGGAAATCCCGGCGGGCAAGTTCCGCGTGGTCCTTCGGGGCGCGCGCCGTCCCTGTATCTCCTGGCTGCGCGATTTGGCGCGCGCTGTGACGCAAAGGCAACGGATTCTGTTACATTCGTTGCGGGGCGTTACATTCGTAACAATTGATTTCTATTGGTTCCCAGGGGCTTATCTATACTTGTGCTCAATGGCCGTGAGGTGCTGACAAGCCGCGTGAGGCGGTATCATGTTGGCGCATGAGGTGCGTTCGCGAGGACGCGCCGGGTGGCGGCGGACTGAGCGCGGGGGAAGTCATGGTGCCGGGAAATGTCTTGGGCGGACGGCGGAAGCTTGATGTTGGCGCGGGCTTCATGACCCCGAGGCATGCCGGTGCCGATCGGGCATCCATCCGGCGTGGACTGCTGCTCACCTCGGCCCTGGTGCCGGCCCTGGCTCTCTCGCTGGCGGCGGTGGCCCCGGCGTTCGCAGCGCCCACGGGGATCTTGATTCCTGTCGAAGCGGGTGGTGCGGGTGGTGACGGCGGCGTGGGTCGCAATCTTGGCAGCGGTCCGGGCGGTGGCGGTGGTGGTGGCTCGGGCGGTGGTGGCGGCGGTGGCGGCGGTAGCGGTGCCGCCACCAGCGGCGGCAGTGGCGGGCAGGGGGGGTACGATGGCACGTCGGCGTCGGGTGTTGGTGGCACCTCGGCCGGAGGTGGAGCGGGCGGGATCGGCGGTGGGACTTCCGGCGCTGGCGGCTCCGGCGTCTCCACCAGCGGTGCGGGCGGTGCGGGCGGCGGCGGCAACGCCGACGGCCAGAGTGGTGTCAGCGGCGGTTCCGGTGGCGGTGGTGGCGGCGGCGGCGGCGGCGGGCACGGCTATTTCGGGAGCGCGCTGCCCACCGCCAGCGTGAATGGCGGAGCGGGTGGTTCCGGCGGTTTCAGTGTTGCGGCCGGCGGCGGGGGTGGTGGTGGCGGTGGTGGCTTCGGCGCCATCGTGGTCGGGGGTGGGAACCTCGGCGAGCTGACAACTTCCGTTATTGGGGGGGCGGGGGGCAGCGGCGGCGGTTCCGGTGGCCCGCCGGCCCGCGCCGGTAAGGGCGGGGCAGGCGGTGGCGGTCTCTTCATCTCCAGCGTCGCGCTCGGGGCCGCGACCATCAATGGCGGCGTGCTTGGCGGCCAGGGCGGCGCGGGGGGCGATGGCGCGGGCAGCGTGGGGGGCGCGGGCGGCAGCGGCATCTATGTGGATAACGCCAGCGGAGGCGATACATTCGCCCTCGACCTGAAGAATCTCGCTGTCGTGGCAGGTGGTGCCGGCGGAGCGAACAGCCTCTACACAGGAGGGGCGGGCGGCGTCGGCATAGCGGGCAGCAACCTTTCGATCGCCCTCGCTGCGGGTGCGCAGGTGCGCGGCGGCGCGGGTGGCGATGCCACGAATGCGGGAGTGGGCGGCGTCGGAATTTCGGGTAGCAGCCTGTCGATCACCCTCGCGGCGGGCTCGGCTGTGTCGGGCGGTCTTGACGGTTTCGGTGTCACGCGGGCCAATGCGATCCACTTCACGGGCGGAACGAACGTTCTGACCCTCATGAGCGACTCGTCCATTTCCGGCTATGCCCAGATCACAGGCAATGTGGTCGGCGGCGGCAACGACACGCTTCGGCTCGCCGGCTCCGGTGCCGCCTTGTTCGACCTAACGCAACTCGATGGTGGTGCGGGCGGCAGCACCAAGTTCCAGTCCTTCGAGGCTGTCTCGATCACCGGTGGCGGGACGTGGGCTCTGATGGGAACCCAGGGCGGCACTGACGATATCGCCTGGACGATCGATGGAGGAACTGCGCGGCTTGGAAGCTTGGGCCCGGCTACGCTGCGCGGCACCGTCACTGTCAACACCGGAGGCACGCTGACGCACGTCTATCCCGGCGGCACCCAGACCATCCAGGGCTCGCTCATCGTGAACAGCGGTGGCCGGCTGGTGTTGACTGCGCAGCAAGGAATGCCAGCCATCAACGTGACCGGCGGTTCTTTGAATTTGAACACCGGATCGTTT
Organism: Xanthobacter albus; assembly: GCF_043194895.2. Classification (NCBI taxonomy): domain Bacteria; kingdom Pseudomonadati; phylum Pseudomonadota; class Alphaproteobacteria; order Hyphomicrobiales; family Xanthobacteraceae; genus Xanthobacter; species Xanthobacter albus. Next base: position 4,206,735 of record NZ_CM195532.1, on the reverse strand, counting down.
CTGTTCGTCACCCTCCTCTCGCCGACGGCGACCCCTTTGCTCACGGTTCAGAACGACTTGGAGTACAAGGGCACACTCTATATCCCCGTCAAGGGACAGCTGGCGGAAGGGACTTATACGCTGGCCAGTTATGGTGGGAACATTATTTCCGGCTCTGGATTCTCGGACATCAGCGGGCCGTCGGATTTCGATTACGCGGTCAGCGTCGACACCACGAATAAGCTGCTCCTTCTGGAAGTGGCCACCCCGATACTCTATTGGAACGGGACCACGACGGACGGCAGCACGTCTGCCGTGGTTGGCGGCTTCGGCACCTGGAGTGCCGCCGGCACCACGAACTGGACCAATTCCGGCGGAACCAGCCATGTCGTGTGGGCCAGCGGAAAGGCCGCCGCGTTCGCAGGCACCTCCGGCATCGTCCGGGTGGACACAAGCGCGGGCGCCGTGGTCGCCAAGGGGCTCGAGTTCATCACCTCGGGCTACCAGATCGCGCCCAATTCCGCGGGCGATCAGCTCACCCTGGCGAATGCGTCGGCGAAGCCCAAGGTGAATGTGGTGGGGGCCTTCTCGTCCGCCGGCATCTCCGTGGGGATCATCGGCTCCGACGGCCTCGAAAAGACCGGTGACGGCAGGCTGATCCTCCTCGGCGAAAACAGCTATACTGGCGGCACCACCATTACGGCGGGCACCCTGCAGCTTGGCGGCGGCGGCACCTCGGGCTCCATAACGAGCGATGTGGTGAACAACGGCACGCTCGTGTTCAACCGCGCCGACGACGTGATCTTCGCCGGCGTCATCTCCGGTACCGGCAAGCTGGAGAAGCAGGGCGGGGGCACGCTGAGGCTGGCGGGTGCGAACACTTACTCTGGCGGCACGAGCGTGTCGGCTGGCACGGTCCAGGTTTATGACGGGGGTGCGTTGGGGGGTGGTTCTCTGGCGCTTTCGGGGGGTGGGACGCTTCGGGCGAGCGGGAGCTTCAGCTATGGGCAGGCGATCTCGCTGACGCCGGTGGGCGGGGTCGGCGGGGGCACGTTCGAGGTGGACGAGGCCGAGACGCTGACCCTGAGCGGGGCCATCGCCGGGCTCGGCAGCCTGGCCAAGACCGGCACCGGCACCCTGGTGCTGGGCGGCGCCAACAGCTATGGCGGCGCCACCGACGTGACGGCGGGCACGCTGGTGGCCACCGGCGGCGGCGCCATCGGCGATGCCAGCGCGGTGAGCGTGGCCGCGGGGGCGCGCTTCGTGCTGCAGGCGGCGGAGACGGTGGGCTCCATCGCCGGGGCGGGCGGGATCGAGCTCGGCGCCAGCCTCACCATCGGCGGCAACAATGCCAGCACCACCTTCGCGGGGGCCATCACCGGCACCGGCGGCCTCGCCAAGACCGGCTCCGGCACCCTGACGCTCTCGGGCGCCAGCACCTACAGCGGCCCGACCGCGGTGAACGCCGGCACCCTCGCGGTGGACGGCAGCCTTGCCGGCGATGTCTATGTCCACGACCAGGCGACGCTCTCCGGCGGCGGCACCATCGCGCAGACGGTGCACGTGCTCAACGGCGGCACCCTGGCCGGCACCCAGGCGAGCGGGCTGACCATGGGCGGGCTCGACCTGTCGTCCGGCGCGACGCTGGCGGTCGGCCTCGGCGCGGTGAGCCAGAGCGCGGTGTTCAACGTGAACGGCAACGTGACGCTGGACGGCACGCTGGACGTGAGCGCCAGCACCGGCTTCGGCCTCGGCATCTACCGGGTGATCCGCTACACCGGCGCCCTCACCGACAACGGCCTCGAGGTGGGGACCATGCCGCTCGGCTATGCCGGCAGCATGCAGACCGCGCTCGCCGGGCAGGTGAACCTGGTGGTGGAGGATCCCAACAGCCCGATCCTGTTCTGGAACGGCCCGCACACCAGCCCGACCCAGGCGGTCGAGGGCGGCACCGGCACCTGGACGGCGGGCCCGCAGACCAACTGGACCAATGCCAGCGGCACCCTCTCCAAGGCGTGGAACAGCGGCTTCGCGGTGTTCCAGGCCGGCCCCGGCACGGTGAACGTGGACAATGGGCAAGGCCAGGTCACGGCCCTCGGCATGCAGTTCGTGGACACGGGCTATGTGGTGAGCGGCGGCGACATCCTGCTCTCCGGCGCCGCGCCGGCGCCCATCCGCGTGGGTGACGGCACCCAGGCGGGGGCGGGCACGCGCGCCACCATCGCCAGCGTGCTGAAGGGCGCGAGCGGCGTCGAGAAGAGCGATTTCGGCACGCTCGTTCTCACCGGCGCCAACACCTACACCGGCGGCACCACCATCTCGGGGGGCACGCTGCAGCTGGGCGACGGCGGCGCCACCGGCTCGATCCTGGGCGACGTGGTGAACAACGCCACGCTGGCGTTCGACCTCTCGGGCGAGAGCACCTTCTCCGGCGCCATCTCCGGCACCGGCCGGGTGGTGCAGCAGGGCGCCGGCACGGTGACGCTGAGCGGAGTGAACAGCTTCTCGGGCGGGCTCTCCATCGCCTCCGGCACGGTGCGGGCGGCGTCGGCGGGCGCGCTCGGCAGCGGGGCGCTGGGGCTCAGCGGGGCGGGCGCGCTCAGCGCCGCCGCCACCTTCGCCTATGGCGGCGGGGTGACGCTGGCGGCGGCGAACGGCAGCGGCGGCGGCACCTTCGCGGTGGACACGGCCCAGGCCCTCACCCTCTCGGGCGTGGTCTCGGGCAATGGCGCGCTCACCAAGTCCGGCGGCGGCACGCTGATCCTGACCGGGACCAACACCTATGCCGGCGGCACCGTCATCGCCGCGGGCACGCTGCAGCTCGGCAACGGCGGCACCACCGGCTCCATCGTGGGCGACGTGGTGAACAACGCCAGCCTGGTGTTCAACCGCTCGGACAGCTACGCCTTCACCGGCTCCATCTCCGGCGCCGGGCAGGTGACCTTCACCGGCGGCGGCAACGTGGTCTTCTCCGCGCCCTACCAGGGCCCGGTGGCGGTGGACAACAGCGCGGTGGTGCTGGAACGCGGCACGGTGACGGCCTCGCCGTTCACGGTGAACGCGGGCGGCACCCTCGGCGGCACCGCGACCATCGGCGGGCTGACGGTGAACGCGGGCGGCATCGCGGCGCCCGGCTACTCGCCGGGAATGCTGACGGTGAACGGCGCGGTCGCCTTCAACGCGGGCGCGGTCTACCGGGTGGACGTGACGCCGGCCGGCGCCCACGACCTCATCATCGCCTCCGGCGCCGTCACCCTCTCCAATGGCGCCACGGTCGAGGTCCTGGCCGAGAAGGGCCGGTATCCCGCGTCCAGCACCGTCGCCATCCTCACCACCTCCGGGACCGTGAGCGGCACCTTCGGCGGGGTGACCTCGGACTACGCCTTCCTGGACCCGACGCTCAGCTACGACGCGCAGAACGTCTACCTGACGCTCGGCTACACCGGCATCGACTTCATCTCCTACGCGCGGACCATGAACGAGGCCGGGGTGGCGGTGGCGGCGCAGGCGCTGGGGGCGGGCAACGCCATCTACGACGCCATCCTCTCCCTGCCGGAGGGGGCGGTGGCGCCGGCCTTCAACGCGCTCACGGGCGAGGTCTACGCCTCGGTGGACGGGGTGCTGCAGCAGCAGTCCATCTATGTGCGCGAGGCGGTGGGCACGCGCCTGCGGCAGGCGGCGGAGGGCCCCGACGCCCTCGGCCGCGCGGCGCAGGGGGCGGGCCCGGCCACGGCGCGGCTGAGCAAGGATCTCGACGTGACCCTGTGGGCGCACGGCTACGGCGGCTGGGGCAACGGCTTCGGCAACGGCAACGCGGCCTCGGTGTCGAGCAGCCTCGGCGGCTTCCTCATCGGCGCGGACGTGGCGGTCGCGCCCAATGCGTGGGCCGGCGTGTTCGGCGGCTACAGCCGCTCGAGCTTCGACGTGGATGCCCGCGCCTCCAGCGGCAACAGCGACAATTACGATGTCGGCTTCTACGCCGGCGGGCAGTTCGGGGCGTGGGCGCTGCGGGGCGGCTTCGCCTACGGCTGGCACGACATCTCGACCAGCCGGATGGTCTCCTTCCCCGGCTTCAGCCAGAACGCCAGCGCGGGCTATTCCACCGGCACCACGCAGGTCTTCGGCGAGGTGGGCTACGACGTCGCGCTCGGCGGCTACGCCTTCGAGCCGTTCGCGGGCCTCGCCTATGTGAACGTGGCCGGGGCGTCCTTCTCGGAGGGGCTCTCCAGCGCCGCTTTGGCGGTGGACACCGCCGCCATGGACACGCTCTACAGCACGCTGGGCGTGCGGGCGGCGACCTCGGTGCAGCTGTTCGGCCGGGCCCTGACCCCGAGCGTGACGCTGGGCTGGCAGCACGCCTTCGGCGACACCGCGCCCTCGGCCGCCATGCGGTTCCTGGGCGGGGCCACGCCGTTCGCGGTCTCCGGCGTGCCGATCGCCGCGGACACGCTGCTGGTCAACGCCGGCCTCGCCTACGGCCTGACGGACGCGGCGACCCTCGCCGTCACCTACTCCGGCCAGTTCGCGACAGCCGCAACCCAGAACGCCTTCTCGGCCCAGTTCTCACTCAAGTTCTGAACTCAAGCCCCCCCGGCCGCTCCACCCCGCCGGGGGGCTCCAATGACGACAAACGGCCTTCCAACGCGCGTTCACCGATCATCCCCGCGTGGCCGAGCCCCTCGCGAATAGCGGAAGCACCAGGGCAAGCGCGATGGTGACGAGCGCGGCGTTGACGCCGACTGCCATCGGGTCGGCCGGACGAATGCCCCAGACCAGCCCATGTGCCGCGACGACCGCCAGGATCGCCAAGGCCGTGGCAAGGCGCAATCCGTGTCCCGCTTGGGCCGCATCCCTGGTGAGCCGGGCATAGGCGAAGGCGGCGACCATGGTTCCGGCGTAGATTGAGAACGGCGGGACAGCGGCGACGAGGGACGCCAGGGCCGTCGTCGCGAAGGCGAGCGGCTGGCTCCATCCAAGGGCGGTCCAGGCCTTTTCCCAGCCCGGCAGCGGACGCCCCTTGTCACGCCGGCGCACGAGCCAGATGGTGACGCCATTGTAGGCGATGATGGACAGCGCCAGCCCCAGCACGCCATAGGCGAGCTTCACCGGAATGCCGCCGAACCAGCCGAAATGGAGTGGTTGCAGCATGCCGAGAATGCGCTGGCCGACCCCGCCCGTCTCCAGGCCGCCATCGCCCAGCGGCTGTCCCGCGCCATTGAAATAATAGACATTGGACAGGGCGAGGTGCCCCGGCGTCTTCATGCCCAGGTGCACCACCTGCCCCGCCGTGGCCACGTGCTGCAGGTTCGCGCTCACGAATTCCGCATCGGGTGAGGCGAGCTTCACGTGGCGGACCATCGCGGCGATGTCGGGCACGGGCGCGGGGGTGTCATCCGCCTGCGGCATGGGCCCGAGAATCGCGGAGAATGCCTTTTCGGAATTGCCGTCATAGGCCGCCAGCGCCAGCACGCCGACGATCAGCGTCGACAGGCCGATCAATGCGCCGGTGAGCGACACGGCGATGTGAAACGGCAGGCCCCACACCGCAAGACGGTTGTGCAGGTCCGCCTCCCGCAGGCGACGCGATCCACCCCAGCGCAGCGCGAAGGCATCCTTGAAGATGCGGGGATGCGAGAGCACGCCCGAGATCAAGGACGAGAGCAGAGCCACGCCGACAAGGCCGACAAGCAGAAGCCCCCATGTGCGCGGCAGGTGCAGCGCGGTGTGAAGCTCGGCAACGAACTCCGACCATGGCGCGGAGATGGGTGTGACGAGCTCGCCCCGCGCATTCGCAAGCCACGCGCCCTCGACGCCGCTCGCGTCGTCGTGGAAATAGACCGCGAGGCGGGAGCTGTTCCCGCCAGGGCCCATGACGAACAGGTCGTGGGCCCCGCCCTCGGCTTTCGCCTTTTCATAGCCGTTGGCGACAACGGCGGCGATGGCATCGATGTTCAGGCCCGGCGCGACCACCGGTGCATCCGGCTGCTCCCAGCGCTGCAGCTCGTTCACGAACACGGCGAGCGTGCCGCTGAGGCAGACGACGTAGATCAACGCCGCAAACGCCAGCCCCAGCGCCGAATGGCCAGCCAGCATCTCGCGCACGAAGCCGGGAGAAAGGAAGGGCCGGCGGGCGGGCCGTATATTCGCTTGCTTATCCATCATGAAAACAGCCCGGGCAGGAAGGCCACGCCATAGCCGAAGGCGCTGATGGCCAGCAGGGCGCAGGCGGCGCGCAAGAGCCTCGCGTCGCACAGCGTCCACGCCATCCCCGCGCCCCACAGCACCGGCACCAGAAGCCCCCCGAGCACGATGCGGTCGTGGATTTCGAGGGGCATCGCGAGCGCGAACGCGATGCCGAGGCCGATGGCGGCGACGCCCGAAAGCACGATGGCGAGAAACGCCTTGGCCGCGCCGCGTCCCCAGTTCGTGCGCCGGGCCTGCGGGGCGAGGGATGTCGCGTGCGTCGCCCGCAGGCGGGCGGATCCATAGTCCCCGCCCGTGAACACGACGAGGTAACCCACGAGCGAGAAGGCGATCAGCCCATAAGCGAGCCCCGGTTCCGGCCTCCAGCCGAGCACCATCGCAACCCCGCCGGCCAGGATCAGCAGCCAGCCGAACGCGACATAGGGCGGCCCGGCATCCGCCCTGCGCTTCCAGCGGCGGCGCAGGGCGAGCACACCCGCGAGCATGGAGATGACGCCCCCGAGCGTCAGCGACACCTGGACCAGAGGCAAAGTCGACATTGGACTTCCCCGCGCTCCCTTCAGAATTCGCAGATGAGGCTCGCCGGGCGGAGCGGACATGGACCGCCGCGGCGCGCGCGTTTCCGCATTCAACCGCTGCGTGACAGCAGGCCGCGTCCGGTGCGGCCTGTCGTGGCCGCCCCAGCCTTCGCCTTGCGCGCGCGGCCGACACGCCCGGCCCTTTTCTTCCACCAGATCACCACCCCCGTCACCGAAAGCCCTGCGATGGCCACGCCCGTGATGGCGATGAGGATGCGGCCGGGCAGGCCGAGGATGCGACCGCCGTGGATGGGCAGCTGCATCTGCAGGAAGATGTCGCCTGCGGTGCCGACACCGGGAATCATGGACCCCGTGGGCTTGGCGGTGACGCCGTCGAAATAGAGCCAGCGCAGGCCGAGCGCGGCATCGTGGTCACCGAAGGACGCACCGAAGGTGTTGTAGTGCGGGGAATAGAAGACCTCGTGCGGCGGCTCGTTCCAGCCGCGCGCCCGCGCGTCCTCGCGCGCCGTTTCCAGCATGGTGTCGAAGCTCAGGACGCGCGGGCTGGCCTTCTCTCCCGGCGGCCCCGAGAACGGCCCCGGCGTGAGCCGCGAGAACAGGCTGACGACGGGCTCCAGCACCTCGTACCGCAGGTTCATGGCCACGGACGAGACCGCCACCAGCAGCAGCACGACGAACAGCCACAGGCCCGCCGCGCGATGCAGATCGAGGTTGAGGCGGAAGCTGGAACCACCCTTCACGCCGAAGGCCGCGCGCCATTTGGCGAAAAACGGGCGCCCGCGCGGAAAGGTCAGCGCCAGCCCGACCACGCTGTCGATCACCCACAGCACGGCGACGAGCCCCATGAACACCACGCCGTATTCACCGGGCAGGCTGAGGTTGTGGTGAAACTCATAAAGGAACGGGATCAGCCGTTCGCGCGAGAAGCAGCATTCGCCCCACAGGCGCGCGGAGAGGATTTCGCCGCTCACCGGGTCGACGCTGAACCAGTCCTTGTCCAGCTCCACCGGAATGCCGGTGACCGGGTCGGGCCGCCCCGTGGCCCCCACGCGCGCCGCCCGGCCGGGCTCGCGCGGAAGGTCCATGTACCAGACGGAACGGTCGGGATGACCCGCCTCCACCCGCCGCGCCAGCTCCTCCGCCGGCAGGGGCATGCCCTCGGCCGTGGCACGGTAGACTGCGGGGTTCAGCCACTCGTCCAGTTCCTGGTTGAACGCCAGCACGCTGCCGGTGAGGCCCGCGATGAACAGAAACAGTGCCGTGGAGAGGCCGAGAACGCGGTGGCTCCACACGAGAAGCGGGCGCAGCGTGAAGCTGCGCGCCACCCTCCTGTTCACGCCTGCACTGCCCATGGGCATCACCAGCGGTACTTGGCGGAGGCCAGCACGGTGCGGCCCTCCGTCCAGTACCAATAGCCCTCGTTCAGTAGCGCCACTTCATCATCGAAGAGGTTCTTCGCGTTCAACTGGAATTTCCAGGCGTCCTTTTCATAATAGAGCGCGGCATCGACCATCGTCTGTGCCTTGTTCTTGTAGGTATTGGTGTTGTCGGCCCAGAACTCGCCGATGTAGCGTACGCCAGCGCCCACGCCGAAGCCCTTCAGCGCCTGATCCTGGAACATGTACTTCACCCAGACGGAGCCGGTATTTTCCGGCATGTTCACCGGGACCTTGCCGATAGTCGCGGGATCGAGGGAGGAGATGATCTCGCCCTTGGAGAAAGTATAGGCCGCTGTCATATCGAGGCCGGGCAACGGCGCCGCGGAGGCCTCGAACTCGATGCCGCGGACCCGGACATCGCCCACCGAGGAATAGTAAAGGTTGGCGGGTGGCACCGCCACGGCGTAGTTGGTCTGGGTGATCTGGTAGGCGGCGAGCGTGAACAACGCCTTCATGAAGGTCGGCTGATACTTGAGGCCGGCCTCATACTGCTCGCCGTAGGACGGCGCGAGAAGGTTGCCGGAAATATCGACATTGGAGGACGGCAGGAAGGACGTCGCGTAGCTCGCGTAAGGTGCAACGCCGTTGGAGAATTCGTAGAGCAGGCCGGTCTGCCACGTGAAGGCATCGTCATCGCGGCTCTGGCCGATGATCGAGTAGGAGTTGGTATTGTCCTGCGAAGCGAAGTCCTGCCGCACGCCGATGTTGAAGTGCCAGCCGTCGCCGAACTTCATCTGGTCGCTGGCATAGAGGCCGAGCTGGTTGGTGGTGATGTCGGTGGTGCTGCTGATCGCCGGCATGATGGCGTGCATCGGCAGGTTGGGCATGAGCAGGTAAAGGGGCGTGATGTCGTTCACGCCGCCGTAGCCGAGGCCCTGGTTGTTGTTCATCCAGAGATAGTCGAGCCCGAACAGCACCCTGTGGTTCACGGGGCCGGTTGCGAACTTCGCCTCCGCCTGATTGTCCACGGCAAAGGTGTCGAGCGTCTCCTTGAGGTTCACGGGGTAGCGCCCGATCACCAGCGGCGAGATGAAGCCGTAGAGTTCGCCATAATAGGCGTGCTCGTCGATGTGCCCATACCTGAGGTTCTGGCGAACGGACCAGACATCGTTGAACTCATGTTCGAGCTTGTAGCCGATCTGTTCCTGGGTCTGCTCGATGTCGTTGAAGTTGGTCGATGCGGGAATACGCGACGGCGGCACGCTGGGGCCGAGCTGAAGGTAGTAATTCGACGCCGGCACATTCGCGTCCAGAATGCTGGCGATGATGGTGAGATTGGTGGAATCGTTCCGGAAGGTCACCGAGGGCGCGAGGTAAAGCTCATTGTTGGGAGAGTCGGTGACCGAGCCATCCGCCTTGCGCGCGACGCCGGTGATCCGGTAGAGGACCGATCCGTTTTCGGTCGCCGGCCCGCCGAAATCGAACGCGACCTGATACCACGCGGGATCGCCGACCTGCACCTCCGCCTCGCCGAACGCCTTGTCGGTCGGCAGCTTCGAGATGCGGTTCACGAGGCCGCCGGGAACCGTCTGGCCATAGAGCACGCTGGCCGGGCCCTTGATGATGTCGATGCGCTCCAGGCCATAAGGCTCGGTGCGGAAGTAAGCGAATGAGCCGTTCGCCTGCCGCAGGCCGTCCTTGTAGTCGCCGAGCTGGGTGGTGGGGAAGCCGCGCACGTAGATGACGTCGAACCGGGGCTCGTAGCCATAGATGCCGGTCACGACACCAGCCGTATAGCCGACGGCATCGACCACGCTCTGCGCGCCGCGATCGCTCATTTCCTCGCTGGAGACCACGGAAATGGAGCGTGGCGTCTCGATGAGCGGCGTGTCCGTCTTGGTGCCGGCAGCGCTGTTCGTCGCCACATAGCCGCCCACGGGCCCCCAGGCCGTTGCCGTGTTGGCCTGCACCTCAACCGCGGGCAGGTCGACGTTCTCGGCCTGCTGAGCTTGGGCCGCTGCGGCCGTGACCAGCAGTGCGCCGAGTGCAGCCGGCAGGTGCGCCGAAGAAAGAAGTTTATTTTTCAGGTCGCGCATATTTTTCCGCCGCGCAAATGTAATTAACTCAGCGGAAATATAGGCAAAACGCTCTTTTCCGCAATGGAATGCGGCGCAAATGTGCTTAATCTATATTTCTTCTATTTCGAAAGAGGCCGGCAGTCAGCGCTGGACGACGGACTTGGTGGCCGGCGGCGATGTCGTGGATTCCACCGACTGGGCGTGGGTCGCCGGTTCGGGGCGGAGCATGTGGGTGCCGGACCGGTGCGGGATGTCGATGGCCCCTGTGGTTCCGATCGATCGCGCGAACCCGAAGCGCACGCATCCCGCCCGGAACGTTCGCGCGCCCTGCCGGTCATTCAAGCGACAGCATCCGATCCGACGCGTCCGCCCGTTCCGCGCCACCGGCATCCCGAGCCCCCGAAGGTTCGCGCTCCACCCTCTGTTTTCCCGTTTGGCCCAACCTGTTACAGGCACGGGGGTCGCTCCCCATGCGGGGGCGTGGATTGAAACGCTTCGCGCCTTCTCGAGCCGTACAGGCGCATCTCGGTCGTCGCTCCCCATGCGGGGGCGTGGATTGAAACGCGAATGTATCCGGCAAGGTCGGCCAGAGAGTCCGCGTCGCTCCCCATGCGGGGGCGTGGATTGAAACGCTGGACGCGGCATAGCTCCCTCATCTCCTCAAATCGCTCCCCATGCGGGGGGCGTGGATTGAAACACCGGCGAGGTCGCGCGCATCGGCGCCTGGCTCGTCGCTCCCCATGCGGGCGGCGTGGATTGAAACGGCGCGCATCGCGTCACATCGCGGCCGCGCTCCACGCGGCGAGGGGCGTCCATGGAAATGCGGCCCTGCGCTGGGGCTTGGCGGAGCGGGTTTGCGCTGGCGTGGACGCCGCCCTCGCGCACGGCGCCTCCTCGGCGCGCCGGCCATTGCGCGAATGGACGATCCTTGGGCATCTCACTGTAAGCAGCTCACAATATCTGCCCACTTTGGCGGCGGAGGAATATCATATATTTGATTTAAAATGATATTTTAAAAATCGTGCTGCTCTCACTTTGACCTTTCAGTGTGCCAATCCTCTTCGTAAGCTGCTCACAGATCGGCTGAGGAGTGATCAGCATGGGCGAGAATCACGACCACGGGGCAGGTTCGGCGGCGGTGCTCGAAGTGCCCAGCGCCACCCTGAAGGGTAACCAGGCGTACGACATGCTTCGGCGCGAGATCGTGTCGTGCCGTTTCCTGCCCGGCACCCGCTTCACCGAGGCGGAGCTGATGGAGCGGCTGGAGATCGGCAAGGCCAGCTGCCGCATCGCGCTCCAGCGGCTGATCCAGGACGGCTTCGTCGTCTCCATGCCCCGCCACGGCTATCGCGTGGCGCCGATCACCGTGAAGGACGTGGAGGAGGTGTTCGCGCTGCGCATGGTCCTGGAGCCGCTCGCGGCGCGAGGGGCCGCCGGCCGCGTGAACCGCGCGCACCTGGAGCGGCTGGAGGAGGCGTGCCGCGTGAAGGTGCCGATCGACGTGGGCAACCAGATCGACTTCTTCCTGGAGGCCAATCGCAGCTTCCACATGGCCATCGCCGAGGCCGCCGGCAACCAGCGCCTGTGCCGCACCCTTTCCAGCCTGCTGGATGAGATGACCCGCCTCGTCGCGCTCGGCTTCGGCGTGCAGCGCGTGCGGCCGAACATCGCCGACGATCACGTGCTGCTCATAGAATACCTCACCGCCGGTGACGCCGCCGCCGCCGCGGAAGTGGCGCGCCGCCATGTGGAAACCTTCCGCGAGATGACCATGGAAAAGGTCATCGCCAGCCTGCGCGACTCCTCCTCCCTGGTCCCGGTGGGGTCCTCCTCGAGCGTGATCGGGAGCGAGCGTTGAGCGTCGTGCGACTGGAGAGCGTCGGCAAGTCCTTCACCCGGCGCGATGGCGAGCAGCTCGAGGTTCTGCGGAACATCGACATCGAGGTGCCGGATCGCTCGATCGTGGCGCTCGTGGGCGCCTCCGGCTGCGGCAAGAGCACCCTCTTGAACATCGTGGCGGGCCTCGTCTCGCCCGATCAGGGCACGGTCTACCTGAAGGACACCAAGGCGAGCGCGTTCAAGGACTGGCGCTCCATGACCTACATGTTCCAGGAGGATCGCCTGTTTCCCTGGCGCACCACGGCCCAGAACGTGGCGCTGGGCCTGGAAGCGTTCGGCGTGCCGCGCGCCCGGCGGCGCGAGCGGGTGATGCAGGTGCTGGAACTGGTGGGGCTGGAGAAGTTCGCCGAGTCATTTCCCCATGAGCTGTCCGGCGGCATGCGTTCCCGTGCCGCGCTCGGGCGCAGCCTCGTCACCGAGCCCTCCATTCTGCTGATGGACGAGCCCTTCTCCAAGCTCGACCCCTCCATCCGCTCGCAGATGCACGGGGAGGTGCTGCGCATCGCCGCCCTGAAGGGCATGTCGGTGGTGTTCGTCACCCACGATGTCGAGGAAGCGGTGGTGCTCGCCGACAAGATCGTGGTGCTCATGCCGCGCCCCGGGCGCGTCAAGGAAACCCGGCGGATCGACCTGCCGCACCCGCGCAACCCCCTGTCGCCCGAGGTCGCGGAAGAGGTGCGCCAGCTGCGCCTCGCCCTGTGAGCCCGCCCGTCCCTCCCGTCAGCAGAACCGGTGCCATGACGCGCTCCCAACTCCAGATGATCCAGGATCGCCGGCTGCGCCTGATCGGCCTGCGCATGCTGCTGCTGTTCGGCCTTTTGGCCGCATGGCAGCTCGCCTCGCTCAACGCTCCCGCCTTCATCCTGCCGAGCCCGGAGAAGGTATGGGGCGTGTGGACCCGGCTGGTGGTCACGTCGGGCTTCTGGGCCGATTTCGGCATCACCTTCTATCGCATCGCCATGGGCTTCGCGATCGCCACCGTGGTCGGGGGGGCGCTGGGCCTGGTGCTGGGGGCCAGCCGCACCTTCGGGGAGTTCTTCGAGCCGCTGCTGGTCATCATCAACACCGTTTCGTCCTCCATCTGGGCCATCTTCGCGCTCATCTGGTTCGGCCTGTCCAACTGGTCCACCATCTTCGTGGTGTTCATGACGGCGATGCCGCTGATCCTGACCAACGTCTGGCAGGGCACGCGGACGGTGAACCGCGAATACATCGAGCTGGCCCAGACCTTTCGCATGTCCAAGGCGCAGGTGCTCACCAAGATCTACCTGCCCACCATCCTGCCCCTGTTCTTCGCCGGCGCGCGTCTCGCCTTCGGCTTCGGCGCCCGTGTGAGCATCGTGGCCGAGACGCTCGGCGCGTCGAGCGGCATCGGCTATCGGCTCCGGCAGGCTGCTGACCTCGTGCAGACAGATCAGGTCTTCGCGTGGACGCTGACCCTGGTCGCCCTGATGATCGTCCTCGAGGCGGTCGTTCTAAAGCCTCTTGAAAGGCATCTGTTCTCCTGGAGGGAGCGTCGGTCGGCCTAAACAAAAAGAAAAGTACGACGAAAACAACCTTTCACCTAAGGGGACTTGTTATGAAGCGTCTTACTCTTCTCGCCGCGGCGATTGCCGTCGGCCTGTCGGTCCTGCCCGCCGAGGCCGCGAAGGTGCGGATCGGATACTGGAGCTCCGGCGTCAGCCTCGGCTTCGGCTCCTTCCTCGAGAGTGGAAAGTTCATGGAGAAGCAGGGGCTTGAGGTCGAGTACGTCAAGTTTCCCGATGTGAACGCGCCGACCAAGGCCATGGCCGCCGGCGCCATCGATTTCGCCATCGGCGCCAGCGCCGGCAGCGCCTTCGCCGTGGCCTCGGAAGGCCTGCCCATGAGCATCGTGCTCGCCACCCAGGTGGCGGACCTCGATTTCGTCGTGTCGGCGGATTCCCCCATCACGAAAATGGAGGAGCTGAAGGGCAAGAAGATCGGCATGTCGCCGGCGGGAAGCGCCACCGCGGCCATCACCTCCGCCATCCTCGTCAAGAATTACGGCATGTCGCCGAGCGATTTCGAGGCGGTCCCCGGCAACGATTCCCGTCTCGCCCAGTTCCTGGCCCAGAAGAACATCGATGCCGCGGCCCTGCGCACCGTCACCATCGCCCTCCTGCCGGACATGAAGCTGCGCACGCTCTCCACCTTCCGCGCCGAGTGGAAGAAGATCACCGGCAAGGAGGCGCCGCCCGTGCTCGGCGTGGGCCTGATGCGCAACGCGTGGCTGAAGGAGAATCCTCAGGCCGCCGCCCAGGTCATCGCCGCCATGCGCAATGCCTATGACGCGGGCAAGGCCGACAAGGCCGCCGTCGCCAAGGCCCTCATGGTTGCAGGCAACATTCCGGAAGCGGACGCCAAGGCCTACGCCGCTCTGTGGGACGGCATCTATACCGTCACCATGGACCCCGCCGCCATCGCCTCGCTGAAGGCCGAGTTCGACGTGTTCAAGAGCGTCGGCGTGGTGCAGGGCGCGCTGCCGGACGCTGCCCTCGATCCCGCGCCCTACGAGGCCTCCAAGTCCATCAAGTGAGGGAAGGGGCCATCACGTGGGGAACGGGGCCAGTGTGCCCCGATCCCATCCGCTGAAGACGTGCGGCCAATAAGTCCAAAGATTTGAAAATCCCCAAGAGAGAGAAGTGGAATGCCCGAGACCCTGCCCAAGACCATGAAGGCCCTGCTGCTGAAGCAGCACGGCGACGTGAGCGATCTTGTCGTCGTGAACGACTATCCGGTGCCGGCCCCCAAGGCGGGCGAGGTGGTCATCCGCGTCGGCGCCTCTTCCTTCAATTATCACGACGTCTTCACGGTGAAGGGCATGCCCGGCATCAAGGTGCCGCTGCCCGTCATCATCGGCCTCGACATGGCCGGCGAGATCGTGGAACTGGGCGAGGGTGTCTCCGGCTGGGCCGTGGGTGACCGCGTTCTCGTGAACCCGCTCAACCCCGCCAAGGGGCTGATGGGCGAGATGCTGGATGGCGGCATGGCGCAGTATTGCGCCGTCACCGCCGGCCAGCTCATCAAGATGCCCAAGGACGTGAGCTTCGTGGACGCCGCTTCGCTGCCGGTGGCCTACGGCACCGCGCACCGCATGATGGTGACCCACAAGACCGTCAAGCCCGGCGACAAGGTGCTCGTGCTCGGCGCCTCCGGCGGGGTAGGCACCGGCTGCGTGATGCTGGCCAAGCAGATGGGCTGCGAGGTGATCGCCTGCGCCGGCTCCGACGACAAGATGGCCCGCCTGAAGGAACTGGGCGCCGACCATGTCGTGAACTACCGCACCACCGATTTCTCCAAGTGGGCGATCGAGAAGTACGGCAAGCCCCAGCGCCGCACCTATGAAGGCGGCGTCGACGTGGTGGTGAACTTCACCGGCGGCGACACCTGGGCGCCCTCCCTGAAGTGCGTGAAGCGCGGCGGCACCATCCTGGTGTGCGGCGCCACCGCCGGCCACGACCCCAAGGAAGACCTGCGCTACATCTGGAGCTTCGAGCTCAAGGTCGTCGGCTCGAACTCCTTCTACCACGAGAACCTCTCCGCCCTCATGGACATGATCCAGGCGGGCGAGCTGAAGCCGGTGGTGGACAAGGTTCTGCCGCTCGAAGAGGCCGCCGAGGGCCTGCGCATGATCCGCGACCGCGAGGTCATGGGCAAGATCGTCGTCACCCCCTGAGAGGCCGCCATGTCTGATACCCCCCTGACCAAGGAACAGGTGGAAGCCCTGCTGCTGAAGGGCCCGTTCCACCAATGGCTCGGCCTCACCGTGGAAGAGGTGGGCGAGGGCACCATCCGCCTGCGCGCCAAGTGGCGGCCGGAATGGGTGGTGAATGCCGAGAAGGGCTATGCCCATGGCGGCATCCTCGCCACCCTGGTGGACCTCACCGCCGACTGGGCGCTGGTGTCCAAGACCGGGCGCGGCGTGCCCACTGTGGACCTGCGCGTGGATTATCACCGCGCGGCCATGCAGCATGATCTCATCTGCGTGGGCAAGGTCATCAAGTTCGGCGGCCAGCTCTGCGTTTCGGAGGCGCAGATCCTGGACGAGGCCGGCAAGCTGCTCGCCAGCGGGCGCGGGGTCTACATGATCCCGCCCAAGGCCTGAGGAGAAGACCCGTGGCCGCGCTCGACCATGTGGTGATCAACACCCTCAAGTCCATGGACGCGGCCGCGGACCTGTTCGCGGCGCTGGGCTTCACGCTCACGCCGCGCGGGTACCATTCGCTCGGGTCCATCAACCATCTGATGATGACGCCCGGCGCCTATCTGGAGCTGGTGGGCGTTCCCGAAACCGGCCCGCAGCGCCAGGAGGTGCTCTCAAGCCCGCTGGGCCTCAATGGCCTCGTGTTCCGCACCGATGACGCCGACGCCACCTTCGCCACCCTTGATGCCGCCGGGCTCGCCCCGGTGGGGCCGGTCGCCTTCTCGCGGCCGGTGGAGGTGGAGGGCGCCGTCCACGATGCCCGCTTCCGCACCGTGCGCCTGCCGCCGGAGGCGTTTCCGGGCGGGCGGGTCTATTTCTGCCAGCACCTCACGCCCGAACTGGTGTGGCGGCCGGAGTGGGAAACCCACCCCAACGGCTTCTGCGGCATCGATCGCTTCGTCATCGAGAGCCCCGACGCCGAGGATGAGGCCCGGCGGCTGGCCGCCGCCTGCGGCGCGCCGGCCCGGCCGCTGGCGGCCGGGTGGCATCTCGAGCTCGGCGATGCCGAGGTGCAGGTGGTGCAGGGGCCCAAGGCCAACTTCCTCACCACCCACCTGCGCTTCTCCAGCCTCGACGAGATCGAGGCGCGGGCGGTGCCGCGCCGGGACGCGATCTGGCAGCGGCATTCCCGAACCGTCGGCACGCTGATCCTGCCGACGCTTTTCCTGAACCTGACCTGCCGGAGCCGCCGATGAGCGCACCCGTGAACCTCGGCGACTTCGTCTGCCGCACCAATGCGCCGGATCACCCGCTGTTCATCGGCCTGGACCTGGAAGGCGGCGTCACCGTCATGACCGGCGCCGCGTTCGATGCCTTTGCCGATGCGGTCGCCCGCGGCCTGCTGCGGGCGGGACTGCTGCGCGGCGACCGCGTCGCCATCCTGGCCGCCAACCGGCCCGAATACGTGGCGGTCGTCATGGGCGCCATGCGGGCGGGCATCGTGCCGGTGCCGGTGAACTTCAAGTTTCCGCCGTCGCGGATCGCCGAGGTGATCGCCGATTGCGGGGCGCGCATCGTCATTCACGACGCCGAGCGCCGCGCCGCGCTGAACGCGGAAGCGCCTCCCGGCGTCACCTTCGTCGATTTCGACGGGACCGGCGCCGCGAGCCTCTCCGCGCTGCTCGCCCCAGGTGCGTTCGAGCCGGTGGTGCCGGCCCCGGACGAGCCCGCCCTCAGCCTCTACACCTCGGGCTCGACCGGCCGCCCGAAGGGGGTGCTGCTCTCCCACGCCGCGCACATCTGGGTGGCCGGATCGCGCATGCGCGATACCGATCTCTCCCGCGAGCGCATGCTGATCGCGGCCCCGCTCTACCATATGAACGCGCTCGCCCTGGCGCTGCTGGCCTGCGCCTCCGGCACCACCGCCGTCATGCTGCCGCAGTTCAAGGCCGTGCCCTACATCGAGGCGATCAGCCGCCACGGCTGCACGTTTCTCACCGCCGTGCCGCCGATGATCGCCATGATGCTGCGGGAGAAGGAGGCTCTGGCCCATGCGGATCTCTCCGGCGTGCGCACCGTGCGCATGGGCTCTGCGCCGGTGACGGACGCGCTTTCCGAGCAGATCCGCAGGCTGCTGCCCAATGCCCGCATCATCAACGCCTACGGCACCACCGAGGGCGGGCCGATCGTGTTCGCCGGCCATCCCGAGGGGCTGGCGACGCCCGTGGGCTCGGTGGGCTATCCCCATCCGCAGGTCGAGGTCCGGCTGGAGGGGCCCGATGCGCCTCGGGCCGGCGCGCTGGAGATGAAGAGCCCGGCCGTCATGCTCGGCTATCACAATCGGCCGGATGTCTCCTCCCCCATCACCGCCGACGGATACTACCGCACCGGCGACGTGTTCCGCCGCGACGACCAGGGCTTCTACTATTTCCTCGGGCGCACCGACGACATGTTCGTGTGCGGGGGGGAGAACATCTTCCCCGGCGAGGTGGAGGCAGTGCTGGATCGACACCCGCAGGTGCTTCAATCCTGCGTCGTGCCGGTGGATGACGAGATCAAGGGCGCCAAGCCGGTGGCCTTCGTGGTGCGCCGGGCGGGGGCGGACATCGGCGAGGAGGCGCTCAAGCGATATATGCTGGCCAATGCTCCCGCCTATCAGCATCCGCGGCGGATCTGGTTCCTCGACCAGATGCCGCTCGCCTCGACCAACAAGATCGACCGCGCGGCGCTGAGGCGCCAGGCCGATGCGGACCTCAACGACACCCAGAGCCGGACATGAACACCATTCTTCCCCCGCGCCCCATTCGCGACCGCGCCTGGGTGGCGGAAGCCATCGGCCGCATCGAGGCGGACATCAACCGCTCGGCGGATACCCACCTCATCCGCATCCCGCTGCCGCGCACGCCGGGCATCACGCTGTACCTGAAGGACGAATCCAGCCACCCCACCGGCAGCCTCAAGCACCGGCTGGCGCGCTCCCTGTTCCTCTATGCGCTCTGCAACGGCTGGATCGGGCCGGACACCACCATCATCGAATCCTCCTCCGGCTCCACCGCCATCTCCGAGGCCTATTTCGCCCGCCTGCTGGGCCTGCGCTTCATCGCCGTGATGCCGCGCAAGACCTCTCCGGAGAAGGTGGCGGCCATCGCCTTCGAGGGCGGCGAGCCCCACCTGATCGATGGCTGGAACACCTCGGAGGAGGCGCGCCGGCTCGCCGCCGAGATCAACGGCCATTACATGGATCAGTTCACATTCGCCGAGCGGGCCACCGACTGGCGGGGCAACAACAACATCGCCGAGAGCATCTTCGCGCAGATGTCGCGCGAGCCGCATCCCGTGCCGGCGTGGGTGGTCTGCGGCGCGGGGACCGGCGGCACCGCCGCCACCATCGGCCGCTTCATCCGCTATCGCAAGTTTCCCACGCGCCTGTGCGTCGCCGACCCGGAAGCCTCGGTGTTCCATCGCCACTATGCGGACAGCACGGTGCAACGGGTGGAGACCTGCAAGAGCGCCATCGAGGGCATCGGCCGCACCGTGGTCGAGCCCTCCTTCATGCCCTCCATCATCGACCGCATGGTGGCGGTGCCGGACGCCGCCTCCATCGCCGCCGCCCGCCGGGTCAGCGCGGTGACGGGCCGCTCCTGCGGCGGCTCCACCGGCACCAACATCTCCGCCTGCCTCGACATCATCTCCGAGATGGACGCGCGCGGCGAAGCCGGCTCCATCGTCACGCTGCTGTGCGATTCCGGCGCGCGCTACAATTCCACCCTCTATGACGACGCCTGGCTCGCCGGCCAGGGCATCGACCTTTCCCCGCATCAGGCGCGGCTCGACGCCGTGTTCGGTCCGCGCCCCTGAGCCCTTCCGTTCCTCGCTTCCGGGACGATCCGTGATGAACGCTTCCTTCGACTGGACCGCCGGCTATCCCTCGCGGCGCCTGCCGGTGTTCGGGAACAATGTGGTCTCCACCTCCCATCCGCGCGCGGCGCAGGCGGGCCTGCAGATGATCGCGAACGGCGGCAACGCGGTGGATGCCGCCATCGCCGCCGCCGCCGTCATGACCCTGGTGGAGCCGTGCAGCAACGGCCTGGGCTCCGATGCCTTCTGCATCCTGTGGGATGGCCGGCGCCTGCACGGCCTCAACTCCTCGGGCTTCGCCCCGGCCGCGTGGACGCCGGAATATTTCCGCGCCAAATACGGCGCCGACGCCAAGGCCCTGCCCATGCGCGGCTGGGACGCGGTGACCGTGCCCGGCGCGGTCGCGAGCTGGGTGGCCCTCTCCGAGCGCTTCGGCAAGCTGCCGTTCGCGGACCTGCTGGAACCCGCGATCCGGATCGCCGAGCACGGCTATCTCGTCTCCACCAACGTGCAGCACAAATGGGCGGCGGCCGCGACCTTGCCCCAGCTCACCGCTCAGCCCGGCTTCAGGGAGGTGTTCCTGCCGAAGGGCCGGGCGCCGTTGGTGGGCGAGCATTTCCGCATGCCGGGGGCGGCGCGCGCGCTCGCCCGCATTGCCGAGACCAGGGGCGCGGCGCTCTATGGCGGTGAGATCGCCGAGGCCCTGGAGGCCCACGCGAAAGCCCATGGCGGCGCGCTCACGGCGGCCGACATGGCGGCCTTCGCCCCCGAATGGGTGGAGCCGGTGGCGCAGGATTATCGGGGCTATACGGTGCATGAGATCCCGCCCAACGGGCAGGGCATCACCGCGCTGATGGCGCTCGGCATGCTCTCCCACTTCGATCTCGGGGGGCTGGGGGTCGACAGCGTGGAGGCGCAGCATCTTCAGATCGAGGCGGTCAAGCTCGCCTTCGCCGATGTCTATCGCTACGTGGCCGATCCGGTGGCCATGCCCTTCACCCCGGAGCGGCTGCTGGACCCCGCCTATCTGGCCGCGCGGGCGCGCCTCATCGATCCGCGCCGCGCCCAGCCGTTCGCGCCGGGCAATCCGGTGAAGGGCGGCACCATCTATCTCACCGCGGCCGATGCCTCGGGCATGATGGTGAGCTTCATCCAGAGTAATTACATGGGCTTCGGCTCCGGCGTGGTGCTGCCTGAATGGGGCGTGTCGCTGCAGAACCGGGGCTTCGGCTTCAGCCTGGATGCGGCGCACCCGAATGTGGTGGCGCCCCGCAAGCGCCCGTTCCAGACCATCATTCCCGGCTTCCTGACCAGGGATGGCGCCCCCGTGATGAGCTTCGGCGTGATGGGCGGCAACATGCAGCCGCAGGGCCATGTGCAGACCCTGGTGCGCATGCTGGACTTCGCCCAGAACCCGCAGGCCGCCTGCGACGCGCCGCGCTGGCGGTTCGACCAGGGGCTGTCCATCAATCTGGAGCCCGGCAGCCCGCCCGCCTTGCTGGAGGGGCTCGCGGCCCTGGGCCATGAGGTGGCGGTGCTGAACGACACCTACCAGGACTTCGGCGCCGGCCAGTTCATCTGGCGCATGGGCGATCCCGCCGTGGAAGGCTATGCAGCCGCCAGCGACCCGCGCCGGGACGGGCAGGCCGCCGTGAGCTGAGCCTCGCCGCGCGCTTTGGCCCCGGCGGGCCCGGCCCGGCGGGGGCGGCCGCGCCGGCGAGCCTCACACCAGCCCGGCGGCGATCTTCTCCGCCATCATGATGACGGGGATGTTGGTGTTCGCCGTCGGCAGGCGCGGCATGGCGGAGGCGTCGGCGACGAAGACGTTCTCGGTGCCGATCACGCGGCCGGCGGGGTCCAGCACCGCGTCCGGGTCGTCCGGGGCGCCGAGGCGGCAGGTGCCGCTGGCGTGCCACACGCCGAAGACGTTGCCGCGCACGAAGGCTTCCAGCCGCGCATCGTCCGTGACCAGCTCCGAGAGCACGACGCCGGAGGACATGAAGCGCCGCAGCGCGGCCTGCCGCAGGCGGGCGGGCACGTCCAGCATGGCGCCCAGCAGCTCCGTCACCATCGCATTGGCCGGCGACACGCGGCTGAGCCGCTTCACGAACGGGGAGAAGGCCGCCGGGAACAGGTCGCCCGGATCGGGGTTGAGGGCCGGCGACACCAGCAGCCCCACCAGCGTGCGCACGCCCGCCGCCATCCGCGCGAGATCGTCGGGATGGCTCAGCAGGCCCAGGTCGGCCTCGGGATAGGCCTCGGGATCGGGCGAGACGAGCCGCACCCGGCCGCTGGACTTCGGCCGGTTGCACCACAGGAAATAAAGGCCGAGGCGCCGCCCCAGCCCATGCCAGCCGGCCCGCGCCGATGCCGTCGCGTACATGTCCGAGGCTTCCCCGCCCGGCAGGCCGGAAGAAAAGCGCAGGGCGCTGAAGGCGGCGCGGCGATAGGACATGGACAGCCGCAGGCGCGCCGGCAGGTATTGGCAGAAGGTGAGCGTGGGGTGGTCGCGCAGGTTCTGCCCGACGCCGCGCCGCTCCACCGCCACGGGAATGCCGAGGGCGGAGAGCGCCGGCCCCGGCCCGATGCCGGCCCGCATCAGGATGGCGGGCGTCTGTAGCGCACCGGCCGTCACCACCACCCGCCCGGCGGAAACCTCCAGGCGCGCGCCTTCGCGCACCAGGGCGACCCCGGTGGCGCGCGCGCCCTCCATCACCAGCCGCGTCACGCGGGCGCGGGGCCAGATGGCGAGGTTCGCCCGCGCGCGCGTCGCGGCATCGAGATAGGCGACGGCGGTGGAGACCCGCCGGTCGTGCGCGTTGTTGAACGCGGGCGGGAACACCCCGTCCTCGAAATCGCCGTTCTGGTCCAGCCGGCGCGGCAGGCCCGAGGCGGCGAAGGCCGCGGTGGCCGCCTCGGCGAAGGGCGGCCAGCCGGGCGGCAGGATGCGGCGGATGGGAATGGGGCCATCCGTGCCGTGCAGCGGGCCCTCGCAGTCGAGGTCCCGTTCCAGCCTGCGGAAGAAGGGCAGCACGTCGTCCCAGCCCCAGCCGCCGGCGCCGAGCGCGGCCCATTCGTCATAGTCGCGGGGCAGGCCGCGATTGGCGGACTGCACGTTGATGCTGGAGCCGCCGCCCATCACGCGGCCCTGCTCATAGGCCCGGCTGCCGCGCGTACCATCCTGGCGGCGGGTGGTGAAGGCGGAAAGGCCGGGCCAGATGAAGCGGTCGCCATGGAACAGGCCCATGGGGTAGCTGTCGGCGATGGGCTCGGGCACGGCATCGGGGGGCGTGTCCTCCCCCGCCTCCAGCAGCAGCACCCGGTGGGCGGGATCGGCCGAGAGCCGGTTCGCCAGCACGCAGCCGGCGGAGCCGCCGCCGATGATGACGGTGTCGAAGAAGGGAACCTCGGAAGACGCCATGGCGCGCCGGCTCCTGCGGCCCCTCGGGGGCGCCGCGGCTGGAAATGGGGGACACGGGGGAGGAAAAGCCTCACGCCATCGGCCCCGGCCTTCGACCGGTGCCAGGCGGGTTTCGCCCAATTGCCGCGTGGGTTTAGCCGGAGGTCCGCGAGCCGCGCCCGTGGACCTCCGGCGTCAGACGACGCCGGCCTCCTGGTAGATGTGCTTGATCTCCATGAAGTCGATCAGCGCGTCATAGCCGTGCAGGCGGCCGAGCCCGCTGCGCCGGTAGCCGCCGGTCTCGGCCTCCGCGAACAGCTTGTTGTGATCGTTGATCCAGACCGTGCCGTTGCGCAGCGCCCGCGCCACCCTGAGCGCCCGCGCGCCCTCGCGGGTCCACACGCTGGCGGAAAGGCCGTATTGGGAGTGGTTGGCGCGGCGCACCGCGTCCTTCTCGTCGCTGAAACGCTCGATCACTACCAGCGGGCCGAAGATCTCCTCCTGCACGAAGAAGGCCCCGGTGTCCGCGTGGGCCACCAGCGTCGGGGTGAGGAAGGCGCCGCCCTCCGGCCCCCCGGCGGGGCGGGTGCCCGCGAGCACCACCTCGTCGGCGATCGCCATCGCTTCCGCCGTGCGCTGCTCCACGGCGGCGCGGGAGGCGGTGTCGATGAGCGGGCCCATCTGCGCGCCGTCGGCGTCTCCCGGCGCCACCTTGAGCGCCGCGAGGGCGGCCTTTAGCGCGCCCTTCATCTCGTCGTAGCGGCTCTCGTGCACCAGCACCCGGCGCGCCGCCGTGCACTGCTGGCCGGAGATGATGGTGGCCGCCGCCGCCAGCCTCGGCGCCACGGCGGGGATGTCCGCATCCTCGAACACGAGGCAGCAGGACTTGCCGCCCAGCTCCAGCGAGAGCTTCTTCATGGTGGGCGCGGCATCGGCCATGATGCGGGCGCCGGTGGCGTTGGAGCCGGTGAAGGAGATCACGTCCACGTCGTCCGAGGTCACCAGCGCCTGCGCCACCTCGTGGCCGGTCTCCGTCACCAGGTTGACGACGCCCTTCGGCAGGCCCTCCACCTCGGTCAGGGTGCGCAGGATCTCGGCGGTGACGAGGGCGGTCTGCGGCGCCGGCTTCACCACCGCCGTGCAGCCGGCCGCCAGCGCCGGGGTCAGCGCCCGGACGAGCAGCACCGCCGGCGCGTTCCAGGGGATGATGAGGCCCGCCACGCCCGCCGGCTCCTTGAGAAGGGTGGCGAAGGCGCCCGGCTCCACCTCGAACACGTGGCCGGGGATGTAGCGGGTGATGCCGGCGTAATAGCGGATCTCGGAGATGGAGCCTGCGATCTCGCCCCGCGAGTGGGCCAGCGTCTTGCCGTTCTCGGCCGTGAGCAGGCGGGCGAGGTCCTCGGCGCGGCGCTCCATGGCGTCGGCCCAGCGCAGCATCACCATCTGCCGGAGGCGCGGCGCCTGGGCCCAGTCCGGCCGCTCGAAGGCGCGGCGGGCGGCGGCGACGGCGGCCTCCGCATCGGCCCGGCCGCTGGCGGGGAAATGGCCCAGCACCGCCCCGGTAGCGGGGTCGAGGCTCGGCGCGGTGGCGCCGGAGACGGCATCGACCCAGGCGCCGTCCACATGGTTGCGGGCCTTGAGTGAGGTGATGGCGTTCATTGTTCTTCCTCCCGCTTTCCGGTGGCGCGCCTCGGTGCGGGCCGCGTTCGTTCCCGGATCGTCCATGCCGCGCGGCGCCCGCTCTTTCCGGCGGGCGCCCGGTGGATGCCTCAGCCCTTGCCGTGCCCGGCCTTCAGCGCCGCCGCGCGCAGGCCGGAAAGGGTGGCGGAAGGGGTGATGGCTTCCGGGTCGATGACCAGCTCCAAAAGGGCCGGGCGCTTCTCCTCCGCCGCGAAGGCGCGGGCGCGGGCGAAGGCATCGGCGAAGGCGGCCGTTTCCTCCACCCGCTCGCCGAACGCGCCATAGGCTTGAGCCAGGGCCGGAAAGTCCGGGTTCTCCAGGCTCGTGGCGTACACCCGGCCCGGATATTCCCGCTCCTGGTGCATGCGGATGGAGCCGTACATGCCGTTGTTCACCACGATCACCACCACGCCCGCCCCGTATTGGCGGGCGGTGATGAGCTCCTGCCCGCTCATGAGGAAGCAGCCGTCGCCGGCGAAGCACACCACCTCGCGCCTGGGATCGTGCAGCTTGGCGGCGATGGCGGCCGGCAGGCCGTAGCCCATGGCCCCCGAGGTGGGCGCGAGCTGGGTGCGGAAGCCGCCGTAGCGGTGGAACTTGTGCACCCAGATGGCGTAGTTGCCGGCGCCGTTGGCGATGATGGCGTCCTTCGGCAGGGTCGCGCGCAGGTGCTCCATCACCGCGCCGAGGTCGAGCCGGCCGGGCATGGCGCCCGGCGTCTGGTCGGCGAGATATTCGGCGCGCGCGGCCTTCACGGATGCGCTCCAGGGCATGGGGGAGCGCCAGCCGGCGGGGCCCTTGCCCTTCAGCGCGGCCGCCGCCGCCGCGAACTCGCGCATGCCGGCGTTGATGAGCAGGTCGCCCTGGTAGACGCGGCCCAGCTCCTGCGGATCGGCATGGACATGGACGAAGCGCTGTGCCGGGCGCGGCACGTCGAACAGGGTGTAGCCGCCGGTGGTGGTTTCGCCCAGGCGCGGCCCCACCGCCAGGATGAGATCCGCCGCGCGGATGCGCGCGACCAGCTTGGCGCTGGGCCCGAGGCCGGCATGGCCGATGTAGTTGGGGTTATGGTTGTCGAGGATGTCCTGGCGGCGGAAGGCGGCCGCCACCGGCAAATCGAATGCCTCGACGAAATGCCTGATGTCGCGGCACGCCTGCGCGTCCCATCCGCCGCCGCCGACGATGACGAGGGGGTGGGCGCTCGCCTCCAGCATCGCCCGCAGGCGCGCCATGTCGGCCGCGCCCGGATGGGCGGCGACGCGCTTGTAGGCGCCCGCGTCGCGCGCTTCGGCGCCGGCCGCCAGCACGTCTTCCGGCAGCGCCACCACCACCGGACCGGGACGGCCCGAGACCGCCACGTGGAACGCGCGGGAGACCAGCTCCGGAATGCGTTCGGGCCGGTCGATCTCCACCACCCACTTGGCCATGCCGCCGAACATGGCGGGATAGTCCACCTCCTGCCAGGCTTCGCGCTGGCGCATGTCCGAGCCCACCTGGCCGATGAACAGCACCATGGGGGTGGAATCCTGCGAGGCGGTGTGGACGCCGATGGCCGCGTGGCTCGCCCCCGGCCCGCGGGTGACGAAGCACACGCCGGGCCGGCCGGTGAGCTTGCCGTAGGCCTCCGCCATGTTGGCCGCCGCCGCCTCGTGGCGGGTGACGATGGTGCGGATGGCGCCCGCCGCCCCGGCCAGCGCGTCGAGGGCGGCGAGGAAGCTCTCGCCCGGCAGGCAGTAGACGGTGTCGACGCCGTGGACCTTGAGCGCGTCCACCAGGATTTCGCCGCCGGTGCGGATGTTCGCGGAGTGCTGCATGGTGTTGCCCGTTCTTGCTTTTGCGCGGACCCCGCGCGAGGCGGTCCGCGCCGGCCCCGAAGGCCGGCGCGGTCGATGTTAGCGGAAGTTGCCCTTGGTCTCCGGCACGATCAGCGCACCGACGAGGTAGAGGACGAACACCGCGCCCGCGAAGATGGAGAGCGACAGCGGCAGCGCCGACGGGGTGGGGCTCGCCAGCGAGACGAAGGTGGGCATCATGCCGCCGACCGCGAAGCCGATGTTCCAGGACAGGCCGGTTCCGGTGGCGCGCATGGCCGTGGGGAACCGCTCGTTCAGGAAGATCAGCACCGGGGCGTAGCCGGCATTGCCCATGAAGGCGATGCCGAGCGCATAGAGGACGATGGTCTTCAGGTCGCTCGCGCCCGCCATGCCCATGTAGAAGGTCGGCAGCAGGACGATGGCGGCGACGCCGACCAGAAGAAAGGTCTTCTTGCGGCCGATGATGTCGCTCAGCGTCCCCACCAGCACCGCCGCGACCAGCGCGGAGACCGAGCAGGCCATGAGGATGTAGGACGAGGTCTGGTTGGGAAGCTGGTTGATGAGCTTCAGGAAAGTGGGCATGTAGCCGGAGGTGAGGTAGTAGCCCGCGCCGCCGCCGACGGTGATGAAGAGGTTCACCAGCAGCACGTTGCGGTAGCCGCCCGCGAACAGGGCTTTCAGAGGGGTGTGGCTTTGCTCACCCTGCGTCTTCTTGGCGGCCTTCTGCTTCTGCATTTCCTTCCAGTAGGGGGATTCTTCCAGGTTACGGAAGATGAACCAGCCGAGGAAGGAGGAGAGCAGGCCGGAGAAGAACATCACGCGCCAGCCCGTCTCCGCGAACGCCTCGCCGGGGAACAGGGTGGAGGTGACGAGGAACACGACGGACGCCAGCAGCGCGCCGATGCCCGCGCCGCCGCCGCCCACCAGGCCCGACATGAAGCCGCGCCAGTTGGCCGGCACCGATTCCGTGCCGATGGTGTGGGTGGAGGCCACCACGCCGCCCACGAACACGCCCTGCACCAGCCGCAGCAGGATGAAGATGACGGGCGCGATGGCGCCGACCTGGTGGATGGTGGGCAGCAGGCCGAATGCCGCCGTGGACAGGCCCACGCCGATAATGGCCACCAGCATCGCCCCCTTGCGGCCGTGGGCATCGGCGTAATGGCCGAACACCGCCGAGCCGATGGGCCGCATCAGCAGCGTCACCGCGAACGAGGCATAGACCGCCGCCAGCGACCACGTGGGATGGGTGGAAGGGAAGAACAACTGCCCGACCACCGGTGCCACATAAAGCAGGATGAACAGGTCGAACAGATCGAGGGACCAGCCGAGCACGGAGGCCACGATGGCGCTGTTGCGCTGGCGGTTCCCCACCGCCATGGCGGTGGGGGAGAGGGATGTATCTTGCGCGGACATTTTTTCGTTTCCTCCCGTGGGCTTCTCGCGTCCGTCAGAGGCCCTTGAACGTGGGCTTGCGCTTTTCGTGGAAGGCCTCGACGCCCTCCTTGAAGTCGTGGGACTGGCGCAGGCGGCTGTAGCAGTGGCCTTCCAGCTCGATGGCGATGGAGAGCGGTGAATCCTCGGTGTCGTTCAGCAGCTTCTTGGCGGTGCGCTGGGCGATGGGCGAGAAGGCGACCAGCTCCGCCACCAGGGCGTCGGTGGCCTTTTCCAGGTCGGCGTCGGCCACTTTCTCGGTGGCGATGCCCCAGGCCAGGGCCTCGTCGGCGCTGATGCGCTTGGAGCGCATGACGATGTCCTTGGTGCGGGTGATGCCGACCATCTTCTGCAGCCGGGCCGAGCCGCCGGAGCCGGGGATCTGGCCGAGCTTCTGCTCGGGCAGGGCATATTGGGTGGTGTCGGTGACGATGCGGAAATCGCAGGCCAGCGACAGTTCGAAGCCGACGCCGAAGCAATAGCCGCGGTTGGCGGCGATCACGGGCTTGGCGGCGCGGGCGGGGGCGGCGATGTTCCAGGCGAGCCTGGAGACGTGCTCCGGGGAGGCCTCCATGAAGCCCTTGATGTTGCCGCCGGAGGAGAAATGCTCGCCGATGGCGCGCACGACGATGACGCGCACGCGCTCATCCTCGTCGAGGGTCTCGAAGGCGATGCGGAGCTGGTCGCGCTGGGCCATGGAGACGACGTTGTAGGGCGGGCGCTCCAGGATGATGTCGGCGCGGGCTTGGGCCTCGTCGATCTCGACGCGGAAGCCGTCCAGGGCCGAAAGGCGCGGATCGGCGAAGGGGTAGGCGGCGGGCATGTGCTTCTCCTTGGGGTAACTGGCTGATGAGGGAAATCGAGGGTCAGGCCGCGCCGCGCGCGGAGGGCGTCTCGGGCGCGTATTCGCCGGCCACGAGCTGGCGGCGCAGCAGCTTGCCCACGGGCGATTTCGGGATGTCCTGCACGAACACGAAGCGGCGCGGGCGCTTGAAATTGGCGAGGCCGCTGTCGCGACACCAGCGGTCCAGCTCCTCCACCTCCACCGGCGCCTTCCGCTTCAGGAAGGCGACCACGATCCGGCCCCACTTCTCGTCGGGCAGGCCCACCACCGCCACTTCGGAGACGGCGGGGTGCAGCGACAGGCAGCTCTCGATCTCCACCGGAGAGACGTTCTCGCCGCCGGTGATGATCATGTCGTCCACGCGGCCGGTGACGAAGAGGTCGCCGTCGGCATCCATGAAGCCGGTGTCGCCGGTGAAGTACCAGCCCCCGCGCAGGGACTTGGCGTCGGCCTCCGGGCGCCGCCAGTAGCCCTCGAAGGCTTCGTCGCCGGCCAGCAGCGCGATGATCTCGCCCTCCTCGCCCGTCGGCGCGGCATCGTCCGGCGTCCGGGCGTTGAGGCGCACCACGCGCACCATCTGGTTGATGCCCGCGCGGCCGGCGGAGCCGGGCTTCAGCACGGCCTTCTGGTCGATGGAGAAGGTGTAGATCTCCGACGATCCGTAGTGGTTCACGAACAGCTCGGGGTGGAACGCGGCATCGAGCTTCTTCAGCAGCCCGTCGGTCATGGAGGCGCCGGCGAAGCCGAGCTTGCGCACGCTCGACACATCGGTGGCGGCGAAGGCGGGATCGTGCACGAGGTCGTGGTAGAGGGTGGGCACCAGGTAGAGGTTGGTGATGCCCTCGCGGGCGATCAGCTCCAGCGCGGTGCGCGTGTCGTAGCGCGGCAGGCATACGAAGGTGCCGCCGATGAGCGACATGGCGATGAGCGAGCGCACCCCCATGGTGTGGTAGAGCGGCATCACGCCCAGCGTCACCTCACCCCGCCGGTAGAGGTTCTGCGCCACATGGGCGACGCCGGCCGCGCGCTCCGCCCGGTGGCGGCGTGGCACGCCCTTGGGGCGGGAGGTGGTGCCGGAGGTGTAGAGCATGATGGACCAGGCATCCGCACCCACCCGCGCCACCGGCGCGCCGCCCTCGCCGGCCACCAGCTCCGCGAACGGCAGGGCGCCTTCCACGTCGGCGCCGATCGAGATGCGCACGAGGCCGGCGGCCAGCTTCGCCTCGGCGGCGGCCTCGGCCGAGACGGGCTCGAACACCAGCGCCTTGGCCTCGGCATTCTCCAGGCAGAAGTCGATCTCGTCGCCCTTCGCGCGCCAGTTGATGGGGGTGATGACGAGCCCGGCGAACTGGCAGGCCCAGTGCAGCGTCGCCGCCTCCCAGCGGTTCTGGAGCACGGAGACGATGTGGTCTCCCGGCCGCAGGCCGAGGCGGTCGAAGGCGCCCACCAGGGCCGAGATCCTGGCCAGCCACTGGCGGTAGGTGAGGCGCAGGTCGCCGTCCACGACGGCGATGGCCTCCGGATCTCGTTCCACGCTGGCGAGGAAGCTGGTGCCGAGGTCAAGCATGGGCGGTTTCCTCTTTGTTTTTCTGGAGTTCCGCGGCGGCCTCCAGGGCGGCGCGGACGATGGGCGTGTAGCCGGTGCACCGGCACAGGTGGCCGGAGATGAGATCCCGCACGGCGGCCTCGTCGGGCTCGGGGTTCGCCTTCAGGAAGGCATCGAGGGACATGAGGATGCCGGCGGAGCAGAAGCCGCACTGCAGCGCGTGGTTGCGCCGGAACGCGGCCTGCAGCACGGAGAGCCGGTCCGGCGCGGGCGCGAGGCCCTCCACCGTGCGGATGGCGGCGCCCTCCACCTGCACCGCCAGGGTGAGGCAGGAGCGGGCGAGCATGCCGTCCACCTCCACCGTGCAGGCGCCGCACACGCCGTGCTCGCAGCCCACATGGGTGCCGGTGGCGCCGATCTCGTGGCGCAGGAAATCCGAGAGCAGCGTGCGCGGGCTGGCGAGGCCCGCGACCGGGCGGCCGTTGAGGGTGAAGGACACGGTGTGGCGGCGGTCGGCGGTCAGGCGCGGCATCGTTTCGCCTCCTCGATGGTCGAGCGGCCGATGCGGCGCACCAGCTCGCGGCGATAGCGGGCGCTCGCGTGCACGTCGTCGCGGGCGTCGAGCTCGAAGGCGAGGGTGTTGAGCGCGTCGTCTAGGGCGGAGCCGTCGAGGAGCGGTAGGTCGCGCGCCACCGGCATGTCCGCGACGCCGCCCACGGCGAGCCGGATGCCCCGCGCGCTCACCCGCGCGCCGCAGGCGACGATGGCGAAATCCCCGTGTCGGCGGGCGATCTCGCGGAAGGCGGTGCCTTCCCCTTCCGCGACCGGGAAGGAGACCGCCTCGATCATCTCGTCGTCGGCCTTGGCGGTGGCCATCATGCCGGTGATGAACTGCTCGGCGGCCACCTTCCGCCGCCCGGAGGCGCTGGCGAGGTGCACATGGCCCTTCAGCGCCACCAGGCAGAGCGGCAGCTCCGCGCTCGGGTCCGCATGGGCGATGGAGCCGCACACGGTGCCGCGGCTGCGGGTCTGGGCGTGGCCGGTGAAGGGCAGGGCCCTGGCGATGAGCGGCAGGGCGCGGGCAAGCCCCTCCCATCCCAGCAGTTGCGCCTGCCGCACGCCGGCGCCCACCACCACCTCGCCCTTGTGCGCCTCGATGGTGGTGAGGTCGTCGAGGCGCATGATGTCCACCAGCACCCTGGGGCGGGCGAGGCGCATGTTGAGCATGGCCATGAAGGACATGCCCCCGGCCAGGATGCGGGCGTCGGCGCCTTCCGCCTTCAGGACCGCCAGGGCTTCCTGCCGGCTTTCGGCACGCACGTAGTCGAAGGGGGCCGGCTTCATGGTTCGCGCCTCCCGAAAAGAGCGGAGAGCCGGGCGAGCAGCCGGGACAGAAGTCCCGGCGCCGCTGCCCCACCGCCCCCCGCTTTGCGGGCGAGGGCAGCGAAGAATTGGCCGATGATCACTTTGGCGGCGCCGTCCAGCAGGCGGCCGCCGACGCTCGCCACCTTGCCGCCCACGAAGGCCTCGTAGGTGTAGGCGAGGTGGGTTCCGCCGGCGCCGTCCGGGGTCAGCGTGACGGCGCCCCTGCCGCCGCCGAAGCCGAGGTTTCCATCCACCCGGCCGCTCAGGGTCACCGCCTTGGGCGGGTCGAGATCGGAGAGGGCGACTTCCGCCTTGTAGCGGCCCTTCACCGGGCCGATGCCGAGGGTGACGTCGGCGCGGAAGGCGGTGTCCGATACCTTCTCCACCCCATGGGCGCCGGGAATGATGGCGGCGAGGGTCTCGGGGTCCAGCAGCATGGCCCAGATGGCCTGCGGTGCGGCGGCCACATGGGCCTTGCCTTCGCCGCGCAGGAGCCGCTCGCCCTTTCCCCCGCCGGCCGGCGGTGCCGTGACGGGCCGCAGGCCGGCGGGGGCGGGCGCCTCCGCCCCGTGAATCAGGGCGGCCAGGGCGGAGGGCACCAGGGGAAGGCGCACATCCTGCACGCCGAGGGCATCGGCCACCGCATTGGCGAGGCAGACGGGGGTGGACATGCAATTGCCCTCGCCCACGCCCTTGGCGCCCAGCGGGGTGAAGGGGGAGGGGGTCTCGGTGTGGACGATGACCGGCTCCGGCACCTCCATGGCGGTGGGCACGAGATAATCGGCGAGCGTGCCGGTCAGGAAGCTGCCGTCGGGGCCGTAGGCGTATTCCTCCAGCAGCGCCGCGCCGAGCGCATGGGCGAAGCCGCCGCGGATCTGCCCGTCCACCATGCCGGGGTGGAGGATGGTGCCGCAGTCGTGGGCCGTCACATAGCGGTCGATGCGGATCTCGGCCGTGTCGCGGTCGATCTCGATGCCGCAATAATCGAAGATGAAGCCGTGGCAGAGGGAGGAGTTGATGTGGTCGGCGTCATCCGCCGCCGTCAGCTCGGGCGGGGTCCAGAACACGGTTTCGCGGATGGTGGGGGCGGTGTCCTCCGGCAGCTGCGCCGGCGACCAGTGGGACAGCGCGGCGACGCGGGAGAAGGCGAGCGCGTTGGCCGGGTTCGAGCGGGCGCAGAGCTTTCCGCCCTGGAACACCACCTCCTCCGCCGGCACGTTGAGCTGGGCGGCGGCGATGCGCGCGAGCCGGGCCGCGACGCGATCCGCCGCGAGCCGGGCGGCCCCCGCCACGGCGGCGGCGAAGCGGCTGGAATAATTGCCGGAGGCGATGGACCAGGCGTCCTTCGCCGTGTCCATCTCCGCGTTCACCTTGATGTCGGCGGGCGCGAGGCCCAGCACGTCGGCGACCACCTGGGAGAGCACCGTGCGGTGGCCCTGGCCCTGGGGCACGGAGGCGACGTGCACGCTCACCGAGCCTACCGGATCGATGGCGATGGTGGCGGTGGCCTGGGCGCCGTTCTTCGGCCCCGCCTTCCTGCGCTCCAGGGGGGTGAGGACGGTGGCGATGTAGCCCATGTTCGACACGGAGGGCTCCACCGCGGCGGCAAATCCGATGCCGTAGAGCCGCCCTTCCGCCCGCGCGGCATCGCGCCGGGCGATCAGCTCGTGGAGCCGGCCCGCCTCGATGCCCTTGGCGAGGGTCGCCTGGTAGTCGCCGGAATCCAGCAGGGCGCCCGGCGCGGTGCGATAGGGGAAGGCGCCCGCCGGGATGAGGTTGCGGCGGATCACCTCCAGCGGATCGAGGCGAAGCTCCACCGCGATCCGCTGCATCAGCCGTTCCAGGGCAAAATAGACCTGCGGACCGCCGAAGCCCCGGTTCAGTCCCGTGGGGCACTTGTTGGTCACCACCACGCGGTTGCGCACCGCCAGATGGGGGATGGCATAGGCGCCCGTGAGGTTGCCGTGCATGCGATAGAGGGTGGCCGGCTCCGGCGCGCGCAGGTGGGCGCCGCAATCCTCCACCTGGTCGTAGTCGAGGGCGGTGATGCGGCCGTCTTCCGCCACCGCCGCCGAGATGGTGGTGGCGCGGTTGGTGGCCGAGACCGAGGCCATCAGGTGCTCCAGCCGGTCCTCGATCCACTTCACCGGGCGCCCGCTCACCCGCGCCGCCACCGCGCCGAGCACGATGTAGGGGAAGATGCCCTGCTTGACGCCGAACGAGCCGCCGCTGTCGCGCGGGGTGCGCAGGCGCAGCCGGTTTCCCGGCACCTTGAGCGCCCGCGAGATCACCGCATGGATGGAGAACGGACCCTGGAAATTGGCGAGGACGTCGTATGTGTCCTCGTGCGGATCGTATTCGGCCACCAGCCCGTAGGTCTCGATGGGCGTGCAGGAATTGCGGGGATAGGCGACCGAGATCGACACCTTGTGCGCCGCCTCCGCGAAGGCGCGCTCGGGATCGCCGTAGCGGAATGTCCGGTCGGAGGCGACATTGCGGGGGAAGCCGTCGTGCAGCAGCGGGGCGCCCTCGGCGATGGCGTCGAGCGGGTCCACCACGGCCGGGCGGGTGTCGTAGGCCACCTCGATGAGGTCGAGCGCGTCCTCGGCCACGTAGCGATCCCGCGCCACCACCAGCGCCACCGGCTCGCCCACGTAGCGCACCCGGTCCACCGCCACGGGCCAGCATTCCACCGGCGCCTTCACGCCCACCACCAGGGAGGAGGTGTGGCGCTGGACGTCCGCCCCGGTCAGCACGGCGGCGACGCCGGGCAGGGCCTTGGCGGCGGCGGTGTCGATGGCGCGGATGTCGGCATGGGCGTGGGGCGAGCGCAGGATCGCCATGTGCAGCGTGCCCGGCTTGACGCCCAGGTCGTCCAGGTAGCGCCCGCCGCCGGAAAGGAGGGCGGCATCCTCCACGCGCTCAATGGCGCGGCCGACCCATCCATTCTCGCGGGTGACATCCAGCATCTGGGCTTCCCTTCCCTGGGGCGTCATTCGGCGCATCGGGTGCGCCGTGTGATGCAGGAAGGTGCAGGGAGGGAGCGGCCGGAACCATGCCGAGCCGTCTCATCATTTACCCTGGCGTCTCATTCGCCGTTTTGCGATGCAGTATTCATGCGGGTGAGACGGTATTCGGAAGCTGAGATGAGCGCTCTGGATGCACCCGTGCAGATCTATCGTTATATATGTGTGAATATAAAGAAGAGCGCCGGACCTTCCGTTTCGGGAAGGGCGGTGCGCAGGCGGAGGGAGCCGGGCCCCCGCGCGATGGGTTCGCGCGGGGTCATCTGATCAAAGGGCCATGCGGGAGATGCTGCGGAACGCGCTCGGCGTCACGCCGGTATGGTCGCGGAAGAAGCGGGTGAAGTGGGAGGGCGCAGCGAAGCCCAGCCGCTCGCCGATGTCGGAGAGGCTGCCCTCTTCCGCCGTCACCGCCGCCACCGCCGCCTCCACCCGCATCACGTTGAGATAGATGCGCGGCGGCACGTTGGTGGAGGCCTCGAACAGGCGGAAGAAATGGGCGCGCGACAGGCCCGCCTCCTTCGCGAGGGCGGTGGCGTCCACGTCCTCGCCCAGGTTGGCGCGCATGCCCTCGACCACGCGGCGGATGCGCCAGTCCATGCGCCGCTGCGCGTCCAGCGTGCGGATGGAGGAGAAGGAGCGCCAGGGCGTGAAGCGCTCCACCACCGCGATCATGAGATCGGCCAGGAGCGCCTCGTGCGTCTTCGCCGCGTCCGGCCGCGCCATCATCTCTTCGGCGAGATCGTGGGTGAGGCGGAAGATGCGGGGCGAGACCTCGCCGCATGGCTGCTCGAAGAAGCCGGGTATGCCCGAGGCGCCCCATCCGGGCCGGAAGGTCTTCAGCCATTCCGGCTCGATGTAGAGCGCGAGGATCACCGTCTTCGGCTGCTCGGGCTCGTGAACATAGGCATGGGGTTCCCAGCCGTTCACCAGCACGCAGGTGCGGTCGGTGAGGGGGGCGACCCCCTCACCGACCGCGAAGCTGGTGTCCGCGCCTTCCACCTTCAGCAGCACATGGCAGTGGGGGTGGGCATGGCGCACCAGGGGGCGGTCCATGTCGAGCAGGGCCACCCGCCCGAACGCGCCGTGCGCGATCCTCAGGGCATTGGACATTGACGCCTCTCCGCGCTCACGCCCGCGCCTTCCAGGGGATCAGGAACCGCTCCACCTCGTCCAGGATGGCGGAGAAGACGAAGCCGAGCAGCGCGATCACGAGCAGGCCGACATACATGGTGTCAACGGTCAGCACCTGCCATGCGTTCCAGATCATGTAGCCGATGCCGTCGGAGGCGGCCACCATCTCGGAGATGGCGATCAGGATCAGCCCCATGCCCATGGCCAGCTTCACGCCCGCCATGATGGAGGGCAGGGCGCCGGGCAGGGCGATGGTGCGGAACACCTGCCAGCGGTTGGCGCGGAAGTTGTGGCCGACATCCAGGTAGATCTTGTCGATGTTGGAGACGCCCATCACCGTGTTGATGAGGATGGGGTAGAAGGCGCCCAGCGCCACCATCACCACCTTCGACATCTCGCCCAGGCCGAAGATGAGCAGCACCAGCGGCAGGATGGCGCTCTTCGGAATGGGGTAGGTGGCGGAGATCAGCGGGTCGATGGCCGCCCGCAGCGGCTTCGAGATGCCCATGGCGAGGCCCAGGAACAGGGCGGGCACGCCGCCCACCAGCATGCCCAGCAGCAGGCGCCGCAGGCTGGCGAGGAGGTTGCTCCACAATTCGCCCGACGCGATCAGCGCGCCGAAGGTGTGGACGATGCTCGACGGCGGCGGGAAGAAGCGCGCATCGATGATGCCGAGCCGCGCCGCCGCCTCCCACAGGCCCAGCAGCACCAGGGGGGTGAGGAAGCCGATGAAGCGGTCGCCGAGGGGGAAAGCCTTCTTCTGTGCCATCACTTGCCTCCCTCGGCATTCAGGCGGGCGCGCTGCACTTCCTCGCGCAGCTGCTCCCAGATGTGGAATACCAGCTCGCCGTAAGCCGGGTCGTGGCGCAGCTCGATGACGTTGCGCGGGCGGGCGAACGGCACGTCGATGATGGCCTTCTCGCGCCCAGGATTGGCGGTCATGATCATGATGCGGTCGCCCAAGGTCACCGCCTCGTCCACCGAGTGGGTGATGAAGACCACGGTCTTCTTGGTGGCCTCCCAGATGCGCAGCAATTCTTCATGGAGCAGCATCTTGTTCTGCTCATCGAGGGCCGAGAAGGGCTCGTCCATGAGCAGGATCTCGGGGTCGTTGGCGAAGGCGCGCACGATGGAGACGCGCTGGCGCATGCCGCCGGAAAGCTGGTTCGGGTAGCGGTCGCGGAAGCGGTAGAGGCCGATGCGCTCCAGCCACAGCTTCACGCTCTCCTCCACCTCCTTCTCGTGCACGCCGCGCATGCGCAGGCCATAGGCGGCGTTCTCGTACACCGTCATCCAGGGGAACAGGCTGTCGCCCTGGAACACCATGGAGTTTTCCGGCCGGCTCGGGTCGATCCGGTTCAGGGTCATGGTGCCTTCGCTGACGCTCTCAAGGCCCGCGAGCATGCGCAGCAGCGTGGTCTTTCCGCAGCCGGAAGGGCCGACGATGACGAAGAATTGTCCCTGCGGGATGTCGATGTCGATGCCGTCCACGGCGATGAAGCCCGACGAGCCGAAATACTTGCGCACGCCCCGAAGCGAGATCTGCACGGGCACCTGAGCGGGGGCGACGCTCGGTTTCGGGCTCAACATGCTCACGACGGCCATAATCTGGATCCTCCCGGTCCATCTGGAGCCCCGTGGCCGCGGGCGCGGGCCGGGGTCTTCTCGTTTGGGGTTCGGAAAACGGGCGGGCGCCGGGCTGTCGGCGCCCGAGGGTCGCGTCAGTTCTGGGCGGCCTTGTCGGGGCCGAGCACCTTCACGGCGGCGATGGCGAACGAGGGGTCCACCACGTCCTCCACCTTCGCGGGCTTCTCGAGATAACCGTTCTCGGAGAAGAACTTGAGGTCCGCCGCCATGGAGGCGGTGTCCACCTTGCCGTCCGGATCGATGCCGTTGGGGATCATCTTCTTGAACAGGTCGGCGTCTTTCAGGCCGGTGGTGCGCATGATGGTCTTGACGACCTCGTCCGCGCCCTTGCCGTCGAACCTGCCGCCGGCGGTGGCATCGTTGAACACGCGGGCCGACTTCACATAGGCGTTCATGAAACGCTGGGCGACGTCGCGGCGCTTGGCGATGAAATCGCCGCCATAGAGCAGCACCGCCACCTGCTGGTTGGGGTAGCCATCCACCACGAAGCGCACGGCGACATTGTTGTCCACCGCCTGGGTGGCGGAGGGCTCGGTGGTGATGGCGGCGTCGATGGCGCCGGTGGTGAAGGCGGCGATCTGCTGGGGGTAGCCGATGTAGTTGTTGTTCACGTCCTTGTAGGTGAGCCCGGCCGTGCCGAGGATGTGGGCGAGCTTGGCGTTGGTGGCCGCGCCGGGGCCCACCGCGCCCACCTTCAGCCCCTTCAGGTCGGCCACCGTCTTCACCTTGCCGCGGTCCACCAGGTCCTTGCGGACCATCAGGGGCATATAGTCGTAGCCCTTGGGGGTGGAGCCCTTGTCGGCCACCACCTTGATGTCGATGCCGCGGGCGGCGGCATTGTAGAGACCGGCCGAGGAGGCGCCCGCGCCCACGTCGATCTGGCCGGCGCCGAGGGGGGCGATCATCTTCGGGCCGGAATCGAAGGTGACGAGCTCCACCTCAAGTCCCTGCTCCTTGAAGAAGCCTCGCTCCTGGGCGAGGTGGAACACCACGTCGGAGATCACGTTGTTGATCCCCACCCGCACCTTGTCCGCAGCGCTGGCGGGGCCGGCGGCGATGAAGGCTGCCGCGAGCGCGCCGGCGGCGAGGAAACGCCTTCTGGTCGTCATGAGCTGTGGTCCTCCCGGTTTCGCATGTCCGGTGCGTCGTCGCGCCCGGCTTCTGTGATTTCAGAGTGGGGCTTGGCGACCCCGTCGAGCTTCTGGCGCCGTCACGACACCTGTGCCGTCACGATACCTGCGCCACGATGCGCGCGAAGGCGGCGTTGGGGTCCTTCACCAGCACCTCGGAGAGGTTCACCTCCTCCTCGCCCTTCACATGGATGCGGCGGAAGGCCAGGGGATCGTCGGAGAGGGGCGCGGTGGCGTCGAGGCCGAGCTTGGCGCCGATGCCGTCGTCGGTGGAGGGGTCGAGCTTGGAGCCCTGGGCGCCGGAGACCACCACCATGTCGCGGTCCGCCTGGAAGCGGGTGGCGATGGCCCATTCGATCTCGTCGGCGCTGGAAATGTCCACGTCCTTGTCCACCACCACCACCTGCTTCACGTCGTAGTGGCCGCCGAACGCGCCGAGGATGATGTTCTTGGCCTCGCCCTCCCGCGTCTTGTCGATCTTCACCACCAGGTGGTAGCGGCAGGTGCCGCCACGGGTGAGGCGCACGTCGAGCACGTTGGGGAAGGAGCGCTTCAGGTGCTGGAGCAGCGTCGCCTCGCGCGGCACGGCGCCGAGCACCAGATGCTCGAACGAGCCGCCGACGATGGTGTGGAAGATGGGGTGGCGGCGGTGGGTGACGGCATCCACCTCTATCACCTCCCGCGCCGCCCGCGGGCCGTAATACTGCGGGAACTCGCCGAACGGGCCTTCCGGCTCGCGCACCTTGGGCAGGATGCGCCCTTCCACCACGATCTCCGCATGGGCCGGCACGCGCACCGAATTGGTGCGGCACTTCACCATCTCCACCGGGCGGCCGAGCAGCGCCCCGGCGATCTCCATCTCGTCCTCGTCGAGGGCGCAGATGGCCTGGGAAGCGAGCAGCAGCGCCGGATGCACGCCGATGACGATGGCGATGTCCAGCGCCTCCCCCGCCTCTTCCGCCATGCGGTAGTAGGCGAGGGTGTGGCGCGGCAGCAGCAGCACGCCGATGCGGTCCGGCCCGCTGATCTGGCAGCGGTGGATGGAGACGTTCTGCACGCCGGTGACGGGATTGCGGGCGATGAGCAGGCCGGCGGTGATGTAGGGCCCGCTGTCCAGCTCGTTGTGCTTGGGAATGGGGAGCTGCTTCAGCAGGTCCACGTCCGTGTGCACCACTTCCTGCGCGGCGGCGGAGGTCACCTCCACCCAGGGCAGCGGATCGCGCGCAGCCGCCAGGAAGCGGGGCAGCAGCGCCTCCTCGCTCACCTCCAGGGCATCCGCCACCCAGGCGCGCTGGGTGAACAGGTTCACCACCACGGGGATGTCGTGCCCGTCGGGGCGAGGGAACAGCACCGCCTTGTCGCGCTCGGTGCGCTTGGCCACGGCGGCGAGCTCGTCGGCGAGGGCGACGTTCTCGCGCGCCACCGCCAGCTCCCCCCGCGCCGCGAGGGCGGCGAGCCAGGAGCGGAGATCCGCGGGGGTCTGGGCATCGGCGGGACGAAGGCGGGGTTCGCTGGACATGGCTGGCCTCTCGGTCGGCGGACGTGTTGGCTGTGGTGGCACGGGCGGGCGCGCGGCGCTCTGGCGACTCAGGCTCTCGCGATTCATGCCCTTACTTGGCGCAGCGGCGGCGTGCGGCGCTTCAGGTCCGCATCCTCGCCCCAGCGGCGCACCACGCCGAGGTCGATGTCGAACAGGTCGAGCACCCGCCCCACGGTGTGGTCGATCAGGTCGTCGATGCTCTCGGGCTTGGCGTAGAAGGCGGGCACCGGCGGGGCGATGATGGCGCCCATCTCGGAAACGGCGGTCATGGTGCGCAGGTGCCCGGTGTGCAGCGGCGTCTCGCGCGCCATCAGCACCAGGCGGCGGCGCTCCTTCAGCACCACGTCGGCGGCGCGGGTGAGCAGGCCGGTGGTGACGCCCGAGGCGATCTCCGACATGGAGCGCATGGAGCACGGCGCCACCACCATGCCCATGGTGCGGAACGAGCCGGAGGAGATGGCGGCGGCCATGTCGTCCTGGGCGTGGCAGACGGCGGCGAGCGCCTTCACGTCGGCCACCTTCATGTCGCTCTCGTAGGCGAGGGTGATCTCCGCCGTCCGGGACATCACGAGGTGGGTCTCCACCCCCGCGTTGCGCAGGAGCTGGAGCATGCGCACGCCGTACATGACGCCCGAGGCGCCGGAAATGCCGATGATGAGGCGCTTCTGATCCAACATGGCGACATCCTTTCCGCCCACGGGCAGAGCATGTTCGACATCCGGAGCGCGCGAAGGGGTTCGGAGCGCATGGCGCCCGGCCTTTCCCGCCGTCTCCTCCCGTGCCGTGCAGCTTCTGCCGTCCGTTTTTCGGAAGCGGCTGCGTTCCCGGCGCATCGGCACATGTTTCGTGCCGTTGATCGATTCATAGACAAGGGCGATAATCACTTCAAATAATGAATGTTTATCGCGGCGATCATTTATGATGATTGCATGACGCAGCGTGGCGCCGCGGTCGGGGAGGATGGGAGAAGCCCATGGATCTCAAGCAGATGCAGTATTTTCTCTGCCTCGCCGAGGTCGGCAACGTCACCCGCGCGGCGCGCCAGCTCAACATCGTGCAACCGGCGCTGAGCATGCAGATCGCCAAGCTCGAGGCGGAGTTCGGGCAGCGGCTGTTCGACCGCACGGCGCATGGCGTCGCCACCACCGTGGCCGGCGAGGCGCTGGTGCGGCTCCTCACCCCCATCGTGCGCGACGTGGAGCACGCGCGGCAGGAAATGGCCCGGTTCGACGGCCGCGTCTCCGGCCGCGTGGTGGCCGGGCTCATCACCTCGGTGGCGCAGAGCACGCTGGCCAGCTCCTCGGCCCGCGTCGCCGCGCAGTTTCCGGATGTCGCCCTCTCCGCCTGCGAGGGTTACACCGAGACGCTGATGGACTGGGTGACCACCGGCCAGCTCGACCTCGCCATCATCAACGTGCCGAAGCACCGGCGCGGCCTCAACGCCCACCACATCCTGGACGAGGAGATGGTGTTCGCCTGCCGGCATTCCGCGCCCGCCCCGGTGCCGGCGCACCTCACCTTCGCCCACCTCGCGCGGTGCGATCTGGTGATGCCCTCGAAGCGCCATGGCTTGCGGTTGATCCTGGAGGAGCAGGCGGACGCGGCGGGCATCGAGCTCAATCCGCGCATCGAGATCGACACGCTCTCCGCCATCTGCGAGGTGGTGGCCACCACCGATCTCGTCACCGTTCTGCCCACCATCGCGCTGCACCAGTTCCTGGCGGCGGGGCGGGTGCGCGCGCACCATTTCGCCACGCCGCGCCTCACCCGTTCCATCGCGGTGGTGCACCACCCTCGCCGCTCGGTCTCGGCCGCCGCCGATGCCGTGGTGGACGTGATCCGGGACGATCTGGTGGCCGCCGCGTCCTCCGCCGCCCGCCTCGTCCATCCCGCGGGAGAGACGGGCGCGCCGGCGGCGCGGCCCAAGGGGACACGCAAGCGCGCGCCAGCCCGATCATGAACAGTGATCGCAGCGATAATTCCTAATTATTTGCGGTGATGAGCCGCACGGCTCTACCAAGAAAGGCAACAAGAACAGACACGAGGAAACGCGCCATGACGCGCATCTCATCGGGCACGCTGCCGCCGCAGGCGTCGGCGCCCGCAGGCTCTCCGCCGCAGCCGCCGTCCGCCCAGGCGTGGGGGGCGGGCTCCGGCACCAGCGCCGCCGCCCGGCTTCGGCAGCGCATGCCGACGCTGGATCATCTGGAAAATGCCGCGCGCCGCCGCATTCCCCGCTTCGCCTTCGATTTCATGGACGGCGGCACCGGCGCCGACGTGGGCGTGCGGCGCAACCGCGCCGCCCTCGATG
Source organism: Xanthobacter albus (assembly GCF_043194895.2). NCBI lineage: Bacteria > Pseudomonadati > Pseudomonadota > Alphaproteobacteria > Hyphomicrobiales > Xanthobacteraceae > Xanthobacter > Xanthobacter albus. Next base: position 4,164,267 of record NZ_CM195532.1, on the reverse strand, counting down.
CGGTGGAGCTGGTGCCGCGCTATGGCGCGCCCGCGCCCGCGCAGACCGAGGTGGAGCTGTTCGGCACCCGCTATGCGGCACCCATCGGCATCTCGCCGGTGGGGGTGGACGGGCTGGTGTGGCCCGGCGCGACGCGGCTCCTGGCCCGCGCGGCGGCCACGGCGCGCATTCCCTACATCACCGGCACGCTCGCCGGTGCGTCCATCGAGGAGGTGGCGGCGCTGGCCGGGGACTGCACATGGTTCCAGCTCTACGGGCTGCCCCGGCAGGACCACCGCGTCACCTTCGATCTGGTGCGCCGCGCCGAGGCGGCCGGCGCTCGCGCGCTGGTGGCGACGCTGGACGCCCCGGTGCGCTCCAAGCGCCCGCGCGACCTCGCCAACGGCCTCGTCGTGCCCTTCCGCGCCACCGCCCGCACGGTGGCCGACGTCGCCCTCGCATGGCCGTGGGCGCTGGCGCTGCTGAAGGCCGGCACGCCCGCCTTCGCCAACATGATGCCCTATGTGGACGCCCCCGCCACCCTGGCGCGGACCGCCGGCTTCGTGCAGAGCGAGATCAAGGGCACCTTCTCCTGGGAAGCGGTGAAGCGCCTGCGCGACGCCTGGCCCCGTGTCCTGGTGATGAAGGGCATCATGCACCCCGCCGATGCGGAGATGGCGATCTCCATCGGCGTGGACGGCATTCTCGTTTCCAACCACGGCGGCCGGCAGCTCGATGCCGCGCCGGCGGCCATCGACGTGCTGCCGGCCATCGCCGCGGCGGTGGCGGGGCGCGCCACCGTTCTGTTCGACAGCGGCATCCGCTCCGGGCTCGACGTGGCGCGGGCGCTCGCCCTGGGCGCGCATGGCACCTTCTGCGGGCGCGCCTTCCTCATCGGCCTCGCCGGCATCGGCGCGCGCGGGGCGGACCATGTGGCGGATCTCCTCATGGAGGAGCTGCAGGTGGCCATGGGCCAGCTCGGCGCGGCGGACCTTCCCGCCCTCGCGGGCGTGACGCGGCGCCATGGCGGCGCCTTTTCCTTCGGCGCGGCGGAGGTCCGGCCATGAGCGACCCCCTGCTTTCCCCGCCTGGAGATGATGTGCTCGATCGCCTGAAGGCGGTGGTCGGCCCCGCTGGTTTCTTGGAGGCGCCGGCGGATACCGAGCCTTACCGCACCGGCTTCGGCGGCACCTTTCGCGGCGCCGCGCGGCTGGTGCTGCGGCCGGCTTCCACCGTGGAGGCGGCGGCCGTCGTCGCCCTCTGCTGCGAGGCGCGCATTCCCATGGTGCCCCAGGGCGGCAACACCGGGCTCGCGGGCGGCGCCGCGCCCGACGGGTCGGGGGCGGCGGTGGTCATCTGCCTGGATCGCATGCGGCGGGTGCGGGCGGCGGATGCGGACAACGACACCCTCACCGTCGAGGCCGGCGTTACCCTTTCCGAGGTGCAGGCGGCGGCCGCGGGCATCGACCGGCTGTTCCCGCTGTCGCTGGCCTCGGAGGGCTCGTGCCGCATCGGCGGCAACCTCGCCACCAATGCCGGCGGCACGCAGGTGCTGCGCTATGGCAACATGCGCGCGCTTACCCTGGGGCTGGAGGTGGTGCTTCCGGACGGGCGCGTGTGGAACGGCCTGCGCGGCCTGCGCAAGGACAATGCCGGCTATGACATGAAGCAGGTGTTCATCGGCTCGGAAGGCACGCTCGGCCTCATCACCGCCGCGACCCTGCGGCTGTTTCCCCGCCCCCGCGCGGTCGAGACGGCCATGCTGGCGATCGCGGACGCTGGCGCTGCGGTTCGGCTGCTCGGCCGCGCCCGCGGCCTGCTGGGCGAGAGCCTGACCGCCTTCGAGCTGATGCGCGCGCCGAGCCTCATCCACGCCATCGCCGCGGTGCCCGGCCTCGCCTCGCCGTTCGCCGCCGCCCATCCCTGGTACCTGCTGGTGGAAGCGAGCGGGCAGGACAGGGGCGACGGCCTGAAGGCGGCGCTGGAAGCCTTTCTGGAACGGGCGTGCGAGGACGGGCTGGCGGCGGATGCGGTGGTCGCGGCATCCCTTGCCCAGCGCCAGCGGCTGTGGGCCCTGCGCGAAGCCCAGGCGGAGGCGCAGAAGCACGCGGGGCAGGGGGTGAAGCACGACATTTCCGTGCCGGTCTCCGCCATTCCCGCCTTCATCACCCGCGCCGATGCGGCGCTGGCGCAGGCGTTTCCGGGCATCCTGCCCTTCACCTTCGGCCACGTGGGGGATGGCAACCTGCACTACAACCCCGTCATGCCCGCCGGCTGGTCGGCGGACGAGCGCGCGGCCGGGCCGGCGGCCATCACCCGCATCGTCCATGATGTTGTGGCGGACCTCGGCGGCTCCATCAGCGCCGAGCACGGCCTCGGCCAGCTGCGCGTGGCGGAGGCCGAGCACTACAAGGCGCCGGTGGAGCTGGCGATGATGCGGGCGCTGAAGGCGGCGTTCGATCCCCTCGGCCTCATGAACCCCGGCAAGGTCCTGCGGGCGCTGCCGGAGGCCGTGCCATCCCCCGCCCCCGGCGCGCCCGGAGCGGACCCGGCGCGCCATTGACGCCTGCCGGGCGGCTCTGTGCTCCGCGCCGTGCGTGGGGCGCGGGCTTGGCCGGGCGCGCCATCAGGAGCCCGGCCCGTCCGGGCGCGGGCGTGCCATGACGTCGGGGTGTTTCCGCTTTGAGAACCCGGCGGTATCTTGTGCCCGATGACCTGCCCGTCCCGTGGCAGACGGATGCCACGCCATGGCGAAGCGGCGCGCATGCGCTTGTTCGCCATGGCCTTCCACTATCGGCCCCGGTGAAGCTTCGTCCAAGCGCCGCGCGGGTTTAGCCAGAGGTCCGAGAGTGGAGCTCAGGGGCTTTCGGTCGTCCTGATTGCCCTGCGCGGCAGGCGGCGGCACCGATCCGCCGGTCGCGCCGTCGCCCGTCCGTGATGGGGTTTCGCCGTTTCGGCTCAGGCCACCTTCACCACCGCCATCATGCCGGTGGCCATGTGGTAGAGGTGGTGGCAATGCAGGAACCATTCGCCCTTCGGCCCGGCGTCGAAAGCGATGGTCACCGGCATGTGCGGGGGCACCATCACCGTGTCGCGCAGCGCGCCCGAGAATCGCCGCGCGCCGATGCCCACCACCTGGAAATGGTGCCCGTGCAGATGCATGGGGTGGCTCATGGAGGTGGGGTTCATGAAGGTCATCTCCACCCGCTCGCCCTGGCTGACGGCAAACGGCTCCGCCTCGCCATAGGTGCGGCCGTTGATGGTCCAGCGATAGCCGGCCTCTTCGCCGAGCATGATGGGGAAAGCCTTGTCGGCCGCGCGCGGCGCGAGCGGCCTGGCGGCGGCGAGGCGCCCTTCGAAAGTCAGGTCGAGAAGGCCCTGCGGCTGCTCCGCCGCCTCGGCGATGCGGGCGACGGACGCGCCCGCGGTCGCCAGCATGATGCCGGTGCGGCGGGGCGAGGCTTCCACCTGCGCCAGCACCGGGAAGGCGCCGCCGCCCGCCGGAATGTCCGCGAGAAGGTCGATGCGCTGGCCCTGGGCCAGGGGGAATGCCTCCGCCTCCAGCGGGAGGCAGGGCGTGCCGTCCACGGCGACGCAGCGGGGCTTCAGGCCGGGTACGGTGATGAAGAAGGCGGTGGCGGTGCCGCCATTGATGATGCGCAGCCGCACGCGCCCGCCCTTTTCCACCGTGACCACCTCCGGGTCGGCGAGGGTGCGGCGGTTGGCGAGGAAGGCGTCGTAGTCGACATCGTTGGCATGCGCCGTCATGCCTCCCATGCCGCCGCTTGCCCCGCCCCCCGTGCCGTGCGCCATGTGGCCGTCTTGCCCGCCCGGCGCGGCCCCCGTTCCGCCCATGGCGTGGCCCGAATGGTCCATGCCCGGCATCGCCATTCCCGCCATGCCCTGCATCTGCTGGCCCATGCCGTGGCCCCCATGGGCGCCGTGCGCGTTGGCGCCGCCGAGGCTGGCCAGGATCTCCTCCGGGCTGCGGAAGGAGAAATCGTGCAGCATCACCACCACGTCCTGCACGTCGCCCGCATCCGCCTCGCGGGTGACAAGGGGGGCGGCGAGCAATTGCTGCTCGCTCAGGGTGTGGGAGTGCATCCAGTGGGTGCCGGGGGTGAGGAGGAAATCCACATGGTCGCTCGCGCCGGGGGCCAGCTCCCCGCCTTTCGGGCGGGCGCGGTCCTGGTCCGCCGGGGCGAAGATCTGGCCGTGCCAGTGCATGACGGCGGGGGTCTGCGAGGCGTTGAGGACCGCGCCGGAGAGGCGCTCCCCTTCCTTCGCGAAGATGCCCTCGCCGGAGGGCCCCTTCACGGCGAACACCCTGGCGGCCTTGCCTTTCACGTCGAGGGTGACGCTTTCCACAGCGAGGAGCGGGGCGGCGAAGGCGCGGTTCCACCCGCCGGAAAAGGTGAGGGCGCCGGCGGCGGCGCTACCGGCGAGAAAGGCGCGGCGGGAGAGGTGGGGCTGGATCAGCGGTCGGTTCACGGTCGGCCTCCTTGGCCCGCTCCCTGCCGGGGAGGCGAAGCGGGGCGGGATCGGGTTTCCGGGAGCTGCCTCGGTCCTTGGCCTGGGCGGAGGCGCGGGTGCGCACGGGCGAGGATCTCGCCTGCCGCCACCTTCATGCCGAGGGGCTTGAAGCGGCCTCGGAGCGGCGAGGCGGCTGGCACGGTGAGTGCGAGGTCGTGCATCCGCGCGCCCGTCGCCGGGACCGCGTCGGCGCGAGGGCTGGCGCCCGCTTTCCGCCGCTGAGGGAAACCCATGCCTCGACCCGTCCGTTGGCAACTCCGGTACGGGAGCCTGATAACGCTGCAGTTGTCACCGCGCGTATCGCTTCTGTATCAGTTTGTTTCAGGCCGGGAGCCGATCGCCGTCGCAAAGCCTTCGGCGCAGGCTTCGCACCCGCTCCGGCACGGCGTGGATGCGGGCGAGCGAGGCGCGGGGGTGATGGGCTTGGCCAGATGGTCGTCCACCTCTGGTCCAGTCCCACGGTCCATTCACTGCCGCGCGCGGCTAGCACGATGATGGGCATGTGGGAGGGCGGCGGATGTCCCGGCACAGGGCAGGCCCGCGCGTGCCGGGCCGCATGATGTCGGGGATAGCGAGGTTCGCGGGGCCGTGGTCAGGGTTTCCCGTATCCCACGCCCATCCTGCGCGCAGCCGCCTTCAGCTCGTGCGATCTGGCCGGAGGCGGGAGGCCATGCGGCTTCTCCCGCCTCCTTCCCCCGCGCCGCCGCCGCTCGCTATCGGCCCCGGACGAGGTCTTGCCCGGTGCGCACGGTCGCGGCGGCGGAGGGGGTGTTCAGAACACCTGCATCAGGCGCAGCGAGCCGCGGAAATCCTCCGGGAACCCGCCCGAAGTGTTGAAATCGCGCTGCACCGACGCCATGGCCTGGAACGTGGGCGTGATGAACTTGGACAGCTCCAGCCGCACTTGGTCGCGCTCGGTGGCGTTCCCGGTGGCGACGCCGGCCAGATACTCGGTGCCGCCCCAGAACCGCGAATATCCGGCGGCCGCCGACCATGTGGGCGCAAAGGCGTAGGAGAGCCACGCCTGGAACTGATAGGTGTTGTCCTGCGTCAGGGTCAGGTTGCCGCCGCCGGCCTCGGTGTTGGAGCCGTACCAGATGACGTCGCCGGAGAGCTGCAGGGCGAAGCCGTTGCCGAGGCCCTGGTACCACGCGCCTTGCAGGTCCAGCTTCCAGCGGTTCTCACCCATGTTCAGCGCCTGGCTGGAATCGTACTGCCCGAGCGGCACGAACAGGTAGGGGGCGAGGGCAACGTAGCTCTCGCTCGCCTTGTTGTTCACGAGCCAGACCACGCCGGAGAGGATGGGGTCGCCCGCGCCGGCCGCGGAGCCGAGGTCTGCCCCATCGAGGCGTCCGTTGTAGAGCGTGCCGGCCGGCAGCAAGGCCTGCGCCGCCATCCGCACCCCTACGAAATCGAAATAATGCACGTAGCGCAGGATGTTCACGTAGGAATCGAGGTTCGTGTCCCGCGAGATCGTCGTGCCCGAGGCGCTCACATATTCGCTGCGGGTGGCGTATTGGCTGTAGAACAGCAGCAGGTTGGTGCCGGCGGGCGCGGGCAGGTAGTCGGCGGAATTGATGTCGATGGCGTGCGCGGCCTGGGGCCCGGCCAGAAGGCCGAGAATCCCCCAAAGGCGCGCAAGCTTCCGGATGCGGCTCATGTGTCCTCCCGTCATTTGTTTTTTGATTGGTGACCGCGGCGCCGGCCGTCGACCGGCGCCGCGCGGCCGCTTCAGGCGCGCAGGCGCGCGAGCTGGTGCAGCACCGCCTCCGGCTGGGCGCTCTCGGGGATCTCCGCGAAGTAGAACTGGCCGGCGCCGAGGGGCGCGAGCGGCTCCTCGTCCCAAAGCGCGGCGCTGACATCGAGCCCGCTGGCGAGATCCCCGCCCTCGGCCGGCACCGGCGAGATGACGGTGTCGAAGTCCGCCGCCGCGCCATTCGCCGCGCCGCGCAGGGCGACGCCCCAGCGGTAGTGCCGGGCGGTGTTCACCAGCGTCCGGTAGGCGCCGGCATCGCCCGCCGCGCCGCTGGCATCCTCCTCCAGCAGCAGCCCGCCGACGGGATGGCCCGACACCGCCCGCACGAGGTCGGCCATGTACATGGTCGCATCCTCGATCAGGCCGGCGTCGATCTCGATGCCGGTGCGGCCGGCGGCGGCCGCCGCTTCCGTGAGCCAGCGTCGCGGCGCGGGCAGGGCGAGCACCAGCGGCGCCTGCCCCCGCAGGCTCGCCGCCACCGCTTCCACCACCTCGCTCAGCAGCCGGCGCGGGCCTTCCTCCTCCAGCATGCGCTTCAGGGGGAAGGCGGGGCGCTTCTTCGCGCCCATCTCGGCCTTCAGGGCGGGATGGCGCGCGAGCCAGGAGCGGTAGAGGTCGCCCACGTCCACCACCGCCACGTCGGGGCGCAGCAGGCCCTGGGCCTGGTTGAAGAAGGCGAGGTAGCCGGCCGCGCTCTCCCAGGGGTCGCCATCTCCCCCCAGGAGGAGCCGCCGGGCATAGCCCGACGACTTCAGCCATACGCGCAGCCCGCTCGCCCCGGAAGGCCGGGGCAGGGCATCGGCGAGGCAGACGCTCATTGCTTCTCGCCTCCCATCGCGCCCACGGCGGCGAGGCGTGCCTCCAGCTCGGCGATGCGCACGTCCTTCGGGTGCGTCATGTAGTTGGGGCGCGGGGTATCGGCGGCGCGGGTCTTTTCCGGCGAGCCCATGTAGAGCACGGAGACATCGTCGCCCCACGCGCCGAAATACTGGAGATGGGACGGGGGCCTGGGCTTGCTCCAGCCCTTCACGAACTCGGAATAGGGCCTGGAGCGGGCGATGCGCGCCTTGCGCTCGGCGGCGCGGGCCGCCTCGGTCGCGGCGTCATCGATGGCGAGGGTCTCGGGGTCGAACACCACCTTGTAGAGGCGCGCCGCCACCGCCGGGGAGATCAGGCCCTCCTCGATGTCCTTGATGACGCCGCGCGGATCGCGCTCCAGGAGATCGCCATAGCCCGCGCCGGCGCCCTGGGAGATCATGAACAGCTCGCCGCGCTTCGAGATCTCGAAGCCCATGCCCATGTGGTGGGTGGTGTAGCTCGCGCCCTCGAAGGGCCGCTCGTTCATGATCTCCTCGATGGAGTGCTTGAACTTCTCCGGGGTGTTCATGAGCACCTCGTAGACGTCCACGCCCTGCACCTTGGAGAGCGGATAGGTGCCGCACGCATAGCCGCCGAACAGGCCCTGGAGCGGCGGGATCTTGGCGCCCTGGGCGGTGGTCATGAAGCCCCACTGCTCGCTGTCCTTGGTGGCCACCATCATGGTGTAGCCCTGGCCGCCGCGATACTTGCCGGGGGCGATGGCATCACGCGTCATCTTCTTGGACACGAGCTGCAGGAAGGGCACTTCTTCCTCGTTCAGCTCCTGCTCGCCGATGTCGGCCATGGTCGCGAAGATGGGGGCGAGGGCGTGCTCGCCGTCGCGGTCGATGGTGGCGCCGGCGCCCATGCCGTTGAGGTCGGCGCAGAGGTTGCCCAGCGTCTCGCCGTGCTGGGAGACACCACCCCAGATGAAGGTGTTGATCATGTTGAAGGTGGGTGCGTGCACCTTCGTGAACTTCTCCGGGCAGGAGTAGAGGAACTTCGCCACCGCGTGCTGGCCGGCGGTGAAGCCCGTGAAGATGGACATCAGCGACTGGGAGTTGGGCGCGTCATAGGAGCAGTTGACGATGGAGTGCGGGTCGGTGATGACCTCGATGGGCGCGAACGCCGCCTGGCCGCGCGGCAGATCCGGCCACACGTAGCACAGGAACACCTGGGCCAGCATGCCCTTGAGGCCGGCGACGATGGTATTGGTGGCGCGGTTGGTGAATTCCGGAGAAGAGCCGCGGAAATCGAAGATCAGCCGGTCGCCGGTCTTGGTGAGCTTACAGTTGATCTTGACCACGCAGTTCTCGCGCAGGGTCGAGTCCTGGATGATATAGGTGCGCACCGTCATGTCCGGCCATTCGGAAACGCGGCGCTTCACCTCGGCGCGCACGTTCTCCATGGTCAGGCGCAGGGTGGAGACGAGGGCCTCGGGGCCATCGGTGTTCAGCGTCTCCTCGAGGCGCTGCTTGATGCGCAGGCAGGCGAAGAGCTTCACCTTCATGTCTTCATACTGCAGCTTCGGCTCGCGCACCGAATTCTGCAGGAAGGTGAGGATGTCGCGCTTGATCTGGTAGTTCTCGACCACCTTGAAGGGCGACATCTTCAGGCCCTCGTCGGAGGGGCTCTCCGCCATGGAGGGCATGCCGCCCGGCTCGATGGCGCCGTTCTCGCCCTCGTGCACGGTGGAGGCCACCCAGCACACCAGCCTGCCCTCGTGGAAGATGGGCAGGATCATGGACTGGTCGGTGTTGTGCACGTTGCCGTAGCGGCTGTCGTTGTGGATGAAGCCGTCGCCCTCGCGCACGCCCACGGTGGGGTCGTTCATCCAGTTCTTGATGATGAACTTGATGGGGTGGTGCACCAGCGCCGAGAAGATCAGCACGCCGCCGGCCGAGGCAATGGCAAGATCGCCGGATGCCGAATACACGCCGGTGATGACGTCGCCCCACTTGGCGCCGGGCGCGGCGCCCATCTGCTCCACCATCTCATAGCCTTCGTCGCAGCCGGACTGGATGCGGTCGCGGATCTTGGCGATGATGTGGCTGTCGGCCACCTTGGCGATGGCCTCGTCCTCCTGCGCGCTGCGCGGCATGAGGTCGTGGTTCTGCATGATCTCGGGATCGGGGCCGAGGAACAGGGTGGTGTCGTTCAGGAACTTCTGGACGAGGGCCACGTCCTCGGCGCTGGGCAGCTTGCCGCGGCCGGTGTTGCTCATGTCGTTCATGGGGTGTCCTCCCGGACTGTCTTCGCGGATTGTTTCGCGATGGGCGCTTGCCCCCCGCCGTGGCGGGGGGCCGGGTGTCAGTGCGTGAGCGCGGGCGTCTTGGCGCGCAGGAACCAGGAGGCGCCCTGCCTGGCGGCGACGAACGTCCAGCCCGGATTGACCAGGAAGGTCGTGACCTCGGAGGCGACGATGGCCGGCCCCTCGATGGCGACGCCGGGCAGGATCGAGGCGCGGCTCCACACCGGCGTCTCCACCGGCCCGTCCTGGCCCACGAAGTGGCACACGCGGGTGGAGGCGGGCGGCGGCGGCGCCTTGCGCTCGGCCTCGGGCACCGGCTTGATGTCCTCGAAGCGCACCGTCTCGTGGTGCACGTAGGCGGCCACGCGGATGGTGTTGATGCGGATGCCCGCCTCCGGCGCCTGGGAGCCCTCGCCGAACCGCTTGCCGTAGTCCGCCGAGAACTGGGCGATGATGGCGAGCACCTCCGCCGGCCCGTGGACCTCGTGCTTCTCGATCACCGCCGTGGTCTGCACGAGCTGGTTGCCGTAGCGCATGTCCAGCTCCAGATTGTGGCGGATGTCGGCCAGCGGCACGCCCTGGCGCAGGAGGTCCTGGGTGCCGCGCTCCTTCAGCTCGGCGACGATGGCGTTGAAGCGCTCATAGTCGTCGAACAGCGCGCGGGTGTTGCTGTCGTACAGCACCATGTAGAGCGACTGCTCGTGGATATGGAGCTGGTGCATGTTGCCCGCGCCCACCGCCGAGAAGACAGAGGAGAGGGGCGGGGCCAGGATGCGGTCGATGTTGAGGTTCTGGGCGATGCCGCAGCAGTGCAGCGGGCCGTTGCCGCCATAGGCGAGCATGGTGAAGTCCTTGGGGTCGTAGCCCCGGGCGCGCAGCTCGGTGAAGAGCCCGTTGGCCATGTTGTCGTCCACCTTCTCGCGGATCAGCAGCGCCGCCTCGATCACCGAGCAATCGAGCTCGTCGCACAAGGTGTCCTCGATGGCCGCCTTGGCCCGGCGCGGGGTGAGCGGAATGGAGCCGCCCGCGTAGTTCTCCGGATCGAGATAGCCGAGCAGCAGGTCGGCGTCGGTGACGGTGGGGCGCATGCCGCCGCGGTCGTAGCAGGCGGGGCCGGGATCGGAACCCGCGCTTTCCGGGCCGCACTTCACGGTCTTGTACATGCGGTCGTAGGAGGCGATGGAGCCGCCGCCGGCGCCGAGCGTGACGAGGTGCACCATGGGCACCGACACCAGCCAGCGGTCGATGACGGGGTTGAAGTCGTAATGCTTCACGCCGCCTTCCACCACGATGCCGATGTCGTAGCTGGTGCCGCCCATGTCGGTGGCCACCACGTTGCCGAGGCCGGTGAGCATGGCGAGGTGCTCGGAGGCGCCGATGCCGGAGACCGGGCCGGAATGGATGGTCTGCAGCGCGTCGGTGGAGTTGAGCTGCGCCATGCCGCCGGAATTGTGGATCACCAGCATGGGCTTCTCGTAGCGATGGGCCCTGAGGTTCTGCTCCAGCGCCGAGAGCGCGTGGTACATGGTGGCGTGCAGGTAGCCATCCACGATGGCGGAGGTGGCGCGCACGTATTCGCCCTTTCGCCCCGCCACCTGGTGGGAGAGGATGACCGGAATGGCGCCGAGCAGGTGGGAGGGGTATTCCTCCAGCAGGATTTCCTCGATCCGCTGCTCGTGGGCGGGGTTCACCACCGCGTTCACCAGCGCCACCACGATGATCTGGGCGCCGCGATTGACCAGCTCGCGGATCTGGACGCGCACGTCCTCCTCGTCGAGAGGCATCACCAGCTTGCCCTGGAAGTCCACCCGCTCGCGGATGCCGCGGATCATGTGGGCCTCCACCAGCGGATCGGGCCGCTTGGCGTTGGGCATGTCCTGCTGGCCGAGGTTGTCGAGCCCCTCGCCATAGCCGCGGGCGCGGCTCAGCGGCACGGTCGCCTCATAGCCGGCGGTCACCAGCATGCCGATGCGCGGGCCCTTGTGCTCGATGAGGGCGTTGGTGCCGAGGGTGGTGGCGTAGCGCACGCTGTCCACCGCGCCGAGAATTTCCTCAAGCTGAAGCCCCAGCACGTTGCACGCCTTGCCCAGCGCTTCGTTGAAGCCCATGGCGAGGTTGTGGTGGGTGGTGAGGGCCTTGGCCTCGATATACTGCTGGTCCCAGACCACGAAGCAGTCGGTGAAGGTACCACCGATGTCGACGGAAACGCGTTTCATGTCTCCTCCCTGAGGCATTGGGGTGGGCGCCGGGCGCCGCTGATGTTGTTGTGTTCGCCGCGAAGGGCTGCTCCCCCTCCCGTCGGGGAGGGGGAGGATTGTTCAGTGGCCGTGGCCGTCCTCGCGGGCGACCGCCGGGCCGGCGTAAGGCGCGGCCGCTTCGCCCCGCGCGGCCCACTGGGCCTTCAGGGCGTCGACGTCCACTTCCATGTCGTAGAGCGGGGGGTGGCCGGGAACGGCGTATTCGGTCTCCACCTGCGTGCCGCAATGCGGGCAGCAGTATTCGAGAATGCGCACCCACTCCGGGTCCGGGCTGAAGGTGAAGCGGTACTTCTCGGGATCGATGATCGGGGGATGGATCTCGGTGGGATCACGATCGTGGACGAGCAGTCCTTCCTTGTAGTTCCCGCGCGCGGGCGCGATCTCGTGATCGCACACCCGGCATTCCCATTTCTCCGATCCAAGGTCGATGCGGAGATACTCGGTCATCGCGACTTTCATTCTCTCAATCCTTCCGGCTCAGCAGGATGTCTCCCGCATCGCTGATGACGAACTGCCAGCCCTCGGGGACGCGGCAGGTGAAATAGTCTTCCTCCAATACGGCCGGCCCGGCCGCGAAATGGCCTGCGGCGAGATCGGCGAGGCGATAGACCGGCACATCGATGCGGCCGTGGCCGCGGATCAGCACGTTGCGCTTGCCATGGGCGGGCGCAGGCGCCTTGGGGGCGAAGGCGGCGGCCTTCTCGGCGGCCGAGCGCAGGCTCTTCACCGCCTTCAGCTCCAGCTCCACAGAGCGTGCGGCGGTGAAGGCGGCCGGCACCACCGGCTGGTCGCCGAGCACGAAGGTCTCGGTGCGCCCGTCGCCGAAATCCGCCACCAGGCGGGCCTCGAGGGTGTAGCTGCCCTCGGCGCAGCCTTCCGCGAACATGTCGCGGGCGGCCTTCACCTTCAGCGTCGCCAGCGTCTCGGCCAGCATCGCGGGATCGGAGATCGTCACCTGGTAGCGCTGGGAAATGTCGCAGGCGCCGATGCCGTAGGCGGAGAACACCGCCGCCATCTGCGGGATGGCGACGCGGCGGATGCCGGCCTTGTCGGCCACGCCGCAGGCGTTGAGCGGCCCGGCGCCGCCGAAGGCGAGCATCACCGTCTCCGGCGAGATGGCGGTGAAGCGGTGCAGCTCCGCCGCGATCTTCTCCTCATAGGCGAACTCCATGCGCAGCAGCGCCTCGTCGAGGCTCGCGCCGAGCGGCGTCGCGATGCTGGCGGTGACCGCCGCCGCCGCGCGGTCCAGGTCGAGCCCCATGCCGCCGCCGAAATAGGAGGTGGGGTCGAGCAGGCCGCTGAGCAGGCTCGCGTCGGTGATGGTGGCCTCGCGCCCGCCGCGGCCGAAGCAGGCCGGGCCCGGCACCGCGCCCACGCTCTCGGGGCCGATGACGATGCGCCCCTCCACTACCTTGAAGATGGAGGAGCCGCCGGCGCCCGCGCTCAGGATCTCGCACAGGGGGAAGGACACCGAGATGCCCTCCACATGGCCGCGCCGCACCTCGGCCACGGTGCCGTCCTTGTACTGGCCGATGTCGGTGGTGGTGCCGCCCACGTCGATGGAGACGGTATCCGTGAAGCCGTAGCGCCGCGAGAAGGCCTTCATGCCCTCCATGCCGCCGCGCGGGCCGGAGGAGTAGGTCTTGATGGCGATGGTCTTCGCCACGCGGGAGGCGTCGCCGTCGTTGCGGAAGATCAGCAGCGGGTTCTTGGTGCGGTAGGCGCGCAGCCGGTTCTCCGCATTGTAGAGGAACGCCTCCATGGAGGGGTGCAGGAAGGAGTTGATGAGCGCGGTCCAGGTGCGCCGCTCCCCTTCCACGTCGGTAGTGAGGTCCGAGCCGTAGAGGATCGGCACCGCGCCCAGCAGGTGGCGCGGATACTTGCGCAGGGCGATGAGGCGGAAGCGGTCTTCGAGGGCGAGGAAGTCCGGCCCGTCGAAGCTCACCACCAGCCGGTTGGCGCCGGTGGCGGTGAGGGCGTTGATGGCCTTGACCACCTCCACGTCGGCCGCCTCGCCGTTGATCGTGGCGGCGTCGAGGAACACGATGCGGTCGCCCACCAGGGCCTCGAACACCTCGGCGTCATGGGCGGCGAGGCGGCTCGGCAGGTCGCGGGCGGCGGCATCGAGGATGAGGCCGAGGCGCGGTCCCTTGCGCTCGCAGATGGCATTGGTGCCCTGCGTGGTGGAATAGCGGATGAGATCCAGCTCTTCCAGCAGGCGTTTCACGTCCGGCGCGCCATAAAGCACGCCGGATGCCTTGGTGAGCCCCTCGAAGAAGCATTTGCTGAGGTCGTAGGGGGTGGTGAGGACCTTGGTCTTCTTCACCACGTCATCCGCCATGATGCAGATGTCGGTCAATGTGCCGCCGTTGTCGATATTGATCTGCAGAGCCATGCGAGCTGTCTCCTCCCTTTTCTTTTGGGGTGCCGGTGCGCGGCCGCGTGTCCCGCCCTCGTTGCGGGGCGGTCGATCGCGTCGCCGCTCTGATCGCAAGGCGCGTGCCAGGAGGTCTGGCTCAGGGCTGGGTCAATATTTCCGTTGAGTCCGCTCTATTTCGAGACGGGCCGAAGAGATCTTCCTCCGCGTGCGCGACTGCTTTGCGAATACGCGTCCGAAAACCGGACGCTCTTGTGCGACGCGGGAGCTTCCTGCCGCGGTGCGAAAGGGCGCGCGGCGCAAAAAAGAACGCCGCCGGTTGGGGCCGGCGGCGTGGAGGAGGTCTTTCGGGGGAATCGAAAGCGGCTTTCACTTGGCAAGCGGCGTGCCACGGCACAGATGGCCCGCCGCGGGCGTGCTACATCTGCGTGCGGCGGACCTCGTCCACCGCTCCTTCCAGGTCATAGCGGCGCAGCTTGGCGTACACGGTGCTCTTGGCGATGCCGAGGCTGCGCGCCACCGCCGTCACGTTGCCCCGGTTGGCCTGCATGGCGCCGATCAGCGCCGCGCGTTCCGCATGCTCCATGCCGCTGAGGCCGGGCGCGGGCGGGCGCGGGCCGAAGGCGGCGTCCGCCGGCGCGACGGCCGGCTCGGACGGCGTGCGGATTTCGTCCGGCACGTCGGCTTCGCCCAGCTCGGGGCCTTCGCCGATCAGGAGCATGCTCTCGATGACGTTGCGCAGCTCGCGCACGTTGCCGGGCCAGCCGTAGGCGGCGAACAGCTCCAGCACCCGCGGCGAGAGCGGGCGCGCCGGCACGCCCTGGCGTAGGGCGAGCTCGTCCACCAGCCGCGACGCGATGAGGGGAATGTCGCCGGCACGCTCGCGCAGGGCGGGAATGGTGATGGAGGTCACCGCCACCCGGTAGAACAGGTCCATGCGGAACTGGCCGGCCTGGATCTCCTGCCGCAGGTCCCGGTTGGTGGCGGCGATGAGGCGGAAGTTCACCTTGCGCGGGCGCGTCTCGCCGATGCGGTAGACCTCGCCGGCTTCGAGCACCCGCAGGAAATGTGGCTGCATGTCCTTCGGCATCTCGCCGATCTCGTCGAGGAACAGGCTGCCGCCGTCGGCGGCTTCGATCTTGCCCATCATGCCGCCGCGCCGGGCGCCGGTGAAGGCGCCTTCGGCATAGCCGAACAGCTCGCTGGAGAGCAGCTCGCGCGAGAGGCCGCCGCAGTTCAGGGCCACGAACGGGCCGTCGCGGCCGGGGCTGGCGGCGTGCAGGGCCTGGGCGAAGACGTCCTTGCCCACGCCGGTCTCTCCCAGCAGCAGCACCGGCGCGCGGCTCTTGGCGAGCTGCTCGGCGCGGGCGACGGCCTGCCGGAGCGCCGGCGAGCGGCCCACCAGCCTGCCGAAGGGGCCGGAGGGGGCCGGGGCCTCCGCGGCGCGCCGCGCCGGCGCGGGTCCGGCTCGGCCGGGAATGGCGAGCACCACGCCGAGCCGCTCGCCATCCGCCACCACCGGCTCCAGCCACTCGCGGCGCACCCAGGCGGGCAGGCCGCGGGGCAGCTCGTCGTCCCGGCGCCAGTCGAGGCGCAAAGCGGAGATGTCGGTGGAGGGCAGGTCGCCATGGCGCCGCTTCAGGTCGATCAACGCGTCGTCCGCGGCGCCGTTGGCCTTCACCGCGCGCCCGCGCCGGTCGAACACGATCACGCCGTCGGTGGTGCCGCCGGAGAGGCGCTCCATGCAGCGTTCCAGCAGCCGCAGGCGCGCGTCCATCTCGATCTGCGCGAGCCGGTTCTCGATGCGTCCGGCGGTGGCCACCACCAGGGCCAGGCTGTGCCGGTTGAAGGTGTCCGAGAGGCCGGACACGTCCACCACGCCGAGGATGGAGCCGTCATAGGGATCGCGGATGACGTCGGCGGAGCAGGACCAGCGCTTGATGCCCGAGCAGAAATGCTCGGCCGAATGGATCTGCACGGGCTGGCCGACCGCGATGGCGGTGCCGATGGCGTTGGTGCCGCAGGCCATCTCGCTCCAGGTGGCGCCGGAGAGCAGGTGGATGTTCTCCGCCGCGCTGCGCAGGCGCTGGTCGCCCTCCAGGTTCAGGATGACGCCGGCATCGTTGGTGAGCACCATCACCGTTCCGGTTTCCGCGAGGAACTCCCGCGCGGAGGCCATCACCGGCGCGCTGGCCTCCAGGAGGTCGCCGCACCGGTCGCGCAGGGAATAGAGGCTGTCCTCCCGCATGGGCGGCGGGGCCTGGTCGCGTCGCGGGTCCACGCTGCCGGAGAGGCAGCGGCGCCAGGAATCGTCCACGAGGCGGCGCAGGGCGTCGGAGCCCTCCGGGTCGCCGCCGAGGAAACGCTCCCACGACGTCATGATCTTCTGGTCGTTCTCGGGCACCGAGAAACGCTGTCCGGGCCTTGAGAAAGGCATTGTCTTTCCTCCCCCTGCGCCGCTCCCGCGTGGCGGGACGGGCGTGCCGCCCGGGACAGATCTCGAGTCTGGCTTCCTGGGGCGGGCTTTGGCGTGTGTCGTGCGCGGCTGCACGGGTCCAGGCGTGCGTTCCCAAGCCGCGGGCCCAGGCTGCGGGCCGGTGTGCGGACGTTCCGTCGCGGCGCCGTTGAGGCGTCCGCGCGGTGGCGAATGTGAAAGCCTAGCATCGATCGTGCCAGCGCGCATCGGGGCGCGGGCGGGAACTTTCAGGTTTCCGGGGCGCGCCATGCCCTTGCGTCCGGCGATTGACGGGGTGGCCGATTTTCGAACCCGGCCGGCTGAAAATCGAACGCTCCCGGTGCGCGCGGTTGTCGGGGCCCGCCTTCGGCGCCGTGGCACGCCGGTTGCTGCGCCCGCCGGCAAAGCACCGGGCGAAGGCCCGGACGGAGGAACGCCATGACCGACCCCGCCCTCGACGCGCGCATTCCCGTGACCCTGCTCACCGGCTTTCTCGGCGCCGGCAAGACGACGCTGCTCAACCATCTGCTGCAGCAGGACGCCTTCGCCGGCACGGCGGTGCTCATCAACGAGCTCGGCGCCATCGGCATCGACCAGCACCTGGTGCAGCATGTGGGCGAGACCACGGTGGTGCTCGAATCCGGTTGCATCTGCTGCGCCGTGCGCGGCGACCTGGTGGCCGCCCTGAAGGAGCTGCACGAGAAGCTCTCCCGCCGCCAGCTCCCGCATGTGCGCCGGGTGGTGATCGAGACCACCGGCCTCGCCGACCCCGTGCCCGTGGTGTGGACGCTGATGGAGGAGCGCTTCGTCGCCGCCCGCTTCCGCTGCGATGGCGTGGTGACGGTGGTGGACGCGGGCCTGGGCGCGGCCCAGCTCGACGCCCATGAGGAGGCGCGCCGGCAGGTGGCCCTGGCCGACCGCATCGTGATTTCCAAGCCGGATCTCGCCGGCCGATCCGCGCGCGAGGCGCTGGAGGCGCGCCTTGCCGCGCTCAATCCCGCCGCGCCGCGCATGACGGCATCGCACGGCGCCATCGCCACGGGCTGGGTGGCGGGCGCCGGTGTCTATGCGCCCTCGGATCGGGCGGCGCGGCTCGGGGCGTGGCTCGGCACCGAGGAGGCGCCGGCGGCGCAACACGAGGGAGGCGTCGCCAGCTTCACCCTCCATTTTGGCCGGCCGGTGCCCTGGAAGGGGTTCTGCGTGGCCCTCGGCGGCGTGCTGGCGGACCACGGCGACCGCATCCTGCGCCTGAAGGGGCTGATGAACGTGGCGGGGCTGGCCGGGCCGGCGGTGGTGCAGGCGGTGGGCCGCGTCGCCTATCCGGTGGTGCGCCTGCCGCGCTGGCCGGGGCACACGGGCCGTCTCGACCGCGGCCGCTTCGACATGCGCGGGCGGCTGGTGTTCATCACCCGGCACCTGCCGGAGGAAGGGGAGGCGGACATCCGCCGGCGGCTCGATGCGCTGCCGGATGACGGCGCCGCCCTGCGCGCCGCCGCCACCACGCCGCTGCTGCCGACCCGCTGCTGGCTCGGCGCCCGGATGCCCCAGGCCGGACGCGGCGGCTTCGAGACCGAGGGCTGGCGGGTCCAGCCCCTGCGCCCCGCCGCCCGCCGTCCCGTTCCGGCCTGAGCCGAAACCGGAGCGGCGCCGCGTGTCGTCGGGCGCGCCGGTTCTGCCGGTGGCGGGATGTTCCGGCAGGACAGTAACATCATCGCGAGTCTTCATCCTTCTTCTTCGTGAACGAGAAGATCGGGCTTCCGGATACAGTGTCACGGGGGAATTCTTTTGTGCAGTCCCCGGTTCGCGCTGCTTGACAGGCCGGCGATTTTCGAGCCATTGAACGACATGCTCCGCTTCGCGAACCGCATGATGATCCTTTTCCGCGCCCTGGCGTTTCGCCGGAGCGTGGTGATGGCGCTCGTCATCGGTCTCGTCGCGGGCCCGATGCTCAATGCGGTGAGCGCGCGCCACGTGGATGAGGCGAAAGCCGCCGCCGTGGGGCTGGACCTGGGCTTTTCCGATCCCGGCGGCCTCGTTCCGGACATCGCCTTCGCCGGCCATTCAGCGGATCAGGCCCAGCGCGACGATACGTCCTCGCCCTTGGCCGACGCTTCCGCCGTCGACCATGGCTGCCATGGTTGCGTCGCCTTCATGCTGCCGACTGTGGCCGCTGCGCGGTTCGAGCGCCTGACATCCGCCGCCAAGGCGGGCAAGCCGGTGCTCACCGCCGGCCGCATCGTCCCCACCGAAATCCGTCCTCCCTGCGCCTGATCTGATCTCTGTCCGCGCGCGGGCGCCCTGCGCCTGCGCTCAGCTCACAGTCATCGGATCAGACCATGCCGCCTCGTGCCCTCGCGCGTGCGCTTGCGGCAGCCCTCGTGCTGCTGCCGGCGACGCAGGCGCGCGCCGAAACCGCGCGTCCTCAGCCCACGCGTTCCCAATCCGCGCGTCCCCTTGTCTTGACCAGCGCGCTGGCGAGCGCGCTCGCCGCCAATCCGCGCCTCACCGCGGCGGAGCGGGATATCGGCATGGCCTCCGGCCGGTCCACGCAGGCCGCCGCGCTGCCCAATCCCGGCCTGTCGCTGGAGGTGGACAACGCCATGGGGTCCGGCTCCTACCAAGGGTTGGACCTGGCGGAGCAGACGCTTCAGATCAGCCAGCTCGTGGAGCTGGGCGGCAAGCGCGAGGCGCGCATGGCCGCCGCCGGAGCGGGCGTCACGGTCGCGCGCTGGGAGCGGGAGGCGACCCGCCTGCAGGTGCTGGCGGAAACCACAGCCGCCTTCTCCGCCGTGCTGGGCGCGCAGCAGCGCGTCTCCATCCTCGATCGGCAGGCGGCGGCCATCGCCCGCCTGTCTCCGCTGCTGCAGACGCGGGTGGAGGCGGGCGCCTCGTCTCCGGCGGAGATTTCCCGCGCCCGCGTCGCCGCGGATTTCGCCAAGGTGGAGCTGGACCGGGCGAAGGCCGCCCTCGGCACCGCGCGGCGCGATCTCGCACTGCTCATGGGGCTGGACGAGGCGAAGTTCGGCAGCGCCACCGGCAACCTGTTCAAGGTGAGCGCGCCGCCGCCCCTGCCGCGGCTCGTCAAGGACGCGCAGGGCAATCCGCAGCTCACGCGCTTCACCGCCATCCAGGGGCAGCGCCGGGCGGAGCTGCGCGCGGCCCAGGCGAAGACCGTGCCGGACGTGACCCTGGGCGTCGGCTATCGCCACTACAACGAAACCGCCGACAGCGGCATGCGCCTCACCCTCTCGGTGCCGATCCCCGTGTTCGACCGCAACGAGGGCGGCATCTACGAGGCGCAGGAATCCCTGCGCCGGGCCGAGGCCGAGGAGGCCATCGCCCGCAGCGCCCTGATCTCCCAGCTCGGCCGCGCCCATGACACGCTGAAGGCGGCCTATGAGGAGATCAGCCTCCTGCGCGCCAGCACCATTCCCGGCGCGCGCAGCGCCTTCGAGGGCGTGGAGCGCGGCTATGGCGAGGGTCGCTACACGCTGCTGGAGCTGCTGGACGCCCAGTCCACGCTCACCGATGCGTCGCTGCGCGAGCTCGACGCGCTGGTCAATTTCCACACCGCGCTCGCCACCATCGAGGGTCTGACCGGCCGGCCGGTGAACCTCAACAAGGGAAAGACGAAATGAGCCGCACGGCGCGACGCGACCTGGCGATGCTCGTGGTCGGCCTCGTGGCCGGCGCGGGTGCGCTTTATGCCTTCCAGGGCCCCACGGCGCCTGTCGCCGGCACGGTGGCCGCCGAGGGCGGAGCTGGCGCCGAAGGCGGCCACGGGGAGGGCGGCGAGTCCCACGGCGAGGGTGCCGTGGAGCTGAACGACGCCAAGCTTTCCGCCGCCGGCATCGGCCTTGAGACGGCGGGGCCGGAGCAACTGCGGCAGAAGCTGCGGCTCAACGGCCTGGTGCAGACCAACCAGGAAACCGTGGTGCAGGTGACACCGCGCTTCCCCGGCATCGTGCGCGAGATCAGGGTGCGCATCGGCGACACCGTGCGCAAGGGCGATGTGCTCGCGGTCATCGAGAGCAACCAGAGCCTGACCACCTATGACCTGAAGGCGCCCATCGGCGGCACGGTGGTGGACCGGCAGGTGGCGCTCGGCGAATACGTTTCCGAGCAGAAGCCGGCCTTCGTGGTGGCGGATCTCTCCACGCTCTGGGTGGATCTCTCCGTCTACCGCCGTGATTTCGCGCGGGTGCGCGCCGGCGACAAGGTGGAGGTGGACCCGGACGACGGCGGTGCGCCGATCGCCGGCGAGGTGGCCTATGTGTCGCCCATCGGCGCCTCCGATACGCAGACCGCGCTCGCCCGCGTGGTGATCCCCAATGACGGCCTGCGCCTGCGCCCAGGCCTGTTCGCGGTGGGCACCATCACCCTCGCGGAGAAGCCGGTGGACCTCGCCGTGCGCACCGGCGCGCTCCAGACCATCGACGGACGCACCGTGGTGTTCGTGCGCAACGGCGATGCCTTCGAGCCGCGCGACGTGGAGATCGGCGCGCGCGACGCCGAATGGGCCGAGGTGCTGTTCGGCCTGATGCCGGGCGATGTCTATGCCGCGAAGAATGCGTTCGTGGTCAAGGCGGAGCTCGCCAAGGGGAGCGCCAGCCATGAGCATTGAGAACGCTGCGTCCGAGGGCCTCAGGCTGCTGACCGCCCTCATCCATCCCCACCTCGAGGAAAAGGTGGTGCGCGCGTTGCAGGAGCGCGCGGAGTTCCATGGCTTCACCATCGTCGAGGCGCGCGGCCAGGGCCGCGGGCGCGGCGTCGGCGGCACTTATGTGGCGAGCGAGTACGACCTCGTCTACCAGCGCCACCTGCGCCTGGAGATCGTCTGCCACGCCCATGAAGTGGAGGCCGTCAGCGCCGTGATCGCCGCCGCCGGCTGGACCGGGCGCCGCGGCGACGGGGTGGTGTTCGTCACCCCGGTGGAGGGTTTCGTCCGCATCCGCGAGGCGGGCGCCCCGGCCGAAGGCACGGAGGCGGCGCGATGATCGACGCCATCCTCGCCTTCTCCATCCGCCAACGCTGGCTGGTGGTCATCGCCTGCCTCATCGTCGGCGCGTTCGGCGCGTGGAACTTCACGCGGCTGCCCATCGATGCGGTGCCGGACATCACCAATGTCCAGGTGCAGATCAACACGTCCGCGCCCGGCTTCTCGCCGCTGGAGGTGGAGCAGCGCATCACCTTCCCCATCGAGACCGCCATGGGCGGCCTGCCGGGGCTGCAATACACCCGCTCGCTCTCCCGCTACGGCCTGTCCCAGGTCACGGTGGTGTTCCGCGACGGGACCGATATCTACTTCGCTCGCCAGCTCGTGAACGAGCGCATCCAGCAGGCGAAGGACCAGCTTCCGCCCGGCGTGGAGACCGCCCCCGGCCCCATCTCCACCGGCCTCGGCGAGATCTACATGTATACGGTGGAAGCGAAGGAGGGCGCGAGGAAGCCAGACGGCACCCCCTTCAGCCCCACAGACCTGCGCACCATCCAGGACTGGATCATCAAGCCCCAGCTGCGCACCGTGCCCGGCGTGGTGGAGGTGAACACCATCGGCGGCTCCGCCCGGCAGTTCCACGTGCTGCCGGACCCGGCGCGGCTGATGGCCTACAACATCTCGTTCCGCGACGTGATGACCGCGCTGACCGCCAACAACGCCAACGTGGGCGCCGGCTACATCGAGCGCAACGGCGAGCAGTACCTGGTGCGCACGCCGGGCCAGGTGGCGAGCGTGGAGGAAATCCGCGACATCGTCATCGGCAGCCGCGACGGCACGCCCATCCGCGTCGGCGACATCGGCGAGGTGCGCGAGGGCCGCGAGCTGCGCACCGGCGCGGCCACGCTGAATGGCGAGGAGGTGGTGCTGGGCACCACCATGCTGCTGATCGGCGAGAACAGCCGCACCGTGGCCCAGAGGGTGGCGGCGAAGCTTCAGGACATCTCCCGCTCGCTGCCCGAGGGGGTGGTGGCCCGCGCCGTCTACGATCGCGCCCATCTGGTGGAGGCCACCATCGCCACGGTGGAGAAGAACCTGCTGGAGGGCGCGCTGTTCGTGGTGGTGGTGCTGTTCGTGCTGCTCGGCAATTTCCGCGCCGCCATCGTCACCGCCTGCGTGATCCCGCTGTCCATGATGCTCACCGTCACCGGCATGGTGGAGAACAAGGTCTCCGCCAACCTCATGAGCCTCGGCGCCATCGACTTCGGCATCATCATCGACGGCGCCGTCATCATCGTGGAGAACTGCCTGCGCCTGCTGGCGGAGGAGCAGCACAAGCGCGGCCGGCTGCTGACGCGGGCGGAGCGGTTCCAGACCATCCTCGCCGGCGCGAAGGAGGTGATCCGCCCGAGCCTGTTCGGCACCATGATCATCGCCGTCGTCTACCTGCCCGTGCTCACCCTCACCGGGGTGGAGGGCAAGATGTTCACGCCCATGGCGGTCACGGTGCTGATGGCGCTGGCGGCGGCGGCTCTGTTCTCCATGACGTTCGTGCCGGCGGCGGTGGCGCTGCTCGTCACCGGCAAGGTTTCGGAGCACGAGAACATCATCATGCGCACGGCGCGGCGCATCTACACGCCGCTGCTCGACGCCGCCATCAACTATCGCGCCGTGGTGGCGCTGGCGGCGGCGGGGCTCATCGTCGCCACCGGCGTCGCGGCCTCGCGCATGGGCGGCGAGTTCATCCCGAGCCTCGACGAGGGCGATGCCGCCATCCAGGCGCTGCGGGTGCCCGGCACCAGCCTCACCCAGTCGGTGGAGATGCAGGAGGCCCTGGAAAAGCGCCTGCTGCAGGTGCCGGAGGTGAAGGAGGTGTTCGCCCGCACCGGCACGGCGGAGGTGGCGACCGATCCCATGCCGCCCTCCATCTCCGATGGCTACGTCATCCTGAAGCCGCGCGCCGAATGGCCCGATCCGCGCAAGCCCAAGGCCCAGGTGATGACCGACATCGAGGAAGCCGCCGAGGACGTGGCCGGCAGCAATTACGAGCTGTCCCAGCCCATCCAGCTCCGGTTCAACGAGCTGATCTCGGGCATCCGCTCGGATGTGGGCGTGAAGATCTTCGGCGACGACCTCGACACCCTGCTTCAGGTGGCGGGGCAGGTGGAGGCCGTCATCCGTGCCGTTCCCGGCGCGGCGGACGTGAAGACCGAGCAGGTCTCGGGCCTGCCCATGCTCACGGTCTCGCTCAACCGCCCGGCCATGGCCCGCTACGGCGTGAGCGTGGCGGAGGTGCAGGAGCTGATCGAGGTGGCGGTGGGCGGCCGCTCGGCGGGCGTGCTGTTCGAGGGCGACCGGCGCTTCGACATCATGGTGCGCCTGCCCGAGGAGCTGCGCACCGACATCGAGGCCCTGCGCGCCCTTCCCGTGCCCCTGCCGCCAGCGACCGCCGACCGGGAGAAGCCGCGCCCGGCGGTGTGGGCTTCGGGCGCCAACGCGCAGATCCGCTACGTGCCGCTCGCCTCCATCGCGACCCTCTCCATCTCCCCCGGCCCCAACCAGATCAGCCGGGAGGATGGCAAGCGCCGCATCGTGGTGAGCGCCAACGTGCGCGAGCGCGACCTCGGCTCGTTCGTCACCGAGGCGCAGCGCCAGGTGGCCGAGAAGGTGAAGCTGCCGGAAGGCTACTGGATCGGCTGGGGCGGGCAGTTCGAGCAGCTGGTCTCCGCCACCCAGCGCCTCGCCATCGTGGTGCCCATCGCGCTCGCGCTCATCTTCCTGCTGCTGTTCATGAGCTTCGGCTCGGTGGCGGATGCGGCGCTGGTGTTCTCCGGGGTGCCGCTGGCGCTCACCGGCGGCATCGCGGCGCTGCTGCTGCGCGACCTGCCGCTCTCCATCAGCGCCGGCATCGGCTTCATCGCGCTCTCGGGTGTGGCTGTGCTGAACGGCCTCGTCATCATCGCCTTCATCCAGAGGCTGCGCGAGGAGGGGCGGGAGATCGTCGCCGCCGTGCGCGAGGGCGCCCTCACGCGCCTCAGGCCCGTGCTGATGACGGCGCTGGTGGCCTCCCTGGGCTTCGTGCCCATGGCGCTCGCCACCGGCCCCGGCGCGGAGGTGCAGCGGCCGCTCGCCACCGTGGTCATCGGCGGCATCGTCTCCTCCACCATCCTCACATTGCTCGTGCTGCCGGCGCTCTACGTGCTGTTCCGGCGCGAGACCAAGGCTGCCGCGCCCTCGCACGCGGCGGCGGAAAACCCTGCCTCCTGAACATCTGAGAACGGAGACCAACCCATGTTGAAGCATCTGATCGTCGCGGCGAGCCTCCTGGCCGCCAGCCCCGTGCTCGCCCAGGCCAACGCCGAAAGCGGCCATGCCCACGGCGCCCAGAAGGGACCCCATGGCGGCGCGCTGGAGGATATCGCCGGCGTGCACGCCGAGATCGAGGTGTCCGGCAAGACGCTGACGGTTCACGTGCTCGATGGCGCGGGCAAGGGCGTGGACACCACCGGCTTCTCCGGTTCCGCGATGCTGGTCCTCGGCGGGGCGCGCCAGACCCTCGCCCTGAAGCCCTCCGGTGAAACCCTCGTCGGCGAGGCGCCCGCGCCCATCGCGCCGGGCACCGCCGTGACGCTGGTTCTCAAGACCGCCGCCGGCAAGTCCGGCCAGGCGAAGTTCACGACGCACTGAGGAGACGTCCCATGACCATGATCGGAAAGCTCGCGCCGCGCGCCGCCGCGCTCGGCGCCCTTGCGGCGCTGGTTCTGCCGGCTGGCGCCGCCCTCGCGCTCGATCCGCAGCCGAAGACCTATCGCGAGAAGCAGGAGCACCAGTTCCGCGACGCGCAGCTCGGGCTGACCCACCCCGCTCCGCACGGCCGCAGCACGCCAGCGAACGCGGGGTCGGGCGGCGGCGCGGATGGCAGCAAGGACAACGCAGGCGCGCCGGCACGCAGTGGCCAGCCCGCGGCCGGGCAGCCTTCGCGGGACGGAGCCGCCCGGTGACGGCGCCTGCGCTCGACCGGCCGGCGGGAGTTGCCAGGTGAGCAGGCTGCTGCGGCTCGTCCTGCTGCGTCTGCTGCTGGTGGCCGGGTTGTGCCTGGCGCCCCTCGGCGCCGGCGATGGCCTGTATGCGTATGCGCAACCCGCGGCGGCCGTGAGCCTGACCGATGCCGCGCATCACGAGGAGCGGGATTCGTCCTCCGGACAGCCGATCTGCGCGCTCGTGCGGTGCGAGTGCCATGCCTGCCCGCATCTCGCCGTGATGGTACCGCCCAGCTGGCCGATCCGGTGGGATGTGAGGGGCCGGTGGCTGAGCGCCGATCGCGTCGCGGCCGGCGTCGCCCCGGAGGTGGAGCCGCCGCCGCCCCGAGCCACGAATGTTGAAATGGCCTGAACAGTTCAAGACGACATTCAACATTCGAGGTTCAATCATGAAGCGTTACATCATCGCCCTGGGTTTCGTCCTTCTCCCCGTCGTGGCTTCGGCCGAGCCCTATTCCCCGACGCTCAGCGCCGAGGAGCAGGAGCGGCACGAATTCATCGACGCCCAGAAGAACAACTATCCGAGCGGGAAGGCCGAAAGCGCCTCGACCGCGCCCCGGCCTCAGCCGACCGACGCCAGGAGCCAGGCCGGCCGCGTCGGCGGCACGGCTTCCGGCACCCAGCAGTGATGCTGATGGCATGACTCGAGAGGGGCGGCACCGTCGCCCCTCTCACCCTTTCATGGCCCCGGCGCCCGAAGGGGCGGGGCCGCCCTCTAGCGACCGCCGATGGCGTCGAAGCGGTAGTTCACGGTGAGGGCCACGGTGTCCAGGCTCAGGCCGTCGGGCGCGAGGTTGACGCCGGCCAGGGAGGGCGGCGCGGTGGTGGTGAAGGGCGAGGAGCCGCCAAAGTCGAGATGCTTGTA
The DNA here is from genome assembly GCF_043194895.2 of Xanthobacter albus. NCBI lineage: Bacteria > Pseudomonadati > Pseudomonadota > Alphaproteobacteria > Hyphomicrobiales > Xanthobacteraceae > Xanthobacter > Xanthobacter albus. Next base: position 4,137,959 of record NZ_CM195532.1, on the reverse strand, counting down.
TTCCAGCCCGACCGACAGGTTCGGCAGCAGGGCGTATTCCACGCCGGCACCGAGGGTCCAGCCGGTATTGGTGCTGTTGTCGCGGAGGATCTGGCCGACGAAATTGTAATTGTTGAACAGGTCCCTCTGGCGGTCCCAGGCGAAGCCGCCACGGGCATAGACGAGGGTGCGGTCGAAGGCGTAGCCCAGGCGCCCCGTCACGGTGCCGAGGGCGTTGACACGGCTGCCGCAGTCGAAACCGGACTGGGAGCCCGCCTCGGCGGTCGAGAAGCAGGTGTTGGTACCCACGAAGTCGGCCCAGGCGGCGGTCGCCTCCACGCCGAAGACGAACGCGCCCATCTGGTAGTCGCCGCCCACGGCGACGCCGGCCAGCGCCCCGCCGAGGTCCGCCTCGTCGCCGCTCACCGGGGGCGGGAAGGGGGAGGCGTAGGTGGAGCGCCCCTTGCCGCCGCCGAGCGCGCCGCCGACATAAAGGCCGGTCCAGCTCACTGGGGCCGGAGCTGCGTTTTCCGGGCTGGTCGCGGCCGGGCCGTCGATCGGGGGAATGTCGCCGAAGCGATAGGAGGCCTGCAGGAACGCCCCGTAACGCTCGGTGTAGAAGGTCATGGGCGAGCGGAAGAGCGTGCCGGGGAACTGGGTGGAGGCGCTGTCGGTGGTCATGAACCAGTAGCGGCCGCCGAGGCCCACATCCAGCCTGTCCGTCACCGCATAGCTCAGCACCGCCTCGATCTGGGCGCCCCATCCGGAGCCGCTCTCCACCTGCGGGTTGATGTCGGCGCGAAACCAGTGGTTGTCCATGCTGGAGCGCGTGACATAGGGCAGGTAGGCGGCATTCACCTCCAGCCGCAGCCGCTCCGAGAGCGCGAGGCGGGTGTTGAGGCCGAGCGCCACGCCCTGCCAGGTCTCGGTCTCGCTGAGGCCCAGATTGTCCAGCAGCGCCGGCTCGCTCGCCGCCGATTGCACGGCGCAGGTGAGGTCGCTTGCGATCTGCCGGCAGCCGAAGCCGTTCACGCTCTGGTACAGCGCCCGATAGCCCACGAAGGCGCCGAGGCTGCCCCCGCTCTGCCGCAGGATGTCGTAGCCCACATCGAGCCCGCCATAGGCGAGCTGGCCGTTGCGCAGGCTCGACAAGGTGTTCGAATAGACGACCTCGGCCGGGAAGTCCTCGTCATAGAGGCTGCCGCCGGAGAGCGTGCCGAGCCCGGCGAAGCCCTTCAGGAACAGGCCATCCTTGTTCTCGAAGCGGAAGAAGGTCTCCAGCGATCGGCCGGTGGTGTCCTCGTAGATCAGCCGGGAGTTGAGGCGATCCGGGGGCAGGGGCGACATCAGGTCCTTCTGCTGGCGGCCGGTGCTGAGGAAGGCGCGCGCGCCCACCTCGGTGCTCCAGCCGGCGGGCGGCTGCGGTGCCTTCATCCCGCCTGTGCCGCCGTCTTCGGCGCCTCCGAAGCGATAGTTGAGGCCCATCCGCACCACGTCGAGCCGCTGCTTGAAGCTCGCGGAGGCACTCTTGCCCGAGCCGGACAGCGTCAGGTCCTGGGTGCCGAAGTCGTAATAATCGTATTCGATGAAGGCCGAGAAGCTCCGCGTCAGCGCATATTCCACGCCCGAGCCCAGCATCCAGCCCCAGCGGGTGCCGGAATCCGTGAAGCGGCGCAGGTTATGGGTGGGGAACACGGTGCTCATGCCCGAGGCCCAGGCGGCGCCGGCCTTGCCGTAGAACAGGAGATCGCCCCAGCTCTGCCCCAGCCGCCCGGTGATGGAGCCGAGCCTGTCGATGCCGTTCTGGCAGCCGTGGCTCTCGGGCCAGCCGAGATTGCCGGAGATGCACTTCGCATAGCTGTTGAGATTGGCCGCGCTGGCCGAGACGTCGAGGCCCGCCACCCAGGGCCCCACCTGGTAATTGTAGCCGAGCTGGGCGCCGCCGATGAGCCCCATGGCACTGCCCGAGCCCGGAAAGCTGCCGCCGGCGGTGTCCGCCAGCAGGAAGCCGGTGCCGGAGGTCCATTCATCCCGGCCCCAGGCGCCGCCGGCGTGGAGGCCCAGGTAGAAGCCGCTCCAGTCCCGTCCCGGCACGGCCAGGGCCGGCCCCGTCTTCGGCAGGGGCCCGCCCCAGGGGCGCCAGTTGAGCCCCAGCTTCACCATCTGCGCCGATTGGGCGATCGCGGCCGAGGACGCCTGGGGCGGGTTCGCCAGGGTGGTGCCCTCGGAGCCGAAGTCGAGATAGGCGTATTCCGCCTTGGCCGAGAGCTGCGGCGTCAGCCCCACCTCCACGCCGCCGCCCGCCGTCCAGCCGGCGCGCGCGCCGGAGCCGGTGAACACGCCGGGATAGGCCACGCCGCTCACCGTATAGCTGTTGTTCATGAACGCCGCGCCGAGCTTGCCGTAGAGCAGCACATTGTCGAACGCGTAGCCGAGCCGCCCGGCGATGGTGGCCAGCAGGTCGGTGTCGGAGGTGCAGACGGAGACCCATTCGCGCAGGCACCGCGCGCGCGAATAGAGCGAGCCGAGGCCGATATCTCCTTCCACGCCCGCGACAAAGGCACCGAACTGGTAGTTGTAACCGAGCTGGGTGCCGATCATCGCCCCGGCCGTGGAGCCCTCGCCGGGTGCTCCCGCCGGCTGCGGCCCGAGAATGCCGGAAGCGGGGCCCCAGCGGGTGTCGACGCTCGCGGAACCCACGTAGCTGCCGATGTAGAAGCCGGTCCAGCTCCCCGCCTCCTGGGGCGCCGCCGTCACCTGCGCGTGGCCGGGTTGTTGGGTGGCGACCAGCGTCGCCAGCGCGGAAACCGATGCCAGAAGAATGCCGCGCGCCATCATCGCTTCGCCCCCGTCGCGATTCCCGAAGAGCCCGGAATGTGCCGTGTCGCGTCGGGCCAAGGAAGCCGCCGGCGAGACCTGTGCCCAGGCATTCAGCCGCATCCCGGATTGCTTGCGAGAGGTTCCGCGCGCGGTGCGGGTTGAGGCCGGTTGGGGGCGGTGCTGCTGGTGCTGCGGGAGATGGCGTCTTTCGCCCAGAAGGGAATCGCAGTGCGGGCTGTTGCCGGTGCGCAGCGGGCGGAGAATTCCCCGACTGGAAGACGGTACGCACCCTCAGGTGCGTGTTGCTCCCATGATGCAATTCATAATTGCGCCATGTTGGCCTTTGCGCGGACATTTCGCGCCGGCAAACTGATACCGAAAAGACACATTATGACACTTTCATGCTTTGCCGACGCAAATGCGTCGATGACGGGGCAATCTCCCGGGGAGCGCGCGTTGCTCAACCGCAGGTCGCCTTCTAGACAATTGAGGTCGTGAGCAGACGACGGGCTGTTTCTCAAGGCCGCGCAGACGGCCGATCCAGGCTTCAGAGGGGCGGATGATGGGGCGGGCGGCATTCGGGGACGGGCAGGCGGATCGGAACCTGATATCGGGCGCGGCGCGGGGCTCGCGTTCGTCGTGCCGCTGGCGGCTACTCGTGACGTCCGCCCTCGTGCCGGTGCGCGATCTGTTGCCGCGCGGCGCGGCGGGCGCATTGCCTCTTCTCGTGGCCGGTCTCCTCGGCATCCAGCCGGCGTCCGCCGGGTGCACGGTCGAGGGCGCCACTACCCTCTCGCACTGCGACACGGATTACGTCAGCGTGTTCGTGGCGCCGGGAACCGGTGCGCTGACGGTGGACGGGGTGACGACCGGCTATGTCGCCTATGTTCCGCCCTCCATCCCCGGCAGCTACGACCAGACGCTCAACCTCACCGGCGGCACGGTCATCGACAGCACCACACATACCGGGGTGGTCATGCAGCAGGCACCGGCGCCCGGCGTCACCATGAATTCCGTGGTGAACATCGAAAGCGGCGTGCGCGTCACCTCGGTCGGCGGCGATGGCGCCGTCTGGCTGCGCAACGACAATGCCGGCACGGTCACCATCAACAATGCTGGCACATTGCAGGGCACGACCGGAACATTACGCGTCGAAGCATTTACCCTCTCCGGCGTGACCAACCTCGGCGCCGTGACCATCACCAACAGCGGAACGGTCACCGCCGCCAACAATCGCGGCATCTATGCCGACGGCAATCACGATGGGGCCACAGCCGCGACGGTTTCGGTGACCAACACGGTCACAGGCACGGTCACCGCCTACACGGCCGGCATCCGGGTCATCGATTATCTCGGCCTCGCCACCATCGACAATGCGGGCACCGTCAACGCGACCCTGCAGCAGGGCCTGATCGCCTGGTCGAACAATGGCGACGCCACCATCACCAATTCGGGCACCGTCACCTCCGGCAACGACAACGCGATCTACGCCGCCACCGAGACCGGCAAGGCCACGGTGACCAACAGCGGTTCCGTCACCGCCGAGGGCGATCCCGCGCTCGATGCCGACCATGCGGCCCTCAAGCCCCCGCAGGGCTACAACGGCCTGCGCGGCTCGGCCGACACCACCGGCGACATCGCCATCACCAACACCATCACCGGCACGGTGGAAGCATCGCGCGACAGCGGCATCCGGGCGGAAACGCCCCAGGGCGATGTCACCATCGTCAATGCCGGGCAGATCACGGCCTTGACCGGCATCGTCGCCAACAGCGGCCTCGCGAGCGGCGTCACCAACGCGACCGTCTCCACCATCGACGGCGCCATTTCCGTCACCAATTCCGGCACGGTGAATGCCACCGATCTGGCGGTGTCCCTCGATGGCACCACCAATGAGCTGATCAACACCGGCAGTCTCGTCACCACCGGTGCCACCGCCGTGCAGACGGGCAATGGCAACACCACCGTCTTCAACAGCGGCACCATCTCCGCCGGCTCCGCCTCCGGCACGGCGATCAGCATGGGCAGCGGCAGCAACCGCCTCGTGCTGGCCGACACGTCCGTCATCGTCGGCCGGGTGGTCAACGCCGGCTCCGGCAACACGCTGGAGCTGACGGGCACGGGCACCGGCACGCTCTCGCTGGCCGATGTCGGCGGGAGCGGCGCCTACCAGGGCTTCGCCGACCTCGACAAGTCCGGCACCGGCCAATGGACGCTCACGGGCGGCGGCTCCAGCCTCACCGGCACCGTGAATGTGAAGGCGGGCACGCTGGCTCTGGCCTCCGGCGGCCAGCTCTCCTCCCTCGGCGTGACCATCGGCGGCGCCGCGGCGACGAGCGGCGCGGTCATCGTGGACGGCGCGACCTCCGCCTGGACCGTGGGCGCCAACCGCATCGGCGTCGGCGTGGACGGCACCGGCACACTGACCATCCGCAACGGCGCGAGCGTGACCTCGCCCGGCGCGGTGCTGGGCTGGAACGCGACCGGGGACGGCAGCGCGACCGTCACCGGGCCGGGCAGCAGCTGGACCAACACCGCCGCCCTCTATGTGGGCAACCTGGGCGCGGGCCACCTTTCCGTTCTCGACGGCGGCGTCGTCACCAGCACGGATGCCTATGTCGGCACGGTCAGCGGCGCCCAGGGCACGGTTTCCATCTCTGGCGCCGGCTCGGCGTGGACCCTCAGCGGTGCCTTCATCGCGGGCTACGAGAGCGGCACCACGGCGAACGTGACCCTGAGCGCCGGCGGCCGGCTGAGTGCCGTAACGGGCACGCTGGGCGACCTGAACGGCGCCTCGGGAACCATGACCGTGACCGGCGCGGGCTCGACGTGGACGGCGGTGGGCGACGGCACCGGCTATTCGGGCTACATGAACATCGGCCGGCTCGGCGACGGCAGCCTGACCGTCACCGACGGCGGCGCGGTTGAGGCCTATCGCCTCTATATCGGCAACGACACCGGCTCCACCGGCACGGTCACCGTGAGCGGGGCGGGATCGTCCGTCACCACCGCCAGCAACCTCTACATCGGCACCGGCGGCGACGGCACGCTCACCGTTTCCAACGGCGCGCAGGTGAGCGCCGAGATCATCAAGATCGCCTATTTCAGCGGCGTGAACGGCACCCTCAACATCGGCGCCGCGGCTGGGCAGGCGGCGGTGGCGGCCGGCGCGGTGTCGGCGGACGAGATCCTCTTCCTGGACGGCACCGGCAAGATCGTCCTCAACCATACCGACACCGGCTATGTGCTCGGCGCCGCCATTTCCGGTACCGGCGAGATCGACGTGCTGAGCGGCACCACCATCCTCAGCGGCGCCAGCACCTATTCCGGCGCCACCCGCGTGACGGGCGGAAAGCTGGTGGTCACCGGCTCCGTCCTGCCCACCGGCGGCCCTTCGACCATGGACCTGACGGTGGCGGGCGGCGCGGTGGAGGTGAGCGGCGGGGGGCTTCTCTCCACCCGCGGCGCCTTCATCGGCGGCACCTCCGGCACCAGCGCGGTGACCGTCACCGGGGCCGGCTCCACGTGGGTGAACGGCGACTGGGGCGTCTACCTCTCCACGTCCGCCGGGCAGTCCGGCTCGCTCACCGTCAGCGACGGCGCGAGCCTCCAGCTGCGCACCGGTGCCTTGTTCATGGGAGCCGGCGGCGCGCTGCGCGTTTCGGGCGCAGGCACCCGCGCGGAGATCGGCGACCCCGCGGTGCCCAACGGGCGCAACTGGCTCTATGCCAACGGCGGCGTCATCACCGTCTCCGGCGGGGCCAGCCTCTACGCCAACGGCGCCTATGTGGGCGGCGACGGCGGCGCTCTGGCCACCATGACGCTGACCGGCCAAGGCACGACGCTGAACGCCGAGGAGCGCCTCTATGTGGGCGGCCAGAACGGCACCTACGATCTCAACCCCGTGAACGGCAATGGCGCGCTCACAGTCTCCGCCGGCGCCACGGCGACGGCGGGAACCGTCGGCATTGGCATGGACCCGTCCTCGACGGGCACCCTGCTGCTGACCGGCGCGGGATCTCAGGTGTGGGCCAAGGCCAACGCCGCCATCACCCCGGCCCCGACCCTCGGCAATTTCTACGTGGGGTATAATGGCGCCGCCCTGGTGGTGGTGGCCGACGGCGCGACGCTGAAGGCCGACAACGAGGTGCGCATCGCCTACGACACGCAGGGGTCAGGCGTGCTGGCCATCGGCGCCGCGCCCGGCGCGGTCGCGACGGCGGCGGGCAGGGTCGATGCGGCGCGGGTGGTGTTCGGTCCGGGCACCGGCGCCCTGGTGTTCAACCACACCGATGCGGCCTATGTGTTCGCGGCCGAGATCAGCGGCGGCGGCTCCCTCACCCAGGCGGGCAGCGGCACCACCATCCTCACCGGCGCCAGCAGCTACACCGGCGGCACCACCATCTCGGGCGGCACGCTGCAGATCGGCAACGGCGGCACCTCGGGCTCCATCGCCGGCAATATCACCGACAACGCGGCCCTGGCGTTCAACCGCGCTGACGACATCACCTTCGCGGGCGCGATCTCCGGCACCGGCACGCTCCTGAAGGCCGGCGCCGGCACGCTGGTGCTGACGGGGAGCAACACCTACGCGGGCGGCACCACCATCACCGCCGGTACGCTGCAGATCGGCAACGGGGGAACCTCGGGCTGGATCGCTGGCGATGTGGCGAACGCCGGTACGCTGGCCTTCGCCCGCGCTGACGACATCGCCTATTCGGGGGCGATCTCGGGCACCGGCACGCTTCTGAAGGCCGGCGCCGGCACGTTGGTGCTGACAGGGAGCAACACCTACACGGGCGGCACCACCATCGCCGCCGGCACGCTGCAGATCGGTAACGGCGGCACCTCGGGCGCGATCACCGGCGACATTGTGAACACCGGCGCGCTCGTGTTCAGCCGCGCGGACGATAGCGCCTATTCGGGGGCGATCTCGGGCACCGGCACGCTCCTGAAGGCGGGCGCCGGCACGCTGGTGATGACGGGGAACAGCACCTACACTGGCGGCACCACCATCGCCGCCGGCACGCTGCAGGTCGGCAACGGCGGCACCTCGGGCGCGATCGCCGGCGACATCACCAACAATGCGGCCCTGGCGTTCAACCGCGCGAACGATAGCGCCTATTCGGGCGTGATCTCGGGCACCGGCTCGCTCCTGAAGGCCGGCGCCGGCACGCTGGTGCTGACGGGGAGCAACACCTACGCGGGCGGCACTACCATCACCGCCGGTACGCTGCAGATCGGCAACGGGGGCACCTCGGGCTGGATCGTCGGCGATGTGGCGAACACCGGCACGCTGGCCTTCAACCGCGCGGACGACATCACCTTCGCGGGCGCGATCTCCAGCTCTGGAAGCGTGGTTCAGCAGGGCACCGGCACGCTGACCCTCAGCGGCGCGAGCACGTTCTCCGGCGGGCTGCGGCTCGCCTCCGGCACGGTGCGGGCGTCCTCTGCGGCGGCGCTCGGCGTGGGCCCGCTCGCCCTCCAGGGCAGCGCGGTCCTGAGCGTCGGCGGTACTTTCGCCTTGGGCGGGAACGTCACGCTCTCGCCGGCCGGCGGCACGGGCGGCGGCACGTTCCAGGTCGACGGCGCGCAGGTGCTCACGCTGTCCGGTGTCGTTTCGGGCGCGGGCGGGCTCACCAAGACGGGCGCCGGCACACTGGTGCTGACCGGGAGCAACACCTACGCGGGCGGCACCACCATCGCCGCCGGCACGCTGCAGATCGGCAATGGCGGCGCCTCGGGCGCGATCGTCGGCGACGTCTTGAACACCGGCGCGCTCGTGTTCAACCGCGCGGACAATTACACCTTCACCGGTTCCATCACCGGCGATGGCGACGTGTCCTTCACAGGCGGCGGCACGGTCGTCTTCTCGGCCCCCTACCAGGGGCCGGTGACGGTGAACGACGCGACGGTGAAGCTCGTGCCGGGCACTGTGACCACCTCTCCCTTCTCCGTGAACGCGGGCGGTAGCCTGGGCGGAACGGCCACCATCGGCGCGCTGACGGTCAATTCCGGCGGCACGGTGGCGCCGGGCTACTCGCCGGGAACGCTGACCGTCAGCGGCGCAGTGGCCTTCAATGCCGGCTCCGTCTACCGCGTGGACGTTACCCCCGCCGGCGCGCACGACCTCATCATCGCATCCGGCGACGTCACCATTTCCAGCGGCGCGACCGTCGCGGTGAACGCCACGGCGGGGCGCTATCCCGGATCGAGCCTAATCCCGATCCTGACCACCTCGGGCACGGTGAACGGAACGTTCGGCGGGGCCACATCGGATTATGTCTTCCTCGCCCCGACCCTGACCTATGACGCCCAGAATGTTTATCTGTCCCTGATCTACAGCGGGGTCGATTTCATCACTTACGCGCGGACGCCGAACGAGGCGGCCGCGGCCCTGGCCGCGCAGGCGCTGGGTGGCGGCAATCCCGTGTACGATGCCATCCTCGCCCTGCCCGAAGGGGCGGTCGCCCCGGCGTTCAACGCGCTTTCGGGCGAGATCCATGCCTCGGTCGGCACGGTGCTCCAGCAGGAGGCCATCTATGTGCGCCAGGCGGTGAACGCGCGCCTGCGGCAGGCGGCAGCGGGCGCGGACGCGCTGGCGCGGGCGGCTGACGCCGCCGGCCCCGCCACCGCGCGGCTGAGCCGGGACCTCGACGCGACCTTGTGGGCCCACGGCTATGGCGGCTGGGGCAACAGCTTCGGCAACGGCAACGCGGCCACCATCTCCAACAGCCTCGGCGGCTTCCTCATGGGCGCCGACGTGGCGCTGGCGCCCAATGCCTGGGCCGGCGTGTTCGGCGGCTACAGCCGGTCGAACTTCGACGTGAACGCCCGCGCCTCCAGCGGCAACAGCGACAATTACGACCTGGGCGCCTATGCCGGGGTCCGGCTCGACGCGCTCGCGCTGCGGGGCGGCTTCGCCTACGGCTGGCACGACGTTTCCACAAGTCGCCAGATCTCCGTTCCCGGCCTCTACCAGAGCACCGAGGGCGGCTATTCCCTCGGCACCACCCAGCTGTTCGGCGAGGTGGCCTATGGCCTGCCGGCGGGCGCCGCCACCTTCGAGCCGTTCGCGGCCCTCGCCTATGTGAATGTGGGCGGCGCCTCGTTCTCGGAGGCGCTCCGCAGCGGCGCGCTGGCGGTGGAGAGCGGCTCCATGGACACGCTCTACGGCACGCTCGGCCTGCGGGCGGCATTCTCCACGGCGCTGCTGGGGCGAACCCTGACGCCGAGCGTGACGCTGGGCTGGCAGCACGCCTTCGGCGACACCACGCCCGCCGCGGTCATGCGCTTCCTCGCGGGGACGACGCCGTTCTCCGTCTCGGGCGTTCCGATCGCGGAAGACGCGCTGCTGGTGGACGCAGGGCTGGCCTACGACCTCTCCGACGTGGCAAGCCTGTCGGTGGCCTACACGGGTCAGTTCGCCGCGTCGTCCGCGCAGAATGCCTTCACCGCGCAGCTCTCGGTAAGGTTCTGATCCCTCCGGCGGGGGCGGCGATCGCGCCGGCCCCACGTCCTTTCGTCCTGGGGGCCGGCTCCGGGCCTCTTCGAGTGTCCCGGGTTGCGGCGGTGCGCGCGGTCGCTGTCGCCTGAAGCACCTCCCGCGCACGCCGCGCTGCGGCGGACGCCGCAGGGCCGGGCGAGCTACTTTTCGCCGGTGACCTGCTTCGGCTCGCTTTCCTGCGCGCGCGCCTCCGTGCATTTCGTGGACCTGGAGCTGCCCGTTGCGTCCGCGGGATGGCAGAGGCCGAGCTGGACATCCCTGAAATCATGCCGCGCCCGCGACTTCTGGGTGGCCGGGCGCGGGTCGAGCGCGCTGGCGGTGTCGGCAAGCGGCAGGGCCAGCAGCGCGGCGGTGGCGAAGGCCGCGCCGGTGGATGCGGTCCAGTGTCTGCGCAGGGGTGTCTTCATCGTCTTGTTCCTCAATGTGATGGAATGAAATGCCCGCGGCCGTCGGCCGGGCCGGCGCGGGAAGCCGCCTGCCGGAAGGCGATCAGGCCGCGCCCTTGTCGATGCGCGCGGGGGTGTTGGCGGCGGCCGGCGCATGCTCCTGGCCGGGCACGCGCCGGCGGCGCGGCTGGCGCGCCCAGGGCCGGCGCAGATCGAAGGTCGCGACGTAGGGATAGATGACCGGCAGCACCACCAGGGTGAGCAGTGTGGCCGAGACCAGCCCGCCGATGACCACGGTGGCGAGCGGGCGCTGCACCTCCGCCCCGGCGCTGGTGGAGACTGCCATGGGCAGGAAGCCGAGGCTCGCCACCAGGGCCGTCATCAGCACCGGGCGCAGGCGCATGGCGGCGGCCTTCTGGGCGGCGGCGCGGGGCAAGAGGCCTCGCGCCTCCTCGTCGCGCACATAGCTCATCAGCACCACGCCATTCAGGATGGCGATGCCGAAGGTGGCGATGAAGCCGATGGCGGCGGAGATGGAGAAGGGCATGTCGCGCAGGTAGAGGGCGATGATGCCGCCGGTGGCGGCCACCGGCACGTTCAGGAAGATGAGGGCGGCAACCCGCGCATCGCCGAACATCACCACCAGCGCGACGGCGATGGCCGCCATGGCCGCGGGCACCACGATGGCGAGCCGGGCGGTCGCATCCTGCATGTTCTGGAACTGGCCGCTCCAGACCATGGAATAGCGCGGCGGCAGCCTCACCTTGGCGGCGACGGCGGCCTGCGCCTCCGCCACGAAGCTCTGCACATCCCGCCCGCGCACGTTGGCCTGCACCGAGATGCGACGCTGCAGGCGGTCGCGGCTCACCTGCGCGGGCCCGGACGCCACCTCCACCGTGGCGACGCGGGAGAGCGGCACCATGGCGCGGCCGGAGCGGCCCACCGGCAGGTTGCGCAGGCGCTCGGCATCGCTGCGGTCCTCGGGCGGCACCCGCACCACGATGTCGGTGATGGAATTGTCGTCGCCGTAGACCATGCCGGCCGTGCGCCCGCCGATGCTCTCGACCACGTCGAGCACCTCGGAGACGTTGATGCCGTAGCGCGCGGCCATGGCGCGGTCGATGGCGATGGAGAAGGAAGGCTGCCCGGCCTGGGATTCCGCCTTCACGTCCGCCGCCCCCTCGACGCCCGCCACCACCCGCACGATCTCGTCGGCCTTCTCCCGCAGGAGCTTGAGATCGTCGCCGTAAAGGCTGATGGCCACGTCGCCGCGCACCCCTTCCAGCAGGTCGTCCATGCGCATCTGGATCGGCTGGGAGAAGCTGAAGGCGACGCCCGGCACCTTGGCCCGCAGGCGCTCGTCGATGGCGGCCACCAGCGCGTCCGGGGTGTGCGCCGTGGTCCAGGTGGCGGGGTCGGTGAGGGTGATGAAGCTGTCGGTCGCCTCGACCCCCATGGGATCGGTGGGGATCTCGGCGCTGCCGGTGAGCGAGACCACGCGCTTGACCTCGGGAAACTCCTTCAGCACCTGCTCCATGCGGTTCACCGTGCGCACGGAGGCTTCGAGATTGATGCCCGGCAGCTTCTCGGAGGTGATGACGATGGAACCTTCCGAGAGCTTGGGCAGGAACTCGCCGCCGAGCCGGCTGGCCAGGAACACGCTGGCGCCGAACACCGCCAGGGTAAGCGCCACCGTCATCGCCGGATGGCGGGTCGCGCGCTGGAGCGTGGGCGTGTAGAGCCAGCGCGCCGCCCGCACGAGGCGCGTCTCATGCTCCGAGATCCGGCCGCGGGCGAGGAACAAAGCGGCGAGGGCGGGGATCACCGTCATGGTCAGCACCAGCGAGCCGGCGAGCGCCAGGATGACGGTGATGGCCATGGGGCGGAACATCTTGCCGGCCACCCCGTCCAGCGACAGGATGGGCACGTAGACCACGATGATGATGGCCACCGCGAACAGGATGGGCTTGGCCACCTCGGCGGTGGCGTCGCGGATCACCTCATAGGGGTTGCGGCCCGGCTCCTCGGCGCGCCGGCGCATGACGTTCTCGATCATCACCACCGCGCCGTCCACGATCAGGCCGAAGTCGATGGCGCCGAGGCTCATGAGATTGCCGGAAAGGCCCAGGGCCCGCATGCCGGCGAAGGCGATGAGCATGGACAGCGGGATGGCGGCGGCCACGATGAGCCCGGCCCGGAGGTTGCCGAGGATCAGCAGCAGCACCACGATGACCAGCACCGCGCCTTCGATGAGGTTGTGCGTCACCGTGGTGATGGTGCGCTCCACCAGGGTGCTGCGATCGTAGAAGGGGCGGATCTCCACCCCGGGCGGCAGCTGGGCTTGCAGCTCCGCGACGGTGGCCTTGATGGCGCCCACCACGGCGCTGGCGTTGGCGCCGTACTGCATCATCGCCACGCCCACCACGGTCTCCCCGGCCGCGTCGTGGGTGACGGCGCCGAGGCGCACCTTGGGCGCCTCCACCACCTCGCCCAGGGTGCGCACCGTGATCGGCACGCCGCCCTCGCCGGTGGCGACGACGATGTCGGCGATGTCGCCCATGGTCCGCACGAGGCCGAGGCCGCGGATGACCTCCTGCTGGTCGTTGTGGCTGAGATAGGCGCCGCCGCGGGCGGAATTGTTTTGCTCCAGCGCGGTGAAGAGCTGGGCCATGGTGACGCCGTAGCGGCGCAGGGCGTCGGAGGAGACGCGCACCTCGTAGGTGGGCATCTCGCCGCCGTAGATGTTCACGTCGGCGACGCCGGGCGTGAGGCGCAGGCGCGGCGCGATGGTCCATTGCAGCAGGCGGCGCAGCGCCATGGGGGAATGGCCGGGCCCGCGCACCTCGAACTGGTATACCTCGCCGAGGCCGGTGGCCATGGGCCCCATCTGCGGGTCGCCCACGCCGGGCGGCATCATCGCCTTGGCCTGGGTGAGGCGCTGGAACACGTCGTCGCGCGCCTGGGCGAGCGGCACCCCGTCCTCGAAGGTGGCGTAGACCGCCGACACGCCGAAGCGCGAGACCGAGCGCACGCTGTCGAGCCCCGGCGCCCCGGCGAGCGCATTCTCCACCGGGAACGTCACGAGCCGCTCCACCTCCAGCGGACCGAGGCCGGGAGACTGGGTGAGGATCATCACCTGCTTGGGCGAGATGTCCGGCACCGCGTCCACCGAGAGGGCCCTGAGGCTGACCAGCCCGGCCAGCGCGCCGGCGAGCACCAGCACCAGGATCAGCCGGCGGCGGGCGATGAGAAGGGAGAACCAGGCCTTCATGGGTGCCTCCTCACTCGCCGGAACCCAGGAGGGCGCGCAGCAGCACGGCCTTGAGGGCGAAGGAGCCCTCGGCGGCGACCATCTCGCCATCGGCGACGCCCTCGCGGACCTCCACCCAGTCGGTGCGCTGGAGGCCGAGCTTCACCGCCCGCCGCTCGAACGCGCCGTCGGTCCGCTCCACGAAGACGATGGGCCCCTCCTCGGTCTGCTGCACGGCGCCCGCGGGGACGGTGACGCCGCGCCGGCCGAGGTCGGCGGTGATCTCGACGGTGACGTACATGTTGGCCTTCAGCGCCCCGCCGGCATTGCCGATCTCGACGCGCGCGAGGGCGGTGTTGGTGGCCATGTCGAGGGCGGGGTTCACGGAGGCGACGCGCCCCGCGTAGCTGCCGTCCAGCACGCCGGGCGCCGCCACCACGGCCGGGTCGCCCGCCTTGACGAGCGAGATGTCGTCGCCGAACAGATTGGCCTTCACCAGCACCTGGGAGGGATCGGCGACGGTCAGCGCGTCGCGGGTCGCGTCCACCACGTCGCCGAGGGTGACGCCGAGATCCACCACCACGCCGGAGATGGGCGAGACGATGGCGCTGGTGCCGGGCTCCTCCCCCGGCGGCGGCGCCAGCCGCTGGTACTGGGCGGCATAGAGGTCCACCTGCGCCTTCGCCGACTGCACGGCGGCGCGGGCCTTGGCCGCATCCACCTGCCGCCGCTCCAGGTCGATCTGGGCCACGCGCCCGCTCTGGATGAGGACATTGCCCCGGTCCAGCGCGGTCTCGGCGATCTTCTCGCCCACCTGCGCCTCGGCCAGCGCGGCCTGCGCGGCGGCGAGGCCGTTGCGCGCGTCCAGCACCCCGCTCGCGTCGAGGGTCGCGAGCACGGCGCCTGCATTCACGGTGTCTCCGGGGCGCACGGCGAGGGAGAGCACGCGGCCCTGGGTGCGCGCCTTCACGCGGGCGATGCGCCGCTCGTCGAAGGCCACCGTGCCGGGCGTGCGGACGATCTTGCGGATGTCCCGCGCTTCCGCCGGGGCGGTGGCGATGCCGAGGTCGCGGCGGGTCGCCGCGTCGAGGGTCACGAGACCGGGGTCGGGCACGGGCGTGGCCGCGATCGGCTCCGCCGGCGCCTCCGCCGCCGTGAGGGGCATGTCATGGGATGCGGCCATGCCGAGCGCAGCCAGGGCGATGACGCTAACGGCGCCGCGAATAATGTTTTTCATGCCCATGTGTCCCAGGATGCGCAGATGTTCAGCAGCGGATGGCGCGTGAAAGCTTTCATGCGATTGGCGCATGAACCCGCAGAAACGAGATGGTCTTGCGCTATGAAAGGCGTCACTTCCGCAAGTCGTCCATATCCATGGGTTAGAAGCCATGGCGCGCGGCGAAGCCATTAAATTCGAGTTTAGAGTTATCTCCCGCGGGAATGCGCTATGACTGTTTCCATGAGCCGGGCGGATGGGCGGGAGAACCCGGCGAGGGACGCGCGTGATGGCGAAGGTGCTGTTGATCGAGGACGACCGGGAGACGGCGGAGGAGGTGCTCGGCGACCTGCGCGGGCGTGGGCACGAGGTGCATTGGGCCGCCACCGGCCCCTCCGGCCTCGACCTCGCGCGGGAGCGCGCCTGGGACATTCTCGTCACCGACCGGCTCTTGCCGGGGCGGGACGGGCTGAGCGTGCTCCAGGAACTGCGGAGCGAGGGCGTGCGCACCCCGGCGCTGGTGCTGAGCGCGCTCAGCAGCGTGGACGAGCGCATTCGCGGGTTGCGGGCGGGCGGCGACGATTATCTCGTCAAGCCCTTCGCCTTCGCCGAGCTGGCGGCGCGCATCGAGGCCCTCCTGCGGCGGCCGGCCGAGCCGAAGGAGACCCTGCTGCGCGTCGGCTCCCTGGAGCTGGACCTGATCTCCGCCGCGGCACGGCGCGGCGAGCGGGAGATCGACCTGCTGCCGCGCGAGTTCCGGCTGCTCGAATATCTGATGCGCCGTCCGGGGCAGACCATCACGCGGGCGATGCTGTTCCAGGACGTGTGGAAGTATAATTTCGTGCCCAAGTCCAACCTGGTGGATGTGCACATCGGCCGCCTGCGCCACAAGCTCGACGCTCCCGGCGAGCCGAGCCTGATCGAGAATGTCCGTGGCGTCGGCTTCGTGTTCCAGCCCGATGCGTAGGCTCCTGAAGACCACTGCTTTCCGCTGGGCCTTCGCCATCGCCGCGTGGTCCAGCCTGCTGTCGCTGGTGCTGTTCGCGTTCGTCTACTGGCAGACGGTGTCCTTCGCCCGCGAGCGGCTCGACCATCTCGTGCTGCACGAGGCGGGGTTCGCCGCGGAGGCGCCGGCCGAGGCGGCCCACCGCCTGCAGATGTGGCTGCAGGAGGACTTGCACAGCGTGCGCTTCGCCGGCCTGTTCTCGGCCGAAGGCGCCCCCCTGGCCGGCAATCTCGGCTATTTCCCGCCGGACCTGCCCGTGGACGGGATCGCGCGCCGCATCCAGATGACGGTGCAGCTCGGCGGGCAGGACATTTCAGAGGAACTGCGGGCGGTCGCGGTGCGTCTCGACGACGGGCGGCGGATCGTCGTCTCCCACGACCTCGACGAGGTCCAGCGTGGCCGGGGCGTCATGCTGCGGGCACTGGCGCTGGCCATGGGGCCCATGCTGCTGCTTTCCGTCGTCGGCGGCGTCTTCCTCGCGGCCCAGGCGCGCAGGCGGGTGGGGAAGGTGGAGGCGGTGCTCGCCAAGCTCATGCGCGGCGACCTGCGCCACCGCCTGCCGGTGAATGGCACCGGCGACGAGTTCGACCGCCTTTCCGCCGGGGTCAACAGGCTGCTGGCGGAGATCGAGCGGCTGATGGACGAGGTGCGCGGGGTCGGCGACAGCATCGCCCACGATCTGCGCACGCCGCTCACCCGCCTGCGCGCGCGCCTGGAGCGCAGCCGCGACGGCGCGCGGAGCGTGGAGGAATTCCAGCAGGCCATCGACCAGGCCCTGGTCTGGCTCGACCAGACCCTCTCGCTCATCACCGCCGTGCTGCGCATCGGCGAGATCGAGCATGAGCGTCGCCGCGCGGCCTTCCATTCTTTCGATCTCGGCCCGATGCTGCGCGAGGTGGCGGAGCTCTACGAGCCGACGGCGGAGGAGAAGGCGATCCGCCTCACGCTGGACACGGCGGACGGAGAGGCGGCGATCACCGGCGATTGCGACCTGATGTTCGAGGCCGTGGCCAACCTCGTGGACAATGCGGTGAAGTTCACGCCCGCGGGCGGGACTGTCCGCCTGGGCCTCGGCACGCGCGCCGGCGCGCCGGTGATCTTCGTGGAGGACACGGGGCCGGGCATTCCGCCCGCGGAACGCGCGGAGGTCTTCAAGCGCTTCTACCGCTCCGCGCCCGAGCGCCACAGCGATGGAAACGGGCTCGGCCTCAGCATCGTCGCCGCCATCGCCGGGCTCCATGGCTTCACCGTCGGCGTCGTCGAGGCGCCCGGCGGGGGCTGCCGCTTCGAGCTTTTCTGCCGGCGCTCGCCCGCCGGGGACCTCGACGGATCGTTCCGGCCGGCCGGCGTGGATGGCGCCGAGGCTGACGGTATCGGCTCGGCCGAGGTCCTGCGGCCGCACCGGCTGCCGTAGGCCCGGGGCGGCGAGGTCCGGTCCATGCCCCGTGGCGGGCGGTGCGGCCTCCGTTGCCGCCGTTTCGGAGCTTTCTTGATCCTAAGGCGAGCTTGAAACGTATCTCGGGAGATGGATAGGCTAGGGCCGCCGCCGGCTCGCGCGAGCCGGCGCAACGCCCCCACGGCACCCGCAAGAGGTGCCGGCGGGCGGGGACGAGCCCGGATGGATCGCAGAGGTCCGTTGCGCGTGGTCTCGTCCCGGAGGGATGGGAGCACGCCATGTGGGGATTTCCGGGCAGGAGCACGGCCAGGATCGAGGCCGCCGTCGCATCGGCGCAAGCGGGCGCGGCCGAACAGCGGGATGGCCAGGGCAAACCGGCGGCCGACGAAGCCGCGACGGCGGAGCCGGCGGCGCTGCGTGCCGATGCCGACCTGATCGGCCTGCTGGAGGCCGACATCCGCCGCGCGGAGGCCCGGCTGGCGCGTGCCGGCGCCGACATGCGCGCCAGCGCCGCCGCCGGCGTGCGCGACATGGCGCGCATCCGCGGCGATGCCGAGGAGATGACGGCCGAGACCGCATCGGCCAAGGAGAATGCCGCCGGGCTCGCCCGCGCCATCGGCGCCTTCGCGGAAACCACGCTGGAAATCGGCCGGCAGGCCCAGGTTTCCGGCCGCCTTGCGGGGGAGGCCGAGGCCGCCAGCCGCGACGTGAGCGCCGCCACCCAGGAGCTTCACGGCGCCATCACGCAGATCCAGGCCATCGTCGCGCTCATCGCCGACATCGCGCGCCAGACCAACCTCCTGGCGCTGAACGCCTCCATCGAGGCGGCGCGGGCGGGCACGGCGGGAGCCGGCTTCGCGGTGGTGGCGAACGAGGTGAAATCGCTGGCCGGCCAGACCCAGAAGGCGACGCAGGACATCTCCCAGAAGATCGACCGCCTCGCCCTCGCGGCAAAGGCCAGCGATCAGGCCATCGGCCGGATCGGCACCACCATCGCCGAGATCAGCCCGGTGGCGGCCCGCGTGGCCGATGCCGTCGCCGGGCAGGCGGACACCATGGATCAGATCCATCGCAGCGCCGAGGGTGTGGAGCGCTTCGCCGAGACGGTGGCCTCCCGCGCTCTCTCCATCAGCGCCGCCACCGGCGCCGCCGCCGAAACCGGCGCCGAGATCGAGCGCAGCACCGGCGAGGTGGCTGACGGCGTGCGGGAGATGGCGCGCCATCTCCTCAGCGTGCTGCGGCAGACCGCCATGGGCGATCGCCGCCGGTTTGAGCGCTGGCCGGTGGAGATCCACGGCCGTGCCAGCTTCGCCGGCTCCAGCCAAGGCGCGAAGACGCTGGACCTGTCGCAGGGCGGGGTGCTGCTCGCCGCGCTTTCCCCCGCGCCGGCGGTGGGCGCGCCGGTGCGGCTGGAGCTGGGCGGCATGGGGCTGCTCGCCGGCCGGGTGGCGGGCATCAGCACGCTCGGCTGCCATGTCGCCTTCGACGACTGCGAGAATGCGGGCGTCAAGGCGCGCCTCGCGGCGCTCGCCGCGGAGGCGGCGCCTGCCATCGCCCGTGCGAGCGCGGGGGCGGAAAAGGTGCGCCTCGTCCTCGAAGAGGCGCTGCGGAACCGCCTGATCTCGCAGCCGGAGCTGTTCGATACCCAATACCGGCCGGTGCCCGGCTCCGATCCCCAGCAGGTGACGACCGCCTCCCTCCCGCTGCTCGAAAGGCTGCTGCCCGCCGTGGTCGAGGCGCTGGTGGAGGAGGACCGCAGCCTGGCCTTCTGCGTGGCGGTGGACATCAACGGCTATCTGCCGGTGCACAACGCGCGCTATTCCAGGCCCCAGCGGCCGGGCGATCCCGCCTGGAACAACGCCAACAGCCGCAACCGCCGCATCTTCGACGATCGCGCCGGCCTCCTGGCCGCGCGCAACACCAAGCCCTATCTGGTGCAGGTCTATGCCCGGCAGATGGGCGGCGAGGTGGTGATGATGCGCGAGGTGGATGCGCCCATCTTCGTCGCCGGCCGCCACTGGGGCGCGTTCCGCACCTCCTACAAGCTCTGATCGCGGGGCCGCTCGCGATATCTCACGGCGCTCGGGCGCGCTGCGGTGCCGGCCGAGGCGGGGCCGATCCGGCAGAAGGGGCGCCGCGCGGTCGGGAAGTGCCGCTACGCCACCCGCGCGAGGCTCCGGTTGAGCGCGCGCACGGCCCATCGCCGCCCGTCGAAGCGCAGGTCGGTGAGGCTCAGCGGCTCCACATCGATCCGCCAGAAGGCAGCCGCCGGCGCATCGAGCGCGAGAAGGACGGCGCATCGGATCACGGCCGCATGGGTGATGGCGAGCGTGTGCCCACGCCCGCCGCTCTGGCTCTCCATCCATGCGGAAAGGCGCGCCCGGAGGTCCGCCAGGGTCTCGCCGCCACGGGGCGGGCGGATGTCGTCCCGCATGAACGCCTCGAGGGCCTCAGGCTCGGTTGCCGCGATGTCGGCGATACCGCGTCCGGCCCACGGGCCGTGATCCAGCTCCGCGAGGGCGGGCTCCGCGCCGGCCTCGATGCCGAGGGCATCCGCGGTCTGCCGGGCGCGCAGGGCGGGGCTCATGAACGCGCGGTCGTGGCGAGGCAGGCACGCGGCCAGCCCGGCGAGTCCGGCCAGGGCCTGCGATTCGACCGGCTCGTCCGCCGGGAAGGCGGCCCGGCGCATGGCCAAGGTGGGGGCGTGGCTGAGAAGCGTGAGGCGAAGCATGGCGTGCAAAATGCCATGATGCAGCACCGCGATGCCACATTCCGTTGACACGCGGGCGTGCCGGCGCCTAGCTTGGATTGTCGAATGCGGATTGGAAGCCGGTGAAATTCCGGCACGGTCGCGCCACTGTAGATCGGGACCTCCCTTGTCGTCCCGAAAGTCAGATCTGATCAGCGCTCGACCATATTCACCCAGCGGGACGCGTCATCCCCGGAGTGCGCCATGTCCGATCTTGTCCTGAAGCCTGCCGTCCACCCCGCTCCCATTCCGGTGGGCGAGATTCTGCCGTGGGCGGTGTTCGCCGGTCTCATCCTCCTGCTCGCCATCTATTTCGTCGGCGCGGAGGAGGGAGCCACCTCCCTCATTTCCGGTTCCTACGTCCACGAATTCGTGCACGACGGGCGTCATCTCCTCGGCTTTCCCTGCCACTGAGGAGCGCGTCATGGTCGGAAATCTTCTGCTGCGTGGCATGCTTGTCGGCGTGGTCGCGGGCCTTCTCGCGTTCGGGTTCGCGCGGGTTTTCGGGGAGCCCCCGGTGGCGCACGCCATCGCCCTGGAGGAAGCCGCGGGCCTTGCCAAGGGCGAAGCGCCCGAGCCGGAGCTCGTGAGCCGCGAGATGCAGGCGGGCCTTGGCCTGTTCACCGGCGTCGTCACCTTCGGCGCCGCCCTGGGCGGCCTGTTCGCCCTGGTCTTCGCCTTCTCCCAGGGCCGCCTGACGCACCTTTCGCCGCGGGCGACCGCGGGCCTTCTGGCGCTGGGCGGCTTCGTCGCGCTCGTGCTGGTGCCGGGGCTGAAGTATCCGCCCAATCCGCCGGCGGTGGGCGATCCCGAAACCATCGGCCTCAGGACCCAGCTCTACTTCGCCATGCTGGTGGCCTCGCTGGTCGCCGCATCCGCTTCTGTGGCGCTCGGCCGCCGGCTGCATGCCGGGCTCGGCACCTGGAACGCCGTGCTCGCCGGGGTCGCGGCCTATGGGCTGCTCGTGGTGCTGCTGCAGGCCGCGCTGCCTTCGGTCAACGAGGTGCCCGAGCAGTTCCCGGCCACGCTGCTGTGGCAGTTCCGCCTCGCCTCCCTGGGCATCCAGGCGATCATCTGGACCACGCTGGGCCTGCTGTTCGGATACGTGGCGGAACGCTACCTCGCCAACGCCCGCCCCGGCTCCGCGCGGCTCACCTCCGTGGCTGGCGCGCGCTAGAGCAATTCCAGCGAAAGTGCGCCGCGGTTTTGCGTCCGGAATTGCGTCAAGCCAATAAGTTAGAGCATTTCCGGCGGATCGGTTTTCGCCGGAAATTCTCCAGCGCGTTCCCGGTCGGGGGAGGCTGAAGCTCCGCCTGCGTACCATCGGCTCACGGCCTGCGCGATCGCCGTGAGCGGATGGTGTCCTCTGTTGCGGACCCGATAAGCCTCGTCCTTCACCCGAGATTGGACGTCCCCTGTTATGAAGAAGAGCGGAGCCGATGCGGGCGGCAGGCGCGCTGGCGCATGTGCCCGGCGGCTGGCGGTGCTCGTCGTGGCGCTGCTGGCGCCGCTTCAGGCCCTCGCGCACCGGGGGACCGCGCCGGGCGACCGCAGCGGCCTTGAGATCGCCGGCGTCACCCATGGCGAGATGGCTGTCATCGCGGGCTTCGCGCCGGCCATCCGCGCCGTGGCGCAGAACCAGACGCGTACCGACCCCACCTTCCGGCGGCTCGCGAACTTCGCCGCGCTCCAGCGCACTTATTGCCTCTGGGGCCTCATGCCCGGCAGCGTGAGCGACGAGGACAGCCCCTTCAACGCCTGCATGCACGCCTATCTTTCGGCGCTGCGCGCGGTGCTCGTGCACATGCGGGACATGCCGGGCCGGCAGGATGCGGCCCTGCAGCTCGACCAGGAGATGACGCAGGAGCTGGCGCGCCACGCCGCCTTCAACGTCATCTGCCAATACAGCAGCGAGAGCTTCAACACGGCCCAGGTCATCATTCCGGAATGGCGGGACATCGCCCGCCATCCGCCGAGCCTGCTCGCGGCCGGCGCGGTGGCGGCGATGCTGGGCGCTGCCGGGGCGGCGCTGTTCCGCCGGCCGCGCGCCCGCTGAAATGCCGCTGCTCCGCCGCCGCCGGGGCGCTCAGCCGCGCCGCAGCAGATAGGTATCCATGATCCAGCCGTGCCGCGCGCGGGCGGCGGCGCGGGTGGCGACGATGCGGGGGGCCGCCTGCGCCAGCGGGCCCGCCTCCAGCACCTGCTCGGGCATGCCGAGGAACGCGCCCCACCAGATGTGGAGGCCCTCCGGCTCCAGCCCCTGGAAGCTGCATTCGCCGTCCAGCATCACCACGAGGGTGTCCGCGCCCTCGGGCCAGCCGTGGTCGCGCAGGCGTCGGCCGGTGGTCACGGTGACGGGGCCGTTCACGGTGTTGAACGGGATGGCGTGGGCGGCGGTGAGCGCCTGCAGCGCCGAGATGCCGGGGACCACCTTGATGCGCGGGCGCGGATCGAGCCGCGATGCGATGCGCAGGGTGCTGTCGTAGAGCCCCGGATCGCCCCACACCATCAGCGCCACGGGGCCGTCCGGACGCGCCTGCGCGATGGCCCGCCCCCAGATGGCGGCGATCTCGTCGTGCCAGCGCCGCACGCGCTCCAGATAGGGCAGGCTCTCGTCGCGGACGGGCATGTCGAATTCCGCAACCGGCGCCGTGCTGCCGCAGTCGGCGAGGATGGCGCGGCGCAGGTCCGCGAGGTCGGCCTTGTCCGGTCCCTTGCGGGGCACGAGTACTAGGGCGGCCGCGCGCAGGGCCCTCTGAGCCTCGCGTGTCACGTGGTCCGGATTGCCGGTGCCGATGCCGATCAGCCAGAGCTCAGTCAAAGCCCACTCCCAGTTCCGCGAGCGGGCCGTAGACGATGAGCGCGGGCCTGGGGCTCACCGCGCCGGCGAGGCGCTTCGCCAGGATGGCCACCGTGAGGCGCTGGAGCGCCTGCTCCGGCGTGCCCACCGCCTCCGCCAGAAGGGCAGGCGTGTCGCCCGGCAGGCCGCGCGCCAGCAGCGCCGCCGCGAGGGCCGGGAAGGTGCGCTGGCCCATGAACACCACCGTGCAGGCCCTGGGATCGGCCAGCGCCGCGAGGTCGATATCCTCCGGCAGCCCGCCGTCCGCATCGTGCCCGGTCACGAACTGCACGCGCCGCGCGGTGAGGCGCCGCGTCAGCGGAATGCCGCAGGCGGCGGCCGCCGCGCAGGGCGAGGGCACGCCGGGCACGATCTCGTGGGTGATGCCCGCCGCCCGCACCGCCAGCAGTTCCTCCTCCAGGCGGCCGAACAGCCCGCCGTCGCCGGATTTCAGGCGCACCACCCGCCCGCCGGCGCGCGCATAATCCACCAGCAGCCGGCTCACGTGATCCTGGCGGGGGGAGGGGCGCCCGGCGCGCTTGCCCACGCCCACCAGATCGGCGCCGGGCCGGGCGAGGGCGAGGATGGGCCCCGCCGAAAGGTCGTCGAACAGCACCGCGTCGGCCCGCTTCAGGCGGTCCGCGGCCTTGAGGGTGAGAAGCTCGGGGTCACCGGGGCCGGAGCCGACGAAGCTGACGAAGCCGCTCACGGGCGCTCCTGTGCGATCAGGTGGAAGAAGGTTCCGCTCACGGGCCCGCGGCGCGAGCCGGTCTCGGCCACGGCGGCGCCGTCGGCGTCGGCGACGCGGGCGAGCGGCGCGTCGGGCTGCGCGAGGATGCTCGAATAGTGGAATTCGTGGCCGCGCAGGATGGCGCCTGCCGCGAGCCCCGGCATCGGCGCCAGCAGCTCCGCCCGGCGGTAGCCGAGATGGAGCTTGCGCGCCTCATAGCTGGTGACGAGCCCGAGCAGCCCCGCCATGGCGTGGCGCGTGCCCTCCTTGTCGATGAGCGCGGCGCCGAGCACCATGTATCCGCCGCACTCTCCGTGAACCGGCCGGGTCCGCGCGTGGTGGCGCAGCCCTTCCAGGAAGCGCGCGGCGGCGGCGATGCGCCCGGCGTGAAGCTCGGGATAGCCGCCGGGGAGCCACACCAGGTCCGCCGTGGGATCGGGCGGCTCGTCCGCGAGCGGCGAGAAGGGCAGGATTTCCGCCCCCGCCGCCCGCCACCCCTCGAGGAGGTGCGGGTAGGCGAAGGAGAAGGCGGTGTCCCGCGCCAGGGCGATGCGCTGGGCCGGCGGGGAGGGCAGGGGACTGGACAGGGGACCGGGCGCCGGCCTTGTGGCTGCGCGAGCGGCGGCCCTGATGGCGGGAAGGTCCGCGTGGGCGCGCAGGAAGGCGGCGTAGCGCGCGATGGCGGCTTCGAGATCGGGGTGCTCTGCCGCCTGGATGAGGCCGAGATGCCGCTCGGGCAGCGTGAGATCGCCTCGGCGGGGCAGGGCGCCCAGCACCGTGAGGCCGGTGCGCGCCATGCCGAGCCGCACGAGGCGCTCGTGTCGCGGGCTCGCCACCCGGTTCAGGATCACCCCCGCGAACGGCACCTCCGGCGCATAGGCGCGGAAGCCGAGCGCGGTGGCGGCGGCCGACTGGGCCTGCCCGCCCACGTCCAGCACCAGGATCACCGGCCAGCCCATGGCCTGCGCCGTCTCCGCGCTCGCCCCGAAGCCCGTGAGGCCGCGTGTCGCGACGGCATCGTGCAGGCCCATGGAGCCCTCGGCGAGGCACAGGTCCGCCCCCCGCGCCCGCGCCGCGATGGCGCCGAACAGCGCGCCGTCCATGGCCCAGGTGTCGAGGTTGAAGGAGGCGCGGCCGCAGGCGGCGTGGTGGAAGCCGGGGTCGATATAGTCCGGCCCCGACTTGAAGGGCTGCACGGCGAGCCCGTCCTCCGCGAGCGCGCGCAGCAGGCCGAGCATCACCGTGGTCTTGCCCGTGCCCGAGGAGGGCGCGGAGACGAGGAGGCCCGGCGGCAGGCCCTGGTGGTGGGCGTCACTCATCGTCCGGCGTCCATTCGGCCCAGGCGCTGCCGGCGGATTGGGGGCGATAGCGGCGGTCGTAGTCGGTCGCGTAGAGGCGGCTTTCCGCGAAGCCCCGCGCGGCCAGCGCCGGCCCCACCAGGATGAGCGCGGTGCGGGCGATGCCGCCGCCCAGCGCGGCTTCGATGGTGGCGAGGGTCGCGCGGATGATCCGCTGGTCCGGCCAGCTCGCCCGGTAGACCACGGCCACCGGGCAGTCGGGCCCGTAATGGGGGGCCAGATCGGCCGTCACCTGGGCGATGTTCTGGATCGAGAGGTGGATGGCGAGGGTCGCGCCGGTGGCGGCGAAGGCGGCCAGCGTCTCGCCCTCCGGCATGGCGGAGGCGCGGCCGGGCGTGCGCGTGAGCACCACCGACTGGGCGATCCCCGGCAGCGTCAGCTCCGCCCCCAGCGCCGCCGCCGCCGCCGCGAAGGCGGGCACCCCCGGCGTCACCGTATAGGGAATGCCGAGCGCCTCGATCCGCCGGATCTGCTCGCCCATGGCGGACCACACCGAAAGATCCCCGGAATGCAGCCGCGCCACATCCTCCCCCGCCGCGTGGGCGCGGGCCATCTCGGCCACGATGGCATCGAGGTCGAGGGGCGCGGTGTTGATGATCCTCGCGCCCGGCGGGCAATGGGCCAGCACCGCCTCGGGCACCAGCGAGCCGGCATAGAGGCAAACCGGGCAGGCGGCGATGAGATCGCGCCCGCGCAGGGTGAGAAGATCCGGCGCGCCGGGGCCGGCGCCGATGAAATGCACGCTCATTGCGCCTCTCCCCTCACAGCACCGCCCGCCATTGCACCACCGGATAGGCGGCCTTCCAGCCGCGCCGCTCGCCCAGGGGCGCGGCCTGCGCCAAAGCGATGCGCAGCAGCTCGCCCCCCAGGCGCGCCTGGGCCAGCGTCAGCGCCGCCTCGGATTCGAGTGTCACCGCATTGGCGACGAGGCGCGTTCCGGGTGGCAGGCGCGCTTCCAGGGCCGCCAGCAGCGCCGCGTCGAGGCCGCCGCCGATGAACACCGCCTGGGGCGGGGGCAGGCCCTCCAGCACCTCCGGCGCCGCGCCCTCCACCACCTGCAGCCGGTCCATCCCCAGCCGCGCGGCGTTGGCGCGGATGCGGGCGGCGCGGCCGGGCAGCACCTCGATGCCGATCGCCTCCATCCGCGGATGGCTCAGCAGCCACTCGATGGCAATGGAGCCCGAGCCGCAGCCGATGTCCCACAACAGCTCGCCGGGCCGCGGCGCCAGGGCCGAGAGGGTCAGCGCTCGCACCGGGCGCTTGGTGATCTGCCCGTCAGTGTCGAAGAAGTCGTCGGCGATGCCCGAGGCGCGTGTCACCACGGCGCCAGCGCCCGCCACCTCCACGCCGACGCAGACCGGGTGCGTGAAGCCCTCGGAAGGGAGAGCATCGGCGCTGGCCTCGCTCACCCGCTCGCGCGGGCCGCCCAGCGCCTCCATCACGTGCAGGCGGCTGGCGCCGAAGCCCTGCGCGCGCAGATAGGCGGCAAGCTCGCCCACCGCCGCGCCGTCGCGCAGCAGCACCAGGGCGCGGGCGCCGGGCGCGAGATGGGGGCGTAGCCGCGCGAGGGGCGCGGCGTGGAGGCCCAGGCAGGCGGTGCGCTCCAGCGGCCAGCCCAGACGGGCGGCGGCGAGGGAGAAGGCCGAGGGGCCGGGCAGGGCGCGCCACTCGCCGGGCGCGAAGGCGCGGGCGATGACGCTGCCGGCGCCGAACCAGAAGGGATCGCCGGAGGCCAGCACCGCCACCGTCCGCCCCCGCAGGGCGCGCAGCAAGGACAGGCCGTCATTGAAGGGCACCGGCCAGGCGATGCGCTCGGCCTTCAGGTCCGGCAGCAGGGAGAGGTGGCGCGGGGGGCCCATCACCACCTCGGCGGCGTCGAGCGCGGCGCGGCTTGCGGGTGGCAGCCCCTCCGGTCCATTTTCGCCGAGCCCGATGATCGTGAGCCAAGGAACCTCAGCCATGCGTCCCAACCTCCTGATCCTGGCCGGAACGACCGAGGCGGCGGCGCTCGCACGCGCGGTGGCCGGGGCGGGACTTTCGGGCACCGTCTCCTTCGCCGGGCGGGTGGAGCGCCTGCCCGAGCAGCCGCTGCCGCAGCGGATCGGCGGCTTCGGCGGGGTGGAGGGGCTCTCGGCCTATCTGCGCGAAAACCGCATCACCCATGTGGTGGACGCCACCCACCCCTTCGCCGCGCAGATGAGCGCCCATGCGGCGGCGGCCTGCGCCGAGACGGGCGTGCCGCTGGTGGTGCTCACCCGCGCGCCCTGGAGCGCCGTGGCGGGCGACCGCTGGCTCCGCGTGGCGGACATTCCCGCCGCCGTCGCGGCGCTGGCGCGGCCCGCGGCGCGGGTGATGCTCGCCGTCGGCCGTATGCACCTGCAGGAATTCGCGCCCAATCCCCAGCACTTCTACCTGCTGCGGCTGGTGGAGCCGCCCAAGGCGCCCTTCCCCTTCCCCGACCACCATGTGGTGGTGGATCGCGGGCCCTTCAGCGCGGAGGCGGACCAGAGGCTGATGGAGGCGCACCGCATCGACCTCGTGGTCTCGAAGAATTCGGGCGGCACGGGGGCCTATGCGAAGATCGCGGCCGCGCGGGCGCTGGGGCTTCCGGTCATCATGATCGACCGCCCGCCGTCGCGGGCGCAGGCCCGGGCGGAAAGCGTGGAGGCGGTGCTCGACTGGGTCGCTCATGCCGGCACCGCCCTCGGCGTGTAGACCAGCGGGCGTCCCGCGCGCGCGATGAGCCGGGTGGCGGAGGAGCCCACCAGCACCACGGTGCGCATGTCCGCCATCTCCGGGCGCGCCTGCGCCAGGGGCACGACGCGGATCTCTTCCTCCGGCGTGGTGACGGCGCGGGCGAAGATGACGATCCGGGAGGGCGCGCAGGCCGCGCGCAGCAGGTCGAGCACCCGCGCGAAGCCCTCGGGCCGGGCGCTGGAGCGCGGATTGTAGAGCGCCAGCGCGAAATCACCCTCCACCGCCAGCCGGAGGCGCCGCTCGATCAGGCTCCAGGGCTTCAGGTTGTCGGAGAGGTTGATGGCACAGAAATCGTGCCCCAGCGGCGCGCCGATGCGGGCGGCGGCGGCCAGCATGGCGGTGACGCCCGGCAGCACGCGGATGTCGAGCGCGCGCCAGGCCGGATCGCCCTGTTCCAGCGCCTCGAACACCGCCGAGGCCATGGCGAACACGCCGGGATCGCCGGAGGAGACCACCACCACGCGGCTCCCGCCGGCGGCAAGCGCCAAAGCGTGGCGCGCGCGCTCGATCTCCACGCGGTTGTCGCTTTCGTGCAGGCGCAGCCCGGCGCGCGGCGCCACGCGGCGCACGTAGGGGATGTAGCCCACGATGTCGGTCGCGGCATCGAGCGCCGCCGTCACCTCGGGGGTGACGAGGGCGTCATCGCCGGGGCCGAGCCCGGCGATGACGAGCCAGCCGCCCCCCGCGCCTGCGGGTCCGCCCATGGTCTGCGCTGCGTTCATGATCCCTGCCCGCCGGGCCGCTGCCCGTTCATGGCCGCCGCCCCCGCCCGTGGACGACGATGATGGAGAAATAGGGCGCGGCCTCGCCTTCCACCGCGCCGAGGGGGGTCACGCGCTCGCCGCTCATGCTGGCGTATTCCACCAGGATGGCGCGTTCCGCCATGCCGGCGGCGGCGAGGGCGCGGCGCACGCGGCCGAGGTTCCGGCCGATCTTCATCACCACCAGCGCGTCGGCCTCCGCCATGCGGCGGGCCAGCTCGGCCTCCGGCAGGGTGCCCGCGAGCACGGTGAGCACGTCGTCGCCCCAGGTCACGGGCGCGCCGGTGGCGGTCCAGGCCGCCGACATGCCGGTGATGGCCGGCACCACCTCGACCGGCACATGCGCCTTCAGGCGGGCGTGCAGGTGCATGAAGGAGCCGTAGAAGAAGGGATCGCCCTCGCACAGCACCACCACGTCCTCCCCGCCTTCCGCCAGGGCGCACAGATGCGCGCTCGCCTCGGCATAGAAGCCCGAGAGGAGCGCGTTATAGCGCGGATCGGCGAACGGGATCTCAGTGGTGATGGGATAGTCCATCGGATGCTCGCGCGCATCGGGGCGCACCATGCCCTCGACGATGCCGCGCGCCCGGCCGGCGAGGCCCGCCTTGCGGAAATAGGCCACATGGGCCGCGCCCCGCACCAGCCGGTCGGCGCGCACGCTCATCAGCTCGGGATCGCCGGGGCCGAGCCCCACGCCATAGACGGTGCCGGCGCTCATTCCGCGCGGCTCGCGATGGCGTTGACGGCGGCCACCGTGATGGCGCTGCCGCCGAGGCGGCCCTCCACCACCAGGCAGGGTGCGGGGCGGGCCGCCCACAACGCCTCCTTCGATTCCCGCGCGCCGACGAAGCCCACCGGGCAGCCAATGATGGCCGCCGGCCGCGGGCAGGCGGGGTCCTCCAGCATTTCCAGCAGGTGGAAGAGGGCGGTGGGCGCGTTGCCGATGGCGACCACCGCGCCTTCGAGGCGGGGCCGCCACAGCTCCAGCGCCGCCGCCGAGCGGGTGGTGCGCAGGCGCGCCGCGAGGGCGTGGACCTCCGGCTCGTGGAGCGTGCAGATCACCGGATTGGCCGCCGGCAGGCGGGTGCGCGTGATGCCCTCGCCCACCATGCGCGCATCGCACAGGATGGGCGCGCCGGCCTCCAGCGCGGCGCGCGCGGCGGCCACCACGCCGGGGGAGAAGCGGATGTGCGCTTCCAGGCCCACCATGCCGGCGGCGTGGATCATGCGCACCGCCACCTGCTCCTCTTCGGGGGTGAAGCGCGCGAGGTCCGCCTCCGCCCGGATGATGGCGAAGGAGCGGGCATAGATGGCCGCGCCGTCGGTTTCGTAGTCATAGGGCATGTGTCAGCCGCCGATGATCTCGGGCACCGCTTCGGGGGCGATTCCGCGGCGCGCGGGCTCGTCCCAGGGTGCTCCATGGGTGATGAGGTCGAAGGCGCCGTCGCGCCCCACCAGGGTAATGTCGGCGCGGCCGGGGAGGGCGCAGCCCTTGGCGCAGCCGGAGACGTGCAGCATGGCGCCGCGCGGCACCAGGGGCGCGAGGGCGCGGGCGAGCGCGCGGGTCGCCACGCCGGCCTGCGGACACCCCGGCGCCCCGGTGCAGGCGATGACGGCGAGGAGAGGATCGTCCGGCGCGAGGATCAGGTCCGGGGCGTCGCCCACGGGGCCGATGCCGCGCACGTCCGGCAGGTGGAGCATGCGGTAGGGCGTGACGCGCAGCACGCTGGCGCCGCTGCCGGCGAGGCGGCGCAGGTCCGGCGCCCGGAGCTGGCCGAAGGCCACCGCCACGTTGAGCCCGGCGCCAAGCTCCGTGGCCACGGGGCCGGGGCGCGGCGTCGGCGCCTCGGGATTGGGGCGCGCCTCGCCGGCGAATGCGGGGGGAAGCGCCGCCCCGGCTTTGAGGTACCCGCGCATGCGGCCGCGCCCGTCCGCCCCAACCCCGCCCGAGGCGAGGAACCAGCGGGCGAGATCCAGCGCCGCGCGGACCGCCTCTCCGTCATCCGCCGCCGTGCGTCCGCGCGCCATGCCGTCCGCCCGCACCAGGAGCCGCGCGCCCGCCGCCTCGATGCGGATGTCGCCGCTGATGCCGGCGAGCCGCCGGCGCGGCCCGGCATCCACCACGAAGCCGAACTTGGAGGGCAGGGCGCCGAATTCCGGCGCGGCGAGGCCATGCGCGAGCGCGCGGGCGCAGCGCGCCTGGATGTCGTCCGCCCCGAGCGGCCGGAACGGATCGGTCACGATGTTGCGCCGGCCCTCAGCTTCCGGGGCCGCATCCAGCAGGCCGAGGCGCGCCAGGGTCTCCAGCACTGCCGGGTGGCCTGCCGCCGTGACGCCGCGCAATTGCACGTTGGCGCGGCTCGTCAGTTCCAGAAAGCTGTTTCCGTGGCCCTCCGCCAGGTCCGCGAGTCCAAGCGCCTGCTCCGGCGTCAGCTCACCCAGCGGCGGGCGGACCCGCGCCACCAGCCCGTCGCCGGACGCCATGGGGCGATGGGCACCGGGGCACCAGCCCTTGATGTCGGGCGCGCTCATTCCACCGTTCCCAGCGCTGCGAGCACGGAGTTGCGGCGTGAGCGCCACAGCCCCGCCGCATGGAGGGCGGCGAAGCGCGCGCGCATGGCCGCATGGGCTTCCGGGTTCGCCTCCTCCAGGAAGGCGCAAACCTCGGCATCGCCCAGGGTCGAGTCCCAATAGAGATCGAAGAGATGGGCCGGCACCGCCCCGGCCAGATGGGCGAAGGCGGCCATGTTCTCCAGCGTGGCGGCGATTTCCGCCGCACCGCGGAAGCCGTGCCGGCGCATGCCCGCGATCCAGCCGGGATGGGCGGCGCGGGCGCGCACCACGCGGGCGATTTCCTCCGCCAGGGCGCGGGCGCGCGGGCGGGCGGGATCGGTGTTGTCGAGGTGGTAGAGCGCGCCGCCGCCGCCCGCGAGGTCCCGCGCCGCGGCGAAGCCGGCCTCGTGCGCCGCATAGTCCTCGGCGAGGAGAAGGTCGGTTTCCGGCAGGTCCTGGAGATGCACGAAGGCGTCGGCCCGCGCCACGCGCGCGCGCAGGCCTGCCTCGTCGCGGGTGGCCTCGGCCCCGTCGTGGGCGAAGGCGCTGGCGGCGAGCCAGGCCTCGCCCGCCGCGCGGCGGCCGTCCGCCGAATAATCCTGCAGCGCGCCGCCCATGCCGAGCCCGAAGCCGCCGGGGGCGGGGCCGTAGACGCGCGGCTCCGGCCGGCCCGCATAGGGGTTCCACTCCTGCTCGCCCTCGCGCGCGGCGAGCGCGCGCACCGCCTGCTGGAACAGCGCGGAGAGGGTGGGGAACACGTCGCGGAAGAGGCCGGAGATGCGCAGCGTCACGTCGACGCGCGGCCGCTCCAGCTCGGCGACGGGCAGCACCTCGATGCCGGCGACCCGCTCCGATCCCGCGTCCCACACCGGCCGCACGCCCATGAGGGCGAGCGCCATGGCGAATTCCTCGCCCGCCGTGCGCATGGTGGCCGAGCCCCACAGATCGACGATGAGGGCGCGCGGCCAGTCGCCCTCGTCCTGCATGTGCCGGCGCACCAGCTCCCCGGCGAGCCGCACGCCCTGGGCATAGGCCGCGCGGGTGGGCACCGCGCGCGGATCGGTGGTGTAGAGGTTGCGCCCCGTGGGCAGCACGTCCGCCCGGCCGCGATAGGGCGAGCCGGAGGGGCCGGGCGCGATGCGCCGGCCGTCGAGCGCGTCGAGGAAGGCGCGCCGCTCCGCCGCCGCCGAGGCGCGCGCATCGAAGGCGCCGGGCGCCGCGGGGGCGCGGCCGAAGACGTGGAGGCCGTCGCCGAACTGGCTCTCCTTGACGTCGCAGACGAAGCGGTCGATCCGTGTCACGGCCTCGTGCGGGGGCAGGCCGGCTTCGATACCCAGGTCGCGCTCCACGCCCAGGGCCTGGGCCTCGTCCCGGATGTCGCGGACGAGGCGGGCGCGCCGCTTCGGGTCGAGCCCGTCGGCGTTGGAGAATTCGTCGAGCAGCGCCTCCAGCCGCGCGAGGCGGGCCGGGGCGCCGGAGGGCCGCAGCGGCGGGGGAACATGGCCGAGCGTCACCGCGCCGATGCGGCGCTTGGCCTGCGCCGCCTCGCCGGGATCGTTGACGATGAAGGGGTAGATGACGGGCAGGGCGCCCGCCAGCGCCTCCGGCCAGCACGCCGCGCTGAGCGCCACCGCCTTGCCGGGCAGCCATTCCAGCGTGCCGTGGGCGCCGATGTGGACGAGGGCGTCCGCCTCCGCGCGCAGCCACAGGTAGAAGGCGACATAAGCGTGGCGCGGCACGCGGGAGAGGTCGTGATAGTCGCCATCCCGCCGCACCGGAAGGCCGCGCTCGGGTTGCAGGGCGACGATGGCCTTGCCCCGCCGGACAGCGGAGAAGGCGAAGCCTTGGGGGGTCATGTCCGGGTCGTCCTGCGGCGCGCCCCACGCCGTGTGCAGCTCCGCGCGCAGCGTTTCCGGCAGGCTGCCGAGCGCCGCCTCATAGGCATCGCGCGGCCAGTAAATGCGCCCTTCCGCGAGGGCGCGGGCGAGGGGCTCGCCCGGCGCCGCGTCGTATCCCTCAGCCGCGAGGTCGGCGAGCATCGCCTCGGCCGAGGCCAGGGGATCGAGGCCCACCGCATGGGCCATGTTCCAGGCGCGGCCCGGATAGGTGGAGAGCACCAGGGCTGGGCGCCGGGCATGCGCCGGCCGCGCCGCCAGCCGCGCCCAGGCGGCCACGCGGTCGGCGATGGCGGCGACGCGGCCGGGATGGGGGGCGTGGACCGCCCGCGCGTATTCGAGCTGCGGGTCGCGCTCCGCCGGCGCCTTAAACGAGGCGACCCCGGCGAAGATGCGCCCGTCCACCTCCGGCAGCACCACATGCATGGCGAGGTCCGCCGGCGAGAGTCCGCGCGCGGCGGCGCTCCAGGCCTCGATGGTCGAGGTCGCGAGCGCCACCTGGAACACCGGTACGCCCGCCGCGTCGAGCGGCGAGGCGCCGCCCTCCTGCCCCTTGTTTTCCTGCCGGCCCGAGAAGGCGGTGGCGTTCACGATGGCTGCCGGCGCGAGCGTGGCCACCTGCCGGGCGAGCCATTCCGCCGCGCCGGTCGCCTTCAGCGAGGGCGCGAACAGGCCCAGCACACGGAAGCCGCGTTGCCGCAGGGCCGAGAACAGTGCCTCCACAGGCGCCGTGTCGGCCGCCACGAGGTAGGAGCGGTAGAACACCACGAGCGCCAGCGGCGCGCCGTCGCCGCCGATGGCCGGTTCCGGCGCGCGCACGCCGTCCTCGGGCGTCCAGGCGCCGTAGGGCGGCAGCGTCTTCGCGCCCGGCACCGGCGGGGCATAGAGGCCGGCGGCCAGCGCCATCTGCGCCAGCGCCGCCTGGGCCGCGACCGCGCCGCCCGCGTCGCACAGCGCCGCCAGCCGCTCCAGCGTCGATCCCGGCACGGTGGAGACGGCGTCGAGCCGTGCGTCGGGCCGTCCGTCCGCCGGCAGCACCGCGAGCGCGATGCCCCTGGCGCGCGCCAGCGCCTCGACCTGGCTCACGCCGTAGGGCCAATAGGGCAGGCCGCCGATGAGCCGGACGAGGATGCCCCGCGCGCCGGAAAGGGTGCGCTCCACATAGGTGTCCACGGAGAGCGGGTGCCGCAGCGCGGCGATGTTGGCGAGCCGCAGGGAGGGCATGCCCCCCTCGCGCCCGCCGCCGCGCCGCCAGCCGGCCGCGAAGGCGCCGAGATCGGAATCGGAGAAGGACAGCACCACCAGCTCGGCCGGGCTCTGGCCGAGATCGGCGGGCGTCTCGGTCTCGTCGAGGCCGTGGCTTTCGCGGAAGACGACGTGCATGGCCTATTCGGCGGCCTCGGCCCGCGGCGCGAGGATGGCACGGATGGCGTCGGCATCCACGTCGTCATGCTCGGCGATGACCACGAGCCGGCCCCGGCGCCGCTCCTGCGGTCCCCACGGCCGGTCGTACTGGTGGCGCACCCGCGCGCCCACCGCCTGGACCAGGAGGCGCATGGGCTTGCCGGCCACCGCCGCATGGCCCTTCACCCGGAGGATGTTCCGCCGTGCCGCCAGCTCGGTGATCCGCGCCGCCAGCTCGGCGGGGTCGGCCAGCTCGGGGATGTCGATGACCACGCTGTCGAAATCGTCGTGGTGGTGGTCGGAGGCGTCGTCATGGTGGCTCGGGCGGGCGTCGAGGTCATCCTCGGCGGCGGCGCCGAGGCCGAGGATCACGCGCGGGTCCACGGCGCCGTCCACCACCTCGATGACGGGCAGGGGGCGCGGCGCCTCTGCGTGAATGATCGCCTTCGCCTTGGCCACGCCCTCCGGGCCGGCGAGGTCGGCCTTGGTGAGCAGGACGATGTCGGCGCAGGCGATCTGGTCCTCGAACACCTCGCTGAGCGGGGTCTCGTGGTCGATGCTCGCGTCCGCCTGGCGCTGGCGGTCCACGGCCGCCGTGTCGGGCGCGAAGCGGCCGGCCGCCACGGCTTCCGCGTCGGCGAGGGCAATGACGCCGTCCACGGTGATCCTGGAGCGGATGTCCGGCCAGTCGAAGGCCTTCACGAGCGGCTTGGGCAGGGCAAGGCCGGAGGTCTCGATCAGGATGTGCTCGGGCCGGGGATCGAGCGCCATCAGCGCCTCGATGGTGGGGATGAAGTCATCGGCCACGGTGCAGCAGATGCAGCCGTTGGCGAGCTCGATGATGTTCTCCGCCGGGCAGTCGGGCAGGGCGCAGCCCTTCAGGATCTCCCCGTCCACGCCCACGTCGCCGAACTCGTTGACCACCACCGCGAGGCGCCGCCCCCCCGCGTTGCGCATCAGGTGGGAGATGAGCGTGGTCTTGCCCGAGCCGAGAAAGCCCGTGATGACGGTGACGGGTAGCTTTTCGAGGTTGGCCATGGCGCCCTTGGTCCCACATGGTGATGGCACAGGGGGATTCTCATGGCGGGCGGGTGCGCGCGCAGCCCTCCCGACACCGGTGCACCCCGCCGGCTTCGTCGGTTTGGGCTGGCAGGTCTCCCGGCTTGCGGAAGTCAGAGGCGCCTTTCGGCCCTCTGTCGGGCGCCCTGCCTTCCCGGTGGCGAAACCAGTGGCGTCGGGCGACCTCTCCGGTCACGGTCGCGGGGGCGGCTGCGCTTGGGCCGTGCTCCTGATCGGAGCGGCCTGGCGCATTCCCTTTTCATCTGTTTACACAGACACCAGCGTCGGGGGAATGTGCCCGAACGGCCCGCCCTGTCAAGCGCGAAGGAACTGAGATGGAAGACCTGACCGCCCGCCACAACGCCAAGATGAAGGTCGTCAAGGCGGCGCGGGACGAGTTGATGAAGACGAAGACGCAGGAGAAGGGGCTCGTCATCGTCCACACGGGGGCGGGCAAGGGCAAGTCCTCCTCCGGCTTCGGCATGGTCCTGCGCTGCATCGCCCACGGCATGCCCTGCGCGGTGGTGCAGTTCATCAAGGGCGACCGGGATACCGGCGAGAAGACCCTGCTGCGCGAGCGGTTCGCGCAGGAGTGCCGCTTCTTCGTCTCGGGAGAGGGCTTTACCTGGGAGACCCAGGACCGCGAGCGCGACGTGGCCGCCGCCCGCAACGGATGGCGCATCGCCCAGGAGCAGATCCTTGACCCTGAAATCCGCTTCGTGCTTCTGGACGAGATCAACATCGCCCTGCGTTACGACTATCTCGACATTGCCGAGGTGGTGGATTTTCTCCTCACGCGGAAGCCGCCCATGACCCACGTCTGCCTCACCGGCCGCAACGCGCGGCCGGAGCTGGTCGCGGCCGCCGATCTCGTGACAGAGATGACGCTCGTGAAGCATCCCTTCCGCGACGGCGTGAAGGCCCAGGCGGGGATCGAGTTCTGATGAATGCCGTGGAGAAGGTGCGCCCGGCCAGCCCCTGCATCGGCGCCTGCGCCATGGACGAGGCGCGCGGCCTGTGCACCGGCTGCGCCCGCACCCGCGATGAGATCGCCATCTGGGGCTCCGCCGACGAGGCGACCCGCGACCGCGTCTGGCGCGCGCTGCCGGCACGCGCCGCCGCGCTCGGCCTCGCGGTGCGGCGGCTCCCCTGGCGGGGGGAGGCGCTGCTGGACGAGGTGGAGCGCCGCTTCACCGAGGCGCAGGGCACCTTCGTCGCGGGTGTGCACGGCGCCGTGGCGGAGGTGCTGCGCGCGCCGGGGGAGGCGTTCGAGGCGCGGCGCGCGGGTGCGACGCTGACCCTGCGCACGGCCCGCGCGGCGCTCCGCCTTGAGGCGCCCCCGCATCTGGCCGCGTTCGAGATGACGCGGGCCGGTGCCGCGCCGCTCATCGCCCTGGCGGTGCCGGCGGGACGGGTGGGCCCCGAAGGCCCGCGCGCGCTCACCGCCCTCGGCCCGGACACGGAGGCGCTGCTCGCCCGCGATGGCGGGGGGATGCGCTTCGACCTCGGCCTCGGGCGCCGGGCGGCGCGCTTCTCCATCCGCTGCTCCGCCGGGCTCGCCTCGCGCGTCGCCGACCATTGCGGCGCGCCCTGGCCCGAATGCCTCGCGCGCATCGGCGGCGCCGTGCTGGCGGAGAGCCCGGTGCGGGTGGTGGAAGCGCCCTGTCTTCGGGCGGAGGTGGATGCCCCCATTCCCCCGCCCGAGGGGCGATCGCCGGAGGGGCCCCACACCCACCTCCTGCCGGAGGTGCTGGCCCATGGCCTCGACGCCCCGCCGGGGCTGGCGCTGCCGAAGGGCTACATCCTCTCCCTCCTGTTCTACCCGGCCTGATCCCATGGCGCGCGCGATCATGCTCCAGGGCACCGGCAGCAATGTCGGCAAGTCCCTTCTCGTGGCCGGCCTGTGCCGGGCGGCGCGGCGGCGCGGGCTCTCCGTCGCGCCTTTCAAGCCGCAGAACATGTCGAACAACGCGGCGGTGACCGCCGACGGCGGCGAGATCGGCCGTGCCCAGGCGCTGCAGGCGCTGGCCTGCGGCCTTTCCCCCCACACCGACATGAACCCGGTGCTGCTCAAGCCCGAGAGCGACGTGGGCGCGCAGGTCATCGTGCAGGGGCGGCGCCTCGCCACCGCGCGGGCGGGGGCGTATTTCAAGCTCAAGCCGCAGCTCCTGGGCACCGTGGTGGAGAGCTTCCGCCGCCTTTCCACCGCCCATGACCTCGTCATCGTGGAGGGCGCGGGCAGCCCGGCGGAGGTGAACCTGCGCAAGGGGGATATCGCCAACATGGGCTTCGCGCGGGCGGCCGATGTGCCGGTCATCCTGGCGGGCGACATCGACCGCGGCGGCGTGATCGCCCAGATCGTCGGCACCAGGGCGGTGATCGACCCGGAGGATGCGGCCCTGGTGGCCGGCTTTCTCGTCAACAAGTTCCGTGGCGACCCGCGCCTGTTCGACGACGGCTACGCCCTGATCGCGGCCGCGACCGGCTGGCGCGGCTTCGGGGTCTGCCCCTGGTTTCCCGATGCCTGGAGGCTGCCGGCGGAGGACGCGCTGGATATCGGCGCCCCGCGGCGGGCGGGCGGGCCGCACGTGGTGTGCCTCGTGCTCTCGCGCATCGCCAATTTCGACGATCTCGACCCGCTGGCGCAGGAGCCGGGCCTGCGCCTCACCATGCTGGGCCCCGGCCGGGCCATTCCCGGCGATGCGGACCTCGTGATCGTGCCCGGCACCAAGTCCACCCGCGGCGATCTCGTCTTCCTGCGGGCGCAGGGGTGGGATGTGGACCTTGCCGCCCACCGCCGTCGGGGCGGCCGCGTGCTGGGCATTTGCGGCGGCTACCAGATGCTTGGCCGCACCATCGCCGATCCGGAGGGAATCGAGGGCCGGGCTGGCAGCGACCCTGGCCTCGGCCTGCTGGAGGTCGAGACCGTGATGACGCCGGACAAGCGCCTCATCGAGGTGGAGGCCGTCCATGCGGCTTCGGGCCGGGCGTTCCACGGCTATGAGATCCACATCGGCCGCACGCAGGGGCCCGATTGCGCGCGCCCCTTCGCTTATGTCGGCGCCGCAGCGGAGGGCGCCGTCAGCGCCGATGGGCGGGTGGTTGGCAGTTACCTTCATGGCATGTTCCGCGACGACGCGTTTCGCGCCGCCGTGCTGGCCGATCTCGGCGCCGCCGCGTCCGTGCGCTACGGCACGGGCGTGGAGGCGACCCTGGACGCCCTGGCCGTGCATCTGGAGGCCCACCTGGACGTGGAGGGGCTGCTCGCCACCGCGCGATAGGCCGGTTTTGGCCGGCGGCCTCCTTGCGGATTTCCGGCCTCCCGCTCGTGTTTTCTGGGGATCGCGCCGGCCAATTCTCGGAAAAGCCGGAGCGCCTCTTGCCTTCGCGCCCGCATCGGCCCGCCCCGACCTCAAGATGAGCCGAGGCAAAAAGGTCATATCGAGGGCGGTCCATGTATTGTGCAGTGCGAATAGCCCCATCCCGGCGGGAAATATTCGCCCTCGCGCCCGTCAACGAAACCCCGTGGACCTCCCGCGGACAATCGATTGCGTCGAAGTCCCAATAGCCCATCTTTCATGGCGCGGGTCGATTATGTCCAGAGCGGTGCTCGTCATCTTACCTTCGTCATCGACGCGGCAGACCTCCTCCTTGATTCGGAGTCCCGGACCTGTGTCTTTGTCGCTGACAGCGGGGTGGAACGTGTGGTAAGGGCGGAGTAGCGAAAGTGGCGAGACTTTCATGAACACGTTCTGCGCGAACTGCTGGCTGCTGCATCCATGACAGCTCCGCGAGGTCCACGGTCCCAGCAGGCGGATTTTGCATTGAGCAAAAACAGCGACACTTGCGGCGAGGCAACCGTTTCCAGGCGCGATGGCGCGGGAGCCGGGCGTACCGGCGGCGTTCTTGAGGCTTATCTGCTGGAAAAGCTGTTTTCCCACCGTTCTCTCCCGGAGGGCGAGGGCCGGTTCTCGGCGGGGGAGGCGGGCCTGCTCCTGCCGGCGCTCTACCGGCCCGTCGCCGATGCGCGCTATGCCGGGCGTATCCTGTGCGTGCCGCGCCCGGGCGACGGGCGCACCGATCCGCAGCTGTGTGCCCTCTCGGGGGCCGATCTGGTCCTGCGGGCGGATGTCTCCGGCGGGGCGGGGGGCATCGAGGCCTTCATCGATTCCCTTTCGTCCGCCGCCTTCGTGCTTTGTGGCTGCCTGCCGGCGGCGGTCGTCGCCGCGGCCTATGGGGTGCCCTTCGCCTTCTGGGGCGAGACGGCTTCCGACCCTTCACCGGAGCTGCGGCAGTTCGCGGAGGAGGTCGGGCTTCCGGCTGCCGCCGCCGCGAATGCCATTTCGGGCCGCAAGCTTCATGATGCGCTGGGGCGCGCTCTCACGTGGCCGCCGCTGCCGTGGCGGGCCCTGGCTTCCGCGCCGTGGCCCCTTCGGCCCGAGGCGCTGGAGCGCATCCTCGCCCATTTCGATCGTTCCGGCTCCGCCGGCAAGGACCGCCTCGCCGGCGCGATCCGCTCTTGGGCGAAGGGGCGCGGGGCCGCCGGCGCGCCCTCGGCCCGCACCGATGCGCCGAGCGGCGCATTCTCCGAGGACGACGCCCTCGCCCAGGCGGAGCAGCGCATCGCGCGCACGACCTCCCATTACGAGGATGCGCTCTCCCGTGCGGAGCAGCGCATCGCGGGCATGACAGCGGTGGGCGACCGGTTCGTCAAGGAGCTGTGGTCCGCCAATTCCCACCCCTGGCGCCCGCTGTGGCGCGGGGTGCAGCGCACCGCCCTGCGCTTCGTTCTCCTGTTCCGTCCGGCGCTGCCGAAGCGTAGCCGCGACAGCCTCCGCCGTTCGCTGGACAAGCGCCGGTCGGCCCGCTACCAGCGCGAGTGGGATCTCGCCTGCGGACGCCTGGAGCACTGGCCGGCGCCGCATCCGGACGTTCCCGGCCAGAAGGCGCCGCCGCTGGCTGTGGTGCCGCGCCTGCCCCTGCGCCTGCAGGGCGCCGCCGAGCCGGTGGTGTCCATCATCATTCCCACTTACGGCCAGGTGGACTACACCATCGGCTGCGTCGCCTCGCTCGCCGCCCATCCGCCCGCTGCACCGTTCGAGGTCATCGTCATGGACGATGCCTATCCCGGAGACGATGCCGCCCGCCTGCAGGGGGCGTTCGAGGGCGTGCGCGTCATCCGCAATCCGGCTAACCAGGGGTTCCTGCTCACCTGCAACGCGGCGGCTCGGGAAAGCCGGGGCAAATATCTGTTTTTCCTGAACAACGACACGCAGCTGCAGCCCGGCGCCATCGATGCGCTCGTCGATGTCCTGGAAGGCGACGCGACGGTCGGCATGGCCGGCTCCAAGCTGATCTATCCGGATGGCTCGCTGCAGGAGGCCGGCGGCATCATCTGGTCCGATGGCTCCGCGTGGAACTACGGGCGTGGCGGCGACCCGTCCAGGCCGGAATACAATTATCGCCGCGAGGCGGATTACATCTCCGGCGCGGCGATCATGGTGCGCGCGCCGCTGTTCGAGGCGCTGGGCGGGTTCGATGAGGCCTATGTGCCGGCCTATTGCGAGGATTCCGATCTCGCCTTCCGCATCCGCGAGGCCGGGCTCAGGGTCGTCTACGAGCCGCGCTCCGTCGTGGTCCATTTCGAGGGCAAGAGCCACGGCACCGATGTGGGCAGCGGCATCAAGGCCTATCAGGTCGCCAACACCGAGCGGCTCCGCGAGAGGTGGAAGGCGGTTCTCCAGCGCGATCACATGGCCGATCCCAAGGATGTTCTGCGGGCGCGGGACCGGGCGCGGCACCGGCCGGTCATCCTGGTGGTGGACCATTACGTGCCCGAGCCGGACAAGGATGCCGGCTCGCGCACCATCATGGCCTTCCTGCAGGCCCTGTGCTCGGAAGGCTGGGTGGTGAAGTTCTGGCCGCAGAACCGCGTGTATTCCCCGGACTATACGCCGCCGCTGCAGGATCTGGGCATCGAGGTCATCGACAGCCGCTGGAGCGGCAGTTTCGAGAACTGGATCGCGCTCAACGGCCACGCGCTGGATCATGTCCTCGTCAGCCGGCCGAACGTGGCCATGGATGTCATCGGCCCTCTCGTCAGCCACACGCTCGCGCGTCTCAGCTATTACGGGCACGACCTGCACTTCCTGCGCATGCGGCGGCAGGCGGAGGTGACGGAAGACGCCGCGCTGCTCGAGGATTCGAAGCAGATGGAGGCGCGCGAACGGAACCTCTGGCGGCGCTTCGACAACGTGATCTACCCGTCCGTGCTCGAGACGGATGTGGTCGCCGCCGAATCGCCGAGCATTCGCGCGCGAACGATCGTGCCCTATTTCTTCGAGGCGTTCGAGGAGAGGGAAGCGCCGCCGGAAGGCAGCACCGTGCTGTTCGTCGCGGGGTTCGCGCATCCGCCGAACATCGATGCCGCGAAGTTCCTCGTCCAGGGGGTGATGCCCCTGGTGTGGGCGAAGATGCCTCACGTCCACCTGCAGCTCGTCGGCTCGCACCCTTCCGCCGAGGTTCGGGCGCTGGCCGGACGGCACGTGGAGGTCACCGGCTGGGTGAGCGCGGAGCAGCTCCACCGCCACTATCTCGATGCGCGGGTGGCCATCATCCCCCTGCGCTTCGGCAGCGGCATCAAGAGCAAGACCGTGGAGGCGATGAGCGTCGGCTTGCCGCTGGTGACGACGTCCATCGGCGCGGAGGGTCTTCAGGGTCTCGGCGACATCTGCCCCATCGACGACGATCCGCAGCGTCTCGCCGCCGGCATCCTCCATCTCATGGGCGATGACGCGGCGTGGCTGGAGCAGTCTCGACGTCAGGTACGCTACGCGGAGGCGCATTTCTCGCTTCACGCTTTGAGCGAATCCCTGCTTTCCGCCCTCGACGAGAAGCGTGAAGGGGCCGGCGGCCCGCATTGAGGGCGAGCCGCTGAGGGGCTTCCTCCATTTCCGCGGGGGGGCGATCATCCCTCGGGGCGTTCTCCCGATGCCGGGGGCATGGCCGAGCATGGCTGTGCCAGGATGCCGAAGAATAGGCCGCTCCCGCCTGATGCGCCCGCCGGGCGTTTCATGAAAACCGGCATCCCGGATTCGATTTTCCGCGAAGCGATGGACCCGCCGGCGTGCGCGCCTTCATCCGTGCACGCCCGTAAGCCTTGCGTGCCGCCCGCTCCGGCGGTTCAGCCCCGCGAGGCGAGGAAGCGGCGGAAGGCGGTCAGGGTCTTCTCGGAGACGTAGTGCTCCATGCCCTCGGCGTCGGCCTCCGCGGCTTCGCGGGGCACGCCCACCGCCAGCAGGAAATCCACCACCAGCCGGTGGCGCGCCCGCACGCGCTCCGCCATGGCCGCGCCTTCCTCCGTGAGGAAGACGCCGCGATAGGGGCGGGAGGTCACGAGCCCCTCCCGCTTCAGCCGGGCGATGGCCTTGGTGGCCGTGGGGTGTGTGACGCCCAGGCGGCGGGCGATGTCCGTCACCCGCGCCTCGCCGTGGGCGGCCAGGAGATCGGCGATGAGCTCGGTATAGTCTTCGAGGATCTCGGCCGAGCGGGCGGTCCGCGCCCGGTTGAAGCGCAGCACCTCGTCCGCCTCGGCGGCGTGGATGTCGAGGGGGGCGGGCTCGCTCCGGCTGGCGCCTTTTTGTTCGGCAGTCAATCGCTCCCCCATGGTGGCCCCGGCCGGGTGGCACCCGCCCGCCGCCGCGGCCCGCCGCATGACGGGCCGGAGCCGGAAGTCATTCCCATTATCGGTTCGGGGTGGGGCTTTGCAACCGCGGCCGGTTCGCCGTCCACCGGCGCCGCCCCCGCGCTGCGTCTTCGAAAAAGGCCATTGCAATGAATGTAGCCATGGCTACATTATAGAGCATCTGCAACACGGGCCCGCCCCATGCCCTTTTCGCCGTTGTCTTCCGCGCCGGTACCGCCATCGACGCTGCCGCTTGCTCCCGTAGGGGAGGGCAGCTCCGTCTCCGCGCGCACCAGCGCCGCCATCGCCGAGGTCCTTTCGGGCCGGCGGCGGGGCGGCACGCTGCTGTTCATGGGGCCGGCGGTGATCGCCTCCATCGCCTACATGGACCCCGGCAACTTCGCGACCAACATCCAGGCCGGCGCCCATTACGGCTATGCGCTGCTGTGGGTGGTGGTGGCGGCGAACCTCGTGGCCATGCTGTTCCAGGCCCTCTCGGCCAAGCTGGGCATCGTCACGGGGCGCAACCTGGCGGAGCTTTGCCGCTCGGAGCTGCCCAGGCCCATGGTGTGGGTGATGTGGGCGGTGAGCGAGGTGGCGGCCATGGCCACCGACCTCGCCGAGTTCCTCGGCGGCGCCATCGGCCTCTCGCTGCTGCTGGGCCTGCCGCTGCTCGTCGGCATGGGCATCACGGCCGTGGTCACCTATGGCATCCTGCTGTTCGAGCGGCAGGGCTTCCGGCCCATGGAGCTCATCATCGGCGGCCTCGTGGGGCTGATCGGCCTGTGCTACCTGGCGGAGCTGTTCATCGCGCCGGTGGACTGGGGCGCGGCGCTGGTCGGCGCGGTGCGCCCGCAGATGCCCGACGGCCAGGCCCTCATGATCGCGGTGGGCATCATCGGCGCCACCGTGATGCCCCACGCCCTCTACCTGCACTCGGGGCTGACGCAGAACCGCATCACGCCCGAGAATGTCGCCCAGCGCCGCCTGCTGGTGCGCTTTTCGAATCGAGAGGTGATGCTGGCGCTCTCGGTGGCGGGCCTCGTGAACATGGCCATGGTCATCATGGCCGCGAGCGCCTTCCACCTCGGCCATTCCGAGGTGGCGGAGATCGAGACCGCCTACCACACGCTGACGCCCCTTCTGGGCGCAGGGGCGGCGGGCATCTTCCTCGTGTCGCTCATCGCTTCCGGCGTGTCGAGCTCGGTGGTGGGCACCATGGCCGGGCAGATGATCATGCAGGGCTTCGTGGGCTTCCGCATCCCACTGCTGGTGCGTCGGCTCGTCACCATGGTGCCGGCGTTCGTGGTGGTGGCCATGGGGGTGGACACCACCTATGCCCTGGTGCTGAGCCAGGTGGTGCTTTCCATCGCGCTGCCGGTGCCCATGATCGCGCTGGTGATGTTCACCCGCCGCCGTAACCTGATGGGCGAGTTCGCCAACAGCACCCTCACCAACGTGCTCGCCATCGGCGGCAGCGTGCTGGTGCTGGGGCTGAATGGCGTGCTGCTGGCGCAGACCTTCGGGCTCGACCTGGGCATCTGAGGCCCCGCGCCCGCGGGAAGCTGGGGTCCTGATCCGGGT
The DNA here is from genome assembly GCF_043194895.2 of Xanthobacter albus. Taxonomy (NCBI): domain Bacteria; kingdom Pseudomonadati; phylum Pseudomonadota; class Alphaproteobacteria; order Hyphomicrobiales; family Xanthobacteraceae; genus Xanthobacter; species Xanthobacter albus. Next base: position 4,093,026 of record NZ_CM195532.1, on the reverse strand, counting down.
GGGGCGCCGCCGCCGCGCCCGGCGCAGGTTGAGCCGGTTTTCGCCGGTGCCGCGGGCCTCTCTCCAACGCCGCGTGGGCTACACCAAAACCCGTGAGGACAGCTCACGAGCCTCGGGCATTACTCCTGGCGCACGTCCGCCAACTGCCCGCCGGTGATCTCCACCAGCTTCGCGGTGGAGGTGCGGAAGACATGCTGCGGCGAGCCCGCGGCCGCCCACAGGGGATCGAGCGCGAGCAGGTCCGTGTCGATCAGCACGACGGGCGGGTGCGCGTGGCCTACCGGGGAGACGCCGCCCACGGGAAAGCCGGTGCGCCCGGCCACCCATTGCGGATCGGCCGGCTTCACCGCGAGACCCGTGGCGGCGGCAACCTTCCTGCGGTCGATGCGGTTCGCGCCGGAGGCGATGACCAGAACCGCCTCTTCCCCAGCGCGGAAGACGATGGACTTGGCGATCTGGGCCAGGGCGCACCCCACCGCCGCGGCGGCATCGGCGGCGCTGTGTGTGCCCTCCGCGAAGGCGAGAATGGTGTCCTCATGCCCCGCCGCTGCCAATGCGCGCCGCACGCGCTCGACGCCTTCCACCTTTCCGAGCCCCCTCAGCCCGCCTTGGCCGCGAGCAGCGTGGCGCTGAGGTCCGACGCGGGGGCGAGGCCGGCGGCGGCGAGGGGCATTAGTTTCACCTCGGTGGCGGCTTTCAGGCTGGCGAAATCGAGCCCCACATAGTTCATCCCGGCGTAGGTGCGCACCAGGAAGCGGCCACCGGCGAGGTCGGCGAGCGAAATCCACGAGGTATATTCGGTGGTGTACTCGCCCTCTCCCTCCGGTTCCGCGCCCTCCACCTCCAGGTCTCCCGCGCCGCGCGGATCGATGGTGATGCCCTTCGGCCGGTCGAAATTGTTCATGACGTGCGCGAGGGTGGAGAGCGCCGCCTCGGGCGCGGCGCGCTCCGCATATTGCGCATAATAGGCCGCGCGCACGAACCGCCCGACGGCGGTGTTGGAGGCGGGAAGCCCCGCCGTGGCGATGCCCGAATCGGGCTGGCGCACCTTGAGCGACCCGAAGCTGCCTTCCGACCGGTCGAGGTTGGTCAGGAAGGAGTAGTTGTTCATGTTGGTGAGGTGCCAGGGGAAGTCCGGCCCGTTGGTCATCACCCCGATGGGATTGTCGTAGACGTTCTGCCGCCCGTCCGCGAACTCGATGACGAGGGAGGCGCCGGTGCGGTCATGAACGATGAAGTGGAAGGGCGTGCGCGCCCCGTGCAGCGGCGCCAGTGCGGTGAGCAGCACCGGCTGGGCGGCGAGCGCGGCCTTCACCTCCGCCGCCGTCTCGAACAGGCCCAGGGTCCACATGCCGAGGTCGATGGCGGCCAGCGCGGCGCGGGTCATCTGGAAGCTCGCGGCCGGGCCATCGGCGCTGGGGAAGGCGAGCACGCTGAAGGAGAGGCCCTTCTCGTTCATGCCCTCCACCAGCTTGAGGTCCTCCACCGTGCCATTGGGCACGGTGATGCCGATGATGGCATGGCGCGTCTCGAAATCCAGCTCCGCCCGGCCGGGCACATTGGAGGCGACCTTGCGGCCGGCGGGCACGTAGGAGAGCAGGTAGGGCAGCTCCATGGGCAGCTCCATGGAGCGGCCGGCATAGGCGCCGCCCTTGTTGTCCCGGTAGAGCAGCGCGGTGCAGGCGACCACCGCATCCACTCCGCCATGGGGCGTGAGCAGCGCCAAGGCGAGGAATGCGGCGAACAGCGCCAGGGCCAGGGCCGGCGGGCAGGAACGGCTTTCGGAGGCGCGGTCGGCGAACATGCTGGCTCCCGTCATCAAGTGACTATCGCGATTCTGCCGCGCCTGGAGCGATCTCCCGCGGGCACGGCCGTGCTCAAGAGTGTTCCGGCCGCGCCGGCGCGCGTCAACCGTCGCGCCGGCGCAGCATTTCGCCTCAGTTGTGGTTGAAGCCGCTCGCCTCGTCGGAGGTGAGCGGCGCGGTGACGGGATGCTTGGCGAAATAGTCGAGCGCCCGCTTCATGTCGTCGATCAGCAGCCCGGCGAGGTCGCGGCTGACCCCGTGACGCACCAGGATGCGCTGGATCACGAGATCCTGCCGGTTCGCAGGCATGGAATAGGCGGGCACCTGCCACCCGCGCGAGCGCAGGCGGTCGGCGAGATCATAGAGCGTGTAGCCGCCGATGCCGGCCTTGTCGTCCTTCAGCTTCCAGCACAGCGCCGGGATGCCGGCCTTGCGGTCGCCGTCGAACAGGATCTCGAACGGGCCGAGCGCGCCGATCTCGCGGGCGAGAAATTCGGCGGTGTCGTAGCAGGCGTTCTGGATCTTGGCGTAGCCCTCACGGCCGAGGCGGATGAAATTGTAGTATTGCGCGATCACCTGTCCGCCGGGACGCGAGAAGTTCAGCGCGAAGGTGGGCATGTCGCCGCCCAGGTAGTTCACGTCGAACACCAGCTCCTGGGGCAGGTCCCCGGCCTCGCGCCACACCACCCAGCCCACGCCCAGCGGGGCGAGGCCGAACTTGTGGCCGGAGGAGTTGATGGACTTCACCCGCGGCAGGCTGAAGTCCCATTCGAGGTCGGGCGCGCAGAAGGGGGCGAGGAAGCCGCCCGAGGCGCCGTCCACATGGATGGGGATGTCGAGCCCGGTGTCCTTCTGGAGCCGGTCGAGGGCGTCGCTCACCGCCTTCACGGGCTCATACTGGCAGGTGAAGGTGACGCCGAGGGTGGGCACCACGCCGATGGTGTTCTCGTCCACCCGCTTCAGCACTTCCTCCGGGCTCATGATGAGCCGGTCGCCCTCCAGCGGGATCTCGCGCAGCTCCACGTCGAAGTAGCGGGCGAACTTGTGCCAGCAGATCTGCACCGGGCCGGTGACGAGATTGGGCTTGTCGGTCGGCTTGCCCTGGGCCGCGCGCGCCTTGCGCCAGCGCCATTTGAGCGCGAGCCCGCCCAGCATGGCGGCTTCGGATGAGCCCACGGTGGAGCAGCCGAGGGTGGTGCGCGGGGTGGGCGAGCGCCACAGGTCCGCCAGCATGCGCACGCAGCGCGCCTCGATCTCGGCGGTCTGGGGGTATTCATCCTTGTCGATCATGTTCTTGTCGATGGACAAGGCCATGAGGTCCTGGATCTCGGGGTCCACCCAGGTCTGGCAGAAGGTGGCGAGGTTCTGGCGCGAGTTGCCGTCGAGCATCAGCTCGTCCCGCACGGCGGCGAAGACGTGGCGCGGCTCGTGCTCCTGCGCGGGGAAGCCGAATTTCGGCATCTGGACGTGCAGGTCGCCGGAGGAATAGACGTCGTCGAGCAGCTCCGCGCGCAGGCTGGCGCTGGAGGGGGCTTTGGAGAGGTCTGCTGTCATGGGTCGGCCTCCTCTGGGCGGGGTCACCGCGCGTGCGGCGGGAATGGGTCGCGCCCCGAAGGGGCTACCGCCGCATGGAAGCGCGGAATCCTCCCCGGAGCCTTGAGCTTGCGCAAGCGCCTCGCCCGTGCCGCCGTAGAAGACACGCTTCGTGTGACGTTTTCACCGGCCCGCTCCGGGGCGGAGCGGCGCAGCGGGCGGGCATGGCGGGGCAGGTCTGCGAAACCCGCGCCACGACGGGGCGGCGCCGAGGGAGGCCGGGCGGGGACTTCGCCGTGCGGCGACGCCGCGCGCCTCCGGTGGGGATCAAGCATGACCGGGAGTAAGCGACAATCCGGCTCTGAAATCAAGCGCCGATGGTCTTGATCCCATTGAGGAATAGGCAATATCCCATTTGGGAGACAAGTCCAGGGCGTTTCCCGTTTCGTGGAATCGGGAAACGCCCTGGACTCGAGTTGACGCGTTTTCTGCGCCCGAGCCGGTCTCCACTTCGCGCGACAGCGCTCTAGGCGGGGCCACGGCTCCCGGCGGGGCGATCGACTCCGATGAGGTGGCGCACCCGCGGCGGCGCCTCGCCCCGGTGGAAGCGGATGGCCTCGGCCTGCACGTCCGCGTCGGCATGGGAGACGCGGCGGTGCTGGCGCAGGTGCTCGGCCCAGGATTCCACCATGAACCACTCCACCAGCAGCTCGGGGTCCGCGGAATCCTCGGTCACGCCCCAGGCATAGGCGCCGTCGCGCCGGCGGGCCGCCGAAAGATGGTGGAGCGCGGAGAGGAAGGCATCCCGCTCCGCCCGCGCCACCCGGTACTCGATCTCGATGAGCACCGGGCCGCGGTCGTTGTCCACGGCCTCCGCCAGCAGCGGCTCGGGCCAGTGGAGGGAGGGGGTGAGGTCCGCCTCGCCCTTCGGCAGCGCCACCCGGTGGAGCGCGAGCCCGGTGAGGGCGAGCCCCGCGCCGGCGACGACCAGCGCGGCGGAAAGCCCGATCTGCTGCGCCACCACGCCCCACAGCAGGCTACCGCCCGCCATGGTGCCGTTGAACACCGTGAGATAGACGGCGAGCGCCCTCCCGCGCACCCAGTTGGGCAGGATGGACTGGGCGGTGGCGTTGAGGGTGGTGAGTGCGATGATCCAGGCCGCGCCCATGGCCAACAGCACGGGCAGCGCCAGCGCCGGGGGCGGGGCCAAAGCGAGGCCGGCGGTGGCGGCGGCGCTGACCAGCCCCGCGGCGAGCACCAGCCCGTCGGCATCCAGCCGCGCGCGCAGGCGCGGGAGCAGCAGCGCGCCCAGGATGGCGCCCGCGCCCACCGAGCCCAGCAGCAGGCCGTAATAGGCGGCGTCGCCCTTCAGGAGGTTGCGGGAAACCAGCGGCAGCAGGGCCCACACCGCGCTCGCGAAGGAGAAGAAGAAGGCCGCCCGCAGCAGCACCACATGCAGCTCGCGGCTGGAGCGCGCATAGCGCAGCCCGGCCCGGAACGCGCCCGTGAAGCGCTCGGAGAGGTCGTCCTCCGCGCCCGGCGCGCGGCGCCACCACCACAAAGCGGCGATGACGATGACATAGCTCGCCACGTCCGCCCCGTAGGTCACCGCCGCGCCGAAGGCGGCGAGCAGCAGGCCGCCGGTGGCCGGGCCGATGGCGCGGGCGATGTTGATGCCCAGCGAGTTGAGCGCCACGGCGCTCTTCATCTCCGCGCGCGGCACCAGCTCCGGCACGATGGACTGCCAGGTGGGCGCGGTGAGCGCCGCGCCCACGCCGCCGAGGAAGGTGAGGGCGATCAGCGACCAGACGGTGACGAGGCCGGAGGCGGACAGCACCACCAGCGTCGCGCTCACGCAGCCCAGGGCGAGCTGGATGACCATGAGGAAGCGCCGCCGGTCCAGGATGTCGGACAGCACGCCGGCCGGGATGGCGAGCAGGAACACCGGCAGCATGGCCGCCGCCTGGATGGCCGCCACCGCGGCTGGGGAGGCGGAGAGATCCGTCACCAGCCAGGCGCTCGCCACGTCGCGCATGAAGGAGCCGGTGTTGCCGAGGATGGTCGCCGCCCACAACACCGCGAACACGCGCCGGCGCAGCGGCGCGAAGGCGCCGGATGGGGGAGAGGAAGGGGTGGCTGCCGGCTGATCGCTCACGCGCGCGCCTCGCTTTTGGGGTGGGGCAGTTTGGGGTGGGTCAGGTCGTGCCACGCCACGAGCACAAAGGCCCCCGCGAGGCCCAGATGCTCGAAGAAAGCGTTGGCGGCGAGCATGCGCTCGGCACCCGCCAGGGTCCAGAAACGGTTGGCGAGCAGGGCGGCGGCGCAGGTGAATGCGGCCAGCGCCAGCGCGCCCGCCCAGCGCCAGAGCCCCGAGAGCACGAGCGCCGAGGCGCCGAGCTCCAGGGCTATGACGGCGAGCGCCATGGGCGCCGCCGGGGCGAGCCCGAAGTGGGTCATCTCCGCCATCGCGCCGGGGAAGTCGAGCGCCTTCGCGATGCCGCCCTGGAGATAGGCGCCGGTGAGGGCGAGCAGGGCCATCGCGCGCACCGGCGCGGGGGCGAGAAGCCTCCGCGCCAGCCGCTCGGGGAAGGGTGCGCGCGGCGCCGCCACGGTGGGCCTCACACCGCCCAGCAGGCGCAGCCGAGCGCCCCGAAGAAGGAGCGCGCGTCCGCCACCGGCAGGCGTGAACCCCAGGCCTGGGCATGGGCATGGCCGTGCACCGTGCAGGCATTGGCGCAGCCGCAGGCGGAGAAGGCGCGCCGCTCCGCCGCCGGGCGCGGCTGGTAGCCGGCGAAGGTGCGCGCGGGCGACCAGTCCGGCATGGCCGGCGGCAGTTGGGGGGCGAGCGGCTTGAACTCGTCCGCGCCGTGCACCGGCACGCCGCCGAGCAGGGTGAGCACGGCGGTGATGTCCTGGATCTCCTCGCCGGGAACGGAGAAGTAATCGTCGGAGAGCACCACCAGGTCGGCGAGCTGACCGGCCTTGATCTGCCCCTTCTTGCCGGTTTCGGTGGAGAACCAGGTATTGGCCTCGGTCCACAGCCGCAGCGCATCCTCGCGGCTGAGCTGGTTGGACGGGGGATAGAGCGAGAGGCCGCCGAGCGTGCGCCCCGTCACCAGCCAGGACAGGGAGACCCAGGGATTATAGGAGGCGACGCGGGTGGCATCGGTGCCCGCGCCCACCTTCAGGCCGGCATCCAGCATGCGGCGGATGGGCGGGGCGTGTTCGGCGGCGCGGGCGCCGTAGCGCTCCACGAAATATTCGCCCTGGTAGGCCATGCGGTGCTGCACCGCGATGCCCCCGCCCAGCGCCGCCACCCGCTCGATGTTGCGCGGGGTGATGGTCTCGGCATGGTCGAAGAACCAGTTGAGGCCGGCGAGCGGCACGTCCGCGTTCACCTTCTCGAACACATCGAGGGCGCGGGAGATGGTCTCGTCATAGGTGGCGTGGAGGCGGAACGGCCAGCGGTTTTCCGCCAGCAGCCGCACCACCGGCTCAAGGTCGCCCTCCATGTTCGGCGGCATGTCGGGGCGCGCCTGCTGGAAGTCCTCGAAGTCGGCGGCGGAATAGACCAGCATCTCGCCGGCCCCGTTGTGGCGATAGAGGTCGTCGCCGGTGCCGGGCGTCACCTGCTTCGCCCAGCCCGAGAAGTCGGCCAGCTCTTCCTTGGGCTTCTGGGTGAAGAGGTTGTAGGCGATGCGCACCGTGAGCTGCCCCTCGCGGTGCAGTTCCTCGATGATGGCATAGTCTTCCGGATAGTTCTGGAAGCCGCCGCCGGCATCGATGACGGAGGTGACACCCAGCCGGTTCACCTCGCGCATGAAGTGGCGGGTGGAATTCTTCTGGTATTCGGGCGGCAGCTTCGGGCCCTTGGCCAGGGTGGCGTAAAGGATAGTGGCGTTGGGCGCGGCGATGAGCAGGCCCGTGGGGTTGCCGGCACTGTCGCGCACGATCTCGCCGCCGGGCGGGTTGGGCGTGTCCCTGGTGTAGCCCACCACCCGCAGGGCCGCCGCGTTGAGCAGCGCCCGGTCGTAGAGGTGGAGGATGAACACCGGCGTGTCGGGGGCGATCGCGTTGATCTCCTCGAGGGTGGGCAGGCGCTTCTCCGCGAACTGGTGCTCGGTGAAGCCGCCCACCACGCGCACCCATTGCGGCGGCGGGGTGAGCGCCACCTGCTTCTTCAGCATCTCCATGGCGGTGGCCAGCGAGCGCACGCCGTCCCACCGCAGCTCCATGTTGTAGTTCAGCCCGCCGCGGATGATGTGCATGTGGCTGTCGATGAGGCCGGGAATGACCCGCCGCCCGCCGGCATCGATGGTGCGCGTCTGCGGCCCGGCGAGGGCCATGGCGTCCGCGGCGGTGCCGGCGAGGAGGATGCGGCCGTCCTTCACCGCCACGGCCTCGGCCTGCGGGTTGGAGCGGTCGAGGGTGGTCACCTTGCCGTTGATGAGGACGAGATCGGCGGTAGCGGTCATGCCTTCGTGCCTTCGCGCGTGTGAAGTGTGAGGGGCCGCGGCGGCCCCGCGTCCCCTGAAACGCCGGGCCGCCTTGGCTCCTGCGAGGGACCGCCGCCGGCCGCGCCGGCAGGCGCGCCCTCAGGAGCGGTGCTTCCTGTCGTCGCCGGGGGCGTCCCCGGGCGTTGCGTCCTGCTGGAGCGCGGCATCCGCCTGGCGGCCGGGAAGCTGGCCGAGCACGTGGTCCGCGCAGTCGGCGAGGCCGATGGCGGCGCGCAGGCTGTCGCCCTGCAGCAGGTGGCGCGCCACCGGCACCACCTGCTCGCCCACGAGAATGCCGAGGAGCCCCACCAGCGCCACCACCGGCGGCGCCGGCGAGCGCACGTTGATGAGGCTGTAGACGATGCCCACGAGAATGCCGGCCCCGAGCGAGGCGAGATAGAGCTTCATGCCGTCCACGCTGTGCGATGGGCGGCGCCGGCGGGGGCCGGCGCCGCGGGGGATCAGGCCTTCACGAAGGCCAGCAGGTCGGGGTTGAGGACCTCGGCGTTCACGGTCAGCATGCCGTGGGAGAAGCCGGGATAGGTCTTCAGCGTGCCGTTCTTCAGCAGCTTGATGGAGAGCCGGGCGGCATCGTCGATGGGCACGATCTGGTCGTCCTCGCCGTGCAGCACCAGGGTGGGCACGGTGATGGCCTTCAGGTCGGCGGTCTGGTCGGTCTCGGAGAAGGCCTTGATGCCGTCGTAATGGGCCTTGGCGCCGCCCGCCATGCCCTGGCGCCACCAGTTCTCGATGACGCCCTGGCTCACCTTCACGCCCGGCCGGTTGAAGCCGTAGAAGGGGCCGGTGGGCACATCGAGGAAGAACTGCGCGCGGTTGGCGGCCAGCGCCGCGCGGAAGCCGTCGAACACCTCGATGGGCAGGCCGCCGGGGTTGGCGGCGGTCTTCACCATCAGTGGCGGCACGGCGGAAACCAGCGCCGCCTTGGCCACCCGGCCCGAGGGCTGGCCGTGCTGCGCCACGTAGCGCGCCACCTCGCCGCCGCCGGTGGAATGGCCGATGTGCACGGCGTTCCGGAGGTCGAGCGCTTCCACCACCGTGAAGACGTCGGCGGCGTAGTGGTCCATGTCATGGCCGTCGGAGACCTGGGTGGAGCGGCCGTGGCCGCGCCGGTCATGGGCGACCACGCGGTAGCCGTTCTGGAGGAAGAACAGCATCTGCGCGTCCCAGTCGTCGGCGGAGAGCGGCCAGCCGTGGTGGAACACGATGGGCTGGGCGTCCTTCGGGCCCCAGTCCTTGTAGAAGATGTCGACGCCGTCCTTGGTGGTGACGAAGGGCATGGGGGAGTTTCCCTTGGCTGTGACGGGGGAAGGGGAGGGTGCGCCCGTGGCGCGGGCCGTTGCGGGCAGGCCCAGCGCCGCCGCGAGGGCCGCGCCGGCACCGAGGCCGAGCACGCTCCTGCGGGTGGCGCCGGGCGCGGCGGCCGGAGGAAACGCGGCCGGTGCCATGCTCAGTGGCCCTCGGACGCGCCGAACATGGTCTTGGCGTAGATGACGCCGAGGCCGTAGGCGCCGCCGAGCTTCTTCGCGACGCCGGTGGTGAAGTCGTAGGTCTCGGTGCGGGCCCAGTCGCGCTGGAGTTCCAGCAGGTACTGAAGGGAGGTCATGGGACGGGCGCCGGCCTGCACCATGCGCTCCATGGCGCGCTCGTGCGCCTCTTCCGAGACATCGCCGCAGGCATCCGCGATCACGTAGACCTCGAAGCCCTGGTCGATGGCGGACAGGGCCGGGCCGACGATGCACACGCTGGTCCACAGGCCGCTGAGCACGATGCGGCCCTTGCCGATCTCGTTCACGCGGGCGATCACCGCCGCATCCTCCCAGGTGTTCATGGAGGTGCGGTCCAGCAGCTTCTGGCCGGGGAAGGCGTCGGTGATCTCGGAGAACATGGGACCGGAGAAGCTCTTCTCCGCCACCGTGGTGAGGATGGTGGAGACGCCGAAGCCGGCCGCCGCATGGGCGACCAGGGCGGCGTTGTTGCGCAGATTCACCGCATCGATGGACTTGGTCGCGAACGACATCTGCGACTGGAAGTCGATCATGACGAGGGTGTGGTCCTTGGGCGACAGCAGCAGGGCGCCGGGGGCAGCGACGGCGTGGGGCAAGGCACTTCTCCTGTTGATGGACGGGTCAGCTTGCGACACATGACAGGCACCGGCCGGGGCCGGGACACGCCTCCTCGTTCCCGCTCCGGCCTGCGCGCAGGCCGGAACGGGCCGGGTCCGAAAATGCCCGCAGACGGGCAAAGGGCACTCAGAAGGCCGCCGCTTACCCACCGCGTGGAGCGGCAGGCCCGCGCCTCCGCCGTAACGCGGCAAAGCGGGCATGGGTTCCGGGAAGGCAGGGGGGCTGGTTTCCGCGGCCGGCGGGGGCCGGCGCGCGGGGGCCCAAGGGGACGGTCATGGCTGTGACTACCGGCGGTCCTTGTGTCGCGCCGGGACTATCGCGCCGCGCCCGCCGGGCGTCTTGCACGAAAGAGGGCGGTCTTGGACAAAAGCACTCCGGTTGTGGGCTATTGGCGCCGCCGCCACGCGCCGGGCGTGACCCCCGTGAGCTTCGTGAACACCCGCGTCATGTGGCTCTGGTCGGAGAAGCCGCAGGCGACGGCCACGTCGGCGATGGGCAGGGGCGACTGCACCAGCAGGTCGCGCGCCCGCGCCACCCGGTGGCGCAGCAGCCAGTGATAGGGCGTGACGCCCGTGGCTGCCCGGAAGCCGCGGATGAAGGCGCCGCGGGAGACGCCACAGGCATCCGCGATGTCGCCGATGAGGATCTGGCCGTCGAGCGCGGAGGCGAGCATCTCCTTCGCCCGCGCCAGCTCGCCATGGGAAAGGCCGCGCGCCCGGCTGTCACGCGCGGTGCCGCCGTGATAGCGCCGGGCCACGTGGCTCTGCATGGCGAGGATCACGTGGTCCGCGAACACTGGCGTGGCCGAATCGGGCGCCGCCAGCGCCGGCAGCAGCGCCTGGGCGAGGTGCGCCAGCACCGGGTCGTTCTGGCCCGGCGCGCAATAGAGCCCGTCGGTCACCGGAAGCTGAAGCTCGGTCAGGGTGCGCTCCAGCGCGCTCGGGGAAATCTCGATGAGGCAGAAATCGAAACCGCTCTCCATGTCGGCGCGGTAGGGCTCGGAGAACGGGCGGAGATAGCAGCCCCCGGTATCGAAGGTGCTGAGGGTGGCGCGCTTGCCGGCGATGATGCGGCGCCGGTGCCCTGCCGAAAGCGCCACGCCCAGCAGCAGCCCACGCCCGCTCGGCGGGGTTTCCACGCGCCGGGTTTCTCCGGCAGCCATGGTGCGGCGGTAGGCGACGAAGCCGGGACCGCTCAGCTCCTGCCGGCAGCCGAGCGCATCCAGCGCGCAGCCCAGGCTGTCGCGCGGCATCTTTGGGAGAGGAGACGCGGGCCGGGCCCCCGTCGCGGCGTTCCATGCGGACATCGTGGTGGCCCCACCGTGCCTTCCGGCTCGCGGGGCGGTTGCGCTCCCGCAGCGGGCGCCTACGTCCCGCACCGCCGGTCAGAGGCCGCGCAGCTTGGCCCATGGCCTTGAAATGTCAATGCGCACGCAGCGGCAACAGGGTGGAAACGGGCGCGCGGATCGTCAGTCCACGTCGTCGACGCTGTCGGGTCCGCCGCCATAGGCGCGCTGGGCGAGGGCAGCCTGCATGAAGGGATCGAGGTCGCCGTCCAGCACCTCCTGCGGGGTGCCGGAGGTGACGCCGGTGCGCAGGTCCTTCACCAGCTGGTAGGGCTGGAGCACGTAGGAGCGGATCTGGTGGCCCCAGCCGATGTCGGTCTTGGCGGCCTGCTCGGCGGCGGCTTCCGCCTCGCGCTTTTTCAGCTCCATCTCGTACAGCTTGGCGCGCAGCATGTTCCACGCGGTGGCGCGGTTCTTGTGCTGGGAGCGGTCGCCCTGGCTCACCACCGCGATGCCGGTGGGCACGTGGGTGAGGCGCACGGCGGATTCGGTCTTGTTCACGTGCTGGCCGCCGGCGCCGCCGGAGCGCATGGTGTCCACCCGCACGTCCGCCTCGTTGATCTCCACCACGATGCGGTCGTCGATCACGGGGTAGACGTCCACCGAGGAGAAGGAGGTCTGGCGGCGGGCGTTGGAATCGAACGGCGAGATGCGCACCAGGCGGTGCACGCCGGCCTCGGTCTTCAGCCAGCCGTAGGCGTTGTGGCCCTTCACCTGGATGGTGGCGGACTTCAGGCCCGCCTGCTCGCCCGCGGATTCGTCCACCAGCTCCACCTTGAAGCCGTGCCGCTCCGCCCAGCGGGTGTACATGCGCAGCAGCATCTCCGCCCAGTCCTGGCTGTCGGTGCCGCCGGCGCCGGCGTGGACTTCCAGATAGCTGTCGTTGGCGTCGGCCTCGCCGGAGAGCAGGGATTCGAGCTCGCGCCGGGCCAGTTCCACCTTCAGCCCGTCCAGGGCGGCGGCGGCCTCGGTCACGACGCTTTCGTCGCCCTCGGCCTCGCCGAGTTCGATCAGTTCGATATTGTCGGCGAGATCGCGGGCGACGCGGTCGACGGCGCCGAGCCCGTCCTCCAGCGTCGTGCGCTCCTGCATGATCTTCTGTGCCCGGTCCGGCTCGTCCCACAGTGTGGGGTCCTCCACCATGGCGTTCAGCTCGGCCAGGCGTCGGCGAGAGCGGTCCACGTCGAGGTGGGACCGCAGCAGGTCCAGGGATTGATTGATCTCGTCGACTTTCGCGGCGAGTTCCGCGCGCATGGCTTCATGGTCTCCGGATGGGGCCGCGGAAAATAGCGGCGGCGGGCGCGGGTGTAAACGGCGCAGGCGGGAAAGCGCTGCCGGGCCCGGCCCAGGAAGAGGGAGCCGGCGGCGTGAGGGCGCGGACGGCGCCGCGCAGGGTCAGGCGTGGCCGGCGGCGGAGCGGATGTTCTGATGGAGCCGGGCGGCGAACCAGGCCTCGAAATCCTCGGTGGAAAGCGGCCGGGCGAACAGGTAGCCCTGGGCCGCGTGGCACTTCAGGTCGCGCAGCAGTGCCATCTGCGCCTCGGTCTCCACGCCTTCCGCCACCACCGACATGCCGAGGCTCTGGCCGATGCGGATGACGGCCGTGGCCAGCGCCTGGGAGTTCTCGTCCTGCTCCAGGCTCATCATGAAGGAGCGGTCGATCTTCAGCTCGGCGATGGGCAGGCGGGCCAGGGAGGACAGGCTGGAATAGCCGGTTCCGAAATCGTCCATGGCGATGTGCACGCCAAGCCCCTCGATGGCGCGCGCGGTGGCGAGGGAGTTCGGATGCTGGTCCATCATCACCCGCTCGGTGATCTCCACCCGCAGGTCCGAGGGCTCGACATTGTGCTGGCGCATGCAGCCGGAAATCACATCCACGATGGTGCCGCTGCGGAAGCTGAGCGGCGAGAGATTCACCGAGATATGGGGGACAGGCAATCCCTCCGTACGCCATTTGGCGATCTGCGCGCAGGCGGTCTCCACGCCCCATTCGTCGATGCCGTCGACGATTCCATATTCCTCGGCGAGGGCGATGAAGCGTGGCGCGGGGACGTCACCATGCACGGGATCATGCCAGCGGCTGAGCGCCTCCACCCCGTGGAGGGAGCCATCGGAGATGCACACCTGGGGCTGGTAATATTGCTTCAGCGCCTTGTTCTGGATCGCCTTGCGCAGCGCCACCGACAGCACCAGCCGGTTCTGGACGCGCTGGTTGAGGTCCTCGGTGAAGAAGCGGAACTTGCCGCGCCCCTCCCGCTTGGCCTCGTACATGGCGGTATCGGCGTGCTTCAGCAGGGTCTCTGCGTCGCGCCCATGCTCCGGGAACAGGGTGATGCCGATGCTCACCGACATGGAGAGGTTGAGCCCCTCGATGTTCACCGGCGCCGCGAGATATTCGAGCAGGCGGGCGGAGATGCGCGCCGCCTCGTCGCCGCGGCAGTTGTGGATGAGGATGACGAACTCGTCGCCGCCGATGCGCCCCACGATGTCGCCGGTGCGCAGCTGCGCCTTGAGGCGCCGCGACATTTCCACCAGCAGACGGTCACCGGTGGTGTGGCCGAGGGTGTCGTTGACGTCCTTGAAGTGGTCGAAATCGAGAAACAGGAGCGCCAGCGGCAGCTTGAGGCCGTCCGCCCGCAGCAGCTCGTCGCTCATGAGATGCAGGATCTCGCTGCGGTTGGGCAGGCCCGTGAGCGAATCCATGGAGGCGAGGCGTGCGATGTGGCGCTTGGATTCCTGCCGCTCCAGGGCAAGCGCGCACAGGTGTATGCACGCGTTGACGATCTGCTCATGCCATGCTGTGGGGCCGCGGCGGTCGGAGAAATAGAAGGCGAAGGTGCCGGCCACCTTGCCGGAGCGCAGCTTGACCGGCACCGACCAGCAGGCGACGAGGTTCGGCGGCAGCGGCAGCCAGCGGAAATCCTCCCACAGCGGGCTGGTGGCGATGTCGTCTACCAGCACCGGCTCGCCGAGGAAGGCGGCGGTGCCGCATGTGCCGACCTTGGGGCCGATGGCCACGCCCTCCAGCGCGGCGCTGAAGCTCTGCGGGAGGCTCGGTCCGGCAATGGGCTGGAGCAGGCCTTCGTCGCTCACGGCGATGATGGAGGTGATGACTCCGGGCGCGATGGCTTCCACCTTGCGGCAGATCAGCTCGGCGACACTGCCGAGCGGCTCGTCGGAAACCACAGACGCGAGCACGTCGCGCTGGAGTTCCTCGATCTGCTTGATTTGCGTGATGTCAGCGAGCACGGCGACGATGTTTGCGATCTCGCCCGTCGCGCTGTCGATCACACGATTGAAGGTCGCAGACACCCACACGCCCTTTCCTGAGCTATCAGAGAATAGTACCTCTTCCGTGAAGCCCGGCAACTGTTTTAGGCGCTCAATGAGACGGTCTGTTAACCCATTTGAGGTATCGTGGTTCGAAAGCAGGGAAAAAGGCAGTTTCCCCAGTACCTCGGTGGCCGTGTAACCAAACATTTCCGAGAAGGCTTGGTTAATGTAGGCGGCTTCGCAGCGCCCGTTCATGACCATGACTGCACGCCCGGTCGTTTCCGCAACCAGGGAGAGTATGCGCATCTGCTCGCGGCGGCGAACGTCGTCGGTGATCTCGCGCACGAAGGCGGTGTAAAAGACCTTGTCGCCCATGTCGGCGCGCGAGAGCGCGAGCTGGCCCCAGGCGAGGCTGCCGTCCGTCCGCTCTATGGGCACATCGCGCGTGGTGCCGACGATCCGCTCCGCGCCGGTCCGGCGCTGGGTTTCGATGAAGCCATCGTGCTGGCCGCGCCACTGCAGCGGCACGAGCTGCGACACGTTCCTCCCCAGAGCTTCCGCGCGCGGCATTTTCCAGAGCCGCTCGGCTGCGTCGTTGAAGAAAATGACCTCGTTCTTGTCATCTATGAAGACAACGGCATCCAGGCACCGGCTCAAAGCCAGCTGGTTAAGATCCTGGGCCACCTCGTCGTCCATGATGTCCCGCCCCCTGCGGTTCCCCGTTGCGAGCCGGGCGGCGCGTGCGCCGTCCAAGCCCGCAGGCGTGGATCTCCATTTTGAGGGACGCGCGGATACCGTCAAGCTTATCCAAAGCTTCGTCGCGACATAATTCTACCGTGCGCGGCGGGTAGCCGCGCATTCTGTGAATGAACGCAATATGTTGACGCAAATTCACGACGTGGAGGAAAACCCCCTCGCCGCGCGGCGGCCTCAGTAGAGGCCGCCGGTCCCGGAGCCGCCGTCGGCGGGCGCACCGCTGGGCGAGCTGCTCGAATAGTCGGCGGAATAATAGCTGTCGGGCGGGGCGGTGCCGGGCTTGAAGCCCTCCAGGATGGCGTTGCCGTCGCCGGAGCCGGTCCGCTGGCCGCTCTTGCGGTCGATGCGCACCAGCTTGATGCCGGCCGGCACCTTGAAGGGAATCGCGGGCCGCTCCGCCAGTGCCACCTTCATGAAGTCCCGCACCACGGGCGCGGAGATGAGGCCGCCGGTGGAGCCCTTGCCCATGGGCTTCGGCCGGTCGTAGCCGAGATAGACGCCCACCACCATCTCCGGCGTGAAGCCGATGAACCAGGCGTCCTTCTCTTCGTTGGTGGTGCCGGTCTTGCCCGCGATGGGCTTGCCCAGCTCCTTCAGCGCCGTGCCCGTGCCGTGCTGGATCACGCCCTCCATCATGGAGGTGATCTGGTAGGCAGTCATGGGGTCCAGCACCTGGGGGCGGCGGTCGATGAGCGTGGGTTCCGGCTGGTTCGCCCAGTGGTCGGCGTCGCAGTCGCGGCACTCGCGCTCGTCATGGCGGTAGATGGTGTGGCCGTAGCGGTCCTGGATGCGGTCGATGAGCGAAGGCGTCACCTTGCGCCCGCCGTTGGCGATCATGGCGTAGGCGCCCACCATGCGCATCAGCGTGGTCTCGCCGGCGCCGAGCGCCATGGAGAGCATGGGCGGCATGTTGTCGTAGATGCCGAAGCGCTTGGCGTATTCGGAGATGATCGGCATGCCGATGTCGTTGGCGAGCCGCACGGTCATCACGTTGCGCGACTGCTCCAGGCCGAAGCGCAGGGTCTGCGGCCCGTAGAACTTGCCGGAATAGTTCTCCGGCCGCCAGGTGGCCTGGCCCGCCTGCTCCAGCTCGAAGGGGGCGTCCACCACGATGGAGGAGGGGGTGTAGCCGTTGTCGAGCGCCGCCGAATAGACGATGGGCTTGAAGGAGGAGCCGGGCTGCCGCATGGCCTGGGTGGCGCGGTTGAACTGGCTCTCGTCATAGGAGAAGCCGCCGGAGAGGGCGAGCACGCGGCCGGTGGTGGGCTCCATCACCACCATGGCGCCTTCCACCGCGGGAATCTGGTGCAGGCGGTACTGGCCCTGGCGGTCGGCGATGGGCTCCACATAGACCACGTCGCCGGTCTTCAGGAAGGTGGAGATGGGGCGGCGGGTCCACTTGGCGCCGTCGGCCGTGATGAGGCCCACCTCGCGCTCGGTGGAGCGGGCGCCGGACTTGGTGCGTGGCGGCTGCAGGCCGATGCGAGCGGAGTCCTTGCTCACGTCCAGCACCACCGCGAGGCGCCAGGGGATGTCGCCGAACTCCTTCACCTCGCCGAGCTTCACGCCCCAGTCGGCGCCGGTGATGTCGATGTGGGTGACGGGCTTGCGCCAGCCGCGCTGCTCGTCGAACCTCACAAGGCCGTCCGACAGGGTCTTCTTGGCGAGCACCTGAAGCTTGGGGTCGAGCGGGGTGCGCACGGAGAGGCCGCCGGCGTAGAGCTTGCCCTCGCCGTAGCGCTCGAAGATCTGGCGGCGCACTTCCTCCGCGTAATACTCGGCGGCGAAGATCTGGGCGCCGGAGGGGCGCGGGGTCACTTCCAGCGGGGCCTTCTTGGCCGCGTCGCCGTCCTCGGGCGAGACGAAGCCGTTCTCCACCATACGGTCGATCACCCAGTTGCGGCGATCGGTGGCGCGGGCGCGCTCGCGGAAGGGATTGTAGGTGGAGGGCGCCTTGGGCAAGGCGGCGAGATAGGCCACCTCCTGCACGTTCAGCTCTTCCACTGACTTGTCGAAATAGACCAGCGCGGCGGCGGCGATGCCATAGGCGCCCATGCCGAGGTAGATCTCGTTGAGGTACAGCTCGAGGATGCGGTCCTTGGAATAGGCGCGCTCGATGCGCAGCGCCAGGAGCGCTTCCTTGATCTTGCGGTCGACGGAGACCTCGTTGGTCAGGAGGAAGTTCTTCGCCACCTGCTGGGTGATGGTGGAAGCGCCCTGGGGCCGGACGTTCTTGCCGTAGTTCTGCAGGAAGAAGGACGCGGCGCGGAAGATGCCGGTGGGATCGACGCCGCCGTGCTCGTAGAAGTTCTTGTCCTCGGCCGAGAGGAACGCCTCGATCACCAGCTTGGGCACCGACTGGATGGGCGTGTAGAGGCGCCGCTCCTTGGCGTATTCGGCCACCAGAGATCCGTCCGCCGCATGCACGCGGGTCATCACCGGCGGCTCATAGTTCTGGAGCTGCGTGTAGTCCGGCAGGTCCTTGGAATACTTCCACACGAGATAGGTCGCGCCACCCGCCCCCACCAGCAGGACGAGGGAGAACAGCGCGAACAGGAAGCCCAGAAACCGCAGCAACAGACTCATCTCGCAGGGCCCCTCCACATGATTGCCGCGCATGCCGCAAGGGCACGCCGCCCGGTCTCATCCGCCGCACCGGAACCGCGGAGACATCGCCTTACCGCGATTATCCTCCGCTGCGAAGCGGCAGATGCCGCAGCGCACGGCGAACCCGCACGGCACCGCCATCACAACAGCGCGAAGCCGCGCGCCGGCCTCGACCGCAGCAAGGCGAGCATGCCTGCCCTATGGCCGGCAAACATGGCCGCTTCGCGACGGCGGCGGGGAACGGCGGACGAACGCAACCGCGCGCACCGCGCGGCCGGCCGAATCGCCGCGGTCGGGAGGGGGAGCCGCGGCGTGGGTGCCGCTACGTCAGTCGCGCGCCTTGCCGGGCTCGGCGCGGGCGGTCTGGCCGGCGGCGCGCGTCGCGGCGAAGAAATCGCCGATGGCAGCGGCCATGGCGTCGCTCACCTGGTCGCGCCAGGCGTCGGAGGTGAGCAGCTTCAGGTCCTCCTTGCTCGACATGTAGCCGAGTTCCACCAGCACGGAGGGCACGTCATGGGCGCGCAGCACCCGGAAGCCGGCGGATTTCAGCGCCCCCCGATGGGTGCGCGCCACGCCCTTGAGGCCGTGCACCAGCTCGCGGGCGAAATGGGCGGAGAAGGAGCGGGTCTCCCGCTGGGCGAGGTCCACGAGAATCCCGGCCACCGCATCGGATTCGTCGCTGAGGTTCACGCCGGCGATGAGATCGGCCTTGTTCTCCTGCTCGGCAAGGCGGGCGGCGTCGGCATCGCTCGCGGTGTCAGAGAGGGTGTAGACGCTGGCGCCGCGGGCCTTCCCGTCGTTGCGGGCGAGGGCGTCGGCATGCAGGGAGATGAAGAGGGAGGCCTGGTGAGCGCGGGCGATGCGCACCCGTTCCCCGAGGGGGATGAAGGTATCCGTGTCGCGGGTCATCACCACCCGGTAGGCGCCGGTCTTCTCCAGCTTGTCGCGCAGGGCGCGGCCGATTTCGAGGACGATGTTCTTCTCGGCATAGGCGCTGTAGCCGGTGGTGCCGGAATCGATGCCGCCGTGGCCGGGGTCGATGACTATGACCGGCCGGGTGTCGCCAGCCGGGGCCGCGGCCACCGGCGTGGGCGCGGCGGCGGCGGGCGGGCGGGCCGCGCTCGCGAGGGTGCGGGCGAAGGTGGCGGCGTCGGTGGGCACCAGGTCCACCACCAGCCGCGCGGGCTGGTCGTCCACGGCGTCGAGGATGAAGGCCTTTTCGATGGCCACCGGGCCGCCGACGTCCAGCACCATGCGCGCCTTGCCGGGGGCGAGCGCCCCGTAGCGGCTGGCGGTGACGATGCCGCGCTGGAGCTGCGCGGGCGCCGGTGCCATGGCGAACACCACGTCGTCGAGGTCCACCACCACCCGGTACGGGTCGGCGAGGGTAAAGGTGCGGATCTCCACCGCCCGGTCGAGATCGAGCACGAGGCGGGTGCGCCCGTCGTCTCCGGCGATGCGGGCGTCGCGGGCGAGCACGGGCGGGCGCGGGGCTTCCGCGGGCCGGCTGATGCTCCCGGTGGTGTCGGCGGCGGCTTCCGCCACGGTGTCGGGCTGGGCGGCGCCGGGCTCGGCGGCGCGGGCGGGGCCGGGCTCGGCGGCGCGGGCGGGGCCGCACAGCACCGCGCCGGCGAGGAGCAGGGGCGGCAGCAGGCGGCGAATCAAGCGGCCGCCGGCGCCCGGCCCGGCCGATCGAAAAGCTGTGATGTGCCAAGAGCCCTGGACCATGCGCATCCCGTCGTGCCGGCGGCCGGGCGGCACCCGGCCCCTAAGGGCGTGCCGCTCCGCAGTCCCTTCACGGATAGGGGCAGGTCCGTTAACCCTTGGTTGACACCTCGCCGATGCCCGGTGGACTGATGCGACGTCATGTTCGCGACGGCCGGGAGACGGTGTGTCGGCAAGCTGTCGCGCGGGGGCGCGATGCCGAGGCCGAATGTCTCCACACGCATAAACCTTGCCAAGCATCGATCAGGGCGTCTACAAAAGACGGGTACACAGTTCGCGTTCCGGACCAGGCCCTTCGGCCTCCGGCTGCCGCGGCTGCCGCGGGTGCTCCGCCGGTTTGGAAGTCTGCGTGGTCCTGAGCGGCGCGCGCTTCCTCGTTCGGCGCGGCGCCCTTGGTCGCAGGTCGTTCTCCTCGGGCGCGGAGCGCCGGGATCGGGACGCCGGCGGCGTATCGCGCGGCGGTTCAGGCAGCCCTCCCGAAAGATGCCTTCGAGGAACGATCTGGGGAATCGGGCGGGCGTGTGCCGTAGCCGGATCGGAGCCTAGGCGCCGGGGCCGGTTGGACCTTTCATCGAGGACCGGGTAGCCGAGGGCATGGACCTTTATCCGCACGACCGGCGCGTTCGCCGCGCCAGAGTGTGCCCCGACGCCGTGGGTGTGAACGACACGCCCCGGCGCGACCGAGCCTCTGCCTCTTTCCGTCATCACATCCGGCGTTCCGGCGGCGTTCCTGCGGGGTCCTGCGACACCCCACGGCGCCTGCGGCGGGGCTTTGGCCCCGGCGCCGTGAAGAGAGAATTCCATGGCCAACAAGATGCTCATCGATGCGACCCACCCGGAGGAGACCCGGGTCGTGGTCGTGCGCGGGAACCGGGTCGAAGAGTTCGACTATGAGTCCGCATCCCGCAAGCAGCTGCGGGGCAACATCTATCTGGCGAAGGTCACGCGCGTGGAGCCCTCGCTCCAGGCGGCGTTCGTGGAGTATGGCGGCAACCGCCATGGCTTCCTGGCCTTCAGCGAGATCCACCCCGACTACTACCAGATCCCGGTGGCCGATCGCCTTGCGCTGATCGAGGAAGAGGAGCGCGCCGCGCGCCTTGCCGAGGATGAGGCGGACCTGCGCGAGAAGCGCCGCGAGCGCGGCCGTTCCAAGCGCTCCCGCGCCGATGCCAGCGTGAGCGAGGAGACCGCGCTCGCCGATGAGGCGGAGGCCGCCGCGTCCGCGCAGGAGGGGGAGGCGGTTTCCGAAGCCTCGGCTTCCGAAGCTCCGGTGGCTGCCGCGCCGGCCGAAGATGTCGTGGCCTCAGACGCTGCCGCGCCCCAGGCCGAGCCGGCCGCTGAATCGGCGCCTGCCGAAGGCCCGTCCGAGGTCGCGCCCGTCGACGCTCCGTCCGAATCTCTCGCCGAGGCCGCTCCGAAGGCCGAGGCGCCCCGGCATGTCGATACCGTAACCTCCCTTCTCGCCACCGCCGAAGCGGCGGAGCAGGAGGAGGCGCGCGAGGAGGAGGCCGCCGAGTCCGCCCTCGGCACGTCGCTGCCCGCCCCCGCCGAGCAGGCGCACGCCGACGAGGCCGAGCGCCGCCACGAGGCCGAGGAGGGCGAGGTGCATCCCGCCCCCATCCTGCCCGAGGACGAGGAGGCCCCGGTCGAGGCCCGTCGCTCCGACGATGACAAGGATGACGACGAGGAAGATGAGGACGACGGCGACGTCGACCAGATCGACGAAGAAGAGGAAATCGAGCACCTCGGATCCGACGACGACGCCCTGGAGGAGGTGCCCGAGCGCGCGCCCCAGCGGCGCGCCCGCACCTACAAGATCCAGGAGGTCATCCGCCGTCGCCAGGTGATGCTCGTGCAGGTGGTGAAGGAGGAGCGCGGCAACAAGGGCGCGGCTCTGACCACCTACCTCTCCCTCGCCGGCCGCTATTCGGTGCTGATGCCCAACACCGCCCGTGGCGGCGGCATTTCCCGCAAGATCACCAATGCCGTGGACCGCAAGCGCCTGAAGGAAGTGGTGCAGGACCTGGAGGTGCCGGAGGGGATGGGCATCATCCTGCGCACCGCCGGTGCCAACCGCACCAAGACCGAGATCAAGCGCGACTTCGAATATCTCCTGCGCCTGTGGGAGACGGTGCGCGAGCTGACATTGTCTTCCGCTGCGCCGAGCCTCGTCTATGAAGAGGGCTCGCTCATCAAGCGCGCCATCCGCGACCTCTACAACAAGGACATCGACGAAGTCCTGGTGGCGGGCGAGGACGGCTACACCGAGGCCAAGGACTTCATGCGCATGCTCATGCCGAGCCATGCCAAGATGGTCCTGCCCTATCGCGAGCCCCAGCCCATCTTCGCGCGCTACGGGGTCGAGCAGCAGCTCGACGCCATGTTCTCCCCCGTGGTGCAGCTCAAGAGCGGCGGCTACATCGTCATCAACCCGACGGAAGCCCTCGTCTCCATCGACGTGAACTCGGGCCGCGCCACCCGCGAGCACCATATCGAGGACACCGCGCTCAAGACGAACGTGGAGGCCGCCGAGGAGATCGCGCGCCAGCTCCGGCTGCGCGACCTCGCGGGCCTGATCGTCGTCGACTTCATCGATATGGAGGAGAAGCGCAACAACCGGGCGGTGGAGCGCAAGCTCAAGGACTGCCTGAAGAACGACCGGGCGCGCATCCAGATCGGCCGCATCTCCCATTTCGGCCTGCTGGAAATGTCGCGCCAGCGCATCCGCACCGGCGTGCTGGAGAGCTCGATCGAGGTGTGCCCCCACTGCGGCGGCACCGGCCACGTGCGCTCGGCGGCTTCCGTCGCGCTCCAGCTCCTGCGTGCGCTGGAGGAACAGCTCCTGCGCGCGGCTTCGCACAACCTCATCGCCCGCACCCGCGCCGAGGTGGCGCTCTATGTGCTGAACCAGAAGCGCGCCCACCTGCGCGACCTGGAGGAGCGGTTCCATGTCACCCTCATCGTCGCCGCCGACGAGACGGTGACCGGCCACCAGCCCTTCCTCATCGACAAGGGCGATCTGGCGGTGCCGCCGGCTCCCGCGCCGCGCGCCGCGCCGGTGGTGCACCCTGATTCGATCGCTCCCGATGAAGCCTTCATCGAGGAAGAAGAGGAAGAGATCGAGGAAACCGCCGAGGCGGATGCCGAGGGCGATACGGCCGAGAAGTCCGACGACAACAACCGCCGTCGCCGTCGCCGTCGCCGTCGTCGGCGGCCGGGTGAGCGCGAGGACGGCCGTGAGCCGGGCGCCGAGGGCGAAGAGGAAGAAGATGCCTCCGCCGATGAGGCCGAGGGCGAGGAAGAGGCCGCCTCCGAAGAAGATCGCGGCGAGGACGAGAACGGGGATGACGACGCGGCCGACCGCCGCCGTCGCCGCCGTGGCCGTCGCGGCGGTCGCCGCAACCGCCGCGAGCGGGAGGGAGATGAGGACATCGCGGAGGAGGGCGCCGATGAGGAGGCTGCCGCCGCTGCCCCCTCGTCCGAGGAAGCTCCTGCCACGGAAGCACCGGCCGAGGCCGAGCCCGTGCGTGAGCGGGCCCGCAAGGTGAAGGCGGACGAGCCGGCTCCGGCTCCGGAGCCCGTGGCTGCCCCGGCCGCCGAGGCGGAGCCGGCGCCCCGCCGCCGCCGCTCCACGGTGCGCGAGAAGGCCCCGGTGACGCAGGTCGTGGCCGAGGAGGCCTTCGCCACGCCGGCCGAGGTGGCGCCGCCCGCGGAGCCCGTGGCCGAGCAGGCGGCGGAAGCCCCTGCCGCAGCTCCTGAGGCGGAGCCCGTCGCGGAAGTCGTGCCGACGCCTGAGGCGACGGAGCAGCCGGCCCCCGAGCCGGCCGCCGAAACCCCTGCGGAGCCGCCGGCCAAGCCGCGCTCGGGCTGGTGGCAGCGCAAGCTGTTCGGCGAGTGATCTGGCGCCGCCCGGAACCCCTCGGTTCCGGGCGGCGCGGTTTTCCTGAAAGGCCGGCGTCCTGCCTTGCCGGTGGGCGCGGCCCCCCAGGGGCGGCTTTGCGCCGGGTTGGATCGAGGCGCATCCCGGCTGGCTTTGTCGGCCAGAAAAGCTTGCCTTCCAGAGGTTGGCGGGTTCCGGCGGTCTTCGCGACTTCGGCGCGGGATCAGGCCGCAGCCTTATATGCGCGGAGCCAAAGGCGCATTACGGTGCTGGAGCGCTACGGGGACGTTCGCGGCGCGCCTGTCGTCGCGGGGGGCGACGCGGCGGTGGTGCCCCAGCTTGGAGAAGAAGCGCGCGATCACGTCGCGCTCGCGGGAAAGCCGCCGCTGAAGCAGGGACGGCGCCGGTTGCTCTTCTGCGGCATGTCCTGCTTCTGGATCAGACGGCGGATGCGGTTGGCATCCATGAATTCGCCCGCCGGCGCGTGAGCGCGCACCTCAGACCATCCATCAACGCACTTCTCGCAATCCGGGGGGATGCGCACCGGCACGTGAGCGTGCTGCCGAGGTGACCCGGTCGCGCGGCGGGGATCTGGCCGTCGTGCGGCCTGTCCGGCGATCGAGCCGCGCGGGGAGCCCGACGCGTCAGGAGCGACAGGGATCCTGGCCCGAGGCGGCCTCGGGATCGCGCGGGAACGGTCGTCCGCCCCCCTTCTGCCGTCGCGGCCCGCAGGCAAGCGTGACTGCAGGTGGTGTCGATCATCCGGATGTCGCCCTGGCGCGCGACAATGCGCGCGCGAGGGCGATCGCGTCCATCGGGCGTTTTCCTGCTCCTGCCGCTGGACGTAGCGCGGAGCGGGTCGCGCGCGGGCCGCGAGGCTCCGCCCGGTCGCGCGATGGTGCGGCGGATCGCGAGATCCGGACCATGTCGTTCGGCACGTGGCGGGCGTCGATGCGCGGCCCGCCACGCGGCGCATTGGGCAACAGCGGCCCGATCCCGCGCCCCGTGGACAAGGCCCGGTTGCCGGTTCAAGACGAGGCTCGATCAGGATCGGCTTCCGTATGAAGGCCGAAAGCCGATGGACCAGCCCGCTCCGGATAGGGAACAGCCTTCTGTTTGAGCCGCTTCCCTTTGCAACCGAGGACCGAATGTGAACCTGCGTTCTGAAAAGCAGAAGATGCTGGCGGGCCAGCCCTATCATGCCGGCGACCCCGAGATCGTTGCGGATCAGTTGGCCGCCGCGGAATGGATGCACCGTTTCAACGCCGCGGCCGCCGCGCCCCTGGCGGATCGCGAGGCGCTTCTGCGCGAGCGGCTGGCGGAGGTCGGAACAGGATCGACGATCCGTCCGCCGTTCCATTGCGATTATGGCTACAACATTCATCTGGGCGCCGGCGTGTTCCTCAATTTCGGTTGTGTGATCCTGGATGTGGTGCAGGTCAGCATCGCCGACGGCACGCAGATCGGCCCCGGTGTGCAGATCCTGACCGCCGATCACCCTCGTGACCCGGCCGAGCGCGCGGCCGGAATCGAGTGGGGCCGCCCGGTGCGCATCGGCCGCAATGCCTGGATCGGCGGGGGAGCCATCATTCTTCCCGGTGTGACCGTGGGGGAAGGGGCGGTGATCGGCGCCGGGAGCGTGGTCACGCGAGATGTGCCGCCGGGCGCCACAGTTGTCGGGAACCCCGCGCGAGCGCGAACACCCTGAATGGCCCGGCGCGGCATGCGCTTTTCACGCGTCTCGGTTCCGCCGATTCAAAGGGGTGCGGCCTCGGGAGCCTGCCGGAGGCGGGGAGCCTATGCGCGCTGGCGGCGCGCCGGAGCAGCCGGGATCGGCCGCTCTCCGCCCTGTCACGCAGGCACGTGTCCGGCAAGCTCAGCTTCTTCGAGCGTGTTCCAAGCCTTCGTGTGAACGCAGCTCCGGACGCAATCCCGCCGCGCACCTTGCTGGATTCGCTCCGGATTTCGTTCCTTCGGTCATCGGCCATGCGCGGATGCTGGGCGGGGCGGTCCGGTCGCGAAAGCCGCGATTGGACGCCGCTCGGTGCCGCCTGCGCCGCTCGCGCTCAGGCGGCACCGGTCCCTCTGCGCGAGCGACCTCGCATGGGAAAGGCTGCGGCGCCCCGCCGGGGCCGGCGTTCTATTCGATGTCGGGTGTCTTCAGGCTGCCGCCGTGGAAGGCCTTCAGCCTCGCCTTCAGGGCCGGCACCGGCGGGGCATAGAGAAAGCCGAAGGAGACGCAGCCTTCCCGGCCCTCCACCGCGTGGTGGAGCCGGTGCGCCTGCACCAGGCGCTTGAGGTAGCCGCGCCGCGGCACCCAGCGGAACGGCCAGCGCTGGTGCGCGATGCCGTCATGCGCGACGAAGTAGAGGAAGCCGTAGGCGGTCATCCCCACCCCCACCCACAGCACCGGGGCGCCATGCCGGCCGATATAGATGAGCCCGATGGCGATGGCGGCGAAGAACAGAGCGTAGAGGTCGTTGCGCTCGAACAGGCCGGTGCGCGGCTCGTGGTGGGAGCGGTGCCAGCCCCAGCCGAAGCCGTGCATGACGTATTTGTGCGCCCACCAGGCGATGCCTTCCATGGCCGCCACGGTGAGGAGCACGATCAGCAGGTCGCGGAGGATGGTCATGGCGGCGGGCTTCGGCCCCTCGGCTTCGGATCGGCAAGATTTAGGCGCGGACGCGTGGCGGCGCCATGGCGAAAGTCAAAATGTCGCCGAAGGGCCTTTGGCCGGGCCGGCATGGCATTGGAGTGGAGCATGGCTGGTGCCGGTCAGGGACCGGGAGCCGATGACATCATGCCGAAGGCCTTCGAGCCGCGCGCATGAGCCTCGGCATCACCCGCCCATCCGCACCCACCCTCATGGCTTCGGGCGGCGCCGGCGCGGCATTCGCCTGAAACCGCCCGGCGCGGGCGGAGGATCGGCGGAGCAGAGCGGCTTCGGCGCGTCCCGGCTTGGGGTGGTCGTTCCGGGCAGGTGAATCGACGTTTTGCCTTGCGCGAACAGATTCCCGCCTCGCTTGAACAGGCGCGCGGGCATCACGCCATGCGCGCCGCGCGGTCGAGCAGCGCCCAGGTGAGCACGGCGCCGCCGAGGCCGGTGGCGAGCAGCACCCCCAGCGCCGGCAGCAGCGCCTCCATCGGCGCACCGCGCCACAGCACGTCCTGGTAGGCCTCGATGCCCCAGGCGGTGGGGGTGAGATCGCCCAGCCGCTGCAGCCATTGCGGCATCAGGAAGCGCGGCGCCATGGAGCCGCCCACCGCCGAGAGCAGCAGCACCACGAAGGTGGAGAGGGTCTGCGCCTGCTGGCGGGTGTGGCTCGCGGCCGCGAGCGGCAGCGCCACCCCGGCGGCGGCGGCGGAAGCGGCGGCCGAAACCGCGAGCCACCCCGGAAGATGGCTGCTCACGTCCACCCCATAGGCGAGCTGCGCCACCGCGAACAGCACCGCCGAGAGCGCGAGCCCCTGCAGCACCAGGAAGGCGAATTTGCCGGCCACCAAGGCGCGCACCCCGCCCTCGCTCATGAGGATGCGGTCGAACACCCCGGAGCGGCGCTCCTCCACCAGGCTGGCGGCGCCCTGCACCGCCGTGAACAGCAGGAACAGCAGCGCGATGGCGCCGGCATAATAGGCCACGGCCGGCTGCGGCCCGCTTCCCTCCACCGCGCGGCGGGCCATCAGCTCGGCGCCGCCCGCAGCCACCAGTTCCGGCGCGTGGGCGATGGCGGCCTTCAGGCGCTCGGCCTGCACCGGCGTGAAGGGGCCCACCAGCACCTGCAGCTGCCCCGCCACGCGCGAGAGGGCCATGCCCGGCAGCGCGTTCGTGAGCAGGGCCTGGATGCGCGCCGCCAGCAGCGCGCCGGCCACCGCCCGCGCGGGATCGGCCACCACCACGAGGGGCGCGGCCTGGGTGGCGATGGAGGGGTCGTCGCGCACGATCAGGCCGGCATCGGCGCGCCCCTCCCGCACCCGCGCCTCCACCTGCGCTTCGGCGTCTTCGCCGGCGATCAGGTCGAGGGTGGTATCGGGCACGGCGGCGAGGGCTTCCAGGAAGGTGCCGGCGGCCGGGGCCGCGGTGAGGCGCGCGGCGGCCACCCTCAGCGCGCCCGCCTCGCCCCCCGCGCCGGAGAAGATGGCCGCGAACAGCAGGAACAGCAGCGGCGGCAGCACGAAGGTCATCACCAGCGCGCCGCGGTCGCGCAGCAGGGTCAGCGCCATGGCGCCCATCACCGCGCCCATCACGCCGCCGGGCCGGTGACGGCGGCGTAGAGGGCGGAAAGGCCGGGCATCCGCAGGGTGAGCGCGTGCGGCTGCAGGCCCAGCGCCTCCAGCCGAGCCAGCAGCTCGCCCACCGCGCGGGGTGAATCGGAGATGAGCCCGCGCGCGCGCTCGCCTTCCACCTCCAGGCCGAGCGCCGCCAGCGCGCCCAGCCGCAGGGGGGGCGGCGGCGCGGCGAAGGAGAGCTCCACCACCCGGCGGTGGGCGAAGCGCTGCGCCACCAGATCGCAAAGCGCGCCTTCGAGCACGATGTGCCCGCCCACGAGCACGGCGGCGCGCTCGGCCACCTTCTCCGCGAACTCGAAATCATGGGTGACGAGCAGCACCGCGAGCCCGTCCTGCGCGAGGTCGCGCACCAGGGCCGCGAGGTCCTCGCGGGCGGCGGCGTCCACCCCGGTGGTGGGCTCGTCCAGCAGCAGCAGGCGCGGGGCGCCCACCAGCGCGGCGGCGAGGTTGGCCCGCCGCTGCCAGCCGCCAGAGAGCCGGTCGATGCGCTCGTCCTGCCGGGCGGCGGTGCCGGAGCGGGCCAGCACGGAAGCCACCCGCTCCCGCGCCGGGCCGAGCCCGAGGCCCGCCAGCTCCGCGAACAGGGCGAGGTTCTCCGCGATGGTGAGGGCGCGGTAGAGCGCGATCTCCTGTGGGGCGAGGCCGATGAGGCGGCGGGCGGCGGCGGTGCCGGCGGCGAGGCCGCAGATGGAGACCGTGCCCGCCCGCGCCGGCAGCCGCCCGCAGATGGCGCGCACCAGGGTGGACTTGCCGGCCCCGTTGGGGCCCATGAGCACGCTCACGCAGCCCGCCGGCACCGTCAGGTCCACGCCGTGCAGCACCGCGGCGCGTCCATAGCCGGCATCGAGCCCGCAGATGGCGAGCGGCGGCGTGTCCCCCGCCGCGCGGGGTGGCCCTGGCGGGGGCGGCTCCGGCGGCGGCACGAGGCGCAGGTGGGAGGGGTTCATGGTGCGCTCCCGGCGCTCTCAGGCGCCAGCCGGGGCCAGCTCGCCGAAGGCGGCGGCGAGGAACAGGCGCAGCGGCTCGTGCCCCTGGTCGTTGGGGCCGATGCGGCGGGAGGCGGCGGCGGCGCTGGCGAGATGCTCGTCCAGCAGCCTGCGCGCGGCCGGCGCGCCGAGGGCGGCGATGACGGTGGCCCGGCCGGCATCCTTGCCCACGTCCTTGCCCAGGGCGGCGCCGGAGGCGGTGGCATCGAGGATGTCGTCGAGGATCTGGTAGGCGCGGCCCACATGGGCGGCGAAGGCGGCGAGATCGGCCCGGCGCGCCTCGTCCGCCCCGGCGACCCGGCCGGCGATCTCGGTGGCGGCGGAGAACAGCACCCCGGTCTTGCGGCGGTTCACGTCCTCCGTCACCGTCACTGGGCGGCCGGCGGCGGGGCGCAGGTCGTCGAGCTGGCCGCCGCTGAGGCCGAGCGAGCCCACCGCGAGAGAGAGGGTGGACACCGCCCCGAGCCGCGCCTCCGCGCTCACGCCCGGCGCGTCCGCCGCCACCCCGAACGCCCGCGCCAGCAGGCCGATGGCCGCCAGCAGCGCCACATCCTCCCCGAACTGCACGTGGGTGGCGGGCCGGGCGCGGCGCGTGGCGGCGTCATCCATGCACGGCAGGTCGTCCATGATGAGCGAGGCGGCGTGGATCATCTCCAGCGCGCAGCCGAAATCGAGCACCGCGTGCTCGGAGGCGTCGAGCTGCAGGGCCGCCGCCATGGCGAGCAGGGGGCGCAGCCTCTTGCCGGGCGCCAGCAGGATATGCCGCATGGCCGCGTGCAGCGCCGCCGGGTGGATGGCGGGCGGCGGCACCAGCAGGCCGAGCCGCCGGTCCACCACCGCGCGCAGGTAGGAGAGGTCCTGCAACGGGCGGCGTGGCGTGTCCTGGTCGTCATGCGCCGCGTGGTCGGGGGACGCGTCCTGGCCGTCGGCTTCCTCCCGCGCGGGCGCTTCCTCCTCGCCTGTGCGGGAGCGCGCGCCGTCCGCGCCGGGGCTTGCCTTGTGCGTCATCACCATCCGCCCGTCATGCCCCGGCCGGGGATCACTCCCCCCGCGGCGGGGCCTGTCTCGAACGACTTTAGACCACCCCTTTCCGGCGGAAGCCAGAGGCCGGCGCGCCGGCCTGCCGCCATCGCCGCCCGGCTGTGTGAAACCTGCATCGTTTGACGGTATTATGATGTGCGGCGCGCGTGCCGGTCGCGCGATGGCGGCCTTGAATGTGCGGGGCTGCTGGATCAGGCTGTCTGCCCGCGCGCCCCCGTGCTCGCTGCGAATCGGCGTCCCGGCCGGCTCGCGCGTGCCCGCGTGTTCGCGACGGGCGCGGCAACATCGAGCCCCAAGGTCCGCATGACCCTTCCCACCGACCCCGCCGCGCCCCCGGCCGAGGACGCCGGGCGGCGCAAGAGCGACCATATCGAGGTGGTGCTCTCCGGCCGCGCCGCGAGCCGGCGCGACCCCGGCTTCGATGCCGTGCGCCTGGAGCATTGCGCGCTGCCGGAGCTGGCGCTCCACGAGGTGGACCTCGCAACGGTTTTCCTGCGCCGGCGCCTCACCGCGCCCATGCTGATCTCGGCCATGACGGGCGGGCCGGCGCGGGCGGAGCGCATCAACCTCCATCTGGCCGAGGCGGCGCAGGAGCTGGGCATCGCCCTCGGCATCGGCTCGCAGCGCATCGCGCTGGAGCGGGGCGGGGCGGCGGGCCTGGGGCCGGAGCTGCGGCGCCGCGCGCCGGACGTGTTTCTGCTGGCCAATCTCGGCGCCGCCCAGTTCACGCGCGGCTACGGGCGCGAGGAGGCCCTGCGCGCGGTGGAGATGGTGGGGGCCGATGCCCTGGTGGTGCACCTCAACGCCCTGCAGGAGGCGGTGCAGCCCGAGGGCGACCGCGACTGGCGCGGCGTGCTCGACGCCTTGGGGCGCCTCGCGGCCGGGCTGCCGGTGCCGGTGGTGGTGAAGGAGGTGGGCTTCGGCCTCTCGCCCCCCGTGGCGCGGGCGCTGGTGGCGCGCGGCATCGCCGCCTTGGACGTGGCGGGCGCCGGCGGCACCAACTGGGCCCTGGTGGAAGGCGCGCGGGCCGGCGGGCGCGCGGCCGCCGTGGCCGCCGCCTTCGCCGACTGGGGCATTCCCACCGCCGAGGCGGTGCGGCGGGTGCGGGCGGCCTGCCCCGAGGCGCCGCTCATCGCCTCCGGCGGGGTGCGCCACGGGGTGGACATGGCGAAGGCCATCCGTCTCGGCGCGGACCTCGCGGGGCAGGCGGCGGCGGTGCTGCCGGCGGCGGTGGCCTCGACGCGGGCGGTGGTGGAGCATTTCACCATCATGCGCGAGCAGCTCCGCGCGGCCTGCTTCGCCTGCGGCGCACGCGACCTCGCCGCCCTGCGCGGCGTGCCGCTGCTGGAGGGGGCCTGAGATCTATTCAGATATTCTTGGGCTGGGTAATTGATCGATCTCGGACTTCGACGGTCGACGCGAGCGGCGTCATGCTGGCTGGTGGCGGTCGTTCACGCGCAGAGTTCGGCGCTTGCCTTTTTCAGGCGGACACCAGGGACGGAATTTATCATAGGCGATCCCGTCTGAGGTTGCAGCTTGACAAAAGATGTTTTTATGCTAACGGGTGGCACATACCAATGCGTGTAGATATGATGTGTATCTACAATAAGTGGTGCGCGCTTTAATTTGCGTTAGGATCGGACCCGCTTGTCATGAAACGCGACCTCATTTTCGATATCGGGCTCCATAAAGGGCTGGACAGCAATTTTTATCTTAGAAAGGGTTTTGACGTCGTAGGCCTGGAGGCGGTTCAAAGCTTATGTGATTTGGCTTCCAGCCTGAACAAAAATTACTTGGATTCTGGAAAATTCCATATCGTTAATAAGGCGTTGTTTTATCGATCTAATGAAACTGTAGAATTTTATGTGAACGACGAAAAGGATGATTGGGGGAGTCTTTTCCAAAATGCTGCAGAGAAGGGGGTTGGATCTTCTCGTAGGGTTGTTGTGGATACGATAACATTAAATGAATTAATTGATAATTATGGTGTTCCATATTACATAAAGTGCGATATCGAAGGTGGTGATGCGATATTCGCAGAACAACTTTTGAAAGTTGTGGAGATTCCTCGTTTTGTTTCGTTGGAGGCGACGCGTGCAGACGACATCGCCTTGCTTCGAGCTGCCGGATACGACCGGTTTCAGTTGGTGAACCAGTATTTGAATCCGTTTACTCGGGTGGTGAATCCGCCAAAGGAGGGGGGATTTGCCGACTTGACCTTTACCCATGAAATGAGTGGGCTATTTGGTCTGGAGCTGCCGTCCTCTCACTGGTGCGACTTCTCTCAGGCGATCGAAATGTTCGTTGATTGGTATAATTTAAGGAACCGGAACCCAAATCTCGCCATCGGGTGGCTGGATGTCCACGCCTGCAGGAGCGAAAACATCGGGTGAAACACGAGTCCGTTCGCCCGTGGAGCCGTTGGACACATCTGGTCGGCTGAGGGTGCAATTATTGTGCCGTGATCATGGCGGTGAGGCGTCTGTGTGACCTCCATGAGACTTGATGAGGTGGCGGATCATCAATTTAAAGACGGATTGCGCCGAGTTTGCCAACGGCTCCAAGCTCTGAGAAGCTAGAGCCTCTGGTAAACTCAGCGCGTTCCTGTTGCCAGATCCAGATACCCCTCTGCTTTTTCTCGAAAAGGGCTCCGAAGACCCGCCCCGCCTCAGTTCGACCAGTGGTCGAGCCACATCTTCTCGCCGATGGTGCAGGAGGCGCGCGGCGCGCGGGCGGAGGCGGGCACCGCCAGGCCCGGCGCGGCGGAGGGCTCCACGCCCGCCACTTCCAGCACCAGCTTGGTCTTGATGGCGCGGGCGAACTCCGCGATGTGCTCCACCGGGATCACGAACGCCCCCGGCCCGCCGATGACACAATCCTCATAGTAGATGTCGAGCTCGGGCACGTCGATGGCGGAGCTCTCGGCGCGCTTCATCACCAGCGGCAGGCCGTTCACCGTGATTCCGCGCTCCAGTACGGAGTCGCGCGCCACCTGCACCGGCGGGCCCTGGTTGTTCACCCCGTCGCCGGAAATGTCGATGACCCGGCGCAGGCCGTTGAAGCCGTTGAGGTCGAACTGGTCGGCGCTGTAGAGCAGGGCGCCGGAGATGGAGGTGCGGTAGATCCGGCGCAGGGGCGCCGCCTTCAGCGTGTCGGCGAAGGCGTGGGCGCTCTCGCGCCCGTCGATGACGCGCCAGCTCACCACCACCTGCTGCTCGCTCTCGCCCGCCCATTCCACATAGGCCACCGCGATGCGCCCGCGGGGGCCGAGCCGCAGGGCATCGAGGAACTCGGGGGAGGTGACGGCGGCGGCGTAGCCGTCGCGCTGGAGCGCCTGCTCCTCGGTGTCCATGGAATAGGAGACGTCCACCGCCAGGACCAGCTCGAGGTCCACCGGGGTTCCCGTGCTCCCGGCGGTCGCCGGGGTGCCCGGCGCCAGCAGCGCGAGGGCGAAAAGCCACGATCCGTGCCAGAGCCTCAGCGCCATCATCTCCCCGCTCCCTGTCCTCAGCGCCCGCGACATGTGGTCGCGATGATGCTGGCACCTTCCGGCCGGGGGCAAAAGAGCTTAGCCGCCTCTTCTTATGGGGGAGAGGCGGCGCAAATGGGCATGGATGCTGTAAGGGGGTGAGGAAAGCGCTGTCGCGCCATTGTCACAATCGCTTGAGGCCCGCCGGTCGGCGCCGCATGTGCGCGGGCCGGCGGGCCTCATGGATCACTGGTCGAGGCTCACTGGTCGAGGGTTTCGGTGTCCGTGATCTCGATGCCGAAGCCGCCCAGGCCCACATAGGTGCGCGCCTTGGAGGCCAGGAGGCGGATGGAGACGATGCCGAGATCGCGCAGGATCTGGGCGCCGAGGCCCACCTCGCGCCAGTGGCGGTCGCGCTCGGCCTCGCTGGAGGACATCTCCCCGGCGCCGAGGGCGGAGGGCGGCACGCCGGCCGTGCCGTCGCGCAGGTAGACCAGCACGCCGCGGCCCTCGGCCTCGATGCGCTCCAGCGCCTTCTGAATGGACTTGCCGCCGCCGAAAGCGTCGCTGATGGGGTCGGCGCGGTGCAGGCGCACCAGCACCTTCTCGCCGTCGCCGATGCGGCCCTTCACCAGGGCGAGGTGGTTCACCGCGTCGAACGGGGTGGTGTAGGAATAGCCCTGCAGCTCGCCCACGCAGGTGGGCACCGGGAATTCGGCGGCGCGGGTCACCAGCTTCTCACGCGCCTGGCGATAGGCGATGAGGTCCGCCACCGAGATGCGGGTGAGCTTGTGGGTGTCCGCGAACTCGCTCACCTGGGCGCCGCGCTTCACGGTGCCGTCGTCGTTCACCAGCTCGGAGATGACGCCCACCGGCGGCAGCCCGGCGAGGCGGCACAGGTCCACCGCCGCCTCGGTGTGGCCGGAGCGCATGAGCACGCCGCCCTCCTTGGCGATGAGCGGGAACACATGGCCCGGCCGCACGAAATCCGCCGCGCCCATGTTGGGGTTGGCCAGCGCCCGCACGGTGTTGGTGCGCTCCTCGGCGGAGATGCCGGTGGTGGTGCCGTGCTTCACGTCGATGGAGATGGTGAAGGCGGTGCCGAGGGGGGCGTCGTTGTTGGAGACCATGGGGTCGAGCCGCAGCCGCTTCGCCTCGGAGGGCGGCAGCGGGGCGCACACGATGCCCGAGGTGTTGCGGATGATGAAGGCCATCTTCTCCGGCGTCGCCAGCGAGGCGGCGAGGATGAGATCGCCTTCGTTCTCGCGGTCGTCGTCATCGGTGACGACGATGATCTCGCCACGGGCGAATGCCTCGATGGCGGCCTGGACGCGGGACTGGGTGCTGTCGGTCACGGGGGAACCTCGCGGGATGAGCGGGGGAAGACCGAGGAAATCGTTGGGGGTCACCGCGTGGCCGGTGGCCTCTGCGATCCTCTCGGCCGTCTCGCGGGAGATCCAGGCCCTCTCGTCGTTGCACAAGGCGGTGACGCTGGCGGGGGACAACCCCACCTGCCGCGCGAACGCGCTGCGCTTCGTGCCGGTGCTCGAAAGCCATTCCGCGAGCTTCATGGGGCGAGCATAGCAGCGCCGATTTCAGTGACAATGAAATTTTCAGATATTCAGCACCGCTGAAATTTACCCCCTGCCGCCCGGCGCCCTTGCGGCGCCCCGGCAGGCGCGCCACTCTCAGAACGGGAGCGGAGGGGGCATGGGATGAAGGACTGGCTTGCGGTCCATTGGGTCACCGGCGCGATGTTCATGTGCGGCGCGCTGCTGCTGGTGCTGCCGGTTCTGCCGGGCGGCCCCGAGCGCATCATCTACCTCGCCGGGCCGCTCTACATGCTGCACCAGGTGGAGGAGCACCTGGGCGACCGCTTCCGCACCTTCGTGAACACCCGCGTGTTCGGGGTCGAGGCGCTCACGGTGGCGGACGTGCTGTGGGTGAACCTGCCGGGCGTGTGGGGCCTCAACCTCGCGGCGCTCTACGCGGCGGCCGCGCTGGGGCCAGGCTGGGGGCTGGCGGCGGTCTATCTCATCCTGCTCAATGGCATCAGCCATATCGGCATGGCGGTGGCGCTGAGAAGCTACAATCCCGGCCTCGTCACGGGGGCGGCGCTGTTCGTGCCGTTCGGACTGTGGGGCATCGCGGCCGTGCCGGGCACCATGGCCCAGCAGGCGTTCGGCCTCGCGGTGGCGGTGGCGGTGCACGCCGCCATCATGGTGGCGGTGAAGCGCAACGCCGCCCGCGCGCGGGCCGGCGCTTCCGGTGCCGTCAGCGGTTGAAGGGCCACAGGGGCGGCTCGCCCACCTGCCCGCGATGGCGCAGGCGGTGGTCCGCCAGCACGCACCACACCATGGCCTCGCCCACCGGCACGGCGCGGATGCCCACGCAGGGGTCGTGCCGGCCCTTGGTGAACAGCTCCGTCTCCTCGCCGTAGCGGTCCACCGTGTGGCGGGGCGTGAGGATGGAGGAGGTGGGCTTCACCGCGAACCGCGCCACGATGGGCGCCCCGGTGGAGATGCCGCCCAGGATGCCGCCGGCGTGGTTGGAGAGGAACTGCGGATGGCCCTCGTTGCCGCGGCGCATCTCGTCGGCATTCTCCTCGCCGGTGAGGGTGGCGGCGTTGAAGCCCTCGCCGATCTCCACCGCCTTCACGGCGTTGATGCCCATGAGGGCGCTCGCCAGCTCGGCGTCGAGCTTGCCGTAGAGCGGCGCGCCGAGGCCGGGGGGCACGCCCTCGGCCACCACCTCCACCACCGCGCCCACGGAGGAGCCCTTCTTGCGGATGGCGTCGAGATAGTCGCTCCACAGGGGCACGGTGCCGGGGTCGGGGCAGAAGAAGGGGTTGTTGCCCACCTCGTTCCAGTCCCAGCGCGCGCGGTCGATGGGGATGTTGCCGATCTGCACCAGCGCGCCGCGCACCGTGACGCCCGGCAGCACCTTGGCCGCGATGGCGCCGGCGGCCACCCGCATGGCGGTCTCGCGCGCCGAGGAGCGCCCGCCGCCGCGATGGTCGCGGATGCCATACTTGATGTCATAGGTGAAATCGGCGTGGCCCGGCCGGTAGGCGCCGGCGATGTCGGCATAGTCCTTCGAGCGCTGGTCCACGTTCTCGATCAGGAGGGCGATGGGCGTGCCGGTGGTGACGAGCCCGCCCTGGGGATGGTCCAGCGCGCCGGAGATCACCTTCACCGCGTCCGGCTCCCGGCGCTGGGTGGTGAAGCGGGACTGGCCCGGCCGGCGCCGGTCCAGCGCGGCCTGCACCTCCTCCACCGTGAAGCGCAGGTTGGGCGGGCAGCCGTCCACCACGCAGCCGATGGCCGGCCCGTGGCTTTCGCCGAATGTGGTGACGCGGAAGAGGTGCCCGAAGGTGTTGAACGACATGTCTCGGCCTTGATTCGCCTTCGCCCAATAGACGACATCTGCCGATTTTGGAACAGCCCGCCCCTGCGACGGTATCACAATGCGTGGATGTCACGCCGAAGCTGTCATGGCACGCTAAAGATGATAAGGAGAGACTGACGGAGCCCCATTTTCCCGCCATGCCTTTCCTTGAGATTCTCATCGTGGTCGCCCTGGTGCTGCTGAATGCGGTGCTCGCGGCGGCGGAATTGTCCATTGTCTCCTCGCGCCCGGCGCGGCTGAAGCCCATGGCCGAGCGCGGCCGCTCCGGCGCCCGCGCGGCGCTGATGCTGGGGGCGGAGCCGGGGCGCTTCCTCTCCACGGTGCAGATCGGCATCACGCTCATCGGCATCGTGGCCGGCGCCTTCTCGGGCGCGGCGCTCGGCTCCCAGCTCGGCGATGCGCTGCGCGAGGCCGGCATGCCGGCGGGCGTCGCCGGGCCGGTGGGCTATACGGCGGTGGTGGCCGCCATCACCTATGTCTCGCTGGTGATCGGCGAGCTGATCCCCAAGCGCCTCGCCCTGCAGAACCCGGAGCGGCTCGCCTGCATGGTGGCGCCGCTCATGGTGAGCCTCTCCAAGGTGGCGGCGCCGGCGGTGTGGCTGCTCGATGCCTCCACCCGCATGGTGCTGCGGCTGATGGGCGAGGGCGGCGACCGCGATTCCGCCGTCACCGACGAGGAGATCCGCGCCATCATCACCGAGGCCGAGACCGCCGGCGTCATCGATCCCGCCGAGCGGCGCATGATCTCCGGCGTGATGCGCCTCGCGGACCGCCCCGTCACCGCCATCATGACCCCGCGGCCGGACGTGGAGTGGGTGGACATCTCCAAGAGCCCGGACGAGGTGCGCGCCGAGCTTCTGGAAACCCCCCATTCGCGCCTGCCCGCCTGCGAGGGCTCGCCCGAGGAGACCATCGGCGTCATCCAGGCCAAGCGCGTGCTCGACGCCTACCTGAAGGGCGAGAACCCCGACCCGCGCGACTTCGTGCAGCCGGCGCCGTTCCTGGTGGAGAACGTGGGCGCGCTGGAGGCCATGCGCATCCTGCGCGGCGCCGAGGTGCCCATGGGCATCGTGGTGGACGAGTATGGCGACATGGTCGGCGTGGTCACCGGCTACGACCTGCTGGATGCCATCACCTCCACCGTGCCGGTGGACACCCAGGCGGAGCGCCACATCGTGGAGCGGCAGGACGGCTCCTACCTCGTCGCGGGCGACACGCCCATCGACGAACTGATGGAGCTGCTGGACGTGGACCTGCCGGTGGACGAGAGCTTCCACACCGTGGCCGGCTTCGCCCTCTCGCGCATCAAGGAGCTGCCGGAGGAGGGGGCCGTGTTCCCCGCCCATGGCTGGCGCTTCGAGATCGTGGACATGGACGGCCGGCGCATCGACAAGCTGCTGGTCTCGCGCCCCCACGTCCTGCACCGCCAGAAGGCGTCCGACGCCGAGTAAGCTGCGCCGGCGCAGGAAGGCGCCTCAGGAGCCGGCGCCTCAGGTCTTGGCGGGGACGGGCTCCGCGCATGGGAAGCCCCGCGCCGGCGCGCCCCGGCCTTTCGCCGACGCGGCGGGGCGCCCACGGCTCGGCGCCCTTCGGCAGGCGGCCGGGACGGTGCGGCATGGACCGGGGAAAGGGACCCGGAATCCGAACCTCGCGCCGCGAGCTGACACGGCTTCATTGGTTCGATGCTCCTCGGCTTGCCGGCGTCTTGCAGTCGCCTCAGCGCCGCGTTGCGGTCCTCCGCATGACGCCTGCCCGGCTTTTCGCGTGAGCGTCCGGCTTCTTCCTCCACCATGTCGCTGGTCCGGGAGAGCCCCGCCGCATGGCTCGGCACCCTTCGGCGGGAGGCTGGAAGGCGCGGCATGAAGCACGGAAACGGAGCCGGAATCCGAACCTCGCGTGGGGCTCGCCGCGCCGGGCCGCTGCTCGGGCGTTCCCCGGCCTGCCGCCGCTTGGCAGCGTCCCCGGCGTTGTATTGTGGTCTTCCGCACGACGCCTGCCCGGCTTTTCGCGTGAGCGTCCGGCTTCTTCCTCCACCATGTCGCTGGTCCGGGAGAGCCCCGCCGCATGGCTCGGCGCCCTTCGGCAGGAGGCTGGAAGGCGCGGCATGAAGCGCGGAAACGGGATCCGGAATCCGAATCTCGCGCCGCGACCCGGCACCGGGCCGCCGCTCCGGCGTTCCCCGGCTTGTCGCTGCTTGGCAGCGTCCCCGGCGCTGCATTGTGGTCCTCCGCGCGACAGCTGCCGGGCCTTTCGCGTGAGCGTCCGACTTTTTCCTCCGCTATGTCGTCGGCACGGGAGGGGGCCGCTGCCCGGCCGGGTGCTCCCCGGCCTGCCGCCGCTTGGCGGTCGCCTCGGCGCCGCATCGTGGTCCTCCCTCGACGCCTGCCCGACCTTCTGCGCGAGCGTCCGGCTCTTTCCTCCCCCATGGCGCTGGTGCGGAAGAGATCCGGCGCATGGCTCAGTGTCTTTCCGCAGGAGGCCGGGGCGGCGCGGCATGGTGCGCGGAAATGGGACACGGAATCCGAGCCTCGTGCCGGGGGGGGGCGCCGCGTCGCTGCTCCCGTGCGCTCCGGCTTGCCGCCGGATGGCAGCGCTTCCATGGCGCGGAAGCCGGCCACGGCTTGCCGGCAGGCTCAGGCCAATGCCGCCTCGATGCGGTCGGCGGCCTCGGCCGCCCCGCCATGGGTCGCCATCTCGGCCGCGAGGCGGCGGGCGGCGGCGCGGGGGCCGGGCGTGGAGAGCACCTCTTCCAGCGCGCGGGCGAGGCGGCCGGTGCGCGCGCGGGCGGCGGGCACCACCCGCGCCGCGCCGGCATAAGCGAGCCGGGCGGCGGTGGCCGGCTGCTCGAAGGCGATGGGCATGGCCACCAGCGGCACCCCGGCGGCGAGGGCATCGAGCACCGTGTTCATGCCGCAATGGAGCACCGCCGCCGCGCAGTGCCGCAGCACCGCGCGCTGGGGCACGAAGGCATGCACCTGGGCCAGCGGCGAAAGCCGCGCCGCCTCCCGCGCCGAAAGCAGTCCGCCGTGGGCGATGACGAGCCGGGCGCCCGCCCGCGCCGCCGCCTGCGCCACCTTCATGAAGAGGGCGCCCCGCGCGCCCTGGAGCGTGCCCAGGGAGCAGAACACCAGCGGCCGCCCGTCGTCCGGTGGCGGCGTCCAGGGGGCGCCCGCGGGCTCTTCGGCATCGCGCCAGGGCGAGCCGTAATGGAAGGTGGCGGGTAGCGCGGCGCGGGGAAAATCGAGCCCGCGCGGCATCTGCGCCACCGTCAGCAGGGGCGAGAAGCCCTGGTCCCGCTCCGGATCGAGGCCGAAGGCCGCGCCGTGGCGCGCCAGCACCCGGCGCATGGGGGTCATCAGCAGGTCGGTCACGCGGTAGCCGCCCCGGTTGCGGATGAGCCCGCGCTCCGAGGGATCGTAGGGCCAGGGCACGAAGGGCGGCGGCACCCCGATCTCGCGATCGAGCGGCAGGGCGGTGGCGGTGGAGACGACGGGCAGCCCCAGGTGCCGCGCCACCAGCGCGCCGGCCGCCTCGGTCTGGTCCGCGATCACCGCCTGCGTGCCGATGGCCGCGAGCGCGCCGGGCAACTCGCGACAGAGCATGTCGGTGATGGCGGCGGTGGCGCGCAGGGTGGCGATGAGGTTGAACAGGCCGTTCGGCCGCGCCAGCCGGCGGAGGTAGGCCTCAAGCGCGCCGGGCGGGTGGCTCTGCCGCCCCACCGCCGCGAAGCCGGCGCCGCGCCCCGCCACCAGGGCCGCCGCATCCGCCATGTGGAGGAAGGTGACGCGGTGGCCGCGCCGGCCCAACTCCCGCGCCAGCGCCAGCAGCGGGTTGTAGTGGCCAGGCAGGGGCGGGGCGACCACGGCGAAATGGGTCATCGCGGGCGGGTCCTGGGCAGGGCGGCCCGCGCCAGCCGGCGGAGGTAGGCCTCGCGCGCGCCGGGCGGGTGGCTCTCCTGCCCCACCGCCGCGAAGCCGGCGCCGCGCCCCTCCACCAGGGCGGCCGCATCCGCCATGTGCAGGAAGGTGATGCGGTGGCCGCGCCGGCCCAGCTCCCGCGCCAGCGCCAGCAGCGGGTTGTAGTGGCCCGGCAGGGGCGGGGCGATCACTGCGAAATGGGTCATCGCGGGCGGGTCCACAGGTGCGCCGGCCGCGCCGGGGCGGGGCCGGCGAGGCGGGTGCCCGCCGCCTCTGCGATGCCGCGCGCCAGCAGCGCCAGCTTCTCGCCGGTGCCGGTGGAGACGCGCGCGTCCCACGCCGCGGCCCCGCGCCGGCGCACCTTGCGGCCGATGGCGCGGTAGACCCCGCGCGCGGCGGAAATGGCGCAGGCCGAGCGCCAGGGCAGGGCGCGGATGCCCAGGAGCGCCTGGTCGTAATAGGGCTCCGCCGTGTCGAGCATGCGGGCCACCGCGCGGGCGAGGGCGGGGCGGTGGAAGCCATCCGCCAGCCCCGCGACGGGCACGCCTTCCGCCGCCAGCAGCTCGGCCGGCACATAGATGCGGCCGATGGCGGCATCCTCCACCACGTCGCGCGCGATGTTGGTGAGCTGGAAGGCGAGGCCGAGGTCGCAGGCGCGGTCGAGCACGCTCTCCTCCCGCGCGCCCATGACGAGGGCCATCATCACCCCCACCACCCCGGCCACGTGGTAGCAATAGAGCAGCGTGTCGCCCATGGTCTCGTAGCGCCGGCCTTCCACGTCCATGCGGAAGCCCTGGAGCAGGTCGAGCGGGTAGCGCTCGGGAATGGCGTTGCGCCGCACCACCTCGGCGAAGGCGGCGAAGGCCGGGTGGGCCGAGGGCGCGCCGCGATAGGCCCGCGCCGTTTCCTCGCACAGGGCATCGAGCCGCGCCTCAGGGGAAAGCGCCTGCGCCACCCGCCCGTGGCCCAGCACCTGCCCGTCCACCACATCGTCGCAATGGCGGCACCAGGCGTAGAGCATCACCGCATCGGCGCGGGTGCGCGGATCGAACAGGCGGGCGGCGGCGGCGAAGCTCTTGGAGCCCTGGGCAATGGCCGCCTCGCTCGCCCCGAGCACGCCTTCCGGCGGTGCCTCTTTCCTGAGCGTGCTCATGTCCGGCGCGGCCGCACCCGGCCGGTGGTGAAATCGGCGAGGATGAGCCCGGCGGTGGCCTTGGCCGAGCCCACCACCCCCGGCACCCCCGCCCCCGGATGGGTGCCGGCGCCGACGAAATAGAGGTTCGCGATCTTGGAATCGCGATTGTGGGGCCGGAACCAGGCGGATTGGGTGAGGATAGGCTCCACCGAGAAGGCAGAGCCCAGGTGCGCGTTCAGCTCGTCGCGGAAGCCGAAGGGCGTGAGCATGCGCGAGGTGACGATGTTCTCGCGCAGCCCCGGCAGCAGCCGCAGCTCCAGGTTGGAGAGGATGCGCTCGCGATAGGCGGGGCCCACCTTCTCCCAGTCGA
This sequence comes from Xanthobacter albus, assembly GCF_043194895.2. Classification (NCBI taxonomy): domain Bacteria; kingdom Pseudomonadati; phylum Pseudomonadota; class Alphaproteobacteria; order Hyphomicrobiales; family Xanthobacteraceae; genus Xanthobacter; species Xanthobacter albus. The sequence goes on along the minus strand of NZ_CM195532.1, from coordinate 4,050,849 downwards.
GGGGGGCGGTGCCCAGGTGGGGCACGGGGGAGAGCACGTAGAAGCCGGTGCAGCCCTCCGGCGCGAGGGCGGGATCGGTGACGCTCGGCGCGTGGAGATAGAGCGAGAAGTCTTCCGCGAGGCCGGGGCGGTTGAAGATGTCGCTGACGAGGCCGCGATAGCGCGGGCCGAACAGCACGGTGTGCTGGGTCAGGTGCTCCCAGGTGCGCTTCACGCCGAAATAGGTGACGAACAGCGACATGGAGTGACGCTTGCCGGCCAGCCGCTGCCCCTCGTGCCGCCCGCGTGGGGTGCTGCCGAGCAAAGTGGAATAGGTGTGCACCACGTCGGCGTTGGAGGCGACGATGTCGCACGGCACGCTCTCGCCGCCCTTCAGGCGCACGCCGGTGGCGCGCCCGCCTTCCACGATCACCTCCTCCACCGGGGTGGAGAGGCGGATCTCGCCGCCCAGCTCCTCGAACACGCAGGCGAGCGCGCGCACCAGCGCGCCGGTGCCGCCGCGCGGGAAGAACACCCCCCATTTGCGCTCCAGCGCATGGATGAGCGCATAGATGGATGAGGTGGCGAAGGGATTGCCGCCCACCAGCAGCGAGTGGAAGGAAAACGCCTCGCGCAGGTGCTCCTCGGAGATGAACTTCGCCACCATGGAATAGACCGAGCGCCACGCCTGCAGGCGCAGCAGCTGCGGCGCGGCGCGCAGCATGTCGGAGAAGTGCAGGAAGGGCACCGCCCCGAGTTTCAGGTAGCCTTCCTCGAACACCTGCTGGGAATAGGCGAGGAAGTTGCGATAGCCCTCCACATCCTCCGGCGCGAAGCTGCGGATCTGCGCGTCGAGCGAGGCCTGGTCGTTCACATAGTCGAACGAGCGCCCGTCCGGCCACATCAGCCGGTAGAAGGGCGAGACCGGCAGCAGCTCCACATAGTCCGAAAGCCGGCGGCCGGCGGCGGCGAACACCTCCTCCAGGCAGGAGGGATCGGTGATGACGGTCGGTCCGCCATCGAAGGTGAAGCCCTCGTCCTGGTAGACGTAGGCGCGCCCGCCGGGCTTGTCGCGCCGCTCGTAGATGGTGGTGGCCACCCCCGCCGCCTGCAGGCGGACCGCGAGGGCGAGGCCGCCGAAGCCGGAGCCGATGACGGCGGCGGTGCGGAAGGGGCGGGTCTTGTCGAGCATCAGCGGGGAGCCACGGCGCGTTTGGTCTCCGAAAGGCAGCGCGCGGCGCGCAGGAGCGGGACCGGGGGCCGCCCGGTCAGGATGCGCGCCTTGTCGGCGAGGGTGAGGCGGTCACCATAGAAGCGCGCGATCAGCCCCTCGGGCAAGCCGTAGAAACGTTGCAGGACGGCGTAGCGCCGCTCGGGCGCGGCGGCGCGGAACAGCATGCGGTTGAGCAGGCGGAAGAAGCCGCGCCGCTCCCAGGTGGAAATGGCGTGGCGGCGGATCGCTTCCGCCAGCGCCGGGCCGGAGAGATCGGGCAGGGTGCTCACCAGCTCCGCCAGCGCCACCGCATCGGGCAGGGAATAGCCGGTGGTGGGGTGGAACAGCGCGGCCCTGAGGCCGGTGCGCGCCACCTGCGGCGGCCCTTCCGCCAGATGGGCGCGGATGTCTCCGCCGAGGGCGATGGGCAGCACGCCCGTCTCCTCGCGGACCACGTAATCGGCCACGAAGCCCTGGGCGGCGAGATAATCGGCGATGCGCGCGCGCACGGCTTCGAGGGGCAGCTCCGGCCCGTCGGCGTAGCAGGTGTCCTCCACCAGCAGGGTCTCGGCATCGAGCGGCAGCACATAAAGGAAGCGATAGCCGTCGAGCTGCGGCACCCGCGCGTCCATGATGATCGGCCGCCTGAGCCCGTGCGGGCGGGCAAGGCGCACCTCCTGCCCCAGGAACTTCTGCCAGCCGAGGTCCAGGTGGGGCGCCGGCGCGGCGCCGCGCCCGTCCACCACCGCATCGGCCGTGAGGCGGGTGCCGTCGGCCAGGGTGACGTGGAAGGGGGCCACCTCCACCACCTCCGCGCGGGTGCGGATGCGGGCGCACACGCGCTCCGCCAGCACCGTGGCGAGCTGCTCCGACGTGACCGAGCCGTAATGCCCCGAGAGGGTGCGGGAGAAGGCGGGAAAGCGCACCTCGTGGCCGATCCAGGCCAGGGCGCGGAAGGGGGCGATGAAGGCCGCGCCGGCGGCGTCGAGGTCCGAGGCGTGGAACGACCAGGTGTGGTTGCCGCCCACGCTCTCGCCCGCCTCCAGCAGCGTGAAGCGCACCTGCGGCCGCCGCTCGAACAGGCGCGCGGCGATCAGGCTGTTGGCGAGGCCCGCCCCGACGAAAAGGATCTCCATGCGCCGGCCCCTCCACGCTTTGGCATCCGGTCGGCCATCGATCTCGCATAGCCCGTTCCCGCCGCCACGGCCAGCCCTCGGGTCAGCGGGACGGGTGTGTTTCCTGGTGCGGATGCAACCAAGGGTGAGCGTTCCGGCCCCATCCGGCTTTCTTCTGCGGCGGCATCGTGTAACCTGCGCTCGCGGCGCGCCGCCGCCCGGCGCGCGGGCTCCGCGCAGGTTCGATTCCTGGAAGCGACGATGAGGCTGGACTTCCAGACACTCTACCTGATCATCCTGCTCAACTCGCTCTGCTATTGCGTGATCTGGGCGGGCTTCGCCTATGTGCACCGGGACATTCCCGGCGCCCGCTGGTGGCTCGGCGCGGCTGTCATGACGACCCTTGGCGGCTTGCTCATGTCCGGCGACGGCACGCCCTGGGGCCGCGCCTTCATGATCATGGGGAATGCGGTGGTGGTCGCGGGGTTCGTGCTGGTGTGGCAGGGCATCCGCGAGTTCCACGGCTTCCGCACGCGCCTGCGCACGGGCGCGTTCATCGTGGCCGGGGCAGTGGCTGCGGGCCTCCTGGCGGGCGACACGCGGGCGGGGCAGAACGTGGCCTATGCCGGCAGCCAGCTGGTGCCGCTGGCCTTGTCGTTCCTGGTGCTCTGGCGGTGGGGCCACGGCATGTTCGGCACGCGGGTGGCGGCGGCCGGCATCCTCATCGCCATCGCGGGCCAGGCCACCGAGGCCGGCTTGAACATCCTGCGCCTTCTCGGGCGGCTTTCCGATGCGGGCTATTATCAGGTCGCCGCATATCTGCTGCTGGCCGTCATCGTGGGCGCGGGCTTCTGGTATCTGGGCTTCCTGCTGATGGCGGTGGACCGGCTGCGCCTGAAGCTCGCCCGGCTCGCGACTTCCGATCACCTCACCGAGCTGCCGAACCGGCGCCACTTCCTGGAGGCGGCGCAGGAGGCCTTCGGCCGGGCGCGGGCCGAGCGGCAGGCGCTGGCGGTGCTCCTGATCGACCTCGACAATTTCAAGGGCGTCAACGACCGGCTGGGCCATGCCGCCGGGGATGCCTGCCTGCGTCACTTCTCCGCTTTGTGCGCGGTCTGTGCCGGGCCACGGGGCATGGCGGCCCGGTTCGGCGGCGATGAGTTCGCCATGCTGATCGACGACCCGCTTCCCGGCGAGGCGGCAGAGGTGGCCGCGCGGCTGGTGCGGCTGGTGGCCGAGGCGCCGCTGCACTGGCGCGGGCACTCCATAGGCCTCACCGCCAGCGTGGGGGTCGCGATGGCGGATGGATCGGGGCCGGGCACGCTGGACCAGCTGATCGAGGCTGCGGACCGCGCCCTCTACGAGACCAAGGACTCCGGGCGCAACGGCTTCACGCTGGGCGGCGGGGCGCTTGCGGCGATGCCGGCGGGCGCCTGAGCGCGCCTTCGGCGGGCCCGGCGGCTCACCCCACCTCCCCGTTTTCCCACCGGGGCCGGGCGGGCTTCGCCGGAATGCCGCACGGGCTCGCCCGACATCCGTGAGGCGAGGCCGCCGGCCCCTGGCCTCAGTCCCGCCGGGCGAGGGAGCGCAGGAAGCCCTGGTATTCGTCCGTCAGCTCCATCTCCACCGCCGGCGCCATCTTCAGCAGCATGTTGGCGATGAAGGCCTGGTCGTTGCGCGGGTCCTCCAGCAGCTCGCGCAGCAGGGGCACGTTGTCCTCGATGTGGGCCATGAAGGCGATGCCCTTTTCCTGGGTCTCGGTCCACTTCTCCCGCGTCCACCTGGCGAGCGGGAACATGATCTCGCTCACGAAATTGGACTTGCGGGCCTTCTCGAAGAAGCGCAGCCCCGCGTTCCAGTTCTCCTTGGCGCGCATGGGGGGCGGGGGAATGTCGCCGGCCAGCATCTTCTTGCCGGCCTGGCCCACGAAGTCCTCGAGCGTCTGCGGCGCGTCGATCTGGGCGCGGAAGTGCCAGAGGGCGAAATTGCCCGGATATTCCTTGCCCATGGCTTCCACGAGCGCGCCCTCCACCTTGTCCACGGCGGCCTTGTCGCCTTTCAGCGCGGCGGTCATGGCGAAGGCGAACACCGTGTCGTTGCCCACGTTGTGCACGCCGCCGGTGGCGAGCTGCGCCGGCGTGAGGGCGGGCGTGCGGCCCTCCACCGGGGCCACCGGCTCGCCCGCGCGCTGGGCCATGATGTAGGCGGTGATCTCCAGCCACGGCATGTAGCTGGCGATGAAGGCGTCCGGGTCCACGTGCACGATGGCGAGGTTGAGGGGCATCTTGCGCTTCTGCAGCTCGGCCATGTCGGTCATGGAAATCCCCTGAAATACTGGAATGAACGGTTCGACGAAACGCGCGCGGGCGCGGGACGCCCGCCGCCGCGCGTCGCCTTCGCGACAGCGCGCGGCCCAACGATTTGTCGCAGCAAGAAGAATGCCAGGGAGAGGGGAGGGGCCCCGCGCCGATGCGGCGGGTGGCCGGGCGCTCAGTCGGCGACCGCGAAGCGCCCGCCGGCCACCACATAGACCGCGCCCTGGCGCACCGGCAGCACCGCCGCCTCGCCGGAGGGCATGCCCGCCAGCACATGCAGCGCCGCGCGGATGACGCCGCCGTGGGTGACGATCACCGCATCGCCCGTCAGCGTCTCGATGGCGGCGAGCACCCGGCGCGAGAGGTCCACATAGCTCTCGCCCTCGGGGGGCACGAAGGTCCACGGCTCGCGGTCGCGCCGGCGCACGGCGTCGAAATCCCGGCGCCGCAGCTCGGGCCAGGTCTGCCCCTCCCAGCGGCCGAAGGAGAGCTCGGCCAGGCGGATGTCGGTGGCGAAGTCGTGGGCCGGCAGGTCGAGGCTGGTGCGCAGGATGCGCATGGTCTCGGTGGCGCGCACCAGCGGGCTCGATACGAAGGTGAGCTGCTCCGCCGGCCCCGCGAGCTGGTGCAGCACGCGCCCCACGCGCCCGGCCTGGATGCGGCCCAGGGCATTGAGGGGCACGTCGCGCCGGCCCTGCAGGCGGCCCGCCACGTTCCAGTCGGTCTCGCCGTGGCGCACCAGGAAGAAGCGGCGCGGGGCCTCGTGAGCGGCGGCGGGCGGAGGCGATTCGGTGGAGGCTGCGGCGGAGGTCATGGCCGGCGCCCTGCCGGCAGGGTCGTGGCGCGTGAGCGCGCGCACGGCGATGCGGAGTGCCCCGCGCCGCGCGCCATCGTCTCGCCCCCGCTGGCGGCCATCAGCGGGCGGGCACCGGCACGACGTGGTCGTACCACGCGCCGAGGGAGGGGTAGGTCACGCGCAGGGTCACGCTCTGGCCGGAGGCGCGGCGGCCCTTGAAGAAGACCACGGCGCCCTTGGTGGGCCGCCCCAGGCAGGGCGTGGTGGCGCCGCCATCGGTGCCGGTGATGGTGAAGGGCGCGTAGGCCACGCTCACCTTGGCGCCGGGCGGGGCGGAGACCACGTTGATGGTGGGCACCTGGCTCTGCTGGCAGTTGTAGTCCACGGTGCCGGCGGCGAAGATCGCGCCCTTGGGCAGGCGCGCGCCCGGGCCCATGCCGGTCATGTAGGAATAGCCAGAGTAGCTCGGAGTCACGTAATCGGGGAAGAAGGCGCCGCCGGGGCCGAGGATGCGGTCCCGCAGCGGGTATTGCTGGAGCGTCGGCAGGCTCTGCGCCGCGGCGCCGGTCGCCCCGATCGCGAGCGGCAGCACGAGGGTGGCGAGGGCGAGGCGCAGGGCGGTCCGCATGTCAGGTCTCCTGTCGGCGCTGGCCGCGGGGCGGCTCAGTCACGCACCAGCGCCAGGTCCGGCGCATCGGGATGCTTCATGCCGACGATATGATATCCGGCGTCCACATGGTGCACCTCTCCGGTCACACCTCGCGACAAATCGGACAGCAGGTACACGCCCGTGTCACCCACCTCGTCGGTGGTGACGGTGCGGCGCAGGGGCGAGTTCAGCTCGTTCCACTTCAGGATGTAGCGGAAATCGCCGATGCCGGAGGCGGCGAGCGTCTTGATGGGGCCGGCCGAGATGGCGTTCACGCGGATGGCCTTGGGGCCGAGGTCGGCGGCGAGATAGCGCACCGAGGCCTCCAGCGCCGCCTTGGCCACGCCCATCACGTTGTAGTGGGGCATCCACTTCTCGGCGCCGTAATAGGTGAGGGTGAGGAGCGAGCCGCCGTCCTTCATCAGCTTTTCCGCCCGCTGCGCGATGGCGGTGAAGGAATAGCAGGAGATGAACATGGTCTTGGTGAAGTTGTCGGCGGTCGTGTCCACATAGCGGCCGTCGAGCTCGTCCTTGTTGGAGAAGGCGATGGCGTGGACCAGGAAGTCCAGCTTGCCGAACAGCCTCTCCGTCTCGGCGAAGACCGCGTCGATGGTCTCCGGCTCGGTCACGTCGCAATGGCCCACGAGGTGGCCGCCCAGCTCGGCGGCGAGGGGCTCCACGCGCTTCTTCAGCGGCTCGCCCTGGTAGGTGAGCGCGACCTCCGCCCCCTGGGCGCGTGCCGCCTTGGCGATGCCGTAGCCGATGGAGCGATTGTTGGCGACGCCCAGAATCAGCCCGCGCTTGCCCTTCAGGAGACCGCTCGCGAAACCGTCCGTCGCCATTTGCCCGCACTCCACATTCTCAAGCCGTTGATGCCGCACGGGCCGGCGCCGCTTGCGCGGGGCACCCTGTGGCCGGCTTCCTATGGCATGGGGCCATCCACCGTTCAAGCGAACAGGGCTGAACTTGGCACTTGCATCCCGGAGAAAGAGCATGCTAGGAGCAGCGCCCTGGGCACGGAGTGTAGCGCAGTCTGGTAGCGCACCACGTTCGGGACGTGGGGGTCGCAGGTTCAAATCCTGCCACTCCGACCAGTGCCTCAGGTTTCCGGCGCACCAGTCGCCGGATCTCGAAGGGAGCGCCGCACCTAAGGGTGTCGGGCTCACCGGGACCGCAAGGTCCTCCGCCGTTGGCGGTCAGGCTTTGGCCGAACTGTTTCCTTCATTTCTTCGCTGGTGTCGTTCGCATACGGCAGCGGCGCGCTCGCGCGAATCATTCCTCCTGCCGACTCCTGCCGGCGGTGGAAGATGATGATTCGCTGCGGATGATTCGAATCGGGCGCGCAGCCTGTCCGCTTCCGAGGCTGATTCGCGCGTGCCGCAGGCGAGCCTGAGGCTGCCTCAGAAGATCTTCAAGCGCTCCTGGAGCGCTTCGGCGGCGCTCTCTTCGGCCTGCTCCTGCCGGTCCAGGCGGTCGAGGCGATCGAAGATTTCCCGAAGCCGTGCTTCCACGCGCATCATCCACAGCAGCGCGACGACGGTGACGATGGCGAAAAATGCGGTCGTCATGGCCACATCCTCATGTTCCGGAGCGCGCGGGCGGCGGCTCCAACGGTCCACGAAAACAATGCTGCGCCAAGTACGCCGGCGTATGAAAGCAAGGTTGCAACAAGTGGCGCCTGCCAGCAATCGCCTTTTGGGCGGTGGTGGCCGTGTCCTTCTTTCGCGGGGGCCCTTTGCGCCGTCCGGCGGGCTTTAGGCGATCTCCAGGCGCCAGCCGGAGGAGAGGCTGTAGCGCATGGGCGCGAAGCGCCGCCACAGGCGCGTCATGTCGTCGATGGAAAGCGCCTCGGCGCCGAGGCGCGCGTGGAGGCCGGCCGGCGCGGGCTCCGGCAGGTGCAGGCGGGTGGCGGCCGCCGCCATGTCGTCGGCCTCGATGCGGGGGCGGGCGAGAAGCGCAGCGCTCGCGTGGCCCATCAGGCGGTGCACGTCGAGGTCGGTGGCCGCGAAGGCGCCGATCAGCAGCCGCAGGCGCCAGCGCGGCTCGGCGGTGGCCGCGGGGTCGCGCCCGGCGATGTCGTGGAGATGCACGAACAGGCCGTGCTCCGGCCCCTGCCAGGGGGAGCTGACGCGCACCACCGGCTCACCGGGCAGGCGCGCCATGGCATCCTCAAGAAGGCCGCGCAGGGCCTCCAGGGCGATGGCGGGGAGATCGGGCTGGGCCATGGCGTCGTCCTTTCCCCGGAGGGTGCCCCCTTTCATTGAAACGGGGGAGACCCTCCGGCCGCTTACGTTGACACGTTTCCTGCGCGCGAACCGGTTTCCGCCGCGCTCCAGAGCGCCCTGGGGGTCAGCAGCGGGAGCGCAGGCGCCATGCGGCCAAGGCGAACAGGCCGCACGCCGCCGCCGCGAAGAAGGCGAGCCCATGCGCGTGAACCTGCATGGAGATGCCCGCCCCGAGCGGCCCCACCAGGGCGCCGAGGCCCCAGAACAGCCCGCTCACCGCATAGATGCCCACCAGATCGCCGCCCTTGAAGCGGGCGCCGACGATGGTGATCATGATGGTGTAGATGCCGACGAAAGCGCCACCCCAGGCGAACAGCAGGGCATAGGTGGCGAGCGCATGGCCGAGCGCCAGCGGCCACACCGCCGCCCCGAGCGCGGAGGCCGCCGCGAGCGCAATCACCAACCGCCGCCGGTCCATGATGTCGCCCAGCCAGCCGATGGGGAGCTGCAGCAGGATGGCGCCCACCATCATCACCGACATCAGCCGCGTCGCCTCCATCTCGCCCCAGCCGAGGCCCATGGCGTAGAGGGCGAGGAAGGAGAGGCCGGCGGTCTCGATGGCGGCATTGAGCGCGGTGGCGCCCAGCGCCAGCGGGGCGAGGCGCAGATAGTGCACGGGCGAGCCCACGCTCGGCTCATCGAAATGCGGCGCCGGCACCCGCGGCGAGGCCACGAACGCCGCCGCCGCGAGGCAGATCGCCGCCCCGAGCGCATAGGGCAGGACGCCCTCAGCGCCCACCAGCGAGAGGATGAGCGGCCCGAGCGCGAGGCCGATGGAGAGGGCGGCGGTGTAGGCCGCCATGGCGCGGGCGCGGGTGCTGTCCGTGGAGAGGGCGTTGATCCAGGTCTCGGAGGTCACGAACAGGGCCTCGGCCGCCATGCCCAGCACCAGGCGCAGCGGAAACCACAGCCAGACCGTGGGCATGGCCGGGAACGCCACCAGCGTGAGCGCCGAGATCGCCACCGCGCCGATGATGACGCGCCGCGCCCCCAGCCGCCCGACGATGCGCGGCAGCAGCATGGCGATGACCAGCACGCCCACCGCATGCATGGCGGCGTTGAGGCCGATCAGCGTTTCCGAGAGCCCGTGCTGAGCGAGCCCCAGCGCCACCAGCGGCGCGCTGAGGGAGTAGGTGAGCCCGAACACCGCCGCGGTGGCGATCACCGCCCCGCGCGCCAGCAGGTGGCCTTCCCCTCCGCCGGGAAGGAGCGGGGCGGTTTCGGCGGCGGTGTCCGGGGCGGTCATGGCAGGCTTCCTTCGGGGGCGGCGGCGCGGCGGGGGCGCAGGCGGCGCAGGAAATCGGCGAGCCGGGCGAGGAAGGAGCGCTCGCCCGGCTCCACGATGCGCTTCAGGGTGCGGGCGTAGTCGAGCACCAGGCCGGGGGTCCAGCTCATGCTCTGGGCGCGCGAGCGGATGTAGGCGGCGGCCCACAGGTCCGGGTTCAGCAGCAGCATGGCGAGGCGCAGCCACGGCATGCGGGTGGCGAGCGCCCCCTCCAGGGCCGAATCGAGCGCCGCCGCCACCGCCACCGAGCAGTTGCGGTTGGTGAGGTTGTAGGTGTCGTCCTGCCGGTAGCCGGCCCAGTAGGCGCGCAGGCGGCGGGTGTCGTAGGTGTGGAAGTCCACCCTCTGGTCCGCCTCGCACCAATTGGCGGATTCCTGGGCATAGGACGGCTGGAAGCGGCCGCGCACGTTGTTCTCGGCCGAGGCGCGCAGGCGGCGGGTGAATTCCGAGGCGCCGGTCTCGATCTCCTGCGCCGGATAGTGGCTGATGTAGAGATCCGGCCCCAGCTCCAGCGCCGAATGGCCGGTGGAGATGGAGCCCTCGGTGTCCACGGCGGCGATGTAGCGGTCGATCAGCGGGCGGCGCTCGCGCACGTCGGCGGAGCCGACGGGGGTCCACACCCGCACCGTCATGGGCTCGGCGTGGCGCTCGGGGCGCGAGGGCGTGGCGCTGTCGTCGTCCACCAGCACCGGGGCGTTGTCGTACCAGTCGCGGGCGCCGAACACCGGTAGCGCCAGGATCGCCACCTCGTCGAGGTGGGTGCGCAGCATCAGGGCGGTGCGCAGCACCACCCAGCCGCTCAAGATGAGCAGCAGGCTCATGCACACCGGCACGTTGTAGCGGTGCGGCATGGGCCAGTCGGCGACCACCAGCGCGGCCAGCACCACCTCGGCGGCGCCGACCGCCGCCATGATGCGCCAGCGCGGGAAGCGCACCACCCAGGAGGAGAGGATGCGCGCCGCCCCGTCCACGACGAAGGCGAGGCCGAACAGGATCGCCACCGCGGTGTCGTTGCGCAGGGGCAGGTCGATGATGAGGATGCCGAGCGCCAGCAGCAGCAGCGAGCGGGCGATGGTGAACACCCGCCCCGCCGGGCTGGGGCTGGCGATGCCGATGAACAGGCCCAGCAGGCCCTCGAACAGCAGCACGTAGCCGAACAGCTCGGCGGCGATGCTGACGGTGCCGTCGAAAAGGTCGGAGATGATGAGGGCGGCGAGCGCGAACAGCGCCAGCGCGACGATGAGGAGAACCCACCACCGCCGGCGCAGCGCGCGCGCGCCGACGAGGATGAACGCGAGCTGCACCATGGGGCCGCTTCCAGGAAGAATCTTCAGCGAGGCCGCGGAGGATGCTCCGGGGCACCGGCCGGGCGCAATGGCGAAATGCGCCCGGCCGCCATCGTTTCAGCTCACAGCACGGTGCCGTGCAGGAACATCCAGGCCACCGAGAAGTAGATGACGATGCCGGTGACGTCGACCAGCGTGGCGATGAAGGGCGCCGAGGCGGTGGCCGGATCGAATCCCAGGCGCTTCAGCGCGAACGGCAGCAGGGAGCCGGCCATGGAGCCGAAGGTCACGATGCCGACCAGCGAGGCGCCGATGGTGACGGCCAGCAGCTTCCAGTACTCGCCATAGTCGAAGATGCCGGCTTCCTGCCAGACCACGATGCGGATGATGCCGATGACGCCGAGGATGGCGCCGAGCACGATGCCCGTGGGCAGCTCGCGGATGGCGACCCGCCACCAGTCCTTCAGCGTCACGTCGCGCAGCGCGAGGGCGCGGATGATGAGCGAGGTGGCCTGCGAGCCCGAGTTGCCGCCCGAGCTCATGACCAGCGGGATGAAGAGGGCGAGCACGATCGCCTTCTCCAGCTCGTCGGAGAACACCTGCATGGCGGAGGTGGTGAGCATTTCCGAAAGGAAGAGCACGCACAGCCAGCCGGCGCGCTTGTGGATCATCTTGAAGAAGGAGATGTCGAGATAGGGCTCGTCGATGGCCTCCATGCCGCCCATGCGCTGGACGTCCTCGGTCTGCTCCTCGATCATCGCGTCGATGACGTCATCCACCGTCACGATGCCGATGATGTGGCCGGTGGTGTCCACCACCGGGATCGCCAGGAAGTCGTACTTGGAGATGGTGCGCGCCACCTCCTCGCGGGAGAGGGTGGGGGAGACGGTGATGGGCGCGTAGGGCTGCGCCACGGTGAGGATGTTGGCCTCCGGCGCGCCGGAGATGAGGCGGCGCAGCGTTACCGTGTTGATGAGCCGGCGGGTGGCCGGGTCGAGCACGTAGATGGCGTAGACCGTCTCGCGCGAGCTTTCGACGGCACGCACGTGGTCCAGCACCTGCTGCACGGTCCAGTCGGCGGGCACGCTGACGAACTCCGTCGTCATCAGCGAGCCGGCCGTGCCCTCGGGAAACGTGAGCAGGTGGTCGATGGCGGTGCGGGTGTCGACGCTGAGGCCGTTGCGCAGGCGGGCGCGGGCCTCGTCGTCCACCCAGCGCAGCACGTCGGCGGCGCGGTCGGCGGACATGCCTTCCAGGATGGAGACGGCCTTGTCCTGGGGCAGGGCCTCGATCACCTCGCAGGCATCGTGGAACTGCGGCTGGTCGAGCACCTCCACCGCCCAGGCGAGCGGCATGGCGGCGACCACGTCGGTCGCTTCCTCCACCTTCTTGGCGTTCAGGAACTCGACGATATCGGCGACGTGCTCATGGCCGAGGCGGCCGACCAGCGCGTTAGACGCGGTGCCGGCCATGGCATCGGCGTTGATCTTGCCCACGTTCATCCCATTTCTCCCCCGTAGAACGCCACTCTCGGCCGGCTCGGGACCTCGCCTTCGGCATCGGAGCCCGCCGCGGCGCGAATGCCCGCGCGGCAAGGCCCCGACCTTCTCTAATCTGCCGTTGATGACAGTATGAAATCACCACCGCCGGCGGTTCAGGCGGCGTGGAAGTCCCCGTCCTCCCGCAGCACCTCCAGCCGGCCGGTGGCCACGCCGAAATAGGCGCCGTGCAATCCCAGGTCCCCGGCGGCGACGCGCTCGCGCACCCAGGGGAAGGAACCGAGGTTGGACAGCGAGAGTTTCACGCAGCACTGCTCGCAGAAGCGCGCGCGCTCGGTCGCCGGCAGGTCCGCTTCGGTGGTCATGCGGCGGGCGGGCTCGGCGATCTTCATCCAGCTCGCCACGAAGTCCTGAGCATTGGGAGGGGCGCCTTCCAGGAGCGCATGGACGCCGCCGCACTGGGCGTGGCCCATCACCACCACATGCTTCACCTTCAGCACCCGCACCGCGAACTCGATGGCGGCGGAGGTGCCGTGGTAATTGGCATCGGGCTGGTAGGGCGGCACCAGGTTCGCGACGTTGCGCACCACGAACATCTCGCCGGGGCCGGCATTGAAGATCATCTGCGGGTCCACCCGGCTGTCGGAGCAGGCGACCACCAGCGTCTCCGGCTTCTGCCCCTTGGCAGCGAGCTGCTCGAACACCTGCTTGCGCTCCGGCCAGGCCACCTCCCGGAAGCGCTTGTAGCCCGCGATCAGTTCATCCACCGCGTTTCTCCTCACGTCCTCGTGTCCCGCGCACGGAAAGCCGGCGCGGCGCGCGCGTCAAGGCCCGGTGTGACAAGTTTTTCCTTTCCCGTGCGGGAGGATGGGCGCCGCCGCCGAGGCCGGAGGTGGGCTCCGGTGGCGGCGATGCGCAGGGATCGTCATGGCGATGATTTGTGCAACTGCCTGGATGATGGGCTGGTGTGAGGTATTTAGGTATGTATTCGCCTGCCGCGGGCCCGGCCGGGCGCGCGATTCCCCCCATGCCTGCCCGCTTCCGGTTGCGCGCCCGGCGCTTGGCATGGCCCTTGCTGTTTGGGCATGCCCGGACCGTTGAACGGCAGGGCGGGGAATGGCCAGAGGGAGACGGGCATGCGCCGTTTGTTCGAGAGGGCGGGCAGGGGACTGAGGCGGCTTGCCGCCGTGACGGCGCTGGCGGGCGCCACGGCCGGCACGCTGGCGGGCGCGGGCGGCGCCGCGCGGGCCGAGGACACCATCAAGGTCGGCATCCTGCATTCCCTGTCCGGCACCATGGCCATCAGCGAGACCACGCTGAAGGACGTGATGCTCATGCTCATCGAGGAGCAGAACAAGAAGGGCGGCGTGCTCGGCAAGAAGCTGGAGCCGGTGGTGGTGGACCCCGCCTCCAACTGGCCTCTGTTCGCCGAGAAGGCCCGCGAGCTCATCACCAAGGACAAGGTTTCAGCGGTGTTCGGTTGCTGGACCTCGGTGTCGCGCAAGTCCGTGCTGCCGGTGTTCAAGGAATTGAACAACATCCTCTTCTACCCCGTGCAGTATGAGGGCGAGGAGAGCGAGCGCAACGTGTTCTACACCGGCGCCGCGCCCAACCAGCAGGCCATTCCGGCGGTGGACTACCTCGCCAACGAGGAGAAGGTCGAGCGCTGGGTGCTCGCCGGCACCGATTATGTCTACCCCCGCACCACCAACAAGATCCTCGAAGCCTACCTCAAGTCCCGTGGGGTGAAGGACGAGGACATTATGATCAACTACACGCCGTTCGGCTATTCCGACTGGCAGACCATCGTGTCCGATATCAAGAAGTTCGGCTCCCAGGGCAAGAAGACGGCGGTGGTCTCCACCATCAACGGCGATGCCAACGTGCCCTTCTACAAGGAACTCGCCAACCAGGGCGTGAAGGCCACGGACATTCCGGTGGTGGCCTTCTCCGTGGGCGAGGAGGAGCTCGCCGGCATCGACACCAACCCGCTGGTGGGCCACCTCGCGGCGTGGAACTACTTCATGTCCATCGACACGCCGGAGAACAAGGAATTCATCGCCAGGTGGCTCGCCTTCACCAAGAACCCGAAGCGGGTGGTGAACGATCCCATGGAGGCGCACTACATCGGCTTCAACATGTGGGTGAAGGCGGTGGAGAAGGCCGGCACCACCGACCCCGACAAGGTGATCGCGGCGCTGCCGGGCATCCGGCAGGCGAACCTCACCGGCGGCATCTCCGAGATGCTTCCCAACCACCACATCACCAAGCCCGTCTTCATCGGCGAGGTGGAGGCCAATGGCCAGTTCGACGTGGTGTGGAAGACCAAGGAGCTGATCCCCGGCGAGGCGTGGTCGCGCTACCTGGAAGGCTCCAAGAACCTGGTGGCCGACTGGGTGAAGTACAATTGCGGCAACTTCGACACCGTGAAGAACGTCTGCCTCGGCTCCGCCGCCAAATGACGGGCGCCGCTTGAGCATCCGCGCGCCCGCCGTCGCCGTCATGGCGGTTGCGGGCGCGCGCGTCATTCGCCTCGGGTGATTCCGGCCGGCCTCCCGGTGGGGGCGGGCCGCGTGGAGGCGAGGGGCTTCTTCCGCAAAGCAAAGCTCTCGGCCGCGCGGAAGGGCTTCACACCCGGCCCTCTCCCCCCAGCCCGGGGAGAGGGCGCGCAACGGCCGAAAGGCCGCATCCCTCCACCCCGCAGCGGCGCCACGGCCCCGCCGCGCGGGGTGGGCCGGGGCGGCCCCTCCGGTTCCAGTCCCCGGCTCCAGTCCTGGGTGATTCCACCATGCGCCTTTCCGTCCCGCGCCTTCCGTCCCGCCCCGCCCGATCGCTCCGCGCCGCTTCGGCGCCCTGGATGCGGGCGATGCTGGCGGCCGTTCTCCTCCTGTGCGCGGCGCTGGCTGCGCCCGCCGCGCGGGCCGAGACGGCGCCGGACCTCTCCGCCACCGTGGCCCGCTTCGCCAACGACAGCTATTCCGACACCGCCGACGCCCTTGCCGCCCTTGCCGCCACCGGCAGCGCGCGGGCGGCGGCCATCGTGGCGGCGCTGGCGGACGGGCGGCTGCTGTTCGATCCCGCCACCAGGGCGGTCTTCATCCGCACCCCGGCGGGCGCGCTGGAGGAGGCCGCCACCGGCGCCCCCGTGGCCGCGCCCCCGTCGGGCCTTTCCCCGGTGCGGGCCAACAACCGGGTGCGCCGCGCCATCGAGGCGGCGGCCGGCGCCCTCTCCCTGCTCGATCCCGACCCGGCGAAGCGCCGCGAGGCGGCCGCCGCCGTGTTCAAGTCCCGCGATGCCGCGGCGCTCGCCACGGTGGAGGCCGCCCTCGCCCAGGAGAAGGTGCCGGACGTGCGGGCGGCGCTGGGCGAGGCCCGCGCCGCCATCCTCATCGGCAAGACCGACGCGCCGGAGGCGGAGCGGCTGGCGGCGGTGAAGCTCATCGCCGCGCGGGGCGACCAGGAGGCCCTGGGCCTGCTGCGCACGGTGCCGGCCACCGCCCCCGCCGCGGTGACGGCCGCCGCCGCCCAGGGCATCGACGCCATCGCGCGCAGCCTGAAGCTGTGGTCGGTGGCGCAGAACGTCTGGTACGGCCTTTCCCTGGGCTCGGTGCTGCTGCTGGCCGCCATCGGCCTCGCCATCACCTTCGGCGTCATGGGCGTCATCAACATGGCCCATGGCGAGATGGTGATGCTGGGCGCCTACACCACCTTCGTGGTGCAGAACGCCATCCGCACCTCGGCGCCGCACCTGTTCGACTGGTCGCTCGCCATCGCCCTGCCGGCGGCGTTCGTGTTCACCGGCCTCGTGGGCATCCTCATCGAGCGCACGGTGATCCGCTTCCTCTACGGCCGCCCGCTGGAAACGCTGCTGGCCACCTGGGGCGTCTCGCTCATCCTGCAGCAGGCGGTGCGCTCCGTGTTCGGCCCCACCAACCAGGAGGTGGGCGCCCCCTCGTGGATGTCCGGCGCATTCGAGCTGGGGCACCTCTCCATCACCTGGAACCGGCTCTGGATCATCGTGTTCGCGCTGCTGGTGTTCGCGGCGCTGCTGGTGGTGCTGAAGCGCACGCCGCTCGGCCTCTATGTGCGGGCGGTGACGCAGAACCGGCGCATGGCGGCGGCCATGGGCATCCGCACCGGGCGCATCGATGCGCTCACCTTCGGCCTCGGCTCCGGCATCGCCGGCATCGCCGGGGTGGCGCTTTCGCAGATCGACAACGTGAGCCCGAATCTCGGGCAGGGCTACATCATCGATTCGTTCATGGTGGTGGTGTTCGGCGGGGTGGGGAACCTCTGGGGCACGCTGGTGGGCGCCTTCACGCTCGGCATCGCCAACAAGCTGCTGGAGCCTTTCGCCGGCGCGGTGCTGGGCAAGATCCTGCTGCTGGTGGCCATCATCCTCTTCATCCAGAAGCGCCCGCGCGGCCTGTTCGCGCTCAAGGGCCGGGCGGTGGAATCATGAGGGGCATCATCGACCGCACCGGCGGCATCTTCCTCGTTCTCGTGCTGGCGGCGGCGGTGCTGGTGCCCGCCTCGAACCTGCTGCTCTCCCCCGCCAATCCGCTGCATGTGCCGGACTACATGATCCCGCTCATCGGCAAGTACCTGTGCTACGCGCTGCTGGCGGTGGCGGTGGATCTGGTGTGGGGCTATTGCGGCGTGCTCTCGCTGGGGCACGGCGCCTTCTTCGCGCTCGGCGGCTATGCCATGGGCATGTATCTCATGCGCCAGATCGGCCCGCGCGGGGTCTATGGAAATCCGGTGCTGCCGGACTTCATGGTGTTCCTCAACTACAAGGAACTGCCCTGGTTCTGGCTGGGGTTCGACTGGTTTCCCTTCGCCATGCTCATGGTGCTGGCGGTGCCGGGGCTGCTCGCCTTCGTGTTCGGCTGGCTCGCCTTCCGGTCACGGGTCACGGGCGTGTACCTCTCCATCATCACCCAGGCCATGACGTTCGCGCTGATGCTGGCCTTCTTCCGCAACGATATGGGCTTCGGCGGCAACAACGGCCTCACCGATTTCAAGGACATCCTGGGCTTCTCCATCCAGGCGCCGTCCACGCGGATCGTGCTGTTCGTGGCCTCGGCGCTGGCGCTGGCGGCGGGCTATCTCGTCTGCCGCGCCCTCGTCACCTCCAAGTACGGCAAGGTGCTGGTGGCGGTGCGCGACGCGGAAAGCCGCACGCGGTTCCTCGGCTACCGCGTGGAGAACTACAAGCTCCTCGCCTGGACCCTCTCGGCCATGCTGGCGGGGGTGGCGGGGGCGCTCTACGTGCCGCAGGTGGGCATCATCAATCCCGGCGAGTTCGCCCCCGCCCAGTCCATCGAGATGGTGATCTGGGTGGCGGTGGGCGGTCGCGGCACGCTGGTGGGGGCGGCGCTGGGCGCGCTCATCGTGAACGCGGGCAAGACCTGGTTCACCGGCGTGCTGCCGGAGGCGTGGCTGTTCGCCCTCGGCGCGCTGTTCGTGGTGGTCACGCTGTTCCTGCCCAGGGGCGTGCTGGGGCTGTGGTCGCAGCTCTCCGGGCGCCTGAGGCGGCCGGCGCCCGCCGCCCCCTCGCCTACGCCCGCGGAGTGAGCACCATGGGCCTCACCCCCCTCAACGCCCGGCCGCTCGCGGCCAAGTCCCTCGCCGGCGCGCCCCTGCCGGGCACCATCGCCGCCCCGCCGCCGGAGGTGGTGAAATCCCCCGGCGCGCTCTCGCTGGAGGCGGACGACGCGCTGTTCGCCGCCGCCCGCCCGCCGCGCGATCCGCAGGCGCTCACCTCGGCTCTGCTCTATCTCGATGCCGTCACCGTCTCCTTCGACGGCTTCCGCGCGCTCAATGCCCTTTCGCTCGTGATCGGCGAACGGGAGATGCGCGCCATCATCGGCCCCAACGGCGCCGGCAAGACGACCATGATGGACGTCATCACCGGCAAGACCCGGCCCAATGCGGGCACCGCCTTGTTCGCCGGCGTGCACGACCTCACGCGCCTCGACGAGGCGGCCATCGCGGAGCTGGGCATCGGCCGCAAGTTCCAGACCCCCACCGTGTTCGACATGCACACGGTGGAGGACAACATTCTGCTCGCCGTGAAGGCCGACCGGCGCGCCTTCGCCAACATCTACTGGCGCCGCACCGCCCACGAGAAGGCGCGGGTGGACGAGCTGCTGGAGCGCGTGCGCCTGAAGGACCACCGCGCCCGCCGCGCCGGCGACCTCTCCCACGGGCAGAAGCAGTGGCTGGAAATCGGCATGCTGCTGGCCCAGGAGCCGCGCCTGCTGCTGGTGGACGAGCCCGCCGCCGGCATGACCGACCAGGAGACGGCGGACACGGCGGTGCTGCTGAAGGAGATCGCCCGCACGCGCGCCGTGGTGGTGGTGGAGCACGACATGCAGTTCGTGCGCGACCTCGACGTGAAGGTGACCGTGCTGCACGAGGGCTCCGTGCTGGCCGAGGGGCCGCTCGACCAGGTGAGCGCGGACCCGCGCGTCATCGAAGTCTATCTGGGGAGGTGAGGGCCCATGCTGAAGGTGGAGAACCTCGACCTCTATTACGGCGCCGCGCTGACGCTGAAGAAGGTCTCCCTCACCGCCGAGGCCGGCAAGGTCACCTGCGTGCTGGGGCGCAACGGGGTGGGCAAGACATCGCTGCTGCGGGCCATCGTGGGCCAGCGGCCCATCGCCGGCGGCGCCATCACCCTTGGCGGGGAGGACATTTCCCGCCTGCCGACGCCGGAGCGTGCCGCGCGCGGCATCGGCTTCGTGCCCCAGGGGCGGGAGGTGTTCCCGCTGCTCTCGGTGAAGGAGAACCTGGAGACCGGCTTCGCGCGCCTCGCGGCCAGGGACAAGTTCGTGCCCGATGAGGTGTTCGAGCTGTTCCCGGTGCTGAAATCCATGCTGAGGCGGCGCGGCGGCGATCTTTCCGGCGGGCAGCAGCAGCAGCTCGCCATCGGCCGCGCGCTGGTCACCCGCCCGCGCCTGCTGCTGCTGGACGAGCCCACCGAGGGCATCCAGCCCTCCATCATCAAGGACATCGGCCGCGCCATCTCCTACCTGCGCGGGCGGGGGGACATGGCCATCGTGCTGGTGGAGCAGTATTTCGAATTCGCGCAGGAGCTCGCCGACACGTTCATCCTCATGGACCGCGGCGAGGTGGTGGCGTCTGGCGACAGGAGCGGACTGGATGGAGACGACGTGCGCCGCCTGATGGCCATCTGAGGAAAGCCGGCCATTTGAAGGGGCGCGGCGCCAGTCGCTGAGGAGGCCGCAGATGCCCGCCGGGATGCCCCGCGCCGCCTATGCGCAGATGTTCGGCCCACGGTGGGCGACAAGGTGCGGCTCGCCGACACCTCACTCTTCATCGAGGTGGAGAAGGACTTCACCCGCCACGGCGAGGGAGTGAAGTTCGGCGGCGGCAAGGTGATCCGCGACGGCATGGGCCAGTCCCAGGTGGCGAACGCCGACGGCGCCATGGATACCGTCATCACCAACGCCGTCATCCTCGACCGCTGGGGGGTGGTGAAGGCGGACGTGGGCCTCAAGAACGGGCGCATCGCCCGCATCGGCAAGGCCGGCAACCCGGATGTGCAGGACGGGGTGGACATCATCATCGGCCCCGGCACGGAGATCATCGCGGGGGAGGGCAAGATCCTCATCGCCGGCGGCTTCGAC
Source organism: Xanthobacter albus (assembly GCF_043194895.2). Taxonomy (NCBI): domain Bacteria; kingdom Pseudomonadati; phylum Pseudomonadota; class Alphaproteobacteria; order Hyphomicrobiales; family Xanthobacteraceae; genus Xanthobacter; species Xanthobacter albus. The sequence continues at coordinate 4,030,772 of NZ_CM195532.1, read as the reverse complement.
AGCCACATCCACTTCATCTGCCCGCAGCAGATCGAGGAGGCGCTGGCCTCGGGCGTCACCACCATGCCGGGCGGCGGCACGGGGCCGGCCACGGGCACCTTCGCCACCACCTGCACGCCGGGGCCCTGGCACCTCTCGCGCATGATCGAGGCGGCCGACGCCTTCCCCATGAACCTCGCCTTCGCCGGCAAGGGCAACGCCTCCCTGCCCGGCGCGCTGGAGGAGATGGTGCTGGCCGCCGCCGCCGCCATCGACTGCTGCCTCTCTGTGGCGGACGCCATGGACGTGCAGGTGATGATCCTCACCGGCACGCTGAACGAGAGCGGCTTCGTGGAGGACACGATCGCCGCCTTCAAGGGCCGCACCATCCACGCCTTCCACACGGAAGGGGCCGGCGGCGGCCACACGCCGGACATCATCAAGGTGGCGGGCCTGCCGAACGTGCTGCCCTCCTCCACCAACCCCACCCGGCCCTATACCCGCAACACCATCGACGAGCCTCTCGACATGCTCATGGTGTGCCACCACCTGGACCCCGAGATCGCCGAAGACCTCGCCGTCGCCGAGAGCCGCATCCGCAAGGAGAGCATCGCGGCGGAGGACATCCTGCACGATCTCGGCGCGCTCTCCATGATGAGCGCGGACTCACAGGCCATGGGCTGTGTGGGCGAGGTCATCATCCGCACCTGGCAGACGGCGGACAGGATGAAGCGCCAGCGCGGCGCCCTGCCGGGCGAGGCGGGCAACGACAACCGGGGCCGTTGGTATAAGCTGCCATCGGGCGAGAACCCAGGAGGATGAGATGATCCGCGCCACCACTGTTGTCCGCCGCCCCGCCGTCCGCGACGAGCGGGTCGCCGACGAGCTGACCCTCGACCACCAGGCCCGGCATCGCCGCCGCTTCGCCTTCACGGCCGACGGCGGCCTCGCCTTCCTGCTCGACCTCGACAAGGCCGCCGTGCTCGACGACGGTGACGCCGTGAAGCTGGAGGACGGCCGGCTGGTGCGCGTCAGGGCTGCGCCGGAGCGGCTGGTGGAGGTGCGCACCGCGAGCCCCCTGCGGCTGCTGAAGGTGGCGTGGCACCTCGGCAACCGGCGCGTTCCGGCCGAGATCACGGAAGACGCCATCTATTTCGCCGAGGACCATGTGCTGGTGGAGATGGTGCGCGGGCTCGGCGCCGCCACCGCGATCGTGGAGCGCCCCTTCCGCCCCGAGAAGGGCGCCTATGCTGCTGCGGCCGCCCATGGGGGGCATGAGCACGCCGGCCACGATCACGATCATCACGCGCACAAGGAGGCGCATGTGCACGGCCCCGGCTGCGGGCACGATCACGGCCATGATGACCACAAGCACGGCCATCACGAGCACGCGCACGCCCATGTCTCGCACGGGGAGGCGCATGAGCATGGGCCGGGCTGTGGGCACGATCACGGCCACGATGACCACAAGCACGCGCATGGCCATCATGCGCATGAGCACGCTCATGGCGCGCACGAGGAAGCGCATGTGCACGGCCCCGGCCCCGGCCCCGGCTGCGGGCACGACCACGGCCACGACGACCACAAGCACGGCCATCACGAGCACGCGCACGCTCACGGCGCGCACGAGGCGGCGCACGCGCACGGGCCGGGCTGCGGGCATGACCATGGCGACGAGCATGCGCACCACGAGCACGGCCCCGGCTGCGGCCACGATCACAAGCATGGCTGACGCCGCCGGGCCGGATGCGCCGTTGCCCGCTGCTGCGGACGGTGGCGCGGCCCTCGGCCTGCTGCCCCTGTTCGTGTGGCTCTCCCCCGGATTTCCGGTGGGGGCCTATGCTTATTCCCACGCGCTCGAATGGGCGGTGGAAGGCGGGCGACATCACCGGCTCCGGTGATCTGGCGGCGTGGCTCGAAGACCTGTTCACCTGCGGCTTCGTGCTGCGCACCGATGCCATCCTCCTCGCCCAAGCCCAAGCCCAAGCCCCTGCCCAGGCGGCGGCCGCCGCCGGGGCGGGCGAGACGCTCGCGGATGTGAACGACCTCGCGGTGGCGCTCGCGCCCTCGGCCGAGCTGCGGCTGGAAACGTGCCCGCAGGGGCGCTCCTTCCTCGATGCGGTGATGGCGGCGTGGCCGGCGCCGGGCCTCGCGCCCGCCCTGGCGCCGGAGGCGGCTTATCCCGTGGCGGTGGGGCTCGCCTGCGCCGCCCACGGCCTGCCTCTGGTGGCCGGCGCTCGAAGCCTTCCTGCTGGCGATGGCGCAGAATCTCGTCTCGGCGGCGGTGCGCCTCGCGCCCATCGGCCAGACCGCCGGCACGCGGGTGGTGGCGGGGCCGGCGCCCGCCGCGCGGCGGCTGGCGGCCGAGGCGCCGGGCCTCACCCTCGACGATATCGGCGCCGCCACCTTCCGGGCCGATCTCGGCAGCTTTCGCCACGAAACCCAGTATACGAGGCTGGTTCGCTCATGAGCGCGTCCAAATCTCCCCTGCGCGTTGGCATCGGCGGGCCGGTCGGCTCGGGCAAGACGGCTCTGATGGAAGCCCGCTGCGCGACCGCTATGACATCTGCGCCGTCACCAACGACATCTGCACCAAGGAGGACGCGCGCCTGCTGACCGTGGCCGGCGCCCTGCCGCCCGAGCGCATCCTGGGGGTGGAGACCGGCGGCTGCCCGCACACCGCCATCCGCGAGGACGCCTCCATCAACCTGCGCGCGGTGGCGGGCATGCAGGCGCGCTTCCCCGGCCTCGACCTGGTGCTGATCGAATCGGGCGGCGACAACCTCGCGGCCGCCTTCTCGCCCGAGCTCGCCGACCTCACCGTCTACGTGATCGACGTGGCGGGCGGCGAGAAGATCCCGCGCAAGGGCGGGCCGGGCATCACCCGCTCGGACCTTCTTGTGGTGAACAAGACCGATCTCGCCCCCCTGGTGGGCGCCGACCCGGATGTGATGGAGCAGGACACCATCCGCATGCGGGCCGGGCGGCCTTATGTATTCTCGGCCATCCGCAGCGGGCGCGGGGTGGCGGAGGTGGCGCGCTTCATCGAGGCCGCCGGTGGACTTGGGGCGGCCTGAGGCGGCGCTGTCAATCCGCAGTCATGGGGCGCAGCTAGTGCTGCATGCACAGGCAAGGCCGTGTCGAGTAGGAGTGCCCCATGCGTTTGGCCGACTTGAGCATCCGCACGAAGCTCGTGCTGGCTGCGGGTGCGCTGTGCACGCTTTCCATGCTGATGGTGGCGGGCGTCAGTCTCTGGGTCACGGCGGAGGCCGCGACGCGTGACGCCCAGGCCCGCGCCCAGGCGCTGCTCGGCGAATATGCGCAGACCATCGCCAGCCGCATGGGCCGCGCCATCGTCATCGCCGAGACGGGCGGCCTCGCGGTCGAGGGGCTCGTCAACGGCGGCATGGCGGACCGCGACGCCCTCGGCGCCCTGATGCGCCGCATGGTCACCGGCAATCCCGACCTCGTGGGCATGACGCTCGCGTTCGAGCCCGACGCGCTCGATGGGCGGGACGCGGATTTCACGGAGCACCCCTTCTCCGATGCCAAGGGCCGCTTCGTGCCCTACTTCTTCCACAAGCCGGACGGCTCGGTGGATGTCGAGAAGCTGGTGATGACCAAGGAGGCCGGCACCGAGGGCTGGTATGACAGGCCGGTGCGGGAGAACCGCGCCCTCGTCACCCCGCCTTATGATTATCCGGTGGATGGCAAGAGCGTGCTGATGACCACCACCAGCGTGGTCGTGCACCGCGCCGGCAAGCCCATCGGCATCGTCACCACCGACCTGCCGCTCACCGGCATCACCCGCTTCGTGCAGAAGCTGCGCCCCTTCGGCGACGGGCGCGTGACCCTGGTGGGCACCGACGACCTCTGGATCGCCAACGACGACGCCAATCTCCTGGGCAAGGCGGTGGAAGACCCCGCCCTGCGCGCCCTGGTGTTGCGCGCCAGGGCCGGCGAGGCGGCGGAGGCGGAGCTGCGCGATGGCGCCGGAAGCTGGTCCGTGCGGGCCACCGCCGTGAGCCTGCCGGGCGTCAGCGAGCGCTGGGTACTGGTGATGAGCGTGCCCCACGCCACCTTGTTCGCCGCCGTGGCCGAGACCCGCAACACCCTGCTGCTCACCGCCGCGGTGACGCTGGCGGTGGTGCTGGCGCTGGTGTTCTTCGGCGCCCAGGCGCTGGCGCGCCCGATCCAGCGCATGACGGCGCGGATGCGCCAGCTCGCCGGCGACGACACCTCCATCTCCGTGGACGGCATGGACCGCAAGGACGAGATTGGCGAGATGGCGCGGGCGGTGGACGTGTTCCGCCTCAATGCCATCGCCCGCAAGGAGCACGAGGAGGCCGTCGCGCGCGCCAACGAGGCGCGGATGGCCCGGCAGGCGCGCATCGACGCGCTCATCGGCGGCTTCCGGCAGAGCGCCACCACCGTCATCGACGAGGTGGGCCGCGCCATGGGCGATCTCGATGTCGTTTCCGGCGAGCTGACCGGCGCGGCCGAGACCAGCCGCCTTGACGCCGCCTCCGCGCAGCAGAGCTCCGAGCGCGCTTCCGGCAACGTGCAGGCGGTGGCCGGCGCCGCCGAGGAGCTGAGCGCCTCCATCCGCGAGATCGCCCAGCAGATCGCCCGCACCTCCCAGATGGTGGCGAAGGCCACGCAGGGCGCCGGGGTGGCGAACGGGAAGGTGGCGGGCCTCGCCACCGCCGCCGGCCGCATCGGCGAGGTGGTGGGCCTCATCGAGGCGATCGCGCAGCAGACCAACCTCCTGGCCCTCAACGCCACCATCGAGGCGGCGCGGGCCGGGGACGCGGGCCGCGGCTTCGCCGTGGTGGCGGCCGAGGTGAAGGAGCTGGCCGGACAGACCGCCCACGCGACCCAGGAGATTTCCCAGCACGTGGCCGCCATCCAGGGCGAAACCACGGAGGCGGTGGCCGCCATCGGCGCCATCCTGGCCCAGATGGAGGAGGTGGAGCATTTCGCCACCGCCATCGCCGGCGCCATCGAGGAGCAGACGGTGGCCACCACCGAGATCAGCTCGAACATCGAGAGCGCGGCCTCGGGCACCGGCCAGGTGGCGCACGACATCGGCCGGCTGAACGTGGCCGTCACCGGCACCAGCACCTCGGCGGCGCGGGTGCGCGACGCCTCCCGCACCGTGGGCACGGTCACCACCCGCCTCGACACCGAGATCGACGGGTTCCTCCAGCAGGTCGCGGAAGCCTGAGGCCAGGGGTCGGTGAGCTTCTCTCACGGGCTCCTGGCCGGCCCGCTTTTGGAGAGACCCCCCACTGCCGCGCCCAGGGAATGGGGCCGCGGCATCAAGGCACGTCATGCGTCCCCGCGTCCGCCGAACGGGCTCCACCGCGATGCGGGCACCCGGCTCCGCCGTCATGCGCGGCCATCGCCCTCGGCCGCGGTTCCTTCGGGCATCAGCGCGCAGAGGCCATGGCCGCTCGGCCGCGGCGCCTTGCCGTCCCCACCCGCGTGGGCGGCAGGGCGTGGGCCGTTGCCGGCTTCCCTTTCGTGCTTCAGGGTTTGGAATATCGCGGTTCCGGTGGACGGTGGGATATGCGCCACCATCGCGGACGCGGAGCCGATGCGAGAGCGCGAGGAACGGGGGAGCGCATGGCGGTGGGGAAGCCGTAACCTCTCCCCGCGATACCCAAAGGCGAAGAGGCAGGGAGCCCGCCTCCACCACGATTGATACGAGCGGCCCCGGTCCTTGACCGGTGCCGAGTGGATCCGCTCAAGCGCCGCGCGGGCTTAACCAAAGGTCCATGAGTCAAGCTCATGGGCCGTTGGTATGAAACATCGCGCAGGCCGAGCGCTGATGCGATCCGGGGGCGGAAATGCGCTCCGGCCTTGCCGCCTCCGAGCGTGCGGGCAGGCGGCGGGGCCACCCAAGCGGCGCCATCGGCGCGCCGATGGGCCTCGCGTCGGCAGCGCGGGCTTGGACTGCGGCTCAGGCGGTCCCCGGCGAACCCCATCCGGGCGCAGGCGCGCCGTGCCCCGCGGAGGCGCCCGCACCGGTCTCTCCCCGCGCGCGGGAACGCGCGGCCACCGCCTGCCGGGGCCGCGCCCGCCATGCCGCAGGCGTTCGCCGCCGCGCCTTCAGCCGCCCTTCAGCTTTTGGGCTTGCAGGCCGCTTCGAAGGCGGTGAGGGCCTCTCCGGCGCCGGAGAGGCTGATCTTCTGCTTGGCGCCCTTCACCTCCACGGTGAGGCTGGAGCCGCCCTTCAGCAGCGCCTTCACGTCGGCGATTTTGGCCGGCGCCTCCACGTCCACGCTGGTGCTCTCGTCACTGCCCACGGCTTTGCCGGCGAGGGTCTTCTTGACGCTGCCGGCGGTGAGGATGAGGCGGGCCGCCGCCTCCCGCTCCAGGCCCTTGGAGCCGATCTGGCTCTGGGCGGTGATGGCGTCCGCGCCCGGCTTGCAGACGAAGAACAGCAGCACTTCCTCGGACTCGGGCACGCCGAAAACGAGGGCGGCGCTCTCATCGCTCTGCTGAACGTGCCACGTCATCTTCTGCTGCGCTGCGGCCGGGAGCGTGAGCGCGACGAGGGCGGAAAGGGCGAGGAGCGGACGGCGCATGGTCGTGTTCCTGTTGAAGCGGGCGCGATCATAGTGGTTGTCACGACAAGGTGAAGGGGCCGCGCGCGCGAAAGCTGGGGCTCGCGGCGCGGCCACTCAGCCGGCTACCGCCCGGCTTGGCAGGCCTTGCGGAAGTCGCCCAGCTTGGCCTTCGCGCCGGTCAGCGGGAAGCTCTCCGTGGCGCCCGGCGCCCGCACCACGAGGGTCTCGCCGCCGGAGAAAAGATCGAGCACGCGCGCGTCGAGGCTCACCGCCGCCTCCGCCACCACCGCCCCGTCGGTGGCGCCGCGGAAGGTGGAGGCGGCCAGCTCCAGCCGCCGCTTGCCCGCCGCGAGGGAGAGCGCGACCCCCTCGCCCGAGCGGATCTTGGGAGAGGTGATCTCCACAGTGAACTGGATGAGCCCGGCGCCCGGCTGGCAGGCGATGGCGAGCACCGGGTCCGCCGCCCCCGGCGGGCCGAATCGCAGCACGGTGGTGTCGCCGGCGCGGGCGAGCGCCCAGGCCCGGTTGTCCTTGGGCGGCTCGGCGTGCTTCGCCGCCTTGGCCTTGCCGGGGTCCGCCGCATGCGCCGCGCCGCCGGCGCCGAGCATCAGGGCGGCGGCGAGAAGGAGGGGCAGGGCGGCGAAGGCGCGCGCCGTGTCAGGCTGGGTGTCGTGCTGCATGTGTCCGGATTCCGTCGCACGCCAGAAGGACCGGCGGCGGCTCCGCACCGCGCCGGGGTGGCATCCGATCGCAGATTTGCTTCCCCCGCGCCGTTGGCATATCACGACGCCCATTCGTCCGCGACCGATCAAGCTATGGCTTTGCGTCGCGGGCGTGCGGCCAAGGCTCCGCCAAAGGCCTTTAATTACCGTGAAGCCGGTTCAGAGCATTTTCGAGCGAAGTGGACCCCGGTTCGCGTGAAGAGAATGCGTAGTCTCAACCACCTGGAGCGATTGCCGCGCGCCGGCGCGCGCGGAGAGAGCTTCAGCCGGAGCAGGGCGCCGGGCATGCGCATCGATCGACTTCTGGTGGAGCGCGGGCTGTTCGAGAGCCGCGCGCGGGCCCAGGCGGCGGTGGCCGCGGGGCTGGTGCGGGTGGAGGGCGTCGTCGTGCCCAAGCCCTCGGCGGAGGTGGCGGAGGATGCCCGCATCGAGGCCGCCGACGTGCATGATTTCGTTTCTCGCGGGGGGCTGAAGCTGGAGGCGGGGCTGAAGGCGTTCGGCTTCGATCCGGCGGGCGTTCACGCTCTCGATGTGGGCGCCTCCACCGGCGGCTTCACGGATGTGCTGCTGCGCCGGGGCGCCGCCCATGTGCTGGCGGTGGATGTCGGGCGCGGGCAGTTCCACCCCAGCCTGCGCGCCCGGCCCGAGATCACGCTGATGGAAGAGACGGACATCCGCGCCCTCGACCGCGCGGCGGTGCCGCGGCCGGTGGCGCTGGTGGTGGTGGACGTGAGCTTCATCTCGCTCAGGCAGGTGCTGCCGGCGGCGCTGGGTTTCGCCGCGTCCGCCGCGCGGCTCGTGGCGCTGGTGAAGCCGCAGTTCGAGGCCGGGCGCGAGGCGGTGAAGAAGGGCATCGTGCGCGATGCCGCCGTGCGGCAGGAGGTGTGCACGGCGAGCGAGGACCTGGTGACCAGCCTCGGCTGGCGGGTGCTCGGCATCGTGCCCTCGCCCATCACCGGCGGCGACGGCAATGTGGAATATCTTCTGGGAGCGGAGCGCCCGTGACGGCGACGATGTTGGACGTGACGGTGCGCCGCGTGGGCGCCCAGGGCGATGGCGTCGCCGAGGGGCCGTCGGGCCCCGTGTTCGTGCCTTACGCGCTGCCCGGCGAGCGGGTGCGCGGCACGCTGGAGGGCGAGCGCCTCGCCCTCGCCGAGATCCTGGAGCCGAGCCCCGAGCGTGTCGCGCCCGCGTGCGCGCATTTCGGCCGCTGCGGCGGCTGCCTGCTCCAGAACTGGCGGCCCGAGCCCTATCTCGCCTGGAAGCGCGCCCTGGTGGCCGAGGCGCTGGCGCGCGAGGGGCTGGAGACGGAGGTGGCGCCGGTGGTGGATGCCCACGGCGCCGGCCGCCGGCGCGTCATCTTCCATGCCCGCCAATATGGCGCGCGCACCGTGGTGGGCTTCGCCGAGCGCAAGTCCCACGCCATGGTGGCGCTCGAAGGCTGCCCGGTGCTGGCGCCGGGCCTCGCCCAGGCGCTGCCGGCCTCGCGCGCGGTGGCCGAGGCGCTGGCGCCGCTGAAGAAGCCGCTCGACCTGCAGGTGATCGCCACCGACAGCGGGCTGGACATGGACGTGCGCGGTTCCGGCCCGCTGCCCCCGGCGCTGCTGATGGACCTGGCCGCCCTGGCGGAGCGCTTCGGCCTCGCCCGGCTCACCCGCCACGGCGAGCTGGTGCTCCAGCGCGCCGCCCCCGCGCTGGCCATGGGCGCGGCGCGGGTGGAGCTGCCGCCCGCCGCCTTCCTCCAGGCCACCGCCGAGGGCGAGGCGGTGCTTTCCGGCGCCGTGCTCGCGGCCACGCAGGGGGCGAAGCGCGTGGCCGACCTGTTCGCGGGGGTGGGCACGTTCGCGCTGCGCCTCGCGGCCGGGGCGCGGGTGTTCGCGGCCGAGAGCAGCGCGCCGGCCCTCGCCGCCCTCATGAAGGCGGCCCACACGCCGGGGCTGAAGGCGGTGGCGGGCGAGGCGCGGGACCTGTTCCGCCGCCCTCTGCTGGCGCAGGAGCTTTCCGCCTTCGACGCGGTGGTGATGGATCCGCCCCGCCAGGGGGCTGAGGCGCAGGCGCGCGAGCTTGCTGGCGCCAAGGTGGGGCGCCTCGTCTATGTCTCGTGCAATGTCGCCACCTTCGCGCGCGACGCGCGCATCCTGGCGGAAGGGGGCTGGCGGCTTGGCGGCGTCACGCCCGTGGACCAGTTCCGCTACTCGCCCCATGTGGAGCTGGTGGCGACCTTCGACCGGTGATGATGGAATTGCGCGTTCGAACTGTGAAATAATCCACATTTCATAATTGTATGGATTATATTTCTAAGAACGCTTAAACCCGGTGAAATGAGCGCCGCGGACGAAAGGGCAGGGCCTGCGGCGGGGCATGAAGGAGCAGCCGGGTCGATGTCGTCTGAGCGCATGACGCATTTGAAGCGTCTGGAGGCCGAATCCATCTTCATCATGCGGGAGGTGGCGTCCGAGTTCCGCAATCCGGTGATGCTCTATTCCATCGGCAAGGATTCCGCGGTGATGCTGCATCTCGCGGTGAAGGCCTTCTACCCCTCGAAGCCGCCTTTCCCGCTGATGCACATCGACACCACCTGGAAGTTCCGGGAGATGATCGCCTTCCGCGACCGCATGGCGCGGGAGCTGGGCTTCGAGCTGATCACCTACACCAATCCCGAGGGACTGGCCCAGGGCATCAACCCCTTCGACCACGGCTCCAGCCTCTACACCCACGTGATGAAGACCGAGGCGCTGAAGCAGGCACTGACCCTGCACGGCTTTGACGCGGCCTTCGGCGGCGCCCGCCGCGACGAGGAGAAGAGTAGAGCCAAGGAGCGCGTCTTCTCCTTCCGCACCGCCAACCACGGCTGGGACCCCAAGACACAGCGCCCCGAGCTGTGGAACCTCTACAACACGCGCGTGAAGGGCGGCGAGAGCATCCGCGTGTTCCCGCTCTCCAACTGGACCGAGCTCGACATCTGGCAATACATCCTCGCCGAGCGCATCCCCATCGTGCCACTCTATTTCGCGGCCGAGCGGCCGGTGGTGGAACGGGGCGGCCAGCTCATCATGGTGGATGACGACCGCCTGCCGCTCGCCCCCGGCGAGGTGCCGCAGGTGAAGCGCATCCGCTTCCGCACCCTGGGCTGCTACCCGCTCACCGCCGCCGTGGAGAGCGACGCCGACACGCTGGAGGCCATCGTCGCCGAGATGCTCACCGCCCGCACCTCCGAGCGCGCCGGCCGCCTCATCGACCATGACGAGGCCGCCTCCATGGAGAAGAAGAAGCGGGAGGGCTACTTCTGATGTCCGTTCAGCCCGAGATTTCCAGTTTCACCGCCTACCTCGCCGCCCAGGAGAGCAAGAGCCTGCTGCGCTTCCTCACCTGCGGCAGCGTGGACGACGGCAAGAGCACCCTCATCGGCCGCCTGCTCTACGACACCAAGCTCCTGTTCGAGGACCAGCTCGCCTCCCTCTCCGCCGACAGCCGCAAGCACGGCACCGCCGGCGACGACCTGGACTTCGCCCTCCTGGTGGACGGTCTCGCCGCCGAGCGCGAGCAGGGCATCACCATCGATGTGGCCTACCGCTTCTTCGCCACCGACAAGCGCAAGTTCATCGTCGCCGACACGCCCGGCCACGAGCAGTACACGCGCAACATGGCGACGGGGGCCTCCAACTCCGATCTCGCGGTGATCCTGGTGGACGCGCGCCAGGGCATCCTCACCCAAACCCGGCGCCATTCCTACATCGTCAAGCTGCTGGGCCTGAAGCACGTGGTTCTGGCGGTGAACAAGATCGACCTGGTGGACTTCTCCCAGGCGCGGTTCGACGAGATCGTGCGGACCTATTCCGATTTCGCCGCCGATTTCGGCTTCGAGACCCTGGTGCCGATCCCGCTTTCCGCCCGCTTCGGCGACAACGTGCTCGAGAAGAGCGCCAACACGCCCTGGTACAGCGGCCCGACCCTGCTGGAGCACCTGGAGCATGTGGAGGTGGCGAGCGACGCGCTCGCCCGGCCGTTCCGCATGCCGGTGCAGTGGGTGAACCGGCCGAACCTGGATTTCCGCGGCTTCTCCGGCACCATCGCCTCGGGCCTCGTGCGGCCGGGCGATGCGGTGGTGGTGGCCGGCTCCGGCGCCACCAGCCGCATCCGCGCCATCGTCACCAGGGACGGGGAGCTGGAGGAGGCGGGCGCGGGCGAGGCCGTCACCCTCACTTTGACGGACGAGGTAGATGTCTCCCGCGGGGATGTGCTGGCCGCCGCCGCCGACCGGCCGGAGGTGTCGGACCAGTTCGCCGCCCACCTCATCTGGATGCATGACGAGCCGCTGCTGCCGGGCCGGCCCTATCTCATCAAGATGGGCACCCGCACGGTGGGCGCGCAGGTCACCGAGATCAAGCACAAGCTGGACGTGAACACCTTCCAGCGCCTCGCCGCCAAGACGCTCGGGCTCAACGAGGTGGCGGTGGTGAATCTCGCCACCCACGAGGCGATCGCCTTCGACCCCTTCGCCGACGTGCCGGAGACGGGCGCCTTCATCGTCATCGACCGCATGAGCAACCTCACGGTCGGCGCCGGCATGGTGGATTTCGGCCTCAGGCGCGCCACCAACGTGCACTGGCAGCAGCTCAACGTCTCCAAGGAGAGCCGCGCGGCCATGAAGGGCCAGCGGCCGGTGGTGCTGTGGTTCACCGGGCTTTCCGGCGCCGGCAAGTCCACGGTGGCGAACCTCGTGGAGAAGAGGCTCAACGCCGAGGGCCGCCACACCTACATGCTCGACGGCGACAACGTGCGCCACGGCCTCAACAAGGATCTCGGCTTCACCGAGGCCGACCGGGTGGAGAACATCCGCCGCGTGGCGGAGGTGGCCCGGCTGTTCGTGGACGCGGGGCTGGTCACGCTCGTCTCCTTCATCTCCCCCTTCCGCGCCGAGCGGCGGATGGCGCGGGAGCTGATGGGCGAGGGAGAGTTCATCGAGATCTTCGTGGACACCCCGCTCGAAGTGGCGGAAAGCCGCGACGTGAAGGGCCTCTACAAGCGCGCGCGGGCCGGGCAGATCAAGAACTTCACCGGCATCGACAGCCCCTATGAGCCGCCGGAGGCGCCCGAGATACGCCTCGAGGCCGGGGTTTCGGCACCGGAGCAGATGGCGGACCAGATCGTGGCCCATCTGCGCGAGCGCGGCTACCTGGGCTGAGGGCCGAGTCGAGTTGAGCAGCGCTCCCGGCGGACGGGGGCGCGACGCAGCCCTCCCGCCTTCGCTCCGCCCCGGTGCGGGCGGGTGAGGGTTGCGCCGGTGGCGTGCCCATCGCCTGCCGGCCCTGCGCCGTGCTAGAGCAGTTCCGGCGCAGATACGCAGCGCTTCCGCGCCTGCCATCGCGGACGACGAAGAGTCGGGGCGCGGCAGCGCGCGTGTGCGCCGGTGCGCCCCAGAGGGAAGTTCATGAGCCCGCCCGCCAAGCCCAGGGCTGCCGCCACGCCGGCGGCCGCCGATCCCGCCCCCGCCGCGCCGGCCGCCGCCGACACGGCCCGGGCGCAGGCCACGCCCGAAGCCGCCACGCCCGCCGCCCCGATGCCCCTTCTTGACGAGCCGCCTTCGCCGGCCGAGCCCTTCTGGCGCACCACCCCGCTCGCCGCCATGAACGCCGCGCAATGGGAAAGCCTGTGCGACGGCTGCGGGCGCTGCTGCCTCGTCAAGCTGGAGGACGAGGACACAGGGCAGATCGCCTACACCGATGTCGCCTGCCGTCTGTTCGACACCGGGAGCTGCCGCTGCTCCGATTACGCGCACCGCTCCGAAAAAGTGGAGGATTGCGTGCGCCTCACGCCGGAGGCGGTGGCCACCCTCTCCTGGCTGCCGCCCACCTGCGCCTACCGCCTGCTGCAGGAGGGCAAGGACCTGCCCTTCTGGCATCCGCTCATCTCGGGCGACCCCGCGAGCGTGCACGCGGCCGGCATCTCGGTGGCGGGCCGCGTCGCCGGGCTGGAGGATGCCTTCGGCGTGTTCGAGCTGGTGGAGCGCCTCGTGGACTGGCCGGTGCGCTGGCCCAGGGGCGCCAAGGGCACCGGCCGCCGTCAGCGGAACGGCGGCAGGCGGGACAGCGCGTTGAGCAAGTAAGCATACATGGCGTAGTGCGGCGCCCACAGGCTCACCAGCACCGAGGCCAGCGCCGAGCCGATGAACAGCACCATGCGCCGCTCGCCCGCCCGCGCCTGGGCGCGCATCTCCTCGGGCACCTCAAGCCGGTGCAGGGCCACGGAGAACAGGCCGAGGGCGGCCATGTTGCCCGCATAGACCCACACCGCCGGCGGAAACTGCCCGTAGCGCCCCACCACGGCCGAGGAGAACGGCACCATGGTGACGAACAGCAGGTACCACAGCCAGGCTTGCAGCGTGCCCCGCGCCACGCCCTCGGTATCGTGGCGCATGGCGATCACGTTGCGCCACAGGGCGGCGAGCACGAAGAAGGAGATGACGTAGGCCACCGCCTGCGGCATCAGCGCCGCGAGCCGGCGGGTCAGCTCCCCGGCGCTGGTGACCTCCAGGCCCTCGGGAATGCGGATGTCCACCACCAGCAGCGTCATGGCAAAGGCGAAGATGCCGTCGGTGAGGGCATCGACGCGGGCTTTGGGAAACGGGCGCATGGCTGGCCTTCGCGAATCCGGGCGCGCCGATGCTAGAGCGTTTTCGCGCGAAGCGGGAACCGGCCCGCGTGAGGAAATGCGGCGGCACAACGTGTTGAAGTGCCTTCCGGGTGCCGGAATGACAGGCGCGGGCATCGTGGGTCGTAACGGTCTTCCCGCCGGGTGGCGCCGCGCTCCCGCCTTGCCGGCGCGGCGTGGCGCCTGATTCCCGGCGGTGATCCTACACGGCAGGCAGGGCGGGCCGGCGCGGCGGTGCGCATGTTTCGGGCATGCCCTGCATTGCGCCAGGGGCTGAGCTGAAAAAGGCGCTCAGACGCCGCCCGTGGACATCCGAATGCGCCGTTTTTGATCGTGATCAAGGTTTGGTCATCGCCCATGGCCCTACCTTGTTCGCGAGGGGTTTGCCGCGGGCCGCGAGGCGGCGGGACCTCCTTGAAACCTCCTTCGCCTTTTCGGCGATCCCAGCATTGATCACGGAGCATTCCATGTCCGCCGTTGCCCAGACCGCCGAAGACGTCCTCATCCACGTGCGCTTCCAGCCCAACGCAGAGGTGTGGACCATCGACAACTGCCCCGAGGGCGTGAGCCCGAAGGCGTGGTACGAGCGCCTGCTCGCCGGCGCCGCCTCTTATTACCAGGCCCTGGCCAATGGCCGCGGCTTCTTCCGCATTCCCGCCGCCACCTTCGCCGGCATCGCCGCGAAGTGATCCGGCGCCGGCCTTTCGGCCGGCAGGCACATTGAAGGGCACTCCGGCGCGGTCCGCCGGGGTGCCTTTCGCATTTCGGGGGGGATCTGCGCGCGGGCCGCGCGGGGGCCTCCCGCTATCGGCACCGGTCCTTCACCGGCGCCGGCTCAGCTTCGGGCAGACGCCGCGCGGCGTTCCGTTTCGCTCAGGCGCCGCGCGGGCTCGGAGAAAAGCCCGCGACTCACGCCCCCCAAGGCTGCCGGCTCAGCCGCCGAAGCGGCGCCCGGCGGCGATGGTGAGGCCGATGCCCACTGAGCCGAAGGTGTCGCCTTCCACCACCTTGGCGGCGGGCAGGGCGGCGGTGATGGCCGCGCGCACATGGGCGAGGCGGGTGGAGCCGCCGGTGAGGAACAGGGCGTCGATCCGCTCCGGCCCCACGCCCGCCCGCGCCAGCACGGTCTCGATGCGGCGGGCGATGCGGGTGGCGAGGTCCGCGGTGGTGTCCTTCAGCTCCTGGCCGGTGATGCCGAGGGTGAGCCCGGCCTCGATCCAGTCCAGGGGAACATGCGCGCGCGGGGTGCCCGCGAGGTCGATCTTCGCCGCCTCCACCGCGCCCGCCAGCGCGTGCCCGCGCCGCTCCTCGATCACCTGCTCCAGGCGCTCCAGGCGCTCCGGCTCCATGGCGTCGCGCTTCACCTCGCGGATCTCCCGCGCCACCTTGGGCTCGTAAACGCGGTTGATGGAGTGCCAGCTCGCGAGATCGTGATAATAGGCCGAGGGCACGTCGATGGCCTTGGAGCGCATGGCGCTGCCGTAGCCGAGCAGAGGCATGAGGGTGGCGAGGCTCAGGACGCGGTCGAAGTCCGTGCCGCCGATGCGCACGCCGTCATTGGCCAGGATGTCGCCGGCGCGGTCCGCGCGGGCCCGCCGCTCGGGGCTGATGCGGACGATGGAGAAGTCCGAGGTACCGCCGCCGATATCGGCGATGAGCGCCAGCTCCTCGTGGGTGATCTGCCGCTCGTAGTCCAGGGCGGCGGCGATGGGCTCGTACTGGAACACCACTTCGCGGAAGCCGATCTCGCCGGCGATGGTGCGCAGCGTCTCTTCTGCCTTGCGGTCGCCCTCGGGGTCGCCGTCCACGAAATGGACGGGGCGCCCGTGCACCACCGCCTCCAGCGGGGCGCCGGCGGCGGCTTCCGCCCGGCGCTTCACCTCGGCGAGGAAGCGCGCGATGACCACGCGGAACGGCGCGCGCTCGCGGCCGATGCGGGTCGCTTCCTCGATGAGGGCGCTGCCGAGCACGGACTTGAGCCCGCGCATGAGGCGCCCCTCCACCCCCTCCACATAGGCGTCGATGGCGGCGCGGCCGATGCGGTAGGTGCCGTCGGTGCCGAAGAACACCGCGCTGGGCACTGTCACATTCCTGTCTTCGAGTGCGCATAGGCGCGGCACTCCCTCCGCGAGAATGCCGAGGGTGGTGTTGGATGTGCCGAAATCGAGGCCGCAGGCGCGCATGTCAGTCTCCGGGAGTGTGGGTTCCACCAGAGTTGCGAGGCCATTTCAAGGTGCGGCGGAGCTGTCAGCCATGCACTTTCGGTGGGCAAGGGGGATGCGCCATGTGAATGGAGCGGGTGGCAGGCTGCCGCAACCGTCTCCCGCAAGCTTGGTTTCTCGGCTATCTTCGGTACTATCATGACTGATCCGGCGGCCCATCTGCTTCATCTTCAGGAAGAGAGCCCTGCGCTCCTCGCTGCCTTCGACGCGAGCGGGCGCCTGCGCCACGCCAACGCGGCCTATCGTGCCGCCTACGGCCTCGACGGGGAGGGCGCGCTCGCCGCCGAGGGGGCGCCGGTGTGGTTCGACCTCATGCGCGCCAGCGCCGCGCTCAATCCCGGCACGGTGCTCGAGGGCGAGGCGGTGGCCGCCTGGGTGGACGCGGTGGCCGCGGGCAAGCAGGCGCGCCCACGCACGCTGGAAGCCAAGCTGGCCGACGGGCGCTGGCTGCTGCTGCACGAGAACGTCTCGGCCGACGGCTGGAGCTTCTGCGTGGGCTGCGACATCACCCGCCTGCGCGCCGACGTGCGCGCCGTGCGGCGCGATCGCGACGAGGCCCTGCGCGCCGCCCACACCGACGACCTCACGGGGGTCGCCAACCGCCGCTTCGTCATCGCCCGCATCGAGGAGATGCTGGCCCATTCCATCCCGGCCGAGGGCCCGCACGCGCCCGGCACGCTGTGCGTGCTCGACCTCGACAATTTCAAATACATCAACGACCGCTACGGCCACCAGGTGGGGGACACCATTCTGCGCGACTTCGCCGGCTGCATCAGCGGGCAGGTGCGGCGCACCGACTGCTTCGGGCGAATCGGCGGGGAGGAGTTCGTGCTCGTCCTGCCGGATACCGCGCGCGACGAGGCGGTGGGCATCGTGGAGCGCATGCTGGGGCTGGTGCGCGCCTCCCGCCCGCTCAAGGAGCTGCCGGACTTCACCTATGCCTTTTCGTGCGGCGTGGCGGGCGTGCGGGAGGGGGACGATTTCGCCTCCATCTATCGCCGCGCCGACAAGGCGCTCTACGCCGCCAAGATGGCGGGCCGCAACCAGGTGCTGCTTGAGGAAGACGATGCCCAGGAGGCCGACGAGGCCAAGGGAGTGCTGGGTATTTAATCCTGTTTTTTCGATAATGGGATTTTAATCCTTGACAGCGGTGCGCTGTCAGGGTAGGGTTTTGCCATGTTCAAGAGTTGCGCCCGCTCGCCGCCGGCGCCTCTTCCGCCTCCAGCTTCGGACATCCCCATGGCATCACCACCGCCGCGTCGGCAGACGCCCGCGACGGCGGGGCTCGCGCGCCGGCTCTATGCCGAGGGCGTGCCCATCGCCGACATCTGCGCGCGCACCGGCCTTTCCACCGGCGCCGCCTATCACTGGATCGACCGCGAGGTGGCGGCGGACGGCAGCATCGCCCTGCGGCCCATCGGCCGGCGCGCCGGGAAGACTTTTGCGCTCCAGCCGGCGGAAACGCCGCGCGCCCGCCTGCTCGCCCGGCTGTGGCGGGCGGCGGAACGGCAGGTCGCGGAGATCGAGGCCCGCATTCCACGCCCCGAGGGGGCCGACGCGGCCCCGCCCCGCGCCGCCGCCGATGCCGAGAAGGACGCCCGCGCCCTGGCCCTGCTCGCCCGCACGCTGCGCGAGCTGGCCGCCGCCGAGGGCGAGGCGGATAAGCCAGGGAAGGATGCCGATGACCCAGCCCGCGACCTCGACGCCTTCCGTCGCGAGCTTGCGCGCCGCCTTGAGGGACTGCGCGCGG
Source organism: Xanthobacter albus (assembly GCF_043194895.2). NCBI lineage: Bacteria > Pseudomonadati > Pseudomonadota > Alphaproteobacteria > Hyphomicrobiales > Xanthobacteraceae > Xanthobacter > Xanthobacter albus. The sequence continues at coordinate 4,012,873 of NZ_CM195532.1, read as the reverse complement.
ACGAGCCCGATGCTGGCGCGCCGCTTCCTCCTGAGCCTCTCGGAGACTGAGCTGCGCACCTTCCTTGCCGACTGGGCCTTCTGGGCGCGGGCGGACCAGCTTCCCCCCGCCCTGGCCCAGGGTGGCGGCCCCTGGAGCACCTGGCTGGTGCTGGGCGGGCGCGGCGCCGGCAAGACGCGCGCGGGCGCCGAATGGGTGAGGGGCCTCGCCCTGGGCCGCCCGCCTTTCGCCGCCCGCCCCGCCGGGCGCATCGCGCTGGTGGCGGAGAGCATGGCCGACATGCGGGAGGTGATGGTGGAGGGGGTCTCGGGCCTCCTGTCCGTCCACGCGCCCGCCGAGCGGCCGCGCTGGGAGCCCTCCCGGCGGCGGCTGGAGTGGCCCAACGGCGCGGTGGCGCTCGGCTTCTCCGCCGATGACCCGGAAAGCCTGCGCGGCCCGCAGTTCGATGCCGCCTGGTGCGACGAGCTGGCCAAGTGGCGGCGGGCCGAGGCGGCGTTCGACATGCTGCAGTTCGGCCTGCGGCTGGGGGACCGGCCGCGCCAGATGGTGACCACCACGCCGCGCCCCACGCACCTGCTGCGCCGCCTGCTGGACGACCCGGCCACGGCGGTGACGCGCGCCCGCACCGCCGACAACGCCTTCCATCTCGCCCCCGGCTTCATCGCCCGCGTGCTGGCACGCTATGGCGGCACGCGGCTGGGCCGGCAGGAGCTGGACGGCGAGATCATCGAGGACCGGCCGGACGCGCTGTGGAGCCGTCCGGCGCTGGAGGCCGCGCGCGTCGCCGCCGCCCCGCCGCTGGCGCGGATCGCGGTGGCTGTGGACCCGCCGGCTTCCTCCCGCGCGGGGGCGGATGCATGCGGCATCGTCTGCGCCGGCATCGATGCCGGCGGCACGGTGCATGTGCTGGCGGACGAGAGCGCCTCCGGCCTGCGCCCGGCCCAGTGGGCGGCGCGCGCCGTGGCGCTGTTCCACCGTTTTGAGGCCGACGTGGTGGTGGCGGAGGTGAACCAGGGCGGCGAGATGGTGCGTGCCGTCCTCGCCGAGGTGGATGCCGGCGTGCCGGTGGAGGCGGTGCGCGCCACGCGGGGCAAGTACCTGCGCGCGCAGCCGGTGGCCGCGCTTTACGAGCAGGGCCGGGTGCGCCATGCCGGCACCTTCCCGGCGCTGGAGGACGAGCTCTGCGATTTCGGGCCCGACGGCCTCTCCTCCGGCCGCTCGCCGGACCGGCTGGATGCGCTGGTGTGGGCGGTCACCGCCCTGGCGCTGGGCCCCAGGACAGCGCCGCCGCGCGTGCGGGAGCTGTAAGGCGGGGCCGCGCTCCAGAGCATTTTCAAGCGAAGCGGATGCCGCTTGGCGCAAAGAAAATGCGTCGCCTCAAAAACCTGGAGCGCTTGCCGCGAGGCGGTGTAAGCGCTCCAGGGCATTTTCAAGCGACGCTGATACCGCACCGCGCGAAGAAACGCCGCGCCCTGATGCGCTATCGCGGCTGCGCCGGTACCGGAATGCAGGTCGCGCGGATGCGCTGGCCCTCGGCGCGGCGCGGCCATGCGGGGGTGGGCCGGCGGCTCGCCCGCCAGCAGGCCTGCTCGGTCTCGTAATAGCCGATCAGCTGTTGGTTCTCGATGGTGGCGAGATAGCTCGATCCCACCTGCACCGGCCAGTCCGGCGCCGGCGTGTACTGATCGATCCGTGTGGTGGTCGAGATGATGAGTACCAGCGCGTACAGCATGCGCCCTCCCGATGCTGCGTCAGCCTGATCTTACACCCCTTTCATTACGTCCTGAACCTTGCCGGGGCCTGCCGTGCGCGGCGCCGGCGCGCCTGCCGTGGAGCCCTTCATGCTCGCCTCGTTTCTTGCCCCGTTCCGCCCCCGGCCCGCGCCGCCGGAGGCCAAGGCCAGCCGCGCGGCGGCGCTGGTGGCGCTGTTCTCCGCCGGCCGGGCGCGCTGGAGCCCGCGCGACTACACTTCGCTCGCCCGCGAGGGATTTTCGCGCAATGCCATCGCCTACCGCGCGGTGCGCCTCATCGGTGAGGCCGCGGCCACCGTGCCCCTGGTGCTGATGGACGGCCCGCGCGAGATCGACACCCACCCCATGCTCGATCTTCTGGCGCGGCCCAACCCGCGCCTCACCGGCTCCTCCCTCATGGAGGCGCTGGTGAGCCATCTGATGGTGTCGGGCAACGCCTATGTGGAGGCGGTGGCGGTGGAAGGCCGCGTGCGCGAGTTGCACGTGCTGCGGCCGGACCGCATGCGCGTGGTGCCGGGGCCGGATGGCTGGGCCGAGGCCCATGACTACACCCTCGCCGGCCGCACCGTGCGCATCCCCCAGGCGAGCGTGAGCGAGACGGGGGACGTGCCGGCCATCCTGCACCTCACCGCCTTCAACCCGCTCGACGACCATTACGGCTTCCCCCCGCTGGAGGCCGCCGGCCAGGCGCTGGACCTGCACAATGCCGCCAGCGCCTGGAACAAGGCGCTGATCGACAATGCGGCGCGGCCTTCCGGCGCGCTGGTGTACGGCGGCGGCGGGGCGCTGAGCGAGGAGCAGTTCGAGCGGCTGAAAGGGGAGCTGGAGGCCTCCTTCCAGGGCGCCGCCAATGCCGGGCGCCCGCTGCTGCTGGAAGGGGGGCTGGACTGGCGCCCCCTCTCCCTCTCGCCCAAGGACATGGATTTCGAGGCCGCCCGCAACGGGGCGGCGCGGGAAATCGCGCTGGCGGTGGGCGTGCCGCCCATGCTGCTGGGCATTCCCGGCGACAACACCTACGCCAATTACGCGGAGGCCAACCGCGCCCTGTGGCGCCAGAGCGTGGTGCCCCTGGTGCGGCGCCTGGCGGAAGGCCTCTCCAACTGGCTCGCCCCCGCCTACGGCGCCCCCCTGCGCCTGGTTCCCGACCTTGACCAGGTGGAAGCCCTCGCCCCGGAACGCACCGAACTCTGGACCCGCATCGGCGCCGCCGACTTCCTCACCGCCGAGGAGAAGAGGGCGGCGGTGGGGTATGGGTGAGGGGGAGCGGGTGGGCGCCAGGAGCCGACATTTGGCGTGCTGGGCGTGCTGGGCCGCTTCCGACCTCGAGCGGACGTTCAGCACAACGCGGCCGCCAGCACACCGCTTGTCACGCCTCAAGTTCGCGTATACGATACATATATGAATCGTATATTCGAGGGTTCGCAGTGGGAATCGTAAATATCGAGGATGATCTGCACGAGCAACTGCGCCGGGCGAGCAAGGTGTCCTATCGGTCTATCAATGCCCAGGCGGCGTTCTGGATCAGGATCGGCATGCTCTGCGAGCTGAACCCTGGCCTCACCTTCCAGGAGCTGGTGGCGCGTGAGTTGAAGGATGCTGGCGTCGACGCCCCTGTTTCCGAGGCTGTGGCTTCATGACGAAGACGCCGGCCGAGGTTGAGCTCCTGGCGGAGTCGGGCCGTTTGCTCGCGTCGGTGTTCGCGCACCTGGATGGGCGGCCCCTCGCCGGATTGACCACCCTGCAGGTCAACGACCTCGTCGAGGCGTTCATCGTCGGTCAGCTCGAAGCCCGGCCCGCCAGCAAGGGCCAGTACGGCTACGGTTTCGCCCTGAACAGCTCGATGAACAACGTCGTCTGCCACGGCGTGCCGTCGAGGGATGACGTCTTGCGGGACGGCGATATCGTCAATTTTGACATCACGCTCGAGAAGGGGGGCTATATCGCGGATTCCAGCAAGACATTCCTCATCGGGAATGTGGCGCCCACTGCCAAGCGGCTCGTTCGCACCACCTATGAAGCCCTGTGGAAGGGCATCCGCGCGGTGCGCCCAGGTGCCAAGCTCGGCGACATTGGCTCCGCCATCGAGCGGCATGCGAAGCAGAACGGCTATTCAGTCGTGCGGGAATACTGCGGCCATGGCATCGGGCGCGAGATGCACGAGGCGCCACAAGTGCTTCATTTCGGAAAGCCGGGAACTGGCCTTACTTTGCGGGAGGGCATGGTCTTCACGATCGAGCCCATGCTGAACCAGGGGCGCAGGACGGTCCGAACAGAGGATGACGGATGGACTGTCGTCACCGTGGACGGGAAGCTGTCCGCACAGTTCGAACACACGGTCGCGGTCACCCGTGACGGCGTCCGCGTGTTAACGTTGCGTCCGGACGAGGCACGGCCCTAGACGTCCGCAATCCACCCTGAACAGACTTTCATAGGCTGGAATTCGAAAGCCCTCTTTGGGTCATGCAGGCCCTTTCGCTGTCGCCCCGCTCCCCCACCCCACGAGCCTTGCCATGGATACCCTCATCCGCAGCTTCGCCGAGCGGGGCGATCTGGCGCATTTGGCGTTGCTGGTGTGGGCGCTTTCGGCTTCGCTCGCGTTCTGGCGGGTGCTGGGGGAGCTTTCCCGCGCCACGCGGCGATTCGATGAATTCATCCGCGAGCTCGCCAGCTTCAACGCCCGCTACGATGACAAGGGCTGACACCGCCCCGCGCTGCTGATGTTCGCGCGGCCCGCGCCCGCGCCCCGCCGCTCGCATCCCGCCGCCGCGCCCTTGCATCCCGGCCCACCCGCCGCGCGCCGGCCCTTTCAGCTTCATCCGTTCCATAGTCCGGAGACATTCGATGCGTGCTCCTTCCCAGAAGGCGCCGGCGCCGCGCACCCGCGCGCCCGGCGGCGCCCCTTCGCGCGCCAAGGCCAAGGCTCTTGCCAAGGCCCCGGCGCGCAATGCGCCGGCCGCCCCCCGCGGCGCGGCGGAGAGCGCCGCCCCCGGCGCCGCGCCCGTGTTCCGCGCGTTCATCGCGACCCTGGAAAAGCTGGACCGGAGCCGCCGCCGCGCGAAGCCGGCCGGCGCGGAGGGCTGAGGCATGGCGGAAGCAAGCTTCCTCTCCCCGCTGCCCGCCGCCGGCTTCGCGGTGGAGGGCTATGCCTGCCTGTTCGGCATCGCCGATCTCGGCCGCGACATGGTGCTGCCCGGCGCCTTCGCGCAGAGCCTCGCGCGCACCGGCGCCGCCGGCGTGCGCATGCTCTACCAGCACGATCCGGCCGAGCCGGTGGGCGTGTGGACCGAGATGCGCGAGGACGCGCGCGGGCTTCTCGTGCGCGGCCGGCTTTCCATGGCGGTGGCGCGCGGGCGCGAATGCGCGGCGCTCATCGCCGAGGGCGCGCTCGATGGCCTTTCCATCGGCTTCAAGGCGGTGGAGGCGCGCACCGATCCGCGCACGCGGCTGCGCCGGCTGGCGCGCATCGACCTGTGGGAGGTCTCCATCGTCACCTTCCCCATGCAGCCCGGCGCGCGCATCGCGCCCGTGGCGCCGCCGCTGGCCGAACCCGCGCTGGCGGACACCACGCTGGCCGATTCCACGCTGGCCCTGGCCGGCGCCGCGCGGCGGCTGCGCGCGCAGCTCGCCGCCCGCTGATCCCTCTTTTCCTTCCCATCCCCTTCCCAACCCCGAGGACCCCTCCATGCCGAACGCCCTCAGCGCCCCCGAGACCAAGGTGGCCGCCCCGGAGCTTGCGAACCCGGACCCCGCGAGCCCGCAGGCGCGCGCCGCGATGGCGGATTTCCTTTCCGCCTTCGAGGCCTACAAGGCCGCCAACGACACCCGCCTCGCGCAGATGGAGCGGCGCGGCGCCGATGTCCTGACGCTCGACCAGATCGCCCGCATCGATGCCGCGCTCGATGCCCAGCAGGCGCGGCTCGATGCCCTGGCCACCAAGGCCCGCCGCCCTGCTTTGGGCGCGCCCGAGCGCACGGTGGCCGAGAGCGCCCACGCCGGCGCCTTCGACACCTATGTGCGCCACGGCGAGGCCGGCGGCCTCAAGGCCTTGGAGGCGAAGGCCCTTTCTTCCGGCTCGGGGGTGGACGGGGGCTATCTGGTGCCGGTGGAGGTGGAGAGCGAGATCGGCCGGCGGCTCTCCGCGCTCTCGCCCATCCGCGCCATCTCCACGGTGCGCGCCATCGGCGGCGGCACCTATCGCAGGCCGTTCATGACCTCCGGCCCCGCCGCCGGCTGGGCGGCCGAGACGGCCGCCCGCCCGCAGACCGACGGCCCGGTGCTCGCCGCCCTCGATTACCCGGCCATGGAGCTTTATGCCATGCCAGCCGCCACCCAGGCGCTGCTCGACGACGCCCAGGTGAACGTGGAGGAATGGCTGGCCGCGGAGGTGGAGACCGCCTTCGCCGAGCAGGAGGGCGCGGCCTTCGTGAGCGGCGACGGCGTGGCCAAGCCCAAGGGCTTCCTGGCCTATGACACGGCGGCGGAAAGCGCCCGCGCCTTCGGCAAGGTGGGCTATGTGGCCACCGGCGCCCCCGGCGCCTTCCCCGCCGCCGGCGCGGGCGACCGGCTCATCGAGCTGGTCTATGCCCTGAAGGGCGGCTACCGGCAGAATGCCGCGTTCGTCATGAACCGGCGCACCCAGTCCGCCGTGCGGCGGCTGAAGGACGAGAACGGCAATTACCTGTGGGCGCCGCCGCCGGTGGCGGGGCAGGGCGCGAGCCTCATGGGCTTTCCGCTGGTGGAGAGCGAGGACATGCCGGATATCGCGGCCGACGCCTTCCCCATCGCCTTCGGCGACTTCCGCCGCTTCTACCTGGTGGTGGACCGGGCGGGCGTGCGGGTGCTGCGAGATCCCTTCTCCGCCAAGCCCTACGTGCTGTTCTACACCACCAAGCGCGTTGGCGGCGGCATCATGGATTTCGACGCCGCCAAGCTGCTGAAGTTCGCCGCGAGCTGAGGGAGGAGGAGCCGGCGGCGCGCACGGCGCGCCGCCGGCTCTTGCTGTGCTTGTCTCGCCTTCGCTTCTGCCTGAATGTGGACCGGGCGTGCGTGCGGGTGCTGCGCGATCTCTTCTCCGCCAAGCCCTGCGTGCTGTTCCACACCACAGAGTGCCCTGGCGGCGGCATCATGGATTTCGATGCCGCCACGCTGCTGAAGTTCGCCGCGGGCTGAGGGGGAGGAGGTGGCGCCCCGAACCGCCGCCCCGCCGGGTGGGCCTGCCTCGCCTCCGCGTCTATCTGGTAGTGGACCGGGCGGCCCTACGGGTGCTGCGCGATCTCTTCTCCGCGAACCTCTGCGTGCCGTTCTACACCACGAGGCGCGTGGACGGCGGCGGCATGGATTTCGACGCTGCCAAGCTGCTGAAATTCGCCGCGAGCTGAGGGAGGGCGAGGTGGCGGCGCGGACGGCGCGCCGCCACTTCCCTGGTTTGAACCTGTATCGCCTTCGCTTCTGCCCGGTGATGGACCGGGCGGCGTGCGGGTGTTGCGCGATCCCTTGTCCGCCAAGCCCTGCGTGCTGTTCCGCACCACGGAGTGCCTTGGCGGCGGCATGGATTTCGACGCCGCCAAGCTGCTGAAATTCGCGGCGAGCTGAGGGAGGGCGAGGCGGCGGCGTGGACCATCTCCCGTCCGGTGCCACCGCCCCATTGGCTTGAGCCGGTATCGCTCTCGCTTCTGCCCGGTGGTGGACCGCGCGGGCACGCGGGTGCTGCGCGATTCCTTCTCCGCCAAGCCTTACGAGCTGTTCTACACCACCGAGTGCCGTGGCGGCGGCATCGTGGATTCCGACGTCGCCAAGCTGCTGAAGTTTGCCGTGAGCTAAGGAGGGTAGGGGGCGGCGCGGACCTGTTCCCGTCCGATGCCGCCGTCCCCTTTGGCGCGGCGTTTGTCCGGGCTGCGATCCGGAGGTGCCGGTCTGTCCGCCCGGCGGTCCTGCTCCCGGCGCGGCGCCTCCTGTCCTGCACCAGCGGCCCGCGCGGCGCTTGCGGAATGGTGTCTCCGGCTGATCTCGACTCGCCCCTCCTTGGAACCCTGCGATAAGGCCTGCAATTCCACATGCCCTCAAGGATGGCGCGGCGGCGCCACTGCACGCGTGGGTTCCCGCGCCGGGTGTTTCGGACCTCCGCGATGCGGGGCCGGTGGCCGCTTCTCGCCTGCGCCTTCGCAATGGCGGCCGACACGGGCCAACGGTGGCCCACAGCGGCTCTCCTCGCGCGCGTTCGTCCCACGCGCGCTCCAAGAATGCGGTGTTTAGCGCGGGGCCGGGGTCTCCGCATTGCGCGTCCGGGTTCCCGCGCGTGTCGGCGGTCGCACCGCCGCGCATGGCGAACAGGGGCCGCCGGCCATGTGCACCTTCGTTCCACGCGCGCGCCGAGAATGCGGTGTTCGGCGCGTGGCCGGAGTCTCCGCATCGCGCGTCCGGGTCCGCGCGCGTGTCGGCGGTCGCACCGCCGCGCATGGCGCAGGGACCGCCGGCCATGTGCACCTTCGTTCCACGCGCGCGCCGAGAATGCGGTGTTCGGCGCGTGGCCGGGGTCTCCGCATCGCGCGTCCGGGTCCCCGAGCGTGTCGGCAGACGCACCGCTGCGCATGGCGAACAGGGGCTGCCGCCGGCCGTATGTGCGTTCGCCCCACGCGCGCGCCAAGAATGCGGTGTTTAGCGCGGGGCCGGGGTCTCCGCTTTGCGCGCCTGGGCTTCGGTGCGCACCAGCCGACCTGTCGCCGCGCGATGCGGAGCGGGGCTGGCGGTCAGTTCGGCAGCACGATGCAGGGGCCGCCAGCCTTGCGCAGGCGACTGCAGAGGGCGTTCGCCTCGGCGCGGGTCTGTGCCGGCAGGCGCACGCGGTAGAAGGTTCGCGCGCCGCGCCCGGCCATGCGGGTGGCGATGATGACCGGCACCGCATCGCCGAACACGGCCTGGTATTTATCCGCCGCCCGCCGGAAGGAGGCGAGCGCGAGGTCCTTCGAGAAATTGCCCGAAACCTGCACGCCCCAGGGCGCGAACAGGGCGTTGGGTCTGGCTTCCGGCGCGGGCGCGCCCAGGCGCAGGGTGGCGAGGGTGGTGAGGCAGGGCGCGTCCGTTTCCGGCCGGGGCGCCTCGCCTCGCCGCTTCAGCGCTGCCCAGTCCTCGGCCGTGCGGCCGGTGATGAGGCGCACATAGGTGCGTGTTTCCTGCGGCAGGCCGCCGCCGGCCAGGAAGCCGGAGACCCGTCCCGGCCCCGCATTGTAGGCCGCCGCCGCGAGGCCGAGGTTGCCGAACTGGCGCTCCAGGTCCGCCAGCAGCGCCGCCGAGGCGGGAATGGCCTCCTCTGGATCGAACGGGTTCGAGAGCCCGCGCTCGCGGGCGGTGCCGGGCATGAACTGGGCGATGCCCTGCGCCCCGGCGCGGCTCACCACATGGGGCCGGAACGAGCTTTCGCGCCAGATGAGCCGCGTGAGGAAGGCCGCCGGCAGCCCGGATTTCCGCGCCGCCCCGTCGATGAGGCGGCACAGGGCGGCATCGATGCTCTCGCCCTGCCGCCCGCCTCCGGCTTCCTGCGCCGACGGCGGGGGCTGGACGGCCTGCGTAGCGGCACGCGCCCCGTCTCCGAAGGCTGGTGGCGCCTGCGCCTGGGCGGGAGCGGCGGGCTTGATCGGAGGAGCGGAGGCGGCCCTGCCGTCATCCGCGTCGCCTTCGCTCGTGGTCGTGGCGGATGTTTGCGCCTCCTGCCCGCTTCCGGAAACCGTGGCGGGCGTTCCGCGTGCGCCGGTGGCGGGGGCAACCTGGCCACCGCTGCCGGCCGCGGGGGAGGCGGCCTCAGCCGCCGTTCCACGCACGGGGGAGGCCGGTCGCTGTTGCCCCGGTGCGCGAGGGGCCCCATTGCCGCCGGTTGCCTGTCCGGCGCGCGTCTCGCCATTCGGGTTGCCATCTATGCGCTGCAAGTACGGCTCGGTCGGAGCGGGGGTGGCCGCGCCTTCATCCGCGCCGCTTTCGCTCGCGGCCGCAGCGGATGCAGCCGATGTCAGCCGGTCTCCGGGAGCGGCGACGGATGCGTCGGGGGCGGCGGCCGACTGGCCGGGGCCGCCGGTCGCCGCCTCGCGTGCGGAGGAGGCTGGCTTCTGTTGCTGGCGCGCGCGAGGGCCCCCATTGCCGCCGGTTGCGTGGTTGGCACGCGTCTCGCCATCCGGACCGCCGCCTGCGCGCTGCGCGGTCGGCCTGGTCGGAGCGGGGGTGGCCGCGCCTTCATCCGCGCTGCTTTCGCTTGCGGCCGCAGCGGATGCAGCCGATGTCAGCCGGTCTCCGGGAGCGGCGACGGATGCGTCGGGAGCGGCGGCCGACTGGCCGGGGCCGCCGGTCGTCGCGTCGCGTGCGGAGGAGGCTGGCTTCTGTTGCTGGCGCGCGCGAGGGGGCCCATTGCCGCCGGTTGCGTGGCTGGCACGCGTCTCGCCATCCGAACCGCCACTTGCGCGCTGCGCGGTCGGCCTGGTCGGAGCGGGGGTGGCCGCACCTTCATCCGCGCTGCTTTCGCTTGCGGCCGCGATGGTCGCGTCGGGAGAGGCGGCCGACTGGCCAGGGCCGCCGGTCGCCGCCTCCTGTGCGGAAAAGGCCGGTCGCTGCCGCTGCGCGAGAGATGTCCCATCGCCACCGGTTGAGCGGCTGGCGTGCGCCTCGCCACCTGCGCGCCGGGCGCCCGGTTCTGTGGTCTCGCGGATGAGCAGCAGCCCGGCGCCGGCCGCAAGCAACAGCACCAGGACGGCCACGGCCCCCCGGCGTGCCGCCCGCGTGAGGAGGGGCGACGCCGGGGCCATGGTCAGCGGCCGAGGGGGCTGCCGAGGGCGGCGGCCGTGGCGGTGATCCAGTCCCGGTGGAGGGATACCAGCGTCACCCCCGTGACGCCGCCGCAACCGCGGGCGCCGCCCGGCCCGGTGGCCCAGCCGATGACGCCCGCCACCGCCTCGCCCTGGAAGGCGGGCCCGCCGGAATCGCCGGTGCAGGCGCCGGCCGTGCCCGCAGGCGGGGCGAGGCGCACCATGATGCCGCCGGTGGTGCCGATGGAGGGCAGGCGCACCGCGCGCAGGGTGCCCGCGCTCTTGGTGGCGCCCTCGGCGGTGACGCCGAAACCGGCGAGGGTGAAGTCCGCGCCCTTGGGCGGCAGGCCCTCGGCATCGGTGAGCGCCGCCGGCCGGAAGCGGCCGGGCAGGGGCTCGGCGAGCTTCACCAGCGCGAGATCCGGCGTGGGCCGGCGGGTGCGGAACTGGTCGGCGTTGAAGCGCGGATGAAGCGCCACCCGCGCGGCCGGGAGCAGCTTCGGCGGCCCGTCGTCCACGATGGCCACCGCATAGTCTGCTTCCGGCTCCACGCAGTGCGCGGCGGTGAGCAGCAGGTCCGGTGCCAGCACCGTGGCGGTGCAGGCCGCCCCGCGCGTGGAGACCAGCATGGCCGCATGGGCCGCGATGCCGGCCCCCGCCGGCGCGCCGCCCACCATGGCGCGAGCCGGCACGGTGCCGAACGCAGAGATGCCGAGGAGCGCCGAGACGCCGAAGGCGCGGAGAAGCGCCGGGACTCCGCGAGCGGCCCAGGGGCCCAAGGCCGCTCGGGCGCCAAGCGCCGCCACGGGGCCAAGCGCCGCCACGGGGCCAAGCGTCGCCACGGGGCCAAGCGTCGCCACGGGGCCAAGCGTCGCCACGGGGCCAAGCGTCGCCACGGGGCCAAGCGTCGCCACGGGGCCAAGCGCCGCCATGGGGCCAAGTGCCGCCTGGGCGCCAAGCGCCGCTCGGGGGGCGAGGCCGGAAAGGGACGCGCGCGGGGTGCGAAAACCGTTCATGCGCGCGTTCTGCCGCCGCGTCGGCGCAGCGTCAATGCCTTCGCGGGCCTTCACCCCAAAAGGAGAACGAGCATGGCAGAACTTCTCGCCGGCCCCGCCGCCGAGCCGCTGACCCGCACCGAGGCCAAGGCCTTCCTGCGCATCGACCACGACGACGAGGACACCCTCGTCGATGCCCTGGTCGCCGCCGCGCGCCGCGCGGTGGAGGCGGCCACCGGCCGGGTGCTGCTGGAGCAGACCTGGCGCTTCACACGCGCGGGCTGGCCGCTCAGCGGCGTCATTCCCGCCCCGGTGGCGCCGGTCTCGGCCATCCTCTCGGCAGAGGTGCGCCTTCCGGGCGGCGGCACCCTCGCGGTGCCCGAGGGCGCGCTGCACCTGAAGGCGGACCGCGCGCCCGCGCTGATCCATGTGGACACCGCGCGCGTGCCGCAGGCCGCGCCGGGCGGCATCGTCATCACGGTCAAGGCCGGCTATGGCGCCACGGCGGCCGAGGTGCCGGCGGACCTGATGCAGGCGGTGCGGCTGGTGCTCGCCCATTTCTACGAATACCGCGACGGCTCGGGCGAGGCGCAGGCGCTGCCCGCCACGGTGGCGGCGCTGCTCTCGCCCTACCGCCTGGTGCGGCTGTGAGCGTGGCGGCGGCCCTGCGCCACCGCCTGGCGCACCAGACGAGCGTGGACCAGCCCGACGGCGTTGGCGGCGTCACCCGCGCCTTCATCACGGTGGACATGCTGTGGGGATCGGTGGAGGCGCTCTCCACCGAGTTCGGCCTGGGCGAGGAGCGCCCGCGCGCGGCCCAGGTGATGCGCATCACTGTGCGCGCGCCCAACACCATCGCGGTGGGCGACAGGCTGCTCCTGGGCGCGCGGGTGTTCCACGTGGAGGCGACGGGCGACGCCGACGGGCGCGGCCGCCTCACGCGCTGCCGCTGCCGGGAGGAGCAGCCATGAAGCCGTCCTTCACCGCGCGTGGGGCCGAAGGGCTGGCCGCGCGCCTCGCCGCCCGCGCCCTCGCGCCCGCCACGGCGGCCCTCGCCGCGCGGGCGGCAGGCGACCTTTCCGCGCGGATCACCGTCGCCACCGGCGCCGCGCCCCGCCTTGCCGGCACGCCGGAGCGCCCGGTGGTGCGCGTCGCCGACCCGGTGGTGCTCGCCAGGGTGCGCGGCGATGCCGTGCGCGAGGGCGACCCGGTACTCGACCGGGTGCGGCTCGATTTCGCCCGCGGCCGCGCCCCGGCCGGGAAGGAGACCCCGTGAGCCCGCCTTTGACCAGCCCCGCCCTGAGCCTGCGCAGGGCCATCCACATGGCGCTCTGCGCCGATGCCCCGCTCCTCCTGCTGCTCGGGGGCCCGCGCGTCCACGACGTGCCGCCCCGCGAGGCGGAGTTCCCCTTCGTGGCCCTGGGGGAGGCGGTGGTGAGCGACTGGTCCACCGCCACCGAGGCCGGCAGCGAGCAGGCGCTCACCCTCCATGCCTTCTCCCGCAGCGGCGGGCGGGCGGAGGCCTTCGCCCTCGCCGCCGCCGTGGGGCAGGCGCTGCACGATGCGCCGCTGGCGCTCGATGGCCACCGCCTCGCCAACCTGCGCGCCACCACCAGCGAGGTGGTGCGCGAGAAGGACGGGCGCACCTTCCACGCTCTGGTGCGGTTCCGCGCCGTCACCGAGCCCCTGTGACGAGACCCGAGGGAGATTTCAGATGAGCGCGCAGAAGGGCAAGGACCTGCTGCTGAAGATCCACGACGGCACGGCCTATGTGACGGTGGCGGGCCTGCGCTCGCGCACCCTCGCCTTCAACGCCCAGAGCGTGGACGTGACCCATTCCGAATCCGCCGGCCGTTGGCGCGAGCTGCTGGACGGGGCGGGCGTGAAGCGCGCCGGCGTCTCCGGCTCCGGCGTGTTCAAGGATGCGGCTTCCGATGCGCTGGTGCGGCGGATGTTCTTCGACGGCACGCTGGCCCCGTGCCAGGTGGTGGTGCCCGATTTCGGCACCCTCACCGGCCCGTTCCAGGTCACCGCCCTGGAGATCGCCGCCGAGCACGACCGCGAGGTGACCTTCGACCTGACGCTGGAGAGCGCGGGCGAGATCGCCTTCGCGGCGCTCTGAGAGGGGGACCTCATGGCCAATATCAGGCGCGGCGAGATCGACGCCGTCATCGAGGGGCGCACGCGCACGCTGGTGCTCACGCTCGGGGCGCTGGCGGAGCTGGAGGCCGCCTTCGGCGCCGCCGACCTCATGGCGCTCGCCGAGCGCTTCGAGCGCGGCCGCCTCGGCGCGCGGGACGCGGCGTATATCCTGTGCGCCGGCCTGCGCGGGGCAGGGGAGGACGTGAGCCTCGCGGAGGTGGAGCACATGCGGGTGGACGGCGGGGCCGCCGGCTTCGTGCGCATCGTCGCCGCCCTGCTCGCGGCCACCTTCGGCACCGGCGAGGCCGCCGGCCCCCCTCCGCCGCCGCAGGATGCCTGAAAGGCGGCCCGCCCGCCGCCACGCCCCCGGCCTTCCCCTGGGCGGAGGCGATGGGGCTCGGGCTCGGCATCCTGCGGCTTTCGCCGGACGCGTTCTGGCGCATGACCCCGCGCGAGCTCGCCTGCGCCGCCGGGGCGCTGGCGCCACGCGCCGCCCCGGCCCTGGGGCGGGCCGATCTCGCGGACCTCATGGCCCGCTTCCCCGATGCGCCGGCCGGCGCGACACGTCATGACACAGGAGCGCGCCCATGACAGAGACCGTCGATATCGCGGTCGCCGTGGACACCCGCGAGGCCAAGGCGGCCTTCGGCGAGATGGAGGTTTCCGCCAAGGGGCTCGCGAGTGCCCTCGGCTCGGCCTTCACCGGGCTCGCGGTGCAGGGCAAGGACCTCGGCGCCGTCATCGAGCAGCTCGGCACGCGGCTCTCCGGCATCGCCCTCACGGCGGCGCTGAAGCCGCTGGAGAATGGGCTCTCCGCATTACTTTCCGGTGCCGCCGGCAGCCTAGGGGGCGGGCTCGCCTTCGCGCGCGGCGGGGTGATCGCGGATGGCGCGGTGCTGCCCTTCGCCAAGGGTGGGGTGCTGGCGGGCGGCGGGGCGCCCCATGCGGGCGAGCCCTTCGCCGGGGCGCGGGTGCGGCCCTTCGCGCGCGGCGGGGTGGTGGCGGCGCCCACCTATTTCCCGCTCGGCGGCGCCGGCTTTGGGCTGATGGGGGAAAAGGGCGCGGAGGCCATCCTGCCCCTGACGCGCGGCGCCGACGGCAGCCTGGGCGTGCGGCAGGCGGAGGGCGGCGCCCGTGCCCAGGTGACGGTGAACGTGGCGACGCCGGATCTTTCCGCCTTCCGCCGCTCCGATGCCTATCTCTCGGGCCTCGTGGCCCGCGCCGTCGCCCGCGCGCAGCGGGGCGCGTGAGGCGCCTCGCCCTCGCCGTCAGGGACGACATGCGGAGCGGGCCGGCGCCGGGTGTCTCACGGAGGCATTCTGCTCACGCGAACAGATGTCCATCTGGCGCGCGGATGCTTCAGGTCAGGCACGGGTGCGCCGGGCAGGGCCTGAGGCTTTGTTCACTGCGTCTCCGGGCACCGGCTCGCGGCGCGCTCGCGCCGGCTTTTCTTCAGCGCGCCTGTTTCCACGGATCGGAAGAGGATGCCTGCGTGTCGCTGCCGGCGGCGCCGAGGGCCGTCCCGGAATTGCCGAAGGATGAATTGCGGGAGACGCCGGTGCCGCTGCCGCCGTCCGCCTGCACCGCGCTGCGCATGCGTACGCAGGTGTCGGAGCCGGGCATGCGCACGAAGCCATCGCCAAGGCTCGCGCAGGGGGAGGCGCCGCCCTTGGCGGGGCTGGCGCTCTGCGCGTGGGCGACGGAGGCGGCGGTCGCCGCCGCGCAAAGGGCCAGGACGGCGAGCGCGCATATCCGCGTTCCCATCCGGAAAGATGTCGCGCCCGGCTGCTCCGTGCGGAGGCCTTCGATGGACATCGCCCGCGATTTCAGTGGCGCGGAGGAAAGCGGCAGGTCGCGAGACGGCATGGAATGACAGCCCTGGAATGGACGTTTCCGGGGACGACGGCGCGCCGTTCCGTCCTCGGCGAGCGGACTATGGCACACCCGGCGGGCTGCACCAATGCTGCCCCAGCGCGAGCCCGTCCACGTCGAGGGAACGCCCGCCGGCGCCTCGCCGGATTCGGCGGGGCTGGCTCCGGAGTTCGTCCATTGCCAATGAGGATGCCTTCGGCGGGGTTTCCACGGCTGGCGCGTGGGGCGCGCGCGGAGGCAGTCGCGTCCACTCGCCGCCACCGCTCGCGGATCGCCAAGTGCGTCACGGCCACTTCGGTTGAGCCCGCGCGGCAGGATGAGCGCGGAGCAGGACGCCGCTCCCCATGCCGGGCGCGTCGCAGCAGGGCGCACGCACGGTGCGCCGCCTGGCCGGGCCTCATCCGCCTGCGGGCCTCGGGCTTCACCCGAGGCGGAGCCTCACGCGGCAACCTTCCCTCGGTATGATCCGAGGGCAAGATCGCGTCACGCCTTGGCGGGGGCGGCCTTCGCCTTGGGCGCGGCCTTCTTCGCGGGAGCGGGTTCGGCCTTCTCGGCCGCCGGCTTCTTGGCGGCCGCGGCCTTCGCCGCGGGTGCCTTCTTCGGCGCGGCGGCATTGGCCGGCTTAGCCACTTCGGCTTCGGGCGCCGCCTTCACCGGTTCGGCCTTCGGCGCGGCGGCCTTCGTGACGACGGGTTTGGCGCTGGCGGGTTTGACGCCGGCCTTGGCCGCCGGTTGCTTCGCGGCGGCGGGCTTCTCGGCGGGCGCTGCGGGAGCGGGAGCCTTGGCCGCCACGGCCTTCGGCGTGGGAGCTTTCGTGGCCGGCGCCTTGGCCGCAGGGGCCTTCACCGCAGGGGCCTTCACCGCAGGGGCCTTCACCGCAGGGGCCTTGGCGACCTTGGCCGGCGCGGGGTCCACGACCGCCTTCGCCGTTTTGGCCGGCGCCGCCTTGGCCGGAGCAGAAGTGGCGGCCGCGCTCTTCGCCGTGGTGGCCTTGGGGGCGGCTTCCTTGGTCTTGGAGATCTTCGTCGCGGCGGGCGCGCTTTCCGCCGGCTTGGCTTTCGCCGCGGCCTTCACCGTGGCGGGCTTCTCGGCGGCGCTCTTGGCGGGCGTCGCTTCGGCGGCGGGTTTCTTCGTGGCGGGCTTCTTGGCGGCGGTTTTGGTGGCCGTGGTCTCAGGTGCCTTCTCGGCGGGGGCTGCCTTCACCGGCGCTGCTTTTTCCGCAGCCGGCTTTTCCGCAGCAGCCGCAGGCTTCTTAGAGGGCTTCGTAGCCATGCATCTGCTCCATCCTCAACGAGGCTATCAAAGTCAAGGCGCCGCCTTCAACTATGTCAAGGCTGTTTCTATTGCTCCGGGTGAAGAAATGGGGACGAGGGGACCAAATGGCTGCCTTCCATGACATTCTGTTTCCCATTGACGTCGCTCTCGGCGCCTCCGGCGGTCCCGAGCGGGTCACGGAGGTGGTCACCACCGCCACCGGGCGCGAGGAACGCAACACGCGGCTGGCTGATTCGCGCCACCGGTGGGATGCCGGCTACGGGGTGAAGACCCTCGCCGCCCTCTCGGAAGTGGTGGCCTTTTTCGAGGAGCGGCGCGGGCGCCTTTACGGCTTCCGCTGGCGCGATCGGCTGGACCATTCCTCCGCTCCGCCGGGGCACGCGCCAGGCCCGCTCGACCAGCTCCTCGCCATCGCCGATGGCGCCACCGCCGCCTTCGGCCTCGCCAAGACCTATGGCGCCTTCCACGCGCCCTATGCGCGGCCCATCGCCAAGCCGGTGGCGGGCACCGTGCGCGTGGCCGTGGACGGGGTGGAGCAGGTGGAGGGCACGGCCTTCTCCACCGATGCCGCGGGCGGGCGCGTCCTCTTTCTTCCGGGCCATGCGCCGCCGGCCGGCGCGGCCGTGACCGCCGGCTTCCTGTTCGACGTGCCCGTGCGTTTCGACACGGATTTCCTGGAGGTGAACCTCTCCGCCTTCGCGGCCGGGGAGATCCCACGCATCCCGGTGATCGAGATCCGCCTCTGAGCCCGCCCCCACGCTTCGGAGAAAACCATGCGCAGCCTTCCCCCCACGCTCGCGGCCAGCCTTGCCGGCGGCGCCACCACCCTGTGCCACGGCTGGCGCCTCACCCGGCGCGACAGCATGGTGCTGGGCTTCACCGACCATGATCGCGACCTGCCCTTCTCCGGCCTCGTGCTGAAGGCGGCCTCCGGCGTCGCCGCCTCCGAGAGCGCCGCCGCCGAGGGGCTGGCGGTGACCGGTGCCGAGCTTTCCGGCGCCCTCAGCGCCGATACCCTCACCGAGGACGACCTTGCCGCCGGGCGCTATGACGGCGCCGCGGTGGAGCTGTTCCTCATCGATTGGCGCGACCCGCAGGCACACCTGCTGCTGCGCGCGGGCACCATCGGCGAGGTCAGGCGCGAGGATGGCCGCTTCACGGCCGAGATCCGCGGCCTTGCCGATGCCTTGAACGAGGCCCGCGGGCGGGTCTACGGCACGCGCTGTGACGCCGACCTGGGCGATGCGCGCTGCGGGGTGAACCTCGCCACCCCGGCATGGTCCGCCAGTGGCACGGTGGGGGCGGTGGAAGGCGCGCTGCGGCTGGCGGTGGAGGGGCTCGCGGCCTTCCCCACCGAGACCTTCGCGCGCGGGCGGCTCACCTTCACCTCCGGCGCCAACGCCGGTTTCGCCACCGAGATCAAGAGCCATACGCTGGAGGGCGGCCGCGCCCGCCTGCGGCTGTGGCAACGCCCGCCGGTTCCGGTTTCCGTGGGCGACGGGGTGGCCGTGACGGCCGGTTGCGACCGGCAGTTCGCCACCTGCCGCGACCGCTTCGCCAATGCCGCGAACTTCCGGGGCTTTCCGCATATGCCGGGCAACGATTTCGTGGTCTCGGTGGCGGTGCCGGGCGAGGGCGGATACGACGGAAGCCTGCTGGCATGACGGCGCCGCTCACCGGCGCCGCGCTGGTGGCCGAGGCCCGCGCCTGGATTGGCACGCCCTATCGCCACCGCGCTTCCCTGAAGGGCGTGGGCGCCGATTGCCTGGGCCTGGTGCGGGGGGTATGGCGCGCCTGCGTCGGCCCCGAGCCCGAGCCGCTGCCGCCCTACGCGCCGGACTGGGCCGAGGCCGGACGCCGCGAAACCCTGGCCGACACCGCCCGCCGCCACCTGCTGCCGGTGGAGCCCTTTGCCGCGCGCCCCGGAGACGTGGTGCTGTTCCGCTTCCGCGCCCATCTGCCGGCCAAGCACGCGGCCATCCTCAGTGGCGAGGACCGCATGATCCACGCTTATGATGGCGTCAGCGTGTGCGAGAGCGCGCTCACCCCCTGGTGGCGCCGGCGGCTCGCCTTCGCCTTCCGCTTCCCCGGCCTCGCCGATCCGTAGGGCGGATTGGCCGGAGGGATGAGGGCGCGCCATCCATTCCCTCTCCCGCCTGGGGGCCGGTGGGCGCGGTCGAGGACGGATCGAGGCGGTGGCGGCATCGTTCGCCGAGGGGGGCAAGGCCGGGGCTCAGATCCGGCGGCTCAGACCTTGCGCTTTCCTCCCGCCTCTCCAGCCCTTCCCTGCAAGCGGGAGAGGGGCCGGGCGCGACCAGGAACCTCGAATATCGATCCGGCCTGGGCGGGCCGATGGCGGGAACCACGCATGGGCGGCGGGTTCCAGCCCCCATGCGAGGGCCGCGCGGGGCCGGGTCGGCGCAGTCGCCTCCCGATTCCGGGGACGCCGCTGCCTGGGTGCCCGGCGCCAGGGCAGGGGCGCGTTCCACCGCCGCTCCCGCGCGGGCCGGCGCGGCTCGCGGGCATCCATCCCATTCACCAATGCGAGGATCTTCCATGGCGACGCTGCTTCTCGGCGCGGCCGGCGGGCTTGTGGGCGGGGCCCTGTTCGGGCCGCTGGGCGCGGTGGCCGGGCGGGCGCTCGGCGCCCTCGGCGGCGCGGTGCTGGACCAGACACTTCTGGGCGGCAGCCGCACGGCCTCCACCGAGGGGCCGCGCCTCTCCGATCTCGATGTGACGGCCTCCACCCCCGGCGCCGCCATCCCGCGCCTCTATGGCCGCGCGCGCCTTTCGGGGCAGGTCATCTGGGCCACCCGCCTCACCGAGGTGCGAAAGACCGGGAACGCCGCCGCCGTCGGCGGTAAGGGCGGCAGCCTTGCCGCCAAATCCAGCACGGTCACCTACACCTATTACGCCAATTTCGCGGTGGCCCTGTGCGAGGGGCCGGTCTCCCGCATCGGCCGCATCTGGGCCGATGGCAGGCCGATGGATGTGGCCGGGCTCACCATCCGCGCCCATCTCGGCGGCGCGGACCAGCCCGTCGACCCCTGGATCGCCGCCCGCCAGGGTGCGGAGGGCACCCCGGCCTATCGCGGCGTGGCCTATCTGGTGTTCGAGAATCTCGACCTCACCGATTACGGCAACCGCCTGCCCCAGCTCACGGTGGAGGTGGAGCGCGCGGTGGGCGCGCTGGAGCGGCAGGTGCGGGCGGTGACCCTCATCCCCGGCGCCACCGAGTTCGGCTACGACACGGTGGGCACCGTGCAGGTGCTCGCCCCCGGCAGCTACGGGGCCGAGGCGCGGCACGTTTCCACCGCCGGCACCGATTTCGAGGCCTCCCTCGACCAGCTTCTCGCCGCCTGCCCGAACCTGGAGCGCGTCTCCCTGGTGGTGTCCTGGTTCGGCGACGACCTGAGGGCGGGGCGGTGCCGCATCCGCCCCCGCTGCGAGCGCCACGTGAAGTCCAATTTCCCCCAGGAATGGGCCGTGGGCGGCCTCTCCCGCCTGGAGCTGCCGGATGTCTCCCAGTACGGGGGCCGGGCGGCCTATGGCGGCACGCCCTCGGACATCACCGTCATCCGCGCCATCCGCAAGCTGAAGGCGGCGGGGCTGAAGATCACGCTCAACCCCTTCGTGATGATGGACATTCCCGCCGGCAACACGCTCACGGACCCCTGGACCGGCGCCCCTTTTCAGCCGCCCTATCCCTGGCGCGGGCGCATCGTGTGCGATCCCGCGCCGGGGCGGCCGGGCTCGGCGGAGGGCACGGCGGCCTGCGCGGCACAGGTTTCGGCCCTGTTCGGCGCCGCGAAGGCGGGCGACTTCCACCGCGCGGGCACGCTCGTGCTCTATTCCGGCGCGGAGGACTGGGGCCTGCGCCGTATGGCGCTGCATTACGCCCATCTGGCGGCGGCGGCCGGCGGGGTGGAGGCCATCCTGATCGGCTCGGAGATGGAGGCGCTCACCCGCCTGCGCGACGGCGCTGGGGCCTTTCCCGCCACCGCCGCCTTCGCCGCCCTGGCCGCCGATGTGAAGGCGGTGGTGGGCGGGGGCACGCTGGTTTCCTACGGCGCCAACTGGGCCGAGTATGGCGCCCAGGTGTTCGCGGGCGGGGATGTGCGGTTCCCGCTCGACCCGCTGTGGGCCTCCCCTGCCGTCGACTTCATCGGCATCGATTATTATCCCCCCATCACCGACTGGCGGGACGGAAACGCCCATCTCGATGCGGCCCACGCGGCCGCGATCACCGATCCGGCCTACCTCAAGGCGGGGCTGCGCGGGGGCGAGGCGTTCGACTGGTATTATGCCGACGACGCCGCGCGCGACGCCCAGGCCCGCAGCCCCATCACCGATGGCGCCCACGGCGAGCCCTGGGTCTACCGCCAGAAGGACCTGTGGTCGTGGTGGGCCCATGCCCATCACGAGCGCTTCGCGGGCGTCCGCGCGGCGAGCCCCACCGCCTATGTGCCGGGCGCCAAGCCCATCCGCATCATGGAGGCGGGCTGCGCCGCCGTGGACAAGGGCCCCAACCGGCCCAGCACCTTCCCCGATCCCAAGTCGTCGGAGAACGCGCTTCCGCCCTATTCCTCCGGCGCCCGCGACGACATGGTGCAGCGGCGGACGCTGGAGGCCATCCTCGCCACCTTCGAGCCGGCGGCGGGGGCGGGGCTCGCGGACAATCCGGCCGCGCCGCTCTACGGCGGACGCATGGTGGCGCCGGGCTGCGTGTTCCTGTGGACCTGGGATGCGCGGCCCTATCCGCAGTTTCCCCTGCTCACCGATGTCTGGGGCGACGGCGCCAACTGGAACACCGGCCACTGGCTCACCGGCCGCCTCGGCGCCGCGCCCCTCGACGCCCTGGTGACCGCCCTGTGCGCGGACTTCGGCGTGAGCGTGGATGCCACCCGCCTCTCGGGCGTGGTGGAGGGCTATGTGGTGAGCGACGTCATGTCCGCCCGCTCCGCTTTGGAGCCGCTCGCCCGCGCCTTCTCCTTCGCCGCGGCGGAGGCGGGGGAGCGCATCGTCTTCCACCGGCGCGGAGACGGCGCGGTCACCGCTCTCGGGGCCGATGACCTGGTGCGGCCGGACGACGGCGGCCCGCTCGTCTCCCTCACGCGGGCGCAGGAAAGCGAGCTGCCGCTGGAGGTGACGGTGGGCTTCATCGATCCCCTGCGGGACTACCGCAGGGCGACCGTCTCTTCCCGCCGCCTCGCCGGGCACAGCCGCCATGTCACGGAGGCGACGCTCGCGGTGGTGGCGCCGCCGGCCGTGATGGCGCGCGCGGCCGATGTCTGGCTGCAGGATCTGTGGGCCTCGCGGGAGACGGTGAGCTTCACCCTGCCGCCCTCGCGCGCGGCGCTGGTGCCGGGCGACGTGGCGCGCCTCACCCTCGATGGGCGCGAGCGCCTCGTGGAGATCACCCGCGTGGAGGAGGCGGAGGCCCGCGCCGTCACCGCCCGCTCCATCGATCCGGAGGTGTTCGACGCGGCTCTGGAGGAGGCCGTGGGCGGCAGTGTCGCCGTGCCGGCGGCCTCCGGCCCGCCGGAGGTGGTGGTGCTCGACCTGCCGACCACCGAGGGCGCCGATCCTCTTCCGCTGCAATATCTCGCGGCGGCGGCCGCGCCCTGGCCGGGCACGCTGGCGGTGTGGCGCTCGGCCGACGGCGAGAGCTTCGAGGCGGTGGCGGCGCTCACCGCGCCGGCCGCCCTCGGCACGCTCCTCACCGCCCTGCCGCCGGGGCCGCTCTGGCGCTTCGACCGGTACAACGCGGTGCTGGCGGCCATGGCCTCCTCGCAGCTCGTTTCCGCGAGCGAGGCGCAGGTGCTCGACGGCGCCAATGCCGTCGCCCTGTTCGCGGAGGGGCGCGAGCCGGAGATCGTCCAGTTCACCGAGGCCGAGCTGGCGGATGCCGGCACCTACCGCCTCTCCGGCCTGCTGCGCGGGCGCGCCGGCACCGAGGCCGCCGGCGCGCTGGAATGGCCCGCGGGCACGCGCCTGCTGCGGCTCGACGGCACCCTGGCCACGGTGGCGAGCGGGCTCGGCGCCCTCGGGCGGGCCTCCATCTTCCGGGTGGGGCCGGCGCGGGGCGACCATGGCGGGGAGGATGTGGCGCAGGTGTCCGCCACCGTGGCGGGCCGCGCCTTCCGGCCGCTTGCTCCTGTGCACCTGAAAGCCCGACGCACGGCGGCGGGCATCGCCATCGGCTTCATCCGCCGTACGCGGCTCGACGGCGACGGCTGGGATGCGGTGGAGGTGCCCCTCGGCGAGGCCGGCGAGGCCTACCGGGTGGAGATCATTTCCGGCGGCGGCGTGGTCCGCGCGTTCGAGACGTCCGCCCCAGAGGCGCTCTACGCGGCCGCCGACGAGATCGCCGATTTCGGCGCGCCCCAGGCGCGCCTCACGGTGCGGGTGAGCCAGCTCTCGGCCACCGTGGGCGCCGGCGCGGCGGCCGTGAGCACCTTCACCCTCTGATCCTCGCCCCTCATCCTTTCTTCACCCCCGCGTCTCCCGGTCGCCTGCCTGGAGATGCCATTCGCTCGGGAGAGCCCATGGCGTCCGAACAATCGGCGAATCTCGCCCTGCCGTACCTGGCGGCGGCGCAAGCGCAGAAGCACGTGACCCACAACGAGGCGGTGCGCCGCCTCGATGCCTACGTCCAGCTCGCCCTCGAAAGCGTGACCGCGCCGGCGCCCCCGGCCGCGCCGGCCGAGGGCGCGCGCTGGTTCGTGCCCGCCGGCGCCACCGGCCTCTTCGCCGGGCAGGCCGGCAGGCTCGCCGCCTACGAGGCCGGCGCCTTCGACTTCCTCGCCGTGCCGCGCGACACCCTCGCCTATGTGCGTGACACCGGCCGCTTCGCGCGCTTCGACGGCACCACCTGGACGTCGCTGGCGGTGGAGGCCGGTGGGGCGGCCGCGCCGCTCGTGCTCGAAAGCATCACCGCCGCCGCGCCGCCGGCGGTGCCGGGGGAGGGGGCGTGCTGGTTCGTTCCGGCCGGAGGCACGGGAGCCTTCGCGGGACACGACGGCAAGCTCGCGACCTACGCCACCGGCGCCTTCGCCTTCCGTGCCCCGGTGGCGGGAATGCTGGCCTTCGTCCGCGACGAATGGCGCCTCGCGCTCCATGACGGCGGCGAGTGGGTTTCACCCCTCGCCGCGCGCCCGGCGCGCGCCGCCATCGAGGCGCGGGTGCTGGAGGAGGACGTGGTGCTCTCCGGCGGCGTGGTGGAGACCACGATCGCCATTCCGGCGCGGGCCATCGTGCTCGGCGTTTCCACGCGCACCCTCTCGGCGGTCACCGGGGCCGCCTCCTATGATTGCGGCATCGCCGGGGAGGCCGGCAAGTTCGGCGCCCTGCTCGGCGCCGCGCTGGGCTCCTCCAATTCCGGCGTCATCGGGCCCACCGCCTTCTACGCCGCTACCCCGGTGCGCCTTACCGCCAATGGCGGCGCCTTCACCGGCGGGCGGGTGCGGGTGTCGATCCACCTTCTCATGTGCCCGGCCTCGTCCTTCCCGCAGCGCGAGGCCGCGTGGTGGACCGATGCGCCGAGCCTCCTCGACGGTGTCGCGCCCAGCCTTTCGGCGGATTTCTCGCGCGAGCGCTATGCGCTGGGCGGCGCCCACGGCTCCTCCACCAGCATCGTGCAGCGCGCCGGCGGGACGAAGACCGTGGTCTCCGTGGCCGGCGAGCGGATGACGGCGGCCGCCAACACGGTGGCCTTCGATTATTCGAGCGGCCGGCGACGGCTGCTGCTGGAGGGTGCGGCCACCAACCTCTTCACCGGCTCGTCGGCGCCCACGGCGGCGCAGGCCATCACGGTGACGGCGCAGCCCTACACGCTCTCGTTCTGGGGCACCGGCGCCATGGCCCTGAGCGGGGCGGCCAGCGCCACGGTGACGGGCACCGGCGCCAACGCCCGCACCACCTATACCTTCACGCCGGGGGCCGGCGCCCTCACGCTCACGCCCTCCGGCAGCGTCACCAACGTGCAGCTCGAGGTAGGCGTCCGCGCCAGCTCCCACATCGTCACCGCCACGGCGGCGGCCAGCCGCGTGACGGACGTGTGCGCCCTTTCGAGCGCTGCGGTGGCGGCGCTGGCGTCTTCAGGCCCGTGCACGCTCGCGTGGCGTGGTTCCTGCTCGCAGACGGGCTATGCGTGGTTGTTCATGGTGTCTGGCAAAGAGCTGATCCGCCGTTCCACGGATGGCTTGCAACTGCTCGCCGTCGTGCCGCTGGCGCAGGGCACGGGCCTCGCCATTACGGCCGTGGGCACCACGCCGCTCGGCATCGTCATCGGATGGGACGGGGCGGGTGGCATCGCCTCCGCCAACGGCGCCGCGGCTTCAGCCAACGCCACCGCGCCCAGCGGCGCCATCACCTCCGCTTATATCGGCGGAACGGGCGGCGTGAGCGGGTGGATCGAGCTGGATGCGCTCGTGATCTGGCCGGTGAAGGGCAGTTCCATCGCCGTGCAGGCCCAGGCGCACGCCTGGAGCTGAGGAGAAGGCATGAACACGATCCATCTCAAGTTCGCGGACCGCGCCGAGGCGCTCTCGGCGCTCACGGCCGTATTGGGCTACGGGCCACAGGCGGATGGCGCCGCGCTCTGGTGGCCCACGGCCGGCACCACCGGCGGTGTCCGCTATGACCTGTGCTTCCTCGCCGACCAGGGCGTGGCCACCGGCGGCGATGGCGACCACGTCAACCTGCTCTGGTGGGGCGATAAGGAGACCGCGCCGGATTTCGGCGCCCATGTGGTGGCGCCGCAGACGCCGAGCGCCATTTTCGCGGCCTGAGGCTGCGGCGCGGCGTCGCCGCCGCGCCGGCTCATCCACCGCCGTGCGGCTTCCTCAGAAAAACGATCGTCGTATCGCGCGGCAGTATTCCAAGGACGGGCAGCAAGGTCACGGCACCGGCATAGGCGATCCCGTTCAATAAGCGTGACTGGCCTTCGACGTAGGACACCCGCTGCCGAAGCCCCTTCGCCGTGATCGGGGACAGGCGGATGACATCCTGCTGCTCGAAGCCCGCCTTTTGCCCGAGCGCCGTCAGGTGCCGCGCGCCAAAGTACCACACGTGAGGCGAGGGCAGCCCATGCTGCCATAAGCGCTGGATCGGCTGTGAAATTCCAAGCCGATCCAGAAAATCCGCCAGGCGGTAGAACACACCCCCCTGGTCCGGGCAGTTCAATACCAGGATGCCGCCGGGGTGCAGATGGCGTTCGCTCGCCATCACCGCCGCCTCCACCTGCGGTATATGTTCCAGAACATCGTTGAACACGATTCCATCGAAGCGCTCATCTGCTCCAAGCGCATCCGGAAAGAAGCCGTGCCGGGCCGGAGCTCCGCTCGCCGCCCGCGCCCTGGCCACGACGTTTGCATCCGGCTCCACGCCTTCCGCCCGAAAGCCACGGCTTCGCGCCTCCTTGAGGAACAGGCCGGGGCCGCAGCCGACATCGAGCAGCGAGCGGTCGGTTCCTCCCAGGAGCCGGACGAGGGCATCCAGGATGGCCACATTGCTGCGTCTGCGCGGCTCGGAGAGCCCGGCAAGGCGCGCGTCCTCGTCGAGCCGTGTCTGTGTTTGCTCCTGCGGGATCGCCGGCTCCAGCGTGGATGCCAGCACCTTGCAGCCACCGCAGCGGAACAGCCAGTCGTGGCGGATACGGTGGAACGCAGCTCCGCATACGGGGCAGGACGCACAGTGCGGATGCGTATCGCTCATTGGGCTTCGTTCCTCCGCGACCTGAGGCCGGCCTCCCGGCCTCGCCGCCGTTCCGTACCCCGGAGCCCGCTGGATATCGCAATCGAGAAAGATGGGCACCAGCCGCGTGCCCGGAGGGGGATCGGCCGCGCCGGATCATCGCCTTTTCCCGGAATGGCCGGATGCTCCCGCGTCGCCTGGCGTGAGGCGGGCGCGGCGCTTTACGGCCGCCTGCGCCATCCGGCCCGCGCATGGCGCCCTGTCCAGGCCTGGGGGCGCGCATCGCCCTCCCGGCGGTACGTGAAAACCTGTCACCCCTGCATTCATGTTCAACGTGGCGTGCGCCCCGGGCGTGCGCCCGCCTGCCATCGAAGGAGCGACCATGACCACTTATGCCTTCGCCTCCCTGGAGGCCGAATATGCGCATCGCTGGGCCGCCATGGCGGTGGCGCCCGCGCGCCTTTCCTCCATTGAGGGCATGGCGCGCCGGATCGTCGCCGGCAAGGCGCGCTACCGGGCTGTCGAGGCCCGCACCGGCGTGCCCTGGGCCTTCATCGGCGTGCTGCATGCCCGCGAGTGCGGTTGCGACTTCCGGGGCGTGCTTCATAACGGCGAGCGGATCCTGGGTACCGGCCGCCGGACCCGGCTGGTGCCCGCCGGGCGCGGCCCGTTCGAGACGTGGGAGGAGGCGGCGGCCGATGCGCTCGCCCTCAAGGGCTATGGGCCCGGTTTCCCGTGGACCCTTCAGCGCTGCCTCTATGAAGGCGAACGCTTCAATGGCTTCGGCTACCGCATGCGCGGGGTGCCCAGTGCCTATCTGTGGAGCGGCTCGAACCAGTATGCGCGCGGCAAGTATGTGGCCGACGGGGTGTGGAGCGGCACCGCCGTGGACAAGCAGATCGGCATCGCGCCGCTCATGAAGCGACTCATGGAGCTCGACTCCGATGCCGGCCTCGGGCCGGGTCCGGTGTCTTCCGGCGCGCCC
Organism: Xanthobacter albus; assembly: GCF_043194895.2. NCBI lineage: Bacteria > Pseudomonadati > Pseudomonadota > Alphaproteobacteria > Hyphomicrobiales > Xanthobacteraceae > Xanthobacter > Xanthobacter albus. The sequence goes on along the minus strand of NZ_CM195532.1, from coordinate 3,985,371 downwards.
GGCGGCGAGCTGGATCCCGGCGCGGTCCGCGCCCTCCAGCAGCGCCTGCGTGATCTCGGCTATGCGGAGGCGGGCCAGGCCGATGGCGTCTTCGGCCCGCGCACCACGGCGGGTGTCGCGGCCTTTCAGGCGACCGCGGGGCTTCCCGTCTCCGGCCGTCTCGACGCCGGGACGGCGGCCGCGCTGGCCACCGCCGCGCCGCGCCCCGTTGCGCCGGAGCGGGCGCGCCTCACCGCCGGGGCGCTGGCGGCCAAGGGGGATGCGGTGGTCGCCGCCGCGGGCTGGAGCAAGCGCGGCGCGCTGCTGCTGGGCGCGCCGGCCGTGCTGCTCGGCGTGCTGGAGCAGGTGCCCGAGGCGCTGGGCCGCCTGGCGGCGCTGCGCGACGCCCTGGGCGGCCTGCCTTCCTGGAGCTGGCCGCTGGCCGTCGCGGCGGTGGCGGCGGGGCTCTACACGCTCGCGCACCGGGCCGAGACGGCCGAGGTGGAGGCGGTGCGCACCGGCCGTGACGCCGGGCCTGGCTGAGAGGGGCAGGGGCGGCGCGGAAGGCCGCCTTCTCCTGGGGAGAGCGCGCCGGCGCCATGCGGCACGAGGCTGCGCCGGTAGTGCTTTTCCTTCCGCTCAAGTCCAACTAAGACTGTTGCAACTCAGGCTGTGCGGCGGCCCGCTTCCGCGCCGCATGGCCATGGCGTTGAAAGATCCCGTGCGATGTCCGTCCGTCAGGTGCCCGCGACCCTCAGTGCCCTCGTTCTCGGAGCGCTCCTTTCGGGCTGCGCCAGCGATGCGAATTCCAGCCTGAAGGGCACCGCCAACATCGCCCTGCCCACGGCGCCGGTGATGCGCGGCGCGGTTTCGGGCGGGCTCATCAGCGGCGCCATCGGCAACGGCCTCGACGATGCCGATCGGCAGAAGGCCTTCGACGCGGAGGTGGCGGCCCTGGAGACTGGCGGTCCGGGCTATCCCACCGGCTGGAAGAGCGACAGCGGGGCGCACGGCACGGTCATCGCCGGGCCGCCCTACCACCGTCCGGGCTTCCAGACCTGCCGGGACTATTCCCACACCATCTATATCGACAACCGCCCGCAGATCGCGCGCGGCGCCGCCTGCCGCAATGCGGACGGCAAGTGGCAGGCGGTGGGCTGAGGCCGCTTCTCAATAGGACATGAGCAGCGGCACCGGGCTCTCCCCGAGCAGGGACTGGGTGACGCCGCCGAGCACCCATTCGCGCACCGCGGAATGATGGAAGGCGCCCATCACCAGCAGATCGGCGTTGAACAGGCTGGCCTGCTCGCGCAGGGCGCCGGCGATGCCTTCGGCCTGCACCACCAGGTCCTTCACGCTCACGTTCACGCCGTGGCGCGCCAGGTGGGGGGCGATCTCGGCGCCGGGCACGCTGCCCGCCAGCTCCTTCTCGGTGCCGATGGCCACCACCTCCACCGCCGCCGTGGACTTCAGGATGGGCATGGCGTCGTTGACGGCGCGCGCGGCGCGGGCGCTGCCGTCCCATGCAATGAGCACGCGCTCGTGCCGGAAGGCGTCCCACCCCGGTGGCACCACGATGAGCGGGCGGCCGCTTTCGAACAGCAGCGCCTCGATGAGGCCTCTGTCGGTGCCGGCGGTGGCGGCCGCAGCGTCGAGCACGCTGATGTCGTGCACGCGGGCCTGGGCGACGAAGGCTTCCGCCAGCTCGCCGTAAGGCAATTGCAGGTTCTCCACCGCGCAGGCGACACCCTGGGCCGCCGCCTCGCCGGCGGCGCGCTCGGCCACCGCCGTCGCCAGGGCGCGCAGGCGCCGGTTGTGATCGGAGACGATTCCCGCCGCCATGCCGCTGACGAAGGCGGTGCCCAGCACCACCTTGAGCGAGGCGGCCTGGATGGTGGCATGGGCGCCGGCCTGCCGCGCCAGGGAGAGGCCGTAGGCGAGGGCGGAGGAGGGCTCGTCAATGCCTTCCTCGGTCACGCCGATGAGGACGCTTCTCAGGTTGTGCAGCATGGGCCTTCCTCGAAAGTTGCGCAGGTCCGCGAACGGCTTGCCTCGGGGGACAGTAAGGGCCGGCGAAACGACGGACGTTGCGTCAGGTCAACGCCTGTGTAGACCCCCGCGCCCCCCGGTTGAAGCCCCGTCCTCACCCGGCGGGGGCCGCGAGGGTGCGGTAGCGGCCGCGATAATAGAGCAGCGGCGCCTCTTCGCCCTCGGCATGCATGTGCACCACGCGGCCCACGAAGATCACGTGGTCGCCGCCGTCGTAATGGGCATAGGGCACGCACTCGAAGCAGGCGTGGGCGGGCAGCAGGCGCGGCGCGCCGCTGGGCCCGCGCTCCCACTGTGTGTCCGAGAACTTGTCCGCGCCGGCGGTGGCGAAGCGGTTGGACACCTCCTGCTGGTGCTCCAGCAGGATGTTCACCGAATAGGCGTTCGCCTTCTCCAGCCGGGAGAGGGAATTGAGCTTGCGCGACATGCAGAACAGGATGAGCGGCGGATCGAGGGAGACGGCGGAGAAGGAATTCACCGTCACGCCCATCAGCCCCTCGCCGTCGGCGGCCATCACCACGGCGATGCCGGTGGCGAAGCGGCCGAGGGCGTTGCGCAATTCGCGCGGGTCGAGGCTGGCGTCGAGGTCGAGGGTGGTCATTCGATAGGGCTCGCTGGGAACGGGTTCGTCCGGTTGGCCTATCCTAGCCTCCTGGCGCGGACCTTTCGATGCCGGCGGCGCGCTTCCCCCGGCGGCGGGATGGGTCTAAAGGCATCGGCCCATGGCCTATGCTGTCAAAGAGATGTTCAAGACCCTGCAGGGGGAGGGCGCCCAGGCCGGGCGCGCGGCCGTGTTCTGCCGCTTCGCCGGCTGCAACCTCTGGTCCGGCCGCGAGGCCGACCGGGAGGACGCCGCCTGCCGTTTCTGCGACACCGACTTCGTGGGCCTGGACGGGGACGGCGGCGGGCGCTTCGCCCGCGCCGAGGAGCTGGCGGCGGCGCTGGCGCGGGTCTGGGGGCCGGGCGCGGGGCGCCGCTTCGTGGTATTCACCGGCGGCGAGCCGCTGCTGCAGCTCGATGCGCCCCTGGTCGCGGCCGCCCATGCCGCGGGCTTCGAGATCGCGGTGGAGACCAACGGCACGCTGCCCGCGCCCGAAGGCATCGACTGGATCTGCGTGAGCCCCAAGGCCGGCGCGCCCCTGCTCCAGCGCAGCGGGCAGGAGCTGAAGCTCGTCTTCCCCCAGGCGGGGCTCGACCCCGAGACGCTTTCCGGGCTCGACTTCGCCCAGTTCTTCCTGCAACCCATGGATGGACCCGACCGGGCGCGCCACACCGCTGCGGCGGTGGCCTATTGCCTCGCGCATCCGCGCTGGCGCCTGTCCGTCCAGACCCACAAGATGATCGGCATTCCATGACCGCACCGGCGCCCACCATGCGCATCACCCAGGGCTTCACCTTCGAGGCGGCGCACTTCCTGCCCCGCGTGCCGGAAACCCACCGATGCCGGCGCATGCACGGCCATTCCTACAAGGTGGAGCTGACGCTGGAGGGGGCGGTGGACCCCGACACCGGCTTCGTGGCGGACTTCTTCGACATCGAGGCGGTGTTCGCGCCGCTGCTGGCGCGGCTCGACCACCATTGTCTCAACGACGTGGAGGGCCTGGACAATCCCACCGCGGAGAACATCTGCGCATGGCTCTGGGCGCGGCTGAAGCCCGAGCTGCCGCAGCTCGCCGGCGTCAGGGTGTTCGAGACGCCCCTCTCCTATGCGGAGTACGACGGGCGCTGAGCCCGCCGCGCCGTCCGGCTACATCTGTCGCGCAAGCTCGGCCTCGCCATCGTGGAGGTCGTGGTCCGGGATCGACGCGGCGGCGGCCTGGAGCGTCGGCAGGATGTCCTCGATGCGGTCGGCGGTGAGGATGTCCAGGGGGCGCTCGGCGGGCAGGAAGCCGGCATCCTGCATGTGGCCGATGAGGTCCAGGAAGGGATTCCAGAAGCCGTCGAGATTGGCGAGCAGGATCGGCTTGCGGTGGCGGCCGAGCTGGGCCCAGGTGAGCTGCTCCACCAGCTCCTCCAGGGTGCCGATGCCGCCCGGCAGGGCCACGAACGCATCCGCCCGCTCGAACATGAGCCGCTTGCGCTCATGCATGTCGGTGACCTCGATCATCTCCGCCCGGTGGCGGAAGGCGCGCTCCACCCGCACCAGGAAGCGGGGGATGATGCCTGTGACCTCGCCACCGGCGAGGGCGGCGGCGCTCGCCACCTCCCCCATCAGGCCCACGCCGCCGCCGCCATAGACGAGGCGGATGGAGTGGGCCGCCAGGATCTCGCCCAGCCGGCGCGCGCCGTCCGCGAACGCCGGGTCGCGGCCGTGGGAAGAGCCGCAATAGACACATACGCTTTCAATTTTAGCCATGGACCCACTTTAGCACTGTTTCGCGCACAGCGACGCCTGCCTTACGGGCCCGCTGTTCTCATCCACCTTCCGCGTGGGGCGCGACGCGCGCGTGACAGGGCCGTCTTGAAATGGTCATTGTCATCGTCTATCGCCGATGGACGAGGAGTTGAGTGCCGAGACGCGCGTTGACCGTTCCGCCCGAAATCTCCCCCGCAGACGAGGGGAACCTTTCCCCCGCCACCCTGGACGCTTTGGCCGAGCGCCTGCGCGCCCTCGCGCATCCCGCGCGCCTCATGGTGCTGCAGACGCTGGCGCGCGCGGACCGCTGCGTGTGCGGGCAGATCGTGCGCGGCCTGCCGCTGGCGCAATCCACCGTGTCGCAGCATCTCAAGGTGCTTGGTGATGCGGGCCTCATCCGCAGCCGCGCGGAAGGCGCGCGCATCAGTTATTGCCTCGACCGCGCGGCGCTGCGCGCGCTGCGGGCCGAGATCGAGACCGTGTTCGACACGCTCCTTCCCGAGGATGCGGCCGACCCCACGGCGGAAGGTTAGGCTTCATGTCAGACGGTTCAAAGGTTCCCCGCCCCGGAGCAAGCGGCTCCGGCGCTTCCGGCCGGCCCGCTCCCGCCCCTGCGGGCGAGCGGATGCTCGGCACCCTCTCCCGCCTGTGGCCCTACCTGTGGCCGAGCGACCGGGCCGACCTGCGCGCACGCGTGATCGTCACCATGGTGCTGCTGTTCGGCTCCAAGGGCGCCACCATGGTGGTGCCGTTCGTGTTCAAATGGGCGACCGACGCCCTGAGCGCGGAAGCCAACGGCGCGCCGGTGCCCTCGGGCTGGGCCTATATTCTCGCGGCGCCGGTGGCGCTGACGTTGGCCTACGGCCTTGCCCGCATCGTCATGGCGGCCATCACGCAATTGCGCGACGGCATTTTCGCCAAGGTGGCGCTCCACGCAGTGCGCAAGCTGGCGCTGGAGACCTTCCGGCACATGCATGACCTGTCCCTGCGCTTCCACCTGGAGCGCAAGACCGGCGGGCTCACGCGCGTGCTGGAGCGGGCGCGCAACGGCATCGAGACCATCGTGCGCATGGCGGTGCTGCAGCTCGCGCCCACCATCGTCGAGCTGGTGATGGTGCTTGGCGTGCTGCTGTTCGCCTTCGACTGGCGCTATGTGGTGGTGGTGACGCTCACAATCGCGGCCTATGCCGTCTTCACCTACCGGGCGAGCGAGTGGCGCCTCTCCATCCGCAAGGAGATGAACGACAGCGACACCGAGGCCAACACCAAGGCGGTGGACAGCCTGCTCAACTACGAGACGGTGAAGTATTTCGGCGCAGAGCGCTGGGAGAATGCCCGCTACGACCGCTCCATGGCCCGCTACGAGACGGCGACCGTGCACACCTACACCTCGCTCGCCTGGCTGAATGCGGGGCAGGCGGTCATCTATTCCATCGGCCTCGCCATCATCATGGTGATGTGCGTGTTCGACATTCGCGCCGGGCGGCAGACCGTGGGCTCGTTCGTCATGATCAACGTGATGATGCTGCAGCTCTACGTGCCGCTGAACTTCCTCGGCTTCATCTATCGCGAGATCAAGCAGGCGCTGCTGGACATCGAAGCCATGTTCCAGGTGCTGGCACGCGATCCGGAGATCCGGGACCGGCCCGACGCGCCAGGCCTCGCGGTGCGCGGCGGCACGGTGCGGTTCGAGGACGTGCGCTTCTCCTATGAGGCGGGGCGGGAGATCCTGAAAGGCGTGTCGTTCGAGGTGCCGGCGGGGCGCACCCTGGCCATCGTCGGCGCCTCCGGCGCCGGCAAGAGCACGCTGTCGCGCCTCCTGTTCCGCTTCTACGACGTCTCCGCCGGCCGCATCCTCATCGACGGGCAGGACATCCGCGAGATCACGCAATCCTCTCTGCGGGCCGCCATCGGCATGGTGCCGCAGGACACGGTGCTGTTCAACGACACCATCGCCTACAACATCCGCTACGGCCGCCAGGACGCCGCCGAGGCGGAGGTGGAGGAGGCGGCCCGGCTCGCGCGGATCGACGATTTCATCCGCTCCCTGCCCAAGGGCTACAGGACCGAGGTGGGCGAGCGGGGCCTCAAGCTTTCCGGCGGCGAGAAGCAGCGCGTGGCCATCGCCCGCACCCTCCTGAAGGCGCCGCCCATCCTGGTGCTGGACGAGGCCACCTCCGCCCTCGACAGCCATACCGAGCGCGACATCCAGGAGGCGCTCGACAAGGTTTCCGAGGGGCGCACCACGCTGGTCATCGCCCATCGCCTCTCCACGGTGGTGGGGGCGGACGAGATCCTGGTGATGGCGGACGGGCAGGTGGCGGAACGCGGCACCCACGCGGCACTGCTCGCCCGCGGCGGCCTCTATGCCGACCTGTGGCGACGCCAGCAGGAGGCCGAGGAAGCGGCCGCGCCGGCCCCTGCCGAGGCGGCGTTGCCCCCCTCCGGCGGCGCAGCCAGCCTGGACCCCGCGCGGCTGGAGGACGCGGAGGAAAACTACCAGGACAATGCCTCACGCGCAGTCGGCTGATGCCGGAGGTTCACGCGCCTCTGTCGCGGGCCCGTGGCCAGGCCCGCGCGGCGCTTGAGCGAAGCGCGCTCGGCTCCGGTCGAGGACCGGGGCCGACGGTATGCGGCGCGACGCCCTCCGGTCTCACGGGCGCGCCATGCTCCAGGCGCCGTCGAGGGCGCCGTCACCGCCCATGTCGCCGGGCTTCATGTCCTTGCTGAAGTGGTAGAGGGGCTTGCCCTTGTAGGCCCATTGGGCCGTGCCGTCCGCATGGGTGACGATGGTCCACGGCCCCATGGGCTTGGCATTCATGCCCGCCTTCAGAGGCGGCCAGACCGCGGCGCAGGGTCCGGTGCAGGCGGGCTTGCCCGGCATGTCGCGGGAGAAGACGTAGAGCGTCATGCCCGAGGCGTCGGCCAGGGTCTTGCCCTTGGCTGTCTCCATGATCATGGCGGGCTCGGCGGCGCGGGCCGGAAGGGCCGGCAGGACCGCGAGCCAGAGAGCGGCTGCTGCTGCGACAGGGACGGGGCGCATGGCGTGTGTACCTCCCGGGTCCGGTCCCGACGGGCGCGCCGGAACGCGTTCTGGCCGTTGAACGCCGGGTGGCGGACCGCGTTCCCCAGGGGCGGGCTCACGGGCGTGTGAGCGACATTACCGAACCGTAATCCCGTCGCCAGGGAACCGTAAGGCTCGGGGCCCTACCTTCACCCTCGAACCTGCCGCCGGGCAGGGCACCCGATGGAAGAAGTGAGACCCGATCGCATGACCCGCTCTGACAAGACCTCCTCCGTGACGAAGCGCCGTCGCCAGGCCCTGCTCGCCGGCGTGTTCGGCCTCGCGGTCGCCGGCATGGTGGCCGGCGAGCTCCTGCCGGGCACCGCCACCCCCGCGTTCGCGCAGATCACCACCAGCCAGCCGGCCGGCACCTTCTCCTTCGCCGATATCGTCGAGAAGGTTTCGCCCGCGGTCGTCTCCGTGAAGGTGAAGAAGGACGGCGACCAGGTGGCCATGAGCGACGGCGACCTGGGCGGCGGCAATATCCCGCCCCAGATCGAGCAGTTCATGAAGCGCTTCGGCTTCGGCGAAGGCCGTGGCCCGAACGGCCCGATGGGTCCCAACGGCCCGATGGGTCCGCGCGGCCATCGCGGCCCGGGCGGCGAGCGCCCGGTGGTGGGCCAGGGCTCCGGCTTCATCATCTCCGCCGACGGCTATGTGGTGACCAACAACCACGTGGTTGATGGCGCCGACGAGGTGGATGTGACCACCACCGACGGCAAGGAGCATGTGGCCAAGGTGATCGGCACCGATCCGCGCACCGACGTCGCCCTGCTGAAGATCAACGACGCCAAGGACCTGCCCTGGGTGAAGCTGGCCGACACCGCGCCCCGCGTGGGTGACTGGGTGATTGCGGTGGGCAACCCGTTCGGCCTCGGCGGCACGGTCACCGCCGGCATCGTCTCCGCGCGCGGCCGTGACATCGGCTCGGGCCCCTATGACGACTTCATCCAGATCGACGCCCCCATCAACCGGGGCAATTCCGGCGGCCCGACCTTCTCGCTGAACGGCGAGGTGATCGGCATGAACACCGCTATCGTCTCTCCCTCGGGCGGCAACGTGGGCATCGCCTTCGCCATCCCCTCCGAGACCGTGAAGACGGTGGTGAACCAGCTCCGCGAGAGCGGCTCGGTGGCCCGCGGCTATATCGGCGTGCAGATCCAGCCGGTGACCGAGGAACTTGCCTCCGGCCTCGGCATCAAGGAGACCGAGGGCGCCCTGGTGGCGCAGGTGCAGCCCAACAGCCCCGGCTCCAAGGCGGGCCTGAAGGCTGGCGACGTGATCGTCAAGCTCAACGGCGAGGCGATCAAGGATGCCCGTGACCTCACCCGCAAGGTGGGCATGATGAAGCCCGGCACCGAGGTTCAGCTCGCCGTCATCCGCGACGCCAAGCCCGTCACCGTGGCGGTGAAGCTCGACCAGCTCCCCAACGAGCAGGTGGCCCGCGCCGACAAGGGCAATGAAGACGCCGCCGGCAAGGACATGCCGCGCCTCGGCCTGCAGCTCGCCCCCGCCAAGGGTGTCGACGGCGCCGGAGACGAGGGTGTGGTGGTCACCGGCGTCGATCCGAACGGCCCCGCCGCCGCCCGCGGCTTCCGCACCGGCGACGTGATCCTGAAGGTGGGCGACAAGGCCGTCTCCACCCCCAAGGACGTGCGCGACGGCCTCGCCGCCGCCAAGGCCGATGGCCGCAAGGCCGTGCTCGTCCAGGTGAAGAGCGAGCAGGGCGTGCGCTTCGTCGCCATCACCCTGGACACCAAGGCCAAGGGCTGAGGTCTCGAGGGCCGAGGCTCATCGAATCCCGGGCCGGCGCAGACCGGCCCGGTGCGAGCCGACCGGCGGGGCATCGCCCCCAGCCCCCCGCTCCGCCGGCCGGTCCCCTTCCGGCGCCATATCCGACGTGTCCCCAGCCCCCCGAGCGTCGGCCGGCGCTGCAGGCGCGGGAAGCTCCAGAGGGCTTCCCGCGCCTTTGTTTTTGGCACCCCGCGCGCCGCTTCGTCCCGTGCTCAGCGCCTGTTCGGGCGGCCGGTCCCCTTTCGCTCCAAATCGCTCTAGAGTGACATGAACGCGAATCTCGATCCGGATACACTCAACGCCATGCGCCTCCTCCTCGTCGAGGACGACCGCGACGCCGCCGAATATCTCCGCAAGGCCTTCCGCGAGGCCGGGCACGTGGTGGACCACGCGGCCGACGGCGAGGAGGGGCTCGCCCTCGCGCTCGCCGACAAATACGACGTGCTGGTGGTGGACCGCATGCTGCCCCTGCGCGACGGCCTCTCCCTGGTGGCGGAGCTGCGCGGGCGCGGCCACGCGACGCCGGTGCTCATCCTGTCCGCCCTCGGGCAGGTGGACGACCGGGTGCAGGGCCTGCGCGCCGGCGGCGACGACTACCTGCCCAAGCCCTACGCCTTCACCGAGCTGCTGGCGCGGGTGGAGGCGCTGGCCCGTCGCGGCGGGCCACAGGCGACCGACACCGTCTACAAGGTGGCGGACCTGGAGCTGGACCGGCTCGCGCACCGCGTCACCCGCTGCGGCAAGGAGATCCCCCTCCAGCCGCGCGAGTTCCGCCTTCTGGAATATCTCATGCGCCACGCCGGGCAGGTGGTGACCCGCACCATGCTGCTCGAGAACGTGTGGGACTACCATTTCGACCCGCAGACCAACGTCATCGATGTGCACGTGTCGCGGCTGCGCTCGAAGGTGGACAAGGGCTTCGAGGTGCCGCTGATCCACACCGTGCGCGGCGCCGGCTACATGGTGCGGGCGGGACTGGCGTGAGGGGCGCGGGGCGCACGGGCGCGGTGGCCGGGCGCGCGATCGGCGGCTTCGCCCATCTCGCGCGGCTGGTGCGCACCACCGCCTTCAAGCTGCTGGCGGCCTATCTCGCCGTGTTCGCCCTGTTTGCGGTTTCCGTCATCGGCTACACCGCCTGGCACACCCGCGAGCTGATCCAGAACCAGGTGGCCGACAACCTCGACCGCGAGGTGCGCTTCCTGGCCGAGCAGTACCAGGTCGGCGGCATCCAGCGGCTCGTCTACGTGATCGACCGGCGCTCCCGGCGGCCGGGCTCCTCCATCTACGTTTTGGCGAACTTCCAGGGCGAGGTTCTCGCCGCCAACGTTTCGGACCTGTCTCTCAGCCTGCTCAATGATGCCGGCACCCGCTTCACCACCTACGACCGCCAGGAGGACAGCGGCGCCACGCGCAGCCATGTCGCGTTCGTGCAGGTGTTCATCCTGCCCGGCGGCTACCGCCTGCTGGTGGGCCGCGACATCGAGGAGCGCGACACCCTGCGCGATCTGGTGGCGCGGCCGGCGCAATGGGCGGTGGTGCTCATCGTGGTGCTGGGGCTCGCCGGCGGGGTGTTCGTCACCCGCCGCGTGCTGAAGCGCATCGACGCCATGACCGCCACCACCGAGACCATCATGGCCGGCGACCTTTCCGGTCGCCTCGCGGTGGCGGGCACGGGCGACGAGTTCGACCGCCTCGCCCACTCCCTCAACGCCATGCTGGAGCGCATCGAGGCGCTGATGCAGGGCCTGAAGGATGTCTCGGACAACATCGCCCACGACCTGAAGACGCCCCTCACCCGCCTGCGCAACCGTGCCGAGGAGGCACTTCGCACCGCCCGCACCGAGGACGAGTGGCGTGCCGCGCTCGACACCACCATCGAGGAAAGCGAGGGCCTCATCCGCACCTTCGACGCCTTGCTGATGATCGCCCGCGCCGAGGCCGGGCAGGCGCGCGACAACATGATCGACCTGGACCTCGCCGATCTCGCCGGGAACGTGGCCGAGCTCTACGAGCCGCTGGCGGACGAACAGGGGCTCGACGTGACGGTGGCGCTGGAGCCGGTCATGGTGCACGGGATGCGCGAGCTGCTGGCGCAGGCCCTTTCCAATCTCATCGACAACGCCATCAAATATGGCCGCCCCGTCGGCGGCGGGCGCGGGCGCATCGCCATCGACCTCTCCCACGAGGGCGGTGAGGCGGTGCTCAGGGTGGCCGATTGCGGGCCCGGCATTCCGGCTGGCGACCGGGAGCGGGTGGTGGAGCGCTTCGTGCGCCTGGAGGCGAGCCGGACGCGGCCGGGTTCGGGGCTCGGCCTGTCGCTGGTGTCGGCGGTGGCGCGCCTGCACGGCGGCGCGCTCGCCTTCGCGGACAATGGGCCGGGGCTCGTGGCCGTGCTGCGCCTGCCGGCGCGGCCCGCCGTCGCCGCCGATGGGGGTGGGGATGCGGCGCGGGATCCGGCCAGCCGGCGTTAACCCGGATCGGTCACAAAGGGCGGGGACCGACCGGCGAATCGGCCGCCTCGGCGCGGCGGCGGTCCCGAGCCTTCTGTAGGGGCTTGCGCATTGCGCGTCCCCGTGCCTTTAGGTCATTCCATGCGCGCGCCCCAAGCTCCGGACCACGTATCGGATTCGTCCGAAGGACCCGTTCTCGCCGTCATGATGCGGGAGGCGCCGGTCGTCCGTGATGCGGCGGCCGCGGCGATTCGCTTGTCCCATGCCCTGGAGCGGCTCTCGCCGGAGGAGGGCGCGGCGCTGGAAGCGCTGTTCGCGGCGGGGCCCGCGGCGCGCGACGTGGCGCTCAGCGTCGCGGAGGGCTCGCCCTTCCTGCTGGAGCTGATCCGGTCTGAGCCCACCCGGCTGCTGCGTGCGCTGGGCAGCGCGCCGGATGCCCATCTCGCGCGCCTTATCGCGGACTGCGCGGAAGCCTGCCTCAGGGCCACCGAGGAGACGCAGGCCATGCGCGCGCTGCGGCGCATGCGCAGCGAGGCGGCGTTGCTCATCGCGATCGCCGACATGGGCGGCGCCTTCGACCTGGTGGCCGTCACCGCCGCCTTGAGCGACGTGGCCGATGCCGCCGTGCGCGGTGCCCTCGATTTCCTGCTGGCGGAAGCCGCCCGCGCCGGCCGCCTGACGCCGGCGGACCCCGAGCGCCCGGCGCAGGGCTGCGGCCTCGCGGTGATCGCCATGGGCAAGCATGGCGCCCGCGAGCTCAACTATTCCAGCGACATCGACCTGATCGTCGTCTACGACCGCGACCTCGCCCCCCTGGCGGAGGACGTCTCCGCCTCCCCCTTCTTCGTGAAGGTCACCAAGGGGCTTGTGCGCATGCTGCAGGAGCGCACCGGCGACGGCTACGTGCTGCGGGTGGACCTGCGCCTGCGGCCGGATCCCGGCTCCACCCAGGTCGCGCTCTCCATCAACGCCGCGCTCGACTATTACGAGCGCGAGGGCGCCACCTGGGAACGCGCCGCCTATATCAAGGCCCGCCCGGTGGCCGGCGATCTCGACCTCGGCCGGCGCTACCTGTCCGATCTGTTGCCCTTCGTATGGCGGCGGGTGCTGGATTTCCAGGCCATCGCCGACGTTCACGCCATGAAGCGCGAGATCCACGCCTTCCGCGGCCATGACGTGGTGGCGGTGGAGGGGCACAATGTGAAGCTCGGGCGCGGCGGCATCCGCGAGATCGAGTTCTTCGTGCAGACCCAGCAGCTCATCGCCGGCGGGCGGGACCCCCTGCTGCGCACCTCCCGCACGCTGGAGGCGCTGGAGGCGCTCACCGAGCACCGCTGGATCGCGCCCAAGGTGCGCGACCAGCTCACGGAGGCCTATCTCTTCCTGCGCCGGGTGGAGCACCGCATCCAGATGGTGGCGGACGCCCAGACCCACGAATTGCCCGAGAGCCGGGAGGCCATGGAGGGCTTCGCCCGCTTCATGGGCTATGCGGACCGCGACGCCTTCGCCGCCGCGCTGGTGGAGCGGCTCCAGTGCGTGCAAGGCCATTACGCCCAGCTGTTCGAGGACGCGCCGCCCCCGGCCGTGCTGGACGCGGCGCTGGTGTTTCCCCCGCAGGAGAACGACCGCCCGACCCTGGCCGCCCTGGCGCGCCTCGGCTTCCGTGATCCGGCGGCGGCGAGCGGCATCGTGCGCGGCTGGCTGGCCGGCGTCCCCCGCGCGCTGAAGGGCGAGACGGCGCGCATGCATCTCGCGCGTATCGTGCCGCTGCTGCTGGAATCGCTGGCGCGGGGCGGCGATCCGGATGGCGCCCTCATCGCCGCCGACCGCTTCCTCACCGACCTTTCCGGCCCGCACCTGCTGACGGCGCTCGACCGCCACCCGGATCTCGTGCGCCTGTTCGCCACCATCCTCACCGCCGCGCCGCGCCTCGGCGAGACGCTGGCGCGCCGCCCCTCCCTCGCGGACGCGCTGCTCGACCCCGCTTTCTTCGATGTGCTGCCCGACGAGCGCAGCCTGGAGGCCCACCTCGACAGCCTGCTGGACTCCGCCGACACCGAGGAGGAGCAATTCGACCGCGCGCGGCGCTTCCGCCAGGAGCAGCACGTGCTCATCGGCGTGCGCATCGCCTCCGGCACCCTGCCGGCCGCCCGCGCGGGCGAGGCCTATGCCCGCCTCGCCGAGGTCATCATCCGCGCACTGCACCGCCGGGTGTGGGCGCGCTTCACCGAGGCGCACGGCCATATCGCGGGCGGGCGCACGGCGGTGCTCGCCATGGGCAAGCTGGGCGGGCGGGAGATGACCGCCGGCTCCGATCTCGACCTGATCGTGCTCTATGACTACGACGCCGATGCCGACCCCACCTCCGACGGGGGACGGCCGCTGCAGGGCGCGCAATATTTCGCGCGCTTCACCCAGCGGCTGGTGACGGCGCTCACCTCCCTCACCAATGCCGGCAAGCTCTATGAGGTGGACCTGAGGCTGCGCCCCTCCGGCCGCTCGGGGCCGCTGGCCACCCGGCTCGTCTCCTTCGCCACCTATCAGCGCGAGGAGGCCTGGACGTGGGAGCACATGGCGCTCACCCGCGCCCGCGTCATCGCTTCCGATGGGGATTTCCGCGTCCGCGTGGAGGAGGTCATCTGTGCCGTGATGCGCCAGCCGCGCGACCGGCGTACCCTGGCCCGAGACATCCTGGACATGCGCCGCGCCATCGCCGCCGAGAAGGGCGAGGATGACCGCTGGAACCTGAAGCACGCCGCCGGCGGGCAGGTGGATGTGGAATTCCTGGCGCAATACCTCGTGCTGGCCCACGCCCACGGACACCCGGAGATCGTGGACACGGCCACCGCGCGCATTCTCGCCCATGCGGAGCGGCTCGACCTTCTGGAGGCGGAGGATGCCCATGTGCTCATCCGCGCCTGCCGGCTCTATCAGGACATGACGCAGGTGCTGCGCCTCGCTGTGGACGCCCATGTGGTGCCGGCGGATGCGAGCCCGGCGCTCAAGGCCCTGCTCGCCCGCGCCGGCGAGATGCCGGACTTCGCCACGCTGGAAGCCTATCTCGCCGAGACCCAGCAGAAGGTGCGCGCCATCTTCGAGCGCATCCTCCAGGCCGGCGCGGCCTGAGCGGTTCTCGCGCTCGGGCGGGGGACGAAGGGCCGCGCCGCCGGCGGCTTGCCCCGCACGCGCCCGCGCCTCTATGTTGTTCCGCAACGTAAGCTTGGTGGAGATCAAGCAACGTGGCGCCGTGAGCGCGTCATCCCTGCCTTATGATCCCACTCCGGGGGCTGCTGCTCGTGACAGTGACAGACCAGGATCGCCGCCTGGAAGCTCATTCCGCCCCGACAATCGAGAATCGCGACTGGCATGCGCGCTCCCATGCGGAGGTCTTCACCGCGCTCGACACCTCCGTGGCGGGAATTTCCCACGCGGAGGCCCGCCGTCGCCTCGATGTCTACGGCGCTAACGCCCTGCCAGAGGCGACCGCGCGCCACCCCATCGTCCGCTTCCTCGCCCAGTTCAACAACGCGCTCATCTATTTCCTGCTGGCCGCGGCGGTGGCGGCGCTGGCGCTGGGGCACACCATCGATGCGGTGGTCATCGTCGCCGTGGTGACGGTGAACGCCATCGTCGGCTTCATCCAGGAAGGCAAGGCCGAGCAGGCGCTCAGCGCCATCCGCGACATGATCGCCCCCCACGCCGCCGTGGTGCGCGACGGGGTGCGCACCACCATCCCGGTGAAGGAGCTGGTGCCGGGTGATCTGGTGCTGGTGGAGGCGGGGGACCGGGTGCCGGCCGACCTGCGGCTGGTGCGCGCCCGCAACCTGCTGGTGGACGAGGCCATGCTGACCGGCGAATCGGTGACCGCGGAGAAGCACGACGCGCCCGTGCCCGCGGAGGCGTCGCTCGGCGACCGCGCCTGCATGGCTTTTTCGGGCACGCTGGTGGCCGCGGGGCAGGGGGCAGGCGTCGCGGTGGCCACTGGCCGCCACACGCAGATCGGCCGCATCAGCACCCTCATCGCCAAGGTGGAGCCGCTCACCACGCCGCTGCTGCGGCAGATCAACAGCTTCGGGCGCGGCTTCACGGTGGTGGCCTTCCTTTCTGCCGCGGCGCTGTTCGCGTTCGCGGTGCTGGTGCGCGCCCATGACTGGGTGGATGCCCTCATCGCCGTGGTGGCGCTCGCCGTCGGCGTGGTGCCGGAAGGGCTGCCGGCGGTCATCACCATCACGCTCGCCATCGGCGTGCGGCGCATGGCGGCGCGCAACGCGGTCATCCGCCGCCTGCCGGCGGTGGAGACCCTGGGCGCCACCTCCATCATCTGCTCCGACAAGACCGGCACCCTCACCCGCAACGAGATGACGGCGCGCCGGCTCGTCACCGCCACCCACCATCTGGAGGTGGCGGGATCCGGCTATGCCCCGGTGGGAGCCTTCACCGCCATCGGCTCCGACGATGATGTGGCGGCGCTGGAGGCGGCGGAGGAGCTCATCCGCTGCGGCCTGCTGTGCAACGATGCCGTCCTTGCCGAGGCCGGCGGACGCTGGCGCGTGAATGGCGATCCCATGGAGGGGGCGCTGGTGACCCTCGCGGCCAAGGCCGGGCTCGACCCCGACCACCTGCGCGCCGAGTGGCCACGGCAGGATGAGATCCCCTTCGATGCCCAGCACCGCTTCATGGCGAGCCTGCACGGTCGCCCCCAGGGCGGGGCGGTGCTGTTCGTGAAGGGCGCGCCCGAGGCGCTGCTCGCCCGCTGCCGCACCCAGGCCGGTGCCTCCGGCCCCGAGGCGCTCGACGCCGCGCGCTGGAACGCGGAGACCGCCCGGGCCGCGCGCGAGGGCGAGCGGGTGCTGGGCTTCGCCGTGAAGACCCCGAGCGCGGATGCCGGCCGGCGGCTCGGCTTCGACGCGGTGACGGACCTCTGCTTCCTCGGCCTCGTGGGCTTCATCGATCCGCCGCGGCCGGAGGTCATCCGCGCCATCGCCGAATGCCGCTCGGCCGGCATCGCGGTGAAGATGATCACTGGGGACCACGCCGCCACCGCCGCCGCCATCGCCGGCCAGCTCGGCCTTTCGGAGCCGCTGGAGGTGGCGACCGGCGCCGATGTGGATGCCGCCTCCGACGACGCTCTGAAGGCGCTTGCCACCCGCGCCAGCGTGTTCGCGCGCACCAGCCCGGAGCACAAGCTGCGCATCGTGCGGGCCCTTCAGTCCACCGGTGCCGTGGTGGCCATGACCGGCGACGGGGTGAACGACGCGCCCGCCCTGAAGCAGGCGGACGTGGGCGTCGCCATGGGCGTCAAGGGCACGGAGGCCGCCAAGGAGGCTTCCGAGATGGTGCTGCTGGACGATAATTTCGTCTCCATCGTCTCGGCGGTCCACGAGGGGCGCACGGTCTATGACAACGTGCGCAAGGTGATCTCCTGGACCCTGCCCACCAATGGCGGCGAGGTGCTGGCGGTCATCGCCGCCATCCTGTTCGGCTTCGTCATGCCCATGTCGGCGGCGCAGATCCTTTGGATCAACCTCATCCTCACCATCACCCTCGGGCTGGTGCTGGCCTTCGAGCCGCCGGAACCGGACGTGATGCGCCGGCCGCCGCGCCGGGCGGATGCGCCCCTGCTTTCCCCGTTCCTGCTGTGGCGGGTGGTGTTCGTCTCGGTTCTGTTCACGACCTTTACGCTCGGAGTGTTCTTCCACGCGCTGGCCGAGGGGCGGGACCTCGCCACGGCGCGCACGCTGGTGGTGAACACTATCGTGGTGCTGGAGATCTTCTATCTCTTCAACGTGCGCTTCATGCACATGACCTCGCTCACCTGGCGCGGCGCGCTGGGCACGCCGGCGGTGCTGCTGGCGCTGGCGGCGGTGGTGATAGCCCAGCTCGCCTTTACCTACCTGCCGGTCATGCACGAGCTGTTCGGCACGACGCCGGTGACGGTCATGGACGGCTTGATCATCATCGCCCTGGGGGTGATCTTCATGGCCGTTCTCGAGGGAGAGAAGGTGCTGCTGCGCCGGCTCGGCCTAGTGAATTGAGCGCCCGCCCGGCGCCGGAGGAAAGGTTGGGGATGATCGACATGACGCAACGGGACACACCGCGCCGCATCCTGCTCGCCACCGATCTCAGCGCCCGCTGCGACCGGGCGATGGACCGCGCGCTGGCGATCGCCGCCGCCTGGAGCGCGGAACTGGTCGTGGTCCACGCCCTCGATGCCTGCGACCCACGCCCCGGCGCCATCGCCGAGCGGGACCTGCCCTCCTGGCAGCGCGGGCCCGAGCCGGCGCGGATCGTCGCCGAAACCCTGCGGGAGGACCTCAAGGGCGCGCCCGTGCCGGTCTCCTTCATCGTCGAGCCGGGCGATCCGGCGGAGCTGATCCTGAAGGCGGCGCAGGAGCACGGCTGCGGCCTCATCATCACCGCGGTGGCGCGCGACGAGATCCTGGGCCGCTTCCTGCTCGGCGCGACGGTGGACAAGGTGCTGCGCCGGGCCCAGGCGCCGGTGCTCATCGTGCGCCAGCGGCCGCGCCATCCCTACGCGGGCATCGTGGTGGCGGCGGATGTCTCGCCGGCCTCGCGCGCCGCGCTGCGCCGGACCGTCGCCTTCTTTCCCGATACGCCCTTCCACGTGTTCCACGCCTTCGATCCGCCCCTCGACGGCCTGCTGAGCGACCCCACGGGCTACCGGGAGGCGTTCGGGGAGCTGGCGACGCGGGACCTGGAGGCGTTCATGGCGAAGTCCGGCATCGCCGCTGGCCATGTCCTTGACGTGCTGGTGGAGCGCGGAAACCCGGCCCAGCTCATCCAGCAATATGTGACCGCCTTCCACGCCGATCTCGTGGTGCTCGGCACCGACGGGAAGGGCGCGCTGCTGGAGCTGTTGGTGGGCTCCACCGCCAAATCGGTGCTGGACGGCCTGACCTGCGACGCCCTGGTGGTGCCCACGGCTGCCGATCCAGAGTGACGCGAGGCCACTTCGACGCGCCGCGCAGCGCCTCCAGGGCGGCGCTGCGGGCGGGAGGCGCCGTGACCGAGCGCATGAACGGCGTTTTCGGCACGCGGGCCGGTGCCCGCTTCGCCTGAGAACGCTCTATGCCATCGGCCCCGGTCTTCCGTCGGCGCCAAGTGGCTTCGTCCAAGCGCCGCGAAGCCTTGGCAAAGACCCGTGAGTTAAGCCCACGGGCCTTCGGCATCAGTTGCGCCGCGTTGACTTCGGGGATTTCTCGGGGCGGGCGGCGGGCTGACGCGTGAAGGTGCCGATGCCGTTCTCGTTGAAGAACTCCACCGTCATGGTGGGGGCGCCTTTTCCCTTCAGCGCGAAGACGACCTCGGAGAGGGTGCCGGGCGGTGCGCTTTCTCCCGCAGGTGCGTAGGTGAAGGTGTCTCCGCTCCAGTGGCCGAGGGTGGCCACCACCGGCTTCGGCCCCACGGTGAGCACCAGGTGGCCATCTTCCACCCGCACGGTGGCGGGCCCGAAATAGGAGTTGGCATAGGTGCCGGCATAATCTTCGAGCTTGCGGGCCGGTTCGGGCGTGGCCGGTGCCGGCAGCCCGGTGAGGGCGCCGAGCGGCTGGTAGAGCGGCGCCATCAGCGCGCTGTAGGCGGCGAACCAGTCGCGGGTGATGGAGCCGAACTGCACGTAGTCCATGAACTGCATGGCGAGCGCCTCGGCCGCGCCCACCGGCTGCGCGTTGGTGAGCACGGTGATGCCGATCTTCTCGGACGGCAGCATGGCGAAGGTGGTGCCGGCCCCGAGAATGAAGGCGCCCGAGTGGGAGAGCACGACGCGCCCCGACGGCGCGACCGACACATTGAAGCCGTGGCCGTAGAAGCCCGCCCGCGCGCTGCTGGTCGGCGAGGGGGCGGACACGATCTGCGCCGTGATCGCCGGCAGCAGGGCTGCCGCGGGTGCGATCTGCTGTCCCTCGTAGGCGCCGTTGCCGAGCACGAAGGCGAGCCAGCGCCCCATGTCGCGCGCGGAGCTGCTCACGCCGCCGGCGGGGGACTGGGCGTCCGGCTGGCGCTGATACCTGGCGACGAAGGCGCCGTTGTCGCGCACGTGGGGCACGGCGCGGTTGGCACGGGCGATATAGTCGGAGAAACGGGACGACGTGGCGCTCATGCCCAGCGGCTTGTAGAGCACCTCGTCCGACAGCGTCGCCCAGTCCTTGCCGGAGGCGGCCGCGACGCCCTCGGCGGCGGCGGTCAGGCCGAAGTTTGTGTAGGCGTAGGTGACGCGGAACGGCGCCAGCGGCAGCAGTTTCAGCCGCTCCAGGATCTGACGGCGGTCGAAGCCCAGGTCCTCCAGCTCGTCGCCCGCGTGGTCGGGCAGGCCTGAGCGGTGGGTGTAGAGATCGGCCACCGTCACGTGCTCGCCGACCCATGGGTCCTTCAGCGAGAACCAGGGCAGGAGCTTGCGCAGCGGCGTGTCCCAGGTGACGACGCCTTCTCCCACCTGATGGGCCACCACGCCCGCGCCGACGGCCTTGGAGAGGGAGGCGAGCTGGAAGACCGTATCGCCGTCCACGGTCTCGGGCTTGCCCGCCTCGCGCACGCCGAAGCCCTTGAGGTAGACGGTCTTGCCCTCATGCACCACCACCACCGCCATGCCGGGAATGCCGGAGCGCTTCATGAGCGCGGTGGCGAAGTCATCGAGCTTGGCGATGGCGGCCTCTACCTGTCCCTTGGGGATGCCGAGGGCCACCGTCTCCGTGGGCGGAAGCTTGGGATCGATGGCGAGCGCCGTCTCGGCGCTCGCGGTGGGCGCCGCCAGGGCGGCGGCGCAGGCGCCCGTGAGAAGCGCCGCGCGAAGGCGGCTTGGACGGAACAGGCGGAAAAGCGCAAGCAAGCTCATTGTGCGACCCTGTGGCTGCTCCACCGCGCCGATCACATGACCGCGGCGAGCTTCGGCGTCTCGTTGGAATTGGCAGCCCGCCCGCTCACCGGCAGGCGGACGATGACGGCGGTGCCCTTGCCCTCGGCGGAGCGGATGCGCATGGCCCCGCCGTGCAGCTCCACCAGCGACTTGGCGATGGCGAGGCCGAGGCCGGAGCCCTTGTGCGTCTTGGTGAACTGGCTCTCCACCTGCTCGAACGGGCGGCCGATGCGCGCCAGCGCCTCGCGGGCGATGCCGATGCCGCTGTCCTCGATGGCGACCACCGCCGCCGAGCCGTTGATGCGCGCGCGCACCGAGATCTTGCCGCCCTCAGGCGTGAACTTCACGGCATTGGAGAGCAGGTTCAGGAGGATCTGCTTCAGCGCCCGGCGATCGCCCTTGATGTGGAGGTTCTCGCCGGGGGCCACCGTCATGGCGATGCCCTTCTCATCGGCGTTGACGGCGGTGACTCGCATGGCATCGGCGATGATCTCGTCGAGCGCCACGTCCTCCACTTCAAGCTGCATGCGGCCGGCTTCGATCTTCGACATATCGAGGATGTCGTTGATGACGTCCAGCAGGTAGGTGCCGGAGCCTTTGATGTCGGTGCAGTATTCGGCGTATTTGGGGGAGCCGAGCGGACCGAACATCCCGCTTTCCATGATCTCCGAGAAGCCGATAATGGCGTTGAGCGGCGTGCGCAGCTCATGGGACATGTTGGCGAGGAACTCGCTCTTGGCGCGGTTGGCGTCCTCGGCCTTGTTGCGCTCTTCCGAATACTTCTCCGCGAGCTCTGCGAGCTGCTGGGCTTGGTGCTCCAGGGTCTGCTGGGATTTGCGCAGGTCCGTCACCAGCGCCATCAGGCGCTTCTC
This sequence comes from Xanthobacter albus, assembly GCF_043194895.2. Lineage (NCBI taxonomy): Bacteria > Pseudomonadati > Pseudomonadota > Alphaproteobacteria > Hyphomicrobiales > Xanthobacteraceae > Xanthobacter > Xanthobacter albus. The sequence goes on along the minus strand of NZ_CM195532.1, from coordinate 3,963,935 downwards.
ATTGTCCATGAGGCGCTCCTCATGGCGCTTCATGGTGGTGATGTCGGTGCCCACCGAGACATAGCCGCCGTCCTTGGTGCGGCGCTCGGCGATCTTCAGCCAGCGGCCATTGGAGAGCTGGGCCTCGAACGCGCGCGAGCCTTCCTCCGGCTTGTCCTCCGGCTTCAGCGGGGTGCGGGTGACGGGGTGGCGGCCCACGGAGGCGATGACCTCGAACGGGGTGCCGGCCTGGATCGCGTCGTCCGGCAGCTCGTGCAGCGACTGGAACTTCGAGTTGCAGAGCACGAGGCGGTTCTGGCTGTCCCACAGCACGAACGCCTCGGAGATGCTCTCGATGGCGTCGCGCAGGCGCATGTCGGCGGTCACCGTGCGCTCGGCCATGTGCTGGGCCTCGGTGACGTCCATGGCGATGCCGATGAGGTGGGGCCCGTCCTCCCCCGCCTGCTGCACCACCTCGGCGCGCATGCGCAGCCACACATAGTCGCCGCGCGCGGTGCGCATACGGAACACGCGGTCTACGGCCGCGCCGGGCCGGTCGGCGAGATCCTTCGCCAGCTCGTAGAGGTCCACGTCGTCCGGGTGCACCAGCCGGGCGATGTCGCCGAAGGAGATCAGCTCGTCCTTCCGCTCCAGGCCCAGGATCTCGAACATGGTGTCGGACCAGTACATGCGCCCGCGCGCCATGTCCCAGTCCCACATGCCGCAGCGGCCGCGATTGAGCGCGGTGTCGATGCGGCGGCGCACGGTGTCGTAGATGTGGTCCGCTTCCCGCGCGCGGCTCGCCTGCCAGTGGAAGGAGAAGCCCAGGATGAGCAGCACCGCGCCGGTGGTGGTGAACAGGGTGATGGTGAGCGTCGTCGTGTCCGCCCAGGCGGCGAGCGCCTGCGACATGGGCTGGACATAGACGATCTGGCCGAGCGGCCCCTTCAGGTTGCGCACCGTGGCGAGCATGCCCTGGCCGGCGGGCTCGCCCTGCGCGCTCATCTCGGTGCCCATGGGCACTTCCAGCACGCCGGCGCGCTCGGCGAAGATGACGAGGGGCTGGGTGGGGTCGATGAGGTCGGCGAGGGTCGCGGGCGGGTTGGCCATGGGCGGGGCGCTGGCGACGATGCGCCCGCTGGCGTCGGTCACGTAGACCCGGCGGCCGGAATCGGTGGCGCGTGGCGGCAGGCTCTCGGCGAGCGCCTGGGGCGCACGGTCGAGCGCGCCGGTCATGTGCTGGGAGAGGCTTTCGGCGGTGGCGAGCGCGAGCAGCGCCAGGTCGTCCTTGGCGTTGTCGACCACGGTAAGGCGGTGGCTATGCACCTGCACCACCGCGCCGGCGCCGATGACCACCAGGAAGGTGACGATGAGGGCGGGCACGATCCTCCGCAGGACCGGCTCGGCGTCGAGCAGGCGCTGGTACGCAGGGCGCGCTATCGACCTCGCCAGACCTCGAATGGCTTGGTCGCGCGCGCCGACGCTCGCAGCGTTGGCGCGTGCCATCGCCGGTCTCCTCCGGGTCATTCGGAAGGCTTGGGCGGCCTAAGCCCGCGCCTTCCACGTCCTCGATCTGGAGGGACGTGCCGCATCTCTCCGAATCGTGACCATTGGAATCGAATCGGGGGTGATTTGTCCAGGGTCGGGACACTGTCAAGAGTTAAAAAATCGGGCGTTCGGAGGCCCGAAACAGCGGGTTTGACTCGCTCCAAGGCTTGGTGGGGTAGCGGCGTGCCCCTGGGGACAGCGGGGACAAGTCGGACCGGTCATGTGAGCGTCGCGCGCACACGGTCTTGGAGACGGCGAAGGTGTGGGACAGGAACGCAAGGACGGAAAGCCGCTTTCCTTCTGAGAATAATATTTTACAAGAACAGCTCCTGGAACCGCCCGAAAGGACAAGACATGACCGACATCTGGTTTAAGACCGGTGAAGCAACCGTGCTCGCGAAGGACGGGCAGGCGACGGACGCCATGCCGGAAGTGGTGATCGGCTCGGTGCGCGGCCCGGTGGGGCAGGCGTTCGCGTCCATGATGGGGCAGGCGGCCGGGCACACGCGCATGTTTGTGGTGCGCGACCTGAACCAGCAGGTGCGCCCCGCCACCATGATGACCTCGAAGGTCACCATTCCCTCCGCCGCCTATGTGGAGCTGCTGGGCGGCGTGGTTCAGGCCGCCATGGGCGACGCTATCGTCGATTGCCTGAGCGAGGGCATCCTGCCCAAGGACCAGGCCGACGAGCTGTGCATGATCATCATGGTGTGGCTGGACCCGCGCTGCCCCGAGGACCCGAACCTCGACAAGGCCGACCTCTACCGCACCAATTACGAGGCGACCAAGATCGCCATCTCCCGTGCCATGACGGGCAAGCCGACCGCTGACGAGTTGATCGCCAACCGCAAGAGCGTCAAGCACTACGCGCTCGACGGCGTGGTGGAATATTGAGCTGAGGCGGTGCCGGGGCCGTCCGGCTTCGGCGCCGCCTTCCGCGCGCGGGCGCGTTTCAGGTGTCGGCGCTCTGCCGGGTTCGTCGCGGGGTGGCGCCGGCGCGCTGGCGCGCGAGGTCGGGTGCCAGCCGGTGGTCGAAGATCTCGGCCAGGAAGTTCAGGAATACCCGCACCTTCAGGTCCAGCGTGGCGCGGGCCGGGAACAGGGCGACGGTTTCCAGCGGCTCGCGCCGCTCCCATTCGGGCAGCAGGATTTCCAGCTCGCCGGCGTCGAGGCGATGCTGGCTCAGGCAGTGGGACAACAGGGCGACGCCTGCGTCGGCGAGGGCCTGGCGCATGGCGAGAACGGGATCGTTGGTCACGAGCTGCGGCTCGATCTTCAGCTCCACACCCCCGTCCGGCCCTTCGAGCGCCCACATGAGGGGGCCGGGCGCAGAACGGATGCCGATGAGATCATGCTGCATCAGGTCTCGCGGATGCTCCGGGCGCCCGTGGGCACGCAGATAGGCGGGACTCGCCATCAGGTGCAGCGGCGACAGGCCGAGCCGGCGAATGTGATAGCTGGAATCCCGCACCGGCCCGTGTCGCACGGCGAGGTCGAAGCCATGCTCGACGAGATCGAGCGGGTGGTTGTCCAGGGTGATGTGCAGCTGCACCTTCGGGTGGCGGGCGCGGAAGGTCGCCATCTCCGGCTCCAGGAAGAGGATGCCGGTGGAGTGGGGCATCAGCACCTTCAGGGGCCCTTCCGGCTCGCGGGTGAGGGAGCGTACCTGTGCATCCGCCTGATCGAGCAGCGCGACGGCGCCGACACATCGCTGGTAATAGGCCTGCCCGGCGTCGGACGGCCATACCTTGCGGGTGGTGCGGTGGAGAAGCTGCACGCCCAGGCGCTCTTCCAGGGCCTTGATCTTGCGGCTTACCGAGGTGGCGGGCAAGCCCAACTGCTGGGCGGCGCCATGAAAGCTGCCGCGCTCCACGACGCGGACGAACACCTCGACATCATCGAACCTGGACATGGTGCTTCTGCTCCGAACCGCTTGCCGCCGCCGAGCCGGGACCCGGCGCATGGCCGGGCCTCCTTTCTGTAGGAGATAGGCGCTTCCGCGGAGATCTCCAGATCAGGCGCCCGCTCCGGTTCTCTCGGAGCTCCCCGAGTAGGTGCGGCGCCGGGGCTGGCCGAGGTCAGTTGGTGCCGAGGCCGCGGTCGCCCTGCTCCAGGAAGCGCTGATCGGGGCTCTCATACCGGGGGTCATACCCGGGCTGGGGGAAGATGCGCTGGATCTGCTGCGCCCGCGTGGACGCCGGGGCACGGTAGCCGAGAGCGTAGGGAACGCTCTGGTGCGGCTGTTCCGCTTCCTGCCAGGATTCGGCCGCGACCCGCGCGGATTCGTCATTTTCCTGCGAGACGTCTTCTTCGGCGCGGGCGACCCCGGCGAGCGAGAGCGAGGCGGCGAGCGCGAGGGCGGCGATGGTGAACGTGCGCATTGTTCTTCTCCCTTGAGTGGTGCGGCTCGTGGAGCCGCTTTCGATGAGGGAGAAGTAAGGGTTCGCCGCTGGCGGGATAATGGGTCGTTATTGAATGACTTTATGCCGTTTCCAGCAGCAATGGATGCGGCGGCCGGCCGGGAAGGGGCCGGCCGCGCGTTTCAACCCAGGGCGCGGGTGGCGATGTCGGAAACGTCCGCCGACAGGCCGGGCGTTTCCGCGACGCGGCGCAGGGCGGCCTCGGCGCTGGCGCGGCGCACGGGCTCGAGCTGCCGCCAGGTCTTGAACGACGACAGGAGGCGCGAGGCCACCTGCGGGTTCTTGGGATCGAGGGTCAGCACCGCATCGGCCACGAAGGCGTGGCCCGCGCCATCCGGACGGTTGAACTGGGTCGGGTTGCCGGCGGCAAAGGCGCCGATCAGCGAGCGCACCCGGTTCGGATTGCCGAGGGAGAAGGCGGGGTGCCCCATCAGCCCCTTCACCCGCTCCAGCGTGTCCGGCGCCGCGATCTGCGCCTGGAGGATGAACCACTTGTCGATGACGAGGGCATCGTCCTTGAAGCGCTCGTAGAAGCGCGCCAGCGCCTGCTCGCGCTCCGGCACGTCATGCTGCGCCAGCACCGCCAGGGCGGAGAGGCGGTCCGTCATGTTGTCGGCGCCCTCGAACTGCGCGGCCGCACGGGCGATGCCTTCGGCGGAGGCGGTGACGGCCAGATAGTCGAGCGCGAGATTGCGCAGCGCCCGGCGTCCGGCGGAAGCGGCGTCGGGCGTGAACGGGCCCGTGGCGGCGAGCGCGCCGTAGGTTTCCGCGAGCGGGCTGGCGAGGGCGGTGCCCACCGCGATCTTCAGCTCCTTGCGCGCGGCGTAGACCGCGTCGGGGTCCACATCGGTCGCAAGCTCGCGGGCCACCTCCCCCTCGCCGGGCAGGGCGAGCGCCTGGGCCTTGAAGGCGGGGTCCAGCGTGCCATCCCCCAACAGGTTGCGCGCGGCGCCGATGACGGCCTCCGGCGCTACCGCCTTTCCGCTGCGCGCGCCCTCCTTCAGCAGGCCCAGGGCGAGGCCCTGCAGCGCATCGAACCGGTTGAACGGGTCCGCGTCATGGGCTGCGAGGAACACCCGGTCGTCGGCCGAAAGGCCGCTCACCACGTTCACCGGGGCCGAGAAGCCGCGGTTGAGCGAGGGCACGGGCCGGGCATCGATGCCGGTGAAGGTGAAGCTCTGCTCAGCCTTGGTCAGCTCCAGCACGCCGCGCTCCACCACCTTGTTGCCGAGGGTGAGCGGCAGGTCCGTGCCGTCCGGCCCCACGAGGCCGATCACCAGCGGGATCACCATGGGCTGCTTGGTGGGCTGGCCGGGCGTGGGTGGCACGGACTGCGACACGTCGAGCCGGTAGGTGCGGGCGGCGGCGTCATAGGTGCCCTGCACGGTCACCACCGGCGTGCCGGACTGCTCGTACCACAGCGAGAACTGGCTGAGGTCGCGCCCCGTGGCATCCGCGAAGGAGGCCACGAAATCCTCGATGGTGGCGGCCTCGCCGTCGTGGCGCTGGAAGTAGAGGTCCATGCCGGCGCGGAAGCCTTCCTCGCCCAGCAGGGTTTTCAGCATGCGCACCACCTCGGCGCCCTTCTCGTAGACGGTCGCCGTGTAGAAATTGTTGATCTCGCGGTAGGTCTGCGGCCGCACCGGATGGGCGAGGGGGCCGGCGTCCTCCGTGAACTGGGCCGCCTTCAGCGCCCGCACGTCGGCGATGCGCTTCACGGGGCGCGAGCGCTGGTCGGAGGAGAACTCCTGGTCGCGGAAGACGGTGAGGCCCTCCTTCAGGCACAGCTGGAACCAGTCGCGGCAGGTGATGCGGTTGCCGGTCCAGTTGTGGAAGTATTCGTGGGCGATCACCCCCTCGATGCCGGAATAGTCGGCGTCGGTGGCGGTCTGCGGGCTTGCGAGGACGTATTTGTCGTTGAAGACGTTGAGCCCCTTGTTCTCCATCGCACCCATGTTGAAGTCGGAGACGGCGACGATGTTGAAGACGTCGAGGTCGTATTCACGGCCGAAGGCGGTCTCGTCCCAGCGCATGGAGCGCTTCAGCGCATCCATGGCGTAGCCGGCACGCTCCGCCTTGCCCTCCTCCACATAGATGCCCAGCGCCACCTCGCGGCCGGAGGCGGTGACGAAGCGGTCGCTGACCTTGGCGAGCTTTCCGCCCACCAGCGCGAACAGGTAGGAGGGCTTCGGCCAGGGGTCCTGCCACACGGCGTAATGGCGCGTGGTGCCGTCGATGGCGCCGCTCTCCACGAGGTTGCCGTTGGAGAGCAGGATGGGTGCCTCCTCCCGCTCGGCCTCGATGCGGGTGGTGTAGACGGCGAGCACGTCCGGCCGGTCGGGGAAATAGGTGATGCGGCGGAAGCCTTCCGGCTCGCACTGGGTGGCGTAGTTTCCGGACGAGCGGTAGAGCCCCATCAACTGGGTGTTGGCGGTGGGGTCCACCAGGGTCTCGATCTCCAGCGTGAAGCTGTCGGCCGGCGGGTGGGCGAGGGTGAGCCGGTCGGGCGCCGCCTCGAAGCTGCTGCCGGCCAGGGGCTGGCCGTTGACGGCGAGGCGCACCAGGGTGAGGCCGTCGCCCTCGAGGACCACGGGGGCGCCGGCGGTGCCCTTCGGGTTGCGCCGCAGCGCGAGGCGGGCGGTGACGCGGGTCTGGGTGGGATGGAGCGCGAAATCGAGGTCCACCTTGTCCACCAGCCATTCGGGCGGGAGGTAATCGGCAAGGCGGATGGGCTGCGGCTCGGCATCACGCATGGAACTTTGCTCCTGTGGACACCGCGGGCGTGAGGGAAGGCGCGCTGGCGCGACCCACGGTGCGCTTCGGGGCGGCAGAGTAGTGCGCGATCGTGGCGGAGGAAAGCCGCCGACCGGCTTCAGCGGTGCTGCCAGAGCTTCACGGCCGACCACGCGAGCACCAGCGCCAGCAGCGGCATCAGCATGGCGGCGGGCACCAGCCCCAGCAGGCGGCTGCCCACGAAGGTGCCGACGATGGAGCCGAGCGCCATGAGCGCCAGGAAGCCCTTGTTCTCCGCCAGCACGCCGAATGCCGCATGGCGGCTGTAGCGCGCGAAGCCCACCAGCATGGTGGGCAGCGAGATCACCAGGGAGAGGCTGCCCGCGAGCTTGATGTCCACCCCGAACAGCAGCACCAGGGTGGGGATGAGCAACTCGCCGCCGGCCACGCCGAGCAGCGCGGCGACAATGCCGATGGCGAAGCCCGCAGCGATCCCGGCCGCCATCTGCGGCGTGCCCGTCAGCAGCGGGGCCGCGGCGGCGGGGTGGTGCAGCGTCACCAGCACCAGCGCGATGAGCGCCAGCAGCACCGCGATGAGGCGGAAGAAGGTGCGGGAGGCGAGGTGCGTGGCGAAGCCCGCCCCCACCCAGGCGCCGATGAGGCTGCCGGCGAGCAGGTTCGCCACCACGCTCCATTGCACCAGCAGTTCCGCCGCCGGCACCGTGCCCATGCGAAACGGCAAGGCGGAGGCGACCACCACGAGGCTCACCGCCTTGTTGACGATCACTGCGTTGAGCGGATCGAGCCGGAATGCGCCGATGAGCAGCGGCAGGCGGAATTCGGCGCCGCCGAGCCCGATCAGCCCGCCCAAAGCGCCGATGGCGCCGCTGGCGGAGAAGGCGAAGAGGGGGCGTGGGGCGACATGCATCGTGGCATCGGCCTGTTGAAGCTCCGATGACGAGATATGAGCCGCGCTTCAAATAAAGTCTAATGAAATAGTAGTATTCATCTGGATATAGCAGCGCTGTTCATTTGCGCTGCGAAGTATAGCTGTATTTCGCCATATACATTGTGGGGCGCGCCGAGGCCGCGAGCGGTCGCGCCGCACCGTGCAGCCACGGTGCGGGAAGAGGGGCAGGGGCGTGGCGGCGAGCGGGCGCCTCAGGCGCCGAGCCGCGCTTCCAGCGCCTCGTAGAGCGGGTTGTCGGCGGCGAACACGTATTCGATGGGCGCCACCGTCACCATGCTGGCGCCGCGCGCGCGCAGGAAGGTGGCGAGGCCGTGCAGCGTGTCCGGCGGGCAGTGCAGCGTCAGCATGCCGGAGGAGGTGGGCCCGCCGAACGGCGCGATGCAGCGGAACTGCGCCACCGCCTCGTCCACCAGCGAGGTGTCGCAGCTGGAAAAGCGGGTGCGCACCTCGCGCTTGGTGCGCGCGCGCTTTTCCGCGCCCAGCCGGTCGAACATGGCGCGGGCGGCCTCGCGCGCTTCAAGGCTCCACGCGGCGGTGAGGGAGGCCACGAGATTGGCCTCGGACCGCAGGATGACGCCGTCGTCCACCACCTTCAGGCCGTTGGCGGCGAGCGTGGTGCCGGTGGTGGTGATGTCCACGATCAGCTCGGCGCTGCCGGAGGCGGGCGTGCCCTCGGTGGCGCCGGCGCTCTCGACGATGCGGTAATCCACGATGCCGGAGCGGGCGAAGAAGCCGCGCGTGAGGTTCACATATTTGGTGGCGACGCGGATGCGCCGGCCTGTGCGGCTGTGGAAATGGGTGGCGACATCGTCGAGGTCATCCATGGTGCGCACGTCGATCCATGCCTGCGGCACCGCCACCACCACATTGGCGTGGCCGAAGCCCAGCTTCTCCAGCAGCGCGACGCGGGCATCCGCCTCCATGATGTTCTCGCGCACCAGATCCTCGCCGGTGACGCCGAGGTGGGCGGTGCCAGAGGCGAGCGCGGCGGCGATCTCCGAGGCGGAAAGATAGGCCACCTCCACATTGTCCACCCCGCCCAGGGCGCCGCGATAGTCGCGGGCGCCGCGCGCCTGGGTCAGGGGCATGCCGGCGCGGGCGAAGAAGGCGTGGACATTCTCCTGCAGGCGCCCCTTGGAGGGCACGGCGAGGATGAGCGGGCTGGACGCGGTCATGACTGGGCCCCGCTGGAGGAAAGGGCGTCGAGGCTGGCGAGGCGATCCACCCAGGCGGCAAGGCCTACCCCGGTCACCTCTATTGTCGCACCCAGGCGCGGCAGCAGCCGGTCGTAGCGGCCCCCGGCCACCAGCGCGCCGCTGGCGCGGCCCGCGGGGTCGTGGAGCTCGAACACCATGCCGCTGTAATAATCGAGCGGCCGCCCGAAGGCGGTGGAGAAGCGCACGTCCGTAAGGTTTACGTCGTGCGCGGTGAGGAAGCCGGTGCGCCGGTCGAACAGGTCGAGCGCGGCGTCGATGTCGATGCCCGCCTCGCGCGCGAGGGCGCGCAGCTCGGCCGAGGCGGCGTCGGGCTGGCCGGTGACGGCGAGGTAGCGGGTGAGGATGGCCGCGGTCTCCTGCGAGAGCCCGCCCGCCTCCAGCGAGGCCTGTTCCAGAAACCGCTCGGCGATTTCCGAAACCGTGCGTCCGCCCACGGTGGAGATGCCGGCGATGGAAAGCAGGTCGGTGATGAGGGCGCGCGCCGCCTCGGGGTCGGCGCCGGCGAGGGCGTTGAGCACGCCCGAATGGGCCGCGGCGGGACTTTCGGCCGCCGGGCGGGTGAGATCGGGGCCGAGCCGCCCCTGGCCGAAATCCTTTAGTAGCCGCCGGCGGAAGGCGGGTGCCAGCGGCAGCGCATCCAGCAGCGCGGCGAACAGGCCCACGTCGCCCAGCCGGATTTCCGGCTGCTCCACGCCGTAAAGGGTGCACACGTCGAGCCCCAGGGCGAGGATCTCGGCGTCCGCCGCCTCGATGTCCGTGCGCCCGAAGCTCTCGACCCCCGCTTGGCGGAACTCGCCCGAGCCCTCGCCGCGGAAGCGGAACACCGGGCCGAGGTAGCTCACAGCCGCCGGCAGCGCCATGGCGTTCTGGAGCACGGCGCGGGCGACGGGAATGGTGAGGTCCGGCCTCAGGCACAGCTCCCGTCCGTCCGCATCGGTGGTCAGGAACAGGCGCCTGCGGATGCTCTCGCCGGAAAGGTCCAGGAACACGTCGGCCGGCTGCAGGATGGGCGGGTCGAGGCGCGCATAGCCGGCGGCGTCGAAGCGGGCGACAAGGGCCTCTTCGAGGATGCGGGGGTCGTGCACGGGAAGGGACGCGGGGGCCGCGGCGGACATGGGGCGACTTTCCATCTGAATGCGGGGCTTCTAGCAAAGGGGGCGCCGTTGGGCCACCCCTCGGGCGTCGGTGGGCCGCCGCCCGGCTTCGACCGCGCCGGTCCTCTCCGCTATGGTGCCCGGCCGGGAATCAGCAGGAGACGGCCATGGCCGAGGCAGCAACGGGCGGCGCGCCGAAGGGCGCAAAGGCGGCAAAGGCGGCGGACGTGGCCGCCCTGTCCTTCGAGCAGGCTCTGGCGGAGCTGGAGGCAATCGTCGCGAGCCTGGAGAAGGGCAATGTGCCCCTTGAGGAGTCCATCGCCATCTACGAGCGCGGCGAGGCTCTGAAGAAGCGCTGCGAGGCGCTGCTCAAGCAGGCGGAAGCGCGGGTGGAGACCATCACGCGCGACGCCGAGGGCCGCCCCGCCGGCGTGCTCCCGCTCGATCCCGAGAACTGACGCCGGGCAGGGCGGGGTTTCCCGCCCAATGTCTGAGGTGAAAGGGCGCGCGCCACGAGCGGCGGCTATTTGCGCCGCTCTGTCCCGTTTCGGCACATGGTCGGGTGGAAGGGGGAACGGGGCGTGACCGAATCGCTCCCTGCGCCGTGTTCCACCCCTGTTCCCGTTCCAAGCCTGTGTCCCACAATGGGACATTACCCCGGCGCGCCGGGGCCGAACCCGGAACGAAGCCGGCGCGAATCACGTTCCGCGCGCGGTTCCGGCTTCGTGCCGGGCGCGCGCGCTGGCTGTGCCATGATGGGACGCGGGCCGCATGAAACGTGAACGCAGCATGACCGAATCGGTGATCTGCCGCGTGTCGCCTTTCGTTCCGCTCGCTCTCAGTAGATGCCGGGAATGATCCGCTTGGTGCGGCGCACATAGGCGTCGTACTGGGTGCCGAAGGCTTCGCGCATCATCTGCTCCTCCCGCCCCACGCGGAAGAAGAACAGGATGCCGAAGCCCACGAGCCCCGCCGGCCCCGCGATCCAGTTGGGCAGCAGCAGGGCCTGCGCCAGCGCCCACATGAAAAAGGCCGAGTACATAGGATGCCGTACGCGGGCATAGACCCCGGTGGTGACCAGCTCGTGCTTCTCCTTGATCTCCAGCGTCACGGACCAATACTTCCCGATGGCCCTGTGGGTACGCCAGAACAGCCACAATGCGCAGATGAACACGATCACGCCCGCCGCCACCTGCGCGAAGGTGAGGGGATAGGAGGCGAAGCGTGGCTGGCCGCTCACGGCATAGATGGCGGGGATGATGCCGAGGCCCAGGGTGGAGATGGAGAGCAGCGTCATGTCGCGCAGGGTGCGGTGGCTGGCGTTGGTCACCTTCATGCGCCGCGCCTTCATCTCGAAGGGCAGGCGCAGCACATACCAGGCCGCGACGCCGACCGCCCAGGCGATCTTGGAAAATGCGAGGAGGGTCATCACGCTCTCAGTCGTTGGAGGGGGCCTGCGCGTCCGCGCCGGATGCGGGCGGGGCAAGCCGCCCGGCTTCGTCGAGGAACGGCAGGAGGCCGCCGGGGGTCGCCGCCAGCGCATCGAACGGCACCGGGCCGCACACATAGGCGTGGAAGTCGTGCTGCGCCCGCTTGTCGCCCGCCAGGAAGCACTGGCAGTGCAGGCGCATCATGTCGAAGCGGAAACGATTGTAGGTCGCCGGGGTGATCATGTCGCGGATGGCGACGTGGCGTACCAGCGGGCGCAGGGCATAATCGCCGCGCTTCAGCTTTCCGTCCACGATTTCCGCCGGGCCGAGGGTGACGGGGTTCACCTTGTAGAAGCTCACGATATCGTCGCGGGACTGGATCTCCAGCCAGCCGATGGCGGGCGTCGCCGCCACGCGCGCAGCCGCCACGCGCAGCCGCTCACCCGCCGGATGCAGCGCGAACTTCGCCGTGGTGCTGCCGAGCGTGAGCAGGCGCACCGGCACCGCCTGGCCGAAGGCGGGGTCGGCTTCGGCCGCCCCCGCCAGCGCGCAGATGGCGTGCATGGCGCCGAGGCTGTGGCCGGCCACCACCACTTCGTCCAGTTCTTCCGCTGCCGCCGGCCCCGCCACCTCGGCGATGCGCCGGGCGAAGGCGCCCACCCTGGCGTCCACCTCCGGGTGCCGGCCACGGGCGAAATCCACTGAAAATTCCGAGAGGTCGAGGGATTGCCTGAGGTGCAGGGGCTCCCCCGGCCAGCGCATCAGGACGAGGCCGCAGGCCAGGGCGAGCGCCACCCCCGCGATCCCGCCACCGAGCGCGCCGATGACGGGCACGAGCGCGAGTCCGGCCGCCGCGCCGGCGAGCCCCGCCGCGCTCCACAGCACCGTCAGCGCCAGATAGGAGAGGATGAAGAATATGCCGTAGCGCCGGCTGGCCTTGAAATAGCGTGCCAGCGTGCCGCTCGCCACCATGTCGGCGACCGCCCTGAGCTGCCCTTTGATGTGGGACCAGCCCGAGCGCGCCATGTCGGCGCGGGCGAGGTCGTCCCAGGCGAGCACCTCGAAGGTGGTGTGCGTTTTCCAGCCGGGGCCTTCGGCTTCGATGCGCCAGAGCGCGCCTGTGGGGGTGGGGCGGGGCGACGCGTCGAGGAGGCGGGTCTCGACCGACCACACCTCTCCGAAGCGTTCAAGCTCGCGCTTGAACACCCGGAAATGGTCCTCGACGGTCATGGGGTGATACCCCGCCGAGAAGAAGACATGGCGACGCATCACGCGTCCGCTGGAGCCGTCCCGCATGGGCGCGCCTTCTAGAGGATTTTCAGCTTTTGTTAAGCTGCAAACGCGCCGTGCCCACCGGCCTCCGGCGGGCACGAGGGCTTGTCTTCGCCGCCGGGGAAGGGCAGGAAGGGCGTGGCCGGCGCGTTCCGCGGTGGGGCGACGGCGCCGGCGGGAGCCGAGCCGTTCTGTGTCCGCCACATCCGCCCTCGCCGCGCCGCGGCTCACCGTGGTGTTCGTGACCTACAACAGCGGCGCCGTGATCGCCCGCGCGGTGGGGAGCGTGCCCGACGACTGCGACGTCGTGATCGTGGACAACGCCAGCCCCGAGGGCACGCCCTGGCGCGAGAGCCTGCCGCGGCCTGTGGATTTCCTTCCCATGGGGCGCAATGCCGGCTTCGGCACCGCCTGCAACGCGGGTGCCCGGCGCGCGGCGACGCCCTATGTGATGTTCCTCAACCCCGATGCAGTGCTCGCGCCCGGCGCGGTGGACACGCTGCTCGCCGCCGCTCGCGCCTATGGGAACCACTCCATCCTCATGCCCGCTATCGTCGGTGACGAAGGAAAGCTGATGCGCAAGGAGGGCACGATCTTCGAGAAGGTGCCGCGCGGGGCCCGCCTGAAGGCGGCGGAGATCGCCGGGGACTATTGCACGCGCTTCATCCACGGCGCGGCCTTCATGGTGTCGCGGCCGGCCTTCCTCGATCTCGGCGGCTTCGACGAGGGGATCTTCCTGTACCATGAGGATGACGACCTTTCCCTGCGCGCGCTGGCACGCGGCATGCCCATCGTGGTGGTGACGGGGGCGAAGGCCGTGCACGCCGGGGGGCGTTCTTCCACACCCAGCTTCGCGCAGACCTTCGCCATCAATCGCGCCAAGCAGCAGTCGGAACGCTACGTGCGGGCGAAATATGCCCGCGGGCGTCCGCTCTCCCTCACGGCTCTGAAGCTCGCGGGCGGTTGCCTTCTGGCGGGGCTGCTGTTCGATTTCCACCGGGTGGCGGTGCGGGCCGGCAAGCTGCGCGGCCTGTTCGATCCGTTGTCCGCTCCGACGCGGCGGCAAGGTGGGAAACCATGATGCAGGAAAAGGCCGCCGGGCAGCCGCCCGCGCACACGGCGATCGACCGGCCGCGGGTGGCGCGCCACCTGGTGACCGCCGCGGGGAAGCTGCTGCTGGGGCGCGATCCGGCGCACAATCTGCGAAAAGCCCTCTCGCTGCTTCACGCCGGCTCTGAAACGGCCGTGGCGGGGCCGGGCGAGGACACGCCGGTGGAGGCCCAGCGCCTCGCGGTGGTGCGCCCCCTGCCGGCGGGTGAGGGGCCGGTGTGCCTGCTGGTGAGCTACACGGCGGACGGGCGCTTCTGGCCCCATGTGCTTTCCTACGCGCGCAGCCTGCGTGCGGCCGGTTGCCGGGTGGTGCTGATCGCCACCACCGACCGGGCCGATCTGCGCTGCCTCGATCCGGGGCCCGAGACCGCCGACGCGCTGGTGGTGCGGGAGAACCACGGCTACGACTTCGCGGCCTGGGCAAGCGTGCTGCGCCTGTGGCCGCGGCTGTGGGACTGCGAGGCCCTGTGGTTCGCCAACGACAGTGTCTACCACACGCCCGCGCGCTTCCCTGCCTTCGCAGCGCGCATCGCCGCCGTGCGCGCGCCGGTGGTGGCGGCCACGGCCTCCGATCTCTTCGCCCCCCATTTTCAGAGCTATTTCTTCGTGCTCAAGCGCGAGGCGCTGGGGCTGGCAGGCACGCGCGCCTTCTTCTCCGGCGTGCGGGCGCTCGCGGACAAGAATGCCGTGATCCGCGCCTATGAGGTGCCGCTGGAGGAGGCGCTCAAGGCAGCTGGGGCGGAAGTCGAGGTGCTTTCGGGTGCTGCCGCTGCCGGCAATGCCACGCTCACCGGCTGGCATGCGCTGGTGGAGGCGGGGCTTCCTTTCCTTAAGGTCCAGCTTCTGCGGGAAAATCCCTACAAAGTGGATCTCTCCGGGTGGCGCCGCGTCACCGCGGCCCTGGGCTTCGATGTCGCGGAAATGGAACTGCACCTGGGGGCATACACCCTTCCTGCCGCAGCGTTACTGGTCGATTAAGGATCCCTATTTACATTTTGACACACCAGATTTGTTCATAAGAATGGTGGCTGGCTGCCGGGCGCGTTGGCATTTGATCTTCCATCGGCTATTTTGCCGGAGTACGACGGTAGGGTCCCGGTGCCGTCGAAGGTGGGCGGCGTCGCTCGGGATTCGTGGTGGTTCGGCGTGTGTCGCCGGCGGTAGGGGCTGGATGTTCGATCTCCCCGTCGCCGATGCGCGTGTGTCCGGTCCGCATGCCTGGTGCGCACGCAGCGCCGGGTAGCTCGCAGGGATCAAGTTGTGCAGAACTTCTTCCAGTGGTTCGAGCGTTTCGACGAGCGTGCAGCCAAGCCGTGGCTCATCGTCGGCAAAGGCCGGACCTACGACTGCATCGAGGCCTATGGCCCGGACAATTATCATCTTTTCACCCTGAACCATGTGGTGCGCGACCGCCCGGTGACGCTGACCCACGCGGTGGACATCGACGTCGTCGTCTCATGTGCGGAGGTGATCGACGCCAACGCGCGCTTTCTGGTGATGCCCTGGGTGCCGCACACCGACTTTCGCCCGCGCGAGAAGACGCTCGCCGATTACGTCAAGGAAGTTCCGGTTCTGTCCAAGCTGGACAAGGAGGGCCGCCTTCTCACCTATGACGCCGAAACCGCGCCGGCCGCGCAGCGCCGTGGCGACGGGCATGTGGTTCCGCTGTCCTATTTCAGCGCCGAGGCCGCTCTCGGCCTGCTCGCTCTTTCGGGCGTGAAGGACATCTACACCATAGGTGTCGATGGCGGTACGGCGTATTCAAGCAATTTCAAGGACCTGGAAGAGAGCACCAAGCTCACCAACGCGCAGCAGAGCTTCGACATCCAGTTCGAGAAGTTCGCGCAGATCCTCTACCGCACCAAGGCGCGCCTGCATCCTCTCGGCATCCAGTCCCCGGTGAAGGTGTTCGTGGGCGCGGAGCCGGAACAGGAGCTTGCCGTCGCGGTGCTGGCTGATTCCATCCAGCGTCATGCCTCCATGGCGGTGGACGTGGTGTCGCTGGCGGATGCCGATATCCCGATCCCGCAGGCGCGGGACCCGAAGAACCGGGGCAAGACGCCCTTCTCCTTCCAGCGCTTCCTCATCCCCCAGCTCTGCGGCTACGAGGGGCTGGGGGTCTATGTCGATTCCGACATGCAGGTGTTCAAGGACATCCGCAGCTTCTGGACGACGGACGACGACGATTTCGACCTGCGCACCGTGAAGCTGCGCCCGGGTTCCAGCCGCCTGCAGCAGAATTCCGTGCTTCTGCTCAACTGCGGCCGGCTGAAGTGGGAGATCGGCGACATCGTCGACCGGCTCGACCGCGAGGAGATGACCTATAAGGCGCTGATGGAGCAGATGGTGGTGAGCAACCGCCCGCCCGAGCGCGTCATTCCCCATGTCTGGAACGACCTCGAATATTACGAGCCCGGCGTCACCAGCCTCATCCACTACACCGACATGACCCACCAGCCATGGGTGTCGCACCAGAACCCGCTCGGCTACCTCTGGTTCGAGGCGCTGTTCCGGGCGGTGGACGACGGCGCCATTTCGCCGGAGCTGGTGGAGCGTTCGGTGCGGCTCGGCCACGTGCGGCCCACGGTCGCCATCCAGCTCGAGCGCCGCATCGCGGACGGTCGCCGCCTCAAGGC
The DNA here is from genome assembly GCF_043194895.2 of Xanthobacter albus. Classification (NCBI taxonomy): domain Bacteria; kingdom Pseudomonadati; phylum Pseudomonadota; class Alphaproteobacteria; order Hyphomicrobiales; family Xanthobacteraceae; genus Xanthobacter; species Xanthobacter albus. The sequence goes on along the minus strand of NZ_CM195532.1, from coordinate 3,947,526 downwards.
GTCGGATCTTGCCGCCGACTCGGACTTCGTTGCCCCCTGGCAGCATCTCACCGGCTACATGAAGCCGGGAGCGCATCTGCCCACCGGCATCCTCTGGCGGCTCCAGCGTCGCTTCGCGAAGCTCATGCCGGGCGCCTGAGCGCGGCGGCTGGCGCGGGGCGGAGTTTCCCGCGCCTTGAAGCCGCCCCAACGGGGCGCGAGAAGATGCGCACGTCACAGGTCTAATGGTTAAAGCGGTGCGTTGCGCCGTATCATTTCCCTGTGTAAGCCTCGCTTGTCGCCGGCAGGTCCGGCGCGGAGTGGTTCCGTGACGCCTTTGAAGACCCCGCTGCTCGATACCATCAAGGATGCCGCCGACGTGCGGCGCCTGCCCCAGGAAAAGCTGGCCCAGCTCGCCGCCGAACTGCGCGCGGAAACCATCGATGCGGTATCCGTCACCGGCGGGCACCTGGGCGCGGGCCTCGGCGTGGTCGAGTTGACCGTGGCGCTGCACCACGTTTTCAACACCCCCCACGATCGGCTCATCTGGGACGTGGGGCACCAGTGTTATCCCCACAAGATCCTTACCGGACGGCGCGACCGCATCCGCACCCTGCGCCAGGGCGGCGGCCTCTCGGGCTTCACCAAGCGCTCGGAGAGCGTCTACGATCCGTTCGGCGCGGCGCATTCCTCCACCTCCATCTCCGCCGGGCTCGGCATGGCGGTGGCACGGGATCTCTCGGGCGTGGACCGCAACGTGGTCTGCGTCATCGGCGACGGCGCCATGTCCGCCGGCATGGCCTATGAGGCCATGAACAACGCTGGCGCCATGGATTCGCGCCTCATCGTCATCCTCAACGACAACGACATGTCCATCGCCCCGCCCACGGGCGCCATGTCGGCCTATCTGGCGCGGCTCATCTCGGGGCAGACCTACCTGTCGCTGCGCGAGATCGGCAAGCAGCTCGCCGGCCGGCTCCCGAAGTTCGTGGAGCGCGGCGCGCAGCGGGCGGAGGAGTTCGCCCGCGGCTTCTGGACCGGGGGCACGCTGTTCGAGGAGCTGGGCTTCTATTATGTGGGGCCCATCGATGGGCACAATCTCGACCATTTGCTCCCGGTGCTGAAGAACGTCCGCGACGCCAAGAGCGGGCCGATCCTGGTGCATGTGGTGACCCAGAAGGGTAAGGGCTACGCCCCCGCCGAGGCGAGCGCCGACAAGTACCACGGCGTGGTCAAGTTCGACGTGCTCACCGGCACCCAGCAGAAGGCGAAGTCCAACGCCCCCTCCTATACCCGCGTGTTCGCCGAGAGCCTGATCGCCGAGGCGGGGCGGGACGAGAAGGTGGTGGCCGTCACCGCCGCCATGCCGTCGGGCACCGGGCTCGACCTGTTCGGGCAGGTCCACCCCGCGCGCACCTTCGATGTGGGCATCGCCGAACAGCATGCGGTGACGTTCGCCGCCGGGCTCGCGGCGGAGGGCTTCAAGCCCTTCTGCGCCATCTATTCCACCTTCCTCCAGCGCGGCTACGATCAGGTGGTGCACGATGTGGCCCTGCAGGGGCTGCCGGTGCGCTTCATCCTCGATCGCGCCGGCCTCGTGGGGGCGGACGGCGCCACCCATGCCGGCGCGTTCGACATCGCCTTCCTCGCCTGCCTGCCCGGCATGGTGCTGATGGCGCCTGCCGACGAGGCTGAGCTGACCCACATGATGGCCACCGCCGTGGCCTACGGCGAGGGGCCGCTCGCCATCCGCTTCCCGCGCGGCGAAGGCGTGGGCGTGGAGCGGCCGGACCGTGGGCAGGTGCTGCCCATCGGCAAGGGGCGGCTGGTTTCGGGCACCGGGGAGGGCGACGTCGCGCTCGTGTCTCTTGGCACCCGCCTCGCCGATTGCCTGAAGGCCGCCGAGCGCCTGGAGGCCAAGGGCTTCAAGGTGAGCGTGGCCGACGCGCGCTTCGCCAAGCCGCTGGATCGTGATCTGCTGCTGAAGCTGGCGGCCGGGCATCGCGCCCTCGTCACGGTGGAGGAGGGCTCCGTGGGTGGCTTCGGCAGCCATGTGCTCCAGCTCCTCACGGATGAAGGGATGCTGGATCGTGGCGGCCTGAAGGTGCGCGCCATGGTGCTGCCGGACCTCTACATCGACCAGGAGACTCAGGCCCACCAGCTCGCCCAGGCCGGGCTCGACGCCGACGCCATCTTCGCCAAGGCCGAAGGGCTGCTCGCCGCCGGACAGGCGGGGCGGGGGCTCTCGAAGGCGGGCTGACGCCGGCATCGGCGCCATGCCCGCCAAACGGTTGTTGTGACACCCCAGTCCGCGCCATGGACTGGAGACCGAGTTCGCTGGATCAGCGCCGCCGCTCCACACCGTGCCGCAGTGGCCGGTTCCTCACGTGGTTGGCCGTGGGCGTGCCGCATGGCTCCCGCGCTATCAGCCCTGCGCCAGAACGGCGGCCACGTTGCGCCGGTGCACCGCCTCGTAGGGCTCGAAATAGGTGATGGCACCGGTGGCGAGGGCATCTGTCGCAAAGGTGCGAAGGTCCTGCCTGGCAAGGTTGGGCTCCGCCTTCAGCCGCAGCAGTTTTTCCACGTAGAGGCGCGTCGCCGCGATCAGCTCCGGCCCGTAGCCGCCGGCGGCGATGACCTCCTCCGTGCCGTGGTTGGGCAGGATGCGGCCGGCGTCGAGAGCCGTGAGATGATCGAGGTTTCGCAGGTGGACGGCGAGCCGGCCGGGCTCGTCCACATAGGTGATGGGGTCTTCCAGCGTGTCGCCCGCGAGCAGGATGCCGCCGGGCAGCAGGGCCACCACCCCGTCGCAACTATGGATGTCCATGTGGTGGAGCTGCACCGCGAGGCGCCCGACCGTCAGGTCGAGCCGCCCGGTGAATATGCGGTTCGGCAGGACGAGGGGCCGGATGGGCGGGTCGCCGCCTTCGAGGCGCGCGCGGTTCCGTTCGAGCAGCGCCGCCGTCTCGGCGCTGGCGATGATCTCGCAATCCGCGAACACTGCATTCCCCGCCACGTGGTCGTCGTGCCAATGGCTCAGCACCAGCCGCATGCGGCGCACGCCGCGCGCCTCCAGCGCCGCGCGGACGAGCCGGGCGTGGGCGAGGGTGATGTGGGGGTCGTAGACCAGCGCGTCCTCGCCGTCGAAGACGGCGTAGGAGGCGATGCCGAGGGCGAAGGCGCCGTCATCCAGCCAGTTCTCCGCGGCGCTATGGAGCCGCGTGCCGGGGATGCGCCCGTCATAGAAGGCGAGCAACCGCCCGTGGGGCGGCTGCTTGGCCGGCTCCAGCACCCGCAGGGTGGAGCCGGGGGGCACGAAAGTCACGCGCCCGGCGGCGGGAGGGACCTGTTCGCCGGGCAACGCGCCTGTCACTCCGCCGCTTCCTGGGTGTGGCCGAGGCGCTGGGAGAGGGTGTGCAGCAGCTCGGCGGCGGCATCGGCGATGACGGTGCCGGGCGGGAAGATGGCCTCGGCACCATCGGCCTTCAGCGCGTCATAGTCCTGCGGGGGGATCACGCCGCCCACCACCACCATGATGTCGCCGCGGCCCTCCGCCTCCAGCGCCTTCTTGAGCGCCGGCACCAGCGTGAGATGGCCGGCGGCGAGGGAGGAGATGCCCACCACGTGCACGTCGTTTTCCACCGCCTGGCGGGCGGCTTCCTCCGGCGTGGCGAACAGGGGGCCGATGTCCACGTCGAAGCCGAGGTCGGCGAAGGCGGAGGCGATCACCTTCTGGCCGCGGTCGTGGCCGTCCTGGCCCACCTTGGCGACGAGGATGCGAGGGCGGCGGCCTTCCGCGATCTCGAACGCCTCCACCTGCTTCTGCACCTTGCCGACCTTGTCCGTCATGGCGGAAGCCTCCCGCTTGTAGACGCCGGAAATGGCGCGGATTTCGGCGCGATGGCGGCCGAACACCTTCTCCAGCGCGTCGGAGATCTCGCCCACGGTGGCCTTCACGCGGGCGGCATTGATGGAAAGCTCGAGCAGGTTGCCGTTACCGGCGGCGCCGTTGGTGAGGGCGGTGAGGGCGGCCTCCACATCGGCCGGGTTGCGCTCGGCGCGCAGGCGCTTCAGCTTGTCTATCTGGGCGGCGCGCACGGCGGAATTGTCCACCTTCAGCACGTCGATGATCTTGTCCCGCTCCGGCTTGAACTTATTCACGCCCACCACGGTCTGGGCGCCGCCGTCGATGCGGGCCTGGGTGGTGGCCGCCGCCTCCTCGATGCGCAGCTTGGGGATGCCGGCCTCGATGGCCTTGGCCATGCCGCCCAGCGCCTCCACCTCCTGGATATGGGCCCAGGCCTTGGCCGCGAGGTCGGCCGTGAGCTTCTCCACGTAGAAGGAGCCGCCCCACAGGTCGATCTGCCGGGTGGTGCCGCTCTCCTGCTGGAGCATGATCTGGGTGTTGCGGGCGATGCGGGCGGAGAAATCCGTGGGCAGCGCCAGCGCCTCGTCGAGGGCGTTGGTGTGCAGCGACTGGGTCTGGCCCTGGGTCGCGGCCATGGCCTCGATGGCGGTGCGCATCACGTTGTTGAACACGTCCTGCGCGGTGAGAGACCAGCCGGAGGTCTGCGAATGGGTCCGCAGCGGCAGCGACTTCGGGTTCTTGGCGCCGAGATCGGTCATGAGACGCGTCCACAGGAGGCGGGCGGCGCGCAGCTTGGCCACCTCCATGAAGAAGTTCATGCCGATGGCCCAGAAGAAGGACAGGCGCGGGGCGAACTTGTCGATGCCCAGCCCGGCGGCGACACCGGCGCGGCCGTATTCGACGCCGTCCGCCAGGGTATAAGCCAGCTCCAGGTCCTGGGTCGCGCCGGCCTCCTGCATATGGTAGCCGGAAATGGAGATGGAGTTGAAGCGCGGCATCTCCTTCGAGGTGTAGCCGAAGATGTCGGAGATGATGCGCATGGAAGGTGCGGGCGGATAGATATAGGTGTTCCGCACCATGAATTCTTTGAGAATGTCGTTCTGGATGGTTCCGGAAAGCTGGTCGTGCCGCACGCCCTGTTCTTCCGCCGCCACCACATAGAGCGCGAGAACGGGCAGCACCGCGCCGTTCATGGTCATGGACACGCTCATCTGGTCCAGCGGAATGCCAGAGAACAGGGTGCGCATGTCGTAGATGCTGTCGATGGCGACACCCGCCATGCCCACGTCGCCGGCGACGCGCGGATGGTCGCTGTCATAACCGCGGTGGGTGGCGAGGTCGAAGGCCACCGAAAGGCCCTTCTGGCCGGCGGCGAGGTTGCGCCGATAGAAGGCGTTGGAATCCTCCGCAGTGGAGAAGCCGGCATATTGGCGGATGGTCCACGGCTGGGTGGCGTACATGCCGGCATAGGGCCCGCGCAGGAAGGGGGCGATGCCGGGATAGGTGTCGATATAGCTTAAGGCCGCGATGTCCGCGGGGCCGTAGAGGGGCTTCACGTCGATGCCCTCGGGCGTGGTCCAGCTCGGGGCGGCGCTCGAAGGCTGCGCCACGTCGGGGGCGCGCCAGTCGAGGGCGGCGAAGTTCGGGATCTGGCTCATGGTTCTATCCCCTTGAATGCGTCGGCTTGTCCGTGGCCCGCGGCGGCAGCGCCCGGACCGGCCCTTTGATCTTGCCGGGCGCGCCAGGGCGCGCCGTGTCTCTTCCTGCGCTTACGAGCGGTGCCGCTTTCCGGCGCTCACGCGCGTTTGGCGAACCAGGCGCCGGAGCATTTGGGCTGCGGCGAGGTCCAGTCCCCGGAAGCGGTGTCACCCTCCACCAGCCCCTTCGCGATCACGCGCTGGTGGCCGTGGGCGAGCGTCATGCTGATCACGCCGAGCTTGTTGATGCCGCCGGTGGCCTTCACCGGCCAGAAGCCCGCATAGGTGACCTTGCCACCCTTCACCTTGAGCTTGAAGTCGAAATTGGTGTCGCAGGTTCCGGCTTCGGCGGCGGTGGTGATGCTCCAGGTGCCGTCGTGGCGCGAGCCGGCGGCGGCCGGCGCTGCCGGCAGGGCGCCCGCGGCGAATGCCGCGAGGGCCAGGGCGAGCGGTGCCCGTGAGAGGGGCGCCATCACTTCAGCCCCGCGGCGGCCTGGGCGGCGGCGAGGGTCTCCAGGGCATTGCAGCCGGCGAAGATGAAGCCGGAGACACCCGCCGCCTTCAGCTCCGCCTCGATCGCCGCCGGCTTGCCGGAGAGCCACACGGTGCCGGCGCCTGCCGCCGTCAGCGCCTTGGCGGCGGCTGCCGCGTCGGCGCCATAGACCTCGTCGGAGGACACGAGGCAGGCGAAGGGCGTTCCGGCCGCCTTGAAGGCCGCGACCAAAGCGTCGAGGTCGGCGAAGCCGTCCGGCACGGCGGCGGCGATGCCGCCCGCCTCGAAGAAGTTCTTGGCGAAGGTGGCGCGGGCGGTGAAGGCCGCCACCGGGCCGAGGGTGGCCAGGAACGCCTTGGGCGCCGTGCCGGCCGCATCGGCCTTGTCGCGCAGCGCCTCGAAGGCCTCGGCGATGCGGTGGGGCTGCAGCGCGCCGTCGGCCGCCGGGGCGGGCTCGGCGGCGAGGGGGGCGAGCACCTCGGGCGCCTCCTGCACCAGGATGGGGAATTCCGAGGTGCCGGTGATGGGCGCCTTGCGGGTGGCCACATCCTTGTCGCGCCGGGCCTTCACTTCCGCGATCTCGCCCTGGAGCCAGCGGTCGGAGAGCACGTCGGCGAGGCCGCCGCGGCGCTCGATGGTGCGGAACAGGTCCCAGGCCTTCTCGGCGAGGCCGTCCGTGTGCGCCTCCACCGCGCCGGCGCCGGCGCCGGGATCGGCCACGCGGTGCACGTTGGATTCCTCGATCAGCATCACCTGGGTGTTGCGGGCGAGGCGGCGGGCGAAGGCATCCGGCAGGCCCAGGGCCTGGGTGAAGGGCAGCACGGTGACGCTGTCCGCCCCGCCGACGCCGGCCGCGAAGGCGGCCACGGTGGTGCGCAGCAGGTTCACATAGGGGTCGCGGCGGGTCAGCGAGCGCCAGGCGGTGGTGGCGTGCACCTTCAGCGCCGTGGCGGGCAGGCCGCACTCGCGCAGCACCGCGCCCCAAAGCAGGCGGATGGCGCGGAACTTGGCGATGGTCGCGGTCTGGTTCACGTCCGCCACCAGCGCGGCTTCGATGCGGGTGGCGGCTTCCTCCAGCGGCACGCCGGCCTCGGCATAGGCCTTGAGGTAGGCGACCGCCCCGGCGAGGACGGCGGCCAGCTCCTGCGCGTCCGAGGCGCCGGCGGCGTGGAACACGTTGCCGGTGGCGCGGGCGAACGGTCCCTTGAAACCCTTGGCCGCCAGGATGGACGAGGTCTCCGTGAAACGCTTGGCCAGCAGGCCCCAGGTGATGGGCATGGAGCCTTCGGCCGCGAAATCGCCCAGCGGGTCGAGGCCGAAGGAGACGGAAACGGCCTTGGGATCGTGCCCGCGCTTCTCCACCAGCGCGGCGAAGGCGAGCGCATCCTCGCGGCCCACGAAGCGGCCGCTCTCGATGCGGGTCTCGATGAGGTCCAGCATCACGCCCTTCAGCAGGGCGTCGAGGTCGGCGCCCTCCGGCAGGCCGAAGCCGCGGGCCTCGGGCGAGGACGCGAATACCAGCGCGAGGCCGGAGGCGCCACCGTCGAGGTCCTCCAGCGCCTGGGCATTGGCGGCCGCGGTGTCCGGCTGGTCCACGCGCATGGAGATGGTCCAGGGCGCGGCGGCGGCGCGGCCGGCGAGGAGGGGGGCGGCGGGCTTGCGCTGGGGCAGGGCATCGAGGGCGAGGCCCTCGTAGGTGGCCGTCACCATCCTCTTGTCATAGGGCGCGCCCTTGAGCACGCCGTCCACCAGCTTCAGCCAGTCCTCGCGGGTCACGGTCGGCAGGTCGGTGGCGAAGGGCAGGGTGGTCATGGCTGGGCCTCCGAAGGGAAGGAATGCGGGTTGGCGCGGCGCGCGGCGCGGGCCGCGGCGGCCTCGGGCCGGGCGGCGGGGCACGGTGCGCACCGCGCATGGGGAAAGGGGGGCGGCCGGGTGCGCCGGCGGGCGGGAAGGGCGGCGGCGCGCGGAGCGGTCATGTCCGCCCCTCCTGCGCCGCCAGCGCGCGCTCGGCATCGACCATATAGTCGCGCAGCACCGGCACGTCGTCGCGCTTTTCAGAGAGCAGGAGCTGGAACACCATGTTGGAGCCGTGCAGGAAGCCCAGCTCCACCGCGGCGAGGTAGAATTCCCACATGCGGCCGAAGCGCTCGCCCATCATGGCGTCCACTTCCGCGCGCCGCGCCATGAAGTTCCGGCGCCAGGCGCGGATGGTCCAGTAATAGTGCAGGCGCAGCACCTCGCAGTCATCCACCCACAGGTGCGTGCGCTCGGTGGAGGCGAACACCTCTGAAAGCGCCGGCACGTAGCCGCCGGGGAAGATGTACTTGCGGATGAAGGGCGCCGTGGTGCCGGGCGGAGACATGCGGCCGATGGCGTGCACCAGCGCGAAGCCGCCCTCGGCCAGCAGGTTGCGGATGGTGGTGAAGTATTCGTCGTAATGGGCGACGCCCACATGCTCCATCATGCCGATGGAGACCACGCGGTCGAACTTGCCCTTCAGCTCGCGATAATCCACCTCGCGGAAGTCGATGCTATCCGCCACGCCCGCCACCTCGGCGAGGCGCCGGCTCTCGGCGAGCTGCTCGGGCGAGACGTTGATGGCGGTCACCTTCGCCCCGCATTCCTTCGCCATGTAGATGGCGAGCGCCCCCCAGCCCGAGCCGATCTCGGCCACGCGCATGCCGGGGGTGATCCTGAGCTTCGCGGCGATGTGACGGAACTTGTTGCGCTGGGCCTCCGCGAGCGGCTCCTCCGGCTCGCGGAAGTAGGCGCAGGAATAGGTCATGGTCTCGTCCAGCCACAGCCGGTAGAAGGCGGCCGGGTGGTCGTAGTGGGAGGAGACGTTCTCCTTGGCCTTGCCGATCGGGTTCGCCTGCTGGAAGCGCCGCACGGAGCGCCACGCCTGCCTGAGTGCTTGCTGCACCGGATGGGCGCCGAGGCCCTTGCGGTTGAGGGAGAACAGATACAGCAGCTCGAAGGCGCCGGCCCCGTCCTCGAAGGTGAGGCGGCCGTCCATATAGGCTTCCGCGGCCACCAGCTCCGGATTGAAGAAGAGCTCCTTCTCCAGCTTCCTGTCGTGCATGCGCACGGTGACGGAGGGCCCGCCCTCGCCCGAGCCGAAGACATGGCGCACGCCGTCGGCGGTGAGGACCGTCAGCCGGCCCTTGTCCACGAAGCGCTTCAGCAGATGGGAGAGCAGGCGCATTCAGAGGCTCCGGCAGTCTCCCTCTCCCGAAGGGCGGGAGAGGGACGGGGAGGGGGAGAGACCCCTGAAGAGTTTCACACGCCGGGGCGGATGGCCAGAAGGCCCCCGCCCCGTGCGACGGTCCTGCGGCGGTTCACCTCACCGGCCATCCCACGCGGGGTGGGCCGGCGGTCTCCCACCGCCGGCATCAGGCGAATTCCAGGATCACCGCATCCACGGCGAGGCTGTCGCCGGGCTTGGCGTGGACCGCCTTCACGGTGCCGTCGCGCTCGGCGCGCAGCACGTTCTCCATCTTCATGGCTTCCACGATCGCGAGGATCTCGCCGTTCTTCACCTCCTGGCCGGGGACGACGGCGATGGAGACCACGAGGCCGGGCATGGGGCACAGAAGCTCCTTGCCGCCGCCGGCCGCTTCCTTCTTCGGCATCAGCGCCGCGAGGGCCGCGGAGAACTCGGTGTAGACCCGCGCCTTGGTGGCGACGCCGCGGTGGGCGAGGGCGACGCCGTTGGAGATGGGGCGCACCTGCATGGTGGCCTGGTCGGCGTCGATGGTGCCGGTCCACACCGGGTCGCCGGGCTTCCAATTGGAGCGCAGCACGTGGGCGTGGCCGGGGTTGCCGTCGGCGTCGAAGATCTGGACCTTGTAGCCGCCGTCCACGTCATCCACCTCGCAGGGGGTGGAGGTGACGTGCTCGCCGGTGGTGAGGGTCACGATGCGGTGCTTGGCGAAGCTCACCGGCACGCCGGAGGTCTGGCCCGAGATCTGCCGCTTGCGGGCGTTCTGGATGTGGTCGATCACCGCCGCCACCGCCGTGAGGGTGTGGACGATCTCGCCTTCCGGCACGCGCGGGAAGAAGCCCTCGGGATACTCTTCGGCGATGAAGCCGGTGGAGAGGTGGCCTTCCTGCCAGCGCTTGTGCGCCATCAGGGCCGAGAGGAAGGGGATGTTGTGGCCGATGCCGTCGATGGCGAAGGCATCGAGCGCGTCCGCCTGGGCCTCGATGGCCATGGCGCGGGTGGGCGCGTGGGTCACCAGCTTGGCGATCATCGGATCATAGAACAGCGAGATCTCGCCGCCCTCGTAGACGCCGGTGTCGTTGCGCACGGTGATGGGGCCGGTCTTGCCTTCCTCCGGGGGCCGGTAGCGCACGAGGCGGCCGGTGGAGGGCAGGAAGTTGCGGTAGGGATCTTCCGCATAGATGCGGCTTTCCACCGCCCAGCCGGTGAGCTTCACGTCATCCTGGGTGATGGAGAGGGGCTCGCCGGCGGCGACGCGGATCATCTGCTCCACGAGGTCGATGCCGGTGATGAGCTCGGTGACCGGATGCTCCACCTGCAGGCGGGTGTTCATCTCCAGGAAGTAGAAGCTCTTGTCCTGGCCGGCGACGAACTCGACGGTGCCGGCGCTGTCGTAGCCCACGGCCTTGGCCAGGGCCACGGCCTGCTCGCCCATCTTCCTGCGGGTGGCTTCGTCCAGCAGCGGGGAGGGGGCTTCCTCCACCACCTTCTGATTGCGGCGCTGGATGGAGCACTCGCGCTCGCCCAGGTAGATCACGTTGCCGTGCTTGTCGCCCAGCACCTGGATCTCGATGTGGCGGGGATCGACGATGAACTTCTCCACGAACACGCGGTCGTCGCCGAAGGAGGACTTGGCCTCCGAGCGGGCGCGGTCGAAGCCGTCCTGCACTTCCGAGCGGGAATGGGCGATGCGCATGCCCTTGCCGCCGCCGCCGGCGGAGGCCTTGATCATCACGGGATAGCCGATCTCGTCGGCGATGCGGGCGGCTTCCTCGCCGTTCTCGATCACGCCCAGGTAGCCGGGAACGGTGGAGACCTTGGCCGCCGCCGCCGCCTTCTTGGACTCGATCTTGTCGCCCATGGCGTCGATGGCATGGGGATTGGGGCCGATGAAGACGATGCCGTGCTCGGCCAGCAGCTTCGGGAAGGAGGCGCGCTCGGAGAGGAAGCCGTAGCCGGGATGCACCGCCTCGGCGTGGGTGAGCATGCAGGCTTCCACGATCTTCTCGGCGATGAGGTAGGACTGCGCGGCCGGCGGCGGGCCGATGAAGACGGCCTCGTCGGCCATCTCCACATGGAGCGCGTCCTTGTCCGCCTCGGAATAGACGGCGACAGTCTTGATGCCCATCTTGCGCGCGGTCTTGATGACGCGGCAGGCGATCTCGCCCCGGTTCGCGATCAGGATTTTCGAGAACATAGCGTTCGGTTCCTTGAAGCGCCTGTGGCAACGGCGCTGAAAATCTAGGAGCGGGTTCCCCCTCCCGCCCTTCCCCGGCGGGGGAGGGGGCTTTCGCCGCCGGGCCCCGCTCGGCTTCTCCCCGATCAGGGAAGAGGCGCGCGGACGGCCCGGCGGGAGGGGCCTTCTATCGTTCCCAGCCGCTCAGAGCGGCATGTTGTCGTGCTTGCGCGGGGGCTGCTCCAGCTTCTTGGTGCGCAGCATGGCGAGCGCGCGAGCAAGGCGGCGGCGGGTCGAGCGGGGCGTGATGACCTCGTCGATGAAGCCGCGCTCGGCCGCCACGAAGGGCGAGAGGAACCGCTGCTCGTAGTTCTTGGTCTGGGCGGCGATCTTCTCCGGGTCGTCCATGTCCTGGCGGAAGATGATCTCCACCGCGCCCTTGGCGCCCATCACCGCGATCTGCGCGGTGGGCCAGGCATAGTTGACGTCGGCGCCCACATGCTTGGAGGCCATCACGTCATAGGCGCCGCCGAAGGCCTTGCGGGTGATGACGGTGACCAGCGGCACGGTGGCCTGCGAATAGGCGAACAGCAGCTTGGCGCCGTGCTTGATGAGGCCGCCGTATTCCTGCGCGGTGCCGGGCAGGAAGCCGGGCACGTCCACGAAGGTCACGATCGGGATCTCGAACGCGTCGCAGAAGCGCACGAAGCGGGCCGCCTTGCGGGAGGCGTCGGAATCGAGCACGCCCGCCAGCACCATGGGCTGGTTGGCCACGAAGCCCACCGTGCGCCCCTCGATCCGGCCGAAGCCGGTGACCATGTTGCGGGCGTAGGCGGCCTGGATCTCGAAGAAGTCGCCCTCGTCCACGACCTTCAGGATCAGCTCCTTGATGTCGTAGGGCTTGTTCGGATTGTCCGGCACCAGGGTGTCGAGGCTGTCGTCATAGCGGCCGGGATCGTCGAACGACGGCCAGGCGGGCACGCCTTCCTGGTTGTTGGAGGGCAGGAAGTCGATCAGCCGGCGGCATTCCAGCAGCATTTCGACATCGTTCTCGAACGAGCCGTCGGCGACCGAGGACTTGGTGGTGTGCACCTTGGCACCGCCCAGCTCCTCGGAGGTGACGGTCTCGTTGGTGACGGTCTTCACCACGTCCGGGCCGGTTACGAACATGTAGCTCGTGTCGCGCACCATGAAGATGAAGTCGGTCATGGCCGGCGAGTAGACGTCGCCGCCCGCGCACGGGCCCATGATGAGCGAGATCTGAGGAATCACGCCCGAGGCGAGCACGTTGCGCTTGAACACCTCGCCGTAGCCGCCCAGAGCCGCCACGCCTTCCTGGATGCGGGCGCCGCCGGCATCGAACAGGCCGATGATGGGCGCGCGGGTCTTCAGCGCCATGTCCTGGATCTTGGTGATCTTACGGGCATGCTCCTCGGAGAGGGAGCCGCCGAACACCGTGAAGTCCTTGGCGAACACGAACACCTTGCGGCCGTTCACCGTGCCCCAGCCCGTCACCACGCCGTCGCCGGGAACCTTCTGGTCCTCCATGCCGAAATCGACGCAGCGGTGCTGCACGAAGGTGTCGTATTCCTCGAACGTCCCACGGTCGAGGAGCAGCTCGATGCGCTCGCGGGCGGTGAGCTTGCCGCGGGCGTGCTGGGCCTTGATGCGGCGTTCGCCGCCGCCCAGGCGCGCGATTTCGCGCCGGCTCTCCAGCTCTTCGAGGATTTCCTTCATGCGACGCCCCCCAGTTGTGGGTTGTTTGGAGACGGAGTGTGGCTGCCGCAGGAACGAGGGAAGGCAGGCTCGCGCGCACCTTCCCTCGAACCCCTGACCGGCATGTTGCCGGCTCGGTGGCTAACAGCACTCCCAGGGGATTTGAATGTGTAAAAGTTTTGTGTTGTAATTTGTGAAACCTTCACAAATCGGATGTGTCGAAGGTCCGGCCGGGGAGGGCGGGTTGCGTCAGAAGGTCTATGCAGGCCATGCGGTGCGGCGCCTGCGCGAGAAGCTCGGCCTCAAGCAAGGCGAGCTCGCGCAGCGGCTCGGCGTCTCGCCTTCTTATGTGAACCAGATCGAGAGCAACCAGCGGCCGCTCACCGCCTCCGTGCTCATCGCGATTTCCCGCACCTTCGCCGTGGATATCACCAGCTTCGGCGCGGAGGATCTCGATCGCCTGGTGGCGGACCTCCGGGAGGTGACGGCGGACCCCCTGTTCTCCGATCTCGGCCTGGGCCTGCAGGATATGAAGGCGGTGGCCAATCTCTCCCCCGCCTTCGCCCACGCCTTCCTGCGCATGCATGTGGCCCTGCGGCGCACGGCGGAATGGCGTGCTTCCCTCGATGATATGCTGACCGCCGGCGTGCCGCCCCGCGCCGACGAGGCCAAGCTGATCCCCTACGAGGAAGTGCGCGACTTCTTCCATTATATCGACAATTACGTGGACAGCCTGGACCGGGCCGCCGAGACCACGGCTCTCGCGCTCGGCATCCTCGACCGGGCCGACCCGGCGAGCGCGTTCGCGGGGCACCTCGCCCACCGCCACGGCGTGACAGTGGAGGTCGGGCATGCCGATCCGGCCGCGCCGCTCTCCCAGTTCGACCCGCGCCTGCGCCGGCTCACCCTTTCGGGCGTGCTCTCGGCGCCGACGCGCGCGTTCCGCATGGCCGCCACCATCGCCCAGCTCGAGCATGCCGATCTGGTGGCCGAGACAGTGGCCTCCGCCCGCTTCCGTAGCCAGACGGCGGCGGAAATCTGCCGGCTCGCGCTGTTCAACTATTTCGCCGGCGCGGTGATGCTGCCCTACCGCCGCTTCCTCGATCTGGCCCGCACGCTCCGGCACGATCTCGACCGGATGGTGCTGGAGACGGGGGCGAGCCTGGAACAGGTGTGCCACCGCCTCTCCACCCTGCAGCGGCCGGGTGCGAAGGGCGTGCCTTTCTATTTCTCCAAGGTGGACCGGGCCGGCAACATCACCAAGCGCCATTCCGCCACGCGCTTTCAGTTCGCTCGCCACGGCGGGGCCTGCGCGGCCTGGAACGTTCACGAGGCGTTCGAGCTGCCGGGGCGCACCCTCGTGCAATTGGGCGAGATGCCGGACGGGGTGCGCTACATCTGCCTCGCCCGCGCGGTGACGGCGCCGCCGCTGCGCCACGGCGGCCCGGTGCGGGCGTTCGCGCTCGGCCTTGGCTGCGAGGTCTCCTTTGCCCACGACATGGTCTATGCCGACGGGTTGGACCTGAAGGCCGCGCCCGTGGCGCAGCTCGGCGTCTCCTGCCGCATCTGCCCGCGGCCGGCCTGCGAGCTGCGCGCCTTCCCTCCGCTCGACCGCGACATCCGCATCGACGAGAATGTGCGCGACATCATTCCCTTCACCATATCGTGACGCATTTCGGCCGTGCTCTCGCTCGTGAATGGCCTTGCCTTCGCACATGAAACGCCATGGCGGGCCGTTTAGATTGGCCGCTCGACTCGCCCGAGTCGAAAGGGAGTTGTCCATGAAGATGCTGAGACTGGCCGGCCTTGCAGCCGGCCTGGCGGTGGCGGGCATCGGCGGGGCGGCGCACGCACAGGCGCCGGGTTTTTCGACCGCGAACGTGAACATCCGCACCGGGCCCGATACGCAGTTTCCCTCGCTGGGCGTCATCCCCGAGGGTTCGCCGCTCGACATCGAGGGCTGCCTGCAGGACGAGTCCTGGTGCGACGTCACCTGGGACGGCTACCGCGGCTGGGTCTACAGCGAATATCTCGGATATGAGACGCCCCAGCGCCGGGTCGAGGTGGTGCCCGACCTGGGGCTCGCCGCCATCGGCATCCCGGTGGTCGCCTTCGCGGCGTCCGATTACTGGAACCGCTACTACGTCAATCGCCCGTGGTACGTGAACCAGCCGTGGTACGCCGACCGCGGCCGCTGGATCGGCTATGCGCCGCCGCCCCGCCCGGGCTGGCGCCCGCCGCCGCCCGGGCCGCGCGTGCCCGGCTGGTGGCGCAGCGATTATGCGCCGCCGCCGAACATGCCCCCGCCGCCTCCGCCCGGCGGCTGGCATCGCCCGCCCCCTCCGCTCCAGCCGGCGCCCGGACCGGGCTTCGTCGGCCCCGGTGGACCGGGTGGTCCCGGCTGGCAGGGTGGTGCCGGTGGCCCTGGCGGTCCCGGCCATGTGATGCCGCCCGGCGGCCCGGTGGGTCCCGGTGCACCCGGAGGCCCTGGTGGACCGGTGGGTCCTGGCGGTCCTGGTGGACCGGTGGGTCCTGGCGGCCCTGGTGGTCCGGGAGTTCCCGGCGGGCCCGCTCGCCCGCTGCCTCCCGGTCCCGCAGGCAATGTGGTGGTTCCCGGTGCGCCTGCGCGGCCAGCGCCGCTCGGGCCGCCGGTCATCCCGCCCGGCATGCCCGGCGGCACCGCGCCGGTGACTCGACCGGTGCCGCCTCCCGGTGCGCCCGTGATGGCGCCGGGCGTGCCCGCCGGCGCCCCTCTGCGCTCCGTGACACCCGCGGCTCCGGCCGCGCCGCCCGCTGGCGCGCCGCTGCGGGCCGTGAGCCCGGCCGCGCCCGTGGCGCCGCCTCCCGGTGCTCCCAACCGGGCGGCACCGCCTCAGGGTGCACCCAACCGGGCCGTGCCGCCCGGTGGGCCGGGGGCGCCCGGAGCTCCGCCGCGTCCCGCCGCGCCCGCCGGTATCTCCCCGCAGCAGCAGATGCAGATGCAACAGCAGCAGCGCCAGCAGGATCTTCAGCGGGTGCAGCAGCAGAGGCAGCAGCAGCTCCAGCAACGCCAGATGCAGGATCAGCAGCGTCTCCAGCAGATGCAGCAGCAGAGGCAGCAGGATCAGCAGCGTATCCAGCAGCGCCAGCAGGAATTGCAGCAGGGCCAGCAGCAGCGGCAGCAGCAGCTCCAGCAACGTCAGATGCAGGACCAGCAACGCCTTCAGCAGATGCAGCAGAACCGCCAGCAGGAGATGATGCGGATGCAGCAGCAGCGCCAGCCGCCGCAGCAGGGCCAGCCTCAGGGGCAGCCCCAGGGCCGGAAGCCGCCGCAGCAGTGCAACGGCCCCAACTGCCCGCCGCCGCAGCAGCCACGCTGATCCCCGAAAAGAGCCGGGCGGATGGGTTCCGCCCGGCTCTTTTCTTTCCAAGCCTTTCGGCCGTGCCGCTCGCCCGTTGAAATCGCGAGAGGGCCATCGACGCGCCGCGCGCATCGGTCTAGAGCGTGTCCCTGTTTCACGGAATCGGGGAAACGCTCTAGATTCTTGAGTTGACGCGTTTCCCTTACGCGAACCGGTTTCCACTTCGCTCGGAAACGCTCTATGCCCCTGCCCATGTCCGAACGCGCCCCTTCAGACCCCGCCGCTTCCGAAGCGGCCTCGCCCTTGTCCGCCGTGCCCGCCCGGCCGGTGCTGCGCTTCGCGCCTTCGCCCACGGGGCTGCTGCACGTGGGCAATGCCCGCACCGCCCTGCTCAATGCATTGCTGGCGCGGCGCGGTGGCGGCACCTTCATCCTGCGCTTCGACGATACCGACACCGCCCGCTCACGCATCGAGTATGCAGATGCCATCGCGGAGGATCTCGCCTGGCTCGGCATCACGCCCGATGCGGTCTACCGCCAGTCCGAGCGCCTCGGGCTCTACGCGGCGGCGGCAGAGCGGCTGCGGGCGGCCGGTCGCCTCTATCCCGCCTACGAAACCGAGGACGAGCTGGAGCTGAAGCGCCGCATGCAGCGCGCGCGCGGCTTGCCGCCGGTCTATGATCGCGCGGCGCTCGCTCTCACGGACGCCCAGCGCGCCGCGCTGGAGGCGGAAGGCCGGCGGCCCCACTGGCGCTTCCGTCTCGATCACCGCACCGTCACCTGGGACGACGGCGTGCGCGGGCCGCAGCAGGTGGACACGCAGAGCCTTTCCGATCCGGTTCTGGTACGGGCCGATGGTTCCTTCCTCTATACCCTGCCCTCGGTGGTGGACGACCTCGCCCTGGGGGTGACGCAGGTGGTGCGCGGCGAGGACCACGTGACCAATACCGCCGTGCAGATCGAGATCATGGAGGCGCTGGGGGGCCAGCCGCCGCGCTTCGCCCACCACAACCTGCTGACCCTGCCGAGCGGGGAGGGTCTTTCCAAGCGGCTCGGCCATCTCTCCCTGCGTACGCTGCGGGCGGCGGGCGAGGAGCCGCTGGCGGTGGCCGCCACCGCCGTGCTGGTGGGCACTTCCCATCCGCTGCAGGCGGTGGAAAGCCTCGATGCCCTCGCCGCCTTGGTGGACCTGTCCCACATCTCGCGCGCGCCGGCGCGGTTCGATCCGCAGGAGGTGACGGGCCTCACCGCCCGTACCCTCCATGGGCTGCCGTTCGCGGCGGTTGCGGCGCGGCTGTCGGCGGCGGGCATCGGCGGCGGCGAAGCGTTCTGGCTGGCGGTGCGGGGCAATCTTGCCACCTTCGCCGATGCCGGCGCGTGGTGGGCCGTGTGCGCGCAGCTGCGGGGCGGTGCCATGGAAGAGGCGGACCGCGCCTTCCTCGCGGAGGCGGCGGAGCTGCTGCCGGCGGAGCCGTGGGACGCCGGAACCTACGGCGCCTGGATCAAGGCGGTGAAGGCGGCGAGCGGACGCGCCGGCAAGGCGCTGTTCCATCCCGTCCGCCGTGCGCTCACGGGGCGGGAGACGGGGCCGGAACTGGCGAGCCTGCTGCCGCTGATGGGCCGCGCGCGCGCCGTGGCACGGCTGCGCGGAGAGGTGGGCTAGGCGGTGTGGACGGATTTGGCGGGGTCGAAGCGGGGGGATTCCCTTCCGGCTGTTTCGGTGATTCATAGAGGGTCGGCTTTTGGCGAGGTCGACCATGCTGACGCGGATGACGGACGAGGATTGGGCGGTGGCGCTGGATGTGTTCCACGCCTGCCGCTCGCGGCGGGGCGACAAGGGGCGAGACGACCGCAAGTTCCTCGAAGCCATGCACTATTTCACCGTGCACAACATCTCCTGGCGGGCGCTGCCGGCGGAGTTCGGGTCCTGGAACAGCGTCTGGAAACGGTTCTGGCGGCTGCGCCAGGCCGGCGTGTTCGAGCTGTTCTTCGAAACGCTGGCTTCGCTCAGCCGCACCGCGCATCTGGTTCAGATGTTCGATTCCACCGTGGTGCGTGCCCACGTCTCCGCCGCCGAGGCAAAAGGGGGCAGCAAGGCCACGCCCTCGGGCGCTCACGCGGCGGCTTCTCCACTAAGATCCACCTCAAGAGTGACTTCGAGGGCCACCCGATCGCCTTCCACCTGACCGGCGGCGAGGCCGGCGACAGCCCGCTGTTCAAGCTGCTGCTGGATCTTGGTCCCGATGTGAAGCCCCGCGCGGCGCTCGCCGACAAGGGCTATGACGCCAAGGCCAACCGGGCGCTGGCCCGAGCGCGCGGCATCGCGCCCGCCATCCCGTTCAAATCCAACGCGAAGGATCGTCCCGCCTTCTTCCCGAAGGCGCTCTACAAGGGCCGGGCCCGCATCGAGCAGTGCTTCGGAAAGCTCAAGCGTTTCAAGCGCGTCGCCCTGCGCTGCGAGAAGACAGAGCGCGGCTTCGCCGCAATCGTCGCGCTCGCCTTCTCATTCATCCTCATCAAATCCGTCCACACCGCCTAGAGCATTTCCGGCGAAAGCCGGTCCGCCGGAATTGCTCTAACTTATTGGCTTGGCGCAATTCCGGACGCAAAACCGCCCCGCACTTTTGCTGGAATTGCTCTAGAGCGTTCCGCGCGCGCATCGGCTCGCGGCAGTTGCTTCAGATTCTTGAGATCACGCATTTTCTTCAAGCGAACCGGCATCCGCTTCGCCTGAAGACGCTCCAAGGGCGCGGTGCTGGCCGCGCCCGCATCACTGCTGCTGCGGCGCGTTCTGCGAGCGGGGCAGGGGGATGACGCGCACCGCGCGCTGGCCCGGCTGCTCCGAGGCCGGGGCGAGCGGGGCCGAGATGTTGGCGGCAGGGCTTCCGGCGTGCGCAGCGTCGCCGGTGGTGGCCGGGGCACTGTTGGCGCCCTTGCCCTTGGCACCGGACGCGGCGTCGGCGGGCTTCGGCTGGGACATCTCGCGCGCCTGCTCCTCGGTCACGAGGATGTCGCCCTTCTGCAGGGTGGTCTCGTCCTCGACCCCGGCGAGCGCCTGCGCCCAGGACTGCCCGGCCGCGCGGCAGGTGCAGGAGGAGACGAACTCCTTGCGGTAGCGCAGCGCGTTGGGCGTGGACATGTAGGACTGGCCGGAGATGCTGTAGGCGTTCCGGATGTCCTCGCCCGACATGGTGAAGAGCTGGGCGTCCGTGTTGGGGCACAGCTTCTTGCAGAGCTGGTCCTCGCTCACGAGGCGGCTGGAGTTGGACGAGCGCGACAGCGGGAAGTAGTAGCCGTCGCACATGCGCACGCACACGGTGCGGGAGCCGCCGCCGGAAGGCTTGCTCGGCGCCACCGCGTTCAGGTCCACGTCAGGCGCGGCTTCCTCGGTGTCGCTCTGAACCGGCCCGCCGAAGATGGATTCGAGGAAGTTGCGCGGACGCTGCGGCTGGGCCGGCGCGTTGGTGGCGCGCACCGCTGCCGTGTACTGGGCGCCGCAATTGTTCTGCGCCAGCGCGAGGATGAGCGCGCGGCGCTGGCCCGCCTGATCGGAGCCGCCGCCCCGCTCCAGCCCGGCGATGGACGAGCGCAGGCGCGAGATCTGGTCGTCGATCTGGTCGCACTGGGGCGGGCGCGAGGGGTTCTGGAAGATGAGGAAGCCGCGCGGGGCGTCGCAGCCCATGGTGCGGGCCTGGGCGGAATAGCGGTCGAGGTCGCCCTTCAGCTTGGCCGCCTGCGCCTGGCGCGAGGCCCAGGAATCCGAACCCCGGTCAAGGGAGCCGAGGGAGGCTTCGAGCTGGGCGCAGGTGGAATTCTGCTGGGCGAGCGCGCCCGCCGCGCCGGCCGGCAGGGCGGCCGCCACCAGGAGCCCGCGGGCGAGGGTGCCGAAGCGTCGCGAAAATCCCATCCTCAGCCTTCTCAAGGTCAGTCGAAGCCGCAGGCAAGCGCCGATTGGTCGTCTATAGCCCGGCGGCGGTGTCAAATGGTGACCAAAGTGTGGAATCCCGCCCGGCCCTGACGCAAGGGCCGCGGCCCTCGGGGCGTTGCCGGGCCTTGCGTCGGCGCTGGCGCGATCACGCGGGTTTGAGCGCGCGGCCCGCCTCAGCTCTTGCCGCGGTTGCGGATGTTGAAGCTGTCGAAGGCGTATTCGGCGATCTGCCACCACACCAGCTGGTCGGTGCGCACGGCATTCATCGAATCGAGCCCTTCCTTGAAGGCGGGGTTGGTGGCGGCGAGCTCCTTGTAGAGCTCCAGCGCCGCCTTGTGCCCGGCTTCCATGATGGCGGGCGGGAAGGGGCGCAGCTCCGCGCCCTGCTGCACCAGCCGGCGCAGGGCGGGCGGGTTCACGTAGTCGTACTTGGCGAGCATCCAGGCGTTGGCCGCCTCGCACGCCAGCTTCACGATCGACTGGTAGTGCTTCGGCAGGGCGGCCCAGCGCTGGTTGTTGACGATGAGGTGGAGCATGGCGCCCCCCTCCCACCATCCGGGATAGTAATAATATTTCGCCACCTTCACGAGGCCGAGCTTCTCGTCGTCATAGGGGCCGACGAACTCGGTGGCGTCGATGGAGCCGCGCTCCAGTGCCGGGTAGACGTCGCCGGGGGCGATCTGCTGCGGCACCACCCCCAGCTTCGCAAGCACCTGCCCGCCCAGCCCGCCGATGCGGAACTTGAGGCCCTTCAGGTCGTCGAGGGAGGTCAGCTCCTTGCGGAAGAAGCCGCCCATCTGGCAGCCGGAGTTGCCGGCCGCGAAGGCGGTGACGTTGTAGTCCGCGAGGATGCGGTTGGTGAACTCGGCGCCGCCGCCGAAGTGCCACCAGGAATGCTGCTGGCGCGAGTTGAAGCCGAACGGCACGCCGGTGCCGAAGGCGAGGGCGGTGTTCTTGCCGGTGTAGAAATAGGTCGCGGTGTGGGCGCAGTCCACCGAGCCGGTGGAGGCGGCGTCGAGCGCCTGCATGCCGGGCACGATCTCGCCGGCGGGGAAGGTCTGGATCTGGAACTTGCCGTCGGTGGCCTCGGCCACATACTGCGCGAGGATCTGGGCGGTGCCGTAGATGGTGTCGAGCGAGCGCGGGAAGGAGGAGGTCAGGCGCCATTTCACCTCGGGCGCGCTCTGGGCCAGGGCCGGCGCGGCGACCGCCGTGCCGGCGGCGGCGGCGGCCGTGGCGCCCATGAATTGGCGGCGCTTGATGTCCATCAACGATCTCCTTCGGCCTTCGGGCGCCGGCTCTGCCTGTGCGGCGAAGCTGGCGCCGGCCCTCGGGCCGGTATGCGGCCCGGTATTCCCGGGGGGTCCTGCGGTGGCGGGACCGCAGGGGTGTCATGGGCGGCGCCCGGCGTCAATCGGAATGCGCCGCTTCCGCTCGCGGGCGCGGCGCCCCATATGGGGGGGCATCCGTTCCCGAGGGGGCTTTATGATGGCAAAGGTGACTTTCATGCGGCGCGCGGCGATGGCGGCGATGGCGGGCCTCGCGCTCTCGGCCGGTGCGGCGGCGGCGCAGGAGCCGGACCTCATCCTCAAGAAGTCCACGGTGTGGAAATTCCTGACGCCCGACGACAAGCTCGCGGTCTACGGCATCGACGACCCCTTGGTGGAGGGTGTCGCCTGCCACTACACCACCCCCGAGAAGGGGGGCGTCTCCGGCATGCTGGGCGTGGCCGAGCAGGTCTCCGACATCTCCCTGGCCTGTCGGCAGGTGGGGCCCATCTCGTTCAAGGGCAAGTTCGAGCAGGGCGACGTGGTGTTCCGCGAGGGCCGCTCGCTCTTCTTCAAGAAGATGCAGATCGTGCGCGGCTGCGATACCAAGCGCAACGTGCTCGTTTACCTGGTCTATTCCGACAAGCTGATCGACGGCAGCCCGAAGAACTCCACCTCCACCGTGCCCATCATGCCCTGGGGCGGCAACGGCGAGGTGCCACGCTGCGCCGATTACCTGAAATAGGCCGGGGCGCCGGCCCCCCTCAGCGGCTACAGGTGATGGCTACCGCGCTCTCGCACAGGGGGCTGGAGCAGGCCGTTCGCGTCCCGGAGGCGGTGGAGACCTTCGGCTCGTTCTCCACGCGGCCGAAGTCCAGCGCGCGAGAATAGTCGTGGGAGCGGCACCAGGCGGTCGCCACCTGCTCGCCGCAGGGGGCGCCGGAGGCGAGGCAGCCATCCACGCCATAGCTGTCGGATGCGTCGATGATGAAGATGCGCGTGTCGCCGGACGCGAGCGCTGCGGTGGACATGAAGGCGACGCCGGCCACGGCCAGCGCACGGAAAATCGGCATGGACAGGAGCTTTGCTTCCGGTTTGCGCCACGCCCGGTGCCGGCGGCGCGGCGCATGCGCGGGGGCGGCGGAGCGGGACGGGGCGACGTGAATTGGCCGTGGCATAGCCGCGCCGCCCGCGGCGGGTCAACCCGCGCCGTCCGCGCCACAGCCTCCCGCTTTCGGCAGGGCCGGGCGCCGTCCGCGCCGCTTTCGGCCGCGCGAAAACCCTTGACGGATGCGTGCCGGCGAACCATTGTCCCGCGCCATGAACGGCCCTGTTTCCATCTTCGGCATCTGCCTGCCGATTATTTGCGGTTAGCCCGAGACGCTCGCCGCGGCCGTCCCTTGCTGCACCCTTAAAGCCCTTAAGGACCTGGACGCCCCGGCCGGCGGACCGGCATGCGCGCACCTTCGTGCGTGCGCTTCACGGCCATGCGCGCATCCCGGTGCGCGCTCCAAAGGGATATGCGCGCGGTCCTGCGCGCTCTATGAGGGAAGCGGAGCGATCCATGGAGCTGCGGCTTCACAACACCCTGACCCGGTCGAAGGACGGCTTGCGCCCCCTCGATCCCCGGAACGTGCGCATGTATGTGTGCGGCCCCACGGTCTATGACCACGCCCACATCGGCAATGCGCGGCCGGTGATCGTGTTCGACGTGCTGTTCCGCCTGCTGCGCCGCCTCTATGGGGTGGAGCACGTGAAGTACGTGCGCAACATCACCGACGTGGACGACAAGATCAACGCGCGCGCGGCCGATCGCGGCATCTCCATCCGCGAGCTGACGGAGGAGACCTACCGGTGGTTCCGGGAGGACACGGCGGCCCTCGGCTGCCTGCGGCCCACCGTGGAGCCCCGCGCCACCGAGCATATCGTGGAGATGCGTGCGCTCATCGAGCGCCTCGTGGCCTCGGGCCACGCCTATGTGGCGCAGGAGCACGTGCTGTTCAACGTGCCCTCCATGCCCGATTACGGCGCGCTTTCCCGCCGCCCGCTCGACGAGATGATCGCCGGCGCGCGGGTGGATGTCGCCCCCTACAAGCGCGACGCCATGGACTTCGTGCTGTGGAAGCCCTCCGATGCCGGGGTGCCGGGGTGGGAATCGCCGTGCGGCATCAAGACCCCCGGCCGGCCGGGCTGGCACATCGAGTGCTCCGCCATGAGCTGGAAGCACCTGGGCGAGACCTTCGACATCCACGGCGGCGGCATCGACCTGGTGTTCCCCCACCATGAGAACGAGATCGCCCAGTCGCGCTGCGCCTTCCACACCGGCGTGATGGCCCAGATGTGGCTCCACAACGGCTTCCTGATGCTGGAAGGCGAGAAGATGTCGAAGTCGCTCGGCAACTTCGTCACCATCCGCGAGCTTTTGGAGGAATGGCCGGGCGAGGTGCTGCGCCTCGCCATGCTCTCCACCCATTATCGCCAGCCCATCAACTGGACCCGCCAGGGCCTGGGCTTCGCCGCCAAGACGCTCGACAAATGGTACCGCGTCATCGGCGAGGTGGAGGCCGAGGGCGGGGAGGGCAACCCCTTCGAGCACGAGATCGCCGAGCGGCTGGCGGATGACCTCAACACACCCTCCGCCATCGCCCACCTGCACCATCTCGCGGAGGTGGCGGAGCACGAGGACGCCTCCTCCGCCCTGCGCCGGCGCTTCAAGGGCGCTGCCAACCTCCTCGGCCTCCTCGGCGAGGCCGAAAGCGGGTGGCGCGCGCGCGCCAAGGCGTCCATCACCCTCGATGAGGGGGTGGTCTCCGGCCTCATCGCGGAGCGCCTCGCCGCCCGCAAGGCCAGGGACTTCAAGCGCGCCGACCAGATCCGCGAGGAACTGGCGGCCAAGGGCATCGTGCTCATGGACAACAAGGACGGCACCACGAGCTGGGAGGTGGCGCGATGAGCGCGCGCGTCTCCCTGCGCCCCTTCCTGCCGGCCGATGCGCCCGCTTTGGCGGCCCTGTTCCGGGCCTCCATCGCGGAGCTGACCGGCGACGATTACGACACCGACCAGCAGGAGGCCTGGGCGGCCGCCGCCGATGACGAGGAGGCGTTCGCCGCCCGGCTCGGCGCGCTGCTGACCCTGGTGGCGCTGCGCGGCGGCGCGCCGGTGGGCTTCGTGGGGCTGAAGGACGACAGCCACATCGACCTGCTCTACGTGCACCCGGAGGCGGTGGAGAGCGGCATCGCCGCCGCCTTGTGCGACGCCGCCGAGACCCTGGCCCGCGGCCGTGGCGCCAAGGCGGTGACGGTGGACGCCAGCGACACCGCGCTCGGCTTCTTCCAGCATCGCGGCTACCAGCCCGAGCGCCGCAACACCGTTTCGCTTGGCGGGGAGTGGCTGAGCAACACCACCCTGCGCAAGGTGCTCGGCGAGGGAGGCCGGCTGCAATGACCCGTGAGCGCCTCTATCTCTTCGACACCACCCTGCGCGACGGCGCGCAGACCAACGGGGTGGACTTCACAGTCGCCGACAAGCTGAAGGTGCTCGGGCTCCTCGACCGGCTGGGCGTGGACTATGTGGAGGCCGGCTATCCCGGCGCCAACCCCACCGATACCGAGCTGTTCTCGCAGGAGCATCCGGCGAAGGCCCGCATCACCGCCTTCGGCATGACCAAGCGGCCGGGCCGCTCCGCCTCCAATGACCCCGGCATCGCCGCGCTGCTGGAGGCGCGCTCCGATGCCATCTGCTTCGTCGCCAAGTCGTCCGCCTATCAGGTGCGGGTGGCGCTGGGGACCACGAAGGAGGAGAACCTCGCCTCCATCCGCGAGAGCGTCGCTGCGGCGGTGGGCGCCGGGCGCGAGGCGCTGGTGGATTGCGAGCACTTCTTCGACGGCTACAAGGAGGACCCCGCCTTCGCCCTCGCCTGCGCACGTGCGGCCTACGAAGCCGGGGCGCGCTGGGTGGTGCTGTGCGACACCAACGGCGGCACGCTGCCCCACGAGGTGGAGGCCATCGTGCGCGAGGTGGTGAAGGTGGTGCCGGGCGATCACCTGGGCATCCACGCTCACAACGACACCGAGCAGGCGGTGGCGAACTCGCTGGCGGCGGTGCGGGCCGGCGTGCGGCAGGTTCAGGGCACGCTCAACGGCCTCGGCGAGCGCTGCGGCAACGCCAACCTCTGCTCGCTGATCCCGACCCTGCTTCTGAAGCCGGACTATGCGGAGCGGTTCGAGATCGGCGTGTCGCCGCAGGGCCTCGCGGACATCTCCTCCGTCTCCCGCGCCCTGGACGAGATGCTGAACCGCGCGCCGGACCGCCATGCGCCCTATGTGGGCGAGAGCGCGTTCGCCACCAAGGCCGGCATCCACGCCTCCGCCATCCTGAAGGACCCGGCGACCTACGAGCACGTCCCGCCCGAGGCGGTGGGCAACCGGCGCAAGCTGCTGGTGTCCGACCAGGCGGGCAAGTCCAACGTCATCGCCGAGCTGGAGCGGCTCGGGGTGTCCGTGGACAAGGCCGACCCGCGCCTTTCCCGCCTGCTGGACGACGTGAAGACCCGTGAGGCGCTGGGCTATTCCTACGAGGCGGCGGACGCTTCCTTCGCCCTGCTGGCGCGCCGGGCGCTCGGCTCGGTGCCGGATTTCTTCACGGTGGAGCGCTTCAGCGTGAACGTGGAGCGCCGCTACAACGCCAAGGGCGAGCTTTCCACCGTGGCCGAAGCCATCGTGAAGGTGCACGTGGGCGAGGAGGTGCTCATCTCCGCCGCCGAGGGCAACGGCCCGGTGAACGCGCTGGATGTCGCGCTGCGCAAGGATCTCGGCAAGTACCAGCCGCTGATCGCCGGCCTCCACCTCACCGACTACCGGGTGCGCGTGCTGAACGGCGGCACCGAGGCGGTCACCCGCGTGCTGGTGGAGTGCGCCGACGAGAAGGGCGAGCGCTGGACCACGGTGGGCGTCTCCCCCAACATCATCGATGCCTCGTTCGAGGCGCTGCTCGATTCCATCACCTGGAAGCTGCTGCAGGAAGGCGCCACCGCCTGACGGCGCCACCCGCTCCGGAGGGGGCCCGCGCGTCCGGCGCGCTGGCCCTGGGCCGCGGCCGCCGCCCAGGGCAGAGAAAGTCAGCGGCCTTGTCCGAAATCAATGCCTACCCCGGTACTTGGAATGACCATATGGTCATAAAGGCGGCTTTCAGATGTTTGAAAGCAGCCGTGCGTGCGTATCGGGAAAGGTACCGCCATGTCCCAAATCAACTCACGGTTTGACCTGACTAACCCTATGGTTGTGACGCGCATCCTCTGCGGCGTCTTCTACTTCCCGCATTCCATCTCCAAGATCATCGGCTTCGCAGCTTCGGTCGGCTTCTTCACGCGCGCCGGCTTTTATCCGCCTGAGCTTTTCGTGGTGATGTCCATCACGATGGAACTGATTTGCGGCATCGGCCTCACGCTGGGCATCGGCACCAAGTATCTGGGCGTGGTTTCCGCGGGGATGATGGCGGTTGCCGCCTATGCCATCATCGCCATCTACGGCCTCAGCTGGTTCTGGGGCGGGCACGGCATCGAATATCTGGTGTTCTGGGCCATCGCTTCGCTCGCGGTGGCGCTCAATGCCTGGAACGAGAACCCCGGCATCTTCGGCTATTTCGCCTTCCGTCTGCGGCCGGCGAAGGGCTGAGGCCGGCGCTGGACAGCAAAAAGCCCCCCGAGCATCTGCTCGGGGGGCTTTTTCGTTTTTCTGGCCGGGTCAGGCGTGGCCGTGCCGCGCCCGGCCGGCGAGCAGCGAGCGGATGAGCACGGCGATGGTGGTGCCGTTGTGCAGCGCCGCCGTGGCGATGGGCGAGAGATAGCCCAGCACCGCCGCCGCCAGGATGGCCGAGTTCGCGCCCACCGCCACGTTGAAGTTGGAGCGGATGAGCCGCATGGTGGACTGCGAGATGTCCACCATGGCGGCGAGCGAATCGAGCCGGTCGTCGGTGAGCACGATGTCGGCGGTGGCGCGGGCGATGTCCGCCGCCCGCGGCATGGCGATGCCCACATGGGCGGTCATCAGCGCGGGGCCGTCGTTCACCCCGTCGCCTACGAACGCCACCTTGGCACCGGCGGCCTGCAGGTCGGCGATGATGCGGGCCTTGTCCTCCGGCTGCTTCTCGTAGAACACCTCGTCGAGCCCCAGCGCCTCCCCGAGGGCGAGCGCCTTGGCGCGGTCGTCGCCGGTGATCATCACGATGCGCTTGACGCCGAGCTCCCGCAGCCGGGCGAGGGTGGCCGGTGTTTCCTCCCGCAGCCGGTCGCGCAGGGCGAACATGGCGAGCGGCTTCTGGTTGCGCGCCGCGTAGAGCAGCGACTTGCCCTCTGCCTGGAAGGCCGCCACCTGCGCCCGCTGCCGGGCGAAGGAGATGTTCTCGTCATCCTCCAGGTAATGGCGGCTACCGAAGCGGATGATGTCGTCGCCCACCTCCGCCTCCACCCCGTGGCCGACAATGAAGTTGACCTCCTCGTGCGGCACATGGGCGAGGCGGCGCTGGCGGGCCAGCTTCACCACCGCGCGGGCGATGGGGTGGTTGGTGTGCTCGCCGAGCGAGGCCACCAGCGCCAGCGCGTCCTCCTCGTCCACATGGGGATTGAGGGGGCACACGTCCGTCACCTGGAGGGTGTTGTGGGTGAGGGTGCCGGTCTTGTCGAACACCACGGTGTCCACGTCCGCCAGCAGCTCGATGGCCTGCCCGCTCTTGACGAGGCAGCCCTGCTTCGCCGCCTGGAACATGGCGGTCTTGAGCGCGATGGGGGTGCCGAGCTTCACGGTGCAGGAATAGTCCACCATGAAGACGGATTCCATGCGCCGCCAGTCCCGCGTCAGCGCGAACACGCCCGCCGCCGAACCGAGCGTGATGCCCACCCGCTTGTCGGCCAGCGCATCGGAGACGCATTCGATCTCCGCCGGCCGCTCCAGGGCGTCCTGGATGTAGCGGGCGATGCGCCCCGTGGTGGTGGCCTCGCCCACCCGCTCGGCGCGGATCACGAGCCGGCCCTCGGTGACGATGCCGCCCGCGAGCGCGGTGCCGCCCGGCGCGCGGGGGATGGGCAGGCTCTCGCCGGTCACTGCCGACTGGTCCACATAGGCATCGCCGCCCACCACGGTGCCGTCCACCGGAATGGTCTCGCCGATGCCCACCACCACGTGCTCGCCGCCCCTGAGGCTGTTGAAGGGCACCTGCACCATCTCGCCCCCGGCGGTCTCCACCCACACGTCGTCCGGCGCGCGGTGGAGCAGGGAGCGCAGCAGCTCGTCGGAGCGCTCGATGGTGGTGGATTCGATGTATTCCGCCAGCTCCACCAGCAGGCGGGTGAAGTTGGCGGTGGTGTATTCGCCGCGCGCCGCGGGCAGGCCCATGGCGATGGCGTCGAGCACCTCCACCTTCAGCCCGTGCTGGATGGCGGCGGTGATGCCGCGCACGAGGGTGGGGGCGATGTTGGCGAAGGTGAGCGCCGCCGCCGCCGGGCGCGGCAGCAGGCGGGCGGCGGCCAGCGTCGCCGCCGAGAGCACCAGCGGCGCGGCGTCGGAGCCTTCCGCCTGCACCATGGGCGGGGCGCTCGCGGGCGGGTTGGCGGCGCGGGCGAGAATGCGCGCGCGGACGTCCTCCCCGCCGTCGTAGCCCACCACCAGCGCGCGGCAGCCGGGATTCATGCGCACGGCGGAAACGCCGCGCACATCGCGCACGGCGGTGGCCGCGCGTGCCAGTGTATCGGGGTCGGAGCCGAGCCGCAGGCGCAGGCGGCCCGGCACCTCGTGAACGATGCGGACGCTCACAACACCTCCTCAGTTGCCGGAGATGGGCGCGAGGGGAGCCTCGGCCTCGGGCTCCACCGGAGCGGGCGTCGCTGCCGCGGCCACCTCGGCCTCCGCGTCGTGCAGGCGCTCCTTCAGCTCCTCGACGCCGCCCTGGAGGAAGCTCCAGATCTGCACCGCCGTGCGCAGGATGGTGCGCTGGGCGGTCTCATTGGTGAGCAGGTAGGCCGCGCCGGCGCCCACCGCGAGGCCCTTGATGAGGGAGTCCGCCGCCGGGTGCTGGTGCCAGTTGAGGCCGGCACCCTGCTGGGGCTGGGCATTCTGGGGCCCCGTGGTGCCGGGCATCGCGCCGGGGCCGAATGGGAAACCGGGCGGGGGAAAGCCGGGCGGGAAGGCGCCGGCCGGCCCCTGCTGGGCGCCTGGGCCGTAGCCGCCCGCCTGTCCGCCGTCCTGC
The DNA here is from genome assembly GCF_043194895.2 of Xanthobacter albus. Lineage (NCBI taxonomy): Bacteria > Pseudomonadati > Pseudomonadota > Alphaproteobacteria > Hyphomicrobiales > Xanthobacteraceae > Xanthobacter > Xanthobacter albus. The sequence continues at coordinate 3,917,600 of NZ_CM195532.1, read as the reverse complement.
GGCGCGGGGGCCGCCTGGTGCGCGCCCTGCGGGGCATGGCCTCCGGCCGCTTCCGGGCCGTAGCCGTAGAAGTGATAGTGGTAGTGCACGCCCTGGCTGGCGCCGTTCTCATCGGACATGATTCAGCTCCTGGATTCTGTTCGCGGGGGGAAGGCGCGGCGCCCGGTCAGGGCTTCGGCGGCGTGTCGCTCGCGCCGGCCTTGCTGAAGACGGAGGAGAAGGCGGCTCGCACGTCCGGGCGGTTTAGAAGAACCACCACGCCGGCGCCGATGGCCGTGCCGATCCAGAAGTTGGAGCCGCTCGCCCGCGCGATGCGGGTGAGGTTGGAGAGGCTGAAGCCGTCTTTCAGCACGCCTTCGAGCACGTCGAGGGCATCGATGCGCGGCCCGCCCTGCTGGGCGCCGCCCGGCTGGGGTCCCTGCGGTCCATATCCCGGCTGCGGGCCGAACCCGGCCTGGGGCCCATAGCCCGCCTGCTGTCCGTAGCCTTGTTGTCCGTATCCTTGCGCGCCGTAGGTTCCCTGGGCTCCGTAACCGGCCTGCGCGCCGCCCGTCGGGCCAGCATTCCAGCCGGCGTAGGAGGACCACTGACCGCCGGGCTGCGGGCCGCCCTGGGTCGGACCGGATTGCGAACCAGGCCACTGTTGGGACTTCTTCGACATCGGCTCTTCCTCGGATCAAGAATGCGGAAAGATGAAGGTTCGCTTCGCCGGGCGCGGGGTCACCGCACGTGGGCGGCGAGCACGCGCTCGACTTCCTCGGCTTCGGCCACCAGCAGTCGAGGCCAGAGCGCGGCGGGGATGAGATGGGGGTCGTATTCGACCACGACGGTGAGGGCGGCGGCGTTCGTCCGCGTCGACGTCACGCCGCGGATGCGGCCCACGAGGTCGACGAACGGCGCGGGGTCCACCTTCGGCAGGTGCATGAGGGCCGCGAGGTCCAGCTTCAGCCGGATGCGGCCGGGCACGTGGTGAGCGATGGAAACGAACCGGCGCAGGTGCAGGAACGGCGAAAGATCGGGGATCATGCGGCGGCCCCATCCGCGCCGCGCGCGGGGGGAGCCGTGCCTGCCGCATCCCGTCCACATGGCCTGGCGGGGGCATCCGCCGCCATCGCGCCCGACACTTTCACATGCGCCATCGACCCGTGTCTCCGTCGGTCGTTCGCCTCGGGGCCGGGGTGCCGGCTCCATACGGCGTTACTACCATCCTAGCCGTGATGGCAGAACATAGACTTTGACATAGGTCAGGCGAAGTGTTTTCGGGTCGCAGGCCTGCGGATCAATGCAATATTGGAAACAGTCTAAGAAGCAAATTGGAATTGATCTAAGAAAATTCACCGCGCGCCTTGGCGATGCCGGCGCGCGGGGCTCTTCGGCGCGGCCTCAGCCCTGCAGGTGGCGGATGAGGATCGAGGCGCCGATGCCGATCAGTATCGCGCCGGCCAGAACTTCGGCGATGCGGCCCCAGCGCTCGCTGATGAGCCGGCCCATCAGCATGCCGCCGGAGGACATGAGGAAGGTGGCGAGCCCGATGGCGAGGGCGATCACCAGGATGTTCACGTCGAAGAAGGCGAGCGAAACGCCGACCGCCATGGCATCGAGGCTGGTGCCGACGGCGGTGGCGATGAGCACCGGCAGGGAGGCTCTGGGCGGCTCCGCCTCTTCCGTGCGGCCCAGCGCCGCCCACATCATGTGCAGGCCCACGGCGCCCAGCAGGCCGAAGGCGATCCAATGGTCCACCGCCTCCACATAGCGGCTGGCGGCGACGCCGGCGGCCCAGCCGATGAGCGGCGTCAGCGCCTCCACGAAGCCGAACACGGCGCCGGTGCGCAGCGCCTCGGAATAGCGCGGGCGGCCCAGGGCGGCCCCGCGGCCCACCGAGACGACGAAGGCGTCCACGGACATGCTGAAGGCAAGCGCGGCGATGGCGAAAGGAGACATGAATCGAGGTCCGGCGGACGATCTTGACCGCGTGCCGACACACCCCGTCCGGGAGGATGCGTGGTTCACGACGGTCTTGCCGGGCCGAGGGATTTCGGCTGGACGCGCCACGCTCCGATGCTTCCGTTCCGCACCGGCGCGAGTGTGTTGACGCGACCCCGCTCAACGGCGGTGGCTACTCCCCGATAGGGGGCACATAGCGGTAAGGAGGGCGGGAGTCAAACCTTGCGGCGCTGAAGCTGCCGCGGCGCGGCATCCCCGGGGCTCCCGTCCTCAGCGGTCGCGCAATGGGTGCCGGGGAGGGCGAGGCTCTCGGCCGATCCCTTCGCGCGCGGCCGCCGCCGCCCGAACAGCCGGCCCGAGATGCCCGGCCTGCGGGACTGCGCGATGAGCGCCCCCGGCGGAAAGAAGGTGCCGCCGCCCATGATGAAGGACAGGGCGTTCATGGCCACCTCGGGCGCGGTGCCGGTGTGGATGAAGCCCCGCGCGCCCATCCGCAGGGCGCGCACGGCCTCCGCATCGTCGTCCCGGTCCGAGAGCACCACCAGCGGCGTGTCGGGAAGACGGGAAAGAAGGCTGCCGATCCACCGCGTCGCGGTGCGCTCGTCCACCGAAAGGCCGCCCAGGTTGAGGATGCCCAGCACCCACCGCTGGCCGGGGCCGGCGGTCGTTTCGTGGTTTCCCGTGGCGGCGGGATCGCAGGGATGAAGCGTCACCCCGCGCGCATCCGCCCATTCGCGCAGGAGACGCAATGTCCCCTCGCGTCTGAGGCAGAGGGCGTCTGCCACGAGGACCGATCTGGGCTCCGCTGGGACGAGAATGGACAAGGCGGCACCTGAGCATTGGATCCTCCTCGCCGCAGCCCCCGACATCGCACGCCGCGCGATGTTCTTCGAGAGTTCCTCTCAAGGGCCGAAGAGAGTTATAGGAATGATATTCAGGAACAGCCTAATCAACAATTTGGCCTGACGAATGACTCACCTTTACGCGTAGGAAGGTCGGGTCATTCGCGAATTATACTATCAGTGGCCTTGCCCGGTTCGCTCGCTCCCGCCGGGCCGGGCTCGGCGGGTGTCGCGCCCGCGCGGCGTCGCGCGCGCCAACGACCCGGCGGAGCGCGGCGGATGGTCGATGGTGTGGGAATGGGCACCGCATTCGCGATGGGGCGGCGCGTCGGGCGTGGAATTCGGGAGCTGTCTGCGCCGCTGCCAATGCCGGGCGTGCCGGCTAGCGGAAGTGCCGGAAGGTATCGCTGAGCTTTCGCGCGCACCGCACGCCCCCGCGCGTGCCGGCATCTGCTTTGCCCGAGGATGCTTCAGGCCAGTGGCGCCCGAGGGGCGCCTAGAGAAGGAGGGGGGAGTGGGCGGCTTCCGCCGTGAGGCGGGTGTCGGTCTGCGCCTCGCCGGCGCCTCCCTGCTCGATGCCGCAGAGGGCGGCCTGGGTGCGGTTGGAGGCCCCGAGCTTCCGCATGATCTGGCGGACATGGACCTTCACCGTGGACTCGCACATGGAGAGCTCCCGTGCGATGTGCTTGTTGGAATAGCCCTTCTGGAGCAGGCGCAGCACCGAGTTCTGCCGCGCGGTGAGGTTGGCGCAGTAATTGGGATCGCGCGGGCCGCGGGCGCGGGACCAGTCGTCGCTGCGGTCGATGTCGTTGGCTCGCAGCAGCGCGTTGGCGGGGAAGTAGACGCCGCCACCCATGATGAAGCGGAGGGCCTGGAACACCACCGGGGGGGCGATGCGGGCGCAGATGAAGCCGCTGGCGCCCGCCTTGAGCACGTCCACCACCTCGTTCACGTCGTCATTGTCGCAAATGACGACGAGGGGCACCTGCGGCAGCACCTGGCGCAGGGTGTCGACCCGGGCCTTGAGCGCCGGGGCGGCGAGAGAGGCGCCGCCGATGTTGAAGACGATGAGCTGCACCTCCATATCGGAGAGGTCGGCCCCGACGCTGTCGGGCTCGATGGTCTCCAGCTGTAGCTCGTCCTCCGCCGCCCAGTCTTCCAGAAGTCTTCTGATGCTGGCTCGCCGCAAGGGGAGATCATCGATCAGCATCAGACACATGTTCCCCTGAAGTTTCCCGATACCCGTGTGCATGACGACCTCCGCCTCATGGCTCGCGGGTGGTCCGACAGCCTGCGGGACACTCCTCCCGAGGCTCCCATCGCCCACCGAATGTCCATCTTGAGCACTTCGCGCAGAGCCTTCGAAAACTGCCCCCGGCACCGGAGGGTACTTATGACGCCTTGGGCCGGGATGGCTGGTCTGCGGCTCTCTTTGTTATTATTTTGGTGGATACTGTCACAAACTTAGTATTCGTAAGCATGTAGGTAATTTAGATAACTGCTTTTTATGCCTCGCGCGCTACTCAAGTACGTGGTATCGCGATGGCGTCGAAGGGCTTACGTTTCGGTATATACGCCATATGTGGCGCACTTTGAGAGCAAATACAACCGAATTTTGAGTCGTATTATAAACGTAAGTGGAACTTAGCTATCTATATTTGTCGCCATCGGTTGTATCTGAAAATCTACATTCATACCTCCCTGAAGCTTCTCCTCAGCGTGTCGCGGATGGGCTCCAGGAGGTAATCCACGAATGTCCGCTCCTGGGTTACGATCAGTACTTCCGCCGGCATTCCCGGCTGCAGCTCCACCACGCTCTTGAGGCGGTCGAGCTCGCCGCGGTCCACTTCCACGCGGGCGAGGAAGTAGGCCTGGCCGGTGCCCTGGTCCACCAGCCGGTCCGCCGAGACCGAGGTGACCACGCCGTCGATGCGGGGCAGGGCGTAGCGCGAGAAGGCGGTGAGGTGCACCTGCGCCGGCAGCCCCTGGTGCACCACGTCGATGTCCACCGGCGAGACGCGCGCCTCGATCAGCAGGCGCTCGCTGTCCGGCACGATGTCGAGGATGGCCTCGCCGGGGCGGATGACGCCGCTGAGCGTCTTGAAGCGCAGGTTCACGATGGTGCCGCTGATGGGGGCCGTCACCACCGTGCGGGCGAGCACGTCGCGGCTCGCCTGCAGGCGCTCCATCACGCCCGCCAGTTCCACGCGCACCTTGTCGAGCTGCTCGGAAACATCGTTGCCGCGTTCCGCGTCCAGGGAGAGAAGCTGGACCTGGGTCTCGCCGATCTGCTGGCGGGCGCGGGCGATCATGCCGAGATACTCTCCCCGCCGGCCCTCGATGTCGGCCCGCGCGCGCTCCAGGGCCAGCAGCTCGGGCTTGCGGATGAGGTTCTTCTCCAGCAGCACGCGCTTGCCCTCGAGCTCTTCGGAGATGAGCAGAAGCTGGACCTGCGCGCTCGCGGCCTGGGCCTCCAGCGCCTTGATCTGGTGCAGCGACTGCTCGATCCGCTGCTGCAGGATCTCCCGCTGCCTCTGGAGCGAGACGCGCCGGCTCTCGAACACCACGCGCTGCCCGCGCACGATGGAGGCGAGGTCGGCGCCCGCCCGCGCGTTCATCAGTTCGTCGGGAAAGAGGATCTCCGGCTGGTCGGCCAGCTCGGCGCGCAGGCGCGCCTGCATGGCGATCAGCGTGTAATATTGGTTGAGCAGGGCGTTCAGCGTGGTTTCCGCCTGCACGCGCTCCAGCAGCACCAGCGGCTGGCCCGCCTGCACCTGGTCGCCATCGCGCACCTTCAGGTCGGCGATGATGCCCCCTTCGAGATGCTGGATGGTGCGGCGGCTGCCGTCGGGGCTGATGACGCCGGAAGCCACCGCGCCGCCGGCGAGCGGGGCCGACAGCCCCCACAGCAGGAACCCGCCCAGGAACACGATAATCAGCAGAACGCCGACGACGGTGGGCGCGCGCAGCGCTTCCCGCAGGGCGCCTTCCGCGCCCGGGGGTGGCGAGGTCCGGCCCTGTTTCGGTTCGTCGAGCACGGTCAGAGACTGGGACATGGGATGCCTCCTCATGATGCTTGGACGGCGCCGGCGGTTCACGACGCCGGCCCCATGGCCGGCATGTCCGCCTGCGTGATGCGTTCGGCCGGGCTCGGAGCGGGGGCCGCGGCCGGCGCCGGGCTCGATGCCACGAACCGCAGGCGCTTCAGCACCTCGTCGCGGGGGCCGAACGCCTCCACCCGGCCGTCGCGCAGCAGCAGGATCTTGTCGGCCTGCACGATGGTGGAGGGGCGGTGGCCGACGATGAGCAGCGTCGAGCCGCGGCGCTTCATCTCCTCGATGGCGGCCGAGAGGGCGGCTTCGCCCTGCTGGTCGAGGTTGGCGTTGGGCTCGTCCAGCACGATGAGGGGCGGCACGCCGTACACCGCGCGGGCGAGGCCGATGCGCTGGCGCTGGCCGCCGGAGAGGCGGTGCCCGCCGTCGCCCACCGGCGTGTCGTAGCCGTTGGGCAGGCGCTGGATCATCTCGTGGGCGTGGGCGAGCATGGCCGCCTCGATCACCGCCGTCTCGTCGCCGCCCTTCATGCGGGCGATGTTCTCGCGCACGGTGCCGGGGAACAGCTCGGTGTCCTGCGGGAGGTAGCCGAGATAGCGCCCGAGCTGCTCGGGGTCCCAGTGGGTGAGGTCGGAGCCGTCGAGGCGCACCTCCCCGCCCGAAGGCCGCGCCACGCCCACCAGCAGTCGGCACAGGGTGCTCTTGCCGCTGGCCGAGGGGCCGACGATGGCGATGGCCTCGCCCGGCTTCGCCTGGAACGAGACCTGGTGAAGCACCGGGCGGCCGCCCGGCGGGGTGTAGGTGACCGCGTTCACCGCGACGATGCCGGTAGGCGTGGGCAGGGCGAGGCGCCGGCGTTCCTGCGGCGTCGCATGCAGGCGCGACTTCAGCCGGTGGAAGGCCAGCCGCGCCACGGAGAAGTTGCGCCAGCTGCCCATGGCCATCTCCACCGGCGCCAGCGCCCGGCCGAGCAGGATGGAGCAGGCGATCATGGCGCCGCCGGAGAGCTCGCCCTTCAGCACCAGGTAGGCACCGAGGCCGAGCGCCGCCGACTGCATGAACAGGCGGGCGAACTTGGTGATGCCGATGATGAAGCTCGACCGCTCGCCCGCTGCCTGGGAGGCGCTCACGCTCGCGTCGTTGGCGGCCCGCCAGCGATCGGTGAGCGCGGGCAGCATGCCCATGGCCCGCACCACCTCGGCGTTGCGGATCACGGTTTCCGCCTGGAGGGTGGCGTTGATCTGGGCCTGGTTCGCCGCCGCCGTGGCGCCGCGGGTGGTGGCCTCGTTGGCGAGGCCGAGCGCCAGCAGGATCACGGCCGATGACACCGCCAGCACGCCCAGCGCCGGATGCAGGATCCAGATGAGCGCCAGGAACACCGGCGACCACGGCGCATCGAAGAAGACGGTGAGGGCCGGCGAGGCGATGAAGTTCTGGATCTGCGTGATGTCGCGCAGGGGCTGCGCCCCGCCGCTGTCGCCCATGAGCCGCGCCCGGACGCAGTGGGCGAGGTAGACCGGCCCGAGCCGGTCGGAGAGCCAGGAGCTCATGCGCACCGCGAGCACGGCGCGCAGGGCATCCAGCAGCCCCATCAGCAGCATCGCCGCCGCGGTGAGGATGGTGAGCAGCACCAGCGTATTGATGCTGCCCGTCACCATCACGCGGTCGTAGATCTGGAGCATGTAGAGCGGCGAGGCCAGCATCAGCAGATTGATGGCCAGGCTGAAAAGGAGGAGCGTGCCGGCCGACCGGCGGCACTGCTCCATGGCGAAGTCGAGCTCGGTGGCGCGTCCACCCGGCCCGCTGCGATCCCGTCGCGACATGACCTGTCCTCCCTCTTGCGCAGGCCTTGCTTCAGGCGATGAGGCCGGAGTCCACGAACAGGTCGTTCTGGACGAAGGTGGTGGCCGCCGTCTGGGCCGCCGCGAGGTCGGTGAGGGAACCCACGATCACGTAGGTGGTGTGGGTGCTCCCCACGAGGCGCACCGCCAGCGTCGGATCGGAGCTGCCGTACACCTGAACCAGGTTGGGCGTCTGGGTGAGGCTGTTGACGTAGACGTCCTCGCCCGTCTGGTATCCGGCGATGAGGTTGGTGCCGGCGAGGATCTTGAAGGTGTCCACCCCCGCCGTGCCGCCGTCGGTGACGCCCTCGCCGTAGAGGGTCTTCGAGCCGGCGCCGTTGGCCACCAGCACGTCGTTGCCGCTGCCGCCGCGCAGCACGTCGTTGCCCGCGCCGGAGACGAGCTTGTTGTCGCCCGTGCTGCCGACGAGGGTGTCATTGAAGGCGGAACCGATGATGTTCTCGATGGTGTTGAGCTGGTCGCCCTGGGCGTCGCCGCCGCTGCCGATGGTGGCCTGGGCGGGATTGGCCGTAAGCGTCACCGTCACGGCGGCGGAGGACGTGGAGTAGTCGGCGGTGTCGATGCCGTCGCCGCCCACCAGCACGTCGGCCCCGGCGCCGCCGCGCAGCGTGTCGTTGCCGGCGCCGCCCTCCAGGCGGTTGGCGGCGGTGCTGCCGATGAGGGTGTCGTTGAAGGCCGAGCCGGTGAGACTCTCGATGCCGGTGAGCTGGTCGCCCTCGGCATCGCCGCCGGAGCCGATGGTGGTGGCGGTGGCGCTGATGGAGACGGTGACACCGGCGGCGGACGTCGAATAGCTGGCGGTGTCGGTACCGTCGCCGCCGATCAGAATGTCGGCGCCGCCCTGGCCGCGCAGGGTGTCGTTGCCGGCTCCCCCCTCCAGGCGGTTCGCCACGGCGCTGCCCTGGAGCGTGTCGTTGAAGGCCGAGCCGATGAGGTTCTCGATCTGGCTGAGCTGGTCGCCCTGGGCGTCGCCGCCCGCGCCGGTGGTAACCACATTGGGGTCGTCGCTGGCGAAGAGGGCGACGCCGACGGCGCTGGAAGAGGCCGAGTAGTCGGCGGTGTCGATGCCCGCGCCGCCGATCAGCCGGTCGGCGTCCAGGCCGCCGACCAGGCGGTCGTTGCCGGCCCCGCCGTCGAGACGGTTGGCGCCGGCGCCGCCGATCAGCACGTCGTCGAAGGCCGAGCCGATGAGGTTCTCGATGCTGGTGAGCTGGTCGCCCTCGGCGTCGCCGCCGATGCCGGTGGTGGTGGCGAGGGCATCGAGCGTCACCGTCACGCCCGCGGCGGAAGAGGAATATTCGGCGGTGTCCGCGCCGCCGTTGCCGTTGAGGATGTCGGCGCCGGCGCCGCCCATGAAGATGTCGGCGCGCGCGCTGCCAATGAAGGTATCGGCGAAGGCGCTGCCGATCAGGCGCTCGATGAGGATCAGGGTGTCGCCTTCCGCGTCGCCGCCGAGGCCGGTGCCGGCGGCGGTGGGATCGGCGTCGGTGGCGTTGAGCTGGATGGTGACGGCCGCGGCGGAGCGGGAATAATCCGCCGTGTCGATGCCGCCCTGGCCCACCAGGGTATCCGCCCCGCCGCCGCCGGTGAGGGTGTTGTCGCCGGCGTCGCCCGCCAGGATGTCGTTCCCCGCCGAGCCGATGATGTTCTCGATGGAGTTGAAGGTGTCGCCCGCGGCCGCGCCCGAGCCGGCGTTGGCGGTAAGGTCCACGCCCACCGGTCCGCCGGCCGAGTAGTCCGCGGTGTCGATGCCGTCGCCGCCGTCCAGAAGGTCCGCGCCGCTGCCGCCGTCGAGGGTGTCGTTGCCGGCGCCGCCGTGGAGCTGGTCGTCGCCGCTGCCGCCCATGAGCTTGTCGTTGCCGGCGTCGCCGAACAGCTGGTCGGCCCCGTCGCCGGCGTTGAGGTCGTCGTCGCCGTCGCCGCCGGAAAGGTAGTCATCGCCGCTCGAGGCGTTGAGCATGTCGTTGCCGGCACCGCCAAGCAGGGTGTCGTTGCCGAAGCCGGCCAGGAGCTGGTCGTCGCCGTCGCCGCCGTCGAGCACGTCGTCGCCGTCGCCGGAGCTGAGCAGGTCGTCGCCCATGCCGCCATAGAGGGCATCGTTGCCGAAGCCGCCGAGCAGGGTGTCGTTGCCGCCGCCGCCGAACAGGCGGTCATTGCCGGCGCCGCCGTCCAGGGTGTCGTTGCCGCCGGCGACGGTGGTGTTCACCCCGTCGGGGATGCCGTCGCCGTCGTCGTCATCGGGAACGCCGTTGCCGTCCTGGTCGATGATGGTGTCGCCGATCAGGGTGTCGTCGCCGTCGTTCCCGCGCAGCACATCGTTGCCCAGCAGGCCGATCAGCACGTTGTCGAGGCCGTTGCCCGAGAGCACATCGTTATAGGCCGAGCCGATGAGGTTCTCGATGCCCTGGAGGGTGTCGCCGGTGGCATCGCCGCCGGCCCCGCGCGCGACGAGGGTGGGATTGAGGCTGAGCGTGATGGTGACGGCGGCGGAGGAGGTGGAATAGTCGGCGGTGTCGATGCCGTCGCCGCCGACGAGGGTGTCGCCGCCCGCGCCGCCGCGTAGCAGGTCGTTGCCCGCGCCGCCGTAGAGCTTGTCGGTGCCGGCCCCGCCGTCGAGCACGTCGTCGCTCTCGGCGCCGGTCAGGGTGTCGTTGCCGGCGCCGCCATCGAGATAGTCGCCGCCGTCGGTGCCCGCCCGCACGGTGATGATGTCGTTGCCGGCGAGGCCCTGGATCTTGAACCGCCCGGAGGCGGTAAGTTCATAGGTGTCGTTGCCGGAGGTGAGGCTGACGAGCTGGTAGGAGGGCGGAACGGTGGCCGCGGTGAGCGCGAGCGCGCTCGTCGCCGTGTTGATGCTCAGCGGACTTGCGAGCGTGGATGCCGAGGCTGAATCCAACGTGGAAGTCGTGGACGATGACCCGATTACCAGTCGAGAAATCTTTATAGCTGTCGACATGACCCACTCTCCCGTTTTCCGATCCATTGTTCGGATGGAGTGGGTGAAACCTTAAATGCCGCAGAGTACGCCAAACAACAGCCCACATGGGGCGGCAGCCGTTCAGTCGAGGGGGGTGTATGTTCGTAATACTCAAGGGGTAGATTGTCGCGCGATTGCTTCACTATCAGCTATGTTATTGCTGCAATGCGAAAAACGGGAGTGACGCTTTCCCCTCCGGGCGGTGCCGGGAAGTCATCGGTATGTCTAAGATGGTGCGGTGCAAGATATGGAGGCGCGAAAGTACCACCAGAGCAAAAACGCGGCGAAAAAGTAAAAAGGAGCCCTGGGGGCGGCGGCCCCAGGGCTCCCAGGCAACTGGAAACTGAATATGTTGCCGTCTTCGTGCGGCAATCAGGCGACCGCGGAGTAGCCCGACAGCGCGATGCTGGAGAACTCCTCGGTCGTCACGACGGCGAGGTTCACCTCGGTGGCGCCGTTGTCGCCCACGGCCTGCACGTCGACGTTGAAGCCGGCGAAGTTGCCGCTGATGTCGATGCACATGTCGAAGTTCACCGACGGATCGAACGAGCTCTCATAGGTGGTCGTGGTGTCGAAGTTGATGTCGACATACGACGCGAAGTCGTAGGTCACATCGAGGTTCCAGTTGAAGTCGCCATTGTCATGACCGCCGTGGCCGCCGTTCCAAGGATCGTTGGACATGTTCGTCTCCATTGCGAAGATGTCGAGCATTTCGCCGACATCGAGAAAGTAGTTTTTCCGTGGTCTGAGGTCAAAAGAGCAACCGGATGACTAAACCAACGGAGTATATTTCATTCACCCAAGGGTATCGTTCTGGTGGAGTGCTCCGCAATGGGAGCGTATGATAGTGCTGCCAGGCGGCCGTGTGCTTGTGCCGTGCCGCTTCAACCGATGGCGCCGGTGACCACGACCGACACGCTCGAGAGCTGGTCCTCGACGGTCAGGGCGGAAAAGTCCACGAGGGTGAGGCTGTTGTCGCCCACCGCGACGGCCGAGATGTCGAACAAGGCGAGATTTCCCTCCACCGTGATGTCCCAGCCGTCTGGAGCGCCGCATCCGCACGCGGGAGACGTTGGCTGCGGCTCGGCGGCGGCCGGCGCCTCCGTTGGGGGCGCGGTGCCGGTCGCGGTGGTGTCCTCGAAGGCGATTCCCGGAATGCCGTCGATATCGAGCGCGAACAGCTCGGTGAGGGAGGTAGCCGACCATTCGGACGACGCCTGGTCCTGGCTGGAGAAGGTCGCCGTGTAGCTGAGGCTGAAAGTATGGTCGGCGTCGCCGATGATGGCGCCGGCGCTCGATGCCGTGGCATAGGCGCTGGCCGTATCCTGGCCCCAGGCGGAGAACTCGCCGACGGCGTAGGCCGATTGCACCTGCGCGTCGCCCGCCACCACGACGTCCACGGCCGCGGTCGCGAGAGTGTTCTCGCCCGCGGCGAAGGCCTCGCCCGATAGCTGAACCGCCATCCCCTCCTCGTGGGTGGGGGTGGCGGGCCCGGTCGCGACCGCGAGGGAGATGGACGTCAGATCCTGCGAGCTGGTGTCGCCCCCGGACCCGCTCCCGGTCTGCACGACCGACATGTTCTGACTGAACGTCGAAGCATATGCGGATGACATGGCGCGTCTCTCAGTCTAGTGCCTGCAGCATTTTAGCGGATGCACAGTGCAGAGAAACGCGGGATTACGCTTTACTCACCCAAGGAGCGTTTCCGGGGCGAAGGAAGTAGAGGGAAGGAGCAATCTGTACATTACTCCATATGCGCCCAACCTGCTGGTGGAGTGCCCCAGCGCCATCCCTCGGCGGACGGCCTTTTGCCCGGCCTTCGAGCCGGCGCGACGCGTGATGCGCAGGATGCGATGGAGGTTCCCGGAGAGGCGCGCGCCAGGCATCGCCCACTCGCCGGGGCGGCAGATGCGGAGCCGGCGCGGGGGGCTTTCCGCGCGCCGGCTGCCGCCTTGTCCGAACGACTGCTGGAGCGCTTGTCGCTCGCATCGGCTCGCGGCAATCGCTCCAGGCTGTCGAGGCCACGCATTTTCTTCGAGCGAAGCGGTACCCGCTTCGCTGGAATTGCTCTGAATCCGAGCTCTGTCGCAATTCCTGGCGCGAAACCGCTGCACACTTTCGCTGGAATTGCTCTAGCTCCAGAAGTTGATGTCGATCAGATGGAGGTCGGGCCTCCCGATCGCTTCGCTCAAGTCCTGGGCGGTCGGGGTACTGGAATCGCCGCCTGCAAGGCGCAGCTCCGGGTGCGCGCCCGCGCAGAACCGCGCCGAGAAGGTGGTGAAGAAGGCGTCGGTCCACACCCAGCTCGTCGGCCCGGTGAAGTGCGCCTGGGGCAAGCCATGCGCACCGCCGCCCCCAAGCGACCCGCCCCCAAGAGACCCGCCGCTGGAGCCGGAGCCACCGGTGCTGCCACCGCCGGGCGCCGTGGTCGGATCACCCGACCCGCCCAGGGACCCGCCGTCACCGGGCTCGAAGGGAATGCCGGGATCGGCGGGAGGATCCACGCCGGGATCGACCGGGAACGCGCCGCCGCCGCCGGGCGGGTCGCCGCCGTCGCCTTCATCACCGCCACCATCGCCACCGGGATCGCCGCCGCCGGGGTCGCCGCCGCCGGGGTCGCCGCCGCCGGGATCGCCGCCTCCGGGGTCGCCGCCGCCGGGGTCGCCGCCGCCGGGGTCGCCGCCGCCGGGATCGCCGCCTCCGGGGTCGCCGCCGCCGGGGTCGCCGCCGCCGGGATCGCCGCCACCGGGATCACCGCCGCCGGGATCGCCGCCACCAGGGTCGCCGCCGTCACCGCCATTCCCGCAGCCACAGTCGCGCTCATAGTCGACGGCGGCGGTGAGCGCGGCATAGGTGCTGGAGAGGCGGTCCTCCACGGCGAGGTTGGTCACATCGACGGTGACCATGCTGTCGTCGCCCTGGGCGACATTGTCGACGTTGTATTGCGCCAGATTGCCGGAGATGAGCCCCGGCAGCTGGCACATGGCGGTCTCGTAATCCATCTCCATCAGCAGCGGACCGTTCACGGGCGCGAGCCCGGCGATGTCGATGGCGAGGAAGACGACATCGGTGGTGGAAGCGGTCCAGACGGAGTCGCCGAACGCACCGCTGCCATACTGCGATTGATTGATGACGAGGATGAGGTCCGCGCCGGTGAAGTCGAGGGCGCAATCGGTCTGGGCGAGCAGGGCGTCGCCCTCGTTGCCCAGCGCCAGGGCTTGCAGGGAGGCGTGGCCGATGGCCAGCGCGCCCCATGAATAGGTTTCCAGCTCAAGAGAGATGTCGAGGGAGGTGAAAGTATCCGTGCCAACGGCATCGGCTGAAGCATTGAGGCCAATGCCCATGCCGTTGTCGTTCGGGCTCTGGGTGAAGGCGAGGCTGGCCAGGAGCTGCTCGATGGACGAGACGCTCATGATATCCCCGAACGAGGTGCCCAGGATGCTTGATAGATCCAAAGGCGGAGCCAGTACGATATCTTTCTGTTCCGCCTGTATTACAGGGTCCAGTGCCATCATGACCCCCATTCGCATGAAAACTGTTGTGTCATTCATAGCGCGGGGTCCGGCGGCGCTGAACATTGCAAAGGGTGCTCGTTCCACTGGCGGGAGCTAAGGCTTCGGTGGCCCCTCCGATGGGGGAACGCAGGGGAGGGGGCAGCCGAAGGTGCGCGGCCGGAAGGAGGAGGGCGCAGGGGACAGGCTCGCCATGTGCGAGGTCCGCCGTCGCGGGCGCTTCATCGTGGCGTGCTACGCGGGCGGAATGATCTGCTTGAATTACATTGCGTCATCCCGGAAACTGCCGCGGCACTCCATCGGAGCATCGAATCCGGACCGGGGCCGCGTGTCGTCCATGCCGCGACATCGCCCGGCCGGACCTTCACCCTGGGGCTCATGCGCACGTTTCCCGATCACGACATGGGGCTGAAGGCCGGCCGGGCGCTCCGCATCGCCCTGTTCGTCCATGCCTTCTATCCGGATCACGTCTACGGCACGGAGTTCTACACCCTCGCCCTGGCGCGGGCGTTCGTCGCGCGCGGGCACAAGGTGGTGGTCGTCACCGCCCGCGAGGCGGGTGAGCCGCCCCAGGCGCGAGAGGTGGAGAGCTACGTCCACGCCGGCATCCGCGTGCTGCGCATCGACGGCAACCGCCACCCGCCGCGAAACGTGCGCGAGGCTTATGACCAGCCTTCGCTCGCCCCGTTGCTCGCCGCCCTCCTGCGGAGGATCGCGCCGGACGTGGTGCACGTGTGTCACCTCGCCAACTTCACCGCCGTGCTGCCGCAGGTGGCGGCGAGCCTCGCAATCCCCGTGTTCGCGACCCTCACGGACTTCTTCAACATCTGCCTCACGGGCATGTTGGAGCAGGCCCACGGCGGGGCCTGCGGGGGGCCCGACGCATCGCGGCTCAACTGCATGCGCTGTGGCCTTACCCTGCGCAGCCAGGAGCAGCCCTTCTCGCCCTTCTGGCGGGCCCTCGGCCATCCCGCGCTCCGGGATGCATGCGCCTGGGCGTTCACGCGGTTCGCGCCGTTCCTGCTTTTCTCCGGGGGGGCGGATGCGCGCGCGGTGTTGAGCCGGCCGCAGGTCATGCTCGCCGCCATGGCGCATTACCGCGCCGCCATCGCCCCCACCGCCTTCCTGGAAAACGCGTTCCGTGCCCAGGGCGCGCCCACCCGGCTCGTGCGCAGCAATTTCGGCATCGAGATCGACCGGCGGCCGAAGCCGGCGCGCCCGGCGGGGCCGCTGCGGCTGGGGTTCATCGGGCAATTGCTCTCCCACAAGGGGCCGCACCTGGTGCTGCAGGCGCTGCGCGCCCTGCCTCCGGGCTCGGCCACCCTCGATATCTGGGGTTCCGAGCAGCTCGCGCCGGACTATGCGCGCGACCTTCGGGCGGTGGCGGAGCGCATGCCGGTGCGCTTTCGCGGCCTATTCGATCCCGCCGACACCGCTACGGTGATGGCCGGGCTGGACGTGCTGGTGCTGCCGTCCCTCTGGTACGAGAACGGACCGCTCACGCTGCTGAAGGCGCTCGCCACCCATACGCCGGTGGTGGTCTCCGACGTGCCGGGCATGACGGAATTCGTGAACGAGGGCGTCAACGGCTTCGCCTTCCGGCGCGGGGATGCCGAGGCGCTGGCGGCGGTCCTGCGCCGCTTCACGGACGATCCCGCCCTCGCGCCGCGCATGAGCGCCGCCACGCGCTACACGCGCACCGAGGCCGACATGGCGGACGACGTGCTCGCCCTCTATGGCGCTGCGGCCTCCGGCACCGGCGCGGCGCCACGGGCGCGGGAGGCATGAGGATCGCGATCCTCGCCTCCAGCTACCTGCCGGTGCTGGACGGGGTGGCGGTGAGCGTGCACGAGCGGTTGACGCGGCTGGCCGCCGCCGGGCACGCGGTGCTCCTGCTCGCGCCCCGGCCGGGCCGGGAGATCCCGCCCGGCCTGGTGCCGCCGGGCATCGTCCATGTCCCGCTGTCGAGCGCGCCGTTCGGCGGCGTTCCGGGGGATCGCAACCCGCTGCGCGCCGCCCAGAGGGAGATCGAGCGCGCGCTTTCGGCGTTCCGTCCCGATGTCATCCATGTGGACGAGCCGGACCGGCTGGCGCTGGGCCTGCTCCGGGTGCCGGCCGGCGCCTTCGCCCGGCGCCATGGCATCCCCGTCATTGCCTTCTTCCATACGCCGTTCGTGGACTATGTGGTGGGAGAACGGCGCCCGCGCTGGCTTTCGGCCCTGGGCTGGCGGGCGGTGGCGGCGCTGTTCAATCGCTATGACGCCACCCTGGTGCCGGGCGCGGCCATGCTGCGGCGCCTGGAAGGGGCGGGGCTCGCCAACGGCGTGTGCGGGCCGTTCAACGGCGCCGACACCTCTCTTTTCACCCCGGCGCTGCGCCGCGCGGGCTATTGGCGGGAGGAATGGGGCCTGCCGGGGCTCGATGCGCGCTTCGTGCTTCTCATCGTGGGCCGGCTCACGCCGGACAAGGGCTGGGCGCAGTGGGCCGAGGCCCTGCCGCGCCTCGGCCGCCTGCTCGGCGATGGGCTCGCGGTGGTCGTGGCGGGGGAGGGGGAGCTGCGGCCACGGGTGGAAGCGATGCTGGCGCGGGACCTTTCCCACGGCCACCTGCTGGGGGCCGTGCCGCGCGCGCGGATGCCGGCCCTCCTCGCCAACGGCGACGCCTGCGCCACCCTCTCGCGGCATGAGAATGCGAGCCTCGCGGTGCTGGAGGCGCAGGCCAGCGCGCTGCCTGTGGTGGCCCCGCGCGCGGGCGGGCTGCCGGACCAGATCGCGGAGGGGACGACCGGCCTTCTGTTCCCGCCATCCGACACCGAAGGCCTCGCCGCCGCGGTGGCGCGGCTGGCGCGGGACGAGGCGTTGCGCGTGCGGCTGCGGGAGGGGCTCTCTGCCCGCCGCGCGGCCATCGGCTGGGATGCGGCATTCGAGGCGTGGCTGGGCGCGGTGGAGGCCGTCGTCGCCCGCGCCCGCTGATGGCCGCGCGCGGGAGGGGGCGAAGCGGGCTCGGTGCTCGTCAAAGAGCCGGGCTGATAACCTCAGGCGCGGCCGAGGCCGAGCTTGGCGCCCTCTTCGGCGAGGGCCGAGATGGCGGTGTCGATATGGCCCGGCTGGTGCGCGGCTGAGATGAAGAAGCGCAGGCGCGCGGAGTGCTCCGGCACCCCCGGCGGCAGCACCGGGAAGGCATTGACGCCCCGCTCCAGCAGCCGCTGCGCCAGCGTGACCGTGCGCAGCGCGTCGCCCACCATCACCGGCACGATGCCTGCGCCCCAGGCGGCGCCCGTGTCGAAGCCCGCTGCCGCCGCACGGTCGCGGAAGCGGCGGCTGTTAGCCTGGAGCCGCGCCACGCGCTCCGGCTCCGCGCGCAGGATGGAGAGCGCGGTGCGCGCCGCCTCGGCGACGGGCACCGGCATGCCGACGGAATAGACCATGCCCGGCGCCAGCGCCTTCAGATAGGCCGTGAGCACGGCCGGGCCGGCGATGTATCCGCCGCAGCTCACCAGCGTCTTGGAAAGGGTGCCGAACCAGATGTCCACCCTGCGGGGATCGACGCCCGCATGCTCCGCGATGCCGCGGCCGGTGGCGCCGAGCACGCCCAGGCCATGGGCATCGTCGATCATGAGCCAGCAGCCGAAGCGCTCCTTCAAGGCCACGAGGCGCTCGAGGTCCGGCCCGTCGCCGTCCATGGAGAACAGCCCCTCGGAAACGATGAGCACGCGCTCGAAGCGGTCGCGGTCGCGGGCCAGCATGGCTTCGAGGGCGTCGAGGTCGTTGTGGGGGAAGTTGCGCCGCGCGGCGCCGGACTGCTGGGCGCCCAGCACCACCGAATTGTGCATGAGGGCGTCGTGGACGATGAGGTCCTTCGGCCCCAGCAGGGTCGGCAGCACGGCGAGCGGGGTAGCGTGGCCGCTGACGAAGACGAGCGCGCTCTCGGCCGCGTAGAGCGTGGCCAGCGCCTGCTCCAGGGCGTGATGGGCGGGCCGCTCGCCGGCGGAGAGTCGGCTGGCGGAGACGCTGGTGCCCCATTCCGCCGCCGCCTGCGACACCGCCCGGGTGATGCGGGGATCACCATTCAGGCCGAGATAGTCGTAGGAGGCGAAGTTGACGATCTCGCGCCCGGCGATGCGGGACAGGGCGCCCGCCCGCACCTCGTGCATGCGGTGGTAGGGGTTTTCGAGGCCCAGCATCTGGGCGGCGAGGGCCTGGTCGCGCAGTTCGGTGACGCGGGGCAGGGTGGCGAACGAGACGAGGGCGGCCCGCGAGGCCTCGCCTCCGGCCACTGGCCGTGCGGCCGCAGGGGCGCGGGCCGCCTGGGGAGGGCGCACCCGCATGTCGGCCATCAGCCGCGCGAGCTCGTCCTCCGAAAGCGTGCCGCGCCCGGTCATGCCCGGCGTGCTCCGGCCACCGCGCGCTCCGGCGCGGGGGCCGGTTCGTCGGCCGTGGCGGCGGTGTCGGCGCCGCGCAGGCTGGCGATGGCGACCCGCGTGAGATCGCCGAGCGTGCGCCCGCTGCCGATGGAGAGGAGGGGCAGCTCCAGGGCGAACTTCTTCTCCAGCGTCAGGCGCAGCTCCAGGGCCATGAGCGAATCCATGCCGAGGTCGGCGAGCACGGCGTCGGCGTTCACCGCGTCCAGCGGCAGGCGCAGGATGGCCGCGATCTCGCGTGCGAGCACGGCGTCGAGGATCTCCTGGGCCTCCTCCTCGGTCTTGCCGTCGATGCGGTCCTTGAGGTCCTCGCTCTCGCCGATGGCGCTCTGGGCGGCGCCGGGGAACAGGTTGGGGAAGGTGGGTGTCCGCAGCACCGCGAGCTGCCGGGCGATGGCGCTGCCGTTCACCTGGGCGTAGACGTTCACCACGGGCGCCGCCGCGCCCAGGCCGATCAGCCGGCCGAGATAGGCGAGGCCCTCCCGCGAGGTGATGCCGGCGACGCCGGTGGCCCGCGCGAGGCGCTGGCCCAGCGCCTCGTCCTTGGCGATGACGCCCACGTCGGCGATGGCACCCCAGCCCACGGAAAGGCCCGGCAGGCCGCGCCGGCGCCGGTTGCGCACCACGCCTTCCAGGAAGGCGTTGGCGGCCACATAGGCGCCCTGGCCGGGGCTGCCGATCATGGCGGAAGCCGAGGAATAGACCACGAACTGGTCCACCGGGTGGCGCTCGGTGATGCGATCGAGCGCGAGCACGCCGTCCACCTTGGGCGCGAGCACGGTGGCAAGGCTCTCCGGGCCGAGGTTGGCGATCAGCCCGTCCTCCAGCACCATGGCGGTGTGGTAGAGGCCGCGCAGAGGGCCGTGCTGCGCCACCTGCCGCTCCACCAGGGCCGAAAGGGCAGCCGGGTCGCGCGCATCCACCTGCGCGGACAGGATGCGCGCGCCGGCCGCGTTGGCGGCCTCCATGCGCGCGACGAGCTCGGGGTCGCGCACGCCGCCGCGGGAGGCGGCCACCACCATGCCCTTGGTGCGCTGCGCGATCCACATGGCGGTCTCGAAGCCGAAGCCGCCGGCGCCACCCACCACCAGGTGGACGCCCTCGCGCAAGGCCGGGGCGGGCGGCTCCGCCGTCCGCACACGCCCGCGGCGGGCGGGGCGCACCACGATCTTGCCCACATGGCGGGCGCCCTGCATCTGGCGGTAGGCCTCCTCCACGTCCTCTCCCGCCATTACCCGGTAGGGGATGGGGCCGAAGGCGCCGGAGGCGAACGCCGCACCGATGTCGCGCATCATCACCTTGGCCTGGCTCGGATCGTGCGCCAGGAGCTGGTCGAGATCGACGCCGAAATAGCTGATGTTGCGGGCGAAGGGCCGCAGGCCCAGGGCGGTGTTGGCGAGGAAGTCGCGCTTGCCCAGCTCCACGAAGCGGCCGAACGGCTTCACCAGCCGTAGGCTCGCCGCCATGGCGTCGCCGGCGAGCGAGTTGAGCACCACATCCACCTTGCCGTGATCGCGGGCGATGTCGGCGGCGAAGGCGAGGTCGCGCGAGTTGTAGACCGCCGAGACGCCCAGGGCCTTCAGCAGCGCCGCCTTCTCCGGCGTGCCCGCGGTGGCGATGACGCGCGCGCCGCGGCTCAGGGCGATGGCCACGGCCGCGAGGCCGACGCCGCCCGCCCCGCCGTGGACCAGCACGCTTTCTCCCGCCGTGAGGCGCGCGCGCTCCACCAGCGCGAACCACGCCGTGGCGAAAGCGACCGGAATGGCCGCCGCCGCCTCGGCCGGCACGCCTTCCGGCACCTTGAAGGCGTACCATTCGGGCACCGTCACGTGGGTGGCGAAGGCGTCGGGCGCGAAGCCCATCACCATGTCGCCCACCTTCAGCCCGGTGACGCCGGGGCCCACGCGCACCACGGTGCCGGCGCACTCGAAGCCGAGGGAAGTGCTGGTGAGGCCGGGGCCGAGAATGTCGTCGTCCAGCGCGCCGAGGGCGAGCATCACGTCGCGGAAGTTGAGGCCGGTGGCCGCCACTTCGATCTCGACCTCGCCCGCCTTGGGCGCGAGGCGCGGCTCCGCGATCCATTCCATGGAGGCGAGCACGCCCTGCTGCGGCACGTGGAGGCGCACGCGGCGGGCCTCGTCCGCCGGGGCTTCGGTCCGGGCGGTTCCGCGCAGCACGCGCAGGCCGAAGTCGCCCGCGGGGCGGGAGGCGATCTCGGCCTCCCAGCCGGCATCAAGGATGCGGGCGCGCAGGCGCGGTGCCGCCTCCGGGGCGAGCGCCTCGGCATCCAGCAGGCGCAGGTCAATGCCGGGATGCTCGTTCACGGCCACCCGGCAGAAGGCGGCGAGCGCCACCGCCACCGGATCGAGTGCCTCATCCGCAACCGCGCGCGCACTGGTGGTGAGAACCCATACGCGCCGCGTGCCGCCGTCCTGCGCCCAGGCGAGGATGCGCTTTAGCGCCAGAAGGTGACCGGCCAGCGCCGCGCGTGGCGCCTGGCCCTCGTCCGCGGCGAACGGCACGATCACGGTGCGCGGCGCGGGCTCGCTCGCTGGAAGCGGCGCATCGAGGCCGATCACCATGTCGCCTTCGCCCGCGAGGGCGGAGCAGAAGGCGGCGGTGCGGGGCGTGGCGAGCACGAGCAGGCGCTCGGCCGCCGCCGTCGTCTCGGCGGCGGGCAGGCGGCCCTGAAGGAGGCAGGCGGCGCCGGTGCCGCTGCGCGTGAGCGTGCCGCAGCCCGCCTCCGCCAGCATGGCCTCGGTCTCGGCGGCGCCGGGGATGCACCGTCGCGGCGCGTCGGCGACGCCGAGCAGGATGTCCATGGCGGCGTCCGGCGCCGGGCAGGACACCAGCACCTCGGCCCCGGCCGCGCGGCCGGCGACGCGGCGGGCTTCCTCTACGTCGCCACCGAACAGGGGCGCGGCCGCAAGGCCGACCACCAGGTCCACCGGCGCGAGGCGCGCGGTGTCGTCGGCGGGATCGAGGAAGGCGAAGGTGCCGTCGCCGGCCCCGGCCACGATGCGCTCGAAGGCGGTGGCATCGGCGCCGGCAAAGGTGACGTGGGCGCGGCCCGAGCGCGCGAGCGGCAGCAGCACGCGCACCAGTCCCGCCGTCCAGGGCCGGGCCACCAGCAGGTGCGGCCGGCAGGGCGCGGCGGCTTTCATCCGCGCGTCGAGCGTCCGCGCCAGCGCGTCGAGCGCCGGGCGGAAGGCGAGGGCGTCCGCCTCCGCCAGCTCCGCCAGGGGCGGGGGCGGGGCGGTCGGCGCGCCGCGCGTCAAGGCGTCCTTCAGGGTCGCCATGAGATGGGCGGCGAGGCGGATCTCCGCGATCGCCTCCGGGTGGCGCGCCGCGAGGGTCCGGAACACGGCGTCCGCGGCCGGCAGTTCGGCTTCCGCAAGCTGCCAGCCCGCGTCCCCGCCCTCGGCGAGGCCCAGTGTGGCCAGATGCTCCAGCAGGCTGGACAGGAGCGTCTCGGCGCTCCGGTCGATCTCGCCGGTGAGGGCGAGGGCGGCCGGCAGGAGGTCGGTGCCGAGGGCGCGCACCGTCTCGTAGACGTGCGAGCGCACGAAGCCGCGCAGCAGGAGCTGGGCGGGGGCATCGGCGCCTTCCGGCACCGCCGGCGCGGGCACCTCGGCGGCGGAGCGGTGTCCGGCCGGCGGCAGCGGCTCCAGCTCCAGGTGGAACTGGCGCTCCTCGTCATCGTGCCGCGAGAGCAGCACGTCGCGCAGCACGAGGTCCTTGATCTCCGCCACCACGGATTTGTCTTCCGCCATCAGGATGACATCGACGGCGGCGGTGAAGCGGTTCTCGCGCGCGCGGCGCAGAATGGTGTGAACGATGGGCACGCCGGGCTGCCACACCGTCAGGCTGGCGATGCGCACCGGCAGGTGGGTGCGGACCTCGCCATAGATCGGTTCCGAATCCAGCGAGAGCGGGTGGAGCGCGGCATCGAGGCCGGCGGGGTCGATGACGTGCCGGTCCTGGAACCAGCCGAGCGGGAGCGTGCCCGGCGCCAGGAGGCCGATGCCCTCCTCGGCGTTGCGTTCGAGCGAGACCATGCGGCGGAAGCTTGGCCCGTAGTGGAGGCCGCAGCGTTCGGAGGCGGCATAGACCTCCGCGCCCGTCACGGGGACGAGGCGCGCGCGATCGGGCCAGACCGGCTTCGCCGGGGTGCCGGAGGCGGGCGCCACGTGCCCCACCGCGTGGAGCAGGAAGGGGCCGCCGCTGAGACGACGCCGTGCCCAGATCTCACAGCGCCGCGTCGCCTCGTCGAAGCGCGTGGACACCTCGCGCATGGCGCCGTCCGAGAGGGTGAGCGGGCGCAGCACGTCGAAGTCCGAAAGCGCCAGCGGGCCGTCGCCGAACATCTGCCGCCCCACGGAGAGCACCATCTCGGCCAGCGAGGCGCCCGGCACCACGATGTCGTCCTGGACCTGATGGTCCGCGATGTAGGGGACCACCTCGGCGTCCACGAAGCCCCGCCATTCCGGCACCCCGTGGCTCACCTTGCGGCCGAGGATGGGATGGGATGGCGTGGAGCCGAACAGGCTGCCGAACACGTCCAGCGCCTCGCTGGTCTCGGGCAGCACGAAGCGCTGGCGCTGGAAGGGGTAGGGGGGCAGGGCCGCCGGCCCGCGCGGCGCCGGGCCGAACACCCGCGCCTCGTCCACCCGCGCGCCGCGCGCGACCGCCCGCGCGGCCGTCACGGCCACCGGGTCGGCCTCGCTCCGCTCGTCCCGCTCCGAGAGCGAGCCGATGCAGGCGGCGGAAACGCCCGCCGCGCGCAGCGTCTCGCTGGTGGCGGCCAGCAGGATCGGCCGGGGGCCGATCTCCAGGAAATGGGTCACGCCCAGCCCGGCGGCGCAGGTGACCGCATCGCTGAAGCGCACCGGCTCGCGGATGTTGCGCCACCAGTAGCCGGCATCGAGCGTCTCGCCCGCGGCAAGAGAGCCGGTGACGGTGGAGACGAGATCGATCCGCGTCGCGCGCGGCGAGAGCGCGGCGAGATCGGCGCGGATGCCCTCTTCCGCGTCGTCGAGCAGGTGGGAATGGAAGGGATAGTTGACGCCGATGGCGACCGTGGCCATGCGCCGGGCGCGTGCCACCTTCTCCGCCGCCGCGATGGCCTCGCCCGATCCGCTGAGGGTGACGGAATGGGGACCGTTGATCGCCGCGAGCTGAAGGTCCGGGTGGGCGAGGGCGTCCATGAGGGCGCGGGCCTGCTCTTCGGAGGCCGCCAGCGCTAGCATGCGCCCGCGCCCGGCGGCGATCTCCTGCCGCAGGCTGCGGTGGTGGATGAGATGGACCGCCTCCCGAAGATCGAGCGCGCCGCTCGCCGCCGCCGCCGCCACCTCGCCGACGCTGTGGCCCAGCACCGCATCGGGCCGCACGCCGAAATCCGCAAGCGCGCTGGTGAGGGCGGTCTGGATGGCGAAGATCAGGGGCTGCGCCACCGAGGTCCGCTCGATGTCCGTCTCCAGGTCCGGCGCCAGGAGCTTCTCCCGCAGCGACCAGCCGCCTTCGGCGACATAGAGCCGGTCGATTTCCTCGAAGGCGGCGCGGAACGCCCCGCTGCGCGCCAGGGCGGCGCGGCCCATGCCGGTCCATTGGGCGCCGTTGCCGCTGTAGACGAAGGCGAGCTTACCCTGCCGCGCGCCGGCGGTTCCGGCGGCAACGCCCGCGTCATCCTTTTCACCGGCCGCGAACCGGCGCAGGGCGGCTGCCGCGGCGGTGGTGTTCTCCAGCGGCACGGCGAGGCGCTGGTCGAGCAGGTCGCGCTGGTGGCGCACCGCGGCGGCCGTTTCGGCGGGGATGCCTTCGCCGTTCTCGATCCGCTCCGCATGGAGGCCGGCGAGGGCCCGCAGCGCCTCCTGGGACCGGGCGGAAAGCACGAGCAGCCGGGCCGAGCCGGCTGCGGAAGGCGCCGCCGGCGCCGGGTCCGCCGCCCGCAGCACCACATGGGCGTTGGTGCCGCCGAAGCCGTAGTTGCAGATGCCCGCGAACGGCGTGCGCGCGATGTCGAGCGCCACGTCCGCGGTGGCGGGCGCGAGGTTCAGCGCCGCGAAATCCACGCGGGGGTTGAGGCTCTCGAGGTGGATGGTGCGCGGATAGACCTGGTGCTGGAGCGCCAGGGTCGCCTTCATGAGGCCGGCGAGGCCCGACACGCACTCCAGGTGGCCGATGTTGGACTTCACCGAGCCCACGGGCAGCGCGGTGGCGCGCGCCTTGCCGAGCGCGGTGCCGATGGCCTCGGCCTCGATGGGGTCGCCCACGGGCGTGCCGGTGCCATGCGCTTCGACGAAGGCGAGGTCATCCGGACTGACGCCGAGCGCGCCGTAGGTGTCCGCGATCAGCCGTCGCTGGCCCTCCACGGAGGGCAGGGCGATGCCGGAGGTGCGGCCGTCGGAATTGACGCCCGTGCCCGCCACCACGGCGTGGATGCGGTTGTTCGCGGCAAGCGCGTCCTCCCGCCGGCGCAGCACCAGCGCGATGGCGCCTTCCGAGCGCACGTAGCCGTCGGCGGCACCGGAGAAGGGCCGGCAGCGGCCGGTGGGCGAGAGCATGGAGGCGCGCGAGAAGCCCACGAACGGCGCGGGTGAGAGCAGCAGGTTGACGCCGGCCACCACCGCCGTGTCGATCTCCCCCGCCTTCAGCGCGCGCGCCGCCTGCGCCAGCGCGACGAAGGAGGACGAGCAGGCGGAATCCACGGTGAAGCTGGGGCCGACCCAGTCGAACACGTAGGACAGGCGGTTCGAGATGATGGCCAGGGCGTTCCCGGTCATGAAGTGGCTCTCGACCGACGCGGGATCGCCCGAGGCGCTGGACTGGTAGTCGACGTTCGAGGCGCCCACGTAGACGCCCACCGACCGGCGCGCGGTGGCGGAGGCGGCAATGCCGGCATCCTCCAGCGCGCGCCACACCACTTCCAGCAGAACGCGCTGCTGGGGATCGATCTGCTGCGCCTCGCGCGGGGAGATGCCGAAGGCGACCGGATCGAACGCGAACGGATCTTCGATGTATCCGCCGGCGAAGGTGTAGGCGTAGCCCGGCTCGGTGCGGCGGGGGTGGAGCGCACGATCGATCGCCCAGCGGCCCTCGGGCAGGTCCCGAACGGCGGAACGCCCCTCCAGCATGAGGCGCCACAGGGCGGCCGTGTCGTCCGCCCCCGGGAGGCGGCACGCGTGGCCGATGATCGCAAGGTCACAAGCAGCAAAAGAAATCAATGTCATGCCCATTTACTGGTGTGAGCCAGCGTTATTCTGTATCCAATGTGTCGTGCGGTGAGAGATTTTTATTGTTTGAGGCGCTACCACAGGTTGTCTTCTGCAGTTCCGGCCTCGCCACCCTGAAATTTGATGTACCGCAACGTCGCCTGACGGTCGAGCCAAAACCTGTTGCAGCGCATTTACGTTGCAAATGAAGCTTCATGTGCCCTCCACATCTGTGGAACGGTCCACGTGCGGGGCGCGCTGATTCGGCGAAGTCTCAGGCATGGGCCCATTCAAGGTAGCGCGCGGCTGCAACTTCCACGGGCAATGGCGCCTTGAGGTTCTGGTGGAAGTGCGCCCAGTCTTCCGCGTCCGTTGCTGCAGCGAAAAGGGTCTCGCCCCAGTCCGCCGCGTTGCCGACGCCCACGTGCCGCCCGTCCATGCCGTCGCGCACGTGCTCGGCCATGCCGCCGATGTTGGAGCACAGCACCGGCCGGCCGTAGCGGAAGGCCTCCTGGATGACCACCGGCGAGTTTTCCCACCACAGCGAGGGCACCACCACCCAGTCGATGCGGGCCATGCGCCGGGCGAGGTCCTCGCGATGGTAGGCGCCGGGCCAGTGCACCACGCCCTCTTCCATGAGCGGCCGCCGTAGCGCCTCGATGCGCGCGCGGAAGGCGTCCTCCTGCTGGTCGAGGTTGGCGCCGTGGATTTCCAGGTGGATCTTCGCGCGCCTGGCCCTGGGCAGGCCGGCCACCGCCGCCAGCAGCACGTCCACCCCTTTGAAAGGCGTGACCTGGCCGAAGAAGGCGAAGCGGTTGCGCTGCCCGCCCGGCGGCAGGGCGCGTGGCGGGAGGCGGGCGCCGGCCGGCTGGCCGTTTTCGATGACCGCGATGCGCTCAGCCGGCAGGCCCCACTCCACATAGCGCCGGCGCAGGAATTCCGAGGGCGCGACGAAGCGGTCCACCACATCGAAATGGCGGCGGATGAAGTGCCGGCGCAGCCAGAAGTCCTCCTCGCTCCGCTCCGGAAAGCAGGCGACGCAGCCCTGGGGGCTCGCCCCGAAGCACAGCTCGCGCGAGGCGCGTTTCACCATCTGGCCGTCATTGGCGCAGATGGCCTGGAACTCGTGCAGGGTCAGCACGATGCGCGCATCCGGGCAGGTGCGGCGGATCTCGCGCAGCAGATCCAGCCCCATGTGGGCATAATGATGGACGAAAACGACGTCCGGCTTCAGCCGGTCGAGGAAGGCGCGGAACGGGCCCGTCACCGCCTCGCCACCGCCGGACTGGAACTTGAACCAGTCGCCCATGTCGGTGCGCCACAGATACTCGTCCTCCCGCAGCAGGGTGACGAGGCCCGAGCGCGGGCCGCCGCCGTGGCGGGCGAGCAGCGTCACCCGCCCCGCCGCGCCCGAGCGGCGCAGGGTGCGAAAGAGCTGGTCGGCCGCCACCTCGGCGCCGCCGGTGCTGAATTCCACATGGCCGTGGGCGATGACGAGGATGTTCGCGGGAGGGCGCGCGGTCGCGGTCATGGCTGCTCCTGCGTTCCAAGCCCGGCCTCGCGGTCGAGGGCGGTGTGCCAGCGCTCCTGGTGCAGCCAGGCGTTGAACAGCGTCACCCGCGTCCGGAAGGCGCCGCTCTCGCCCAGCCCCACCGACTGGCGCTCGAGGTGGGTGAGGGCGATGTCCCGCGCCACCCCTATCCGCCGGCCGGCGGCCCGCGCTTTGAGGCACAGATCGGAATCCTCGAAGTCGCCGATGAGATAGTCCTCGCTGAAGCCGCCGAGGCCGAGAAGCTCCTCGCGATGGCCGATAAGGCAGGCGCCGGTGGCGGCGGGCACGTCGGCCACCGCCCCCTCCGCCGCCGGCAGCGGCGGGAGGCCCTTGCCGGGGTGGTCGTTCAGGTAGACGCTGTAAGCGAGGCTGCGGGTGAAGCTCATGCCGTCGTGCTGCACACCGCCGTCGGGGAAAAGAAGCCGCGTGCCGAGCAGCGCATGGCCTGGGCTGGCGCCCAGGCGCGCGCTCAGCGCCGCGAGCCAGCCGGGCCCGAGCGGGATCACATCCGAGTTGAGGAACAGCACCTTGCGGCCGCGGGCCAGGGAAAGCCCGAGATTGCTGGCGCCGGAAAAGCCGCGGTTGCGCCCGCCCCAGACCACGCTGAAGGGCACGCCATAGGCCGCCCACCAGCGCGGCAGCGCCGCGAGCACAGGCTCGGCGAGGCGCGGATCGTCCACCACGTAGATGACCTCGCAGCGCGCACGGATGAAGGGGTCGTCGGTGAACTCCAGCAGCTGGTGGTCCACGAAGTCGAAGCGCCCGTAAAGGGGAATGACGAGGGAAACCTCGGGCGCCGCCACCGGCGGGCCGGCTTGGCGCACCAGGGGCGGCGGCCCCTTGGCGTCGCGGGCACGGGCGATGAGCCCGCGCAGCAGCGCGCCGTCGTGGACCGCGAAGCGCTCGGCCATCCGCTCGTGCGGGACCGGCAGCGAAAATGCCCAGCGCGCATAGCTGACGGGATCGCGCGGCGCGGGCTCGGCGGGGCTTTCGTCCACCAGGAACAGATCGTCGCCGCTGCGCGCGACGAGGCGCACGGCGCCGAGGCCCCCGGCGGGCGGCAGGGCCTGCAGAAAGCCGGCCTCGGCGGCGCCGGCACCGTAATCACCGGCGAACGTGTCGAGGATGTCGGGCCTCATCCAGCGCATGGCGCCGGCAAGGTCGGTGCAGCGTCCTTCTGCGTCCACCAGGAAGAAATCGGCAGATCCCAGCATCCAGCCCACGCAGAGGCCGCCGACGCCCGGCGCCATCTTGAGCTGTTCGATCTTGCCGAGCGGGCCGCCCGGAAGGGCGCCGTGGATACAGGTCGCGGCGAGGGCGCGCACGGCCGGCGGCCTGTCCTGCAGGGCATCGAACAGCGCGCCGCGCGCGGACGCATATTCGAGGGCGATGCGCTCAAGGGTCGGCTCACGCTCGGCCGGGGAAAATTCCTCCGGCCGCTGAAACCGGCGCGGCCCGCTGCCGGCCAGCGCCTCCACTCCGGCGCCGGCCGGCAGCGGCCCGCGCCAGAGGCAGAGGAAGCCTTTCACTCCGTGCGGAAGGGCGTAGGTGGCCGCCACGTCCGGCCGCTCGACCTCCACCCGCACCAGAGGGGGAATGGCGGCCCCGTCGGCAACCAGCGCGACACGCCCCTTGCCGCAGCTCCACCCCGTGATGACCAGCGCGTCGCCGTCGAAATAGATGCGATCAAGCCCGGCGCCGTCGCGCCCCTCGGCCAGCAGCGGCGACCAGACCGGCCCGTCAGCCGGGCGGGCAGCTTCATCCGTGGGCACAGGGGAGGGGGAGAGGGGCGCGGTATCCGGTGAGGCGGCTTCGATTCCGGCGGAGGCACGCGTTCGGTGTCCGCTGCGATTCCCAAGCCAAAACATCGCGTTCGCCACCCCCGCAGCCCCGAACTCGCCGTGGCGGGGCAGGCATTCATTAAGATTTGCTGGGCGGAACGTCAAATAAGTTCGCTGGCATTGACGTATCGTTGCTTCGAATATGCTTCAACAACTAATGGTTATTTTTTATATTTAGCTCAACCGCTAATTGATACTCGTGGCGGCCCTCGCTGTGGACGTACGGGCATGGGATGTCGCTTGGCGCGTCGGGCTGGACAGGCGCCTCGGCGGGGGACAGAGCCTTGGATTTTCCTGTCACACTATCGACTTCTGCGCTTGCAATAGAGAAACTGCGACCATTGAGGGTGTCCGCCGGCAGCTCCGGTGGCGGCCGTCGGGAGACAAATGACCGTGCCGGCAAAGGCGCGGCGAGAGCCTGGGAGGCCGGCAAAATGCATGAGGGAGTCGCCGCGCATTCGGGCCGGTTCTTGGCACTGGACTTTTTCCTGGCTGCGGCATCGCGGCAGGCTGCAGACCCCTTGCCGCAGGTGCGTTCGAGTAGCAAGAATCCCGCAGGTGAGCGCGGCCGGCTGCCGCGACACGCCGCTCTCCGCCGGTTCTCCGGATGCAGGGCGCAGGTGGCGCTTTCTCCCATGTCCGGCCGGTTGGGCGCGGCCCTCGGCGCGGGACCCGAACGGTTCTGGTGAGCGATGACCACGGGCAGCTTTCAGGCCGAGGACGGCGCGAGACTGACCTATTCCGATGAAGGGACGGGGCTGCCTTTGCTGGCGCTCGCCGGCTTCACGCGCACCCGCCGCGACTTCGACTATCTGGCCCGCCACCTCTCAGGCGTGCGGCTGATCCGGCTCGACAGCCGCGGCCGGGGTGATTCCGAATGGACCGGGGTGGAGACCTACAACGTCGCGCAGGAGGCGCGCGACGCCCTGGCGCTGCTCGATCACCTGGGCGTGCCGCGTGCCGCGGTCATCGGCACCTCCCGCGGCGGGCTGTTGGGCATGGTGATGGCGGCCACCGCCCCCGAACGCATATGCGGGCTGTGCCTCAACGACGTGGGGCCGGTGCTGGAACGGCCGGGCCTGGAGCGCATCGGCACCTATATCGGCGTCGAGCCGGCCGTCTCCACCCTGGAGGAGATCGCCGACCGCATGCCGGCCGCCATGCCGGGCTTCACGCGCGTGCCGGAAATGCGCTGGGAGCAGGAGACCATCCGGCGCTACATCCAGACCAGCCACGGGGTGGAGCTGCCGTACGATCCGGCATTGCGCGAGGCCTTCGACAAGGCCCTCGCCTCCGCTCCGGCCGATGCGTGGCCGCTGTTCGATGCCTGCCCGCACATTCCGATCGCCCTCATCCGCGGCGCCAATTCCGATGTGCTCAGCTGCGGAGCCGCCGACGCCATGGTGCGCCGGCGGCCGGACATCAGCCGGGTCGATGTGCCGAACCGGGGGCACACGCCCTTCCTGGACGAGCCCGAGGCCCTGGCCACAATCCAGGCCTGGATCGCCCGCTGCGCCCACGAGCTGGAATGCCACCCGCTGCCCGCTGCCGCGAGCGCCGGCGCCTGAGCTGCCGCGGCGCGTTTCCCGCACCGCCCGATGCGCGGAACGCCGGGTGCAAGACTGTCGCTGCTCGCGGACGGGGATCAGGCGAGGTCCATCTGCGGGGCAAAAGGGGCCCGAGAGACCACTGTTCATTACGACGCCGGCCGCGAGGCTGCGACCTTGCCGGCTTCAATGCCGGTGAGGAGCGCCGCATGCTGTTCGGCATTGGCTGGAGCCGGCTTTGCCCTGGTTTACGCCGGAGGCGCCCGGGCAGAGAATGCCGAGCTGACGGTGCTCTTGGCCTGCGCCGCGCCGCCGCCTTATCCGCCCCGTTGGGTGTGGGATGCTGCCGAATCCGGGTGACGGCGCATTTTCGCGAGCGGGGTTCACCTCAGCCGCGCGGAGCTGCCAGAGCCTCCGCCGCTGCGGCGAAGCTGTCGCCACCGTGGCCGCGACCTGCGCCGGTGCGGGGCTTTGGGGCGCTGATATCGGTCGTGTCTCCGTCCGCGGCGTCCGCACAGCAGAGGGGGCGTCGCACGCGTTCAGGCGCCCTCGACCTCGTCTTGTCCATCGGCGGTCTTCGCAACGTTCATGATGGCGTTGCGCTGATCGGATCTTCGGACGATTGCACGACCCATGTCGCGCTCTTCGCACGTGGAGCGCGAGCGTCGCTGGCGCGCGCCCAGCGACCTTCTGGCGGACATCCGAAAAAGCTGCGGCAGTCCGCCGATCGAGCCGCAATGTCCTGTGCCCAGGCTGTCACCGTGCAGACGACGCATGTTAAATGCGACGCCAAAATTCTGGGAATCAATGGGTTTTGCGTGTGTAAATCGAAAAATACAACCTGTAGTCATGTCGATAACGGATACTTCTCCGGTATTCGCTGCAATGTTGTCTGGATGCGTGGCGTCGCGCGGACCAAATTTTGGTGTGGCGGTGCGCAAAATCGCTCGATAGTTGTATCTCTCGCGCTCGATGATGCAGAATGACGGCCACGTCGAAGCGGCTTTATTTTCGGCGTGGTTGCGTCGAGGGCCGGTTCGCGGCGTTCAACGGCGTATACGTGCTCCTGCTGCTCATTTCCGCGCTAGCTTCGGCCGCGATTGCGGTCGTCTACGCGAAATGGAGCGCCGGCAGAGACGGCACGCCGGCTAGCGAGCTATTTCTGCCTTTTCTGAGCGTGGCGGCAATTCCGGAGTCTACCGAGAGGTTTACCTTCCTTGCGGTGTCGCTTCTGGTTTCTGTTCTTGCGCTGCTGGCAGCGGCGTTTCAGCCGCCCGCGTTGCCGCGCCGAATGATGGCTTTTTCCGCTCCGCTCAACGCCTGCATCTATTTCACGCTTGCGGTGCTGGTCTTCTGGGGGCTGTCCGAACTCGATTTCGGCCGATCGCTGTGGGTGAATGCGGGGGCTCCTCCGGGGCCGGTGCTGCTCAGGCTCGGCGGGTGCGTGGTGGTGGCCGCATGTTGCGTGACCGCCGGGGCCATCTGGCCGCGCCGGCATCTTCTGCTGCGAAACGCCGCGGGTGTGGTCGTGCTGGCGGTGTTCGCGACCGCCGTGGGCCTGCAGGTTCTGTCCTGGCGCATCGTGTCGGAGGCGTCGATCACGCCGGACGGAGTCTGGTCCATTCATGCGGATGCCCTTGTCTATGTCATCCACCAGGTTTCCGTGGGGAAAATGCTCTTGGTGGACCTGCCATCGCAATATGGATTTTACGCCGAATTTTTGGCGGTTATTTTTAAGGTATTTAATTTTTCCATCTATAACATGTCAATTATATTTGTATTTATGCAGATAATTTCGTTATTTTGTATTTTGTTTGTATTATATAATATTGTTTCATATTTTTTGTTTCGTGCTGTATCTGGTCTTGCAATAATTTTTATGACATTTTTGACGGTAAGTTACGTCGTTGAACTTCGTGAGTTCTATTTTCAGTATTGGCCAATCCGGTTCCTTTGGCCGGCGGTCTCCGTGCTCTGTTTCTGGCTTTACCAATCTTCCCCCAACCAGAGGCGTGCGGCGCTCGTGTCGCTCGTCGGCGCGGTGGGGGCAGTGTGGAACGCTGACACCGGCCTCATGATCGTCGGTGCGTTCACGAGCTTTCTGCTGGCCAAATGGGTCGTCCTGCGCGCCCGCGGCTGCGCGGGGGATGTTGTCGCGCGCCGTCACCTCCTGAAGGCGCTCGCGCTTCAGTGGGCCATCTTCGCCGCGGTGATCGGCGCGGGCGCGCTCTATCTGATCTGGCGTAGCGATCAGGCGATCCATTGGGAGTGGCTGGTCCGCTATCAGCGCCTCTTCTATGACTATGGGCTCGCCATGCTGCCGCTGCCGCTCGGCCCCGCAAATCCCTGGATGACGGTGCTCGCCGTCTATCTCCTGGGGGCGCTCAGCGCGATGGCGCGATGGCGCCGCGCGCCCAGGGCGCGGGGGGCGGATCTCGTCTTCTTCGTCAGCGTGCTCGGGTGGGGGCTTTTCGTTTACTACCAGGGGCGCTCGCACATCCTGAACCTCATCACCGTGTGCTGGCCTGCGCTTCTTGTCGCGACGATCCTCGCCGATCGCGTCGTGCGGGCGGTGGAGGCGGGGGCGCTCGGCCGGATTCACCTCGTGCTTCCGGTGACCACACTCGCCGTGCTGTTTTATTGCGCGCTGCCCTTTGTCTCCAATCTCGGCATGTTCTGGCGCGACGCCCGCAATACGCTCCTGGGTCCTAAGCGCATCGCGTCCGAGCTGGTGGCGGAGGAACTCGCCTTCATCCGCGCTCACAGCACGCCGGGCGAGGAGTGCCTGGTCCTGAGCCTGAGGCAGGGGCTCTACACCGCGCTTGCGGGCCTGCGCACCCCGACGCACGGGCCGGGCTATGTGGAGATGCTCACCATCGAGGACAGGGACGACTTCCTGCGCCAGCTGCACGCGCGCCGCTTCGGGTGCGTGTTCATTGGCCTCGGCGCGCAGACCGCCATGAACCTCGGCGTGGACCTCATGGAGCCGTTCCAGGACTATGAGAAGGTCGCCACCAGCGGGCACGGCACGCTCATCCGCCTGCGCCCGCGTGAGCCTTAGCCGCCCCGCGGACTGTTCCGGCGCCACAGCCGCCGGCCTGTTGCCCTTCATGGAGAGGTGCCGGAGGCGTCGTTTAATTTGTCGTCTTACAGCTTGCCACAATCTGCCACATTCAAATATGGTTCTGGAATTAAATGCTTTTTGAAGCCCTGGGTTGTATCTTCGAATGCGGCGCGTCGCAGAAGTCACCTTTCGCCCCGACCTCCAGGCCCTCAGGGGATTGGCGTGCTGTGCCGTTCTGATCGGCCATGGCTATGTGTTCACCAGCGCCCTGAAGGCCGACTGGCCTGATAGCGCGGGGTGGCAGGTCGCGCATTTCATGGTTTCGGGGCTGCTCAACCCGCAGCCGGCGGTATTGGTGTTCCTGGCGCTGAGCGGATACGTGCTGGGCTGCCAGCTGGAGCTGTCGCCCGTGCGGGACACCGCCTCGCTGCTGGCCTATTATGTCAGGCGCGCCTTCCGGCTGCTGCCGCTCATGCTGGTGTCGATCGTCTTCGCCGCCGCCCTCCGGGCGCTCCTTCTGGGGCCTCCGCTGTTCCTCAAGAGCGTCTTCATCGCGCCCGAAGTGCCCTGGCTGCAGACGATCCTGCTCCAGGACTTTCGCCTCAATGCAGTCCTTTGGACGCTCAACGTCGAGATCGCGGCGAGCGTGGTGCTGCCGGCGTTCTATCTGCTGGCATCCCGTGGCAGCGCTGGCTTGAATGCCCTCGTCGCGCTGCTGCTGGTGCCGCTGATGTGGGTGCAGGAGCCGTTCTTTCTTCAGTTCCTCATCTTCTTTTATGCGGGGTTGCTGGTTCCATACCTGCCGCGCCTGTCATTCGTGGATCGGACACCGGTGATGGTCGTGTGCGGGCTGCTGTCGCTGGCGGTCATCCAGTGGGCGCCCGATGTGCTGGCTGGCGCGGACAGAAGCTGGCTCATCACGCAATGGCAGGGCTGGATGTGGATCGAGCCCCTGGCCGTGATGGCGCTGCTCTACTGCATCGTGCACAACAGATCGGCGCTCGGCTTGCTGCTGGAGCGGACGTTCCTCCGGAAGATCGGCGACATCTCTTTCGGCATCTATCTCCTGCACCTTCCAATCATGTTTGGGCTGCTGTCGCTCTCGATCCATTTCGGCTTCACGCCTGATTCGGCGTCGCTCGGCAGCACCTACCTGTTCTTCGTCATCATCACGGCGATCACCTTCGCGCTCGCGGTCGGCCTGGCGATCCCGGCCTACCGGTGGTGCGAGCTCCCGTTCATGGAGATGGGCAGGGATCTTGCGCGCCGGATCGTCCGGCGGCCGGCGATGGTGGCGACGGTCGTGTGTTCCGAGCCATCGGCCTGAGCGCGCCTGCCGCGCCGCCACGTGCGGGGCGCTCTCATTTCCTGCGGCCGTAGGTGACGGCGATGGTCACAGAGATGGGCCGGGGCGGCATGCCGAAGGGCGCGCTGGCCGCGACCGTCTTCAGCGCGTTCTCGTCGAGCAGCGGTTGGCCGGAGCTTTCCGCGATCCGGAGCGAACCGGCCTGGAGCGCGCCGTCGGCCTGGAGCGTGAAGGCGACCCGCGCGGTACCTTTCAGGCCCTGTTGCCGTCCCGCGGCGGGGTAGACGAGGTTCTCCTGCACCTTTTTCGTCAGCGCCTGCACATAGCGCCGCAGGCTCTCGGCCTGGTTCTGCTCGATGGCGAGGCTTTGGGCCTGCCGGACCTCCGCGCTGCCGACGATGTTGGTTGCCCCCGCGTCGCCGGACTGCGCCGACGCCGGGGTGGCGCTCTCGGACGCCGGGCTCTGCTGCGCGACCTGCTCCGGTGTCGCTGCGATGGGGGGCGGGGCGGCCTCCGTGCCTTCCGGTGCGGCCGGTGTTTCCGGCTGCTCCGGAGCGGGCGGCTGCGTAGCCTGGGGCGTCGGCTGCGGCTCCGCGCCATCCCGCGTCGTCTGGTGCGGGGCGCCACGGACCTGCTGCTGCACCTGCTGCTCGTTCTGGCTGTCGGCCACGATACCGTGAAGCTCCAGCACCAGCAGTTCCGGCTGCGGAGGCGGCTCCTCCTCCACGGCAAGGGCGAACGGCAGCAGCACCGCGCCGTGCAGCGCCAGGGACAGCGCGAAGCCGTGGGCCAGGGTGAAGGTCATGGGGCCGCCTCCGGCGTCGCACCGCCGGCTACCCCCTGGGTCTGGATGCCCACCTTGGCGAAGGCGAGCTGCTTCAGGAGGTCCGCCACGTCCACGAAGCGCTGGAAGGGGAGGGTGCGGTCGGCGCGGATCAGCAAAGCGGTGTCCTTCGGCAGGGGGCCGAGCCGCTCGCGCAGAGCGGGAAGATCAAGGGCGGCGCCGTCGAGATGGATGGTGCCGGAGGCGTCGATCTCGATGATGGTCTCGGCCTGCTGCTCCACCTTCATGGGCGCGGCCTGCGGCAGCGCCAGCGGAATGCGGCCCACGGCGATGAAGCTCGCCGTGGTCAGCACCATGGTGAGCAGCACCAGCATGATGTCCACGAACGGGATGACGTTCAGGCTCTCGAAAGGCTTCTCATCCACGGGCGGCATCCCCCGTGGAGGTGCGCGCGGCGGCCTCGTGCGCGATTTCCCATTCCAGCATCAGCACCTTGGCCGAGCGCAGCAGCGCGTTGTAGGCCACCACCGCGACCAGCGCGACCACGAGCCCCGCCGCCGTCGCCTTCAGCGCCAGGGCAAGGCCAACCATGATCTTGCCGGGGTCCGCCCCCGCCGAAAGATCCATGGAGGCGAAGGTGAGCATGATGCCCAGCACTGTGCCCAGCAGGCCGATATATGGCGCGTTGGAGGCGACCGAGGCCACCACCATCAGCCGCTTCGTCAGGTCCAGCTCCAGCGCCTTCGCGGATTGGTAGAGGTGGGGCTTAAGCGCGCGATAGAAGAAAATCCGCTCCAGAACCACCGCTGCCACCACCACGCTGAGCACCAGCAGCAGCCCGATGACCCCGTAGTCGACGGCTTCCTTCAGCCAGCCCATGTCCGTCATGTGCCCTCTCGCCGTCAGAAAGTGAGGCCGGCCTGCACCAGGCCCACGGTGCCGCGGTCATAGCCCGCCGCGGCCTCGCCGCCGCCCACGGTCCAGGCCACGTATCCCTTCAGCAGGAAGGCGCGGCCGGGGGCATATTCATAGGTGCCGTAGTAGCCGAGCCCGATGTCGCCGAGCTGCACGTAGTCGGGCTGGGTGACGGTGTAGCTGCCGTCCTCCAGCGCGGCGCCGCCCACATCGGCATAGGCGCTGACCGCGTGGCGCCAGGCGAGGATGTCGGGCAGCGCGTACTTCAACTCCGGGGTCACCAGCCAGCCGCTGTCGCCGGAGAGGCCCTCGTCGTAGGAGCGGATCCCGTAGAAGCCCGTGAGCGAGAATTGCTCCGAGGAATCGAGGTTTCCGGTGAAGGACTTCTGCCCGCGGATGTTGACCGAGAAGGAGAGCTGCTCGGTGAGGCCCACCGTGGCCACGAGCGAGGCCGTGAGCTTGGAGAAGCCGCCTGCCGTGTCGGCCCCCTGGGCGTTGGTAAGCTGCTGCTCGGGGTTGGGAAACTCCACGTTGCCGAAAGTGATGGCGACCGCGGCCGAGGTGACGAGCGGCAGGCCGAGGACGGTGCCGTTGGTCTCGCGGTTGAGACCGATGATGCCTTCGCTGATCCGGCGATGGGCATAGGAGATGTCGAAGGTGAGGTCGTCGAGGTTCTTGTAGGTGTAGGCGGCCGAGCCCCAGATGGAATCCGCGCGCGAGCGCAGGAACGGATAGGCGAGGGTGGCGGAGATGCCGTCGGCGACACCGGTCGCGTCGAGGTCGGCATAGGCGTTGCCGAGCTCGTAGGTGGTGCGGAAGGCGGCCACCTCCGCCCTGAGGCCATCGTAGCCAAGGGGCAGGGCATAGGCGAGACGGCCGTTGGCGAGGTCGGTGGACTGGGAGATCATGCCGAAGCCGGAAAGACGGTCGCCGATGCCGAGGGGCGAGTTGAGGTTGAGCCCGGCGGTGGCGCGCCAGCGCCCGGTGTAGGGCGCGCCGAAATTGTCGCCCAGCAGGAAGCCGTCGAGGCGCTGCTCTTCGGGCACCTCGAACAGGAAGTCCGAGGTGCCCGGCGCGCCGCCGGCGCCGATCACGGAACGCGGCATGTTGGCGCCGTAGAGATCGGAGATGAGCAGCATCGCCCGTTCGAGCGGCGCTCTTTCGATCAGCTCGCCGGTGGAGACCCTCTGGTGGCCGAGGATGCCGGCGAGATAGTCCTCGCGCACCAGGGAGTCGTTCTTCACAGTCACCGCGCCGAAGCGGCCGGGTAGCAGCTTCATGGTCAAGGTGCCCTTGCGGGCGTCCTGGGCGGGCACATAGACCTTCGCCACGAGGTAGCCGGCTTCGCGGTAGAGGGCGGTGAGCCGGTCCGCCGCCTGGTAGATCTGCGCCAGGGTAAGGTCCTTGCCCTCGTAAGGGGAGAGCACCTCCCGCACCTTGTCCTCGCTCACCGAGAGCCCCTCGACGCGGGTGAGGACGATGCGCCGGATGCGCAGGGTCTGCCGGTTGTCGAACGTGAACTGCGGTTCCGCGAGCTGCGGCAGCACCAGAGGTTGCGAGGGCCGCACCTGGGGCGCGGCCTCCTGAGCCTGCTCGGTCGCGCGCACCGCGGCGCCGATATTGAAGGGAAGCTGCTGGCCGTGAGCCGTGGCGGCGGGCGCCAGCGCCGCCGCGGCCACGGTGGCCGCGAGGATGGGACGCGAGGCTGAGGTGAGCGAACAGGCCATGGCGATACCTTGAATTATATTTGATTGAATATAGCTTTCGGCAACATGCGGCCCCGGTCCCGCCCTCGTCAGGAGCCGAGTGCGGCGGCCCGGTCGAAGGCGGCGGGGAAGCCCTTCAGCGAGACGGGAAACGACACCGGCTGCCCGCCGTCGCTCACCGCGCCGACGCTCGCCTCCGCCGCCTTCCGAAGGGCCGCGAGGGCCTTGGCGTCGAGCGCGAGGGGCACGAAGCAGCCCTGCGGCAGGCAGGTGCTGAAGCGCAGGGCGGGGACCAGGTCCGCTTCCCCCGCCTTGAGCGACACGCCCTTGTCGAGGGCGAGGCCGAACGGCAGCACCAGAAGGCCTTCCGCGCCCGCGCCCTTCGGCTGGATCTCCACGCTCAGAATGCGCTGGCGGGTCTTGGGGTCGGCCTGCTGCTGGCCGATGGCGCAGCGCTTCACGCCTTGCGGCATGGCACAGGCCACCTGCCAGTCCTCGAACGTTTCGCTGAGCGACTGGGCGCCGCCGGGCAGCCCGGCGGCGCTCGCGGGCTTCGGTGCCTGTGCCTTAGCCGGAAGCGCGGCGGGGCCGGCGGCCAGGGCCAAGGCGATGACGATGCCGGGCAGGCGCCGGCCGCTCGGGATGGGAAGCTGCATCATGGTCTCCTTGCGGCTGCGCCACAGGTCCGCAGTCGGATCGGCGGCTGGCTGCTGTTCGGCTATGGGGCGGCGGCGGGTGTCACGTGCCTGGAGGGATACCTCCGGCGCACGGCATCCACTCCGCGTCTTGCTTGTCGTCGCGCGGGGCCGGCGCCCCTGCGTCTGAACGCCCCTCAATGAGCAGGCGCAGCGGGCGTGGCCGGGGCCGCGCTGCCGGAGGTGGGAGCTGGGTCGCCCTGGCGCTCCAGGTCGAACTTCTGCCCATCGACCTCGATGGAGCGGATGCTGGCCCCGTATCCCGCCGGCGCGGCCGCAGACGGGCGTCGCTGCGATGCGGGGCGGCGCTCACGCTCGTTCTCGTTCTGCGGCACCGTCGTTTCGGCCGGGGGCGCCGCGCCGAGATCGATGTTGTCGTCGATGCTGGCCAGGGCCGGGCTCCAGCCCGCGCCCGGCGCGCCGGAAGTCGGGGCCCCCGCCTGGGCGCTGGTGACGCCGCTGGTGGCCGACACCGTTGCCGCGCGCATCGCCTGCTGCGCGGCCGCGGAGGGGCGCCTGTTGGGAGTGGGTGCGCTCGGCTGCGCCCCGCCGCCGGAGCTCTCGCCACCGAGTGCTTCGCCGGGCGCTCCGGCCGCGTTGTCCTGCGGGGGGGCGGCGTTGCCGGTTTCGCCCTCGTTACCGCCGGGGTTGGCCTGGGCGCCGCCGCCGGAGTCTCCGCCGGCACTCCCCGTGGCGCCGCCATCGCTATTTCCGCCGCTTGCTCCCGATCCCGTGCCGCCGCCGGCATCCGCCCCGCCGGTGCCGCCGCCGTTGTCCGGGCCGCTGCCGCCGCCGGAGGTGGGCGGGGTGTAGCCGACCGGCCGGCCGCCGTTCATCACATTGTTCAGGCTTTGCGCGGCGGTCACCGGGCTGGTCCGCTGCTGCGCCGTGACGGTTGCGAAATCGGCCGCGCTGAGGCCGACCGCGCCGCCGTGGAACTGTGCCGCCGTGAGGTTGGTGCCGAAGGCCTGATTGACGGCGTCGAGCATCGGCGTGCCCCCGCCGCCGCCGTGATGCCCGCCCCCGGTGGGAATCTGGTTGCCTCTACCGTCGGATGAGAGCCCCGCGGTTTCGGCATTGAAGGCATTCATGACGGAGAAGGCCGGCAGCCAGAAGACGGTGAACCCGGTAAAGCCGCCCAGCAGTTCGGTGCGTCCGGATTCGGACGTCACCTTGCCGCTCGACGAGGAATTCACGATCGTTCCGTAATTGATGCCGGCGAAGCCCCCGGCGCCCGCGCCACTCCAGGTGGGTTCCCGTGCGGATGTGTAAGGATCCAAACCGTAGGCCTGCTCATAGAGCTGGCCGTCGAGCATGTGCACGCTGCCGGTCGCGCGACTGGAATAAACGCGTGCATCCACCATGGTGCCCACGAATCCGCCGACATAATCGGAGCCGGTGACGTTTCCGGTGGCGTAGCTGTCCTTGATGTCCGCCGAGAGATAACCGGCGAAGCCACCCGCCGAAACCATGGTTCCCACGATATATTTACCGGCGACAACATTGCCGGTGGCGTAGCTGCCCTGCGCGTTGGCCCACATTGTGCCGGCAAAGCCGCCCACCGAGGTGTAGCCTGTCGCGGTGACGTCGACGTCCGCATAGGAGTTGACGACGTGGCCGTTCAGCGTTCCCGCAAGGCCGCCGATTGAGCAGCAACTGTCAATCCGCCCCGCCTGGGTCGCCTGCATGATGCCGGTGGCGAAGACGTTCTTCAGTGTCGCCGAATTGAAGCTCTGCCCGATCAGCGCGCCGACATTCTTGACGCCGCTGCCGGCGACATCCACCACCGAAATGTTGACGTCGGTTACGCCCACATTGCTGACGACGCCCCGATCCGGAAGGATCAGGTTGCCGGTCCACAGCCCGCCAGCGCCGATTTCGTGCTGCTCGGTGAAGCCGTCGACAATCTGGAACAAGCCGCCGTGGGTGGATTTCAGGTTTGAGATGGTGTGTCCGAAGCCATTGAAGTTTCCAGAGAAAATGGCTGTCGGCACGGTATCGGTCGCGTAGGTGGCGATCGGCATCCAGTCACCGATGGCGCTGAGGTCGATATCGCTGCCGAGGATGTAGCTTCCGCCGATGAGATAAGCGCTGCAGTCCGCATAGTAGCAGGCGGTAAATGCGGTGCGGACTGCATCGAGTTCCGCCGCGCTGTTGATGACGGTATAGGATTTCAGCTCCCCGAGCGGTCCCATCATGACGGTGCCGGTGCTGTTGAAATCGATCCTTCCGGCAAAGCTGTCTGCGTTTGTACCGTCAGGATTCACGGCATAGGCCATATTGAGACCGTAGAGCTCGATGTCGAACTGTGCTTCGGTCAGGAAAGCGTTGCCATTGTTCCGGTTCACCATGCGGCTGCGGCCATAGGAGGCGACGAGGCTGCCGTTGCCGGTCACGTCCACAACGGCGTTGACGTTGATGTCCCGGAGCGTCACCAGCGAGAGGGTGTTCGTGCTCCAGCCGAAGGCCTCGTCGATCGTGATGGCGCCGCTCGTCGATGACAGGGTCACGTTGGCATGGGCAAGCGTCGCGGTGAGGGTCGTCCCGCGCACGGTGGTGCCCACCACTATGTCGCCCGGCATGATGAGCGACCATTCTCCCATGGGGCCGCCCGCGCCTTCGGCCAGGATCCGAACGTCCGGCGCCACGATCACCGTTCCACCGGCCGTGGCCACTGCTCCGCCGGCGCCATCCGCGGCGACATCCAGAACGCCGCCGACCTTTACGGCGCCGCCCAGTATGGCCGGCTTGTTTCTGGAGAGCAGGCCGGCGTCCTCGTTGTCGAGCGTGATCTCCGTTCCGGCCCCGAGCAGGATATCGCCGCCGTGAGCGACGATGCGGCCGTGGGTCTCGACCTCGCTTCCCAGCAATGCGACGTAGCCACCATCCGCCGCGACGATGACACCGGAGTTGCGCACGTAGCCTGCGGTGCCCCCGGCGGAGGTGAAGGCAAGGTTAGCTGCGTTGAAGTCGTTATCCGACAGGGCGAGTGAGCTTGCCACCAGGCTGCCGGCATTGACGATCGAGCCCGCGGTGAAAAGCACGCCGTTGGAATTGACGATGAACACCTTTCCGTTCGCCGTGATGGCGCCGTCGATGATGCTGGCCTCGTTGCCGATGACGCGGTTCAGGGTGACCGAATTGGGGGAGGGCTGGTCGAAATTCACCACCATGGTGGCGGGCACCGAGAACGACTGCCAGTTGATGATCGCCCTGTCGGTGGCCTGGCTGATGTTGGTGAGGTTCGCGGTCTGCGTGATCGTGGCTGTGCCCGACACCACAGTGCCGCCCTGGGGGCCCGAGAACAGCGATGGCTGGCCGCCATGGACGTAAACGGTGCCGCTGGCGCCCGCGAGCGTGTAATTGCCGCCGTCCTGCACCAGCGCCAGGTCCGCGAGGCCGGTGATCGGCTGTAGCCCCGTGGCGGCATCGGCGATGGTCAGCGCGCCGGTCAGGACCACCTGGTCCCCGCCGATGATGTTGGCGACGGCGAGCGCGCTGCCTGCCACACTGGTGTTGCCGTCATAGGCGGAGGAGCCGATGAGGCGGACGGGTCGCGGCGTGATGTTGGCGCTGCCCGTGCCGGTGGCGAGGGTGTAGTTGCCGCCGTCCACGCCGGCGAGCGTGCCATTCACCGTCACGGCGATGGTGCTGCCCGCATTGCGGTCGGCGAAGGTCGCCGCGGCGGATCCCACGTGCACGATATCGCCGGCGATGACGCCGCTGAGCATCGCGCCCGTGACGGTGGCGCCTGTCGTGCCGTCGTAGACCTTGTCGGCGACTGAATAGGTCGCGGTAATGGTCTTCGGCGTGATCGCGCCACGTGCCATCGCGTCACCGGAGGCGACGTAATTTTTCGTCAGAGTGCCGCCGTAGGTAAAGGTGTAGTTGAAGTCCACGGGTATATCCGAGCCGACATTCCTGCTTCTGAATGTCGCGGACTGGAAAGCAACGGTGACGGCTTCACCCTCCACCGGGGTCAGCGTTCCGCCGGTGACGTTGGCCGCCAATGTTCCATCATAGACCTTATCCTCCACCACTACGCCGGTGATGGCGACCGCCTTCGGATCGACAGCGATCAGGCCCCGGATGGAAGAATAGGATGTGGACGCCAGGACATCGCCGGCTTCATGCACGCCCGCATTGAGCCGGCCGTAGGGCGACAGAAGTCCTGCATTCGGAGCGTAAGTGAAGGCTGCGGCCGTATCACCCCATTGAAGGCCGGTATAGATGAAATCATGGGGGCTGTAGGTGTCGCCATATTGCTTCGCCGGTCCAATCGGCGCCACGGTTACCGGCATCTGCCGAAGGATCGGGTGCCCTTCGGCGGAAGACGCCCAGTTCTGCACGCTGAATTCCGTGTAGCTGGCGATGTCCTTCGCCTGCTCGCTGGTCAACTGGGTGCTGCGACGATCGGTGAGGTCGTTGTTGGCTGTCCAGTAGGTGCGCGTCCACCCGCTTGAGCCGCTGCCGGCGAAACCCTTGGCCGTGGGGGTGCCGCCGCCGGTCGCGACTGTCGCGACCATGCTTGTCGTGTAGGCATCCGTGATCGTCCCTCGCGAGATGGTGCCGACAAATCCGCCGGCCATGGCGCAATATGTCGAGCTTGTCGCGCAGGTCGTCGTCTCGCTCGTTGTCTCGCTCGTTGTCTCGCGGACGTGGTTGTAGCCGGTCACATGTCCCGTTGCATAAGCCAGAGTGATCGTGCCGCCGGAATGGGTTCCGACGAAGCCGCCGACCGATCTTCCCTCCACGTCTCCCGTCGCATACGCGTTGGTGACGGCGCCGGCCGTGTTCGTTCCGATGAGACCACCGGCGGACACCAGCCCACTCCCGTTGGTGGAGACATCAACGCTGGAATAGGACAGGGCAATATTGCCCGCATTGCTGCCCACCAGCCCGCCATAGCTGAAAGTCATCGTGCTTTTGGGCACGTTCGAGTGCAGGGAGCCGGACGAAAAGCTGCTTACGATGCTACCGGAGGCCGCATTGCGGCCGGCGAGGCCGCCAATGGCGAGGGCCGTCGTCGAAAGGTCCATGTCGACCACGGCATAGCTGTTGGCGATGAGGCCGTAGTTATAGCCGACCAGCGCACCAACTTCAGAATTGCTGCCGCCCTGCGCCGCCCTGATTTCGCCGGTGACGAAGCTGTTGACGATGGCGCCGTAGCTGGCCCCGGCAAGG
This sequence comes from Xanthobacter albus, assembly GCF_043194895.2. NCBI lineage: Bacteria > Pseudomonadati > Pseudomonadota > Alphaproteobacteria > Hyphomicrobiales > Xanthobacteraceae > Xanthobacter > Xanthobacter albus. The sequence goes on along the minus strand of NZ_CM195532.1, from coordinate 3,873,185 downwards.
AGCGCCGTCGAGCCCACGGTGAGCGTATCGACCGCGAGGCTGGCATCGACGACGCCGATGTTGCTGATGGTGCTGCGCGCGGTGCCGAAAATGCCATAGCTGGCATGCGTTGCGTCGGCAACCACCGGATTGGACAGGACATGGCCGAAGCCGTTGAACTTGCCGGTGAAGTTCTGGATCAGGCCGATCGAGGTGACCAGGGTCGAGTTGAAGTCGATATCGCTGCCAAGCACGTAGTTCCTGGCAAGATCGCTCGACGTGTCCGTAGCGTCACCGATGGCGTTGAATGCGGCGACGGTATTGATGACGCTGTATAGCTCATTCTGAAGCTTGACCGTGCCATTGCCGCTGAAGTTGACCTTGCCGGCAAATGTGCCTTGGACACCCTGCACGGCGTAGAGCCCATAGGGCGCGCCCTTGTAGATGCCTTCGGCGTTGGTGCCCTCGCCCCAGGTGGCCACGAAGTGGGCTTCGCCGGTCGCGGTGAGGGTGCTGTTGATGAGGATGTTTTCGGCGGCGGTGAGCGTCAGGGTGTTCTTCTGCCAGGTGATGGGATCATTGATGACGATGTCCCCGCTGGTGGTCTGCACCTCGTAGCTGCCCTGGGTCGCAAGATAGTTGGAAATGAATGCACCGCTGACGTCGCCGCCTGCGCCGACGGTGAAGCCCACCGGGTCCACGAGCCACGTTCCGCCCGTCCCCTGCTGCGCGGCGGTGAGGATGGATGCCGTATCGGCGATGCTCACCTTGTCGCCGCTCGTGTCGATGAATCCGCCGTCGCCGCCTTCGGGCGCGGACGCATCGAGCTTGCCTGATACCTTGGTGCTGCCGCCCTCCGCCTTGAGCTTGATGGACCCCTTGCTGTAGCCCTTGCCCGGCGCCCCGCCGCCGGTGAGCGCTGCCATGGTGCGTGCCTGGACGATGCCGGAATTGTTCACCTGGGCGGAGAGCACCGCGTCCGCCGCGCGGGCGGTCATGACCACCTTGCCGCCGTCGGCCTTGATGACCTGCCTGTTCTCCACCAGGGCGTCCATCACGCCCTTGTCGATGGAGACGTCGAACAGGGAATTGCCTTCGAAGTTCAGCGTGATCTTCGAGCCGGCGGTGAGCGCCACCGTGCCGAGGGTGGCGGTGATGACGCCCTCGTTCGAGACGCTCTTGCCCATCAGTGAGATGTAGCCGCCGTCCTTCGCGGTGAGCGCGCCCCTGTTGACCACCGATTTCGTCGACGCGCCGGAGAAGACATACTTCCCCGAGATGAAATCCTCGTTCGAGATGTCGAGGGTCGAGGCCACGAGGCCGCCCACGTTCACCTGGGATGTGGAGGTGAACAGGATGCCGTTCGAATTGACGAGGAAGACTTGGCCATTGGCGTTGATGGCGCCCTGGATGACCGAGGATTCGTTTCCGATGACGCGATTGAGCGTCACGGCACTGGCATTCGGCTGGTTGAAGTTGACGGTTTCCTGCTGCCCCACGGAAAACGACTGCCAGTTGATGATCGCCTTGGCGGACGACTGGTCGATGCTGGTGATCGTGCCGCTCTGGGAGATGGAGGCGGCGCCGGAGATCACCCGCCCGCCCTCGGGGCCGGCCGCGGCCGGCTTCTGGAACGCGAGCAGCGCGGCGACGGCGGTGGTCGCCGCCAGGGCCCGCCGGAAGGTCCGTCCATCGGGAGCGATGCGTCGTGTCGCGCGCAGGATCGCCAGGGGAAGGGGGATCGCCCTGCGTGTCTGGCGGGTTCGGAGCTTCACCGCGCGTGCCTTCGGCCACCCCAACGACGACATGCAACCCTCCAGGCAAAATTCGAGTGTCCGCCGGGCCGTGGCCCGAGCGCTATATTCAAATGAGCATATCTGATGGTTGTACCGTGGTGCCGCATGGGCACGCTATGATTACGGTCATAGGAGCGGCGATCTTCCGCCAGTTTTGGGAATTTGTTGCGCGGTGGCGGCTTCGCTCGGGCATTGCGCCGCGCTGGAAGCTCTGGATCGCGCGCGGGATGTTCCGCGGGAGGCGCCGCGTCATGTCCTGGGGCGAGTAGCGTATTCGCCGCGGGAGTGCCGCGGCCGGGACGCTGCCGGACCGCTCAGGGGGTGCGGAGCAGGACGATGGAGGTGCCGGCGCGCTCGATCTCGCCGTCTTCGGCCATGCGGGCGAGGGTGCGGTAGAGCACCTCGTGGGTGAGGCCCAGCTCGGCCGCGAGCTCCTTGAGGGTTCCCGCCAGCGTCACGCTCCGCCCGTCCTGGCCGAGGTTGAGGATGAGGAAGTGGCGGATGCGATCGCGCGCGGAGTGCATGCTCAGCCGCTCCACCAGTGTTCGCGCCGTCATGAGCTGGCGCGCGAGCATCGCGGTGTAGGCGGCCGCGAAATGGGGATTGCGCTCGAACTCCGGCAGCAACAGCCCCTTGGGATATAGCCGCACGGTGGAGCGGGTGACCGCGGTCGCCTCGCAATGGTAGACCTTGCACAGGATGGAGGCTTCCGCCAATGGATCGCCGGCGCGCGCCACATAGAGCACCGCTTCGTGACCCGAGGCGTGGGTGCGCGCAAGGCGCATGCGTCCCTTGAGCACCTCGAACACGCCGACCGTGGGGCTGCCCTGGGCGAACAGGGTCTGTCCGGCCTCGATCGTCTGGACGGTGCTTGCGTCCCTGATGGCGCGGGGCAGGCATTCATCGAGAGTCATCGCTCGGGTCCTCGCCTCGGTCTGCGGCGTTGGGGACGTCCGCGCCTGTTTCTCAATGGCGCGGCGGGCGGGTGGCGCGCGGGGCGGCGCGAGGAACGGCCCACCCCCCTGTCGCGCGCCGCCCTTGGCGATGACGCCCGTTTTCGGCGGTGGAGGAGCGTTCTGGTCGTTATGTCCAAGCGGATATTAAGCGCGCCCTGGCTCCACGCCAAGACCCGAACCGCAAATCGGTGGCGGTATCCGGTTGAAGGCTGCCTCTAGGGCAGTGTCTGGCGCAGGATCCGCAGCGCTTCGGCATTCATCTGCGCCACATTGAAGCGCATGAGGTCACGCGCCGACTGGGCGACGCTGAAGACATTGCCGGGCGCGAGCACCATGCGCTCGCGCAGCGCCGCCTTCGCCACCTCCGCCGCGTCGCGTCCGTCCGGCAGGCGGCACCACAGGTAGAAGCCGCCGCGCGGGAGGGTCCAGGGCGTGATGCCCAGGCCCGCGAGATCGGCAAGGACCTCCCGGCGTCGTTTCGCAAGGCGGCTGCGCAGGCCCGCCACATGCTTGCGATAGCCCCCATCCGCGAGCACACCGCGAACAATCTCCGCCGCGACCGGGCTCGGCCCGCCGAAGCAGGTGGCCACCTGGAGATCCACCAGCGCCTCGATCCATTCCGGCCGGGCGATGACGTAGCCGCAGCGGACCGAGGCGGAGACGGTCTTGGAGAAGCTGCCGATGCGGATGACCCGGCCAAGGCCGTCGAGAGCGGCAAGGCGGGGGGAGGGCTCCGGCTCGAACGCGGCGAAGATGTCGTCCTCGACGATGACAAGGTCGTGCGCCGCCGCCGCGATCAGCAGCCGGTGGGCGGTCTGGGGAGAGAGGGTCGCGCCCGTTGGGTTGTGGAGGGCGCAATTGGTGATGTAGAGGCGCGGGCGGTGGCGCTCCAGGGCCTCGGTGAAGGCGACGATGTCCGGTCCCGACGGCGTGAACGGCACGCTGGCGATGCCCACCCCGTGGGCCCGCAGGAGCGCCTGGAAGTTGAAATAGCAGGGGTCGTCGAGGAGCACGGTGTCGCCGGGGCGCAGCAGCAGGCGGCAGACGAGATCGACGGCCTGGGTGCCCGAGGCCGTGAGCAGGACCTGATCCGGCCCCACCTCGATTTCCTCCTCGGCGCAGCGGCGCGCCAGGAGCTGGCGCAGGGCCAGCGGGCCGCGCGGCGCGCCATAGACCGTGAGCGCGGTCTCGTCGGCCTTGGCAATACCCCGGATGGCGCGGCGGATGGCGGCATTGGGCATCCATTCCGGCGGCAGCCAGCCGCACCCCGGGCGTAGCGCCTCGGGCGCGGAATCCAGGGACTGCCGTGCGACCCAGAGGGGATCGAGCGCCCGGTCGAGCGCCGGCCCTGGCGCAGCAGGCGCCATGGCGCCCGCCAAATGGCCATCCAGGTGGCCGGCCATATAGAAGCCGGAGCCGGGGCGCGAGCGCACGAGCCCTTCCGCTGCCAGCCGCTCGTAGGCCTCCACGACGGTGGAGGGGGAAACCTCCAGCTCCCGCGCCAGCCGGCGGATGGAGGGCAGCTTCTCGCCCGCTGCCAGCGCGCGGCGCGCCATGCCGCCGCGAATGGCGGCCATCACCCGTTCCGTGCGCGTCGCCGTCATGCCTGCGTGATCGCTTCCGCCCCGCCGCTTCCAAACCGTATGGGGCTGGCGGCCACACTGTTCGGCTTCACCGTATGGCTCCGTTCCTGTCTCCGCAAGCCCGCATGGCCTATGGCGGGCGGGGGCGCGGAGGCGGTCATGCGGCATATGGAAGGGTGGGGCAGCGGCCTCGCCGGGGTCATCATCTTCAGCGGCTCGCTGCCGGCCACGCGGCTCGCCGTGGCCGGCTTCACGCCGCTGTTCCTCACCTCCGCGCGGGCGGTCATCGCGGGGCTGCTCGGTGCGGCGCTGCTTTTGGCGCTGCGCCAGAGGCGCCCGGCCGGCGCGGATCTGGCGTCGCTCGCGGTGGTGGCGTTCGGGGTGGTGCTCGGCTTTCCGCTCCTCACCGCTTTGGCGCTGCGGCACATCACTTCCGCGCAGTCGATCGTCTTCATCGGCCTGCTGCCGCTCGCCACCGCCATCTTCGCCGTCATCCGGGCGGGCGAGCGCCCGCGGCCCGCCTTCTGGCTGTTCTCGGCCGCGGGGGCGGCGGCGGTCGCCGGCTTCGCGCTGGCGGGCAGCGGGGCAGTGGCGCCGGCGGGAGCGCTGCCCATGGTGGGTGCCATCGCCGTCTGCGGCCTCGGCTATGCGGAGGGCGCACGGCTTTCGCGGCGGCTCGGCGGCTGGCAGGTCATCTCGTGGGCGCTGGTGGTGGCGCTGCCGCCCATGGCTGCCCTGGCTCTGTGGACGGCGCCCGGAACCTGGAGCGGCATCGGCGGCGGGGCGTGGCTCGGGCTCGGCTATGTCTCCGTGTTCAGCATGCTGGTGGGCTTCGTGTTCTGGTACCGGGGGCTCGCGCTGGGCGGCATCGCCGCCGTGGGCCAGCTCCAGCTGCTGCAGCCCTTCTTCGGGCTGGCGCTCGCCGCCCTCCTCCTCGGCGAGCCGGTGAGCGGGGCCATGATTGCCGTCGCGGTGGCGGTGGTGCTCTGCGTGGCCGGGGCGAAGCGCTTCGGTTGAGCGCGGCGCCGGTGGGGACGGGAGGCGGGACGGACTCGACCCGGAAACGTCACGCGCGCATGCTTGTATGCGGGGCCCGGCCGGCATGGCCGGAGCGCGAACGGGGCCGCGGCGGGCGCTGCGGCAGGGGGAGAAACTCGATGGCGGGAATGACGGAGAGGCTGCGGCACGGGGCTGTCGCGGCCATGAGCGCGGTGTGGGTGGGCCTTGCCATCGCAGGCTTTGCCGCGGCAGGGCCGGCCATGGCGCAGAACGATCCGCTGGCGCCGCCGCCGGACCTCGACGCGGCCGGCGTGCCGGTGCCGGTGGATTCCACCGCGATTCTCGGCAACAACCAGCCGCCGTCCGAGATGATGGCGATCCCCGCCCCGCCCAGCACCTGCGCCGGCCTCGCGGCGGCGGTGCGGCAGGAGGGCTCGGTGCTGGTGCCGACCGGCGACGGCAACGCCCAGCGCTACGTGATCGACGACCGCTATTGCGCCGAGGATGAGGTGACAAAGCCGGCCTGGCTGCCCATGCCGGACAATCCCCGTTGCTTCGTCGGCTACACCTGCGGCATGGCGAACAACGACGGCGGCAAGTAGGCGCCGGGCGGGGGAGGGCGGCGCGCCGGCCCCGCTCTTCTTCGCACCGTGGCGCGGACGGGCTCCGCGCCAGCCGCCACGCCCGCGCCGGGACACCGGCCATGGCCACTCGGGGCGCGGACAGGGGCGCCGGAAAACTCCAGGGATCGCCTTAACGGCGGCGGGGCGATGGCGCCCCATCCGGCGGCGATGTCTCCACGGGCGGGGCCGCCGCATCGGCGGCATCCGGCACCGCCTTGGTCAGGGCCGCCGCCAGCACCGCCGGATCGCCCTCCACGCGGAAGGTCTTCAGCCGCGCCGTGGCGCCGGCCGTGAGCACGACGCGGGAGGCCGGGACGCCCAGGGCCTGTGCGATGACGCGCGCCACCGCCGCGGTGGCCGCGCCGTCCTCCGGCGCCGCGCGCACCCGCACCTTCAGCACGCTGCGGCCATCGGCCAGCAGGGCGACCCCGTCCAGCGCGTCGCGCCCGCCCTTGGGCGTGGCGCGCACGTGAAGCTCGATGCCGCCGCGGACCGGGCGAAAGACGCCCAAGGCCTCAGAACACGTTGGGGTAGATGTAGAGCCCGATCACCCGCTGGATGAAGAAGATGATCAGGATCAGGATCATCGGCGAGAGATCGATGCCGCCGAGGCTCGGGATCACCGAGCGGATGGGCGCGAGCACCGGCTCGGTGATGCGGAAGAGGAAGTCGCCGACATTGTGAACGAACTTGTTGTACGGGTTCACCACGTTGAAGGCGACGAGCCAGGACAGGACGGCGGCCGCGATCAGCAGCCACACGTAAAGGTTCAGGACGATCAGGATGACGTCGAGCAGCGCGCGCATGGCGGTGGAGGTCCCTCGGCAATGTGGAGGCAAGCAATAGCCTCTCCGCGGGGGCTCGAACAAGGCCGTTGCGCGGTGCGGGATGTCACGCCCCCGTCAGGCGCGCGGCGATCCCCCGCAATGTCCCGCCCTTGACTTGGAGCCCCCGCGCGGGCAGCTTCCCGCCGCATCGGAGGGGCTAAGAGCAGTCCTTTCCAACCCCACGGACAAGCATGCGCAGCTATCTGGACTTCGAGAAGCCGGTCGCCGAACTCGAGGCCAAGGTGGAAGAGCTGAGGGCGCTGTCGGCTTCCAACGGCGTCGCCATCAGCGATGAGGTGCAGCGGCTCGAGGCCAAGGCCCACGATGCGCTCGTCGCCCTCTATGCCAATCTTTCCCCCTGGCAGAAGACCCTCGTCGCCCGCCATCCCCTGAGGCCGCATTTCGCCGCTTTCGCGGAGCGGCTGTTCGAGGAGTTCACGCCACTCGCGGGTGACCGCAAGTTCGGCGAGGACGAGGCCATCATCGGCGGTTTCGCCCGCTTCCGGGGCGAGAGCGTCTGCGTGCTGGGCCACGAGAAGGGCTCCACCACCGAGACCCGCATCCGTCACAATTTCGGCATGGCCCGCCCCGAGGGGTACCGCAAGGCGGTGCGCCTGATGGAGCTGGCCGACAGCTTCGGCATCCCCGTGATCTCGCTGGTGGACACCGCCGGCGCCTATCCGGGCATCGGCGCCGAGGAGCGCGGGCAGGCCGAGGCCATCGCCCGATCGACCGATGCGTGCCTCGCCCTTTCGGTGCCCAGCGTCTCGCTCATCATCGGCGAGGGCGGCTCGGGCGGCGCCATCGCGCTCGCCACCGCCAACCGCGTGCTGATGATGGAGCACGCCATCTACAGCGTGATCTCGCCGGAAGGCGCGGCCTCCATCCTGTGGCGCGACACCGCCAAGGCCCAGGAAGCGGCCACCAACATGAAGATCACGGCGCAGGACCTGCTGAAGTTCGGCGTCATCGATTCGATCGTGAAGGAGCCCGTGGGCGGCGCCCATCGCGATGCCGATGCCGCCGTCGCGGCCGCGGGGGACGCCATCGCCGATGCGCTCGCCTCCCTGGCCGAGCTTGACGGGCCGGGGCTGCGCCGGGCGCGGCGGGAGAAGTTCCTGGCCATCGGCCGCGGTCTCTGAGCCGCGGGCGGGGCGCCTGGAACCATCTCATCTTGGCCGCAATTGGCTCATTTCCTGGGATGGAGCACGAGCCTTGCCGCGGAGGGCGGTTCCGCCGCCCGCGGTTTAAGGTTTCGTTAAGGGGCAGGGGCTGAAGATGGCGGTTGCGCTATCCGGACAGGTATCAGGAGTTCCGCGTTGAACCGTCCGAAGACGACAGTCTCGTCGCGCGTCCGCATGGCGGCGTTGGCCGCCACCGCCGCGCTCGCCCTTTCCGCCTGCAACCAGACCGACGAGGTCTCGCGCAAGGCGAACAAGCCCCTTTCGCCGCAGATGCTCTCGCTCATCAGCGAGAAGAACATGGCGCCGTCCACCCCCATCCTGGTGCGGATCTTCAAGGAAGAGGCCGAGCTGGAGGTGTGGAAGGAAACGTCCTCCGGCAATTACGCGCTGCTGAAGACCTATCCCATCTGCCGCTGGTCGGGTGAGCTGGGCCCCAAGGTCAAGATGGGTGATCGGCAGGCGCCCGAGGGTTTCTATGCCATCGCTCCGGGGCAGATGAACCCCAATTCCAGCTACTATCTCTCGTTCAATCTCGGCTTCCCGAACGCCTTCGACAAGGCCTACGGGCGCACGGGTGAGTTCCTGATGGTGCACGGCGACTGCTCCTCCGCCGGCTGCTACGCCATGACGGACGAGCAGATCTCCGAGATCTTCTCGCTGGCGCGGGAGAGCTTCGCAGGCGGGCAGCGCTCCTTCCAGGTGCAGGCCTATCCCTTCCGCATGACGCCGAAGAACCTCGCGCGCCACCGCACCAATCCCAACATGGCGTTCTGGCGCAACCTGAAGCAGGGCTACGACCATTTCGAGGTCACCCGCCAGGAGCCGAAGGTGAGCGTGTGCGGGCGCCAGTATGTGTTCGACGCCCAGCCGGCTCTCGGCGCGCGCTTCGACGCCGATGCCGCCTGCCCGCCCTATCAGGTGGCGCCGAACATCGCCAATGCGGTGGCTGCCAAGGCCCGCGCCGACGACGCGCAGGTGGCCGCCCTCTCCCAGAGCGCGCCCGTGGCGCCGGTCAAGACGGGTGCCGACGGCGGCATGCACCCGGTGTTCCTGGCCGAGATCAAGCGCAAGCAGGGCGATAATTCCTACGCCTTCGCACCCCAGGCGCCCGGCACCATTCCCGAGACCACGCGGCCGCCGCGCCTCGACGAAAGCGTGGCCCTGAGCAGCCTCGGCCCGTCCGCCGATCCAGCGGCGGTGCCTGCCGCCGCGCCGGCTCCGGCCGCTGCCCCGGCCGCGCCGTTGGCGCCCGCCACGCCGGCGGACAAGCCCCAGGCATCGGCCACACCGCTGCCGAAGCCCTCGCTGGTGGTGGCGGGCCGCCCCGCCAATGTCAGCACTTCGGACACGCTGACCGGCGCCGCCGACGTGGTGCCCACCCAGACCTTCACACGCTGAGGGCAGACGCGGCCTCGCACGCCTGCCGCGTCTCCGGTTCCTCGCGAGGACACGGGGGCGGCGCGGAGCGCAGGGCTTCGCGGGGCATCGATGGAAGCCGGCATCCTGGCGGCGCGCCTTCGCCGTGGCATCCCTCCTTTATCGAAGCGTGAGCGCGGCTGAGGCGGAACGCGCTCTCCTGGCGGCGCTTCCACGCCCTCCGCCCGCGCGTTCCTGCCGTTGCCGGGGCTTCGGCGGGTGGGCGCCGCAATCTCCGGCAAGCACTTGCATACAGGGGGCCGACGGTTGCGCAGGGGGTGTGCCTCAGCCTGATCGGGCCCTTTTTTATCGTGCGAAGTCCTTGAGGCGTCGTCGCTTCTTCGCAGTCGCCCCGCTATCTTTCCGGAGGCCGGTATCGAAGCACGCTGCTTGGATGCCGCGACGGGGAGGGGGCTTTCGCTCCGTCGCGGTGCGGACCGGCCGGAACAGGAAACTGGGAGACACAGACAATGGCATTCAAGAAAATGGCCGGGCGCCTGTCGCTGATCGCCGGTGCTGCCGTTCTCGGCGCGGTGTCCGCCTTCGCGCAGCCGATCGTCGGCGAGGGCGCGGTCGACGTGAGCCAGGTCAAGGTCTCCGTGATCGCGGTCGACGCGGATACCCGTCAGGTCGTCCTCAAGGGGCCGGAAGGCAACATCTTCACCGTGAAGGTGGGGCCCGCCATCAAGAAGTTCGACGAGATCGCGGTCGGCGACACCGTGACCATCACGGAGACCGATGCGGTCATCATCGACATCGCCAAGCCCGAGGCGGGCGCCGGTGTCGGCATCCAGGTGTCGCAGGCCGTGGCCACCGATCCGAACAGCGCCAAGCCCGCGGGCGCGGTGGTGGACACCATCCGCCTCACCGGCGAGATCGTGCGCATGGACCCCGATGACGCCACCCTGACCCTGAAGGGGCCGGAGGGCCGCCTCTATGTGGTCCAGGCCAAGAAGCCTGAGCACAAGGAGAAGGTGAAGGGCGTGAAGGTCGGCGATCTCGTGCAGGTGACCTTCAACCAGTCCGTCGCCATCGCGGTGACCAAGTAAGGTTTGGGATCTGCGCCCGGCGCCGGCTTCCCTGCCGGCGCCGGGCGCCTTGATGTTCCGGGCGTGCCGGGCGGCTTCGTTTCGGCGGGTTCGCTCTTGGTAAATGGGCTTTGGTCAGGCCGGCTTCGCCGCGCCGATAGCCCGCAGGGCTGCTCAAACGCATCCTGGATAGAGCTTCGCCGGGTCGGTTTGACGGCTGCATGCCGGTCTGAAGCCGGCGATGTCCGCCGACACCTGTGGCGCCGCTGTCGTGCGGCTCAGGGCACGGGACGCCGGCAATTCAGGCGTGCCCCCCATCCGTGCACGCCCAGCCGGTCTGCTGCGCTGAAGCGCATCCATGTGAACGGGCCGCGGTTCACGTCAGGACGGTGCGCGAACTCGATCATATCCGAACGGTTCCGTCGAAGCGCGATAGCGATGCCGGAGATTCATCCTTCGCGCGCCGGGGCAGGGGCGTCCTGCCAAGGCATTCCCGTTGAACGCGTCTAGGAGCGCCGGCGCCGATAGCGCGCAGGGTGCAAGGCGTGGAGCGCACCTCAAAGCACGGAAGGGGCCGGCGCGCGCCGCATCGGGCGCGCGCCGTGCCTCAGGCGAAGCGGCCGTGGCAGTGCTTGAACTTCTTGCCGGAGCCGCAGGGACACACCTCGTTGCGGCCGACCTTCCCCCAGGTGGAGGGATCCTTCGGATCGCGCTCCGCCACCGCGATGTCTCCGCCGAGCGGCGGCAGAGGGCGGGAGCCGATGGCGGCGGCGGCCTCGGCGATCTCGTCCTCCCCCGTCAGCGGATCGGCGTGGTGCGCTTCCATCATCGGAAGCTCCTCCACCGGTGGCTGGGTGACGATCTCCACGCGCATGAGCTGGGCCGTGACCACCTCGCGCAGGCGGTTCAGCATGGCGGAGAAGAGGTTGAACGCCTCGGACTTGTATTCGTTGAGCGGGTCGCGCTGGGCGTAGCCGCGCAGGCCCACCACCTGGCGCAGGTGGTCGAGCATGGCGATGTGCTCGCGCCACAGGTGATCGAGGGTCTGGAGAAGGATGGACTTCTCCACGTAGCGCATCAGTTCCGGCCCGTAGGTGGCGGCCTTGGCAGCCATCGACTCGTCGGCGGTGCGGATGATGCGCTCGGTCACCTCGGGGCCGGCGATGCCCTCCTCCTTGGCCCATTCCTCCACCGGCAGGTCGAGGTTCAGGGCTTCGAGCAGGGCCTGGTGCAGGCCGGTGGTGTCCCACTGCTCGGGATAGGCGTTCTCGGGGATGAACTTGGCCACGGTGTCGGTGATGAGGGCATGGCGCATGTCCTCCACCGTTCCGGCCACGTCCTCGTCGTTCATCAGCTCCAGGCGCTGCTCGAACACGACCTTGCGCTGGTCGTTCAGAACGTCGTCATACTTCAGGACGTTCTTGCGCATGTCGTAGTTGCGGGCTTCCACCTTCTGCTGGGCCTTTTCCAGTGCCCGGTTGATCCAGGGGTGGATGATGGCCTCGCCTTCCTTCAGGCCGAGCTTCTGCAGCATGCTGTCGAGCCGGTCCGACCCGAAGATGCGCATCAGGTCGTCTTCCAGGGACAGGAAGAACTTGGAGTGGCCGGGGTCGCCCTGGCGGCCGGAGCGGCCCCGAAGCTGGTTGTCGATGCGCCGGCTCTCGTGACGCTCGGTGCCGAGCACGAACAGGCCGCCGGCGGCCAGAGCCTTCTTCTTGAGCTCATCCACCTCGGCCTTGATGCGGGCCGCGGCGGCGTCCCGCTCCGGGCCTTCCGGGATGTCGCGCAGCTCGTTCTCCACGCGCATCTCGGCCGAGCCGCCGAGCTTGATGTCGGTGCCGCGCCCCGCCATGTTGGTGGCGATGGTGATGGCCCCCGGCACGCCCGCCTGGGAGACGATGTAGGCCTCCTGCTCGTGGTAGCGGGCGTTCAGCACCGAGAAGACCTTGCCCGAGGTGTCGATGCGGGTGAGGGCGGCGGGGTCGGAATAGTCCTTCTGGTGAAGGCCCGCCTTCTTGAGCAGGTCGGCGAGCAGCTCCGACTTCTCGATGGAGGTGGTGCCCACCAGCACCGGCTGGCCGCGCTCGCCGCAATCCTTGATGAGCTCGATGATGGCGTCATACTTCTCGCGCGCGGTGCGGTAGACCTCGTCGTCGTCGTCGGCGCGGGCGATGGGCAGGTTGGTGGGGATTTCCACCACGTCGAGCTTGTAGATGTCGCCGAACTCCGCCGCCTCGGTGGAGGCGGTGCCGGTCATGCCAGCGAGCTTCTCATAGAGACGGAAGTAGTTCTGGAAGGTGATGGAGGCGAGCGTCTGGTTCTCGGGCTGGACCTGGACGTGCTCCTTGGCCTCCAGCGCCTGGTGCAGGCCTTCCGAATAGCGCCGGCCCGGCATCATGCGGCCGGTGAACTCGTCGATGATGACCACCTCGCCATTGCGGACGATATAGTCCTTGTCGCGCTGGAACAGCGCATGGGCGCGCATGGCCTGGTTCACGTGGTGCACCACCGAGACATTCTCGATGTCGTAGAGGCTCTCGGACTTGAGAAGCCCGGCCTCCTTCAGCATCTGCTCCATTTTCTCCATGCCGTTTTCGGTCATGGTGACGGTGCGCTGCTTCTCGTCCACCTCGTAATCATCCTTGGCGAGGCGGGGGATGTAGGTGTCGATGGTGTTGTAGAAGTCGGAGCGGTCGTCGAGCGGGCCGGAAATGATGAGGGGCGTGCGCGCCTCGTCGATGAGGATGGAGTCCACTTCGTCCACGATGGCGAAGAAGTGCGGGCGCTGCACCATCTGCGCGCGCTCGTACTTCATGTTGTCGCGCAGGTAGTCGAAGCCCAGCTCGTTGTTGGTGGCGTAGGTGACGTCGCAGTGATAGGCGGCGTGGCGCTCGGCGTCGTCGAGGCCATGGACGATGACGCCGGTGGTGAGGCCCAGGAAGCCGTAGAGCTTGGTGAGCGATTCCGCATCGCGCTTGGCGAGGTAGTCGTTCACGGTCACCACGTGGACGCCCTTGCCCGCGAGGGCGTTGAGGTAGACCGGCAGGGTGGCCATGAGGGTCTTGCCCTCGCCGGTCTTCATCTCGGCGATGCCGCCCTGGTGCAGCACCATGCCGCCGATGAGCTGCACGTCGAACGGGCGCATGCCCAGCACGCGCCTGGCGGCCTCGCGCGCGGTGGCGAAGGCGGGCACCAGGAGGTCGTCGAGGGTCTTGCCGTCCGCGATCTGCTGGCGGAACTCGCCCGTACGGGCGCGCAGGGCGTCGTCGGAGAGGGCTTCCAGCTCTTTTTCCAGGGCGTTGATGGCCTGGACCCGGGGTCGGTACCCCTTCACCCGGCGATCGTTTGCGGAGCCGAAGAGCTTGCGGGCAAGTCCACCTAACATGGTTGTTCTCTGTTCCGATCCGTCGGGTCTTGAAGGAGGGCGGAGACGGGCCGCCGGACCCTCCGGGAAATGGTGCGCCTTTGGACACCCCCAATGGGGCGCCAGCAAGTCGGACGGGGTCTTCGGCGGGTGCTGCGACGATGCGCGCAGCCGCCGCCCCTCCGCCTTTCGGCGGGTAGCATGCCACGCGGACACTTATGAACGGGTCGGGGCAATGTCAATGCAAGGCGGCCCGCGCACGTGGCGGCGGTGGCGTTACCTTATGTGACCGGCGCCGCGCGGCGTCCGGATGACGCGTCGCAGTGCGATTTGCCGTGTAGAGTAAAATGGTAGGGTCACAGAAGCGTCCAAATCCTCGCATGGACACGTCATCGGTCGGCGCCTAGTATCCCGCGCAGTTGCGCAATGGGGGATTTCGCATGGTGGGGGGTATCCGGGCGGCCGCATTTCTGCGGCGCACAGGAGTGGTGTGCAGCGCGGCCTTCCTTCTCGCGGCGTGCGAGGAAAAGAACACCTACGTGGCGCCGCCGCCCCCGACCGTGACGGTGGCCGAGGTGACGCAGCAGCCGGTGACCACCTTTCTGGAGCTCACCGGCAACACCGCTTCCATCAATTCCGTGGATTTGAATGCCCGCGTCCAGGGCTTCCTGACCTCCATCAACTATGCGGACGGCCAGGTGGTGAAGAAAGGCGACCTGCTCTTCGTCATCGAGCAGGATGTCTACAAGGCCGACGTGGACCAGGCCAAGGCGACGCTGGCCGCTAAGCAGGCCGCGCAGGTCCAGGCCGAGGCCGAGTTCAACCGCCAGAATCAGCTCGCCAAGCAGGACTTCGCCTCCCAGGCCGTCCTCGACCAGGCGCGCGCCAAGCGCGACGCGGCGGTGGCCGACGTTCAGAACGCTCAGGCGTCCCTGGAGCTGGCGCAGATCAACCTCGGCTATACCGAGGTGCGTGCCCCGTTCGACGGCGTGGTGACGGCCCACCTTCAGGACGTCGGCGCGCTGGTGGGCTATTCCGGCCCCACCAAGCTCGCCACCATCGTCGAGGTGAACCCCATCTACGTCTGGTTCTCCCTGAGTGAGCAGCAGGTGCTCAACATCAAGGAGGGGATGGCCAAGGCGGGGCACAAGATGATGACCCTGCGCGAGAATCCCAGCGCCATCCCGGTCGAGATCGGGCTGCAGACGGAAACCGGCTTCCCGCACCAGGGCAAGCTCGACTACATCGCGCCCCAGGTCGATCCGAACCTCGGCACGCTGACGGTGCGCGGCATCTTCGACAATTCGAATCTGTCGCTACTGCCTGGCCTGTTCGCCCGCGTGCGGCTGCCGCTGGGCATGCCGGTCCCCACGCTGCTGGTGCCGGATTCGATCATCAGCGAGAATCAGCTCGGGCCCTACGTGCTCACCGTGGACGCGGACGGCAAGGTCTCGCAGGCGCAGATTCGCCAGGGCCAGCTCCAGCCGAACGGGCTGCGGGCGGTGGAAGGCGGGCTGAAGCTCGGCGACCGCGTCATCGTCAACGGCATCCAGCGCGCGGTGCCGGGCTCGAAGGTGACGGTGGAGATGGGCAAGATCACCGCTCCGGTGCAGCCCACTCCGGTCGAGGGCGCAAGCCCCGCGGCCCAGCCGGCTCCCGCGGCGCCGGCGGCCCAGCCCGCAGCTCCGAAGAACTGACCGGCCCCTCGAACGCCAGAAAGCTGCGCCCATGATCTCGCGCTTTTTCATCGAGAGGCCGGTTCTTTCGAACGTGCTGGCCCTGGTCTTCGTGCTGATCGGCCTCGTGTCGCTGATCCGCCTGCCGGTGGCGCAATATCCGAACATCGTGCCGCCCACGGTGTCGGTCACCACCAGCTATCCGGGCGCCTCCGCCAAGACGCTCATCGACACCGTCGCCCTGCCCATCGAGCAGCAGGTGAACGGCGTCGAGGGCATGCTCTACATGCAGTCCTGGTCAGCATCCGACGGCACCTACACGCTGGTCGTCACCTTCGCCATCGGCACCGATCCGAACATGGCGCAGGTGCTGGTGCAGAACCGCGTCAACATCGCCCTCTCCTCGCTGCCGCAGGCGGTGCAGTCCCAGGGCGTGACCATCCTGCAGAAGGGCACCTCCATCATGGAGTTCGTGACCCTCATCTCGCCGGATGGCCGCTATGACGGCCTGTATCTCAACAATTACGGCATCATCAACATCCAGAACGAGCTGGCGCGCGTGGACGGCGTCGCCAACGTCACCATCTTTGGAACCGGCACCTATGCGCTGCGCGTGTGGATGGACCCGGACAAGATGCAGGCGTTCGGCCTCACCCCCAGCGATGTGTCCAACTCCATCCAGAAGCAGAGCCAGCTCGTCACCCCCGGCCAGCTGGGCATTCCGCCGGCCCCGTCCAACGCCGCCTTCCAGTACACGGTGAACGTGAAGGGCCGCCTCAACGATGCGGCGGACTACGAGAACATCATCGTCAAGGTGGACAACCAGGACGGCGGGCGCATCGTCCGCCTGCGCGATGTGGCGCGCGTGGAGCTGGGCGCGCAGAGCTACTCGCGAGACTTCACCCAGGACGGCAAGCCCGCCGCCGGCGTCGCCATCTTCCAGCTTCCCGCCGCCAATGCGCTCGACGTGTCGAACCGCGTCGCCGCCAAGATGGAGGAGCTGAAGAAGGACTTCCCCGAAGGGCTCGAATACACCATTCCCTTCAACACCACCTGGTTCGTCACCGCCTCCATCAACGAGGTCTACAAGACCCTCTACGAGGCGGCGATCCTGGTGCTGGTGGTGATCCTCATGTTCCTCCAGGACTGGCGGGCGACGCTGGTTCCGGCGACCACGGTGCCGGTGACCATCATCGGCGCCTTCGCCGCCATGGACGCCATGGGCTTCACCATCAACATCTCGACCCTGTTCGCCATCATCCTCGCCATCGGCATCGTGGTGGACGACGCCATCGTGATCGTGGAGGGCGTGTCCCGCCATATCGAGGAGGGCATGGACGGCCAGCCGGCCGCCGAGAAGGCGATGGATGAGCTGTTCGGCCCGGTGATCGGCATCACCCTGGTGCTGATGTCGGTGTTCCTGCCGGCATCCTTCATACCGGGCCTGTCGGGGCAGATGTTCAAGCAGTTCGCGCTGGTCATCGCCGCTACCGCCTTCATCTCGGCCATCAACGCCGCCACGCTGAAGCCCACCCAGTGCGCCCTGTGGCTGCGCAAGCCGGTGCCGCCGGAGAAGCGCAACTTTATCTTCCGCGGCTTCAACGCCATCTACGGCAAGGCCGAGCATTGGTACGCGGGGCTCATGTCCCGCATGGTGCACCATTCCAAGCTGATGGTGATCATCGCGTTCGCCCTCATCGGCGTGGCGGGCTACGGCATCACCAAGGTGCCCACCTCCTTCCTGCCCATCGAGGATCAGGGCTACTTCCTGGTGGCGGTGCAGCTGCCGGATGGCGCCAACATGAACCGCACCAAGGTGGTGATGGGCGAGGTTTCCGAACGGGTGCGCAAAGTGCCGGGCGTGCAGACCGCGCTCGCCATCTCCGGCATCTCTGTCATGGACAACTCCGCCACCCTCGCCAACGCCGGCGTCATCTACGTGACGCTGACCCCCTGGGACGAGCGCTATTCCGGCAAGGTGAAGGGCGAGGACCTGCTCTCGCTCTACCAGAACCTCAACAAGGCGGTGGCCGATGTGCAGGAGGCGCAGGTGCTGATCCTGGTGCCGCCGGCCATCCAGGGCATCGGCAACGCCGCCGGCTTCACCATGCAGCCGCAGCTGCGCAACGGCAATTTCGACTACCAGCTCCTCGCGCAGATCACCAACGCCCTGGTGGAGAAGGCGAGCGCGCAGTCGGCGCTCCAGCATGTCGCGACCTCCTTCCGGGTCGGCGCGCCGCAGCTGGAGGTGACCGTGAACCGCACCATGGCGGAGACCCTGGGCGTGACCGTGGGCCAGGTGTTCGAGACCATCTCGTCTTATCTCGGCTCCACTTACGTCAACCAGATCACCCGCTTCGGCAACACGTTCCAGGTCTATGTGCAGGCGGACGCGAAGTACCGCGTCACCCCGGCCGACCTCTTGGCCCTGAAGGTGCGTACGCCGAGCGGCAAGATGGTGCCCCTCGGCTCCATGGTGGAGGTGAAGACCGTCCAGGGCCCGCCCTTGATCTCGCTCTACAATCTCTATCCCTCGTCCACCGTCGTGGGCTCCAATGCCGCCGGCTTCTCCTCCGGCCAGGCGATGCAGCTCATGGAGCAGATCGCCGCCTCCACCATGCCGCCGGGCACCGGCTTCGAGTGGACCGCCATGTCCTACCAGGAGAAGGCGGTCGGCAATCAGATCTACTACGTGTTCGGGCTCGCGGTGCTGCTGGTCTACTTCGTGCTGGCGGGGCAGTATGAAAGCTGGATCCAGCCCATGTCGGTCATCCTGGCGGTGCCGCTGGCGCTGCTGGGCACGGTGGGCGCGCTTCTGGGGCTTGGGGTGTCCAACAACCTCTACACCCAGATCGGCCTCGTGCTGCTTATCGCGCTCGCGGCCAAGAATGCGATCCTGATCGTGGAATACGCCCGCGAGAAACGGGCGGAGGGCATGGAGATCACGGATGCGGCGGTGGAGGCGGCGCGGCTGCGGTTCCGCCCCATCCTGATGACTTCTTTCGCCTTCATCCTCGGCGTGCTGCCGCTGGTGTTCGCCACCGGCGCGGGCGCCAACTCCAGAAAGTCCATCGGCATCGCCGTGGTGTCGGGCATGCTCGCCTCGACCTGCCTCGCGGTGCTGTTCGTGCCGTCCTTCTTCACCGTGCTGCAGCGCTTCGAGGAGCGGGGCAAGAAGAAGAAGGGCGCGCCGCAGCGGCCGCCGGAGGAGTCGACCCCGCCCACCGAACCCGCATCTGCCTGAGATCGGGTCCGAACTTATGCGCAATACGGCGGCAACTGCCTCAAAGGGAGGCGGCTGCCGCCGTAAAGTCGCGCTTCCGCGTCCGCACAGCCTTGTCTAACCTTGTCCCATTCACCCGAGGGCCTCACCGGCCCGCAGGACCAGGTGCTTCTTCATGTCCATCCTCGCGAGCCTGCATCACGTCACGAGCTATCGCTACGAGCGCCCCGTCGCGCTCGGCCCGCAGGTCGTGCGCCTGCGGCCGGCGCCCCATAGCCGGACCGAGATTCCCGCTTACGCGCTGAAGATTTCGCCTGCCGAGCATTTCATCAACTGGCAGCAGGACCCGTTCGGCAACTGGCTGGCCCGCATCGTCTTTCCGGAGAAGATCGAGGAATTCAAGGTCGAGGTCGACCTGCTTGCCAAGCTCGACGTGATCAACCCGTTCGACTTCTTCGTCGAGGATTATGCGGAGAACTTCCCCTTCGCCTATGCGCCAGAGCTGAAGGCAGAGCTGGCGCCTTATCTCGAGCTGGAGCACGAGGGGGCGCTGTTCGATTCGTTCCTGGCCACTGTGCCGCGGGAGAAGAAACGCATCGTCGACTTCCTGGTGGAGCTGAACCAGCGGCTCCAGACCGAGATCGGCTATGTCATCCGCATGGAGCCGGGCGTCCAGACCCCCGACGAGACGCTCTCCAGGAAGCTGGGCTCCTGCCGCGACACCGGCTGGCTCCTGGTGCAGATGCTGCGCCACCTCGGCCTCGCCGCGCGCTTCGTCTCCGGCTACCTGATCCAGCTGAAGCCCGACGTGAAGTCCCTCGACGGTCCTTCGGGCACCGATGTGGACTTCACCGACCTGCACGCCTGGTGCGAGGTCTACGTGCCCGGCGCGGGCTGGATCGGCCTCGATCCCACCTCCGGCCTGCTGTGCGGCGAGGGGCACATTCCGCTGGCGGCGACGCCGCATTACCGTTCGGCGGCGCCGATCTCCGGCTATCTCATGGAGAAGGCCGAGACCGAGTTCGGCTTCGACATGAGCGTGACCCGCGTGGCCGAGGCGCCGCGCGTCACCTATCCGTTCTCGGACGAGACCTGGGCCGCGCTCGACGCCCTCGGCCGCAAGGTGGACGAGGACCTTGCCGCCGGCGACGTGCGCCTCACCATGGGCGGCGAGCCCACCTTCGTGTCCATCGACGACTACCAGGCGGCGGAGTGGAACACCGAGGCGCTCGGCCCTCAGAAGCGGGTGCGCGCGGATGATCTCATCCGCCGCCTGCGCAAGCGCTTTTCCGCCGAGGGTGTGCTGCACTATGGCCAGGGTAAGTGGTATCCCGGTGAGCAGTTGCCGCGCTGGTCGTTCGACCTGTTCTGGCGCAAGGACGGCCAGCCCATGTGGCGGCGCGAGGACCTGATCGCCGACGAATCCACCGATTACGGCGTGGGCCCGGCCGATGCCGAGCGCTTCGCCAAGCTGTTGGCCGAGAAGCTGAAGGTGGGTGCGCAGTTCGTGCAGCCCGCGTTCGAGGACAACATCTATTACATGTGGAAGGAACAGTGCCTTCCCGAAAACATCTCGCCCGGTGACGAGCGGCTGGCGGACGAAGCGCAGCGGCGCATGCTGGCCCGCACCTTCAACCAGGGGCTCGCGAACCCCACGGGCGCGGTGCTGCCGCTGCGGCGCATCAGTACCGCCGAAGGCCCCGGCTGGGCCTCCGAGGCGTGGACCTTCCGTCGCGACTTCCTGTTCCTGATGCCCGGCGAAAGCCCGATGGGCTATCGCCTGCCGCTGGATTCGCTCCATTATCTGGCGCCGACGCGCTACCCGCACACCGCACCCATGGACCCCTTTGAGCCGCGCGGCCCGCTGCCGGACGCGGCGGAGCTGTCCGAGCGCTATCGGGGCACGGGCGCGGACGGGCGCGAGCGCTATTCGGTGGCGCCCCGCACCTCGGCCTATGGCGTGGGCGAGCGGGCGCAGGCGCTGGTGCAGGAATATCTGCTGAAGCACGACCAGCAGATCTCCACCATCGACACCCGCACGGCGCTGTGCGTGGAGCCGCGCGGCGGGCGGCTGTGCGTGTTCTTGCCGCCGGTCGACGCGCTGGAAGACTATGTGGATCTCATCGCCGCCATCGAGCAGGTGGCGATCGAGCTTGATACGCCCCTCCACCTCGAAGGCTATCCGCCGCCCTTCGACTACCGGCTGAACCTCATCCGCCTCTCGCCGGACCCCGGCGTGCTGGAGGTGAACATCCACCCCTCGTCCTCGTGGGAGGGCTGCGTGGATGTCACCCGTATCCTCTACGAAGAGGCGCGCCTTGCCCGGCTCGGCACCGAGAAGTTCATGGTGGACGGGCGCCACACCGGCACCGGCGGCGGCAACCATGTGGTGGTCGGTGGCGCCATGCCGGCCGACAGCCCCTTCCTGCGCCGGCCGGACCTGCTCAAGAGCCTGCTGCTCTACTGGCAGCGACATCCCTCGCTGTCCTACATGTTCTCGGGCCTCTTCATCGGCCCGACCTCCCAGCATCCGCGCATCGACGAGGCGCGGCACGACAGCCTCTACGAATTCGAGATCGCGCTCTCGAAGATCCCGCTGCCCGGCGGCGAGCTGCCGCCGCCGCCGTGGCTGGTGGACCGGCTGTTGCGCAACATCCTGGTGGACGTGACGGGCAACACCCACCGCACCGAGATCTCCATCGACAAGTTCTACTCGCCGGACGGCCCCACGGGCCGGCTGGGCCTGGTGGAGTTCCGCTGCTTCGAGATGCCGCCGGACTGGCGCATGAGCCTTGCCCAGCAGCTGCTGCTGCGCGCGCTCATCTCCCGCCTGTGGCGCGCGCCGGTCCAGGGCAATTGCGCCCGCTGGGGCACCATCCTCAACGACCGCTTCATGCTGCCCCATTACGTGTGGCAGGATTTCTCGGACGTGCTGGAGGACCTCGGTGACCACGGCTACGTCTTCGATCCCGAGTGGTTCAAGGCGCAGTACGAGTTCCGCTTCCCCGCCTTTGGCAAGGTGCAGCGTGCCGGCGTGGACCTGGAGGTCCGTCAGGCGCTGGAATGCTGGAACGTGCTGGGCGAGGAGGGCGTCATCGGCGGCACCGCCCGCTACGTGGACAGCTCGGTGGAGCGCCTTCAGGTGAAGGTGGAGGGCTTCAACCCGGCCCGCCACATCGTCACCTGCAACGGCCGGCGGATGCCGCTGGCGCCCACGGGACGCAACGGCACCTTCGTGGCCGGGGTGCGCTACAAGGCGTGGCAGCCCTGGTCGGGCCTCCACCCGACCATCCCGGTGCACTCGCCGCTCACGTTCGACGTGGTGGACACCTGGAGCCAGCGCTCGCGGGGCGGCTGCGTCTACTACGTGTCCCATCCGGGCGGGCGCAGCTACGACACCTTCCCCGTCAATTCCTATGAGGCAGAGGCCCGCCGGCTCGCCCGCTTCCAGGATTACGGGCATACGCCGGGCGTCACCCACGTTCCGGCCGAGACGGCGCCGGACGAGTTCCCGACCACGCTGGACCTGCGCCGGCCGATCGGGGTGTGACGCGGCGCCGGTCGCGGACAGCGCTCGCATTCGGAGCAGGGGCGGCGGTGTGCCGCCCCTGTTCGTGTCGGCTCCCGCTGCGGCGGGCATCCCTTCCGGGGCGCCTTGCCTTGAGGGGGCCTTGGCGCGGATGATGCTTCACGCGCCAGTTTTGGCATAATCGCAAACCCGGCCGCCCGCGGCCGAGGGGAAAGGGTTCTTCGTGTCGGGTGCGGAACAGCGCAGCGAGGTCTTTGAGAAAGCTGCGGCCGAGAGCCTGCTCGGCGGCTACCGCACCCTGCCGGGCGTCCGCGACGAGATGCTGGATGGGGAGGGGCGCCCGCGTGCCCATTGGGTGCCGTTCCTCGCCGCCCTCGCGCAGATGGGGCCGGAGGAGCTGCGCCGCCGCTTCGGCTCCGCCGACCGCTATCTCAGGGATTCCGGCGTCTTCTATCGCGTCTATGACGATGCCGGCGGCGGCGAGCGCCCCTGGTCGCTCAGCCATGTGCCGCTGCTGATCGAGCAATCGGACTGGACCGCCCTTTCCGCCGGCCTCATCCAGCGCGCGGAATTGCTGGAGGCGGTGCTTCAGGATCTCTACGGCCCGGCGCGCCTCGTCAGCGAGGGGGACCTGCCGGCGGCCGTGGTCGCGGGCAGCGACGAGTTCCTGCGGCCCCTGGTGGGTGTGAAGCCCTACGGCGGGCGCTACCTGCGCCTTTACGCGGCCGATGTGGGCCGCGGCCCGGATGGGCGCTGGTGGGTGCTGGCCGACCGCGCCCAGGCGCCCTCCGGCACCGGTTATGCGCTGGAGAACCGCCTCGCGATGACGCGCGCGCTGCCGGATGTCTCGCGCGCGCTGCGCATGCAGCGGGTGGCGGGCTTCTTCCAGGCGCTTCGCACCTCGCTGATGAAGCTCGACCGGACCGGGGAGGGGCGCATCGGCCTGCTCACCCCCGGCCCCATGAACGAGACCTATTTCGAGCACGCCCTGCTGGCCCGCTATCTCGGCTTCCTGCTGGTGGAGGGCGAGGACCTCTCCGTGCGCGGGGACCGGCTGCATGTGCGCACCGTGGCGGGCCTCAAGCCCATCGACGTGCTGCTGCGCCGGCTCGACGCCGATTTCGCCGACCCGCTGGAGCTGAACGCGCGCTCGCGCCTCGGCGTGCCGGGCCTCGTGCAGGCGCTTCGGGAAGGGGGCGTCGCGTTCGCCAACGCGCTGGGCAGCGGCTTGGTGGAGGCGCCGGCGCTGCTCGCCTTCCTGCCGCGCATCGCCATGCGCGTGCTGGGGGCGCCCCTGAAGCTGCCCCACGTGGGCACCTGGTGGTGCGGGCAGGATGCCGAGCGCGCGCAGGTGATGGAGCACCTGGACGAGCTCGTGGTCGGTTCCGCCTTCGGGCGGCCGGTGCCGGTGCTGCCCTCCGGCGGCTCGGTGCTGGGGGCGGATCTCGGCGCGGCCGACCGCCGCCGCCTCTCGACCCTGCTGGCGCGGCGCGGGGTGGAACTGGTGGGGCAGGACATCGCGCGCCTGTCCACCACCCCCGTGTGGACCGGGGACCGGCTGCAGCCGCGCCCCTTCATGCTGCGCGTGTTCCTCGCTGCCACCGACAACGGGTGGGTGGTGATGCCCGGCGGCTTCTGCCGCATTTCCTCCACGCCCGATGCGCGGGCGATCTCGCTGCAGAAGGGCGACCGCTCCGCCGATGTCTGGGTGCTGGCCGACCACGCGGTGTCGGATGCGACCCTGCTGCCGAGCCCGGACAACGTGAAGGTGCGCCGCTCCTCCGGCACCCTGCCGAGCCGGGCGGCGGACAATCTCTTCTGGCTCGGCCGCTATGTGGAGCGGGCCGAGGCGACGCTGCGCCTCTCGCGCGTGCTGGTGGGGCGCCTCGCCGAAAGCGGCGACACGGGCACGAGCCCGCTCGTCTCGCGGCTGCTGGGCCTTCTGGGCGCCTGGGGCGCCATGCCGCGTGATCTCGCGCGGGCCACGCCCGCCCGTTATGCGGTGGCGGTGCTCACGCGGCGCGACGTGCCCGGCGCGCTGCCGCAGCTTGTCGTGGCGGCGCGGGCGGCGGCCTCCGTCATCCGCGACCGCTTCTCGCCCGATGCCTGGAAGGCGCTGGTGGACCTCGAAGCCTGCGTGCTCGCCCCCATCAACGCCGCCCCTTCGGAAGCCGATGCCCATGAGCGGGCGGATACGGCGCTGCGCATCATCGCCGCCTTCTCGGGCCTTGCCAGCGAGAACATGAACCGTCTCACCGGCTGGCGCTTCCTGGAGCTGGGCCGGCGTACGGAGCGGGCCATCAGCACCCTGCGCTTCGCCCGCACCTTCGGCGAGCAGGGGGCGCCGGGCTCCCTCGACGCGCTGCTCCAGGTGGCCGACAGCCAGATCACCTATCGCAGCCGCTATGTGATGATGGAGGCGCGCGGGCCGGTTCTGGACCTCGTGCTGCTCGACCCCGACAATCCGCGCTCGGTGGCGTTCCAGGTGGATCGCATGGCGGAGCACCTGCGGGTGCTGCCCGGCCGCGACCACGATGCGCCGCCGCCCCTGTGGGAGCGGCTTGTGGCGCGGATGCGGGCCGAGCTGGCCGCCGCCACGGCCGAGAGCTTCGATGCGGCCTGGTTCGACGACAGGGAGAAGAATTTGATGCGGCTGTCGGATGAGATCGCCGCCCACTACTTTCTGCAGGGTCATTCGCCCGAAATGACCATGACCCTGGCGATGTGAGGCGGCGGCATGCTCTACGACATCCGCCAGACCACCTCCTACACCTATGCCGTTCCGGTGCGGGTGGCGCGCCAGGTGCTGCGCATGACGCCCGTGGACCGGCTCGGCCACCAGCATGTCATCGCCCACGTGCTCGACCTCTCGCCGGAGGCGGCGGAGCTGGAGCGGGGCGTCGACTTCTTCGGCAACGGGCTCACCTGGCTGACCCTCGACCAGCCGCACGACCGGCTCCAGATCTCCACCCGCAGCCGGGTGGACGTGAGCGCGACGCCGCTGCCCGAGCCTTCCGCCACCCTGAGCGTGGACGATGTGCGCGCGGCGGCGGCCGGCGCTTTCGATCTCGGGCCCCGCTCGCCGGTGCACGGGCTGTTTCCCAGCCGGGCCATCCCGGTCGATGCCGCCATCACCGAATGGGCGGGCCTGAGCTGCCCCGGCGACCGGCCGATCCTGGCGGCCGGCCTGGAGCTGATGCAGCGGATCAAGGACGATTTCACCTACGAGCCCGGCTCCACCATGGTCACGACACCGCCCCACGAGGCCTTCATGGCGCGGCGGGGTGTGTGCCAGGATTTCGCGCAGGTGATGATTGCCGGCCTGCGCGGCATCGGCCTGCCCGCGCGCTATGTGTCGGGCTATCTGCGCACGGTGCCGCCGGAAGGCCAGCCGCGGCTCGAAGGGGCCGATGCCACCCACGCCTGGGTGGAGATCTGGTGCGGCCCGGAGGTGGGGTGGATCGGGCTCGACCCCACCAACGCCATCCCCGCCGGGGACGACCACATCATCCTGGCCGTGGGGCGCGACTATGCCGACGTGGCGCCGGTGGACGGCGTGATCGTCTCTTCCGGCGACCACATGCTGGCGGTGGGCGTGGACGTGATTCCGGTGGAACGGTAGGGCGCCGGTCGGATGGCGACCGCGCCGAAGGGCCGGCTGGGCGTGGCGCCCGAGAGCGCTTCCGAGCGAAGCGGGCACCGGGTTTCTTGAAGAAGGCGTGTCGCCGCGGAAACCTGAAGCGCTTGCCGTGCTGACATGCACGGCAAGCGCTCTGGCGTTCATTGGAGCGTGGCGGGCGCCTCGGTCTTCTCGGCCGCCTGGGCGGTAGCTTCGTGGGCCTGCAGGCCGGCGGCGAGTTCCTCCAGGATGCGCTGCACCTCGTGGCTCGCCGTGTTGAGCGTGGTCAGGGCCTCGAGCGCCTCGCCCGGGCGGTTCTCCTCATGCAGGCGCAGCGCCAGCTGGGCGGCGGCGTGCACCTGCCGGTGCGGCTCCACCAGGGCCGTGAAGGCCGGCAGGCGGCGGATGGCGGGAATGTCGACCCGCTCGTACCACTTGCCGAGGCGGCAGTTGTGATGGTCCGGCACCTCGTGGACATGCCACTGCGAGCGGCCCATCAGCACGTCCACCACCCGCTTCTTGAACAGGACATGGTCGATCTTCGCCATCTCGCACAGGGCGAGCGGGGAATCCGCGTTGAACCAGTCGCGGGCGGAGCTGGAGAAGCGGTCGTTGCTGTTCTGCAGGCTGGTGGCCATGCGCATCAGCATCTTCTCGTTCTCGGTGGAGAGGTCGGCGCTCTGGCACACGCGCGCGCCGATCTCCTCGCTGGCGATCTTCTGCTGCGAGAGCACGGTGGCGATGGCTTCCATGCTGCGGGCGACGGTGTTCACCGTGCCGTCGATGTCGGTGACAGCGGCGGAGACCTGCTCGATGTCCTCGATGCTGGCGCCCACGGCCTCCTCCGAGCGGGCCATGGCCTCGCCCATGCGGGTGATGACGGCGCGCATGCCGTCGACCCGCTTGCCGATCTCCTCGGTGGCGGCGCCGGTCTGGTTGGCGAGGGCCTTCACCTCCTGCGCGACGATGGCGAAGCCCTTGCCGGCGTCACCCGCGCGCGCAGCCTCGATGGTGGCGTTCAGGGCCAGCAGGTTGGTCTGCCTGGCGATGGTGTCGATCACCTTGAGCACGTCGGCGATCCGGTCGAACGCGGCCACGAGTTCGGTGGAGCGCTTGCGCGTCTCCTCGGTCGCATCGCTGATGGCGACGGTGGTCGCGCGCAGGCTCTCCACCGCCTGAGTGGCGCGGCCCGAGGCCTGGCTCGCGCCCTGGGCGTCATTCAGCGCATCATTGCTCGAACGGGAGATGTCCTCGATGCTGGTGACCAGCTCGCTGACCGCCGAGGCGACGCTCTGGGAGCCCTCGGTCGCGCGGTGGGTGTTGCGCGTGAGGTAGGCCAGCTCAATGGACACCTCGTTCACGTTGGCGACGGTGCCGGCGAGGTTCTTCAGGTTCCTGAGGTCGCGCTGGTGCGCCTCGTCGATGATCTGCCGCGAGAGGGCGCGCACCGCGATCGTGCTCTCCACCGCCGCCACGGCGGAGGCGAAGCGGCGGCCCACGCTCTTGAGCGAGGCGGCGCGGCCGGGCAGGAACACATGCCGCGACAGGCGCAGGCAGGTGCCTTCCATGGCGGCGTCCAGGGCGTTGAGCAGCACCTGGGCCGACATGCCTTCGTCCAGCAGGCGGTTCACAGCCGCGTTGGAGGGGGAATCATAGAGATCGGTGACCGCCTGGCCGACCTGCAGCGCGAGGCTCGGCTCCAGACCCGCCGTCGCCGCGGCAATCGCGGCGGCGATCTCGGGCGCCTCCTCATGGGCGGGGGCGTAGGAGGAATGGGACACGGCAGACACGAGGCGCTCCTCTTATCGTTCAGTTGGTCCCGCCGCCGCGGGCCATATGGCGAATCGCGGCGGCGTGGACGAGCTTGTGTGTCTCCTTATTATTCCCAAGGGCTGTCTTAAACTCTCCGGTAATTCCCTAGCTGGCTCTCCACCGTGCCGCGGCGTCAGAGCGTCGCCATGTCGATGACGAAGCGATACTTCACGTCGCTCTTGAGCATGCGCGCGAAGGCGGCCTCGATGTCGCCCATGGCGATCATCTCCACGTCGGCGGTGATGCCGCGCTCGGCGCAGAAGTCGAGCATCTCCTGCGTCTCCGCGATGCCGCCGATGAGCGAGCCGCCGATGGAGCGGCGGGCGAAGATGAGGTTCGCGACCGTGGGAGAGGGGTGGGGCGAGGAGGGCACGCCCACCAGCGTCATGGCCCCGTCGCGCTTCAGCAGGACGGTGAAGGCGTCGAGGTCGTGCGGTGCGGCGACGGTGTTCAGGATGAAGTCGAAGCTGCGGGCATGCGCCTTCATCTCGTCGGCGTTGCGGGAGACCACCACCTCATGGGCGCCGAGGTCGCGCGCCGCCTGCACCTTGGAGGCCGAGGTGGTGAAGGCCACCACATGGGCGCCCAGGGCGCGGGCGAGCTTCACCCCCATGTGGCCGAGCCCGCCGATGCCGACGATGCCCACCTTCTTGCCCGGCCCGGTCTTCCAGTGGCGCAGCGGCGACCACGTGGTGATGCCGGCGCAAAGCAGCGGCGCGGCGGCGGCGAGGTCGGCGGCGCCGTGGGTGATCCGCAGCACGAAGTGCTCGTCCACCGTGACCGCGCCGGAATAGCCGCCGTAGGTGTTCTCGCCCGAGCCGTCGAGCCAGCCGCCGTAGGTCTGCTGGAAGCCGTGGGGCCCCTCGCAATACTGCTCCAGGCCATCGTCGCAGGAGAAGCAGTGGCGGCAGCTTCCGACCAGGCAGCCCACGCCCACCGTGTCGCCCACCTTGAACTTGCTCACCGCGCCGCCGATGGCGGTGACGCGCCCGACGATCTCATGGCCGGGCACCATGGGATAGCGCATGCCGGGCCACTCGCCGCGGGCGGCGTGGAGGTCGGAGTGGCAGACGCCGCAATAGAGGATCTCGATGGCCACGTCCTTCGGGCCGGGGGCGGCACGCTCGATGGTGATGGGGGCGAGGGGGGCAGTGGCGAACTGGGCGGCGAAGGCTTTCGTTTTCACGGGATGGTCCTTTGCGGCAGGCATGACCCGCTTGGCTTCGGGTGCCGGACGGCGCGCTTTGGCGGTGGCCCCGCGGGGCAGGTCGGAATGCGATGCAATGTGCCGCGCGGGGCCTCGCCCCACTATCGCGATGATGCCAATCTTTTGCACGATCCTGCCAATGTGCACCGCCCTGGCTTTCCGCGCCGGGCGCAGCATGCGAGGAGGGCGAAGGAGGTCCTGCGATGCGCGAGCTTCTCGAAACCATGTGCGGCATCGTGGAGCGGCATGTGCCCGGCGAGCGGCAGGAGACGCCGATCGAGGGGCTCGCCCTCTACCGGATGCGCACCAGCCGCCATCCCCTGCACGCGTTTTACTACCCGCGGCTTTGCATCATTCTGCACGGAAGCAAGAGCGTGAGCCTGGGGGAGGATGCGTTCGAGGTCGATCCCGCCACCTTCTTCCTGGTGGCGGCGGACCTGCCGGTGTCCTCACGGGTATTCGTCGCCGCGGACGGGCGGCCGCACATGGCGCTCACGCTCGATCTCGACCGCGCGCTGCTGGCGCAGGTGCTGGCGCGGCTGCCGGAGCGGGCCGGCGCGGCCGAGCCGTCGGCGGGCCTCGTCACCGCGCCCATGCGGCCGGAACTGCTGGAGCCGCTGGCGCGCCTCCTCGCCCTGCTCGACCGCCCGCAGGAGGCGGGTTTCCTCCTCCCGCTGATCCTCCAGGAGGTCTATTTCCGGCTGCTGCTTGGCCCGCTGGGCGACACGCTGGCGCAATATGCGATGGGCGGTTCGCGGCTGTCGCAGATCGGCCGGGCGACGGACTGGATCAAGTCCAACTTCGCCGGGCCCATGAGCATCGAGGCGCTGGCGGAGCTGGCGGGCATGAGCGTCACCTCGTTCCATCGCCACTTCAAGGGCATCACGCGCATGACGCCGCTCGAATACCGCATGCAGATCCGCCTGCAGGAGGCGCGGCGCCTGCTCTTGACGCAGCGCCTGACGGCCGGCGCGGCGGGGCTGGCGGTGGGCTATGACAGCCAGTCCCAGTTCAGCCGCGACTACAAGCGCATGTTCGGCGCGCCGCCGGCCAGCGACACCGCGCGCCTCGTCTCCGCGCCGTGAGGCGAGCGGACCCGGCCGGAGGGGCTGGGTCCGCTTCTCTTCCGGCAGGCGCCTTCAGTAGACGCTTTCGTAGATGCGCTCGATGTCGGCGCGGGTCATGTCGCGGGCATTGCAGGCGATCAGCCGGCGGATGCCGGTGTCCACCTCCTCGGCCATGGAGGGGATGGCGTCCCTCGGCACGCCCAGCTCGCGCATGCGGATCTCGAGACCCATGGCCGGAACCAGGGTCTCGATATCGCTCACCAGGGCCTCGGCCGCCTCCGCGTCGGAAGCGAAGGCGCGGCCCGGCAGGGTCTGGCGGGCAAGCTCGGCATAGAGCGGCGTCGCCACCGGCAGGTTGAAGCGCATGATGGGCGCCATGACGATGGCGTTGGAATGGCCGTGGGGCACGTGGTAGCGCGCGCCCAGCGGGTAGGCCAGCGCGTGGATGGCAGCCACCGAGGCGTTCACGAACGCCATGCCCGCCAGCAGCGAGCCCTGGAGCATGGCGGCGCGGGCATCCACGTTCTTGCCGTCCTTCACCACCGTGCGGATATTGGCGGAAAGGAGCTGGAGCGCCTTCACGGCCAGGGCGTCGGCCAGCAGGTTCTTGGCGGTGCGGCTGGTGAAGGCCTCGATGGCGTGCACCATGGCGTCGAGGCCGGTGGCGGCCGTGATGCGCGGCGGCAGGCCGAGGGTCAGCTCGGGGTCGAGCAGGGCCACGTCGGGCAGGAGCTGCGGGGCGTAGATGGCCTTCTTGCGCCCTTCTTCGTCCGTCACCACCGAGACCCAGGTGACCTCAGATCCGGTGCCGGCGGTGGTGGGCACCTGGATCAGGGGCGCGCGGGTGCCCTTGGCGAGGTTGGTGCCGTACATCTCCGCGATGGGCTGGTCGCTCCTGATCATGAGCGCCACCAGCTTCGCGGTGTCGAGGGACG
Source organism: Xanthobacter albus (assembly GCF_043194895.2). Taxonomy (NCBI): domain Bacteria; kingdom Pseudomonadati; phylum Pseudomonadota; class Alphaproteobacteria; order Hyphomicrobiales; family Xanthobacteraceae; genus Xanthobacter; species Xanthobacter albus. The sequence goes on along the minus strand of NZ_CM195532.1, from coordinate 3,842,362 downwards.
AGCCGCCGCCGATGCCGATGACGCCGTCGGCCGCGAAGGCGCGCGCCCGCTCCACGGCGGCGAGCACCACCGAGACCGGCGGATCGGCCGCCACGTCGGAGAAGACGTCCACGGCGATGCCGGCCTCGGCCAGCGACGCCTTGGCGGTGTCGGCGAAGCCCAGGGTGACGATGCCGGGATCGCACACGATGAGCACGCGGGTGGAGCCCAGCTCCTTCATGAGGGCGCCGAGGCGCTTCAGGCCGCCGGCCTCGCTGACGATGCGGCGCACGCTTCTGAACGTATAGTTCATGGCACTATCCAGATCTTCGAATGTTGTCGGAACGTGGAAAGAACGCGCGCTCAGCGGATGCCGCCGAGGCACATGTACTTGATCTCCACGAAGTCATCGACGCCGTATTTGGAACCTTCCCGGCCGATGCCGGATTCCTTGATGCCGCCGAAGGGCGCCACCTCGGTGGAGATGATGCCCTCGTTGATGCCGAGGATGCCGTATTCCAGCGCTTCCGCCACCCGCCAGATGCGGCCGATGTCGCGGGCGTAGAAATAGGCGGCGAGGCCGTACTGGGTGTCGTTGGCCATGCGGACCGCCTCGTCCTCGGTCTCGAACTTGAACAGCGGCGCCACCGGGCCGAAGATCTCCTCCGAGAACAGCTCCATCTCCTGGGAGACCTCGGTGAGGATGGTGGGCTCGTAGAAATTGCCGCCCAGCGCATGGGGCTTGCCGCCCGCCAGCACCTTGGCGCCCTTCTCCACGGCGTCCTTCACCAGCCGGTCCACCTTGGCGAAGCCCTTCTGGTTGATGAGCGGGCCGGTGGTGACGCCGGCCTCGAAGCCCTGGCCCACCTTCATGGCCGAAACCGCCGCCGCCAGCTTCTCGGCGAAGGCGTCGTAGACGCCGGCCTGGACGATGATGCGGTTGGCGCACACGCAGGTCTGGCCCGCGTTGCGGTACTTGGACATCATGGCCCCGGCCACCGCCGCATCGAGGTCGGCGTCGTCGAAGACGATGAAGGGCGCGTTGCCGCCCAGCTCCAGGCTCACCTTCTTCACGGTGCCGGCGCACTGCGACATGAGCAGCTTGCCCACCGGCGTGGAGCCGGTGAAGGACAGCTTGCGCACGATGGGGTTGGCGGTCATCTCGCCGCCCACGGCCGCGCCCTGCTGGGCCGTCACCACGTTGAACACGCCGGCCGGAATGCCCGCGCGCTCGGCGAGCTCCGCCAGGGCGAGCGCGGAGAGGGGCGTGTCCTCGCCCGGCTTCACCACGGTGGTGCAGCCGGCGGCCAGCGCCGGCGCCACCTTGCGGGTGATCATGGCATTGGGGAAGTTCCAGGGCGTGATGGCCGCCACCACGCCGATGGGCTGCTTGATGACGAGGATGCGCTTGTCGGCGCCGTGGCTCGGGATCACGTCGCCGTAGATGCGCTTGCCCTCTTCGGCGAACCACTCGATGAACGAGGCGCCGTAGGCCACCTCGCCGCGCGCCTCCGCGAGCGGCTTGCCCTGCTCGGCGGTCATGATCTTCGCCAGGTCGTCCTGGGCGGCCATGATCAGCTCGAACCACCTGCGCAGGATGATCGCGCGCTCCTTGGCGGTCTTGGCGCGCCAGGCGGGCAGGGCCTTGTCCGCGGCCGCGATGGCGCGGCGGGTCTCGGCGGCGCCCATGTCCGGCACCTGGGCCAGCGTGGTGCCGTCGGCCGGGTCGGTCACGGCGAAGGTCCTGGCGCTGTCGGCGGCGGCCCAGGCGCCGTCGATATAGGCCTTGTCGCGCAGCAGCGCGGTGTCGGTGAGGGTGGGAAGGGCCATGGCGGGAAGCCTCCTCGGCAGATCGGCTTGAAATTGCGGCGGTGGCGGCACGTTCTGCCGCCACCCTGTCTTGCACCGGGCTCAGAGCACCGACTGGTAGATGGCGAAGGCGTCGGCCTGGGTCACGGGCCGCGGATTGTTCATCAGCAGCCGCTCCACCTTCATGGCGTCCACCGCCAGGCGCTCCAGGTCGGCCTCGGCCACGCCCACGTCGGTGAGGCGCTGGGCGAAGGGCATGCGCGCCACCATCTCCTGCATGAAGGCGATGAAGGCATCCGCGGCGGCGTATTCGGTGCCGAAGCCGCGGCCCGGCAGCACCACGCCCGCCAGCTCCGCATAGAGCGCGGTCGCGGCCGGCTTGTTGAAGTGCAGCACCGGGGTGAGCACCAGCGCGTTGGAGAGGCCGTGCGGCACGTGGAAGTGCCCGCCCAGGGGATAGGCGAGGGCATGCACGGCGGCCACCGGCGCATTGGCGAAGGCCATGCCCGCGAGCATGGAGCCCTGCAGCATGGCCGAGCGCGCCTCCACGTCCTTCCCGTCGGCGATCACGCGGTCCATGTTGGCCGCGAGCAGGCTCAGGGCCTTGATGGCGAGGGCGTCGGAGACGGCGTTCTTCTTGTGCTTGCTGGTGAAGGCCTCGATGGCGTGCACCATGGCATCGATGCCGGTGGCGGCGGTCACCGCCGGCGGCAGGCCGGTGGTGAGGCTCGCGTCCAGCACCGCGATGTCGGGGTAGAGCAGGGGGCTCACCACGCCCTTCTTCTCGTGGGTCGGGGTGGTGACGATGGAGATGGGCGTCACCTCCGATCCCGTGCCGGCGGTGGTCGGTACCTGGATCAGCGGCAGGCGCGGCCCGCGGGCGAGGCCGATGCCGTAGATGTCGCGCAGGGCCTGGGGATTGCCCAGCAGCAGCGCCACCAGCTTCGCGGTGTCCATGGAGCTGCCGCCGCCGATGCCGATGATGACGTCGGCGCCGGCGATCCGCGCGGCGTCCACGGTGGCGAGCACCACGTCCTCGGGCGGGTCCGCCTGCACGTCGGTGAAGACCTCCACCGGCTGGCCGGCGGCGGCGAACGCCTCCAGCACCGGGGCGATCACGCCGGACTTCACGAGGCCGGCGTCGGTGACGATCATCGGCTTCCTGGCGCCGAGCTCGGCGGCGAGCGCCGGCAGGCGGGCGGCGCCGCCGGTTTCCTGGATCACGTAGGGAGTGGTTTCGAAGGAGAAGTTCAGGGTCATCGCAATCGCCATGGAAACGAGGGCAGGAGAGGGGGTCAGCTGGCGGTGACCACCCCGCGCTCGATGTTGAACACCTGATCGACCAGATCGGACGAATGGGTGGCGTCGGATTCCGAGAGGAGCACGCACATGCCCTCGCTGCGCAGCTTGCCGATCACCTCCGTGAGGCGGCGCGAGAGCACCGGCGCCACGCCCTCGAACGGCTCGTCCAGCAGCAGGAGCCGCCGGCCCGGCATCAGCGCGCGGCCGAGCGCCACCAGCTTCTGCTGGCCGCCCGAGAGCTGGAGCGCCTTGCGGTCGCGGTACTGCGCGATCTCGGGCATGAGGGAATAGATCCACTCCAGCCGTGCTGGGGCATCCTTCAGCTTGTTGGCCCAGGCTGGCATCAGGATGTTCTCCTCCACCGTGAGGGTGGGGATGAGGCGGCGGTCCTCCGGCAGGTAGCTGATGCCCATGGGCGCGCGGCAGTGGGCCTCCCGGTCGCCGATGGAGGCGCCGTCGAACACGATCTTCCCCGCGATGGCGGTGAGCCCCATGATGGAGCGGATGAGCGTGGTCTTGCCGGCGCCGTTGCGGCCGATGAGGCCCACCATCTTGCCCGAGGGGATCTCCATGCTCACGTCCCGCAGGATCGGGATGCCGGCGATGGACACGTCGAGGTTGGAGATGGCGAGGGTCATGCCACGGAACTCCCCTGCTGGGCGGCGGGCTTGTGGTCGGAATGGCCGGTGACGAGCTCGCGCACGCGGGCGTCGGCGAGCACGGCTTCCGGCGGGCCGTCGGCGATGATCTCGCCGCTGTAGAAGGCGAGGATGCGCGACACGTAGCGGCGCACCACCTCCATGTCGTGCTCCACGAACAGCACGGTGAGGCCGTGGTGGCGCACGGCGGCCATCACCGTGTCCATGAGGTCGCCCTTCTCGTCCACGCTGACGCCGGAGGTGGGCTCGTCGAGCAGCAGCATCTTGGGGTTGCCGATCATCGCCATGGCGATGTCGATGAGCTTGCGCGAGCCCTGGGGCACGGCGGTGACGCGGGCGTCGCGGTAGGCCGGGACCTTGAACTCGGCCAGGATCTCCTCGGCCTTGGCGATGCGCGCCTTGGTGTGGAGCGGCTTCAGGAACGAGGGGTGCGGGCTCTCGGCCGCGGCGAGCGCGATCACGAGGTTGTCCAGCACGGTGAGCTCCGGGAAGAGCTGCGCCACCTGGAACGAGCGGGCGAGGCCGGCGCGGGTGATGGCGCGGGGAGCGAGGCCCAGGATGGGCTTGCCGTCCATGAAGATCTCGCCCGAGGTGGGCGGCAGGTAGCCGGTGACCATGTTGATGAAGGTGGTCTTGCCGGCCCCGTTGGCGCCGATGACGCCGACGATCTCACCCTTCTCGATCTTGACGTCGAGGTCCTTGGCGGCGGTGACCGCCCCGAAGGATTTGTTCAGCTTGCGGGTTTCGAGGATGGCGGTCATGCGCGGACGCCTCCGGTGCGGGCGTTCGTGGGAGAGGAGGCCGCTGGCACGGGGGCCTCGGCGCGGCGGGTGAAGAGGCTCCACAGGCCCTTGGGCAGGAACACCACGATGCCGAGCAGGGTGAAGCCCAGGATCATCTGCCAGGCGTTGGGCAGGAACTCGATGGCGTAGGTCCGCACCAGCGCGAACACGATGGCCGCCAGGAACGGCGCGAACACGCTGCCCGTGCCGCCCAGGAGGGCGATGAACACGAACTCGCCGGAGGTGGTCCAGAAGGCCATGTCCGGGTCCACGTGGCCGGTGGCCAGCGCGGTCAGGCCGCCGCCCAGCGCCGACACCGCGGCCGCGGCCACGTAGTTGGCGTAGTTGATCCAGCGCGGGGAGAGGCCGAGGTATTCCACCCGCACCTCGTTCTCGCGGATCGCCTCGCAGGTCATGCCCACGGCCGAGCGGTAGTAGCGGTGGAGGAAGAAGGCCACGCCCGCAGCCGCGATGACGGTAAGCACGAACACCACGTGGGTCGCCTGCTCGCCGCCGGTGATGGTCTGGCCGAGGAGGGTCCAGCTGTTGACGTTGAAACCGTCGGTGGAGCCCAGCTCCTGGCTCTTCACCAGCACCCCGTAGAGGATCATGGAGAAGGCCAGCGACAGCATGGCGAAGAAGATCTCGCGGTAGCGCGTCATCAGCAGGCCCAGCACCATGGCGAGCACCACCGCCGCCGCCACGCCCACCGCCAGCAGCACGAGGCCGGCGGAGACGCCCAGGAACTGGCCGCCCATGCCCACCGCGTAGCCGCCGACGCAATAGAAGAGGCCCTGGCCGAAGGAGACGAGGCCCGCCTTCATCTGCATCACCACGCCCTGCACAACGAGTGCCTTGGCGAGGGCCATGGTGAGCAGGAAGATCAGCCAGCCGGGGGCGACCAGCGTGCCGCCCGCGAGCAGGACGACCGCAAGGCCGATCAATGCGATTTCAGTCTTGTCGAGGCGCATGGGTCAGATCTTCCTTGCGAGCGTGCGGCCGAACAGGCCCTGCGGCCGGATGGCCAGCACCAGGGACATGACGCCGTAGATCACGAACAGCTCGAACTGCGGGGCGAAGTGCACCGCGGCGGCGCGGGAGAGGCCGAGCAGCAGGGCGCCCACGGCCGCGCCCTCGATGGAGCCCATGCCGCCGACCACCACCACCGCGAAAGCGAGCACGATCACCTCGACACCGATGCCCGGCACCACCGAGATGGACGGCGCGGTCAGCGCGCCGGCGAGCGCGCCGAGCGTGGTGCCAATGAGGAAGGTGAGGGTGAACATGCGCCGCACGTTCACGCCCATGGCGCGGGCCACCTCCCGGTCATGGATGACCGCGCGCAGGATCTTGCCGAGGTTGGTACGCTCCAGCCACGCCCACAGGGCAAGGCCCACCGCCAGCGCGATGGAGATCAGCAGCAGGTCGTAGTTCGACACCTTGAGCCCGGCGATGGTGGAGCGCCCGAGCGCGGTATAGGGCTGGTAGGCGAAATAGGGGTTCACGCCCCACACCAGCTTCATCGCGTCTTCGAGAATGAGCAGCAGGGCATAGGTGATGATGACCATCAGGATCTCATCGCGCCCGTACATGAACTGCAGCAGGCCGCGTTCCACCAGCGCGCCCACCACGAGGCCGGCGACGATGGCGCTGCCGATGAGGAGCAGGAAGCTCACGCCGGCCGAGCCCGTGCCGTCGGCGAAGTACCAGCCGATGGCGGAGGCGGCCGCATAGGCGCCGATGGCGTAGAACGAGCCATGGGCCATGTTGAGAATGCGCATGACGCCGTAGATCACCGTCAGGCCGGCGGCGACCAGGAACAGCCAGGACGCATAGATTGTGCCGTCGATCAATACGGCGAGGAAGCTCATCATAGGACCGCATCCGTCTTAGGGGCGAGGGAGCCGGCGGGGGTTGCCGCCGGCTCCGGGGGCTCGGGATCGAGGCCGGTCAGGAGATCCCGAGCTGTCGCAGCTTCTCGAATTGCCGGCGCTTCAGCCGCCGGTTCTTCAGTTGCTCAGTTGCACAGTTGCTCAGTTGCACTTGGCGCCGGGGAAGCCGGCCTTGATCCACGCGTCGGAGGTGGTGCCGTCCGGCGGGGTCACGCAGTCGCCCGAGAAGGTGATGACGTTCTCGATGGTCGCCTTGCCGGCCTTCGCGTCGTACTTGTAGGTGCCGTAGGAGATGGGCTGCACGGCCTGGTGGCCGTCGGCGCGGTCCATCTTCACGGTGCCGCTGACGGACTCGAAGGTGGAGCCCTTGAAGGCCGCCGCGATGGCGTCGGTGGCGGGGAGGGTGCCGTCGCCCTTGCCGGCCTTCTCGGCCGCCGCCTTCAGGCCCAGGATGGCCTGCGCCATCTTGGTGGCCGGGTAGGTGGGGGCCATGTCGTAGGCGGCGGTGTAGGCCTTGATGAACCAGTCGTTCAGCTCATTCTTCGGGGCGAAGGCGCCGAACGGGCCGCGCGCGCCGATGATGGTGCCGTTGGGGGCCTGGTCCTTGAAGCGGTCGATGGCGGACTCGCCGCAGGTGAGCACCAGCGTGGTGTCGTCCAGCAGGCCGCGGGCGTTGGCCTGGAGCACGAAGGCTTCCATGTCGCCGCCCCAGAAGGAGGAGTGCACCACTTCCGGCTTCTTCACGGAGAGCGCCGAGATCTCAGCGCCATACTGGCCCTGGAAGACCTTCGGCATCTGGTTCTCGACCACCTTGGTCTTCGGCATGGTCTGCGCGAGGGCGAGGGTGAAATCGTGCCAGCTGTCCTGGCCCCAGGCGTAGTTCTGCTGGATGCCGGCGATCTTGGTGACGTCGGGCTTGGTGGCCGCGAGGTAGCGGGCCGCGCCGATGTTGTCCACCGCCGCGTCGAGGCCGGTGCGGAAGGAATACTTCGGGTTCGCGTCCTCGACGAACAGGCGCGAGGTGCCGCAATCGTAGAACACCGTGAGGGCCTTCAGTTCCTCCGCCACCGGGGCGATGGCGAGGCAGTCGCCGGAGGAGATGTAGCCGACCACGGCGTCCACCTTCTGGCGCTGCACGAGGTTGCGGAACTCCTCCACCTGCTTGGTGGCGCCGCCGGCCTCGTCGATGATGACGGCCTCGATCTCGGCGCCGTTGATGCCCTTGGTGTTGTAGGGGGCGGGCAGGGTGCCCTTGTTGAGGCCTTCCACCAGCACCTTGGCAGCATTGGCGGAGGGAATGCCGAACGGGCCGGCGGCCGGGCCGGACAGGAAGGTGACGATGCCGACGCGGAACTTGCCGTTCTCCGCCGCGGCCGCCGGGCCCGCCAGCATGGTGGTGGCGAGGGCCGCGGCGGCGACGCCGGCCGCGATGCGGCCATGCGTGCGGGGGGTGGATCCGTTTGTCTTCACTTGACGTTCTCCCTTTTGAATATGCTCGTCATTGAGTGGGGTTGGCCGCGGCGCGGCGGGCGCGCACGAGGTCCGGCGGCTGGCGCAGGTCCTCGGCGGAATAGGCGCGGATGTTGCCCAGCATGGCCTTGGCCGGGGGGAAGCGGTCGTCGGGCACCGGAGTGCCCACCGCCTGGGCCTGGAGGATCTGGTGGGTCTCCGGATCGATGACGGAGCCATACCCCTCCGGATCCTCCGGCAGGCGGAGGCGCATGCCTTCCAGCGCGGCGATGAGGGCCTTGTCGTCGGTGGCGTTGCCGACCTGCGCCACCGCCTTCGCGATGGCGACTATGCCGGTGTATGCACCCTCCGCCGCATAGGTGGGGTAGCGCCCGGTCATGGCCCGGAATTCGCTCACGAAGCGGCGGTTCTCGGGGGTGTCCGGCCAGTTGTTGTTGTGGCGGGCGGAGAGGATGAGGCCGGGCGGGGGATTGGCGCCGAGCTGCACCAGCACGTCGTAATTGGCGCCGGTGTCGAAATTGGCGACCCGCATCTGGGAGAACAGGTCCACCGCCTGCGCCTGCTTCAGGAAGGCGAGGAAATCGCCGCCCCACAGGGCCGTCACCACGATGTCCGGCTTCAGCTCCTTCAGCGCCTGGATGTAGGCGGAGTAGTCGGGCTCGTAGAGCTTGGGCCACAGCTCAGCGACCACATCGTACTTCATCCCCAGGCCGTCCATGGCGGCGAGCAGGTCGTCGCGGGAGACATGGCCGTATTCGTAGTCGGGGTTCAGGATGGCGATGCGCTGCCAGGGCTGGTCGGCGCGGATGTCGCGCAGGTAGCGCGCGCCGGCCGCGTTGGAGGTCCAGCTGTCGTTGGAGACGCGGAAGTAATGGGGGTGCCCCGCCTCGGTGGTGAGGCGCGAGGAGGCGTGGTCGGTACCGACCAGGATGGTGGAGCGCCGCCGCGCGAGGTCGCTCACCACCTGGGCGACGCCCGAGGAGACCATGCCGCACAGGAAGCGCGCGTGGTCCTTGTCGATGAAGTCCTCGGCCAGGCGCAGGCCGTAGGAGGCCTTGGAGAGGTCGTCGTCCACCACCACCCTGAGGCGCGGGCCGGGCTTGCCGGTCACGCGGCCCTCGGCGATGTCGCGCAGGGCGAGGCGGATGCCCTGGATGCTGTCGGTGCCGTAGATGGTGGCCCGGCCGCTCATGGGATAGAGGCAGCCCACCACCGCGTCTGCGTCCTCCTCGGAGGCGCCGAGGGTCACGCGCTCGGCGCGGACGGCAAGGCTCGTCGCAGCCAGCACGCAGGCGGCGAGCACGGCGTGCTTCAAGAGCCGGCGCACGTTGCGGCCCACATGGCGGCCCACACGATGGCGCGCGTGGCGGCACGCCTGATGGCACACCTTCCGTGTCTCCACGGCATCCTCCTCCCTTGCGAGCGCTCGCTCGCTTCATTCTTGTTGGACAGGGATCAGCAAGGGCCGTGCCAGCGCTCGGGGGCGGACGGCGTCCTTGCGGAGTCAGTAGTTTTTTGCAGGGGTGATGAGCGGTGAGCGCGCAGCTGAGCGGAATTCGCTCCCCTGAGCGGCGCTCATGAGCGGAAAGCGCTCAAGATGCGCGCTCAGAGGCCGAGGCGCTGGAGCCTGCGCTTCAGGGCGTGGCGGGAGATGCCGAGGGTCTCGGCCGCCCGCCCCTTGTGGCCGCTGGCGCGGCTCAGCGCTTCCTGGAGCAGCTGGCGCTCCGCATGGTCCATGTGGTCGCCGATGGTGCCGGCGCCCGCGCTCGCGCCCGCCGCGTCCGCACCGGCGGCGAGGGGGGCCGCGCCGCCGCGCAGCTCCTGGGGCAGGAGATCGGGCGAGATGACCCGGCCGGGATAGAGGATGGTCAGGCGCTCGATGAGGTTCTTCAGCTCGCGCACGTTGCCCGGCCACGGATGGGCTTCGAGCAGGGCAGCCGTCTCGGGCGCGAGGGAGACGGGCGCGCAGCCCTCCTGGTGGGCGTAGCGGGCGGCGAAGTGGTCCGCCAGCACCAGGGCGTCGCCGGCGCGCGCGCGCAGGGCCGGCACCGCCACGTTGATGACGTTGAGGCGATAATAGAGGTCCTCGCGGAACTGCCCCTCGCGCACCAGCGCGGCGAGGTCCCGGTTGGTGGCCGCCACCACCCGCACGTTGCCGGCATGGACGCTGGAGGCGCCCACCGGGCGGTAGGTGCCGTCTTCCAGGAAGTGGAGCAGCTTGGCCTGCAGCGCCAGCGGCACCTCGCCGATTTCGTCCAGGAACAGCGTTCCGCCCTCGGCCACGGCGACGAGGCCGGTGCGCTTCTGGTGGGCGCCGGTGTAGGCGCCCTTCTCGGCGCCGAACAGCTCGGCCTCGATGAGCTGCTCCGGCAGGGCGGCGCAGTTCACCTCCACGAACGGCTGGTCGGCGCGGCGGCTGCCGGCGTGGATGGCCCGTGCCACCAGCGCCTTGCCGGTGCCGGACTCCCCGTGGATCAGGATGCGCGAGGTGCCGCTGCCGGCCACCCGCTCCACCGCCTCGCGCAGGGCGGCCATGGCGGCGCTGGCGCCGATGAGGCTGGCGGTGGAGAGCTGGCGGCTGCGGTGGTACTCGATCTCCCCGGCCATCCGCTGCCGGTCGAGCGCCTGGCGGATGCAGTGGATGAGGTCGTCGAGCTCGAACGGCTTGGTCAGGTAGTCCACCGCCCCCGCCTTCACCGCCTGCACCGCGGCGCGGGTGTCGCCGTGGGCGGAGATCATGATGACCGGCAGCTCCGGGGAGAGCGCCTTCATGCGTGCGAGGGTCTCCATGCCATCCACATCAGGCATGCGCAGGTCCACCAGGGCGAGGTCGATTGGGCCGGCCCGCAGCGCCTCGAGGGCGGCGGCGCAGGAATTGACGCCGGTGGGCTTCATGCCCTCCTTCTTCAGGGCATAAACCAGGGACCGCACGAAGGGGGCTTCGTCGTCCACCACCAGTATGGATGCCGTCTGCATGGCCGGATGGGTCCTCCCTCAGGCCCCTTCGCGGGTCGGGTCCTCCGCCGGAAAGCTCAGGCAGATCAAGGTGCCGACCCCGAGGGTGCTCTCGATTTTCATGGTGCCTTCATTGGCCTCCACCATCTGCTGGGAGATGGTGAGGCCGAGCCCGGAACCGGTGGGCTTGGTGGTGAAGAACGGATCGGTGACGCGGCCGATGTCCTCCCGCGCGATGCCGTGGCCGTCGTCCGCGATCTCGATGATGGTGCGCATCCCCTCGCGGCGAGAGCGGAAGGTGACGGTGCCGCCCCGTGTGCACGCCTGGAGGGCGTTGAGGCCGAGATTCACCAGGATCTGCTGCACGTGATCCTCGTCCGCCAGGAGGCGGGCGCTGGAATCCCCGGTGGAGGCGAGATGCACGCCGCGTTCCGCCGCCACGGGCTTCAGCAGGGTTGCGGTGCGGCGAAGCATCTCGCGCACGGCGAGGGGGCCGCGTGCCGCCGGATGCGGGCGGCCGTAGGTGAGCAGGTCGTTCACCACCCGGTTCAGGCGGTCCACCTCGGCCTCCAGGTCCACGAGCAGCTCGCGCCGGTCGGCGTCGGGCTCGTCGCGGCTCAGGCTCTGCACGGTGGTCTTCATGGTGGCGAGGGGATTGCGCACCTCGTGGGCGACGCCGGTGGCGAACTGGCCCAGCACCGCCATCTTCTCGGTGCGCACGGTGCGGTCGATCATGTCCTTCACGCGCTCGGCCATGGTGTTGAACGCGGAGGAGAGGGCGTTGATCTCGTCGGCCTGGCGGGTGAGGGGCAGGCGGTAGGTGAGGTTGCCGCTCGCCACCGCGTTCGCCCCCTCCACCAGCAGGTCCACGCGCCGCCGCATGCGCAGGCCCAGGTGCACGAACAGCGCCACCACCACCGTCATGATGAGCCCGCCGCCCACATAGAGCCAGCCGCGCGCCGAGCGCAGGGAGTTGAGCACGTCGGGTGAGCGGTGGTCGCGCATCAGCCGCCAGCCGGGCAGCACCTCGGGGCCCGGCGTGAGGTCCTGCGCCTCCCGGATGGGGCGGCCGGTGGCGTCCAGGATGGCGCCGGAGGGGGTGGAGAGCAGCATGCGCACGATGGCGCTGGTGTTGGACTTGTCGAGCTGCTCGGTCATGGAGGCGAGGCGCACGTGCAGCGCCACGGTGCCGCCGGGGCCGTTGCCGCTCTCGCGCATGGGGCGGCGCAGCAGGATCCAGCCGGCCCGGCCGGGCTCGGGCAGCGCGGGGCCGATGATCTCCACGCCCTCCTTCACCACCACCGGCAGGCCGGTGATGGACCAGCCCTTGCTGGTCCAGTAGGGCGGGCCGGAGGCGGCCTGGCCGGCGACCGCGTATCGTAGCTGGTCCTTGGCGTCGAAGAAGAGGATGCCGTAGAGGTCCGGCACGTCCGCCTCCAGCCGCAGCAGGGCGGCGATGTCGGCGGTGGCCGGCGCCTCGGGGGCCGAGAGGAAGGCGTTGAGGCCGGGATAGTTGGAAATCTTGGTGAGCTGGTACTGCATGGTCTCCAGGAAGGCGGCCATGCGGTTGGCGGTGGCGGCCTCCTGCGCCGACTGGCGCTCGCCCACCAGGGTCGTTTCCAGGTCCTTGGTGAAGCGGTCATAGAGCGCGCCGACGCTCACCAGCGCCACGGCGAAGATGGTCACCGTCACCACCACGTAGCGGCCGACCACGCTGGACAGGCGCAGGTTGCGCCAGCGCGGCAGGCGGAGGCGGCCGTCGCGGGGGAAGCCCTCGGCCGCGGCGGGAGGGCTGCCCTCGGCGGTGCCTGCAGGCGTGCGGATGGGATCTTCGCGTTTCAAGGTGCGCGCACCTAACCACAGGTGCGGGCGAAACCGGAAGCCTTGAAGTATGGAGGTGCGCCGCGCGCCGCCGCAACCGCCCTTGCCGCCTCCGCCGGAAACCTTGGCCGTGGGTAACCCGCCGCCCGCCGCAATGGCGCCGTGTTCGCACGGTGGTGTCCTTGCGTCCGCGGCAGGCGCGGACGGCTCCGTTCGAGGTTCAGGATGCGCTCATCCCTTCATGCCGCCGCCGCTTTCGCCTTCGCCGGCCTCTCCGCCTTCTCCGCGCCGGCGGCCCTGGCGGCCACCATCACCGTGGTGGGCGAGGCGAAGGTCTCGGCGGTGCCCGATTCCGCCGTTCTGTCCACCGGCGTGGTCACCGCCGGCAAGACCGCCGACGAGGCACTGGTGGCCAATTCCAAGGCGGTGAGCGCCTTGATCGACACCATCAAGGCGGCGGGCATCGAGCCGCGTGACATCGCCACGTCCCAGTTCTCGCTCCAGCCGCAGTATGCGCCGGTGCAGAACGGGCAGAAGGAGGCGCCGCGGCTGATCGGCTTCGAGGTGCGCAATGCGGTGCGCATCACCGTGCGTGACCTCAATGCCCTCGGCCCCCTGCTCGACAAGATGGTGCAGGCCGGCGCCAACCAGGCCTCGGGCCTCTCCTTCATTCTCTCCAACCATGCCAAGCTGGCGCAGGACGCGCGCGTGGCGGCGGTGAAGGACGCCATGGAGCAGGCCAATGTGGTGGCCGGCGCGGCGGGCCTGCGGCTGGTGCGCATCGTCTCCGTCACGCCCGATGCCGACGGCGCCAGCCCCATCATGCCCGCGCCGATGCTGATGAGGGCCGACGCCGCGCGCATGGCTGTGCCGGTGGAGGCGGGGGAGATCGAGGTGCGCGGGCGCGCGACCATCGTTTATGACGCCGAGCCGCAGTGAGCGGGCGGTGACGCCTTCCCCTTCGGCGCGGCTGTGGTAGACCAGCGCCGGAATCGATCTCGGCTCCGGGGCGCGGCCCTCTCCCGCTCCGGAGCCTTGCGGGAGCCGAGGCGGATCGCTCATGCCTGTGTCTGGCAACGGGCACCCGGGGCGCCGGGTGCAATATGCGGCATTGCCTTATCGCGTGCGCGCCAACGGCGAGGTGCAGCTGCGCCTCATCACCTCGCGCGAGACGCGGCGCTGGGTGATCCCCAAGGGCTGGCCCATGAAGGCTCTCTCCCCCGCCAAGACGGCGGCGCGGGAGGCCTATGAGGAGGCAGGCCTCATGGGCTCCATCGCCCGCGAGGCCATCGGCATCTATACTTATGAGAAGAACCTCGGCATCCGCTCGGTGCTGTGCGATGTCATGGTGTTTCCGCTCAAGGTGAAGCGGCTTCTCAACAAATGGCCGGAGCGCGCGCAGCGCTACGGCTTCTGGTTCTCCATCGACACCGCCGCCGCCGCCGTGCAGGAGGAGGACCTCAAGGCGCTGATCCTCTCCTTCGGTGACCTGATGGCCGCCCGCCTCGCCGCCAAGGCTGCCAAGGTCAAGGCCGCCAAGGCGGAAGCTCCCGAGGCGCGGAAGGCCGAGCCCGCGGAGAAGCCCGCCGACAGGAAGAACCGCGAGGCCGGGCGCGCGGAAAAGTCCAAGGCGAAGGGCAAGTTGCCGGCCACCGGTCCCGCCGCGCCCGCCGATGCGCCGCCCGTCGCCGCCGGCAAGCGCGCCGCGAAGGCTGCCTCCAAGGTCTCGGGGAAGGGCATTGGCGGCAGCAGCGCCGAGGACGCCGTGACGGTGGCGCCGGAGGCCGTGGCCGATGCCGCCCCGCACAAGCCGTCCAAGGCCAAGGCATCCAAGACCAAGGCGAAGACCAAGCAGAAGGCCGCCGCCACGGCAGCGCCCGAGCCCGCGTCGGAGTCCGCTGCGGTCATCGCACACCAGGGCGGGCCTGCGGCTCCCGCGCCCGGCGCGGGGGAGGGGGCGCCGGAGGCGGTGCGCACGCGCGCCGGGGCTCGCGTCACGCGATCGTCGCCCGCCGGGAGGGGCGTTCGCAAGGCGGCGGAGCCGGTGGGGCCCGCCGCGGTGGGGGCAAAGCCGGCGACGCGGGTGGCCGCAAGGGCCGGCGCTTCCAAGGCATCAGCTTCCAGGACTGCGGCGCCCAAGACTGCTAATCCCAAGACTGCTAATCCCAAGACTACTGCGCCCAAGACGACCGCTCCCAGGACGTCCGCGTCGAAGACGCCGGCGTCCAAGCCTGCCGCTCCGAAGTCGGCTGCCTCCAAGCCGCCCGTGCGCCGCGGGACAGGCGCGGTGCCGGCCAAGGCGCCACCGGTGCCGGCAGGCGCGACGCCTGCTCCTGCCGCGCCCGATGCGCCGCTCGCCGGTCTCGTGAAAAAGCTGCCCAAGAAGCCCACCCGCGGCCGCAGGCGGGCTTCCCCGCCGGCCAAGCCCGGCGCTCCGGCAGGCCCCGGTCCTGCCCCTCGCGCTCCAGGCCGGCCCGACAAGCGCTGACGGCGCCTCCGCCGGGAGGCTATGCCCTTTTGCGCCGGCCCTGGGCGGGCCGCGCGAAGCCGGGTCGGCGGGGGGAGATGCGCGCGGAGCACACGCCTCCGGGGCTCTCCCCGCGCACGGGTCGCCAGAGTGGCCTGGAGCATTTCCCCGAATTCCATGATGCGGGATAATGCTCCAAGACGTTGATTTCACGCATATTTTTCACGCGGACCGGTTGCCGTTTCGCTCGAAGGCGCCCTATGCCTGCGGCGGCAGCACGGCTCTGCGGTAGAGGTGCCAGGTGGCGTGCCCCAGCACCGGCAGGGCCACCACGAGCCCCAGGAAGGCCGGGAGCGCGGCGACCACGAGGGTTGCCACCACCACGGCGCCCCAGGCGATCATGGGGCCGGGGCTCAGCAGCACCGCCTGCACCGAGGTGATCATGGCGGTCACCACGTCGAGGTCGCGCTCCATCAGCAGCGGGAACGAGACCACCGTCAGCGAGAACACCGCCAGCGCCAGCGCCGCGCCCACCACATGCCCCACCGCCAGGAAGGCGAGGCCGTCGGCGGTGGTGGTGAGCACTGTCAGGAAGTCATGCAGGGTGGCGAACGAGGCGAAGCCCAGGAACAGCGCGAGCAGCAGCCGCACCTGATACATCCACACGATGAAGGCGAAGATGCAGACGAACGCCATCCAGCTCATCTCGCGTTTGCGCTGCTCGAACATGGTGTGCAGCACGCGGCCCCAGCTCGGCCTTTCGCCCGCCTCCAGCTCGCGGCTGACCTCGTAGAGCGCCGCCGCCACGAACGGCCCGATGAGCACAGAGCCGGCCATCAGCGGATAGGCGAGGTATCCGCGCCCGAGCGCGAACACGGCGGACAGCAGCGCGATGCCGCCGGCCGCGTAAATCCCGCCGAACACGAGCCCGAAGGCGGGCGCGCGGCGGAAATCGGCGAGGCCGGCGCGCAGGGCATCGGCGACATCGGAGAACGTGACGGGGCGCAGGCGCGGGGCGGGCGTCGCCGCCGCCCCCTTATCGAAGACGTCCGACATGATTGCCTCCCTCCAGAACACTTCTTCTTTTTCCAGGAAGTGTGAGATCGGTCCGGGAGGTTGTAAAGGGGCCGCCGCGCGTGGCGGCGGCTTCAGCCGGTGAGCATCTCGATGCGCGCGGTGGCGCGGCGGATGCGGCCCGCGAGCAACAGGGCGAGATTGCGGATGATGCGCTCGGCCACGCGGGGGTGGGTTTCCTGGAAACGGCGGAACTCGTCCATGGAGAGTTCCATGCAGATGGCCTCGCCATCGGCGCGCACGCTGGCGGCGCGCGGCTGGCCGATGAGGGCGAGCTCGCCGAAGGCCATGCCGGGAATGAGCGTGTCCACGCGCTCGCCGTTGCGGTCGCGCGCGCTCACCACGCCGCGCAGCAGGAAGTGGACCTTGTTGGGCGGCGCGTCGATGGCCATGATCTCGCTGCCGGCGGGGTGGACCTTGCGGATGCAAAGTCGCTCCAGCTCCGCCACGTCCTGGGCGGCGAGGCCGGAGAGCAGGCCCTGGCGGGCGAGGACGGAATCCGCCCCGCGCTCGGGAAAGCCGCCGCGGCGGAAGATGATCTGGTCCTCCGCCCATTCCACCGCCGCCTCGTAGGTGGCGAAGATGCGCACACGCGCGCCCTCGCCCTTCAGCGTCCAGGCCCGCGGGGCCACCGGCGCCCCGGCGTCCACCCCGGCCAGAACGGTGGTGGTGCCGGCCGGCAGTTGCTCCTGCAGCATGTCGATGAGCAGCGTCATGGCCGCATCGGTGATGGTGGTGACCCGGTGCAGGTTGAGGATGAGGAACTCGGGCATGCCGGCCGGGTCGGCGAGGCGGCGGCTCACATAGTCCATGCTGGCGAAGGAGAGGCGGCCCGCCAGCTCCAGCACGCGGATGGCCCCCGGCCGCGCGGCCAGGATCTCCTCCTCCCGCGATTGCCGTCCGGGCTTGGCCGGCACGGTGCGGAAGTCGTAGTCCGCGAGCACGCAGGCGCGCACGTCGTCCCGCCGCGAGAGCATGTGCAGGTCGAACGCCTCGGCCATCATCTCGCAGGTCTTGATGCCGCGCACGCTGTTGCCGTGGACGTCGAGCCGGGGAGAGAAGGTGCCGAGCCCGAGCTGGGCCGGGAGCGCCGCCAGGATGCCGCCGCCGACCCCGCTCTTGGCCGGCACGCCCACCCGGTAGATCCACTCGCCGGCGAAATCGTACATGCCGGAGGAACTCATCACCGCCAGGGTGCGGGCGATGGCGTAGGGCGAGGCCACGGTCTCGCCCGTCAGCGGGTTGACCCCGTGGTTGGCGAAGGTGGCGCCCATCACCGCGAGATCGCGGGCGGTGACCAGCAGGGAGCATTGGCGGAAGTAGACATCCAGCACCTCGTCCACGTTGCCGCGCAGGCCGCCGTAGTTGCGCAGCAGGTAGGCGATGGCGCGGTTGCGGTCGCCGGTGGCGCGCTCCGAGAGGAACACCGCCTCGTCCACCTCCAGCGCGCGCCCGGCGAACCGGCCGAGGGTGGCGGCGATGAGCGGAAAGGCCTCCGCGCCCACGGCATCGGCGATGAGCCCGCTGCAGGCGATGGCGCCGGCGTTCACCATGGCGTTGAAAGGCCGGTTCTCGGCGGTGAGGCGGATGGAGTTGAACGCCTCGCCGGAGGGCTCGACATCGATGGCCGCCTCCACCTGCGCCGCCCCCAGGGTGTCGAGCGCGAGGGCGAACACCACCGCCTTGGAGATGGACTGGATGGTGAAGGGAACCTGTGTGTCCCCGGTCTCGTAGACGTGCCCGTCGATGGTGGCGAGGGCGATGCCGAACTGGTCCGGGTCCGCCTTCGCGAGCTCCGGGATGTAGCTCGGCACCTCGCCCTCACGGAGGGGGGCGAGGGTGTCGCGGGTGCGGGCAAGGAATTTGAGCAGGGGAGTCTGGAGCACGGCGATCCGGGGCGATGGGACACGGGAGCACCGCGGAGCCTAGAGCGTTTCCCCGTGTCTTGGAATCGGCGAAACGCTCTCGTTTCTTGAGTTGGCGCGTTTTCTTCACGCGAACCGGCTTCCACTTCGCTCGAACGCGTTTTCGACCGTTTTCATGCGGCGTGGATACGGGGCGCGTCAAGAACGCGTGCCGCCCTCTTCGCTCAGGTCTGGCTCCTCGCTTATGTCACCTGCCGCTTGGCCAGCTTGCGGGCGAGGGTGCGGCGGTGCATGCCGAGGCGGCGGGCGGTTTCGGAAACGTTGAAGCCGGTTTCCGCCAGCGTCTCGTGGATGCGCTCCCATTCCAGTGTTTTGAGGGAGCTTTGCCGCGCGCCCAGGGCGACGCCGGGATCACCCACCGCGCGGCCGAAGGCGGCCTCGATATCGTCGGCATTGGAGGGCTTGGCCAGATAGTGGCAGGCGCCGAGCTTGATGGCCTCCACCGCCGTGGCGATGCTGGCGAAGCCGGTGAGCACCACGATCCGCATCTCGCTGTCGAGCGCGTGCAGGCGCTGGACGCAATCGAGCCCCGAGGCGCCGGAGACACCGGAAAGCTTCAGGTCCACCACCGCGAAGCCGGGGCGGAAGTCCGCCAGCATGGGGTCGAGATCCTCCGGGCGCGGGCACACGCGCACCACATAGCCCCGCCGCTCCAGCGAGCGCTGCAGGGCGCGGGCGAAGGCCGCGTCGTCCTCCACCACCAGGAGGTTCCTGTGGGCGTCGGCCTCAGGCGGCATCGGGCACCTCGCCGTCTCCCTCGGGCGGCATTGCCAGCGCGCGCACGGGCAGCCGCAGCTCCACGCGGGCGCCGCCCTCGGGCCGGTTGCTCGCCGCGATGGCGCCGCCGAGCTTGCGCAGCACGTTGACCGCAAGGAACAGGCCGAGCCCGCGCCCCGGCCCCGCCTTGCTCGACTGGTAGGGTGTGCCGAAATGGGCGAGCGCGGCCTCGGTGAAGCCGGGCCCGTCGTCGGTGACGCGCACCACCAGTTCCTCGCCTTGCAGCGTCGCCTCGACGTCCACCCGGGCGCGGGCCGCTTCCAGCGCATTGTCGAACACGTTGAACAGGGCCTGCTCGATCACGCTGTCGCTGGCGATCTCCACCCGTGCGGACACGGCGTTGCGGTAGTCCAGCGCGGGCGGGCGGCGGCTGTCGCGCCAGCGACCGACCAGCTCGTCGAGGAAGGCGGAGAGGGTGGAGCGGCGGGCGCGCTCGCCACGCGTCTCTCCCGCGGCGATGAGGATGTGGGAGACGATGGTCTTGCAACGGGCGAGGGCGGCCTGCATCTCGTCCAGCTCCTCCGCCAGCTCCGCGTCGTCGCGGAAGCGCGGCATGCGTCGCCAGTCGCTGAGGATCACCGCCAGGGTGGACAGAGGCGTCCCCAGCTCATGCGCGGCGCCGGAGGCGAGCAGGCCCATGCGCACCACGTGCTCCTCCTCCACCGCGTGCTGGCGCAGCTCGGCGAGGCGCGCGTCGCGCCGGCGCAGATTGCCGTTGATGCGGGTGACGAACAGCACCACCAGC
Organism: Xanthobacter albus; assembly: GCF_043194895.2. Classification (NCBI taxonomy): domain Bacteria; kingdom Pseudomonadati; phylum Pseudomonadota; class Alphaproteobacteria; order Hyphomicrobiales; family Xanthobacteraceae; genus Xanthobacter; species Xanthobacter albus. The sequence continues at coordinate 3,822,705 of NZ_CM195532.1, read as the reverse complement.
GCCGAGGCCAGCAGGAAGCACAGGAACATGCCCTGGGTGTGCAGGTCGGTGGCCGGCAGATGGTGGCGGAACCCCGGCATGTCCAGCGGCTGGTAGAACCGCATCAGCCCCACGAAGCACGCGCTCGACACGCCGACGATGACCCAGGTGGCCAGCGGCGAGAGCAGCACCGCCCCCAGGATGACCTGGAGCAGGTAGAGCGAGATGAAGGGATTGGTGGCGCCCCCGCTCAGGTAGAGCTGGATGGTGAGGGCGGCGACATCCGCCAGCAGCTCCGCGCACAGCTCCGTGTCGCTCACCGGGCGCGCCGAGGCGCAGCGGCGGATGCTGGCAAGGTTGAGGCCCATGAGCAGCAGGATCACGAACCCCATCTGGGCGACGGGCAACGTGATTCCGAGCCACAGGTGCACCACCGCGATGGCGAACACCTGCCCGGCCACCGCGACCCAGCGCAGGGCGATGAGCAGCCGCAGGTTGCGGCAGCTCGCCTCGGCATCGGTGGTCGGGTCGGTCATGGCGTCGCCGGCGCGGTCTGTCATGGCCGGTGCTCCTTTGGGCGGGCGCCATCGCCGGGCGCGCGCGGCAGGGCGCCGGCGCAGGATGTGGGCGGGATGGGCGCGTTCATGAGCGTGAATCGTGGCGGAAGGATCGGGGCGGGGTCAAGCTGGGCGGCCCCGCCCTGTGCGGCGGCTCGGATGGGCGCCACCCGCCCACGATGGCGGCGCCGGCCGGGGCGGGCGCCGTCATTGCGTCATCGCGAGGCCAACGCGTGGCCCACCGTCAGGCCTCGCGGCCCTCGGCCTCGGCGCGGGCGCGGTCGTCGATCAGCTCGTACCACATGGCGTTGAGCACGGCGAAGGCGGCGGCCAGGGGCAGGCCGAGCAGCCAGGCGAAGTACCACATTGCAATTTCTCCTTTCCCAGGGCGTCTTCGCGCGGGGAATGCCCGTCCGCGGGCGGAAGACGCGTCGGATTCAAGATCTGGAGCGGCCGCGACCCTAATAGGCGTGGCCGGAGCCGTCGGTGATGGAGCGCTCCTCCACCTTCCCCCACAGCACCCGGTAGACGAAGCTCGTGTAGGCCACGACGAGGGGCACGAACACCAGCGCCACCACCAGCATGATGAACAGGGTCATGTGGCTGGAGGAGGAGTCCCACACGGTGAGGCTGGAGCGCGGGTCCACCGTGGAGGGCAGGATGATGGGGAACATGGAGAGGCCCACGGTCGAGATGATGCCGAAGATGGACAGCGCGCTCATGAGCAGCGCGCCCACCTCGGACCGCGCGCGGAACAGCACGAAGGCGAGCGCGGCGCCCAGGATGCCCAGCGCCGGCCCCGCCATCATCCACGGATGGGCCGCATAATTGGCGAACCAGATGTGCGGGCCCACCTCCACCGTCTTGGCCAGCGGGTTCGAGGGGCCGTCGACCACGAACGCGCTGGTGATGCGGTAGCCGTCGATGCCGGCATAGAGCCACACGCCGCCGAGCACGAACAGGGCGATGGTGACGAGCGCAGCCGCCGAGCCCGCGGCGCGCGCCCGCGTCGCCACCGGCCCCTCGGTCTTCAGCACCAGCCAGGCGGCGCCGTGCATGACGAGCATGGCCACCGAGACCAGCCCGGCGAGGATGCCGTAGGGGTTCAGCAGCTCGAACAGCGTGGTGCCGTCGTAGAAGATGCGCAGCTCGCCGTTGAAGTGGAAGGGCACGCCCTGGAGCACGTTGCCCACCGCCACGCCCATCACCAGCGCCGGCACGAAGCCGCCGATGAACAGCGCCCAGTCCCACGCCGCGCGCCATGCCGCGCTCTCCCGCTTCGAGCGGTACTTGAAGCCCACGGGCCGCAGAATCAGCGCGAACAGGATCGCGAACATGGCGAGGTAGAAGCCGGAGAAGGACACCGCATAGAGCGCCGGCCAGGCGGCGAAGATGGCGCCGCCGCCGAGGATCAGCCACACTTGGTTGCCTTCCCAGACCGGGCCCACCGCGTTGATGACCACCCGCCGCTCGGTGTCCGTCCGCGCGACGAAGGGCAGGAGCATGCCGGTGCCGAGGTCGAACCCGTCCATCAGCGCGAAGCCGATGAGCAGCACGCCGAGCAGCAGCCACCAGATGACGCGGAGGGTGTCGTAGTCGATGAGAGTGTGAAGGACCATGGGATTACTCCGCACCGGCGAAGGCGTGGGGGATGAGCACGGCTTCCGGCGCCTCGTCCGGTTCCGGCCCCTTGCGGATGGCGCGGACCATCAGGCTCATCTCGATGATGAACAGCACGGTGTAGATGGTCACGAAGCCGGCGAGGGTGACGAGCACCGTGGTGGCGCCGAGGCTGGAGACGCCCGCCACCGTGGGCAGCACACCTTCGATGTTCCAGGGCTGGCGCCCCACCTCGGCCACCACCCAGCCGAGCTCCGCCGCGAGCCAGGGCAGCGGGATCGCCACCACCGCGAGCTTCAGCAGCAGCGGGTAGCGGTCCAGCTTCCGGCGGGCGGAGAGCACGAAGAAGGTGCCGAGGAACAGGATGAAGAAGAAGCCGAGCCCCACCATGATGCGGAACGACCAGAACAGGGTGGGCACGCTCGGCACCGTGTCCCACGCCGCCTGCTTGATCTGATCGGCGGTGGCCTGGCGCGGATCGTCCACGTAGCGCTTCAGCAGCAGCGCATAGCCGAGGTCGTGGCCGTATTCCTCGAACGCCTGCTGGGCGGCGGGCGGGATGGCGGCGGTGCCGCCGGCGGCGCGGATCGCCTGCAGGGCGTCGAACGCCTTGATGCCGTTCTGGATGCGGCCCTCGGCGTGCGCCACGAGTTCCTCGATGCCGGGGATCCGCGTGTCGAGCGAGCGGGTGGCGATGAGGCCCAGCGCCCACGGAATGCGCACGGCGAAGTGGGTCTCGCGCTCGTTCTGGCTCGGGAAGCCGAACAGGGTGAAGGCGGCGGGCGCCGGCTCCGTCTCCCACATGGCCTCGATGGCGGCGAGCTTCATCTTCTGGTGCTCGGTGGCGAGATAGCCGCTCTCGTCACCCAGCACCACCACCGAGAGGGAGGCGGCGAGGCCGAAGGAGGCGGCCACCGTCATGGAGCGCTTGGCGAGGTCCGTGTGCCGGCCCTTCAGCAGGTACCACGCGGAAACGCCCAGCACGAAGATGGAAGCGGTGACATAGCCCGCCGAGACGGTGTGCACGAACTTGGCCTGGGCGACCGGGTTCATCACCACGTCGAAGAAGTTCGCCACCTCCATGCGCATGGTCTGCGGGTTGAAGACGGCGCCCACGGGGTTCTGCATCCAGCCGTTGGCGACCAGGATCCACAGCGCCGACAGGTTCGAGCCGATGGCCACGCACCACGTGGCGGCGAGGTGGCCGACCTTGGAGAGCTTGTCCCAGCCGAAGAAGAACAGGCCGACGAAGGTCGCCTCCAGGAAGAAGGCCATGAGGCCCTCGATGGCCAGCGGCGCGCCGAAGATGTCGCCCACGTAGAGGGAATAATAGCTCCAGTTCATGCCGAACTGGAATTCCATCACGAGGCCGGTGGCCACGCCGACCACGAAATTGATGCCGAACAGCGTGCCCCAGAACTTCGTCATCTGCCGCCAGATGGTGCGGCCGGTCATGACGTACACGGTCTCCATGATGGCGAGCAGCACGGAGAGGCCGAGGGTGAGGGGCACGAACAGGAAATGGTAGAGCGCGGTCGTCGCGAACTGGAGCCGCGACAGGTCGAGTACGTCGAGGGTCATGAGGTCTATCGGGCGAATCCCGCCTCCTTGCGGTGCCAGACGCGCCGGGCAACGACGCGGGAAAGGGCGAAAGGCCGCCCGCTCGGGCCTCCGTTCGCCATGTGGATCGCCGCCGCGCCCGGCCCGGGGGCAAGGCGCGCCGCGCGGGGCCGGCCGCCGAGGCGGCGGGGAAAGGTCGCGTCGGGCGTGTGTTCAGGCGCGATCTCCCGGAGCGGGATGTCCTGCGCATGCTTGAAGCGAACCATGGCGCGTTCTCGCGCCGCGCCATGCGGTGGGGCGAGTGGACAAACTGTCCAAGGCCGGGCAGGCGCGCCGGCCGGCGCGCGGCGGGGCGCGACGCGAACGGCGGTGCTTCAGGATCTTCGGAAGGGGCGCGGCAGTCGCCCATGGGCCGTTCCGGACGAAACGCCGCGCCTGTCGCGCGGCGGTCGTTCCGGTTTCCGGCACGGCCGTCGCTGGCCGCTTGCGCGGGTAAGCCTCAGCGGGGCGGGAAGCCCCGGCGCGCGTTCACGCCATCAGTGCAGGGAGGTGGGGCTGATCTCTGTCGCCGCCGGCAGGGGCGCAGCCTGGGATGGTGTCAGCGGGGGCTGGACTGCCTGGGACTGGGCCGCCTGGGCGGGCGAGGATTGTGCGGGCGAGGGCTCCTCGGCTCCCATCTGCGCGGGGGCGATCAGGACGGGCGCCACCTCCTGCTCGGCAGCCGCCTCCGCCTGGGCGGCGCCGGGGGCAGGCTGCGCGCTCGCGGGCGGCGGTGGAGGGTTGTCGCAGAAGGACTTGGCGCTGCCGGTCCACTCGCCCACCCCCGCTTCCACGAGATTTTTCATCACCCGGCAGACATAGCGATGCTGGCCCACGGTATTCTTGGGGCCGGCATTGTAGCGGGCGAGGGCCATGGTCCAGCTTCCATGGCGCTTCTTCAGCTCCTGGAGGAAGCGCGCCGCCTGCTCCACGTTGAGGCGCGGATTGAAGATTTCTTCCAGCGAGTTGAACTCGTCCTTGTGCCAGTAATAGTTCACCTGCATGCAGCCGATGTCGATGAGCTGCACGCCGCGCCCGTGCGCCTCCCGGAACAGCTTCAGCGCGTCCTGGAGATTGTTGGAGATGTAGTCCTTGCCCTCGATGTAGAGCGTATAGGGCTGGAGGAAGCCGGCATAGCCGCTCTCCGTGAGGCCCACCGCGTAGAGGATCTCAAGGGGCACATTGTATTTCTTGGAGGCGCGGGCCAGCTCGCGCTCGCAGATGTTCGGCGGCCCGCCCTTGCGGACGGCCTTCTGGGGCTTCGCCGCCGGCGCGCCCGCGGCCTTGCCGGCATCCTTCGGGGCATCCTTGGGCGCGGGCGCGGCCTTCGCGGGCGGCGGGGCTTCCCGCATGGGGATGGTGCCGAAGGGCGTGGCGCCGGCGACCTCAGTCGTCAGCAGAGTCAGAAGAATGCCGAGAGCGAGATTGCGCATCGTCATTTTGATTGCCCCTGCCTGAATTTTCCCCATTCCTCCCCTGTTCACGACGTTGCTGGCCGTCCTGCTCCGCGTTGGCGCCCGAGGACTGCGGCGCCGACCATGCCGGCCGCACCGATGCCTCCACCGGGCTCGCGATGGACTTCACGATATCGAGGTTGTCCACCTTGGTGCCGCTGCGCTCGATGATGCGCACCAGGGCGTCATGGTCCTGGGCGAGCATCTGGGCGGTGGCCGCCTCGCTGGCGCGCACCCGCACCTCCAGGCCGTTGGCGGTGAGGCGCATCTGGATCGTCACCCGGCCGAGGCTTTCGGGCGTCACCGTCATCTCAAGAATGCGCACCGGCCCCTGGGTGGTGGTCTGCGGCCCGGCGGGCTCGCCGCTGCGCATGCGCGCGGCCTCCTCGGTGATGGCGCGGCTCACCTGGGCGGCGGTGGTGAAGGGCAGGCTGGTGAGCCCGGAGAGGCCGTTCGCGGTGCCGGTGCCGGAGGCGCCCGCGGCGCCGGTCGTGGTGGCGCCGGCCTGGGCCGATTTCTCGCCGACGGCGGCCTTGCCGCTGCCGGAGGCCTTTGCTTCGGTCTCCGCCTGCGCCTGTGCGAACTCCTGGGTGGCGACGTCGCGCGCGGCGGCCTTCGTGTCGGCCGTCGCGGCCGCATGCTGCTGATTCAGGTCGAGGACCGGCGCGAAATGGGTCTCGCGCCGGGTCACGCTCACCTTGATGTGGTTGACCTGATCGTCGCCCTCGCCGGAGGCCGGCCGGGCATCGGCGGCGCCATCGGTGCTCTGGCCGCCGCTGGAGGACTGCTCGCCGTCGTCGCCCTGCGCCTTGCCCCTGGCCGCGGCCTGCTGAAGCTGGGGCAGGGCCGCGCCCGCAAGGCTCGCCAGCGCGGTCGTGGGCGCGGCCGCGCCCGCTGCATCTGTGGTCGCGCTTGGCTGGGGCTCGGCCGCAACCGCGGCCTTGGGGCCCTTCCCCTTGTCCGTGCGGTCGGTCGTCTGCTGGTCGGAATCAGGGCTGTCCGCCCGCCGCGTCTCCTCGGCGCCCGTGGCGCCATCTGCCTGAGGATCGGCCTTGTCCGCCTGTGCGCGGGCCTCCCGCACGTCCTTGGCCGCGCGCGCGTCAGGTGTCATGCGCACCTTCGGCTGGTCGGCGGTGGGGGCGGGCGTGCCGGCGCCGGTGGCATCCGGCGCATTTTCATCCTGGCTGTCATGCGCCGGTGTCTCGGTCGACGGAGGGAGCGTGGCCGCGGATTGCTGCTCGCCCCGGCCTTTCACGGCCTTGCCCTGCGCCGTGGCGGCGTTCCGCGTCGTGGCTTCCTCGTCCGTCGCGCCCTGCGCCGCAGGCGTCGCGGCGGTTTCCTCGCCATTGTCCCAGCGCTGCAGAAGGCGGCCGAAGGCGGCGGCGTCGCGCGCTGAGATGCTCTTGCCCTTCTTTTCCCCGGCCTTTCCGTCCTCGCCGGCGGTCTTGGCCTCCTCGGCGGACTGCTGGGCCACGTCCGAGAAGATGTCGTCGAACTGGCCGGCGCCGGCGCGCGCCTTGCCGTGATCGGCGCCGCCGATGGCGGAACCGGTGGTGGCCGCAGTGGCGAAGGAGGTGTCGATGGAAGTGGTCATCGGGGCGCGGCCTTCAGTAGCGCGTCGATCTTGGTCAGGGCCTCGCGGGCGCGAGACACGGCAGGCGACGACTTGATCTCATCGGGAGCGCCGGCGACCGGTGCCGGGCCCCGCCTCTCGGGCGGGGGCACCTGATCGGCCTGGCGCAGCGTGTTGGCGGTGGCGAGGGCGGCGTCCACCAGCGCCGCGTCGGAGGCATCGAGGCGGTTGCGGTCCACCCGCTTCAGGGCGTCGGTGGCCGCCTGGAAGCGGTCCGGCATCACGGCCTGGGCGGCGCCAAGGTACACCTGCGCCCGCTCCGCGTCGCGGCTGGCGGTAGCCGCGAGGTCGCGGGCCCGCAAGGCGGCTCCGGCGGCGAGGGCCGTCTTGCCCTCCATCAGCGCCGCGCGCGCCACCAGCAGGTACATTTCCCGCTTGCCCTCGTCGTCGAGCACGGCAAGCAGGTCCTTCAGGCGCTCCAGCCCCTCCGCGCCATCGGCACTCTGCATGTGGGCCATGGCGCTGGCGAATCGCTGGCGGAAGTTGTCCGCATAGGCCGAGCGGTTGAAGCGATAGAGGTAATGCCGCGAGAGGCGCTCGAAGCCGGCCATGTCGCCGGCCTGGGCGGCAACCAGGATCTCGCGGCGCAGCGCGGCCTCCTCCACCAGGGTGCCGGGCGCCAGCAGGCGGGCGAGATCGAGCAGCTCGGAGGCCTTGCGCGGGTCCTGGCGCACGGTCAGCGTCGCCTGGGCAAGGGCGATCTGCGCGCCGAGCATGTTGGGCAGCTTGCGCGCGTCCACCTCCCCGAGCTCACGCAGGGCGGCGTCCTCGCGTCCCTCCACATAGAGCAGGGTGCCGAGCAGCAGCTTCTCGTCGATGGACGGTCGCGGCTCGCGCGTGATGATGGCGCGCAGCACCGCCGGCGAGCCGCCGCTGAGGAAATAGCTCACCAGCGCGCGGGCGTTGGCGGGGTCCTGCCAGATGGAGGAATCGGCCGCGGCGAACGCCTGATCCATCTCCGCGATGAGCGCCCGCTGGGTCGAGACGCCTTCCAGCGAGCCGGCGGCGATACTGTCCTGAAGGCGCTGGAGCCGATGCACCATCTGCACCGGCTCCAGGCCGCTGCCCGCGGCCGGTGCCGCGGCAGCCTGCGCCCGTGGGGCGGGGGGCGCGCTGGGCACGTCCGGAGCAACGGTGGCCTGTGGCGTCGACAGGGGCTGCGCCGGCGCGGCCACGGCCGATGCGGAGGCGGCCGGGCTCGGCGCCGCGGCCGGGGTCTTCTCGCCCGCGACGACAGGGCGCTCGGGACCCGGCGCCTCGGCCAGCGGAGCGGCGGCTGGCGCTGCGGGCACGGGCACGGTCTGCGGCGCGGGTACCTGCTGCGCCACGGGGGCGGGGACGCTCTCCGTGCCCGCCGCGGCGGGCGATCCCTCGGGCGGGGGAGCGGATTCGCTCAACGTGCGCACCACCGGAGGCTCGGCCACGGGCGCGGCCGGCGTCGTCGCCTCAGCCGCCGGAACCGGCGGGGCGACAATCACCGGGACCGGGACGGGAACCGGCATCGGAGCAGCGGTTGCGACATCGGGGGGGGCCACCGGCCGGTTCGGTCCAAGCGGTCGCGGCGCCGCCGGAGGCGGCACGGCAGGCTGCGCGACGGCGGGCGCATCCATGCGCGCCGGAGGCAGCGGCCGAGCGGCAACGGGCGGCGGGGGCGCCGCGGTGGCGGTCGCCGGCGGTGCCATGGCCGGACGGCGCGGCGGCAGCGGCACGCTCGCCTGCGGCGGCTCGCTCGGTGCCGGCGGCGTGCTGGCGGCGCGCGGCTGCGGGCGATTGCTGGTCGCGGGCGGTTCCGCCGGCAGAACGGCGGGGCGGGGCGGGGCAGGCGGGCGCGGACGGGCCGTGGGCTGACTCTCCGCCGCTGGCGCAGCCGCAGGTTGCGCGCTGGCGGGGCGCGGCGCCGGGCGATTGGCCGTCGCGGACGGCTCCGGCTGCGGCGACAGCACTGCGGGCGGCGGCGGTGTCGGCGGGCGCGGGCGGGCAGAGGGCTGCGCTTCCGCCGGCGCCTGCTGTTCCGCGGGCACATCCCCTCCCACGCGCATGCCCAGCCAGGGGTCTCCCGCCTGCGCGCGCGCGGCCGGAGCCGTCAGGCTCGAAGCCAGCAGCGCCGCCAGGAGCACTGGCAGCACGACGGGAAGAGACGGCCCTCGCATCATGGCGCGGGCGTCCGCAGCAGGATCTCGATGCGCCGGTTGTGCGGCGCGTAAGGGTCATCCGCTTTCTTCAGGTCGCGATCCGCCACGCCCTCGATCTTGACGACGCGCTTCTCGTCGAGACCGCCGCGCACCAGCATGTAGAGCGCCATTTGGGCGCGAGCCGAGGACAGCCGCCAGTTGTCATAGGTCTCGGAACGGAAGGGCCGTCCGTCCGTATGGCCGCGGATGGTCACCTGGCCCGGCCGATTCCGCAGGGCGTGGGCGATCTGCTCCATGGTGCGCACCAGCCGCCCGTCGGGAATGGCCGAGCCCACCGGGAACATGGAATAGTCGATGTCGTCCGTCAGGTCGATCACGAGCCCCTCGGGCGTGGCCTTCACGCTGAGGTTGGGGGCGTGCGGGCCGTTGACGGCGCCCGCGAGCGTGCTCTTCAGCTCGCCTTCGAGCGCGTTGGCGGCATTGTCCTGCGCGGCGGCCTGCTGGGCGGCCTTGTCGCCGCCGCGGGCTGCGCCGGCGTCCTTGGCATCGGGCCCGGTGCCGGTGCGCCCGGCGGCGGCCGCGGCCTGCCGCGCCGCTTCGGCCTGCTGCGCGCGCGCCTGCTGGGCGGCGGCGGAGGCTTTCCAATAGGTGGGATCGAACGGGTCGCGCGTCACGTCGCCGGCACCGGTGCCGGGCGAGCCCAGGTTTCCGGCCGCCGGCGGCGGCGGGCCGCCGACGCTTGGGTCGGAATCATGGGCGAGCTGCTTGAGCACCGCATAGGGGTCCTGGAACGCCGCGCGCTCCTTGTCTCCCTGCTGCCGGTCGTCTCCGGCGCCGGTGTCGTGGCCCACGCTGTTCTTCAGGGCGGAAGGCTGCTTGCCCTCGGCAGAGGTGCCCTTGTCCGAATCGTCCTTGGGATCGTTGACGCCCTTCACATCGCTGATGCTGGCGGCGAGATCCACGGGGTTGAAGTAATTCGCGATCGCCTTGCGTGTCTCGCTGTCGGTGACGTTGATGAGCCACATGATGAGGAAGAACGCCATCATCGCCGTCATGAAGTCGGCGTGCGCCACCTTCCACGCGGTGTTGTGGTGCTCGTGCTCCTCTTCCTCGTGACGCTTGATGATGATGAGCTCGCCATGGTCCTTCTTGTCAGCCATGGGCGCCGGCCTCCTCGACCTGGCCCTGGGCCGCGGCGAGCCGTTGCACCCAGGCGCCGAGGCGGGTCTCGATGAGGGTATCGGCGCAGGTCGTCTCGATCTCCGCGCCCGGCCCCGGGCTGAAGGTGACGCCCTCCGGATCTCCGAGGCGATCCTTCAGGACCGCAAGCAGGTCCGCCGGGCCGCGCACCGTGATGGCGGGCAAGGGGCTGTCCGGAAGCGTCGGCTGGCTGATGAGCGCGGCGATGGCGTGCCGCGCGTCGTCCAGCGCACGCCCGCGCATGGCCTCGCTGGCGAACGGGGCGAGAATGCGCCCCAGCACGTCGCAGATCCGTGTCTCCATGGCCTGGAAGGCCTCACTCATGCTGGCGGCCAGCCGGTCGCCCTCCGCCTCCGCCCATTCCGCGCGGGCGGTGGCGAGGCGATCCCGCAACGTGGCCTCGAAGCGCTCGGCATCCTCCTGCCGCGCGGCCTCGCTCGCAGCCAGCTCCGCCCTCGCCTTGGTCACGGCCTCGCGAACGGCCTGGGAGACGGCGAGGCCGACCTCTTCCTGGGTGAAGGTGGGTGGCGGGGGAGCGGCTGCCTGGGCGGCGCTCTGGAGCAGCGCCTCGGCCCCCGAGCGCGCCCGGTGTCCCTGGCCGTCGCGGCCCGCAGACCGCTGCCCGCCGTCCGGAGTGAAATGGGGCAGGTAGCGTGACAGCGTCTGCATGGTCAGGACCGGGCCTCCTGGTGCAGCCATTGCCGCAGGATGGCGACCGCCTGATCCTCGTCATACTCGACGATCTGTTCCAGACGCTTCTGCGGCGAGCGATTCTTGCGGCTGGTAAGGTCGCCGATGAGGTTGACGGGCTCGTCGTCGCCCGCCTCGAGCGCGGGCGCGGTGGGCGGCGCCGCGATGGCCGGGGTGCCGCCGGGGCCCGCCACCGCGGGCACGGTCTCCGCCGCGAGCATGGCGGTCTCGATGTCGGCCACCTCCTGCTCCACCTCGTCGTGGGGCCGGGAGAGGATGGCGCGCACGGCGGGCCGCAGGCCGAACCAGATGAGGAGGGCGGCCACCGCCAGGATGGTGAGGGCGTTGATCATGGTTCCCGCCTGCCGCAGCAGCAGCTCGGTCCAGGGCAGGGGCGGCACCGGCTCCATGGCGTGGCCACCGTCCGCGAAGTTCACCGCCGCGACCTTCAGCTTGTCGCCGCGATCCTTGTCGTAGCCGGCCGCCGAGGCGACGAGCTGCTCCACCTCGTAGATCTGCTGCTCCACCGGGATCGCTTCGCCATTGGGGCCGGCAGGTGGGGCAAGGCGATCGCGATTGACCAGCACTGCGATGGAAAGACCCTTCACCACATAGGCGTCGCGCACGGTCTGGACGGTGCGGCTCGAGACCTCGAAGTTGGTGAGTTCCTCACGGCGCGAGGAGCTCTCGTTCGCATCGGTGGTGGGCTGGGTCGTCGGCTGGCTGTTGGGAATGTTCTGCTGCACCGTGGTGGTGGGCTGCTTGGTGCGGTTCTGGCTCTCGCCCAGCTCCTTCACCACGCGCACCGAGCGCTCCACGCGGGACTGCGGATCGAAGGTGGTTTCCTGGGTCGTCACACGGTCCGTATCCAGGCGGGAGGACACGCTGACCTCGAAATTGCCCATGCCGAGATAGGGCGTGAGGGTGCGGCGGATCTTCTCCTCGGTCTCCCGGTTCACCTGCTGCTGCAGCGCGGCCTTGCGGCCGGTCGCGGCATTGGCGCCATCGTCGGGGGAGGAGAGCACCGCGCCCTCGGTGTTGAGCACCGTCACGTCGTCGAGCCGGAGGCCGGGCACGGCGGCCGCCACCAGGCGGCGGATGGCCTGCGCGGTGGAGGCATCCTCTGCATTCTCGGTGCGGATCACCACCGAAGCGGAGGCCTGCTGCTGGTCGCGCCGGAAGGCGGCGCGGTCGGGCAGCACGATGTGCACGCGCGCGGCCTTGATTCCCTTCATGGTCTGGATGGTGCGGGCGAGCTCGCCCTCCAGCGCGCGCACCCGCGTCACTTCCTGCATGAAGGAGGTGAGGCCGAAGGAGCGGACGTCGTTGAACAGCTCGTAGCCGGTGTTGCCGCTCTGCGGCAGGCCCTTCACCGCGAGCAGCATGCGCGCCTTGGCGGTGTCGGCGTGGCTGACCATCACCGTGGTGCCGTCGGCATTCACGTCGAAGGGGATGCTCGCGTCCTTCAGGGCGCTGCCGATGCGGTTCACGTCCTCGCGCGTGAGGTTGGCGTAGAGCGGCTCGCGCTCCGGCTGGCCGAGGTAGTAGACGCCCACCGCAATGGTGCCCACGACCGTGAGGCCGATGAGACCGAGGGCTATCAGCCGGCGCGCGCCCAGGTCGCGCAGATTCTGCCACAGGAGTTCGAGCTGTTTCTGGCCGATCATCCGCCGATCTCGTCCACTTCCGCTCCCGCCCCGCGCGGGGCTCCGGCGCGGCGGCAAATCTGAGGATCGGCGCCCGAAGCCCAAAGGCTCCGACCATGCGCCGAGCTTCAATGTCGGCGGTCAAACTTGCCTGGGCGTTGCAGGGCCACGCGAGGAAGGAGCCCACACCCGCGTGGGCAGCCAGCCCACCCGCCTTCGCGTATCGCCATGCTACCGCCGGTCTTTTCCGATGTTGGGGCGCGAAAAGAAAAAGGCCGCGCTCGAAACGAGGCGCGGCCGAAAAATCCATTCGGGGGATTGAATGGCAGGTATCCAGATTGCCCTAAAAGAGCTCCGGAATTTATGAAGCCGCCGCGCCCAGGAGGGTTGGGCGCGGCGGCCCTCACATCAGCGGAAGAGCTGCAGCACGTTGGAGGACGAGCTGTTCGCGATGGAGAGCGACTGGATCGCCAGCGACTGCTGGGTCTGCAGCGCCTTCAGGCGGGTCGACTCTTCTTCCATGTCCGCGTCCACCAGCGTGCCGATCGAGGACTTGTTGAGGTCGATCAGGCTGTTGGCGAAGTTCTGCTGAGACTGCAGGCGCGAGGCGTTGGTGCCGAGCGTCGCTGCACCGCTGACCACAGCCGCGCGGGTCGAGTCCACGATCTTCATGTAGGACGAGATCAGGTCGATGTCGTTATCCGTCAGCGCAGAGATGTCGATCTCCGACAGAGACGCCGCCGCCGTGGTGGTGGCGGCCGTGCCGCCCACCTGGGTGTAGGTGACCGTATACTTGGTGTCCATGAAGCCGCGAGCGCTCGAGCCGGTGTCGAGGGCCACGGTAGCCGCATTCACGCCCGAAGCGGTGTTGGCCGCAACGGAGGAGTTACTGATGATGTTGTTGATCTTCGTGGTGACGGTCGAGGTCGAGCCGCCACCCGCGGTGTTGGCGTCGTACAGACGGAACTCACCGGTGTCGATCGTGGTCGTGGAGACGCTCACGGTGTCGCCGCTGCGCGAGAAGGACGCGAGCAACGCCTTGTCTTCGGTGAACGACGTGGTGTTGCTGGAATCCACCGACAGCCAATTGTCGCCGGCGGAACCCGAAATGGAGCTGGTTGCGGCGGTCTTGATGTTGGTGAGCGCGGCAGCAATGTCCTTCTGGAGAGCGCCGCGGTCGGCGTTCGCAGAGAGGGCGCTGGCCAGAGCCTTCTTGATGGTGTCGAGGTCGTCCTTGACCTGAGTGAGGCCCTTCGAAGCCGTGGTCACAGCGTTGCTGTCCAGGGCCATCGCGTCCGTCACACCCTTGAGCGTGTTGTTGTCGGACGTCAGGGTCGTGGCGATCGACCAGTAGCTGGCGCTGTCGGACGCGTCGTTGATCTTCTTGCCCGTCGAGACGCGGTTGTTGGTGGTCTCGAGGTCATTGTTGATCGACCGCAGGGTCTGCAGGGCGACCATTGCGGAGTTGTTGGTAAGCATGCTGGTCATGATAAAATGTCCCTCTTCAAGACACTGACGAAGATTTTAGGGGGACATGCCGGACTTTCACCGGAATGACAGGACGGCATCATGCCTTTGAGTCTGGATCTTTGAGATCGCCGGTTCGCAGAAGCAAACCACTCAACCTGTCATGATTGGAAGCTAGCACGCGAAGCTTGCGCGAAGCAAGCTTCGCCGGTGCCTTGGAACAAAAATGCCGCGCCCGGGAACAGGCGCGGCATCGGCCGAAATGCGCGCTGGAATCAGAAGAAAGACCGCACCAGCCCGCTTACCAGCAGGTTCCAGCCATCGATGAGAATGAAGAACAGGATCTTGAACGGAAGGGAGATGACCGAGGGCGGCATCATCATCATGCCCATGGACATCACCAGCGTCGCCACCACCAGGTCGATGACGAGGAACGGCAGCACGATGAGGAAGCCGATCTCGAACCCGCGGCGCAGCTCGGAAATCATGAACGCCGGAATGAGGATGCGCATGGAGACCTTCTGCGGGTCCGCTCCCACGCCGGGTGCGGCGCCACCGCTCGCGGGCGGGGCGGACGGCGTGATGATGTTCTGGCGCACCGCGATGTCGGAGAATAGCTGCAGGTCCTTGCCCCGGACATGATCGAGCATGAAATCCCGGAACGGGTCCGAGATCTTCTCCAGGGCCTCCTGTTCGGTGATGCGATTCTCGGTGAGCGGAACGACCCCTTCCTGCCAGGCGCGGTCGAAGGTGGGCGCCATGACGTAGAAGGTCATGAACAGGGAGAGCGAGATCAACACCAGATTCGCCGGAGTGGACGGCAGTCCAAGCCCCGAGCGCAGGAAAGAAAAGGCGATGATGAAGCGGGTGAAGCTGGTCAGCATGATGAGCAGCCCCGGCGCCACCGACAGCACCGTGAGCAGCGCCACCATCTGGATGATGCGCGCGGCGGTACCGCCACTGTATTCGGGCAGGAGCTGATCGAGGCTCGGGAGCGCGTTGCCGGACGAGGCCTGGGCGAGGGCGGGTGCGCTCCAGATGACGAGCGGGAGCGCGAAAAGCGCCATCATGCCAAGGGCGGCGAGCGGCCCCTTTCGCGACGCCACGCGCCGCGCCTCCCGGCGCACGGTCACTGCACCACCAGGGTCAGGAGCACGAGCTCCGTGATCTTGCCCTGGGAGCGGATGCTCGCCCGGTCGTTGAGATCCTCGCGCACGTGCTGCAGGGCGCTCGGGCCTTCCAGCTGGCTGAGGGACAGGGAGCGCATGTAGGCCATGATGTCCTCACGCACCTCCGCCGCCGTCACGTCGGGATTGGCGAGAGTCCCGTTCTTGAAGACCAGCGCCGCCTCAACGCGCACGAAGGTGGAGGATGGGGCCGCGAGGTTCACCACCACGGGCTTCAGTTCCTTGAGGGTGAGGTCGCCGGAGTAGCGCAGGGCGCCCGCGTCCTTCCCGCCCGGCTGGGAGGTCATGCGCGCGCTGACGGACGCCTCCACGGTGTTGCCGAGCAGGAAGCCGATTCCCGCGCCGGTGACCGCGGCAATCAGCGTCAGGACGGCAAGCGCGATCAGGAGGCCGCGCTTGCCGGAAGGCGGGTTGGCGTCATTGTCCTCATCGGCCATGGAAAGCGGTCCTCACCAGGGCGCGACGACGTCGTAGATACGCTGACCCCAGGCCGGTTGCTGCACGTCCATCTGCCGCCCGCGGCCGCCGTAGGAAATGCGGGCCTCGGCGATCTTGTCGTAGGGAATGACGTTGCCGGAGGAGACGTCGAGCGGGTTCACGATGCCGGCGATGTTCAGCACGCGAACCTCGTAGTTCACCTTGATCTCTTGCGAGCCGCTGATGATGAGGTTGCCGTCGGGCAGAACCTCGGTCACCACCGCCGCGATGCTGAGGCGCAGCTTCTCGGAGCGGTCGATGGTGCCCTTGCCCTTGGTTTCGGTGTCGCCATTGACGTTGAAATTGCCGGTGGCCGCGCCCGCATTCGCGCCGCGCCCGAAGCCCGAGAGGGTGAGGCCGGTGTCGAAACCGAGGTCGCTCTTCGATTTGCGCGAGCGGTCGGTCGCGTTGTCGAACTGCGCCTTGTCGTCGAGGGCGATGGACACGCGGATCACGTCACCAACCTTGGAGGCGCGCAGATCGCGGTAGAGGCTGCCGGAGCGGTTCTGGTCCCAGGTGGAACGGAAGCTGCGGACGGGGGCCTGCTGGAACGTCACCGGAACCGGCTCGCGGCTGGTTTCGAGGCCGGAGCCGAGCGGGCTCAGGGTGGGGCCGGTGATGAGGTTGTCGTGGTCGGTCTGGCAGCCGGCGACGAGGAGCGCGGTGCCGATGGTCAATGCGAGGCGTCTCATCCGGGCCGGCCTTCCTGCGCGCGGCGCGAGAGGCCGACCAGGGTGGAGGTGAGGCGCGCGGCGCGCGCGGGCTCGAACTCGTTGAGGATGGCGCTCGCCACCCGCGGATTCAGCTTCGACAGCAGGGCGGCTGCCATGTCCTCGTTCATCGCCGCCATCTGCGCGGCGGCGGCGTCGGGACGCATCTGGGAGATCACCGCCACCAGTGATTCGTCAGCCTTCTTCAGGAAGGCCTCGCGGCGCTGGAGCCAGTCCTGGTATTCGGCGCGCTTGGCCTCGAGCTGGGCGATGCGGGCCTCGATTTCCTTCTCCATCGCGGCCAGCGCTTCCTTCTGCCGCGCGAAGCGGGCATCGGCAGCAGCATCGGCGATGTTGCGGCAATACTGGGCGGCCTGATCGTCGCGCGCGCCCTGCGCCGGGGCAGCCTGCTGCGCGCCTTGCGTCTGCGCGCTCTGGGCCTGCGCCTCTCCGGGGCTGGCGGCGCCGAGCATGGCGGCCAAGGCGAGAAGGGGCACGCCCCGTCCCGCGACCCGCGCCGCGCGCCGGCTCACGGCGGCGCCCGAACGGCGGGCCGCCACGGCCGTGAACAGGGTGGGCAGCGTGAGGTTCATCATGCACTCCCTCCGTGGTGAGAGCGCCGCTTCGCCGGCGCGGCAGAGCAGCGGATGACTCAGGTTCTAGAAAGACTGACTTGCGCGACGCTGACCTATGGGCCGCCGATCCGCTTCGGCGAGGGTCAGGCTGCGCGGGCCGCGGCGCCGGAGCGCGTCACGGCCGGCTATTGGAACACAAGCTCCGCCTGCAGGGCGCCGGATGTCTTCACCGCCTGGAGGATGGAGATGATGTCCGTGGGCTTCAGGCCGAATCGATTCAGCCCGTTGACCAGGGATTGGAGCGATGTGCCGCGGACGATGCCGATGGGCCCGCCGCTTTCCTCGGCCGCGATGTCGGTGCGCGGCACCACCACCGTCTCGCCGAAGCTGTAGGGCATGGGCTGAGACACCTCGGGCGTCTCGGTGACCTGCACCGTGAGGTTGCCCTGGGTGACCGCGAAGGTGGAGATCTGCACGTTGCGCCCGATCACCACCGTGCCCGTGCGCTGGTCCACCACCACGCGGGCCGGCGTGTCCGGCTCCACCTGCAGCTCGCCGACCTCGGCGAGGAAGCGCGCCGGGTTCACGCCGGAGGGGCGCTGTACCAGCACGGTGCGCAGGTCCACCTCGCGCGCGAGGCGCTTGCCGTAGCGGGCCTGGGTGTAGGCGTTGATGACGTCAGCCATGGCGGCGGCGGTGCGGAAATCGGGATTGGTGAGGTCCAGGTAGAATTCCGGCAGCTCGCTGAGGCGGCCGGGCACCTGTTTTTCCACCAGCGCGCCGTTGGCGATGCGGCCGGCGGTGGGCACGCCCTGGCTCAGGGTCTCGGCCTGGCCGGTGATCTGGATGCCCGAGACAAGCTGGCCCTGGGCCACGGCATAGACGATGCCGTCCGCGCCGTTGAGGGGGGTCACGAGCAGGGTGCCGCCGCGCAGCGAGGTGGCGTCGCCCAGCGAGGCGATGGTCACGTCGATGCGGCTGCCGACCGCCGCGAACGCCGGCAGGTTGGCCGTGACGGCGACCGCCGCGACGTTCTTGGCACGCAGCGCGATGCCCTGGACGTTGATGCCCATGCGGTCGAGCATGGATTGCATGGCCTGCTCGGTGAAGGGCGAGTTGCGCAGGGTGTCGCCACTTCCCTGAAGGCCGATCACGAGGCCGTATCCCACCAGCAGGTTGTCGCGCACGCCCTGGACCGAGGAGATGTCCTTGATGCGCGTCATCGCGGCGGCCGGCAGGGCGCCGAGGCCGCACAGTCCGGCGACGATGAGAACGGCGAAGCGCAAAAGGCTGGTCATCTCATCTTGATCCTGACGGAGCCGTCGGCCTGAACCTCGCCGACGATGATCTGGCCGCTGTCCAGGTTCTTGAGGCGGACGATGGCGCCCGCCGCGCCCGATTCGAGGGGGGTGGCATAGCCGGAAATCAGCAGGCCGCCTTCCTTCAGCACCACGCGCGCGGTAACGCCCTTGGTCACCATCACGGCGTCGGTAACGGCGCTCATGGGAATGGGCATGCCGGCGGGCAGCACACGCCGCGCCACCTTGCCCGCAACCGCCTCGGCCCGCGGGGCATAGGTGCCGCTCTCGATCACGCTGCGCAGCGCCGGTTTATCGGTCAGCACCGCGCTGTTCAGCGCGTCGCCGGGATAGAGGGTGACGTTCGGCACGGGCAGGGTGAGGCTGATGTCCGCGTGGGCCTCGGGCGCCGGCGCCTTGGCCGGCGCAGTGTGCTCGACGGGGGCGGCACGCTCCGCCTCCGCCTGGGCGGCAAGCGCGGAGATGCTCTCCGCGCCGGCGGGCCCGCCGAGCGAAAGCGCCAGCGCGAGGCCGAGGCAGGCGAGAAGGGCGGGGCGCGCGCGCATCAGCGCAGGCCCGTGGAGACGATCTTCGACATCTCGTCAGCGGCCTGGATCACCTTCGAGTTCATCTCATAGGCGCGCTGCGCCTGGATGAGGTTGGTGATCTCCTTCACCGGGTCCACGTTGGAGCTTTCGAGATAGCCCTGGACCACGGCGCCGAAGCCCACGTCACCCGCCACGCCTTCCACCGGCTGGCCGGAGGCGGGGGTCTCGCGGTAGAGGTTGTCGCCCAGCGGCTCGAGCCCCGCGTCATTGGCGAAGGTGGCGAGCTGGAACTGGCCGAGAAGCTGCGGCGCGGTCTGGTTGGAGATCTGTGCGTAGACCTGCCCCGATTCGTTGATGACGATGGAGCTGGCGTTGGTGGGCAGCGTCATGGCCGGGTTCACGACATAGCCGTCCGCGGTCACGAGCTGGCCGGTGGCGCTGCGATTGAAGCTGCCAGCGCGGGTGTAGAGCGTCTCGCCGGTCGGGCTCGTGATCTCGAACCAGCCGTGCCCGTTGATGGCCACGTCGAGCGGGTTGGAGGTCTGCGACAGCTCACCCTGCATGTGCAGGTTCCGGATGCCGATGGTGCGCACGCCGAGGCCGATCAGCGCGCCTTCCGGCACCGGCTCGGCGCCGTCCTGGTTCGGCACGCCGCGGGCCCGCTCGGCCTGATAGAGCAGGTCGGTGAACTCGGCGCGGGCGCGCTTGAAGCCGGTGGTGGAGATGTTCGCGATGTTGTTCGCGATCACCTCGACGTTGGTCTGCTGGGCCGACATGCCGGTGGCGGCGATGGCTAGGGCTCTCATGATGGCTCCCCCGAAACGTCAGATGGTCATGCGGCTGATTTCTTGATAGGCGGCGACCACCTTGTCGCGCACCGAGAGCGCGGTCTGCAGGGTCTGCTCCGCGTTCATCACCGCCTCCACCACCTGCTGCACCGAGGCGCGGCCGTTGATGCCCGAGATGGAGGTGGCTTCGCCGGCCTTCAGCGTGTCCACCGCGTCGGAGGACATGCGGGCGAGCATGCTGGAGAAATCGGTGGGATCCACATTCTGCGCGCCGGCGACGGGGCCGGCCTGCGTGGTCTCCATCCGCGTGTTGCTGCGGCTCAGCGAAAGGCCGGGAGTCGAAGTGCTCGTCGTGGAAAGGCTGAGGGAATTGATCATCACGACGTCCTCAGAAGGTCGATGGTCATGGCCACCATGGACCGGGCTTGCTTGATCATCTGGAGGTTGGCCTCATAGCTGCGGCTCGCCTCACGCATGTCGGCCATTTCCACGAGGGGGTTCACATTGGGCTTGAGCACCCAGCCCTTCTCGTCGGCCGCCGGATTTCCAGGCTCGTATTCCGAGCGGAACGGCGCGCTGTCGACACCCGTGTTCTTCACTTTCACGCGAGAGAACCCGAGCGCGCGGTCGAGCTCCGCGGAAAACTGGACGGTCTTGCGCGAGTACGGTTCCTCACCGGGCGTGGAGCCGGTGGAGTTCGCGTTCGCGAGATTCTCCGCGACAATCCGCATGCGGGTCGACTGGGCTTCGAGCCCGGAGCTGGCGATGCGCGTGACCGCCTTCAGGGGATCGATGGTGTTCATTTCAGGCTCGTCAGAATCATGCGGTTGAAGGATTTGACGATGCTGGTGTCGAGCGTGTAGGCGCTGTTCACCTCGTTGGCCTTCAGCATTTCCTGCTCGATGCTCACGGAATTGCCGGAAGCATTGATGCCCCAGCCGTCCTTGGCGTCGCGGGTACGGGTCGTCACTTCCGCCGCGGGGGTGCTGAGGTGGCTCTCGGACGTGCGCGCGAGCGTGAGGCTGGTCTGGTTCATCACAGCGTCGAATGCCGCCGTGTCCACCGCCTTGTAGCCAGGGGTGTTGGCATTCGCGATGTTGCCGGCGATGGCCGTCTGGCGCACGGACGCCCACTGCGAATGACGAGATGCGAGGCCGAACAAGTAGAGAGGCTGCATGGCGATCTCCGCGGAACGACTCCCGGTGCGATCAACGTTGATAATCTCCGCGGCGCCCCTGTGCGGGGCGAGTACCGCGAGTTCATCTTCACCTTCTACAGGGCGAGGCTTGCTTGAGGCTGATGGAAGCCGCCTACGACGCGGCGCGGGAATCCTCGAGCGCGGCACGCAGCAGCTCGAGGCCCTCGTCGTGGCTGGCGTGGGGCACCCGGAAATCGATGCTGTCGATGGACACCCCCACCGAGGTCGCGTCGAACACCAGCTTGAAATAGACCGACAGGGTGGCGTGGTGGAACTCGAGGTCCAGGCTCACGGTCGGCGGCCGCCCCCAGTCGGAATGGGTGAGGGCATGGCGGCCGTAGCGCAGGGCGCCCGGCTTCAGCGTGCGCTCCGCCGAGGATGCGACGATGTCCTCGATGTTGTTGGCCTGGCCGGCATTGATGTAGCCGATGAGCAGGCCCGCCTCGGTGAAGAACAGCTCCGCAACGACCCCGCGCAGTGCCATGGCCAGCACGCACTCGAAGGCCTGCGCCTCCAGTTCGGGGCGGGTGTTCAGGGCCAGGATGTGTTGGCAGCTATTTGGAACCATTGGGGCGCTTCGAATAAATGAAGTGAAGAACCTGGGCTACCGGGCGGTAGAACTCACGCGGGATCCACTGATCGACTTCGACTGCATCATACATGGCACGGGCCAGGGCCCGGTCCTCGACGACCGGAATGGCATGCTGCTGCGCGATCTCCCTGATTTTCAGGGCCACGAGGTCAAGCCCCTTCGCCACCACGAGGGGGGCGCCGCCGAGATCGCGATCATACTTCAGTGCAATGGCGTAATGGGTCGGATTGGCAATGACAACCGTTGCTTTCGGCACCGCTCCCATCATTCGCTGGCGGGCGCGCTGGCGCTGGATGGAGCGCATGCGCGCCTTCACCATCGGGTCGCCTTCCGACTGCTTGACCTCGTCCTTCACCTCCTGCCTCGTCATGCGCAGCTCGGCCTTCCAGTGGAAGCGCGACCACACCAGATCGGCGCCCACGAGGACGATGGTGGCCACGCACACCGCCGAGACCAGCCGCATGGCCAGCTCCAGCACCGCCGAGGGCAGCCGTAGGGGGTCGGTCAGCATGGCGTCCACCACCCGGTGCTCTTCCCAATAGAGCACCAGCCCCGCCACGAACCCCACCGCCAGCAGCTTGAACAGCGACTTGCCGAAGTCGATCTGCCCCTGGATGCCCATCAGGCGCTTGAAGCCGGAGGCGGGCGACACCCGATCCCACTTCGGCGTGATGCGCTCCAGCACCAGCGACGGCACGTTCTGGAGCGCCGACGCCACCACGCCGGCGATGCCGAGGATGATGATCATCGGTGTCAGGAAGCGCCCCGCCACCATCAGCGTGTCCCAAAGCAGCTCGATGGCGTCGCTGCCGTGCTCCAGGCGGAAGCCGCCGGGATCGTCGATCAGGCGCGCCAGATCCTCCGTGAGCAGGCGGCTGGGCGCGGCCACGAAGAAGGCGAGGCAGGCGAGAATCCCGAGCAGCGAGGCGAACAGGGTCGCCTCGCGGGAGAAGGGGACATTGCCCTTCTCCATGGCGTCGGAGATTTTCTTCTCCGATGCCTCCTCGGTTTTACTCTCCTTGTCCTGGTCCTCAGCCATGACCCCCCATCCCGCCGACGCGCCGGTGCGTCTTCTTTTGAACCAGACAACCAGACACGCCGCCCGGCCTCTTTTGAAAAGGCGTCAGCGCACGTAGGAATCTTCGTCGCTGTCGCTGTTGAGCTCGATCTCGCCGCGGCCGGCCATGTCGAGGGCGAGGTCGGTGATGGTGCGCCGCGCCTCGGTGACCTCGCGCGCCGGCACCGGCTCGCCGCTCGCCATCTCCTGCTCCACCATGCGCCGGATACGGCCGCCGAGCGATTGCAGGATCATCTCGCGGAAGTCCGGATCGGTGCCCTTCAGGGCCAGCACCAGCTTGTCGGTGGGCACCTGGTCGAACAGCGACGTGCGGGCGCGCGGGGTGAGCTTGATGATGTCGTCGAAGGTGAAGAGGAGCCCCTTCAGGATCTCCGCCGACTTCGGCCGCGTGGAGGCCAGGCTGGTGAGCACCGTCTCCATGTCGTCGCGGTCCATCTTGTTGATGATGTCCGCCATGCGGGCGTGCGGGTCGGCGCCGGCGTTGCGCGAGAAGTTCATCATGAAATCCTCGTACACCGTCCGCTCGATCACCTGCATGGTGGCATCGACGATGGGCTTGAAGGTGAGCATGCGGCGCAGGATGCCGTTGCGCCGCTCCTCGGGCAGGAAGCTCAGCACCTTGGCGGCGCAGGCAGGGCGCACCTTCGAGAGCATCAGGGCCGCGGTCTGCGGATGCTCCTTGGCGATGTAGGAGGCGAGGATGCTCTCCGAGACCGTCGAGATGCGCTCCCAGATGGAGTGGTTCGCCGTGCCGAGCAGCTCGGCCATGATGTCGGCGATCTGCTCCGGCGGCAGCACGCCCGTGAGCAGCCGCTCCACGTCGGACGCGGTGCCGATGAGGCTGGCGCCGCTCGCGAACTGGGTCGCGAAATCCTCGACGACGGCCTCGATCTGCGCCGGGTTGACCGACTTCAGCTGCGCCATCGACCGCGTGATGAGCTTGATCTCGTCCGGGTCGAAGTGCTTCAGCAGACGGTTCGCCGTCGGCGGGCCCATGGTCATGAGCACCGCGGCGACCTTCTCGGTTCCGTGCAGGGGGCGCGACTTGCCCGGGTTCGGCGTCGCCATCGGC
This sequence comes from Xanthobacter albus, assembly GCF_043194895.2. Lineage (NCBI taxonomy): Bacteria > Pseudomonadati > Pseudomonadota > Alphaproteobacteria > Hyphomicrobiales > Xanthobacteraceae > Xanthobacter > Xanthobacter albus. The sequence continues at coordinate 3,799,205 of NZ_CM195532.1, read as the reverse complement.
GTGTCTCCGTCAGGCTACGTCAGGCTTCGTCATTGCCACCGGGGCCGACGATCTCGGTCAGGGAAACGCCGAAGCGCGAGCTGTCGTCCTCCACCACCATCACCTCGCCACGCGCGATGATGCGGCCGTTCACCACCACGTCCACGGGCTCACCCACCCGGTGGTCGAGGGGCACGACCGCGCCGCGCCCGAGCTTCAGCAGGCTCGAGACCGGCATGCTGGCCGAGCCGAGCACCACCTGCAGCTGCACCGGAATGCGCTTCACGGCCTCGAGGCCCCGGCTGCTGCCGAGGGTCTCCTCCGCCTCGCCCGCGCCCTGCGCGGGCGAGAGGAGGGCTTCATCGAGGGCGGCTTCGGTCTTGTTGTCGGAATCGGGCATGGCGTCCTCTGGAGCAGGAGGAGGAAAGGATATCAGTGCTGCTTCATCTTGGCGTCGCCGGCATCGCCCTTGCGGGCGTCGAGCTCGGCGATGACACCGTGGGCGTCGTCGATGCGCTTGGACAGCATGGTGAGCACCTCGCGCCCGTCGGTGCTGAAGGTCTGCAGCGAGTCGCGGGCGGCGGTGAGCGCCTGCGCGGCATCGGCCAGCGCGCGGCCATAGTCGGCGTTCAGCCGGTCGAGGCGCGACAGCCGGCGATAGAGTGTCACCACGCAGACGGTGGTGGCGAGCAGCGCGGCGAGCAGGAGGATATCAACGGGGGAGGATATCATCGATGAAGTCCTGGTTCTGGCTGATCTGTTCCTCGACGCGGACGACATAGGCGCCGTCCGCCTGGCCCAGGCGGCACCAGAAAAGGGGCTGGGCCGCGCTTTCGAGCTTCACCCGGCTCGACGGCGTGGCGTTCAGCTTGATGACCTGGCCCACCTTGAAGTCCGCGACCTCGCCGAGGCTCACCTCGCGCTCCTCCAGGATGGCGCGCAGCTTGACCTCGGTGCGGTTGATCTCCTGCCGGATCTTCTGCGCCCACTGGGGATCGCGGTTGCTGGATTCGGTCACGGTGGTGTGGGCGAGCGCGCGGCGCAGCGGCGTCAGCGCCGACTGCGGGATGATGACGAACATCTCGCCGCCGCGGTTGAGGGCCTGGAGCAGGAACTTCGCCACCACGGCGAGGTTGTTGCGCCGGCCGATGACCGCGAAGTCCATGCGCGTTTCCTGGCGCTCGAACTGGAACGAGGTGTCGCTGACCAGCGCGAACGAGGCCCGCAGCGCCTTCGCCATCTGCTCGAACAGGAGCTGGGCCACCCGGCCCTCGATGTTGGTGAAGCTGCGCTCGTCCTCCACCGGCGGCTCGGAGCCGTCGGAGCCGAACAGCACCTCCACCATGGTGAAGATGAAGTCGCGGTCGAAGCCGACGATGAGCTGGCTGTCCCAAGAGGGCGCGCGGAAGATGCCGGCGATGGCCATGCCCTCGTAGGCTTCCAGCACTTCGCCGATGCGGCCGTTCTCGATGCTGAGGAACGAATAATAGGCCTGGGAGGCCGCGAACTGCCGCAGCCCGTCCGCGCAGGCGGTGGCCATGCGGTCGAACAGGACGTGGAGCATGGGCAGGCGGTCGAGCGAGAGCCCGGCCGCGTCCAGCAGCATGTCGCGGATGTCTTGGTGCTTGTGGCTATGCATGGGATCAGGCGGCCTGCTGCACGGGAGCGCCGGAGCTCGCCGGCGACGAATGGATGGCCTCGCTCTCCACCTCGTCGATGGTGGGGCGCTCGGCCGCCGCGATGGTCTTGCGCCCATGCTCCAGGGCGATGGGCGGGAGCGCGCCGTTCATGAAGGCGATCAGGGTCTGCTTGACGATGATGAAGGGCTGGCACTGCTTCTCGCGCGTCGTCTTAATCTTGGCGGCGAGCGGCCCGATGATGGCGTACGAGGAATAGATGCCGAGGAAGGTGCCGATGAGGGCCGAGCCGATGTAATGGCCGAGCACCTCCGGCGACTGGTCGATCGCGCCCATGGCCTTCACGATGCCGAGCACCGCCGCGCAGATGCCGAGCGCCGGCAGCGCCTCCGCCACCGTGCTCATGGCGCTGGACGGCTTGGTCTTGTGCTTCCTGATGGTGGAGATCTCCTGCTCCATCAGGCCCTCGATCTCATGGGACTTGGCGTTGCCGATGAGGATCAGGCGCGCGTAGTCGCAGATGTACTGCGTGAGCTCCTTGTCCCGCAGGATGGTGGGGAACTGCCCGAACAGCGGCGAGTTCTGCGGGTCGTCGATGTGCGCCTCCACCTCGTTGCGGGGCTTCTGCCGCATGTCGCGCATCAGCGCGTAGAGCAGGCTGAGGAGGGCGAGGAAATCCTTGCGCTTGGGCGCCACCCCGGTGGCCGCCTGCACGATCGCGGCCCCGGTGTCCTTGATGACCGCAAGGGGGTTCGCGATGATGAAGGTCGAGAAGGCGATGCCGCCGATGATCAGGTATTCGAACGGCTGCCACACCACGCTCAGGTGGCCGCCCATGGCGACGAAGCCCCCGAACGTGGCGCCGAGGCCGAGAATGATTCCAATGATGACCACCAAGGCGCCGTCCTCCGTCCGGGTAGAGGGGTATCCTTACTCAATTAGGTCAGCAGGATTGCGCGAGGCTGAAGTCGGAGCGCCGCTCACAGGCGCGAGAGCGGCGGGAGGCGGCAGGTTCACGCAAGCCTCGGCTGTGCATAGTCAGGGCCGCGATGGCGTAAGCCCGCCAATCCCCACCGGACAAGCTCGGGAGCTGACGTGTCGTCGAATCTCTACGTGGCCCTGTCGGCGCAAATGGCTGCGGACAAGCGTCTCGCCACCGTGGCCAACAACCTCGCCAACATGAACACGCCGGGGTACCGGGCCGAGCAGGTGCGCTTTGCCGAGCTGCTCTCGCAGGCCACCGCCGACAAGACCTCCTACGTGTCCGAGGGCGAGACCTTCACCTCCCTGCGGCCCGGCGCCATCTCGCAGACCGGCAACCCGCTCGACCTCGCGGTGGACGGCGGCGGCTGGTTCGCGGTGCGGACCGACGCCGGGGTCGGCTACACCCGCGACGGCCGCCTGCGCATGACCGCAGACGGCGCGCTGCAGACCATGAACGGGCGCGCCATGCTCGACGCCGGTGGTGCGCCGCTGATGGTCAATCCCAATGGCGGCGCGGTGCGGGTGGGGTCGGACGGCTCCATCTACCAGAACGGGCAGGTGGCCGGGCGCGTGGGCGTCTATGCCATGCCCGCGGGCGCCAACCTGACGCGCTATGACGGCTCCACCATGACCACCAACATGCCCCCGGCCCTGATCCAGGATTTCACCCGCAACAAGGTGCTCCAGGGCTATGTGGAGGGTGCCAATGTGGACCCGGTGATGGAGATGACCCGCCTCATCACCTTGCAGCGGGCCTTCGAGCAGGCGGCCAACGCCGTTTCCCAGAACGAGGATCTCACCACCAGCGCCATCCGGCAGCTGGGTCCGTCGAGCTGATCCGGCGCGGCGTCTTCCGGGGGTATTGAGGCATGAACGCGCTGGAGCGGCTGGCGGCCGCGGTGGAGGCGGGGCTCGAGGAGTGCCCTCCCGTGCGCGTGGGCGGCGTGGTGCGCCAGGTGACGCCGACTCATTTCGAGGTGTCCGGTCTGTCCCATGTTCTGCGGCTGGGAGAGCGCGTGGGGGTCGAGAGCGAGGGCGGGATGCGGCTCGGCGAAGTCGTGCGCATCGATGGCGCGGCGGCGGTGGTGAAGCCCTACGACGGCAACATGCAGGTGGGCCTGGGCGAGCGGGCGTTCCGCGTCGGTCCGCTCATGCTTCATCCGAGCGCGCAATGGCGGGGGCGCGTGATGAACGCGCTGGGCCAGCCGCTGGACGGGCAGGGGCCGCTGCCGCGCGGGCCGCAACCGATGCCGCTCGATCGCGACCCGCCGCCGGCCATGGCGCGGGCGCGGGTGGAGAAGCCGCTGCGCACCGGCGTGCGCGCCGTGGATATCTTCACGCCCCTCTGCCAGGGCCAGCGCATGGGCATCTTCGCCGGCTCCGGCGTCGGCAAGTCCACCCTTCTCTCCATGCTGGCGGGCTGCACCGGCTTCGATACCGTGGTGGTGGCCCTGGTGGGCGAGCGCGGGCGTGAGGTGCGCGAGTTTCTCGAAGGGCCCCTGGCGCCCAACCGGGACCGCTCGGTCGTGGTGGTCTCCACCTCCGACGAAAGCCCCATGATGCGGCGCATGGCACCCCAGGCGGCGCTGGCGGTGGCCGAGCATTTCCGCGACGCGGGCGAAAGCGTGCTGCTGATCGTCGATTCGGTGACCCGCTATGCCCATGCGGCGCGCGACGTGGCGCTGGCGGCGGGCGAGCCGGCGGTGGCGCGGGGCTATGCGCCGAGCGTGTTCTCCACTCTGCCCAAGCTGCTGGAGCGGGCGGGGCCGGGGGTGGAAGGCACGGGCTCCATCACCGGCGTGTTCTCGGTGCTGGTGGACGGCGACGACCACAACGATCCGGTGGCCGATGCCATCCGCGGCACCCTCGACGGCCATATCGTGCTCGACCGGGCCATCGCCGACCAGGGGCGTTTTCCGGCCATCAACGTGCTGCGCTCCATTTCCCGCCTGTCGGGCCTCGTCTGGAACGAGGGCGAGCAGGAACTGGTGCGGCGGCTGCGGGCCATGATCGCCCGCTTCGAGGACACGCGCGACCTGCGGCTCATGGGGGGCTATCAGGCCGGCAGCGACCCGGATCTGGACCAGTCCATCGCCGCGGTGCCGCGCATCTACGATGCCCTGCGGCAGGGGCCGGGAGGGCCGCCGAGCCGCGATCCTTTCGCGGATCTCGCCGCGGCGCTGCGGGCCTAATTCCGGCAGCTTCGCACAAGCCATTTCGAGTCAAATGTCACACCATGGGTCGCCTGACGCGGCCGCTGCCCTCGGGAGCCTAGCGAAATGAGCCTTTACGGTATGATGCGCACGAGCGTGTCCGGCATGGGCGCGCAGTCGAATCTCCTCAGCACGGTCGGCGACAACATCGCCAATGCGAGCACTACCGGCTACAAGGCGGCCGACGCCGAGTTCTCCTCGGTCATGCTCCAGTCGCAGGCGGGCAGCGGCGACTATCAGTCCGGCTCGGTGAAGACCACGGTGCGCTATGCCATCGATGCGCGCGGCGCGCTCGACTACGTGGGCAAGAGCAATACCGACCTCGCCGTCCAGGGTAACGGCTTCTTCCTGGTGACCGATACCTCGGGCCAGATCGCGATGACCCGCGCCGGTGACTTCCGAAAGGACGCCTCCACCGGCAACCTCGTGAACGGGGCGGGCTATACCCTCATGGGCTATCCTGTGCCGAGCACCGGCGCCGGCGGCACCGCCGCGCTCGTGCCCGTGAACATCAACAACGCGACCGTGACCGCCGCGGCGACCACGAGCGGGGTGTTCTCCGCCAACCTGCCGATCTCCGCCACCAGCACCACCGCCCCCTATGTGGTGTCGAAGACAGTCTATGACGCTGTCGGCGCGGAGCGGACCGTCAATCTCTCCTTCCAGAAGACGACGAACACCGGCGAGTGGACGTTGACCGTGAGCGGCGACGTGACCACGACCACCCAGACCTTGCAGTTCGACAGCTCCGGCAACATGACCTTGCCCGCTGCTCCGGCGAAGCTGTCGATCCCGGTGGTGAACTCGCAGGATCCGACCGTCACCACCACCATGTCGCTCGACCTGTCCGGCATGAAGCAGAAGGACATGGGCTTCACCATCCTCACGAACACGGAGGACGGGACTGCTGCCTCGGTGCTCACGGACGTGTCCATCGACACCGACGGCACCGTCTATGCGGTGAACGCCGATGGCGACAAGTTCGCGATCTTCACCGTCCCGCTCGGCTATGTGTCGAGCCCGAACAACCTGACGCCGCTGACCGGCAACGCCTACACCACCAACACCAAGTCCGGCGCCCTGCAGATCGCCAATGCGGAGCAGAACGGGCAGGGCTCCGTGATTTCCGGCGCGACCGAGAACTCGACGGTGGACACCGCCAACGAGCTCACCACCATGATCGTGGCGCAGCGCGACTACACGGCGAACTCCAAGGTCTTCCAGACCGGCGCGGAGCTTCTCGACGTGCTCATGAACCTCAAGCGTTGATCGACGAAGGTTTCGGGGGATCGCCATGAGCCTGAGCGCCGCGTTCAATACCGCCCGGACGTCGTTGCAGACGACGTCCACGCGGCTGTCGGTGTCGGCGAGCAACATCGCCGCGGCGGACAATTCTTCCGCGTCCAGGAAGATCGCCGTGGTGACGACCGCGAGCGACGGCAGCACGCGGGTGGTCAACATCACGCGTGCCTCAGATTCCGCTCTGTTCGACCGGATGCTATCCGCCACTTCGTCGAGTGCTCAGCTTTCGGCCGTCAACGACGGTCTCAAGACGCTTCACGAAACCGTTGGCGATACGAAGAGCGAATCGTCTCCGGCGGCGCTTCTCGGGGCCTTCTCCACGGCTCTGTCGGCGTCGGCCAACGCGCCCGACGATCAGGCGCTGGCGGGGGCCGCGGTAAGTGCCGCGCAGGATCTCGCGCAGTCCCTCAATGACGCGACCGACACGGTTCAGCAGGTGCGCGCGGATGCCGACACCGGCATCGCCACCTCGGTCTCCCACGTGAACGAGCTGCTGACGAAGTTCCAGGCGGCGAACGATGCCGTGGTGAGGGGCACCGCCACCGGCGCGGACGTCACCGGCTCCCTCGACGAGCGTGACGCCATCCTCGCCCAGTTGTCGCAGGAGATGGGGATCTCCACCCTCACCCGCGGCAACAACGATGTGGCCATCTACACGGACAGCGGCGTCACCCTGTTCGACAAGTCGGCGCGGACTGTGACCTTCTCGGCCACGCCCTCGTTCGATACGTCCACTTCCGGCAATGCCGTCTATGTGGATGGCGTCGCGGTGGCCGGGCCCGGCGCCAGCACCTCCATGGCGCTGAAGTCGGGCGCGATCGTCGGCTATGCCACGCTGCGCGACGATGTCGCCGTCACCTACCAGTCCCAGCTCGACGCGGTGGCCGGGGGGCTTGTTGACGCGTTCAAGGAAACCGACCAGAGCGGCGGTGGCCTGCCGGCGATGAACGGCCTGTTCACGGTCGATTCCGGGGCCAGCACCGGTTCCGGTGTCGCCGGCCGCATCATGGTGAATGCCGCGGCTGTCCCGAGCGAGGGCGGTTCCGCCTTCGCGCTGCGCGATGGCGGCATGAATGGCAGCAACTACCTCTATAATACTAATTCCGAGGCGAGCTATGCCGTGCGCCTTTCCGGCTTGGTCAGCAATCTGGCGGCGCCGCGGACCTACGCCGCGAGCACGCAGCTCGAGAGCGGCACGAGCCTCAAGAGCTTCGCATCGAACTCCGTGAGCTGGCTCGAAGGGCAGCGTTCGGCGACGTCCACCAAGCTCGACGCACAGAGCGCCATTCTTTCGCAGACCTCCACCGCTCTTTCGTCAGCCACCGGCGTCAATCTCGATAACGAGTATGCGCTGCAGCTCGAATTGGAGCGCAGCTACACGGCGTCCTCGAAGCTGATCGGCGTCGTGGACAATCTCTACAATCAGTTGTTCAGCGCGATTGGGTGACGCCGATGAAGAGCTCCTACATCTCCACCTTGTCCTGGACGACGAGCGCGCTGAGCACGATGTCGCGCCTTCAGGGCGAGATTTCCAAGACCACAGCCGAAGTCGCGACCGGTCGCCACGCGGATGTGGGCCTGACGCTCGGCCTCAAGACGGGCCAGAGCGTATCGCTATACGCCACCAAGGCGGCCATCGATGCGCAGCAGAATAGCAATACCTTCGCGTCCACGGTTGTGAAGGGCTCGCAGACCGTGCTCTCGCAGGTGCGGACCAATGCCAACAGCATCCTGCAGGAGCTCGTTACGGCCACGTCGTCCAGCGGAGACAACAAGAACGTCGTCTCGCAGGCGGGAGATGCCCTGTCGACCTTGATCGACAATTTGAACACCTCCGATGGTCAGCGTTACCTGTTCGCCGGCACGAACAGCTCCGTGGCGCCCATGGTGTCCTATGAGAATGGGCCGGAAGCGGCGGTCAAGGCGGCGTTCGCGACCGCTTTCGGCCTCAATCCCACGGACCCAGCGTCGGATCCCGCCGTCGTGAATATCACGGCGGACCAGATGAACACGTTCCTGGACGGGGCGTTCGCGAACCTGTTCGCGGATCCGGCCTGGGGCACGACCTGGTCGAATGCCTCGGACCAGCCGCTGACGAGCCAGGTTTCCAGCACCCAGCGGGCGAACATCTCCACCACCACGAACATCGATGCCGTCCGCAACCTCACCATGGCGCTTACCATGGTGTCGAAGCTGGGCCTGACCGGCATGGCGGCGGAGACGCAGCAGGCGGTGATCGAAAAGGCCAGGACCCTGACGGGCGCGTCGGTTTCGCAGCTCACGAGGGAGAGCGCCAGTCTGGGCGTGACTCAGAACCGCATTACCCAGTCGAATGAAGTTCTATCGAGCGCGAGCACGTTGGTCGACTCGAAAATAACTTCCCTCGAAGGTGTCGATACGGCTGAGGCCAAGACCAGGCTCGACAATATGACGACGCAGCTGCAGATGTCCTATTCGACGACAGCGAAGCTGATGCAGCTGTCCCTTCTCAATTACGTTTGATCCCACGCAAGAGGGTCGCCATGTACAAATTTGCATATGCGGAAATCCTCGACGAAGCTGGAACCGCGGGGCGCGATCGCGAACGCATGGCGTTCGATCAGGCGATCGATATGGTGCTCCAGGCGAAGGCGGGCGTGCCGAATTCGCCGGAAATGCGCTCCGCGCTGCTCGACATGCAGAAGCTCTGGCGCTTCTTCATCGCCGATCTTGCCGATTCCCAGAACGAGCTGCCGCAGGCGCTGAAGGTCAATCTGGCCTCGCTCGGACTCTGGATCATTCAGGAGGCGGACCGGATCCTCGTTGATCCTTCGCGGGACGTCTCCCTTCTGATCGATGTCAACCGCACCATCAGGGACGGGCTGAAATGAACAAGCCGATGCATATCTCGTTGAAGGCCGGCGAGCGGATGTACCTTAACGGCGCGGTGTTCTGCGCCGACCGCAAGGTCACCCTGGAACTGCTGAACGACGCGGTGTTCCTTCTTGAAGGCCACGTGATGCAGGTGCAGGACACCACCACGCCGCTGCGCCAGCTCTACTTCATCGTCCAGTCGGTCCTGACGGATCCGGTGAGCGCGGCCGAGGCACGGCGCTTGGCCGTGAACCATCTCACCGCGGTGATGCTCGCCTATTCCAACCAGGAAATGCTGGCGCACCTGAAGGCGCTGGACGGGCTGCTCCGCGAGGACCGCTGCTTCGACGCGCTGCGCCAGCTGCGCCAGCTGTTCGAGCTGGAAGACGCCATCATCGGCGGCGCTGCCGCGCCGCAGTCCGAAGTGGCCTGAGATGATCGAGTCCGATCTTCATGGTGCATGTGCGACGACGGGAAGGATGCCGCAATGACCACTGTCTCGAGCACCACCAGCACGACGAATACCTCCTCCACGACGAAGTCGTCGGCGGCGTCCGCGACCACGGTGGACTACAACGCCTTCCTGAAGCTCCTGGTGGCCCAGCTTCAGAATCAGGACCCGACGAATCCCATGGATTCCACGGCCTATCTGTCGCAGCTCGCCTCCTTCTCGCAGGTGGAGCAGCAGATCACCACCAACAGCAAGCTTGATGCGATGTTCACCGCCTCGGCTTTGCAGACGGCGGATTCCGCCATCGGCAAGACGCTCACGTCCGCTGACGGGACCGTGTCCGGGACCGTGTCCTCGGTGCAGATCACCAGCGACGGCGTGGTGGCGACGCTGAGCAGCGGCAAGACCGTGACCATCGAGTCCGGCGTGAAGCTGAGCGGATCGTGAACGAAGCGGACGCGCTGGATCTCGTCAACAGCGCCATCTGGACGGTGCTGGTCGCGGCCGGCCCGTCGGTCGCGATCGCGATGGCGGTCGGCCTGTTCGTGGCGCTGTTCCAGGCACTGACGCAGATCCAGGAAATGACGCTGACGTTCATTCCCAAGATCCTCGCGGTGCTGGCCGTCGCGGCGCTGACCGCCTCCTTCATGGGTTCGCATATCATGGCCTTCACGGAGGAGGTCTATGCCCGTATCGCGACGGGCTATTAAGGGCCTCGGCTTAGCCTGGGTCGCCCGGGGTCCCGGGTTTTCGCTTTGATTCATTCTCTCCGGCGCGAACAGGTGTTTATGCCGCGCAAGGACGTTTCAGGGGCCCCGGTTCCGGGCGGAGCTTGATCGCATGGCCGATATCCCCGCTTCCAACACTGCCGAGGTCAGGTCGCGCCGCGATATCGGGTTCGCCATGGGCATCGTGGCGATCCTCGGCGTTCTGTTCCTGCCGATTCCGCCGGTGCTCATCGACATCGGCCTCGCCATGTCCATCGCGCTGTCCGTGCTCATCCTCATGGTCGCGCTCTGGATCACGAAGCCGCTGGAATTCTCCGCCTTCCCCACGGTGCTGCTGATCGCGACGATGCTGCGCCTTGGTCTGGGCGTGGCGACCACGCGCCTCATCCTCGCGCACGGCAGCGACGGCGTGCATGCGGCGGGAGCTATCATCGCCGGCTTCTCGCAGCTCGTGATGAGCGGCGATTTCGTCATCGGCATCGTGGTGTTCACCATCCTCATCACGGTGAACTTCCTCGTCATCACCAAGGGCGCGACCCGTATCGCCGAGGTGGGCGCGCGCTTCACCCTCGATGCCATCCCCGGCAAGCAGATGGCCATCGACGCCGACCTCAACGCCGGCCTCATCGATGACCGCGAGGCGCAGCGCCGCCGCGCGGAGCTGGAGGAGGAAAGCGCCTTCTTCGGCTCCATGGACGGTGCGTCGAAGTTCGTGCGCGGCGAGGCGGTGGCGAGCCTCATCATCATCGCCGTGAACATTTTCGGCGGCATCATCATCGGCGTCACGCGCCATGGCATGCCCATCGGCGACGCGGCCAACATCTTCACCCGCCTGTCCGTGGGCGATGGCCTCGTGGCGCAGATTCCGGCGCTGATCGTCTCGCTCTCGGCGGGTCTTCTGGTGTCGAAGGGCGGCACGCGCGGGCGCGCCGAGGCGGCCGTGCTCGGCCAGCTCGGGGCGTATCCGCGCGCGTTGTTCGTGGCGGCGGGCCTCATGTTCTGCATGGCGGTGGTGCCGGGACTGCCGCTTCTGCCGTTCGCGCTGCTGGGCGGCATCATGGCGTTCGTGGGCTATTCCATCCCCAAGCAGCTCGCCAAGAAGCAGGCCGTCGAGGCGCAGAAGGCGGAGGCGGAGCGCCAGCAGAAGGAGCGGGAGGCGCGCGAATCCGTGAAGGAGAGCCTGCGTACCCCGGAGATCGAGGTGTGCGTGGGCAAGCAGCTCGCCGGACAAGTGCTGCGCACGCCCACCGAGCTCACCAACCGCATCGGCAAGATGCGGCGCAAGTTCGCCATGCGCTACGGCTTCGTGGTGCCGGAAATCCGCATGAGCGAGAGCCTGCAGGTTTCCACCAAGGGCTACCAGATCAAGATCCACGGCACGGTGGTGGCGGCGCAGGAGATGCGCATCGGCGAATCGCTCGTTGTGGTGGGCGACGGGCCCAAGCCCGACGTGCCGGGCGAGGAGGTGCGCGAGCCGGCCTTCGGCATGAAGGCGGTGTGGGTGGCCGAGGCCTACGGCGCGGAGGTGAGGCGCGAGGGCTTCACGCCGGTGGACAACCTCACCGTCATCCTCACCCACCTGTCCGAGGTGATCGCCAACAACCTGCCGCAGCTCCTCTCCTACAAGGACATGCGCGCGCTGCTGGATCGGCTCGACCCCGAGTACAAGAAGCTCATCGACGACATCTGCCCCTCGCAGATCTCCTCCTCCGGCCTGCAGGCGGTGCTGAAGCTGCTGCTGGCGGAGCGCGTCTCCATCCGCAACCTCAACCTCATCATGGAGGCGATCGCGGAGATCGTGCCCCATGCGCGGCGTTCGGAGCAGGTGGCCGAGCATGTGCGCATGCGCATGGCGCAGCAGATCTGCGGCGACCTTTCGGAGAACGGCGTGCTGAGCGTGCTGCGCCTCGGCAGCAAGTGGGATCTCGCCTTCCACCAGAGCCTCAAGCGCGACGCCAAGGGCGAGGTGGTGGAGTTCGACATCGATCCGCGCCTGGTGGAGCAGTTCGGAGCCGAGGCGGGCGCCGCCATCCGCGAGCGCATGAAGGCCGGCGGCTCCTTCGTGCTGGTGACGGCGCCGGACGCGCGGCCCTATGTGCGCATGATCGTGGAGCGCATGTTCCCGGCGCTGCCGGTGCTGTCCCATGTGGAGATCGCCCGCGGCGTCGAGATCAAGTCGCTCGGAACCATCTCATGAACGAGGCGGCGAGCCTCGCTGTGCTCGTCGCCGTGCTGGTCTTCTGCCGCATCGGCGCCTGCCTCATGATGCTGCCCGGCATCAGCGGCCGCAACATGCCGGCCCAGGTGCGCCTGTTCCTGGCGGTGGCGCTCAGCCTCGCCTTCGTGCCGGTGATGTATGGCACGGTGGCGCCCAGGGTGGCGCACGCCACGGTGGCGGGGCTTCTCGCGGCCATCTGCGCCGAGCTCCTCATGGGGGCGCTGCTGGGCTTCCTGGTGCGCATCTACGTCGCGGCGCTGGAGACGCTCATGAACTTCGCCGCCCAGGCGGTGGGCGTGGCGGGCATCGCGGGCATGTCGGTGGACGATGGCAACTCGCTGCCCTCGCTCACCACCTTCTTCACCTTCTGCGCCGTCGCCCTTTTCTTCATCTCCGACCTGCACCTGGAGCTGGTGCGCGGGCTGCTCGAAAGCTATCGCCGCCTGCCGCCGGGGGAGCTGTTCAGCTTCGGCGTGGCGCTGGCCAATGTGGTGGATCAGTTCACGCAGAGCTTCGTGGTGGCGCTTCGCATCGCCAGTCCGTTCGTGCTCTATTCGATCGGGATCAACATCGCGATCGGGCTCGTCAACAAGTTCACGCCGCAGATCGCCGTGTATTTCATCGCCACGCCGTTCATCACGGGGGCCGGGCTGTTCCTGCTGTACATGACCGTATCGCAGCTGCTCGCGCTGTTCATGATGGCATTCGGCACATGGCTGCGCTCGCAGTGAGGTGAGCATGCAGGAGCGTCTGAGGAAGGCCGAGCGGATCCGCGCCGTGCGCGAGCAGCTCCAGCGCGCCGCGGAGTGGCGGCTGGCGGCGGTCACGCGGGAGCGCGAGGTGCTCGAGGAGCAGCGCCGCGCGCTGCTGGCGACCCTCACCGACGACCTGTTCGGGCCCCTGCTGCTGGAGCAGGCGGCGCGTCACCTGAACCGGGTGGCAGTCCAGGCGGAGCAGGTGGAAGCCGCCCGGCAGGCGCAGGAGCAGCGGGTGAAGGAGGAGGCGCTGGCCGTGAAGCGGGCCGAGCACATGGAGGAAGGCGCGCGCCGCGACGCCCACGCCGCCGAGGAACGCAGCCTCACCGCCGAGATCGCGGAGACGAGCGCGCTGCGGCGGCGGGATGCAAGCCTCACATAAGCATAGCGCTTCAGCATTATTCAGTTCACGGTTCTACGGGAGCGGCCGTCATGGGCATCAGCCCGCCCACCGATCTTGTCGTCGATGTCATGAAGAACGCGGACACCTCGCGGGTCCGCCAGGTCGTCAACAAGCTGCAGGCGCTTTCCGCCGGCGGCGCGGCCGAGTTCAGCGCGACGATGACGAAGACGGGGGCCTCGGGCGGCGCCTCGAACGCCGGGGCGGCCGACAAGCCCGAAGGCGTCTCGGTGAGCGACGACGAGCAGGCGCGTGCGCGCGCTCTCTCCATGATTCCCGCTGGCCTCTCCTTTTCCGGCACCAGCCTGACGACGCTGCGCAATGCCCACGCCCTCAGCGGCCGTTCCGTGGACCAGTTCGCGACCGCGCAGCCGCAGGCGGCGGCGCTGAAGAAGTTCGAGGGCATGGTGCTCGCCAAGTTCCTCGACACCATGATGCCGGCCACCACCAGCGTGTTCGGCAAGGGCACCGCCGGCTCCACATGGAAGACCATGCTGACCGAGAAGATGGGTGAATCCATCGCCAATGCAGGCGGCATCGGCATCGCCGCCAACCTTGCCCGCGCCGCCGCCCGCAGGTCCGGCGGAGCGACCGGGGAGGGGTCATGAGCGTTTCGTCCCGCGACGCGGTGAGTCCCGCGGTCGCTACTCTGCTCAGTGCCATCGACCATCTGGAGGAAACCCTCGACGAGGAGATTTCAGCATTCGAGGCGCATGCGCCGTTCGACATGGCTGAGATCAACCGCCGCAAGAGCCGGTGTCTTCTGGAGCTGAGCCGCGCCGTCCGCGCGCTGCCGCCGGGCGGTGATCCCGACCTGGCCGAGCGGGTTGCGGGCCTGAAGAAGAAGCTGGAGCGCAACAGCTATCTCCTGTCCGTCCAGCTCTCGGCGGCGCAGGAGGTTGCGGCCATTCTCGATCGCGCCATGCGCGAGGCGGAGTCTGACGGCACCTATTCCGCAGCCCTCGGCTACGGTGAGAAGCGGACATGATTCGCTTCATCATCATCGGCGTGTGGGTGTGTGTCGTCGCGCTGGCCTCGACCTATGCCGCCGCCTATTGGGTGACGGGTACGGAGCATGGCAAGGCGGATGAGTCCTATCTCTCCGGCCTCGAATATCGCCGCCTCCCGGTGATCACGGTGCCGATGGTGATCGATGGGCAGGTGAAGGGCTACGTGCTCGCGAAATTGGTGTTCACGGCGGACGCCAGCCTCTTGCGCAAGATGTCCGTGGACCCGAGCATCTTCGCCGTGAACGCGGCGTTTCAGGACATTTACGTGAACGGTCGCATCGAGAGCGGCAAGATGTCCAAGTACAACCTGCCGGAGATGCTGGAGCGCATCCGGCAGGCCACCAACGCGCGGCTGAACGGGGATGTGGTGCGCGAGGTGCTGGTGGACTCCCTGAACTATGTCGACAAGACCGACCTGCGCAGCGGCCCGCCGCCGGGCGCGGCGGATGGGGAGCGCCAACGCAAATAGTACACAGACATAAAATATAAGGGGCGGGGGCAGATGAAGATCGCTGGGAAGATCCATTCCATCGTCGCGGTGCTGGGCGTGACGGCGGTGGCCATTTGCGCGGTGTCGATCATCGGGGTGCTGGCGGTGTCCAATGTCGCCGAGCGCCTCGATGCCGTGTGGCAGCGGGCGTTCCTCACGGAGCGGCTCAGCAAGGATGTGGCGATGACCACCGTGAACATTCGCGGGACCTATATCGCCAGATCCGACGCGGACGTGCGCGTGGCCGCGAACGAGGCCGAGAAGGCGTTCACCCAGCTCAGCAACGACCTCAACGCGCTGAAGGGCGTCACGCCGCCCGAGGCGATGGCGGACGTGCAGAAGCTGAGTGACGATATCCAGGCCTTCGTCGATCTTTGCCGGACCATCCTGCGCACGGTGCAGTCCGAGGGGCCGCAGGCGGCCTACACCGCAGGCGGCGGCCTCGCCGCCAACGTCGCGGTGCGCACCGCGCTCCAGAAGAGCCTCGAGCGGGTGACCTCGACGGTGCGCAACCAGCTCGAGCCGCTGCGCGAGGAACAGGCGCAGACCCGGCAGTGGACGCTCACCATGCTGCTCGCCTTCACGGTGGTCGGGCTGCTGGCGGGCGTGGGCGTCGCCCTCTACATCGGCACGCTGAAGCTCAGCCGCCCGATCCAGCAGGTGTCGACCGCCATCCAGAATCTCGCCGCCGGCGATCTCGGCGTCGCCCTCGCGCAGAAGCGCTCCAAGGACGAGATCGGCGACCTGTGGAATTCCACCGAGCGCCTGCGCGACGAGCTGCGCGCGGCCGAGGATCTGCGCAGCGAGCAGCAGGTGGCCGCCACCCGCTCGGGCGAGGAGAAGCGGGCGAGCATGCACCGTCTCGCGGAGGAGTTCGACCGCGCCGTGACCGGCGTCGTCCGGACGGTGTCGGACGCGGTGGGCGTGCTGGAGCGCAATGCCGGCTCCATGCGTGATTCGGCGGAGGAGACCTCTCGCCAGTCCACCGTGGTGGCGGCGGCCGCGGAGCAGGCCACCAGCAATGTGCAGACGGCGGCCTCGGCCGCCGAGGAGCTCGCGGCGTCGGTGCGGGAGATCTCCAGCCAGGTGACCACGTCGGCCAAGGTGGCCCGCGAGGCCACCTCCCAGGCCAACGGCACGGTGGAAGTGGTGCGCGGGCTCGCCACCAGCGCCGGGCGCATCGGCCAGGTGGTGAACCTCATCACCGACATTGCCTCGCAGACCAACCTGCTCGCCCTCAACGCCACCATCGAGGCGGCGCGGGCCGGGGATGCCGGCCGCGGTTTCGCGGTGGTGGCCCAGGAGGTGAAGAGCCTCGCCGAGCAGACCTCGAAGGCGACCGAGGAAATCTCCGGCCAGATCGGCGAGGTCCAGCGCGCCACCGACGAGGTGGTCCACGCCATCGAGGCGATCAGCGGCACCATCCGCAAGATCGACGAGATCTCGAGCGCCATCGCCGCCGCCATCGAGGAGCAGGGCACTGCCACCGGTGAAATCGCGCAGAACGTGCATCAGGCGGCGCAGGGCACGCAGGAGGTTTCCGCGTCCATCTCCGGCGTGAGCAGCGCGGCGGCGGATACGGGACGGGCTTCTGGCGATATCGTTAACGCGGCAAGCGACCTCTCGTCTCAGGCCACGCATTTGCGCAGTCAGGTCACGGCCTTTATCGAGAGAGTGCGCGCCGCCTGATCGGCGCGGACCTAGGGAACATGGCCTGCGCCGCGGGGGGCGGCGCAGGAAAATCGGCAAAGAGCGGGCAGGCCCCACCTGTCTTCCCGGAGTTGAGGCGATGGACGACCTGTTGCAGGAATTCCTGACGGAGACGAACGAAAGTCTCGACGTGGCCGACATGGAGCTGGTCAAGTTCGAGCAGGATCCGAACAATGCGGAAATCCTGAACAACATCTTCCGACTGGTGCACACCATCAAGGGCACCTGCGGCTTCATCGGCCTCTCGCGCCTTGCCACCTTGGCCCACGCCGCCGAGACCTTGATGGGCAAGTTCCGCGACGGCCGTCCGGTGACGTCCGAGGCGGTGAGCCTCGTGCTGGCCACCATCGATCGCATCAAGTGGATGCTGGGCGCCATCGAAGAGGCGAACGGACAGGAGCCGGAGGGCCACGACACCGACCTGATCGGTGAGCTGGAGGCCATGGCCGCGGCCGAGGTGCCGCCGCCGGAGCCGGAACCCGCGCCCGAGCCGCCGGTGTCCACGGTGGAAGCCGCGCCCCAGCAGCTCGAGCGGGAGCTGCTTCCCGGCGAGATTTCCCTCGACGAGCTGGAGCGCCTCTTCCAGGAGACGAAGGTGGAGCTGCCGGCGCGCGGCAAGGACAAGCCGAAGAAGGCTGCGTCGAAGCCCGCGGCTTCCGCGAAGCCCACCGCGCCTGCCAAGGCCGAGAGCGCCAAGGCCGAAGCGCCCAAGGCGGATGAGCCCAGGGCGGAGGTCACGAAGTCCGACGCCGCGAAGTCGGAGGGCGCCAAATCCTCCGGCGGCAAGTCGGCCGGAGCCGATGCGGGCGCGGCCCAGCCTACCGCATCGTCCGGCACCGCATCCGTCCCCGCGCCGGTGTCGGCCTCGGGCGCGGTCGCGGTGAAGGAAACCCATCCGCCGGCTGCGCCGCAGGGCGCGGCGGCGCGCCCGACCGGCGTTCCCACGGGCGCGGAGGAGGCACATGCCTCCGCTTTGTCGAACCAGACCATCCGCGTCAGCGTCGGGGTGCTGGAACAGCTCATGACCATGGTGTCGGAGCTGGTCCTGACCCGCAACCAGCTGATGGAGATCGCCCGGCAGGAGGGTGATTCGGAGTACAAGGTTTCCCTGCAGCGCCTCTCCAATGTCACCGGCGAGCTGCAGGACGCGGTGATGCGCGCCCGCATGCAGCCCATCGGCAACGCCTGGCAGAAGCTGCCGCGCATCGTGCGCGACCTCGGCCAGGAGCTGGGCAAGCACATCGAGCTGGAGCTGGTGGGCGCGGACACCGAGCTGGACCGGCAGGTGCTGGACCAGATCAAGGATCCGCTCACCCACATGGTCCGCAACTCTGCGGACCATGGCCTGGAGACCGCCGAGGAGCGCCGCGCCGCCGGCAAATCCGAGAAGGGCACGATCCGCCTGTCCGCCTATCACGAGGGCGGGCACGTGATCGTGGAGATCGCGGACGACGGGCGCGGCCTCAACGTGGCCCGCATCAAGTCCAAGATCGTGGAGAAGCGCCTGGCCACCGAGGCCGAGGTCGCGAAGATGACGGACGTCCAGGCGTTCCGCTACATCTTCCAGGCGGGCTTCTCCACCGCCGAGAAGGTGACGAGCGTGTCCGGCCGAGGCGTCGGCATGGATGTCGTGCGCACCAACATCGAGGCCATCGGCGGCACCATCGAGGTTCACTCGAAGGTGGGGCAGGGCTCCGCCTTCGTCATCAAGATCCCGCTCACCCTGGCCATCGTTCCCGCCCTCATCGTGCGGGCGGCGGAGGAGCGGTTCGCGCTGCCGCAGAGCGCGGTGGTGGAGCTGGTGCGGGTGCAGCCCGGCACCGACCATGCCGTGACCTGGTTCAACGACGTGCCGGTGCTGTGCCTGCGCGACAAGCTGCTGCCCATCGTCGCCCTCGGCTCGCTGCTCGGCCTCGCGACCGAGCGCGACGGCAAGCAGAACGACCAGTGGACGGACGCCCTGATCGTGGTGCTGCGCGTGGGCGGCGAGACCTTCGGCGTGGTGGTGGATGCGGTCTCCCACACGGAGGAGATCGTGGTGAAGCCCATGTCCTCCATCCTGCGGCAGGTGCCCATGGTTTCCGGCTGCACCATCCTGGGTGACGGGCGGGTGATCATGATCGTCGATCCGGCGGGCCTTGCCCAGGGCGCGGCCGCCCGCGGCGCGGAGACGTCGGAGATGGAGCTCAAGGCGACCGAGGAAACCCACCCCAAGGCGGTGGAGGAACGCACGTCGCTGCTGCTGTTCCGCGCCGGCTCGCGCGAGCCGAAGGCGGTGCCGCTGGGCCTCGTCACCCGCATCGAGGAGCTGGATGTGGCGGGCATCGAGCGGGTGAAGGGCTATCCGGTTATCCAGTATCGCGGCGCGCTCATCCCCGTGCTCTACGCCAACGAGGAGGTGGGCCGCGTGAAGGACGGCACCCAGCCCATGCTGGTGTTCTCGGCGGATGGCCGGGTCATGGGCCTTCTGGTGGACGAGATCGTCGACATCGTGGAAACGCCGCTCGACATGGAGCTCTCGCCTTCCGGCATGCCGGAGGTGCTCGGGGCGGCCGTGGTGGCCGGCCAGGCCACCGAGATCCTCGACGTGGGCTTCTACATCAATGTCGCCTTCGGCGAGCGGTTCGAGCAGCTCACGCGGGCGACCGCACGGCCGAAGCTGCTGCTGGTGGACGACAGCGCCTTCCACCGAGACCTGCTGGCGCCGGTGCTGAAGGGCAACGGCTACGACGTCACCACCTGCAGCTCGGCGCGTGAGGCGCTCGACCGTCTCAGCGACGAGCAGGACTTCGACGCCATCGTCAGCGACCTGGAGCTGCCGGACATGGACGGCTTCGCCCTCGCCGCCGCGGTGCGCGACGACCCGCGCAACCGCGACCTGCCCATCATCGCGGTCAGCGCGGCCCGCGACCGGGACACCATCGAGCGCGGACGCGCGGCGGGCTTCACCGATTATGTCGCGCGCTATGACCGTGCCGGCCTCATCGAGGCCCTGAAGGAATTCGCCGGACGACAGGGAGCCGCCGCATGAGCGAGCATGTTCCAGCCCTGGTCGGTGCCTCCGTGGGCACCCATCAGCAGTACGTCACGGTCCGGATCGCCTCGCAGCTGTTCGGGCTTCCCATCCAGATGGTGCACGAGGTGTTCGCTCCGGACGCCATCACCCGCGTGCCGCTGACGCCGCCCGCCATCGCCGGGGTGCTCAACCTGCGCGGGCGCATCGTCACCATGCTGAACATGCGCTCCCTGCTCGGCCTGCCGGCGGCGGAGGGCAAAGGCATGGCCGTTGGTATCGAGCATGACGGCGAGGCCTTCGGCCTCATGATCGACAATGTGGGCGAGGTGCTGGGGCTGGACGCCGCCAAGCGCGAGCCGAACCCCTCAAACCTCGATGCGCGCTGGGCGGCGGTGGCCGCCGGCGTCCACCGCCTGTCGGGGGAGCTGATGCTGATCCTGAACGTGGATTCCGTGCTGCGCGGCGCGGGCACCGTGCGGCCGGCGCTGGCCGCCAGCTACTGAGGTGACTGGCGACCCCGCGTCGCGCCGGGCGAGGGCGCGCGCGGGCTGGATGAGTTGGGAATAATTGTCTGTCTTCGGTTTCGGTCCGGCCCGCGGGGGGCGATCCATGCGGGCCGCCGTGTGTTCCCGCCGGCGGGTGGGGGCGCTCTCGCTCGAAGACGCTCGGGGAGCTTCACGCATGAAGACCTGTCTCGTGGTGGATGATTCCGGCCTCGTGCGAAAGATCGCGCGGCGGATCCTGGAACGTCTCGGGTTCCAGGTGGAGGAGGCGGTGGACGGCCAGAATGCCATCGACACCTGCGCCAAGGCGATGCCGGACGTCATCCTGCTCGACTGGGAAATGCCCGTGGTCAGCGGGATCGAGTTCCTGCGCCTGCTCCGGGCGCGCGAGGGCGGCGATGTTCCGAAGGTGATCTTCTGCACCAGCCTGAACGACATGGCCCATATCGCCGAGGCCCTGGAGGCCGGGGCGGACGAATACATCATGAAGCCGTTCGACGACGACATCCTGCATGAAAAGCTGGAAGCGGTGGGGATGGCGGAGAAGGATCTTCTGTGACTCCTGCGTCCTCTGCTCCCGAAACGCCGTCCTCCGGCCCCACCATCCGCGTCATGGTGGTGGATGATTCCGTGTTCGTGCGGGGCATCGTCTCACGCTGGCTCGGGGAGGATCCCACGCTCGACGTGGTGGCAACCCACGCCAATGGGCGGCGCGCGGTCGACGACCTCGATCGCTCCCGTCCCGATGTGGTCATTCTCGACCTCGAGATGCCCGAGATGGATGGGCTCACCGCCCTTCCGCTGATCCTGAAGCTGCGGCCCGGAACCATGGTGGTGGTGGCCTCCACCCTCACGCGGCGCGGGGCGGAGGTGAGCCTGAAGGCCCTGACCCTCGGTGCGGCGGACTATTTGCCGAAGCCCGAGGCCGGCGCGGGCATGTTCAACGCCGATGACTTCAAGCGCGAGCTTCTCGCGAAGGTCCGTAGCCTCGGGGCGAAAGCCCTGCGCCGGCGCGGCACGAGCGAGACGGCGCGGGCCACGGCGGCACCTGCGCCACGCCCGGTGGCGCGCCCGGCGCGCGCCGCATCCGGCGACGCGCCGGCAGCGGCGGCTGCGTCCTCGGCCTCTTCGGCGGCGCCTGCGCGCCTTCGGTCTTATTCCATGGCGCCGGTCACGGTGCTGGCGGTGGGCAGCTCCACCGGCGGGCCGCAGGCGCTCACCCGGCTGTTCACGGAAATCGGCCCCCATCTCAAGCACATTCCGGTTTTCATCACCCAGCACATGCCGCCCACCTTCACGGCGATTCTCGCGGAACACGTGGGCCGCGCGTCGGGCTTGCCGGCCGCCGAGGGCACGGATGGCGCGCAGGTGCTGCCCGGCCACATCTATGTGGCGCCGGGCGGGCTGCACATGCTGGTGGAGAAGACGGCGAGCGGGCCGGTCATCCGGCTTTCGGATGCTCCGCCCGTCAACTTCTGCAAGCCGGCGGTGGACCCCATGTTCGGCGCCATTTCCGCGGTTTACCGCCAGGGCGTGCTCGCGGTGGTGCTGACGGGAATGGGCAGCGACGGGGCGAAGGGCTCCGGCGTGGTGGCGGATGCCGGCGGCAGCGTGATCGTTCAGGACGAGGAAACCAGCGTGGTGTGGGGCATGCCCGGCGCCACCGCCGCGGCCGGAAACGCCTGTGAGGTCTTGCCCCTGGATGGCATCGGCCGCAAGGTGATCCGCTTGGTGGAGGGGGGACGGCGGTGATCAGCGCATCGGACTACGAGTTTTTCGCGCGCTTCCTGAAGCAGAAATCGGGCCTGCTGCTCACCGACGACAAGCATTACCTGCTCGAAAGTCGCCTGATGCCGCTGCTGCGGAAGTTCGATCTTCCGGATTTCGCCCGCCTCGCGGCTGTGCTGAAGGATGGTTCCGCGTCCCTCATCGCTGCGGCGGTGGTGGAGGCGATGACCACCAACGAGACCCTGTTCTTCCGCGACAAGGCGCCGTTCGAGGATTTCACGCGCACCATGCTGCCGACGCTCTGCGCCGCGCGGCCGACGGGGCATCGTCTGCGAATCTGGTGCGCCGCCGCTTCCAGCGGGCAGGAGCCCTATTCCCTCGCCATCCTGCTGCTGGAAAATCCCGGCATCGTGGGTCGCCGCGAGGTGGAGATCATCGGCACCGATCTGTCGAACGACGTGCTCGAACGGGCGCGCGCCGGGCGCTACAACCAGTTCGAAGTGCAGCGCGGCATGAGCGTGCAGATGCTGATGAAGTATTTCACCAAGGCGGGTGACCTGTGGGAGGTGAAAGAGCAGGTCCGCAAGATGGTGCAGTACCGCAAGTTCAATCTGCTCGATTCCTATGCCAGCATGGGCACCTTCGATATCGTCTTCTGCCGGAACGTGCTGATCTATTTCGATCCGCCGACAAAGGCGGACATTCTCTCGCGGCTTTCGCGCGCGCTCGCGCCCGATGGCTATCTCGTGCTCGGCGCGGCGGAGACGGTGATTGGTGTTGGCGATGCGTTCAAGCCGCTGCCCCAGCACCGCTGCACCTATGTGCCGAACGTTTCGACGCCGGACAAGGCAACGAAGGCACCTTCATTCGGCGTGCGGATCTGAGCTGCCGATTTAGAGATCTTTCCGCTTCCACGACTTGGCGGAAAGATCTCCAGGTTTTTGCATGAGCGCGCCTTTTCGCGACGACTGCCGGCTCTGCAGGAGGCCGGTCAAGGGCGATGCGAGGCTATGCGCACGCAGCCAGCCTCGCATCTTCGCCGCCATTTCAGCCTTCGCCATCAGAGCAGGGATGCCCGCGGCGCGGCTGGGCCGCGGGAGAAATGCTGCTCAGCTGAAGAGGCTGTCGATGTCGTCCTGGGACACGACATTGGTGTCGTGGGAAAGGGCCGGGCCGTTCAGCAGCGCGGTATCACCCTCGCGCTGCTCCATCTGCTTGGCGCGCTCGACCAGCTCGGAGCCACCCCAGATCTCCGTCATGCGCGTCACGCGCTCCTCGATGAAGACGAGCAGCTTCACCACCTTGCGGATGCGCTGGCCGGTGATGTCCTGGAAATTGCAGGCCTCGAACAGGCGCACCACCTCGTTCTGGATATTGCTCGCGAGCTCCAGGTCGCCCTCGGACAGCCGGTCCACCAGCTTCTGTGACAGATTGTCGATGGTTTCGGCAGCGGAGAGGATGGTCTCGGTGGCGCTTTCCGTGTCGTTCACCACGGCTTCGAGCTCGCTCGTGGCGTTGACGAGGCGCTCGCCGCGGGAGCCTTCCGTATGGATCGTCGCGATCTCGTGGCGGGTGTTGCGGATGGCGTCCTGAATCGTCTCGATCCCGGACCACAGAACGCTGCGGTCGCGCTCGCGGGCGAGGGCGGGATCGCGCTCCTGGAACTTGCGGATCTCCTCCCGCACTTCGCCGAGCTGGGTCAGGATGCTGTTGATCTGACTGTCAAATGTCGTCAGGGTATTCATCCCATCGGCGTCGCCGCTGCCGTTGCCTGTGGCGGTTTCGATGCGGAATGGACGACGCGCACCCGACATGCGACTCTCCCGGAACGCTGCACTATGGACCGCCGGTTTCTATACGGCGGATGGTGTCACCCCGGAAGCCCCCGTCGCGGTGGACTGCAAGCTTCGTGCAAGCTCCTGATTGCACAAGGACTTTGAAGAGGGCAAAGTCCGTCCCTGGCGAAGAGTTGCCTGTCCGTGTGCGGAGTGTGAGATGGCGATTGATCTTTCGATGCCGGTCCTCGTGGTTGACGATTACAAGACGATGGTTCGCATCATCCGCAATCTCCTGAAGCAGATCGGATTCGAGGATGTGGACGAGGCCGCTGACGGAACGGAAGCCCTCGCCAAACTGCGGGAGCGCAAGTACGGCCTCGTGATCTCCGACTGGAACATGGAGCCGATGACGGGATACGAGCTGCTCAAGCAGGTGCGCGGCGACGACGCCCTCAGCGAGATCCCCTTCATCATGATCACCGCCGAAGCGAAGTCGGAAAACGTGATCGCCGCCAAGAAGGCCGGCGTGAACAACTATATCGTCAAGCCGTTCAACGCCCAGACCCTGAAGGGCAAGATCGACACGGTGTTCGAGGGCGCCTGATCCGGCGCGATTCCCGCCGTGTGCGGCCTGCGCAGGTGGTCATTCTCGAAGCGGCGCGAGGGGCGGCTTTCCTGGAGGGGAGGGCTGCGGCGCGGCGCGTTTCGCCATGTGGAGCGCATCGTCGCGAGGCGCGGCGCACTTTCTTTCCGCGCCCGCAGTAAGGGGCGAAAGGCTCTCTTCGGGACGTGCGGTTGCTCCGAAGGCGGATTCAATAACGCGAATTCGCACATGCTCCTCGGTCTGTCCGCCGGTGGAGCCGCGAGGCGCTGTATTGGGAGGCTTGCGTAGCGGGATTCGCCAGCGGCAATGGGGCTTTGCCGTTCGGCGGGGCGTTTCGCGTGGCGTCAGGGCATGTGGCTGGCTAACCAGCCTGCGATGGGCGCGTCATAAGCACGAATCGCAGGTCTTGTCGAGATGGAAAAACGGCGGTTTTTAAAACCGCAGACCCGTCATCTCCTTGATCCAGATCAATAATGTCGCTCCGTTTGTTGCTTGTTCGCTCCATTTCCTGAGCAGTTTTGTGCAATGCGCACCAGTATGGAATTATTAATATCAGGTTAACGTATATGTGCGGATTGCCGCTGCGGGAATCGCGAATATGCTACCTTTCATCGTTGACGCCTCTGGGGGAACCGCCCCCTGCGCATAGCGCCGGGAGCGGGCAGAGCGCGTCGGACGTGAGTATGGAGGGTGGCATGTACGTGGTGGTGGACGAGCGAGCGTCCGTCGTCGAAAGCTATGTTGGGGCGTTTTCGCGCGAGGGGGTCGCTTCCCAGGGATTTACGCACAACGAGTTTCGCGACTGGATTCTGACGACCTGCGAGGAAGACCTGTGCGCGGTCGAGAGTTTCGTGGTGGGGGATGTGCACGACCGGGTCGGCTACCCTGATCTCATCCGCAGCTATTCGAGCGCACCCATTATCGCGCTCGAGGATGTCAAGTCGTTGACACACACCCTGGAGTTGTTCACTGCGGGCATCGACGACGTGGTGCGCAAGCCGGTCCACGTGAAGGAGATCATGGCGCGCGCGGATGCCGTTTGGCGTCGGGTGCGTGCCGGAGAGCCCCAGGCGGTGGAATGCGAGCGGCTGAAGGTGTTCTTCGACGGGCGCGACCCAGAGATCGACGGTGATCCGCTGGCCTTGCCGCGACGGGAGCGCCACATCCTCGAATACCTCGTGAAGAACAGTAAGCGCCGCGTGACGAAGACGCAGATTTTCAACACCATCTACGGCATCTTCAATGACGACGTGGACGAAAGCGTGATCGAAGGCCATATGAGCAAGCTGCGCAAGAAGCTGCGGCTGAAG
The DNA here is from genome assembly GCF_043194895.2 of Xanthobacter albus. Classification (NCBI taxonomy): domain Bacteria; kingdom Pseudomonadati; phylum Pseudomonadota; class Alphaproteobacteria; order Hyphomicrobiales; family Xanthobacteraceae; genus Xanthobacter; species Xanthobacter albus. The sequence goes on along the minus strand of NZ_CM195532.1, from coordinate 3,773,536 downwards.
CTCGGCTACGACGTGATCGACGCGAAGCGCTATCTCGGCTACCAGTTCGTCGCCTGAGTTCGTTCCCGATTTTCATCAAAATCCCCGCGACCGGCGTTGCGTCGGGTCGCGGGGAAGGGCCAGTGGCTCTGTGAGCCCGTCTGGCAGTGTGGACATTTTCCTGGCATCCATCGGACGCGTCGATCGTCCCTGTGTGGTGTCTCGCGCCTTGCGGTTCAGACGGCCCCCGGTTCTCGCGCCCTCTCAGCGCAGGCAGCTTTCGTCCGCTCATTATGCCGTCGCGCAGCGCTGCGTTGAAATCTCCAACCCTCTGACCTGATCGATCGCGGGCCGCCATCCAGGTCCCTGTGCGGTCGCATGCGCCATGTCGCCGACGGGGTTGGGCATGCTTTTCGCCCTTTCGCTGCGCGCCGCCAGAGCAATTTCGAGCAAAGTGGATTCCGGTCCGCATGAAGAAGGGGCTCGGTTTCAAGCACCGACGGCGATTGCCGCGCGTAAATGCGAGCGGCAATCGTTCAGGGCGAGCGGAACGGCTTCTGCGCGCGCGGCCTGCGCCCGTGCCCTCAGGCCCCGGCCGCGCGGCGTCGCTCCCTGGCCCGCGCCTCGGCGGGCAGGCGGATGGAGAAGACGGCCCCCTCACGATCATTGCGCACGCTGAGGCCGCCGCCGTGGTTGCGGATGATGCCGAAGCTGACCGAAAGCCCGAGCCCGGTGCCCTGACCCGGCGGCTTCGTGGTGAAAAACGGCTCGAAGACCCGGTCGATGATGGCGGGGGAGACGCCGCCGCCCTCGTCTCGCACGTCGATGCGCACGCAGGGCGGCGCGCCGGGCAGGTGCTCGGCGCTGGCGTCGATCCAGACGCGCCGGGCGTCGTCGCCCTCTGTTCCGGGCGCGGCGATCACCGCGTCGCGGGCGTTCTGCAGCAGGTTGATGAGGACCTGCTCGAGCTGGTCCTGGTGGCACAGCACCTGCGGCAGATCGGGTTCGATGCGGGTAATCACGCGGACGCCGTCGCGCCGGAAGAGGGGCCCCACCACCTCGAGCGCGCCTTCGACCGCCTCCGCCGGCGCGCAGGGCTGCATGTGCGCGTCGCTCTTGCGCCCGAACAGCCGCATGTGATCGACGATGCGTCGCATGCGCATCGCCTGCTGGACGATGCGCTCCAGCCTGATGACGAGCTGCTGGGCGGGCTGGCCGCGCTGGGCCGCCGTGAGCGCATTGGAGGCGGCGAGGCGGATGACGCTGAGCGGCTGGTTGATCTCATGGGCGAGACCGGTCGCGAGCTCGCCGAGGGAGGCGAGCTTCAGCACCTGGTGGAGCTTGTTTTCCTCCATGCGGCGGGCCGTCTGGTCCACAGCGAAGATGACGAGCTCGCGTCCGCTCCCGCCTGTGTCCACGTTCCAGAGCGGAGCGATCACCATTTCCACTTCCAGCGCCTCGGCCCCCTCCGCCAGTTGCTCGGAACGCACCACCGGCGCCGTGATCTCCCCGGCGATGGCCTGGAACCGCGCGCCCGCGAGGTAGCAGCCCATCATCCGCGCCAGCCGCGCGTCTCCCGGCGTGCCGATGGCGACGGGCCCGGCGGCCGTGAGATGCATGACGCTCACCCCCGGCACGCGGCTGATGGCGTTCAGCATCTCCGTCTCGCGGCGGCGCGCGGCCGCCTCCAGCTCGCGGGCCTCAAGGCGCTTCCTGATGCGCAGGTGCCGGCTGGCGAGAAGCCCCAGCAGCAGCAGCACGATGCCGAGCGCGGCGCCGGTGCCGAGAATGGCCGCCCTGAACTCGTCGCTGTGGGCGCGGACGAAGGCGAGAGAATAGGCGACCGTGACGTAGAACGGGTAGCGATCCGACTGGACCATGTAGCCCACGCGTTCGACACCATCGAGCGGGCTGGTGAACTCGTAGATGGACTGCTTGTTGTCCACCGCGCGCCGGAAGGCGGGGCTGCGGGAGACGTCGTCGCCGAAGCTGGTGTGCCTCGCCGCACGGGCGCGGATGATGCCGTCGAAGCCGACAAGGCTGATGAGCATGTCGTCGTCGGTCCGCAGGTTTCGATAGAAGTCGACGAAATCGGTGACCGCGTAGGAGGCCACCACCACGCCGAAGAAGCGCCCCTCCGCGTCCGTCAGCGGGCGCGTGAGCTGGACGGTCCACTGCCCGGAAACGCGGCCAAGCACGGGCTTGCTGATGAAGAGCCCGCCGGCGGGCGCGCCGCGATCGGCATGGACGCGGACATGCTCGCGGTCCGAGAGGTCCACAGCGGTGCCGGCCCCGCCCGCGTTGCTCGCGACCATGATGCCGTTCCGCCCCACCACCGCGAGCTGCACGATGGAGCGCGGCAGGCTGAAGGTGTTGAGGGAATGCTGGGTCTGCTCCGGGGTCCAGTCGCTGTCGAAGGCGCTGGCGAAGTTGAGCAGCAGCGCGTCGGCGGCGTCCACCGTCTGCTCGAAGTTCTTCAGCAGCAGCTCTGCCACCTTTTTGGCATTCGCTTCCTGCTGCTGCATGATCTGCCGGCTGTACATGGCATAGAGGCCAAGTGTCGCCAGGAAGGGCAGGCAGGCCATGAGGACCAGGAGCGCCGCCAGCAGCAGCGTGACCGGTCCGCTTCTTGCGCGCGCCGGCGTCGGTTCAGCTGCCATGCGCGCCCGTCTTCCTGCGTGCAGGCCCGGCGCGACAGGCAAGAGTGGGGCGGGGCCTCATCCCGCGTGCGCGCCTCTCCCCGGCGGCGGGGGGTGTGGAGCCCGTAACTCCGGTTCGCGCGTCGAGGCACCGCGGTTCGTCTTCAGCCATCAGCAAGCGACACGTTCTCCTACCGATATCGCCAGTGCCCCGCCTTCGCCTTGTGCGTGGAATTGGCGGTAATGGCGGCGGAAATGTCAAGGATGCGGAAGCCGGGGGCCTCTTGCCGCCGGGATCGGCCTGGCCCGGATCCGCCCTCCGCGCCTTGCGAAGCATTGAGGGACATAGCGAAAGGAGAAGCGGCGCGATTCGCAGCGTGTGGACGTATTTCGCTCTATTTCGTCTAGTGGTTGTTCTTTTGCGCGTAGACATGGCGGGCGCCAGATGCAATTTCGCCGCACTTGCAGCTTCCCGGGTCCGTATGGACGCCAAGGTGGTTGCGGAGGCTGTCAATGCCATGGCAGACGTGGGTTTTATGGGGCGTTGATTTCATCGGATGCGTGGGTCGATCTCGTTCGCAGCCGCCCGCTCGGGCTCGGGTCGGCGCGTGCTGGACGTATTTTTCGGCTGCGCGCGTCGGATGGCGCTTCGTGATGGACGCCCGGGGGGGGCGCTGGGGGAGTGGGGAATGGATGGGCAGGCGCAGGGCGGCCCTCGCGTGTTGCTGGTGGACGATGATCCCGATCTCCTGATCGAGCTGCAGGATGGCCTGGAGGTGATGGGCATTCCCGCGCTGACCGCGAGCACGGCGGCCGAGGCGCTGGGGCTGGTGCAGGAGCACGAGAGCATCCAGGTGGTGGTGACGGATCTTCAGCTCCCGCGCATCGACGGCATAGAGCTGCTGCAGAAACTCGCGTTGCGCCGGCGGCGGCGGCGCATCGCCGCCATCGTGGTGACGGGTCACGCCTCCCTCGACCGGGTGGTCGGGGCGCTGCGGCTTCAGGCCGTGGATTTCCTGCAGAAGCCGGTGAGCCCGGAGGAGGTGGCGAGCGCCATCGGCCGCGCCTTCGCCGTGGTGGATGGCGCCGGCCCGCAGGCCGCCACCGAGGCGCCCGGCACGGTCGACAGGGGTGACTACCTGCGAGCGCTGGTGGCGGCGCGCGCCGACCGTGCGGCGATCTTCGACGCCAACCTTTTTTCAGATCCCGCCTGGGAGATGATGCTGGACCTCGCGGTGGCCGAGGTCAGCAACCGCCCGATCTCGGTGACGAGCCTCTGCATTGCTTCCGGCGCGCCCACGACCACGGCGCTGCGGCGGATCGACGACCTGCGGGAGGCGGGGCTGGTGGACAAGATGCCCGACGCGCGGGACAAGCGGCGCATCGTCGTGCGGCTGACCCCGCTCGGCCGCGAGCGCATGGACACGTTCGTGCAGCGCCAGGCGGATCGCATCGGCCTCAAGCTCGATTGAACGGCCCGGCGCCTTCACCGCGCCGCGGCGTTCGCCTTGAACCGTTGGTGGTACTGGTCTATGCTCCGGCAACGGATCGGTCCACGTCGCCCATGTCAGATTCTGACGTGTCAGGCGCGCGGTGATCGACCTCGAAGCTGGACGGTGTTTCGCCATGGCCATCTATCTCGGTTCCACGTTCGCGACCTACAATTATTACGCGAACAACAGTGCCAAGGCCCTGGAAGTCCAGGCCGCCGATGGGCAGACGAAGACCGAGACGGCTTATTACGAAGCCAACATCGGCAAGGTGAAGACGGTCGACGATCTCGTCAGCAATTATCGCCTGTTTAACTATGCGATGACGGCCTACGGCCTCAGCGACATGGTCTACGCCAAGGCGTTCATGACCAAGGTGCTTACCAGCGACACCACGGACAAGACCAGCTTCGCCAACAAGCTCGCCGACAACCGTTTCACCAATTTCGCCAAGGCGTTCGCGAATCTGAATACGGACAGCGCGACGACGACCGACACGACGGCAAGCAGCGGCAGCACGGATACCAGCACCACGACCACCACCGGCGCTTCGACCGAGACCGTGGTGAACGCTTATCTTCAGCAGTCCATGGAAACCGAGCTGGGCCAGAGCGACCAGGGCGTTCAGCTGGCGCTCTACTTCAAGCGTAACGCCGCTTCGGTTTCGAGCGCTTACGGCCTGCTCGGCGACAGCGCCATGTGGAAGGTGATCTCCACCGTCTACGGCCTGCCGGCATCGCTCGGCAGCATGGATACCGATACGCAGAAGTCGGTGGTCGAATCCAAGATGGACATCACCGACCTGCAGGATTCCACGAAGGTGGACAAGCTGCTGCAGCGCTTCACCGCCATCTGGGATGCCACGGAGAACGTGGGTACCGATCCCATCCTCACACTGTTCGGCGGCGGCTCCAGCAACAGCAGCGCCGACGGTACCCTCGCGCTGTTCCTCTAGCACTCTGTCGGGGGTGGGCGGTACTCCGCTGTACACCCGGAGAGGGGCTCTGGCGGATTTTTGACGGGAGCCATCGAGGCGGGTGGGCCCGTCAGTCGCGTTCTGTTTGCTTCCATCCGCTGCTGCGCGCGCCTTGGGCCGCGCGCCATTCCGGCCGCGCGCCATTCCGGAGGGCTGGTGCCGGCCCAGCGCTGGAAGGCGTGGTTGAACGCGCTCGGCGTCGCGTAGGAAGGGGCGGTGGATATCTGCCCGACGGGCAGGCCCGTAAGGGACAGGAGGTCCCTGGCCACCGCAAAGCGCACGTCATCCTTGATGTCCTCGAAGGAGGTCTCCGCGACCGCGAGCCGGCGCGCGCAGGTGCGCCCATTCAGCCCCAGCTCGCGCGCCACTTCCGCCCTGTCGCCCTCGCCCAGCAGAAGGCGGGGCCGCAGGATGTGCTGGACCCGCGGGGCGATGTCGTCGATGTCGCTGCCCATCAGCTCGCGAATCCAGGCGATGAGGCGCCGGTGCTCGGCCGCATTCGCGCCCGGCGGGGGGCTGGTGGTCATGTCCGCGGCGGAGATCACGACGCCGGTTTGCTCCTGCTCGAAGGCGACCGGCACCTTGAGCAGGGAGAGGTCGGGCGCGGTTTCCGGCGGCGTGCTCGGCGAGAGCTGGCCGCGCGCGGCCAGCGCTCGGCCGCCCGTGAGGCTCCGCACGAAATTGCAGCCGGCCGCAGCGCCGAGGTCATAGAGCTGGAGCGAGTCGGGCGCGGCGCGGTCATACAGTCCGTAGCCGAGGATGTCGTCCGCGCCCATGGGCTGCAGGTAGACGGTGGCCCCACGCGAATAGCCGAGCTGCACCGCCACATAGTCGCGCAGGGCGTCGCCGAGGGTTTGGGCGTGGCTCATCATGGTGCCCACGAGGCCGAGCACGCGGTGGTCGCTCCTTGCGCCGACCAGCAGGCCGAGGTGAGGGCAGCCGGAAAGAGTGGCCGCGCGCTCCAAAAGTCGGAGCGCAGCGGAAACGGGCACGCGCGCCTCAGTCGTGAGGTCGTCCCGCCGGACCCCGGTGCCATCCAGGGCATCGCCCAAGCTCATGCCGAGTTCCCCGAGGATGTCCGGTAGCAGGGCGAGTGGGCCTATTCTTTGCATTGCGTGATTTTCGTTCAATAATGTCCTCTGTGTCCTCAAAAGGCAAGATTTCGCCGTCTTGGTGCGTTATGCGCGTGTGGTCCGGATGTTATCTGCCCCGTTGTGCCGGCACCGCAAGTCTACAATGAGGCGCGGAACGCGCCCAGGGTGCTACCTATATTCCTACCTCTCGCAATCGAGGAGGCAGATGATGTTCCGCGCGATAGCATTGAGGTTGGCGGTTGGAGGATTAATTCTCTCCGCGGGGCCGACACTTGCACAGCAGGTCGATGGAACGCCCGGCGCGCCGGATTCGACCATGGTGATCGACGGGCGGCAGCTGCCGGCGCCGCCGCAGCCCTTCGGCGGTGTCATCCGGGATCTGGCGCAGGATTCGAAGCCGTTCTGGCCGGCGCGCATTGTGCCGCCGCAGGGCGCGCCCAATGTCCTGCTCATCATGACCGACGACGTGGGCTTCGGCGCGCCCTCCACCTTCGGCGGCGTCATTCCCACGCCCAGCCTCGACCGCATCGCCAACAGCGGCCTGCGCTATACCAATTTTCACTCCACTTCCCTGTGCTCGCCCACGCGCGCCGCCTTGCTGACGGGGCGGAACCACCATTCGGCGGGCTTCGGCGTGGTCGCGGAAATGGCCACCGGCTTTCCGGGATATGACAGCGTCATCACGAAGGACAGGGCCACCATCGGCCGCATCCTGCTGGACAATGGCTACCGCACCTCCTGGTTCGGCAAGAACCACAACACGCCCGCCTTCGAGGCGCTCGCCACCGGCCCGTTCGACCAGTGGCCCACGGGCATGGGCTTCGAGTATTTCTATGGCTTCATGGGCGGCGACACCAACCAGTGGGAGCCCGGCAACCTCGCCCGCAACACCACCTACATCTACCCCTTCGTGGGCAAGCCCGGCTGGAACCTCACCACAGCCATGGCCGACGAGGCGGTGAACTACATCAACCAGGTGACCACCCTTCTGCCGGGCCGCCCGTTCCTCGTCTATTACGCGCCGGGCGGCACCCACGCGCCGCACCACCCCACGCCTGAATGGATCGAGAAGGCAGCCGGCCTGCATCTCTTCGACAAGGGCTGGAACGCACTGCGCGAGCAGATCTTCGAGAATCAGAAGGGGCTGGGCGTGATTCCGCCGAATGCGCGGCTCACGCCCTGGCCGGACGACCTGCTGAAGCGCTGGGAGCAGCTCTCGGACGACGAAAAGAAGATGTTCAAGCGGCAGGTTGAGGTCTACGCCGCCTACCTGATGTATACGGACCATGAGATCGGCCGGGTCATCCAGGCGGTGGCGGATGCCGGCCAGCTCGACAACACGCTCATCATCTACATCAGCGGCGACAACGGCTCCAGCGCCGAGGGCACGCTGATCGGCACCCCCAACGAGGTGGCCATGTTCAATGGCGTGGATGTGCCGGTGGAGGACCAGCTCAGGTATTTCTACGACGCATGGGGTTCCGACCGGACCTACAACCACATGGCCGTGGGCTGGACCTGGGCTTTCGACACGCCGTTCTCCTGGACCAAGCAGGTGGCCTCCCATTTCGGCGGCACCAGGCAGGGCATGGCCATCTCCTGGCCCAGGGTCATCACCGACAAGGGCGGCATCCGCACCCAGTTCCACCACGTCATAGACGTCCTGCCGACGGTGCTGGAGGCGGCCGGCATCCAGGCGCCGGAGGAGGTGGACGGCATTCGCCAGAAGCCCATCGAAGGCGTGAGCATGGTCTACACCTTCGATCAGGCCCACGCGAACGCGCCCTCGCGCCATGTCACCCAGTATTTCGAGATGATGGGCGATCATGCGCTCTATCACGACGGCTGGATGCTCTCCACCAAGGTCATGCGGCCGCCGTGGGTGACGCAGGGCGCGCTGCTGTTCGATCCCACAAAGTATCCCTGGGAGCTCTACAACATCGCGGACGACTGGACGCAGTATGAGGATGTGGCGGCCAAAAATCCGGACAAGGTGAAGGAGATGGCCGCCCTGTTCTGGGAAGAGGCGCGGAAATACCAGGTGCTGCCACTCGACTCGACCGTCGCCACCCGCCTCGTCACGCCGCGGCCCAGCGTCACCGCCGGACGGAACGTCTTCACCTGGACCGCGCCACTGGCCGGCACCCCCAATGGCGACGCCCCCTCGGTGCTGAACACCTCCTACACCTTCACGGCCGAGGTGGAGGTGCCCGAGGGCGGCGGCGAAGGTATGCTCATCACCCAGGGCGGGCGCTTCGCCGGCTACGGCTTCTACGTGCTGAATGGCCGGCCCACCTTCACCTGGAATCTCGTGGACCTGAAGCGCGTGAAGTGGCAGGGCGCGGAGGCGCTCTCGCCCGGCCGGCACACGCTGGTGTTCGATTTCAAGTATGACGGCCTCGGCGCCGGCACCCTGGCCTTCGGCTCCACCAGCGGCCTCGGCCGCGGTGGCACCGGCACGCTGAGCGTGGACGGCAAGGTGGTGGCGTCACAGAAGATGGAGCACACCATCCCCCTCATCCTGGCCTGGGACGAGAACCTGGACGTGGGCTCCGACACCGGCACGCCGGTGGACGACGCCGATTATCAGGTGCCCTTCGCCTTCACCGGGAAGATCGGCAGGATCACCCTCGCCATCGACCACCCCGAGCTGACGCCGGCGGACATCGCCCGGCTGCGCGACGCCCAGGCCAAGGCCGCAGACGGCCCGGCGCCGGGAGAAGCGGCGCTGAACCCGGTGGGCGGCGTCAGCCCGGTGGCGTCCCGCCTCGAAAAGCTCAAGGCCTGCCGCGAGCAGGCGCTCGCGAAGAATCTCGAGCTGTTCGACCGGATCAAGTTCATCGAGGGTTGCGCGCGCTGATCGGGCTGCGGGCCGGCGCGCGGGCGGCGGACCCGCTCCGGCCGTGGCGGCGGGCGCGGCATCGGCCCCGTCAGGGCGGGCGCCGGTGCCGCGCCCTGCTGCTCCAACGGCCGCCGACGGGGCTGAAGCCGACGACGAAGTCGCGCGGGGATCGTTCCACGGTGCGGCACCCGGCTTGGGGAGGGAGGTATGAAAGGCATGACCTGTCGCGATCCGAAGGCCCACGGCGGGCCGACTTTCGCCCGCGCGCGGCGGGCGCGCCACGCATCGGCGGCGGTGCTGGCGTGGGCGGGCCTCGCCTTCGTTTCCGTCGCCCACGCGGCCGATCTCCCGCCGCCCGTGCCCGTGCCCGTGCCGGTGCCGACGCCCGAGGCTCCTTGGCAGTTCGAGGCGGCCCTCTATGGCTGGGCGACGGGCATCAACGGCGACATCGGCATCCGCCGCCTGCCCACCTTCCCGGTCGATGCCTCCTTCGCCGACATCGTCTCCCACCTGGACGGCGCCTTCATGGGCAGCTTCCTGGCGAAGAAGGATGGCTGGCTTCTGCTCGGCGATATCGTCTGGTCCCGGCTCTCCGACGACGCGAACCTGAGCTGGGCTGGCCGGCCGCAGGTGGACGTCACGCAGAAGCTGCTCATCGTCAACGGCATCGCCGGCTATCGGCTCCCCATCGGCGGGCCGGGCTTCGACCTCAGCGCCACCGCCGGCTTCCGCTACCAGCGCCTCACCCTCGACGCGGCGCTCACCTCATTCCAGCCGCCGTTCGCCTATGCGGAGAGCGACGTCAAGGCATGGCTGGACCCGGTGTTCGGCCTCGCCCTGCAATACCGCATCGATGAGAAGTGGTTCGTGAACGCGCTGGCGGATATCGGCGGGTTCGGGGTGGGCTCCAAGCTCACCTCCCAGGGCTTCGTGGCGGTGGGTTACAATTGGAGCGCGGCCTGGTCCACCGCGCTCGGCTACCGGGCGCTCTACACGGATTACCAGTCGGTGACGGGGCCGGACGCGGATTTCCGCTACACCACCACCATCCACGGGCCGTTTCTCAGCGTGGCCTACCACTTCTGACGCGGCGGGGCCGGGGCCTTACACCCCCCGGAACACGGGCTTGCGCTTCTCCAGGAAGGCGGTGATCCCCTCCTCGTAATCGGCGCTTTCGAACACTTGCCGGCGCATGTCCTGGATGCGCTCGAACACCTGGGCGGGCACCGGCTGGTCATCGGTGAGCACGCGCAGCTGCTCCTTCACCACGGCGATGGCGAGCGGCGCCTTGGAGGCGATGAGTTCCGCGAGCGCGAAGGTCTCGGCCTCGATCTCGGCGGCGGGCACGAGCCGGTTGATGATGCCCCAGCGCGCGGCGGCGTCGGCTGCCAGCGGCTGGGCGGAGAAGAACATCTCCTTGATGAGGTTGACCGGCACCCGGTGGAGGAAGTGCAGCAGGCCGGTGGTGTTGTAGGGCAGGCTGAGGTTGGCGGGGGTGATGGCGAAGGAAGAGCTTTCGTCGGCGATGATCATGTCGCACGAGAGCACGAGGTCGAAGGCGCCGCCCCACACCGCGCCCTGCACCATGGCGATGACCGCCCCCGGATAGGTGCGGACGGCGCGCAGCACGCGTTCCAGCGGGTCGCGATAGGAGAGGGGGTCCTCGTGGCCGCGTGGCAGCTCGCGGATGTCGTGGCCGGCGGACCACGCCTTCGCGCCGGGCGCGGCCCGCAGCACCACTGCCCGCACGCCCTGGGCGCGGAAGGTGTCGAGGGCGGCGAGCAGCCCTTCCGTCAGCTCCCGGCTCAGGGCGTTGCACCTGGCGGGGTTGTCGAGGGTCAGGGTGCCCACCTGCCCCTCGGTGTGGCAGCCGACGAGAGGGGCCGGCGCGATTTTCTGCTGCTGGGAAACGCTCATGCCACCACTCCTGCGGGCCTCCGCCGCGGAACGCCCCGCGGCGGGCCTATCATCTTCCCGTTGCGTTCAGGAGACGGGGACGCCCGGCGCGGCGTTGCGCCGCTGCCCGTGCCGCCGCTCAGCCGGCGTGGCGGGCGAACAGGACGAGCTTGGACACCAGCTCCGCCTGCCGGCTCACTCCCAGCTTCTGGAACACGCGCTTCAGCACCACCCGCGCCGTGCCCTCGGTGATGCCGAGGGTGGAGGCGGCGTCCTTCAGGCTGTGGCCGGCGCCGAGCAGGGCGGCCAGCCGGGCCTCGCCGAGGGTGAGGTTGAAGGTATTGCGCAGCACGGCGGGATCGATGACGCGATCCTGCTCCAGCGGCTGCGCCAGCACCAGCACGTGGGCCTTGGAATCGGCGTTGTCCCGTGGGGCACCGGCGGGGGCGGCCGAGGCCGCGTTCGCGTCCGGGGTGGCGGGCAGGCCGAGCTGGTCCGCCGAGGCGCCGACCACGGGCAGGGTCCACACCACCAGCCGCGAGGAGCCGTCCTGGGCGGAGACGGTGGTGGGCTGGGGGGTGGCGCTGTCGTCCGGCGCGGTGGCGTGGGCATTCTGCACGGCCGCGCCGAAGGCGTCCTGCTCGTGGCGCTGCGCCGGCGCGAGACGCCCGTCGTCATGGGTGAAGTAGCGCCCGATCAGGCCCTGGGCCGGGCGGTTGATGAGCAGCGGCCGCTGCTGCCGGTCGAGCACGAAGGCGGCCCGGTCCAGGCTGTCGAACGCGGCGGCGGTGGAGCCGAGTTCCGTCCGCACGCCGGTGAAGCGGGAGGAGATGCGCAGCGATTGCTCCACATGGCGGGAGACGAGGCGCAGGGTGTTCATCTCCGGGGGCGCGTAGGGTCCCTTCGCCTTGGCCCGTTGCACCACCAGGGCGGTGGGCACGCCGAGATCGGACTGGATGGCGGCCGCCATCTGCCAGCCGAGACCCACCCGCGGCAGGAAGTCGGTGTAGTAGGGGGAGCCGTCCATCTCGTCTTCGGCGATGACATCCTGGTCGCAATAGACATCGCCGGCCCGGTAGCCCACCTCAACCGAGCGTTCGAGCCAGGGGTTCTGCTGCCACCACTGCTCGCTCCGGGAGACGCGGATGAACGCGTCGAGCTGCGGCGAGTGGGCGTCGACCTCCCATCGGCCGGTGGCGCTCTTCGCGCAGACGAAGGCGCCTTCCGAGCCCGAAAGGGCGGCGACGGCGTCCATCGCTTTCGGCCAGTGCTCCGGGCTGAGGGTCGCCTCATAGATGCGGTAGACCACGTCACTGAATTTCAGCAAGATTTACACTCGCTCAATGAGGATCAGCAAAGGAGGCGCAGGCGCGCGCATGTCGTCGTGTATAGCGGCGTCGAACCGAATAGTTCAAGCACACAGATGGTGCAATCATGCCGTAGAATATCTTGTTTGGGATATGACGCGGCGGCGCTTTCCGTGCGACACAGGAGAGGCATGAAGCGGGGAAAGGTGCAGGACGCTCCGTCACTTGCCGCATGGCGGCGGCGCGAGGATCGAGATGAAGGCGTCATGAAATGTGCGGTAGCATGAATAGTCTTCGTGAAGTGCTTCCGCCGGAACAATGCCCCTGTGCACGGGGCGGCGGCGTGCTTTCTGGCCTTTAGTTCCCTCTCCCCTCTCTCGCGCGGATGACGCGGACAAGAGGTGGTCCGCAGCCGAGGCTTCGCTGAGGGCGTCGTCGTGCGCGAGGGAGATGTGGATGCGTCACGCCATGCAGATCGAGGGCGGCGGAAGTGCTGCCGCTCGAAGCCGGGGCGTTTCCTTTCAGTCGAGTGGTGCTTGCCTTCCAAAGTCATCGAGCACGTGAAGATACGGGCTTGACGGGCAAGAGTTGTGGTTCCAGTTGTGCTTCTGCGAGAGTGCAACGCATCACGGGTGCTGGCAGTCTGGCTTGCGCGCCGTGGGCATCGGTCGGGTCGAGCTGAGCGAGGTATCCATGAGCAGCGAATCCACCACCTCCACGCCGTCGCCGTTCCTCGATCCGCGCGCCTGGGGCGCGGCGCCGCTGCCCTGGGCGAAGGCCATCGGCGCGGGCCCCGCCTCCGCTTCCGCCGCCACGGGGGCTTCGCCCTGGTGGCCGGCCGCGGGCGCGGCGGGCGGCCCGCTCGGCGAGTATCTGCTGGATTCCTGGCAGCGCTCGGTGCTGTTCCTCGACCTTCTGCGCAAGCGCGGCAACGAGCAGGAGGAGATCACCTCCCGCCCGCAGGCGACCGTCCTCAGCTTCGAGCACGAGGTGCTGGTGAGCGGGCGCGCCCTGCCGCGGCCCATCAACTACTCCCTGTCACGCATCGTGCCGCCGGCCGGCGTGGAGGTGGACCCGCGCAAGCGCCCGGTGGTGGTGGTGGACCCGCGGGCCGGGCAGGGGCCCGGCATCGGCGGCTTCAAGACCGAGAGCGAGATCGGCGAGGCGCTGCGCAACGGCCACCCGGTCTATTTCATCGGCTTCGCGGCGCAGCCCGAGCCGGGGCAGACCTTCCTCGACGTGGTGGAGGGGCAGGTCTCCTTCTTCGAGCGCATCGTGGAGATGCACCCGGAGGCGCCGCGCCCGTTCGCCATCGGCAATTGCCAGGCCGGCTACCAGACGCTGATGGTGGCCATGCTGCGGCCGGAGCTGTTCGGCCCCTGCATGGTGGCGGGCTCGCCCATGTCCTACTGGCAGGGCGAGCATGGCAAGAACCCCATGCGCTATTCCGGCGGCCTCCTGGGCGGCTCCTGGCTCACCGCTTTGGTCAGCGACCTCGGCCAGGGCAAGTTCGACGGTACCTGGCTGATCCTGAACTTCGACAACCTGAACCCCTCCAACTGGCTGTGGGGCAAGCAGTACGACGTGTATTCCAGCATCGACACCGGCGGTGAGCGCTATCTCGAGTTCGAGAAGTGGTGGGGCGACTTCATCACCCTCAACGGAGCCGAGATCCAGTTCCTGGTGGACGAGCTGTTCATCGGTGACAAGCTCACCCGCAACGAGGTGCGCTCCACCGACGGCAAGGTGTTCGACCTGCGCAACATCGCCTCTCCGGTGATCGTCTTCACCTCGCAGGGCGACAACATCTCTCCCCCGCCGCAGACGCTGGGCTGGATCCTCGATCTCTACAAGGACGTGGACGACATCCGCGCCGAGGGGCGCACCATCGTCTACTGCATGAACCAGAAGGTGGGGCATCTCGCCATCTTCGTGTCCTCCAAGGTGGGCGCGAAGGAGGATGAGGAGATGGTCCGCCTGATGGACCTCATCGATTGCCTGCCGCCCGGCCTCTACGAGCTGGTGATCGAGCCGGCCACCGCGGACGAGCTGAAGGCCGAGGGGGCCGAGGGCAAGACCCCCTGGCACAGCCGCTTCGAGGCGCGCTCGCTCGACGACATCCGTGCCTATGGCCGCAACAGCGTGGAGGACGACCGCGCCTTCGCCGCCGTGCGCCGGCTCTCGGAGATCAACCATTCCCTCTACCGCACCTTCCTTCAGCCCACGGTGCGCGCGCTCGCCACGCCGCAGCTCGCCGAGCTGATGTTCAAGGCCAATCCGCTGCGGACGAGCTACACCATCTTCGCGGACACCAACCCCTTCATGAAGGGCGTGGCCAAGGCGGCGGAAGAGGTGGCCAGTGCCCGCAAGGCGGCGGCGCCCACCAACCCCTTCCTGGTGGCCGAGAAGCTCATCTCCGACCAGCTCAACACCAGCCTCGACGCCTTCCGCGACGCGCGCGACCAGTGGGTGGAGAAGGCCTTCTTCGCCATCTACGGCTCGCCGGTGCTGCAGGGGGCGCTGGGCCTCAACATCGACGAGAAGGTGCGCCAGCTCCCCGCCAACAGCCCGCAGAAGGAGGCCTTCCGCGCCCGCCGGATCGAGGAGTTCCGCGCGCGCACGGCCGAGGGCGGCTTCAATGCGGCGCTGGTGCGGGCGGCGCTCTACGTCATCTCCGCGGTCCGCACCATGGACGAGAACGTGGCGCGCTCCCTCAACGACGCCCGCAAGCGCCTCACCCAGCTCTCCCTGGAGGAGTTCAAGGCCCTCGTCCGCGAGCAGTTCTACATCCTGCTGCTGGAGCGGGAGGCGGCGGTGGAGGCGATCGCCGGGCTGGTGAGCGATCCGGCGCAGCGCCAGGAGCTGACCAATGTGGTGGCGGCCATCGCCGCCGCCGACGGCGCCTACACCCTCGCCGAGCGGCAGCGGGTGGAGCGGCTTGCCGACATCCTCTCCGTGGCGGTGCCCAAGGCGCCGGCGCTGACCCTCGCGGCCGACAACACCGCGCCGGAGAACATCCGCCAGATCGGCCCCGCCACCCATTGAGGGGGCGCGGGCGGCCCCTCCGCCCACGCCCGCCACCCGTCGCGCCGTGCCCCCGGTCCGGACGGCAGCGACGGAAGCGCGCCGCGCGCGGGGGCCATGCCCCCGCTTTGTTCCCCCTAATCTTCGTGCCTCGCCGGACCCAAGCCGTTCTCCACCCGTGCCGCCCCTGCTCCGCGCAGGAGGTGCCTGCACTCCCACTTTCGATTTCCAGCACGGAGGCCGCGTTCGATGCCGATCATCGCGAACCGCCTGTTCGAGGACATCAAGCCGGGCGATGCCGCCTCGGCGGAGCGCACGGTCCACGCCACCGACCTTCGCGCGTGGGCCAGCGCCTTCGGCGATGCCGGGCTGGTGGCCGGCGCGGGCGCGGGGCAGGCGGCGGCCGGGGTCGCCGCCTCGCTGTTCGCGGCGCTGGTGGGCTCCGCCCTGCCGGGGCCGGGCGCGGCCATCCGGTCCAGCACCGTCGATCTCGCCGGCCCCCTGCCCACGGACGTGCCGCTCACCGTCGCCCTCACCGTGCGCGAGACGCGGGCGGCCGAGCGCGCCCTGGTGCTCGACGGCCGCCTTTCCGGGCCGGGCGGGAGCCTCGTCGCCACGGCGCAGATCACGGTTTCGGCCCCCGCCACGGCGGTGAAGGTGGATGTGCCGGAGCACCGGCTGGAGGGGCTGCTGGAGCGCTGCCGGGGCCTGAAGCCCCTGCCCACGGCGGTGGTGCATCCCCTGAGCCTCGACGCCTTGGAGGGCGCGCTCGACGCGGCGGCGGCGGGCCTCATCCTGCCCGTCCTGTTCGGCCCGGAGGCCGAGATCCGCCGCATCGCGGCGGTGGGCGGGCTCGACCTTTCGGGTGCGCGCATCGTCTCCACGGCGAACGAGGAGGAGGCCGCCGCCAAGGCCGCCGCCGCCGCCGGGGCGGGGGAGGTGGGGGCGCTCATGAAAGGCAGCCTCCACACGGATGTGCTGCTGCACGCGGTGGTGCAGAAGGAGGCGGGCCTGCGCACCGGCCGGCTGCTAAGCCATTGCGCCATGATGTCGGTGCCCACCTATGCCCGCCGGGTGGTGGTGACGGACGTCGCCCTCAACATCGCGCCCGACACCGATCAGAAGCGGGACATCTGCCAGAACGCCATCGGTTTCGCGCGGGCGCTGGGGGTGGAGACGCCCAAGGTGGCGGTGCTGGCGGCGGTGGAGATGGTGCGCACCCGCATGGCCGCGACCCTCGACGGGGCTATCCTCGCCAAGATGGCCGACCGGCGGCAGATCGTGGGCGGCATCGTCGACGGGCCGCTCGACCTCGACGCGGCGGTGGACGCCGAGGCGGCGAAGGTGAAGCACATCGTCTCGCCCGTGGCCGGCGCGGCGGATGTGCTGCTGGTGCCGAACATCGAGGCCGGCAACATGGTCTACAAGAACCTCGCCTTCATGTCCGATGCCCAGACCGCCGGCCTGGTGGTGGGCGCGCGGGTGCCGGTGATGCTGACGAGCCGCGCCGACAGCGCCGCCGCGCGGCGCTTCTCCGCCGCCGCCGCCGTGCTCTACGCCGATGCGCTGAAGCGCGAGCCCGAGGCCATCCTTCCCGTCACCGCCGACTGACCCCCGCCCGCGCGCCGGCGGCGCCCAGGCGCCGAAGCCGAGACAGGAGCAGACAGAGCCATGACCGATGCCGTTCTCGTGGTGAATTCCGGGTCCACCAGCCTCAAGTTCGCCGCCTACACCGCCGATGCGGCGGCGACCCTGCTGTGCCGCGGCGTGGTGGACGGCATGTCCTCCGATCCACACTTCGTGGCCAAGCAGCCCGACGGCAAGCCTATCGACGCCCACGAGTGGGGCGAGGGGCAGGTGCTGCACCACCGGGACGCGCTCAACTACATCATCACCTGGCTGGAGCAGCACGAGGCAAACATCAAGGTGGTGTCCGCCGGCCACCGCGTGGTGCTGGGCGGCAGCCGCTTCGACGGGCCGGCGCGCATCACCCCCGAGGTGCTCGACTATCTGGACGGGCTCGCCGTGATGGAGCCCTCCCATCAGGCCTACAATGTGCGCGGGGCGCGGGCCATCGCCGAGGATTTCCCCGGCCTGCCGCAGGTGGCGGTGTTCGACACCTCCTTCCACCGCACCATGCCCGAGGTGGCGCAGGTCTATGCCCTGCCCAGGGCGGCCCGCGACACCGGCGTGCGCCACTGGGGCTACCACGGCATTTCCTATGACTACATCAGCCGGCAGGTGCCGAAGCTCGCGCCCGATGCGCGGCGGGTGATCGCCTGCCACCTCGGCGGCGGGGCCTCGGTCTGCGCCATGCTCGATGGCAGGAGCATCGAGACCTCCATGGCGTTCGCCGGCCTCACCGGCCTGCCCATGGCCTCCCGCTCCGGCGACGTGCCGGCGGATGTGATCTTCTACCTGCTGCGCACCGGGGCCTACACCGAGGAGACCCTGGAAAAGGCGCTCTACGGCCAGTCCGGCCTGCTCGGCCTCTCCGGCATCAGCTCCGACATGAAGGTGCTGCAGGACAGCGCCGACCCGCGGGCGAAGCTTGCGGTGGATTATTTCGTCTACGCCTTGGTGAAGTTCATCGGCGCCTACACGGCGCTGCTGGGCGGGCTCGATGCGCTCGTTTTCACCGCCGGCATCGGCGAGAACTCGGCCGTGGTGCGCGCCAGGGTGCTGGAACGCCTGGAGTGGCTGGGGCTGACGCTCGACCCCGCCGCAAACGCCGCCAACGGCCCGCGCATCTCCACCGCGGACGGCAGGGCGGCGGCGTTCGTCATCCCCACCAACGAGGAACTGATGATCGCGCGCCACACCCTGGCGCTCGTCCCCCACGCCTGAGCGGGGACGGCGGGGGGCGCGCCGCCCCGGCCGTCCCATGTCGCGTCCGCATCGCTGAAAGGAGCAGTCCGCCGTGTCATCCACCTCTTCCACCCCAAGCCAGGACGCCGCCGCCAAGGCCGGCCCGGACCTGGAGAAGATGCCGCTGGACCAGGTGTTCCGCACCCTGGGCGTGAAGACCGACATGGGCCTTACCGCTCAGGAGGCGCAGAAGCGCCTCGAAACCTACGGGCCGAACGCCATCATCGCCAAGGAGCGCAGCCTCATCTCGCGGCTGTTCGGCTATTTCTCCGGGCCCATCGCCTACATGATCGAGGCGGCGGCCATCGTCTCGGCCATCCTTGGCCACTGGCAGGATTTCACGGTCATCGCGGCGCTGCTCGTCTTCAACGCGGCGCTCGACTTCTGGCAGGACAGCAAGGCCTCCAATGCGCTGGCGGCGCTGAAGAAGGGCCTCGCGCCCGAGGCCACGGCGCTGCGCGACGGCAAGTGGGCGAACGTGGACGCGGCCAAGCTCGTGCCCGGCGACGTGGTGAAGGTGCGCCTCGGCGCGGTGGTGCCGGCGGACCTGCGGCTGTTCGGCGCCGGCTTCGCGGCCATCGACCAGTCCGCGCTCACCGGTGAATCCCTGCCGGTGGCGAAGAAGGAGGGCGACGGGGCCTATTCCGGCTCGGTGGTGAAGCAGGGCGAGATGGCGGGCGTCGTCATCGGCACCGGCGGCAACACCTTCTTCGGCCGCACCGCCAAGCTGGTGGCCGGCGCGGGCGCGGTGAGCCACGCCCAGAAGGCCATGTTCGACATCGGCAACTTCCTTATCGCCGTGGCGGTGGTGCTGGCCCTCATCCTGGTGGCCGCCGAGGTGTGGCAGAAGGCGGTGGTGGCGCAGGACTGGAAGTGGGACGATGCCCTCGGCATCCTCCAGTTCGTGCTCATCCTGCTGGTGGCGTCCATTCCGGTGGCCATGCCGGCGGTGTTCTCGGTCACCATGGCGCTGGGCGCGCTGGCGCTCTCCAAGCAGAAGGCCATCGTCTCCCGCCTCGAATCCATCGAGGAGATGGCGGGCGTGGACGTGCTGTGCTCGGACAAGACGGGCACGCTGACCAAGAACCAGCTCAAGCTCGGCGAGCCCATCCTCATCGCCGCCACCGACGGGCAGGATGTGATCCTCGCCGGCGCCCTCGCCTCGCGGGCGGAGGACCACGACGCCATCGACACCGCCGTCATCGAGGGCCTGAAGGACCCGGCGGTGGTGAAGACCTACACCCAGACCGCCTTCGTGCCCTTCGATCCCGTCACCAAGCGCACCCAGGCGACCGTGAAGGACGCCAAGGGCAACCTCGTCAGCGTCGCCAAGGGCGCGCCGCAGGCCATCGTCGATCTCGCCAAGCCGGCCGCCGACATCGCCGCCAAGGTGAACGACACGGTGGCGGCGCTCGCCGCCAAGGGCAACCGCGCGCTCGCCGTCGCCCGTTCGGAGGATGGCGGCAACACCTGGTCGCTGCTCGGCATCCTGCCCATGTTCGACCCCCCGCGCGACGACAGCCGCGCCACGCTGGAGGCGGTGGGCGTCAAGGGCGTCCGGGTGAAGATGATCACCGGCGACGACACCGCCATCGCCATCGAGACCGCCCGCCAGCTCGGCATGGGCACCAACATCCTCACCGCCTCCGACGTGTTCCCGAAGGACATGGACCCGGACCACGTGCCGGCCAACATCTCCGACGCCATCGAGCGCGCGGACGGCTTCGCCCGCGTGTTCCCGGAGCACAAATACGCCATCGTGAAGTCGCTGCAGGCGCGCGGCCACATCGTCGCCATGACCGGCGACGGGGTGAACGACGCCCCCGCCCTGAAGCAGGCCGATTGCGGCACCGCGGTCTCGGGCGCCACCGATGCCGCCCGCGGCGCGGCGGCGCTCATCCTCACGGCGCCGGGCCTCTCGGTCATCAACAGCGCCATCGACGAGGCGCGCCGCATCTTCGGGCGCATCACCACCTACACCATCTACCGCGTGGCGCTGACCATGGACATCATGTTCCTGGTGGTGCTCTCGACCATCCTGCTCGGGTTCCAGCCGCTCACGGCGATCATGATCGTCATCATCTCGCTCCTGGACGACATCCCGATCATGACCATCGCCTACGACAACACGCCGGTGAGCCAGCAACCCATACGCTGGAAGATGCCGCGCATCCTCTCGGTCTCGGCGGCGCTGGGCTTCTTCTCTGTGGTGCAGTCGTTCGGGCTTCTGCTGGCCGGCATGTGGGCCATCAACAGCGCGGCGGGGCACGTCTACGGGCAGATGCTGGGCCTTGCGGACACCACCCACCTGCAGACGGTGATGTTCCTCCAGCTCGTCACCGGTGGCCACCTGCTGCTGTTCGTCACGCGCTCGGAGAAGTGGTTCTTCCTGCCGCCGTTCCCGGCCATGCCGCTGGTGGCGGCGCTGCTCTCCACCCAGGTGCTGGCCATGCTGATGTGCGCCTACGGCTGGTTCGTGCCGGCCATCTCGTGGGAGGCCGTCGGCGTCGTCATCGCCTATTGCGTGGTGTGGACCTTCATCCTGAGCGCGCTGCGCATCATGGTGGAGCGGCTCGTCAGCCATCGCACCGCTTCGCGCCTGCGGGCCATCCACTTCGTCACCCAGCGGCTGCGGGCCTGACCCCCGGCTTGGGGAAGCAATATTGACGCGAAAGCAGGGGCGCCTCGGTATTTCCGTGTATTGGAGCGGTGCCCTAAAGTGTTGAATCCGAGTTGGCCTCGTCCGCTTGCGTGGGCGAGGCCGTTTCCAGTGTCGCCCTCCGGCGCGGGTGGCGGCGTGTCACACAAGAGGAGAGCAGGATGGGCCTGCGCAAGAAGCTCGTCGTCGAACCCGGCACCCGCATTCGGCTGAAGGACGTGGACGCCGCCTTCCATGGCGATTACGCGTCCTCCGAACAGGCCAAGGAGGACCTCGCCAAGAACGTCGCGCGCCTCGCCGAGCTCCAGCAGAAGCTTTACGGCGAGAAGAAGCACGCGCTGCTGGTGGTGCTGCAGGGCATCGACGCCGCCGGCAAGGACGGCACCTGCTGGCACGTGATGGCGGCCATGAACCCGCAGGGCACCTATGTGCAGGGCTTCAAGCAGCCCACCGAGGAGGAGCGCCTGCACGACTTCCTGTGGCGGGTGCATCCCCACACGCCCGGCCTCGGCCAGGTGGGGGTGTTCAACCGCTCCCACTACGAGGACGTGCTGGTGGTGCGCGTGCACGATCTGGTGCCGCAGGAGGTGTGGTCCAAGCGCTACGACCTCATCAACGTCTTCGAGAAGATGCTGACCGACTCCGGCGTCACCATCCTCAAGTTCTTCCTCTACATCACGCCCGAGGAGCAGCTTGCCCGCTTCGCCCAGCGGCTGGACGACCCGGCGCGCCAGTGGAAGATCTCGGACGCCGACTACAAGGAACGCGCCTTCTGGGACAAGTACACCGCGGCCTATGAGGACATGCTGGAGAAATGCTCCACCAAGCATGCGCCGTGGTATGTGATCCCCTCCAACCACAAGTGGTTCCGCAACCTCGCCGTCTCCAAGATCATCGAGGAGACGCTGGACGAGATGAAGCTGAAGCTGCCCGCGCCGACCGTGGATCTCGACCAGATCCGGCGGGAGTATCACCAGGCCGTGCAGGCGGAGAAGGGCAAGGCCTGAGGGCGGCGCCCGCCGCCGGAGCGGCATTTCCGGCTCTGGCGAATCGTGAAACTGTCGCCCGCCCGCGGCGCCCGGCTAGAGCATTTTCAAGCGAAGTGGCTACCGGTTCGCGTGAAGAAAATGCGTAGTCTCGATAACCTGGAGCGGAAAATGCTCCAGGTGCCGCCGGCGGGCGTTTTTCGGTGCGGCCCGGAGCCCGCACCATCAGTGGCGGGGTCCATGGGCATCACCCTTCTCATCTTCCTCGTGGTCTATGTGGCGATGGGCTTCGGCAAGCTGCCGGGGTTCAAGGTGGACCGCACGGGCGCCGCCATCGTCGGCGCGCTGGCCATGATGGTGGCGGGCAGCATCAGCGCCAAGGCGGCGTGGGATTCCATCGATTACAGCTCGGTCGGCATGCTGTTCGGGCTGATGGTGGTGTCGGCGGCGTTCGTGGTCTCGGGCTTCTACGGCTGGACCGCGCAGAAGGTGGCGATGCTGCCCGTCAGCGCCCCCGCGCTTCTGGCGGTGCTGATCGCGGTGGGCGGCCTGCTCTCGGCGGTGCTCACCAACGACGTGGTGGTGGTGGCGATGACGCCGCTTCTGGTCTCGGTCACGCTGGCGCGGGGGCTGAACCCGGTGCCGTTCCTGCTGGCCTTCTGCTTCGCCGCCAACACCGGCTCCTCCGGCACGCTCATCGGCAGCCCGCAGAACATGATCGCGGCCCAGCAGCTCGGCCTGTCGTTCAACGGCTTCCTCATGGTGGCGGCGGTGCCGGCGCTGCTCTCGCTGCCCCTGGTCTGGCTCGTCGTCGTGTGGCTCTACCGCGGGCGATGGACGGCGCCGCAGCGGGAGGGGGAGCACCCCGTGGCCGCCACCCTCTCCGCGCCGACCCTGGACAAGGCGGAGACGCTGAAGGCGGCGCTCGCCACCTTCCTGGTGGTGCTGGCGTTCGTGGTCAGCGACTGGCCGCGCGACCTGATCGCCCTCGGCGCGGCCGGCGTGCTGCTCATCAACCGGCAGATCGCGTCGAGCGACATGCTGAAGCACGTGGACGGCAACCTTCTGCTGCTCATCATGGGCCTGTTCGTCGTCAATGCGGCCATGGCCTCGACCGGCCTGCCGCAGACCCTGCTGGACGGCATGCGCGAAGCCGGCGTCAATCTCAACGATCCGCTCTCGCTGTTCCTCGTCTCGGGGGTGCTCAGCAACATCGTGGGCAACAATCCGGCGGTGATGCTGCTGGTGCCGTTCCTGGATGCGGGCGGCAGCGCCGCCCGCGCCGACGCGCTCGGCGCCGCGCTGGCGCTGGGCACGGGCTTTTCCAGCAATCTCATCGTGTTCGGCAGCCTTGCCGGCATCATCGTGGTGGAGCAGGCGGCGGTCTGCGGCATCCGCATCTCGTTCGGCGAGTTCGCCCGCGCCGGCGTGCCGGTGGCGCTGGCCTGCATGGTGCTGGCGGCGGGCTGGATCATGCTGATCGGCATGTGACCCATCGTAATGATCCTGGATGGGATAGACGATGCGGGCTTCACTGCGCTCGAAAGGTGCCAATTATTGGCTCATCCGCATGTTTGCGGCTGGGCCTTTGCTGGATGTCAAATAAACGGTCCTGTGCTTGTCTCATCATGGGTTGCATGCGCGGCTGACGACGCGCGACAACGGGGGTGGACATGTCTCAGATGCAAGTGGCCGCGGCGGCGGCCGCGGGAGCGCCGCCGCAGGCGCAATCGGGCGAGAGATCTTCGTCCGGAGGCTCCGGGCCGCTGGACGCGGCGGCGCTGGCGGCGAAGTTCGCGGAACTCGGCAGCTCGCCGCAGGGCCTCTCCACCGATGAGGTGAAGACCCGGCAGGAGAAATACGGCCCCAACGCCATCGCCGCCCACGAAGAAAGCCGCTGGCAGAAGCTGCTGGGCTATTTCTGGGGCCCCATCCCGTGGATGATCGAGGCGGCGGCGCTGCTCTCGCTGCTGCGGTTCGACTGGCCCGATTTTGCGGTGGTGATGGGCCTGCTGCTGTACAACGCCCTCGTCGGCTTCTGGCAGGACAGCAAGGCGGCGAGCGCGCTGGCCGCCCTCAAGAAGGGCCTCGCGCTCAAGGCCCGCGTGCTGCGTGGCGGCCAGTGGGCGACCGTGGACACCGCCGAGCTGGTGCCCGGCGACGTGGTGAGCGTGGCCGGCGGCGACACCCTGCCGGCCGACGTGATCCTGACCGACGGCAAGTATCTCTCCGTGGACCAAGCGGCGCTGACGGGCGAATCCCTGCCCGTTTCCAAGCATGTGGGCGACAGCGGCTATTCCGGCTCCATCGTGCGCCAGGGCTCCATGACGGGCCTCGTCACCGCCACCGGCAACAACACCTTCTTCGGCCGCACCGCGAAGCTGGTGGCCGCCGCCGGCTCCAAGTCGCACGCCGAGAAGGCCGTGCTGCAGATGGGCGACTTCCTCATCGTGCTCTCGGTGATCCTGGCGCTGGTGCTGGTGTTCGCCCAGGTGCACCGCGACGTGGTCGCCGACGGGCATTGGGAATGGCAGCATGCCGGCTCCATCGTGCAGCTCGTGCTGGTGCTGCTGGTGGCCTCGGTGCCGGTGGCGACGCCGGCGGTGATGTCGGTGACCATGGCGCTCGGCGCGCTGGCGCTGTCGAAGCGGCAGGCCATCGTCTCGCGCCTGTCGGCCATCGAGGAACTGGCGGGCGTGGACGTGCTGTGCTCGGACAAGACCGGCACGCTCACCATGAACCAGCTCACCCTGCAGGCGCCCATCCCCTGGGCCGGGGCGGCGCCGGACGAGCTGATCCTCGGGGCGGCGCTCGCCTCGCAGAAGCAGAGCGACGACGCCATCGACAAGGCGGTGCTGGCGGCGGTGAAGGATCCCAAGGTCCTCGACCAGTACAAGCCGGTGGACTTCACGCCCTTCGATCCGGTGAACAAGAAGACGGCGGCCACGGTCACCACCCCGGCGGGCGAGACCGTGCACTACGCCAAGGGCGCGCCGCAGGTGATGGCGGCCCTGTGCGGCTTCTCCCCCGAGAGCGCGAAGGACTATTTCGCCGCCGTGGACAACCTCGCCCGCAGCGGCACCCGCGCGCTGGGCGTCGCCCGCTCGCAGGACGGGCAAACGTGGACGCTGCTCGGCCTCCTGCCCATGCTCGACCCGCCGCGCCCCGACGCTGCCGAGACCATCGCCCGCGCCAAGGAACTGGGCGTGAGCGTGAAGATGGTGACCGGCGACGACGTGGCCATCGGCAGCGAGATCTCCCGCCAGCTCGGCCTCGGCGACCGCCTGCTGGTGGCGAGCGACGTGTTCGGCAAGGATTCCAGCCCCGAGCACATCGCCATCGATGCCGCCCGCGCGGTGGAGGTGGCCGACGGCTTCGGCCGCGTGTTCCCCGAGCACAAGTTCCAGATCGTGAAGGCGCTCCAGGAGCGCGGCCACATCGTCGCCATGACCGGCGACGGCGTGAACGACGCCCCGGCCCTGAAGCAGGCGGACTGCGGTGTGGCGGTTTCCGGCGCCACCGATGCCGCCCGCAGCGCGGCGGCGCTCATCCTCACCGCGCCGGGCCTCTCGACCATCATCCACGCCATCATGGAGGCGCGGGCGATCTTCGAGCGGATCACGAGCTACATCTACTATCGCATCGCGATGACGCTCAACATCATGCTGGTCGTGGTGCTGACGTATCTCGTCTACAACTTCATGCCGCTCACCGCGATCATGATCGTCTTCCAGGCTCTACTGGATGACATCCCCATCATGACCATCGCCTATGACAACGTGAAGGTGCAGGACAAGCCGGTGCGGTGGAACATGCACCGCATCATCTCCTTCTCCACCGTCATGGGCATCATGGCGCTGGTGCAGAGCTTCGGCATCGTGATGCTGGGCATGTTCTGGATGCACAGCCCCGAGCTGAAGGCCATCCTGCCCATGGACCAGTCCCATGTGCAGACCATGCTGTTCCTGCAACTGGCGGCGGGCGGGCACCTGCTGTTCTTCGTCTCGCGCGTGCAGGGCACGCTGTTCCTGCCGCCCTATCCGAGCTGGCAGGTGCTGGCGGCGGTGATGGGCACGCAGGTGTTCGCCATTCTCATGTGCGCCTTCGGCTGGTTCATGCCGGCGCTGCCGTGGCTGCTGATCGGCGTGGTGTGGGCCTACTGCCTGGTGTGGATGCTCATCATGGACGTGGTGAAGCTGCTGTACTTCCGCATCGTCAATGCCCGCGACCGGGAGAGCAGCGTCATCGACGCCTCCATCGGGGCCATCGTGCCGGGCCGCTGACCGCGCTCTGATGGCCGAGAGGCCGGGAAACGGAAAGGCCGGCGGGAATCCCCGCCGGCCTTTCGCTTTTTCATCCGGGGCTTTTCACCCCTGGCCGGCGCTGCCTCATTCCGGGCGGAAGGAGAGGAGGCGCAGGGCGTTCAGCGTCACCAGCACGGTCGCGCCGGTATCGGCCAGGATGGCGGGCCACAGGCCGGTGATGCCCGCCACCGTCGTCACCAGGAACACCGCCTTGAGTCCGAGGGCGATGGCGATGTTCTGGTGGATGTTGCCCATGGTGCGGCGGGACAGCTCGATCATGTCGGGAATGTCCCGCACCCGCGCGTGAAGGGCCGCCGCGTCGGCGGTCTCCAGCGCCACGTCGGTGCCGCCGCCCATGGCGATGCCGATGTCCGCGGTGGCCAGCGCCGGGGCGTCGTTGATGCCGTCGCCCACCTTGGCCACCACGGCGCCGGCGGCCTTCAGCTCGCCGACGATGCGCTGCTTGTCGGCCGGCAGCAGCTCGGCCCTGACGGCGATGCCGAGGCGTGCACCCACCGCCTCCGCCGTGCGCCGGTTGTCGCCCGTGAGCATGAGGGTGGAGATGTGCCGGGCCTTCAGCGTCTGGAGCGCGGAGGCCGCGTCGGGGCGCGGCTCGTCGCGCAGGGCGAGGGCGCCGGCCAGAATCCCGTCCACCACCAGCAGCGAGACGGTCTTGCCCTCGTCGTTGAGGGTGGCGACGGCAAGGCCCACGGCCTCGTCGGCCGGCGCCAGTTCCTCCGCCGCCGCGGGCGAGCCGAGGAACACGGCGCGGCCTTCCACCCGCGCGCTCACGCCCTTGCCGCCCAGCGCCTTCGCCTCGTCGGCCGGCGGCACGGCGAGGCCGTCCGCCGCCGCCCGCTCCAGGATGGCGCGGGCGAGGGGGTGGCTCGATCCCGTCTCCAGCGCCGCAGCAAAGCGCAGAACCTCTTCCTTCGGCAAAGCGAGGGGCAGGATGTCCGTCACCTGCGGCTTGCCGGCGGTGAGGGTCCCGGTCTTGTCGAAGCAGACGGTAGTCACCTTGCGGAAGGTCTCCAGCACCGCGCCGCCCTTCATGAGCAGGCCGCGCCGGGCGCCCGCCGAGAGGCCGGCGGCGATGGCGGCGGGGGTGGAGATGACGAGGGCGCACGGGCAGCCGATGAGCAGGATGGCGAGGCCCTTGTAGATCCACTCGTCCCATCCCGCGCCGAAGGCGAGCGGCGGCACCACCGCCACCAGCGCGCCCACGGCGAGCACGGCCGGGGTGTAATAGCGCGCGAAGCGGTCGATGAAGCGCTCGGTGGGGGCCTTCTTCTCCTGCGCCTCCTCCACCAGCCGCACCACGCGGGCGATGGTGTTGTCGGCGGCGGCGGCGCTCACCCTCACGCGCAGGGCGGCATCGCCGTTGACCGTGCCGGCGAACACCGTGGCGTCCGTGCCCTTGCGCACGGGGATGCTCTCGCCGGTCACCGGCGCTTCGTCGATGGCGCTCTCGCCGGCCACGATGACGCCGTCGGCGGGAATGCGGTCGCCCGGCCGCACGAGGATGACCTCGCCGATGGCGAGGCTGTCCGCGCTCACCTCGCGCGTCGCGCCGTCGCGCTCCACCAGGGCGGTCTTGGGCACGAGATCGGTGAGCGAGGCGATGGAGGCGCGCGCCCGCCCCGCGGCGACGCCTTCCAGCAGCTCGCCCACCAGGAACAGGAACACCACCGCCGCCGCTTCCTCCGCCGCGCCGATAGCCACGGCGCCCACGGCCGCGATGGTCATGAGCATCTCGATGGTGAAGGGCATGCCGTCGCCCGCCGCCGCGAAGGCGCGCCGGGCGATGGGCACGAGCCCCACCAGCATGGCGAGGACGAACAGCGGCGTGCCGAGCTGCGGCAGCAGCATGCCCGCGCCGAAGGCGGCGCCGAGCGCGAGGCCGCTCGCCATGGTGAGCCGCGCCTTCGCCGAGCGCCACCAGGGCCCGTCGATCACCTCATGGCTGTGGCCGCCGTCCGCGTGCTCAGCGCCCGCGCCCGCACCGTGGTCATGGTCATGATCGTGGCTCGGTCCGTGATCGTGGCCGGAGCAGCAGGCATCGCCGTGGTCATGGTCGCGCGCCTCCGGACCGCCGGCCGGGGGCGCGAGCGGCGCGATGGTGTAGCCGAGCGCGCCGAGCTTCTCCTCCAGCCGGGCGAGATCCGCCTCCGGCGCGTGATGAAGCGTCATGGTGCCGGCCGTGACCGACACCGACACATCGGTGACGCCGGCGATGCGCCGGGCGGCGCCGTCGATCTTCGTGGCGCATGACGCGCAGTCCATGCCGGCAACGCGAAACCGGCTCTGCACGATGGGAGCGTTCATGATGCAGCCCTTTCCCTCAGGTCGCGTGCACCCTACATCCTCTAGCGACTAGAGGAGCAAGAGGGGGAGACCCGGAAAATGAGCGCGGGCGTATCCATCGGCGCTGCGGCGCAGGCGAGCGGCGTGAAGGTGCCCACCATCCGCTTCTACGAGCAGATCGGCCTCATGCCGCCCACCGCGCGCACCGAGGGCAACCGGCGCCTCTACGGGCCGGGGGACCTGAAGCGGCTCGCCTTCATCCGCCACGCGCGGGAGCTGGGGTTCGAGATCGAATCCATCCGCGAGCTGTTGCAGCTCCAGGATCGCCCAGACCACTCCTGCGCGGCGGCGGACGAGATCGCGCGCGGGCGGCTGGACGAGGTGCGCCGGCGCATCGCCGCCCTCAGGGCGCTGGAGGCGGAGCTGGAGCGCATGGTGGGCGAATGCAGCCACGGCCGGGTGGCCGAATGCCGCGTCATCGAGGTGCTGGCGGATCACGGCGCCTGCCGCTTCCACGCCCATGAGGGGGAGAGCGGCGCGGCGCCCGAGGCCTGAGCCCATCGCGGGGGAAGGAGGAGGCGGGGGCTTCCGGCGTGGACATCGATATCGGAAATCGATATCGAGATGCGATGAAAGCGGCAGCTCCGCCGTCCTTCCGTGTGGGCGGCGCCTGCCGGCCGGAGTTCCTCTTCGATGCGCACAGACAGCGCCATGCCCCGCCCCGCCGGCTCCGTGGCCGAGGTGTTCGGCGCCTTCCTGAAGCTGGGCCTCACCTCCTTCGGCGGACCCATCGCCCACATCGGTTATTTCCGCGACGAGCTGGTGCTCCGGCGCCGCTGGATCGACGAGGCCGGCTTCGCCGATCTCGTGGCCCTGTGCCAGTTCCTGCCGGGGCCGGCGTCGAGCCAGCTCGGCTTCACGCTCGGGCTGCTGCGCGGCGGCGGGCTGCTGGGCGGGCTCGCGGCCTGGTTCGCCTTCACCATGCCCTCGGCGGCGGTGCTGGTGCTCTTCGCCCTCGGCGCCGCGGCGTTGGAGGGGCCCCTGGCGGCGGGCGTGCTGCACGGGCTGAAGCTGGTGGCGGTGGCGGTGGTGGCGCAGGCGGTGTGGGGCATGGCCCGCACCCTGGCGCCGGACCGCACGCGGGCGGCCATCGCCCTTGCCGCCGTGCTGCTGGTGGTGTTCGCGGGGGGCGCGGTGGGGCAGATCGGCGCCATCGCCCTCGGCGCGCTGGCGGGCGCGCGGCTGTGCCGGAGCGAGGCGCTGGCGAGCGCCACGGCGTTGGCGGTGCCGGTATCGCGCCGCCTTGGCGTCGTGCTGCTCATGCTGTTCGCGCTCTTGCTTGCGGTGCCTCCGCTGCTGGCGGGGGGCGCGCACGCGGTGGCGGTGTTCGAGGCGTTCTACCGCTCCGGCGCGCTGGTGTTCGGCGGTGGCCATGTGGTGCTGCCGCTGCTCCAGGCGGCGGTGGTGGCGCCCGGCTGGGTGAGCCCGGAGACGTTCCTGGCGGGCTACGGGCTGGCCCAGGCGGTGCCGGGGCCGCTCTTCACTTTCGCCGCCTATCTCGGCGCCATCATGGGGCCGGCGCCCCACGGCATCGCCGGCGCGGCGCTGGCGCTGGTGGCGGTGTTCCTGCCCGGCCTGCTGCTGGTGACGGGGATGCTGCCCTTCTGGGACGGGCTTCGGGCGCGCCCGGCGGCGCAGGCGGCCATGCGCGGGGCCAATGCGGCGGTGGTCGGCATCCTCGGCGCCGCGCTCTACGATCCCGTGTGGACCGGCGCGGTGCACGCGCCGGCCGATTTCGCCCTGGCCCTCGCGGGCTTCCTGCTGCTCACGCGCTGGCAGGCGCCGCCGGTTCTGGTGGTGGCGCTGCTCGCCGGCATCGGCCTGCTGCGCGCGATGATGTGAGCGGCGCCGTCACGCCGGCGGCCCCGGCCTTCGACCGGCGCCGGACGGGTTCCGCCGGGATGCCGCGCGGCCTTGGCGTCATGCCGGCGGCCCGGCCTTCGACCGGTGCCGAGTGGGTCCGCTCAAGCGCCGCGCGGGCTTAACCAAAGGCCAGCGCCTCCACGAAGCGCGTGAAGCCCTCCACCGGCTCGCGCACGGTGGGGAAGGCGTTCACCGGGGCGCTCGGATCGGCGTGGCCGAGGGCCATGCCGCACACCAGCATGCGTTCCGGCGGAATGGCGAGCCGCTCGGCGATCACCCTGTTATAGCCGTTGAAGGCGCCCTGCGGGCAGGTGTCGAGCCCCAGGCCGCGCGCGGCGATCATGATGTTCTGCAGGAACATGCCGTAGTCCAGCCAGGAGCCGAGCTGCAGGTCGCGGTCGATGGTGAAGAAGAGGCCCACCGGGGCGTCGAAGAAGAGGAAGTTGCGGGCCTGCTGGAGGGCCATCTTCTCCTTCTCGCCGCGGGCGATGCCGACCGAGCCGTAGAGCGCCCAGCCCAGCGCGCGGCGGCGGCCGATATAGGGCTCACGCCAGGTGGGGGGGTAATAGGGATATTCCTCCTCCCCCGCGTCGCCGAAGAGGGCGAGGGCGTGCAACTCCTCCTTGAGCGCCTGCAGCGGCGCGCCATCAAGCGCCAGCACCTGCCAGGGCTGGATGTTGGACCCGCTGGGCGCGCGGGCCGCCAGCTCCAGGATGCGGGTGACCGTCTCCCGCGGCACCGGCGTGGGCAGGAAGGCGCGCACCGAGCGGCGGGTGCGGATGGCCTCCTCGGCCGAGAGCGGAAGGGCAGGCGGTATGGGGGCATTCATAAGGGGCGTTCCTCCGCGGGCGTCTTTCGGGCGGTGCGTGTTGCCGCGTCGCCCACATTGGCAAGTTCGCCGCCTGCGTTGAAGGGCCCCCGGCGCGCTTTTCCCGCGCGCCGCAACCCGTGTCCTCAGGCGATGCCCGCCGCGCGCTTGCCGCGCCGGGCCTTGAGCGCGGCCTTGGGCGCGGGGCCGGCGGGGGGCGCCGTGGCCTCGGCGTCCACCTCCGGCACCGCCGGGGTGGAGATGGCCCACAGGGTCTCGAACATCACCGATTGCAGGCGGGCGAACTCCTCGCTCTCGATGATGAGACCGTAATTCTCCTGCTTGGAGGAGATGATGGAGACCTTGTCGTCGTAGATATACTGGGTGATGCCGAGGGTGATGGGATCGGGCGTGTAGCGCAGCTCGCGCAGCTGCTCGTGGCCGGTGGGCCAGATCTTCTCCACGTCCTTGATGCGCGAGCGCAGCACCTTCAGCGTGATGCCCCGCTTCACCCGCTCGGAGATATAGACGTCCATCTCGCCGAGGCCGGGGGTCTCGATCAGCTCGTTCATGGAGAGGAAGCCGCACAGGGTCTTGCTCTGGCAGGTCAGGGTGTCCCAGAGCACGGTGTTGATGCCCTCCTCGCCCTCGTAAAAGCGGATCTGCGGCTTGCCCTTGGCGCGATTGTAGAGGGAGCGGATCTGCGGCATCACGTCCGAGATCACCTGGCGGCGCAGCTCCAGGCGCTGGAGCATGCCCACCGGGTCTTCCGCGACGACGAACCGGCGGCCGGCGCGCTCCTCGATGCGGATGAGCTCCTCCTGCTCCAGGCGCTGGAGCACGTCATAGGCGGTGGTGCGGGCGAGGCCGGCGCGGGCCGCCACCTCCTGCACCGGGGCCTCCCCCAGCTCCACGGCGGCGAGGTAGAGCTTGAAGAGCTTTCCGGTGATGCCGATCTTTGCGAGCTTGTCTTCCATGTCCATGATGCGCGTCTCTCGCGGCGCGGCCCCTCAGGTCCGAACCGCGAGAATGGTGGGATTCCGTCCCCGGCGCACTCCCTGATTGCGCGGCGGATGAGCCCAGGACGCGGGTTCATGCCGTCGGCCCCGGTGTTCGGCCGGCGCCGGGCGGCGTTCGCTCAGGCGCCGCGCGGTCTCAACCCTTGATGCTCACCGCCTTCTGAGGCGCCTCGTTCACGGTGAGGGTGAACACGTCCGGCCGGGCATAGTGGCCGGCGACATCGAAATCGAACTTGGCGCGGGCCAGCTCGTCCATGTCCAGCTCGGCGGTGAGCAGGCATTCCTCGTCGAATACCGGCCCCGCCACCACCCTGCCCAGGGGATCGATGATGGCCGCCCCGCCGCGCATTAGGGTGCTTTCTGGATCGTTGGAGACCGTGCAGCGGTAATCCTCGGGGAAGGCGGCGCGCGAGATCACCTGGCAGGTGGTGAGCACGAAGCAGCGGCCTTCCATCGCGATATGGCGCATGGTGGGCAGCCAGGTCTCGCGGTCGTCGGCGGTGGGGGCGCAATAGAGCGAGATGCCCTTGGCGTACATGGCCATGCGCAGCATGGGCATGTAGTTCTCCCAGCAGATCACGGCGCCGATCTTGCCGATGGGCGTGTCGAACACCGGCAGGGTGGAGCCGTCGCCGAAGCCCCAGGCGAGGCGCTCGCCGGCGGTGGGCATGAGCTTGCGGTGCTTGCCCAGCAGCGTGCCGTCCGGCCCGAAGAACAGGGCGGTGCAGTACATGGTGCCGAGGTCGCGCTCCATCACGCCGATCACCAGATAGGTGCCCGCCGCCGCCGCGGCCGCGCCGAGGCGCTCGGTCTCCGGGCCGGGCACGGTGATGGAAGCGTCGAAATAGCGGCGGAACTCCTCGCGCCCGCGCACGGTGCGCACGCCGATGGAGATGTCGAAGTCCGACCCCTTGGGGTAGACGGAGAGGAAGGCTTCCGGGAACACCACGATCTCGCAGCCCTCGGCGCCCGCCTTGGCGATCCAGGCTTCCGCCTTGGCGAGGGAGGCTTCCACGTCGAACGGCACCGCGCCCACCTGGGCCACGCCGGCTTTCACTTTCATGTCTGTCTCCTTGGAGCTTGGGGCGGCGCGCCGTCACACGCCGAGATAGGCGCGCTTCACGCCGGGATCGGCGGCGAGCGCCTGCGCGGTGCCGGAGAGCACCACGCGGCCCGCCTCCAGCACGTAGCCGCGATGGGCGACCGAGAGCGCCAGCACCGCGTTCTGCTCCACCAGCAGCACCGCGACCCCCTGGCGGTTGATCTCGCCGATGGCGGCGTGCAGCTCGTCCACCACGATGGGCGCGAGGCCGTGGCTCGGCTCGTCGAGCAGCAGCAGGCGCGGGTTGCCCATGAGCGCGCGGCCGATGGAAACCATCTGCTGCTCGCCGCCGGACATGGAGCCCGCCATCTGCGCCTGCCGCTCCCGCAGGCGGGGGAACAGGGTGAACACCCGCTCCATGCGCTCGGCGATGTCCTTGGCGCCGCGATGGAAGAAGGCGCCCATCTTGAGGTTGTCCAGCGTGGTCATGCGCGGGAACACGTGGCGCCCTTCCGGCACGTGGCCGATGCCCAGCACCGGGATGGTGTGGGCGGGGCGGCCGATGAGCTCGGCGCCCTCGAAGGCGATGTGCCCGCGCGCCTTGGCCACGAGGCCGGAGACGGCGCGCAGCAGCGTGGTCTTGCCGGCGGTGTTGGCGCCGAGCACGGCCACCGTCTCGCCCGCGTTCACGTCGAGGCTGACGGCGTGCAGCACGTCCGGCCCGCCATAGGCGGCGGAAAGCTCGCGGACCTCAAGCATGAGCGGCCTCCTTGCCGGCGGCGCCGTGGCCGAGATAGGCCTCGATCACCTGGGGGTGGGCGGCGACCTCGGCCGGCGCGCCATCGCAGATGAGGCGGCCGAAGTTCACCGCCAGCAGCCGGTCGCACAGGGCCATGATGGCCCGCATGTGGTGCTCCACCACCAGGAAGCTCAGGCCCTCGGCCTTCAGCGCGCGGATCACGTCCATCACCTCGTCCATCTCGGTGGGGGTCAGCGCCGCCATCACCTCGTCGAGCAGCAGCACGCGGGGCTCGGTGGCGAGCGCGCGGGCCATCTCCACCAGCGCCTTCTGGGGGAAGGTGAGGTCCGACACGTCGGCATCCGCGATGGGCATCAGGTCGAGCTTGGCGAGCACCGCGTCCGCCTTGGCGCGCGCGCCCTTCAGGTCGTGGCGCAGCAGGGCGGCGGTGGTCACGTTCTCCTTCACGCTCATGTCCGGGAACAGGGCGGCGTTCTGGAAGGTCTTGGTCATGCCCAGGCGCGCCACCTTGTGGGGCTTGAGGCCGGAGACGGTCTCCCCGCCCAGCCGCACGGCGCCCGAGGTGAGGGGCTGGAGCCCCACCAGGGCGTTGAACAGCGTGGTCTTGCCCGCGCCGTTGGGGCCGATGAGCCCGACGATCTCGCCGGCGCCGAGGGTGAAGGAGACGCCGTCCACCGCCTTGAGGCCGCCGAAGGTGACGCAGATGGCATCGGCTTGCAGGAGAGGCTGCATGGCTCAGGCTCCCGTCGCGGCGGCGCGGCGCGCCTTCGGCCGGAAGGCCATCAGCCCGCGCGGCTCGATGAGGATGGCGGCGATGAGGATGACGCCGAACGCGAACTGCGAGAGGCCCGCCGCCTCGGACGACAGCGCCGCGTTCGCCACTTCCTCCAGCGGGATCAGGAACAGCGCGCCCACCAGCGGCCCGCCCAGGGTGCCGAGCCCACCGACGATGGCGATCATGGCCATGCGCACCGAGATGCCCGACAGGGAGAAGATGGAATCGGGATCGAAGAAGAAGGTGAACTGCGCGAACACCGTGCCGCACATGGCGGTGAGCGCCGCCGAGATGATGCTGGCCGTGAGCTTCACGCGGAAGGTGTCCACGCCCGCGACCTCGGCCGCCGCCTCATTCTCCCGCACCGCGCGCAGGCGGTAGCCGATGGCGCCCGAGGCCAGCAGGTGGAACACCAGGCACACCACCGCCAGCAGCACCAGGATGACCCAGTAATAGGAGGCCACCGAGCGGAAGGCGAACAGCGCCGGCTGGCTGCCCATGAAGGGGATGGACAGGCCCACCGGCCCGCCGGTCACATCGGCCCAGCTGTTGGCGATCACGCGCATCACCTCGGCGAAAGCGAGGGTGGCGAGGGCGAAATAGTGCCCCTTCAGCCGGAAGGTGGGAATGGAGAGCGCCGCCGCCGCCACGCCCGCCACCACGGCGCCCGCGAGCATGCCGATCCAGGGCGAGACGCCGAGCTTCAGGAACAGCAGCGTGGAGGTGTAGGCCCCGAGGCCGAAGAAGGCGGCGTGGCCGAGCGAGATCTGGTTGGCGAGCCCGCCCACGATGTTCCACGACTGCGCCATGGCCGCGAACAGCAGCACCATGGCCGCCACCCGCAGGATGTGGCCGCGCGGGTCGAGCACCAGCGGCAGCAGGGCGGCGGCGAGGAAGAACAGCACCAGCGCCGCGCGGGAGGGGGAAAGAAGGTTCCGCATGCTCAGGCGCCCTTGATGAGGCCCTGCGGGCGCAGGGCGAGAACGGCGATGAAGATCACGAACAGGCACAGGTTCTGGAGCTGGATGGGGAACACGAGCGCCGACAGCGACTGCACGATGCCCACCATGATGCCGCCCGCGAGCGCCCCCGCCACCGAGCCGAGGCCGCCCAGCACCACCACCGTGAACATGAGCACCACGAACTGCCCGCCCACCGTGGGGCTGACCGTGATGTAGGGCAGAATGACCGCGCCGCCGAAGGCGGTGAGCGCCACGCCGAGGCCGAAGGCCATCGCATAGGTGCGCTTGGTGTCCACGCCCACCAGGGTCGCGGCCATGGGGTCCTGCGCCACGGCGCGGATGGCGCGGCCGGTCCAGGAGCGCTCCAGGAACAGCCACAGCGCGGCGGCGAGCACCACGGCGGCGGCGAACGCATAGAGATAGGGCGCGCCCACGAAGATGTCGCCGAGCCGGAAGCCCTCCACCTGGTAGGGCACGCTCACCGAGCGGTAATCGGAGCCGAACACCATCAGCGCCGCGTTCTCGATGACGATCATGAGGCCGACGGTGAGGAACACCTGAGCCGCCGGGGGCGCCTTCAGCACCCGCTGCACCAGCGTGCGCTGGACGAGGTAGCCCACCCCGAACACGATGACGAAGGAGAGCACCGACCCGAGCATGGGGTCGAGGCCGAGGTAGCGCCATGCGAACCAGGCCACGTACATGCCGAGCATGAGGAATTCGGCATGGGCAAAATTGACGACGCCGAGAACGCCGAAGACGAGCGACAGCCCCGTCGAGATGACGCCATAGACGCCGCCGAGCAGGATGCCGTCCACGAGAGCCTGGAACATGCGTGCCCTTGCTGCTGGAGGGAGAATCCCCGCGGTCGCGGGGGCGGTTTCTTTGGAGGCGGGGAGGGGCAGGGGGAGCCCTCTCCCCGCCGTTTCGCCCGGGGGGTGGCCCGGGCGGCGGCTGGCGGGGCGGCGGGATGTCGCCGTCCGGGTCGCCGGTCAGGTGCGCGACGGCGTCACTC
The DNA here is from genome assembly GCF_043194895.2 of Xanthobacter albus. Taxonomy (NCBI): domain Bacteria; kingdom Pseudomonadati; phylum Pseudomonadota; class Alphaproteobacteria; order Hyphomicrobiales; family Xanthobacteraceae; genus Xanthobacter; species Xanthobacter albus. Next base: position 3,736,864 of record NZ_CM195532.1, on the reverse strand, counting down.
CACCGTCTTGCCCCGCCAGATGGGCTTTTCCTTCGCCGCCTTGGGCGGATAGACGGTGACCGGCTGGTCGCCGCGCCACTGCACCATGACGGGGAAGGAAGACGTGTTGAGGCCGGTCTTGTCGAACTTGATGCAGCCGCCCGGCACGCCGGCGGCGAGGTCGCCGCAGTAATCCAGCGTGGCGAGGGCGTCGCGCACCTTCTGCGGGTCGGAGGACTTGGCCTTCTCCATGGCCTTGGCCACCGCATCGAGGGCCGCCGCGTGGATGAGCGCCTCGTGGGTGATGAAGGTGCCGTATTTCTCCTTGTACTTCTTGGCGAGGTCGGGGATCAGGTCGCCCGAGGCCGCCGCCACCGAGAGCACGCCTTCCGCATACTCGCCGAGGCCCTTCTTGAAGTCGGGGATGATGTAGCCGGCGGCGCCGCCGATCACCGGAATGTCGATGTTCTGCTGGCGCAGGGCGCGGATGATGAGCAGGCTGTCGTTGAGATAGGAGACGGGGAAGGCCATCTGGGCGCCGGAGGCGCGCAGCTTGTTCACCAGCGGCGACACGTCGGTGATGCCGAGCGGATAGGCCTCGTCCAGCACGATCTCGACGCCGGCCTTCTTGGCCGCTTCGCGCAGGCCCTTGGCCTGGGCGGTGCCATAGGCGGTGTCCTCGTAGAGGATGGCGATCTTGTCGATCTTCTCGCCCGCCGCCTTGGCGATGGCGGTGGCATAGTCGAACTGGGCCTCGCCGAACACGGTGCCCTTGGGCGAGACCTGGAACACGTAATCGTAGCCGCGGCCGGTGATCTGGTCGGCGAAGGCGAAGGTGACGAGCGGGATCTGCGCGCGCTCGGTGACCTCGGATGCGGCAAGGGTGGTGGAGGAGACGAAGGCCCCCACCACGGCGCTCACGCCGTTCTGGGAGATGAGGCGCTGGGTGGCGGCGGCGGCGGTGTTGGGGGTGGGCACGTCGGCGGCCACCAGCTTGATCTTGGCGCCGCCCAGGGCCTTGATGCCGCCCGCCGCGTTGATGATCTCGGCGGCAAGCTCGGTGCCGCGCTGGGAGCCGATGCCGAACTGGGCGTTGGGGCCGGAAAGCGGCTGGATCACGCCCACCAGCACGTCATCGGCGGCGCGGGCGGGGGAAGCGAGAAAGGCGAACGCGGCGGCCCCCGCGGCGAGCATCATGCCCGTCGCGCGGCGCCGGTCGAGAGGTGCGGACATCTGGAAGTCCCCTTCGGCTCTGGCTGCGATGGGGTGACGCTAGAGCCTGTCGGACTTTTCCGTCAACAGCCGGCAAACGCAAATTTTGTGCATGTCGCGCACGGTGCAGTGCGGAAGATCGTAAAATATTGAAAATACGTATTTTTATCTGCACAAAATTCGCTCATGCAGCATGATTTCAACGCGTTGCGGCGCGATTTTTATGTGTCGGATTTTTCGACGAATGGAAATTTGAGAGGCAGGCTTTGGCGCTGGCTGCCTGTCGGGTTTTTCCGACAAGCGCGCTCCTTCCGGCGGCGGTAAAGGGGGGCGCCGGGCCCGCGCGCCCAGGCCGGAGCCCCCGTGAGCACCATGCTGAAACCACCGGGCGTGCCCCGGTACGCTCCGGGCGCGCCCTGTGGCCGTCGTGGAGTAGCCCTTGCGAACCGCCCTCATCCTGATAATGATACAATATATCATATCATATGCGGCGTGGGTGCTCCCCCGCCGGGCAACAGGGAGAATGGGCGTGCTTGAGAACCGCCTTCCGGTCACGGTCCTGTCGGGCTTTCTGGGCTCGGGAAAGACGACGCTGCTGAACCACATCCTCGCCAACCGCGAGGGGCTCAAGGTGGCGGTGATCGTCAACGACATGAGCGAGGTGAATATCGATGCCGAGCTGGTGCGCGCCGTTGGCGCCAATCTCTCCCACACCCAGGAACGGCTGGTGGAGATGACCAACGGCTGCATCTGCTGCACGCTCCGCGACGACCTGCTGACGGAGGTGCGCCGCCTTTCCGACGAAGGCCGCTTCGATTACCTGCTCATCGAATCCACCGGCATCGCGGAGCCGCTGCCCATCGCCGCCACATTCGATTTCCGCGACGAGCAGGGCCTCTCCCTTTCCGACATCGCCCGGCTCGACACCATGGTGACGGTGGTGGACGCGGCCAATCTGCTCAAGGATTTCGGCTCCCGCGACTTCCTGCGCGACCGGGGCGAAACCGCGGGAGAGGAGGACAATCGCACCCTGGTGGATCTCCTCACCGACCAGATCGAGTTCGCCGACGTGATCGTGCTCAACAAGATTTCGGCGGTGGACGCGCAGAAGCTCGGCGCCGTGCGCGCGGTGGTGAAATCGCTCAATCCCGATGCCCGCCTGGTCGAGACGGATTATTCCAAGGTTCCGCTTGCCGAGGTGCTCGGCACGGGGCGCTTCGACTTCGCGAAGGCGAGCACGCATCCGGTCTGGTTCAAGGAGCTGAACGGCTTCAAGGACCATGTGCCGGAAACGGAGGAATACGGCGTCTCGAGCTTCGTCTATCGTTCCCGCCGGCCGTTTCATCCCGAGCGGTTCCACGATTTCCTGTGCGAGACGTGGCCGGGGCTGGTGCGGGCCAAGGGCCTGTTCTGGCTGGCGACCCGGCCGAGCCGCGTCGGCGAGATGAGCCTTGCCGGCGCCATTTGCCAGACCGGCAACATCGGACGCTGGTGGGCGAGCGTGCCGAAGGGCTATTGGCCCACCCAGCCCGATTGGCGCTCCTGGCTCCGCTCCCATTGGGTGCCCGGCTACGGCGACCGCCGGCAGGAGCTGGTCTTCATCGGCATGAATCTGGACGAGGGCGCCATCCGCGCGGCGCTCGATGCCTGCCTTGTGGGGCCGGCTGACCCCAAGCGCTTCGATCCCGAAAAGCTGATGCACCTGCCGGACCCGTTCCCGGCCTGGGAGGCGGCGCCGGCGTGATCCGCCGGCTTCGCCGCTCCTCTGCCGGTGGCCCTCCGGTGCGGCATTGGCCACCATGGCCCGTGAGCCAAGCTCACGGGCTTCGCGGCATCAGTCCCAGGCCAGCGCTCCGCCGTTCTGGTATTCGATGACGCGGGTCTCGAAGAAGTTCTTCTCCTTCTTCAGGTCCATGGCCTCGCTCATCCAGGGGAAGGGATTTTCCGTCTCGCCGAACACGGGCGCGAGGCCGAGCTGGGCGCAGCGGCGATCGGCGATGAAGCGCATGTATTGCGCGCACGAGGCCGCGTTCAGCCCCAGCAGGCCGTGGGGCATGGTGTCCCGCCCATAGGCCGCCTCCAGCTCCGCCGCCTCCTTCAGCATGGCGCGCACCTCTTCCTGGAAGGCGGGCGTCCACAGGTGCGGATTCTCGGCCTTGATCTGGTTGATGACGTCGATGCCGAAGTTGAGATGGATGCTCTCGTCGCGCAGGATGTATTGATACTGCTCGGCGATGCCCACCATCTTGTTGCGCCGGCCCAGCGAGAGGATCTGCGCGAAGCCGGTGTAGAACCACATGCCCTCGAACACCACGTAGAAGGCCACGAGATCGCGCAGGAAGGCGCGGTCGGCCTCCGGCGTGCCGGTGGCGAAGGCGGGGTCGGCGAGGTTCTGCGTGTAGGCGAGCGCCCAGGCCGCCTTGTCGGTGATGGAGGGCACCTCCCGGTACATGTTGAACAATTCGCCCTCGTCGAGGCCGAGGCTTTCCACGATGTATTGGAAGGTGTGAGTGTGCACCGCCTCCTCGAAGGCCTGTCGCAGCAGGTATTGCCGGCATTCGGGATTGGCGAGGTGGCGGTAGATGGCGAGCACGATATTGTTCGCCACCAGGCTTTCCGAGGCGGCGAAGAAGCCGAGGTTGCGCTTCACCATGCGCCGCTCGTCCTCGGTGAGGCCCTCGCGCGACTTCCACAGCGCGATGTCGGCCTGCATGGATACTTCGGTTGGCATCCAGTGATTGTTGCAGGCGGAAAGGTATTTCTCCCAGGCCCAGCCGTATTTCATGGGCAGGATCTGGTTCACGTCGGCGCGGGCGTTGAGCATGCGCTTCTCGTCCACGCTCACGCGGCCGGCGCCGCGGGCGATGGCGCCGAGGCCGGTGGTGTCGGCGCCATCGCCAATGGGCGGCTGGGCGATGGTGGCGGGGAGGGGCGGCGCGGGGCGCGGCGCCGGGGCGGGTTGGGACCAGTCGAGCATGGCTGTGCCTTCTCCTGCGCTCACTGGCAGGCTTCGCAGGTGGGGTCGGCGATGGAGCAGGCGCCCGGCCCCTCCGCCAGGATGGGGGTGACGGCGTTGAGCTTGCCGTCGGTGCCGCGCAGGGTGGATTTCTCCACATGGGTGGCCGAGCGCGCGCGCAGGTAATAGGTGGTCTTCAGCCCCAGCCGCCATGCCAGCCGATAGGCCTCGTCCAGCTTCCGACCCGAGGGCTCGGCCATGTAGAGGTTGAGCGACTGGGCCTGGTCGATCCACTTCTGTCGCCGCGCGGCGGCGCGGATGAGCCATTCGGGCGCGACCTCGAAGGCGGTGGCGTAGAGTGCCTTCAGGTCTTCCGGCACGCGGTCTATGGCGCTCACCATGCCGTCATAATACTTGAGATCGGAGATCATCACCTCGTCCCACAGGCCGCGGGCCTTCAGGTCCCGCACCAGATTGGCATTCACCACCGTGAAGTCGCCGGACATGTTGGCCTTCACGTAAAGCTGGCTGTAAGCCGGCTCGATGGACTGGGAGACACCGACGATGTTGGAGATGGTCGCCGTGGGGGCGATGGCCATGACATTGGAATTGCGCATGCCGGTGGAGATCACGCGGGCGCGCAGGGCCGCCCAGTCGAGGGTGGACGAACGGTCGAGGACGATGTTCCCCTCCCGCGCGTCCTCCAGCAGGGCGAGGCTGTCGATGGGCAGGATGCCCCTCGACCACAGCGAGCCCTCGAACGAGGCGTAGCGTCCCCGCTCGGCGGCGAGGTCCACCGAGGCCGAGATGGCGAAATGGCTCAGCGCCTCCATGGAGGTGTCCGCGAACGCCACCGCCTCCTCCGACGCGGTGGGCAGGCGCAGGGCCTCCAGCGCGTCCTGGAAGCCCATCAGCCCAAGGCCCACCGGCCGGTGCCGCAGGTTGGAACGGCGCGCTTCCGGGATGGTGTAGAAATTGATGTCCACCACATTGTCCAGCATCCGCATGGCGGTGGACACCGTGCGCCGCAGGCGGTCGAGGTCGAGGCCGGCCGCGCTGACATGAGCCACGAGGTTGATCGAGCCGAGGTTGCAGACCGCCACCTCGTCGGCGCTGGTGTTCAGCGTGATCTCGGTGCACAGGTTCGAGGAATGCACAACCCCGGCATGCTGCTGGGGTGAGCGCAGGTTGCAGGGGTCCTTGAAGGTGACCCAGGGGTGCCCGGTCTCGAACAGCATGGTCAGCATGCGCCGCCACAGGTCCACCGCCTTCACCCGGCGCCAGACCCGCATCTCGCCCCGCTCCGCCCGCGCCTCGCAGGCTTCATAGGCGGCCTTGAAGGGCTTTCCGTAGAGGTCGTGCAGCTCGGGCACCTCGTCGGGCGAGAACAGGGTCCATTCGGCACCCGCCTCGACCCGTTCCATGAAGAGGTCCGGCACCCAGTTGGCGGTGTTCATGTCGTGGGTGCGGCGGCGATCATCGCCGGTATTCTTCCGAAGATCGAGGAATTCCTCGATGTCGATGTGCCATGTCTCCAGGTAGGCGCACACCGCGCCCTTGCGCTTTCCGCCCTGGTTGACCGCAATGGCCGTGTCGTTCGCCACCTTCAGGAAGGGAACGACGCCCTGGCTCTCCCCATTCGTGCCCTTGATATGCGCGCCGAGGCCGCGAACCTGGGTCCAGTCATTCCCCAGGCCGCCGGAATACTTGGCGAGCAGGGCATTGTCCTTGATAGCCTTGAAGATGCCTTCGAGATCGTCGGAAACGGTGGTGAGGAAGCAGGAGGAAAGCTGCGGGCGCAGGGTGCCGGCATTGAACAGGGTCGGCGTCGAGGCCATGAAATCGAAGGAGGAAAGAAGATCGTAGAAGGCGATCGCCCGCCCCTCCCGGTCGATCTCCCGCAATGCGAGGCCCATGGCCACCCGCATGAAGAAGGCTTGCGGCAGCTCGAAGCGGGTTCCGCCCACATGCAGGAAGTAACGGTCATAGAGAGTCTGGAGGCCGAGATAGTCGAACTGAAGATCCCGCTCCGGCTTGAGCGCGGCGGCGAGGCGGGCAAGGTCGAAACGGCCGAGCTCAGGGTCGAGCAGGCCGGCTGAGATGCCGGTTTCCACATAGGCGGGAAAGTATTCGGCGTAGCGCTCCGCCATCTCCGCCTGGGTCGCCTCGTCCGGCCGGCGGTGCACAAAGGAGAGCGCCTCGCGCCGCAGGCTGTCGGTGAGCAGGCGGGCGGAAACCTTGGCATAGCCGGGCTCGGTCTCGATCAGCGTGCGGGCGGCCAGGATGGGCGCCTGGGCCAGCTCCGCCCGCGAGATGCCGTCATAGAGATTGCGCCGCGTTTCCACGAGAATCGGCTCTGCCGCCACCCCTTCGAGCCCGGCGCAGGCCTCGCGGATGAGCGCTTCGAGCCGGGCCGCGTCGAGCGGCGCCAGCGTGCCGTCGGCCGCCCGCATCCGCAAGGCTGGGGCGGCTTCGGCCTGCTCCTTCGCGGCCCGCGCGGCGGCGCGCTCCTTCGCCCGCTCCTCGCGATAGAGCACATAGGCGCGGGCCACCTTGTGGTGCTCGCCGCGCATCAGCGCCAGCTCCACCTGGTCCTGGACGTCCTCGATGTGGAAGGTGCGGCCGGCATCGGCCCGGCGGGTGAGGCCCGCCACCACCTGCTCGGTGAGGGCGGAGACGATCTCGTGCACCCGGCGGGAGGCAGCGGCTTGCCCGCCCTCAACCGCCAGGAACGCCTTGGTGAGCGCCACCGCGATCTTGGACGCATCGAACGGCGTGACCGCGCCGTTGCGGCGGATCACCTGATAGCCTGGCCCGGCCGCGTGCGTGGCCGGGGAGAGGCTCGCGGGCAGGCCCGCGGCGACGGGCTGGCCGGTCTGGATGGAAAGGGACATGCGCCTTGAACCCCAAGAAGTTGGGAGCAAAGGCCGAGCGGTCGCAAACGGGGCACGGGCGATGCCGCCGCGCCGAAGATGCGATCCACCGGGACACCCCGCCCGAGGACGATATGCGGTGTCACGGCAGGTCTCCTGGCTCGCGGGTCATCGCTATCGGTCCGCCTTCCCGGGCTTGCGCCCAGTGACATGCGTGGACCTCGGCTCGCCGCTCACAGTTGCGGGGGCAGCGCCGGCATCGCACCGGCTTCCCTCTTGGCTCTCGCTCTTTCGAGTCGAGAGACCGTGACCACAACATGTAGCGCCGTTTAGCCGACTGCTGTCAATATTTGGCGGGCGCTATCCTCCGTTCGGCACGTCTTGTGGAAAATGGCGCCACCGCCGGCAGGGCCTGCCGGCGGTGGGCTGGGGCCGGAGCGGAGCGTCAGCCCGCGGCGCGCAGGGCCTGGGCCGCGGCCACCATGTTGGCGAGGGCGGGGCGCACCTCCTCCCACCTGCGGGTCTTCAGGCCGCAGTCCGGGTTGATCCAGATCTGCGCGTCGTCGAGCCGGCGGCGGGCGAGGGAGAGGAGCTCCGTCATCTCCGCCACCGAGGGCACGCGCGGGGAGTGGATGTCATAGACGCCGGGGCCGATCTCGTTGGGATACTTGTAGGTCTTGAACGCGTCGAGCAGCTCCATCTTCGAGCGCGAGGTCTCGATGGAGATGACGTCCGCGTCCATGGCGGCGATGGCGTCGATGATGTCGTTGAACTCGGAGTAGCACATGTGGGTGTGCACCTGGGTCTCGTCGGCGACGCCCGAGGCGCACAGGCGGAAGCACTCCACCGCCCAGGCGAGATATTCGCCCCACTGGCCCCGGCGCAGCGGCAGCCCCTCGCGCAGGGCGGCCTCGTCGATCTGGATCATGGCGGTGCCCGCCCGCTCCAGGTCCTCGACCTCGTCGCGGATGGCGAGGGCGATCTGCCGGCAGGCGGCGGCGCGGGGGATGTCGTCACGCACGAATGACCAGTTGAGGATGGTCACCGGGCCGGTCAGCATGCCCTTCACCGGCTTCTGCGTGAGCGACTGGGCATAGCGCCACCACGCCACCGTCATGGGCGCGGGGCGGGAGACATCGCCGAACAGGACGGGCGGGCGCACGTAGCGCGAGCCGTAGCTCTGCACCCAGCCATGCTTGGTGAAGGCGAAACCGGAAAGCTGCTCGCCGAAATACTGCACCATGTCGTTGCGCTCGAACTCGCCGTGGACCAGCACGTCGAGGCCGATCTCCTCCTGCCAGCGCACGGCACGCGCCGTCTCCTCGCGCAGGAAGGTGGTGTAGGCGCCGTCGCTCAGCGTGCCCTTGGCGTGGGCGGCGCGGGCCTGACGCACTTCGGCGGTCTGCGGGAAGGACCCGATGGTGGTGGTGGGAAAGGCCGGCAGGCCGAAGCGCCGCCGCTGCAGCTCGGCGCGCGCGGCGAAGGGATTCTTCCGGCGGGCCATTTCGTCCGTGACCATGGCGATGCGGGCGGCGACGGCGGCATTGTGCACCTTGGGCGAGGTCCGGCGGGCTGCCGCCGCAGCGGCGGAGGCCTCGAGCGCGACCTTCACCGTGTCACTCGCGCCGGAGAGCGCTGCGGCGAGCACGCGCAGCTCGTCCATCTTCTGCAGCGAGAAGGACAGCCAGGACTTCAGCTCCGGGTCGAGACCGGTCTCCTGGTCCAGATCGATGGGGACATGGAGGAGCGAGCAGGAGGGCGCGATCTGCACATGATCGGTGCCGCGCCGCGCCACCACGTCCTTCAGACGCTCCGCCAGGGCCGGCAGGTCGGCGCGCCAGATGTTGCGCCCGTCGATGACGCCGAGCGAGAGCACAAGGCCCTTCGGCGCCCGCGCCGCCACCGTTTCGAGCTGCTCCGGCGCGCGGGCGAGATCGAGGTGCAGGCCAGCCACCGGCAGGGAGAGGGCGGTGTCCAGGTTATCGTCGAGCGCGCTGAAATAGGTGGCGAGCATGATCTTGAGGTTTGGCAGCGCGCGGGCGAAGGCGCCGTAGGCACGGCGCAGGGCGTCGCGGGCGGTCTCGTCGAGGTCGAGCACCAGGCAGGGCTCGTCCACCTGCACCCATTCCGCGCCGTTGGCGACGAGGCGGCGCAGCATGTCGGTGTAGACCGGCAGCAGGTTTCCGAGCAGGGAGAGGGGATCGAAGTCCGCCGCCTTGGACTTGGCGAGCTTCAGGAAGGTGACGGGGCCGAGCAGCACGGGGCGCGTCTCGAAGCCCAGGGCCTTGGCCTCGCGATACTCTTCCACGGCCTTGAGGGAGGCGAGCTCGAAGCGCTGGCCGGGCGCGAGCTCGGGCACCATGTAGTGGTAGTTCGTGTCGAACCACTTCGTCATTTCCTGCGCGGGCGCGCCGGTGCCCGCGTGGTGAACATGGCCGCAGGCGCCTGCCGCCGCCCCGCCGCTGCCGCGCGCCATGGCGAAATAGGTGGCGAGCGGCACCTTGCCGCCGCTCCAGCCGTAGGCCTCGGGAATGGCGCCCACCATCACGCTGGTGTCCAGCACCTGATCGTAGAGCGAGAAGTCGTTGGAGGGGATGACGGTGATGCCCCGCGCCTTCTGCCGCGCCCAGTTCTGCGCGCGCAGGGCGGCGGCGGCGGCGAGCAGCTCCGCTTCGGAGGTCTTGCCGGCCCAATGGCTTTCGAGCGCGGCCTTCAGCTCGCGGCGCGGGCCGATGCGGGGCGTGCCCAGGGTGGCGACGGGGATGGCGGAACGGGAACTGGCGGAGGCGGTCACGGCGTGAAGCCCTTCTGCTGTGGGCGGGCCGTGAGGGCAGGCGTCGAGCCCCCGCGCGGCGGGAGCCGGCGGAGCTTGAGCGCACCACCGGGACACCCCGCCCGAGGACGTTTCTGTTGCCGGGGCAGGTCTCCTGGCTCACGGGTCACGGCCTTGCGTCCGCCTTCCCGGGCTCGCGCCCAGTGGCATGGATGGAGCTTGGCTCGCCGCTGACAGTTGCGGGGGCAGTGCCGGCTTCGCACCGGCTTCCCTCTTAGCCGCGGCACCGGAAAACCGGACCGCGGAACCTCGACGCCGACCAGTCTGTCCGTGGGCGGCGGTTCTGTCAAGCATCATATAAGGATATGCTTATGTCGTGATTCCAATTGGGGGCGTTGATGTCGCGGCCCGCGCGGTGGTGCGCGGGCGCTACTCAGCCCGCCGCATAGGGCGTGAACGCGCTGCGATTTTCATCCACGGCCAGTGGGCGGCCGATGAGAGGGAAGGCGCGCTGGGGGCAGGCGGGGCGCTCGCACACCTTGCACCCGGCGCCGATGGGCGTGGCCGCCGCCGGGTCGTCCAGGGCGAGTCCGCGCGAATAGACCAGCCGGCCGGCATGGCGAATGTCGCAGCCGAGGCCGATGGCGAAGGTCTTGCCGGGATCGCCATAGCCGCCGGCGGCGTGGTGCACGGTGCGGGCGATCCAGAGATAGGTGCGCCCGTCCGGCATCTGCGCCTGCTGGGTGAGGATGCGGCCGGGCTGGGCGAAGGCCTCGTAGACGTTCCACAGCGGGCAGGTGCCGCCCACGCGCGAGAAGTGGAAATCGGTGGCCGACTGGCGCTTGGAGATGTTGCCCGCCCGGTCCACGCGGATGAAGAAGAACGGCACCCCCAGCGCGCCCGGCCGCTGGAGGGACGAGAGTCGATGGCAGATGGTCTCGTAGCCGACCCCGAAGCGGGCGCCGAGCCGCTCGATGTCGTAGCGTTCCGCCTCGGCCGCTTTGAGGAAGGCGTCGTAGGGCATCAGCAGCGCGCCGGCGAAATAATTGGCGAGGCCGATGCGGGCGAGGGCGTGGCTTTCCCGCGCCCCCTGGGCGGCCGCTCCGGCGAGGCGGGCGATGGTCTCGCCGGCTTCCAGGAAGGCGAGCTGGGTGGCGATCTGGAATGCACGCTGGCCGCCGTCGAGCCGGCGGGAAAGGCGCAGCACGCGCTCGCCGGGCAGGAAGCGGCGCTGGCTCTCGCCCTCTGTGCGCGCCACGCGCACGCCGTGGCGGGTTTCGAGATGGCGGGCGAGGCCCTCGGCCATGTCTCCGGGTGCCAGATCCGCGTTTTGCGCCAGCTTTTCGGCGGCCTCATCCAGCTCCGCGAAGTAGTTGTGGTGGGCGTAGAAGAAATCGCGCACCTGCTCGTAAGGCATCAGCGCCGCCGGGGCGGCGATGCCGCCTGAGCCGAGGCCGAGCTCTCCGGCCATGGCGTCGGCGCGCTCCAGCGCGTGGCGCCAGCGCCGGTGCAGGGCCGCCACGGCGCGCCCGAGCGCGGGCATGGCGGAGGCCACCTCCTTCATCTCCGCGAGGCTCACCTGCTCGCCGTTGAGGGGATCGGCGAACACCTCCCGCAGGTCCGCCACCAGCCGCCCCTCGTCTCCCTCCGAGAACAGCTGCACGTCCACGCCGAAGATGGCGTTGATCTTGAGCAGCACGGGCACGGTGAGGGGGCGCTGGTTCTTCTCCAATTGGTTGAGATAGCTGGCGGAGAGGCCGAGCGCCTGGGCCAGCGCCGCCTGGGTGAGGCCCCGTTCTTCCCGCAGCCGCTTCAGCCGCACGCCCACGAAGGTCTTCTTCATGCCTGGCTCCGAGATTCGCAACATTTGCAAATCAGCGCTCTACGCCTCGCAAATCCACGCATTTTCAGTCATTCCGCGCTGTCTCGTCGGCAAATATTGTGAGGAAACGATCCGGCCGCAAGACAAATCGCAGCCGGCGCGCAGCAGCCGAAACGCGAAGAGGAAGACCCCATGGGCCAGCGCAAGAGCTACGCCGAACTCGCCGCCGAACTGAAGGCGCGGTTCCCCGATGGCGTGGCGCCCGGCGGCGTGAGCGTGGACGACATCGTCCAGCTCCGCCTCCAGAACACGTTCGACACCCATCTCGACATCGCCCGCGCCATGGCCAAGGTGATGCGCGCCGACATGGCGGCCTATGACGCCGACGCCTCCCGCTTCACCCAGTCGCTGGGCTGCTGGTCCGGCTTCCACGCGCAGCAGATGATCAAGTCGGTGAAGCGCCTCAAGGGCACGGCGAAGGGCGCCTATGTCTATCTTTCCGGCTGGATGGTGGCGGGCCTGCGCAACCGCTTCGGCCACCTGCCGGACCAGTCCATGCACGAGAAGACCTCGGTGGCGGACCTGATCGAGGAGATCTACGTCTCCCTGCGCCAGGCGGACGAGGTGGCGATCAACGACCTGTTCAAGGCGCTCAAGGCCGCGCGCGCCAAGGGCGACCGGGCCGCCGAGGCCGAGGCCATCGCCGCCATCGACAGTTTCGAGACCCATGTGGTGCCGATCATCGCCGACATCGACGCCGGCTTCGGCAACGAGCACGCCACCTACCTGCTCGCCAAGGAGATGATCAAGGCCGGGGCCTGCTGCCTCCAGATCGAGAACCAGGTGTCCGACGCCAAACAGTGCGGGCACCAGGACGGCAAGGTGACGGTGCCGCGCGAGGACTTCATCGAGAAGCTGCGCGCCTGCCGCCTCGCCTTCGAGGAGCTGGGTGTGGAGGACGGTGTCATCGTCGCCCGCACCGACAGCCTCGGCGCCGGCCTCACCCAGAAGATCCCCGTGAGCCGCGCGCCGGGCGACCTCGCCAGCCAGTACAACAAGTGGCTGAAGACCTCGCCCGTCACGCTCTCCGATCCGCTGAGCGAAGGCGAGCTCGCCATGGTGCTCGACGGCGCGCTGGTGCGCCCGGAGCGGCTCGCCAACGGCCTGTTCGCGTTCAAGGAGGGCACCGGCCGCGCCCGCGTGATCGAGGATTGCATCGCCTCCCTCACCCACGGCGGCGCCGACCTGCTGTGGATCGAGACCGACACGCCCAGCGTGAAGGAGATCGCCGGCATGGTGGCCGAGATCCGCGCGGCGGTGCCGCACGCCAAGCTCACCTACAACAACTCACCCTCCTTCAACTGGACCCTCAACCTGCGCAAGCAGGTGCGCGCCGAATGGATCGCCCAGGGCCGCGCCGGCGCGGAGAGCTATCCGGACGGGCTCCAGCTCATGTCCGCGAAGCTCGACGGCGACGAACTGGGGCAGGAGGCGGACCGGCGCCTCGCGCAGTTCCAGGCGGACATCTCGGCCGAGGCCGGCGTGTTCCACAATCTCATCACGCTGCCGACCTTCCACCTCACCGCCAAGAGCATGGACGAGCTGAGCCACGGCTATTTCGGCGCCGACCGCATGAAGGCCTATGTGAACACGGTTCAGCGCGAGGAGATCCGGCGCGGTGTCTCGGCGGTGAAGCACCAGCACGAGGTGGGGTCCGATCTCGGCGACACCTTCAAGGAGATGGTGGGCGGCGAACGGGCGCTGAAGGCCGGCGGGCACGCCAACACCATGAACCAGTTCGCGGCGGAGTGACCTCCCGCCCCGTTCCCTCTCTCGGCGTGGAAGGCGGCACCTCCCCCGCGTGCCGGCCGGCGGGCCGTGGCAGCCTGCCTGCCGGATGAGAGAGGGCAAGGGTGAGGGGTCGCCCGCCCGCGGTTCAGGGCTTCGCCGGAAGGCAGTGCCCCTCACCCGTCTTTTCCTTGCCGTTCCCAGCTTGAGGAGGATCGAGGATGAATGCCGAATTCAAGGCCGTCGTGGCGCAGGAGCGTCCGGAGCAGGAGAAGGCCATCAACCGTGTCGCCGATGCGGTGCACCGGGTGAACGAGGCCATCCAGCGCGCGGTCGCCGCCGGGGTCTCGGTGGAGCTGGTGCGCGTCTCGCGCCACCACGACGGCGCCGGCGCGTGGGGGGACCAGATGATCCCCCTGGTGCGCGGGCCCTCCGCCCCCGGAGGGGCTTGAGATGACCGCGCCCGCGGCCGTCCTCCCGCGCGCGGCCGGCGCGGGCGCCGCCCCCGGTCCGGACCAGACTTCCTTCGTGGAGATGGTGTTTCCGGAGCAGGCCAACCATTACGGCACCCTGTTCGGCGGCAACGCCCTCTCCCTCATGGGCAAGGCGGCCTTCGTGGCCGCCACCCGCCGCGCCCGCGCGCCGGTCGTCATGGCGCGCGCGGAGAAGACCGATTTCCACGAGCCGGTGCGGGTGGGCGAGATCGTGGAGGTCAACGCCCGCGTCATCCGCGTGGGGCGCGCCTCCATGACGGTGGAGGTAGAGATGACGGCCGAGGCCCTCGTCTCCGGTGCCCGCCGGCTCGCGGTGCGCGGGGCCTTCGAGATGGTGGCGGTGGATGCCGCCGGCCGCCCGGTGCCCGTGCCTTCCCCCATTCATCAAGACGAGGATCAACGCCCGTGAAGCAGCACCACGTCCACACCTACAAGTCCGCCGAGCCCCTGGCGCGCGCAGACCAGCTCGCCTGGAAGATCGCGGCGGTGGCGACCGATCCGGTGGAGGTGGAAGCCGATGTGGCCGAGATGATCGGCAACCGCATCATCGACAATGCGGCGGTGGCGGCGGCCTCCCTCACGCGGCGCCCGGTGGCGAGCGCGCGGGCGCAGGCCCTGGCCCACCCCTACCAGCCCGGCGCCACCGTGTTCGGCCTTTCCCAGCACCGGCGCGTTTCGCCAGAGTGGGCGGCGTGGGCCAACGGAGTCGCCGTGCGCGAGCTCGACTTCCACGACACCTTCCTCGCCGCCGAATACTCCCACCCCGGCGACAATATCCCCCCGGTGCTGGCCGTGGCCCAGCACTGTGGGCTCGATGGCGCGGCGCTGGTACGCGGCCTCGCGGCGGCCTACGAGATCCAGGTGGACCTCGTGAAGGGCATCTGCCTGCACGAGCACAAGATCGACCATATCGCCCATCTCGGCCCCTCCGCCGCCGCCGGCATCGGCGCGGCGCTCGGTCTGCCCACCGAAACGGTCTACCAGGCGGTGCAGCAGGCGCTGCATGTCACCACCACCACCCGCCAGTCGCGCAAGGGCGAGATTTCCAGCTGGAAGGCCTACGCTCCTGCCTTCGCCGGAAAGATGGCGGTGGAAGCCGTGGACCGCGTGATGCGCGGGGAGGGCGCGCCCTCGCCGGCGTGGGAGGGCGAGGACGGCTTCATCGCCTGGATGCTGGGCGGCCCGAAGGCGGAATACCTCGTGCCCCTGCCCGAGGCGGGTGAGGCCAAGCGCGCCATCCTCGACACCTACACCAAGGAGCATTCGGCCGAATACCAGAGCCAGGCGCTCATCGACCTCGCCCGCCGGCTGGGGCCGAAGATCCGGGAGGCGGCGGGCGACCTCTCGCAGGTGGTGTCCATCGTCATCCACACCAGCCATCACACCCATTATGTGATCGGCACCGGCGCCAACGACCCGCAGAAGATGGACCCCGGGGCGAGCCGCGAGACCCTCGACCATTCCATCATGTACATCTTCGCGGTGGCGCTGGAGGACGGCGCCTGGCACCACGCGCGTTCCTACGCGCCGGAGCGGGCGGGTCGTCCCTCCACGGTCGCGCTGTGGCGCAAGGTCTCCACGGTGGAGGACCCCGAGTGGACCCGCCGCTACCATAGCCGCGATCCGAGGGAGAAAGCCTTCGGCGGCCGCGTGGTGGTGACGCTGCAGGACGGCCGGGTGATCGAGGACGAGCTCGCCATCGCCGACGCCCACCCCCTCGGTGCCCGCCCGTTCGGGCGGCGCGAGTACATCGCGAAGTTCCGCGAGCTGGCGCAGGGCGTGGTGGCTCCGGCCGAGCAAGAGCGCTTCCTGGGCACGGTGGAACGCCTGACCAAGCTGAAGGCGGACGACCTTGCCGGCCTGACCTTCCAGGTCGATCCGGCCCTGCTCGGCGCCACCCGTGCCACCGGCATCTTCGATTGGCGTGGCCACGCTGCGCCCGAGCTGTCCGTCGTCTCGGGCTGATCGGCTTCTCGCGCCCGGTCGAACCCTCTCCCGCTCGCGGGGGAGGGCAGGGAGGGGGAAAGCGCGGCTCACAACGCGCCTGACGGCACCCGCCCGCGTCCCGTCCCCTCGCCGCGGATGTCCGCCCCTCCCCAGCCCTCCCCCGCAAGCGGGAGAGGGCGCTGCGCGCCGCCCGGTGGACTCTCCGCGCGGTCGCGGCCAGCGATCCGCTTTTTCACCCGTGGCCCTGCGCCATGTCCAACCGGTCTTCGTGGAGGATCAGATGTCCGAGCATCAGCCGAGCGCGGTGAAGAGCGCGCCGAAGAAGTCCGTTTCCCTTTCCGGCGTCGTGGCCGGCAACACCGCTTTGTGCACCGTCGGCCGCTCCGGCAACGACCTGCACTATCGCGGCTATGACATCCTCGACGTGGCGGAGAGCTGCACCTTCGAGGAGATCGCTTACCTGCTGGTACACGGCAGCCTGCCCGCGCTGGCCGAGCTTTCCGCCTACAAGGCGAAGCTCGCCAGCCTGCGCGGCCTGCCCGCCGCCGTGCGCCGCACGCTGGAGGAGCTGCCCGCCGCCGCCCACCCCATGGATGTGATGCGTTCCGGCGTCTCTGCCCTCGGCTGCGTGCTGCCGGAGGCGGCCGACCACAACCATGCCGGCGCCCGCGACATCGCCGACCGGCTGCTCGCGTCCCTCGGCTCCATGCTGCTCTACTGGCACCATTTCTCGCAGAACGGGCGGCGTATCGAGGTGGAGACGGACGACGATTCCATCGGCGGCCACTTCCTGCACCTGCTCCATGGCCGAACGCCCCTGGAGAGCCATGTGCGGGCCATGCACACCTCGCTGATCCTCTATGCGGAGCACGAGTTCAACGCCTCCACCTTCACCGCCCGCTCCATCGCCGGCACGGGGGCGGATTTCTACTCGGCCATCACCGGGGCCATCGGCGCCCTGCGCGGGCCCAGGCACGGCGGCGCCAATGAAGTGGCGTTCGAGATCCAGAAGCGCTACGCCGACCCGGACGAAGCCGAGCAGGACATCCGCCGCCGGGTCGCCGCCAAGGAGGTGGTGATCGGCTTCGGCCACCCCGTCTACACGGTGGCGGACCCGCGCAACGCGGTCATCCGCGAGGTGGCCCGGCGCCTCTCGCAGGAGGCGGGCTCCACCCGCATGTTCGACATCGCGGGCCGTATCGAAGGGGTGATGGGCGAGACCAAGAAGATGTTCGCCAACCTCGACTGGTTCAGCGCCGTCTCCTACCACATGATGGGCGTGCCCACGGCCTTGTTCACGCCGCTGTTCGTCATCGCCCGCACCTCCGGGTGGAGCGCGCACATCATCGAGCAGCGGACCGACAACAAGATCATCCGTCCCTCGGCCAACTATGTGGGGCCGGAAAACCAGCCGTTCGTGCCGCTGGAGGCGCGGGGCCGCGCCGCTATCCGCGCCGCGTGAAGGAGAGAACGATGCCCTATCTCGTCGCATCCGACCTGCCGCAGGAGCCCGCCGGCGTCCGTTTCCGGGCGCTGGTGGAGCAGGGCGGCATCCTCAAGCTGCCCGGCGCGCACAACGGCATGGCCGCGCTGCAGGCGCGCGCCGCCGGCTTTTCGGGGCTCTACCTCTCCGGCGCCGCCATGACCGCCTCCATGGGCCTGCCGGACCTCGGTATCATCACCGTGGACGAGGTGGCCTTCTTCATCCGCCAGATCACGCGCGCCAGCGGCCTGCCGCTGCTGGTGGACGGCGACACCGGCTATGGCGAGGCCCTCAACGTGATGCATATGGTGCGCACGTTCGAGGATGCGGGGGCGGGCGCCGTCCATATCGAGGATCAGCTGCTGCCGAAGAAATGCGGCCACCTGAACGACAAGAAGCTGGCCGACGCGCGCGACATGGCGGCCAAGGTGGCCGCCGCCGCCAGGGCGCGGCGCCACCTCTACCTCATCGCCCGCACGGACGCCGCGGCGAGCGAGGGGATCGAGGGCGCGGTGGCCCGCGCGAAGCTCTATGTGGAGGCCGGCGCCGACGCCATCTTCCCCGAGGCCCTCAACGACGCGGAGATGTTCCGCGAGTTCGCCCGCCGCCTGCCCGGCGTGCCGCTGCTCGCCAACATGACGGAGTTCGGCCGGACACCGTTCTTCACCGCCGCGGAGTTCGAGGCCATGGGCTATCGGCTGGTGATCTGGCCCGTCTCCTCCCTGCGCGTCGCCAACAAGGCGCAGGAGAAGCTCTACGCGACCCTCGCCCGCGACGGCTCCACCGAGGCGATGGTGGACGAGATGCAGACCCGCGCCGAGCTTTACGACACCATCGGCCTCAAGGCGTTCGAGGCGCTGGACGCGTCCATCGTCGCGACCGTGGTGCCGACGCTCGCGGCCGAATAGGCGGGTGCGCGGCGGGCCCCTCCCGCCGCCGCCTCTGGCCCATGGCCGCGCGCCGCGGGGAGTCAGGCGGCGCTCGGCCTGGGTGTCTCGCCCGCCATCACGCGGTTTCGCCCCGCGGCCTTGGCGGCATAGAGCGCTTCGTCGGCGATGCGCAGCAGGTCAGGCCCGTCGAGCGCGTCCGTGGCCCGCAGGGAGGAGACGCCGATGCTCACCGTCACCTGGCGCAGCTCCGGGGCGCTGGGGTTCGGCGTCATGGTCATGATGGCGCGGCGGATCTTCTCGGCGATCGCCTGCGCGCCAGCGGCGTCCGTGGACGGCAGCAGCACCACGAACTCCTCCCCGCCGTAGCGCGCGGCGAAATCGCCCGGCCGGCGGATCGAGGCCGCCACCTGCCCGGCAAGCCGGCTCAGCACCTCGTCTCCCACGGAATGGCCGTGAACGTCGTTGACCCGCTTGAAGTGGTCCACGTCGATCATCAGGACCGAGAGGTCGTTGCCCATGCGGGCGGCTCGCCGCAGCTCGTTGGGGAAGGCCATGTCGAAAGCGCGGCGATTGGGGATGCCGGTGAGCGCGTCGGTGACGGCCATGGCCTCCAGCTGCTCCTCCATCTCCTGGCTGCGCATCAGCGCTACCCGCAGGGCCCGGAACAGCACAGCGATGAGGATACAGACGGCGAGAGTGATGGCGGCCGTGGCGAGCGCGCGCTCGTGCCATTCCTTCATGGCGGCGCTTTTCGAGATGCCCACCGCCAGCAGCAGCGGAAAATCCCCGATCCGCATGCTCACGTAATAGCGGCGCACGCCGTCGATGACGGAGCGCTCGGTCACGGGCTCGCCGGGGTGGCGCAGGAGCTTCTGGAAGACGGAGGATGAGGCGATGTCGGTGCCGCTCTGGACATCGTGCCCGGCGGGGGGCTGGCGGAACAGCAATATTCCGTCCGTCCGCATCAGGCCCACAACGCTGTCCGGGCCGAGGTTGACCTGCTGGACGAGGTCGCGGAAGAACGCCATGCGGATGGAGCCGATGGCGGCGCCGGCGAAGCTGCCGTCGGGCTGCGAGATGCGCCGGCTTATGGCGATGCTCGGGTCTCCATTGCCGATGCGGCTGGCGAAGGGCTTGCTGATGAATGTGCCGCGCCCTGGCTCGACCTGGGCCTGAAAGTAATCCCGATCGGCGAAGTTGCCGTTCCGCGGGGGGATGGCGCCGGAATCGAACCGGATGCTGCCCTCCGGGTTCAGCACGAGGAGCGCGCCGAGGTAGCGGGCGCTGGCCGCGCGGTCGAACAGCAGCATGTTGCGCATCTGCGGGTTCAGTTCGTCGAGGCCGTCGAGCTGCGAGGCCGCCTCCAGCCCGATCAGGGACAGCTCGATGATGTCGAGGTTGCGCTTGATGTTGGCCGCGATCGTGCGCAGGACGTTTTCCTCGGAGCGCGTCGCGAGCAGCCAGGTCGCCTGGTAGGACGTATAGAGAATGTAGCCCTGGACCGACACGATGGTGGTGATGAGCATTGCCACCACCATCGGGAAGATGGGGCCTCCCACAATGCGCTTCCATCCATGGCCCATGCGGCATTCCCTTTGGGAGGTCGCTGTGCTTCCTCCTTTGCCGCTTCAGCAATGAGGAAAGAGGGCGGATCTTTCAATCGCCCATCTCCATTTCCCATGGTTCACTTGCGTGAAAATTGCTTAGCGGAGCGGATATGTTTTCATCCAAAGCGGAGGGTTCCCTCATTGAGGGGTGAGGGATACACGGGCTGCAACCAGGAGTGCTGGCGCCGCGCTTGTAACTTCATGGCAAGGCAAGTGCTCCGGGGCACCGGCCGCCGGCTCGAAGGGTGCTGGAGGCGTCATGTCGGCGCCGAAGCCTGGGGCTCATGGCCATGTCGAAGTCTCCCCTTGAGCAGATCGCGAGGGCAGGCGAAGCGGGGGCAGAACAGGGCCGCCTCATCCGGCCGGGCGCCGGTCCGAGGCGCGCCGGGGGGCAACATCGATCCCCACCGTCGCCGTCGCCTGACGCGGGGGCTGTGGATACCATGCGGGCTCGCGGTGCTGTTCTGTCGCCTCCCGGGCGTGGGCCGACGGCTAAGATGCCTTCGGACGCGGCGTACGGGCATGCCGGTGCCATCACGGCCGAGCCGCGCGCGACAGGCGCCGGTCCCCGCTCAATATCATATAGTGCATTGTAATATATGAAATATTCAAACCTGGGCGAACCCCGCTTCCTGTGCGCTGGCGCCACGGGAAGGTGGCTTGCGTCCTGTCGAGGGCGCGCGCCCGAAGTTGCGGCAGGGCGCCCGGCATTTGGTCAAACTACTGAGATTTCAGGTTAAAGCTGTTCTGAAAGAAAATGCACGGTTTAGCAATAAGTTGAATTTGCTTGAGTTTCCTCCGGGGCGATGATCTTATCCCATATGGGGGCGGTGGGAGTAGCGTCAGGGATGCGTAAAGTCTGGTAAAGAGGCTAGTCCGAGCGCAAGTTTTGAAGGAAGTGGGCAGGAAATCCGTGTGCAGCGGTAATTGATGTGAGGGCGGCATGGTGACAATCACATCTATGGGCGATGTGGAACCCTTGCCGGCGGAATGAGAGCTTCGCATCACCCGCTCACGGTATGGATAACTTAAAATAATACCCCCACGTCAAGCAAGGGTTGCAAGGTGCAGCCTGTGATTTCAATCGGCTGATCAGTGAGGGTCTTCAATGTCCATAACCAACGATGCCCTTTCCATGGGGGCCTATGTCGGTGCCTCACAGGCAGGTGGCGGTCGCGGTGCCGGCTTCCTGGCGCGGTTCAAGATCTTCACGAAAATCCTGATGGTGGTCGGTGTGCTTTCGCTCGCCGCGCTTGCGATCACGGCCATCGGCGTGCGATCGCTCAGCACCCTCAATTCCACCGCCCAGTCCATGAGCGAGGTGTCGGAATCCGCGCTGAACGGCGCCCGGCTCTCCATCGGCATCACCATGCTCAGCCGTGGCGAATACCGCGTCGCCATCGATCCGAGCGAGCAGGCCCGCAAGGACATCATGCGGCAGGTGGAGGTGGAGCGCGCCAGCTTCTACAAGAACCTGGATACCCTTTCCTCCGCCCTGACCTCTTCCGACGACAAAGCGCAGCTGGACGAGATCCGCGCGTTGTTCGACACCTACATGGAACAGATGGCCGCGACCGTGCGGACCGCCGAAACCATGCAGGATCACGAGGTCAGCGAATCCACCGCAGTGCTGCGTGAATCCGCCCTCAAGGGGCGCGCCGCGGCTGAAAACGTACGCAAGAGCGTCGCCGCCCTGGTCCGCGCGCTCGACCTGCGCATGAGCCAGTCGGTTGCGAGCGCCGACGCGGAGTATCGGCAAGCATCCTCGGTGATGATGGGCGGTGCCGCCATCGGCATCCTGGTGTCGCTGGCCCTCGGCTACTTCATCGGACATTACGGCATCGCCCGACCCATCCGCGGCATCGTCAACGTGCTGCAGCAGATCGCGCGGGGGGACTACAACGCCGTCGTCGCCGGCACCGATCGCGCCGATGAGGTGGGCGAGGTGGCCAAGTGCGCCCTGGTCTTCAAGGAAAGCGGCCAGGAGAAGGTGCGCCTGGAGCGCGAGGCCGAGGAGGCCAAGATCCAGGCCGAGGCCGAGAAGCGCGCCGCCCTGGCGCAGCTCGCCGAGAGCTTCGAGGCCTCCGTGGGTGGCATCGTGGACATCGTTTCCTCCGCCGCGACCGAGCTCGAGGCGTCCGCCCAGACCCTGACCGCTTCCACCGAGGAGACCTCCGCCCAGAGCAGCGCCATGGCGGCGGCCTCCGAGCAGGCCTCCGCGAATGTGGAGACCGTGGCCGCCGCCGCCGAGGAGCTGGCCGGCTCCATCGCCGAGATCGGCCGTCAGGTGGAGGAATCCGCGCGCATGGCCCAGGCCGCCGCGGCCAATGCCGATGCCGCCACGGCCAAGATGCAGGCCCTTTCCACCTCCGCGACCAGCATCGCGGCGGTGGTGGACCTCATCAGCGCCATCGCCCAGCAGACCAACCTGCTCGCCCTCAATGCCACCATCGAGGCCGCGCGGGCCGGGGATGCGGGCCGTGGCTTCGCGGTGGTGGCCTCCGAGGTGAAAAGCCTCGCGGAGCAGACCGGCAAGGCGACGCAGCAGATCGCGGACCAGATCAACGCCATCCAGTCCTCCACCCACGATTCCGTGGAGGCCATGGCTGCGATCAACAAGGCGATCGAGGACATCAACGGCGTCTCCGGCATGATCGCTGCCGCCGTGACCCAGCAGATGGCGGCCACCGGCGAGATCGCCCGCAACGTGCAGCAGGCGGCCGTGGGCACCAAGCAGGTGTCCGAGAATATCGAGAGCGTCAGCGTCGCGGCTCGCGACTCGGGGGCGGCATCCACCCAGGTGCTTGCCTCCGCGGAGGAGCTGGCCCGGCAGTCCGAACGCCTGCGCGGCGAAGTCGATGGCTTCCTCGCCAACGTGCGGGCGGCCTGACGCGCGAACCTCGAACCGTCCAGGCCCCCGCCCGCGTGGGTGGGGGCTCCCGGCCGGCGGGTCGTCTCCCGCCGGCGTTGCGGCATCTCCAGCATTGGGCGTGCAGCCATCGGCCCGAGAGGCAGGCTTTGCCGGCAAAATCGCCGGATGGCCGCGCGGACATCCGCGCGCGGGCCGGCGACATGGGCTGGCCGATTCCTCTCTTCTGCCGACGCAGCCTGGTGGCGCCGAGGCGTTCCCCCGTCACTGGCGCGGATGCCCCGCCGATCACTCTTCAATCTGTTGGAGGTCGGCCGCACCTCCATGGCTTCCTTATAAGGGATCGCCGGCGCGGATTTGCCCTTCAGCGGGCGCGATCGTGCGGGCCGCTTGGCATGCCGTTGGCCGGGCTGCCGTGCCGCTGTCGTCTGCGCATCGCGCTTCGGCTGACATGGGGCACCCTGATGCGGCGGGTTCAGGCCCGTGAGCGGCGGCGTTGAAGTTGCGCTCAAGGACGCGCGCGGGCCTCTGTGAAGGCGCGCGAGTCGTCCTCACAGACGTGAGGCGCGGTGCGCGGGTCCGCCGCCGCCGACACGCCCGTTGTCATGTGCCGATTTCTGCGAGGTGCTGCCTGAAGCAGAGCGCGCCGGGCGCGGGATTGCCGAGGCAGGGCCGGGAGAGATGCGTATTGAGCGCTCCGCCTAGGGGGAGAGCTACGTGTGCAACGGGCGCTCTGAGCAGCGCACGACGCGATCGCACGCTTGGCAGGATTGGTGTCGGGGGATCATCCAGTTTAGCGCATGCCCGCGAGGCGCGGGACCCTCAGGCGTTGCGGCGCCACGGTGCCTGCTTCGTGCTCAGATTTTTGGAAGAAGATGGCTCCCCGAGCAGGACTCGAACCTGCGACCATTCGATTAACAGTCGAACGCTCTACCAACTGAGCTATCGGGGAACAGGTCGTTGCCGACCGAGGAGGGCGATATAGCAACCGGTTTGCCGCTTGTGAAGCCCTAACATGAGGCTGGCGGCGCTTACCTGTGGAAATCCCCCGGCCGTGGCGGCCGGGGGAGGATATCGTCACGCGCGCAGGAGGTTCTGCGCTCCGGCGTCCGCCTCGGGCTCCTTGTGCTCGTGGGCGAACTGGAGATGGTAGAAGCCATAGTAGCGGCCGCGCTTGGCGAGCAGCTCCTCGTGGGTTCCGGCCTCCACCACGCGTCCGCCGTCGACCACGCAGATCTTGTCGGCGCGCACCACGGTCTGCAGGCGGTGGGCGATGACGATGGTGGTGCGCTCGCGCTGGAGCGCGTGCAGCGCCTTCTGAACCGCGGCCTCGGATTCGCTGTCGAGCGCGGCGGTCGCCTCGTCGAGCAGGAGGATGGGGGCATCCTTCAGGAAGGCGCGGGCGATGGCGATGCGCTGGCGCTGGCCGCCGGAAAGCTGCGCGCCGTGCTCGCCCACATGGGTATCGTAGCCGTGCTCGAAGCCCATGATGAAGTCGTGCGCATGGGCGGCGCGGGCCGCGGCCATGATCTCGTCCTCGGTGGCGCCAGCCCGCCCGAAGCCGATGTTCTCGCGGATGGAGCCGGAGAACAGGTAGACGTCCTGGCTCACCAGCGCGACGGCGGCGCGCACGGAGCGGCGCGTCACCGTGCGGGTGTCCACCCCGTCGAAGCTCACGACGCCCGACTGCGGGTCGTAGAAGCGCTCGATGAGGTTGATGACGGTGGTCTTGCCGCCGCCGGACTGGCCCACCAGAGCGGTGGTCTGCCCGGGCTCGGCCAGGAAGTCGATTTCCCGCAGCACCGGCTCGGTGGGGCGGTAGCCGAACACGACCTTGCTGAACTCCACCCGTCCGCGCGGACGGGGCAGGTCCGGCGTGCCCGCCGGCTCCGCCTCGGGGGCGTGCGAATCGAGCAGGGCGAAGAGCATGCGCGCGCCCATCACCTGGCTCACCAGCTCCACATGCAGCCTGGAGAGGCGCTTGGCGGGCTCGTAGGCGAGCAGCAGCGCGGTGAGCACCGAGAAGAACTGGCCCGGCGAGCGCCCCGCCACGATCACGTTGTAGCCGGCGTAGAGGATGACGCCGCCGATGGCGAGCCCGCCCAGCGTCTCCATGAGGGGGCTGGACTTGGCCTGGGTGCGCACGAGGCGGTTGGTGTTCAGCTCCAGGTCGTCGATGAAGGCGCGGGTGCGCTCGCGCATTTCCGGTTCAAGCGTGTAGGCCTTCACCGTGCGGATGCCCTGGAACACCTCCAGCGCGATGGACGAGAGCTTCACGCCCGACTGGAAGCCGGTGGCGAACAGCTTCTTCGCCCGGCGGATGAGCTTGCGCGTGCCCAGCACCGCGGTCGGCATCACCACCAGGGCGATCACGGCCAGGAACGGGTCCTGCATGATGGCGACGGAGGCCAGCATGACGAGCGACACCAGGTCGCGGCCAATGGAGGAGATCACGAGCTCCAGCGTGCCCCGGGCGCCGGTGGCGCCCATGTTGAACCGCATGGAGATCTCGGCCGTGTGCGACTTCGAGTAGAAGGACACGTCCTGCTGCATCAGCTTTTCGAAGGCGCGCTTCTGGTTGTCGGCGACGATGCGGTTGCCGACCCGCGCCATGGTGATGGTCTGGCCGTAGGCCGAGATACCCTTGATGATGGAGAGCGCCATCACCGCGCCCGTCACCAGCCACACCGCTTCCGGCGTGGGGTGCACGAAGATGGCGTTGACCGCGTCGTTCATGAGATAGGCGAGGGTGGCCGTGCAGCCGCCCATCATCGCCATGAAGACGAAGGCGAGGGCATAGCCCTTCCAGTGGAGCTTCCCGTCGGAGAGCAGGAGCCGCCGCACGACGGACAGCGTCTCTTCGCTGCTGACGCGCTCCTTCGGCGGGTTGACCGTATTTGCGTTCATGCGGTTCTCCAGCGGAGGGCGAGGGGCCGACCGCTTCGCGTGCTGTTCAAGCGCCATGGCCGCGGCAAGTCAATTGCGCAAGACGCCCCGCAGGCGATCAAAGCAGAGGGCGGGCTCGGCCGCGCGCGCGGGAAGGTAGCCCGCAAAGGCATGCTTGGCATGCCGAATGGAGGCCACGGAGGGAATCGAACCCCCGTACACGGATTTGCAGTCCGCTGCGTAACCACTCCGCCACGTGGCCTCACGAAGTGCGCTTCTTACGGTGCCGGAAGGTGCCGCGCAAGGGTCCGGGTGTGGATATCCCTGCGCATTTCGAAATTCACTCCGCGTACCGTTTCGAAATTGCGTTCACGCGCTGTTCGCGATCCGATGGGCATGCCTCTTGCGCGTCGCATTCAGCGCCCGGTCGTATGTGCGTTTCGCATACCTATCGTAGGCTCGGCTGCGGTGCGCAGATAGGGCACGCCCTTGGCCGTCGGTAAGGCCGGCCTCTTCTAGCTCGGTCATGCCGCCGTGCCGGCAGGCGTCGAGGGTGAAGGTCTCGGGCAGCTCCAGGGCGGCGCGGACCTTGCGCACGATCCGCGCCATCTGGAAGATGGTGAATGGTTCGGCAGCCCCATCAGCTCGTGACTTCAGAATCATGGGCACACCGCGGCGGGGCAGGGCGCGTAGCACCTCTTCCGCCTCAGCATAGAAAAGCTCAACGCCACCGGCATCGTCGGGCCCATCCAGTGGATGGAGGACAGCTTCTCCGGTTTTATGGTGCTCGATCTTGATTGCTTGTGGCGCCGATGGCGACCGATAGTCGCTCCAGCGAACGTAGCCGGCGAGGACGTTCTCGGGCCTTTGCAGCCACTCAAAGCAGATGACGGCGGCTGCGGCCGCTTCCGGGTGTCCCAGGTCGATGGCGCCCCAGGCGAAGGTATACACGTCATCACGTGTCACCGCCGCCTTGATGCCTTTCACCCGGCGCTTGATGGCGACGCCGTCCCATGGGTTTGGGGTGGATTGGTCGAACAGGTTGGGGTGAAGACGGCGCACGATGGCCCAGGCCTTCTTAGCGATGGTCACCATCTTCTCACCCTGGCGCAGCCGCTCCCGGCCATCCTCTCCGCCGGTCACCTGAGCGTAGATCGCGTCGGCTGCGGCTGGCGAGACAGCCGAGATCTGGCGCTCTCCGATCTTCGGACCGCCTTTCGGCGGCTGGCACTCGGTGATGAGCCGGATGACCCGCTCGTAGTCGGGGCGCGAGCGCGGGGAGACCTTCTCCAGGTAGGCCTTGGATGCCTTGTAGGTGCGGAAGAGCCAACCGACCGTGCCGTACCTATCGATCGGAGCGGGCGCGGACCCGCGCCGGTTATCATCCCACTCGTCGAAGTGCGCGTTGAGGGTTGCCGCCTTGCCGCCTTTCCCATCCGGCCCGCAGGCGACGGCGTAATCACTGCCCAGAGGCTCGTTGGGAATGTCGCACCCAATGCGGCGGTAATATGTGGGCACCACCCAATAGAATCCGGTCCCGCCTTTGGCGAGTTCGCGCCGAACCACAAAACGCGGCAGAGGCAGTGCAACCGTCAGAAGTCCGCGGCGGCGTCCCGCACCCTTTGCGTTTCGGGCGGGAGGATGGCCTGATCCAGATCGTCCTTGAGCCACAGCTTGCGGCGCCCTTCGCTAATGCATGGATGGGGATACTCGTGGCCAACGCGAATCATGAAAGACTCGACGCTGGGCTCTCCGCAATAGCCGGCGGCGAGTTCTGCGGGCATGCGGCGGGGCCATGAGCCAGAGGGGATTATCGACGGTCGCATGCGTCACCTCCCGCCACGCGCGCCAAGGGCGCCCACGAGACCGCCTCTTCATGAGCGTGGGCCGTAGCCCCCTCGATCAGCGTGTCGATTTTCGCGCCGTCTCCTTTCGCTGCCATGGCGACGGTGAGCCCGAGAGATGTCGCGAGGCGCTCCGCCAGATCTTTCACGTCAGCGGTCATTGGCGCCTCCTTCGGCGAGCTTGATCTCGTGGTCGATCATGGCGGTAAACACCGAGCCGTAGAGACAATCATCCGGACCTTGCTGGCGCCGCGTAGCGGCATCGCGCATCCCAAACGTCGGTTCCCGCATCGCCTTCAGGACAGCAAGAGCCTCCGCGCGATGACGCTCCTTCTTGTATAGGGATAACCCCTCCCATGTGCCGGTACGCCGGTTTGCGCTGTAGATCGCCCGCGCGATCCGCTCCACCATCTCACTGCTCATGGGAGGCTCCTTCGGCGAGAGCGGCACGGCCGGCATCAGTGATACGCCAGCACCGTCCGATGCGCTCAACCAGACCCCGATTGGAAAGGGTGCGTAGGCGGCCCGCCGCCCATGGCGTGTCATAGGCGTGACCGCAACCCTCAGCGATCCATTGGGCGTATGCGCTTTGGCCGTCATCCAGGAAGCGCAGGATCAGCATGTGCTCGTCCGTCAGCTTCGCCATGCTCACCCCTCCTTCCAGGTGATAGCGGCGCGGCCGGCGTCGGTAAGCGACCACATGGTGTCTCGGCCCACGCGGGAGAATGTGGCCCAGCCCTTCCGACGCCAGCGCTGCATGATCTTGTCGGCCTCGCGGCCATGCTTATAGGTGGGGCGGTCATGCGCGCCGTCCTGGCGCATCTCAATCTCTGACATCTCGCCGTAGGTGTATGGCTCAGCCTGGAGGGCGCGGGCGATCATTGCGGTTTCGACGGCCTTGCCGAAGATCTCCATGCTCACCCCTCCTTCTTCGGGAGGGGGAGGGCGCCTTGCCGCGCCAGTTCGATAATCGTGTGAGCGTGAGCGACGATTTGGTCGATCCGTAACCGCAAGGTCATTTCCCGATCTGCCGCCCCGCGCTCGAAGTCGTCGGGATGGGCGGGCGGGGCAAAACGCGCCAACCTACGTGCGATCAAGTCGGCGGGAGGCCCATCAGCGGGAGACGGGCCCAGGTTCCATTCGGCCACCATGTCAGCGATGGATACTGCGGCTCGCGCGAGCCATTCAGGGTCAGCCACCGGCTCCACCTTGCCGGCGCTGGCCGAGGCCGGAGGCTGTGGGGCGGCAAGGTCTTTGGCCAGGAGGTCGAGCACCTGGGCCACGATGGTCTTATGCCCGTTTCTGTCCAACGTGATCGCACTGAGGCATGCCTCGCTACGCCCCGGAGCTTGGATGCGTAACCACGTCCGTCCGTCGCTCTCACGTACCGACAGTTTCCAGCCGGGCGGGATGGCGCCCGTGTCGAGCGCGGCGCGGGCTTGCCATGCAGCCCATGCGGCAGCAACGGATACGTCGTGCTGGACAGGATCGGATGGCGCCATCCACTCCCACGCCTCGAAGCGCTCCCGCTCCTGCGCGGTCTTGTCGGTGTCAGTGGTCATGCTGCCTCCTGGATGGTGGCCGGCAAGGTGTCGATGTTGCCGAGGCGCGGCGCGAAGGTGTACGCGGCGACCCAGCTGTTGGCCTCCCATGCGCCGGGGCCGTTGAGGCTGTCCCAAAGAGATCGGTAGCTGTCCCGCGCGGTAGAGCAGCATTGCGATTGCGGCATCAGGTAGTCTCGCCACCCATCGCTGTCGCACTCGACGCCTTCAGCGATAGCATCCGCCTCGCTGATGTCCTGCAGCCGCTCCACCCGCACCTCGGATACGTAGAGCGTGAGGCGGCTGGCCCAGCGGGGCATGTGGATGGAGGGGCGCCACCTCGAACCGTTGATCTCTACAGCTTCAAGATCGCATCCCGACATCAGCCGGATGTGTTCGCGAAAATCATCAATGCTGTCGTGACCATCAGCGCGATACCCGGCGAGGCCATCAGACACCTCGCTGAACGCGCCGCCATGGGTTCGGCGGATATGATTGATGGTGTGGTAGTGAGCCCACGTCTCTCTCACCCACAGGCGGTCTCCCGCTTGGTGCGGTGTGACAATGCCCACGCCTGTCGTGCGGTGCCACATCCCGACCATTTCCGGCACCGGTATCTGCAGGCCGTCAGGGCCACATGTGAAGCACTTGCCGCCCCCGTGTGTCGTAGGCTCCCATCCGCCCATGTCGGGGCGCTCATAGATGGGGCCGCCGCTTGCCGTCCGTGTCGGCAGTCTCATGATCCGACGGGTCTGCGTCTTACCCGTTCCGGGCGCCGAGATCTCCCGGATGAGGGCGCGGATCATCGGCGCGGTGAAGAGGATGGGGCGGTCAGCCATGTTGGGCCTCATTGCATTTCGGGCACGGCACGCCGCGCCGGACCTCGCTGTCCTGCATGTCGAAGAGCCAGCCGGCGTCGTGTCCGCAGCGGCGGCATTGGAAGTGGGCGCCCTTGCTGGTGCGCCAGCCGGGCATCATCCCAGGGGCCTCCCCGTGGTCGACCGCGTGCATCATCACGCGGCGGGAGGCGGCGGGCCGGGTGCCGAAGAGGTCATCCATGCTCTCCTCCCGGCCGGGCTCTGGTCTCGTTGATGATCGCCTCTGCCCTGTCCTCGTCCCCGGTGGCGCACCAGAGGGCGAGCGCCAACATGAACGGGTCGATGCCGTGGAGAGCCCAGAAGGCTTCCTCGCCGATGCGGTGCTGGGCGTCGGGCGCATCCTGGTGGTGGTGCCGGCAGAGCGGCAGCGCCCATTCATCGGACGGACGCTCTCCACCACCGGTTTCCCGCTTGCCGTGGACGGCGGAGCCCATGCGAATGTGCGCGGCCTCAACGAAACTGTGGGACCCACAGACGCAGCAGGGCAGCGATCGGATGAACTTCAGATGCTGCTGGTGCAACTGGCGGGGCCGGCGCTTGCCCTTGGCCGGGGCAGCGGAGAAAGCCGTGGCCGGACGGACGATGCGCATGGGGCGGCTCACTTGGCGCCTCCATCGTCGATGACGGCGTCCACCAGATCGTCCCGCAGGACGAATTGGACGATGGACGAGAGCAGCTCGACGGGGGCCCGGCCGCGCCGCTTGGCGTGGTCGAGCAGGGTCTGCGCGAGGTCGCCGCGGAGGGTGAGCTCCACGTCGAGCACGACGTCGTCGGGGATCTGGCGGCGTGTGATCTTGTTCATGCGGCCGTCTCCCAGGCGCCGTGCGCAGCGAGCCAATCATGGAGATCGCGAACAAGCTGAAGGTCCTCCCAGGCATCGTGGTGCCCGCGCTCTTCCTTCCGCTCCAGCAGGATCTCAGCCGCCTCGGATAGGCTCGGCCATTTGATGCTGCCATCCTCCCGCGCGATCCGGCAGAAGGGCGTGGCCGCCTTCATGGTGTCGACGAATTCCAGGCCCGGCCGGGTCCACAGCTTGGTGTCCTTGCCCCGGCGCAGCAGCAGCCCCTCGACGATCCGGCGGTCGAAGTCGACGCCGTGGCCCACCACGCGCTCCGCCTGCGCGGCCAGTCCGCAGAGCACGCCCAACGCCGCCACCTCCGACAGCCCGCGCTTGGACGCGGCACGGGTGGAGATGCCGTGCACCGCCTCCGCGCCGGCGCGCACCTGCCGGCCCTCCGCCTTGATGTGCAGGTGGAAGAAGTCGCCGGAGACACCGTCCACCACCAGCTCGGCGGCGATGCTTACTGCCCAGGGCTGCGCCGGATCGTCGAGGGGGAGGTTCTCCTTCAGGAGGTCGCTCGATTCCGTGTCGATGAAGAGGATGGCGGTCATGACCGCTCCCCCCGCGCCTTGAGCATGGCGTCGGCGTGTATGAAGCGGACGCGGGCGTCTGCATCTATCCACCAGCGTATGCAATTCAGCTCGTTGCCGGGCTCCCACTTCGGAGGGGCCTCCCCCATCACGACGGCGGCCCATGATTCGGACAACTCCGTGGTGGGGTAGTGGGTGGCGAACCAGTCGCGCAGGTTCATACCCCGTTCGACGAAGGAGAACTTCACGCCATACTCGTTCGTGTCGTCCCAGGCGTTCGGGAAGGCGGCACCGCCATCGTTGCTCTGGTCAGTCATCGTTGCGGCCCTCCGCTTTGGCGATGGTCGCCTTGGTGTCGGCCAGTAGCTCGGCTTTCTCGGCGGCATGGCGCTCGACGTTCCACGCGCCGCCGTCGAGGGCGGCCCAGCGCTTCGCGATGCTCAGGAGGTCGGGCGCCGCGTCGATCAGGCGGAAGTTTGCATCGGCCTCTTCAGGGAGAGGGCGCCGATGGGTATCCACGGGGAGAGGATTCGGGAGGTGCGCCACGAGCGTCTTCCCATCCGCGGCGAAGCACCCGCCGCGATTCTCGAATGCATTGAACGAGGACCACGGTCCCGGGCTGTGCGCGCTCATGCTCCTGCCAGCTCCCTGACTTGGAGGCCAACGTCCTCAATGGTGATCTCGCCCTTGAGCCGGCGCTGGTGGAGCGCGTAGATCTCGCGCAGCACCTCCAGGTCCTCGTCCGCCGGTTGGCCGGAAATCTTGTCCATGAAGGCCTTGTGCAGGGTCTTGAGGCTGCTGGCCTGGGCCGCGCGGGCGAGCGCCTGGGAGTAGGCCTGGCAGTCCGCAGCGGCGAGGGTGACGGTGTCGGAGGACGGGCCGGCATTCTGGGGGGCGGATGACGCCGGCCCGTCCTCCTGCTCGCCCTGCGACTGGGGCGAGGTCTCGGTGGCAGCCTCGGTGGGGAGGTCACCGGGGAAGTCGTCGGTGGTGGTCGGTGGCGCGGCCGAGGTGGCGGACTGTTCAGAGGCAGGGACGCCAACAGCGGTGTCCACTTGGCTCGTCTCGCGCTCGACATGCGCGATGGAGAAGCCTGGGGCCGACCCCGAGCCCTTGAGGCGGGACGCGAGGCTCGGCCGATCCGGCGTCACGTCGCGAATGTCGCGATAGTCGGCCTCGTCCTCGATGCGCAGTGCGTCCGCCAGCTCGGGGGACGCCGGCATGCGCTTCATGAGGCGGCGGATGACGGTCTTCTTCGCCATCTCGCCCTCATCCGTCCCCCAGGGGGTGGACTTGATCTTGCCGGCCTTAAACGCCTTCCAGCCGTCAGAGCGGTCTCGGATCTTGTGGATGTCCCGGAGGGTCATGACCTCGAAGTCGGTCTCGCCGCCCGCCAGCTTCACCACGGCATAGTAGGCATAGGCCTCGCCACGATCCTGTGCGAGATTCGGCTTGTGGTGGAGGCGCTTTTCATCGCCCAGCACGCACTCGAACTCGTCGCGTTCGCACACCTCGTGGGCGTAGGATGAGGTGATCTCGCCCGACTGCCGGCCGAGCTTAATCAGCCCTCGATAACCTACGCGGAGCTGCGGTTCGGCTCTGTTCTCCCGCGCATTCCAGCCGGTGATGAGGTAGGCCTCGCCAAGCTGAGGATCGAGCAGCAGTCCGAGCGCGGCGGCCTTGGACACTTCGTTGAAGACCGCCTCGGGCTGGCATTTCAGCAGGTTGGGATGTTGCCGAAGCGCGATTGCGAGATTGCGTTCGAACCGCTCGGGCTTCACATGGGCCGGGAGCGTCGCGAACAGGGACTGCGCACGCTCCGGCGGCAGCACCTCCGCCTTGAAGGCGTCGTAGGGGGAGATGGAGGTGACTTGGTTCACGCTGCGTCCTCCTGAGGCAGGAGGCCCACGTCCGTCTCGGCATCGAGGCGCTTGCGCAGCCACTCGGGGATATAGGCCTTGGCCTCACCCTCAAATGCCGGCCATTCGCCGGTCTCCAGGCACTTGGCGAAGGTGTCGATGCCGCGCCGGACTTGCCGTCGGGCATAGTCCAGCCAGACCCCATCCACCTCGATGATGGACACGGCATACGGCGGCACCTTTTCGACCGCCACCAGCACGAAGGCCGCCATCTCGATGCCGCAGACGGCCTTGAGCGCCATGCCGGTGAGTGCGCCCTGCATCGCATAGCCACGATCCAGGATAGCGCGCTCCATGGCGCGCGGCGCGGCGTCGGCGGCGGTCTTGAGGTCTACCACCACGCCGTCGCTGACCGGGAGCACGTCCGGCCGGCTCTTGAGCCACACGCCGGTGTGGTCGCGCCAGAGCAGAGATCGTTCGACTTCACCCTGAAGCAGCCCGGCTTTGATGAGCGGGTGCCGGGCGAGCGAGGCGGCGATCCCCTTGATGTGCTGCACCTGTTCCGGCGTCAGCACCGTCTTGCCGGCGTCGCGCTGGGTGTCGCGCCACTCCCGCGCCGCCTT
This sequence comes from Xanthobacter albus, assembly GCF_043194895.2. Classification (NCBI taxonomy): domain Bacteria; kingdom Pseudomonadati; phylum Pseudomonadota; class Alphaproteobacteria; order Hyphomicrobiales; family Xanthobacteraceae; genus Xanthobacter; species Xanthobacter albus. The sequence continues at coordinate 3,703,169 of NZ_CM195532.1, read as the reverse complement.
GGTGCGATAGTCTGGAAAGTCGTCGGGCCGAACCGCGAAGTGCTCGCGGAAGCCGGTCTCTCCGAGTAGCAGCGTGTGCGCTGCCTGTCCGAAATCGAGCGCGTCGCTTGGATCGTTGGCGACACGGAGTGGGTTCAAGTAGCTGTCCACGAAATAGTGGGCCGGGCTCTGGAGCTCGATCTTGCGCAACCCGGATGAGCTGATGCTCGGGCCGGTGCAGCAGTCGCCGTGATAGAGCTCAATGTCGATGGCGTAGACGCCGGGCTCGCTGACCTTGGCGTTGGCGGGAAGCTTTCGAACGGGGATCATCAAAACACCTCCTCGTCGTCATAAGTGCCGGCTTCGGCTGCGCGCCGTTCGATCTCGTGACGTGCGGTGAAAAGCACGTCGTCATCGAAGTCCCGGACGGCGATCCATTCGAGGAAGCCGAGGTCCACCTCGGACCAGAGGTGGCCGCGCCACTTGCCGATGTGGCAGCGCACCTGGAGCGCGGGCTCGTTGGTCCAGCGGATCAGGTCGTCGAGAGGGGCGAGGGCGAGCAGGTCCCGCAGGTGAAAGGCGGTGACGTAGGCGTCGGGGTAGGCGCGATGCGACACAGCGGCTTCGGAGCGGTCGAGGCCGGCCGGGCGCCGCCAGTAACGCAGTGCCTGATTGGAATGGGCGGGGGCGTCGCGCCATAGGCGGAGGGCCGCCTTGTACGTACAAATCCACGGCACTCCGCCGGTCAGATCATCGGTGCACCACTGGCGCTCCATCTTCGCGCTGTGGGCGGCGAAGGCGATGGGGGCCACGGGGCTGGGCCGAAGGATTGCGGCGGCGGCCACCTCCCAGGTCGGAGCATCGGCTACGTCCTCATCGACGATGTGATGGATGGCCGAGGTCTCAGGCGGGATCGGCCGGCCGGGGTTCACCAGCTCGTTTCCGCCGCCGGTGACACGCCATTGGAGTAAGCCGGTGGTCGGGTCCGCGACATCCGCATGGACATCGCACCAGCCGATCTCGCAGACGGCGTGCTCGGGCGGCTCAAAGCCGGTGGTTTCCAGGTCGATAATTCGGATGAACATCACACCAGCTCCCGTTCTACGGCCAGCCACTCGGGCACATCGACCACCCAAGATTCGCCGTCGTCGGCTCGGGTGATCTCGATAAGGGCGATGGGCAGCCACACGAGGCGGCCGGTCCCGTGATCGCGGACATGGACAGCGCGATCAGTGCGCGCGATCAGGTCCACGTTGAGCTCGATGAGTTCCACGGCGGTGGTCATCGCGGCCTCAGTAAGTGATCGAGACGTTCGGGACAGATCGGGCGGCGATCAGGTCGATGGCCCTCTCCGCGGCGTCCTGCGGCACTCCACCGGCCACCAGCGCAGAGATCGCGGTGCGATGGACGTTGTTGCGCCGGCGGGTGTTGGCCTCGCGACGCGCCGCCTCCGCAGATGCCGCGGACTTGGCTTCCTCCGCCTCGCGCCGCAAGCGTTCCTCGGTCTCGCGCGCGCGCCGTTCCGCGTCCTCGGCCTGGCGTCTCAGCGCCTGCTCGCGCTCCTCGGCCGCCTCCCGCTCGCGCCGCACCGCTTCCTCGGCGCGACGAGCCTCGGCGGCAGCCCTCTCTTCGACCTCGCGCCGGGCGCGTTCGGCCGCATCGCGGGCGATCTGCTCCTCGTGGTCCTTCTTCGCGCGCGCCTCGGCGGCGGCGCGCAGAGCCGAGAGCTCAGCCTGCTCGGCTTCATACCGCTCGCGGGCCTCGATCCCGGCTTCGAGCTGGAACAGGGCGATGTCCTTGGCCCGGCCGTAGGCGGCCTCGAACTCCTCGCACCAGGGGCCGATGGCGACGGCCTTCACTTCGGCGAGGGCGTCGCGCATATAGCCGGAGGGGATCTGGAGCTCGCCCTTGGCGCCGAGGTCTTCCATGCGGGTAATCGCTGCCTTGTGGTCGGCGATACGCTTCTCTTCGGCCTGCTCCCAGTCGGTGAGCGGCTGGCGTACCTCTTCCGCCCACCCGTCGAGCGTGTCGCGCACGTGCTTCCTGGCCGCGTCGATCTTCTTCGGGATTTCCTTCTGAACATCGTTGAGTGCCTTGCCGGCGCCGTCCAGGTAGGTCTTCACCTTGGTGATCTTGAATGCGAAGGACTTGATCTCAGCCCGCCCCTTGGTGGTGGAGATGTCGGGCCGGAAGGCGTCGATCTCCTGCCGGACCTTGGACAGGTATGGGTCGAGCGCCGCGGGGGTGGTGAACACCGAGAGCGCGTTCTGCGGCTCGATGGTGATGAGTTCCAAATCCATGCGTTGACCCCTTGGGATGTCTGCGAGCACGCGGGTCGCGGCGTCGCCGAGAGAGGTGAAGTTCGGGGGCAGGGGGCCGGTCACAGCCGGTTCCTCCTGCGATTTCGGACCCAGCGCGCCGCGTCAGCGAGCAGCACGCCGAATGCGATGGCGAGTGAGAGCCAGATGGCGCAGGCGGCGAGGATCTGGAGCATCAGGCGCTCCAAGTAGAGAGGGCTTGAGCCGCCGCACCCTGGTCAGGGCCTGCGGGAGGGCGCGGCGGCTCATGCGTCGCCACGACGGCGGCGCTTGTCGTGTGAACGGCGGGCATGCTCATGCCTCAGCCCGGGTGCCCTGGGTGGCGAGCACAAAGCTCACGCGGGCCAGGACATAAACGAGTGTCGGGATGGCGAGGCCCAGCGCTGCCGCTGCGGCGAGCCGCCAGTCCGTCGCCGCATGGGCGAACGCCAATGCATTCAGGCAGCCGCTGATGGCCAGGAGCACCATCACAGCGGGATGGGCCCACCGCCCGACAGCTCGCCTGACGGCCTCGGTCGCCGCGCAAAGCAACGCCACCTCGAAGGCGAGAAACCCTAGGTCCACGCCGACGGCGAGCGCCCAGCACTCCCAAGCCGCCGCCCCGGTCACCAGCTCGATCCCGTGGGCGAGGTGAGACAGGGACAAGCCGGTAAGCACCACGGCGACGCCCCCGGTAGATCCGGCGGCAAGGTATTGGCGCCTCAGCCGCCGCGGGTTCGCGGTAGAGACTTTCGGCATCGGTCCGCGCACGGGTTGCACTGGCCGGGAGGTGCGCGGCTTTGACGATGGATGGGTGACAACGTCGGACATGTCACCACCCCATCCAATCGAGAGCGGGGGAGCGGACCAGGGCGCGGAGCCATGTCCAGGCGAGGGAGAGGGCGGAAAGGATGAGGATCATTCCGCGGCCTCCGCCTTGGCGATGGCGGCGAGAGCGTCCGCGAGGTCTGTATTGTCGAGGTGCGTCTGGACAGCCTCTTTGCCGTGATTGGCGACGATGGCCCTGAGCAACGCCAGCATCTCCGGCGCAGCAGCTATCAGGCGGGCGTTGGCTTCGATCTCCTCCCAGCTACGCTTCTTCCTGAGGATGCTGTCCTGGAAGAATGTCGCCGGATCTACGCTGCAAATGTCCTGAATGTAGTCGTTATCGATTTCGACCATGCCGCCGACCGCGTACCACGGCCCCTGCGTGTGCTTGCTGGTCATTCCGCGGCCTCCGGATAGAGCGCCCGCTCATGAGCGGAGATGGCGCGGGAGCACCAGTCGCGGATGGCCATCACGTCCTCGACGGTGACGGGGCGAGCGATCTCCATACGGGAACCGTACAGGACCAGCTCAAAGGGCCGTTCCAGGCGCCCGTTGCGGGGGCGCGAGACAAGCTTGAGGCCGAGGATATGGCCCTCTTGCCGCACCACGCCCGCGGGGAAATTCATCGGCGGCACCTGGAGATCGGGATAGGTCATGCTGCGGGCTCCAATGCGAGGGCGGCCAGCTCATCGTCGATGCGTGCCAGTTCGGCGGTCACACATGCGGCGCCGCCGCGCGCGAAGAGGATGCTGTCCGGGCAGGTGAGCGGGCTCGCCACGCGGGCCCGATACGCGAGGAGGTCTTCGCGGCGACGCTGGACATCGGAGAGCCGGGCGCGGCGGGTGCGCTCCACGGCAAGGCCGAGGTCGGCTTCGGCGCGGGCCTGGGCATATGCGCGGGCCTGCCGGATGAGGTGGATGTCCGCCGGCCGCCGCGCCGCCGGCCGCTTCGCCCAAAAGGCGCGGCTCGACAGGTATTGCCGGTTCGCGAGCGCAGCGACGGCGGCGGCATCGATCTCCAGGTCAGCGGTGATGAGCTGGCGGTTCATCAGGTTCCTCATCGTGAGAGGGGCGGGCATGGCCCGCCCCTCGGGGCGGTCAATCGCCGTAGCCGTAGCCGTAGCCGGAGCCGGAGCCGGAGCCGGAGCCGTAGCCGGAGCCGTCGCCGTAGCCGGAGCCGTCGCCGGAGCCGTCGCCGGAGCCGGAGCCGTCGCCGGAGCCGTCGCCGTAGCCGGAGCCGGAGCCGTAGCCGGAGCCGGAGCCGGTGCTATCAGCCGCGGTAGACACTGGCGGCCTCCCACTTCTCGACGGCCGCCTCGGTCACCGGGGCCACCGCGGTGATCTTGCGCAGCGTGATGTCCGCCTGGGCACCGATGCTCGCGCCCGTCGCGGGGCCCTCGGCCGCGAGGCCCATGAAGCCGCCCTGGCCGCTCGGCCAGTAGATGCAGTTGCGGGCACGCTTGAGCTCGATCACGTCGCCACTGGTGTCGGTGGCGTAGCCGAAGAACACGCCGCGGTATTCGGTCGTCACGAGCACAGGCTTTTCGGTCGCGTCGGTCATGTCTGGTCCTCTTTCTGGGGTGGTGAAGGGGAAGGTGGGACGGGCTCGCTGCCCGCCCCGTTGGCTCAGGCCGCCTTGGGCGTCTGGAGGGTGGCCAGTGCCGCGGCGACATCGTTCGGCCACTTGGCGGCGAGCCGGACCAGCAGGTCGCGGGGGGCGCTGGCGCTGAGGGAAAGCGCATAGGCCGGGTTATCTGCGGCCCGGAGCGCATCTTCGAGGATCCTCTTGAGGACCTCGGCTTCGGTGGTGGTCTAGTTGGTCATGTCATCCGCTCCCGTTTCGATGAGCAGAAGCTACAAGCAAGCTAGTCGTCACGTCAACTAGGTATCTAGTAATTTTCTTTAGGCCGGGCTAATGTCCATCTCTGCCGCCGCCGATCCCGCGTCGCGAGGAGCCGCGGAATTGAGCGGTGGCAACGATCCCCTGAGGAGGGTCCCGGCTGAGTAGGCGGGGGGTCGTCTGGCGGATTACCGAGGCGCCGGGTGAAAGAGGGAGTTGGTCACAATCCACGCCGAACCGAAGCGGCGGACCACGACGCAGGGCACTGCGGACGAATACGGAGGCAGGTTGCGGCGAAGCGCCCTATGAGGCCGCAACTCGCATGCGAGACGTGGGGGTGTCCAAAGCCTCCCCTCGGCCAGCATGCAGGGAACCCAGTTCGTGCGACGACCGGCCGGCCCACGATGGCCCGCTGGCGGAAGGCCGCAGAGCCGCGCACGCGCTGGGAGACCCTGCATGTTCAAAGGGCTGTGTTGGGGGATAGGGTAGGGATAGAACCTAACCGATAGAGCAGCATCTGTTTAAATGAGAAATATATCTCACTACATTTCAGATGTTATTCTTGTCACATACGTTTTAGGTTGAGAGGTGCGCGCGTTCACGACCGCATGGGTGTTATTCCACCCCTCCAGCTTCATCGAATTCCTCTGGAATCGATCCGAACCGCGCAAGCTCGACCGGAGGTCCCCAGTCTCCGAGGTCCGGGTTAGGGGATGTCCGCGACCACGCGACCACTCCGAGCTTGGTGCTCTTCAGCAACTGGGCCTTGGCTCGTGCCTGAGTTGCGCTTTGGCAAGCGATCGGCTCTTCGGCCACAGGGAACCCATCGATATCAACGAATGCCTGGACGACGTGGATGGTGACCGGCGCGCTCATGCCGCGGCTCCTTCGCGGGCGGGGAAAATCTCGACCGTGACCGCCCGCCCGTCGGCGCCTCGGCTTCGGCATGGCGCACACCGGAAGCGGCGGGTCATCTGGCCAGCGGGTGCTAGGGGAGGAACGCCCCAGCGCCGGAAGTGCTCCGGGAAAAATACCCCCGCGTGGCCGCAGTCGCGGCAGACGATCAGAACCGAAGAAACGTGTGATACCAAGCATTCTGAATGTGCCCCCGCCATTCTCCAGCCTCGCATGTTCCTCATTTGTTCCATTTATGAGCAAGGTTGTGCTGAGAGTCGAATCGTTTCTCTCGGCTGTGAATTGTGGTGAGAATCAGCCGCGACTGGCGCCCCAGATCACATGCACGGTGAGCACGCGATCGGCCGGGAAACGCAAAATGCTGTCCTCGCCTTCTGGTGGGTTGAGCTGTTCCAGCACCAGTTCTTTGGCATTCCGAGACACGAAGCGCTTCACGTAACCGTAGGGCGGGTCGCCATCGTCGCCGGTGATCTGTACGAGCACATAGTCGCCGCGCTTGACGGGCAGGCTGGGGTGGATCGTGAGCAGGTCGCCCGGCTCGTAGCGCGGGAGCATGGATTCGCCGGTGTGATAGACGGCATAGGCGCCGGCGACTGTTTCCAGGGCCGGCGGGCACAGCACGTCCGCGATCTTCGAGCCGTTCAGGATGAACTTGCCGTCCTCGTTCATGCCGCCCGCCGCATGGCCGTACACTGGGATGGTCTTGTGTGAGAACCGAAGTGGGACTGGGTGCGAGGCATCCGGAGAGGGAAGGGACGTCGGCGCTTCAGATGCGGGCTCGGGTATGACCTCCGTGCCGACATCGCTGAGCATATAAGTGGGGTCGAGATCGGTCACCGTCACCCCCAAGGCTCGGGCGAGATTGGGGAGTTTCTTCGTCGTGAGGTCTTTGCCGTTTTCAAGCCGGGAAATGAGCTGCTGGCTCACACCGGCCGCTTTAGCGAGCTTCGGCTGAGACAGCTTCATCTCCTCACGGAGGCGCTTCAGGTTCTCGGCAAGGGTCATGCGAAAGCCCTACCAGAACCCTTGTAGATCGCCACACAAGAGTGCTAGTTGACGACCGCGTTTCAATCTACTAGTTTCCTTGTTCATGAGCGATTTTCGTCACCTTGTCGTCCGCGCCGTTGAGATTGCGGGTTCCCAGCAGAAGCTGGCCCAGGCGGCAGCATGCTCACAGCAGCAGATCTCGTATTTGCTCACGCGGGCGCCGAGCATTTCCGTCGAAATGGCGCTCAAGCTGGAGCGCGCCACTGGGGGCATCATCTCCCGGAATGAACTGCGCCCGGATATCTTCGGGGCAGCCGAAGTACGCGCGCCTGCCTCGACGGAACCGGCTGAAGGGAGCGCGGCATGAGCGTCCCCCTTACCGAAATCTTCGCGGAGGCCCTGGCGGCGAAGCCTGTACCACGCCGTCCGCCCAACGGCGGAACGAAGCTGTGGCGCGAGTGGCTGCATGACTACGGCCAGCTCGCGTTCGCCCGCGTCCACAGCGATGCCTCGCGTCGTTGGTACCGCCGCAGCCGCGAACTGACCTATGGCGTCGCGCTGAGTGATCCCCGGCGGGCCGTGTGGCGCGCCGAGTTCCGTGCACATCTCGCGCGGGTGCTCCGCTGGTATCGCCATGCCACGCCGGTCAGCCGGCGCCCAAGCCGGTGCCATGCTTTCGCGATGGAGGCGGAGCGCATCCGCATCTTCGGGGAGGACGCGTGATGCGTCATTCGTCCGGGGGGCCGAACACACGGCGCCGCTCTGCGATGGCTGCTTCATGGCGGCGCATCGCTTCCTGCAAGCTGATCGGGCTTCGTTCGGTGCCCGGCTGCGGGAAGATCGCATCGATCTGGCCCACCACATACTCGACGGACGGGGCGTCGCCTTCTCCGTGCGCGCCCGACACGATGACCTCCAAGTCCTCGGCGCTGATGATCTCCGAGAAATCGAGGCGGCGGATCAGCGCGATCACCAGCCGCTCCAGCACCACCACCCGCGCTTCCAGTTCTGTGCGGTTCATTCCGTTCTCCTTTTTCTGCGGCCACGACTCGCGCCTGCCAGCCCTGGATCGTGCCGCCTTCAACCCATCCAGTCACCTGCGGCGCGCCTGCCAGCATGTCGGGGATGACCGGACCAAAGTTCATCGTTCTAACCTCTCCTGAACTCCTCAAGCATCCACACGATGCACCAGGAGTTTGGCATGGTCATCCGCAATCGGGGGATAGTTATGTCAGCGGCGGCGTATGTTGACCGAGCGGCCAGGAGGGGTGTCCGGCTGCGTGACATCCTTGCCAACAGGCTTGGTCTTCCGGCCAGGGAGGCGGCGCCGCTGGCCGCCCATCGCGTGAAGGTGGGTGCAGGAACCTTCGACAATATCTGCCGTGGCCGGCTCAAAGGCATTGAGGCGCACATCAATGACACCCTCAAGGACGCCCTGGCGCGCGAGCTATGCGTCGAGATCGAGCGCCACGCGAACGAGCTCGCGCAGCTTCTGGCCGATGGTGCGGACGCTGATAGCCGCGAAGTTCGGGAGATTTCGTCGATGGTTGCGCGGCTGCGTTCCGCGCTGGGATCGGAGGCGTGACCGATGTTGAGCCCCGATGAGCTCCGCCGGATGCACAACGCTCTCAAGGTGGTGCTCAACACCTGCATCCGGGACCGCCGGGCCCTTACGCGCAAAGACGCGGACCACCTGCGCGCTGACCTGGAAGCCCTCCATCAGCATTTGGATGCCGCTGCCAATAAGAGGGGAGGGCCTCATGAATAAGAGTGTCCAGTTTTCCCGGAACCGGATGTTCCGGGCCCGGGAGAAACAGGAGGCAGTTCTGGCGTACGTAGCGGCATTCATCATGGAGCATCGGGCTGCGCCAACATATCGGCAGATCGCGGCAGCCACAGGTGTTGCTCTTAGCTCGGTCGGGCGGCAGATCGCTGCCCTGCGGTCGCGTGGCGCCCTCTCCGGTGATGCCGGGAAGCACAAATCCCTGTCGCTCCCGAACCGCGACATGGGCTTGCACCTGCATCTCCATCCTGAGGTCGTCGGGGAGCTCGTGATGTTCGCCACGCGCCAGGGCATCTCGGTGGAGACCGCCGCTGCCGAAGCGATCCGCGCCTATGTTGGAGCTGCAGCATGAGCACGTGGCATGAAGCGGAGCTCGCCATCGTCAAGCGCATGTGGGAGGCGGGCGAGAGCGCGCGGGAAACGGCCCGTGCCTTGGCTGAGGCCGGATTCGTCCGCAGCCGCAATGCCGTGATCGGCGCCGCCTTTCGGATGGGTTATCGGCGACCGGTGATCGTGGCGCCTGTCGAGCGCGCTGCGACCGTCGAGAAGAAGCCGCGCCGGCCGCGCGCGAAGCCTGCGCCGAAGATCGAAAGCCCTCGCTCGCCGGAGGAGCCGGAGCCCGAGCTGGTCCCTGCGGCGCCGTCGTGCCTGGTGTCGCCCGCCGGCGGCGTCGCCCTGGTGGATCTTGAGCATTGGCACTGCCGCTTCGTGGTGTCGGAGAGGCCATCACGATTCTGCGGGCGACCCAAGGCCTTCGGTACGTCCTATTGCATCGACTGCGTCCATCGCGTGTTCACCCCCGAGGGGGTCGAGCGTCTCAAGGCCGGCAAGAAGCCGCCGCAGCATGTGAAGGCGGCGGCATGACTTGGCCCTTCGGCGATCTCCGCCCGCTCTCTTATGGCCTGATCATGGTCGACTTCCCTTGGCGCTTTGCCAACTGGTCGGCCAAGGGCGAGGTGAAGAACCCGGTCTCCCACTACGCGTGCATGACGCTTGACCAGATGAAGGCGTTGCCGGTGGCCGAACTGGCTGCGCCGGATTGCCTGCTTTGGATGTGGGCGACCAATCCCATGCTGCCGCAGGCCTTCGAGGTCATGTCGGGGCTGGGGTTCACCTTCAAGACGGCCGGCCATTGGGCGAAGCGGACGGTGCACGGGAAGCTGGCGTTTGGCACGGGCTATGTGCTGCGCAGCGCGGGCGAGCCGTTCCTGATCGGCACCATCGGCAAGCCGGCCACCTCCCGCTCCGTCCGGTCGGTCATCGAAGGGCCGGTGCGCGAGCATTCTCGCAAGCCTGACGAGGCGTATGCCGCCGCCGAGGCGCTGGTGCCGGGCGCGATCCGGCGCGCTGACCTGTTTTCGCGAGAGGCGAGGCCCGGCTGGGACACCTGGGGATGGGAAGCCGGGAAATTCAACACCGCAGCATAGGAGCCCGAAAATGGCACGTCCTCGTGGGTCGAAGAACAAGCCGAAGATCGTCGAAGCCGCCGGTGCACCGCCTGCGGCCGGGCACAACCAGCTCACCGAGGAACAGCGCGAGGCGCTCTTCTTCCAGCACAAGAAGAAATACGAGCAATTCCTCGCCGCCAAGAAAAAAGCGGACGCGGAGCTGAAAAACGCCTGCAAGCTCGCCAAATCCGAGGTCGGCGACGATGCAGTGGAGCGCATCAAATACGCCATTGAGCTTGAGAGCGAAGAAGGCGAGGCCCGGTTGAAGGAGCGCATCGCCCGCCAAATGGAAGTGGCGCGCTGGATGGGCTTGCCCGTCGGCGCTCAATCCGAGCTGTTCGGCGACGACCGCACGCCCGCCGAGGACAAGGCCTATGCCGAGGGCAAGCGCGCTGGCATGGCTGGCAACGAGCGGCGGCCACCGAACTATGACGCCTCCTCTCCCCAGGCGCAGGCATGGCTGCGCGGCTACGACGCCGGGCAGGAGGTGAACCGCTCCCTCATGGCCGATGCCATCCGGCCGCTGTCCACCGTGCCGGAGCCCACGCGCGATCCCTTCGACGACGCCCTCGACGCGGCCGAGACCGAGGACGCCTGACCCATGCGCATCGCCGGTCTCGACATCGCCACCAACACAGGCATCGGCCTCATCCTGGGGGAGGAGGTGCGCGCCGCGTCGTTCCGTCCCCGGGAGAAGCGACCCTTCGGCCTCGGGGCCGGAGAGCTGGACTTCGCCTACGAGGGCCGCATCGCCCGCGAGTTCCGGGACTGGCTGCGCCCGCTGCTGGTGGCCGAGTGCATTGAGGCGGTGGGCATCGAAAAGCCGCTCCCTCCGAACGTCACCTATCGCAAGCCCATCGTGGATCGGTCCACCGAGTGGGCAGGGACAGCGATCCGCTACGAGGAGATGGGCGCAACGAACATGGGCACCATCTTCCGGATCTACAGCTTCGTGGGCGAGGCCTGCGAGCTGTGCGCGCGGCTGAACATCCCCGTGCACGTGTTCTCGCAGGATGCGTGGCGCAAGAGCTTCCTCGGCTTTTCGAAGGCGCCGAAGGGTACCAGCGACGGGTCGAAGTGGCTGAAGGATCAGGCCAAGGCACAGTGCGCCCGGATCGGGGTCGAGGTGAAGAACTCCGACGCCGCCGATGCGGTGGGCGTGGTGTGGCACCTGCGCGGGCTGCTCGATCCGCTCCGACAGGGGCTGTTCGCCGCGGCGGAGTGATCCGCCGTGGCCAGCGAAGTCGAACGGCTGCGGGATGAGAACGAGCTGCTCCGCCTGCGGGTGGAGGAGCTGGAGGCGATCCTGCTGCGAGCTCACACGCCAACGTCGCTCCGGCTGTCGACGACGCAGGGGAAGATGCTGTCGCTCCTGATGGCGCGGCCCATCGTGGCGCGGGGCGACTTCATGGCGGCGCTCTACAGCCTGGAGGTGGATGAGCCGCCGGACGACAGCATCATCAACGTCTTCGTGTTCCAGCTCCGCCAGAAGCTGGCGCGGCATGGGGTGGGCATACAGAGCAAGGTCGGCCGCGGTGCGCCGGGCTGGTGGCTGACCAAGGACGACAAGGCGAAATTGAGGGATTTGCCATGAGGGACGACGATTCCGAAGTCATCGCCGCGGGCCTGACTGCGCGCATTGAGCAGGTGCTCGACGCATATGCGCCGGGCTGGGTGGCGCATCGCGGCGCCGCATACCTGACGGCGAAAGGGCCGAAGGACTTGGGGTCCTTCAAGGTGAACTTGACCGGCCAGCACCGGGGCCAGTTCTACCGCTTCTCGCAGCAGATCGGGGGCGGCGTCATCAAGCTCTTAGCGTATTTGCTGAACGGCACCGTCGGCGAGCCGTCGCGCGAGGACTTTCGCCGCGCCTTCGAGGAAGCCCGCATCTTCCTCGGGATGCGTTCGGAGACGGCCGAGGCCGGCGCAGACCGCCGCCAGCGCCTGGAGAAGGCGGCGCAGGAAGCGCGTTCGCGCCGGGCCGAAGCGGAGCGTAAGGAGCTGCAGCGCCGGGCTCGCCGGGCAGAGACGGCCGGCGAGATGTGGGAGCAATGCGCCCCCATCGCCGGCACGCTGGCGGAGCGCTACTTGAACGGTCGTGGCATCCCGACCCCGCCCATGGGGTGGCCCGACGTACTCGGCTTTCATCCCGGCCTCGAATACGAGCTGGAAGCCGAGTGGGAGGGCGGGCGGAAGGTGCGCGAGGGGCGGGTGTTCCCGTGCCTCGTGGCGCGGGTGCAGGACATGATGGGCGCCACCATCGCAGTGTGGCGCATCTTCCTCGATCCGTCGACGGCCGGCAAGGCGCCGGTGGCGAACCCGAAGGTGGGCTTCGGGCCGGCCAAGGGCGGCGCGGTGCGCATTGGCGGGCTCGCGGAGATGATCGGGGGTGGGGAGGGATTGGAGAGCACGCTCGGGGCCTGGAGCCTCGAACGCTTCCGCTTCCCAATCTGGTCCACCTTGTCCACCTCGGGAATGAAGAATTTCGAGCCGCCGATCGAGGTGCAGCGTCTCAGCATCTATCCAGATGGCGACTTGCCGCCACGGCGCCCGGACGGGTCCATTGGAACGCCTCCCGGGATCGATGCGGCCCAGAAGCTGCGCGACCGCATGGTCCCGGCCGGCATCCCGACGGCGATCAACCCGCCGCCGTTCAATGGGGACTTCCTGGACGTGTGGAACTCGGTGCGGGGGGCGGCATGAGGCGTAAGATGCTCGTCGCCGATCTCCTGTGTGGTGCCGGCGGCTCGTCCACCGGCGCGCAGCGCGCGCTGGAGGCTCTCGGGCTCGAAATGGAGCTGGTGTGCATCAACCATTGGGGCGTTGCCATCGAGACGCACCGGCGGAACCACCCGGAGGCCCGCCACTATGTGCAGGACATCGCCACCGTGCGCCCGCACATCCTGGTGCCCGAGGGCTATCTCGACCTGCTGATGGCCTCGCCCACCTGCACGCATCACTCGGTGGCTCGCGGGGGCAAGCCCACCAGCGACCAGCAGCGCAGCGACCCCTGGCACATCATCACCTGGCTCACCGAATTGAGGGTGAAACGGATCATCATCGAGAACGTGTGGGAGTTCATCGGCTGGGGCCCGGTGGACCCGCGCACGGGCAAGCCCATCGCCTCGCGCAAGGGCGAGTATTTCCACGCCTGGATCGAGACCATCAAGCGCCTGGGCTTCGAGCCGGAATGGCGGAAGCTGAACGCCGCCGACTATGGCGACGCCACCACGCGCCAGCGGTTCATCCTGATGGCGCGCTCGGACGGGCGGAAGGTGTGCTGGCCCATGCCAACGCACCGCAAGCGCGCTGAGATTGCCGATGACCTGTTCGCCGGACAGAAGCCCTGGCGGCCGGCGCGCGAGATCATCGATTGGAAGATCAGGGGCCGGTCGATCTTCAACCGGAAGAAGCCCCTGGCGCCAAAGACGCTGGCGCGCATCTATGCCGGTGCGGTGAAGTTTGGCTGGCCGGAGCCGTTCCTTGTTGTGCTCCGCAACCACATGTCGGCGCAGACGCTCGACTGCCCGTTGCCGACGATCGCAACCGGTGGATTGCATATCGGTATCGCCGAGCCGGTCATCGTCAATATGAAAGGTAAATCGACCGCGTCGAGTTCGGCAGAGCCCTTGCCGACGCAGACAGCGCACGCTCCGCACCTGTTCTCGGCGGAGCCGGTCATCATCAATGGCCGCAAGGGCAACAAGGCGCAGGGTGTCTCCGAAGCCCCGATCCCGACCCTCGACACCAAGGGCGGGGTGTGGCTGGCCGAGCCTTTTGTGCTCTCCCAGGCCTCTGGTGGCGCGCCGCGCTCGGTGGGTGAGCCCATCCCCACCGCGACCACGGGCGGAAATGGCGCGGCGCACGCGCTGATCTCACCCTACTACGGCTCGGGCTCCGGCGAGACATGCGCCAGCGCTGATGACCCACTCCCCACCGTCACCAGCAAAGGCCGGTTCGGGATGGTCGTGCCCGTGACCCAATCCGGCGGCGGTGCGGGCGCCCGTGACGTTGCGGACCCCATTCCGACGCTCACGACAGCGAAGGGTGGCGAGTTCGCCATCGTGATGCCGGTCACCCACCACGACGGGAGCGACCGAGTGCGAGACGCCGGAGAGCCCCTGCCTACGGTGACCGGCGCGAACCGGGGCGAGCTGGCGTTCGTTGCCGCGCAGTTCGGCGAGCGCAATGGGCAGGCGCCGCGCGTCCACGACATTGCGGACCCGGCCCCAACCATCTGCGCGACCGGCCGCGTCAACCTCGTGGAGGCAACAGAGCAGTTCGACATCTTGTTCCGCATGTTGGAGCCGCATGAGCTGGCGGCCGCCATGGGCTTCATCGGCGAGGATGCGACCTACGAGTTCGCCGGCACCAAGACCGAGCAGATCAAGCAGATCGGCAACGCCGTCTCGGTGGCGAAGATGAAGGCCTGCGTCGGCGCCATCATGGCCGATGCCGCGCCCAAGCAGCGGGCTCCCGTCGAGTTCAAGGAGGCCGCCGAGTGACCGAACTCGTCCTCACCTCTCCCGCCTCGCCGTCCCGCCCCCGCGTCCGCCGTGGCGGCTGGTCCTGGGGGCCGGTCGAAGGCGCCCGGCTCCGCGTGCTGTCGCTCGGCGCCGGCATCCAGTCCACCACCATCCTGCTGATGGTGGCCCACGGCGAACTGCCGGCGCCCGACCTCGTGATTTTTGCCGATACCGGCGCAGAACCGCCCACCGTCTATGAGCACCTGCGCTGGCTATCCTCGCCGCAAGTGCAGGTGCTCCCGATTATCACGGTGACCGCCGGAGATATCCTGCACGACCTGCGGGAGCAGGTATCCGGGCGGGCGGGGGCAGTGGGCGGGCGGGCCCCCTCCGCGCCGTTCTTCGCGCGCGGCCGAGACGGCGGCGCTGCGCCGATTCGGCGCCAATGCACGGGCCACTACAAGATCGCGCCGATCAACGCCGAGGTGCGGCGGACGCTCGGCTATAAGCCCAGACAGCGCATACCGGCGGGATCGGCCGAGGTGTGGATCGGCATCAGCACCGATGAGGTGATCCGGGCGGGCGCGGCCCACGAAAGCTGGATTGTCAACCGCTATCCCCTCCTTGAGATGAGGATGTCGCGCGGCGACTGCGAAGAGTGGCTGCGCCGGAACGACTATCCGGTGCCGCCAAAATCTGCTTGCGTGTTTTGCCCCTATCGCAGCGACGGCGAATGGCGCCGACTGCGCGAGCGCGACCCGGAGGCGTGGGCCGTCGCCGTGGAGATCGACGGGTTGATCCGGGGTGGCATCGTGCGGAACGAGCGAGGCACGTCCACAGGCGCGCTCTTCCTGCACCGCACCCTCCAACCCCTCGACCAGGTGGACCTGCGCACCGATGAGGAGGCAGGCCAGGGCATGCTCATGGTCTGCGATGCGGGGTGCGGGCTATGAGCATAGACAACGCCATATTTTATTGGGGCGGAGGGCTAGCTCATGCCATCCAGTTCAGTAGTCTTCTCTTTATGAAGCCGCTCCATGCTTATAATTTGAGCGCGGACGCCACGCCATGTCAGTGTGGAAACAATCAATGCGGTGATGGCGCTCCCAATGGCGCTCATGAATGCCGCGTAAAATATTGCCTTTGTTTGAAAGTCTGCGTTATTGAACTCTTCAGAAAATATAAACGTAAATGCGAAGAATGCGAATGCTATTCCTCCAAATATCATGAATATGTGCTCTCGTTTTGTGAGCAGAAATTCACTAAATTTGGAATTAGTTTCAGGGTTATTTGCATTGTCCATAATATGGATGGACAGCAGGACCGCAGTAACCAGAGCTGTCAGTGCTGCTACTGGATAGTTTGGGTTTTTCCAGAAATTATCGATGCTCAGGCCGATGATGATGCCAAATGCCGTGCCCGCGGAGAGGAGTATCGTTGGGTTCATGTATTCGCTCATGGGGTTGCCAGTGCTGTGCGCCCTTTACGTGTGCGCCGCGCCCATCACTTTGCATGGTTGTTCACGGCCCGCGATATGACATGGCGTAGCAGGACTGGGGAGCCGCAATGACCTCCCACCGCGAACTCCCCCATAACCCCGCCGCCGAGCGCGCGGTCCTGGGCGCCTGCCTCAAGAGCGAGCAGGCGTTCTGGCAGATTGCCGACACCCTGCGCGCGGACCAGTTCTACGCCCCGCTCCACCAGCAGATTTTCGGCGTGGTCCGGGACATCTGCACCGAGGGGCGCATGTCTCTCGCGCTGGTGGCGGCGCGCTTGCCCCATGAGGACGACGAGGGGGCCTCCATCCCGGCCTATCTCGCCGTGCTGCTCAAGGATGCCGAGGACGCCGGGAGCCCGGCGGACTTTGCCCAGGACATCGCCGATGCCGCGGCACGCCGCCAGCTCATTGCCCTCGCCGAATCCCTCCTCAAGGGGGTGAAGGCGGGCGAGAAGGGGCCCATGGACCTTGCCGCCGAGGCGAATGCCGGCCTCACCGATGTGATGCAGGTGGCAAGCCCCAAGCGCCCGCGCCGGCTCTCCGAGGTGGTGGCCAAGGTGGCGGGCGCGGCGAAGATGGCCAGTGAGCGCGACGTGCTGCCCGGCTTCGGCGCGGGGCTGCCCAGCCTGGATGAAATCCTCGGACGCATCCTGCCCGGCGATCTCATGTTCCTGATGGGCGCCCAGGGCGACGGCAAGTCGGCGCTCGCCATGCAGGTGGGCATGCACATTGCGCGCTCCGCTCCGGTGCTGGTGGTGCAGCTCGAAATGACGGCCGAGCAGGTGGGCGCTCGCGAGCTGGCGGCGGCCTCTGGCATCACGGTGGGCGACATCCAAGAGGGCGCGTTCGATTTCGCCCAGCGCGACGCGATCCTGGCGGCGCAGAAGCGCTTGGAGGTGCCCGAGCTGATGGTGCTGGACGACACCAAGCTCACCATTCGCCAGATCCGCTCCCATTGCATTGCCATGAAGCGGACGCGCGGGCTGGGTGCACTCATCATCGACCAGCTCGACAAGATCCGCCCCGAGGGCCGGCACAAGGACCGGTTCGAGCGCCTCGCCGAGGTGACCGGTGATCTGAAGGTGCTGGCCAAGGACCTGATGGTCCCGTTGATCGTGCTTGCCCAGCGCACCCGCGGCGGCCAGCGGCGAGAGGACCCGACGCCCCATCTCCTCGACGCCGATGCACCGAGCATCGAGCGCGACGCGGACATCGTGCTGGCGGTCTGGCGCCGGGAGACCTGGCTCCGGGCTAACCGGCCGAACGAGAAGGCCGGCGGCGAGGCCATGGACAAATGGGAAGCGGACATCCGGCGGTTCTCGGGTTCCGCCCAGATCATCACCCTGAAGCATCGGCGCCGGAAAACGTTCGAGGAGCGAACGCTGAAGTGGATCGGAGAACTCACGCGTTTCGAGGAACTGGAATGATGACCGAGAAGCTCATCGCGGATGCCCGCACAGCCCGCGCCCGAAAAGGCTACCAGAATAGCCTTGGTCAGCATCTGGAGCGGGAGCAGGCGCGGGCCGACATGTACGACATGCTCGATTTCGTGCTGGAGAAGGACACGAAGGGAGCGCGGCGCATCGCTGCCATCCAGGAGCGCGTTGCGGCCGCGCAGCTTGCTGCACGCCGCGCTGGCGATCCCTTGAACCTGACCGGTCACACCAAGCCGGCGAAGCCTTCGAAGGCAGAGCGCAAGGCCACAGCGAAGGTAGAGCGCCGGCAGACGGAGACGGTGGTCGATGCCGACGGCATCTTTCGGCGCGTCGAGGTGAAAGGCATCTCGCTCCGCGGACTCGATCAGCACCAGATCCGGGCGGCGGACGACTTCGAGCGAGATTGGAATTCCGCATTCAAGGGGCTCGGCTCCCGTGGGTTCGAACCGGCGGTGGATGGCGGCGGCCACGGGAGCAGGGAGCATCTCGCACGCGTGGAGGCTCAGGGCCGACTGCGGAAGCTTGAGGCCATCCTCGGGGGGCGGGACTGGGTCATCCTGAAGGCTGTGGTGCTATGCGGCGCCGGCCCGGCCGAGGCACACCGCAGGGGCGGCCCGCAGCATGTGGTTGTGAGCCATGAGATTAGGCGGGTGCTGAACCGGGTGGCCGGCTTCTATCGCCCCGGCGCACGGCACCGTGACGCCATGCTGGATGCATGCGCGAGCATCGTGAGGGAGATGGAGCGCGAGGTGTCGGTATGAGCCCTCGGGGTGGTGTGTCGACGCGCGCTCTGCATACGAGATGTTGACACAGGGACTCGGTTCGTGATTCGTTCTCTATATCGCCAACGAATCGCTCTTGCGCCGCCCCCGAGATGGCGCAACGCCCCGCCGCCGAGTTTGCGCCCTCTTTCGCGGCGGCGGGGCACCCAGGTTTCGCGCTCCGGCGCGTGAGTTCGACGCGGCCGGCGGACAAGGCTTTGGCCCGTGAGCAAGTAGGCCCTCCGGCGGGAGGCGTAGCGGGGAGATCGCGGCCCGCACCATGAGGCTGCGCCAGCGCCCGTCGAGTGACCGCCGCAGCCGAACGCAAGCCGGGGTGGGTAGCGAGTGGCCGAGTCCGCGTCGACCTCAAGACCATGGTTCCCCCAGGGCTGCCAGGGCTGACCTCCCGGCGCATCATTTCGCAAATGCCTTCGCTCTCGGGATGGCACACAAGAGCCCCGAGAGATGCTGGCATGCTCCACGGCCTCGGGTGGCAGCCCGAGGCCGTTTCATTTTCGGGATGTCACATGGACGACTTGGAGCGCAAAGCCGTGTTCCTTTCCACCCTACACCGCCTGCGCCAGACCATCGATGCTGAGCCCGGCGAGTTCGCATCCATGCTGATGGAAGCGGCGATGCTCTTGGCCCCTGAGATGTTCGATTTCGGGGATGACGATGATGACGACGCCATGTGTGAGGTCATGCAGTGACCTGTCTGCGCTGCCTCAAAGCGCGCCGGGCCCTCGCTGAGGCGGCCAAGGCCGGGGTGAAGGGTGACATGGAGACGGCTGCGTACCAGGCACGCGCCGCCGGCGTGCAGATCGCGGCGAAAGTGAAGGACGCTCTCGCGAAGCCGAAATGACCAGCAAACCGAAAGCAGACTGGGACGCCATCGAGCGGGAGTTCCGCGCCGGGCAACTTTCCAACCGTGAGATCGCGGCCCGCTTCGGTGTCACCGAAGGCGCCATCCGCAAGAAGGCGAAGGCGGCCGGGTGGGAGCGAGACCTCGCGGACAAGGTGCGCAATGAGGTGCGCGCCAAGCTGGTACGCATCGACGGTACGCAGTCGGGTACGCAGCAAGAACGTGCGAAGGCGGACAGGGAGATCGTGGAGATGGTCGCCCTGCGCGGGGTCGAGGTGCAACTCTCTCACCGGCGCGACCTTCAGAAGCTCCACGCGCTGAAGCGGATCATCGTCGAGCGGCTGGAGACGTATCTGTTGGGGGGCGTCCCGGACGGGCCGTGCATGGGGGACAAGGAGAGCCCCGGCGACCTCCTGGAGAAACTCTCCCGTGTCACCTCGCGGTTGATCCCCTTGGAGCGGCAGGCACACAGCCTCGATGATGACGCGGTTCGCGTTGAGCACACCGGCCGCGGCGGCGGCGTGATCGAAGTTGCCGCGTTGACCTCCGACGAACTGCGGGAGCGCTTGAAGGAACGTGGCCTCCCAACCCGGATTTTCGACCAGTGACCTCGATCTGCTGGAGCAGCTTGCCGTCCACGAGGCGCGAGATCGGTTCTGGGCCTACCGGCAATACCTGACCCCGAGCATCAAGATCGGGTGGTGGCAGCGGGAAGTCGCGGGTCATCTCCAGCAGTTCAAGGCGGACCTTCTGGCGGGCGCGGCGCCCATGCTGGTGATCCAGGCCCCGCCGCAGCACGGCAAGTCGTTCCAGGTGATCGAGTGGGTCTCATGGTTGGTGGGGCATGCCCCGGACCTGCGATGCATTTACGCCAGCTTTTCCGAGCGCCTGGGGGTGAGGGCGAACCTCCGGCTCCAGAGGATTTTCGACGGGGCGAAGTATAAAGGGTTATTCCCCGGTACGCGGATCAATTCCTCCAATGTCGTGACCCTCTCGGGTCAGCACCTGCGGAACCGAGAGATCCTCGAATTCGTGGACCGCGAAGGTTATTTTCGCAATACAACGGTGCGCGGCCCAATTACCGGCGAAGGGCTCGACCTCGGCATTATCGACGACCCCATCAAGGGCCGAGAGGAGGCGAACAGCCAGACCATCCGGGATAAGACCTGGGACTGGCTGATGGACGACTTCTTCACCCGCTTCTCGGAACACGCCGGGCTGCTGGTGATCCTCACCCGGTGGCACATCGACGACCCCATCGGGCGGCTGATCGAGCGCGAGCCCAAGGTGAAGGTGCTGCGCTATCCCGCCATCGCGGAGGTGGACGAGCCGAACCGCCGCGCCGGCGAGCCGCTGTTCCCGGAGCACAAGAGCCTCGACTTCCTGCTCCAGCGCAAGGCGCTGATGTCGGCCGGGAACTGGGAGGCCCTGTACCAGCAGAACCCCATGCTGGACGGGGGCAACCTGTTCAAGAGCGAGTGGTTCCTGGAGCACGACGAGCCGCCCCGGCTGAAGTGGCGCGCCATCTATGTGGACACCGCCCAGAAGACAAAGGAACGCAACGATTTCAGTGTCTTCCAGCACTGGGGGCAGGGGATCGACGGCAAGGCTTATTTGCTCGGCCTGACCCGTGGCCGGTTCGAGGCGCCCGAGCTGGAGGCGACGGCCCTGCGCCTGTGGAGCGAGGCGGCGAAGCTGGACCGGGATCGCTGGGGGGTGCTTCGGAAGATGGCGGTGGAGGACAAGGTGTCCGGCACCGGCCTCATCCAGGCTTTGAAGCGCAAAGCCATCCCCGTGTCACCCATCCAACGCGACCGCGACAAGTACACCCGGGCCCTGGACGTCGTTCCGTCCATCGCGGCCGGGCTGGTGAGCATTCCGAAATCGGCGCCGTGGAAGCGAGATTTCATGAGCGAAGTCCTGGCCTTCCCCGACGGCGCCCATGACGACCAGGTGGACCCCATGATGGATGCGGTGAGCGACATGTGCGGAAGTCCGCAACTGGTCATCCCCGACAGTGCCCTGGCGCGCTCGCGCGGGGTGCGCCTGTGACGGAGGCCCAGGACAAGCGCCGAGAGCGGAACCGGCGCTACTACGAGAGCCAGAAGGCCAAGAAGGAGGCGTCCCGCTCTGTGCGCATCGGCGACATGGCGCTGGCGCGCTCCCGGCAGAAGCCAAGGGCTGCTATCCCGAACATCTTCGCGCCAGCAGTGCCCCCCAGGAGCGTTGCGGCGGGCATGGCGCTCGACGGCGCCTACAACGAGACGCTCGGCTGGGCGCTCGGAGGACTGACCCAGGAGAGCGGCGTCACCGGGTTCCTGGGCTACCCCGTCCTGGCCGAGCTCGCCCAGCGCCCCGAATACCGGCGGATCTCCGAGATCATCGCCATGGAAATGACGCGCCGGTGGGTGCGCATGAAAGCGGATGGCGACGACGACAAGACGGACAAGATCAAGGCCATCGAGGAGGCCATGGCCCGCCTTTGCGTGCGCGATGTGTTCCGTGAGGCGGTGGAGCAGGACGGCTTCTTCGGGCGCGGTCACGTCTTCCTCGATTTCGGAGTGACGGACGATCGGGAAGAGCTGCGCCAATCCATGGGCGACGGCCAAGGCGATCTCAGCCGCCTGAAGGTGGCCAAGGGATCGCTGCGCCGGCTCAAGGCGGTGGAAGCCGTCTGGTGCTATCCGAACGATTACAACTCCTTCGACCCGTTGCGGCCGGATTGGTTCAAGCCCACGACGTGGATGGTGCAGGGCAAGGAGGTTCACGCCTCCCGGCTCCTGACCATCATCGGGCGCGAGGTGCCGGATCTGCTGAAGCCAGCCTACAGCTTCGGCGGGCTGTCGCTGTCGCAGATGGCGAAACCCTATGTCGACAATTGGTTGCGCACGCGCCAGTCAGTGGCGGACCTCATCTCGTCGTTCAGCGTCTTCATTTTGAAGACCAACCTCGCCGACAAGCTCACGATGGACCCGAACGGCGACGAGCTGTTCAAGCGCGCGGATTTCTTCAACAACCTCCGGGACAACCGTGGCCTCATGCTCACGGATAAGGAGCTGGAGGACTTCGCCAACGTCTCGACCAGCCTTGCCACATTGGACGCGCTCCAGGCCCAGACCCAGGAGCACATGGCCTCTGTGTCCGGCATTCCGTTGGTTAAGCTCCTCGGCATCCAGCCGGCCGGGCTCAATGCATCGTCCGAGGGCGAGCTGGAATGCTTCGAAGCCTGGATCCATGCGCTCCAGGAATCGATGCTGTCCGCACCGCTCCGCACCGTGCTGGGCTTCATCCAGCTCTCCCTGTTCGGCGCCGTGGACCCGGCCATCACCTTCGCCTGGGAACCGCTGAAGCAGGTCACCGAAAAGGACGCCGCGGAAATCCGCAAGATCAACGCGGAGACGGGGCAAGTCCTGATCGCCGGCAAGGTCATCTCGCCGGAGGAAGAGCGCCAGCGCATCGCCTCCGATGATGACTCGATCTACGACAGCATCGATGTGGCCGCGGCGCCGGGCGAGCGCCTGACGCCGGTGGAGAAAGCGACGATCGCGGCGGGCATCACCGGTGCCATCGTGCAGGCCGAAAGCTCCGGGCTGGTGGATACGCCGCTCGCTATGGAGGAGCTGCGCAAGCTCGGGCAGGCCACCGGCGTTTGGACCTCCGTCACTGAGGCGGACATCGTCGAGGCGAAGCTCGCCCCGCCGCCAGCTCCAGGGGGTTTTGGTGGGCCGGGCGCTCCTCCTTTTGGCCAGGACGAAGGCTTCAAGGAAGAGGACCACCCCAGGGGCGATGACGGGCAGTTCTCCGATGGGGCCGGTGAAGGCGGGCGCGATGGAGATGACGACGACGAGCGTGATCTCGACGATGACGGCGCGCCCCCGCCACCGTCCACGCTCTCGTCGTCGGAGCAAGCAGCATCCGTCGCCGCAGCGATTGGCGCCCGCGATGACCCTTATCAGGCCGTGGATGCGGAGCTCGGGGGGGTGATCGGACTGGGCGACCTCTTGTCGGACCATGAGCGCGACCTTCGGCGCGCCGCGCTGTTCGAGGCGAAGAACGCGGCGCTTGATGAAAAGGTGGCGCGTGGCACGACCATTGTCCTTGATGACCCCAGCGAACTGAGCGAACGCGATGCGGAGAAGATGGAGCGCTTCGTCGGCGCCCATTTCACACGCGACACGATGGGCGATGCCCTCGGCGCTCCCCTTGCCGCGGTCGCGAGCCGCCATGCTGATGACTTAACGGCTCTCGCGGGGTCCTTTCGGGATCGTGTCTCGTCGGAGGGGTTCGCAGGCAAGGACAGCCCTTGGAGCCCGGATGATTGGGAATCCGACCAATGGGCAAAACACGAAGACGATGAGGACTATGCCGGCCCGACGCCGGAAGAGACCGAAGCCGCGCGCCGCGAGGTGGAAGACCCCTGGATCGCCAAGACTTTCGGTGATGAGCTTTCGCTGGGACTGAAGGAGGCGATGACGCGCTTCGTCCGGCAAGACGAACTCGCCCCGGCAGCATTCACCGCGGACTTGCAGCGCTCCTTTTCTGGGCTCTCTGGCGGCGATGTGAAGGCGAGGATGGGATCGCCGTTCTTCGAGGCTCTCGCTGGGATGCGCAGCATCCGAGGGGCTGACTTTCAAAAGGTCGATTATTCCGGGGGCGATGACGACGAGTATTTCGCTCGGTACGCCGGCCTCGTGAAAGCTTCGCCTGAAGATGCCGCGCGTCTTGCCCCGAAGCTGACGGAGCGCATCGCCGCCTATCTGGAGCGGGCGCGCAAGGAGGGCACCTCCCGCCCTTTTGATGGTGGCATGGACGCGGGATGGGAAGAGGACGAACATCCGCGCGACGACGCGGGCAAGTTTACAGCCGGAGCAGGAAGCTCTGGCGGTGGAGGCAAGGTGAAGACGCAGGCTGAAGCCTCCGCAGCAAACCCGCGCACCGATGGCGTCCCGCGCGAGGCGGGAGAGGTGGTCGCATCCTTCACCAGCGATGCGGAGATGAAGGCCCATCCTGCTTATGCCGCGGCGAAGGCGGGCGACCAGGATGCGGCGCTCGACGTCGTGTCCGACCTCGTGAAGCCGGAGATGATCGAGCAGGCCCGCCAGCGCTTCGGCAGGGATGTGGTCTATGCGCCGGTCCACGCTGAGGAAGCGACTGGCAAGAACAGGTTGCCCACGGCGCTGGCGGCACTTTATGCCAGCGAGACTGGCGCGCATGCTGATGGCTCTATCGTCCAGGCAAACCGGGCCTTCCACACCGGCGCGAAGGCCATGGACCGCATGATCGCCCGCCCCCTATTCGAGGGTGAGGTAAAGCCCGGCGCCCGGTATGTGATCGTGGACGACGTGACGGTCATGGGGGCGACGGTCGCGGAGATGGCGCACCATATCCGCGCCGGCGGCGGAGAGGTGGCGGGCGTGGTCACGCTTGTGAATGCGGGCCGATCCGGTAGAATGGCCACCGCACCGCACCGCATCCGCGAGATCGAAAGGAGGTTCGGTGATGTCGTCCGACAAGAACTCCACATCGACCCCCGCGCTCTTACCGCGGACGAAGCCCAGTTCCTCCTCAACTTCCGAGATGCTGACGCCCTCCGAGATCGAATCTCTTCGGCGCGAGATGAGCGAGTCGCTCGACTATCTTCTAAAGAAGGTCGAGGCCCGGAAGGCGGAGCGGGAGAAGGCCGACAAGGCGGCCTGACCGGGAAGGGGGAGTGATGCTCCCCGCCCTGGAACTTGCCTTCGACAAGGCTAAGCCGAAGACCCCTGAGCAAAAGGCGTTCAAGCGGTCGAAGGCAACCGAGAAGCGCTATGCCAAGGCACTGCGCTTGGTGGCGCAGCACGTCCAATCCATCGTGGACGCCTTCGATCCGACGCCGGCCAACCCGGAGGATCCTGTTGATCCGGCCTTGTCAGCACAGATCGAAACGGCGCTGAACCGATACGCTCAGCAGTTGGACGATTGGGCCTTCGCTGTCGCCGATCGGATGGTGAAGGAAGTCGCAGCCCGAGACGAATCCTCGTGGTTCGAGGTGTCCCGCAAGATGGGGCGCGCCCTGCGCAAGGAGATCGCGGAGGCGCCCACGGGCCGGGTGATGCGGGAGCGCCTGGAAGCACAGACCGCGCTCATCACCTCCATCCCGAGGGAAGCGGCGGAGCGCGTTCGCAAGCTGACGCTTGAAGGGATCGTCCAGGGCACCCGGCCGGCGCAGATCGCCAAGGAGATCATGAGGTCGGGCGAGGTCGCCGAGAGCCGCGCCATGCTCATCGCACGGACCGAGGTGAGCCGGACAGCGACCGAGCTGACGCGGGCGCGGGCCGCATATATCGGCAGCACACATTTCATCTGGCGGACGGCCGGAGATTCTGACGTGCGGCCGACGCACCGCGCGCTGAACGGTAAGGTGTTCCGCTGGGACGACCCGCCGGAATGCGATCCGGGTCATCATGCTCTTCCGGGCGCGATCTGGAATTGCCGGTGCTATCCGGAGCCCGTCATTCCGGCCGAATACGACTGAGTTCCGCTTCCAGCTCCTCGATCCGCGCCACCAGTCGCTCGATACAGTCGGCCGCCCACCATTGTAGGTCGTCCTCGGCGAAGTGCTTCTTCATCAGGCCCAATTTGAACGCGGCCTCTGGCATGTCCTCGTTCAGTTCGTCGGTCTCTTCCTGAGCGGCTTCGCGGAGCATTTCCACCAACACATCCGGCGGAAGCGGCTCCAATCCATCGGTTGCAGGCTTTTGCATTCGTCCTCCTCGCGCGCCGGGGCGAGACGATAGCCCATTTCCTCATGAGGTCCAGAGCATGAAAGCCGAGGGTTTCGCCTTCGACCGGGCATCCGTGCGCGCCTACGACGCCGATGGGCGGCTCCATGTGCAACGGACCCCGATCAGCAAGGCCAACGTCTGTCCCTACTACGGGCGGGAGATCCCGGATTTCGATGGTCTCGGGCTCGATCCGGAGAAGGTTTATCAGCTCTACCGGGACCCCGACGAGCTGGCGCAGGCGGCGCCGACCTTCAACAACCTGCCGCTGCTGTCGCGGCATGTCCCGGTCACGGCCGACAGCCACCAGCCCGACCTGGTGGTCGGCTCCACCGGCACCGACGCCGTGTTCGATGCGCCGTTCTTGGCAAACAGCCTCGTCATCTGGGCCCGCGATGCCATCGGCGGCGTGGAGAGCAATGCCCAGAAGGAACTGTCGAGCGCCTACCGCTACCGCGCCGACATGACCCCCGGAGAGATCGACGGGGAGCCCTATGACGGGGTGATGCGGGACATCGTGGGCAATCACGTTGCCCTGGTGGTCGAGGGCCGCGCCGGGCCCGACGTTGTTGTCGGCGACTCCAAGGAGAACTCACCTATGGGCAAGACCGTGCTGTCGCGGAAAGCCGTGCTCGCGCAGGGGGCCGTGATGGCGTGCCTTGCGCCCAAGTTGGCCGCTGATGCGAAGATCGACATCACCCCGGCTTTTGCCGGCGTGACCGCGAAGAACTACGTGTCGAAGAAGCCGACCATCATCGCTGAGATCACCAAGCGGGTGTCCGGCAAGCTGGCGCAGGACGCCGACCTGGAGAACCTTCCGGGCGTGCTTGATGGGCTGGACGACATGACGCCGGACGAGCCGGTCCCGCTGCTGGCCGATCCCGTGAAGGATGCCGAGCCGGCGGACCCGCTGGCGGAGCTCAAGGCGCAGGTAGCGGCTCTCACCGAGGCCGTGGCGCGCATGCAGAAGGCCGATGCGCCGGCCCCGAAGGTCGCTCTTGGTGGCGATGAAGACCCCGATGAGGAGGAAGAGACGGTGGACAAGCCCGCCATGGATGCGGCCATCGCCGCCGCGGTGATGGCCGTGGAAGACCGTGCCAAGGCCGTCCGCGAGGCTGAGAAGGCGATCCGCCCCTATGTGGGCGAGCTGGCCGTGGCGCAGGACAGCGCTGATGGCGTGTATCGCGTCGCCCTGGAGATGCTGGGGGTCGATGTCACCGGCGTGCACCCCTCCGCCTATCCGGTGATCCTGAAGCACCAGCCGGTCCCTGGCGCTGCGGTGCGCAAGCAGGCCATCGCCCAGGATGCGGCGGCGGCCAAGGGCTTCGCTGATCGGTATCCCGACGCCAGCCGCATCCGCATCGCCTGAGCCCGGAGGAGCAAATACCCATGGCTAATTTCCAGACCCAGGTGAACACGGTTCCGGCGCCCGCCGTTGCCGGCGACTTCGCCACCACCAACCCCCGCTATTCCCTCCCCGCCGGGCCGGGCGGCCTCGTCGCCGGCGCCTCCGGTGTTACCGTGGGCCTGTTCGCGTGGCTCTCTTCGAGCACCGTGGATACTGATGGCGCCCCGGCTCTGGTGAATAACACCGGCTCTGGCGTCCCCGCAGGCATCGTGCCGCGAGAGCAGCAGGCACTCATCACCACCTACCTTCAGGAGGCCGGCAATCTGGTCCCCGCTGGTTTCCCGGTCTCGGTCCTGTCGGGCGCGGACCTGTGGGTGAAGAATGCCGGTGCCTCCGCGGTGACGGTGGGCATGGTGGCCTTCGCCAAGACTGCCGATGGCACCGCCTCCTTCGCCGCCGCCGGCGCGACCGTGTCCGGCAGCGTCGAGACGGCGTGGGTCGCGCGCTCGGCCGGGGCGGCCGGCGAGCTCATCAAGATCAGCCGCCTGCCCTGAGCCAGGAGACAAGCACCATGACTTTCCACAACATCCAGGACGCGAAAACTGCGTGGGCGGCTGACTCATCGATGCTTGAGCAGCTCGGTGCAGTCCTCCCCGACGTCGTGGCGTACACGACCGAGGCCGCGAAGCGAGACTTCTCCCTCGCGATGGACGCTCTGCCCGCGCTCTCCACCTCTCCGAACTCCGGCATCCCGGCGTTCCTCACCACCATGGTGGATCCCCAGGTCTTCAAGATCCTGTTCGCTCCCACCAATGCCGCGAAGATCCTAGGCGAAGTCCGCAAGGGCTCGTGGACGGATCAGACCGCCATGTTCCCCGTGGTCGAGCACACCGGTGAGGTGGCGAGCTACGGCGATCATTCGGATAACGGCCGGGCCGGCGCGAACACCGCCTTCCCTCAGCGGCAGAGCTACCTCTACCAGACCATCGTCGAGTACGGTGAGCTGGAACTGGAGCGCGCCGGCCTCGCGAAGATCAACTACGTGAGCGAGTTGGACGCCGCAGCGGCGAC
The DNA here is from genome assembly GCF_043194895.2 of Xanthobacter albus. Taxonomy (NCBI): domain Bacteria; kingdom Pseudomonadati; phylum Pseudomonadota; class Alphaproteobacteria; order Hyphomicrobiales; family Xanthobacteraceae; genus Xanthobacter; species Xanthobacter albus. Next base: position 3,674,890 of record NZ_CM195532.1, on the reverse strand, counting down.
CACCATGAACCGCTTCCAGAACCTCACGTATTTCTACGGGGTTTCCGGGCTGCAGAACTATGGCCTCCTCAACGACCCGAATCTCTCGGCGTCGCTGAGCCCTGCCACGAAGGCGTCGCCGGCCTCCGGCAACACCTGGTTCAACTCCGGCGCTCCGAACTGCACCGCGAACGAGGTCTACAACGACATCCTCGCTCTCTTCACCGCACTGGTGGCGCAGACCGGCGGACTGGTGGATGCCGAGACGCCGATGGTTCTGGCGATGTCGCCGGCCTCCCATGTGGCTCTGAGCTTCACCAACAGCTTCGGCCTGACCTCGATGGACATGCTGAAGAAGTCCTATCCCAACATCAGGATCGAGACGGCTGTCCAGTATGGCGTGAAGTCGGCCTCCAATCCCCAGGGGGTGAGCGGCGGCAATCTGATGCAGCTCATCGCCACCAGCGTCGAGGGCCAGGAGACTGGCTACTGCTCGTTCAACGAGAAGATGCGCACGCATCCGATCATCCGGCAGCTCTCCGCCTTTCGGCAGAAGCGCACCGGCGGCACCTGGGGGGCGATCATCCGCCAGCCCTTCGCCATCACTTCCATGCTCGGCATCTGAGCCGGTCATTCCCCTCACAGCAGCCGGCCGGGCCCATCGCGCCGGCGTTTTTTATGGAGGCCACATGGCCGGAACTGTCTCCGTGGCGTGCAAGCTCCCCAATGGGCTTGCCCTGCGCGTCTTCAAGATGATCCCGCATTCCGAGCCCGTGATGGGCGGCGGCACGCGGGAAACTGAGATCGCAGTCCAGCTCGGCGAAACTGTCGTTCTCAAGGGCTATGCCGCGCCATTCGGCATGGCGCCCGACGCCCCGGTGGCGGGCGGCTATGCCGTCACCGTGGGGGTGGACGCCGACTTCTGGGCGACTTGGCTCGGGCAGAATGCGGAGCACCCCGCCGTGAAAAATGGCCTCATTTTCGCCGCCGAGCGTGTCGACTCCATCCAGAAGCAGGCGAAGGAGCAGGCGGAGATCAAGTGCGGACTGGAAGCCCTGGACCCCGAGAAGCCCATGCGGGGGGTTGCCAGGGCGGAAGCCAAGGCGGCCTGACATGGTCGATTACGCCACCTTCGTCGCGGTCTTCCCGGAGTTCGCGAGCCCCGCGACCTTTCCCGAGGCGCAGGTGGCGTTCTGGCTGGGGCAGGCGCCCAATCAGCTCAGCGCGCGGCGCTTCGGCGCCAACTTCGAACTGGCCTGCATGCTGTTCGCGGCGCACAACCTCGCGCTGGGCGCCAAGGACGCGAAGGCGGCGGCGTTCGGTGGCGTTGGCGGGGGCGCCTCGGGCGTGACGTCCTCCAAGACGGTGGACAAGGTGACGGTGTCCTATGACACCGGCGCCACCACCATCGCCGGCGCCGGCGCCTGGAACGCCACCAGCTACGGCACCCGCCTCTACAAGATGATCCAGGCGGCCAACACCGGCCCGTACTACATCCCCAACCGGCGGGCTCGGATCACCTGAGGCCTGTCGCTATCATGAAGATCCAGACAACCAAGAACAAAGTCTCCGGGGTTATCGCCAGCCTAAAGGGTCTGACAAAACAAGATGTTCTTGTTGGCATCCCGGATGAGAATGCCCCTCGAACCGAGGCCGAGGAAGAGGCCCGGAGGGGAGAGCCGATCAACAACGCGACCATCGGCTACATCAATGAGTTAGGGTCTCCCGCAGGGAACATCCCAGCCCGTCCCCACCTCATGCCCGGCATCGATCGCGCGAAGGACAAGATTGCCTCCCACCTGGTGACCGGCGCGAAAGGTACCCTCTCTGGGGTCGCAGACGCAGCATCCATCGCCCTCGAAAAGGTGGGCCTGGAAGCGACGTCTGCTGTGAAGATGGTCATCACCGAGGTCATCCCGCCCCCGCTCGCAGAGCGGACCCTTGCTGATCGAAAAGCCAGAGGCCGGACCGGTGAGACGCCGTTGATCGACACCGGACAATACCGCAACTCGATCACCTACGTCGTGCGGCCGAAAGGGAAATAATGCCATTTCTTGACGTCTCGGACGTGCTCGCCGATCCGATGTTCGCGGACGCTCTCGTGCTCTATCGGACGACAGAAGCCATCGGCTCCAATGGGCGGGTCACGTCAACCGAAGTACCCTCGAATATCTCGGCAGTGGTGACGTCGGCCAATGGCAAGGAGCTTGAGCGCTTGCCGGAGGCCGACAGGATCAAGGGCGGAATCATCGTCCACACGCAAGCGCGCCTGGTTGCCGGCGGTGGAGACCTTGCTCCGGACGAGTTGCTATACCTCGGGGATCGCTATGTCGTGGTGGGCGTCAACGACTACAGCCGTTACGGGACGGGGTTTGTTGCGGCGCTCTGTGTGCTCAAGCCGATGATCCCGGCATGAGCAACTCTTCGGCTACCGGTGGCTATCTGGCGCCATCAACCCCCGCGCCGCTCTATGACGATGCCCTTACCGATGCGCTGCAGGCCATGGTCGTCGGCATCACCGGCCTTCCGGGTACGCTTGTGCGTCCCCGGTGGCAGGCAACGCCGCCGAAGATGCCGGAGATCAACGTGGATTGGTGCGCCATCGGGGTCACCGGGTTCACCCCGGATGCCTACGGCGCACAGATCCATTCTCCGTCTGGGGATGGCTCTACCACCCTCTACCGGACCGAGGTCCTTGAGGTCCTCGCATCATTCTACGGCCCCAGCAGGTTCGGCAACGCAACGCTGTTCAGCGACGGGCTTCAGATCCCACAGAACTGGGAGATGGTCGCGCCCATCGGCATCGTCTTCGTCGAGGGCGGCGCTCCACGCGGTGTGGTCGATCTCCTCAACACAAAGTGGGTGCAGCGCGCGGACATCTCGGTTGTCTTCAGGCGCCAAGTGTCTCGCACCTATCCCATCCTCAACGTCCTATCCGGCGTCGGCTCCATTCAAAGCGACAGGCCGGATGACCAGAGTTTCGATACGGAGAACTGACCGATGGCGAAGGGCTTGCCCGTAACACAGGTCGTGAACGTCACGGTCACGATCTCCCCCACTGCCGCCCCCACTCGCAATTTTGGCGCGGGCCTCCTGATCGGGATCACAGACGTGATCGACGTGGCACAGCGCCTGAGGTCCTATGCGAGCCTCGAAGGCGTTGGGGGCGATTTCGGGGTGTCCGATCCCGAATATGCCGCTGCGGCCCAGTTCTTTTCGCAGGACCCGCAACCCTCTCTGCTCTACATCGGCCGTTGGGCCCAGACGGCAACAAGAGGCATCCTGGTCGGCGGGGTTCTTTCCACAGCGGAACAGCTGTTGCCGTCATGGACCTCGATCACCACCGGATCGATGAAGCTCGACATCGATGGATCGACGCGCACGCTGTCGAACCTGAACTTTTCGACCGCGCTGAACATGCCGGGCGTCGCCGCGATCATCGATACGGCCCTATCGTCCTGGGCGGATTGCATATGGGACTCGAACAGCAACCAGTTCATCATCAAGAGCCTATCGACCGGCACGAGTTCAACCGTCGGCTATGCCTCGTCGACGGGGACTGGGGTGGACATCTCCGCGAAATTGAAGATGCTCAGCGCGACGGCGGATCGAGCGGTGTCGGGGGTCGCGGCTGAAACGCTGGCGTCTGCCATCTCATCCTTCGCCGACACCTCTGGCGACTGGTATGCGGCAATCGTGTTGCCTCAGGTGACGACGGACGTTGCGCTCGCGGCCTCGGCCGTGGTGGAGGGGCTGGGTAAGAAGCGGGTCATCGGGTATACGATCACGTCGACCACGGCACTTTCGACATCGTCCACCACCGACCTTGCCTATCTACTCAGTTCGGTAAAATACAAGCGCTCGTGGACGCAGTACAGTTCTTCTGATGCCTACGCTGTCGCATCGTTCTTTGGTCGTGCGGCAACGGTGGACTTCACGGGGAGCAAGACCGCCCTCACCATGAAGTTCAAGCAGGAGCCCGGCGTCACTCCTGAAACGCTTACGGTCACGCAGGCGAGCGCGCTTGACGCCAAGCACTGTAACGTGTTCGTCAAATACGACAACTCGACCGCCATCATCCAGCAGGGCTGGATGGCGAACGGCTACTTCTTCGACGAAGTGCACGGCACCGACTGGCTGGAGAACTACATCCAGACCGAAGTCTGGAACCTGCTCTACACGTCGAGGACCAAGGTGCCGCAGACCGACGAGGGCATGGGCCTCATCAAAGCCCGGATCGAAAAGTGCTGCCAGCAGGCCGTGGAGAATGGCCTCGTCGCTCCTGGCATCTGGAATGCGGCCGGCTTCGGCACCCTGGCGCAGGGGGACAACCTCCCCGCAGGGTACTACGTCTACGCCCCTCCTGTCTCGTCCCAGTCCCAGGCTGACCGTGAGGCCCGCAAGTCGGTGCCGTTCCAGGTGGCGATCAAGCTCGCCGGGGCTGTGCACTTCGTCACCATCGCTGTCTACGTCAACCGCTGAGGCCCGTCATGGCGACTTACAGCTTCATGAGCGTGACCGCGTCCATTGATGGGCCCGGTGGCGCGTTCTCCCTCGGATACGGAGCGGGCTCCGCCGAAGAAGGCATTACCATCGCCCGCATCGAGGACAAAAACACGATGATGCTTGGGGCCGATGGGACCCCGATGCACTCGCTGCATGCGGGCGAGGGCGGGATCATCACCATCCGGCTGCTCAAGGTGTCGCCGGTCAACAACCTGCTGATGTCGATGTACAACTACCAGCGCTCCGGCCCGGCGTTCTGGGGGAACAATGTCATCTCCGTGCAGGACATCTTCCGAATGGACAGCTCCACGCTGAGTTCCGTCGCCTTCAAGAAGGTGCCCGATATCACCTACGCGAAGGATGGGAACACGCATGAGTGGACGTTCGATGTGGGCCGCATCGCCGGCTTCCTGGGCGCCGGAATCTGAGGACTGAGCCATGGATTTCGAGATCAACGGCGTCTCCTATCGCTCTGACCGCATGGATGCCTTCCGGCAGTTCCACGTGGCCCGCAAGCTCGCCCCGGTGGTGTCCGAGGTGGTGCCCTTCTTGGCGCGCGGCGTCTCGCTGGATAGCGGGCTGTCTGACCTGGAGCCGGTCATGAAGGCCATCGCAGCGATGCCGGAGGAGGATTGCAACTACGTTCTCCAGTCGTGCCTGTCTGTGGTGCGCCGGCAGCAGGGGCAGGGTTATGCGCCTGTCTGGAATGACGGAGCACAGCGCATGATGTTCGCGGATGTCGATCTGCCGGTCATGCTGCAGATCGCTGCGCGTGTGCTCCAGGACAACCTCTCCAGTTTTACCGGCGCCCTTCCGTCCGCTTCGACCGTGGCGGTGCGGTAGGGCCAGATGTCGAGTTGGTCAGCTTGCCCAACGGCGAGGACTGGCTGATGCGCCCCGTCCTTGAGCGCCTGTGCACGCTCAGGGAGCTGAGGGACGGAACATACGATCTGTGCGACGTGGCGACCCTGAATGACGCCATCGCAGTGCGCGACGAGAATATGCGGCGCGTGAATGCCGCCATGTCTCGGGGGTGATGATGACCGAGACGATCAAGGACTATCTCGTCACCCTTGGCTTCAAGGTGGAAAAAGGGGAAGAGGCGCGGTTCAAGGATATCCTGAGCGGCGTTGCCAAGACGGCCGCGGGCATCGCCGCGGCACTTTCGGCGGCCGGCGTCGCAATTACGGCGACCGTGCTGAAGGTCGCCTCTGACTTCGACAGCCTGTATTTCGCGGCCATGCGGTCAAATGCGACCGTCGCGAGCATCAAGTCCCTCTCCTATGCCCTGTCTCAGGTGGGCGGGTCGAGCGGGCAGGCGGCCGCAGCCATCGACGGGGTGGCGACTGCGATCCGCACAAGTCCCGGCATCGAGGGGCTTCTCAATTCGCTTGGAGTCGCCACCCGCGAGAACGGGCGGCTGAAGGACACGGCCGCAATCATCGACGGCATCGTCGAGACCCTTGGGAAGAAGCCTTACTACGTCTCGGCCCAGATCGCCGGCGTTCTGGGTATCGACGAGAAGTCGTTCCAGGTTCTCGTCACCCAGTGGCCGAAAATCAAGGCGTTCCAGGACGAGTACAACCGTCAGGCCGCCAGTCTTGGCGTTGATCCAGATAAGGCCGCGGAGAGCTCCAACCGGCTGATGACGTCGTTTCGCCAGCTGTCCACGACGGTCAGCTTGGTGATGGACAAAATCGTCACGGATCTCCAGCCCGTCCTATCTCAATATCTGAAGGAGTTCGGCGAGTGGGTCGCCTCTCATTCCGAAGAGATCAGATCCGCGATCCTCATGATCGTCGAGGCGGTCGTCGGCCTGGTGAAGGACCTCGCGGCGTTGGCGAAAGCGCTGTCTCCAGTCGTGGACAAGTTCATCGCCATGTCGGAGGCGCTTGTTGGGCCTAACGGGCTCAAGGCGGCGCTGGATGCGGTCATGATCTTCATGGTGGGGACGTGGCTCGTCCGTATGACGGCCGTTCTAGCCACACTCATGCGCCATCCTGCGTTTATCGCGTTAGCCGCCATTGCCGGGATCAGCTACGACATTTTCGGCATGACCGATCAGCAGAAGCTGGACGTCGGATCGGGGGTCAACGACGCGATCAACGGGAAGGCGGCGGATCCGGACAATTGGTGGACGCGCGGGCAAAATTGGGTGCGTGAAAAGTTCGGGATGGGGCCCGTCGATAACAAGGGCGCCCCCAAGCAGGGCGCAGATGGTAAGCAGGGGGCGGACAGTTCCGCTGATAGGCAGAAAGACGGGATAAATCCGGAGCTGCAACAACGCTTCCAGAAAATGTTGGATGGGGCACCCGACTACGTCAAGAATGGCGTTAGGGTCACATCAGGATATCGCTCTGAGGACCGGCAAAGGCAGTTGTGGGAAGAGGCGCTCAAGAAATACGGCTCTGCCGAAGAAGCAAGAAAGTGGGTGGCGCCGCCGGGGCGGTCACAGCACAACAAGGGAGAGGCGTACGACCTCCAGTTCGATAGCCCGGAAGCGAGGGCGTGGGTCCACGAGCACGCGAATGAGTATGGACTGAAGTTCCCGCTCCCAAATGAAAACTGGCACATGGAGCGCAGCGATGGGCGCGAGGGGAGGGGCAACGAGGCGGATCAGAAACGCGAGCAGCGCTCGGATGCTGGACCCGTTCCGGAGCAGAGAACTCAGGACGAGCGTCTCGCTGTGGCTGCCCCCGTCCTGAAGATTCCCGAGGGCTTCGGCGCCGATCTGATGCAAAAGCAGGCGCTTCTCATGGGCGGTAGCCTCCAGAGCGCCCTTGTCTCCCCTGTATCGCGGTCGGTCTCCATCTCTCAGGAAACGAAGGTGAACATCACGGGCAGTAAGGACCCGCAGGGCACGTCGGATGCCGTGACGAGCGCGCAGCAGCGGATCAACGCGGATCTCTTCTCCAACGGCCGCTCCGCATTCGCATGAACGACCTGCGCGAGTTCTTGGTCTCGATCGGCTGGGCTGTCGATGAGGCCGGCGAGAAGAAGTGGCTCCAGGCGATCCAGGGGATCGATAAGCTCGCTAAGGGCATCGCGGCCGCCCTTGCGGGCGCCGCCGCTGCGGTCACCGCCATTGTGGTCAGGACCGCCGACGCATATTCCGTACTCGCGTTCTCGGCAGAACGGACCCTGTCGGCGGCGTCCAATCTACAGGCTCTCACCTATGCGCTCAGGCAGCTTGGGATGGGATCTGGAGCGGCCGGGAGAGTCATGGATGGCTTCGCCAAGCGTCTCCGCACCCTACCCAGCACAGAAGGGGTGTTGCGCGCCATAGGCGTCCAGACGCGCGCCAATGGCGTGCTGCGGGACACGACCGATCTCTTGCTTGACGCCGTCGTGGCGCTTGACGGGCGCGACTATGTCCAGGCGGCCAATATCGCGGCCCAGCTGGGCATTTCGGAGAGCGACTACAGCCAGCTCAGGGGAAAGGCCAGTGAGATCCGCCGGCTGAAGGCTGAAGCGCTCGATATGAGCCAGGGGATCAACGGGCAGGGCGCTGTGGCCTTCATGGCGAGCTACCGCCTGCTCGTGGCTCAATTCGAGCTGACGGTGGATGCGCTTGTGACCTCGGTCGCACCCGCCGTCGCGCCGATCATTGATGACCTCGACGTGTGGATTAAGAGGCATGCCGAGCAGATCGTGGCTTTCAGCCGTTGGCTCGTGGAAGCGGCGGTGGCTCTGGCCCGAGAGTTGGCCAACGTCATTGCGAAATTGGCAGAGGTGTGGGGGGCGGCGCGGGACATGATCCGCTCCGCCACAGGGCGGGATGGACTGGTGTCCGCGATGGAGGCCGTCGGCGGGGCCTATCTGGCGGCAGTGGCACTGCGGATGGGCGGTCCGGTTGGCATGCTGGCGGCGGCCATCCTGGCGCTGGCAGGGATGATCCTGGCGACGACCTCCGCTGACGCGCAGACGGCGGCGCCGGCGAAGCCGCCACCGACGCCGCGCGGGTTTTGGCGCCGCATGCGGGATAAGGCGTCCGGATGGCTGGGTGGTTCTTCCGGCGGCAACGGAGGTCATGGCGGGGCCGGCGGTGGCAATTCTTCGGGTGGTGGAGCGAGCAGTGGCGGGGGTGGAAACTCGAATGGGTGGGGCGCAGGGGCGCCTGGAGATTTCGCACCGTCGTCTGACGCGGAATCCTCTGGCGTGCTTGCTGCGGATCGCCAGAAATTCGCGGATGAACTGAAAGATCCGGAGGTCGCCGCCCGTTTAGCCGCTTATGTGGAAGCAGAGGTCGGGGGGCAGGGCGAGAAGGCTCAGAGGGCCTTCATCGAAAGCATCATGAATCGCGCAGATGCGAGAGGGCAGACACTGCGTAAGACGTTGGATGGGTCCTACTTCCCGCGCGAAACCCACGAAAGAGCCAGACGGTATTCCAGAGATCCCAGGATTCAGGAGAAGCACAAAAAGGCAATCGAGGCTGTCCTCGGCGGCTCGAACAGCTCTGGCTACGCAACCGGCAACGCCTCGGGTAGCGTCGGCTTCGCTGGGGGGCCTCGCACCTCAAGCTATGGAGGTGAAAACTTCGGGATCGAAGGTCCAGACCTCAAATGGGCCCGCCGCAAGCGAGAACAGGTCGAGGGTGGAAAAGCGAGGAACAAAGACGGGCATCAGCAAGACCAAGGCGGTCGTGACGAGCCCAGGGACGACCTACCCAAGCCGAGGGACGACCGCCGATCCGCGCTTGGGGCTGATTCCCGTACCGACAATGTCAATGGCACGCCCTTCTCCCTACAGGACCGGTTCGCGGCCGCGCCCCTAACCGCCTCGCCTGAAGAGGCCTTCGACGGTCGCATCAAGCAGGTGACGGAAATCAACGTGGACGGCGATGCCGACCCGAACGAAACGGCGAGCTCTGTGGAGCGGGCGCAACGGCGCACCAATGACACGATGATTGATGCTGCCGGCAAGCAGCTGGTGTGAGGATGCATGGCGGAGATTGTCGAAACAATCATCGGCGGCCTGGGAGCACTGCTGATTGGGTCGCAGCGCATGATCGGCGGGATACGGCCCAACATCGTGCTGGAGGAGGTGGGGCGTGACACCACGTTCATTACCAACCACCCGGTCGAAAAGGGCGCGGCCATCTCCGACCATGCTTTCATGATGCCGGTCGAGGTCGAGATTCGTTGCGCGTGGTCGGATAGCTCCGGCGGCTACCAGGGCTATTCGCGCCAGATGTATGAGGCCCTTCAGGGGCTTCAGATCGCGCGAGAGCCATTCACGGTGGTCACCGGCAAGCGCATGTACAGCAACATGCTGATTGCAGGCCTTGAGATCACGACCAACGCCACGGCGGAATTCGCGCTGCTGGCCCGCATCTTCTGCCGGGAAGTCATCATTGTGTCCACGCAGACCGTCTCGGCCGGCACGGCGTCCGGCTCCGGTTCGCCTGGAACACAGGCCAATCCGGGTCGGACGAGCTCTAGCAGCAGCGGGGGTACGGTCCAGCCTAAGGAGGCCGGAGCCATCCCGGTGTCGTCAGGTGGCATGGCCGTCGCTTGAGGGCTATTGCGTGCACTTTGTCAGATCGAATGCCGAGAGCATCCCTCGTGTGAATTGGATGTGGACACGATCATCGTCCTTGAATGAAACGATCCCGCTTTCGTCTCCGCTCTGTCCCTTCACTTCGCAAGTGGCGCCGAACTTGTATTCCCCGGCTTTGGCCGGCTCCGATCTCGTGAATTGGCACTGCGCAGCCTGATATTTGATATCGAGGCGCCCGCTCCTGAACTCGACTACGCCAAAGCCCCGTAATGTGTGCATATTGAGAGCGGGGTTATCCAAGCTCCCGGAGCTGTAGAGTTGGCAAGCCTTGCGGTCACGAGCCCAGACGCCTTCAAGCCGGGCGCTGAGGCCTGTTCGCGGTGCTGGTGCAGTGCATTTCGTGAATGTCCCGTTCAGACCGTCGAAGTCGATTAAAATCTGCGTCGCACTTTTCATCACCAGAAGGATTTGCCCGGTGTTGACGTGCCCTTCGGTTGAACAGGCGACCGGAGAATGCCAGCCGACGCTCGTCTGCTTCCAGCTGACGAACTGACAATGCCGATCTGCGACTTGCACAGAAGTGGCGTCGAAGTGCAGGGTTTCGAGTGCGGGTAGCGAGGGGCAGCTTGTGGACCACGTGCCGCGGATCTCAGGGCCTTCGGCACGGCCGGCCTGGGGCCAAAACATCGGGAGGACTGCAATCGCAGCAGCGATCATCCAGGTTCTAGGCATCTGCTTTCCTTCGAGAGGGTATGGTCCGGGTGCTGGCTCTCCTATTGCGCCCCCGCCAACGGTGAGGCTGGCCAAACCCACCCCGAGTGCAATGATCTTTGTCATCGGCGACCACCTGCTATAGGGATGAGAGTTCGTCATGGTGAAGGAGGGCCACATCGTTGGTAGCCGCAAGTTGGCGCGCCGATGCGGTGAACCCGGACTTCGAGACAACAGCGGCCTGGGTGGCGCCGTAGTGGACGCGGGCGGCGGCCACCTCCTGGACAGCCTTATTCCCCACGGCTCCTGCATAGAATTTGCATTGGATCACGACGACTTCGGGGCCGCGCCGGGCGATCACGTCTGCTCCCTGGTCGCCGCTGGCCGGGGTTAAAGAAACGTCCCAGCCTTGGTCCTTCAGAAGGTCCCCCACGAAGACCTCGTATTCGAGGCCGTTTCGAACTGTCGCTTCCGTATGGCGGAGGGCGCCATTTGCGGTGATATCATCGCAGCGCTGTTCGATAATGCCACGTATATGTGGCGCATATTTAGGCTTGGTTGCGAGGTGTGGTATTGTCGGATTAACAAAATTTGTTATGAACTTGTCTAGTTCCTTGTTCCATTTTGTTGGGTTGACAAGGCCATATTCGTCTGGCGCTGTGAGCTTAACCTTGTTGCGGGCCAGTATTGCGTCTCGGTTTTGGTCGCATGCTTTCAGGATCGCGGCTTCGATGGTCCGATGCTCTTCGTTTTTTTTGGCTTTGCGCATCATCCAGATAACGAGGAGAAACGCGCCGACGCCGCCCGCCACGATGAGCCCCGCTCCGGCCTCACCTCCGCCCGTGATATCCTGAAGTCGCCCCCATAAGCGTTTGGCGAAATCCATCGCTCCGCCGAGCACGCTTCCGACCATAAAAATCACGAAGAGCACAACAAACCCTTCGGCTGAGCTGCCCTTGCGCCGCCGTCCCATCATGCCCCCCCAAAAAAATGCGGCACGCACCATAGTTCAAGCTCAATCGGAGGTGGAGTCAGTTTTAACTGGGGGCGCCAGCCAAGCAGCCACAGCTTCGCGAATGGCATCCGACCTCGCCATGCCGCGCCGAGCCGCCTCTTCCTCAAGAGCCGCGCGTGACCTTGACCGGCAGCCGCGCCGTGATGGTGGGGTCTGTGATGGCCAGGATGCCAGCAGACCAGCTTCCTCTCCGGTTCCCGCAGGGGCTGCGGGACCAAATCAAAAAAGCGGCGGCGACGAACCGCCGGAGCATGAACGCAGAAATCGTGATTGCGCTGGAAAAGATCTTCGGTGCGGTCGAATCCACTCCGCCGAACCAGAAATGAACATGCCGAACGGGTGTTACCAGCGCCCGCGCGGCCTCGCCAAGCTCATGGGCCCTCCCGTGGCGCGGGTGGCGTGACATGGCAGGGCGGATCTTCGGGGCCGCCAGCCTCATGTCGCCGCGTCACCACGGGGAGGGCATTTGCAATCGTGGCCCCTACTTTTCGCCATCATCAGCTGCCGTTTCCTTCGCCTCGCCCTTATCCACACAAGTGGCGGTCTTCTTCATGATCGCCTCAACCTGCTTCTTTGATTTGCACACGTTTTCGCACGGGATGCCGTCGTCATCGCGGTCGGCCGCAGTGTAGCCATCGCACCACATTTCGACGGCTTCAGCGCACGTCTTGGCGGACTTGCAGCTCTGAGCGAGCGCCCCGCCCGGCAAGGCAATAAGCGCCAGCGCTATAATCACTCGGTACATGCGCCCCTCCATTCCGCGAGAAGAGGAGCATGTTTCGCAACCAAAAGTCGAGTCGGCCCTAGTCGCGTTGCACGTGGCGGACGGCTCTCCATGCGGGGTATGACCGTTGGCAACCTTTGAAATCCCATTGCCCGGCGGGAACACGACTTTCACCGTGACCCTGGGCTCGACTGACTATCGTTTCAGCCTGACCTATCGGGACGCAAAGGAAGCAGGGTGGGTGCTGGATATTGCCGACCTCGAAGGGGCCGTCATCGCCGCCGGTATCCCGCTCGTGACGGGCGCGGACCTACTGGCGCAATACCCCTATCTCGGCATTGGAGGGCAGCTGGTGGTGGGAACGACTGGCGATCCCTATGCGATCCCGACGTGGGCCAACCTGGGTGACGCCTGCAAGCTCTATTGGATACCGAACGAATGACGCGCCAATGGATTCGCCGTGTCAATCTGACCGTCGGGAGCTCTGGATCTGCTACGGACTTGTCGGAAATGCGTATCCGGTTTTCCGTCCGTCAGGGCGATGTCGCTACGCCTAATAATGCCGAACTTATTATCACGAATTTGTCGCAGGCTACGGCGAATAAAATCAAAAAGGAATATAATTCAATCGTTCTTGATGCGGGATATGATGGGAACGTTGCGTCGATTTTCGAGGGCGAAATCGTACAAGTTCGTATCGGGCGCGAGAACCCAACAGATACCTACGTGAACATCATCGCCAAGGAAGGGCATCTGGCCTTCAACTATGGGTTCGTGCGCAAATCTCTGGCGGCGGGTCACACGTACAAGGATCAGGTGGACACTTGCCTGGAAGCTCTGAAGGAGCATGGCATCACCGCAGGGTACATCGCTGACCTCGGGATGATGAAGATGCCGCGTGGGAAAGTGCTGTTTGGTATGGTCCGCGATCAGTTGCGTGCGATTTGTCAGGCAACAGGAGCCTCTTGGAGCATCCAGGGTAAGAAGCTCCAGATCGTGAAGAACGATGCCTACAGGCCGGGAGATGTCATCGTCTTGAATTCCCGCACAGGCCTTATCGGTATGCCGGTGCAAACGCTTGGTGGCATTGAAGCTCGGTGCCTCCTGAACCCGCAAATCAGGCCGGGCCGGCGAATCCAGATCGACCAAGCCAGCATCCAAGAGGCTGCCTTCACGACGAACTACCAGAATGCGCAGAACTACCTAATCCCAGAGACTGCTGTGGACGGGATCTACAAGGTCATAACGGTTGACCATTCCGGGGACACCAGGGGTAACCCATACTATTCCGACATTGTTTGCGTTAGCGCGAGTGGAAAAATAATTCCGAAATCGCTTTCGGATCGCGGGGTAAATGTGTTCCCGGAGGACAAGTAGATGGACAATCGGGCACGTTTCGATGACTATCTTGAGGCTGTGACTACTCTTGTGGAAGGACGGCTTGCGAGCGTCCACACAGCCGTCCCGTGCACCATAGTCAGCGTGGACAGGGAAAAGCAGACAGCGGTCCTCCAGCCCACCATCAAAGCCCGGCGCATGAAACCGGACGGGTCACAAGAGTGGGTTTCCTATCCGCCGATCTCGGATGCGCCCATGCAGTTCCCTACTGGAGGCGGCGTCGCAATGACGTTCCCGGTGCGGGCGGGGGACGAATGCCTGGCCGTTGTGCCGTCCCGGTCACAGGATGGATGGCAGCAGTCTGGTGGCGAGCAGCAGCAGGTTGACCTGCGAATGCACGATATTTCCAATGCCTTTTGCCTGCTGGGTTTCAGGTCCAATCCCAACGCTCTCAAGAGCGTGCCGGATGATGCGGTGCAGATCCGCACCGATGACGGGAACACGGTCATCTCGTTGAAGGGAGATGAGGTGAGCGTGAAGGCATCGAGCAGCACCCACGTCGTCACGCCAAGCACCATTACGAGCACGGTCGGCTCCACGTCAGTCAAAGTGTCGGCCAGCCGGGTCGATCTCGGTGGAGAAGGGGGGCAGAAGGTGATGACCGAGGGTGGGCCGAGTTCGATTGTCTACGCGAAGGTTTGAGCCATGCGGTACCGCAAGCTCGACGGTGATCGGGACATGGTGTTCGGCCATGGGAGCGCGGACTACTGGCGAGATGTCGCCGAGGCGCCGGCTCAAGCGGTCATGACGCGGCTTCAGCTCCGGCTGAGGGAATGGATCATGGACACGTCCGCCGGCACCCCATGGGACACGGAAGTGCTGGGCAAATACACGACGGATACGCGTGATGGTGTGGTCCGCGCGCGCGTGCTCGGAACGCAGGGTGTGACGTCATTGCAGAGCTACTCAAGCGCGTTCGACCCGGATGCCAGGGCATGGAGCGCGATTGTGGAGCTCAATACCAAATACGGCGCGATTACGGTTAGATTTCCGCTGTAACCAAAAGCATAAGGCATGCGTAGTTCTGATCGGCACACGACGGCGCATGGATGAATCATGGCAATTGTCTGCACTGTAGACGCGACGGGCATTCATGCGCCGGAGCTAAATTCGATCCGTACGTATCTTGTTGGAAAATTCAAGGCGATCTACGGAGACGACGTCTATCTCGAAGCGGATAGCCAGGACGGGCAATGGATAGACATCATTGCATTAGCCCTTCATGATGCCAATGCGATGGCCGTATCGGTCTACAACGCATTCTCTCCGTCTACCGCTCAGGGCGCGGGCCTGTCGAGCGTTGTGAAGATCAACGGAATCGCCAGGAACGTCGCGAGCCGTTCGACGTGCGACGTCCTTATCGGGGGTACGGCAGGGACGACCATTTCAGACGGGCAAGTCCGCGACGAGAACGGAGTGTCGTGGGCTTTGCCGGGGGCGGTGGTGATCCCCGTGTCGGGGCAGATCACGGTAACTGCAAGCTGTCTCGTCCTTGGGGAAATTTCGGCGGCTCCTGGGGCTCTTGGCACGATCGCTACTCCAACGCGAGGATGGCAGACCGTCACGAACCTACTCGCCGCCACCGAAGGCGCGCCGATTGAATCGGATGCAGAGCTGCGCTTGCGCCAGCGCGTGTCCACGGCTCTTCCGTCGCGGTCAATCGGCGATGGTCTGCTGGGTGCGGTCCTGTCATTGCCCGGCGTGAAGCGGGCGAAGCTCTACGACAACGATCTGGACACCACGGATGCAAACGGCATCCCAGGCCACACGATAGCTCTGGTCGTAGACGGCGGCGACGCGGCGGAGGTCGCGCGTGAGATCCTGACGCGGAAGGGGCCTGGGTGCGGCACCTACGGCACGACGTCGGAGGCGGTCCTCGACGCATACGGGATGCTGCGGACGGTACGCTTCTTCCGGCCCTCTGACGTGCCGATCACGGTGTCTATCACGATAAAGGCAATCGCAGGGTACACGAGCGCGATCGGTCTGAAGATCGTCTCGCAGATTGCAGATTACATCAATGGCCTGGATATCGGAGAAGACCTCTATCTCGGCCGCCTCTACGTCCCCGCGAATTTGAGTGACGCCAGCTCCGCCTCCACTGAAACCTACAACGTGCTGTCGATCCTGATAGCGCGCGACGGCGCTGCCCTGTCCGGCAGTAACATCGTGATGACTTATAACGAGGCCGCGGTGTCGTCCTCAGCTCTCATCAATTTGACGGTGACCTGATATGGGGGCGCCATTCAACGACGAGGACTACACGGGCCTCATCACGTCCTATTTCCGCGGCAAACCGCGGTTCACGCAGACTGTCCAGTACAGTGTCCACCCATTGTCTGAGGTCCAGTCATTTCTGGATTTCCTTCCCGCGCAATTCGACCTCGACACCGCGATCGGCGTGCAACTCGATCAAGTCGGGGAGTGGGTTGGTCGCACACGCGCCGTGAATATCCCAATCGCCAGCGTGTGGTTCTCTTTTAATATCGACTGGCTCGGGATTAACCAAGGGGTCTGGAAGGGCAAATACGACCCCGATGTTGGGTTCTCGTCACTGGATGATGAGACATATCGGCGCCTCCTCAGAGCGAAAATAGCAGCAAATAGTTGGGATGGAACGGTCGAGAGCGCGAAGAGTGCGCTGGATCTCCTGTTCATTGATGACGGCACATACATGTTTATTGAGGACCGGCAGGACATGAGCATGGTCTTCGGGATCGCAGGCGCGATCCCCAATGCGGTTGTGCTGTCACTGTTCACGAATGGCTATGTGCCTCTCAAGCCCACTGGCGTCCGCGCCATCTATCGCGTGACCTCTCGCGAGGGGGCCGCGATCTTTGGCTTCAATGTCAATAATCAGTACGTGGCCGGAATCAATCAGGGCGCATGGGGTGTCCTCCCGGACCAAGCCCTTCGTGTCGCGCCGTTGTTGGGCACCCCGAATTATGCCTCGTCAACTAGCAACGACATTGTGCTGCCAATCAACACGATTGCGGGCGCCACCTATCGGATAACGAACCTCTCCGTTCGGGATGGTTCGACAATCGGCACCACTTACATCACGGCGACCGGGGGCACTTCCTATTTCACCTTCAGCGAGGCTGCGCAAATCGCAGCCTATGGCGCCATTGCGCAATCGGTGAACATCCTCGTGCGTCGCGCTATCGGTGCGGATTACAGCAATGCCGGCATTGTTCAATACGACATGCTGGCGCCTCAGGCCATCGGCGGGGTGGCGCCGACGCTTGCGCTCGATGTGCCGCGCAATCGGTGCTTTGTGAGCGGTTCTGGGGTGACTCTGGCCGCTGCGTTGATGCGAGTGGGCGCCGCGAAGGTTGTGGTGGGACCAGATGGCGCGCCCATGACGGTGTCGGCCAACACCCTCGCGTTCGATTATTCGAGCGGCCGGCGGCGGCTGCTGCTGGAGGGCGCAGCCACCAACCTCTTCGTGGGCTCTGCCGCCCCCGCAGCGGCGCAGGGCTTCACGGTGACGGCGCAGCCCTACACGGTCTCGTTCTCGGGCACCGGCGCCATCGCCTTGAGCGGGGCGGCGAGCGCCGCGGTGACGGGCACCGGTGCCAATGTCCGCACCACCTACACCTTCACGCCGACGGCTGGAGCCCTCACGCTCACGCCCTCCGGCAGCGTCACCAATGTGCAGGTGGAGGTGGGCACGCGGGCCAGCTCCTATATCGTCACCACCACGGCGGCGGTAACGCGGGGGGGCGATATCTGCCAGCTCACTCCGGCGGCGCTCGCGACGCTGTCTGTGGCAGGCCCGTGCACCGTGGCGTGGCGTGGAAGCTGCTCTCAGTCCAGCTATGCGGCGCTGATGTCGCTCTCTGGCCAAGCGCTGATCCGGCGCTCGACGGATGGCCTGCAGGTGCTCGCCCTGGTGCCGCTCGCGCTTGGCGCCGGCCTCGCGGTGACATCAATGGGCACCGCGCCCTTCGGCCTCGCGCTCGGTTGGGATGGGGCCGGCGGCCTCGCCAGCGTCAACGGCGGGGCGGCATCCGCCAATGCGCAGGTGCCGAGCGGGACGATCTCCTCCGGTCATATCGGCTGGTCGAGCGGCGTGAGCGGCTGGATCGAGCTGGACGAGCTTGTGATCTGGCCGGTGAAGGGTACCACGGCCGCCGTGCAGGCCCAGAGCCGCGTCTGGAGCTGATGTCGCCCGCTGACGCCATGCGTCTTCTTCGCGAAAATCGAAACAGGTGAAAAATGGCAATAAACCAATTTCTCCCGTTCGGAACGGGAGCGAATGCCGATGTTTTGAACTACGCCGACTACTCGGCGCTTGGCTTCCGCTTCAGCGGGTTTGGGACAGGCACTGCTATCTCGACCCAGCTGAACACTGTCTGGCGCCAAGGTGCCATGGGGGCGCATGTCCTTGCGCAGTTCACTGTGGACTCGTTGAATGCCGACGTGCCCGACAACGGGGTGAGCTATCTTCCGTCCTACAAGGCCGCGATCCGCTCTCAAGGTCTCAATTACGCAGTGGCCGCCGGGACGCCGAACGCCATCACTGTGACACTCAGCCCCGCGATATCTGTGGCGCCCGCAGCTGGCCTTATGCTGCGGCTGCTGATCGCAACGGCGAACACGGGCGGCGTGACTCTCAACGCCGGTTGGGGGGCTGCTGCAGTCGTCACACAGAAAGGGGCAGCGGTTGCTGCCGGCGACCTGCAAGCGGGCGCCATCGTCACCGTGATCTGGACCGGCACCGTATGGATGCTGGCGGGTATCGCTTATTCCGAGCCCGCTGCCGGCTCGCTGCTCACCGTGAGGATGATTACAGCCAGCGGCACCTACACCCCGACGGTGGGTACCCGTTGGATCATGGTCGAGGTCATCGGCGGGGGAGGTGCGGGCGCTGGAATTCCAACAATGGGCGCTGGACAGTATGGATGCGGCGCCGGCGGGTCCAGCGGCACCTATGCCAAGGCCATTTACACGTCTGGGTTCGGCTCTGTGGCTGTCACCATCGGATTTGGAGGAGGCGGATCTACCGGCCCGGGTGGCAGCGGCGGAACCACCTCCTTCGGATCATTATTGTCATGTCCGGGTGGGTACGGCGGCCAGCAGACGTCGACGACGACAGGATTCGTCTACGCATCTTATGGGGTTCCTTCGGGGCCTCCTTCCGGCAGCGGAATATTCTATTCGCTCTATGGAGGGGTGTCTCCCAACGATGCATGGGCCTCCGCCAGTGCTGGCGTTGCGCTCGCCGGCCACGGCGCAGCGTCGCCGCTGGGGTGCGGCGGCGGTGTAACCGCGCCAGCAAACGCGACCGGCTACGGCGCTGCCGGTGGTGGGAGGAGCGGAGCTAACACCGTCGGCGCGGCTGGTGGCGACGGTGCTCAGGGCTGTATCATCGTGTGGGAGTATAACTGATGGCTTTTGCACGCCTCTATGATGTGGACGGCCGGTCGGTCGTCGCGGAGATCATCGATCCGCCGGGCCCGGTGGGAGAGTATTACGCGGCCGAGTTCCTCGCGGGCCTGATGCCGGCACCGTCCGGGGCCTGCGAAGGGTGGGTGCTGGAGGGGGGCGAGCTTGTGCCGCCGCCTGCCCCCGAGCCTATGCCCGCCGCTGACCCGCTGGTGTCCGGCCGCGCGGCCAAGCTGGCGGAGATCGCCGCCGTCGCCGAGGCGCTCCTCGCCGCAGGCTATCCCACCGGCGGCCTGCATATCGCCGTGGATGACGGCGCCCGCGCCGATCTTACTGCCATGGCTGCGACCGCCCTCGGGGCCGCCGGTGGCGCCCTGCTGTGGCCCGCCGCCTATGCTGCCGGCTGGATTACCACCGAGAACGTCCGCATCCCCCTGCCGGCTCCGGCTGATGGGCTCAACCTCGCGGCAGCGGTCGGCGCCTGGTACGCCGCCCTTGTCCAGCATCGGCGCGACCTCAAGGACGACGCGCTTTCGGCACCCGATCTTGCCGCCCTAGCTGCCATCGACGCAGGCGCCGGCTGGCCGGACTGACAACCTCTCATTCTTTTCGCTTCACCACGCTGACCGCAGCCGCCTTTGGGCGGCTTTTTCTTTGCCCGAAAGGACCTGTCATGAATGACAATTTCGCACCGGCTCTCGTCTGCGTGCTCGTGCACGAGGGCGGCAAGGACGACGATCCGCGCGATCCTGGCGGCCGCACCGCCTACGGCATCATCCAGCGCCGCTACACCCAGTACCGCAAGGCCAAGGGCCTGCCGGCGCGCGACGTGTGGCTCATCACGCCGGACGAGCGCGAGGAGATCTATCGGACCTATTATTGGGATGTCTGCCGCGCCGCAGACCTTCCGGCCGGCCTCGACTATTGCGTCTTCGACGCCTGTGTGAACAGCGGAGATGGGCAAGCCGCGAAGTGGCTTCAGCGCGCGCTCAATGACGTGCGCGCGAAGAGCGGGCAGGGCGCCATCGCGGTGGATGGCCGGATCGGCGACGGCACGGTGCAGGCCGCCAATGCGATCGACGATGTGGATGCGGTCATCGCGGCGCTGTCGGATCGGCGGCTGGCCATGCTCCAGAACCTGAAGACGTGGAAATATTACGGCAAAGGCTGGGGCCGCCGCGTGGCTGAGGTGAAGAAGCTGTCCCAGGCCATCGCGCGCGGTAGCGTCGCGGCGCCCACGCCGGCCGGCTGGGTCACGGCGCCACAAGCGCCCATGACCACGTCGCCCAAGGCGATGCTGTCCGATGCGAAGCCGCTTCCGAGCCCAGACAAGGGCACCATCGCGGCGGCCGTTGGCGGTGCATCGTCGGCGGTGTCCACCACCACGACGGCCCTTCAGTCGGCTCAGGGCATCCACCCGACCATTGATGCCGCCCTGCATGTCCTCATCATCCTCGGCATCCTGGCGACGCTTGCGGGTGCGGCCTGGGCGGCGTGGGCCAATCGGCGCGCGAAGCAGATGGCCGATGCGCTCGACCTTACTGCGCCCGCGCCCGCGGCCGCCGTGAACGACAATGCCGAACCGGATCATCCCGCCGCGGCGCCGGGAGAAGCGGCGTGATCCAGCTTATTCTCTCCTTCGTGCCCTGGTGGCTCTACGCCGCCGGGGCTGTCGCGGCCTACATCGCCGCCCGGCGCTATCTCGGCGAGAAGATCGCTCTGCTCTATGCCATCGCCGCAGCGGCCTGGGTTGCCATGGACTATGGCGGCGACGCGCGCGAGGCATGGCTCCGCGCTGAGGGCCAGAAGGCCGCCGCGCAGGCCGATGCCACCATCTCAGCCGCTGCGAACAAGTCCGCGGCCGAGCTCCAATCCCATCTCGATGCCAAGGCGCGCCAGCTCAAGGAGGCGACCGATGCGCTGGAAACTCTCGCCGGCCGTCCCGGCTGCTCTGCTGACGATGTTCTTGACCGCCTGCCAGGATGGAGTGGCCGTCCTTAGGCGTGACCTGCCGCCGCTTCCGACGGTCTGCGCGTCGGTGCCCACGCCGGACATCCGCGGCGGCGAGGATGCAAGGGTGGCGCTGGCGAAAGTCGCCGCCGCCTTCTTGACGGCTAACGGGCACATCGCCGCGTGCCGGAATTGGTACGAGGATGTGCGCCGGAGCTACGCGGAGGGCCGCCTGTGACGACCGAACTCGACGCCGCCAGCGTGCAGATCGCCGAGGACGAAATGCGCCGGATCATCCGCGATGAGATGAGCGAGGGCCGGTCCCGCTCTTTGCGCTGGGACGGGACCATCAACCTCGGCCACCTGCTCACCATGGGAGCGATGATCGGCGGCATGCTGCTCACCTATTCGACCTTCGACAAACGGTTGGCGCTGGTGGAGGCGGGGATGACGCGGCAGACCGAAGTGCTGGACCGTACCATTCGTACGGACGAGCAGCTCCGCGCGATTCGGGAGCGTCTCGACAAGTTGGAACGCGGACGGTGAATGCACAGTCCCGCACCTACGTGCCCCTCAACTAGGAGGCCGCCGCCGACGGCGGCCTCTATCTGGTCATCCAAATGTTAAATTTTCATGCTTACGCCAGATATAGATAGCAATGTTCCCATTGCTACAAGTATCCAGAATGCTCCAGCGGCTATCGGAAGCGACATTGCAAATGTTCCGCCTTGATTCCGGGCGTCAATATCTCCGCCTCCAGATATATCGGGCAATTTATATTCATCTGCCTTAGCTTTATGACTCTGCGTAAATAGTTCGCGCATTTTCACTTGTGCAGTAATCGCGGTTCCTATTCCCTTGTGTGCCCAAAAAGCAACCGCGGTTCCTATTATACATAGTATAAATAAATAAGTCTGATACTTTGAATTAATATTTGACATTCTTTCAAGTGTAGATTTTGGGTCTGTAATTTCTGATAATTTTGCCATTACCTCAAAATATTTTTGTATGGAAAATCCAAAAGTCGCAATCAGAACTGATTGCATTGTAATAAACCACGATGTCCTGTGGTTTATTAGTGCATTTTCGTGCTCTTCATATGAGCGAAACGCCTTCCATATTTCCAGATAATTTTGATCCATGCTGGTGGTCCTAACGTGTTCGGCCGTAAGGAAATTGGCGCGATCGTCGTATGGAAGTGATTGCGCCTACCTCTCCGGTTATTGGTGCTTTGTCGGCGCGGGTGTGGCCATCAGAAAAACGGCGGCCGGATGCACAGTCTCACGCAGATCCTTGCGCATCTTTGTGTTGCTGAGCTTCGGCGGATCAGCGAAGCCGCTGCGGCGCGGCGTGGCCACATCATTCCTGTCCGGTGCAAGAGCGCCGAAAAAGCGGACGGGGTGCGGTATGACCTCGCCAGTTCGACCATGAGCCAAGGTGAGAGTGTTCTGCGCGATGAACGACCGGTAGGCGTCGCGCAGAAGGCAATGGGCGCGGATCTGGAGCTTCTCTCTCTTCTACAGGCCGCGGCCTTCTCCATGATGTCCCTGGTGCTCACCTCGCCCTTGCAGCCGCGGTATTCGATGCCGAACATACCGCCGATGATCGCATCGTCATCAGGCAGTGTCGGCGCGCCGTGATCGTCGGCATCGACTGCCGGGCCTGAGCGCATCGCTCCCGGAAAGGCTACAGTTCGGCGCCCCATTTGATCCCCCGCAACAGCCATCGGCTGTATCCCAAATGCCAAGGTTGCATGGGTGTGCGGGTGCGCGCAAGGAGGTCAGGAACCACTGGCCGCTGACGCGCTCATGCACTGGAGGCACGAGTCGAGCGGAGCGCAAGGCCCCACCCGACTCTGGCTCATTTCGATCAGGGCATGATGAGATGAGCGCGCACTTATAGGCCGTGGGCACTGCGCTTCGCAACTGCGTGCTCATTCCCTATCGTAATGTCAAAAATCTATGAGGCGCAGGAATATGGCACGTGCGACGGCATGCGTCTTGTTATTCGCATGTAATTTTTTCATGCAGGTGCGAATGTGTGTTTCGACGGTATCCGCTGATATCGACAGTATATCCGCCGTGTCCTGCACTGTCTTGCCCATTGCGGCCCAGCTCAGGACTTCCCGCTCTCGGTCCGTGAGCGTGGGTACTTCACTCCGTGCGCTGGCTCGCAAACGATCGGCGGCACCCTTGGCGACATCGGAAAGCTCGACAGCGCGCTGCGCCCAATAAATCAATATCATATGGAGATACGCGCGCTTCTCCTCAATCGATCGCCTGAAGTCCGATGGCTTCTCCGACCAAAATAGCGTGCACACGGAAGAATAGGGGCGCCCGACCTTATCGACATAATGAAATGGGATTACCAATCCTTCCTTATACCCGTGGTCGTGCGCGATATCGAACGTCTTCCTGGCGCCAGGTATCCGCCGACCCAGGCGAGGCGGCAGCGGCACGGCGCCCCACGTGAAGGGGGTATTGGTGCGACGAACTACAGGAAGGACGGGGTCCACGGCCAGCAATCCCTCGCTCCGATAGTCCGTGTCGAAGGCCGAGGTGATCGAGTTAACGACAGTCGGATTCAGGTCTCCGACCCGCAATGCGTCGACGAAGGAGAAAGCCGCGAATCCGCAATCCTCTGCGACTGATTGAAGGATTATCTTAAGCGCTTCCACACTCGTCGCTGTCTCGATGTCGCTGATGACATCCTCGATTGGTTGGGGCATTTGGAATCCCAAAACTCACGGTTTTCCGTGATACCGGCGACCATCTGTCTTTGCAATCCTCCGCGGCGCGGCGGGGGATTTCATATGCAGGATCGAAGACTAAGGGCTTTATTCTTTCGTTCTGGGCAAAATCCAGTTCTAACTGGACGGATACTGGAATTTCGAAAAGGCGTATTCGTCGATCGCCTGGGCTGGAAATTGAATGTCGTCGATGGTCTCGAACGCGATGAATTCGATCATTCGGGGACTCTCCACTGCGCACTTCTGAGAGGCGCTCAGGTGGTGGGTGCGTTTCGCGCGATCCGCTGCGATCGACCCTACTTGAGCGCGTTCGTGTTTCCGAAGCTCGCGCAGTCCGAACCCTATCCTTCGACGTGGGACGCCTGGGAGATCAGCAGGTTCGCGGTGGTGGATCGAGTGGCGAGCTGGCCGCTCTATGCCGCGATGCTGAACTTCGGCTGGGCACGCCAAGCGCGCGCCCTGGTCGCCCTAGTGGATCTCGGTCATGAGCGCATGCTCGGACGCCTCGGGATCAAGGTGCATCGATACGGCGATCCGGCATCCGTCGGAACCGATCGCGACGGGCGCCCCATCGTGGCCGTAGCAGGCGAAATTCCCCTTCGAGAGCAGAGCCCCGCGCTGCATGCCGCAGTAGCCCATGCCTTATCTAATTTGGAGCTGAACGATGAAACACTGGTTCTCGGACCTGATCGCGTTTCAGCGTGATCCCCTGGGCTTCTTCCTCGATCGGGGATGCAAGGCTCAAGATCCCCTCGTGCCGCTGTCCATGGGCCCCTATGCGGTCATGCTCGTTGCGGACCCGACCCTGATCAAGCCGATCATGAAGGCGCCCGAAGCGGAGATCGATAAGGGCCAGCTCATATACAAGCTACGGGAAATCATCGGGAAAAGCTCGATGACGCTTTCCGGGGAAGCACATCGCGAAAGACGGGCCGCTCTCCACGCGCAGCTCGCCCGCGGCCTTGCCTCGACGTATGTGCCGCAAATCTCGGCCCTGACCCGACACCAGGCAGCCGTGCTGGCGCGGGAGGAGGAGTTCGACGCGCATCACGTCACCTCGAGGCTGACCTTGCGGGTGATCTGCAACATCCTCTTCGGCCCCGACGTGTTGAGCGCCGCCGAGGAGAGCATCCTGGTCGAATCCATCAAGCTCGTGGAGGATGACCTAGCGGCGGACATCTTCAAGGTTCTCCCTGACCTGCCATGGGTTGGCAGGCGCAAGAAGGCCAGGATGCGGCATGGCCGAGCGATGATGATGCACGTTGTGCAGCGGGCGAAGGAGAGAGCTGGGGATGCCAGCGTCCTTCGCGCACTTGAGGACCTGAACCTCACCGAGGAAGAGATGGGCGACGAGGTCCTGCTGCTGCTGCTCGCCGGGCATCACACGACAGGAACGGCGGGCGCGTGGCTGCTCCATCATTTGGCGCGCGATCCGAAGGCCGCCGAGGCGATCGCGGAAGAAGCCATCTCCGTCAGCGATTCCGCAGGCGAGCTCGTGCCGGATCGACTGCCGCATGCTGCTCGTAGCCTGGCCTTCGTCCGCGAGGTCCTGCGTCTCTACCCATCGGCTTGGTGGCTGTCCCGGGAAGTGCGTCAGCCGCTGGAACTCGGCGGGCGGAAGCTGAAGGCCGGCACCTCGTTGCTGATCTCCCCATGGCACATGCACCGCGATCCACGGAACTGGGATGCTCCGAGCGAGTTCAGGCTCGACAGGAGCTTCGGAGGGCCGGCCTACCTACCATTCGGATCTGGTCCACGTGCGTGTGTCGGGATGGGTGTCGGATTGCTGGAGCTCCAGATCTTGGCCCTGGAGTTTGCCGCGGCTTATGAGCTCAAAGCCTTAGACGGAGAGGTTGGCGGCCCGAAGCCCTCCATCACGCTGGTGCCCCCCCCTCTTCGGCTGTCGCTCAAGCCGCGGGACACCCACTTTGCGATGGCGGCGGCACAATGACCATAGGCGACATTAGGTTTGATGCGGCGCTCCCATCGGAGCGAGATAGCGCGCGCGAACTGGCCGCATTTCTGGACTACGCGAAGTCGGACGTGCTGCGTATTGATCGCGAAGCCGCGGCGTTGCTGATACTCGCCATCTCCCGACTGCGCTCGATCGCTGACGGGAGCACCGAGCCTCTATCTCCAAAGCATTGAGGCGGTCGCGTAACCTATTGCCCGACCGCGTCCTTCACGCACTTTGTGGTGAAGCTGGTCTGCGCTGCGCCATGGAGCTTCTTGTCGGCCGCCTGGGTGTTGCAACTCGTTTTGGCGTCCTTCTGGCACTTGCCCAAAAAGCTGCTGCGGGCGGCGCCGGCGAGCTTTTTCGCATCGGCAGTGGTAACGCAGCTATCGGCCAGCGCCGATGTGGCGGTGAGGAATCCCAAGAGGGCGGCGAGAATGATGGTGCGCATGGCCTCGGTTCCGTCTTGATAGTGAGCGGACAATAACACGATCAGATCACGCGCCGAAGATGGCCCGCCAAAGCCTCATCAGCGGATCTGCGAGCACCAATGCCCATACCGCCGCGCCGGCCATTGTGAGGCCGCTCCAAGCGGCTACGCGTTGCCAGCGCGGCGCATCAGGCGATGTCCAAGGCTTGCGGTTCATCGCGCGTCTTGACGCTCAGCGACGCCAGGACGCGCATTTGCCGTTCGACTTCCTATAGCCCGGCCCGCCACGGGAGCCGCAAGCGACCTTTTCGGCAACGTCCGGAGCAGCCTTGGCAACCACACCGGCCGGGATCTGCGGGGCCGAGAGCACGCGGGCTTCTGCACCCAGCGTCATCCCGAACATCGCGACGGCGCCGACAATAAGAACTCGAGTCATGAGATCACCCCTGTTACCCGTCCCTATGGTTGCAGTGGCGCATGGTGATGTCCATAGGTGGTCATGACGTTTATCGGCGCGCTTGTTTCCGTAGGTATGCGCCCACACCACAGCGCTTCTGCTTGACACATGATTAGTGGCGTCGGGGGGCGCCTGCGTATGTTTCGAAATTGCCTGTAACCCATTGGGCGGCAATGTGCGTGAAACTGTCGCGATTTTTGAAATGAGGCGTTGAAATATAAGGCGAAAAAGGCGGATTTGCAGTCCGCTGCGTAACCACTCCGCCACGTGGCCTCACGAAGTGCGCTTCTTACGGTGCCGGATCGTCCGGCGCAAGGCCGGGCTGTGGATTTCCACGGGCTTTGGCGTGATCTGCGCTACGGGCGCGCCGGGCGCGCATCCAACCGGACCTCCGGGCGTGTGGACGACCCGCCTGCTCTGCCTGTGGTGTCCTTGCGTGGGCGCGGTTTCGGCAGTGAATTGAACACCTGCGAGGTATTGCGGACATGATGAATGACGTTCATTACCGCCCTGCAGAAGCTGGTGGTTGCCATGGAAATCGTGTAGTATGTATAATAATACCGTCTAAATCTGGTTGAGAGCTGACGCAGAGTTAGATAAATCGCCAGCAGTCAACTTCCGGTCAGTCTGCCCACCGTCGGGTATCCCATGCGTATTCGGTTTAGTTTTCCGCGTATCATCGCTGCCGTCATTGTATTTGTGCTATCGGTGGTGTGTTATTGGGGATACCTTGAATACTCATTCTTCCTGTCGCGGCAGGATGCAATGGAGTCTGGGCGGCTGCGGGCGCAGCAGATCAGCGAGGCGGCGCGGCAGCAACTTTCAGCCACGTTCCGTGGGGCTGACTATTTGTTGCAGAATGTGCGTAGGGACTACGCGCGTGCTTCTGAGAATTTTGGGCTTCTTACCACCCAGGCGCTCGCGCTGTTGCCGGCATCGGCCGAGGCGCAGATCGCGGTCTATGATGCCGGGGGGCGCCTCGTCGTCTCCAGCGGCGTCGCTCCGGTTTGGGCCGACATCTCCGCGATGCAGTTCTTCGAGGTGCTGCGGATGGAGCCCCTGGACGATCGCCTCGCCGTCGGGGAGGCGGCGCGCATGCCCGGAGCGACGCGCTGGGCGGTCCCGCTGGCCCGCCCGATCCTGACGGAGGAAGGACTCGCGGGCGTCGCCGTGATGACGGTCTCGCCGAAGTTCCTTTCCGACGAGCTGGCCCTTGTGATCCTGGGCAATGACGACACCGTGGGCGCGGTTCACATTCCGGACGGCACCTATCTCGCCCGCAGCAGCGAGATCGATGCGCTGATGGGGCGCGCGGTGAAGAGCTCGCGCCCCTATCTACGGCCGGACGCACCGGCGCAGGGGGTCTTCACGGGGGTGGCGACCCATGAGCCGATCGAGCGCATCTATGCCTGGGCACGGCTGCGGAACCTGCCGGTGGTGATCTTCGTGGGCCTCTCCACCGCCGATCTCCTGGCCCCTCTCGACGAAGCCATCACCGCCCATCGCTGGACCAACCTGATCGGGACACTGGCGCTGGTCGGTCTTGTCGCGGGTCTCGCCTTCCTCGCGTTTCGGGACATTCGCCAGCGCGCAGCCCTGGTGCGCCAGGAAGCGCTCTACCATGCGCTGTTCGACCAGAATCACTCGGTGAAGCTGCTTTCCGATCCTCGGGATGGTCGCATCCTGGCCGCGAATTCCGCGGCGGCGAGCTTCTACGGCTACAGCCGCGAGCGGCTGGC
Organism: Xanthobacter albus; assembly: GCF_043194895.2. Classification (NCBI taxonomy): domain Bacteria; kingdom Pseudomonadati; phylum Pseudomonadota; class Alphaproteobacteria; order Hyphomicrobiales; family Xanthobacteraceae; genus Xanthobacter; species Xanthobacter albus. The sequence goes on along the minus strand of NZ_CM195532.1, from coordinate 3,646,388 downwards.
CAGCATGAACATCTCCGACATCAACTGCCTGTCGCGCGAGGAGATCGTGCACGCCATGTCGGAAGCCACGCTGGGCGAGCGGCCTTCCTTCGTCTTTCCGCACCGGCTCGCGTCCGGCGAGATCCGCATGGTGGAGGTCTTCTCGGGGCCCATCACGGTCGGTGGCACCACGGCGCTCTATTCCATCATCCACGACGTGACCGACCGCTTCGAGCTGGAGCGCAGCCTGCGCGAGAGCGAGGCGCGCTACCGCGGCATCTTCGAGGCCGTGCCGGCGGGCCTCATCCTGGTGGATGAGACCGGCGCCATCACCGCATGGAACGACCGGACACTCACCGTCCTGCGAACCGACGCACCCAGCCTGGTGGCGCGCAGCAGCGCGCTGCTGGATGCCCAGGGCGAGGTGGTGCCCCGCGAGCGGCGCCCCTCCGTGCGCTGCCTGTCCGAGGATATCTCGGAGGAGCTTTTCTCCATCCGCGACGACAAGAATCGCCTGTTCTGGCTCAGCGTCGAGAGCCGCCGCTTCAGTGCCGGCGGTGACGCGCCGAAGGGCGCCATCCTGGCGTTCTCCGACATCACCCGCGCCGTGCAGCTCGAAAGGGAAGCGCTCATCAGCGAGCGCGTGTTCGAGGCGGCGGCCGAAGGCATCATGGTTACCGACCGCCGGTGGGAGATCATCCGCGTCAACCCCGCCTTCCACGAGATCACGGGGTACCAGCCGGCGGAGGTGATCGGCCAGAAGCCGAAGATGCTGGCCTTCAGGCGGAACGGCCTCAGCTTCTACAGGCCGATCTTAAAGAGCCTCGCCGCCAAGCGCAGGTGGGAAGGCGACATCACGAACCGGCGCCGCGACGGCGGTGTTTCCGTGGAGCGCACCGTGGTCAGCGCCATCGTGCAGCCCGACGGCCGGCTCACCGGATATGTCACGCTGTTCTCGGATGTCACTGCCCGCAAGAAGCAGGAAGAGGAGATCTGGCTGCGCGCGAACTTCGACCCGCTCACCGGCTTGCCGAACCGCACCCTGCTCGCCGACAGGATCGAGCTGATCCTGGGCCGGAGCCGCCACGACGCGCGGCTGGTGGGCGTGCTGTTCGTCGATCTCGACCGCTTCAAGCCGGTGAACGATCGCTGGGGCCATGCCGCGGGCGACGAGCTGCTGCGTCTGGTGGCCCGCCGGCTCTCCGGCGCCGTGCGCGCCGAGGATACGGTGGCGCGGGTCGGCGGCGACGAGTTCGTGGTCTTCCTGCCGACGGTGGCGGGCGAGGCGGACGCCATGACGGTGGCGGGGAAGCTGCTCGACCTGCTGCAGGCGCCGTTCATGCTGGCGGAGGGCGAGGCGCGCATCTCGGCCTGCGTCGGCGTCGCGGTGGGGCGGGCCGGCGCGGTCAGCGCCGAGAGCCTGATCCGCCGCGCCGATGCGGCCATGTACCGTGGCAAGACCAGCGGACGCTCACGCGTGGTCGCCTTCGCCGAGCACGAGGACCTGCACGAAGCCTGATGCCGCGGCCTCAGGCCTCCTCGGGCAGCGGCGCGATGCGCGTGCTGTCCTCGCCCTTGTGCACGGCGATGCCCATGCGGAAGCTCATGGCCATGCGCTCGGCATGGGCGATGGCGCGCGATGCGGCCTCATGGTCCAGCACGCGCCGCGCCACCGGCCGGAACAGGCTGAGCCAGCGGGCGAAATGGGTGTCGCCCACGGGGCCGAGCATAAGGTGCGGCGGCAGGGGCCGCCCATCATACCTCTTGCTCCTGCGCAGCACCGAGGACCAGAAATCGCACATCTTGGCGAGGTGCGCCGGCCACGCGTCGGGCGCGATCTTCGCGTCGAACACGGGGCCGATGAGCGGGTCCGCGCGCACGGCATCATAAAAAGAGTACACGAGGTCCCGGATCGCCTCCTCGGAAGGAGCGTCCGGCGTAGGCTGGGCCAGGGGAATGCTGTCGGTCATGGCGGTCCTCTCCGGCGGAACTGAAGGTCACGCAGATGGTGCGTCGGAAATGCGCCGGCGCAAGGTCCGTGCGCCCGTGTGCGACGCGCTGCCACGGCGGGGCCCGCTGGCGCCTTGCAAAAGAGGCGGCAATGTGGCTCTTGAAGCCGAGCTGACCCGCCGGGCCGCATCGCCAAGGCGCCCGGGCATGGTGGTCCGGAGGGAAGACATGATCGATTTCGTCGAGCTTCGCCGCGGCATGGTGGACGGGCAGGTCCGCACCAACGACGTCACGGACCATCGCATCGTCGGCGCCATGCTCGATATTCCGCGCGAGAAGTTCGTGCCGCCGGCGCTGAAGTCCCTCGCCTATATCGACGATGATCTCGAGATCCGCCCTGCTTCCGGCTCGGCCCCCGCCCGCTACCTTCTGGAGCCCATGATCCTCGCGCGCCTCGTCCAGCTTGCGGACGTGGATGAGAAGGACCACGTGCTCGATGTCGGCGCCGGCACCGGCTACGGCGCCGCCCTGCTGTCGCGTCTCGCCCAGCAGGTGGTGGCGCTGGAGGAGGACGCGGAGCTGGCCGCAGCCGCCGACAAGACCCTGTCCGATCTGGGCGTCGGCAACGTGGCGGTGATGCAGGGGCCGCTGGCGGCCGGCTGGCCCGCGGAGGCCGACTATGACCTCATCGTCATCGAGGGCGCGGTGGAAGTGATTCCCGATCGCCTGTTCGCCCAGCTCAAGGAGGGTGGGCGCCTGGTCGCCGTGATCGGCGAAGGCGGGGCGGGGCGTGCCACGATTTTCACCAAGATCGCCGGCCACCCCAGCGAGCGCGTCGCCTTCAACGCGGCGGTGCCGCTTCTGCATGGCTTCAAGGCGGCTCCCCGCTTCGTTTTCTGAGCCACCTGTGGCGCGTTTGCCGCGGTAATCCGAAAAGCGACGGGGGAATCGAACCACTCGGTTTCGTCTCCCTCGCGGTGCAGATATCTTGCTGCTTCGTTACCGCGCGGCGGGTGCGCAGGGCGCATCGGGTGGCGTGCCGTGCCCGGTCCAGGAGATGTAGATGTCGGTTGCGACAAGCATTCGCCGAAACGTTGTCGCTTTCCTGGCGGGATTCGGGGGCATGGCGCTGTCGGTTGCGATGGCGCAGGCCCAGTCGCTCGATTCGGCGCTCGCTTCCGCCTATGTGAACAACCCCACGCTTAACTCCCAGCGCGCCGGAACCCGCGCCACCGACGAGAACGTGCCGAAGGCCCTCTCTGGCTATCGGCCCACCCTGTCGGGTTCGGTCGCCGCCGGCTTCGAATCGCAGCGCCAGAACGTCACCGGCAATGGCGTCTCGAGCGGAAATATCTGGGCGCGCCAGTTCGCGCTGACAGCGACACAGACCATCTTCAACGGCTTCGTCACCGGCAACTCGACCCGCTCGGCCGAAGCGCAGGTGCGCGGATCGCGCGAGACGCTGCGCAACACCGAGCAGTCGGTGCTGCTGAACGGCGCCACCGCTTACATGAACGTCATTCAGGCCATCGCCCTGCTGGACCTTCAGCGGCAGAATCTCGCCGCCCTGGAGCAGGAACTGCGCGCCACCCGCGACCGTTTCAACGTGGGCGAGGTGACCCGCACCGACGTCGCCCAGGCCGAGGCCCGTGTCGCGGACGCGCAGTATCAGGTCAGCCAGGCGATTGCCGACCTCTCCTCGGCCAAGGCCGTGTATCGCCAGGTGATCGGCGTGGAGCCCGGCACGCTGACGACTCCGAAATCCATCGAGTGGATGATTCCCGGCACCCTGGCGAAGGTGATTTCCTCCGGCCTCGGCACCCATCCCGCGGTCAAGGCGTCCGAGTTTGCGGTCGATACGGCGCTGTTCCAGGTGAAGGTGGCCGAGGGCGCGCTTGCGCCGACCCTGCAGCTTCAAGGGCAGCTCTCGCAGAGCTATGACACCTCGCTGTCGTTGCAGTCGCAGGGTACCGCCGCGGTGGGCCTCAACCTGAGTGTCCCGATCTATCAGGGCGGCCAGGAATACGCGAACATCCGCCAGGCCAAGGAACTGCTGAGCCAGGCCCGGATCGAGGTGGACGTGAACCGCGACGCCATCCGCTCCCAGGCGGTGCAGTACTGGGGCGCGCTGGAGGCCTCCAAGGCGCAGATCCAGGCGGCCCAGGCGGCGGTTGCCGCCAATACCCTGGCGCTCGAAGGCGTGCGCGAGGAGTGGCGGGTCGGCCAGCGCACCACCACCGACGTGCTGAATGCCCAGCGCGAGCTGACCAACTCCCGTTCGGCGCTGGTGACCGCGCAGCGCGACCGCGTGGTCGCCGCCTATTCGCTGATCTCCATCATCGGCCGCCTCGACGCCGTGTCGCTGAAGCTGAAGGTGAACGTCTACAATCCGGCGGTGCACTACGAGCAGGTGCGCGACAGCTGGGCCGGCGTGCGCACGCCCGACGGTCAGTAGGGGACAGGAGGCGTCGGCGCTGGCAAGGGGCCAAGCGCCGGTGTCATAATCCAGAAGCTGATGATTCTGGTCAGCGGGGCGTGAGGCCGTCCGGCCGGCGCCCGTCGTTTCCGGCCGAGGTCGCGACATGCCTGCAAATCCGAAGGCGCAAGAGCCGTCGATGGAGGAAATCCTCGACTCCATCCGTCGCATCATCGCCGACGACGACCCCGCCGAACTGGATTTGCCGCACCCGCAGCCGATGATGCCCGTGCGTCGCGGCACCATGGAGCACGGCCCGAGCCAGAATGGCGATTCCGGCGCTCGCCGGGGTTCCCCCACCCAGCCCCATCGTCTCTATGGGCGCGCGCCCGGCAGCGCCGCATCCGCGCAGCCGGAGGCGCCGCGCGGGGGCTATTCCCGGCAGGACATGGATGACACCCGGTTTGTGCCGGCACCGAACCGGGACGGGCGCTCGCCGTCCGCGGGTGCGCAGGCCGTGCGTGGCGCCGGCTTAGACGGGCGCGGGACCGTGAGGCCGGAGACGCCGTCCTGGGGCAATGTGGCGCGCGGAAATCCGCCACCGCCCCTCGTAGCTCAGCCGGCGGCGGCTGTCGCGGCCGAGCGCAGTGCCTGGAGCGGCGAGGTTGTCGCGCGCGGCGGCGGGCCGGGTGACGTCGTCCGCGAGGTGCGGCCGGCGGCCTTCGATGGCCGTGCGGGCACGCCTGCTGCGGCGGATGCGCGGCGTTCCACCGTCGCGGCTCCGGTGCGGGCGGCGTTCGATCTGCCGCCGGTCCGCCCACAGGCCAATGGCGAGAGCGCACCTGCGAGCACCCCCGCCGTGCACGTGCAGGCGGCTCCCGAAGCGCTGTCCGTGGAGCCGTCGCACCGGCCGATCCCCAATCCTGCGCCGATTCGGGCGGAGGGGCCGGCCCCGGAACGGCGCGCGCCGCTGCCCCGCAAGGATCTGCTCTCGCCGGCGGTGGATGCGGCTGTCGCTACGGCTTTCAAGTCGCTCGGCGATCTGGTGCTCCCGCAGCAGGAGCGCACGGTCGAGGATCTCGTGAAGGAGATCCTGCGGCCCATGCTCAAGGAATGGCTGGACCAGAATCTCGCCGGCATCGTCGAACGGCTGGTGCGGGCGGAGATCGAGCGCGTCACCAGCTCGCTGCGCTGAACGCGGGGCGCCCGCGCTCCGCCTTCTGCGCGGGTGCGCGGGGCTGGTCTGATGCGCTGCGCAGTTGACGTTTTCTTTCCCGTGCGGCTTTAACCCCCGACGAAACCCATCTCGTGCCGAGCGCGACGGATGCCGGTTCCCGTCTGGCCCAGGCCGGCGCGGACGGGGCGTCGCGGCCGTGGAGCTTCAGCCCATGCTCGAAAAAGTGTTCGATCCCGCATCCGTCGAGGCCCGCATCGCCGAGGCTTGGGAACAGGAGGGCGCCTTCCGCTGCGGTCGTCCTGAGCGCAAGGACAAGCCGGGCTTCTCCATCGTCATTCCGCCGCCGAACGTCACCGGCTCCCTGCACATGGGCCATGCGCTCAACAACACGCTGCAGGACATCCTGGCCCGCTTCGAGCGCATGCGCGGCAAGGACGTGCTGTGGCAGCCGGGCACCGACCATGCCGGCATCGCCACCCAGATGGTGGTGGAGCGCCAGCTCGCGGCGCAGAAGCTGCCCGGCCGCCGCGACATGGGCCGCGCCGCCTTCATCGAGAAGGTGTGGGCGTGGAAGGCCGAATCGGGCGGCACCATCGTCGGCCAGTTGAAGCGGCTCGGCGCCTCCTGCGACTGGTCGCGCGAGCGCTTCACAATGGACGAGGGGCTCTCCCGCGCCGTGCTGAAGGTGTTCGTGCAGCTCTACCGCGAGGGGCTGATCTACAAGGACAAGCGCCTCGTCAACTGGGACCCCAAGCTCATCACCGCCATCTCGGACCTCGAGGTGGTTCCGGTGGAGATGAAGGGCAACCTCTGGCACCTGCGCTATCCGGTGGAGGGCGAGAAGGGCCGCTTCATCGTGGTCGCCACCACGCGGCCGGAGACCATGCTGGGCGACACGGCGGTGGCGGTGCACCCGGATGACGAGCGCTATCGCGACCTCGTTGGCAAGAACGTCATCCTGCCGCTGGTGGGCCGGCGCATCCCCATCGTGGCCGACGAATATTCCGACCCCGAGAAGGGCTCGGGTGCCGTGAAGATCACGCCCGCCCACGATTTCAACGACTTCGAGGTGGGCAAGCGCCATGCGTTGCCCATGATCAACGTGCTCGACGCAGAGGCGCGCATCGACACCTCCGGCATCCGGGACGACCATTCGGCGCGGCCCGAGGTCTATGTGGAGACGCCGGACGCCGCCGGCATCCTGGCCCACCTCAATGGCCTCGACCGCTTCGCCGCGCGCAAGCAGATCGTGGAGCTGCTCACCAATCTGGAGCTCCTGGAGAAGATCGAGCCCCACACCCACATGGTGCCCCACGGCGACCGCTCCAACGTGGTCATCGAGCCCTGGCTCACGGACCAGTGGTATGTGGACGCCAAGACGCTGGCCCAACCGGCGCTTGCCGCCGTGCGCGAGGGGCGCACCGGCTTCGTGCCCAAGAACTGGGAGAAGACCTATTTCGAGTGGCTGGAGAACATCCAGCCCTGGTGCGTCTCCCGCCAGCTCTGGTGGGGCCACCAGATCCCGGCCTGGTACGACCCCTTCGGCAACGTGTTCGTGGCGCTCGACGAGGACGAGGCCTTCGAGCTGGCGCTGAAGCACAATGTGGGCAACGAGACGCTCTCGGCCGAGGAGGCGGAGGCGCTGATCCACGACGCGGACAGGCGCGCCCAGTTCCTCACCCGCGACGAGGACGTGCTCGACACCTGGTTCTCGTCCGCCCTGTGGCCTTTCTCCACCATGGGCTGGCCGGATGACACGGACGAGCTGAAGAAGTTCTACCCCACCAGCGTGCTGGTGACGGGCTTCGACATCATCTTCTTCTGGGTCGCCCGCATGATGATGATGGGCCTGTACTTCATGGACGGCGAGGTGCCGTTTAAGGACATCTACATCCACGCCCTCGTCCGTGACGAGAAGGGCGCCAAGATGTCGAAGTCCAAGGGCAACGTCATCGACCCGCTCGACCTCGTGGACAAGTATGGCGCCGACGCGCTGCGCTTCACGCTGGCGGCCATGGCGGCCCAGGGGCGCGACATCAAGCTCGCCACCTCGCGCGTGGAGGGCTACCGCAACTTCGCGACCAAGCTCTGGAACGCGGTGCGCTTCGCGCAGATGAACGGCTGCGTGCGGGCCGAGGGCTTCGATCCGGCGAAGGTGGAGGCCACCCTCAACCGCTGGATCATCGGCGAGGTGGCCCGCGCCGCCTCCGAGGTGAGCGAGGCCATCCTGGCCTATCGGTTCAACGATGCCGCGGGGGCGGTCTATCGCTTCCTCTGGAACGTGTTCTGCGACTGGCACCTGGAGCTGGCGAAGCCCGTTCTTTCCGGTCCCGACGGCGCCGCCAAGGACGAGACCCGCGCCGCCACGGCCTATGTGCTCGACGTGGCCATGGCGCTGCTCCACCCCTTCATGCCCTTCCTCACCGAGGAGCTGTGGGCAGAAACGGGCAAGGAAGGCCCAGTGCGGGAGAGCCTGCTGGCGCTGGCGCCGTGGCCGGACCTCGCCGGCCTTGAGGCGCCCGATGCGGAGGCCGAGGTGGGCTGGGTGGTGGATCTCGTTACCGAGATCCGCTCCGTGCGCGCGGAGATGAACGTCCCGGCCTCGGCCCAGGTTTCCCTGGTTCTGGTGCAGCCGGGCGCGGAGACGGCGGCGCGGGCTGCGCAGTGGGACGATGCCATCCGCCGGCTGGCGCGCCTCGGCTCCGTCACCGTCGCCGATGCCATGCCGGCGGAATCGGTGCAGATGGTGGTGCGCGGCGAGGTGGCCGCCCTGCCGCTGGCCGGCGTGGTGGACCTCGCCGCCGAGCTTTCCCGCCTGAAGAAGGAAGAGGGCAAGCTCGACCAGGAGATCGCCCGCATCGACGGCAAGCTCTCCAATGAGAGCTTCGTCGCCCGCGCGCCGGAAGAGGTGGTGGAGGCCGAGCGCGAGAAGCGCGCGGAATATGTGCTGCGCCAGGAGAAGGTGCGGGCCGCCATTCGGCAGCTTTCCGGGAACTGAACAGGGCAGGCCGGCGCGTTGCGCCGGCCGCGCCATGGGCGTTGCAGCCGCGCCACACCCGGCCCTCCGAGGGTAGAAAAACGGCGCGCCTCCTTATTTCATAAAGGTTAACCATTCCTTTCCGGGGGCGCTTCGTCTGTGACGGCAAAGTCACACCGCTCCCGTTTCCATCCGCGCGCCGCAGCCGCCGCCCCAAACGCCGCGATCCCGCCACAAAACGCCACGAAACCCGAGTGCGGGACGGGGCGGAAAGCGTAGCTCGGATAAGTATTCCGACCGCCGCGTTGAAGGTAGGGTCCGAATGCGCACGCATTGGATGGCAAAGAGGTTCGAAATGCGGAGCGCAGCGGGCGGGTGCCTCAGAGAGGTCGCGACCCGGCCTTCCCTCGGCCCCGATGTTGCCGCTGCCGCCAGCGATAACCTTCGCACTATGTATTCGGATCGTCTTTCCAGCTCGAAAGGCCGCCTTCGGGGCGCACGCCGGCTCCAGCTCGGGCCGGGTGAAGCGGCCATGCAGCCCGTGCGCCGGCTCGCACGCGGCGCAAAGCTGGCGGCGCGGGTGGGTGTCCGCGACGCTCTGGGTCCCTTTGCCAGCCGGGCGGCGGGCGTGCTTTTCGCCGGCATGGTGGGGCTCATGCTCGCCACGCCGGCGGCCCATGCCTTCGACGGCACCGCTCTCGACGGCTCGTCTTCCGCCGCGCGCAGCGCCCAGCCGCTGACGCCGCCGGCCGATGTGCCCCTGGCGCCGGCCGCGCGGCCCGTGGACGAGGCCTTCCGCACCGGCGCGCAGGCGCTGCGCTCGGGTCAGACGGCGAAGGGGCTCGACGCCCTCGGCTATGCCGCCGCCCAGGGCCATGCGGTGGCGCAGTGGAAGCTCGGGCGCATCTATGCCGACGGCGACGGCGTGAAGCGCGACGATGCCAAGGCCTTCAGCTATTTCAGCAAGATCGCCAATTCCCATGCCGACGACTATCCCGGCACCGCGCAGTCGCGTTTCGTGGCCAATGCCTTCGTGGCGCTCGGCGGCTATTATCTGGTGGGTATCCCGGCCGCCGGCGTGAAGCGCGACCCAATGCGCGCACGTGACATGTATTCCTACGCCGCCTCCTATTTCGGCGATGCGGACGCGCAATATCATCTCGGCAAGCTCTACCTCGATGGCGTCGGCGGACCGAAGGACGCGCGCAACGCCGGCCGGTGGCTGACGCTGGCGGCGCAGAAGGGGCAGTTCGAGGCGCAGGCCATGCTGGGCGAGCTGCTGTTCCGCGGCGAGGAGGGGGTGCCCCGGCAGGCGGCGCGCGGCCTCATGTGGCTGACCCTCGCGCGTGATGCCGCCGCCCGCCCGGAAGACCACTGGGTGGTGGAACTGCATGAGGAAGTGTTCGCCGAGGCGAACGCAGACGAGCGCGCCATGGCGCTCACCTATCTCGAAAACTGGCTGAAGACCGCCAAGCGCTGAGGCGCGGGCCGCAGGCGGATTTCCCTTCGGCGCAGGGCTTGGCGGCGTTCCCTGGCCCGCGATGGCGACGCCCCGTTGCGGGCGCTGCGCCGGCTCATGCCGACATCTTTTCTCTTTTGGTCGTCTGCCTCCCGCAAGGGGCTGAAATGCCGGCGTCGGCTGACGCCGGGCCTCGACGGTGGGCGTGATGTGGGTCAGGGAGCATGCGCGGCTTCCGCATATGGACCGCGCGTCCAGCGGGCCCACTGCGCCGCGCGCGCCGTGTCAGTCCGCCGGCTTTTCCGCCGGGTGGCGCGGCAGGTCCGGCCCCAGGCCCTCGCACATGAGGAGGGCGGTGGTGGTCCAGATGTGGTGGGTGGGCACCACGCTGTCGGGCGCATCGAGGGTGCCGAGGGTGACATCCACCCCCGCCTCCACGGCCATGTCGAACAGGATGGGGCTGCCGCAGGCACCGCAGAAGCCGCGCGTGACGCCGGGGGAAGAGGCGTAGGTCGCGAGTGCGCCGCGCGTGAGCTGGAAGTCCGCACGCGCCACCGTGGCCCAGGGCACGGCACCGGCGCCGGAGGCGCGCCGGCACATGGTGCAGTAGCACCAATAGGCGCTTTCGATGCGGCGCAGGCGATAGCGGATGGCGCCGCACAGGCAGCCGCCCTCATGCGGCGTGTCGGGCGATGCGCCGCTCACGGGGCGATGGCGAAATCGGCCCAGACGGGCACGTGGTCGGAAGGCTTCTCCCAGGCGCGCACGTGCTTGTCGATGCCGGTGGCGATGAGCCGGTCGGCCGCCTGGGGCGACAGCAGCAGGTGGTCGATGCGGATGCCGTTGTCGCGCTGCCATGCGCCGGCCTGGTAATCCCAGAAGGTATAGGTGCGCCCGGCGTCGGTGCTGGCGCGGATGGCATCGGTGAGGCCGAGGCTCAGCAGGCTGCGGAAGGCGGTGCGCGTGCGCGGCAGGAACAGCGCGTCGCCCACCCAGGCGGCAGGGTCGGCCGCGTCGGGCGGGGCGGGGATGACGTTGAAGTCGCCGGCCAGGATCAGGGGCTCCTCCAGCTTCAGCCGGTCCTCGGCGAAGGCGGCGAGCCGGTCCATGAAGCGCAGCTTGTAGGGATATTTCTCGGTGTCCGGCGGGTTGCCGTTGGGCAGGTAGATGCAGGCCACCCGCACCACGCCGCCCTTCACGGAGACCACAGCCTCGATGAAGCGGGCCTGCTCGTCGCCGTCGTCGCCGGCAAGGCCGTGGGTCACGTCCTCCAGAGGCAGCTTGGAAAGCAGGGCGACACCGTTGAAGGTCTTCTGCCCGTGCACGGAGACATTGTAGCCGAGCTGCTCGAAGGGCTCCTTCGGGAAGGCGTCGGTCTGGCACTTGATCTCCTGGAGGCAGACCACGTCGGGGCTCGCCTCTTTCAGCCAGGCGACGGCGTGGTCGAGCCGCTGGCGGATGGAGTTCACGTTCCAGGTGGCGATGCGCATGGGGTCCGCTCTCCTCGCGCCCGGCGATGCGGGCGAGGGGAGCATACTCCGGCGCGGCGCGGGGGCAACGGGGTGGGGCGAGCGCCTGAGGCGAAAGCAGGCGCCAACGGCAAGGTCAAGGGTTGCGGCGCCCGGCAAAGGGTGGCATGCACGGGGCTTGCCCCTGCACGGATGGCGGCCCCATGACGTTCGCGTCCATCGCGTTTCTGTTCTATTTTCTCCCGCTTTTCCTGGTCTGTTATTTCTCCGCGAAGACAATCCAGACGCGGAACTATATCTTTCTGGCCTTTTCTCTTGTCTTCTATGCGGTGGGCTATACGCCGCACATCCTCATCCTGCTGTTTTCCGTGAGCGTCAATTTCTTCCTCGCCCAGGCCATCGACCGGCGCGAGGGGGCCGCGCGCAAGCAGGTCCTGGCGCTCGGCGCCACGTTCAATCTGCTGCTGCTCGGCGTCTTCAAGTACACCGGCTTCCTGGTGGAAAACCTGAACGTGCTGCTGGAGCCCGCGCACGTGGCGCTGCCGGTGCCGCAGATCGCGCTGCCGCTCGGCATCTCCTTCTATTCCTTCCACGCCATCTCCTACCTCGCCGACATCTACAAACGGAAGGTGAGGGCCAATTCCGATCCGGCCCAGTTCGGCCTCTACATGTGCATGTTCCCTCAGCTCGTGGCGGGGCCCATCGTGCGGTATTCCACGGTGGCGCGTCAGCTCGGGAACCGGAGGGTCACATGGGGGCGCTTTTCGGCCGGCGCGCGCCTGTTCGCCATCGGGCTCGCCTGGAAGGTGCTGATCGCCGACGAGGTCTCGCGCCTGGTGGTGAGCGTGTTCGACGCCACCACCAACCCCACCTTGGTGGAAGCGTGGCTGGGGCTCTATGCCTATACGGTGCAGATCTATTTCGACTTCGCGGGCTATTCCACCATGGCGGTGGGCCTGGGCGTGATGGTGGGCTTCGCCCTGCCGCGCAACTTCCGCCTGCCCTATACGGCGCGCTCCATCTCGGATTTCTGGCGGCGCTGGCACATGAGCCTTTCCGCCTTCCTGCGCGACTATCTCTACATCCCCCTTGGCGGGAACCGGCGCGGCGAGCTGCGCACCTATTTCAATCTCTCCGCCGTGTTCCTGCTGTGCGGCCTGTGGCATGGGGCGAGCTGGAACTTCGTCATCTGGGGCGCCCACCACGGCGCTTTCCTCATCATCGAGCGCGCCTTCCTCGGCCGCTGGCTGAAGCGCCTGCCCGATGCCGTTTCCCACCTTTATGCGGTGGTAGTGGTGATGCTCGGCTGGGTGTGGTTCCGGGCCGACACCCTGCCCGGCGCGCTGGACATGTTCGCCGGCCTCGCCGGGGCGCACGGCTTCAGCCGCCCCTCCATGGCGCTGGGCTTCGGGCTGCACACCCTCTCCATCGCGGCGCTGGTGGCGGGCGGGCTCATCGGCTTCTTCCGCTGGCGGCGCTGGTCGATCCTGTCGGGCGAGGGAGGGGCGGCGCGCTTCGCCGATTTCGCCTTCATCGGGGCTCTGCTGCTGCTGAGCGTCGTGTGGGTGGGGGGCACGGTGCCCACGCCTTTCCTCTACTATCGCTTCTGAGGCGCCGGCCATGAACCTGCTCGCGCGTCACCGCCGCTATCTCGGAGCCCTCGTGGCCGGCTTCTTCGGCCTGCTGCTGCTGTCGAACATCATTCCCGATCCCGTGGGCGGATGGAAGGCGCGCACCCCCATCGATCCCGGCTGGAGCTTCCTGCAGAAGGCCGGGGCGGTTCTGCGCACCGCGCCCGCCTTCATGCAGGACAATTTCGGCTTCCGCGCCACCATGCCGACGCTGCGCCGCGCCATCCGCTCGGCCCTGGGCGCGCCGGATACCACGCCCATCTATGCCGGCCGCGACGGGCGGCTGTTCTGGGCCATGGAACTGACGCCCGAGCAATCCGCCGGCGCGGTGGTGCGGGCCTCAGCGGTGGCGCGCTTCGCCACCATGATCGGCGTGATGCAGCGCGAGCTTGCGCCCCTCGGCACCAAGGTGGTGGTGGCGCTGCCGCCCAACGCGCAGTCCGTGGAAGTGGAAGCGCTGCCGGCCTGGACCGACCTTCTGCGCTATCCGGTCACCGAATACGGCATGGCCCTCGACGCCCTGCGCGCGGAGGGCGTGGCGGCGGTGGACCTGCGCCCGGCGCTGCGGGAGGCGCCCGCGCCGCGCTACCTGCACACCGACACGCATTGGAACACCCGCAGCTCGGTGCTGGCGTTCAATGCGGTGATGGCGGCGGCGGGGCATCCGCTCTGGCGGGTGGACCCGGCCGAGGTGGTGGGCCCGCCCGAGCCCATGGCGCGCGGCGACCTGCTGCGCTCCATGCGCATGCCGCCGGATATCGACGACGAGAACTTCAAGATCCAATTGCCGCCTCGTGCCGGGAAGGGGCGGGCGGACCCCGCGCTGGCGCACCCGAACGTGCATCCGCTGTTCGCATCCCTGGCGTGGGACTATGCGCCCACGGGCGCGCGCGTGCTGATCCTGGGGGATTCCTTCACCAACGGCCTGTGGCCGCGGCTGTTCGTGAACGCCGAGGTGAGCGTGGTGGGCTGGATGCACGCCTCCCGCACGGTGATGGGCGCGTGCGACTTCAATTTCGACGATGTCCGCCGCTTCAAGCCGGACCTGCTCATCTATGCCCGCACGGAGCGCTATTTCGTGTGCCCGCCGAGCGCATGGCCGGTGGGCCTGCCCCAGCCGGACCCCGGCGCCATTCCGGCCGGTGCGGCGCCGTAATGGCGCACTTTTTCCGGAGCGCCTTGCCGCAGGCGCGCGAAAGCACGCGGCGGGGCTGAGCCCTGCCGCGCCTGACTGGCGAACCTCAACCGCGGCCTGTCAGACCGCGAAGCTGGAGCCGCAGCCGCACTTGGCCGTGGCCATGGGATTGTGGATCTTGAAGGCGGAGCCCATCAGGTCGGCCACGTAGTCGAGCTGGGAGCCCTTGACGTAGTCGAGCGAGATGCGATCGAGCACGATCTTGGCGCCTTCCTTCTCGATGACGAGGTCGTCCGGCTCCTGCACGGTCGTCATGTCGTACTTGTATGAGAAACCGGAGCAGCCGCCGCCTTCCACGGAAAGGCGCAGGAAGGTGCCCTCCGGCTCCGAGGACAGGATGTGGCGAATACGGCGGGCGGCCGCGTCGGTGACGGCGAAATCGGGAGCCTCGGCAGACGCGGGCTCCTGGGTCGGGGCGAGTGTGGCGTCCATGGTATCGACTTTATGAAATGAAGATGGCAATGCCCCAAGTTAAGCCCGGAACGCTTCGAATTAAAGGGCCGGGCACGTAAAAACGCGCGGGCGGGAGGAATCTCAAGATGGCTGTTTCCGGCGCAAGGCCGCGCGTTTCCTGGGCTTGTGATCCAGATACATCGCGCGGGCGGCTGGTGGACGAGGCCGAGATGCCGCCCCGCAGCGGCTTCCGGCGCGACTGCGATCGCATCATCCACTCCACCGCGTTCCGGCGTCTCCGGCACAAGACGCAGGTGTTCTCCTTCAACGAGGGCGACCACTACCGCACCCGCCTCACCCACACGCTGGAGGTAGTGCAGGTGGCGCGCTCCATCGCGCGGGCGCTGGGGCTCGACGAGGATCTGGCGGAGGCGCTGGCGCTGGCGCACGACCTCGGCCATCCGCCCTTCGCCCATGCCGGAGAGCGGGCGCTCGACGCCTGCATGGCGCAACATGGCGGCTTCGACCACAATGCCCAGTCGCTGCGGGTGGTGACGCGCATCGAGCGCCGCTATGCGGAGTTCGACGGCCTCAACCTGACCTGGGAGACGCTGGAAGGCATCGTCAAGCACAACGGGCCGCTCGCCGACCGGGAGGGCAGGGGCATCGGCCATTATGCGGGGGGCCTGCCCCACGCCATAACAGTGCATTCCGCCCAGCAGGACCTGGAGCTGTGGAGCCACGCCGGCCCCGAGGCCCAGGTGGCCGCGCTGGCGGACGACATCGCCTACGACGTGCACGATCTCGACGACGGCATCCGCGCCCGCATGTTCACCCTCGATGAACTGGAGCCGCTGCCGCTGGTGGGCGAGGCCATCCGCGAGGTGCGGGCGCGCTACCCGGACATCGAGATGCCCCGCGCGGTCAACGAGGTGCTGCGGCGGGTCATCACCCGCCTCATCCTGGACGTGGTGCGCCAGGGCGAGGCCGCGGCCGCCGCGGCCGGCGTCTCTTCTGCCGATGAGGTGCGGCGACTGGGGCGCACGCTCATCACCTTCTCGCCGGAGATGGCACGGGCGGAGAAGGCGCTGAAGGGCTTCCTCTACCCCCACATGTACCGCCACGAGCGGGTGAACCGCATCATGGCCGAGGCGCAGCGGGTGGTGCGCGAGCTCTTCGCCCACTTCATGGCCCACCCGCAGGACATGCCGCCCTCCTGGCACGCCGATCTCGAAAGCCTGGACGAGAACCGCCTCGCCCGTCGCGTGACCGACTACATCGCCGGCATGACCGACCGCTACGCCCTCGACCAGCACGCCCGTTTCTTTGACACGACGCCGGATCTGAGATAGGCGCCGCTGCGACCAACCCGATCGGACTTTTCCATGAACGTCTACGCGATCTTCGCCGATTTCGTCCGCGAAGCCGTCGCCGCCCTCGTTTCCGAGGGCCAGTTTGCCGAAGGGCGGGGCACCGGCCTCGACCTCTCCCGCGTGGTGGTGGAGCCTCCGCGAGACGCGAGCCACGGCGACCTTGCCACCAATGCCGCGCTGGTGCTGGCCAAGGACCTGGGGACGAAGCCCCGCGACCTCGCCGAGAAGATCGCCGGCAAGCTGAAGTCGCTCGCCCATGTGGCGAAGGTGGACGTGGCCGGGCCGGGCTTCATCAACCTCACGCTCGACCCCGCCTTCTGGCCGCGGGTGCTGGCGGCGGCTCTGGGGCAGGGCCCGCGCTTCGGCCGCTCCGCGCTGGGCACCGACGAGCCGGTGAACGTGGAATATGTCTCCGCCAACCCCACGGGCCCGATGCATGTGGGCCACTGCCGTGGCGCGGTGTTCGGCGACGCCATGGCGAACCTGCTGGCCTTCGCCGGCTACAAGGTGACCCGCGAATATTACATCAACGACGCCGGCGCCCAGGTGGACGTGCTCGGCCGCTCCGCCTACCTGCGCTATCGCGAGGCGGTGACCGGCGAGAAGGCGGAAATTCCCGACGGGCTCTACCCCGGCGACTATCTGGTGCCCGTCGGCAAGGAACTGGCGGAGATGCACGGGGCGGAATATCTCGCCGCCCCCGAGAGCGAGTGGCTGCCCATCTTCCGCAGCTTCGCCATCGGCGCCATGATGAACATGATCCGCGACGACCTGACGGCGCTGGGGATCGAGTTCGACGTGTTCTTCTCCGAGCGTTCGCTCGCGGCCGGCGCGGTGGACAGGGTGGGCGCCACCATCGAGGCGCTGCGCGCGTCCGGCGAGGTCTATGAAGGCCGCCTGCCGCCGCCCAAGGGCGCGCCCATCGAGGATTGGGAGGACCGCGAGCAGACCCTGTTCCGCTCCACCGAATTCGGCGACGACGTCGACCGGCCGCTCAAGAAGTCCGACGGCAGCTATACTTATTTCGCCGGCGACATCGCCTACCACAAGGACAAGGTGGCGCGCGGCTTCTTCACGATGATCGACGTATGGGGCGCCGACCACGGCGGCTATGTCAAGCGCATGCAGGCGGCGGTGAAGGCCGTCTCCGGCGGCAGGGCAAGCCTGGACGTGGAGCTGATCCAGCTCGTGCGCCTGTTCCGCAACGGCGAGCCGGTGCGCATGTCGAAGCGGGCGGGCTCCTTCGTCACCCTGCGGGATGTTGTGGACGAAGTGGGGCGCGACGCGGTGCGCTTCATGATGCTGTTCCGCAAGAACGACGCGCCGCTCGATTTCGATCTCGCCAAGGTGATCGAGCAGTCGCGCGAGAACCCCGTGTTCTATGTGCAGTATGCGCACGCGCGGGCGAAATCCATTCTGCGCAACGCCGCCGCCGCGCTGGCCGACCTGCCGGCGGAAGCCTCCGCTTTCGCGGATGCGCAATTGAGCCGGCTCGATGACGAGGGTGAGCTCGGCCTCATGAAGCGCATCGCCTCCTGGCCGCGTCTGGTGGAGCAGGCGGCGAGCGCCCGCGAGCCCCACCGTGTGGCCTTCTATCTCCATGAATTGGCAAGCGATTTCCATGCCCAGTGGAACCGCGGAAAAGACCTGCCACATTTACGCTTCATTATCGAGAATGATCGAGATTTGACCTCGGCCCGCTTGGCCCTGGTGCACGGCGTGGCCACGGTGCTCGCCTCGGGTCTGAAGGTGCTGGGGGTGGAGGCCGTCGACGAGATGAAATGAGCTCGTCCGGCGCAGCCAATCGGCTCCCTTGCGGCCTCCTTTGGCCGGAAAGCAGATCCGTCTGGGGCGGGGCGGACGAGAAGACATCGAGGCGACATGGTCGACGAAAGCAGGTTCCGCTACCGGCGTGACGGGGGCTCCAGGGAGGAAGGTGACGCCGGCGCGCGGACACCTTCCGCGCGCGATGCCTCCGCGCGCGAGGGCGCACCCCATGCGCAGGAGCCGCGCCAGGCGCCGCCGCGCCAGGCCCCCCCGGTTTCCACGCGGCAGGAGGGCCTGCGCCAGGGCGCCGCGAGCCAGGGCGCCGCTGGACAGATGCCGTCCCGAACCGATGCCGCCCGCCCGGATGCGGCGCGCGCCGAGCCCGGTCGTCTGGCGTCGCCGCGCCAGGGGCAGCCGCAGGCTCCTGCCCGCGAGCCCGCCGCCGGCCTTCGTCAGGCGGCTCCGCCGCGCGCGCCCCAGCCTCCCCGTGATCTCCCCCCGCAGGGCGCGCCCGCAGCGCGTCCCGCTCCCACTCGTTCGGCGCCGGCCGCGGCCCGTCCCGCTGCGCGCCCTCAGGCGGACGGTGGCGTCGACCCCCTTGCCGAGCTCGCCCGCCTGATCGGCGAGCAGGACCCCTTTGTCGATTTCGCGGATCTTCAGCCGGAGGCAACCGCCGCCCGTGCTCCGGCCGTTCCCGTCTCGCGCGCCGACCCGCGAACGGCCCCGCGCGCGGATGCCCGTGTTCAGGATGCCCGCCAGCAGGACCCTCGTTTGCAGGATCCGCGTCTTCAGGACCCCCGCACCCAGGACCCCCGCACCCAGGCCCTCCGCGCCGATGTCGCGCGGGGCCAGGACCCGCGGCTTGCCCGGCGCCAGCCCGAGGCGGGGCAGGCCCTGCCGGAGGGCGAGGTGCCTGCCCAGCGCGTGCCGGTGCGGCCCGCGGCGCCGCGGCAGGCCATCGCCCGCTTGGGGCAGGACCCGACCCAGGTTCGCGCGCCGGCTCCCGATTCCCAGGCTGTCCGCCAGGATCCGTCGAACGCTCGCGCCGCCGCTCCGGCCCCCCAGGCCCGGCGGCCGGATGTCGGCTTCGGCGAGGCGGACTTCGCCGATTCGACCCGCCGCCCGCCGCCGCGCCCGGCGGCCGCGCCCGATCTGCCGCAGCGGCAGGCGTCGCTGGCCGCGCCGCCGCAGCGTGCCGCCCTTCTGCCGCCGCGCGGCGACGGCGAGCCGGTGGACCGCAGCGCCACTTCCGTGCGCCTCGGCTACGGTTCCCTCGCCCATCAGGCTCAGGTGGCGGCCCAGGCGGCATCCCAGGTGCCTCCCAACGGCCGCAGGGCGCCCGATCCGCGCGTGCTGCCCGAAGACGGCGACGACTATGAGGCGATGACACCGCGTCCCGCGCCTTCGGCGGAAGCGCGGCGTGCCGCCGCTCCGGTGCAGCCGCAACAGGCCTACGCCCAGCCTCCTCAGCAGGAGGCCAGCGCGGCCTACGCCTATTCCGCGCCCCGCCGCGCCGAAGGCGAGGACGACTACGAGGAATATGACGAGGCCTACGACCCCCAATACGGCGAGGACGGCTACATGCCGCCCCACGGCGAGGAGGTCTTCGATGGCGAGGCGCGGCGCCGGAAGGGCCGTACCGCCCTGCTGATGGTGGCCTCCGTGCTCGGCATCATCATCGCCGGAACGGCGGGGGTGTTCGCCTACCGCATGGCGGTGCATGGCGGCCCCGCCGGCACCAGCGGCGGGGCACCCGTGATCCGCGCCGATACCGCGCCGAGCAAGATCGTGCCTCCGCCGAACAGCGCCCCCCAGGACGCCCAGCAGAAGCTGATCTACGACCGTGTTGGTGGCGCCGCGCCTGGCAGCGAAAAGATGCTGCCCCGCGAGGAGCAGCCGGTGGACGTGAACACGGCCGCCGTCCGCGGCACCCAGCCGGCGGCCACCGATCCGGTCATCAATTCCCTCGCCACGGAGCCGAAGCGCGTGCGCACCCTCACCGTGCGCTCCGACGGCACCATCTCGCCCGAGGGCGCGCCCGCGGCTCCCGCTGCCGCGCCGGCGGCGGGCTCGCAGGCGCTCGCCGCCTACACCGCGACCCAGATGCCAGGCGCGCCGCCGCCCATGCTTCACGCGCCCAGCACCTCCGCCAAGATCGACGCCCCGCCGGTGAGCCGCACGGGTGACTTCGTGGTGCAGGTGGCCTCCCAGCGCTCGGAGGCGGATGCCCTCGGGTCCTGGAAGGCGCTGCAGACGCGCTATCCGAACCTCCTTGGCAACTATGCGGCATCGGTGAAGAAGGCGGACCTGGGCGACCGGGGCATCTACTACCGTGCCCAGGTGGGCCCCTTCGCTTCCAAGGATCAGGCCAACGAGCTGTGCCAGGCGCTGCGCGCCCAGGGCGGCGACTGCATGGTGACGAAGAACTGAAGGTCGTCCGGTTCCCGGAAAGCGGCGGGCTTGAATGCGAGAAGGCCCCGGATGCACGCATCCGGGGCCTTCTGCTTTTCTCGGGCTGCCCGCCGCTCAGGCGGGCTTCAGGGGCGCGCCGATGCGGCCGGCGAGATCCTGGATGTACTGATAGGCGGTGCGGCCCGAGCGGGCGCCGCGCGTGGTGGCCCATTCCAGCGCCTCGGGCCGCCATTGCGCCTCGGCCACCGGCAGGGCGTGGTGCGCCACATAGGCCGCGACCATGGCGAGGTATTCCTCCTGGCTGCACTTGTGGAAGCCCAGCCACAGGCCGAACCGGTCGGAGAGCGAGACCTTCTCTTCCACCGCCTCGCCGGGGTTGATGGCGGTGGAGCGCTCGTTCTCCATCATGTCGCGCGGCAGCAGGTGGCGGCGGTTGGAGGTGGCGTAGAAGATGACGTTGTCCGGCCGCCCCTCGATGCCGCCTTCCAGCACCGCCTTCAGTGACTTATAGGAGGTGTCGTCGGCATCGAACGAGAGATCGTCGCAGAAGACGATGAAGCGGTGCGGCGAGCCGCGCACCAGCCCCATGAGCGCGGGCAGGGTCTCGATGTCCTCGCGGTGGATCTCCACCAGCTTGAGCCGGCCGGGCTGCTCCGGCGGCAGGCTGCGCTCCACGGCGGCGTGAGCGGCCTTCACCAGGGAGCTCTTGCCCATGCCGCGCGCGCCCCAGAGCAGCGCGTTGTTGGCCGGCAGGCCGGTGGCGAAGCGGCGCGTGTTGTCCACGAGCTGGTCGCGCATCCGGTCGATGCCCTGCAGCAGGTCCATCTCGACGCGGTTCACCCGCGGCACCGGCTCGAAGCGCGGCGGCTCGGTCTGCCACACGAAGGCGTCGGCGGTGTCGAAGCCGGGCGCCGGCACCGGCGGCGGCGCAAGGCGGTCGAGGGCGGCGGCGATGCGCTCGAGGAGCGCGAGCGTGGCGGAAGTGGCGGTCGTATCCGTCTGTTCAGGCATGTTTTCCTCCCCAATGACCGGATAGAGCGCACCCGCCGGGCGGGCAAGGCAGCGGGCGCGGGGCTGGCCACCAAGCCATGTTCACATCGCATGGGAACGGCCTGCGCCACGTCATCTGTGGCCCTGCCGCATCAGCGTGGGGATGGAATGTGCAATGCGGCAATCCTGCCTTAACTTTTCCGCATCAGGCTGAGAGCACTGGGGTGATCGGGGCGAGCCGAACCCCTCGGGGCACGCGAAGGCAAAAGCCTGCGCGAGCGCCGGAGGCGGGGGATCGGTTTAACGCGAAGGGCGATGCCGTGGTGATCCGTCACCATCGGTGACGCCCTTTCTGAGAGCAATTGCCGGAGAGGCCGATGCGACCCAAACGACATGCGCGCGCCGCTGTCCTCACTTCCGCGGTTCTGCTGGCGGGCGGAGCCCATGCGCAGGACGCCGTGACCGCCAAGACCACGCTGAACGCGGACGGCACCACGTCCATGACCTACGCGAACAGCCTGTCGGACCTCTCCACCCAGGTGGGGCTCGACATGTCCGCGGCCCGCACCAGCGTGGCCCCGGCGCAGGCGGCCGGCACCGACACGGTGAGCGGGAAGGCCTTCGCCAAGGTGACCCTGGATGCCTTGCCGGACTGGCTGTTGTGGCAGAAGGGCTCGGTGAACGTGGCGGTGAGCCCCACCGAGGAGGAAAGCAAGCTCGGCACCACCCTCTCGCGCAGCTGGACGGTCAACGACGGCCTGAAGGCCGAGCTTTCCGACAGCTACCAGGTGGGCCGCACCGGCACCGCCAACGGCTGGCAGATGGACAAGAAGCTGAGCGTCACCGGCGTTGCCACCGACACGACCCTCTCCCTCGGCGCGCGGATGACCGACGAGGCCCAGCGGCTGCTGCCGAGCCTCAGCGCCCAGCAGAAGGTGTTCGGTGGCCTCAATGTCACCACCACGGTGGCGGACACGGGCAGCGACATCAACAAGAGCATCACCGCCGGCTTCTCCCACCGCTGGTGAGAGCCCGGCCGGCGGGCGCATGGCTTCCGGCAGATGCCGGTTCGCCGGAAACGCTTGCAACTCCCACCCGGCGGCGATTGAGGACCTGGGATTGCGGCGCGCCCCGCCGGAACCGACCTAGCGCCAGAGGATGGCCACGAGGAACCGCCCGGCCACCAGCAGCAGGAAGGCGCCGAAGCCGATCTCCAGGTGCCGGCGGCTCAGCCGGTGCGCCAGCCGCGCGCCCACCGGGGCGAACACCGCCGCCAGCGGCGCCATCAGCACGAAGCCCAGCACCGAGACATAGCCGAGCGACAGCGGCGGCAGCGCCGAAAGGTGCGGCCAGCCCGCCACCGCATAGCCGATGACGCCGGGCAGGGGGATGAAGATGCCGATGCCGGCCGAGGTGCCCACCGCCGCGTGGATCGGCACGCCATAGAGCAGCAGGATGTTGGTGGCGATGCCGCCGCCCGAGATGCCCACCAGGGACGAGGCGAGGCCGATTCCGAAGCCGTAGGCGCCCATGGCGCGCGCATCCGGCAGCGTGTCGGCGACGCGGATATCGTTGCGCCCCAGGAGGCTTTTCAGCCCCAGCATGCCCACCACCAGCACGAATACCGCCTGCAGCACCCAGCCCGGCACCCAGGCGGCGATGGCGCTGCCCGTGAGGATGCCGATGATAGCCGGCAGCCGCCAGCGCTTCACCACGCCCGGCAGCACCGCGCCCTTCTTCTGGTGCGCGCGATAGGAGGTGATGGCGGTGGGAATGATGATGGCGAGGGAGGTGCCCACGCAGAGCTGCATGCGGATGCTCTCCTCCACCCCCATCACCCCGAACACCTCGTAGAGCACGGGCACCATGACGCCGCCGCCGCCCACGCCGAACAGGCCGGCGATGATGCCGGTGAGGACGCCGCCCGCAAGCAGGGCGAGGCACAGGGTGGCGAGTTCGCCCCAGGGGATGGACGAGAGCACGCGAAACCTCCTTGGCGCGTCGGCGGGCAGGGCGCGGGCCGGATCGCGCGGAACCATCGGGACACCGGATGGCCGGAGCGCTTCGTCGTCCCGGCGCCCTAGGGGGCTTCGCCGGGGCGGGGAAGGAAGGTCCCGGCCGGGGGGAAGGACCGCGCTTCGGGATATGGGGATTCCACGGGCGCGGCAGGTGGAAGAGGGCTTGTGTGCGCCAGTTCGGCGAGCCTGTCCAGGGCCCCGGCGGCGCGGGCTCACGCCATCGGTTCAGCTCCTTGGCCAGCGCCAAACCGCGTTCTCCCAAGCGCCGCGTGGTCCCGGCCAGAGACCCGTGGGGCAGGCGCAGGGGGTTTCGGGATTCAAGCCGCGGCGAGGTCCCGGCGCCGGACATGGTCCACGGCGTCGCGCAGCACGTCGAGGCCCGCGCCCGGCTTCACGGATTCGGTCGCGAGATGCCGGCGAAAGAGGCGCGAGCCCCGCCGGCCGCCGAACAGCCCCAGCATGTGGCGGGTGATGTCGGACAGGCGGCCGCCGGCTTCGAGGTGCGCCGCCACGTAGGGCTCGAACGTGTCGAGGGCGGCATAGGTGTCGGCCGCCGGGGCAGGGGTGCCGTAGAGGCGCGGATCCACCTCGTGCAGCAGCTCCGGCTCGTGGTAGGCGGCGCGCCCGAGCATGATGCCGTCGAGCCCGGTGGCTGCGGCAAGGCCGGCCTCGATGCCGCCGATGCCGCCGTTGAGGACCATGGGCACATGGGGCAGGCGCTGCTTGAGCCGGCGCACGCGGTCGTAGTCCAGGGGCGGGATGTCGCGGTTCTCGCGCGGGGAGAGGCCCTTCAGCCACGCCTTGCGGGCATGGACGACGAGGGCGTCCGTGCCCGCCGCGATCACCGCATCGGCGAGCTGGTCCAGGGCTTCCTCGGGGTCCTGCTCGTCCACGCCGATGCGACACTTGACGGTGATGGGAATGGCGACGGCCGCCTTCATGGCGGCGACGCATTCGCCCACCAGGGTCGGCGCGCGCATGAGGCAGGCGCCGAAATTGCCGCCCTGCACG
This sequence comes from Xanthobacter albus, assembly GCF_043194895.2. NCBI lineage: Bacteria > Pseudomonadati > Pseudomonadota > Alphaproteobacteria > Hyphomicrobiales > Xanthobacteraceae > Xanthobacter > Xanthobacter albus. Next base: position 3,622,171 of record NZ_CM195532.1, on the reverse strand, counting down.
CGGTCCGAGGGGCAGCCCACGTTGAGGTTGATCTCGTCATAGCCGAAATCGGCGCAGATGCGCGCCGCCTGCGCGAGCTGGGCGGGGTCGCTGCCGCCGAGCTGCACCGCCACAGGGTGCTCCGGGGCATTGAAGCCGAGCAGCCGCTCGCGGTCACCGTGAATGATGGCGGGCGCCGTCACCATCTCCGTATAGAGCCGCGCGTGGCGCGAGAAGCTGCGGTGGAAGGCGCGACAATGCCTGTCCGTCCAGTCCAGCATGGGCGCAACGGAGAAGCGCAGGCTCTTGGGATCCAAAGGCAAAATCGGGATGCTCCGCTTCGGGGCCGGCGCGTCTCGTCGCGCCGTTGCCCTTGAAAGTCCGCCGTCCAGGAGGCCGGCACCGCGCGACCGCGCCGTGTCGAGGAATGGTGATTATCCCCGTCATCCTATCAGCCGGCGGGGATGCGGCTCAACCAGCTGCGCCGGGCGCTTTCCCCGCGCCTCAATCCGCCGGCGAGGGCTCCTCGACGGCGGCGGACGCGGCGGCGTTGGGGTCTCCGGGCTCCGTCTCCCAGGCGAGGCCGGGGATGGCGACGATGCGCCGTCCGCGCCCATCCTGCCGGCAGACGATCACCTGGCGCTCTTCCATGTAGGCGATGAGGCGCCGCGCCCGGCCCGGCGAGCGGCTGCCGTAGGCGCGGGCCACCTCGGCGTCGGAAGGGCAGGGGCGGTGGTCGAATGCCGCGCGGGCGAGGGAGAGGAACACGCCCTGCATGTCTTCCGGCAGGGCAGCGGCCATGCCCAGGACCTCGGCCCAGGGGGAATCCTCCGCTTCCGCCTCGGCGAGGTCGATGCCCGCATGGGCCACCGCCAGCCGCCGGCGGAAGGCGGAGAGGGAGAGCGCATCGCTCCCCAGGCGGCGGATGCGGCAGCGCACCAGGAAGTCCTGGTAGAGCACGGCGATGGAGCGGAAGCCGGAATCGCTTTCGGCCAGGATCTCGCGGAGCGCCGAGTCGATGGCCGCCTCGCGCTGCTCGGGCGTCAGGGCCGGCGCCACATGGGCGGGCGCCACCTGCTGGGCTCCGGAGTGAGCGGGCGCGCCGTGGCCCGGCGGCTCCGAAGCGGACGGCTGCCCGGCGGGCATGCCGCGGGCGAGCTGGGCCAGCACATCCGCCGTGGCGGCCACGGCCGGCGCCCGGCGGGGGATCAAGGTGCGGATCTCGTCGGCGCCCGGGGTGAAGATGAGGTCGTGGGCGTCCTCGGCGGCGGCGGGCTCGGGCAGGGGCAGCAGCCGGGGGCTGGTGGAGCGCGCCTGCGTCTCCACCGCGCCGATGCGCACCGGCAGCGGGCGCCGCGCCAGCGCCGGGCCCAGGGCCACGAAATTGCCGCTCTCCAGATCGCGGAACATCTCGGCCTGCCGTCGCTCCATGCCCAGAAGGTCGGCGGCGCGGGCCATGTCGATGTCGAGGAAGGTGCGGCCCATGAGGAAGTTGGAGGCTTCCGCCGCCACGTTCTTCGCCAGCTTGGCGAGGCGCTGGGTGGCGATGACGCCGGCAAGGCCGCGCTTTCGGCCGCGGCACATGAGGTTGGTCATGGCGCCGAGGGAGACCTTGCGCGCCTCGTCGGAAACCTCGCCGGCGGCGGCGGGCGCGAACAGCTGCGCCTCGTCCACCACCACCAGCAGCGGGTACCACATGTCGCGCTCGGCATCGAACAGGCCGCCCAGGAAGGCGGCGGCGGCGCGCATCTGCTGCTCGCTGTCCAGCCCTTCGAGGTTCAGCACCACGGAAACGCGATGCTGCCGCACGCGGGCGGCGATGCGCTGCAGGTCCGCCTCGCCCCGCTGGGCATCCACCACCACATGGCCGTAGCGGTCCGCCAGGGTGACGAAGTCGCCCTCGGGGTCGATGACGGCCTGCTGCACCCAGGGCGCGCTCTGTTCCAGGAGCCGGCGCAGCAGGTGCGATTTTCCGGAGCCGGAATTGCCCTGCACCAGCAGGCGCGTGGCCAGCAGTTCCTCGAGGTCCATCACGGCCGTGCCCCCGCCGGAGCGGGTGCCGAGGTCGATGGACACCTTCGTGGGCGTCGTCATCGCGGCGCCCACCCAGTGTGGACAGGGCAGGAAATCATGGCCGCACTCATATCAATTCGCGGCGCGAGTTCAACCACGCCACGCCGCCGGTGGATAGCGCGCCCGGCGCCGGGCGGCCATGCCTCACCCGAAGGTGAGAATCCGCATACGCACATATGATTGTCCGCCGCGGAGGGCCGGAACACCATTCGCGCGGGCCACGAGGCCGGGCGCCCGCCGGTCCATCTCAACGGAGACGCACCATGAAAAGATCAGGTTCCGCCGTCTGGACGGGAGGCTTCGCCCAGGGCTCCGGCACCATCTCCACCATCAGCGGCGCGCTCGCCGCCGCGCCCTACAGCGTCAGCAGCCGGTTCGAGGACCGCCCCGGCACCAATCCCGAGGAGCTGATCGGCGCCGCGCACGCGGGCTGCTTCTCCATGGCGTTCGCGCTCATCCTCGGCGAGGCGGGCTTCACGCCCGAGCGCATCGAGACCGAGGCGGACGTCACCCTCACCAAGGGGGCCGAGGGCTTCTCCATTTCCGCCGTCCACCTCACCCTGCGCGCGAAGATCGCGAATCTCGACGAGGCACGCTTCCGCGAGCTGGCGGACAAGGCCAAGGCCTCCTGCCCGGTTTCCAAGGTGCTCAACGCCCGGATCAGCCTCGACGCCGCGCTGGCGGCCTGAACGGGGGAGGCGGCGCGCCCGCCGCCGCGGCGGCGGGCATTCAGGCGAGCATGCCCTGTGCGCGCAGCCAGGCTTCATACCAGGCGGGCCACTGCGCGGTGGCGGTGCCCGGCCGACCCATGCCGAAGCCGTGGCCGCCGCCCGGCAGCTGGCGCAGCTCGGCCGGCACGCCGGCGCGGGCGCAGGCCTCGGCCATGATGACCGTGTTCTGCGGACTGGAGATGGGATCGTCCTTCGCCTGGACCAGGAAGAAGGGCGGGTCGCCCCGCGCCACATGGGTCTGCACCGACCATTCCGCGCTTTGTTGGCGGGAGGGATGGTCGCCGATCAGCATCCGCCGGGTCGACGTGTGGTCATAGGGCGGCTCAAGGGTGATGACGGGATAGATGAGCGCGGCGGCCGCGGGACGCACCGGCTCGCCATCCTGCGCGTCCACCGGCGCGTAGGATTGGAAGCCGAAGCGCGTGGCGGCAAGGCCCAGCAGGTGTCCGCCCGCCGAGAAGCCCAGCACGCCGATGCGGGGCGGATCGCGCCCGCTTCCGGCTGCCTCGGCACGGATGAGGCGCAGGGCCCGCTGGGCGTCCTGAAGCGGGGCGAGGGGGCCATCGCGCCATCCCTCCCCGGGCAGCCTGTAGACGAGGATGAAGGCCGTGATGCCCCGCGCAGCCAGCCAGCGGGCAGCCGGGCGCGCCTCCTTGTCCATCTGGATCTGGCGGTAGCCGCCGCCGGCAGCCACCAGCACGGCGCAGCCGACGGGCCGCGCCGGCCGGTGAACCTCCAGCATCGGCACCGCGATGTTGCTCAGCGCGCCGCTCCGGCCCACCTTCGGCGCCCCGGCCGGTCCGCCCCCGCCCGGCGGCGTGCCGGGCCAGAGCAGAATAGTGCCGGCGGCATCGGGCGCCGCACGGGTGCCTTCTGGCGGGGACGCCCCCGCGCGGCCCGAAGCCAGGGCCGCTGCAGCCATCATCAGGGCCCGGCGGTGGATCAACCGCGTATCTCCTCTATCCGCGACCGACCGTGCGGAAGGGCGGCGCTCACGCGAGGCCGCGTGTCTGGATCCGAGAGTCATACGCCGGTTTGCCCGACTCCATCATGAAACGGAACGACGGTCATGCTTCGCCGGCAGCCGGCTCCGGGAGGCCCGGCCGCAATCGGGCGATTCTGGCGTGCGTGCCATGGGAAACCGTCGGCTGCGGCGTGCCCGTGGCGCCTGCGCGTCAGCCGCGTTGCCGGCAAAGGGTTGTTAACGTTAAGTTTCGGTAACCGGGGAGCCGCGTGCGTCGCGGCTGGACAGAGGGACGCGGCTCGTCCAATCACAAATGTCTTGCAATCGCCGGGCGACCGCCTAAAAAAATGATCCAACCCGGATTGGTCGGGCTGGCGGGAGCAGGTGATGCAAAACCGGATATTGCCGTATGCGCACCTCATGGACGAGATCCAGAAGAAGGAGCTCGGCCCGTTCAGCCATTTTCTCGATGGCATCTGGCGGCATTTCTCGGCCTCGGCGGCGAGCACGCTGGCTATCGCGGGCCTGTGGGCGCTGATCGAGGGTGGCTTCGCCGTCTACATGATGCCCGTCAGCGTGCTGGTGACTCAGATGGCGAGCGGCCTCTACGGCCTGCGCGCCTGGAGGGATGCCGAGCGGCGCAAGCGCATCTATGACAGCAACTCCTGCCAGGATTACCTGCGTGCACTGGAGCAGCGCGCCCGCGGCGTGGTCGCCTCTCAGCGTGGCTCGGTGTGGATCGTCATGGACCCCGACAGCCTGGACAACGTCTCCCAGATCCGCGTGATGAGCGATCGGGAGTATCAGCTGTTCCGTGCCCAGGGCATCGCCTCCGGTCGGCCGCTGGATGAGGTGCGTATCCGCCAGGGTTCGCTTGGCCTCACCCAGGTGCGTGACGGGCGTGAGCACGCGCCGCAGGAAGTCGATATCCTCACCGGCCGCATCAAGATGCGTCCGAGCTCCGGGCGAATCGAGCGCTGGAGCAAGGAGAGCGAGGAGTATGCCCGTGGCCTGCAGCGCGCCCCTCAGCGGCGTGCCGCCAGCGCGGAGGGGGCAAAGTCCGTCGGGGCGTCCTCGGCGGGCCTTTAGCCTTCGGCTGGGCGGTTGGCCAAGGGGCGTGATCGCCCGTTGGGTGTGACTTTCGGGTAGGGGCATTGCCTTAACTTTTGAGCCGGCCGCGGGCCCCGTCGCCACGGGGCCTTTTCGCGTTTTCCGGCGGTGCGGCTGAATGGCGGTCGCCGCGCGTCAATCGGCGTTGTCCCCAGAACGGATACATCTGTCTGGCTGGCGCTCGTTCCTTTTCGGATGGGCCTTCGCGCGCGGGTTTCCGCCAGCCTGGACCGGCCGGCCTCGCGAGATGCAGCGCTCTGGCCCGGCGTCGGGCGCGGGTGTCGGCAGAATGTCGTTTGCGAAGCGGCGCCCGGTGCAGGAAAATAGCGGAGCACGTCGCATCGGCGGCACAGCCAACGGGTCCCGTCACGTGAGCATACGTCTCCTTTCCGTCCTCCTGCTGGCGGCCTGCGCGCTGGTGGGCGCCGTCGCGCCACGGCCGGCATCGGCCCAGAGCGCGTTCCAGACCCATGTGCCCGCCGCCATACTGGTGGATTTCGAGACCGGGACCATCCTCTATGAGAAGGATGCCGACCGGCAGTTCCAGCCCGCGAGCCTCGTCAAGGTGATGACGGTGGCGGTGGTGTTCGGCCAGATCAAGGCGGGCAAGATCACGCCTGACACGCCCTTCGTCGTCAGCGTCAACGCCTGGCGCCGGGGTGGCGGCCCTTCGGGCGGGGCGGCCATGTTCGCGGAGGTGAACAAGCCGGTGCGGGTGGAGGATCTGGTGGCGGGCGCGGTGGTCGTTTCGGGCAACGACGCCGCCATCGCCCTGGCCGAGGGCATCTCCGGCACGGAAGGCCAGTTCGCCGTGCTCATGAACGAGACGGCCAAGGCCATCGGCATGACGAACAGCGATTTCCGCAACGCCACGGGCTTCGCCGACCCCGCCCAGCTCAGCACCGCGCGCGATCTCGCGACCCTGGCGCAGCACCTGATCCGCACCTATCCCCAGCAGTATGCGGTGTTTGCTCTGCCGGGCATCGACTGGAGCAAGATCAAGCAGCGCAACCGCAACCCGCTGCTGAACGCCGGTGTGGGGGCGGACGGCCTGCAGGTGGGTTGGCTGAAGGATGTGGGCTACAACCTGCTCGGCTCGGCCGTTCAAAATGGGCAGCGCCTGGTGGTGGTGGTGCTTGGCGCCAAGACCGAGAAGGAGCGGATGGACGAGGCGCGCAAGCTGCTGGAATGGGGGTTCCAGTCGTTCCAGCAGCGCGAGATCTTCGCCGATGGGTTGGAGGTGGGCCGGGCCCAGGTGTTCGGCGGGGCGGGCGGCTCCGTGGGGCTGGTGGCGAAGGGGCCGGTGCGCCTGCTCACCTCCCGTCGCGGGGGCGAGAAGATCACTGCCCGCGTCACTTATGTCGGGCCGCTGCGGGCGCCGGTCGCGCAAGGCGCGCAGGTGGGGCAGCTGGAGGTGACGCGCGGCGACATCAAGGTGCTGGACGTGCCGCTCTATACCGCCGCGGACGTGCAGGTGGGCACGCTCTGGGACCGGGCGCTCGACGGCGGCGTGACCTTCCTCGGGGATTCCGCGCGGGATCTCGTGGCGAAGGCGGTCGCGAAGCTGCATAAGTGACGGCCCGAAGCCTGGAGCCTTTCCCTGTTCCAGGGAATCGGGGAACCGCTCCGGATTCTCGCGTTGACGCGTTTTCTTTCCGCGAACCGGTTCCCACGTCGCTCGAAAACGCTCTAAGGGACCGCCCCATGCTCCATTCTCCCCGCCCGCGCGGCTGGTTCATCACCCTGGAAGGCGGGGAGGGCACCGGCAAGTCGACCCAGGCGCGCCTCCTCGCGGAACATCTGCGCGCGCGCGGTCGCCGGGTGGTGGAAACACGCGAGCCGGGTGGCTCCGCCGGGGCGGAGGCGGTGCGCCATGTCCTGCTCTCCGGCGCCGCGGAGCCCCTGGGCCCGCGGGTGGAGGCGCTGCTGTTCGCGGCGGCGCGGGCCGACCATGTGGATACCCTCATCGCGCCCGCGCTGGCCGAGGGGGCGGTGGTGGTGTGCGATCGCTTCATTGATTCGACCCGCGTCTACCAGGGTGCCGTCGGCCGGGTGGAGGAGGACCTGCTGCGCGCGCTGGAGCGCGTGTGCGTCCGCGCCCGGCCCGACCTGACCCTGGTGCTCGACGTGCCGCCGGACGTCGGGCTGGCGCGGGCCTCCGCGCGCGGCAAGGGCGCGGTGGCCGACCGGTTCGAGAAGGAGGGCCTCGCCTACCACACGGCGGTGCGCGACGCGTTCCTCGCCCTCGCCGCCGCCGATCCGGCGCGCTGCGCAGTGGTGGATGCCACCCCGGCGGCGGAGGCGGTGGCCGCGCGCGTCGCCGCACTGGTGGACGCGCGCCTCGCCGCGGCGCCGGTGCCGGAGGCGCGGCGATGAGCGAGGGGCCGGCGGGAGACGTTCTGCCCGAGGCGCCGCACCCGCGCAGCCAGGATCGCCTGTTCGGCCATGCCGTGGTGGCGGCGGACCTCGCCGCCGACTGGCGCGCCGGGCGCCTGCCCCATGCGCTGCTGCTGGGCGGGCCGGAGGGCGTGGGCAAGGCGACGCTGGCCTATCGGCTCGCCCGCGCGGTGCTCGCCGGGCCGGAGGCGGCGGGGGGGCCGCTGGCGCTCGATGTGCCGCCCAATCATCCGGTGTTCCGGCAGGTGGCGTCCTTCACCCACCCCGACCTGCTGGTGCTGCGCCGCGTGCCCGAGGCTGGGGAGGAGAAGATCCCCACCGTGATTCCGGCGGAGATGGTGCGCCGGGTGCGCGCCTTCTTCGGCGCCACGGCGGCGGGCGGGGGCTGGCGCGTCTGCATCGTGGACACGGTGGACGAGCTGAACGCCTTCGGCGCCAACGCGCTGCTGAAGACGCTGGAGGAGCCGCCGCCGCGCGCGCTGTTCCTCCTCATTTCCCACGCGCCGGGGCGGGTTCTGCCCACCATCCGCTCGCGCACGCGGCTGGTGCGGCTGCGCCCGCTGGCGACCGAGGAGGTGCTGGCGGCGCTGGATCATCTGCGCGGCCAGGGGGTGGAGATGGACCCCGCGCTGCTGCCCTCGGCGGCGGAGGCGAGCCAGGGCAGCGTGCGGCGCGCCGTGGTGCTGGCGCGGGGCGAGGGCATGGAGGTGCGCGCGGCCACCCTGCGCGCCCTCGACCAGCTTCCCGCACCCAAGGCCGAGGAGCTGCACGCCCTCGGCGCGCGCCTTCAGGGCGACAGGGGCGACGGGCTTGCCCTGTTTTCCGAGGCGGTCAGTGACTACATCGCCGCCCGTGCCACCGGTGGGGGCGAGGCGCCGCATCGCCTTGTCCGGCTGGGCGAGGTGTGGGAGAAGGTAAGGCGCAGCGTGATCGAGGCGGATGTGTTCAATCTCGATCGCAAGGCGCTGGTGTTCCGCATCTTTGCCGACCTCTCCGAAGCCGTGCGCTGAGACTGGCGCCTCGGCCGGATCGTGGCCGGCATCTCCGTTCGAGCCGCCTCCGAGCCGTCAAAGAGCCGCCCATGCCGACGAAGCCGCCGTTCTACATCACCACCGCCATCGCCTATCCCAATGGCGTGCCGCACATGGGCCACGCCTATGAGGCGATCGCGAGCGACTGCATCGCGCGCTTTATGCGGCTCGACGGCTATGACGTGCGCTTCCTCACCGGCACCGACGAGCACGGCATCAAGATGCTCCAGACCGCGCAGAAAGCCGGCCTGACCCCGCGCGAGCTGGTGGAGCGCAATGTGCCGCGCTTCCAGGCCATGGTGGAAACCTTCGGTCTCTCCAACGACGATTTCATCCGCACCACCCAGGAGCGGCACCATGCGTCGGCCCAGGCCATCTGGGCGAAGATGGAAGCCAACGGCGACATCTACAAATCCACCTATTCCGGCTGGTACTCGGTCCGTGACGAGGCCTATTACGCCGAGGCTGAGACCCTGCTGAACGCTGATGGCGTGCGCCTCGGCCCCCAGGGCACGCCGGTGGAATGGGTGGAGGAGGAAAGCTATTTCTTCCGCCTCTCGGCCTACCAGGACCGCCTGCTCGCCTATTACGCGGAAAACCCCGGCTTCATCATGCCGGAGGCGCGCCGCAACGAGGTGGTGAGCTTCGTTTCCGGCGGCCTGCAGGATCTCTCCATCTCGCGCACCACGTTCGACTGGGGCATCCCGGTTCCGGGCGATCCCAAGCACATCATGTACGTGTGGGTGGACGCGCTCACCAACTACATCACCGCGCTCGGCTATCCCGACACGGAGGATGAGCTTTTCAAGCGCTACTGGCCGGCGAACCTGCACGTCATCGGCAAAGATATTATCCGCTTCCATGCGGTCTACTGGCCGGCGTTCCTGTGGTCGGCGGGGCTGGAGGCGCCGCGGCGCGTGTTCGGCCACGGTTTTCTCTTCAACCGCGGGGAGAAGATGTCGAAGTCGGTGGGCAACGTCATCGACCCGTTCGACCTCGCGAGCACCTACGGCGTGGATGCCATCCGCTATTTCTTCCTGCGCGAGGTGTCGTTCGGCCAGGACGGCTCCTATAGCCATGAGGCGATCGTGGCGCGCATGAACGCGGATCTCGCCAACGACCTCGGCAACCTCGCCCAGCGCTCCCTGTCCATGATCGCCAAGAATCTCGACGGCGTGGTGCCGGAGCCGGGGCCGCTGCTGCCCGATGACGAGGTGATCCTCGCGGCGGCGGACGGCATTCTGGAAAAAGCCCGCGAGGCCATGGGCGTGCAGGCGGTCCACCAATATCTCAATGCCGTGTGGGCGGTGGTGGCGGACGCCAACCGCTATTTCGCCGCCCAGGCCCCCTGGGCCCTGCGCAAGACCGATCCCGCCCGCATGGCCACCGTTCTGTGGGTGACGGCGGAGGTGATCCGCGAGGTGGGGCTCCTGGTGCAGCCGGTGATGCCGGAGAGCGCCGCCAGGCTGCTCGACCTCGTGGCCGTGCCGGCGGAGGAGCGTGGCTTCGACCGGCTGGGCCCGGAGAGCCGCCTTCCGGCGGGCCGCAGCCTGCCGACCCCCGTGGGCGTCTTCCCCCGTTATGTGGAGCCCGAGGCCGCGCAGTCCTGAGGCAAAAGGGCCCTTCTGCCGAACGCACGGCACGGACTTCTGGCGAAGCCCGTCCGGCGCCGGTCGTGGGCCGGTGCCGCGCCCGGCCGCGGGGCCGGGCCTTCGCTGGCCTGACGCCGCGCGCTTTCAGCGCGTCAGCCGGTCGATGACCTCCGTCAGCCGCTCGTCGGTGGCGCCATAGGCGGCGATGGCGCCTTCGATATCGCTCGCCTGCAGCTTGCGCCCCAGCTCGCGGGCGGAGGTGCGGATGGCGGCGAGGGCGGGCGCGACGGCATCGCGCAGGCCCGGCGGCAGGTCGCGCTCGGCGCCGAGGGGCGGGTTGTCGTAGGCGCGGTCGGCGCGTGCGCCGACCAAGCACTGGGCGAGCGCGCCGCGCCATGCGGAAAGCTCTGCGGCGAAGGTGCGCGGGGTGTTGGCGTGGCTGCCGTCGGCGTCGAGCTCGCCCAGCACGGTCATGGCGGCGTCCTGCGCCTTGGCCAGCAGCGCGCCGGACGAATCGCCGTCCGCCTTGTTCTGGGCGGCGAGCCGCGCCACCTCGGACAGGGAGGCGGCGATGGAGTTGGTCGCCGTCTTCTGCTCGCCCAAGGCCTGACTGATGCTCTCGATGCGCTCGGTGGCGGAGCCCACGCGCTCGGAGACGAGATCCATGTTGCGGGAAACCTCGTTGAAGGCGCGGGTGCCGCTTTCCACCCGTCCGCCGCCCGCCACGACCGCCTGCGACACGGCGGCGAGCACCTGGTTCAGCTCCGCGAGCTTGGCGGCGATGCCCGCGGTGGTGCGGGCGGTCTGCTCCGAGAGCGCCTTCACCTCGGATGCCACCACGCCGAAGCCGAGCCCCGCCGCGCCGGCGCGGGCGGCCTCGATGGTAGCGTTGAGCGAGAGCAGCTTGGTCTGCTTGGAGATGGTGTCGATGTCGCGCGCCATCTCGCCGATGGCGCGGATGGCGCCGGTGAGCTGCTCGGTGCGGGACTGGATATCGGTGAAGGCGGAGGCGATCTCGCCGATGGCGCCGGCCGCCTGGGCCGCCTGGGAGACCGTCTGCGAGACGATGCGGGCCGCGTCGGTGGACTGGTCCTGGGTCACGGCGGCGGCCTGGGCGATGTTGTCGGTGGTGCGCGCCAGCTCCTCCACCGCGCTGGAGATGGCGACGCTCTCACCCGAAAGGCGCTGGGCATTGCCGCTGCCCCAGGCCAGCAGGCAGCTCAGGTCCCCCAGCAGCCGCGCGGCGTCGGCGATGCCGGTGGCAAGGGGCGAGGGGCGCCGGATGCCGGCTTCCGCCAGCAGCCCGGCCGCCGCGGCGGTCATCGTGATCGGCTCATCCCTGTAGGCTTCCATGTGCGGCCTCTCCTGCGGGCAATGCATTTCTTCCCAGGAATGAAGTTTTCCGTCAATTCTCGACTGTTGCTCATTCCTGCCGCCAGCTTGCTTCGGCAGGCGGCGCCCTGTCCATTGCCGTGTGCGCCGAAACGGCGGGACGCTGGCGGCATCGTCGGCGCATGCGAGGCATTTTCGCAATTCAATCAGAGGCGAAAATGCTCTACGGTGCCCCGGCCCGGCCAGACGGTGCCAGGGCACTCAGGGGAGGCTCCGGGAGCAGTGCCGATGACGAGGCTGAAAGGGTTATGTGGACTCGCGGCAGTGCTGCTGTTGACGGCCTGTTCTGGCGACCGCGGCGGCCAGCCGCAGGCGACCTATGACCCCATCCCCCCCATGATGCCGGCCGAGGCGCCGCCTCCGGCCGCCCCCGAGGTGCCGCGCATCGAGGTGCGGCTGCAGGGCGCGGATGCGACCCTGGTGCGCGGGCGGCTCGCCACCGCGCGGCGCGCGCGCGGCTACGCCATCACCGTGGACCAGCCCTCGCAGCTCGTGGCCGAGAAGCGCCTGCCGCCGGACGAGGCCCTGAAGCGCACCAACGGCGCCTCCTCCAACGCCGCCTTCCGCCTCGATTACATCTTCAACACCTCGGGCGGGGCGGTGACGGTCTCGCTGGAAGCCTCCATCGTCACCAACCCGGGCAGCCCTGGCGAGGTGGTGCGGGCCATCGCCATGCCGGGCCCGGATGCCGACGCGCTCAAGAAGGAAATTTCCGAATCGGTCTGAGCGGATGAGCCCCGGCCTCAGCGCCGGGGCGTTCCCGCGAGGCGCTCCGCCACGATCACCGTGGCGAGCGCCGCGATGGACTTCAGCACCGCGCCCAGGATGAAGGGCAGGAACGCGTTCTGGAGCGCCGGCACGATTCCGCTCCTGATGGCGATCCAGCCGGCTCCCATCGCCATCAGTGCCAGATGGCCGAGAGCGATGGCCGCGAACAGCGGCAGCGGCCGCAGCCGGGCCCAGTATTGCTGGGCGGCGCCCACGCCCACCGCCACCACCACGAAGCCCACGATGAAGCCGCCGGACGCCCCGGAGAGCACCTGCCATCCGCTGGCGCCATTGGCGAATACCGGCACGCCGGCGACCCCGAGCCCCACATAGGCCACCGCGACCAGGGCCGAGAGCTGCCAGCCCAGCAGCGCCGCAAGCGACAGCACCACATAGCTCTGCAGGGTGATGGGTACCGGCTGGACGGGCAGGGTGAGCTGCGCGCTCCAGGCCAGCAGTGCCACCGAAATGACCGCCAGCGCCAGCGCCCAGGGCGGGGAGGCTTCCGCGAGGCGCAGGAAGGCGGGGCGGAAGGGCGGCACGGCGGGGCTCCTGGCAGGCGAATCGCGGCCGGCATCGTGGCATGAGGCCCGGCACCTGTCGCGGCTGCTCGACGGCGCGCGGCGATGGGCTTAAGGGAGGGGCAGCTTACCGATATTCGTGACCTCGCCATGCTCGTCGACAGCCATTGCCACCTCGATTTCCCCGATTTTTCCGCCGAGCTGCCCGATGTGGTGGCGCGGGCGCAGGCGGCCGGGGTGGGCCATCTCGTCACCATCTGCACGCGGGTGCGCGCCTTCGAGGCCGTGCGCGCCATCGCCGAGCGGTTCGATGCGGTGAGCTGCTCCGTGGGCACCCATCCGCACAATGCCGCCGACGAGCCCGAGGTGACCACCGCCGACCTGGTGGCGCTCGCCGCCCATCCCAAGGTGGTGGCCATCGGTGAGGTGGGGCTCGACTATTTCTACGACACCTGCCCGCGCGAGGCGCAGGCCCTTGGCTTCCGCACCCATATCGCGGCGGCGCGCGAGACCGGCCTGCCGCTCGTGATCCACGCCCGCGACGCGGACGAGGACACCGCCGCCATCCTGGAGGAAGAGAGCGCCAAGGGGGCCTTTCCCTTCCTGCTGCACTGCTTCACCGCCGGGCCGGAGCTTGCGCGGCGGGCGCTGGCGCTCGGCGGCTACGTGTCCTTCTCCGGTGTCATCACCTTCAAGAAGAGCGCGGACCTGCGCGCCATCGCGGCGACCATCCCGGAGGATCGTCTCCTGGTGGAGACGGATTCGCCCTATCTCGCGCCCGTGCCCCATCGCGGCCACCGCAACGAGCCCTCGTTCGTGGTGGAAACGGCGCGGGTGCTGGCCGAGGCGCGGGGTGTGAGCGCGGCGCAGGTGGCGGAAGCCACCACGCGCAATTTCCGGCGCCTCTTCACCAAGGCGCGCGTGTGAGCGGGCCGGCGCCGGTGACATGAACGGGAGGACGCCATGAACCATGATCACTACGCCGACAGCTATATCCGCGGCATCCTGGAGGAGGTGCGGACCATCGCCATCGTCGGCGCCAGCGCCAACAGCGCGCGGCCGTCCTATTTCGTCATGAAGTATCTCGCCGAGCGCGGCTACCGGGTGTTTCCGGTCAATCCGGGGCAGGCGGGCAAGGTGGTGGCGGGGCTCACCTTCGTCGGCACCCTCGCCGACGTGCCGGAACCCATCGACATGGTGGACGTGTTCCGCGCGCCCGAGCACCTGCCGGCGGTGTGGGCCGAGGTTTCCGCGCTCTCGCCCTTGCCGAAGGTGCTCTGGATGCAGCTCGGCGTGCGCCATGACGACGTGGCCGCGCAGGCGGAGGCGGCCGGCCTCAAGGTGGTGATGAACCGGTGCCCGAAGATCGAATATGCGCGCCTCTCCGGCGAGATCGGCTGGACGGGGGTGAACTCGCGCACCCTGTCGTCGCGGCGGCCGAAGCGGCTGGGTGAGGGCGTGCAGCGCCTCTCCATCGCCGCGCGCAAGCCACAGGGGCCCACGTCGCGCTGAGGCATCTTCTTCATGCGCATGGCCCCCCGTTTCGCCTGAAAATGCCTTGAACACGAAAAAAATGTATTTTCTGATAAATTACATCGGAATATATAACTTAACGGCGGCCCTCTGAGGCCGGCACCATGGGAGAGAGCCCCCGATGACCGACGAGATCCGCCCCGAGGCCCCCGTGCACGAGCCCGGTTTCGCGACGCTGGCGATCCATGCCGGCGCCCAGCCGGACCCCACCACCGGCGCCCGCGCGACCCCCATCTACCAGACCACCTCCTTCGTGTTCGATGATGTGGACCACGCGGCGGCGCTGTTCGGCCTGCAGACCTTCGGCAACATCTATACCCGCCTCGGCAACCCCACCAATGCGGTGCTGGAGGAGCGGGTGGCGGCGCTTGAAGGCGGCACGGCGGCGCTTGCGGTCGCGTCCGGCCACGCGGCCCAGCACATCGTGTTCCATACCCTGCTGACGCCGGGCGACGAATTCATCGCCTCGCGCAAGCTCTATGGCGGGTCCATCAACCAGTTCAGCCACGCCTTCAAGAGCTTCGGCTGGAACGTGAAGTGGGCGGACCCGGACGACCTCTCCACCTTCGAGGCGGCCCTTTCCGACAAGACCAAGGCCATCTTCGTGGAGAGCGTGGCCAATCCGGGCGGCGTGGTGGTGGATATCGCGGCCATCTCCGCCATCGCGAAGAAGGCGGGCGTTCCCCTCATCGTGGACAACACCCTCGCCACGCCCTACCTGTGGCAGCCCATCAAGCACGGTGCCGACATCGTCGTGCACTCGGCCACCAAGTTCCTGGGCGGCCACGGCAATTCGCTTGGCGGCGTGATCGTCGACGCCGGCACCTTCGACTGGTCGGCCTCCGGCCGCTACCCGTTCCTCTCGGCACCGCGGCCCGAGTACCAGGGCATGGTGCTGCACGAGACCTTCGGCAACTTCGCCTTCGCCATCGCCGCGCGGGCGCTGGGGCTGCGCGATCTCGGGCCGTCGCTGTCGCCCTTCAACGCCTTCCTCATTCTCACCGGCATCGAGACCCTGGGCCTGCGCATGCAGCGCCACAGCGACAATGCCCTGGCGGTGGCGAAGTATCTGGCCGCCCACCCCAAGGTGGAGTGGGTGAGTTATCCCGGCCTCGAGAACGACCGCTACCACGCCCTGGCGCAGAAGTACCTGCCGAAGGGCGCGGGCGCGGTATTCACCTTCGGGCTCAAGGGCGGCTACGAGGCCGGTGTGCAGCTGGTCTCGAACGTGGAGCTGTTCTCGCACCTCGCCAACATCGGCGACACGCGCTCGCTCATCATCCATCCCGCCTCCACCACCCACCGCCAGCTCACGGACGAGGCGAAGGTGATCGCCGGGGCGGGGCCGGAGGTGGTGCGCCTGTCGGTGGGCATCGAGGATGTGGCGGACATCATCGCCGATCTCGACCAGGCGCTCGCGGAAGTCTGAGATCCGCCGGGCGGGGAGGGGCCGGCATCATGCCCGGTTCCCTCCGCCCGGTTATCCGAGTGCGCGAGGCCCTCCGGCGGCCTCGTGACCGGGCGAAGGAATCGGTCCAGTGATGGTCCAGCCTCAAAGGGGGAGGGCCCATGGCATCCGCTTTCTTCCATCCCGTTGTCGTGGTCTTCCTGGGGGCGGGCCTCGGCGGGGTGCTGCGCCATCTCGTGAACCTCACCATTCCCAGGCTGCTCGGCGTCGGCTTTCCCTTCGCCACGCTGCTCATCAACGTCAGCGGCAGCCTGCTGATGGGCCTCATCACCGGCTATCTCGCCTTCAGGGATGGCGAGGCCTGGAGCCAGAGCCTGCGGCTGTTCCTCACCACCGGCGTGCTCGGCGGCTACACCACCTTTTCCACATTCTCCCTGGACTTCCTGTTCCTGATGGAGCGTGGCGACACCGGCCTCGCGCTGCTCTACGCGTCGGCCTCGGTGGTGTTCGGCTTCCTGGGCGTGTTCGCGGGCATCTGGGCGGTGCGCATCCTCACGTGATGCGCCATTTCCCGCGCGAGACGTGACGGCGCGCCCGCCATGCACTATTGCCAGACGGAAAGGCGGAACGCCGCCGCGCGAGGATGGGTCCAAGATGGCAGTGGAGCTGAAGACGGTGAGTGAGGACGAGGCGGGCATGCGCCTCGACCGCTGGTTCAAGCTGCATTACCCGGACCTGTCCTTTGGCCACCTCCAGAAGCTGGTGCGGACCGGGCAGGTGCGGGTGGACGGCGGGCGCGTGAAGACCTCCACCCGCGTCGATCCCGGCCAGAGCGTGCGCGTGCCGCCCCTCGCCGAGGGCGCGCCGACGGAAGGGGCCGACCCCACGGACGGCGTCAACGACTCTTCCGAGGGGTCCGCGCCGCGCGCGGCGGCCAAGGGCGCGGGGGCTGCCAAGGGCGGCGCCAAGGGAAGCGCCAAGGGCAATGACGACCTGACTTTCCTCCGCTCCCTGATCCTCTACGAGGACAAGGACGTGATGGTGCTCAACAAGCCGTTCGGCCTCGCCGTGCAGGGCGGTTCCGGCACCTACCGCCACGTGGACGGCCTGCTGGAGACCATGCGCGACAAGGACGGCCAGCGCCCGCGCCTCGTCCACCGCATCGACAAGGACACCTCCGGCTGCCTGCTGGTGGCGAAGACCCGGCTTGCCGCCTCGGTGCTGGCCAAGAGCTTCCGCTCGCGCGAGGCGCGCAAGGTCTATTGGGCGCTCGTGCCCGGCGTGCCCAAGCCGCGCCAGGGGCGCATCTCCACCTATCTCGCGCGTGACGAGGAGGAGGAGAAGATGCGTGTTGCCCGCCACGGCGAGGACGAGGCGAGCCATGCCATAACCTATTATGCGGTGGTGGATCAGGCCGCGCAGAAGATGAGCTGGCTCTCCCTCAAGCCGGTGACGGGCCGCACCCACCAGCTGCGCGCCCATCTCGCCCACATCGGCCATCCCATCGTGGGTGATCCCAAGTATTTCAACATCGAGAACTGGGAATTGCCCGGCGGGCTCCAGAACAAGCTGCACCTGCTGGCGCGGCGGCTGGTCATTCCCCATCCGCGCGGGCAGGGGGTGATCGACGTTTCCGCGCCGCTGCCGCCGCACATGGCGCAGTCCTTCGCCGTGCTCGGCTTCGACGCCAGCCAGTACGACCCCATCCTGGAGGCGCCGGAGGGATGAGGCGCCGGGGGCGCTTGCCCGTGCTCCTCGCGGCGGCCCTGGCGGGGGTGCTGGCGGCGACTGTGCCGGCGTGGGCGCAGGAGCTGGACATCCTGTCCATCTACCGCGAGCTGCAGGTGGCGCAGCCCAACGGTTTCCCGGCCTACGAGATCGCCGTTTCGCCCGATGGCGGCGCGCGCATCGATGAGGGGCCGCCGGGGGCCTCCCGTGGCCATCCCGCGCTGCTGCTCGACGCCCTGGGCGCCTTCATGCGCATCACCGGTGGCGGCGGGGCGGGCGACGACACCATTGTGACCGAGCTGGCGGCCTGGATCGACCCCGAGGGTTTCCCCCTGGTCGCGCTCAGCGAGCGCGGGGGGCGGCAGGGCGCTCCCTTCGGCGGGCGGCTGCGCTTCTACTCCCGCGCCTCCGGCCGCTGGAACCTCGTGACCGAGCGGGTATGGCCGACGGACCTCGACTTTGCCCTGTGCCGGACGCGAGGCGAGGAGGCCACCGAGGAAACCGCCGGCTGGGATGCGCTGGGCCCCGTGGCGGCGCTGCTGCCGCGCGCGGGGACGGATATCGCCGCCTGGTGCGTGGGCGCGAGCCCCGTCGCGGGCACCGGGGCCGCCATCGTCTGGGACCGAGCGAAGGGCGTCTTCACGCGCGGGCCGGCGCTGAAGGGGCCGGCACCGTGGGTGGCTGCCGGTCGCGACTGATCCTGCCGCCTGATCTTGTCGCGCCGCAACGAAAGCATCGTTTCGCCACTCGCGGCGCAATATTGGAAATTTCATTCGACTTTTGTCGCGCTTCTGCTCCACTCTTGCCATACCGGTGGCCATTCCTGGGCGATTTGAGGCCCGCTGCACTTGAAGTGCGCTTCTCTTCGCCTATGGTGCCCGCCCAATGGGTAGCCCGCAGCGTCAATGGGGGCGGCCCGCGATAACAGTCGCCCGAGGGACACGCACCCATGACACCCTTGCTCGCGCTCGCCCGCGGCATCGATGCGATCAACATGCGCATCGGCAAGATCGCCGCCTGGCTCATCGTCGTCGCCATCTTCGTTTCGGCGCTGAATGCCATCGTGCGCAAGCTGTTCGATGTCAGCTCCAACTCCTGGCTGGAGCTGCAATGGGTGCTGTTCGCGGCCGTGTTTCTCCTGTGTGCCTCCTGGACGCTGCTCGACAACGAGCACATCCGCATCGATATCGTGAACTCCCACCTTTCCAAGCGCATGCGGGACGGCATCGATATCTTCGGCCACCTGTTCTTCCTGCTGCCCTTCTCCATCCTGCTGCTGTGGACCTCGGTGCCCTTCTTCCTCACCTCCTATGCCATCGACGAGCAGTCGCTGAACGCCGGCGGCCTGCCGCAGTGGCCGGCGAAAGCGCTGGTGCCGCTCGGCTTCTTCTTCCTCACGCTGCAGGGCATCTCCGAGCTCATCAAGCGCGTGGCCATCTTCACAGGCCGCATGGAGGACCCCAACGAGGGCACGGGCGGCAGCCATGCGGCGCTCGCCGCCGAGGCGGAGCGCCTGATGGACGGGCAGGCGGACGCCAATGGGCAGAGCGGGGCGCCGGGCGCCTCTTCGCAGACCCAGCGCTGAGGAACGGGACCATGGCCATCGCTTCCTTCGCGGCCCTGCGCCGCCTCCGCCTCGCGCACATCGGCGTGGTGCTGCTCGCAGCCTTCGCACTCGTCGCCTTCCTGCCGGATGTCGCCTTCGCGGCCGAGCCCGGCTTCCGCGGCTGGTTCATCCACAACATGGCGCCGATCATGTTCGTGGCGCTGGTGGTGTTCCTGCTGCTGGGCTACCCGGTCGCCTTCTCGCTGGCGGCCAACGGCCTCATCTTCGGCGTCGTCGGCATCTGGCTCGGCCTGTTCCGGCCCGACTTCCTCCAGGCGCTGCCCGAGCGCGTCTACGGCACCATGAACAACGAGGTGCTGCTCGCGGTGCCGTTCTTCACCTTCATGGGGCTCATCCTCGAGCGGTCCGGCATGGCGGAGGACCTGCTGGACACCATCGGGCAGGTGTTCGGCTCCATCCGCGGCGGCCTTGCCTATGCGGTCATCTTCGTGGGCGCGCTGCTGGCCGCCACCACCGGCGTGGTGGCGGCTTCCGTGATCTCCATGGGCCTCATCTCCCTGCCCATCATGCTGCGCTACGGCTACGACCGTCGCGTGGCCTCGGGCGTTATCGCCGCCTCCGGCACGCTGGCGCAGATCATCCCCCCCTCCCTCGTGCTCATCGTCATGGCCGACCAGCTCAACCGCTCGGTGGGCGACATGTACGAGGGCGCCTTTGTGCCCGGCCTGCTGCTGGCGGGCCTCTACGCCCTCTATATCTTCATCATCTCCTCCATCTTCCCGCAGGCGGCGCCGGGCCTGCCTCTGGAGGCGCAGACCCTGCGCGTGCAGGGCGAGAAGACCGGCTTCGCCAGCCTGCTCGGCGCGCTGACTGCGGCCGGCTTCGCGGTGCTGATCGCCACCGGCAGCCTGCCGGGCCTCACCGCCGGCACGCTGCCGGGCCTCGCCAATACGGTCGTCTGGGGCATCGGTGCGTTCGCGGTGCTCTATTTCATCCTCTCGGGCACCGCGCGGCTGCTCACCGCCTCGCTTTATCTCGTGATGGCGCTCGCCATCGGCCTCTCCATCGCGCTGATGGAGGAGTGGGGGCTGAAGTTCGGCTCCGACTACGTGGTGCTCACCATGTCGGCGACGGTGGCGCTCGCCTTCGTCATCGCGGTGGTGAACCGCCTGTTCCGCCTGGGCCTGCTTTCCAGGCTGGCGGAGCAGGTGGTGTTCGTGATGGTGCCGCCGCTGGCGCTCATCTTCCTGGTGCTCGGCACCATCTTCATCGGCGTCGCCACCCCCACGGAGGGTGGCGCCATGGGCTCGGTGGGCGCGCTGGCGCTCGCCGCCGCCCGCGGGCGCCTCAAGTTCGACCTGATGCGCCAGGCCACCTATTCCACCGCCAAGCTCTCGGCCTTCGTGCTGTTCATCCTGCTCGGCGCGCGCGTGTTCTCGCTCACTTTCTACGGCGTCGACGGTCACAAGTGGGTGGAGGAGCTGCTGGTGTCGCTGCCCGGCGGCCAGACCGGCTTCCTGATCGCGGTGAACCTGCTGGTGTTCGTGCTGGCCTTCTTCCTCGATTATTTCGAGCTCGCCTTCATCATCATCCCGCTGCTGGGGCCTGCGGCGGACAAGCTCGGCATCGACCTCATCTGGTTCGGCGTCATGCTGGCGGTGAACATGCAGACCTCCTTCATGCACCCGCCGTTCGGCTTCGCCTTGTTCTTCCTGCGCTCGGTGGCGGCGAAGACGCCCTACATCGACCGCGTGACGGGCAAGCTCACCCAGCCGGTCACCACGGGGCAGATCTATTGGGGCGCGGTGCCGTTCGTGCTGATCCAGCTGCTGATGGTGGCGCTCATCGTCCTGTTCCCGCAGATGGTGACGCACTACAAGGCGGCGGGCGTCCAGCTCGACCAGTCGCAGATCCAGCAGCAGTTCGACAGCCTGTCGCCGGGGCTCGACGCGCCGCCGCCTCCGCCGCTGGATTTCGGCAATCCCAATTAGGCACCGCCACATTGCTCTGCTAGAGCGGTTCATCAGGGCGCTGCCCCGGCAGGGCCGATAGGCCGGTTTCTCCTGCTACCTTCCGGGAAACGGAAGGGTGCGCCGGCCGATTCGGTCGGCGCGGCAGATCCGGCCGGAACCCGGCCGGCGGCCAGCGGAGACGGTGAGGCATGAACACGAAGCACGACTTCTGCCCCGGCTGCGGGGCGCAGGTCTATCCGGAAGAGACCCAGTGCCCCTTCTGCGGGCGCTCCCTGCGCTCCAGCATCCTGACGCCGGTGGTGGCGGGCGTCGCGGGCACGGCGGTGGCGCTGGTGGCCGGGGCGCTCGTGTGGTGGGTGCTCTCCTCTCCCGCGCCACGCCCTGCGGCGCCCGCCGCCGAGGCTCCGCCTGCGCAGACGCCGCCGGTGGTGGCAGTTGCGCCAGCGGTTGCGCCGCCGGCTCCGCCGCCACCGGTCGCACCTGCGATGCAGAATGGCGCTGCGGCACCCGCCGATGCTCCGCGTCCGACGCAGCCTGATACTGCCGCCTCGCCCATGGGCGAGACTGCGCCTTGGGCCTTCGCGCCGCCGCCCGAGCGCGCCGGGGGCGAGACCTCGCCCACCGTCGCGGTGGCGCCGCCGTCGGCGCCGGCCGCCGCGCCCGAGGAGATTCCCGAAGGCGACCCGGAATCGCGCCGCGCCTTCGCCCGCAGCAAGCAGGACAGCTTCGCCCAGAACGGGCTCGACCTGCAGGTGAGCACCTCCGGCCCGAAGGACACGGTGCTCGTCATCAAGTTCAATTTCGCGGCGAAGACGGCGGCGGAGCTGATCGTGGCCGGGCCTTTCCCCAAGCAGTGCCTGCAGCGCGGCTTCCGGGAGATCTTGTTCCAGGACCCCTCCGGCGCCACATGGGTCTATGACATCGCGACCCAGAAGATGACCCAGAAATGACGCCGCCCGATGGCCGCACCGCCGGCCCAGATACGCCCTCCGCGCCCCTGGCCCTGGTGCTGTTCGATTGCGACGGCACGCTGGTGGACAGCCAGCACATGATCGTCGCCGCAATGCATGACGCCCATACCGCGGCGGGGCTCGCCGTTCCTTCCCGTGGGCGCCTGCTCTCGGTGGTGGGGCTTTCCCTGCCCGAGGCGTTCACCGTGCTGGCGGAGGGAGACCCGGCCTATCCTGTCGCGTCCATGACCGAAGCCTATCGCAGCGCCTTCATGCGCCTGCGCGACAGCCGGCCGCCCGAGCCGATGTTCCCCGGCGCGCGGGAGGTGCTGGCGGCGCTCCGGGCGCGTGAGGACGTGGTGCTCGGCATGGTCACCGGCAAGGCCCGGCGTGGGGTGGGGCGGGTGCTCCAGGCCCATGACATGGAGGGCTGGTTCTCCACCATCCAGACCGCCGACGACGCACCCTCCAAGCCCCATCCGGCCATGGTGCAGCAGGCGATGATGGAGACTGGAATCGGCCCCGCCCACACCGTGGTGGTGGGCGATACCTCGTTCGACATGGCCATGGCGCGTGCCGCCGGCGCCGCCGCGCTCGGTGTCGCCTGGGGCTACCACGCCACCGAGGAGCTCTGGCACGCGGGCGCCCAGCGGGTGGTGGAGCGGTTCGAGGACGTTCCGGCGGCGCTGGCCGAGCTGCTCGGCACCGAAGCGGGCGAGGGGAGGGTGGAATGCGCGAGCTGCTGACGGACCTGGAGACCGAAGGCGCCGACGCGGCCGGCGGGCCGGCCAATCCCATGGCCCGTGCCCAGGCCGCTCAGCGCCCCCAGCAGATGAAGCGCTTCTACAAGAACGTGGCCGTGGGCGAGGCGGAAGGCGGCTTCACGGTGCTGCTGGACGGACGCCCCGTGCGCACACCCGCGCGCGGCTTGCTGCAGGTGCCCACCCGTGCCCTGGCCGAGGCGCTGGTGAAGGAGTGGGAGGCCCAGGAGAGCGAGATCGATCCCCTCTCCATGCCGCTGACGCGGCTCGTGAATGTCGCGCTCGACCGGGTGGCGGCGGAAGCGGGCGCGGTGCGCGAGGAGGTGGCGCGCTACGTGGGCTCCGACATGCTGTTCTATCGCGCCGAGGGCCCGGACGGGCTGGTCGAGCGTCAGGCGCGGCATTGGGATCCGGTGCTGGCCTGGGCGCGCGAGGCCCATGGCGCGCCCTTCTTCCTGGCCGAGGGCATATGCCATGTGGCCCAGCCGGAGGAATCCCTGGCGCGGGTGCACGCCCTGGTGCCGCAGGAGGCGCTGCCGCTGGCGGCCATGCACGTGATGACCACCCTCACCGGCTCGGCCCTGCTGGCGCTGGCTGTGGCGGGCGGCGTGATCGAGGCCGACGCCGCTTGGCAGGCCGCCCACGTGGACGAGGACTGGAACCGCGAGCTGTGGGGCGAGGATGAGGCCGCCACCGCCCGCCGCGCCGCCCGCCGCCTGGAGATGGACGCCGCCGTGGCGCTGCTGCGCCTGGGCGCGCGGGCCGGCTGACGCAGCCGCGCTTTCCCTCGGGGGATAGTGTCATTCCTTCCTGCCGCATGGCGCCGGGATGCCGTGAAGGGCGCAGCGCCGGTGCTGGCGCCTTCCGTTTGCATTGGCTCGCAGTGGTCGCTCCAGGTTATTGAAGATACGCGTTTTATTGACGCGAGCCAGGAGCCCCTTCTCTTGGGATGCCCTGGCGTGGGCAGAGGGTAGCCGGGGGGGGGCTTGTTCACGCCTTCCGTCTTCGCGCGCATCATCCTGCATCCATCCAGGGCGAATGAGCATTTGGTCTGGGGAGGTTCCTGCGGCGCGCTTCGGCGTTCGCGCCAGCCCCTTGGCGCGCGGCGACGGAGGGGCTTGCCTTCCAATAGGGACCGGACGGGCCCGGTGCAGGTCCGACAGCAGGGTGCGACCGGAACAGCGCCTGCGTCCTCAGTGACGCAGGATCGTGCGTTCAGCGGCGTCTTCAAGTCGTGTGGATACCGGCTCGCGTTCGGACGCCGCGTCGATGCGAAGACTTGCGGCGCCTTCCGCCGGTCGGGGCGCTTGGAAAGCGCTGCCACGCCCAAGGGCTATGGGCTTTTCTCACGGGCCTTTGGCCACGCCCGCGCAGCATTTGAGCCAAACTGAAGCGGCGCCGCCAGGAGGCGGGCTCGAGCGTGAGGCGGGCGCGCATTCGTGCCGCCTCCGCTGCCTGTCATCGCGCCCGGCCGGCGCCGCCCGCCGAAGAATCGGCTTGTCACGGCCGGGCCTGCTACACTGCGGCGCAGGAATGCGGCCCACCTGCCGTCTTCGCGCAGCGGGCCGGTCGCCGGGGGACCGTGCAGCATGACCGCCGATACCAGCCGCTCCGCGCAGCGCGCCGAGGCGCCCGCTCCCTTTTCCGATTTCGTCGGGCCCGTGCCCCCGCGTTCGGCGCTGCGGCGGGCGGTGACGGCCGCCACCCGGCGCCCCGAGCCTGAATGCCTTGCGCCCCTGCTTCAGGCGGCGACCTTGCCTTCGGGCTTGCGGACGGAGATCGCCGCGACCGCCGTCCATCTGGCGCGGGCGCTGCGCGCGCGGCCGCGTGGCGCGATGGTGGACGAGCTGTTGCGGGAGTTCCCCCTGTCGAGCCCGGAGGGCACGGCCCTCATGGGCCTCGCCGAGGCGCTGATGCGCATTCCCGACCCGGCGACACGGGACGCGCTGATCCGCGATGCCCTCGGTCGCGGCGATTGGCGCGCGCACTTGCGGCGGCGCGAGGGACGCTCTCTTCTCGCCGGAGCAGCGATGCGGGGGCTCGCGGCGGCAGGCGTTCTGGCGCGCGCGGAGCATGCGGAAGGCTTCCCGGCGGCGCTCGCGCGGCTTGCCGGCCGGTGCGCCGCGCCCCTGGTGCGCGCGGTGCTGGCGCTGGCGGTGCGGCGGATGGGCGAGCGGTTCGTGATGGGCGAGACCATCGAGGATGCGCTCGCCCGTGCCCGCGGGCCGGAGGCGCGGGGCTTCCTCTATTCCTACGACATGCTGGGCGAGGCGGCGGTGACCGCCGGCGATGCCGAGCGCTACCATCACGCCTATGAGGAGGCCATCCACGCCATCGGCAAGGCGGCGGCCGGGCGCGGGGCCTATGCCGGGCCGGGCATCTCCATCAAGCTCTCGGCGCTGCATCCGCGCTATGGCCGCGCCCAGGCGGGGCGCGTCATGGCCGAGCTGGTGCCGCGCCTCTCCGCGCTTTCGGCGCTGGCGAAGGGCTACGGCATCGGCCTCACCATCGATGCCGAGGAGCAGGACCGGCTGGAGCTTTCCCTGGATGTGCTGGAGGCGCTGTGCGCCAACCCCGCGCTCGCCGGCTGGAATGGCCTCGGCCTCGCGGTGCAGGCTTACGGCCGGCGCTGTCCGTTCGTGCTGGACTGGGTCGTGGATCTCGCGCGGCGCGGCGGGCGGCGCATCATGGTGCGGCTGGTGAAGGGAGCCTATTGGGACGCCGAGATCAAGCGCGCGCAGGTGGACGGGCTCGCCGATTTTCCGGTCTTCACGCGCAAGGCGCATGCGGACGTCTCCTACATCGCGTGCGCGCGCCGGCTGCTGGCGGCGCGGGATGCGGTGTTTCCCCAGTTCGCCACCCACAATGCGCAGACGGTCGCCTCCATCCACCATCTGGCAGGCGGCCAGTTCTCGCCGGGCTCCTATGAGTTCCAGTGCCTCCATGGCATGGGCGAGCCGCTCTACGAGGCGGTGGTGGGCGCGGGCGGGCTGAACCGGCCCTGCCGCATCTATGCGCCTGTCGGCGGCCACGCCACGCTGCTCGCCTATCTCGCGCGGCGGCTGCTGGAGAATGGCGCCAACTCCTCCTTCGTCCACCGCCTCGCAGATCCCTCCGTGCCGGTGGAGGAACTGGCGGCCGATCCCGCTGCCGCCGTGCGGGCCATGGCGGAGCCGGGCGCCCCGCATCCGCGCATCGCGCGGCCGGGCGGGCTGTTCGCGGATCGGCCCAATTCGTCCGGGCTCGACCTTTCGGATGAATATGTCCTCGAACATCTTTCGGAGGCTCTCGCCGCCGGCACCGCCCGAAGCTGGAGCGCCGCCCCGCCTTCGGGCGCGGGACCGGCACGGCCGGTGCTCGACCCCGCCGACGGACGGAACGTGGTGGGGATGGTTTCCGAATGCGGGCCGGGCGAAGTGGAGGCGGCCATGGGCCACGCCGCCGCGGCCGCACCCGGCTGGGCCGGGGCGCCGGTGGCGCGCCGGGTGGCGCCGCTGCGCGCGGCGGCCGACGAGATGCAGGCGCGCATGGGCGAGCTGACGGGCCTGATGATGCGCGAGGCCGGAAAATCCGCCGCGGACGCCATCGCGGAGGTGCGCGAGGCCGTCGATTTCCTGCGCTATTACGCGTGCGCGGCCGAGGGCCTGCGCGCCGACCAGAGGGGGCTCGGCCCCATGGTCTGCATCAGCCCCTGGAATTTCCCGCTGTCCATCTTCACCGGGCAGGTTGCGGCCGCCCTCGCCGCCGGCAACAGCGTGCTCGCGAAGCCGGCGGAAGAGACGCCGCTGATCGCCGCCGAGGCGGTGCGCATCCTCCGTCGGGCCGGCGTGCCGCAGGATGTGCTCCAGCTTCTGCCGGGCGACGGCACGGTGGGCGCGGCCCTGGTGGCGGCTCCACAGGTGGCGGGGGTGCTGTTCACTGGTTCCACCCCGGTGGCGCGGCTGATCCAGGCCAGCCTCGCCGGCCGGCTTTCGCCGGAGGGACGGCCGCTGCCGCTGATCGCGGAGACCGGTGGGCAGAACGCCATGGTGGTGGACAGCTCCGCTTTGCCGGAGCAGGTGGTGGCGGATGTGATCTCCTCCGCCTTCGACAGCGCCGGCCAGCGCTGCTCGGCGCTCAGGGTGCTCTGCGTACAGGAGGAGGTGGCGGACCATATCCTCGCGCTCATCCGCGGCGCCATGGCCGAGCTGCGCGTGGCGCCCACCGGGCGGCTTTGCGCGGATGTGGGGCCGGTCATCCGCCCCGCCGCGCGGGAGGCGATCGAGGCCCATGTGGCGCGGATGGCCGCGCGCGGCCACAAGGTTCATCGCGCGCCGCTGTCGCCCGAGGCCGACCACGGCACCTTCGTGGCGCCGGCGCTGATCGAGATTGCCGCCCTGGCGGAGCTGGAAGGGGAGGTGTTCGGCCCGGTGCTGCATGTGCTGCGCTATCGGCGGCGGGACCTTCGGCGCGTGATCGAGGCGGTGAACGCCACCGGCTACGGCCTCACCTTCGGTCTCCACACGAGGCTTGATTCCACCATCGCGGACGTCACGGCGCGGGTGCGGGCCGGCAACATCTATGTGAATCGCAACATCATCGGCGCCGTGGTGGGCGTGCAGCCGTTCGGCGGGCACGGTCTTTCCGGCACCGGGCCGAAGGCCGGCGGGCCGCTCTACCTCCAGCGCCTGGTGCGCGGCGCGCCGGGCCTGCCCGTGGCCAATGCCGGGGAGAAGCCCGATGGCGCGGCGCTCGCCTTCGCCGGCTGGCTCGAAGCGCAGGGTCTCGCGGGGCTGGCCCACCGCGCGCGGGGCTGGGCGGCCATGGCGCCCCTCGGTGTCGCCGCCACGCTTCCCGGACCGGTCGGCGAGAGCAATCTCTATGCCCTGGTGCCGCGCGGCCGGGTGCTGGTGTCGGCCGAGACGCGCGGGAGCCTGCTCACGCTGGCGGCCGCTGCCCTCGCCACCGGCAATCATGTGGTGGCGGAGGTGCCCGGCGATCTGGCGGAGCTTTCATCCGCATGGCGCCGGACGCTGCCGCGCGCGGTGCGGCGGCGGATGTCCTGGATAAGGACGGGGGAGGACACGGGACCGGTGGACGCGGCTCTGGCGGAAGGGGACGCGGTGCGGATCTCGGTACTTTCACAGCGCTTCGCCGCGCGCGAGGGACCGCTCGTGCCGCTTCATACCGTGTCGTTCGAGGAGGAGGCGGAGGTGCCGCTGGCGTGGCTGATGCGGGAGGTCTCGACCTCCGTCAACACGACCGCTGCCGGTGGCAATGCCACCCTCATGGCAACGGCGTGACGCACAACGCCGAAAGGCGCGCCCCCGGCCGGGCTTTCCTGCCGGAGGCGCCTGTCTGCGGGCAGCGCCCGCAGGTCACGCCGCGCGCGCGAGCGGCGCCTTTTCAGCCTCGGCGGTGGGAGCCGCGGAGGACAGGAGCTTGCTCTGCACCAGCTCGGCCAGCTCCATCATCTCGGCGTTCCAGGCGAGCGCAGCCTGCTGCGCGAACGCGCTCTGGCGGGTGATGGCATTGGTCGGGTTGGGGTCCCGCGCCAGCTCGGCGAAAACCTGCATCTGATCCTGCGCCTGACGCATCATGAAGCGCTGAAGATGAGAGGTGACGGCCACCGGGCATTCGAAGAAATAGTTCTTCCACGCGGTGGTGGGCCAAGCCATGGGCGGAGTTCCGGTATCCCACACACGGTTCAGGCCCTGGAAGATGTTCGCGTCACTCATGGCATTACTCCTTCTGGTGGCGATCACTCCCTCCGCCCCCGATCCGTTGAACCGGCGAGGGGAAGGGAAATATCGCGGAAGAACGCTTCCCGCGCGTTGCGACAGGTCAAAGGCTGCCTTCGGCGCCTTCATCTCCGCGGCCTGGGCCTGGTCAGGTCCACACCTTCAACGTGCGCTGCCGCATTCTGGTTCCTGCCGGGCGGCCATGAGTATCCCGTTGCGTGCATGCGAATGGCAAGCTGTCTTCCCATTGTGCGCCAAATCGCCTCGCGGGCAAGGGTGGCAGGCGGCTTGGCCGGGGGCGTTGGGGCCGCGGGCTCGCGAATCGCCGTCGATCTTCTAGAGTGGCGGCGCAACCGGGAGGCGGCGCGGGGCCGCCGAACGACGCGGAGCGACGCGCGCCGCCCGGAAACCGAGAGACGGTGGGAGAAAACGATGACGCAGCTTCCGCACGGCCTGCACAAGATCCGCATGGAGCTGGCCCGCGAGAAGGGCTTCCCGGAAGGGTCGCGAAACTTCGGCTACACCTTCGTGGCGCCGCTCGCGGCCGATGGGAAGATCGACCCCGAGCTGTGGACGCGCCAGCGCGAGCACTGCCGCGTGGTGCGCTTCCGCCCCGACGAGGCGGACGAGGTGGGCCACCTGGTCCGCCGCCCCGGCGGGAGCTGGGCCTTCCGCTACGATGTGGCCGGCGCCGATGACGACGAGGCCGGCTACCGCTTCGGAGACGAAAAGTTCGAGGTGGGCGAGTACATTTCCGTCCGCGAGGACGATGAGATGCACACCTACCGCGTGGTCTCGGTCGAGGCGGCCTGATCATCTTGCATGATGCCCCCGGCCTTCCGGCCGGGGGCGGCGCGTCAGTAGCTCTTGTACTCGGTGGTGCCCTTGGACATGGCGAACTCTTCCTCCGGCGAGAGGACGAGCTTGTGCCGGCCGAAGGCCGCGAAATAGGCGATGCCCACCGCGAACCAGATGGCGACCCCGATCACGCCCGAGCGGTAGACCGGGTCGGAGAGCTGGTAGTAGATGGTGACGAGGGCGATGACGATGGTGGCCACCGCTCCCGGAATGCCGAACGGGCTCTTATAGGGTCGGGCGATGTGGCCCATGTTCTTCCGCAGCAGGATGAACGAGATGGCCTGCATGACGTAGGAGAGCATGGCGCCGAACACGGCCATGTTGAGCAGCGTGCCGCCGATGGCCGCCGCGCCCGCATCCGCCCCCAGGGCGAACCAGATCACCAGCATGATGACGAGGCCGACCGCCGCGCCGGCCATCATGGCCACGTGCGGCGTCTTGCGCCCGCCGTGGGTGATGGAGAGGCTGCGCGGGAAGTAGCCGGCCCGCGAGAGCGAGTAGATCTGCCGCCCCTGCGCATAGATGATGGTGTGGAAGGAGGCGATGAGGCCGATCACCGCCACGCCGGCGAGCAGCTTGGCGAGGCCGGTGCCGTAGATGGCCTTGAAGCCGTCCAGCAGCGGCTCCAGCGAGGTGGAAAGGCCGAACGCGCCGTTTGCCACCGAGGAGTTCAGCCACAGGATCATGAAGGCGGAGACGATGAGCGTCGCCATGCCGGCCATGATGCCCTTGGGCATGTCGGTCTTCGGGTCCACCGATTCCTCGGCCGCCAGGGGAAGCTGCTCGATGGCGAGGAACAGCCACACCGCGAACGGCAGGGCCGCGAACGCGCCGCCGAGGCCGAACGGCAGGAACGGGCCGCCGCCGTTGGGCAGCTCCACGGCGGTGCCGTCCGGCCCCACGCCGATGTTGAGCGCCCAGCGGGAGAAGTCCGCCACCGGCAGCGCGCTGACCCAGAAGGCCACGAGGCAGGCGAGGGCCGCCAACGTCACCACCAGCGTGACGCGGAAGGAGAGCTCCACGCCCACCACGTTCAGCCCTACGAAGAGGATGTAGCCGAAGATCCAGTAGACTGGCTGAAATTCAGGCGGCGTGCCGAAAATGGAGCCCATGTACGAGCCGATGAAGGACACCACCACCGCTGGCGTGATGACATATTCCACGTTCTCGCACAGGCCGGTGACGAAGCCGCCCCACGGCCCCATGGTGGTGCGGGCGAAGGAATAGGCCGCGCCGGTGTGGGGCAGGGCGGGCGACATCTCGGCGATGGAGAAGGTGAGGCCGAGATACATGATGGCGATGATGACCGCGGCGATGAACATGCCGCCCCAGCCGCCCGAGGCGATGCCGAGATTCCAGCCCGAGAAGTGGCCCGAGATCACCGCGCCGACCCCGAGCGCCCACAGCGACCACACGCGGGCATGGCGCTTCAGCGCCCGTTGCTCGAAATAGGCGACATCCACGGTGGTGTAGGTCACACCACTCCCCTTGCCGTCAGTCGTCTTGACGTCAGCCATGACACCCTCATGCAGCTAGCCGGCGATGCGGCCGCTGCCGGCCCCCGCCCACCTGACGTAAGGCAAATTTTATGCCCTTCCAGAAACTTACGTAAGGTCAGGAAGAGCCGCGGGCGGTGCTCCGTTCACGAGCAGCAGGTCGCTCTCGTCCTTCAGACCCACGCCGGTAAGGCCGAGCCGCAGCGCCGCGCGGATGTGCCAGGCGAGCTTGAAGGCCGCAAGCCCATGGCTCAGCCCCTCCGCGCGCACATTGGAGATGCAGTTGCGCTCGGCGTCTGAGCGGCCGGCTTTCGGTCCGAGGGTGAGGTAGAGCCCCAGGCTGTCCGGAGAGGAGAGGCCCGGCCGCTCGCCCACCAGCACCACCAGGGCACGGGCCTTCAGCAGTGCGCCCACCTCGTCGCCCAGCGCCACGCGGGCCTGGGCGGCGACCGCCACCGGAGCGACGCTCCAGCCTTCCTTCTCGATCCACGGCTTGAAGGCGGCGAGGAAAGGGGTGGTCTGGGCGTGGATGGCGGCGGCGGAGAGGCCATCCGCCACCACGATGGCGAGGTCGACGGGCGCGGCATCGCGGGCCGCCAGCTTCTCCCGGCTCGCCGCGCTGAGCCGGCGGCCGAGATCGGGGCGGCGCAGGTAGATGTCGCGGGCGGGGGCGGCGCTCTCCACGCGAAGGGTCTTGAAGCCCAGCGCCTGGATTTCGCCCTCCACGGTGTCGGCATCGAAGGGCATGTGCACCGCGTCGCGCGCCTGGGCGTGGGCGAGCGAAAAGCGCAAAACCTCCTCCGTCGGCAGGCTGGCGCCGGTGCGGCCCAGCGCGATGCGCGCCGGGGTGTGGCGGGCGAAGGACTGCCAGGGATCGCGCGCGATCATGCCGCCTGCTCCTGAACGAAGCCGAGAAGGGGGTGGGCGCCGCTGGCCGGCAGCAGCCTGCCCGCGGCATCCGTGATGCCCATGCGCTCCAGCCACGCCTCGAACTCCGGCGCCCGCTTCAGGCCCAGCACCTCGCGGATGTAGAGGGCGTCGTGGAAGGAGGTGGACTGGTAGTTCAGCATCACGTCGTCGGCGCCGGGAATGCCCATCACATAGGTGACCCCCGCCGCGCCGAGCAGGGTGAGCAGGGTGTCCATGTCGTCTTGGTCCGCCTCGGCATGGTTGGTGTAGCACACGTCCACCCCCAGCGGCACGCCCAGCAGCTTGCCGCAGAAGTGGTCCTCCAGCCCGGCGCGGATGATCTGCTTGCCGTCATAAAGGTATTCAGGGCCGATGAAGCCGACCACGGTATTCACCAGCAACGGCTCGTATTTGCGGGCGACCGCATAGGCGCGGGCCTCCAGGGTCTGCTGGTCCACCCCGTGATGGGCGCCGGCGGAGAGGGCGGAGCCCTGGCCGGTCTCGAAATACATGGCGTTCTGCCCCACGGTGCCGCGCTTCAGCGCGCGGGCGGCCTCATAGCCCTCCTGCAGCACCTTGAGATCGACGCCGAAGGAGCGGTTCGCCCCCTCGGTGCCGGCGATGGACTGGAACACGAGGTCCACCGGCGCGCCCCGGTTCATCAACTCGATGGAACTGGTCACATGGGTGAGCACGCAGCTCTGGGTGGGGATCTCGAAGCGGCGGATCACCTCGTCCATCAGCCTCAGGAGGCGGTCGATGCCCGGCAGGCTGTCCGAGGCGGGGTTGATGCCGATGACGGCGTCGCCGCAGCCGTAGAGCAGGCCGTCGAGGATGGTGGCGGAAATACCGGCGGCATCGTCCGTGGGGTGGTTGGGCTGGAGGCGCACCGCCATGGTGCCGGGCAGGCCGATGGTGTTGCGGAAGCGCGTCACCACCCGGCACTTCTTCGCAACCAGTATGAGGTCCTGGTTGCGCATGATCTTGGAGACGGCGGCCACCATCTCCGGCGTCAGGCCGCGGGCGAGGCCGGCGAGCACTTCCGGAGTTGCCTGTTCGGAGAGCAGGAAGTCGCGGAAATCGCCTACGGTCATGGCAGAGACCGGGGCGAAGGCGGCGGCATCGTGCTCGTCGAGGATCAGGCGGGTCACCTCATCCTCCTCGTAAGGCACCAGCGCCTCGGAGAGGAACGCCTTCAGCGGTACCTCCGCGAGGCACATCTTGGCCGCCACGTTCTCCTCCGCCGAGGCGGCGGCGATGCCGGCGAGCATGTCGCCGGAGCGGGGCGGGGTCGCCTTGGCCATCAGGTCCTTCAGGTCTGCGAAGGCGTGGGACCGGGCGCCGATGCGGTGGACGAAGGCCATAGGCTGCTCCTCGTTCGAATTCTCCCGCACTATAAACAATAATCGTGCCATTTTGTGGAGATATGTGGTTTTCCCCGCGCACCTCCACAGGCTTCCGCAGGCGCCGTGTCCGCTACTCCACCGCCAGCAGGCGCGCGGCGGCGGCAACGACTTCCGCCAGCCCCTCGGTTGCCGGGAGGCGGGCGATCTCGGCGGGGCGGAACCAGCCCACCTCCGTCGCCTCCGCACTCGCATGCGGTTCGCCCGCGCGCCAGCGGGCGGCGTGCGCTACCACCACGAAATGGGCGATGAGCCGGCCTTCGCCGTCGCGGCGGATGATCTCGCGCGTTGCCGCCACGCCCGCCATCTCGGCCTCCACGTCCACCTCCTCCCGCAGTTCGCGGCGAGCGGCTTCCTCAAGCGTCTCTCCGGGCTCGACCCTCCCGCCCGGCAGGCTCCAGAGGCCGGCGGCGGGGGTGCCGGGCGGCCCCGCGCGGCGCGCCAGCAGCACCAGCGGCCCGCGGAACACCGCCGCGCTCGCCGCGAGGGTGGGCCGGACATCGATGGGCATGGGGCTCGGGGCTGTACTCACGGCGCCTCTCCTGCGGTGGTTATCCCCCGGTCGCGGATGCGGCGTCGGCCTCACCTTCACCGGGATCGTCTATGACCATCCTACGATAACGGAGCACCCGATTCGTGACCGCCCGATCCTCCACCCCGCCCGCAGACGCTCCCGCTTCCGCCGCGGCTCGCCCGGCGCGAGCAAAGCGCGGCGCGCCGCCGCGGGCGTGGCAGCGGATGCTTTCCGGCCGCCGGCTCGACCTGCTCGATCCCTCCCCCCTCGACGTGGAGATCGAGGACATCGCCCACGGCCTCGCCCGCGTCGCCCGCTGGAACGGCCAGACGCGGGGCACCCACATCTTCTCCGTGGCCCAGCACTCGCTGCTGACCGAGCGCCTCTCGCGCGTGACCCATCCCGATCTCGATCCGCGCTGGCGGCTGTGCGTGCTGCTGCACGATGCGCCGGAATATGTGATCGGCGACATGATCTCGCCCTTCAAGGCGGTGCTGGGGGGTGACTACAAGGTGATCGAGGCGCGCCTGCTCGCCGCCATCTCCCTGCGCTTTTCCCTGCCCGCGGCATGGCCGGCAGCGCTGGTGAAGGTCGTGAAGGCGGCCGATTGCGCCTCTGCCTATCTGGAGGCGACCCGCCTTGCCGGCTTCTCGGCGGAGGAAGCGCGGCATTTCTTCGGCCGCCCGGTGCACCTCGACGCCCTTGAGGAAAGTGACTATCTCACGCCCTGGGAGGCGGAGACCGCGAAAAGGCGGCTCCTGCAACGCTTCGAGGAGCTTGAGACATGATCCACGTATGCTCGCTCGCCAAGCTGCATGAAACCGTGGCCGCCACCGGCGCGCGCCACGTGATCTCGCTCATCAACGGCAGCACCGTGTTCACCCGCCCGAGCAACGTGGACCCCACCAACCATCTCTTCCTCGGCATCAACGACATCGTGGAGGAGATGGAGGGCATGGTGGCCCCGGCCGAGCGCCACATGCACGATCTGTTCGACTTCGTGCAGGCCTGGCCGCGCCAGACTCCCCTGGTCATCCACTGCTTCGCCGGCATCTCGCGCTCCACCGCGGCGGCCTACGCCTCCGTGTGCGCCCTGGTGCCGGAGCAGGACGAGATGGAGCTGGCGCTGCGCCTGCGCCGCGCTTCGCCCACAGCCACGCCCAACGCTCGCATCATCGCTTTGGCCGATGCCGCCCTCGGCCGTGAGGGGCGGATGGTGGCGGCCATCGCCGCCATCGGGCGCGGGCGCGACGCCTTCGAGGGCGAGCCCTTCGCGCTGCCGGTAAGCGCCGTCGAGGCCTGATGCCAAAAAAGCCCATGAGTTTGCCTCACGGGCCTTTGGTCAAGCCCGCGCGGCGCTTGAGCGGACCCACTTGGCGCCGGTCAAAGACCGGGGCCGATGGTGTGAGCCCGCCCGCGCGCCTCAGGCGCGCGCCAGCACGGCCACGAGGCCCGGCACCGGCGCCCCCTTTTCATTGCGCGTGGAGGCTTCTTCCAGAAGCCGCACGGCGAGCCCGGCCGAAGCCGCCGCCGCCCGCACGGTGGCGGCCGGGTGCGCGTAGCGCAGCGTCTCCCGCAGCAGCACCTCGGTGCCGGAATGGGTCTCCACCGTGAAGGCGAAGAGGCCGCCCGGCACCAGCGCCCGCGCCGCTACGGCGAACAGGGGCGGCAGCGCCGCGAGGTAGCACAGGGCGTCGGCCGCCACGATGAGGTCGAAGCCTGCCGCCGGCGCGGCGGCCAGCGCCTCGCCCATGTCGCCCGCCTGCAGGGTGCGGTAGAGGCCGAGCTTTTCCGCCCGCGCCAGCATGGCGGGGGAAAGGTCCACGCCGTCCAGCGCCTCCACCTGCGGCGCGAACAGGGGCGCCGCCAGCCCGGTGCCGCAGCCGAGGTCGAGCCCGTGGCGGAAACGCCGGCCCGGGCCAGCCACGCGCGCAAGGGCGGCGTGCAGCAGCTCCGGCCCGCGATAGGCGAGCTTGTCGCGAAGGGCGCTGTCGAAGCGGTCGGCATATTGATCGAACAGGGTGCGCACATAAGCGGCGGACATGGCGCTTTCCGCCGGCGCATGGCCGAGGCGCGCCAGCCGCAGTCCTGCGCCCAGCACATCGCGCGGGTCCGCCGCGCGCGCGGCGGAGAATGCCTCGGCGGCGGCCGCCGCATCCCCTTCCGCCTCCCGCGTCTCGCCCAGCAGGAACCACGCGGCGGCGAAGCCGGGCGCGGCGGCGACGGTGTCGGCAAGCAATTCGGCCGCGGCTGCGCGGTCGCCTTCCTCCAAAAGGGCGCGGGCCCAGTCGAGGCGGCGGTCGAGGGCGGGATCGCCCGAGCTTGCGGAGTGGGGAAGGGCGGCCACGGGACCTCGCAGGTTCAGCTCTCCTCCCCATATATAGGGTGTTCGCGAGAGACCAGCCGTGCGCCCGGAAGACCTGCTCTGTCCTTCGCCCAAGGGGCTTCTTTGCCTGCCGGGCGACTTCCATGTGGACCCGGTGCGGGCCGTGCCGCGCGCCATCATCACCCACGCCCATTCCGATCACGCCCGCGCAGGCCACGGCCATGTGCTCGCCACCCGCGAGACGCTGGACCTGATGGCGCTGCGTCTCGGCCCCGGCTTCGCCGGCACGCGCCAGGCGCTGGCCTATGGCGAGCGGGTGATGGTGAACGGCGTCACCGTGAGCCTTCATCCGGCCGGCCATGTGCTGGGCTCGGCCCAGGTGCGGCTGGAGAAGGACGGCCTC
Source organism: Xanthobacter albus (assembly GCF_043194895.2). Lineage (NCBI taxonomy): Bacteria > Pseudomonadati > Pseudomonadota > Alphaproteobacteria > Hyphomicrobiales > Xanthobacteraceae > Xanthobacter > Xanthobacter albus. The sequence goes on along the minus strand of NZ_CM195532.1, from coordinate 3,586,064 downwards.
GTGATCGTGGTGTCGGGCGACTATAAGGACGCGGCCGACCCCACCTGCGCGCCGTTCGAGCCGGTGCGCTGCCACGTGTTCGTCTCCGAGGCGACCTTCGGCCTGCCGGTGTTCCGCCATCCGCCCGCTGAAGGGGAGGTGGGGCGGCTGCTGGCCTCGGTGGCCCTTTTCCCAGAGCGCACCCACCTGCTGGGCGCTTACTCCCTGGGCAAGGCACAGCGGCTGATGGCGCTCATCCGGGGGCAGGGCTATGCGGCGCCGCTGCACCTCCATGGCGCGCTGGCGCCCGTCACCTCCTATTACGCACAGCAGGGCCTGGACTTCGGAGCACTGGAGCCGGTGACGGAAGCGCAGCGCAAGGTGCTGGCCGGCGCCATCGTCATCGCTCCCCCCATGGCGATGACCGACCTGTGGGCGCGGCGGTTCGCCGAGCCCCTCACCTGCTTCGCCTCGGGCTGGATGCGCGTGCGCGCCCGTGCGCGCCAGCGCGGCGTGGAACTGCCCCTGGTGGTTTCCGACCATGCGGACTGGGAGGGGCTCACGGCCAGCATCCTGGCCACCGACTGCGAGGAATTGTGGGTGACCCATGGCGCCGAGGAGGCCCTGGTGCACTGGGCGGCGACCCGCCAGCTCCGCGCCCGCCCCCTGCGCCTCGTGGGTTATGGGGACGAGGACGCCGGAGCCTGAACGGCGGAAAACGCCCGAACGACGGCGCCGCCTTCACGAATCCCGAGGTCTCCCCCGGCGCCGGTGCATTTCGAGTCATTTCGAAACGGTGAATCGCCCGTTTTGTGGCAAGCCCCTTCCGATCTGCGCCTCCGAAGACCCTCCGGCGGGGCTGGGGACGGCCAAAAGAGTAGCCGGCAAACGCGCTGATCGAGGCCGGTAAACACGTCCCGCCTCCGGCACCGATAAGGGCAATAAATCATTTATTATGAATATGTTGATTTGCCATGCCCTGAGCGTCGGAGTGGTATTATGATGGCGATCTCGGGGTCGTGATCTTCTTGCAACACTCATGGGAAAACGGGCCGGCGGAGTGCCTGTTTCGAGTGCTTCTGATTGAACACGCTTCCGCCTTTTGTATGTTGGCTTTGCGACGAAGGGGGGCAGTCCCCGGTCGACCTGATCGCTGCTGACGCTTCGGATTCGAACGCGGCGCAGTGGGATGGGAATCGGGGCAAGAACCTCTCAAACGTGCAAACGCACCGGCGAAGCGGCGCTCGCTCCCTCGGAACCAAACTTGGAGGTCACAATGACGATGGTGAAGAGCCTTCTTCTTGGCAGCGCGGCGGGTCTCGTCGCGGTGGCCGGAGCCCAGGCCGCCGATCTGCCGGTCAAGGCGAAGGCGGTGGAGTACGTGAAGGTGTGCTCCGCTTACGGCGCGGGTTATTTCTACATCCCCGGCACCGACACCTGCCTGAAGATCGGTGGCTACGCTCGCGTTGACGCGATCGTCGGCGCCGCCCCGACCTTCCGCCCGGCCATCGCTTCCAGCGCCAGCGCCGCTTTCTCCGGCCCGAACGCCGGCGTGTACAGCTACCCCTTCCGTGATGACGGCGACGCCGACTACCTGACCCGCGTTCGCGGCGTGGTGGACCTCGACGCCCGCACCCAGACCGATTACGGCACCCTGCGCTCCTACGTCCGCTTCGGCGGCCAGTGGGACTCCCAGGCCGGCGCCGGTTCGGGCCCGAACAGCAGCTTCTATTTCGAGCGCGCGTTCATCCAGTTCTCCGGCTTCACGTTCGGCTACACCCAGTCGTTCTTCGAGCTGGGCACCAACTACATGATGACCACGCCGTATGCGGGCTCCAACACCTGGACGAGCCTGATCGGTTACACCGCCCAGTTCGGTAACGGCTTCTCCGCCAGCATCGCCCTGGAAGACGCGGCCAACCGCACCACCGGCGTGCAGGCTGCCACCGCTACCGGCACCGCGTTCTTCTACTCGAACAACCCGTTCGACACCCAGGTGAACACCGCCAGCAGCGGCGGCCTCGCCTACAAGAACTACCAGGCCGGCCAGACCGTCCCGGATATCGTCGCGAACATTCGCCTCGATCAGGCTTGGGGTTCGTTCCTGCTTTCGGGTGCCCTGCACCAGGTGAACGCCCTCGACTACACCAACAACACCTTCTTCAACGCTGCTTATGCCGGTGCGTCCTCCACGGACAACTGGGGCTGGGCGATTGGCGCTCAGGCGGAGTTCAAGCTGCCGTTCCTCGCGGCCGGCGACAGCCTCCTCCTGCAGGCCAACTACTCTGACGGCGCGCTCAATTATGTTGGCGCCTCTGCCAACAGCCAGGGCGTTGCCACCTCCTGGGGCCGCATCAAGGTCGACTCTGCCGGCTACCTGTCCGGCGCGTTCATCCCGCTGGCTGACGCCGTGCGCGTGAACGATTTCGGCGACTACTCGACCGTCCAGGCCTGGGCGATCCAGGGTCAGCTCCGTCACTACTGGACCCCGGGCCTGCGCTCGGTCGTGTACGGTGGTTACGTGAACGTCGACATGCCGACCTCGACTGTCGTGGCCGTCACCAGCGCCAACCTGTGGCAGGTCGGCACCGACCTTGTGTGGTCGCCGGTCAAGAACCTCGACCTCGGCCTCGAGGCCGTCTACACCAAGGTTGAGAGCTCTGATCCGCTGCAGAACGTCTACAACGCGCGTGGCACGGCCGTCACCAGCGTGATCGGCGGTTCGGCTGACGTGTGGTCGGGTGGTTTCCGCGCTCAGCGGAACTTCTGATCGCAGTTTAAGCGATGTCAGGAAGAACCCCAGTGGGCAACCACTGGGGTTTTTCTTTGCGCGTAAGGTCCCGGTCTGCGCAGCTATGCAATTTGGAATAATCCCATAGTTGTCCTCCAGCTATTCCCTTTTTTGAGATCTAATCGCAAAGTTCATAGGCTTTGATTGTCGTCGCGAATGGCTGATTCTGCATTGACGGCTTTGGGCTTTGGGGCGTGCCTGGTCGTCGGTTTTGCTCGCGGGTGGCTGCGGCGATTGGTTTGCTCACGGAAGTCTGTTCCCGACTTGTCAATGCAGATGCCATGTGGCATGGGTTATTGATACAATGTATCGCTGGGGGTTCTGATGAAAATTGCTCTGCATCTTCCGAGGCTGAAGGCGCGGAGCGCCTCGGGCGCGGTCGCTGCCGCGATGACCGGTGCTGGTCTGCTCGTGACGCCCGCCATCGCTGCGGATCTTCTCCAGACGAAGGCTCAGCCTACGTACATGAAGCAGTGCCTCTCGCAGGGGGAGGGGTTCTTCTACATTCCCGGCACTGACACCTGCCTTCGCGTCGGCGGCTATCTCTGGGCGGAAGGCTATTACAACAGCTATTCCAATTACCCCTCGGAGAATGACAAGACCTACTCGATCGCCACCGCCGGCCTGATCCTGGATGCGCGGACGGAAACCGAGTACGGCACCCTGCGCTCCTATTTGGAGACGCGCTTCAAGTGGCGGACGGCGGACCCGTGGTCGGACGGGCCGAACGGCAGCGAGATCGAGGTGTGGAACGCCTACATCCAGTTCGCGGGCTTCACCTTCGGCCATGCGCAGTCGTTCTTCGATTTCTATGCGAATGCGAACGTGCTCGGCACCGATCCGGCGACCATCGGCGACGACGTGCGTCTCAATCTCGTCGCCTACACCGCTGAGCTCGGAAAGGGCTTCAGCGCGACCTTGTCCTTGGAAGATCAGGCGGATCGCCAGTCCGGGGTCAAGGCGCAGAACCCGCTTCCGCCGGATGTGCTCGACAATTACGAGGCCGGCATTCAGGTTCCCGACATCGTCGGTCACCTGAACTACACCGGGGAGTGGGGTCAGGCGCAGATTTCCGGCGCGCTTCATCAGGTGCGCGCGGTCGATCTCTACAACACGCTCGCGGGCACGCAGGACACCTGGGGCTACGCCCTGCAGGCGGGCCTGATGTTCAACCTGCCCATGCTGGGCGAGGGCGATACCCTCTATCTCCAAAGCGCTTATGTGGATGGCGCGGTCAGCTATCTCGGCCTGGTCGATCCCACGGGTGAATATGCTCCGGCGGATGCCTTCCTCGGCTACGGCGGCCTCAGCAAGGTCAGCGGCTGGAACGTGACGGCCTCGCTGCTGCACAATTGGAACGCCAAGTGGAGCACCGCCGTGTTCGGCGGCTACGCGGCTTACGATTTCAACAATACCATTGCCGAATCCCTCTATGGCGCCACCGGCGGCGAGAATGGCAACGTCGGCGGCTACATCGGCTTCACGCCGGTCAAGAGCCTGCTGATCGCCCTGCAGTACGACTGGAACTACAACAAGGCGAACAACTACGTGGACACGGGCTATGGCCCGACCCGCAGTTCGGTCAACGCCAGCCAGGTGCTGCTGTTCGCCCAGCGGGAGTTCTGAGGACCGGCTTTCGCCGGCACCTGACGACGGGCCGCCCCGGGGAAGATTCCCCTGGGCGGCCTTTTTGCGTTTTGTCGGGCGGTGGCCTTGGGCGTTTTGGCGGGAGGTGGGCTTTCGGAGGGGTGCGCAAATGTGCTGAAGTCCCGCCCGGAATCTTGCAGCGAGTGGGAGAGGCCGGTTCATGGCGGTGGAAGCACCGGAGGGTGCGGGTGCGCGCCCGGCGGCGGCGGAAGGAGCGGGGGGGCAGCATGCGCCAGTCGGCGCGGGGCGCTGGCGGCCCTGGGTTCTCGCGCTCGGCCTCCTGGCGTTGTCCGTGCTCGCGGTGGCCACGCTGATGTTGGCGCGCCGGCCCATAGAGGAGGATCTTAGCCGCAGTGCCGAGGCGGTGCTGGCGCGCAGCGGCGAATCCTGGGCCACCGCTCAATTCGAAGGGCGGGACGCGACACTCGAGGGCGAATCCCTGGCCGAGGAGGCGCGGGCCAAGGTGCGGGCCTCTTTGGAGAACATGTTCGGCGTGCGTACGGTGCGCGACGCCACCACGCTGCTGCCGGAGCGGCGTCCCTTCACGTTCAGCGCCGTGAAGGACGGGCGAATGATCTCACTCGACGGCTATGTGCCCTCGCGCTACGCGCTGGCGCGCATCGTCGCGGCGGTGAAGGCTTCAGGCAATGGCATTACCGGGCAGGACCGGCTGGTGCGCGCGCGGGGGGCGCCGGCGGGGGATTTCGCGAGCCTGGTGGAGTTCGCCCTGGGGCAACTCGTTCGGCTGCCTTCCGGGCGGATTACCCTTTCAGACGGCGCCCTCGCCATCGAAGGGCGCGCGCCCGATCTTTCGCTCTACGCGTCCATCGCGCAGACGGTGCGGGGCCCTCTGCCCTATGGGATGACGCTTGCGCGCTTCGCGGTGCGCCCCCCTGTGGCCTCGCCCTTCGTCTGGTCGGCCAGCCGGGAGGGCGAAACCCTGCGCGTTTCGGGTTTCGTGCCATCGGACGCGGCGCGAGACGAGGTTACCAAGGTGCTGAAGGCGGCCTTGCCCGGCGTGACGGTGCGCGACGACACGCGCCTCGCGGATGGCGCGCCGAGCGCCGATTTGTGGCTGAAGGCGGTTGCCTATGCGGCCCGCATGTTGGCGGCTGTCCCCCAGCTCCAGGTCACGCTGTCGGACAGCGCCATCGCGGTCGAGGGCATGGCGCCCACCTTCGATGCGTTCGAGGTCCTGGCCGCCGCGCGGAAGGCACCGCCTGAGGGCTTCCAGGTGACGCGCTTCGCCGTGGAGCCGCCGCGGGCGGTGCCCTTCACCTGGGAGCTGGTGCGCACGGCCGATGGGGTTCGCATGAGCGGCTACGTGCCTTCCGAAGAGGCGCGCCGCCTGCTGCTGGAGGCGTTGCGCAGCGCCTTTCCCGGGGTGCCCGTAGAAGATGGCATGCGCCTCGCCTCGGGCGGGCCTGCGGCGGAGATCTGGGGCGCGGGCGCGAATTTCGCGGTGGCGCAGCTTGCGCGTCTGCGCGCCGGGCGGGTGAAGGCGAGCGGCGCCGCGCTCGTGCTCAGCGGTGAGGCTCTGGATTCCGCTACCTATCAGGCGCTCACCCAGGCCATGAAGGCGCTGCCGGCCGGGCTTTCCGCCACTGCCGATGCGGTGGAGCCGCCGCGCATTTCTCCTTACGTTTTCGCCGTGCGGAGGGATGGCGACGGTCTCACCGTTTCCGGCTTCTTTCCAGACGAGAAGGCGCACCAGGCGCTGCTGCAGGCCCTGGAGCGTGATTTCCTGAAGGAGAAGGTGAACGACCTGACGGCCATCGGCGGCGGGGCGCCCGCGGGTTTCCTGCAGGCGGCGCTGGCGGGGCTGGGCCAGCTCGCGCGTGTCGCGAACGGTGAGCTGACGCTCACCGATACGCAGCTTCGCCTGGCGGGTGCGGCGCTGCGCGGCAGTGTCGCGGGGGAGGTCGAGGATGAGCTGAAGCGGGCGCTCAAGCCTCCATTCGTGGCGGAAACGGCGCTGGAGGTGGCCGCGCCCGGGGCGCTCGTTGGCGCGCAGGAATGCCAGGGGCTGATTTCCGATCTCCTGGGGCGCGGAACCATCCTGTTCGACACCGGCAGCGCGCGCATCGATCGCCATTCGCTCGGCCTGCTCGACCGGCTGGCGTTCGTGCTGCAGCGCTGCCCCTCGGCGGTGGTGGAGGTGGCGGGCCACACCGATGCCGTGGGTGACGCGTCCGTGAACCAGAAGCTTTCGGAGGCGCGGGCGGCAGCGGTCGCCGCCTTCCTGGCCGAGGCGGGCATCGCGCGGGAGCGGCTCTCCACTGTCGGCCACGGCGCCGCCCAGCCGGTGGCGGAGAATGACACGGAGGCCGGCCGCGCGCTGAACCGGCGCATCGTGTTCACGGTGAAGGAGGGGCGGGGGCCATGATCTATCTTGCGCTTTCGCTTTGGCTCTATCTGCTGGCGGCATTCGCCATCGGCATCATCACCGGCTATTTTCTCAAGGGGGAGCGGACGGGAGGCACGCCGTGACGGCTTTCAACGTGGAAGTCCTGCTGCTGCTGGTGGCAGCGTTCGCGCTCGGTGTGGCGGTGGGCCTGTGGCTGCGCCGGTCGCGGCGCAGCGCGGGCGAGGAAGAGGTGATGGTGCCGGTGCCGTCGAGCCTGCCGGCCCAGCGTGAGCCGGAGGAGCCCGCGCCGGTCGTGGAGGCTGTGCCACCGGAAGCGCAGACGACCCCATCGCCTTCGGAGGCCGAGGCAGATGCCCGGCCGTCGCCGTCACCATCAGCGGAGCGCGCGTTGCCGCCCCTGCGTGAGCCCGTCGCGGACCTGTTCGGGCATCTGCTGAATGTGCCGCCCGGTGCCTTTGCCGATGAGCCGGCTCTCCCGCGCCGCGGCGCGGCCGCGCGCGAGGGGGAAAATCATCCGGGGGTGCAGCCGCCGGTTCTGGCCGCGCCGGAAGGGGGCGTCGCCGACGACTTGAAGGAACTCAAGGGCATCGGCCCGCAGAACGAGCAGCGCCTCCATGCCCTGGGCATTTTCCATTTCCGGCAGATCGCGGCCTGGACACCGGATGAGGCGGCCTGGGTCGGCAGCTATCTCGCCTTTCCAGGGCGGATCGAGCGGGAGGACTGGATCGGTCAGGCGCGAGCCCTGGCGGCAGGGGCACGGCGGCCGCAAGGCTGAGGCCGCACGCGGGGCTTCAGACGGGCGTGTGCGCGCATCCCAACGACCTGTGCGCCTGTGGCGTCTCTCATGTCATCGGCTGGTCGCTGACCCGCCGCCATACGCGGTTTTGCGCGGGCGCCATCTGGAGGGCCGCCTGGACATAGGTAAAAGCCCATGGGTCTGGCTCATGGGCTTTTGGGCGTCGAGGGTGCGCGGCCCTGCCCTGAAGCCGGGGACGCGCCCGGCGCTCAGCGCGTGCCGCGCAGGTCCGCTTCCATCTGCAGCTTGTTGGGGCTGTTGAAGCGCACCTTGTAGGCCTGATAGTTCTCCATCACGCGCTGCACGTAGTTGCGGGTCTCCGCGAAGGGGATCAGCTCCACCCAATCCACCACGTCCACCTTGGGGTCGCGCGGGTCGCCGTAGCGCTCGATCCATTTGCGCACGTTGCCGCGCCCGGCGTTGTAGGCCGCGAACACCAGCACGTAGTTGCCGTCGTAATTCTGCACCAGCTCGCCCAGCTCGGCCGCGCCGAACTGCACATTGTAGGACTGGTCGCTCATCAGCCGGGCTTCGTTATAGGGCACGCCGGTCTGCTTCGAGACCTCGCGGCCGGCGGCCGGCGTCACCTGCATGAGGCCCATGGCCTTGGCGCTGGAGAGGGTGCGGGCGTTGAACTGGCTTTCCTGCCGCGCCACCGCGTAGACAGCCGCCTTCTCCACCGGGAAGCCGATGGAGGTATAGCCCGGCAGCCCGAAGGTGGGGAACGCCTCCTGCTCCAGGGGGTGGCCCTCGGCCATGCCTTCCTTGCCCACCACCAGGGCGCCGCGGGCGTCGCCGTTGGATTCGGCCAGATTGGCGAGGAGGGCGAGCTGGCCGGGGCTCTCCATGCGCCACGCGAGGTCGTAATAGATGGTCAACGGAATGTCCCGCTCGCCGATGGCGTAGAGCAGGCGGATCGCCTTCACCGGCTCCACGCGCGGGAAGTCGTTGCGATCCTGGAACGAGACCTGGGCCGTGCGCAGCACCACCGGGCTCATGCCGAGCTGGGTGCGGGCGAGTTGGCCGTAATAGGTGGCCGGATACTGCGCGGCCTGCTGGTAGGCGGCGCGGGCGCGGCCGCTGTCACCCATGGCCTCGGCGGCGCGGGCCTGCCAGTAGGCCGCGCGGGAGAGGGTGATGGGGTGCTTCTGGCCTTGTGTCACGCGGGCGAAATGAGCGGCCGCGGTGCGCGAATCCCTGAGAAAGCTCAGGGCGATCCACCCGGCGGTGAACTGCTGCTCGGCGCGGTAGTTGTCCGCCTTGGGCGCGACGCCGGTGGCGGCCACCTTGTAGGCGGTCTGCGGGTCGCCGGCGTCGAGCAGCTCGCGGGACACGAGCCGGCGCTCGATCCACCATTCGTCGGCGTCGGCATTGGCTGCGTCATCGGAGGAGCCGGCCAGCAGGGCGCGCGCGGCCTCCTGCGGCTTGTCCGCCCGGCGCAGGAGCTGGGCCTTGGCGAACAGATAGGCGGGATCATTGGCGAGGGTGAAGGGCACCGCGGCCAAGAGGGCGCTGCCGTTGGGCTCCTTGCGGGCGATGGCGAGCCGCGCCTTGGTGAGCGCCACCACGTCCGATCCCGCGCGCGAGGCGGCGCGCAGGGCCCGTTCGCTGTCCGGCTTGTAGCTGAAGCGGTCGGCGCGCAGCTTGTGGTCGGTGCGGGTGAGCACCGAGCCGAACTCGTCCATGATCTTGGCTTCGAAGCTCTCGTTGAGCTGGTCCTCGCGCCAAGCCTCGCGCACCCAGTCCACGGCGTCCTTGCGGTCGCCGCTGGCGATGAGCGCGCGGGCGAGCGCCACCTTGCCCTCGCCGGTGATGGGCGGGCGCTCGGCGAAGAACGCGCGGGTGCGGCCGGGGTCCCGATTCTCCTGGAACAGCACGCGCTCGGCACGCTGGCGCAGGGTGGAGGGGGTCGGCCAGTCGGGCTCCTCCTTGAGGAACTCGGAGATGTTCTCGAAGCCGAGGTCGTTGGGCGCGTGGCGGATGACGAGCCAGGTCACCAGCTTGCGCGCCACCGGGTCGTCGAGCTGGCGGGCGGCGGCCATGGCCTCGGCCGCGCGCCCGTTCCGCGCGGCGGAGACCGCGCTCCTGAGCGTGCTCATCTCCCCGGAAGGCAGGGACACGGGGGCGACGCGCGCCGGCGCGGCGAGGGAGGCGGATTTCGCCGCCGGGGCGGGCTTGGCGGACGCGGTGCTCTTGGGAGCCGGCTTGGTTTCGGCCTTCTGGTGAGCGCCGGGCTTGTCCTTGGAAGGCTTGGCGCTGCTCGACTTCGTGTCCTTCGCGGACTTGCCGGAACTCTTGGCGTCCTTTGCATCCTTGGCCGGGGTGGCCTTGGAGGACTTGGCGGCGGCGGGCTTCGAGGCGGGTGCCGGCGTCGCTTCCGTGGCTGCGTTCGCGACGCCGGCCAGGGCGATCGTGATCGCCAGGGCGCTCGCGGAAATCAGGCTCGAAAAGGGCGACATCAGAATTCCTCGCTTTGCGGGGCGCTCTCAAATGGTGGCCGCCATGTTGGGCGAGGCGTCTTGACGAAACCCTAACCAGATCCTCCGATCCGGCTTGCGCGTGATCCGCGCGCCTCACCCAGGCGTTGCAACCTGTCGGGCGAACGCGGCAAAAGCACGACCGCGCGGCTGCTTGCGCCGAGCCTCTTCCCGGAAGGCCCGCGACAGGCTATGGGAACCTTTCCGCGCCGTCCCGGCCGGCGGCTCCGCACGGCACCGTCGGCGTCATCACAATGCCGTCATCCGGGACTTGTGTCCGCAACCCCACCCAGCTTTCCAGGAACCAAGGCGCTCGCCATGTCGCCCATCCCGTCCCCGTCGCCGTTTCGCGGCTCCTTCACCGCCCTTGTCACTCCGTTCCGCGACGGGGCGCTGGACGAAAAAGCGTTTCGCGCGTTCGTGGACTGGCAGATCGCCGAGGGCACCCACGGCCTCGTCCCGGTGGGCACCACCGGCGAGAGCCCGACCCTGACCCACGATGAGCACAACAAGGTGGTGGCCTGGGCGGTGGAGCAGGCGGCCGGCCGCGTGCCCGTCATCGCCGGCGCCGGCTCCAACAATACCGCCGAGGCGGTCGACCTCGCCGTGCACGCCCAGAAGGTGGGCGCGAGCGCCCTGCTGGTGGTGACGCCCTATTACAACAAGCCTACCCAGGAAGGGCTCTACCGCCACTTCAAGGCCATCGCCGAGGCGGTGGACCTGCCCATCTTCATCTACAACATCCCCGGCCGGTCGGTGATCGACATGTCGGTGGAGACCATGGCCCGCCTGTTCGAGATCCCGAACATCGTGGGCGTGAAGGATGCCACCGCCTCCATGACGCGGGTGTCGCTGCAACGGCAGGTGCTGGGGCCGGACTTCATCCAGCTCTCGGGCGAGGATGCGACCGCGCTCGGCTTCATGGCGCACGGCGGCGTGGGCTGCATCTCCGTCACCTCCAATGTGGCGCCGCGCCTGTGCTCCCAGTTCCAGACGGCATGCCTGAAGGGCGATTTCGCCGCCGCGCTGTCGATCCAGGATAAGCTGATGCCGCTCCACACGGCGCTGTTCGTGGAGACCAACCCGACGCCCACCAAATATGCCCTCTCCCTGCTCGGCAAGATGGGCGAGGAGGTGCGCCTGCCGCTGGTCCCGGTTTCCGAGGCCACCCGCGCCGTGGTGCGCGCGGCCATGGAGCACGCCGGTCTCCTGGGCTGATCCCTCCCGGTATGGAGGGGCCCGCTTTTCGCAGCGGGCCCCCTTGTCTGCGAGAGCCGCAGGCGTCAGGTTCCGAGCATGAGCGACAAGAAGAAAGACGCCCCCCGCAAGGTGGCCGCGGAGAACCGGCGGGCCAGGTTCGACTATTCCATCGAGGAGGTGTTCGAGGCCGGCGTCGCCCTCACCGGCACCGAGGTGAAGAGCCTGCGCACCGGCAAGGCCACCATCGGCGAGAGCTACGCCGCGCAGAAGAACGGCGAGATGTGGCTCTACAACGCCTACATCCCCGAATATCTCGAAGCCAACCGCTTCAACCACGAGACCCGCCGGCCCCGCAAGCTGCTGCTCCACAAGCGGCAGATCGCCAAGCTCGGCAATGCCGTGGAGCGGGAGGGCATGACCGTGGTGCCGCTGAAGATCTATTTCAACGATCGCGGCCGTGCCAAGGTGGAGATCGCCCTCGCCAAGGGTCGCCAGGCCCACGACAAGCGCGAGGCGTTGAAGGAGCGCTCGTGGGCGCGCGACAAGGCGCGCCTCATGCGCGAGCGGGGCTAGCTGGGGGGGGGAGGACGGAGGATGAGCGAAGGCGCGCCGTTGCCGGTGGCACTCGATCACTGCGTGCTGCATGTGAGCGACTTCGCCGTCTCGAACGCCTTCTACGCCGCCGTGCTCGGCGCCGAGGTGCTGCCGCGCGGCGCGGGCTTCGTCTATCGCTTCGGGGACCGCCAGCTCAACCTGCATGGGCCCGGCCTCACCCCCACGCCGGTGGCGCGCGTGCCCGTCGCGCCCGGCAACAGCGACCTGTGCTTCCGCTGGGATGGCCCCATCGAGGATGCGATGGCTCACCTCGCGCGCCATGGCGTGGCGCCGGAGCTTGGGCCCGTGGAGCGGTTCGGCGCCCTGGGGGTCGGCCGCAGCGTCTATTTCCGCGACCCGGACGGGTCCCTGCTCGAATTCATCTCCTATGCGAGGGCGCCATGAGCGATTTCCAGAGCCTGCCGACGGACCTTCCCGCGCCGGAGGACGACGGCGCGGCCGCCCACCTGCCAGGGCTGGAGCTGCCCATCATCCGGCTGGCCGCCACCGACGGGCGGCGGGTGGATCTCTCCGCCCTCTCGGGCAAGGCGGTGGTCTATGTCTATCCACGCACGGGCCTGCCCGGCACCGCCCTGCCGGAGGGGTGGGACGCCATTCCCGGCGCGCGGGGCTGCACGCCGCAGTCGTGCGCCTTCCGAGACCATTTCGAGGATCTGCGCGCGGTCGGCGTCGAGCACGTGTTCGGCCTTTCCGTGCAGGACACGGCCTACCAGAGCGAGGCGGCGGCGCGCCTCGGCCTGCCGTTTCCGCTGCTCTCAGATCATCGGCGGGAACTCGCCGGGGCGCTGCGGCTGCCCACCTTCACCGTGGATGGCGAGGTGCTGCTGAAGCGCATCACCCTCATCATTGATGAGGGCGCCATCTCCCATGTCTTCTACCCGGTCTTCCCGCCCGACGAGAACGCCGCCCAGGTGCTGGCGCACCTGAAGGCCCGGCGGGCAGGATAGCCGGGCGCGCCTCAGCCGAGAAAGGCGCGGACCTGCTGGAACACGGCGCGGAACATGTCGGGCGTCAGCACCCGCGTGTTGGTGTTGTAGCGCGAGCAATGGTAGCTCGCGAACACCCTGACGCCGGCGATCTCGCCCGAGGCGCCATGGCCGAACTTGAGATGGGAGGCTTTCGCCCCCAGGGCCGCGAGGGTGGAATCGTGGGCGATCTTGCCCAGCGTCACCACCGCCTTCAGGTGCGGCATATGCGTGAAGGCCGGGGCGAGAAAGCGCCGGCAGGTGCGGATCTCTTCCGGCGTCGGCTTGTTCTGCGGCGGCACGCAGCGCACGGCGTTGACGATGCGCGCATCCTTCAGCTCCAGCCCGTCGTCCGGCCGGGCCTCGTAGCGGCCGGCGGCGAACCCGAAGTGGAGCAGGGTTTCGTAGAGCAGGTCGCCCGCATAGTCGCCGGTGAAGGGGCGCCCGGTGCGGTTGGCGCCGCGCAGGCCCGGCGCGAGCCCGACGATGAGCAGGCGCGCGGTGTCCGGACCGAAGGCGGGCACGGGCGCGTTGAACCAGGAGGGTTCGGCTTCGCGCCATTCCTCGCGGAAGGTGGCGAGGCGGGGGCAGAGCGGGCAGTCGGCCGCGGGCTCGAAGGCGCAGTCCTTCGTGGCGGCGGGCATTGCAGACAGGGCCTTTGCGGCGGCGCGCGCCATGGGGCGCGCTCAGCAGCCGTCGGTGTCGGAGCCGGCGGGGGCGCCGCGGCGTTCCAGGAAGCGCGGGGTTTCCTGCATGCGGCCCTGGCGCTCGGAGGGGTCGCGGCCGATCTTCGGCTGCAGCTCCACGAGATCGATGAACATGTCCGCCTGCCGGCGCAGGTCATCGGCGATGAGGGGCGGCTGGGTGGAGATGGTGGACACAACCGACACGCGGATGCCGCGCCGCTGCAGCGCCTCCACTAGCGAGCGGAAGTCGCCATCGCCCGAGAACAACACGATGTGATCGACGTGCTCGGCGATCTCCATGGCATCGACGGCGATCTCGATGTCCATGTTTCCACGCACACGGCGGCGGCCCTGGGCGTCGGTGAACTCGCGGGCCATCTTGGTCACGACCGAATAGCCGTTGTAGTCCAGCCAGTCGAGCAGCGGGCGGATCGAGGAATACTCCTGGTCCTCGATCAGGGTGGTATAATAGAACGCGCGCAGGAGGTATCCACGCCCCTGGAACTCTTTCAGGAGGCGCTTGTAGTCGATGTCGAAGCCGAGCGCCTTGGTCGCGGAGTAAAGATTTGCGCCGTCGATGAGAAGAGCGATCTTTTCAAGGCCCTGCATAAAATGTCCGCCGGTGGAATGGGATGGGCATAACGCTGGAACGACTGTATGCCGCGCCGTCCGCTGCCTTTCTCCGACGAAGGCCGATTCAACGCAAGCGAAAAAGGTGCCAGCCGCTTGCTACGGATGTTGAATTGTTGTATCGACCGCCTCTTCCCAGGCTATGATCCAGCCCCAAGTGCGCATGAGGGAGTGCCGAGCCCATGGCCCGCGTCACGGTTGAAGATTGCATCGACAAGGTGGACAACCGGTTTGAGCTGGTGCTGCTCGCCGCCCACCGCGCCCGCATGATCTCTTCGGGTTCCCAGATTACCATCGATCGCGACAACGACAAGAACCCGGTGGTGGCTCTGCGTGAGATCGCCGACGAGACCGTGAGCCCCGAGGATCTGAAGGAAGACCTGATCCACTCGCTCCAGAAGTACACGGAAGTGGACGAGCCCGAGCCCGAGACCGTGCCGATGATCGCCTCCAGCGAGAGCGGCTCCGGCGACGACAGCGAGGTCGTGCTCGACCGCATGACCGAGGAAGAGCTGCTCGCCGGCCTCCAGGGCCTCGTGCCGCCCGAGCATTCGGACGACGACGAGGGCTGATCGGCCTCGCATCCGTGAACGTGAAGAAAACGGCCGGGGCTCGCCCGGCCGTTTTCTTTTGTGCCTCAGAAGCCGATGGCGGTGCCCGAGAGGTCGTAGGGGCCGGCTGCGTCGATCTTCACGGTGGCGATCTCGCCCACGCGCAGCGGGCGGCGGGCGGAGACCTTCACCGTGCCGTCGATCTCCGGCGCGTCGCCCTTGGTGCGGCCGATGCCGCCGAAGGGGGTCACAGCATCGATGATGACCTGCTGGCGCGTGCCCACCTTGCGCTTCAGCCGGCGGGCGGAAACCTTCTGCTGGGTGCGCATGAAGCGGTCGTAGCGCTCGGCCTTCACCTCGTCCGGCACCGGGTTTTCCAGCGCGTTGGCGGGGGCGCCCGCCACCGGCTCGAACTTGAAGGCGCCCGCCCGGTCGATCTCGGCTTCCTCCAGGAAGTCGAGCAGCTCCTGGAACTCCTCCTCCGTCTCGCCGGGGAAGCCGACGATGAAGGTGGAGCGCAGGGTGAGGTCCGGCACCTTCTCCCGCCACGCCTCGATGCGGGCCAGGGTCTTCTCCTGGGAGGCGGGGCGCTTCATGCGCTTCAGCACCGAGGGGCTGGCGTGCTGGAAGGGGATGTCGAGATAGGGCAGCACCTTGCCGGCGGCCATCAGCTCCATCGCCGCGTCCACGTGCGGGTAGGGATAGACATAGTGCAGCCGCACCCAGGCGCCGAGGCTGCCCAGGGCCTCCGCGAGGTCGAGGAAGCGGGTCGCCACCTCCCTCTCGCCGTCGGCGCTCTTCCACAGGCTCGGGGCATAGCGCAGGTCCTGCCCATAGGCGGAGGTATCCTGCGAGATGACGAGCAATTCCTTCACGCCCGCCTTCACCAGCTTCTCCGCCTCGCGCAGCACCTCGCCCGCCGGGCGGGAGACGAGATCGCCGCGCAGTTTCGGGATGATGCAGAAGGTGCAGCGGTTGGAGCAGCCTTCCGAGATCTTGAGATAGGCATAGTGGCGGGGGGTGAGCTTGACCCCCTGGTCGGGCACGAGATCGAGGAAGGGGTCGTGCTGGGGCGGCACCGCCTCGTGCACGGCGGCGAGCACGCTTTCATATTGCTGGGGGCCGGTCACCGCCAGCACGCCGGGGTGGGCGGCGGTGATCTGCTCGGGCTCGGCGCCCATGCAGCCGGTGACCACCACCTTGCCGTTCTCCGCCAGCGCATCGCCGATGGCGGCGAGGCTCTCGGCCTTGGCGCTGTCCAGGAAGCCGCAGGTGTTCACGATGACGAGATCGGCCCCCGCATGGGTCTTGGTCAGCTCATAGCCCTCCGCGCGCAGGCGGGTGACGATGCGCTCGCTGTCCACCAGCGCCTTCGGGCAGCCGAGGGAAACGAAGGAAATGCGGGGCGACTTCTGCGCGGTCTCGGCCATGATGCGCGACGGCTTCTTCAACTGTTGGGGGCAGGGGGCACCGGTTAGGCGAGCGCGGGGCTTCCGTCAATCCCGCGCCGGGGAGGCGGGGCGTGCGGCGAACGCGCCGAAGGGGCGCATCGCCGCGTTGCGGCGTCGGCGGGGAGCTTCTCCCGAATTGCGCGGCAAGGCTCTTGTTCGCTGTCGTCATCCCTCCCACACTCGCAGGTATAATAACGAAGACTCGGAAACGCTGAGGAGTGGCTCCATGCTGGCCCTGCTGCCGATCATCGCCTGCGGCCTCCTGGCCGTCGTCTACGGGGCCTTGGCGGCCCGCCGGCTCATGGAGGCGGACCCCGGCTCCGTCCGCATGCAGGAGATCGCCGCCGCCATCGCCGAGGGCGCGGCGGCCTATCTGAGGCGCCAGTACCTCACCATCGGCGCGGTGGGCGTCGTCATCTTCATCGTGCTGGGCCTGGGGCTCGGCTGGCTGGTGGCGGCGGGCTTCGCCATCGGCGCCGTCCTTTCCGGCGCCGCCGGCTTCATCGGCATGAACGTGTCGGTGCGGGCGAATGTGCGCACCGCCCAGGCGGCCATGCGCTCCCTCGCCGCCGGGCTGGATCTCGCCTTCACCGCGGGCGCCATCACCGGCCTGCTGGTGGCGGGCCTCGCGCTGCTCGGGGTCAGCGTCTACTTCCTGGTGCTCACCGGCCCGCTCGGCTACGCGCCCTCGAGCCGCACGGTGGTGGACGCGCTGGTGGCGCTGGGCTTCGGCGCCTCGCTCATCTCCATCTTCGCCCGCCTCGGCGGCGGCATCTTCACCAAGGGCGCGGACGTGGGCGGCGACCTCGTGGGCAAGGTGGAGGCCGGCATTCCCGAGGATGATCCGCGCAACCCCGCCACCATCGCCGACAACGTGGGCGACAATGTCGGCGATTGCGCCGGCATGGCGGCGGACCTGTTCGAGACCTATGCGGTGACGGTGGTGGCCACCATGGTGCTCGCCGCCATCTTCTTCTCCGCGACGCCCAGGACCCTGCACGTGATGCAGCTTTATCCGCTGGCCATCGGCGCGGCCTGCATCCTCACTTCCATCGCCGGCACCTTCTTCGTGAAGCTGCGGCCCAATTCCACCATCATGGGCGCGCTCTACCGCGGCCTTCTGGCCACCGGCGGGCTCTCCGTGTTCGCGCTGGCGGCGGTCACCTGGCTGCTGCCGGGCTTCGGGCCGGTGGAGGGCGCGGCCTTCACGGGCACGGCGCTGCTGCTGTGCGGCGTGGTGGGGCTGCTGGTGACGGGCGCCATCGTCGTCATCACCGAATATTACACGGGCACGGGGCACCGGCCGGTGGTGTCCATCGCCCAGGCCTCGGTGACGGGGCACGGCACCAACATCATCCAGGGCCTCGCGGTGTCGCTCGAGGCGACGGCGCTGCCCACCCTCGTCATCATCTTCGGCATTCTCGCGGCCTATGCCCTCGCGGGCCTGTTCGGCATCGCCATCGCCGCCACCACCATGCTGGCGCTGGCAGGCATGATCGTGGCGCTCGATGCCTTCGGTCCGGTCACGGACAATGCCGGCGGCATCGCCGAGATGAGCGGCCTGCCCAAGGAAGTGCGCCAGTCCACCGATGCGCTCGATGCGGTGGGCAACACCACCAAGGCGGTCACCAAGGGTTATGCCATCGGCTCGGCGGGGCTCGGCGCCCTGGTGCTGTTCGCCGCCTACAGCCAGGACCTGAAGTATTTCATCGCCACGGCGGGGGAGGGCACCTATTTCGCGGGAGTCTCGCCCAATTTCTCCCTCGACAACCCCTATGTGGTGGTGGGCCTCCTGTTCGGCGGGCTCCTGCCCTTCCTGTTCGGTGCCATGGGCATGACGGCGGTGGGGCGCGCCGCCTCGGCCATCGTGGAGGAGGTGCGCCGCCAGTTCCGCGAGAAGCCGGGCATCATGGCCGGCCGCGAGAAGCCCGATTATTCCCGCGCCGTGGACCTGCTGACCCGCGCCGCCATCAAGGAGATGATCCTGCCCTCCCTGCTGCCGGTGCTCTCGCCGGTGGTGTGCTATTTCGTCGTGTATCTGGTGGCGGGCGGCGGGGTGGCCGGCAAGTCGGCGGCCTTCTCGGCGGTGGGGGCCATGCTGCTCGGCGTCATCGTGACCGGCCTGTTCGTGGCCATCTCCATGACCTCCGGCGGCGGCGCCTGGGACAATGCCAAGAAGTCCATCGAGGAGGGCTTCGTGGACCGCAACGGCGTGCGCCACGAGAAGGGATCGGAGGCCCACAAGGCGGCCGTGACCGGCGACACGGTGGGCGACCCCTACAAGGACACGGCCGGGCCGGCGGTGAACCCCATGATCAAGATCACCAACATCGTCGCGCTGCTGCTGCTGGCCGCCCTCGGCCACTGATTGGGGGCGGCGCGGCGGCGGGGTTGTTCCACCGGGCGGCGTGGGGCATCGTGCGCGGCGCTTCGCCCCGCGCCGCCCGGCGCCACGATGGATGCCTGCCATGTCCCCTTCGCCCCGCCCCATCCAGCCCGGAGACCGCGTGTTCCTGGTGGATGGCTCCTCCTTCGTGTTCCGGGCCTATTTCCAGTCCATCAACCAGGACCGGAAATACAATTTCCGCTCCGACCGGCTGCCCACGGGGGCGGTGCGCCTGTTCTGCACCAAGCTGTTCCAGTTCGTGCGCGACGGTGCGGTGGGCATCAAGCCCACCCATCTCGCCATCATCTTCGACAAGTCCGAGGACAGCTTCCGCAAGGCGCTCTACCCCGCCTACAAGGCCAACCGCTCCGATCCGCCGGATGAGCTCATTCCCCAGTTCCCGCTGATGCGGGAGGCGGTGCGCGCCTTCGGCCTCGTGCCGGTGGAGCAGGCGCGTTACGAGGCCGATGACCTCATCGCCACCTATGCGCAGCAGGCGGTGAAGGCGGGGGCGGAGGTGCTCATCGTCTCCGCCGACAAGGACCTGATGCAGCTCATCGGCCCCCATGTGGCCATGTACGATCCCGCCTCGGGCGAGAGCGGCGGGCGCGGCGCGCGGCCGGAGCGGCGCATCGGCGAGGCCGAGGTGGTGGAATATTTCGGCGTGCCACCGGAGAAGGTGGTGGACGTGCAGGCGCTGGCCGGCGATTCCACGGACAACGTGCCCGGTGTGCCCGGCATCGGCATCAAGACCGCCGCCCAGCTCATCAATGAATATGGCGACCTCGACACGCTGCTCGCCCGCGCCGGCGAGATCAAGCAGCCCAAGCGCCGCCAGTCGCTGGTCGAGAACGAGGAAGCCGCGCGCGTCTCGAAGAAGCTGGTGGAGCTGGTGCGCGACGTGGCGGTGGAGGTGCCGCTGGAAGACCTGGTGCTGGAGGAGCCCGACGCCCGCCAGCTCGTCGCCTTCCTGAAGGCCATGGAATTCACCACCATCACCCGCCGCGTGGCGGAGGCCTATGGGGTGGACCCGAGCGCCGTCGACGCGGACCCCAGGCTTGCGCCGCGGGGCCTGTTCACCCTCGGCGCGGGCGAGGAGGAGGGGGCGGAGGCTGGCAAGGCGCCCACGGCACCGGCGGGCGCGCCCGCTGGCAAGGCCGCAGACGCCGGGGCGGACGGCATCCTGAAGCCCTCCGATCTCGCCCGCGCCCGCGCCGAGGCCGCCCGCGCCACGCCGGTCGATCGCGGCGCCTACCGGACCGTCACCGCGCTTTCCGAGCTGGAGGCGTGGTGCGCCAAGGCGCGCGACCAAGGATTCGTGGCCTTCGATACGGAGACCACCTCGCTCGATCCCATGTCGGCGGATCTGGTGGGCGTGTCCCTGGCGCTCTCGCCGGGGGAGGCCTGCTATATCCCCCTCGCCCATGTGGGCGCGGGCGACGGCCTCTTCAGCGAGGGGCTGCTGGACGGGCAGATACCGCTTGAGAAGGCGATCGCAGCCTTGAAACCCATGCTGGAGGACGCCGGCACCCTCAAGATCGGGCACAACGCCAAGTACGACGTGCTGATGCTCTCGCGCTACGGCATCACGGTCGCGCCCATCGACTGCACCATGTGCATCTCCTACGCGCTGGACGCGGGCCTCAACGGCCACGGGATGGACGAGCTTTCGGAGCGCCATCTCGGGCATACGCCCATCGCCTTCACCGAGGTGGCGGGCAAGGGCAAGGCGCGCGTGACCTTCGACAAGGTGGCGCTGGAGCCCGCCACCCGGTACGCCGCCGAGGATGCGGACGTGACCCTGCGCCTGTGGCTGGCGCTGAAGCCGCGCCTCGTGGCCGAGGGCCGCACCACCGTCTACGAGACCCTGGAGCGCCCGCTCATTCCCGTGCTCACGCGCATGGAGGCGCGCGGCATCGCCATCGACAAGGCGCTCCTGGCGCGGCTTTCCTCGGAGTTCGCGCAGGGCGCGGCGCGGGTGGAGGACGAGATCTCCGAGCTGGCGGGCGAGAAGATCAACGTGGGCAGCCCCAAGCAGATCGGCGACATATTGTTCGGCAAGATGGGCCTGCCGGGCGGTTCCAAGACCCCGACCGGAGCCTGGTCCACCAAGGCCAACGTGCTGGAGGAGCTGGCGGAAACCGGCCATCCCCTGCCGCAGAAGATCCTGGAATGGCGCCAGCTCGCGAAGCTGCGCTCCACTTATACGGATGCGCTGCCCAATTTCGTGAACCGCGACACCCATCGCGTCCACACCTCCTATGCGCTGGCGGCCACCACCACCGGGCGGCTTTCGTCTTCCGATCCGAACCTGCAGAACATTCCGGTGCGCACGGAAGAGGGCCGGCGCATCCGCCGCGCATTCGTGGCGGAGGCGGGCAACAGGCTGGTCTCGGCCGATTACTCGCAGATCGAGCTGCGCCTGCTGGCCGAGATCGCGGACATCCCGGCGCTGCGGCAGGCGTTCCAGGAGGGGCTGGACATCCACGCCATGACGGCGTCCGAGATGTTCAACGTGCCGGTGAAGGACATGCCGCCGGAAGTGCGCCGCCGGGCTAAGGCCATCAACTTCGGTATCATCTACGGCATCTCCGCTTTCGGCCTCGCCAACCAGCTCGGCATTCCGCGTGAGGAGGCCGGCCAGTACATCAAGCGCTATTTCGAGCGCTTCCCCGGCATCCGCGACTACATGGAGGCCACCAAGGCCTTCTGCCGCGAGCACGGCTACGTGGAAACGTTGTTCGGCCGGCGCTGCCACTATCCGGAGATTTCGGCGAAGAACCCCTCCATCCGCGCCTTCAACGAGCGCGCGGCCATCAATGCGCGCCTCCAGGGCACGGCGGCGGATATCATCCGCCGCGCCATGATCCGCATGGAGCCGGCCCTCGATGCGGCGAAGCTCTCCGCCCGCATGCTGCTGCAGGTGCACGACGAGCTGGTGTTCGAGGTGGCCGAGGCGGAGGTGGAAAAGACCCTGCCCCTGGTGCGCCATGTGATGGAGACCGCCGCCGCCCCGGCGGTGCACCTCGCCGTGCCGCTGAATGTGGACGCGCGGGCGGCGGCGAACTGGGATGAGGCGCATTGACCGTATAAAATACGTGAAATAAAAATATCACGTATTTTCGCGTTGAAATGAATTAGGCGTGCGCATACTCTGTGAAATGTGCCGGTCGCCATCGGCGCCTTTCATGGAGTTTCGTGCCATGGCCGTTTCCGGCCTCATCCGCCGTCCCGACACGACCGCGCAGGGCCGCATGGCGCCCCTGGCACGGCTGCCTGTGTTCTTCGGCCTTTCGGGGAGGCGCGTGGTGGTGGCGGGGGAAGAGGGCGCCGGGCTCGCCTGGAAGGTGGAGGTGCTCGCCGCCGCCGACGCCCGGGTGGAGGTGTTCGCCGCCCCCTGCGCGGAGCTGGAGGCTCTGGCCGAAACGCCGCCCGCCGGCGCGGTGGTGCTGCACGCCCGTTCCTGGTGCGCGGATGATCTTTCCGGCGCGTCGCTTGGGGTGGGCGCCTTCGCGGATGATGCGCAGGCCGCGCGCTTCGCGCAGGCCGCGCGGGCGGCGGGCGTGCCCGTGAATGCGGTCGACAAGCCCGCTTTCAGCGATTTCACCTTTGGCGCCATCGTCAATCGCTCCCCTTTGGTGGTGGGCATTTCCACCGATGGCGCGGCGCCGGTGTTTGGCCAAGCCGTGCGCGCCAAGATCGAGGCGTTGCTGCCGGCGGGTTTCGCGGCCTGGGCGGCGGCGGCGCGCGCATGGCGGCGCACGCTCTCCGGCCTCGGTCTTTCCGCCCAGGCGCGGCGCGCCTTCTGGGAGCGCTTCAGCGCCAAGGCCCTGACTGAGCCGAACCGCGCACCCGTCGATGCCGACCGCGAGGCGCTGCTCGCCGCGGCCCGGCCGGTTTCCGGCGGCTCGGTGGTGCTGGTGGGAGCGGGGCCCGGCGATCCCGAGCTGCTCACGCTCCGGGCTGTCCGCGCCCTGCAATCGGCGGACGTGGTGCTCTATGACGATCTCGTTTCCGGCGCCGTTCTGGATTTCACCCGCCGCGAGGCGCGCAAGATGCTGGTGGGCAAGACCGGCTACGGCCCGTCCTGCAAGCAGGACGACATCAATGCGCTGATGGTCGCCCTCGCCCGCGAGGGGCGCCGCGTGGTGCGCCTCAAGGGCGGCGAGCCCATGATCTTCGGCCGGGCGGGGGAGGAGATCGCCGCCTGCCGCGCCGCCGGCATTCCGGTGGAGGTGGTGCCGGGCATCTCCTCCGCCCAGGGCGCGGCCAGCCGCATCGCCGCCTCCCTCACCCATCGCGACCATGCGCGGCGGCTCCAGTTCGTCACGGCTCATGCCCGCAACGGCCGGCTGCCCGAGGATCTCGATTTCAAGGCCCTCGCCGATCCGGTGGCGACCACCGTGGTCTACATGCCGCGCCATACCCTGAGGGAGCTGGTGGCGCGCCTTGTGCCGGCCGGCATCGATCCCGCGACGCCCGCGGTGGCGGTGTTCGCCGCGACGCGGCCGGAGGAAAAGGTCGTGCGTGCCTCCATCGGCACCTTGGCCGAGGCGGTGGACCGGGCGGTGGAGGACGGGGCTTCAGGCCCCTGCATCGTGCTTTACGGCCACGCCCTTGCCGCCGCCATGGCTGAAGCTGAGCCGGCTGTCGCGCCGGAGATGCACCGGGCGGCTGGGTGAAGCCGGCCGCCGTGCACGCCCGGAAAAAGCAAAAGGCCGCGCGGATACCCCGGCGGCCTTTCTCGTTTTCGCGCCCGGCGCGTCAGGCGGGCATCTGGAAGTCGAGCAGCTTCTTCTGCGGGAAGTCGTAGAGCCGGCCGGTTTCCTCGAAACTCGGCAGGCACAGGGGCAGGATGGCCGCCGCCGCCTCTTCTGGGGTCGGCAGGGTCATGGGGTCTTCGCCGGGGAAGGCCTTGGCCCGCATGAGCGTGCGGATGGGGCCGGGGTTGAACAGGTTCACCTTGAGGTTGCCGTTGATGGCTTCCGCTGCCCACGTGCGGGCCATCGCCTCCAGCCCCGCCTTGGTGATGGCGTAGGGCCCCCAATAGGCCTTCGCCTTGTGCGCCGCGCCGGAGGAGATCACCACCGCGCGGGCGGTGGTGGAGAGCCGCAGCAGGGGATCGAACGAGCGGATGCAGCGCCAGTTGGCGGTGAGGTTCACGGCGATGGTCGAGTCCCAGTCCTTCGGCAGCACATGGCCGAGGGGCGAGAGGGGGCCGAGCACGCCGGCATTCGCCACATATACGTCGAGCCGTCCATACCGCTCGTAGAGCGCGCCGCCCAGGCGGTCGATGCCTTCGCCGTCCTTCAGGTCCAGCGGCACCAGGGTGGCGGCACCGCCGACGGCGGTAATGGCGTCGTCCAGCTCCTCAAGCCCGCCCTCGCTGCGGCCCACCGCCACCACATGGGCGCCCGCGCCCGCGAGCGCGATGGCGGTGGCCGCGCCGATGCCGCGCGTGGCGCCCGTGACGAGGGCGATCTTGTCGGCGAGGGGCTTGTCGCCCGCCGGGCGGAGGTCGGTCATGGGTGCTCCGGGCGTTGTCGTTGAGGGGCGAGATGAGCCGTCATCGCGCCCAAAGTCCAGCCTTCCACCCGCGTCGCCCCCGGTCGCGACGCCGCAGGCGGAGGAGGGGCGCGCGCGGTGCGGATCGCGCCACCCGGTGCGGGCTCAGCTCGCTTCGGCGAGCAGGGAGAGCTGCTGCGCGCCCACGGCGCCGGCGCGGTCGGTGAGCGGGGTGGGGTAGTCGCCCGTGAAGCAGTGGTCCGTGAACTGCGGGCGCACCGGGTCGCGGCCCTCATAGCCCATGGCGCGGTAGACGCCATTGACCGTGAGGAAGGCCAGCGAATCCGCGCCGATATAGCGGCGCATGCCCTCAAGATCGTGGGTGGCGGCGAGCAGCTTGTCCCGGTCGGGGGTGTCGATGCCGTAATAGTCCGGGTGGGTGATGGGCGGGGAGGCGATGCGGAAGTGAACTTCCTTGGCGCCGGCATCGCGCATCATCTGCACGATCTTCACGGAGGTGGTGCCGCGCACGAGGCTGTCGTCCACCAGCACGATGCTCTTGCCTTCCACCACCGAGCGGTTGGCCGAGTGCTTCATGCGCACGCCCTGGTCGCGGATGGACTGAGTGGGCTGGATGAAGGTGCGCCCCACGTAATGGTTGCGGATGATGCCCAGCTCGTAGGGGATGCCCGAGTGCTGGGAGAAGCCGATGGCTGCCGGCACGCCGGAATCGGGCACCGGGACGATCACGTCGGCGTTGGCCGGGGCTTCTTCCGCCAGCACCCGGCCGAAGGTCTTGCGCACCTGGTAGACGGAGCGCCCGCCCACCACCGAATCCGGCCGGGCGAAGTAGATGTACTCGAAGATGCAGGGCCGGGCCGGCATCTCGGGGAAGGGCTTGTAGGACTGCAGTCCGTCCTCGTCGATGACGATGACCTCGCCGTTTTCCACGTCGCGCACGTAGCGCGCGCCGATGATGTCGAGGGCGCAGGTCTCGGAGGCGAGGATGGGCGAGCCGTCCAGCGTGCCCAGCACCAGCGGGCGGATGCCCAGGGGATCGCGCGCGCCGATGAGCTTCTTGTTGGTGAGCGCCACCAGCGAGTAGGCCCCTTCGAGGCGCTGGATCGCATCGATGAAGCGGTCGATGAAGCGCGGCTTGCCGGAGCGCGCCACGAGATGAAGGATCACCTCGGTATCGGTGGTGGACTGGGTGATGGCTCCCTCGCGCACGAGCTGCTTGCGCAGGGTGAGGCCATTGGTGAGGTTGCCGTTGTGGCCCACCGCGAAGCCGCCGGAGTCCAGCTCCGCGAACAGCGGCTGCACGTTGCGCAGCAAGGTTTCGCCGGTGGTGGAATAGCGCACGTGGCCGACCGCGGAATCACCGGGCAGGCGATCGATGACGGCGGCGTCGGAGAAGGCGTCGCCCACCAGGCCCAGGCGCCGCTCCGAATGAAAACGCCGGCCATCGAAGGAGACGATGCCGGCGGCTTCCTGTCCGCGATGCTGCAGGGCGTGCAGGCCGATGGCCGTCACCGCCGCGGCGTGGGGATGGTTGTAGATCCCGAAGACGCCGCATTCCTCGCGCAGCCGGTCGCCGTCGAGGTCGAGGTCGATCGTCGAGGAAGAGCGCGCGTATGCGCCTGCGCCGTTCATGCCGCCCGCGTCCATATTGTCCATCTTGCACCTCCGCTCGGCGGCCCTATTGGCCGGTGCCGCGCGTGCTCTCAAGCAACTGATCGAAGCCCTGCTGGTCCGTGCGCCGATAGCCCGCGGACCCCTGGCTTCCCTGACCCTGACTTCCTTGGGCTCCCTGGGCGGCGCCCGCCGCCGTGCCTTGAGCCCCGGAACCCGAGCCTGCGTTGCCGGAACGCTGGTTCCCCGCCGGGGCCGCGGGGGTTTCCCCTTCTTCAGGGGTGGGTTGCTTCTTTAGCTTGTTCAAGATGGTGTTTTCAGGGTCATCCGGCAACTGGGCCATCAGCCACTCGCCCGTGCTTTGCAGGGCGGGGCGGGTTTTTGCGTCCGCCACCCACGCCGGCTGGTTCTTGGAGGGCACCAGCCAGTTGAAGAACAGGAAGGCGACCACCATCACGAGCAGCCCGCGGGCGAGGCCGAACAGGAAGCCCAGGGTGCGGTCGAGGGCGCCGATTCGGCTGTCGAGCACCAGATCGGAGATGCGCGCCGTGATGATGGAGGCGATGAGCAGCGTGCCGAGGAAAAGTAATCCCACCGTCGCGGCGAGGGCCGCCGTGTCCTGGGAGATGTACTGTTTCACGTAAGGCAGCACGGGCTTGTAGAAGAAGAGCGTGACGCCCGCGGCGACAGCCCACGACAGGATGCTGAGCACTTCACGCAAAAGGCCGCGCACCATGGCGAGGACGCCTGAAATCAGCATCACGGAAATGACAATGATGTCCAGTAGGGTGACAGGCATTGGTGCATCGATCCGTGGTCGGTGGTGCGCGGGACAAGCGCACCCTGCCGCTCCACCTCATGCGGAGCGCGCCGCGCGGGTCATATAGCTCGCGTATCCCGCCTCGTCATCTCCCCGTTTCGTCAGTCGTCGTCCATGTCCGCCCCGCCGGCGCCGGAGGCCACGCGGGGACGCCCGCTCCCTCCGCCCTGAGCCGGGCGCATGGCTGCCTTTCGCGGTGCGCGGGCGGCGATGGCGGCCACGAGCTGCGCCAGGGAGGAGACCGCCTCCACCTCCACCGGCGCGGCCGATCCATCCTGGCCGCCGGCGGGGATGACGGCACGCGCGAAGCCGAGCTTCGCTGCCTCCTTCAGCCGCGCCGGTGCCTGGGACACCTGCCGCACCGCCCCGGTAAGGCTTGCCTCGCCAAAATAGACCGCTTCCGCCGGCAGCGGCGCCCCGGTGAGGGAGGAGACCAGCGCCGCCGCCACCGCGAGGTCTGCCGCCGGCTCGTTGATGCGGAAGCCGCCGGCGACATTGAGATAGACATCGTGCCCGCCGAGCCGCACCCCGCAGCGGGCATCCAGCACCGCCAGCACCATGGAGAGGCGGTTGGGGTCCCAGCCCAGCACCGCCCGGCGCGGCGTGCCGAGGGAGGAGGGGGCGACCAGCGCCTGGATCTCCACCAGCACCGGCCGCGTGCCCTCCATGCCCGCGAACACGGCGGTGCCGGGGGCGCCCAGGTCCCGGTTCGAGAGGAACAGCTCTGAGGGGTTGGCCACCTCGCGCAGGCCGCCGCCGGTCATCTCGAACACGCCGATCTCGTCGGTGGGGCCGAAGCGGTTCTTCTGCGCGCGCAGCACGCGGAACTGGTGCCCGCCGTCGCCCTCGAAGGAGAACACAGCGTCCACCATGTGCTCCACCACCCGCGGGCCGGCGATCTGCCCGTCCTTGGTGACATGGCCCACCAGGATCACGCAGGCACCCGTCTGCTTGGCGTAGCGCACCAGGAGCTGGGCCGAGGTGCGCACCTGGGTCACCGTGCCGGGGGCCGATTCCACGCTGTCCGACCACATGGTCTGGATGGAATCGATGACCACCACCTGCACCGGCGGGCCGCTGGAAAGGGTGGCGAGGATGTTCTCGGCGTTGGTTTCGGCGGCGAGGCCCACCTTCGCGCCGGCGAGGCCGAGGCGCTGGGCGCGCATGCGCACCTGGTCCACCGCCTCCTCGCCGGAGACATAGACCACGTTCAGCCCGCGCGCGGCGAGGGCGGCGGAGGCCTGGACCAGCAAGGTGGACTTGCCGATGCCGGGATCGCCGCCGATGAGCAGGATGGAGCCGGGCACGAAACCGCCGCCGGCCACGCGGTCGAGCTCGCCGATGCCGCAGACGAGGCGGGGGGCGGGATTGCCGGCGCCCTCCAGGCTTTCCAGCGCGAAGGCGCGGCCCTTGCGGGAGGAGCGCTGGGCGGCAGGCACGGAGGCCGCGACGGCGACCTCTTCGGAAATGGTGTTCCAGGCGCCACAGGCATCGCACTTGCCCTGCCATCGCGTGTAGACGGCGCCGCAGGACTGGCAGACGAAGGTGTGGTCGCGCTTGGCCATGGAGGGTTCCGCTCGGGCGCGGCGGCCGAATCCGTCACGCCCGGCGGGAGCTTACATCATCGCCCGCCGATTCCGGGGGTGGGCGGAGACTCAGCAGGCCTCGCGCAGGGCCGGGGCGCTGAAGGCGCCGAGGCCGGTGGAGATGAGCTGCTCGATCTCGCGGAAGGTGGCCTCCATCTCGGTGGAGATGGCGTCGTGCAGCACGCTCAGCTTCTCGGCGCGCTCGCGCTCGCGGCCTTCGAGCAGCGCCAGGGCGGCACCGATGACGGCCTGGGGCCCCTCGAAGCGGCCCGAGGCGACGAAACGGTCGATGAGACCGGTGTGTTCCGGAGAAAGATCGAGTTGATCCGACATGGGGCCTCTCCACGAAAGCGCAGACGCCAGGGTCATTCGCTGGGAGGTCGGGCAGGAGCCCGCGATGCCCGGCGCAGTCTTTCTGCGCGCCGCATCGAGAACCTGCGACCCTCAGCCAGCTTCGGGCGTGGCTTCATCATGGCCGCGACATGGTTAATTTTTGCTTAAGGAGTGGTGCGGGAAGCCTGTATCCGCAAGGGGCGGCGGCTTCATGCACCGTAAACGGATACGGCCGGAGCGGGGGTGCCGCTCCGGCCGCATCTCGTGTCGTTCCGCCTGCGCCGTCACATGATCTGGCGCAGCACCATGTAGAGGCCGCCGGAGAGCAGGATGGCCGCCGGCAGGGTGAGCACCCAGGCCATGAGCAGGTTGCGCACGGTGGACATCTGGAGGCCGGAGTTGTTGGCCGCCATGGTGCCGGCCACGCCGGAGGACAGCACATGGGTGGTGGACACCGGCAGGCCGTACATGTCCGCCGCGCCGATGGTGGCCATGGCCACCACTTCGGCGGCGCCGCCCTGGGCGTAGGTGAGGTGGGTCTTGCCGATCTTCTCGCCCACGGTGACCACGATGCGCTTCCAGCCCACCATGGTGCCGAGGCCCAGCGCGATGGCGACCGCGATCTTCACCCAGATGGGGATGAACTTCGTGGCCTGGTCGAGCTGGCGCTTGAAGGCGCTGAGGTTGTCGCGGGCGTTGGCGTCGAGCTTGGGCGCGCCGATCTTGTTCATCACCCGGATGGTCTCCGAGGCGAGGTACATGTCGTTGCGCATGTTGGAGACGGAGGCCGCCGGCACCTGGGCGAGGGTCTCGTGGGTCGCCACCATGTCGGAGATCTCGCGCGTCACCTGGGCGAGGGCCGGCACGGTCTGCGCGGTCGGCTCGTGGTCGCGCACGAAGGCGGTGAGCGCCGCGCGCGGATCGGCAGGGGCCTGCACGCCGCCGGAAGCCGCCACCAGCGAGGCTTCCGTCGCCTGGGCGATGGCGCGGAACTGGGTCACTTCCTCCACGTTCACGGCGCGGTTCAGCGCGTAGGCCGTGGGCACGATGCCGATGAGGATCAGCATGATGAGCCCCATGCCCTTCTGCCCGTCGTTGGAGCCGTGGGCGAAGGACACGCCGGTGCAGGTGAGCACCAGCAGGCCGCGAATCCACCACGGCGGCGGCTTGTGGCCCTCCGGCGCGCGATAGAGCGCGGGGTTCTTCACGGTGAGCTTCAGCGTCAGCAGCATCAGGCCGGCGGCGATGAAGCCGATGAGCGGCGAGAACAGGAGCGCATAGCCCACGTTCGCGGCCTGCCCCCAGTCCACGCCCGAGGTGCCGTCGCGGCCCTGCACGATCTGGTTGGCGATGCCGACGCCGATGATGGAGCCGATGAGGGTGTGGGACGACGACGCCGGCAGGCCGAGAGACCAGGTGCCGAGGTTCCACACGATGGCCGCGATCAGCAGCGCGAACACCATCGCCATGCCGGCGCCGGAGCCCACGTTCAGGATCAGCTCCACCGGCAGCAGCGAGACGATGCCGAACGCCACCGCGCCCGACGACACCAGCACGCCGAGGAAGTTCCAGGCGCCCGACCAGACCACCGCGAAATGGGCCGGCAGCGAATTGGTGTAGATGACGGTCGCGACCGCGTTGGCGGTATCGTGGAAGCCGTTCACGAACTCGAAGCCGAGCGCGATCAGCAGCGCGACCACGAGCAGGATGAAGGGCAGCACCGCCAGGGTGTCGGTGCCCGAATCCACAACGTCCCGCCAGATGGAGAAGCCGGTGAAGCCCAGCCCGCCGATCAGCAGGGCGAAGAACAGGAAGATTTCCAGGAGGCCATGGTCTCGATCCATGGACGCGCGGCGGGATGAAGTGTGGTGATGGCCCCCCGCCGGGGCGGCGTGGCGCGGCGTCGCGGCTTGCGACATGAACGTCTCCATTCAACCATCGGAGGACCGCCCGATCGGCGATCCTCCCTTGGTTGACAGGAGGCCGTGACACCCGAGTGACGCCCGTGGATACCGCCGGCGGGCAGCGCTGCCAGGTGGAGACCCTAGCCGCCGATGTAGCGGCGCAGGTAGCGCCCGCCGAGGGCGGTGAGCACCTCATAGCCGATGGTGCCGGCCTTCTGCGCCAGCTCGTCCACGCCGATTCCATCGCCCAGGAACACCGCCGTGTCGCCGCGGGTCACCGCCTCTCGCGGCAGGTCCGTGATGTCGAGGGTGGCGAGGTCCATGGAGATGCGCCCCACCAGCGGGCAGCGCCGGCCGCCGAGCACGGCATCGGCGCCCTTGCGGGCATCGGTGGAGCCGGCGGCGCGGAAGAAGCCGTCGGCATAGCCGATGTGGACGGTGGCGAGGCGGCTGTCGCGCTGCAGGCGCTCGGTGGCGCCGTAGCCCACCGTTTCGCCGGCGGGCGCGTGGCTCACCTGGATCACCCGCGCCTCAAGACGCACCACGGGCTTCAGCGCCGGCTCGCCCGCGATGGCGCCGCCGCCATAGAGCAGGATGCCCGGCCGCACGAGATCGAAGCGGAAGCCCTCGCCCATCAGCGTGCCCGCGGAATTGGCGAGCGAGGCCCGGACACCGGCGAAACGCCGTGCCACATCGGTGAACACCTGCTGCTGATGCGCGGTGAGGGCATGGCCCGGCGTGTCGGCGCAGGCGAGGTGGCTCATGACGAGGCTCGGCGCGAAGCCGAGCGCGGCGCGCCCTTCGGCGAGGCGCGCGGCCTGCTCCAGGGTGACACCGAGGCGATGCATGCCGGTATCCACGTGGATGGCGGCGGGCAGGTCCGCCCCCTCCACGCGGCAGTGGGCGTCCCATTCCGCGATCTCCGGCTCCGAGCCCAGCACCGGGCGGATGTCGTGCGTGGCGAACGTAACCGCAGTGCCGGGCAGCAGGCCGTTGAGCGCATAGATGGTGGCTTCGGGCAGGAGGGCGCGCAGATGCACGGCCTCCTTCAGGTGCGCGACGAAGAAGGTGCGCGCGCCGGCGCGCCACAGGGTCGGTGCCACCTGGTCGATACCGAGGCCGTAGGCATTGGCCTTCACCACCGCCGCACATTCCGCCGGAGCGGCGCGGGCGGCGAGCGTGCGCCAGTTGTCGGCGATGGCGCCGAGATCCACCGTGAGGATGGCGCCGGCCTCGGCCGTGGTGTCCGCGCTCAATGGCGCTCCGGCAGGTGATCTTCCCGCGCCAGATTCGAGAACCGGGTGAACTGCGGCTCGAAGTGCACCTTCACCGTTCCCGTCGGGCCGTGGCGCTGCTTCCCGATGATGATTTCGGCCGTGTTCTCGGCCGCCTTCATCTCGATCTCCCACTTGAACCACTCCTCTGTGCCCGGCTTGGGTTCCTTGTTCTTGAGGTAATATTCCTCGCGGAACACGAACATGACCACGTCGGCGTCCTGCTCGATGGAGCCGGATTCGCGAAGGTCCGAAAGCTGGGGCCTCTTGTCGTCGCGCGCTTCCACCTGACGCGAAAGCTGTGACAGCGCCATGATGGGCACTTGCAGCTCTTTCGCCAAGGCCTTGAGGCCGGTGGTGATCTCGGTGATCTCCTGCACGCGGCCCTGGGACGCGGACTTGCCGGAGCCGGACAGGAGCTGGAGATAGTCCACCACCATGAAATCGAGCCCGCGCTGGCGCTTCAGCCGCCGCGCCCGCGCCACCAGCTGGGCGATGGAGATGCCGCCGGTGTCGTCGATGTAGAGCGGGATCTGCTGCATGGTCTGGGCGGCGGCGGCGAGCTTGGAGAACTCGGCCTCCGAGATGTCGCCGCGGCGGATCTTGTAGGAGGCGATCTCCGCCTGCTCGGCGAGGATACGGGTGGCGAGCTGCTCGGAGGACATTTCCAGCGAGAAGAAGCCGACCACGCCGCCCGAGACCGCCTCGATGGAGCCATCCGGCTTCTGCTCGCCGCGATAGGCGGCGGCGATGTTGAACGCGATGTTGGTGGCGAGCGAGGTCTTGCCCATGGCCGGGCGCCCCGCGAGGATGACGAGGTCGGAAGGCTGCAGGCCGCCCATGTGCTGGTCGAGGTCGTCGAGGGCGGTGGCGATGCCGGAGAGGTGCCCGTCGCGCTGGAAGGCCTTGGAGGCCATGTCCACCGATTCGCGCAGCGCGTCTCCGAACTTCAGGAAGCCGCCGTCGTAGCGCCCGCTCTCGGCGATCTCGTACAGGCGCTTTTCCGCCTGCTCGATCTGCTCCTGGGGCGTGGTGTCCACCGTGGCGTCGAACGCCTCGTTGACGATCTCCTCGCCGATGCGGATGAGGTCGCGGCGCACCGAGAGGTCATAGATGGCGCGGCCGTAGTCCTCGGAATTGATGATAGTGGTGGCTTCCGCAGCCAGCCGCGCGAGATATTGCGGACCGGTGAGGCCGGCGACGTCGAGGTCCGCCGGCAGGAAGGTCTTGAGCGTCACCGGGGTGGCGATCTTGTTCGCCCGGATGAGGGCGCCGACCACCTCGAACAGCTTGCCGTGCAGCGGCTCGTAGAAATGGCGCGGCTCCAGGAAGTCGGAGACGCGGTAGAACGCCTCGTTGTTCACCAGGATGGCGCCGAGCAGCGCCTGCTCCGCCTCCAGGTTATGGGGCGCCTGACGGTAGGTGGGGACGATTTCCCCCGCGTTCGGAAGATCGAGCATGGTCACGAGTCCACGGCTTGGGGGTCTCGTTTAGCAGGCGAGGGTTCACGAGTCCCTTCCCGCCACCTTCGGGCGGGAAGAGAGATCATCCACAGCGGTGAACTCCGGGGAAAGCGGAGAAAAGCCCGCTGTTGCCCTCTCAGGCCATGGCCTCGAGGATTCGCACCCAGCTGCGCGTGCCCTTGTGGAACGAGGTGAGGTCGTACTTCTCGTTGGGCGCGTGCACGCGGTCGTCGTCGAGGCCGAAGCCGATGAGCAGCGTGTCCACCCCCAGGAGGGCCTTGAACTGGCCGACGATGGGAATGGAGCCGCCGGTGCCGATGGTGACCGGCTTCACGCCCCATTCCGCCTCCAGCGCGGCGGCGGCCTTGGCGAGGTCCGGGCTCTCCGGCGGCACGAGGAAGGCGCGCGAGCCTTCGCCCTTGCCGAGCTCGGCCTTGCAATCCGCCGGCACGCGCGCGGCGACGAAGGCCGCGAACGCGTCGCGGATCTTCGCCGGGTCCTGGTCGGCCACCAGGCGGATGGAGATCTTGGCGGTGGCCTTCGAGGGGATGATGGTCTTCGAGCCTTCGCCCGTATAGCCGCCGTAGATGCCGTTCACCTCGAAGGTGGGGCGGGACTGGATCTGCTCGATGAGCATCCGGTCGCTCTCGCCGATGGAGCGGCCGAGACCCACCGGGCCGAGGAAGCCTTCCGCCGTGAGGCCGAGCTGCGCCCAGCGCGCGCGGACCTCTGCCGGCGGCTCGCGCACATCATCGTAGAAGCCGGGGATGGTGACGCGCCCGTCCGCGTCATGCACGTCGGCGATGATCTTCGCGAGCACGTGCGCGGGGTTGGCGGCCGCGCCGCCATAGAGGCCCGAATGCAGGTCGCGGTTCGCGCCCGTGATGGTGAGCTCGGTGTGCAGGATGCCGCGCAGGGAGGTGGTGATGGACGGCGTGCGCGCATCCCACATGCCCGTGTCGCACACCAGCGCGATGTCGGCCTTCAGCGCGTCGCCATTGCCGGCAAGGAAGGCCGGCAGGCTGGGGGAGCCGCATTCCTCCTCGCCCTCCAGCATCACGGTCACGTCCACCGGCAGGCGGCCGGTGGTGGCCTTGATGGCACGCAGGGCCTCCAGGAAGGTCAGTACCTGTCCCTTGTCGTCCGCCGCCCCGCGGGCGACGATGGTGCGGCGCCCGTCCGGCGTCTCGCCGAAGCGGGGCTCGAAGGGGGGCGTCTGCCACAGGTCCAGCGGGTCCACGGGCTGCACGTCGTAGTGGCCGTAGAACAGCACCCGCCGGGCGGCGCCGGTATCGGTGCGGCCCACCACCACCGGGTGGCCCGCCGTCTCGTGCACCTGCGCGGCGAAGCCCAGTTCCGTGAGCTGCGCGGCGGCCCATTGCGCGGCGGCGCGGCAGGCGTCCTTGTGGACGGGATCGGTGGAGATGGACGGAATGCGCAGGAACTCGAACAGCCGCGCCAGGGCCGCATCGCGCCCGCCGTCCACCGCCTGCAACGCCTGATCCACTGCCACCATCTCACCCTCCGCCTTTGCGAGGCCGAGGCCCCGCCTTCCACATCCCGCCGCGCGCCCGCCCGGTGCCGCCGCATGCGGGCGGAGCCTCCAGGTTACCCCGCAGGGAGGCCGGGAGGGCATGCGGCATGCACACCTCAAGGCTGCTCCCGCCACGGGGCGGCGACCGACGCCGCGTGACTCGGGCCGGATGCTCGCGCGTGCGCGCGACCCGCGCAAGCTTTCTTCAAGCCTTGCTTTCCGGAAGGCAGTGAGCCGGAGCCGGGTGCCGTCCATGGGGCAGGCCGCACGGATGCGCCGGGCAAACGGTGGTGCTGGCCCGAACAGGCCACGTCCGGCACCCGCTGTCAGGGGGGAATCAGGGGGCGAACATGGCGGGAGACACAGGGGACCGCCCTGCCTTGCGGTGGAGCCGCAAGAAACACGCCGTGCCCCGTCAGATCCGATGTCTTGCCGCAGCACGACGGTGCGCGACAGCTTACCTACCGTTGCGCGAAAGCAGGGCCACTGCCGCCAGGGGAATGCCGCCTTCGAGGGCGAGACAGGCCGGGGAACGCCGTTTCGGCGTCCCCGCTGTCGTGTCAGCTCAGGGGAGAGAGCACAGCGGCATGGCCGCCTTCGGCCGGAACCGGTTCTGCGGTGGCCGGTAACGCCGCGGCGCCGATGCGGCCTACGCGACGCGCACGCTGCATTACGGAACCGATACGGCGGTAAAGCAGGCGCGGCGCCAGCGGCGCGCCCAGCGCGGCTTCATAGCCACCGCGCACCGCGGAGCGGACCAGCGCCTGGGCCGGCACATCGGCGATCAGGATCGCCGGGGCGCCCGCGCCATCGCGGAAAGGGTTGTCCGGAACCTGCTCGGGGTCGTTCACCTGCACGACGAGCACATCGGCCATGAGGGGGGAGGGCGCCTGGGCGACCTCTTCGAGGCTCGCGGCTTCCAGAACGCCGCCCACGCCAAATGCCGTGAGGGCTTCTCGAAGCGCCATGCGACGCTCGACCTGGGAATCAACGAGGAGAATGCGGGCGGTGGGCAACACCTTCATGAGGCGCTCCATTTGAAATCGCGTCCATCCGGCAATGACCAAGATGAGACGCATTATTCAGCGCTTTCTCCGATGGGACCCCGCAATCCCACCGGTGCACTTTCAAGATACCTGTTATGCGTGCATGAAGCAACCGCTCCCTACCTGGGTCAGGTGTCACTTTTTAGCCGCTCTTTTCTTGAGCTTGACCGCAGGCGGAAACGCCGCGGGGCGCGTTCGCTGCGTTAGCGGCTAATGCTTCCGAGTATCCCGCGCAGAATCGCGCGCCCGAGCTGCGTGCCCACCTGGGTCGCCACCGAGCGGGCCACCTGCCGCACAACCACTTCGGTTGTGGACATGCGGGTGGAGGAGCGGCTGGACGTTCCGCTCCTCGGCACGCTGGTGCCGCCGCCCTTCGCCGTGCCGGCGCGGCCGGCGGTCTTCGGGGTCGTCGTCTCGGGCTTCACCTCCGGCAGGCCGAGCACGGTGCCCAGCACCGAATCCAGGAAACCGCCGCCACCGGAGGGAGCGGGCGCGGCGGTTTCGCCCGAGGGTGCGCCAGCCGCGTCATCGGTCTTCTTCTGTAGGCGTTCGAACGCGGATTCGCGGTCCACCGCCGTGTCATAGACATGGCCCACCGGGCTTTTCGCCATGATCGCCGCCCGCTCGGCCGGCGTCAGCGGCCCGACTCGGGCCGCGGGCGGGCGCACAAGGGTGCGCTGCACGATGGAGGGCACGCCATTGCCTTCGAGCGTCGAGACCAGGGCCTCGCCCTTGCCCAGTTCCATGATGACCTGGGCGGTATCGAGCGCCGGGTTCGGGCGGAAGGTCTCGGCCGCCGCCTTCACCGCCTTCTGGTCCCGCGGGGTGAAGGCGCGCAGCGCGTGCTGCACCCGGTTGCCGAGCTGCGCCAGCACGCTTTCCGGCACATCGAGCGGGTTCTGGGTGACGAAATAGACGCCCACCCCCTTGGAGCGGATCAGGCGCACCACCTGCTCCACCTTCTCCAGGAGGATCTTGGGCGCCTCGTCAAAGAGCAGGTGGGCCTCGTCGAAGAAGAAGACGAGCTTGGGCTTGTCCGGATCGCCCACTTCGGGCAACTGCTCGAACAGCTCCGCCAGCAGCCACAGCAGGAAGCAGGCATAAAGGCGCGGCGCGCCCATCAGCTTGTCCGCCGCGAGGATGGAGATGGTGCCGTAGCCGGAGCGGTCCACACGCATGATGTCGCGGATGTCCAGCGCCGGTTCGCCGAAGAACTTGTCGGCGCCCTGGTTCTCCAGCATCAGAAGCTGGCGCTGGATGGCGCCGACGCTCTGGGTGGAGACATTGCCATACTGGGTGGTGAGCTCCGCCGCGTTCTCCGCCACGTGGGCGAGCATGGCGCGGAGGTCCTTCAGGTCCAGCAGCAGCAGGCCCTGCTCGTCGGCGATGCGGAAGACGATGTTGAGCACGCCCTCCTGGGTGTCGTTCAGGCTCATGAGGCGGGAGAGCAGCAGCGGCCCCATCTCCGACACCGTGGCCCGCACCGGATGCCCCTGATCCCCGAACATGTCCCAGAAGATCACGGGGAAGCTGTCCGGCGTGTAGGTGATGCCGACTTCGGCGGCGCGCGAGAGCAGGAAGTCCTTCGGTTCGCCCGGCACGGCGATGCCGGAGAGGTCCCCCTTGATGTCGGCCGCGAACACCGGCACTCCGGCGCGCGAGAAGCCCTCCGCCATCACCTGCAGCGTCACGGTCTTGCCGGTGCCGGTGGCGCCGGTGACCAGGCCGTGGCGGTTCGCGAGGCGCAGGGTGAGGTATTCGCCGGCCTCCACGACGCCGGCCGTGTCCGCCTTGCCCGCGCCCTTCGCGCTCCTGGCGGGCTTGGCTGCTGCTCCCTGCGCGGGGGGAAGCACCTTTCCAAGAAAGATCTTGCCGTCCACGTCAGGGCTCGATGCTGGGGCCTGGAGCGTCATGGGTACATCTCCCTGGAAACATCCCCGGCCGCTTCCTCGGGAAGGGCTGAGTCGGATGCCATGTTGTCGCGCGCTTTCCCGCACGGGGGCAAGCTTGCCGGCGGTGGCGCGGGAGGTCGCCCCTTGCGCCCCGCCACCGCCGCGGGCAAGGTGCGCCCCGCGTGAGGTCCGGCGGGCGCTTCAGGTGCGGCGGGGGCCTCGAACTCGGTTCGAGGAGCGAGCATGGACGAACTCGTCGCCCGGCTGACGGCCCGGCTGAACCTCACCCCAGCCACCGCGCGGGGGGTGGTGGGCCTCGTGCTCCATTTCCTCGACCATGAGGCGCCGGCGGAGGTCATGCAGCCGCTGCTGGACGCGCATCCCTGGATTCCGGAGCTGGTCTCGGAGATCCCCTGCGAGCCCGCGCTTCCGGCCTCCGAGCGCCACTTCGGCGGCATGGGGCGGCTGATGCAGGTGGCGGACCGGATGATGGCCCTCGGCCTCACCATGCCCCAGGTGCAGGCGGCCGTGCGCGAGACCGTGGCCTATGCCCGCGAAACCGTCGGCTGCGAGCCGGTCGATCGGCTGGTGCGCGCCGTGCCGGGGCTGCGGCAGGTGGTGTGAGGCGGGTGTGCGCCGGATTGCCGTTCCGCAGGATGTGGACGGAACGCCGACGATGCTCATTTCATGTCGCGCAGCCTTGAAAACACGGCGCGCAATCCGTATGAGGAGGGCGTGCCGCAGTAGCTCAGCTGGTAGAGCAACGCATTCGTAA
Organism: Xanthobacter albus; assembly: GCF_043194895.2. NCBI lineage: Bacteria > Pseudomonadati > Pseudomonadota > Alphaproteobacteria > Hyphomicrobiales > Xanthobacteraceae > Xanthobacter > Xanthobacter albus. The sequence goes on along the minus strand of NZ_CM195532.1, from coordinate 3,547,758 downwards.
TGCGTGGGTCGGGGGTTCGAATCCCTTCTGCGGCACCATATCGGCTTCCAGGGCCGTCTCTGAGGCACTCAGAAGCGCAAAAAATCAAATGCCTAAGAGAGCGGTAAGAGCGGTGGGGTTCCCTGAGATCAATTTGAATCTCGCCTGCGGTGAGGTATTAGGGTCATGCCCATGCAGGAGGTGCTCGCAGATGCCGCTGACTGGCCTGGCTCTGCGCAACGCGACGCCGAGGGATAAGTCAGTCTATCCGTCGTTGGAGTCGACGTTCACATTGAGGGCATTCGGAGCGCCGGTCGTGTGCGGTGCTGGGGCGATCAAGTTAGCGGCACGCCAAGATAATTCTGATTTGACCGTTGACCGACCGCGGCCTTGGCCGCCGGCCCGCCAAAAGCAGGAGCAGGCCGAGAGGCTGTTTGTCGGCGCAGGCGACCCAAATCACCGCGCGCGAGCTGGAAGAAGCTCCCCGCCGCGATCGGCCTGTGTCCGTGCTGGCGCGGAGGGCTTCCAATCCCATACATCTGAGCGGTTTTTGTAAAATCCGATCCGTCGATCAGCGCAAGAACGCTGTTCGGATATTCCGAGTCCAGTCAAATTGAAGAGTCGTCGATAAATAAATGATGCAGAACGAAGAAATTTTACAGCAGATCAAAGATCGCATCTGGTTTTATGAATTCGATCTTCCCGATGGCACGCGAACTGCTACCAATATTCCGGAATCGATTCTGCCTATCCACACCTCTCGGCGGGATAAAATGCTGCGGGTTATCCGCGACCATGTTCCCGATGCGCATAAATTGACCGCATTCGATTTTGCGTCCCATGAAGGTTATTATTCTTTAGAACTTGCTCGGCATTTCAAGGCCGTGCGCGGCTATGAAATCCGTAAGTCCAGCCGCGATGCTGCGTGGCTCATCACGCAAGCACTCGGCATCAAGAATGTGGAATATGTCGAAGCGGATATGCAGCGCATGCTGTTCGACCCGGAACAGGTGGCTGATTTCGTTCTCCTTTATGGCTTGATTTACCATATGGAGAATCCAATTCACACCCTGCGGCTGGCCAGCCAGATGTCCAGGAAGCACATTCTGATCGAAACCCAGGTGTTTCCTTATGACATAGCTGGCCGGATCGAGGATGGGCATTATGATAGCCTTCGTCCCATCGAAGGTGTGTTTGGGTTGACGCCGGATTATGCAGCTCAGCGCGAAGGAGGGTCGACGGATTTGGCCCTGGTTCCATCATTGAACGCCCTGCTGTTTCTGATGCGTGGCTTCGGCTTTTCTGATCTGTACGTCCTGCCGAGCGACGCTGGCGATTATGAACAGTTCTCCCGGGGCGCGCGGGTCGTCGTCTACGGACGCAAGCCTTGACGATTACTGCAAGGGAATGCGCGTCAGTGCTTGTAATGTGAACTGCGTCATCGTTCGCGAGGATGGATCTGTCGAACGGAGCTTCTGAGGGCGGCAGATCCTCTCCCGGAGGCCCCGGGAGAGGCGGGCGCCTTGGCTGCCGAAGCGACATTCATCAGGCATTGAAGCCGAGTTGCCGATGAGCATCCGGCGTGATCGCGGCCGCCGGGCCGGTCACACGCGCGGGAGAGTGGTTGCCAGTGACGGAAGCTCTCCAGCCGGCGTTATGGCCCGCGCATTGCTGGCATCTCGGCTCTCATCCTATTAGGAAGGCGTTCCAGACACTTTCCGATGGCTCCCCTTCGACGCCTGACGATAATGCGAGATAGGTGGAACCAGCCGTGCCCTTCATGACGACCAACCCGGCGCTCGCCCGCGCCCTGGCCGAGCGGGATTACAACAACCCGACGCCGGTGCAACTCGCCGTGCTGGCGCCCGAGGCGGCTGAACGCGACCTTCTGGTGTCCGCCCAGACCGGCTCCGGCAAGACCGTCGCCTATGGCCTTGCCATGGCCGGGACTCTGCTGGGCACCGCCGAGCGATTTGCGCCCGCGACGGTGCCGCAGGCGCTGGTGGTGGCGCCCACCCGCGAGCTGGCGCTACAGGTCCAGCGGGAGTTCGCGTGGCTCTATGCGGGCACCGGTGCGCGCATCGTGTCCTGCGTCGGCGGCATGGACCCGCGCCAGGAGCAGCGCCAGCTGAACCAGGGCGCCCATATCGTCGTCGGCACCCCCGGACGCCTGCGCGACCATCTGGAGCGCGGCCGGCTGGACATTTCCGCGCTGCGGGTCGTGGTGCTGGACGAGGCCGACGAAATGCTCGATCTCGGCTTCCGCGAGGATCTCGAGTTCATTCTCCTCGCCACCCCGCCCGAGCGGCGCAGCCTGCTGTTCTCCGCGACCATGCCGCGGGGTATCATCACGCTGGCCAAGCGCTATCAGCGCGACGCGCTGCGCATCGAGGTGGCAAGCGCCGACGGCGGCCATGCCGATATTGAATACCGCGCCATGCGCGTTACGCCGACCGAGGTCGGGCATGCGGTTGTCAACGTGCTGCGCTATTATGATACGCCCACGGCCATCGTGTTCTGCAACACGCGTGAGGCCGTGCGGCGCCTGCACGCCATGCTCCAGGAGCGGCAATTCTCCGCGGTGGCGCTCTCCGGCGAGCTGAGCCAGAACGAGCGCAACCATGCCTTGCAGGCGCTGCGGGACGGTCGGGCACGGGTGTGTGTCGCCACTGATGTCGCTGCGCGCGGCATCGATCTGCCGAATCTCGGCCTCGTCATTCATGCGGACCTGCCGAACGATGCCGAAAGCCTGCAGCATCGCAGCGGCCGCACCGGCCGCGCGGGCCGCAAGGGCGTGAGCGTGCTGCTGGTGCCTCCCTTCCGCCGTCGCCGGACGGAAGACCTGCTGCGGGGCCTCGGCATCACGCCGGCATGGTCCGGCCCGCCGACCGCCGAGGAGATCCGCAAGCTCGACCATGAACGGATGCTGAGCGATGCCCTCATCACCGAGGAGCCGAACGAGGAGGATGCCGGCGCCGGGCTCGCGCTGCTCGCCGCGCACGCGCCCGAGCATCTGGCCGCGGCGCTCGTGCGCCTTTATCGGGCTGGCCTGCCGGCTCCCGAGGAGGTCACTGATCCCGGCGTGTCGCGTTCCGTGCGCGACCGGGCGGCCGATCGGGATTTCGGAGGCGCCTCGGGCGGCGGCAGCGTCTGGTTCCGTCTCAATGTCGGCCGCCGCAACAATGCCGATCCGAAATGGCTGCTGCCGCTGATCTGCCGGCGCGGGAACGTGACGCGCAAGGATATCGGCTTTATCCGCGTGCTGGATGAGGAGACGGCCTTCGAGGTCAGCCTCGCCGCCGCGGACCGATTCGGAAAAGCGGCGCGGAAGGCGGACGAGGACGACGTGATTATCGAGCCGTTGCCGGGTGGTCCTCCGGCAGGGCACGCGGAGCGTCCCGCGCGCGGCAAGCCCATGCGCGGCAAGCCGGCTCAGGACCGGGCGCCGCACGAGAAGCCCTTCCGGGGCAGGAAATTCCGCGAAGAACCCGCGCAGGGGAAGTCTGCGGAAGGCAAGGCCGAGCGCGGCAAGGCATCGTTCGAGAAGCCGCGGGAGGCCAAGCCTGCGGGGCAGGGCAAAGGCGAACGTCAGCCGAAGAGCCGGCGCCCGAACGCGTTCGAGGGAAAGCCAAAGGGCAAGCGGACGCGGCACACCTGAGCGCGTCACGAGGCGGCGCTCTCGTGGGGCAAGCCGTGATGTCGGGCAGGGACGGCGCGGCATCGGCGATGCCGCTGCATCCGGCTGTGCGGAGAAGCGACGGTCTTTCAGGTGGTGAAGGGACGTCGTCATCCACAGGCTGCGGTGGCCGGCAGGCATCAAGGGCATTGCATTCGGAGCCGGCTGCTGCCATATGAGCGAACCGCTGGCGCCGAGCATGGCGCCGCGGATGGATGCGGGTGTAGCTCAGGGGTAGAGCACAACCTTGCCAAGGTTGGGGTCGAGGGTTCGAATCCCTTCGCCCGCTCCAGTTTATTCATAAAAATCAGATGGTAGGTGGACGCTCTTCGGGGCGTTTCCTGTTTCCGTTCTCCTTGTGGCGGGCGGCTGGAAGCACTTGAGCGGAAGTCACAGGGGGAGCCGAGCGTAGGATTCCCCGCGCCTGCTTCCACGGCCTCGCCTCGCGAACGACTGTCCCTCGTTCGTGATGCCTTCCCACACCCATTGGTAAGCGGCCGTGCTCATCCGCCAGAAGAGTCCATCCGGGCAGGATCGAGGTGGAGTCCAGGTCCCCGACCGGGCAGGTGTCTTTCGGCGTCGGTGCCGGGCCGCCCTAACGCCCGTGACGTGACCCATCGATCGTTCGTCAAGGCTCCGCAAGTCGTCCGATTCCACCACACGTTTCCCATACGGCCAAGCATCCGCCGCGGGGGCGTCTACCATCTGTTCGCCGTCTCGGCGGCGAGCTGGCTGGCCGCTGGTGGTCAGGGGTGGAAGTCACCTCACGCCAGCCTCAGCGGGGTCTCTGACTTATCGCCTCCGAACCGTTCCGCCTTGCCGGAGCCGGTGGGGCGGCAGCGCGAGCCAAGGCCGGGGAGCGCTATGAGGCGTTTGCCGCCGCGCTGGGGCGACGGCTCGCGAAGGGGCCGAGGCTGGTGCGGGAGGTTTCTGAAAGAATTCCCATTCGAGTTTTTGAGCTCGTTTTCGCGAGATTTATTCTGAAAATCCATCATAAAATGATGCGGTATTTCAGAGACGGTCCATAAATATTTTGGTCATTCTGCCGAGTCAGCTTTGAAATCTATGATCTCGCCCCCGAGCTGGTCGATGCGATGACGAGCGCCGACGCCAGGAGCGCGAAGACCGCGCCGGCGATGAAGGTGGCCTGGGAGCCTCCGGCATCCCACAGCAGCCCGGCTGCGAGGCTCGCCGCGAGCGTGGCAAGGCCGGTGGCGAGGTTGAACAGGCCGAAGGCGGACCCGCGGAGCGCAGCCGGCGCATGTTCCGCTACGAGCTTGGCGAGCAGCCCCTGGGTGAGCGCCATGTGGCCGCCCCACAGGGCGATGCCGAGGAAGGCACCGGGCAGGCCCGGCACGAAGGCGAGAATGACATCCGCCGCGATCAGCAGCGTGAGGCCGCCGATCAGCAGCCGCTCCGGCGGCGCCCGGTCCGACCACGCTCCGGCGGGATAGGCCCCCAGCGAATAGACCACGTTCATAACCACCAGCACGAGGGGAGCGAGGGCGAGCGCCAACCCCTCGTCATGGGCCTTGAGGACGAGGAAGGCCTCGCTGAAGCGCGCGAGGGTGAAGACAACGCCAATGGCGACGACGCCCCAGAACGGGCGGCCGAGGTGCCTGAGATCCTTGAGGCGCACCGGCGGCGGGCGACTGCCCTCCGCGACGCCTGCGGCTCTGTCCTCGACGCCCGCCGCCACGCAGAGCACGGCGAGGATGCCGGGCACGAGGGCGATCCAGAACACCGTCCGCATGTCATCGGCGAACAGCGCCATGAGCGCGATGGCGAGCAGCGGCCCGACGAAGGCGCCTACCGTGTCGAGGGCCTGGCGCAGGCCGTAGGCGCGCCCCCGAATCTCAAGCGGCGTCACGTCGGCGACCAGCGCATCGCGGGGTGCTCCGCGCATGCCCTTGCCGACGCGGTCGGCAAAGCGCGCGGCAAGCACCATCCCTGGCGCGCCCGCGAGGGCGAAGAACGGCTTGGAGGCGGCGCCGAGACCATATCCAAGCAGGATCAATGGCTTGCGGCGTCCGAAGCGGTCCGACAGATAGCCGGAGAAGACCTTTGCCACCTGCGCGGTGGATTCGCCGATGCCCTCGATCAGGCCCACCATGGCGACGCTGGCTCCGAGCGTGCCGGTGAGGAAAAGCGGCAGCAGCGCGTGGATCATCTCGGACGAGATGTCCATAAACATGCTGACGAGGCCCAGGGCCCAGACAGTGCGCGGGATCGCGGGCCGATCTGCCGGCTCGCCGGCGTGGCGTTCCCGTCCGGGCGCCTGCATATCGTTCATCGCGGCTTCCCTCCTGCCGCGCCCTTTCGGGGCACGGTTTTCCCGCCTGGGCGAGGCGATGCAGGGCCGAACCCTGGGCCCTCAGCGTCCGAGATACTTGATGAGCGCGGCGATGCCGAGCACGATCAGTATCAGGATGGGCAGGCCCAAGAGCCACATCCCCCACATCCCGCCACCCATCATCTGATCGTCGTGCATGAGGGTCCCACTTCGGCGGGCTCAGGCCACTTTCGCCGCCGCCACCATGCCGATGGCCATGTGGTAGAGGCGGTGACTGTGCAGGGGCACGGGATGGCTCATCGCGGCGGGGTTTATGGAGGTCGTCTCGCCCCGCTGGCCGGGGTCTACCGCGAGTTGCCGGACCCCGCTGAGCATGATGGGGAGACCTTGCCGGCGGAAAGCCGCCCCGGGAAAGCGAGATCGAGCTGGCCCTGTGGACGGTTCGCGGTCTCGGCGATGCGCGCGACGGATGCGCCGGCCGTGGCCAGGACGAGGTCGGCGCGGTGAGGCTTCCACCTGCGCCAGCATGGGGAAGGCGCCGCCGCCGGCAGGGATATCCACGAGCAGGTCGATGCGCCGACGGAAAGGCTTCCGCCGGGGTGGCGCAGGGCGAGCCATCGACCGTGATGCCGCGGGGCTCCAGGCCCGGCGCCGAGATGGGGAAGGCGGCGGCGGTGCCGCCGTTGATGATGTGCAGCCGCACCCGGTCGCCCTTCTGCACTTGCGTGACGTCCGGATCTGCAAGGGTGCGGCGGTTGGCGAGGACGGCGTCGCAACCGACATCGCTGGCGTGGGCCATCGTGCCGCCGCCTCTCCCGCCGCCGATCTCCTCAGTATTTGGCCTGTGCGGAGGAGCCGTCGGGCGCCGTGATCTGGACGGCGCCTTTCACCCCCTTGGGGATTGCCACGGCGGCCGTGCCGGAAAGCCGGTTGCCGCCGGCAGGGGAAAGGGGGAAGCGCTGGGCCTTGCCGTCCACTAAGAGAATGGCGTTGGCCTTGAAGCCATCAGCTGTGACGGGCTTGTCGGCCCCGTCGCTGAGATAGAGCACGACGGCGGACGTGCCGTCCGCCACCAGTTCCGCGTGGTAGTGCCCGGCATCCACCCGCACCCCGCCATTGGCCCCCGTGCCGGGTTCGTGCGCGAACAGCGGCGTGGCGAGCAGGGGAAGAGAGAGGACGGCGGGAACGAGACGGCGGAAAATCATGGCAGGCTCCGTCAGAAGGCATCCGCGCGGGCGGCGGCTGGGGTGGAAGCGGCCTCGTCCGCCGCCGCCACCAGCCGTTCCAGGGGGCGGCGGCCGTAGCGCAGGACGAGGACGGGGGTGAGCACGGCATCGAGCAGCGTGGCGCTGACGAGGCCGCCGAAGATGGTGATGGCGACAGGGTGCAGGATCTCCTTGCCCGGCACTTCTGCACCGCTCATGAGCGGCAGCAGGGCGATGCCGGCGGAGGTCGCCGTCATGAGCACGGGGGTCAGGCGCTCCAGGCTGCCGCGCGTCACGAGGGCCGGGCCGAAGGGAAGGCCCTCGGCGATGGCGAGATTGATGATGTGGCTGATCTTCAGGATGCCGTTGCGTGCGGCGATGCCGGTGAGCGTCACGAAGCCGATCATGCTCGCCACGGAGAGCGGCTGCCCCGCCAGCCACAGGGCCACCACCGCGCCGATGAGCGCCAGCGGCACGCTGCCGATGATGACCAGCGCGAACAGCGCCGAGCGGTAGCGGCTGTAGAGGATGGCGAAGACCAGGAGCAGCGACACCGCGGCGAGGGCGCCGATGGTGCGCATGGACTCTTCCTGCGCCGCGAAGGTGCCCTCGAGGCTCGTGGAGGTGCCGGGCGGCAGCGCCGTCTCCCCGATAACCCGGCGCATGTCGGCGATGATGGCCGCCGTGTCCCGCGCGCCGGAGGTGTTGGCCAGCACCACGATGCGCCGGCGTCCGCCTTCACGCAGGATCTGGTTCGGCCCGTCCGTCTCCTTCACCTCCGCCACTTCGGAGAGGGGGACCCAGCCGGACGGTGTCTCGACGAGGAGGCTGGCCAGCCCTTCGGCGCTGCGCGTTGCATCGGGCAGGCGCACGATCAGGTCGAAGCGCCGGTTGCCGTCCACGAGGGTCGAGACCACGCGCCCGTTGGAGAGCCGCGCCAGCGCGTCCGTCACCTGCGCGGGTTGCAGGCCGTAGAGCGCGGCGCGGCCATAGTCCACCCGCACCGTTACCTCGGGCACGCGCACCTGCCGCTCCACCTGCAGGTCCGCGAGGCCGGGGATGGCGGCGAGGCGCTGGCGCAGGATCTCAGCCGTGGCGCGCAGGGTGTCGAGGTCGTCGCCGAACAGTTTCAGGGCGATCTCGGCCCGCACGCCGGAGAGCATGTGGTCGAGCCGGTGGGAGATGGGCTGGCCCAGGTTGAACGAAGCCGGCAGTACGGAGAGGCGGTCGCGAATGTCGGCGGTCACCTCGGCCCGGCTGCGGGCGGAGGGCTGAATGTCCACCTCGATCTCGGATGCGTGCACGCCCTCCGCGTGCTCGTCCAGCTCCGCCCGGCCGGTGCGCCGGCCCACCGCTTTCACCTCGGGCACCGCCAGGATCAGCTTCTCGGCGACGAGCCCCACGCGGTGGCTTTCGGCCAGCGAGAGGCCGGGCCGGAATGACATGGAGATGGTGAGCGAGCCTTCGTTGAACGGGGGCAGGAAGGCGCGTGGCAGGCCTGCGGCCGCGGCCAGCGCGGCAACGAACAGGAGGGCGGTCGCCCCCATCACCAGGCGCTGGTGGCGGAAGGCGGCCGAAAGCAGGGCGGCGTACCCGCCCTTCAGCATGCGCACCAGCGCGCCGTCCCGCGCCGCATGGCGGCTGAGCGCCGGCAGCAGATAGAAGGCGAGCACCGGGGTGAGCGTGACGGATGTGGCAAGGCTCGCGAGGATGGAGACGATATAGGCCTGCCCCAGGGGTGCGAACAGTCGCCCCTCGATGCCCGGCAGCGCGAACAGGGGCACGAACACCAGCACGATGATGAGGGTGGCATAGACAATGCCGGAGCGCACCTCCCGGCTCGCCGCCACCACCACGTCGAGCACCGGCCTCGGCGCCGCAGCGGTGGCGTTCTCGCGCAGGCGGCGGAAGATGTTCTCCACGTCCACCACCGCATCGTCCACCAATTCGCCGATGGCGATGGCGAGGCCGCCCAGCGTCATGGTGTTGATGGAGAGGCCGAAGGCGTGGAACACGATGGCGGTGGTGAGGATCGACACCGGAATGGCGGTGAGCGAGATGAAGGTGGTGCGCCAGTTCAGGAGGAACAGGAACAGCACCACGGCCACCACCGCCATGGCCTCCATCAGCACCTTCTCCACATTGCCGATGGAGGCGGAGATGAAGTCCGCCTGCCGGAAAACGGGCGCGGAGATGCGGATGCCGTCCGGCAGCGCGCGGTTGAGATCGGCCACCGCCTCCTCCACCGCGCGGGTGAGGGCGAGGGTGTCCGCCTCGGGCTGCTTCTCCACGGAGAGGATGACGGCCGGCTGCCCCATGTAGCCGGCATCGCCGCGCTTCAGCCGCGCGGCGTAGTCCACCTGAGCGATCTGGTGGAGGAAGACATTGCCGCCGGCGGGGCGCGGCAGGACGAGGCTCTTCAGGTCGTCGAGGCTGAGGGTGCTGGCGATGTTTCGGATCAGGAACTCCCGCCCGCCCTGGTCAGCGAAGCCACCGCCGGAATTGGTGCCGAACTGCTGGAGCGCCTTTTCCAGCGCATCGATCGTGATGCCATAGGTCCGCATGGCGGCGAGGTCCGGCGAGACGCGGAACTGCCGCACCTCCCCGCCCATGGGGATGACCTGCGCGATGCCGGGGATGGCGAGCAGCCGCGGGCGGATGATGAAGTCCGCAGCCTCGCGCACCGCCATGGGCGTGGCGGTGGCGCTCGTCACGCCGAACATGAGGATTTGCCCCATGATCGAGCTGATCGGCCCCATTTGCGGCGAGACGCTTGCCGGCAGCCGGTCCCGCACCAAAGCGAGGCGCTCGGCGATCTGCTGGCGGTCGCGGAAGATGTCGGTGCCGAAGTCGAATTCCACATAGAGGACGGAGAGGCCGACCCCCGACACCGAGCGCAGGCGGATGAGGCCCGGCAGGCCGTTCATCGCCGTCTCCAGCGGGAAGGTGACGCCCTGTTCCACCTCGGCCGGGGCGAGGCCTTCGGCCTCGGTCATGATGGTGACGGTGGGGCGGTTCAGGTCCGGCAGCACGTCCACCGGCAGGCGGGTCACCGCATAGGCGCCGTAGACCACCAGCACGAGGGCGAGCGTCAGCACCAGCAGGCGGTTGCGCAGGGATTGCGTGACGAGGAAGGTGAACATCGCCCGTCCTCAGCGGATCTGGTCGATGAGCTCGGCGCCATCGGTGACGACGCGGCGCCCGGGCGCGAGCCCCGCCAGCACCATCACGCGGGCCGCGTCGAGGGGTTCCGTCTTCACGTCGAGCGGCACGAAGCGCTCGGCGCTGACGTGCTCATAGACCACGGGCTGGCCGTTCGCCCCGCGCACCACCGCTGAGCGGGGGATCGCGATGCCCATGCGCGGAGCGCCGGCCTCGGCGAATACCGTCAGGAACTGGCCGGGGCGCAGGTCCTTGGCACCCGAGGCGACGGAGAACAGGAGGGGGAGCGCCTGGGCGCGGTCGGATGTCCCCGCGCCCAGAAAGCTGAGCCCGACGGTGCGCCCATCAGGCAGGCGGCCCGTGGCGGCGCCGGACCGGCCCGCATCGGGCGAGAAGCCGAGCGCCTCCACCCACAGTCGGCTGGGATCGATAATCCGGAACACGACCGTGTTCGGATCCGCCATCTGCCCCGCCACGGCGTCGGCGGTGGCGATGACGCCCGAGACCGGCGCCCGCAAAGCCTCCGGCTCGCGCTGCACCCGCTCCAGCTTGGCGCGGCGGGTCCGCAGGCCGTTCAGCTCGATCTCCGCTTCCTCCACCTCGCGGCGGGTGACGGCATCCGGGATGGCCGAGAGCCGCTCGTAGCGGCGCTTCACGATGGCGATCTGCTGGTCCAGCTCATAGCCCTGCTGCTCCAGATCCTTGAGATCGGAGGCGCCGATGGGCTGGTGCACATAGGCGAGGATGTCGCCGGCCTCGACCCTCGCGCCGAGCGGCTTGAAGCCGCCCTCGGGCGGCGCCAGCCGGCCGCCGACCGCGGTCTGGACGAGGCCGCTCGCATTGGCATCCGGGACCACGCGGCCGGGCAGCTCCACCGCGCCGGCGAAAGCGCCCGGGGCCGTGACAAGAGTCCGCACGCCGAGGATGCGCTGGGTCGGCTTCGGCACGATCACCGAGCCGTCCGGGAGGCGCTGGGCCGCATCGCCCGGGAGCGGCTTCGGCGCGTCCGCGGCGCGGGCGCCCTGGGGCACTCCGGCAAGCGCGAGGCCAAGCGTTCCGAGGATGAGGAGGGCCCCCGCCCGCCGCCTCGACATGGCAATCGCTCCGACCAGGAAGCCGATGAGAAGGCCGGCCACCACACCCGCGAGCGCACCGGACGGCAGCCCGCCGAGCAGCGCCAGCGCCGCCGGAGCGGGTTGCCTTGCATCGGGTGACGTCGCGGCCTGGGGAATGGTCAGGGTGCCGGCAAGCACGTCCACGGTGTCGCCGGCCGTGATGGTGAAGGCGAGGTCGTGCCCACCCGGTGTCGCAACGAACGGCGCGGGCAGGACATAGGTGCCCGGCCCGGCGGGCTTCGCGGCCTGCGAGCCCTCTGGCGTGTCCACCTCGATGGTGGCGCCTTCCACCGGCGCGTTGTCGGCGAAGCGGTCGAGATGGATGGTGAGCGCGCCGTCGCGCAGCACGGCCACCAGCTCGAAATCGGCGGAGGCCGCCTCGGCGCGGGGGGCGAGGGTCGTCACCTGGGGCGGCGGAGGCGCGCCATGGTCGTGGCCTTCGTGCGCCATGGCGCCGGTGATGACCGCCACGGTGCCGAGAAGGGCGCACAGTCCGAGGCTCAACCTTTGCAAGAAATGGCACGCCATGCCCGACCCGTCCGCTCGCGACTCCGGTACGGGAGGCAGATAGCGCGGGGCTCGTCACGCTGCGTATCGCTTCTGTATCAGTTTGTTTCAGCCTGAACCCTCGGCAGGCACACCCAGCAATGAGGCGGCCTTCGAGGGCGTTGGCGAGGGCCCTGTGTGTGCGATGGTGAGGCCGAGCCCCACGCCCCCGGTGGCGCCGCCGCGAGGGGCGTCGAGCCGCACGAACGGCTCCACCACGGCGGTGCGCTGGTCCTCCGGGATGCCGGGGGCCGTGGTCCCGCATCGTCAAAAGCGCGTCCGTCTCCTCGTCCGTGATGGCCAGATGCGCGGAGCCGCAGCATCACGCCACGGGCGGCGTGGCCGAGCAGCGCCGCAATCGTCAGTTCGGAAAAGCGGAGGTCGCCGGCGGCGCTGGCAAAAGGTGTGGCGCGACGTGTGCGGAGTGACGTCCGCCACCCAGGCCATCGCACAGAGGCGGCAGGGCACGCGCACGAAGCCAGCGAAATGCCCTTCACCCCAGCCGGTCGGAAAGAAGAAGCCTGATCCGGTCAGCGTCTGCCGTAGCGGCATGTCGACGGCAGCGCGACCGATCACCCGCGCCTGCGCCCCGCTCCTGGTATCCGGGAAACGGACCGAATGCTCTCTGCATCGAGCCTTGCAACCTCCCCCTGGCGGAGCCATGAGGCGGCACGGACGACCCGACCGGAACCGGGCCATCGCGGCGGAGCGCGCTGCCTCGCGTGTCGAGGCGCGGCGCGAGGTGTCGGGCCGGATGACCCCCGCTGCCGTTCGCACTGAACGCCGGCCGTGAGGGGCGCCGGCTGGCGGCCTCCTGCTGTCGCATGGACGTAAACAGGGGGCGCTAGGAAGACGACCTTGGGCCATGATCGCCCGCGAGGACGGCGCCATGCGGGCGCCGGGCGCCCGCGATTGCCCGGTGCGCGGGCCGCCGATGAGGGGGGATCATGTTCGTAACGTCGCAGGGGCCTTCGCCGGCCATGGACATGGCGTTTCCGGACGTGTGCAAGACCCCCGTGGGGCCCGCTGTCGTGCCGCTGCCCTACCCGAACATCGCGCTTTCCAGCACCGCCGTGCCGACCCAGACCAAGGTGATGCTGCTGGGGATGCCGGCGCACAACCTGACAACGCAGGTGCCTCTTTCCAACGGTGACAACGCCGGCGTGCTGCTAGGGGTCGCCTCGAACCTGATGATGGGGCCGAAGGCGGCGGCCATGGGCTCGGCCAACCTGTTCATCGGCGGGGCGCCGGCCATCAAGCTCACCTCGCCCAGCAAGCAGAATGGCATGAATCCGAACGTGCCGGGCCTCACCATCACGCCCTCGCAGACGAAGATGATGGCGATGCGCTGAGGCCGCCGCCGCGCCACCAGGGGATTTCAGGGAAAGTCGCCATGTCGAACGCGCTTCTGCTCCAGATCACGGTGCCCAAGCTTCAGCTCAGCGATGTCGAGTGCGAGTGGTTCCGGTTCGATGAGGAGGTGTCGCGCCCCTTCCGGCTCGAGGCGGTCTTCATCGAAAGTGCGTCCTATGTCGACAAGGCCGCCGATGTGGTGGGCAGCGCGGCGTCGTTCATGGTCCAGGCGAACGGGCAGGGCCGGAAGGTCGGCGGCATCGTCTGGGAGTTTCGGATCATCGATGTCCTGGAAGATGGCCAGTGCGTCTATGGCGTCGTGCTGCTGCCGCGGCTGGCGCTGCTGGGGCGCACCCGGCGCAACGAGATCTTCGCCACCGACACGCCGCTGACGGTGTATGACCTCGTCACCGGCCTGCTCGGCGGGACGCTTTCCAAGAATGCGGCGGGCGGAGATCGCGGCGTCACGGTCGATGTGGATGCAGCCTTTCTGGCGGGGGAGTATAAAAGCGCGAAATATCAAAGGAAAATGATAACGAAGTTCAACGAAAGTGATCTTCAGTTTTTCTCTCGTGTGTGTGAACACTACGGCATATTTTATTATTTCGATTTCTCCGATGATGGCACGCAGGTTCGAGACAAGGTGATCCTCGGCTGGAAGAATGAGAATTTCGCGCCGGCCGATGGCACGACACTCTACCGGAAAGCGACCACGACCACGGACATCGTGCCCGCCGTGACCGGCCTCAGCGGCGTGTTCACGCCGCCGCTGCGCAGCTACAGCCTGGACGATTACAATTACGAGGCGGCGACCAGCGAGCTGATGGTCAGCAGCAATGCGTCGGGCTCCGGCGGAGCGACCGGAATCGGTGTCGTCGTCGACTACGGAGACAATTACGCCAGCGTGGATGAGGGGCAGAATCTCGTCTACATCCGCGCGGCGGAAGAGGCGTGGCAATCCCGCGTGTTCGACGGCACCAGCACCCTCGCGTCGCTGCGCACGGGCATGCTGATCGATCTGGCCGAGCATCCGGTCGATAAATATTGTGGCAAGTATGTCGTTCTTTCTGCGCGCCATGAGGCCGGAAAGTGCGGGCCGGATGGCTATGTCTATAATGTCGAGAAGCAGAATTATAGGAACACCTTCGGCGCCATCCGGTCCGACACGCCGTTCCGACCGAAACGGGTGACACCCCGGCCGGTGATGACCGGCGTGTTCAATGCGGTGGTCGAGGCCGAGGACACCGGCGCCAAGCGGCCGGTGCTGGACAGTTCCGGGCGCTACCGCATCGGCCTGCAATACAATGGCGGCGACACCAGGAAGCAGCCCGGCAAGGGCAGCGCGCCCACCCGGCAGGTTCAGCCCTATGCGGGGGCGGCCGCCAACAAGGTCGTCAGCGGGCTGCATCTTCCGCTGACGCAGCAGGCGGAAGTGCTGGTGAGCTATGAAAACGGAGATCCGGACCGGCCGGTCATCCTCGGCGCCGCCTTCAACAGCCGCAATGCGGACCCCGTCACGGCCAGCAGCCAGACCCTCAATTGCCTGCGCACCGCGGGCGGGCTTCTCCTGGCGATGGAGGACGGGCAGACCGATACCGATCCGCGCTACATCCGCTTCGACGTGCCGACCAAGGTGGACGACCAGGTGCCCTCGGGCGACTATCTGCGCCTCGGCGCCTTCGTGGATGGTGATGCGAAGGTGCAGTCCGGCGTGGAATACTCGACCTCCACGGTGAGTCAGCAGGACAACGGCAATCCCTACAAGGGGCCGAACGAAAAAGCCTCCTCCTCCAAGACGTCCGAAACCAAGTCCAAGGTGAGCGCGACGAAGAAGAAGGTCTCAGGGAAGGGGTTTCTACTCTACACCGAATCCGATCTCGACGTGAACATCAAGGGCGCGGCGGTGATGAAGGTCGCGAGCGGGCAGGCGACCCAGGTGACCGACGGCGATATCACGCAGGAGGTGGACAAGGGGCAGTTCACGGTGAGCGCGCTGAACGGCGTCACCATCACAGCCGGCAAGGCGGGCGGCGCCGAGAGCATGGCTGACATCACCATCACCGCCACCAACACGGTCACCACCAAGTCCGGCGGCGATACCTATGACTGGATCTACGGCAAGTCCACCAAATACACCATGGGCGAGTCCTTCACCATGTTCCTCGGCCTGGAGCAGACCATCAAGGCGGCCCAGTCGACCACCGTTCAGCTCTCCGGCGTGCTCGGCATCACCATCGGCATCAACGCCTCGGTTCTCGCCGGCATGAGCACTTCCATGACCGTCGGTGCGAAGTGGGACATGATCATCGGCAGCTCGGCGAAGCTGGTCATGGGCTCCGGTGACATGAAAATCACCGCCAGCGATATGAAAATCACGAAATCAGACCTGAAAATGGTGGCGGGTACCGATTTTAAGATGGTTGAGGGTATGGACGGCAAGCTGGTCAATATCGCCTTTGAAAGTGTAAAGGTGAAGAAGACGATGGATAACATCACGCTCGACGAGGCGGAGATGGTGTTCAAGCAGGTCGATTTGATCGCCGAACGGGCGAGCATGAAGTCGAATTTCGTCAAGCTCCAGATGTTTCTTTGATGCCGCACGGCCGGCGCGGTGGCCCGTTCGCTCCGCCGGGAGCGCGGGCGTAAAGCCCGTGAGGCCGCATGATACCGATCGGGCGGGCGCAGAGTGAACACGCGGTTGAGCATGTCCGGAACCTCTCCTCCGGGGGCCTTCCTCCGATCACGGGACCGGGGTAGGACATGAGAGGGGGTACCAATTCCAATGGTGGGATTTTCGCGGGCGTGGCGTTTGCGGCGGGCGGAGGTATCGGCGCTGGGGCGCGCCGGGATCGCGCCATGGTGTTCGCCGCGCCGCATCTCGTGATTTGAAACCGGCCCGCAAGTGGGAAAATACCGTTTCCTACAGTCGAGGTCGCGTTTCTTCAGGGCGTTCGCGCCCTGCCACGGGCGGGAACATGCAGCCTCTCCCCTTTTCGATCCAGGGGCGCCAGGATCGACATCGAGGATGAGACATGGGCACTCCAGCCGGAGCAGGGAGGCCGCCGCAGGGTTCGTCGCAGCCCATGGGGCAGACGGCGCTCGACGTGGGTATGGGCGCCATCCGCCCGGCCCTGGTGACGGTGGTGGTCTTCAGTTTCTTCATCAACATCCTCGCCCTCAACGGGCCGCTCTACATGATGCAGGTCTATGACCGCGTCCTGGCGAGCCGGAACCTGGAGACGCTGGCGGTCCTCACCCTTATCGCCGCGTTTCTTTATGCGGTGTGGGCGGCGCTGGAGGGGCTGCGGGCGCGCCTGCTGGCGCGGGCGGGCGTGGCCTTCGACGAGGTGGTGAACGGGCCGGTGTTCGACACCGTGCTGCGCGTGGCCTCGCGGCAGCCCGGCTCGGGCCATCCCCAGCCGCTGCGCGATCTGGACACCGTGCGCGATTTCTTCGCCGGCACGGGCGTGATTTCCCTGTGCGACGTGCCGTGGGTGCCCATCTACATCGTGTGCGCCACCGCGCTCCACCCGCTCTACGGGGTGCTGGCGGTGGTGAGCTGTCTGTTCTCCGGCGTCCTCGCGGTGCTCAACAACCGGGCCACCCGCCGGTCCCTCGAGCAGGCGACGCGGGCCGGCATCACCGCCAATGCGGCGGCGACCGCCATCCTGCGCAATGCCGAGGTGCTCAAGGCCATGGGCATGGCCGGCCCGCTGCGCAAGCGCTGGCGCAAGGTGCACGACGATGCGCTGGGCTGGCAGGGCGAGGCGGGCGACCGCGGCGCGGTGCTGGTCGCGCTCACCAAGTTCAATCGCGCCCTGGTGCAGAGCGTGGTGCTGGGCCTCGGCGCTTATCTCGCCATCGAGCGCGAGATCTCTCCGGGCATGATGATCGCGGCCTCCATCCTGCTCGGCCGCTGCATCCAGCCCATCGAGCAGGCGGTGACGAACTGGAAGTCCGTGGTGCAGATGCGCTCGGCCTTCGACCGGGTGCAGACGCTCCTGCGCGCCGTGCCGCCGCCGCAGGCGCGCCTGCAGCTGCCGGACGCCAAGGGCGAGGTGAGCGCCGATGGGCTGTTCGTCCGCGCGCCGGGACGGGACGTGCCGGTGCTGCGCAATCTCACCTTCAAGCTGCCGGCCGGCGCCTCCCTGGGGGTGATCGGGCCCACCGCCGCCGGCAAGTCCTCCCTCGCGCGGGTGCTGGTGGGCGTGTGGCCGGCCATGGCCGGCTCCATCCGGCTTGATGGTTCCGAGCTTGCCCACTGGGACGAGGAGCAACTCGGCCGGCAGGTGGGCTACCTGCCGCAGGACGTTGAGCTGTTTGCCGGCTCGGTGGCCGAGAACATCGCCCGCTTCGGCGCGGCGGACGACACGGGTGTCGTGGCCGCGGCCCGCCTCGCCGGGGTGCACGAGATGATCCAGCACCTGCCGCAGGGGTATAATACGCAGATCGGCGAAGGCGGCGTCGCGCTCTCCGGCGGCCAGCGCCAGCGCATCGGGCTCGCCCGCGCGGTCTATGGCCTGCCGGCCCTGGTGGTGCTGGACGAGCCCAACGCCAGCCTCGACCCGCCGGGCGAGATGGCGCTGGCGGAAGCCATGCGCCAGCTGAAGGCGGCGCACCGCACCGTCATCATCGTCAGCCATCGCCCGGCCGGCATCGGCCAGTGCGATTTCATCCTCGCGCTCAAGGAAGGCGCGCTGCAGGCTTTCGGCCCGCGCGAGCAGACCATGGCGAAGCTCGCGGGCGGGCAGCAGCAGGCGGCGGTGCGCCAGCGCGTGCCCCTGGCGCCGAATGGCGGGACCGCGGGCACCGTGCGCGGCGCGGCCACCACGGGCTGGCCGGCGGCCAATGTCACGGTGGCGCTTCCCGCCGCCCAGCAGAAGGAGGCGTGAGCCGTGCAGATCATGGATCACGCCAAGGAGGGCGCACGCAGGGCGCGCGCCGCGCTGGCAGACGTCCGGCAGCGCATCGAGGGCAGCGCCCTGGTGTCGGACCTGAAGCGGCGCCTGAACGAGAGCACCGCCCTCGCACGCGTCCAGGCCTGGGTGCGCGAGCATGTGACCCTTTCCGCGGCGCCGGAGGAGACGGTGCCGCCGGGAGCCGGGCCGAAGCCCTCGGCCGATTACCGCGCCTTTTCGCGCGCCGGCTACGCGCTCATCGCCTTCACCTTTCTCGGTCTCGGCGGCTGGGCCTCGCTGAGCAACATCGGCAGTGCAGTCATCGCGCCGGGCGTGGTGGCGGTGGAGAGCATGCGCCAGGTGGTGCAGCACCTGGAAGGCGGCATCATCGGCCAGATCCTGGTGAGGGAAGGAGATGACGTGACGGAGGGGCAGGTGCTGTTCCGCCTCGCCGATACCATGCCGAAGGCCAATTATGACGCGGCGCTGGCCCAGCTCTGCGCCGCCCTCGCCATGGAGGCGCGCCTGCTGGCCGAGCGCGACGGGGCGAAGGAGGTGACCTTCCCGCCCGAGCTGTCCGAGCGCTCCGACCGCCCGGCGGTGCTGCGCTCCATGATCGACCAGCTCACCCAGTTCAAGGACGGCCGCGCCAATTTCGACAGCCAGATCGAGATTCTGGACGGGCGGATCGCGCAGTTCAACACGGAGATCGAGGGCCTCACCCAGGAGCGCCGCTCGGCCCAGCAGCAGCTTTCCTTCGTGGAGGATGAGCTCGGCTCGGTGCGCGAGCTGGAACGCAAGGGGCTGGTGAACAAGTCGCGCATCTCCCAGCTGGAGCGTGAGAAGGCCCGGCTCGATGGCGTGGTGGGGCGCAACATCGCCGATTCCGCGAAGGCACGCGGCTCCATCAGCGAGATCAAGATGCAGATCGCGCAGGTGCGCCAGCAGCGGGTGGAGGACGCCGGCGAGCAGCTTCTCGACGTGCGGCAGAAGATCAGCGACCTGCGCGAGCGCGTGCGGGTGGCGCAGAGCGTGCTCGACCGCATCGACATCCGCGCCCCGCGCGGGGGCACGGTGCAGAACATCAACCCGCGCATCTACACCGTGGGCGCCGTGGTGCGCCCCGGCGACACCATGCTGGAGATCGTGCCCAACCACGAGCCCCTGGTGGTGGATGCCCAGGTGCCGGTTCAGGATATCGACCGGCTGGAGAAGGACAGCGAGGTGGAGGTGAAGTTTCCCTCTTTCCACGCCCGCAGCACGCCCCTGGTTCTGGGGCACCTGCAGTCCGTCTCGCGGGATCGCCTGACCAACGAGGCCACCCACGAGCCCTACTTCCTCGCGCGCGTGGCGGTGGCGGACACGGATATTCCGCAGGACCTGAAGGCACGCCTGCGGCCGGGCATGAATGCGGAAGTGGTGTTCGGCACCGGCGAGCGTTCGGTGCTGAGCTACCTGGTCCGCCCCTTCACCGATGCCATGAGCCACGCCCTCACCGAGCGCTGAGGGCGCGGCGCGGTCCCCGTTCCGGCAAGACCTGTCGCGATGCCCGGCCGCCGTGCCGGGCATTCTCGTCTGTGGCGCTCGACCCAAAAGAAAAGCGGCCGGCGCGAGGCCGGCCGCTTTCCCATGCGCGGAGCAAGGCTTCAGACGGTGCCGAAGATCTTGCTGAACTCGTAGTCATCCTGCGTGAGGCCGCTGCCGACGGGCGAGACGTGACCCACGACATCGCCGTTGTCGCGGCCCAGCGACCACATGGAGATGCCGGAGACGTCGTCGTTGGACTGCACGTAGTCCACGAGCTGCTGGGCGTCCTCCAGGGTGAAGATCTCCGACGTCACGTCGTTGATGCCGATCATGGGCGTGACCACGACAGGGGTGTCGAGCCCGATGTCGTGAAGCTGGGCGAGGGTGGCCTCGATCGCCGAGATGGCGTCGTCGCCCATGTCGCCGCTGTCGTAATAGTCGCCGTAGTCCATGGCCATGATGTTGACCGAGGAGATGTGCACGCCGGCGTCCATGGCGGACTTCAGCAGGTCGACCCCGTCCTGGGTGAGGCCGGTGGTCAGCACCGGCAGGGTGAAGGACACTTCAAGGTCGGGGTTCGCCTGCTGCAGGCCGGCTAGGGCCTCGTTGCGCATCCCGTTGGCGGAATCGTTGGCGATCGCGGCGCCCTCGATGTCGAAGTCGAGGTGGGTCACCCCGTACTTGTCCATCACGGACTGGTAGGCCGCCTGAAGCGCGCCGGCGCTGGAGAAGGTGCTGGCCGCCTCCTGGCCGTTGGCGCCGCCGAAGGAGATGGTGACGTCCACCCCCATGGCATGCAGCTCGCTCACGATGGAGGAGATGGTCGTGCCGTTGGACAGCGCGTCGTTCTGGATGTTCCCGATGCCGCCCCAGCCGATGGTGTCGGTGCCGGAGGAGAGCATGAAGGCGAGGGTCACCGATTGGAGGCCCGCCTCCGACACCATGTCCACCAGATGCTGGCTGGTGGTGAGAGACATGTCCACATAGGGGGAGAAGCTCTTGTCGGTGCCGGTGGAGGCGCCGGGCTCATGGGTGGTCACGCTCAGCGCCGCGGAGTGCTGCGACGCGCCCGCCTCGTCGAGCGCCACCACCGTGAACGCGTAGCTGGTCGAGGCCTGAAGGCCGTCCACCTTGAAGTAGGTGCCGGCGGTGGTGCCGATCAGCTCGCCGTTCTTGTAGACCTCGTAGCCCGAGACGGTGCCCACGCCGTCCACGTCGGCGGCATCCCAGCGCAGGGTGAAGGACGTGTCGCGCACGGCGGAGGCGGCGAGGTCGTCGGGCGCGTCGGGCACCACCGGCGTGGTGTCCATGTAGCCCACGAAGGTCCAGACGTTGCCGCTGCCTTCGACCCCGTTGTGGGTGGCGGGATCGGTGCCCTGGGTCCACCAGTTGGCAGTGTAGACCGAGTTGCCCACGCTCACGTGGTCGCCGGCCTGGTAGACCGAGCCCACGCTCCACGGATTGGCATAGTCGACGAGCCCGCCGTCGTTGCCGCCGCCGGTGTTGCCGTTGCCTCCGGTGTTGCCACCGCCCGTGTTCCCGGTGTCGCCGCCGCCGGTGTTCCCCGTGTCGCCGCCAGTGCCGCCCGAATTTCCGCCGGTGCCGCCGGAGGAGCCGGAAAGGGCGCTGGTCCACTCGGACACGGCCGAGCTGTCCTTGGCGACGATGTTGCCGAGGCTCAGATCCGCGAGGCTCACGCCCGAGAGCGTGTAGGTCTGGTTGTTCGAGGGAATGGAGATCACCACCGAGCCGTCATGCTCGGAGACGGTGAAATTGTCCGCGGAGAACCAGCCGAAGTCGAGCTTGTCGGTGTGCGGGTTGAAGTGGAGCACGGTATCGGTGCCCCACGCCCAGTTGATGGTCGTGGTGGTGCCTGTCCCCGTTCCGGTTCCGCCGCCCGTTCCCGTGCCACCGGTGCCGCCTGACGATGTGCCGCCGGAAGAGGAGCCGCCTGAGGAGCCCCCGCTGGAGGAGCCACCGGAGGAGGATCCGCCGCCGAGGGTCTGCGTCCATTCGGACACGGCGGACGCATCCTTCGCGACGATGTTGTCGAGCGAAAGGTCCGCGAGGGTCACGCCGGTGAGCGTGTAGGTCTGGTTGTTGGACGGGATCGAAATGACGACCGAGCCGCCGACTTCCGAAATGTTGAAATTGTCCGCGCCCATCCAGCCGAAGTCGAGGGTATCCGTCGCGGGGTTGAAGTCGAGAGTTGCCTGCGTCCCCCAGGCCCAGGTGATCGTATTTTTCGTCATTCTGGCTCCTTTTGCTGCCGTCGCGAAAGAAGCTTAGCCGCCTGTCATGGTCAAGGTAGGCATAGTCATGTGTTTGTGAGATGCCGGCGGTATCTCGATATCGTGAATGCCGAAATATCGAGAACTGTTCGCAGAATAACATCCGCCTTCGGAGATGTTGGTGTGATATTTCAACTGCGTGTTGTATCACGCCGTCGTTATCCGGGCGTGATCGTTCATGCGTTCAGTTCTTCCTGAGAACGCGGCCGGCCTCAGTTCGCCGCGGCGGAGGCGGCCTCGCGCATGGACAGCAGCGCACCGACGAAGAAGCCCAGTGCCCCGAGAAACAGCTGGATGTTGGCGAGCACCGGAATCCACCACGCCTCCGGCCCGTCGGGCACATAGGCAAGGACCGCGGCGATCATGAAGGCGATGCAGCCGAGCAGGTTGGTGAAGACGATCTGCCACGCGAGGCTCCGCGGCTTCCAGCTCCAGTAGCCGCGGCTCGTCTCGATGAACGCGAGATAACCCGATACGAGGAACAGCATCGAGCCGACCATGTCCGGGCCCCAGATCGCAAGGTCCTGCAGGGACCAGCTCACCGGGTCCAGGATCGAGTCGAACGTGTTGAAATTGAACGCGACCGTTCCCACGAACTGGGTGAAGGTGCTGAGCCAGCCGGCATTGCGCGGGTGCCAGCCGATCAGCGCGATCCGCCGCGGCCCGGAGGCGGGATCGAGGCTGAAGCTGCCGGCATTGGCGGCCTGGAAATGCTGCATGTAGCCGGCTGTCGTGAAGGGGATGGAGCCGGCAAAAAAGATGATGTTGACCAAGAGCGCCGACGGTGTCCAGGCGGTGCCGGCCGGGACCAGCGCCAGCGCGCTCCCCAGCATGAACAGGAACGAGCCGATGGCGAAGATGAGGCCGATCCACCAATTGTAGGCCTGCGTCTGCCAGAATGGCGCCGGCACCTTTTCCACCGCCCGCGCCCTGCGGTCGAGCCCTTTGCGGTGCTGCCGCGCCCGCCAGATGATGTGCCGCCCGGCGAGGACATAGCTGCGGAAGGTCACGAACGGCCATGGCCCGGCGAGATGCACGTGGCGCGCGAGCAGGCGTTCCAGTTCTCCGGTGATGGGGTCGCTCATGCCGGCGCGCCACCCTGGCGCGGGCGGGCGGCATCGCTCGGGCGGGGGCTGGACGATGGAGGCATGATCCGCTTTCCTCCCGAGGTGCGCGCCGTTTCCGCACCCGCCGGCCGGACGATGCCGGCGAGGGGCCGAAGCTCGGGCTTGGTCGCACACTTCCGCCGCGCGGGGAAGGGCCGCGGGCGGCTCGCCCGCCGCGCCGTCACACCCGGTAGTAGTCCCTGTACCAGGCGACGAACGATCTCACGCCCTGCTCCACGGTGGTGCGCGGAACATGGCCGGTGAGCGCTTCCAGCAGGGCAGGGGAGGCGAAGGTCTGCGGCACGTCGCCCTTCTGCATGGGCAGCATCCGGCGGACGGCGGGAGTGCCCACCGCGGCCTCTATGGTTTCCACGAAGGCCAGGAGACCCACCGGCTGGCCGCCGCCGATGTTCACCACCCGATAGGGCCCCTGCCGCGAAAGGGTGTCGCCGACGCCGTCCCGCGTCACGCGATTGGCCTCATCGGGAGCCACCGGCATGAGGCGGATCACTGCCTCCACGAGATCGTCCACATAGGTGAAGTCCCGCCGCATCCGGCCCTCGCCGTAGATGTCGATGGGCTCGCCCTTCAGAATGGCCGCGACGAACTTGAACAGCGCCATGTCGGGCCGGCCCCAGGGGCCGTAGACCGTGAAGAAGCGGAAGGCCGTGGTGGGGATCTTCCACAGGTGGGCGTAGCTGTGCGCCATCAGCTCCCCGGCCTTCTTGGTGGCGGCATAGAGCGTCAGCGGCTCATCGACCTTGTCGCTCTCCTCGAAGGGCACCTTGTGGCTCGCGCCGTACACCGAGCTGCTGGATGCGCTCAGGAGATGGCGCACCTCCCAGCGCTTCGCCACTTCCAGCACGTTCCAGGTGCCGACCAGGTTCGAGTCCACATAGGCCTTCGGATTTTCGAGGCTGTAGCGCACCCCCGCCTGGGCCGCGAGGTGCACGATGATCTCCGGCCGCGCCGCATCGGCAGCCGCGTTCAGCGCATCCGCATCCTCAAGCCGCCCGACGACCGGCCTGAACGCCGGGAAGTCGCCGAGGATGGCGTGCCGCGCTTCCTTGAGGCGGATGTCGTAATAGGGGGTCATGGCATCGAAGCCGACGACCTCGTGACCGGCCTCCAAAAGGCGCTTCGCCAGATGGAAGCCGATGAAGCCGGCGGTGCCGGTAATCAGAACGCGCATGAGAGCGGCTCTCCCAACGATGCTTGCGCGCCGGCGACGCTGCGCTCACGCGCCCCGGCATGGTCGGCGCCCGCCTTCAGCGCCATTTTTCTCGCGACGACATGCCCGCCGGGCGGGCGCCTCCCTTGGAGGTTCCGGCGGCGTGCCGGCAGGAGGGCGGGGTATCTGCGAGTGGTGGCGTCATGACATCCAGAAGGGCCATTGTGAGCGAGGGGTGCGGCATTCCAGGGCCCATAGCCCGCCCGGCGCGCGCCGCGCCCCGCTGTGACGCGGCGCTCACTAGCACAGTTCACGCGTGAATGTCGTGGCAGCGCGCGTTGGATTTTCGACCCATTCTGAAAGTCTCGGCCCTCGCTGCGTCACTTCCGCCGCGGGCGGTAAGCGGCGCCTGCCGGGCGAGACGAGCCACGCCGGGCTTCTTGCCTGTCTCGAACAGCGCGAGTCGGCCGAGGGATCAGTTCCCCGAGGAAACGCCCGCGAAGCCGAGGCCGCTCACCGGCGCGGCGCCGGTATTCCAGCCATTCGCGGCGACGTTCACGGGGCGAGGCTGCGGCACGCTTGCTGCAACCTCCGCCACGGAATGCGTGTTCGTGGCGACGCGCGTCGGCGCGGGCTTGGCTGCCGTCTTGGCGGTGGGTTTTCCGCTTCCGGAGCTCGCAGCCGGCTTCGACGGCGCCGCCTGGGCGGTGCGTGCCGGAGCAGCCTCTTCCTCCACCGCCGCAACCTCGGCCTCAGCCGTTCCCAGGTCATAGGGCCGGCTCAGGGGCAGGGGGGCTTCAGCCGTGGCCGTGGAAGGCATCGCTTCCGGCACCCGCGGGATAAAGGGCTTCGCGGAAGCGACCATGACACCGGAATCAGCCGGTGCCTGCGCCGGCGAGCCGTCGTGCCGCAGGGTCATCGCCAGCTTGGTGTCGTCGGAGCCATCGAGCGGGGCGCGGCCCACATACTCGACCCGCACGCGCGCAACGCCGAACTTCGCGAAACCGAGCAGCTCGGCCGTGCGATAGGAGACGTCGACAAGGCGCCCCTTGGTGTACGGTCCGCGATTGTTCACACGTGCGATGATGGAGCGGTTGTTCGCCAGATTGGTCACACGCACATAGCTCGGCATCGGCAGCGTGCGATGGGCGACGGAGATCGACGCCATGTCGAACACCTCGCCGTTCGCGGTCATGCGTCCGTGAAAGTCGCGACCGTACCAGGAGGCGGTGCCTTCGGCGACGTAATTGGGATCTTCGGCCGGAACATAGGTCTTGCCGGCCACCTGATAGGGCTTGCCGATCTTGTAGCGCCCGCCGCCCTTGGGAACGGGCTCGCCATCCGCGACCACGCGGGGGCTCACTTCAACGCCGTAAGTCGGATCGAGCTTGCCGTCGACGGATTCCACGGAGCTGCAGCCCGCGAGCGAGAGGCCGGCAAGAAGGCATCCGGCCAAAAGAGCGAGCCCACGCCACGAAGAGGCTTCACCAGTGGCCGCCGGGTTTTGCCCCCGCGCCACCGCCAGATCGTTCGACGCGCGCCTTTTGCTCATCCGCGGCTTGCCCCCGGTTCTCGCTATCCCAGTCAGAACCCATGCCATGGCGCATATGAACGCCGGACACAAGCCCCACGCGGCGCAGTCGAACACCCCGCACGCTGGGCAAGGAAGGCGATGAAAGGCGGCGGAATTGGGGCGGACGCGACGAAATGGTAAACAGAGCGTGTCCGTTCCATGGCTCGAACGTGGGGTTGGTCGTCCTTGAAGCCTTGCTGAAACGTCGGGGTACTCGACGAGAGCAATGGGCATTTGGTAAGAGCGCGTCGCCGGCTCGTGGTTCGCCGCGCGCAGGAAGGGTGGCCGAGTGGTTTAAGGCAGCGGTCTTGAAAACCGCCGTGGGTGCAAGCCCACCGTGGGTTCGAATCCCACCCCTTCCGCCAGAAAATATAATGATTTCATATGTTTGAATGCGCCATATGGCGGCATGGGTGCCGGGGGAAGGGCGCTCATTTCGCGAACGAAAGCGGTGCCTTTTCCTCCTGCTGGTGAGGGAAAGTCCCGGAAAAATCCCGAAGTATGTTCCGCCTCCGTTCTGGAAATGGCGATATCTGCGCCAGGGCCTTAGGGTAGAAGCAAGCCATCCGAACGCGGCTGCAATTGGGGCCGGGTGGGCGGCATGGTCCGGGTCCTCAATCGACGGTCTCCGCGCGAGGTGGGAAGCCTTAAGAGGCAGAGGCGACGGGCAGACGGCGGGCGGGCTCTATCGCGCCGCGATCCCACCGGGAGGCATGCTGTCGGGCCACCCAAGGCACGCTCCTCCCCGACGAAACTCATCGTATGCTCTCGGGCGACATCCCCTTCGCGAATGGCGGCGGTGCCGTGATCGGCTTCAGGGCCTCGCCGGTCCTTTCTTGATGCGCAGTTGGGGCGGTTCATACCTGAACCAGGCTTGCCAAAGCCGCCGAACTGCCTGGAGTTCGAGCACCCCTCAGTCCTGTTCCGGGCGGATTGCGCTTTCGAGGCCGGTGGCGAAGCCGGCCCGCTTCAGCCGCACCACCGCGAGGTCGAGCGCCGCGAGGAAGGTCGAGCGGTCGCGGGCGGAGAAGGGCCTCGGCCCGCCCGTGACCGCGCCGGCGGAGCGCAGATCGTCCATCAGGTTGCGGGTGGCGAGCGCCATGCCGATGGAATCGGTGGTGAAGGGCTTGCCGGTGGGAGCGATCACGTCCGCTCCCGCCTTCACGCAGCGGGCCGCGAGCGGCACGTCGGCGGTCACCACCACGTCCCCGCGCGCAACGCGGGCGGCGATGAAATCGTCGGCGGCGTCCGGCCCCGCCGGTACCAGCACGCGTTCCACCAGCGGGTGGGCGGGCACGGCGATGGGCGCGTTGGCCACCACAAGGATGCGCACGGCGTGGCGCCAGCCCACCTTGTAGGCCTCCTCCTTCACCGGGCAGGCGTCGGCGTCGATATAGAGGGCGATGGGGGCGGCTCGGAGCGGGGCGGCGATCATGGGCCGTGAGATGGCAGGCCCGGGCTGGAAGGGCAAGGCCCGGCCGGCCCCCGGGGCGCGGGATCAATCGTGACGGAGAGATGACGGAAGTGCCACGGCGGTGATTGACGCCGGCCGCAGCCCGCGCCAAGCCTGTCGCATGATCTCGCTGCTCAGCCGCGGCCGCCGCCGCCTCGAAGCCTTTCCCGTCATCGGCCGCCTGCTCGCCTCGGTGAGCCACATGGAGCGGGTGACGCTGGCGACGCTCGCCTTCGCCGCCTGCGCGCTCTATGCCTTCGTGAAGATCGCCGATGAGGTGATGGATCACGAGACCGGCAGCCTCGACCGGGGCATCCTGCTGGCCCTGCGCAACCCGGAGAACCTCTCCGATCCGCTCGGCCCGCCCTGGGTGGAGGAGATGATGCGCGATTTCACCGCGCTCGGCAGCACCGGCGTGCTCACCCTTCTCACCATCGTCGTGCTCGCGTTCCTCATGATGACGCAGAAGCGCCACGCGGCGCTCCTGGTGGCGGTCTCGGTGGCGGGCGGCACGGCGCTGTCGCAGGTGATGAAATGGGGCTTCGACCGGCCCCGGCCGGATCTCGTGCCCCACGGCATGGCCGTCTACACCCAGAGCTTCCCGAGCGGCCACGCCATGCTCTCGGCGGTGGTCTACCTCACCTTGGGCGCGCTGCTCGCCCGCACCCAGGCGCGCACGCGGGTGAAGGTGTTCCTGCTCATGGTGGCGGCGGTGCTCACGGTGATCGTCGGCATCAGCCGCATCTATCTGGGCGTGCACTGGCCCACCGACGTGCTGGGCGGCTGGATGCTGGGCGCCGGCTGGGCCGCCCTATGCTGGCTCGTCATGCTGTGGCTCCAGCGCAAGGGCGAGGTGGAATCCGACACCGCCGTGCCGCCGGGCGAGGCTGGTGCTCCCGAGGCGTGACACCGAAGGCCGGAGCCTGAGCCGCACGAACCTTCGCTGAAACGCCGCGCGAGGCTTGGCCTGGACTGAACCGGTGCGGGTCGAAGGCTGGGCGGATGACCGACATGCTCAAGCCCGCGCTCATTTCTCCGGGCGGTAGCTGCCCTGGTCGATGCCGTGGCGGCGGAGCTTGTCGTAGAAGGTCTTGCGCGGAATGCCGAGGGCACGCACGGCGGCCTGGACATCGCCCCGCGTGGCGGCCAGTGTGCCGCGAATCTCGGCCGCCTCGAACGCCTCCACCCTCTCCGGCAGGGAGGGGGCGGCCTCGGCCGGCACTTCCGGCAGCAGGCCAGACGCAGGCTCCGGCTCTCCGCCGGCGAGGCCCAGGGCCACGCGCTCGGCATAATGGGCGAGCTCGCGCACGTTGCCCGGCCAGTCGTGGGTGTCGAGGTGGCGGCGCGCGGCGGCGGTCAGAGGCGGCGGCTCTCGGCCGAAGCGCTCGGCGGCGCGGCTCAGGAAATGACCGAACAGGAGGGGCACATCCTCGCGCCGTTCGCGTAGCGGGGGAATGCGCACCGTCGCCACGTGCAGGCGGTAATAGAGGTCTTCCCGGAACTCCCCCTTCCGCACCAGATCGAGGAGGTCGATCTTCGAGGCGGCCACCACCCTCAGGTTCACCCGCTTCACCTCGTTGGTGCCGAGGGGGGTCACCTCCCGCGCCTCCAGCACCCGCAGCAGCTTCACCTGCAGCGCGGGGGACATGGCCTCGATCTCGTCCAGGAACAGCGTGCCGCCGCTCGCGTGCTCGATGCGCCCCACGCGCTTCTTCACCGCCCCAGTGAAGGCGCCGGCCTCGTGGCCGAACAACTCGCTCTCGATCATGCTTTCCGGCAGCGCGCCGCAGTTCACCGCCACCAGCGGGCGCGTGGCACGGCGGCTCCAGCGGTGGAGCGTGTGGGCCACCACCTCCTTGCCGGCGCCGGTCTCGCCCTCCACCAGCACGTCCACGTCTGCATCCGCGAGCTGGCGCAGCATCTGGCGCAGGCGCTCCATGGCGGGGGCGATGCCGATCAGCGGTTCATCGTCGCCGGCGGCCTCGGCGCGGCGCTTCAGCTCCCGGTTCTCCAGCACCAGCCGGCGCTTCTCCAGCGCGTGGCGCACGGCCGAGAGCAGGCGGTCCATGGGGTAGGGCTTGGCGAGGAAATCATAGGCGCCCTCGCGCATGGCCTCCACCGCCATGGCGATGTCGCCGTGGCCGGTGACGAGGATCACCGGCAGGTCGTGATCGATGCGCTTCAGGTGGCGGAACAGGGCGAGGCCGTCCATGCGCGGCATCCGCACGTCGCTCACCACCACGCCGGGGAAGCCTTCGTCCAGCGCGTCGAGGGCGGCTTCGGCGGAGGCGAACGGCTGCACCGTCAGCCCGGCCAGCATCAGCGCCTGCACGTTGGCGGCCCGCAGCACCTCGTCGTCGTCGATGAAGGCGACATCCATCAGGAAGCCTCCGGCAGGGTGATGATGAAGCGCGCGCCGCCGGCATTCTCGGCCGCGAGGGAGCCGCCGAACTCGCGCAGGATGTCGTGGCAGATCACCAGCCCGAGCCCCAGGCCGTGAGGCTTGGTGGTGGTGAAGGGCATGAACAGGGCGGCCATCACCTCCGGCGCCACGCCAGGCCCGTTGTCGGCGATGGCGAGGGTGACGGCGCCGTCGGCATGGGCGGCGCTGATGCGCAGGCGCCGGTCCGGCCGGTCCGCCATGGCCTCGATGGCGTTCTGGATGAGGTTCACCAGCACCTGTTCCAGCCGGCCGCGATCGGCGCGGGCGACAAGGTCCTCCGGGATGTCGAGGGTGAGGGCGATGTCATGCTCGCGCAGCCGGTAGCCCATGAGGCCGAGCACGCCCTTCACCGCTTCCGCCACCGGCACCGGGCCGATCTCACGCGCAGGCTTGCGGGCGAAGGCGCGCAGCTCCTGGGTGATGGCGCCGATGCGCTCGGTGAGGGCGGCGATGGTGGAGAGGTTGGTGCCGGCGGCCTCCGCCTGGCCCTGGTCGAGGAAGGTGCGGGCATTGTCCGCGAACACCCGGATGGCGGCCACGGGCTGGTTCACCTCATGGGCGATGGAAGCGGCGATCTGCCCGAGCATGGCGAGCTTGGTGGCCTGGGCCAGCTCCTCCTGGAGGGCCTCGAGCGCGATGCGCGCGCGCCGGCGCTCCACCATTTCCGCCTTGAGCTGCTCATTGGCGCTCTTGAGCTCGGCGGTGCGGCTCTCCACCTGCTCCTCCAGCTCGCGCCGGGCCTCGCGCTGGCGGGCCTTCTCCTTCTGCCGCCGGGTGCGCCGCGCCAGGAACAGGCCGCCGATGCCGATGCCCACCACCCCCACCAGCAAGGCGATGGAGCGGCTGGCGGTGGCGGCGAGGTTCACCGCCTGGGCGGTGGGGGCGAGCACGTTGAGCGTCCAGCTCGTGGTGGGGACCGCAGACCGGGCCTCCATGAAGACGCGCGGCGCGTGGGTGCCGGGCAGGGTGACCTCCACCAGCCGGCCGTGATCCCCGAGGGGCGTGAAGGCGAGCGGCTCCAGGGGCGCATCGCCGAACTGAAGGCTCGCCCGGATGGCGGCCTTGTCCGCAGTCGCGATGGGGGCTATCGCCCGGAAGCGCCACTCCGGCTCGCTGGTGACGATGACGATGCCCTGGGCATCGGTGACGAAGGTGGGGGTGGGCACGGGCAGGCGCCGCCAGTCGTTCTCGATGGCGTCGAACTCGTCCTTCACCACGATCACGCCTAGCGGCTGCCCATCGGGCGCGTCCACCCGGCGCGAGAGATAGAGGCCAGGGTGCAGGCTCACGGTGCCGAAGGCGAAGTGCTCCGCGCCGCCGTCCGCCATGGCGCGCGTGAAGTAGGGACGGAAGGAATAGTCGGAGCCGACGAAGCTGCCCGGCTCGCCGGCATTGCTGGCGGAGATGCACAGGCCCGCGTCGTTCATGAGATAGATCACCCCGGCGCGGGTGGCCCGCGCTAGGGTCCGGAACTTGGCGTCGAGCGCGGCGAGGGCGGCGTCTCCGCCATGCTCCAGCGCGGCGCGCACGTCCGGGTCCTGGGCCAGCACCACGGGCAGGGTGCGCTGCTTCTCGATCTCGCTGCGCAGCGCCGTCACCCTGAGGTCGGCGGCGAAGGCGGCCTCCGCCTCCACCTTGGCGAGGGCCCAGCGGTTGGCGCCGTAGACCGCGAGGCGGTCGAGCCCCGCCAGCAGGGCCAGCGCAGCCGCCACCGCCAGCAGCACCGGCAACAGGCCGCGCCACGCCTCGCGCCTGGATGCCACGGACGCAGCGGAGCGGGATGGGCCCTCGTGCGGAACCTCGGACACGGCGACCTTGGGATCCTTATTGTGTGAAAACCCGCACAGATAGAGGTGTCATTTGTGCGGCAGAATGCACGCTCTGTCGAGAGGGATGAGAGGTGGTGCGGCGCGTTAACGGTTTTTCAATGGTTTGCCGGCTTCGCCCCGGCGCCGGCGCGATGGCACGGTGCTTGCGGAAGAGGAACGCCTGCACGGCGAACGTGCGGGCATTGCATCACCCATTCGGCTTCGACGTCGCCCGGCCCAAGAGGCGCGACGAGGCCGGCGGAGGAAACGGTCCATGGCTCCCATGATCCCGGCGGCGGCGCCCCAGGCGCCTCGCAGGTTCCATCAGCATTTGTATTTCCAGGTTCTCGTCGCCATTGGCGCGGGCATCCTGCTCGGCCATTTCTACCCGAGCCTCGGCGCCGACATGAAGCCGCTCGGCGACGCCTTCATCAAGCTGGTGAAGATGGTGATCGCGCCGGTGATCTTCCTCACCGTCGTCACCGGCATCGCCGGCATGCGGGACCTCGGCAAGGTGGGCCGCGTGGCCGGCAAGGCCATGCTCTACTTCATCACCTTCTCCACCCTGGCGCTCATCGTCGGGCTGGTGGTGGGCAATGTGATCCAGCCCGGCTCCGGCCTCAACATCGATCCCCGGACCCTCGACCACAAGGCGGTCGCGGACTACGCCGCCAAGGCCCATGACCAGACGCTCATCGGCTTCCTGATGGGGGTCATCCCGAACACGCCCGTCAGCGCGCTCGCGTCCGGCGACATCCTGCAGGTGCTGTTCTTCTCGGTGCTGTTCGGCATCGCGCTCGGCGCCATCGGCGAGCGCGGCGAGCCGGTGATGCACGTGCTGCAGTCGTCGGCCCAGGCCATGTTCAAGCTGGTGGCCATCCTGATGAAGGCCGCCCCCATTGGCGCCTTCGGCGCCATGGCGTTCACCATCGGCAAGTACGGCATCGGCTCGGTGGCGAACCTCGCGCTGCTGATCGCCACCTTCTACCTCACCTCCCTCATCTTCGTGCTGGGCGTGCTGGGCGTGGTGGCGCGCTACAACGGCTTCTCCATCCTGGCGCTCATCCGCTACATCAAGGAAGAGCTGCTGCTGGTGCTCGGCACCTCCTCTTCCGAGGCGGCGCTGCCGTCCCTCATGGAGAAGATGGAGCGCGCGGGCTGCGGCAAGTCGGTGGTGGGCCTCGTCATTCCCACCGGCTATTCGTTCAACCTGGACGGCACCAACATTTACATGACGCTGGCGTCGCTGTTCATCGCGCAGGCGGTGGGCATCCACCTGTCGCTGTGGGACCAGATCCTGCTGCTGCTGGTGGCCATGCTCTCCTCCAAGGGCGCGGCGGGCATCACCGGGGCCGGCTTCATCACCCTGGCGGCGACCCTCTCCGTGGTGCCCTCGGTGCCGGTGGAGGGCATGGCCCTCATCCTGGGCATCGACCGCTTCATGTCGGAGTGCCGCGCGCTCACCAACTTCACCGGCAATGCGGTGGCCACCATCGTCGTCGCCCGCTGGGAGAACGACCTGGACAAGGCGCAGCTCGACGCGGCGCTTCATGGCCGTGTCGCCGAAACGGCGGAGCAGCCCATCGACATGGCGACGCCGTCGCCCATCGACTGAGCGCGAAGGGCCCGTCCTTCCATCCCGCGCGAAAGGCCGCCCTGCTGCACAGCGGGGCGGCCTTTCCTTTCGGTGAGCCCTGAGGCGGGCGGCTCAGGCGGCGTCCACCAGGATCACCTCGGCGTCGTCCAGGGCCTTCACGGTCACAGCCGCCTCGTCGCGGATGGCGGCGCCGTCACGCTCGCTGACGCGGATGCCGTTCACCTCCACCGCGCCGCGGGCGGTCACGAGATAGAGGTGGCGCCCCGGATCGGCGGCATAGGTGGCGCTGTCGCCGGCCTTGATGGTCGCCGCCACCAGACGGGCGTCGGCGCGGATCATCAGCGCGCCCTCGTCGCCCTTGCGGCCGCTGGCGAGAGTGACGAACCGGCCGGAACGCTCGCCCTTCGGGAACGGCTGGGCCGCCCAGCGGGGCTCGCCGCCGCGCTCCTCGGGGATGATCCAGATCTGGAAGATCTTCGTCAGCCCCTTCTCCATGTTGTACTCGGAGTGGCGGATGCCGGTGCCGGCGCTCATCACCTGCACGTCGCCCGCCTCGGTGCGGCCGCGGTTGCCTTGGTCGTCCTGGTGGGTGATGGCCCCCTCGCGCACATAGGTGATGATCTCCATGTCGCGGTGGGGATGGAGCGGAAAGCCGGTGCCGGCGGCGATCTCGTCGTCGTTCCACACCCGCAGGTTGCCCCAGTGGACGCGGTTCTGGTCGAAATAGTCGGCGAAGGAGAAATGGTGCTTGGTGTCGAGCCAGCCGTGGTCGGCGCCGCCCAGGCGGTCGAAGGGACGCAGTTCGATCATGGTGAACTCCTCTCCGCCCGTTCGGTGACGGGCTGTTCGGTGTCCGCGTTTGGACTGCGGCGAATATGGCATTGAATATCGGAAGCAAAAATGGAAACAATGGAAACTCATGGTTTCCGATCGCGCACCCCACCGCCTGCCGGATCTCGAAGGCTGGGCCATCTTCGCCAAGGTCGTGGAGGCGGGCTCCTTCGCCCGCGCCGCGGCCGAGCTGGGCCTGTCCAAGGCCACCGTCTCCAAGGCCATCGGCCGGCTGGAGGAGCGCCTCGGCACGCGGCTGATGCACCGCACGGCGCGCCGCCTCTCCCTCACGGGCGCCGGGCGCGCCGCCGCCGAGAGCGCGGCACGCCTCGTCGCCGAGGCCGAGGCGGCCGAGGCCGAGGCGGTTTCCCAGTCGGTGGAGCCGCACGGCGTGGTGCGCATCGCCGCGCCCATGTCGTTCGGCCTGCGCCACGTGGCGCCGCTGCTGCCGGAGCTGATCGCGCGCTTTCCGCGGCTCTCGGTGGATCTGCACCTGAGCGACGCTGTGGTGGATCTGGTGGGGGAGGGGTTCGACCTCGCCCTGCGCATCGCGGCCCTGCCGTCCTCAAGCCTGAAGGTCCGGCGCATCTGCGCGGTGCGGCGCATCCTGGTGGGGGCGCCGGCCTATTTCGCGCGCCACGGGCGGCCGGCCCACCCGCGCGACCTCGAAGGCCATGCGTGCCTGGGCTATGCCTACCTGCCAGTGCCGGACCGCTGGCGCTTCGTGGACGGGGCGGGAGAGACGGCGACGGTGACGCCGGCGGGGCCGCTACGGGCCAACAATGCCGATGCGCTCACGCCGATGCTGCTGGCCGGGCTGGGGCTGGCGGTGCAGCCGGAGTTCATGGTGTGGCAGGACCTTGCCGCCGGCCGGCTGGAGCCGGCCCTGCCGGGCTGGTCCATGCCGGACCTCGCGCTCAACATCGTGATGCCGCCGGGCGGCCTGCGCCCGGCGCGGGTGACCGCGGTGGTGGATGTGCTGGCCGCGCGGCTGGCGGCGGCGCCTTGGGCTTTGGAGCTGAAGACGGCCCCCGCCGTGGGGACCGCCGGCTGAGCTCGCGCGGCGTTTGAGCGGACCCGCTTGGCACCGGTCGAAGACCGGGGCCCGCGGTATCCGTTGCGCCCGCGCGGCGTTCGAGCGAACCCGCTCGGCGCCGTCGAAGACTGGTCCGAAGGCCTCAGTTCAGCTCAAGCGTGTCGGTGAGGTCGTTGGCCTTGCCGTCGCGCTCGTTGAGCGGCACGAGGCCGTGGCGGGTCTCGATCAGCTTCAGCACCGAGGTGGTGTCGTAAAGGGTGTGGTCCACGAAGCCTTTCTTAGCGAAGGGCGAGATCACCAGGGTGGGGATGCGCATGCCCGGGCCCCAGCGGTCCACCTTCGGCGGCGCCACGTGGTCCCAATAGCCGCCGTTCTCGTCATAGGTGACGATGACCACCGTGTCCTTCCAGATGGGGCTGCGCTCGATCATGGCGATGATGTCGGCCGCCTGCCGGTCGCCGGCCAGCACGCTGGTGTAGCCGGGGTGCTCGTTGGCGACGCCGATGGGCTTGTAGAAGGAGACCGGCGGCAGCGTGCCGTTGTTGATGGCCTCGATGAAGTCCACGCCGTCCTTCAGGTGCTGGGCGCGGGCCTCGGTGCCGTCGCCGTAGGCCTTGAAATAGGCGAAGGGCTGGTGATGGAACTGGAACGACATGTCCGGCCGGCCGGCGATGGCGTCGTTCCACCCGCCCGAGTACCAGGCCCAGGCGATCCCCTTCTCGCTCAGCCGGTCGCCGATGGTGGCCGCCTCCTGAGGCGGCAGCAGCTTCGCCGGGTCGTTGGCGGCGGCCGGGCGGGGCGTGTAGGTGGAATAGATGGTGTTCACCGCATAGCCGTCCGGCGTCACGGCGCCATCCTTCTTGAGGGTGCCGTCGGGATTGAGCACGGCGCGGATGCCCTCGGGCGCGGCCTTGAACTCGGGCGCGCAGGCGCACACGAGATACATGTGGTTCAGGAACGAGCCGCCGAACGCCGCGTGGAAGAAGTTGTCCGCCAGCGTGTACTTCTGCGCGTAGCGCCACAGCGGCAGGCGGGCGCCGTCATAATAGCTCATGGTGAGGCCGCCGGCGTCGGAGATGGCCGCGAAGCGGTCCATCTTGCCGCCGTTGATCTGCTCCTGCTGCTGGTAGAAGCGGTGCACCAGATCGCCGGTGGTCTGCTCCAGGCCGGCGTAGGCGTCGGCGCGGAAGGGCTTGTTGGGCAGGTTGTCGGGGAAGCGGTTGTCGACCACCGCGGGCTTCAGGTTCACGTTCATGACCAGGGGAAGCTGGTCATAGGGCTTGCCGTCGCGGTCGGTCTGGGTAGCGGTGTCGCCGGCGGAGGCGATGCCATTGGCGCCGGGGAACAGGCCGTAGAGATTATCGAAGCTGCGGTTCTCCAGGAACAGCACGACGATGTGCCCCACCTTCTCCAGGCCCGGCTTCGGGGCCGGCGGCTCGGCCGCGCCGGCGGATGCGGCGCTGGCAAGAATGAAGGCTGCGGTGGATGCAAGGGCCAGGGAGCGGATGCGCATGGGAGGGGTCGCCGTCTGATCGAGGACGCCGCACCCTCCACATGTCCCATGACCGGCGGATGACGCTTGGAATCGTTCTAATCTTATTCCGCTACGTCATGCACGCCGGCGGAAACGTCAGTCGAACAGGCTGGAGACCGATTCCTCGTGCGCCGTGCGCGCGATGGCCTCGCCGATGAGGGTGCCGATGGAGAGCACGCGGATGTTGCGCGCCACGCGCACCGCCTCTGTGGGCTGGATGGAGTCGGTGATGACCAGCTCCTTCAGCTTGGAGGCCGTGATGCGCGCCACCGCCCCGCCCGAGAGCACGCCGTGGGTGATGTAGGCGTGCACCTCGCTGGCGCCGCGGGCGAGCAGGGCATCGGCGGCGTTCACCAGGGTGCCGCCGGAATCGATGATGTCGTCCACCAGGATGCAGCGGCGGCCTTCCACGTTACCGATGACGTTCATCACCTCGCTCTCACCGGGGCGCTCGCGGCGCTTGTCGACGATGGCGAGCGGGGCATCGATGCGCTTGGCGAGCGCGCGGGCGCGCACCACGCCGCCCACGTCCGGGGAAACCACCATCAGGTTCGAGAGCTCGAACCGCTCCTTGATGTCACGCACCATCACCGGGGCGGCGTAGAGGTTGTCGGTGGGGATGTCGAAGAAGCCCTGGATCTGGCCGGCGTGGAGATCCATCGTCATCACCCGGTCGGCGCCGGCGTGGGTGATGAGGTTGGCCACCAGCTTGGCGGAGATGGGCGTGCGCGGGCCGGGCTTGCGGTCCTGCCGGGCATAGCCGAAATAGGGCACGACCGCGGTGATGCGCTTGGCGGAGGCACGGCGCAGCGCATCGATGATGATGAGCAGCTCCATGAGATGGTCGTTGGCGGGGAACGAGGTGGACTGCACCACGAACGCATCCTGGCCGCGCACGTTCTCCTGGATCTCGACGAAGATTTCCATGTCCGCGAAGCGACGCACCACAGCCTTGGTGAGGGGGGTGGCGAGATAGGCGGCAATAGCTTCCGCCAGCGCGCGGTTGGAATTCCCCGCGACGAGCTTCATAGGACCGTTCTCCGCTGACATCTGACGCTCCACCCGCACTGCGGGTCGTTGAGGCTTGGGCTGCTCTGATAGGCGCCTGTGCGGGACCTTGTAAAGCGGCGGATCAGTTCGCCGCGTAGGCGAGAGCGCGGGTCGGCGCGGTCGCCTCGGCCACCGGGCCGACGCCGCTGCCGGGCTGCGCGGGCGCCTCCGCGGGGGTCTCCGTGGCCGCCGCAGGGGCTGCCTCTCCAGCCGCCGCAGGGGCCGCTTGCGCCGCCGCGCGCGGCGTGTCCGAGGCGGTGGCGACAGTGGTGGGC
Organism: Xanthobacter albus; assembly: GCF_043194895.2. Classification (NCBI taxonomy): domain Bacteria; kingdom Pseudomonadati; phylum Pseudomonadota; class Alphaproteobacteria; order Hyphomicrobiales; family Xanthobacteraceae; genus Xanthobacter; species Xanthobacter albus. The sequence goes on along the minus strand of NZ_CM195532.1, from coordinate 3,509,836 downwards.
GCCGGAACGGGCTGGGCGCCCGCCGGGGCGGTGCCGGCGACCCCCAGGGTCTCCGCCAGCTCGGCCATGGAGCGGTCGGCGATCTTCGCCAGAACCGCGTCGTTGCAGGCGGCCCAGCCGGTGGCGCCCTTCACCGAACCCGCGCTTTCCTCGCCGGTGATGCGGGCGACGCGGGTCTTGTTCTGGTCGTAGACGTCCCAGGCATAGGCCACCGAGGCCTTGCCCCGCTCCACATGCATGGCGAGATAGCCCTTCACGCGGTAGGCGTTCGCCTCGTCGCGGGCGGCCACCTTCACCTGCCGGGCCTGCGCCTCGGAGGAGAGCTCGGCCACCAGCTTGTCGAAGGTGGGCTTGGGCGGGCCGTCGATGGAGACGAAGGCGAGGGCCCCACCGGAAGAGGCCATCCCGCTACCGTCGGTCTGGCATGCGGCGAGCGCAAGGCTCGTCAACAGAATGCTGGCCCGGAACACGGTGCCGAAGGAAAGGACGGAGGCGCGTGCCCGCTCCGCCTGCACATTTTCGGCCGGTTCCTGTGATTCCCGCATGTCGGCTCTCGCGTGATGCCTGATCCGCAAACAGGTAGCGGCAAACGCGGGGCGGGTCCAGAAAAACGGTTAAGGCCCTGTTAACAGCGGGGATGCTCAGCCGAGCCCGCGCAGGAAGCCCAGGAAGCGCATGGAGCCTTCCGGCCAGGGGCCGAAGCCGGCGGCGGCATTGATGTGGCCCGCCTCGCCCGCGTCCACCAGCTCGGCGCCCCAGGCGGCGGCCAGCTCCCCGGCCTGGGAATAAGCGCAATAGGGATCGTTGCGGCTCGCCACCACCACGGCCGGGAAGGGCAGGGGCGCGCGCGGCACCAGGGCGAAGGAGGCGAACAGCGGGTCACGCGCGGCGCCTTCGAGGTCCGGCGGCGCCACCAGGAAGGCGCCCGCCACCTTGCCGGCGGGCAGGCCGGGGGCGGCATGGGCCAGGGTGAGCACGCCCAGGGAATGGGCCACCACCACCACCGGCTTTTCCGCCGCAGCCACGGCCGCGCTCAGCGCCTGCGTCCAGGCCGTGCGGTCGGGCCGCGAGAAATCGGCCTGCTCCACCCGCTGCGCGGCGGAAAGGCGGCTCTCCCACCGGCTTTGCCAATGGTCGGCGTCGGAATCGTTCCAGCCCGGAACGATGAGAATGGTGGTATCGGACGACTTCATCGGGATATTCCGGCGCGGATGCGCGATAAGGATGCGCGATAAGGATGCGCGAGGGCGAACCTTCCGCTTGCCATATCCGGCGGGCGGGAGAAAGCCCGGTGGCCGGCGGTGTGGCGCCACGGTTGCGGCATTCCAGCCTTCACCTTGTGTGCATCGCGGAATCGACGTTGCTGCGCAGCGGCGGTATAGCTGTCATAAAAATGCGGGAGCCTTAGCCCTTTGCTGTCCGTGGTGATCGCCACCCACAATTCGGAACGCCAGCTGGTGCCGGTGCTGTCGGCGCTGGTGCAGGGCGTGACCGCCGGGGTGCTGCGCGACGTGATGCTGGTCGACAGCGGGTCCACAGACGACACCGCCGCCATCGCCGACGCCGCGGGTTGCGCCTTTCTCAGCTCCGTGAGCGACGTGGGCGTGCGCCTGCGCCAGGGCGCGGCGCTCGCGCGCGGGCGCTGGCTGCTGTTCCTGTCGCCGCGCTCCTTCCTGGAGGAGGGCTGGGCGCGCGAGGTCGCGAACTTCATCGAGACCGCCGAGCGGCGCGGCCAGGCCGAGCGCATGGCGGCCACCTTCCGTTTGGCGGTGGATGGCTACGGCCTGCGCCCCCGGCTGGGGGAGGCGGTGGCGGCGGCACGGCTGGCGCTGCTTGGGCTCCCCAATGCCGGCCAGGGCCTCCTGATCTCGCGCAAGCATTACGACCGGCTGGGCGGCCATCCCTCGGGCGTGAAGGCCGAGCGGCGGCTGGTGGCGCGCATCGGCCGGCGCCACATTCATCTGCTGCGCGCCCATGTCCTGCTGCCCGAGCGGGGCTGAGCCGGCTCAGGGCTTTCCGCGTCTTGTGGGCGCGATTCCCCCTTGGCGGAGCGGTGCCGTTGCGTCTAGATGTCTGCGCGGGGTCGGGCCGGCCTGCATCGCGCATGCGGCGGGCGGGTGCCGATGAGCCATTTCAGATGACATGAGGGTGTGTCGCGTCGCGCGGGAGCCCATGTGCCGGATGGTCCCCGCACCCCGCCCGACAGCGATGCCCCTCGAGCCACGATGCACGGCATCGGGGGAGGGGCCATGACATTCGCACGTCGTCTCGCCGCGCGTGGCCTGAAGGGCGCCCTGGGCGTCCTCTGCGCCGGCGCGCTCGCCTTCAGCCTCGCCCCCGCGATGGCTCAGCCCAAGCCGCCGGCAGCGGTGCCCGCGCCCACCGCGGCCCCGCAGGTGCCGGCCGCGCCCGCCCGGCCGGCTTCGGCCAAGACCTTCCAGCGCGCCGACCTCGTGACCGGCGCCAAGCGCTACGAGCGCCAGCTCCGCCGTGAGGCGAGCCCGCCTTCCGGCCCGCTCGACCGCGCCCGCCGCGACGCCGACCAGGCGCTCCAGCGCGGCGACGCCCGCTCCGCCGCCGCGCTCTACGGCAGCCTCGCCGTGGCGCAGCCGCAGGACGCGGGGGGATGGCTGCGCCTCGCCCGCGCGCTCGCCGCCATCAAGCCCGGCGAGGACGAGGACGCGAGCGCCCTCACCGACAACGCCCTCGCCGCCGCCTACATCTCCTATCGCCGGGCCGGCACGGCAGCGGCGGAGGCCGATGCCCTCGCCCTGGTGGGCCGCCTCTATGCCGCGCGCGGGCTGTGGAACGCGGCGCTGGAGACCATGAAGGCCTCCCTCGCCCTGCGCGACGCGCCCACGGAGCGCGCCTTCTATGAAAAGCTGAGGGAGGAGCACGGCTTCCGCCTGCTGGACTATACGGTGGAGGCGGACGCCGCCGCCCCGCGCGCCTGCGTGCAATTCTCCGACGACCTCGCCACGGGGGCGGATTTCGCGCCCTTCGTCCAGGTGGAGGGCATGGACAAGCCGGCGGTGACCGCCGAGGCGCGGCAGATCTGCGTGGAGGGGCTGAAGCACGGCGAGCGCTACGCTTTGCGCGTGCGCCCTGGCGTGCCCTCGGCCAATGGCGAAAGCCTGCGCAAGCCGGTCGAGCTCTCCTTCTACGTGCGCGACCGTGCGCCGTCCGTGCGCTTCACGGGCCGCAACTATGTGCTGCCGCGCACCGGACAGAAGGGCATTCCCGTCGTCTCGGTGAACACCCAGGCGGTGAAGGTGAACATCCTGCGCATCGGCGACCGGGCCCTGGTGCCCACCGCCATCCAGGGAGAGTTCCGGCAGAATATCGATTCCTATGTGCGCGAGCAGATGGCGGCGGGCACCGCCCTCACGGTCTATTCCGGCATCCTGGAGACGGAGAGCCCCCTCAACGCCGATGTGACCACCGCCGTGCCCATCACTGAGGCGGTCGGCAAGCTGGAGCCGGGCGTCTACGTGATGACCGCCAAGCCTGACCGGGTGCTCGGCGACGACGAATACGGCGCCGAGGCCACCCAGTGGTTCATCGTCTCGGACCTCGGCCTCACCGCCCTTTCGGGGCAGGATGGCGTGCACGTGCTGGTGCGCGCGCTGGGCACCGCCCAGCCGGTGGCCGACGCCAGCGTGCAGCTCGTGGCGAAATCCAACGAGGTGCTGGGCGAGGCGCGCTCCGACGCGGACGGCCATGTGCGCTTCGACGCCGGCCTCTCGCGCGGGCCGGCGGGGCTGGAGCCGGAGGTGGTGATCGCCCGCACCAAAAGCGGCGACTACGCTTTCCTCTCCCTGAAGGAGACGGCATTCGACCTCACCGACCGGGGTGTCGCCGGCCGCGAGGCGCCGCGCGCCCTCGACGCTTTCGTGACCCCCGAGCGCGGCGTCTACCGCTCGGGCGAGACGGTGCACCTCGCGGTGCTGCTGCGCGATGCCCAGGGCCGCGCGGCGGCGGGCGTGCCGCTCACCCTGGTGCTCCAGCGCCCCGACGGGGTGGAGGATCGCCGCCTGGTGGTGGCCGACCAGTCGGCCGGCGGCCGCGTGGTGGACCTCGCCCTGCTCAAGGGCGCCATGACCGGGACGTGGCGCGTGCGCGCCTTCACCGATCCGAAGCTCCCCGCCCTGGGCGAGGCCGCCTTCCTGGTGGAGGACTATGTGCCGGACCGGGTGGAGTTCACCCTTTCCGCGCCGGATGGGAAGCTCTCCCGCGCCCGCCCGTCCGAGGTGCTGCTGGAGGGCCGCTTCCTGTTCGGCGCGCCGGCCGCGGGTCTCGATGTGGAGGCGGAGACCGAGGTGCGCATCGCGCAGGAGCGCAAGGGCTTCGAGGGCTACCGCTTCGGCAATGCCGAGGACAACGTGCTGCCCGAGCGCCAGCCGGTGGCCGACACGCCCCGCACCGACGCCGCCGGCAAGGCGACGCTCCGGGTGGCCGCCGCGAACCTGCCGCGCACCGACCGGCCGCTGGAGATGGAGACGCTGGTGCGCCTCGTGGAGGCGGGCGGCCGCGCCGTGCAGCGCAGCATCGTGCTGCCGGTGGCGCCCGCGGGCAGTACCATCGGCGTGAAGCCCCTCTTCACCGACCGCGTGCGGGAAGGGGAGACAGCCGGTTTCGACGTGGTGGTGGCCGCCGCCGACGGCAAGCTGCTCGCCGCTCCCGATCTCGGCTGGAGACTCTCGAAGATCGAGACCCGCTACCAGTGGTACAAGGTGGGCAATTCCTGGGACTATGAGCCGGTGAAGGTGGTGACCCGCGTGGGCGAGGGGCGCCTTTCTGTGCCCGCAGGCGGCCCCGCGCGGCTCTCGGTGCCCACGCAATACGGCCGCTACCGCCTCGACGTGACGGGAGACGGCCTGCCTCTCACCTCCCTCGCATTCGATGCCGGCTTCGGCGGCGACGGCACGGCCGACACGCCCGACAAGCTGGAGCTGACCCTCGGCCGCAAGGCCTACGCCACCGGCGAGAGCGTGGAGGCCACCATCACCGCCCGCACCGCCGGCACCGCCACCGTGATGGTGCTGAACGAGGGGCTGCTGGCGCAGAAGGTGGTGCCCGTTTCCCCCGGCGCCAACACCGTGAGCTTCAAGGTGGCGGAGGGCTGGGGCCCCGGCGCCTATCTGGTCGCCTTCCTGCACCGGCCGCTGGATGTGGCGGCCGGGCGCATGCCGGGCCGGGCCCTGGGCCTTGCCTGGTTCTCCGTGGACCGCGAGGCTCGCACCCTGAAGGTGGAGCTTTCCCCGCCCGCGGCCATGCGGCCGAACGAGAGCCTCGCCGTGCCGGTGCGCGTTTCCGGCGTCGAGCCGGGCGGCAAGGCGTTCGTGACGGTGGCGGCGGTGGATGTGGGCATCCTCAATCTCACCGGCTTCAAGCCGCCGGCGCCCGATGCGGTGATCTTCGGCCAGCGCCGGCTCTCGCCCGAGATCCGCGACCTCTACGGCGCGCTCATCGACGGCATGCAGGGCAATGCCGGGCGCCTGCGCTCGGGCGGCGACGGCATGGAGGCGGCGCTGCAGGCGAGCCCGCCCACCCAGGCACCGCTGGCCCTGTTCTCCGGCATCGTGCCGGTGGCGGCGGATGGCACGGCACTCGTCACCTTCCCCATCCCCGCCTTCGACGGCACCGTGCGGCTCATGGCCATGGCCTGGAGCACGGACAAGCTCGGCCATGCCTCCGCCGACGTGACCGTGCGCGACAAGGTGGTGGTGCTCGCCACCCTGCCGCGCTTCCTCGCCGCCGGCGACCGCTCGACGCTGACCCTCGACCTCACGAACGTGGAGGCGCCGGCCGGCATCTACCGTCTCGACGTCACCGGCACCGGCGCGGCCGCCGTGCCCCAGGCGGCGCCGGAGGTGACGCTGGCGGAGAAGCAGCGCCTGCCGGTGCGGCTGGCGGTGGAGGGGCGCGGCGTCGGCCCGGCCACCATCGAGGTGAAGCTCACGGGGCAGGGGGTGGAGATCACCCGCAGCTTCGCGCTGAACGTGCGCCCGGCCTATCCGGAGATCGAGCGGCGCACCGTGCGCACCCTCGCCCCCGGCGAGAGCCTGACCCTCTCGAAGGCGCTGCTCGCCGACCTCCTGCCCGGAACCGGCGCGGTGGCGGTGAGCGTGACGCCGGACAGCGCCATCGACGTGCCGGCCCTGCTGGCGGCCCTCGATCGCTACCCCTACGGCTGCTCCGAGCAGATCACCAGCCGCGCCCTGCCGCTGCTCTCCTACAACGATCTCTCCGCCCTGGTGGGCCGCGCGCCGGATCCGGGCGCGGACGGGCGCATCCGTGATGCCGTCACCCGGCTGATGTCCCGCCAGGGCTCGGATGGCTCCTTCGGCCTGTGGGGCGCCGGCGGCGAGGACACGTGGCTCGACGCCTATGTGGCCGATTTCCTCACCCGCGCGCGGGAGAAGGGCTTCGCGGTGCCGGAGCAGGCGTTCACCCTCGCCCTTGACCGCCTGCGCAACACGATGAACCTCGCGGGGGCGGAGATGCAATCCACCTCCGAGGGGCTCGCCTACGCGCTCTACGTGCTTGCCCGCAACGGCCGCGCGCCGCTGGGGGACCTGCGCTACATCGCCGACACGCGGCTGAAGAACCTCACCGGCCCCCTCGCCCAGGCGCAGGTAGCTGCGGCCCTCGCGCTGCTGGGGGATCGCACCCGCGCGGAGCGGGTGTTCAACGTGGCGCTGGACGGCCTGCCGGCCAATCCCGCCGACCCGGTGGCGGGGCGGGCCGATTTCGGCTCCGTGCTGCGCGATGCGGCGGCGCTCACCGTGCTCGCCCGCGAGGCGGGGATGGAGAAATATGCCAGCCTCGCCCTCTCCCGCGTGGATGCTGCGCGGATGCGGACCGAGCGCACCTCCACCCAGGAGAATGCCTGGCTCATCCTCGCCGCCGCCTCGCTGGTGGACGGCGCCAAGGCCATGGTGCTGGACGTGAACGGCGCGGCGGAGCGGGGCGTGTTCGGCCGCACCCTCTCCCGCGCGGAGCTGGAGCGCGGGCCCCTGGCCCTGCGCAACGCCGGGACGGCGCCGGTGAAGGTGGTGGTCTCCATCAATGGCGCGCCGGCGGCGGCCGAGCCGGCCATCGCCCATGGCTTCGACCTGGAGCGGAGCTACTACACCCTCGACGGCAAGCCGGCCGATCCGGCCAAGGCCACCCAGAACCAGCGCTTCGCGGTGGTGCTCAAGGTGAGCGAAGCCGAGGGCACGCTCGCCGACATCCTCCTGGTGGACTACCTGCCGGCGGGCTTCGAGATCGAGAACCCCAGCCTCGTGCAGGGCGGGGACGGCGGCTTCGCCTGGCTCGACGAAACCAGCGAGGCGAGCCACGTGGAGTTCCGCGACGACCGCTTCGTCGCCTCCGTGACGCGGCAGGAGGGGGATGGCCCGTTCGTGGTGGCCTATGTGGTGCGGGCGGTCTCGCCCGGCCGCTATGCCCACCCGCCGGCGGTGGTGGAGGACATGTACCGCCCCGACCGCTTCGCCCGCACCGGCGCCGGCACCGTGGAGGTGGCCCCGGCCCGATGAGCGCGACCGGACCCGAGAGCCCGGACGGCCTTTCCGCCGCCACCGCCGGGCGCTGTCTCCCGCTCGCCGTGCGCCTCGTGGCGGTGACGGCGGTGGCGTTCGCGCTCATCGGCGGCGGCGCGGTGGCCGGGCTCGCCGGGCTTCGGGGGGCGGCGCCGCCCGCGCCCCATCCGCCCGTCTCGCGCGAGGTGGTGGACCGCGAGGGGCGCCTGCTGCGTCCGTTCGCGCTGGCCGATGGCCGCTGGCGCCTCGCCGCCACGGCGGAGGACGTGGACCCGCGCCTCGTCACCTTTATCGCGGCATATGAGGACAAGCGCTTCGCGGACCATGGCGGCATCGATCCCGTGGCCATGGCCCGCGCGGCGTGGCAGGGGCTCACCGCCGGGCGGGTGGTGTCGGGGGGCTCCACGCTCACCATGCAGGTGGCGCGCCTGCTGGAGCCGCCGCGCCCGCGCACCCTGCCGGCGAAGCTCGCCCAGATGCGCCGCGCCCTGGAGCTGGAGGCGCGCCTCTCCAAGGCGGATATCCTCTCGCTTTATCTCACGCTCGCGCCCTATGGCGGCAATATCGAGGGCGTGCGGGCGGCCACGCTCACCTATTTCGGCAAGGAGCCACGCCGGCTCACCCTGGGCGAGGCGGCGCTGCTGGTGGCGCTGCCCCAGTCGCCCGAGGCGCGCCGGCCGGATCGCGCCCCGGCGGCGGCCCGCGCGGCGCGCGACCGCGTGCTCGACCGCCTGCTGCGGGAAGGCGTCGTCTCCGCCGACGAGGCGCGGGTGGCGAAGGCCGAGCCGGTGCCGCACGGCCGCCGGCCCCTGCCGCGCCTCGCGCCCCACCTCGCGGAGGACATGGTGGCGGAGCGGCCCGGCCTGAGCCGCCACCCGCTCGCCCTCGACGGGCCGCTCCAGGAGCGCCTGGAGGCGCTGGTGCGTGAGCGCGCGCAGGCGCTGGGGCGGGGCCTCTCCGCCGCACTCCTGGTGGTGGACAACGAGAGCGGCGAGGTGCGCGCCTATGTGGGTTCGGCCGACTTTTCCGATCGGGTCCGGGCCGGCGAGGTGGACCTTGCCCGCGCCGTGCGCTCGCCCGGCTCCACCCTCAAGCCCTTCATCTATGCGCTCGCCTTCGACGACGGCATCGCCCATCCGGAGACGCTGATCGAGGATCGCCCCGTGCGTTTCGGCGCCTGGCGGCCGGAGAATTTCGATCGCGCCTTCCAGGGCACCCTCTCCGTGCGCAAGGCGCTGCAGCTTTCGCTGAACGTGCCGGCGGTGCGCCTGCTGGATGCGGTGGGGCCGCAGCGCCTCGCCAGCCGCCTGAAGGAGGCCGGCGCCCGGCTGGAGCTGCCGCCGGGCGCGGCACCGGCCCTGCCCATGGGCCTCGGCGGCGTGGGCATCCGCCTCACGGATCTCGCCATGCTTTATTCCGCGCTGGCGCGGGGCGGGGAGGCGCGCCCCCTCGTCTATCGCCGCGACGACGGGGTCCTGGCGGCACCCCGCCGCGCCCGCCTCGTGGGCGAGGTGGCGGCCTGGTATGTGGGCCAGTGCCTCACCGGCACGCCGGCACCGGAAAACGCGCTCGGCGGGCGCATCGCCTTCAAGACCGGCACCTCATACGGCTATCGCGATTCCTGGGCGGTGGGCTTCGACGGCCGGCGCACGGTGGCGGTGTGGGTGGGGCGTCCCGACGGGCAGGCGGTGTCCGACCTGACCGGCCGCAGCGCGGCGGCGCCGCTGCTGTTCGACGCTTTCGCCCGCATCGTGCGCACCCCGGCGGCCCTCGGACCGGTGCCGCGCGGCGCGCTCGTGGCCGCCAATCCGCGCCTGCCGCCGCCCCAGCGGCATTTCGGCGGGCCGGGGGAGGGGCGGGGCATGCAGGTGGTCTACCCGCCCGATGGCGCGCGCGTGGCGCGGGACAATGCCGAAGAGGCTTCGCCGGGCGAGGATGGCGCCTTTGCGGTGAAGGTGGAGGGCGGCACGCTGCCGCTGACCTTGCTGGTGGACGGGCGCCCCGCGGCCCATGCGGAGGACCGGCGGGTGCTGTTCTGGAACCCGGCCGGGCGCGGATTCGCGCGCATCACCGTCATCGACGCCGCCGGCCGGGCCGACAGCGTGACCGTGCGGGTGGAATAGGAGGCAAGAAAAATCCCGCCCATCATGGATGAGCGGGATTAAGTCCTTGGGAGGAAACGAAACCTTGGAACAGGCCGGCGCCGCCGGCTGAAATTCAATGCCGCGGATGGAGGGTGGTGTCCGCCTCGTCCTCGCGGGGCAGGCCCATGAACTCCCGCTCGCTATTGCCAAGATGGGTGGGATCTTCATAGCGATCCGCCATCCGGCGCGCGTCGGCGACAGCCGCGAAAAACTCGGACATCGCGGCACCGACCCGTGCGACGAAACCGTGCCCCTCAGGGGCGCTCGCGTGAACGGTAGCCATCTCGAACTCCATCAGCTTCCCCACAGATAGGCCGGAGCGATGCGGCGCAACAGGGGGGCTTGTGCATGGCACCAATGCGCACTCTGTATGAGTGCGAGCCTGTGGATGACTCAAAAAGGGGCTGGACCACCTTCGACGAATTTCGTATCAAGCGCCCCTGCCCACGGGCAAACACCTCGAACCCCCGCTCTTCCGGCTTCGGTCGGCGGCGGCAGGCGAGATGGTGGGGGATAGTTCAACGGTAGAACCGCGGACTCTGACTCCGTTAATCCTGGTTCGAATCCAGGTCCCCCAGCCAACACAACTATCTGAAATCAAACGGCGAATTCCGGAGAGCCCCACTATAGGGCACTCGCAACATGTCGCGCTGTTTCCCTTGAGTTTCGGTGATTTTCGCGCGGTGACGGCAATTCCGCGCGACATGGAACGCGACATGGAACGTGCTCGGTCGGCCCCTCAGGAGCCGGCTGGCGGTGGCTTCGTGACAGCTTCAAGGGCAGCGCGGACGGTGCGGTACAGAGCGCTGAGGTTGACGCTGATGACCCTGCGTAATGCCCCTTTGGGATCTTCGGTTCGCATAGAGCTGTGCGGGTGCGGCGCTCCATGACGGCCACGCCAATTGTCCCAAATATCGAATTCGCCGACGTGGTGCACTTCTGCTTCATTCCATGATGTAATGAAAGAATCTCCAGACACAGACCAAGAGCTTAGGAAAGCGGGCCTGAATGATAACAGTGTGTCTGCATCATCTGTAGCGTCAGTATCGATGGATCCCCAGGCCATCGGCCAGTATCTTTTTATAAATAACTGAATTTTTTTTGGGTCTAAGCCGCATTCTGCGAGTTCAAGGCAAAATGCCCATAGCATAATGTCTTCTATTCGGTATGAAATACGCCTTCCTGTTCCGGGTCGCGATGGAGCGATGCCCATCTTTTGCATGTTTTTTAGCCGCCCGCGGATAGCTCCTTCGGCAAAGGCTCTAACCTCTGGATCGCATTCCCATTCCTGATCTGGAAACGCGAACGCAGACCTGTACATTCTTACCAGCGCCGCCTCGACCTGCTTGTAGCTGTATTCCATTGTCCCGCACCCCGTGTCCGCACCTGAAGGCTACAGCGTTTCGGCGTAGGTTCAAGTTTGAGATTGACACTCTAGGGAACTGATCGTCATTTTATAATCTCAAGTTTGAACCTAAGATTCGAGGCGGACATGGCACGGCGGTGGCAACGGGCGGAGGAAAACCGCATTGGGCTCGTTTGGGGAATCAAGGAGATAGCGGCGGAGATCGGCCGCACCCCGCGGCAGACCTACACAATGCTGGTGGGCGGGTCTCTGCCTGCGAAGCTGGTGGGCCGGCGCTGGTGCGCGAGCCGGGAGGAGCTGCGCCGGTTTTTCTCCAACCTCGGAGCGGCGGCATGAGCACGAAGGTTGGAGAGGCCACGATCCGTGGCAAGCAGGTCTCGTTCTTCACGCCTCCGCACGATGAGCCCGACTTCTTGTGGGTGGACATGGAGGAACTCGCCCGCGCGTTCGTCCCCCGTCGGGACGTGAAGCGGATGGTGGAAATCGCGCGCAAGTTTGCCGGGGGGAATGCCCGCGCCTATGCGACGGCCCGGAATGAGGACCGGATCGCAACCATCGTGTGCCACGTCATGGCTCAGGGCTTCTGCGGCTTGGTCGATCATCTGGCCGGCTACGGCGAGGAGGAGCACGGGCCGGCGCACACCGACTACTGTTTTGCCTCTGCTGACATAGAGATCAAGCACGGACCAAAGCGCGGCTTCGAGGACATCTTCGCCGCGTTCCACAACGTGGGTGGCCCGTTCATGCGCGGCCTAAAACACGATCAAGATGGGGGCGCCGCATGAGCCCCCTCCAGAAAAGCGAAAGCCCCGAGGCTCGGGCGGGAGCTCTCGGGGCGGGTCACTTGGTTCAGGTTGGAGGCGCTGAACGAGATAGAACATATCGCGAACTCGCCAGCGATGTCCATCGGGAAGTTGCCGTGTATGACGACCGGACCCGCTTCGGGGCGGTGATCCAGGAGGGCGACGGCAGGGTGCTCGACGCCTTTGGTGCTGATGGCGATCCCGGTCGAGGGAGGCGCGTCATGAGCGCCCTCGTCAGACGCAACCTGCCGGCGGCCGTGATCGAGGAAGGCGATCCAGGCGCGGCCGATTCGCTCCATGTCGTGCCCGAGGGCGCCCGCAAGGTGAAGGTGGGTGCCGCCGTGCTCGGCTATCGCAAGAGGCGGAGCCGGAGCCCCATCGCGACGATCAGGCTCCACGAGATCGAGCGCATCATCAACCTGCGCTACGGGCCCGGCGGCTGCGACACTGACGATGGGGGAGCCTATGCCATCCTTGCGGGGCATTGCCTCATTCCGCGCCTGCTGGAGAGCCGCGCCGGGCGGGCGGATGTATTGACCCTGGTGGCGGACCGCTTCGCTGGCTGGTGCGCACGCCATGTGCCTGAGCTGAGCCATGGCGAGGTGCAGGACATCGCTGATCGGGCCATCAAGGAACCGCGTCTATTTCGAGCCGACACAGCGGCCCGTCTCATTCGCTTGACCATGGCAGAACGCACGGCAGCGCGGGTGACCACCATCGGCGCAACGGATTGCGGCGCCGAAGAACGGAAGCTGCGTCGGCGTGAGATGATGCGCCAGTGTGACCGGCGCCGGAAAGAGGAGCGACGCCGCGCGGCTGGCTGCCGCACCCGTGAGGAGGTGCAGGCCACGTCTGTGGTCGCGCAGTGCAAGGCAATGGGGATCTCGCGCTCGACATATTATCGCAGGTTGAAGGCCGGGAAGATTTTGCCAGCCGCAGAGCGGGACATGCGCAGCGAACACCATCACGGCGCTTGTGTCGACGTTCGCAGTAGGTGTCCCACCCCTCCAGCGGCGAAGCCGCACCCCACATCTCGAAGAGAGCCTTTCCGGTACTACCCGCCCCTCGCCGAGGCCAGACCGCTTGCGAACCCGAGCGCAGCGAGGGCCCGCGACGCGATGACCTGGAGCTTGCCAGCATCACGGGAGAGGAACGAGCCGGCGCCTGCCACCCATCTGGAGCCACCTGCCCAGTGGCCGCCGGAAGCTCCAGACCATGACGCGGAGTGGCTGGCGGCTTTTCGGAGTGCTTTCGTCGAGGTCCATCGCCATGACTAAGCGCAAGCCTCCCTCCAGCGATCTGGACCGTGCCTGGGATGAGGCTAGGTACCATCTTTCCGCCTTCCGCAAGGATGGTGCCTATTTCGCCAACGAGCTTTTCCGCGAGAAGGTGAGCTGGCCACCCGGCCGCGCGGCGTCCTTCCATGCCGAGGCCTTTGCCCGGACGAAGCGGGCGCTCATGGAACTCGCGGAGGATCTGGCCGACCTCCTGCTGGGCTGGGATGAGCGCCCACTCGCCTGCCAGATATGCGTGAGCGAGGCGCAGGTCTCCTTCATGGAGCACCTGAATGTGTTGATGGATGCCGCCAACGGTAAGGGCGGTCGGGCATGAGCAAGCCCCTTCGCCCCCATCAGGAGCGGGCCCTCCTCGATCTGCGACAAGCCATTATCGGTGGGGCCCGGCGGGTGATGCTGCAATTGCCCACCGGCGCCGGCAAGACGCGGGTTGCGGCTGAAATCGTCAAGGGAGCCAGGTCCAGGGGCAACCGCGTGCTGTTCACGGTTCCTGCCACCAGCCTGATTGACCAGACGATGACGGCATTCCGAGCCGAGGGCATCGAAGAGATCGGCATCATCCAGGCGGACCACCCGCTGACGGACCCGAGCCAGCCGGTACAGGTGGCTTCGGTCCAGACGCTCCGAAGCCGCGGAATTCCCGCCGCGGATGTCGTGGTGATCGATGAAGCGCATCGCTGGTTCGACCTCTTCGAGACATGGATGGCGGATCCCGCATGGGGCCGGGTGCCGTTCATCGGGTTGAGCGCAACGCCCTGGGCGGTGGGCCTCGGGCGGCACTATGAGCACCTGATCGTTGGTGCGACGGCGCTGGAGATGATCAACGCTGGGGTGCTGTCGCCCTTCCGCGTGTTTGCCTCGGCGCATCCGGACCTGACCGGCGTGCGCACGAAGGCGGGCGACTTCCATGAGGGTGATCTGTCCAAGGCGATGGACCGCCCTGAGCTCGTGGCTGCAGTGGTCGGTGCCTGGCAATGCCTCGGAAAAGGTCTGCCGACACTGTGCTTTGCGGTTGACCGGGCACACGCGAAAAGCCTCCAGCTCGCGTTCGAAGCGGCGGGCGTCGCCGCCGGCTACGTGGACGCGAACACCACGCGCGGCGAGCGTGATCGCATCCGCGATGCGTTTCACGCCGGTGCCCTCCAGGTGGTGGTGAACATCGGCACGCTGACCACGGGCGTCGATTGGGACGTGCGCTGCGTCCTTCTGGCCCGGCCCACGAAGTCGGAGATGCTATTCGTCCAGATTGTCGGGCGCGGACTACGCACTGCACCTGGGAAGAACGACTGCCTGATCCTGGATTGCTCAGACACGCATCGGCGCCTCGGATTCGTTACCGACATCCAGCATGACGCGCTCGATGCTGGCGACCGCCGGTTGAAGGCCGATGCGCGCAGCCGACCCTTGCCGCGGGAGTGCCCCACCTGCGGGCGTCTGCGCCCTCACCGCGAACCCGTTTGCCCGAATTGCGGGACACCGCTGACCCAAGCGGAGGCTGCGGAATTGGTGCGGCTGGAGGAGCACGAAGCCCGGTTGGCGCGGGCGGAGCGCCAGCGCTGGTATTCGATGCTGCTGCATGTGGCGGAGGCTCGCGACTACAAACGCGCGTGGGCGAACTTCGTGTTCAAGGCCCGGTTCGGTGACAAACCGAATGGATTGAGAAGGCGCCCATGCCCTCCGGACAAGGAGGTGCAGGCCTTCGTCAGGGAAAATCTCACCCGATATGCCGAAGAGCAGAATCGCGCGCGGCGCGGGCCGCAGGACGACGTATCGGCAAACCAGCACAATTCTCTCGCAGGATGACCACTCGCAGGAGGCCCACCGCATGACGAATCCCACGAAACTCGACGCCCGCGCCCGCCTCGCTGCCGCCGAGGGCGCGGCCTCCCGCTGGCGCAAGTCCATCGCCAAGGCCGAAGCGGAGGTGTCCAAGGCTGCTGAGGCTGGCAATGCGGAGCACATGTGCACGCTGCTGGAGCGAATCGACCGATGCCGGGACCGGCTGGCGGCGGCTGAGGGCCGTGCGCTGCGGCTAAGGGAGGCGCTACCCCGCGCCCTGAGCCGGGAGCGGGCAGCGCAAGTGGCAGTTCGCGCCGGGGTGAAGCTGGCGACGCGCATCAGCACGGCCGCACTGGCCCGGGCCGTGGTCAACCCGGAACCGGTGCAGCCCGGCCGCAAGCGTAAGGCCAAGGCCGCGCCGGATGAGCCTCAGAACGTCGAGCGCGGATACAAGGTCGTTCCCGACCCCTGGGAGCCCGGTGCACGCCTGTCCGTGCCCTGCAACATGCGGGAGAGCCCGATTGAGCACATGGCCGCCAGGAAGCGCCTGAACGCAGCGCAGAAGGAGGCGGGCGACAGGTATCGGGCGCTGTACGAGTTCTCGCAGCTCGGCCCGCTGCGGGCGATGGACATTGATCGGGAGCAACTGCACACCGGCCGGGTCGGTGATCCTGTGAGTGATCAGGTGATCGACGCCGCAAGGGAACTTGCCGCGACGAACAAGGCGGTGGGGAAGGTTTCCGCGGCGATCCTCATCAGCATCGTTGGCGAGGGGGTGACCATCGATACCATGGCGCAGCGTTATACCCGGATGAGTGACAAGAGGGCCCATGGCTACGTCACGGGCCGGCTCATTGAGGCGCTTGACCAGCTTGTGGAGTGGTGGGGTCTTGTCGCGGAGGGCTACAGCCGGCAGAAGATCAAAGGAAGCGGCCCGATCAGCGTGACCGGGCCCCAGGTGGAGCATGACTTGGTGAACGCTCCGCGCCACGTGAATGAGATTACTCGCACCGCCGGCATCAAGGGTGGTTGACACAGACCCTTTCATGTGATCCATTTCTGCTACTCAAAATCATTGCGCCTCGACATGGAAACCTCGCTCCAGCGAGGTTTTTGCGGCATCCACTGCGTGTGGAGCTAGGGCACTCCTTATCGCGGAGCGCCATCAACCTTAAGTGAGGATATGACGTTTTCGACAAGGCTACGTGCGGAGTCCCGCGCGCGTTTACCCATGCCGATATAGTCCGTGTTAAGGCCGTCTCCGAAGACGAAATTAAGATCATGCCCAATGGCTATGGATAGCTTCGTGGCGCGCCATATGGTCTTTAGTGCTGGCCTCTGCACAGAATTTGCTTCAGTAGTTATGTGGGCAATGGCTTTATTTCTAAAAATACTTATAGATTTAAGGTCAAGACTATAAAGGCGTTCGATTCGTTTATTAACGAAGGCGATTCGAGACTGGAATGCGGCAGCCTGCTGCTCTGGGATCACTCCCATACCCCACTTGCGCGAAGACGCCTCCAAGGCGCTCATGAGATCTGGCGAAGCCAAGGCCTCCCGAAATGTGCATAGGCTGATGTCCGTCGTTCTATTTGGCGGGATGGTTAAGGCATTAATGCGAAACATCATCAGCTGAATTTGGTCGAACATGATTGTTTGAAGGCTCGGAACGGCAGGGCCGCTGATACCTGTTCCCAGAGCTGCGCGGTTCAATCCGACGAACACACCGTAGGTAAGAACAAGGTTCTGTAGGCTGGCGTCTATGAGCGCAAGCGCTTGACGAAGCTCCTCTAAGTTGTGAACTGTCCATTCGCGTTTTTCATCTCGTCTTCTGCCCGTCATGTGCTCCTCACATGGGAACTTCTGAGTTGGAAATGAGGCTGCGCCAGCGCCCGCCACATTACCGCCGCAGCCGAACGCAAGCCGGGGTGGGCAGCGAGTGGTCGGCATCTCGATCCGTTGCGGTAGGCCCCGTCCTGACCGCCTCAAGACCGTGGGAGCACATGCGGAGGCTGACCACGGCCGCTGGGGTTGATCGCCCGGCGCGTCACTCTTCCGGCGTCCACGGCCCGATCTTGTGGTAGATGGCCGCGCAAGCAAGGGCGATGTGCTTTGGGATTTCCACCGGGGCACCGTTGTCCCGGCGGGTTCCTCGCTCATAGTTCTCAATCGTGGGCTTGGAAACGCCAAGGGCCTCTGCGGCCTGGGCCTGGGTCAGCCCCAAGGTCTTCCGCCACACCTTGAACACCTCGTTGTCCATGGTATCCTCACTTCAGGAGGTGAGACGCTTCCGTTCCGGTGGGGACCGGGATTTCTCCCGATCCCCTTGGGCTTAGCTGATGATCAGGGTCAGGCTGCAACCAAGAAACCTGATCTTCAGCACTACCTTCCGGACTTTCACACGTCTCACCTCCTTTCGGTTCACCGGGTCACCGCGACCCGGTAAGAATGTTGTATCGTACAATGTACGAATGAACAAGCAATAATCGCGGCATTTATCTCATTTTGTACGAATTTCCGTGCGCTGCCATGAGGCGGCTCGCGTCGGTGTGCTGCTCTCACCCCCATGAGGCCCTGCATGTCCCGCATCCGCTGCCTGTTCTGGCGCGGCGTGATCGCTGCCGCCCATTCGATGCTGCGCGCGGCTGGGGCGCGGTGATGACGCTTTATTGCTCGTTCTGCGGCAAAATCCAGCATGAGGTCAGGAAGCTCATCGTCGGCCCGACCGGGTTCATCTGCGACAAATGCGTGGGGGTCTGCCTTGACCTTCCGTTGTGCCGAGGCGAGCGGATGCCGGCCGCGGAGCAGCCCGACATGATCGGACTGCTTCGGGAATGGACGCGCGACCAAGCCGCGCCGTTGTCAACTATCCACGCCAATCTCGGCTCCCTAACTGCCGGGCCGCTCAGATGGGTGGATGACGGATGTGATGATGCTGGAGATCCAGTTCGCCGCCATGGCCTTAACGACGTCTCCACCCGCGGGGTTTCCGGGGAAAAGGTCTCTCTCCATCAAGCCATCGACAACGGAGCGCTCCACGCGGGCCATGTTGTCGCGGAAGGCGGAGGGATCAGGGTCGAAGTACACATCAGCGATGACGCGCCGCAGAAGCTCCATGAGGCCGATTTGCGCGGCAACGTCATGCAGCCGCAGTTCGTCTGGGTTCAGCGCGCGGAGCGGTGGATTCGAGGCGTCGTCCGTCATTTGCTCATCTCCGTGCGCGGCTTGCGCGGGGTGATTGGGGATGGGTCGGTCGCAACGACTCATCCCCACAACCATACCCGAGGCGGGTGATGCCCACGCGTCCCCCTCTCCACCGCCCCATGGGGCCGCGCACCAAGAGGGAGCGCGACCAGCAAGTGGACCAGCGGCGGGGCAGCGCCAGGAAGCGCGGGTACGACAGCCGGTGGGACAAGGCCCGCAAGAGCTACCTGTCCTCTCATCCGCTCTGCGTCATGTGCGAGCGAGAGGGACGTGTGACGGCCGCCACGGTGGTGGACCACATCAAGCCACACCGGGGCGACCAGGTGCTGTTCTGGGACACGGGGAACTGGCAGCCGCTCTGCAAGCCACACCATGACGGCGCCAAGCAGCGCGAGGAAGCCAGAGGCCACGCCTCAGGGTGTGGGTTGGATGGCCGCCCGATGGACCCGGGGCACCCCTGGAACCTGAGGTAATCCACTAGGATTTCATGTGATGTTGCATATTTGCAACGATTTAGTGGAAGATATCTGAATTAGTGGAAGATATCCGCGAGCCTGGAAAAATACTTAGCCTCGAAAAAACCGCCATGGGAACGGGGTTAGGGGGGTATCCGAAAGTCTGGGGCCCTTCGCCTTGGGACCGGCGTGGGTCCTCCCTTCGCACCGAGAGGTCGTGCAGACCAAAAAGTTGGGGGGCACCCCGTAGGGGTGAGTGCGCATGAACGTCGTCGAAGGCTCCGGCCTCATCGTGGTGGAGCCGCATTGGCAGATGCTGCTCACGGACGAGATGGAGATCGAGGCGGCCGGCGAATATTGGCGGGTCGTGACCACCGAGCTCAAAGAGCGGAGCTTGCTCGCCCCGGTCAATCGCCATGCCATCCAGCGGCTCATCATCGCCTACGTGATCTATGACCGCTCGTCGCGGATCGTGGCTGAGCAGGGGGCTGTGACGAAGCCCAGGCGGGGCAACACGAAGGCCATCGCGCGGGTCAGCCCGCACTTCACCGCTATGCGTGAGGCGGCTTCGGACGCCGCCGCCCTTGAGGCGGAGCTGGGGCTCGCGCCGCGCCGGCGTGCTGCGGCGGCGAAGGTCGAAAAGAAGGCGAGGGCGGCCCGTGCGTCGGATGAATTCCTCGGCAAAGCTGCCCGATGATCCGACCACCGGGTGGGCGCGAGACGCGGTAGAGGGAAGGATCGTCGTCGGGGAGATCGTCGCGGCGCAAGCTGAGCGCCACCTGAAAGACATCGTAGACCGAGACGGCAAGGATCTACACTGGCGGCCGGATAAGGCGGGCCATGTCCTGCGGTTCCTGCCGGCGGTGTTGCCGATCACGGCGGGAGCGAAGGCAGGGCAACCGTTCCACCCGCTGCCCTGGCATGTGTTCTGCGGAGGCTCGCTGTTCGGCTGGCGCCTGGACAGCGGGCGGATGCGGTTCCGTCGGGCATGGCTGGAGACTGGGAAGGGCCAGGCCAAGAGCCCATTCATGGCGGCCATCGGCCTCTACATGATGGGCTGGTATGGCATCCCTCGCGCCGAGATCTATTCGATTGGCCAGAACCGGCGCACCGCCAACGTGTTGTTTGCCGACGCGGTGGCCATGTGCCGGCACGCGATCCCCGGCCAGGATGAAGAGCCCGAGGAACTGCGCGAGACGCTGGAGAGCCGTGGGGATGTCCTGATCCGCGGCGAGGGCGACAACGCCTGGAAGATCGAGCACCCGGAGAGCAGCTCGAAGTTCCAGGCGCTGGCGAACGGCGAGGCCATCTCCGGCCCGCGACCGGCGGCGGTGCTTGCGGACGAGATCCACGAATTCAAGTCGAACGACGCCATCGAGACTTGGCAACGGGCCATCGCGAAGATGCCGGGCGATGCGCTGATGCTCCTGGGCACGAACACACCGGCCTCCACGCAACTGGTGGGGACGGCCTACAGCGAGTTCTTTCAGAAGGTCGCGCGAGGCGAGATCAAGGACGATCAGGCATTCGCGTTCATCGCGCGGGTGGACAAGAAGGACCGCGAAGAGGTTTTCGAGAACGAGGCGGTGTGGCCCAAGGCACTCCCCGCGCTCGGGATCACCTTCCCGGTGGAGAACATCCGCGGCGAGGTGGCGACGGCCAAGGTTCTGCTGTCCACGTCGCTGTCGGTGAAGCGGCTCTATTTCGGCATCCCCATTGGGGCAACAGAGTTTTGGATCGCGGAGGAGGCGTGGTCCGCCGTGCAGGGCGCGGTGGACGAAGCGAAGCTCAAGGGCTGTCGCTGCTGGCTCTCGCTGGACCTCTCGAAGAAAAACGACCTGACGGCCCTGTCCATCTGCTGGGAGGATGCGGACGGTCACCTGTGGGTGAAGACCTTCTACTGGACCACGCGAGACGGGATCGTGGACCGGGCGAAGGCCGATGGCGCCCCTTATGACCAGTGGGCGATGGACCCGGAAACGCGCCTCACGGCGGTGCCTGGCGCGGTGATCGACAAGACGTTCGTGGCGGCTCAGGTGCAGCGCATCTGCGCGGAGCATGAGGTGGAATTTCTGGCCTTCGACCCCGCCGGCATGGCGGACTTCATAGCGGCGTGCGAGCAGATCGGTTTCCCGGTCTGGCGGTATCGTGGGCCGGATGAGCCGGAGGGGATGGGGCTGAGGCTGGTGGCCCATGGCCAGGGCAAGCGGGTGGTCTACGAGGATCGCCAGCTCACTATGCCGCGCTCCATTGAGAGGCTCGAAGATCGCGTCCTCGCCCGCTCGATCACCATCGAGGCGTCGCCGGTGACCTATTCCTGCGCGGCCAATGCCCAGGTGGATGCGGACGGCCAAGAGAATCGCTGCTTCGACAAGGCCCGCTCACGCGGGCGCATCGACGGGCTCGTGACCGTCGCGATGGCGGTGGGGGCGGCAGACAATGAATTGGGCGAGGCCAGCACGCCGTCTGTCTACGAGACGCGCGGCGTGCTGGCTTTCTGAGAGGCGCAGATGGGATTGCTGAACACACTGCGCGCGATGATCGGACGCGGCCCGCGCTCGCAGAGCTTCGACCTCACGGCCATGACGCCGGATCAGCTGCGCGAGTTCCTGCGCATGGGCGGCTCCATGGCGACGGCATCCGGCGCGGTGGTGAACGAAACGACGGCGATGCGGGTGGCGGCGGCATGGCGGTGCGTGAACATCATCGCCGGCACGGTCAGCTCGCTCCCGCTCGACCTGATCCGCCGCGAGAGCGAGACGGTGCGGATGCCGGCTGAAGGGCACCCGCTGCGCCAGGTGCTCACGGTGAAGCCGAACACATGGCAGGCTCCGAACGAGTTCAAGCGCATGATGCAGGCGCACCTGCTGCTGCGCGGGAACGCCTATGCCCGCAAGGTCATGAGCGGCGCGCGGCTGATCGGTCTCATCCCGATCCACCCCGACCGGGTGCAGGTGGAGCAGGCGAATGACCTGTCGCTCACCTACAGCGTGTCGCGGCCGGATGGGCAGGTGCTGAAGTTGCGCCAGCGCGATGTGCTGCACCTGCGCGGCATGTCGTTGGACGGCATCGCAGGCCTGTCCGTGCTCTCCCACATGCGGGAGGCGCTGGGCTTGGCGCTCCAGGCGGAGCAGGCCGGGGCCAAGCTGTTCAAGAATGGCTCGTTCGGGAATGTGATCCTGAAGCACCCCATGAAGCTATCGCCCGAGGCGGCGGCGTCATTGCGGGACTCGTTCACCCAGGTCGCCAGCGGCGCGGAGAACGCCGGCAAAGCCATCCTGCTCGAAGAGGGCATGGACGTGGCGCCAGTGGCGATGACGGCGGCGGACACGCAGTTCCTCCAGAACCGAGAGTTCCAGCGCTACGACATCGCCATGTTCTTCGGTGTCCCGCCCCACATGATCGGCGCCACGGAAAAGACCACCTCCTGGGGGTCTGGCATCGAGCAGCAGGGCATCGGTTTCGTCACCTACACGCTGAACGACTGGCTGGTGATCTGGCAGGAGGCCATCAAGCGCGACCTGATCCCCGAGCAGGAATGGGACGCGCTGGACGCCCGCTTTTTCGTGCAGGGCCTCCTGAAGGGCGACGTGAAGGCGCGGTGGGACGCCTACGTGAAGGGCATGCAATGGGGCGTCTACAGCCCCGATGATGTCCGCGCGATGGAAGACCAGAACCCCCGGCCCGATGGCATGGGCGGGGTCTATTACGACCCGCCGAATACAGCCGGCAGCAGCAGCACCAACGAGGGAAGCACCAATGACCCTGCGCAGCCTGCCTAAGGCCAAGGCGTTCGACCGGCCCCAGGGCTATAGCTGGGATGCGCCGGCCGGCGCGTTGTCTGAATGGGCGGACCGGCCGTTGGCGGCCGAGGCCGACGACCGCAACACGGTCTCCATCTATGACGTGATCGGTCAGGACTACTGGACCGGCGAGGGCTTCACTGCCAAGAAGATGGCCGGCATCCTGCGCGGCATCGGCGCGAGCCCGGTGACGGTGAATGTGAACTCGCCCGGCGGGGACATGTTCGAGGGCCTCGCCATCTACAACCTGCTGGCGGAGCACCCCGCGCGCGTCACCGTGAAGGTGATGGGCATCGCGGCGTCGGCGGCATCGGTGATCGCCATGGCGGCCGATGACCTGCTGATGGGCACCGGTTCCATGCTGATGATCCATCGGGCATGGGGCGTCGTGGTGGGCAACCGCAACGACTTTGCCGACGCGGCCGACAAGTTCGACACGTTCGACCGGTCCATGGCCGCGATCTATTCCGCGCGCACCGGCATCGCGGAAAACGACATCCTGGCACTTCTCGACGGCCCGTCGCGGACATCGGACGGCACTTACATGACGGCCTCCGAAGCCATCGATCAGAAATTCGCAGACGGCACCTTCGATGCAGGCGATGCCGGGCCCGACGCTCGCGCCGCCGTCCCGGCGCCGATCCTGGCGCGCCGCCGCATGGAAGCGGCCATGGCGCGCGACGGCATCGGGCGCAAGGAGCGCGCCGACTATTTCAGCACGATCCTGGGTGCGCGTGATGCAGCCCAGCCCGCCCCGCGTGATGCAGGCGACCTGACCGCAGCCGACATCCTGTCGGCCATCCGAACCCTCCGCTAGGAGCCCCACCATGACCATGAATTTTGAGCCGCGCGCCATCACGCGCGGTATCGTCTCCGTGCGCGCCGAAGGCGGTGACCAGCGCGCCGTTCTGGCCGAGCTTCAGAAAGCCTGGACTGAATTCAAGGCCGAAAACGACAAGCAGATCGCGGACCTCCGCAAGGGGCAGGCCGACGCCGTGCAGTCCGAGAAGGTGGATCGCATCAACGCGACCATCACCGATCTTCAGGCACAGCTCGCGGACCTTGCCACCAAGGCCGCTGCGGCCGAGCTGGGCGGTGGCAGCGGAGCCACCACCGATGCCACCGCCGCTGCGCAGTTCGCTGCCGAGCGTGGCCGGGCCATGACGCCGGCCGAGTACAAGGCCTATCGCGACGGGCTCAACGTCTATATGCGCCAGGGCGGGGCCACCCCCAGTTCCGTGATGGCGTCCATGTCCGTGGGCTCCGACCCGGACGGCGGTTATACCGTCACCCCCGACACGTCGGGCCGGATCGTGAAGCGGATCTACGAGACGAGCCCGATGCGGCAGGTGGCGTCGGTCACCACCATCGGCACCGATCGCCTGGAGGGCTTCAACGACCTTCAGGAAGGTTCTGCGAACTGGGTGAGCGAGGGCGGCCCGCGCCCGGCCACCAGCACCCCGCAGCTCGGCAAGTGGGAAATCCCCGTGCACGAGCTTTACGCCTTCCCGCAGACCACGCAGCGCCTGCTGGACGATTCCTCCTGGAACGTCGAAGCGTGGCTGGCGGAGAAGACGGCCGACAAGTTCTCCCGCGTGGAAAACGCGGCCTTCATCAATGGTGATGGCGTCGGCAAGCCGAAGGGCATCCTGGCCTATCCGACCGCTGCGACGGCGGACGCAACCCGGCCGTGGGGTACGTTCCAGCACGTCCTCACCGGGACGGATGGCGGCTTCGGGACCAATGCCAACGGCTCCGACAAGCTGATTGATCTCGTCTATTCGGTGAAGGCGCCCTACCGCCAGGCGGCCACCTTCCTGATGGCGCGCAGCACGGTCGCCGCCGTGCGCAAGCTGAAGGATGCGCAGGGGGCCTATCTCTGGCAGCCCAGCTTGAACGCCATGTATGGCGGCATGCTGCTCGGCTTCGGCATCACCGAGGCGGAAGACATGCCGGTGCTGGCGGCGGACTCCCTCTCGATCGGCTTCGGTGATTTCCGCGAGGCCTACCAGATCGTGGACCGGGTCGGCATCCGCGTGCTGCGCGACGCCCTCACCAACAAGCCATATGTCGGCTTCTACACCACCAAGCGGGTGGGCGGCGGCGCCATCTCCTTCGAGGCCGTGAAGTTCCTGAAGTTCGGGGACTGAGCCGGCCCATGCCGGCGGCGGCTGGGCCGCCGGCCATTCTCCATTTTCCTTCTGAGGGACAGACCATGCGCGATCTTGCGTCCAACATCGCTGCGGTGCAGGCCGTGGCCCCGGCGGTGCTCACCGCCACCACGACTTCGGCAGCCATCGACCTCGCGGACTTCGACGCGGCGGCGGTCATCATCAATACTGGCGCCATCGTCGGGGCCGGTAACTTCACGCCCAAGCTTCAGGAGAGCGACACCACCACCTCGGGCGATTTTTCCGACGTGGCGGCTGGCGATCTCAACGGCGCGTTCCCGGCGGCGCTGGCGGCGGCCAGCACCTACAAAGTGGGCTATCGCGGCGCCAAGCGCTATGTCCGGCTGGTGCTGACCCTGATCAGCGGCACCTCAATCGCCGCCGGCGCCGTGATCGTGAAGGCGCACGCCGCGCAGCTTCCGGTCGCCTGACCGTGCTCGCCCCCGTCCGCGTCACCGCCCCGCCTGAGGCGCCGGTGAGCCTTGCCCAGGCGAAGGCCCACCTCCGTGTGGATCATGACGACGATGACCTGTACATCGCCGCGCTGATCGATGCGGCGGCGGCCCACTTGGACGGCTGGTCCGGCATCCTCGGCCGGGCGCTGGTGACGCAGGCGTGGCGGCAGGATTACTGCGGGTTTCCCGCCGGCGGGAAGCTCCGCCTGCCGCTCGCGCCGGTGCTCTCGGTGGAGAGCATCGCCTATCGCGATGCGGCCGAGGCAGTGCAGGTGCTCGACGCCGACGCCTATTCCGGTGTACTGGCGGACGGGCTCGGCCCCTATGTTCGGTTGGCACACCGCTCCTGGCCGGCGACGGAGCGCCGCGAGGACGCGGTGTCGGTGACATTCACTGCCGGATATGGCGGGCCCGCCGATGTACCGGCGGCTATCCGCCACGCCATGCTGCTGCTGGTGGGGCATTGGTACGACGCCCGCGAGGCGGCTTCCGGCACGGTGATGACCGAGCTGCCTCTAGGGGTTTCGGCCCTCCTCGCGCCGTACCGGCGCATCTCGCTCTGACCATGTGGCTGCACTTCACCCGCGAGTTCTGGTGGTCGCCGCCTGAGCGCGCCGGGCGCATCACGCTGCGCTTCCTGGCCGGCAGCACCCACTTCGTCCGCCGGCTGTGCGCCGCCGCCGCGCTGGCTGAGGGCGCGGCCGAACAGACCACGAGGCCCGCGCGATGACGACTTCCGGCCAGCTCAACCGCCGCCTGACCTTCCAGGCGCGCGCGGCTCTCCCCGGCGGGGACGGCGCCGGCAATTTCGAGGCGGCGTGGGTGGACCAGTTCAGCGCGGCCGCCCGCGTGCAGCCGCGCTTTGGCGGCGAGGCGGTGCTCGCCTCCCGGCTCACCGGCAACCAGCCGGTGACGATCACGGTGCGCCGCTCCACGGCGACCCGGTGCATTGCGGCCGACTGGCGCGCCATCGATGCGCGCGACGGCACGGTCTATGCGCTCACCTCACCGGCGATGGACCCGGCGGAGGATGGGGCATGGCTGGAGATGATGGCGACCACCGGGCGGGCAGCGTGATGGCGAGCATCCTCAATCTCGCCAAGCTGGAGCGCAAGCTGAAGCGCCTGCCTGATGCCGCGACAGCCGAAATCAAGGCGGCCATGGAGGCAGTCGCGGATGACATCGTGCGGATGGCGCGGAGCCTTGCCCCGGAAGAAGACGGCGATCTGAAGCGCTCCATCGGCTGGACGTGGGGCGCGCCTCCGCGCGGCTCCATCACGCTGGGCAAGGTCGCCCGCTCGGCGCTCGGAAAAGACCTGACGATCACCGTCTATGCCGGTGACGACAAGGCCTTCCATGCGCGCTGGGTCGAGTTCGGTACGGCCCCGCACAGCCTCGCAAAAGGCGCAGACCGAAGTGCCCGAGCGGGACGAGGGAAGAAGCAGGACCAAGGTGACATGCACCCCGGCGCGACCGCACACCCCTTCTTCTACCCCGCCTACCGCGCAAGCCGGAAGGGGGCAAAGCGGCAGATCCGCAAGGCCACGCGCTCGGCGGCGCGGAAGGTCGCATCAGGGAGCTGACGATGGCCGATCCACTCCTTGAGCTCCAGCGGGCGCTCTACGCCTGCCTGAGCGCAGATGCCGCCGTGACTGCGCTCGTGGCGGGGCGGGTCTTCGACCGTGTGCCAGCCGGCGCGCCGGCCCCGTATGTCTCATTCGGCCCGATGACGGCTGATGATGACGGCGCCGATTGCATCGCCGGCCTGTCCGTATCCGTGCAGATCGATGCTTGGTCGCAGTCCGTCGGCTATGGCGAGGCCAAAGAAATCGCCGGCGCCGTGCGCAAGGCCATCGCCTCGGCTGATCTGGACCTTGCCACCCACGCGCTGGCGGACATCACGCACCGCAGCACGCGCATCCTGCGCGATCCTGACGGCCTCACCTCTCATGCCGTCCTGACCTTCGAGGCGTCCGTCGAGGCCGTCTAACCGCCGCCCAGCGCGGCTCCATCCCTGGAGAACAAAATGGCACAGCCGACCACGGCCCGCTTTGGCAAGTTCAAGATCGAGCTTGGCGACGGGGCGACGCCCGAGGTGTTTTCCGCGCCCTGCGGGTTCACCTCCAAGTCGCTCACGCTGACGAAGAACCTGGAAGAGGTGAACATCCCCGACTGCGCCGACCCTGACAAGGTGGCCTGGGTCGGCCGCGATGCGTCGAGCCTGAGCGCCTCGGTGAGCGGTGAAGGGGTGCTCGCCTCCGAGAGCGTGGGGATCTGGCTCGATGCCTTCGAGTCGACGGAGAGCGTGTCCGTCCGCATCTCGATCCAGTTCGCCACGAAGACCGTGACGTGGGTGGGCAAGGTGCACCTCTCCACCTTCACGCCCTCCGCTGACCAGGGCGGCCGGGTGACGGCGTCCGTGGAGATGCAGAGCGACGGCGAGCTCGTGATGACGGTGACGCCGTGACGCGCGAGACGCCGAGAATCGAGGTGGTCAACCGCAAGGGCAGGCTCCGCGTTGACGTCGACGGCAAGCGCCTGCCTGCCACCAACATCGCCGTGGACTACACCCCTGGTGGCCTCGGCGAGGTCACGGTGCGTCTACCGCTCAGCATGGTGACGATCCTCAACGAGGACGCAGAGACGGACGCCCCGCATG
The DNA here is from genome assembly GCF_043194895.2 of Xanthobacter albus. Lineage (NCBI taxonomy): Bacteria > Pseudomonadati > Pseudomonadota > Alphaproteobacteria > Hyphomicrobiales > Xanthobacteraceae > Xanthobacter > Xanthobacter albus. Next base: position 3,482,155 of record NZ_CM195532.1, on the reverse strand, counting down.
TCGCGTGATGCTCGCGTGGAACTGGATTGGGCGGACGGCACCTATTCCTTCCGCCTGGGGTGGGGCGAGCTGGGCAAGCTCCAAGAAGCCTGCGACGCCGGCCCGCTGGTGATCCTTGAGCGCCTCAACAGCGGGATGTGGCGGGTGGAGGACATCTCGAACGTCATCCGCCTGGGGCTGATCGGCGGCGGCATGGAGCCGGCGTCGGCGCTCAAGAAGGTGCGGGCCTATGTGGAGGCCCGGCCGCCGACCGAGAACCACCTCTTCGCCCAGGCGGTGCTCTCCGTGGCCTGCTATGGCGCGCCGGATGAACCGCTGGGAAATCCGGAGGCGGCGAGCCAGGGGAGCGCCTCGACGGCCTCCCGAACGGAAAGTTCAGGCTCGCCGCCGTCTACGGAGCCGGCGCCGTGATGGGGTTCGGCCCCCAGCAGGTGGACGCCATGAGCATGTGGCAGTTCATGGCGGCGCTCGAAGGCTGGGCACGGGCCCACGATCCCGACGCGGCCGGCAAGCTGTCCCAGGGCGAGGCGGACGAGCTTTGGGAGATGGTGCGGGGAGGTTAGCGGGTTCGGCGCCCAGGAGGTGGCACATAGTCGAGTTGTGGCTGTGCTCTGCCATCGACCTCAATTAGCTCGCGCCCAATGAGGACGAGCACGAGCCCCGTGAGCATCACTGCGCCGGCGACCGTCGAAATGGTCATGGCATGGGCCAGATCCACCATAGCCGCGGAAGCCACGCTCTCACCCCCGGTCACCCTGGAAAGGGCCGCATCGTAGCTCTGTTGGCCAGCACTGGGCGCTGCCCTAGGCGCCAGAAGAAACCAGGTCAGCGGAGCCGGAAGGACCAGCAATGCGGCGCCGACCCAGCCGAGAGGGGTGAACCGATAGGCGAACCTCCGCATGTCGCGCACTCTCCATGTAAATAGGAGCCACAATGGCCACTGACCTCGAACGCCTCGTCGTGCAGCTCTCCGCCGACATCAAGGGCTACCAGTCCGAGATGCAGCGGGCCGCCGGCATCACGAACCGTCAGGCCCGCGCCATCGAAGCCCGCTGGAAGCAGAGCGAGCGCAACCTTAGCGCGATTGGTTCCAGCATGGCGAGGGGGCTTATTGCCCCGCTCACCGGGGTGGCTGCGGCGCTGACAACGCGCGAGGTGCTGTCCTATGCGGACGCATGGACCAAGGCGAAAAACTCGCTCGCGGTGGCCGGCGTGACTGGCGTCACCCAAGCGGCGGTGTTGGAGCGTCTTTATCAGTCCGCGCAGGCGAACTCGACGCCCATCGGCGCGCTGGCTGATCTATTCGGTAAAGCGGCTCAAGCATCCGACAATTTGGGCGCCTCGAATGAGGAACTCATCAAGTTCTCGGATGGTGTGGCCGTTGCACTCAGGGTCGCCGGTACCGGAGCGACGGAGGCATCTGGTGCGCTGACGCAATTGGGCCAGCTACTTGGATCTGCGCGCGTCCAGGCCGAAGAATTCAACAGCGTGAACGAGGGCGCGCGCCCGATCCTGATCGCGGTCGCCAACGGGCTTGATGCGGCCGGCGGCAGCGTCAACAAGCTGAAACAGCTCGTGAACGACGGCAAGGTGTCCGGCCAGCAGTTTTTTCAGGCCTTCTTGAAGGGTCTGCCGTCCATCCAATCAATGGCGGCGAGTTCGGCGCAGACCATTGACCAGGGCGTCACGAAGGTGACAAACGCGCTGACGAAGTACATTGGCCAGACGGATGAAAGCCTGAGCGCATCCCAGCGGCTTGTATCCGGCCTGAACTTGCTCGCTGACAATTTCGGGGAGACGGCTGATGTCGTGGTGCAACTTGCCAGCATCATCGCCGGCGCGCTCGTGGGGCGCTCCATTGCCGGGATGATAGCGAAGCTGGGACTTGCCACGACTGCCGTTCAGGCATTCATCGTCGCGATCCGCAATGCAGTAAGGCTGGGCAGCCTGGCAACGGCAATTGGGGGAATCTCTGCGGCGGCCGGCCCCATTGGTCTGGTGGTGGGGGGGACGGCTGTTGCCGCCCTCACCCTGTTCAGCTCGACAGCCAGCACAGCCAGCGCTGGCGCGAAGGTTTATGCCAACGCACTCAAGGAGGTGGAGGCGGCGGCGAATTCATCGGCGGCCGCCATCAACAAAACGAGCGCATCAATCAGCCAGGAAATGGCAAACCGGCTCACGGCCGGAGTACGCCAGGGCGAGCAGGAGATCGGCCGGGCGAAGGACGCCGCGCTGAGCTTGTTCTCAGCCATCATAGAGAACGCCCCACGCCGGCTCGTGAGCGATGAGCAGATTTCCTCACTTGAAGAGATGAGGGATAAGCTCCGCACTGGATCCAGCACGGCGGAGGAGACCAAGAACGCTCTGTTCGCCCTCGCCAACGCGAACCCAACGTTTCAGCGGCTTGCTGACCAGATGGCGCCGCTTCTGGCCACGCTTGCCAACGCCATAGCCGCGACGAAGACGCTTAAGGAGCAACTCGCAGCGGCGGCCCCGCCGTCCTTCCGGCAGGCTGAAAACGCCTCCATGGCGGCCTACGAAAAAATGCAGCAGGCCGGGCAGGCATTCATCGGGGACCTAGCCAAGCAGAATGCGCTGACCAAGGATCAACTCGCGCTCGAAAAGGAAATCGCGGAGATCCGCAAGGAAGCCCAGGCGAAGGGTGTCACGCTCTCCGAGCGGGACATTAAGCGGGCAGCGCAAGACAGGCTGGCCGCCGAGAAGCGCCGCTCCGGCGAGGGGAAGAAGACGCCTCTCGATACGAGCTACCGCCTGGATGAGGACCTTGCCCAGGTCAAGGCACGCACCGCCGCCCTGGCTCAAGAAGCGCAGATCGTCGGCCTCTCGACCGCTGAGCAGGAGAAGCGCCGCGTCGCGCTCGATCTGGAGCAGCAGGCCCTCTCTGAGCTGCGAAAGGAAGCGCAGCAGAAGGGTGTCGAGGATCTGGACGCGATCACGCTCTCGGAGGAACAGCGGGCGAATATCGATGCTGTCGCGGAGGCCTATGGGCGGCAGGCGGCGGCGACGGAACTCGCCCACCAGCAGCAGCAGCGGCTGCATGACCTCCAGCAGGAATTCGGATCGCTCGCCGAAGACGGCATCATGGGACTGGTGGACGGCACGAAGAACCTAAATGACGTGCTGGCGGACACGCTGAAGCTCATGGCGCAGATGATCCTGAAGTCGGCTCTGCTGGGCGAAGGCCCGCTTGGCACCGGCAGCGGGGGGCTGATCGGCAGCATCACGAAGGGGCTGACGGGCGCGCTCAGCGGCGGCGGCTTTGCCGATGGCGGCTACACCGGGTCCGGCGGCAAGAACGATCCTGCCGGCGTGGTGCACCGGGGCGAGGTGGTGTGGTCGCAGGACGATATCCGCCGGGCCGGTGGCGTCGCTGTGGTGGAGGCCATGCGTCGTGGCCGGAAGGGCTATGCCGGCGGCGGGCCGGTGGGGCTCCCGAGCATGACGCACGGCCTCACGCTCCCGAAGATCCAGCCGGCGGCGCGGGGCGGCAGCATGACCTTCTCGCCGGTCATGACCATCGATGCGCGCGGGTCGCAGATGGGCGAGGCGCAGTTCCGGGCGATCCTGGCCGAGAACAACCGTGCGCTGCTGAAGCAAGTCCCGGCGGCAGCGGAAGCGGCGCGCCGGCGGACGCCGACCATCAACCGGACCTGACATGGCGATCACCTATCCACGCGCATTCCCGACCGGGCTCCGGTTCGGCAAGAGCCAGATGGCGCTCACCCGCCAGATGTCCACGATCACGCTGGAGAGCGGAGCGGTGCAGGCCGCTGAGATGGGCGAACCCATCTGGCGCCTGTCCGCCACGACCGAGCCGCTGCGGTGGACCGGCCGGCGGCAGCTCGCCGCGTGGCACGCCTCGCTGGCCGGCTCCCGGCGCATCCTGGCCTATGACTGGGTGGGCTCCTACCCCATCGCCTACGGCGCGGCGGTGATGGGCCTGACCCGCGCCACCGGCGGGGCGTTCGGGGGCAGCGCCACGCTCACGAGCTGGACGGCTATCACGGTCACGCTGACCGGGCTGCCGGCCGGATACGTGCTCAGCGCCGGGGACCGGATGTCCTGGGCCTGGGCCGGCGTGCGCGCCTACCACGAGGCGGTGGAGCCGGTGACGGCTTCGGCCTCCGGGGTGGCGACTGTGACGGTGGAGCCCGGCGTGCGGCTCTCCCCGGCGCCGGCCGCCGGGTCTGCCGTTGCGCTGGTGCGACCGACGGTCGTGATGATGATCGTGCCCGATAGCTGGAGCCTCGATGAGAGCGGCGCCCTGGGGGCCGCCTCCTTCGAGGCCGTTCAGGTGGTGGTGTAATGCGCTCCTTCAACTCCGATACCCTTGCCCTCCTTGATGCGGGGCGCGTCGTCATCCGCGACATGATCGACTTCCAGCTTGGCGGTGGCACCTATGGGTTCTGGTCGGGCATCGGCTCGCTCAGCTATGCCGGCCTGACCTATGTGGGCGCGGGCTCGCTCATCAAGGTGGGTGACCTCGACTACGTCTCGGACCTGTCCAGCGCAGCGGTGACGTTCGCGCTGGCCGGCATCGCCAACAGCGACCTGACGCCGGACACCCTCGCGAGCATCGAGGATGAGGACTATCACGGGCGGCCGGTGATCCTGCGCCGGGCCTACATCCACCCCGACACGCGGGCGCTGGTCTCGGTGGAGCGGATCTGGCGGGGCTACATCGACCAGATCTCCCACACCTACACCATTGGTGGCGAGGCCGTGCTGGAAGTGGCCTGCGAGAGCCGGGCCCGCGACAACACGCGCCGGGGCTACCGGACCTATGCGGACGCGGACCAACGGCGGATCGACCCGGCTGACGGCAGCCTGCGTCACGCCGCGACGGCGAGCAAGGCGACGATCTATTGGGGCAAGCTTCCGGGACAAGTGAAATGAAGCTGTTTCACAGTGCTCAGAAGCTGTTTCACATGAAACGCGGAGGTTGTTTCACATGTCTCGCGTGAAACACTGGCCTGACCGGCTCGAAGACGTGATCGCCGCCTATCAGGGCGGCGAATTTGTTTGGGGCGAGCGCGATTGCTTCCGGCTCACCATGGATGTGGCCGAAGCACTCACCGGCACCGACCCTTATGCGGACCTTGAGCCCTACGACAGCGAGACAGGCGCGGCGCGCCGGCTGGTGGAGCGGGGCCATGCGAGCCTGGGCGACGCGCTGGCGGCCGTGCTGCCGGAGATCCCGCCATCCTTGGCGCAGCGGGGCGACGTGGGCGTGGTGGATGAGGCCGGCACCGATGCCGGCGTGGTGGTGATCGGGGCTGACGTGGTGGGCATATCGCAGCGCGGGCTGACCCGCGTGCCGCGCTCGCGCCTGGTCCGCGCCTTCAGGGTGGGGTGAGCAATGCCGACAATCGGGTTGGCGGTGGCCGGGGCTGTTGGTCTTGCCGGCGCGACGGCGGCTGTGGCCGGCGCGGTGATTGACATCGGCGTGGCGGCGGGCCTCACCTATCTGTCGTCGGCCCTCTCTGGCAAGTCGTCTTCGGCGGCGGACAGCGGATTGCAGGCCGCCGTCCAGGTGGGCGGCGACCAGCCTCGCGGCTGCCTCTATGGACAGGGCGGGATCGCTGGATACCACGCATATTGGAATACCTTCGGCGGCGACGCGCTGTCCATGCTCCAGCAGGTCTATGTCATCGGGGACGGGCCCCATGATGGGCTCGAAGCGGTCTGGATCTATGGGACCCGCTACACAGTGACGGTGCGCGAGCAGGATGCCTACCGCACCATCTATGACGTGGACGGGTGGACCCATGGGGGCGTCAGCTACATCCGGCTGGCGTTCTGGCACGGTTTTTCGGACCAGCCGGCCAGCCCGACGCTGGTGGAGGGCTCCAATCCAGTCGGCCGCTGGACCGCCGCCGACCGCCTCGCCGGCGTCTGCTATGTGCATGTTCAGTCCTTCTACAACAAAACCCTCAACGAGGGCGGCATCCCGGACTTCCTGTTCGAGGTGCGCGGCCGGCGCCTCTACGACTGGCGCCTGGACAGCACCACCGGGGGCGCGGGCCCGCACCGCTGGTCCGACGAGCGGACGTGGACCTTCAGCCGCAATCCCATCGTGCAGCTCATGGATTACCAGCGCGGCGTCTGGCGCGGTGGCGAGCGCACCCTGGGCATGGGCATCGGCCCGGTGGACATGGACCTCGACGCCTTCACGGGCGCGGCCAATGCCTGCGATGAGCTGGTGGCGGAAAGCGATGGGTCATCGGCGCCGCGCTACGAGTGCGGCACCTACGCGGCCGACAATGAGGAGCACGCCACCGTCATCCAGCGCTTCTTGGACGCCTGCGGCGGGGCGCTCTATGAGCGGGTGGGGGTCTACAGCCCCCATGCCGGCGTGGGGCAGGTCACGACCTATCCGACCATCACCGACCGCGACCTTGTGGCGGGGTACGAGGTGCGGCTCACGGCCAAGCGCCCGCGCAGCGACTTGGTCAACGGCCTATTTGGCTCCTACAGCGAGCCGGCCGAGCAGTACGAGATGATCGCCTACACGGCGCGCACGGACAGCGCGGCCGAAGCCGCGGACGGCGAGATTCGGCGCTCCCAGGTGGACTTCCCGTCGGTCCATAAGCCGCTCCAGGCGCAGCGGCTCGCGAAGCTCCAGCTCGACCTCGCCCGCCTCCAGGGCACGGCCACCATCACCTTGGGCCTGCGCGCCGTGGTGCTGGAGCCGGGCGACTGGATCCGATGGGACAGCGCGCGCTACGGCAACCACCGGTGGCTCATCACCAGCCTGCGCCAGAATGCCGACCAGACGGTGACGCTCAGCCTGCGCGAGATCAGCGGCACGGCCTACGGGTGGTCCGAAGATGACGAGCTGGACGTGGGCTTCGGCGGCGCTCCCGCCGGCCCGCCGCCGCTGCTCACTACCGTGCCGGGCATGGTGGTGTCCCCCACGATGGTGGTGGGCGACGGCGGAACCTATCAGCCGGCGATCATGGTGCAGTGGACGCCCATCATCGATGACACCGTGGATCTGGTGTCCTTCGAGTGCCGCTCCGTGGCCACGCCGGGCGTGGTGATCGCCGCCAGCACCGCGGATGCCGCCGGCGGCATGTACATCATCTCAGGAGCGCTGCAGCCGGCGACGGCCTACGAAGTGCGCGGCACCGTTTCCGGCGCGCCGGCGCGCGCCACGACATGGACCGCCTGGCTGCCGGTGACGACCGGAGATGCACGCTACACGATCTCAGAGGCCGACTTCGCGAAGGCCCTCCACAACCGCATCGTGGCCCGCACCGACGCCGAGGTGGCGGCGCTCCAGGATGTGACGGCGCAGATGGCGCTCGCAATCGCCGCGGCCGATGCCGGGGCCGCGCTGGCGACCACGGCGCTGGACCGCAGCACGACCATCCAGGCCGATGCGATGACGCAGCGGGTCGAGACCGTGACGACGGAGGTGGGCGCCGCGAAGGCGGAAATCCAGCGGGTGGACAGCACCTATGCCAACGCGACCGAAGCCCTCGCCCAGCGCGTGGAGAGTGTCACGGCCGAAGTGGTGGATGTCAGGGGCGGGGTGACAGAGGTCAGGGCCGGCGTGACGGAAGTGACCGCCGCGCTCGCGACGACGCAGCAGGCGGTGGCGACGCAGACCACCAGGCTCGACGCGCAGATCCAGAGGATCGACGCCAACACCGGCGATATCGCGACCAACTCCGCCAGCATCACATCCACGCAGGCAGCCCTTGCCACGACCACCCAAGCGGTGGCGACGCAGAGTAGCCGCCTCGATGCCCAGGTGTCACGGATCGATGCCAACACGGGGGCCATCGCAACCAACACTGCGGATATCTCCACCACCTGGGCCGCAGTGGTGGATGCGCACAACTCCATCGCGACCAACACGACCGCGCTCAACGCGCGGATCGACACGGCCAACGCCGCCATCGGCACGGTGGCAGCAAGCGTCAAGGTGACGGCGGTGGCCGCGGCCGCCCCTGCGGGAGCCGTCGCGGCCTATGAGATCGCCGTGAAGGTGGGGGACAGCGCGGCCACGGCGCAAGGCGGCCTGCTGATCGCCGTCTATGGCAGCCCCGGCGCCTACACCTCCAAGATATTCCTGCGGGCGGATTCCACGTCCATCTTGGATGCGACAGGTGGCAAGGCGCTGTTCGTCGTTGATGGCAGCGGGCAGGCTTATTTCAACGTCGCAATGCTGAACGTTACAGCATTGAGCGCAATATCTGCAAATATTGGGTGGATCACAGCCGGGACCATTGTATCCGCAAACGGGAAGATGATTATCGACCTTAACAACAATTATATGCTCTGCGCGGACTAGATATGGTCAATCGCGTCCTTATCGGGTCCTACGGCGGCGTCCCCCGCCTACGCGTGGCCCGGCCCGGCTATGATGTCATGGCCGTGCTTTCGGATGAACGGCTGTGCTTCGACAGCGCGTGGCCGGAGATCCTGACGGTCTACCGTGCATCATGGGCCGACACATCCCTTCCGGGCGGCTCCGACGCCGTTGCCTTCGGCGGCTACACGTGGTCGCTGCGCTACTCGACCTTGAGCTATGGGGAGGTGCTGCCGGTCAAGCCCATCGTCCTGGCGTGGTCCAGGGTCAGCGGCGTCTACATCACGTGGCTCGATTCGTCCGGCAACGTCGCCCACACCAATCAGGCCGCGATGACGCTCTACCCGGCCATGACCGCCTCCTACGAGGACCGGGCGCTCATCGGCAAGATCGGCGTGGAGCCTTCCGCCGGCGTCGCCTACATGGTGCTCCACCAGCGCCTTGACGGCTATGACACGCGCGAGGCCGCCGGCTCCACCTATCGCGTCCTGCTGGGCACGCACCCGTCGCGCGGCGGCGGGCTGTTCGTGTCGCGGGCCGGCGCCAACGTGCTGTCGTGCCCCGATGCCGACCTCGCCCTATCCAGCCGCAAGCTGCCGCTCCAGGCGGCCGAGGCCGGCGCCTACAGCCCGGCCGCCCGGATGACGACGGCGACCAACGCCACCTATCCCGGTGGCGCCTGGTCGTGGATCAATTACATCGACCTCGCCGGGAGCTATCCGACCTTCCCGCCGGTGATCATCGCCATCAGCAATCTCGGGGCGATGGAGCCGCTGCCGAGCAAGGCGGCGATCAAGATCCACTGGATCAATGCCAGCCGGATCTGCATCGAGGTGGCGGGCAATTGGGTTCCCGGCGCGATTCCCACCGGCGCCACCATCCAGTGGCTCATCCCTCAATATGACCCGAGCTATGTGGCCCCGGCCGCGTCAGCCTCCACCTTCCGCGTCCAACTGGCGTCGAGCGGGCTGCGGGTGAGCAAGCCGGGCGTAGATGTGCGCTACGCCGCCAACGCGGACCTGATCCTCGATACCTCGCGCTCCATGCTGCACATCGCGACGCGCGGAACGATCAACAATCCGGGATCTGTCGCCGCCGGCACCACGCCCATCAGCTCGGCCGCGTCTGCGATGCCGCTCGTGCTGTTCGCGAGCTACACCTTCGGCCGCTGGTGGGCCTCGCCAAACCTTATCGCCGTCGAGGCCGAGCGCACTTCCGGGACGACAAAGTACATCGGCACGCAGTCATGGGCGAAGATCGGGTCTGATGGCATCAAGTGGTCGTTCTATGCTGGATCTCAGACATCGAGCATCGTGTATTCCGTCGTAAACTTCTCATACTATTCATGAGGCATTGCGATTATGCCGTTGTCTCCAACGTCATATTACAACATCGGCACCGTGAGCGTGGCGGCCGGCGGGACGACGGTCACAGGCGTCGGCACGAGTTGGTCCGGCGTCGTGGTGGCCGGCGATACGCTCATGCTGGGCGGCCTCATGGTCATGATCTCGGAGGTGGTGTCCAGCACCAGCCTGAAGCTGCTGCTACCCTGGCCCGGTTCCGCGCAGGCCGGCGCGGGCTACGCCATCGCGCTCAATGCCGCCGACCGTCTCGCCGTCACGGCGATCCCGACCGCGCTTCGAGGGCTGATCGAGCAGACGCGTATCCTCTCCGGGCGGGTGGAGACATATGCGGTGGTGGCGCGGCAGGATGCGCCGCCGGCCGCCCCCGTGACCGATGACATGTACCTGCTCGGCGCGGTGCCCACCGGCGCTTGGTCCGGGCGGGCCGACTACATCGCGCAGTGGTCTGGCACCGGCTGGGTGTACATCGCGCCCAAGAGCGGTATGCGCGCCTATTCGCGGGCGGCTGATATCCTCTATCAGCGCGGCGTCTCGGCCTGGACAGCGGTGCCGGCCGTCTTCGGTTCGGCCGCGACCGAGGCTGTAGACGCCTTCGTACGCACCGGTGCCGCGCAGGCGTTGACCATCGCCCAGAGGGCGCAAGCGCGCACGAACATAAGCGCCAACCCCGAAGACGTGCTGGCCTATCTCGGCGCGAATGTGCCGCACCTGTGGCACCTGGGCGCGGCCTATGCGCTGGATGGCATGCGGCCCAGCCTCTCGGTTGACATCCCGCGGTCCCGTGCCGTGCTGGACGGACTGCCGGTGGACGACAGCGTGCTGTTCACGCGCACCGGCGGCGCGAAGGTGGTGACAGGGGCTGATGGGGGGCTCATCACCGTCGCCGCCAACACCCTCGCGTTCGACTATTCCACCGGCCGGCGGCGCCTGCTGCTGGAGGGGGCGGGCACCAACCTCTTCATCGGCTCGTCCGCCCCCGCTGCGGCGCAGGCCATCACCGTGACGGCGCAGCCCTACACACTCTCGTTCTGGGGCACCGGCGCCATGGCCCTGAGCGGGGCGGCCAGCGCCACGGTGACGGGCACCGGCGCCAACGCCCGCACCACCTACACCTTCACGCCGGTGGCAGGCACGCTCACGCTCACGCCCACCGGCAGCGTCACCAACGTGCAACTCGAGGTGGGCGTCCGCGCCAGCTCCCACATCGCCACCACCACGGCGGCGGTGACGCGGGGCGCCGACGTCTGCCAGCTCACCCCGGCGGCGCTTGCGACGCTGTCGGTGGCTGGGCCGTGCACCGTCGCGTGGCGCGGGAGCAGCTCGCAATCCGGCTATGCCGCGCTGATGTCGCTATCTGGTCAAGCGCTGATCCGGCGCTCGACGGATGGTCTGCAGGTTCTTGGGCTGGTGCCACTCGCGCTTGGCGCGGGGCTTGCTGTGACGGCCATGGATACCGCGCCCATGGGGCTCGCTATCGGGTGGGACGCGTCCGGCGGCCTCGCCAGCGTCAACGGCGGGGCGGCATCCGCCAATGCGCAGGTGCCGAACGGGACGCTCTCCTCCGGTCATATCGGCTGGTCGAGCGGCGTGAGCGGCTGGATCGAGCTGAACGAGCTAGTGATCTGGCCGGCGAAGGGCAGTTCCGCCGCCGTGCAGGCCCAGGCGCACGCCTGGAACTGAGGAGGAAGCAAATGGCAATCAGGCTCCCAACCGTGGTCGCGTCAGGCGCGTATAGCGACCTGACGGGCCGCCCGACGCTTGGCACAATGGCTGCCCAGTCCGCGTCCAATTATGTGCCCGTGAGCAGCTACACAGCGGCCGATGTGCTCGCCAAGCTGGCGACAGTGTCTGGCCCTGGCTCCGGCCTCAATGCCGATAAGGTCGATGGGTGCCACCTCGCAGACCTCGACTTTCGGTATGTGGGCGGAGTGAGACTTAGCGGCGAAATGGGCATCCCCGTCGATACAGCAACGACTGGCTACGTCAGGTTCCAAGCGCCTGCCGGATGCGTAATAACCAATATACTTCAAGAATCCGTAAGCAAGCTGATTGGATTTGTTAATTGCCGCGCGGTTCAAGTTTATTCAAACTACACGGCAATGTGGGTAACTGTTGGTGGTGGCTGATATGATAGATCATGGCATTTTCGAGCAGTACATTCCAGCGCCGGCATCCGCGTCTGATGATCCGGCACTCGCGCAGCTCATCATGATAGAGCATCCCAGGGCGATCTTCGCTCGGCGGGTTGACGGCAGAGATTGGTATGAGTTGCAGCGTGACGGGCTCATGTCCGGATCGCTCAAGGTGCTCGTAACGGACGATGGGGCCGTTATCTCGGCGCACACAGATGCGTCCATGTTGCCTGCGCCGGTGGGGTTGAGGGTGGTGGAGATGGATCCTGGCGAGGTGCCGCCGGGGATCGACTGGAGCATCCCGCTGCAGTGGGCCGGTGTGAGGATAGTGGGCGGCGGCATTGTTCCGCGGTCTGTAGACCTATCCGCGCTCAAGGCCACCCTCTGCACGCAGATCGACGCCGCCGCTGAGGCGGAGCGCGCCCGCTACATCACCCCCGGTGCTGGACAGGCAATGACGTACCAAACCAAGGCCGCCGAGGCGCTCGCCCTGGCCGCCGACCACGCGCCGGACCCTTCAGCCTATCCCCTGCTGTCGGCCGAGATCGGCATCACCGCTTCGGACCTCGCCGGCGTGGGCGCCGTGGTGCGTGCCGCCTACGCGGCGTGGCAGGTCATCGGTGCCGGGATCGAGCGGGCCCGGCTCGCCGGCAAGGCGGCGGTACAGGCGGCCAGTGATGAGGCTGAGGCCCGTGCCGCTGCAGCGGTGGAGTGGCCTGCGCCGCCGGCCTGACCCTCTCTCTCCACCTCACTACCCTGACCACCAGCCGCCTTCGGGCGGCTTCTCTATTGGGCGTCTCCAGTCAAGCGTTGAAGGGGTTGTCCCGCCAGGTCTCTGGCTTCTCTCCGAAGTCGGCGCTGGGCCGCTTCATGGTTGGGTTCGAAGAATGGTGGGCCAATCTTTTTTGCGGAGTCACAATATGTGCTCCAAACCGCCCTCGGCCTCACCGCCCTTCGGTCCCCGGTGGGACGCCTTCTCCGCTCGCGCGGATCTCGCCAATCGGGTCAGTCGGTGGCCGCCGCCCAACGGAACTCGGTTTGATCGACCCACATGCGATGCAGGATGACGGATAGCCGGCGGGCAACCGCGATGGTGGCCTTCGCCATTCCGCGCCGTTTGACCAGGCGGAGCCCCCAGGCTCGCAAGGCCGACGGACGGGTGCTTCGCGTCAGCAAGACAAGTGCCGCATCGAATAGGGCAGATCGAAGCGTCTCATCTCCATTCTTCGATATGCGACCGCGTCGGTCGATCTCTCCTGATTGGTGAGTGCGTGGCGCGAGACCGAAATGCGCTCCGACCGCCCTCGACTTTCGGAACCGTGCCGGTTCGTCGATGGCTGCACGATAGGTCAGGGCGACGAAGGGGCCGACACCGGGCGCCGTCATCAGGAGGCGACAGCTTTCATCTTCGCGAGCTAGGGCCAGCATGCGGCCATGGAGGATTGTGTACTGATCGCGCAGCGCGCGGCGGACTGACAGCATCGGTTCAATAACAGCCACCAGTGCAGAACTGTCCGCGATCAGCTCTCGCACCCGAGCTTCATAGTTGGCTCGGGTTACGATACCGACCCGCAGTCCGAAGTTGCGGATCAACCCCCGAATGCTGTTTTCTACGTCTATCATTTTTCCCTGAAGAAACTTTCTGGCGGCCAGAAGAACACGAATTTCCTGGCTGGCCAGCGTTTTCACATGCACTGGCCGATAGAGCCCGACACGCATCATTTGCGCAATGCCGCGGGCATCGTTCCTGTCTGTCTTGTTCACCTGCGCGCTCAGCATCGCCTGCGCATGCCGGGTCTCCACGCAGATCATCGGCATTCCACCGCGAGCCAGGCCTGCATAGAGCCATTGGCACATTGGTCCCGCTTCAATGCCAACCCGAACATAGCTCCGACCCATTGATCGGAGGAAGGCGAGGATCGCCTCCGGGTCGCTATCGGTCTTGCCTTCCCGGACGACGGCGCCAGCCGCATCCATCACGCAAATGCTGGTCGTCCGCACCGAGACGTCGAGGCCCGCAAACAAGTCCATCGCGCTTCTCCTGATCGGCGTGAGCTGATCGCCGGAGCGTATCCGCAGCCGGCCATGTCTCAACCCCGTTCAAGCAGAACGGCGCGAGCCCAATGGCCCATCCTTTTTCTTTGCCTGAAAGGAACCATGATGAAGGAAAACTTCGAGGCTGCCCTCGCCTGCGTGTTGGTGCATGAGGGGGGCAAGGATGATGATCCGCGGGATCCCGGCGGGCGCACCGCCTATGGCGTGATCCAGCGCCGCTACAACCAGTACCGCAAGGCCAAGGGCCTGCCGGTACGCGACGTGTGGCTTATCACGCCGGACGAGCGCTCAGAGATCTACCGCGTCTATTACTGGGACGTTTCCCGCGGTGCAGACCTTCCCGCCGGCCTCGACTATTGCGTTTTCGATGCCTGCGTGAACTCGGGCGACGGGCAGGCGGCGAAATGGCTCCAGCGCGCAATCAATGACGTGCGCGCGAAGAGCGGGCAGGGCGCCATCGCTGTGGACGGCCGGATCGGCGATGGCACGGTCCAGGCAGCGAATGCCATCGACGACGTGGATGCGGTCATCGCCGCGATGTCTGACCGGCGGCTGGCGATGCTCCAGAACTTGAAGACCTGGAAATATTACGGCAAAGGCTGGGGGCGCCGTGTCTCCGAGGTGAAGAAGCTGTCCCAGGCCGTCGCCCGCGGCAGCGTCGCGGCGCCGACGCCGGCCGGCTGGGTCACCGCGCCCGAGGCGCCCCTGAAGACCTCGCCCAAGGCGATGTTGTCCGACGCGAAGTCGCTCCCGAGCCCGGACAAGGGCACCATCGCGGCGGCCATTGGGGGCGCCTCGTCGGCGGTATCCACCACCACGTCCGCACTGCAGCCGGCCCAGGGCATCCACCCGGCAATCGATACCGCTCTGCATGTTCTCATCATTCTCGGCATCCTGGCGACGCTGGCGGGCGCGGCCTGGGCGGCGTGGGCGAACAGCCAAGCGAAGCGGATGGCCGAGGATCTCGGCCTCACCGCACCTGTGCCCGCCGAAACGGATGCCATGAACGACAATGCTGGGCCGGATCACCTCGCCGTCGCGCCGGGAGAAGCGGCGTGAGCGTCCGCGCAATCCGCGTCGAGGACATCGACGAGGGCGATGGCGCGAAGCCTGGCGCCTATGAAATCCGCCGCTTCGACGGCGAGATCGGGATTGCCTTCCGCTGTCCGTGCGGCTGCGGGAGGGAGGGCTACCTGCCGATCCGGCCGCAGGACGTTGGGCCGAGCTGGGATTTCGACGGGTGCGACGACGCTCCGACCGTCAACCCCAGCGTGCTCTTCCGGGGCGGGTGCCAGTGGCACGGCTGGCTCCATGCTGGGGAGTGGGTCTCATGCTGATGCCCATCCTCTCCTGGGTGCCCTGGTGGCTCTATGCTATCTGCGCCGTGGCGGCCTATGTCGCCGCCAGGCGCTACCTCGGCGAGAAGATCGCACTGGTCTACGCCGTCGCAGCCGCGGCCTGGGTGGCGATGGACTATGGCGGCGACACACGCGAGGCATGGCTGCGTGCACAGGGCGAGAAGGCTGTCGCCCAGGCAGACGCCTCCATCTCAGTCGCTGCGGATAAGCACGCGGCCGAACTCCAATCCCATCTCGATGCCCAGGCGCGCCAGCTCAAGGAGGCGACCGATGCGCTGGAAACTCTTGCCGATCGTCCCGGCTGTTCTGCTGACGGTGTCCTTGACCGCCTGCCAGGATGGAGTGGCCGGCCTTAGGCGCGACCTGCCGCCGCTGCCGACGGTTTGCGCGTCGGTGCCTGCGCCGGGCATCCGCCGCGGCGAGGATGCCCGGGTGGCGCTGGCGAAGGTCGCCGCCGCCTTCTTGACGGCCAACGGCCACATTGCTGCGTGCCGGGATTGGTACGAGGGCGTGCGCCGAAGTTACGCGGAGGGCCGCCTGTGACGGACGAACCTCAGGCCGAGCACTGGACCCTCGACAAGAAGGTACCGCTCGCCATCATCTTCGCGCTGGTGGTCCAGGGCGCTGGGCTGGCCTATTGGGCGGCAACCCTCGAAAGCCGAGTGAACAGCGCGGAAAAGGTCATCAGCAAGCTGGAGGGTCGCGAAGGGGAGACCCGGGAGGCCCGCGAGCGCCTGATCCGTCTGGAAGAGCGTATGATCTCCATCGGCGACGATCTGCGCCGGGTGACGCAGAAGCTGGAGACACTGCTTGAGGATCGGCGAGGGGCACGCCCATGAGCTGCCCCTACGTGTCACTCAACTGGGAGCGCGCCATCCTCAGCGCGCTCCCAGCTCGCAGACCTGTATTGTGCTATTTCACGACCCTTAATTGGCGAGGTGGCCGGATTGACGGCTCCACGCCATAGAGCAACTGCACATCGCGTTCATCGATATGCAGAAGCGCGCTAAAGTCGGAAGACGTGTAGCCGAGTTGATCACGGTGGAGCGCGATAATGTGCTCGAATAACCGTGTCGTTTCTGCGGGGAACTGTGTTTCCTCAGGCTCTCGCTTGCGCCAGCCTCTGGCACTGAGTTGCCGCCAAAGATAATCGGCTTGGTTCTTCGAAAGGAACCCGGCATGGCTGCCACGGTACAGCAGCGAGGCGACAGAAACGCGCCAGTACCTTTTCAGCTGCACCAGACGCTCCAGGGTCACCTTGCCGCCGATAAAGTCGCTCCGTAATTGCGAGGCAGGAGCCAACAGTTCGCCTGCGAAAGCGTCCGCCTGATCTTCCATTTCGTCTGACGGGATCGCATGCATAATGAGATGACCAAGCTCATGAGCGAGGGAATGTCTCATCCGGTCAGCAGGAGCATTCTTGTTGAGAAAAATGACCGGGGGAACATCCCTCAAGCGCATCGTCACGCCATCCACATGTTCTGCGAAATCCGTCAGGATGACCAAAATTCCTGCACGTTCGCACATCGCAGTAAGGTTCTTGATGGGACCGTCTGGAATCATCCAGGCCTTGCGGATGAACAACGCCACTTTGTCCGCTCCTCCCATCTCATCGGCGTCCAACCGAGGCAAGGGGAGTTCGGGCGCCAAATCGATTGTGTTGAGAAGCCGACGCAAATTCATGACGCGAAGATTGAGTTCGGCGTGCAGGCGCTTGAGATCGGTGGCGTTCACGGACGCCTTTTTGCGCCAAGCAACGTCGTGAACACTCAAAGGCAGACCCGAAAGTTCATCGCTCTGAGTAAAAAAAGAAACGGGAAAGCGTAGAGCCTTGGCTACCTCCTCAATCGTGCTCATAGAGGGCAGAGAATTCGTTATCCCCCTTTCGAGGCGCGAGTAATATCCTTGGTCAAGCCCGGCGTCTTGCGCGACGTCGGCTTGACTCTTTCCGCGAAACTGCCTTGCCAGTAGCAGCATATCGCTATTGAATACCGTAGTCATGTTCCGCCACTATCTTTCGTCTTTTTCTCGACGGTTTGTTGGCCAGGAGCCTTGATCTTCGCCAATTTCGCCGGGTCGGCCTCAGGTTCGATCAACGGCAGCTCGGCGCTCGGCACTACCACGCCAGCGTCATTCAGCTCAATCTTCCAAAGATGCACACCTTTATGTCGAGCTGCCACGCCAACCCAAATTACGTCCGTCTCAAACTCGTTCAGGACATAGCAAAGTTCAACGCGCTGAAGCCCCGCATAGCCGTACAGATCGATGTCATGATCATCGAATTGTTCCGCTTCAGGTGTGGGGAAGTTGGCCGTGGTGAGGCTGACATCAGCATGCTTGAAGCGAAACAGAACTGCATCGTTAATAATAAAGGATGCCGTGTCACGGTGCTCGACGTACTTAAAATCTGGATCATCAACTGAAAGAAGGCTCAGCTCGCGAACGGCGTCCTCCCAAACCAACCCTCGGAAGGTCGATTTTCGCCGCCACCTTGCGCGTTGAGGATACGCATCGTTTGCTCCCACCCACGCGGAGCGAACCGCTTCATGGATACGCGCGGCACGGCCCTTTTCAAGTAGCACCTGCTCTACGAAGTCTCGACGCGGAAGCGGCATGGAGAATCCTCAATCCTAAGCGGAACGAAGATATGCCATTTTTTTACAAAAACAAGATCAAAATATGTGGGATATTATGTTTGGCGGTGCCTTTCGTCCGACAGCACGGCTTTTCGTGCTGAAGAGTCGACAAAGTGATCCCCGGCGCGCTCCCCCACTTCATCGGCGTCTGGGGCGAGTGAATCCCCTGCCGTGGTCACCACCCTCCGCGCCTTGTGGCGTAAGGGTTTTAGGGGGTGAATCCGATAGATTGGTCACCACCCCAGCCCGCCGCCCTCGGCATTCCGACAGCGGAATGATTTCAAAGGGTTATTTGGCTTAATGCCGGATTTCCCGGCATTTGTCCCGCCGCCTCATCCCGCCCGCTTCTTCCGCCATGTGTTCACCGTCTGCGGCGAGACGCCAGCCCACCGGGCACGCACCACACCGTGACTACGCGGTCGCGGCATCGCGCTTCGCGATCAGCCGACGCAAGGTGGTGAGGATCTCGCGGTAGGTGTCATTCTCCGCGCCGACAACCTGCCCATCCGCTCGTGCCATGCGGGAGAGCCATTGCGGAAGATCAGAAGGGAAGGCCCCGCGGTCCAGCGTCTGGTTGAGCGCACGGGTGATCATGCTGGCTGAAGGCTCCAGCGCTGTGAGTTCTTGCACCATGTCCGCCAGCATCTCAGTCTGCTGGATGGTGTAGGTCTTGCGCGCTCCCTCAAAGACGAGGTCAGCGATGATGCCAACTTCTTCCGGCGCGAGATGCTGATCTGCCTTGGCCATAGCCATGAGCAGCACAGCGGCTGGGCGCACAGTCTCGCGCAGCTCCTTGCGCATCTTCGTGATGCTGAGGCGGGCCGGCCGTGCGAACTGCTCCTTCCTGGGGGCTGAGTGGACATTGTCACCCGGCTCCGAAGCCATGGCGCCGAAGAAGGCGACAGGATCCGGAATGATCTCGCCGGTTCGCCCGTGTGCGAGGGTCATAATGTTCTGCGCCAGAAATGCCCGGTAGGCGTCGCGCAGAAGGCAGTGCGCGCCGACTTGCAGCTTGGCGCTCTTCCAGCCAACAGCTCGCACCACAATGTCGCGTGTGCTTATTCCGCCTTTGGCGTCGCGGTATTCGATGCCGAACACGCCGCCGATGATCTCATCATCATCTGGCAGCGCCTGCGCACCTTGGTCGTCGGCATCGATTTCCGGTCCTGTGCGCATCGCTCCCGGAAAGGCTACAGTTCGGCGCGCCATTTGACCCCCCGCGACAGCCATTGGCTGCATCCCCAATGCCAAGGTTGCACAGGCGGCAGCGTGCGCGCAACTCGCTGGCAGCGCGTCATGGGGCCTCACGAGGGGTGTTCGATGAGGCGTCCATATTGGATGGGCGCGGGCGGGCAATGGGTGATGTGGCGTTTGCTCACTCCTCCTGCCCCTTCTTTCGATCGCCCTTCGGCAGATACCCACGCTCTCGGAGCCAAGACGCTACGATTCGTCGGAGCGCTTCGGATCGGCTGGGCTGATCGGGCTCTGCTGCCGCGAACGCGTCGACGCCAGTGATGGTTTCTCGGTCAGCACGGAACCGCAGCAGATCACTGTCCACGGAGGGCCGCCCACGGCCTCTCTTAATTTCTGTGCTCATCAATTGACATCCGATAATTAATGAGCACATAAATAACGGGCTGACAGGGCGGTTGCAACACCCGGTCAGCCCTCACCCTCAAAGATGGTTTCCGCATCATGAAGGCTACCCCTGCGCATACCACGGGCGGGGCAACGGCTGAAGCTGTGCCCGCGCTCAACCTGCCACCCGTCGATTACGCCTCCGTCACCCTGGAAGACCAGGAAGAGGCGCTGGCGGCGATCTTCGACTTCGCACGGGCCATCGGCCAGATCCTTGGCGCGACCCCGAGCGACGACATGCGACCGGTCCACCGTATTGCCCTCGCCATCGAGGAGCAGGTGGAGCTCGCGGAAGGCATGCGCCAGCAGGCTGTGGGCGCCATGATGGAGATCACCGAGGAGCAGGAGGGAGACGATGACTGACCGCCGCACCCTCCTCGTCAATTACATCGCCTGGCTCGACATGGAGCGCCGGCTGGCGGCCGTGGAGCTCCACCGGCTGGAGAGGCCCGACGCTTCGGAGCGCGAGCTGCTGACCGCCTCCCGCGCAGTCCCTGTAGCGGAGGTGTCTCCCCAGGTCGCGGACTTCCACGGGCACGGTGACTGGCGGGACAAGCCATCGCCCTCCACACGGGCGGTGGCGGTGCTGACCGTAGTGGGCCTCACCCACTTCGGAGCCGGCCGGTGAGCCGCCGCCTCCTTTGGCTCCGCGTCGCCCGTGCGGCGGCGCGGGTTGCCCTGTGGGCGGTGAGGAGGGCTGAACAGTCGGTGCACTCGTGATAGGGGTAGAGGGGCAGGAGAGGGCCCCTCTGATGTCCGTTCGCAAGCGCTCGTGGAAAACCTCCAAAGGCGTGCTCAAGCAGGCTTGGGTGGCCGACTATGTCGACCAGTCGGGCAAGCGCCATATAAAATCGTTCGAGCGCAAAAAGGACGCTGAAGCCTATCAGGCGGCAGCTCGGGTAGAGGTGTCGGCGGGTACCCACACGGCGGACAGCACCAGCATCACGGTTGCGGAGGCTGCGGCTCTCTGGCTCGAAACAGCACGCCAGAATGGTCTGGAGCCGGCGACTATTGACGCTTACCGCCAGCACGTCAACCTGCACATCAACCCGTTCATCGGCCGCGTGAAACTCTCGCAACTTACCATAGCGGGCGTGCGCGAGTTCGAGGACCATTTGCAGAAAGGGGATGAACCCGGTCTTGATCCGAGCACACCCCCGCGTCCTCGGTCACAGCCGATGGTCCGGCGGGTAAGGGTGAGCCTCGGCGCGCTCCTGGCGGATGCCCAAGAGCGTGGCTTGGTCGCTCGCAACGTGGTGCGCGATTTGCGGGCCAGGCGCACCAGAGGCAAGGAGCTGCACGCGGAAAAGCGCCGCAAGGGGAAGATCAAGGTGGGAGTGGACATCCCTACAAGGGAGGAGGTGCGCGCCATCCTCGCCGCTGCGGAGGGCCGCTGGAAGCCGCTTTTGCAGGTGGCTGTGTTTGCAGGACTGCGGGCCTCCGAACTTCGCGGCTTGCGCTGGCAGGACATCGACTTCTCCGCGCGCCAACTCCATGTGTCGCAGCGCGCGGACAACCGCAAGCGAATCGGCCCGCCGAAGTCCGCTGCCGGTGCCCGCGCCGTTCCTCTTCCGCCGCTGCTGGTCAATGTCCTGCGGGAGTGGAAGCTAGCCTGCCCTAAGAGCGAACTCGGGCTCGTGTTCCCCACTGGGGCGGGGCAGGTGGAGTACCATTCCAACATCCTCACCCGTGGGTTCATGCCGGCACAGGTGGCCTCCGGTGTTGTCGTTCCTGTCTTGGACGCGAACGGGAAGCCGACCCTCAAAGAGGGCGAAGCGGTGCTGCGCGCAAAGTACACGGGGCTGCACTCCATGCGGCACTTCTATGCGTCCTGGTGCATCAACCCGAGGGCCGACGGCGGCTTGGGACTGACCCCGAAGGCCGTGCAGGAGCGACTCGGGCATTCCTCGATCACCATGACGATGGACGTCTACGGGCACCTGTTTCCGAGAGCGGACGAGGCGGAGGAATTGGCGGACGCCGAACGCTCGTTGCTGGGGTGATCTGCGACATAAACGCGACATGAAGCAAAAAAATATAAGTATATCAATGGTAAATTAAAAACTCTGACTCCGTTAATCCTGGTTCGAATCCAGGTCCCCCAGCCACCTGATTTCCGATAAAAAGACGACTGTGGATGGTAAGGCGCGAGAGCGCTTTGCAGAGGGCGGTCGAGTGTTTTCCTCGCCCATAAGCGCGTTTCAGGCTTCCCGGTCGCCGCGCGGGTCAGCGGGCGATGCCGGCTGGGCGGCGCGCAGCGCTTCGACATCCTTCAGGCTCGTTGCCCGGCGGGGGCCTCTCTGCCTCACCGCCCCCAATTCCACGCCAGGAGCATCGCGAATCCGGCCATGGAGAGCGCATAGAGGGCGATGAGCAGGCCGTAGCCGAGAATATCGCGCTTCAATCCGGGCTTCGGGGCAAGCCACCAGCCGAGGCGGCGGAACGCGGCGGGCACCGCCCACCAGCCGAGCAGCTGGGTGCTGACGGCATTGCCGATGAACAGGGCCAGCCAGAACGGCACGCCATTGTCCAGCAGCAGCAGACCCGAGACGAAGAAGCCCCAGAGATAGACGACGGGGTAGAGCACCAGCAGCACGATCAGGTTGTTCTTGAGGGTGCTGACCCATCGCGGCCTCTCCCCGCCCTCGCCGGAGAACCAGAAGTCGAAGCCGTAGCTGGCGCGCCGCAGGTTGAGCGCGGCGTTGAAGCGGGCGCCCTTTTCGAGCAGCCGGCGGCGCTGGGGAGATTCGAGCCACGCGGTCATGGCCTCGTCGGTGTCGAAGGAGAGGATGATGATCCACTCGTCGTGCACGCCGGGGATCGGCCGCTCGACCCGGTGGCGCAGGAAGCCGGGGAATTCGGCCTCGACGCTTTGGATTTCACGCTGCCATGCCAGGAATTCCGCCTCCAGCTCCGGCGGCACGTGAAAGGAGACGATGGCCGAGGCCACGGCCCCCCTGCGCTGGCCGGCGTCGGGCAGGAGGTGGACATCCTCCTGCCCGACGAACAGGTCGCGCACCTCGTCCGTCAGGGTCGCGAAGTCGCTGCTCTGCAGCCAGCGGCGGGCGTCGGCGGGGTTGCCGAAGCGCTGCACCGCCACCCAGTCCACCTGCACGGGCGGGGTCGGCGGAATGACCTCCTGGCCGGTGAAGCCCGGCACCGCCGCGAGCCGCGCCGCCACCTTGCCGAGCCAGTGGGAATAGCGCGCATAGCCATCCTCGGCGATGCGCCGCTGGATGATGAGCGCGACGGGGCCGCCTGCCGGGTCTGCCGCCACCTCGGACATGGCCGCCCCTCAGCTCTTCTTGTACAGGCGCTTGCCCATCACCCAGGTTTCGTCCACCGCGCGCTCGTCGGCCACCATCATGATGGCGAACAGGGCGTTGGCGGCTTCCTCCATGGTCCGCGGGCCGTCCTGGCCGATGGTGAGCGACTGGTGCCACGGCAGGGCCGGGGGGCCGCCGTTCCAGTCCAGCGCCACGAAATCGGCTTCCTTGCCGGGCGCGAAATTGCCGAGGCGGTCGTCGAGGTAGAGGCCCTCCGCGCCGCCCAGCGTGACCGACCAGAAGCCACGGTAGGGCGAGAGCTTGTTGCGCTCGGCTTCCGCCAGATCGCGGCGCACCGGGTCCACGCTGCCGTCGAGCAGGGTGTTGTTGCACATGCCGACCTTGTAGGCGTCCTCGAGCACATTGAGCATGGAGAAGCGGTTGCCGCCGCCCATGTCGGTGCCGAACGACATCTTCACCCGGTGTTCCGGATCGGTCGCGCGGCCGATGCGGAACAGGCCGGAGCCCAGGAACAGGTTGGAGCACGGGCAGAACACCACGGCCGCCCCACTTTCCGACATGCGGCGGAACTCGCTATCCGACAGCCACACGCCGTGGCCGCCGGAGAATTTCGGCCCCACCAGGCCGAACTTTTCGTACACGCCGAGGTAGTCACTGCAATCGGGGTGCTGCTCCAGCACGCCGCGGCATTCGGCCGGGTTTTCCGAGATGTGGGTGTTGACCCAGCAGTCCGGATGCTCCTGCTTGAGTTGCTCGCAGCGCTGCAGCAGCTCGGTGGAGGCGCCATAGGCGAAACGCGGCGTGACCGCATAGAGGTTTCGGCCGCGGTTGTGGTAGCGCGCGATCAGGTCCTTGCTGTCGCGGTAGAAATTCTCGGGGGTGTCGATGAAATCGTCCGGCGCGTTGCGGTCGATGCCGGTGAGGCCGGCGATGACGCGCATGTTGCGGCGGTTCGCCTCCTCGAAGAAGGCCTCGGTCGACACCGGAGAGCTCGATGTGAACGCTTGGCAGGTGGTGGTGCCGGAGGCGAGCAGCGTGTCGAAGAAGCGCACCGCGCCGTCCTTCGCATAGGCCGGGTCCTTGTACTTCAGCTCCTCCGGGAACACCCATTTCTGCAGCCACGGCAGAAGCTGCTCGCCATAGGCGCCGAGCACGCGGGTCTGGGGGAAGTGGATGTGGCCGTCGATGAAGCCCGGCGTGATGATGCGGCCGGGGATCGCTGTGATCTCAAGCCCCGGATGGCGGGGCGACACATCGTCGAAGGCGCCGAAGTCGGCGATGATGCCGTCTTCGATCACCAGGAGGCCATCGGCATGGAAGCGGGCGGCGTCCTGCTCGCGGCCGACATGCTTCCAGGGGTCGTCGATGAAATCGAAGAAGATGCCGCGAATGCCGATGGTGCCCATGGTGATGACCGTCCCCGTTGATTTGCTTTGAGCTTGATGCGCGCCTGGTCTTCGGTGATCCGGCTAAGGGTGGGCCGGCGGGGGCAAGGCCGAGGGCGCCCTGGCGCCCGGCCTCCGGCGCCTGGATATCGCTCGCTGGCGCGGCTGGTGCCGCCCTGATGTCCCCCTGGCGGCGATGAGATCGAGAGCGGGCGTGAAGCGGCTATGTCCCCTTCCGCGCGGCGTCATCGGGTGCGCCGCGCCGCCCGCGCCGGATACAGGCGCACCGAACGGCGAAAGGGGAACGACAACAGGCCCGCGTCGTGGGCCGAGAGCCCTGCGGGGGGTGGTCCGCGCGGACCCCGCTTCCAGACCGGCCGGCGGCTCCCGCCCGGCAGCAGCCCAACGTCGCATCCTTGGCATGCGCTCTCCCGGTGGGCGCCCTGGCTGGTCCGGCTTGATTGTTCGCCGAGCTTGTTCAGGACAGTAACGAAAGGCGGGCCGTGGGAGTAGTGTAAATCTCTGGCGTGGCGTAGATTTTCATGCGGCCGCAGGGTAGATGGACGCGCCAGCCCGCTGTATGACGCGCGTCGGCTGAACGCGTCACATCAGGCGTCCGCCTCGCGCAGGCGGTAGCCGACGCCGGTCTCGGTCATGATGTATTGAGGCTGGTCCGGAGATTTTTCGATCTTCTGGCGGAGCTGGCGCACGTAGACGCGTAGGTATTGCACGTCCGCCGCCTCGCCCCACACCTGGTTCAGCAGGTGGTGGTGGGTGATGACCTTGCCGGCATGCTGCACCAAGACGCGCAGGATGTCGTATTCCTTGGGGGAGAGCTTCACCTCCTGGCCGTCCACTTTCACGATCCGCTTCACGAGGTCCACCGTGAGGCCGCCGGCCTGGAACACCGGCTTCTCTCCCTGCCGCTGGAAGCGGTGGCGCAGGGCGAGGCGGATGCGCGCCGCCAGCTCCTTCATGCCGAACGGCTTCGTCACGTAGTCGTCGGCGCCGAGGTCGAGCGCGCGCACGATGCCGCTCTCGTCGGTGCGGCTCGAAAGGACGATGACGGGCGCCTCCATTCCCTCCGCGCGCCACTTCTCCAGGAGGTCGTGGCCGGGCAGGTCGGGCAGGCCGAGGTCGAGCAGGATGAGGTCGGGGCGCTCGCTCCCGGCGCGCTGTCCGGCCTCCCGCGCGCTCGCCGCCTCGCAGATGGCGAAGCCCTCGGCCGCGAGCCCCACCCGCAGCAGCTTGCGGATGGGCGGCTCGTCGTCCACGAGCAGGATCTTCACGGTCGGTGCCGTCATGGCTCCGGCTCCAGGTCTGGCGTGTCGGCCGGGATCGGCAGGCGCAGGGTGAAGACGGCGCCGCTGCGATCCGTCCGGTTCGCCACCCATATGGTGCCGCCCATGGCCTCAATGAAGCCCCGGCAGATGGAAAGCCCGAGCCCGGTGCCCGCGCGCACGTGGTCCGCCTTGCGCACGCGGTAGAAGGTGTCGAACACGCGTTCGAGGTCCTCGGGGGGAATGCCCGGCCCCTCGTCCGCCACGCGCAGCACCACCGCCGACCCCGCTCGCCGCCCTTCGATGCGCACCATGGAGCCGGCCGGCGCGTATTTGGCGGCGTTGTCGAGCAGGTTGAACAGCACCTGCTCGAACAGCACCGCATCGACCTTGAGCATGGGCAGGTCCGGTGGAATGTCCACCTTCACCTCATGGCGCGCGAGGATCTTGGAGGCCCGCCGCAGCGCCGCGCCGACGATGTCGCCGGCGAAGTGGAAGGAGGCGTTGGGCCGCATGGCGCCCGTCTCCAGGCGGGTCATGTCCAGGAGGTTGGCGATGAAGCGGTTGAGGCGCTCGGCCTCGTCGATGACGGTGGCGAGCAGGTCGGCCCGGTCCGCCTCGGACATGGAGGCCCAGTAGTCCCTGAGCGTGCCCGAGGCGCCCAGGATGGCGGAAAGGGGCGTCTTCAGGTCGTGGGAGATGGAGGTGAGCAGGGCGGAGCGCAGGCGGTCCGTCTCCGCCGCCCGCTTGGCGTGGTCGATGTCCGCCACGAGCTGGATGCGCTCGATGGCGAGCGCGGCCTGATCCGCCAGGGCGTCGAACAGGCGCTGCTGGCCGGGCGTCAGCAGCGGGCCCTGGCGGTCGTCGTCGAGGCCGATGACGCCGAGCGTGCCGCGGCTGGATTTCAGCGGAACATAGAGGCGCCGCGCGCCGGGCAGGGTATCGGCGCCGCGGCCGGCGGCGTGCTCGTGCTCCCAGGCCCAGCGGGCGGCTGCGAGGTCCGCCTCCACCAGCGTGTCGTCCGGCGGGTAGCCCACCTTCACCGCCAGCGCGTCGCCCTCCGGCAGCAGGATCACCACCCGCACCTTCAGCATGAGGGCGATCTGGTGCGCGGCGGCCCACAGCACGTCGTCCAGGGTGCCGGCGGCGGCGAGCTTGCGGGAGAAGAGGTAGAGATCCTCCGTTGTGCGCGCGCGCTGGCGGGCCGCCTCCGCCTGGCGCTGCACGCGGGCCATCAGGTTGCTGGCCGTGACCGCCACCACCAGGAAGAACACCAAAGCGAGCACGCTTTCGGGATCCTGGATGGTGAGGGTGTAGCGCGGCTCCAGGAAGAAGTAGTTGAAGGCGAGCGCGCTCAGCACGCACGCATAGAGCGCCGGCCACAGCCCTGCCGTGACCGCCGAGCCCAGCACGCCCATGAGGAACACGAGCGCGAGGTTGCGCACGTCCAGCACGCGGTCGAGCACCGCGCTGACGGCGAGGGAACCGGCCACGAAAAGGGTGCTGACCACATAGGTCCAGGCCCGCGCCGGCTGGTGCGCGGCCGCCGTTTTCACGACCCGCGCGGGGGCCTCCCGGTCACGCTCGGCACCGGACACCACGTGCACGCTGATGTCGCCGGCGCGGCGGATCAGCTCATGGGAGATGGAGCCCTCCAGCATCTCCCGCCAGCGCGGCTTGCCGGGGCTGCCCACCACGATGTGCATGAAGTTGTTGGCGGCGGCGTAGCGCAGGATGTCCTTGGCCACTTCCTGGCCGGGAATGGTCACGGCCTCGGCGCCCAGGCGCTCGGCAAGGCGCAGGTGCTCGGCCACGCGGTCCTTGTCCGCCTCGGGCAGGGCGGCCTCGCGGGAGGTTTCCACGTGCAGCGCGGCCCAGGGCGCGCGCAGGCGGTCCGCCTGCCGGCGGGCGTAGCGCACCAGGGCGCTGCCGCGCGGCTCACCGTTCACGCACACCAGCACCCGCTCTCCCGCCGCCCAGGGGCCGGAGATAGCGTGGGCCTGCATGTGGCTGACGAGCTGCTCGTCCACCCGCTGGGCCGTGCGGCGCAGGGCCAGCTCGCGCAGGGCGGTGAGGTTGCCGGGGGAGAAGTAGTTCTCGATCGCCCGCCGCGCCGTGGTGGGCAGGTAGACCTTGCCCTCGTTGAGGCGCTTGATGAGGTCGTCGGGCGTGAGGTCGATCACCTCGATGTCGTCGGCGCGGTCGAGGATCGAATCCGGCACCGTCTCCCGCACGCGGACGCGGGTGATCTGCGCCACCACGTCGTTGAGGCTCTCCACGTGCTGGATGTTGAGCGTGGTGTAGACGTCGATGCCGCGCGCCAGCAGCTCCTCCACGTCGAGATAGCGCTTGGGGTGGCGGCTGCCCTCGGCATTGGTGTGGGCGAGCTCGTCCACCAGCACCAGGGCGGGCCGGCGCTCCAGGATGGCGTCGAGGTCCATCTCGTCGAGCAGGCGACCCTTGTAGGCCACCCCGCGGCGGGGAATGATCTCGAACCCCTCCACCAGGGCCTGCGTCTCCTTGCGGCCGTGGGTTTCCACCACGCCGATCACCACGTCCACCCCATCGCTGAGGCGGGCGCGGCCGGACATGAGCATCTCGTAGGTCTTGCCCACGCCAGGCGCGGCGCCGAGGAAGATCTTCAGCCGCCCGCGCGTCTCCCGGTCGGCGCTCTCCAGAAGAGCGTCGGGGGAGGGGCGGCGCGCGCCGTCGCGGATCTCGTCGGCCATTTCGTCACTCCGCTCGCCCCCTGCCGCCGGGCAGGGGGCCAAGGGGCAAGGGGGCCAAGGGGCAATGCTCCAGGCATGTCACCGGCCGGCGGCGCCGTCCAGGGCGAGGTTGAGGGCGAGGACGTTCACCGTGGGCTCGCCGATGAAGCCCAGGGTCCGCTGCTCCACATGGGCGGCCACCAGGGCACGCACCTTCTCCTCGCCGAGGCCGCGCGCCCTGGCCACCCGCGCCGCCTGGAAATAGGCTGCATCGGGGCTGATATCGGGGTCGAGCCCGCTGCCGGAGGTGGTGACGAGGTCCATGGGCACCGGTGTGCCGGGGCTTTCGGCCTTCAGTGCCGCCGCATCGGCCTTGATGCGGTCGATGAGGGCGGCGTTGGTGGGGCCGAGGTTGGAGCCCATGGAATTCACGGCATTGTAGGGCTGCGCCACGGTCTTGGCGGGATCGTTCGGATCGGCGCCGGTGGTGGCGGAGAGCCGGCCGTGGAAGTAACGGTCACTGGTGAAGCTCTGGCCGATGAGGGCCGAGCCGACCACCTTGCCGTCCTTCTCGATGAGGCTGCCCGCCGCCTGCCGGGGGAACACCGCCTGGGCGATGCCGGTCATGGCCAGGGGATAGGCGAGGCCGGTGATGAGGGTGAGCGCCACGATCATCACCAGGGCGGGACGAAGCTGCTTCAGCATGGAAATATCCTTCCGAGCGTTGGGTCCGTTCCTCAGGCGAGGCCGAGGGCGGTGACGGCCATGTCGATGACCTTGATGCCGGCGAACGGCACCACGATGCCCCCGAGGCCGTAGATGACGAGGTTGCGGGTGAGCAGCGCCCCCGCGCCGATGGCCCGGTACCGCACCCCCTTCAGCGCCAGCGGGATCAGCGCCACGATGATGAGGGCGTTGAAGATGATGGCGGAGAGGATCGCGCTCTGCGGGGTGGCGAGCCCCATGATGTTGAGCGCGCCGAGCTGCGGGTAGAAGGCCACGAACAGCGCCGGGATGATGGCGAAATACTTCGCCACGTCATTGGCGATGGAGAAGGTGGTGAGTGCGCCGCGGGTCATCAGCAATTGCTTGCCGATCTCCACGATCTCGATGAGCTTGGTCGGGTCGCTGTCGAGGTCCACCATGTTGCCGGCCTCGCGGGCGGCCACCGTGCCGGTGTTCATGGCGACGCCGACATCGGCCTGGGCGAGGGCGGGCGCATCGTTTGTGCCGTCGCCGCACATGGCGACCAGCTTGCCCTTGGCCTGCTCCTCACGGATGAGGGCGAGCTTGTTCTCCGGCGTCGCCTGGGCGAGGAAGTCATCGACACCGGCCTCGGCGGCGATGGCGGCGGCGGTCATGGGGTTGTCGCCGGTGATCATCACGGTACGGATGCCCATGCGGCGCAGCTCCGCGAAGCGCTCCTTGATGCCGCCCTTCACGATGTCCTTCAGGTGGACGATGCCGAGCAGCCGGTTGTCGCGCACCACGGCGAGCGGCGTGCCGCCGGCCTTGGCCACCTCGTCGGCGATGGCCTGGATCTCACGCAGGGTCTCCGCGCCGTTGCGGGTGGCGCCGGTGGCCGCATGGGCCAGCTCCACATGCTTCAGCACCGCCTCCACCGCGCCCTTGCGGATGGAGATGCCGTCCATGTCCACACCGCTCATGCGGGTCTGGGCGGTGAAGGGCACGAAAGTCGCATGTAGCATGCCCATGTCACGGGCGCGGATGGCGTATTTCTCCTTCGCCAGCACCACGATCGAGCGCCCCTCCGGGGTTTCGTCGGCGAGCGAGGCGAGCTGGGCGGCGTCCGCCAGC
Organism: Xanthobacter albus; assembly: GCF_043194895.2. NCBI lineage: Bacteria > Pseudomonadati > Pseudomonadota > Alphaproteobacteria > Hyphomicrobiales > Xanthobacteraceae > Xanthobacter > Xanthobacter albus. Next base: position 3,452,153 of record NZ_CM195532.1, on the reverse strand, counting down.
TCGCGGTCGGAGACCCCGCGCACCGGGCGGAACTCGGTCGCCTGCCGGTTGCCGAGGGTGATGGTGCCCGTCTTGTCGAGCAGCAGCGTGTCCACGTCGCCCGCCGCCTCCACCGCCCGGCCGGACATGGCGAGCACGTTGAAGCGCACCAGGCGATCCATGCCGGCGATGCCGATGGCCGAGAGCAGCGCGCCGATGGTGGTGGGGATGAGGGTGACGAACAGCGCCACCAGCACGATCACCGGAATGTAGCCGCTGGCATAGGACGCGAAGCTTGGAATGGTCGCGGTGGCGAGCACGAAGATCAGCGTCATGCCCGCGAGCAGGATGTTGAGGGCGATCTCGTTCGGCGTCTTCTGCCGCTCGGCGCCTTCCACCAAAGCGATCATGCGGTCGATGAAGGTGGAGCCCGCGGCCGCCGTGATGCGCACGCGGATCCAGTCGGACAGCACCTGCGTGCCGCCGGTGACGGCCGAGCGGTCGCCGCCGCTCTCGCGGATGACGGGCGCGCTCTCACCGGTGATGGCGGCCTCGTTGACCGAGGCGACGCCCTCGATCACCTCGCCGTCGGAGGGGATGATGTCTCCCGTCTCCACCAGCACGATGTCGCCCACCTTCAGGCTGGTGCCGGGCACCAGGGTGAATTGCGTGCGGTCGCCATTGGGCAGTAGCTTGGCCACGGTTTCGGTGCGGGTGCGGCGCAGGGCGTCGGCCTGGGCCTTGCCGCGGCCTTCCGCCACCGCCTCGGCGAAATTGGCGAACAGCACCGTGAACCACAGCCACATCACGATCTGGAAGGAAAAGCCGAGGTTGGCGCCGCCGCTCAGCGCGTCCTTCACCAGGAGGACGGTGGTGAGGGCCGACACCACGGCCACCACGAACATGACCGGGTTGCGGGCGAGGGTGCGTGGGTCGAGCTTGCGGAAGGCATCGCCCACCGCGGGAAGGAGGATGCGCGCATCGAGGATGCTCGCGGTCTTGGACGGGCTCATCGCATGAGGCTCCAGCAAAGCATGGGGATCGGGGGGCCGCGGACGCTTCAGTCCGTGGCCGACACCAGCGTGATGGCGATGGCGAAGGAGAGGCCGATGACGGCCACGGCCAGCATGCCCAGCAGCAGGCTGGAGGCGCGGGCCGCGCCGGGGTCGCCGCCGGAGCGTTCCGGCTGGCGGGGTGGGCGGGGGCGTGTCTCCATGGCGCTCACCAGGTCGTGCCCTGGAGCATGGCGAGATGCTCCACGATGGGCCCCAGCGCGAGGGCCGGGAAGAAGGTGAGCCCGCCGACGATGATGATGACGCCCACCAGCAGGCCCACGAACAGGCCGCCATGGGTGGGGAAGGTGCCGGCCGATTCCGGAACCGCCTTCTTCGCCGCCAGCGACCCGGCGAGCGCCAAGGCGGGGATGATGACCAGGAAGCGGCCCATCAGCATGCCGAGGCCGAGGGTGATGTTGTACCAGAGCGTGTTGCCGGTGAGCCCGCCGAACGCCGAGCCGTTGTTGGCGGCGCCGGAGGTGTAGGCGTAGAGCATCTCGGAGAAGCCGTGCGGGCCGGGATTGGCGATGGAGGCCACCGCGCCCGGCAGCACACTCGCCGCCGCGGTGAAGCCGAGCATGGCGAGCGGCAGGCACAGCACCGCCAGCATGGCCATCTTCACTTCCTTCGCCTCGATCTTCTTTCCGAGATATTCCGGCGTGCGGCCCACCATGAGGCCGGCCACGAACACCGCCACCACCACGAACAGGATGATGCCGTAGAAGCCCGCGCCCACGCCGCCGATGATGATCTCGCCCAGCATCATGTTGATGAGGGGGATCATGCCGCCGAGCGCCATGAAGCTGTCGTGCATGGCATTCACCGCGCCGCACGAGGCGGCGGTGGTGACCACCGCGAACAGGGCCGACAGGGCGATGCCGAAGCGGGTCTCCTTGCCCTCCATGTTGCCGCCGTCCACGCCGAGGGCGTGCACCAGCGGATTGCCCGCCGCTTCGGCCCAGTAGCAGGCGGCGACGCCGGCCAGGAACAGGAGGCCCATGGCCGAGAAGATGGCCCAGCCCTGCCGCTCGTCGCCCACCATGCGCCCGAACACGTTGGTGAGCGCCGCGCCGATGGCGAAGATGGAGACGATCTGAAGGAGGTTGGAGAGCGCGCCCGGATTCTCGAACGGGTGGGCCGAATTGGCGTTGAAGAAGCCGCCGCCGTTGGTGCCCAGCATCTTGATGGCGAGCTGGGAGGCCACGGGGCCGACCGCGATGGTCTGCTTCGCCCCCTCCAGCGTGTCCGCCTCCACATAGGGGCCGAGGGTCTGCGGCACGCCGAGCGCGACGTAGGCCAGCGTCAGCACGATGCACAACGGCAGCAGCACGTAGAGGGTGGCGCGCGTGAGATCGACCCAGAAGCTGCCGAGCGTCTTCGCCGACTTGCGCGAGAAGGCGCGGATCACCGCCATGGCGATGGCGATGCCGGTGGCGGCCGAGACGAAGTTCTGCACTGCCAGGCCCGCCATCTGGGTCAGGTACGACATGGTGCTCTCGCCGCCGTAGTTCTGCCAGTTGGTGTTGGTCATGAAGCTGGCGGCGGTGTTGAAGGCGAGGTCGGGCGGCACGGCGCCCATGCCGGCGGGATTGAAGGGCAGCGCGCCCTGCACCCGCTGAAGCACGTAAAGCAGCGCGAAGCCCGCGAGATTGAAGAGCAGCAGCGCGACCGCGTAGGTCGTCCAGTGCTGCTCCTCGCGCGCGCTGGTCCCGGCAACGCGGTAGAGCCCCCGTTCGATCGGGCCGAGCACAGGCGCGAAGAGCGTGCGGTCCCCGTTGAAGATACGCGTCATGTAGCCGCCCAGCGGCCGCGCGAGCGCGATGATGATCCCGCAGAAGAGAAGGATCTGAATCCAGCCGTTCAATGTCATGGAGATTGCCTCAAGGCCGGGCGCCGGCGGTCAGAACCGTTCCGGGCGCGCAAGGGCGTAGGTGAGGTAGACGAGCAGGAACGCGGTGGCCGCGCCGCCCAGAATGTATTCGACGAGCATCGCTCTCGATCCGTTGCCGGGGCGCATCCCGCGCGCGGGGCGCCCGCATGTCGCGACGTGTTGGGTTTCGGGATTCCCGGCGCGTCGCACGCCGCCTTGCCCCTTTGTGCTTCAGAGAATGTCGCAGGCTCTCACGTAGAGGAGGCAGGCCGCGAAGAAGGCGGCGCCGATGGCGACCATGGCGAAGTCCATCATGGATGTTCCAATTTCGATGTACTGTTCTGGGCCTCAGCTTGCGGAGCGCTCATCAATGCTCCGGAAATCGCCGCCCAGTAGGATTTCGACAGGAATATGGCGCCGGCCCGCATAAAAATTCGAGACGGCGCCGACCGCGCCGACATAAAAATCTCATAGGAATTTCGCCGCACGCGGGCGCATGCGGGCCGGCGGCGGGCGGCACAAGCTGCTGGCGCTGCGATGCTTCCGGTGTCTATGGTGTGCGCCGTTCCTCGGTTTGCAGCGGGCTTGTGCGTGACTTCCAGCCAGTCTTCCCCGGTGATGCGTGCGCTTTCCCCCGCCGAAACCCCTTCCGCCGCGCGGCCGGGCGGGGATGAGGCGCTCGCCGACCTCGCGGCGCGGGTGGAGGCGCTCGCGCGGCAGAATGAGGAATTGCTCGCCGGCCAGCGGGCGCTGCGCGCGCAGCTCGAGGCGATGCAGGCCCATGCCAATCTGGTGGGACATCTGGTGCAGCAGGTCCACGGCCAGCGCTTCGCCCCGCGCGAGCTGCCCCTGCCGCTCGCCCGCCTGCGCGATCTGGTGCGGGAGCCGGGGCCGTCCCTGGCCTTCCTGCGGGAGATGGCGCTGAACGCCGTCGTCACCAGCACGCGCCTCAGGCAGGAGCCCGCGGGGGGCTGGCGCCGCCGCGCGCGGCCGCTGCGGGCGGCACGCAACTTCGGGCGCGATTTCTCGGGGCTCGTTTATGGCCGCCGGTCCCTGGTCTACCGGGTGGAGCCGCGCCATGCCCCGGTGGGCGAGCGCCCGCGCGTCCTTCACGTCATCGCCAACGTGTTCGTCGGCGGCTCCACCCAGCTCGTGGTGGACCTGCACGAATGGCTCGGCCACCGCTACGAGATGCAGGTGCTGACCGCCGCCCTGCCGCTCCAGGGCCGGCACGAGGGCATGGTGCTGCACCACCTGCCGCTCGGCAGCCCGGCGGCGGCGTTCACGCACGTGCTGCGCGCGGTCGATCCCGACATCGTGCACCTGCATTACTGGGGCGGCAGCGACCAGCCCTGGTACGAAGCGGCGCTCGAAGCCGCGCGCGCCTCCCGCGCGGTGCTGCTCCAGAACGTGAACACGCCGGTGGAGCCCCTGCGCGATGCGCGCATCCACCGCCACCTCTTCGTTTCCGACTATATCCGCGAGGCCTTCGCGCCGGACATCGGCAATGGCGAGGTGATCCATCCGGGCATCGACCTCGACCGCTTCGCGCCGCCGGAAAGCTGGGCGCCGGGCGCCGCCGACACGGTGGGCATGGTCTATCGCCTGGTGCGCGACAAGCTGGACGACAGCTCCATCGACCCGCTCATCCTGGTCGCCCGTCGCCGCCCGCGCACGCGCTTCCTCATCGTCGGCGACGGCGAGCTGCTGCCGGTCTTTCACCGCAAGGTGGCGGAGGCGGGATGCCGGGACAATTTCGAGTTCACGGGGATCGTGCCCTTCGCCCGCCTGCCCGAGATCTACCGCCAGTTCCGCATTTTCGTCGCGCCGGTGGTGCGCGAGAGCTTCGGGCAGGTGACGCCCTTCGCCATGGCCATGGGGCAGGCGGTGGCCGGCTTCCGCACCGGTGCCCTGCCGGAAATCCTCGGCTCCTGCGACACCCTGGGCGAGACGCGGGAGGCCCTTGCGGACATCCTCGTCGACCTGCTGGAACGGCCGGGCCGGGTGGAAGAGATCGGGCGCGCCAACATCGCGCGCGCGCAGCGTTTTTCGCTCGACGGCATGATCCGCGCCTATGGCCGGGCCTATGCCGCGGCGCTCGGCCGCGATCCGGACCTGATGCCCGGCTTCCCTCCGGCCGAACTCTATCGCGAGCTGTAGAGGCGCAGCCACAGGGCGGCGGAATTGGCCGCCACACGCTACGCTTAGTGGCGATTATACCTCTACAACCACTATGCTCGTACCCCTGAGGGCATTTCGCATTTGCGAGAATGCCGGGGCGCGGGGCGATGACGAGCTTGGTGGTGGGGGCGAGCGGGCTGATCGGGCGCCGGCTGTGCGAGCGCCTGCGGCACAGTTGCGTCGGCATCATCGCCACCACGCGCGGCCGCGAGGAGCGCCCCGCTTGGCCGGGCGTGCAATGGAAGGCCCTCGACTTCGCCACCTTCGACGCGTGGGATCGCCTGCTTGAGGATGTGGACACGGTCTACCATCTCGCTTGGTCCACCGTCCCCTCCAGCGCCGCCAACGACCCGGTGCGCGACGTGTCGGAGAACGTGGTGGGCACGGTGCGCCTGCTGGAGGCGGCGCGCCGCGCGCCGGGCGTGCGTATCGTTTTCGCCTCCTCGGGCGGCAGCGTCTACGGGCCGCCGCAGAGCCTGCCGGTGGACGAGGCGCATCCCACCCGCCCTATCGGCGCTTACGGCATCTCCAAGCTCACCGCGGAGCATTACCTGGAGACGAGCCGCGCCGTGCACGGGGTGGACGCGATCGCGCTCCGGATCAGCAATTGCTATGGGCCGGGCCAGCACGAGAAGAAGGGGCTCGGCGCCATCACCCTGTTCGCCCGCGCGGCGCTGCGGCGGGACCCCATCACGCTCTACGGCAACGGGGACATCGTGCGCGATTTCGTGCACGTGGAGGATGTGGTGTCGGCGCTGGTCGCGGCCGGCGAGCGGCGCAACGTGGCGGGACCCGTGAACATCGGCTCCGGCGTCGGCCATTCGCTGCGCCAGGTCATCGCCAAGCTGGAGGCGGCGCTGGGCCGCCCCATGGTCGTGCAGCGCGCCGCGCCGCGGATCTTCGACGTGAAGGCCTCGGTGCTCGACGTCTCCCGCGCGCGGGAGCGGATCGGCTGGCGCCCCACCATCGATCTCGATCGCGGCATCGCGATGATCCTGGAGGAGCTGCGCGCGGAAATGGGTTTGGAATGCGCGTCGCCTTGTACGTCCACTGCTACTACCCCACGCATTTCTACGGCACGGAAAGTTATGCACGGACGCTAGCGCGCGAGCTTTCGGCGCTGGGGCACGAGCCGGTGGTGGTGACCGCCACCTTCCCCGGAGAGCCGCGCCAGGACGCCTTCGTCGAGCGCGGATCGTTCGACGGCATTCCGGTGATCCGCATCGACCGCAACGTGGTTCCCAACCGCACCCTGCGCGACACCTACGACCTGCCGGACCTGCGCTTCGTCCATGAGCGCATCCTGCGGGACGTGCGGCCGGACATCGTGCACGTCTGCCACCTCATCAATCACACCACCGCCTTGCTGGAGGTGACGCGGGGCCTCGGCCTTCCCGCGGTCGCCACCTTCACCGACTTCTTCGGCTTCTGCTTCAACAACAAGCTGAGCGGCGCCGATGGCGCGCTCTGCGCCGGGCCAGACCGGCTCCGAGCCAATTGCATCGCCTGCGCCTTGCCGTCCGGCCCCCCGGCGGGGGAGGGGGCGGCCGCGCGGCTGAAGCGCGCTCTGGCGCCCGGCCTGCTCGCCCGCGCGCCGGGGCTGAGCGCGGAGGCCCGGCCCATGGTCGAGGCGCTCAAGGCCCGGCCCGATCATCTGCGCGCGGCCTATGGCGCCTATGCCGCGGCCCTTGCGCCCACGCGTTTTCTGCGCGACGCCTACGCCCGCGCCGGCACGCCGGTGCCCATGGAGTTGAGCCGGTTCGGCATCGACATCGACCGCGCGGAGAAGCCGGAGCGGGCGGATGGCGTCACGCGCCTCGGCTTCATCGGCCAGCTCGCCCCGCACAAGGGCACCCATCTCCTGGTGGAGGCGCTCCGCCGGCTCCAGGCCCCGGCGCTGGAGCTGGAGATCTTCGGCGACGAGGGGCAGGACCCCGCCTATGCCACGCGCCTGCGCGCGATGGCCGAGGGGCTGCCCGTGCGCTTCCGCGGCACCTTTCCGGTGGAGCGGATCGCCGCCGTGCTGGCCGGCATCGACGTGCTGGCGATCCCCTCCACCTGGGTGGAGAACAGCCCGCTCATCCTGCTCCAGGCGCTCGCCACCCACACGCCGGTGGTGGTGGCCGACGTGGAAGGCATGAGCGAGTTCGTGGAAGAGGGGGAGAACGGCTTCCGTTTTCCGGCCGGCTCGGTGGACGGCCTGACCGCGGCGCTCAGGCGGTTCGTGGACGATCCGGCGCTGGCGCGTGAACTGGGCGCGCGGACGCGCTATGATCGCACGTGCCGCGCCATGGCCGAGGATGTGGTGGCGCTCTATGGGCGCGTGCGAGCAACGGGCGAGCAAGATGGCGGGTGAGATCGTGGGCGCGGACGTGATGGAGCGCCGGCCGGAGGGTGTGCACGGCGACCTTGCCGCATGGCTCGAAGCCAATCTCCTGTCCGGGACGGCGTCCGCCGCGGGCGGAATCGCGCCCTTTCCGCCCGAGGAGCTGATGTACAACACCACCGGCCTGCGGGCGCCGCGCGACTTCGCGAGCCACGGGGTCGATTTCATGCGTGCGCTGCATGACGTGAGCCCGAGGCCGCTGCCCGAGTGCGGTGCCATCCTCGACTTCGGGGTGGGGGTGGGGCGGCTCGCGCGGCTGTTCCACGGCTTCCGCGGCCGCTATGTGGGCATGGACGTGGACCCGCGCCACGTCGCCTGGGTGCAGGAAAACCTCGGCCATGTGGAGGCGGTGCTGACCACGCCGCGCGCGCGCCTGCCGGCGGGTGGCGGCACCTTCGACGCCGTGGTCTCCATCTCCGTCTTCAGCCATCTGAGCGAGCCGGACCACCTGTTCTATCTCAAGGAATTGGCGCGGGTGACGCAGCCGGGCGCCGTGCTCCTGCTCTCCGTCCACGGCGAGCGCGCGCTCGCCCGGGCGCTGGAGGAGGACCATATCTTCGAGATGCTGGCCGTTCCGCGCCCGGCATTGGAGCAGGCCGCCGGCGAGATGACCGGGGAAAACGGCTACGCCTTCATCCTCCAGAGCGGCCATCTCACCAGCGCCGCCTACCAATATGGCATCGCCTTCGTCTGCGAGAGCTACATCCGCCGGGAGTGGGGCCGCTGGTTCGAGGTGGTGGAGGTGGCGTCGGGGGCGCTGCACGACTTCCAGGACATCGTGGTCCTCCGGGCGCGCTGAGGGATGGCCGGGCCACCTGCCGCTCCGCCGATCCGCATTCTGCTGGAGCGCGGGCGCACCTTCGTCGCGCGGCAGGCGCGCCCGGCCCTGCGCTGGCGGCGGCTGCCGCGCCTGCGGGACACGGGACGCTCGGCTTCCGCGCAATGGTTCGCGCTGCTGCGCCTCACCTGCGCGGTCATGGTGGGGCTGCCCACCGTCCTCACCGTGCTCTACATCCTGTTCTTCGCCTCGCCGGTTTACGTCTCGGAGGCGCGGCTCGCCATCCGCGAGGCCATTCCCGAGCGCGCGGTGTCGCAGCAGGCGGGCGCCGAGGCGCAGGGCGGCATCGTGCAGCGGGTTTCGAACCTGCTCGGCGGCGCTGGCGAGGCCGCCCAGTCGGAGGCGCCCTTCATCTTCGTCAGCTATGTCACCAGCCGATCCTACGTGGCGAGCCTCGATGAGGGCGGGTGGCTGCGCGGCTTCTTCTCCCGCCCCGGCATCGATCCGATTTCCGCTCTGTCCTCCCACGCCACGCTGGAGGCGGTGTGGCGCTACTGGGAGCGGCACGTGACGGCGGCGGTGGACCGGCGCTCGTCCATCGTCATCCTGCGCGTGAGCGCCTTCTCCGCGGAGGATGCGCACACGCTGGCCAGCCGCGTGGTTTCCGATGGCGAGCACCTACTCAACGACATCGTCATGCGCGCCCGCGCCGACAGTGTCGCCCATGCGCGCGAGGAGGTGGAGCGCGCCTCCTCCCGCTATGAGGCGGCGCTGCGGAACCAGCAGGAATGGCGCGCCCGCCAGCGCGCCGTGGACCCCGCCCAGGCGGCCGAGGCGGTGGGCGCCAGCCTGCTGCGGCTGGAGTATGAGCGCATCGCCGCCGACCGGCAGATGCGCGCGCTGGAGCGCCTGTCCGCGCCCGGCGGCCCGGCCCTCGGCGTGCTGCGCGACCGGGTGGCGGCCATCGACAAGGAGATCGCCGCCTTCAAGGCTCGTCTCGCGGAGCCCGGCGCGCGCGCGTCGGTGGTGTCGGCGCTCGCCTCCTATGAGGAGGCGGAGCTGGAGGTGCGTTTCGCCGAGACCCTTCAGGCGGTCGCCGTGGCGGGGCTGCAGGAGGCCGAGCGCCGCGCGCGCGAGCAGAGCGCCTTCGTGAACGTGTTCGTGCCGCCGAGCCTGCCCACCGCCGCCTCCGGCCCGCTCTGGTGGCGCGGCGGGCTGTTCGTCCTCGCCCTTTCGGGCATCCTGTGGATCAACGCGATGGTGCTCGTCGCGGTCGTCCGCGACCACCGCCGATAGAGCGCCTCATCGTTTCACGGAATCGATGAGGCGCTCCTGTCATCTGATGTTACGCATTTTCTTCACGCGAACCGGTCCTCCCTTCGCTCGAAAATGCTCTTGCAGGAGACGCGCGATGCGGCCCGCCATGGAGCCCCACCTTGCTGTTTAGCATCGACGAGGATGCCGGCACCCATGTGGTCGGCTGGATCATGCCGGACAATCCCGCCAGCACGCCCCATGTGGCGGTGTTCGCCAATGGCGAGCTGCGCAAGGTGGTGCCGGCCACCATGCTGCGCCCGCTGCTGCGCGAGCAGGGCCTGCACGAGACCGGCATCTGCGGCTTCGTGGTGGACGAGCAGGTGGTGCCCCGCCTGGCCGAGGTCAAGGACCTCGAGATCTATGACGACGCCACCAATGTCCGCATCTACCGGCGCCGGCCCGAGAGCGCGAAGGCGGAGGGCAAGTTCTTCCGGCTGGAAACGCGCCTGGTGACCCAGTCGGCGTTGAACGAGGCGTTCCAGAACCTGTTCCACATGGCCTTCACCCGGCTGGAGCGGGTGCCGGAGGAGGCGGTGCGCTCCATTCTCGGCATCGCCTTCGCCTCCTCCATCTTCGCCTGCGGGCGGCTCCATTTCCGCGCCTACGAGCCGCTGCTGCGCGATCGCGGCTTCCGCTGCTCGGTGCTGCTGCGCGATCCGTTCGAGGAGCTGGCCGAGCAGCTCCTGGTGCTGCGCTGGGCGGCGAAGACGCCGAAGCTCGCCTATTCTGTGCTGAGCGAGGCCTATCGTCCGCTGGTGGAGAGCTTCGGCCGCGCCGACGTGCAGGAGGTGAGCGACCTGGAGACCTGGGTGGGCACCCTCGGCGCGCACGAGCGCGCCCTTCTCTCCAGCCCCATGGCGCGGCTGCTCACCTGCGCCAGCTCGGACGACCAGCTCGCCTCCTCGGCGGTGGAAAACGCGCTCGACACCCTTTCAGAGATGGATGTGGTCGGCCTGTCCGGGGATTTCGATGCCTATTGGGGGACGCTCTCGGCGGTGCTGGAGCTGCCGCTGCCGGAGCCGCCGCCCCTTTCCGCATCGAGCCTCGCACGCAGGCTGGAGGAGCAGGTGCGTGAATGGCCGGTGGCGCAGGAGCTGCTGGCCGCCGACATCCAGATCTTCGCCGACGTCAACGCGGCGTTCGGCCGGGCGGACGAGGTGGTGGACGAAGCCTCCACCGACGCCTCCTGAGCTTCGGTCGCGGCTTGAGCGTTTTCGAGCGAAGCGGAAACCGGTTCGCGTGGAGAAAAGGGGTCAACGCACGAGCCTGGAGCGTTTCCCCGATTCCGTGAAGCGGCAACCCTCCAGGCGCTCACCGGGTGCGGGCGTAGATGCTGCCCACATAGAAGGCCGCGATGCCCCAGATCACGGTGAGCACGGCGAACACCGCTCCGGCCTGGGCGAGAGGGTGCGGGAAGACCCGCTCCGCCGGCAGGTTGGGCGCCATGAAGGTGAGGATGTAGACCTGCTTGCGCGCCTGCTCGGCGCGCGCGTCGGCCAATTCCCCCTCTGCCCCTTCGAGCCGCTGCTTCGCGAGGCGGCGGCGGGCTTCGAGCGTCGCATTGACGGCGAGGTTCTCGCTCGTTCCGGCCTGCGTTTGGGAGGCTCCGCCGAGCAGCTCCACATCGAGCGCGGCAATCTTCTCGTCCAGCGACCGCAGCCGCTCCTTCAGCGCGCGCACCACGGGAGAATCCTCGGCGAGGTCGGCGCGGGCCGTGAGCAGATCGGTGTTCAGCATCGAGCGCTGGTCGCGCAGCTTGGCGATGGCGGCGAAGGCGCCCCGCGCGGAGGCGGCGGGGTCGATCATGCCCTGGGCGTTGCGGAACTGCTCCTGCTCGGCGCGCACGAGGGCAAGCTCGCCGAAGGCCGCGCGCGCCTCGGCCTCGGCCCGCAGCACGCGGTCTCCGCGGTTGCGGGTGGTGAGGTCGTTGGTGATCGCCTCCGCCTGCTTGATGACGAAGGCGCCGACCATGGCCGCGCTCTGGGGGCTGAACGCCTGGACCTGCACCTTGATGACGCCGGACAGGGTATCGAGACTCACCCGCACCTGCTGGTTCCAGTAGGCGAGGGCGTCTTCCATGCCGGCATCCGCCGGCAAGGCGAAGACCGGGTCGCGCCCGGAGGCGCCGAACACGCGGCGCAGGTCGAACTGCCGCTGCACGGCCTCCACCATCGCGCGGCTGCGCAGGTAGTCCACCACCACGCGGGCTTCCTGCGTGTTGGGCACCTGGGGCGTGCCGCGGCCCGAGACGGGGGTGCCGGCGGCGGCGACGGCTTCAAGATTGCCGCGCACCACGAAGCGGGCCTCGGAGCGATACTGCGGCAGCGCCACCAGCGCGAGATAGAGGAAGCTCGCCACCGCCGGCAGCAGCACAAGCACCAGGAAGCTCAGCACCCCCACGTGGCGGCGGGTCAGCGGCAGCGGCGCGCCGCCGGGAGCGGCCGGCGCGAGGAATTCGCGCAGGGGCGCAAGGCTCCTCAGGCGCTGCGCGATCCCGGCGAGCGGGCGCATGGCGGCCGGCGCGGTCACGGCTGGCGGCGTCCCGGCCTCGGCGGCCGTGACCACGCCCACCAGCCTCTTCAACACCTGCGCGGAGATCATCGCCGCGCCCTCCGGCTACTGCGTCACCGCGACGGTGCTGATCACCGGCTGCGCCACGGTGCTGAACAGGGAGGTGACTTTCTGGAGGTCCGCCAGCGGGGCGTTGGCGATGTAGATGGCATCCTTGTTGCGCACCTGGAAGCCGCGGGCCAGGAACAGGGCGTTGGGATCGCGCATGTTCCAGTGGTAGATCACGCGGACGTAGCCGTTGATCTCGAGCGGCTTCGCCTGCGGGTCGAGCTTGGCCGCGAAGCGCACGGGCTCGAAGCGCATCAGATAGATGCCGGAGGGGTCGGCGCGCGAATCGACGAGGCCGCCCACGCGGGCGATGGCCTCCTCGAGCGTGATGCCCACCGCATCGAATTGCACCACCGTCGGCGTGCCGGCCGCGCCGAACACGGTGAAGGTCTGCGGATCGCGGATGACGACGATTTTGTCCCGCGGGCGGACATAGACGTCCTCCTTGGGATTGTTCAGCAGCGTCTGCATCGGCACCGTCACGGTGGTGTCGCCGCGGCTGAGCCGCACGAACACCTCGTGCGCGGGAACCTTGATGCCGCCGGCGGTGGCGATCACGTCCAGCACCCGGTCGCCCCGCGGGGAGAGGGGAACCATCGCGCCCGCGGTCGCCTCGCCCAGCACGGTGGCGGCGTTGCTGATGCTTTTCGACACCACCACCACCGCCTGCGGCTCGATGGCCTTGCCGGTGAGGCGCTCGACCACCGCCGCCTCGATCTGCGCGGTGGTCTTGCCGGCGACCGGGATGCGCCCGGCATAGGGCACGGTGATGGAGCCGTCCTGCGCCACCTGCTGCTCGGGGATGGTGGCGCTGCGCGAGCCGGTGCCGAGCCGGTCGATCACCGGGCCGGAGAACAGGCCGCCGGCCGCCGCCTCCCAGATGGTCACGGAGAGGGTGTCGCCCACGCCCACCACGTAGCGGCCGGGCGGGCGATAGTCGCCGAAGCGGGCGCCGAACGTGGCGGGACGCTCCTGCGCCAGGATGTGCAGGGTGCGGTCGTCCACGCCCACGAGCACGAAGCGCTGGTCGTCGTCCGGCTGGGGGGTCTCCAGGTCGACGCGGGAAGGTCCGGACGCAGGCAGGGCCGTGCACCCGGGAAGGCTTCCCAGAACAAGGGCGAATGCCAGGAAACGCACGCTGGTCCGCATGAAGTTTGAAGTTCCCGCCCAGTGCCACGGAGTCTCGGCTCTTATACAAGCCGCTCTCCCTCAAGGCGACCTAGCTTGGCAATATTTAAGGTGGCGTTGCAGCAGGGCCACAAAGACAGTGATCTGCGAAATATATACTATAAGTAGTTATATGTATTAAATACACCCTGTGCGTGTTGTTGGGCTCGTTCAGGCCCCGGCATGGGCCAGCGCCTGAACCACGGCATTGATATCGACCCGCCACGGGGCATGCGGCCCGTCGTGCCCGGCCTCGCGCGCTCCGAACAGGATGGTGTGGCGCTTGGCGGTCGAGCGCAGCAGGTTGTGGTGGGCGTAGAGCCAGTCGGTTCCCGCCTCCAGGTCGAGCACAAACTCCGCCGCGCCGGCGAACACGGTGGAGAACAGGCCCGAGCCGCCGGGGCATACGATGACCCGTGCATCGCGCATGAGCGCGATCTGGTCGTTGAAGGGGAGCTTTTCCGGCTGAACGATGTGGAATCCCAGTCCGCTCAGCCGCTCCTCCAGCGCACCCTCGTTCAGCAGCGGGCGGATGGCCTGGCCGCGCCGCGAGAGATAGATCTTCTCCCGGCCGGACCCGCCCTTCCTGAGGTCGGCCGCGCGCTCGTAGAAGGCCTTCGCGCCGGCATCGAAATAGACGTCGACATTGCGCAGGCTGGGCACCAGCGCCTCCCGGAGCCGGCAGGGGCGGGGGATGGGGTGGCCGATGAACCGGACCCGACCGTCGAAGACCTGATCGGCGAGGGCGTTCATCCACGGGGCGTAATTGTAGACGAGGACCGGATAATCGCCATACGGGCTGTCGATGAGCTTCGGGAGGATGCGGTAGAGCCAGGAGCCAAAATTCGACGGCTCGTCGGACCCGGCGAAGATGACAGGCTCGTCGATCTCGACGACATCGTCGCCCAGCATCACCTCCACGCCGTCGTCCGCGGCGCGGATGATGCAATCCTCGTTCTGCGCGCCTGTCAGCTTGTCGAGGATCTTGGCCGTGTGGAACGGCTCGACCTCGCTCTCGTCGAGCAGGAGGCGCCGATCCTGCGTGAGGAGGGCGCGGAAGCCGACCACATGGAGGTTCCGCTCGTGCACGAGCCGGAAGTGGCCGGCCTGGCGCACGCGCGGGATGGGACCTTGCAGGACATCGAGCCCGGGCGGGACGACGACCCCCTCGTCGGCGAGATAGGCCGGGTAGGCAAGCTCAAGGGGCGCGCGCAGGCAGTCCCGCTCCATGGTGCGCGTCATGGATACGGCGATCATCCGCCCTTCGCGGGTCATGCGGTCTTCCCTTGGATGTGAGTTAAGTGACCTTCCTGACCACCTGCAGGATGACGGACGAGATGAAAAGAAGGCCCAGGATGGCGATGGCCGGATAAGCAGCAGAGTAGAACGAGCTCTGATATTCCGAATAGAACCCCATCCGCGTGCCGTCGACGATCTGGCAGAGGGGGAAGTATTTGAGGACGTCGATGAGCTTCTCGGGCAGCAGGTCTGGAAGGTAGATGATGCCGGAGGTAACCCAGAACAGCGGGCCCAGCAGGCTGCCGATGAGGATGAGCGCGGGTGCGAGGGCCCCGGCGATGCCGAAGAACAAGCCGCTCGATATGCCGAGAAGCCATGCCTCGATCAGGCCATAGACGAAGCGCGGCGGATCGTCGGGATTGATGTCGTAGCCGATCAGCGCGAGGGTGGTCAGCACGATCACCACCACCAGCGTGGCGCTGGACACCTCCAGGATGATGCGCGCCGAGAACAGATCGAACAGGTCCACGCCGGGGAAGTAGAGCAGCGGCCGGTTCTGCGCCAGCGTGGTCATGATCTGCCGGTGGGTGTAGAGCCAGACGATGAACGGCAGGATGCCCGTCATGGCGAACAGCGGAATGCTCGGGCCCACCGGAGCCGAGCGTCCGAGCACCGACATCACCGTCATGGCGATGGTGAGGTGCCCGAGCGGCATGATGAGGCCCAGCAGGAAGCCGAGGTAGCCGGCGCCGAACCGCGTCTGCAGATCGCGCATGATGACCGCGCCCACCGCGCGCGCGTGCATGGCCGAGGCGGTGCGCCAGCTTTCGCCGGCGAAGCGCGTGGGGCGGGCGGGAGCCTCGCTCATCTCAGGCCTCCATCGCCTGGCGGTGCACCTCGATGGCGTCGTTCACATCCTCGAACACCATCAGGCGGCCCTTCTGCAGCACCATGCCGGCGCTGCAATAGTCCTTGATGGTGCCGGTGGAGTGGGAAGCCATGATCATGCCCGCCCGCGCCCGCCGCTCCGCGAAGGCGCGGGCGCACTTCATCTGGAAGCGGGCATCGCCCACGGCGGTGATCTCGTCCACGAGGTAGAAATCGAATTCGATGGCCATGGACACGGCGAAGGCGAGGCGGGAGGTCATGCCCGAGGAATAGGTCTTCACGGGCATGTCGAGGTCGCGCCCGAGCTCGGAGAAATCCTCCACGAACTCGGCCACCGCCGCGATGTCTGCGTCATAGACGCGGGCCAGGAAGCGGATGTTCTCTCGCCCCGTCATGGCCGGGTGGAAGCCGCCCGCGAAGCCGAGCGGCCAGGAGAGGCGGACCGAGCGGTAGACGCGGCCGGAGGTCGGCGCCTCGGTGCCGGCAATGAGCTTCAGGAAGGTGGACTTGCCCGCCCCGTTCTGCCCCAGCAGGCCATAGCTGAGGCGCGGGTTGAGCGTGACCGAGACGTCACGCAGCACCACCTTGCGCCGGAGGTGGGTCCAATAGGTCTTGGTGAGGCGGTCTGTGACGATCACGCGCGGTCCTCACGCCTTCAGGTGCCGCAGCAGCTCGAACACCGAAACGACGACGAGCCAGACCAGGGAGAAGATCAGCGCCGCCGCCGCGGGCAGCCAGAAGCGATGCGGCCAGTCGGCCTCCTGCGCCGGCACCGGCTTCACGAAGGTGGCGAGGTACATGCCCTGCCGCTCCGCCACCACCCGCGCCTCCTCCAGCGCCGCGGCATCGGCGGTGTATTGCTTCTCGGCGATCTGACGCTCGAGGTCGAGCGTGTCGTAGCGCGTCATCACCGCGGAGAGGGTGTCCTTGTCCGCCCCGGCGGGGGCGGTGAGGCGGGCCTTGAGGGCGGCGATATTGTCGCGGATGGCCTGGCGGCGGGCTTCCAGCACCGCGAATTGCGGTGCGCCGGGGCTCAGGGTGCGCCGGGCGGTGCCGATCTCCTGGTCGATCAACGCGAGGTCGCTCTCGAGTTCGCCGATGAGCTTGCCGATGCCCTCGTTGGCGCGCACGGGGTCGATGACACCCACCTCGTTGCGCAGGTCGCGCACCGCGGCGCGGGCCTTGCGCAGGCGGTCCTCGGAGCGCGCAAGCTCGGCCTGGCTCTGGGCGATGGCATCCTCGCGGGTGCGCACGTTGAGCTTGTTCACCATGTCCTCGCTGAGGTTCACGATGGCCTGCGCGATCTTCAGCGAATCCTCCGGCGAGAAGGCCCAGACCTTCACCGTGATGATGCCGGAGGGGGATTCGATGGCGGTATCGATCTGGCTGCGCCACGCGCGCTCCAGCCGCTCGATGGACCGGTCGGGATTGAAGCGCGAGAACCAGTCGATGCCGCTCCTGGAGAACAGCTCGCGCAGCCCGATCTTCTCCTCCAGTGCCTCCACCACCGCGAGGCTCTTCAGGTAATCGGCGATGATGAGCGAATCCTGCACCTCCGCCATGCCCTTGAGCGAGGAGAGGCCGGACAGGTTGACGCCCGCATGCTCCGCCGATCGCACCGCGAAGCGCGCTTCAGAGACATATTGGCTCGACGCGAAAAGGCCGAAATAGATGACCGCGAGCAGCGTCGGCACGCCCACGATGGCGATGAAGCTCGCCATGAGCGGCAGCCGGAATTCGCTGATGGCGCGGACCTCGGCGCTCCAGAAGGCGCTGCTGGCGGGCTTGGCCGCCGCGCCGCGCATGCGGGCCTGCCGCGCCTGCCGGCGCAGCTCCTCGCGCACGCGCGCGTTCCGCTTCACGAGGTGATCGGCATCGCGCGGCGCCGGAACGGATTGCACCGATGCGACCGTCTGGTTCACCGCGCCGTCTCCTCCCGTTGCCGGGGCCGGATGGATTCAAGGGGGCCGATGAGGCTCTTGCGGCTCTTAGCATCCCGCGGACCGGCCGGTCCATCCCGCCCACGCGCGGCGCGCGGCGGGCTGCGACAAAATGAGTGGCCCTGACGATACTGGAGGTCAGCTCACGCCACGGTAAGTTGCGGCGCAAGCAGGCGAATGGCCCTTGAAGCGCGCCGCGCCTGCCAACGTGAGAGACAAGCCATGAGCGTGACGTCGATCAAGGCCAAAATCTTCCTCCTCATCGGCATGTTCATGCTCGGCCTGCTGGCGCTCAGCGCGATGTTCATGCTCGATCTGCGGGACAACATGATCGCCGAGCGCAAGCGCGCGGCACAGAACATCGTGGAAGCCGCGATCTCGCAGATCGATGGCTTCTACCAGGCGGCGCGCAGCGGCGTCATCACCGAGGAAGAGGCGCAGAAGCGCGCCGCCGAGATGATCCACCGCACGCGCTTCGACGGGTATAACTACCTCTTCGTGCACAATTTCGAGGGCGTGACCCTCTATCATGGCACGCGCGCCGACCTTGAGGGCAAGGACCGCATCAACGAGACGGATTCCTACGGCACCCGCCTGATCGAGAGCGAGGTGAACAATGCCAAGGCGGGCGGGGGCTTCACCAGCTTCTACTTTCCGAAGCCCGGACCGGACCGCACCCCGGTGCAGAAGATCTCCTACGAGGCGCCGTTCCGGCCCTGGAACTGGGTGGTCGTCACCGGCGTGTACGTGGATGACGTGAATGCCACCTTCTATGCGCAGCTGCGGCAGCTTGGCCTGGTGGTCCTGCTGGTGGTGGCGGCGCTGGGCGTGGTGGCCTACTTCTTCTCCCGCTCCATCATCCGGCCCTTGGAGGCGCTTGCCACGGAGGTGCGGGCCATCGGCGACGGGCATCTTGAAATGAGCATCGCCACGGCCGACCGCTCCGACGAGATCGGCGCCATCGGCCGGAGCGTGGTCTACATGCGCGACCGCCTGCGTGAGGGAGAGCGGCTGAAGCAGGAGCACGCCAAGCTGGAGAATTTCGACCGCGACGCCCACGCCCGCCGCGAGGCGCTCGCCGCCACCTTCGTCGAGCGGATGCAGCAGCTTGCCGCCGGCTTCGTGGGCTCCTCGGGCGAGGTGGCGGACGCGGCCGGCGGCCTTTCCGCCACGGCCGAGCAAACCTCCCAGCAGGCCCAGGCGGTCTCTGGTGCCGCTGGGGAAGCTTCCGCCAATGTGGAGACGGTGGCCGCCTCCTCGGAGGAGATGGCCGCCTCCATCCGCGAAATCAGCAGCCAGGTGGCGCATTCGGTGCAGATCGCCGACACGGCCTTCGCCGAGGCGCAGAGCTCCAACGCCCGCATCTCCGATCTCGCGACGGCAGCTTCCGCCATCGGCGACGTCATCGGCCTCATCCGCACCATCGCCGACCAGACCAACCTGCTGGCCCTCAACGCCACCATCGAGGCCGCGCGGGCCGGCGAGGCGGGCAGGGGGTTCGCCGTGGTGGCGGAAGAGGTGAAGCAGCTCGCGGGCCAGACCTCGAAAGCCACCGAGGAGATCGGCGCCAAGGTGTCGGAGATCCAGAGCGCAACCGAAAGCACTGTCCAGTCCATGGCCGGCATCGCGCGCGTCATCACCACCATCAAGGAGATCTCCTCGGCGATCTCCGGCGCGGTGGAGGAGCAGAGCGCGGCCACGGCGGAAATCGCCCACAACTGCCAGAAGGCCGCCGCCGGCACCCATCAGGTGATGCAGAACATCGCCGGCGTGGGGCAGGCGGCGGGCATGACGGGCGCCGCCTCCAGCCAGCTCATGACGCTGTCCGCCGGCCTCTCGCGCCAGGCCGGGGACCTGCGCAAGACGGTGGACACTTTCGTCGAGGAGTTCGCCGCCGCCTGAGGGGCGGCGGTCCCGCCCGCCGGCGCATCAGTGCCGGCGGGGCGCGGCTCAGGCTCCGCGCTGCTGCTTGCCGTAGCGGCGGATAAGGCGCTCCCGCTTCAGGCGCGAGAGGCGCTGAAGCCAGAAGATGCCGTCGAGCTGGTCGATCTCGTGTTGGTGGCAGATGGCGAGCAGCCCGTCAGCCTCCTCCTCCCGCGCCGCGCCGTCGAGGTCCTGGTAGGCGACGCGCACGCGCGCATGCCGCTCCACCTCCTCCGTGGCGCCGGGCATGGAAACGCTGCCCTCCTGGTGACGGATCGTCTCCGGCGAGGCCCACAGGAGCCTGGGATTGACGTAGGTGCGCACCCCGTCCTCCGCCGAAAGCTCCAGCACCACGACCCGCAGCGCGACGCCGATGTGCGGGGCGGTGATGCCGATGCCCGGCGCCGCGCGCATGGTGTCGAGAAGGTCCTCCGCGAGGCGCCGCAGCGCGTCGTCGAAGACTTGAACCTGTTCCGCCACGGCGCGCAGGCGCGGGTCGGGGAAGGGCACGATGGGCCGCACAGCCATGTGTTCGCTCCTGCGGGACGGGCGTCCGCCGCCCGCCGCCTCTGCGTCCGCGCGCCTCAGGCGGCGTGATAGATGTCGCGATAGGTCTCGCGCAGCACGTTCTTCTGCACCTTGCCCATTGTGTTGCGCGGCAGCTCCTCCACGAAGAACACCTTCTTCGGCTGCTTGAACTTCGCCAGCCGGTCCGCAAGGGCGGCGTGCACATCGTCTTCCGTGAGGCGGGCGTTCTTGTTCAGCACCACGACGGCGGTCACCCCCTCTCCGAAATCGGGGTGCGGCACGCCGATGACGGCGCTTTCCAGCACGCCGGCAATGGCGTCGATCTCGCCTTCCACCTCCTTGGGGTAGACGTTGAATCCTCCGGTGATGACGAGGTCCTTGCCGCGCCCGACGATGGAGACGTAGCCGTCCGCGTCGATGCGCCCGAGGTCGCCGGTGATGAAGAAGCCGTCGCGGAATTCCGCGCGGGTCTTCTCGGGCAGGCGCCAATAGCCCTTGAACACGTTCGGCCCCTTCACCTCGATCATGCCGATCTCGCCGGCGCCGAGCACCCGCCCGCTCTCGGGATCGGTGACGCGCACCGCGACGCCGGGCAGCGGCAGGCCCACCGTGCCGGCGATGCGCGCGCCGTCATAGGGGTTCGAGGTGTTCATGTTGGTCTCGGTCATGCCGTAGCGTTCGAGAATGGCGTGGCCGGTGCGCTCCTGGAAGGCGCGGTGGGTCTCCGCCAGCAGCGGCGCCGAGCCGGAAACGAACAGGCGCATGGTGCGGGCCGCCTCGCGGTCGAGGCCGGGTTGCTCCAGCAGGCGGGTGTAGAAGGTGGGCACCCCCATGAGGCAGGTGGCCTTCGGCATCACCGCCAGCACCTCGGCGGCATCGAACTTCGGCAGGAAGATCATGGATGCGCCCGAGAGCAGGATGACGTTCGAGGCCACGAACAGGCCGTGGGTGTGGAAGATGGGCAGCGCGTGGATCAGCACGTCGTCGCGCGTGAAGCGCCAGTAATCCTTCAGCACCAGCGCGTTGGAGAGAAGATTGTCATGGCTGAGCATGGCCCCCTTGGCCCGGCCCGTAGTGCCCGAGGTGTAGAGGATGGCGGCGAGGTCGTCCGGTCCGCGCGCCACGTCCGCGAACGCCTCCGGCAGCGCATGGGCGGCCTCGATGAGGGAGCCGGCGCCGTCGCTTCCGAGCGTCTCCACCGCCGGCACCTTCACCTTCCGCGCGAGCGCCTGCGCCTCGGAGAGAATCTCCGGCCGGCACACGAACAGGGACGGCTCGGCGTCGGAGAGGAAATATTCCACCTCCGCCAGCGTGTAGGCGGTGTTGAGCGGCAGGTAGACCGCCCCCGCCCGCACCGTCGCGAGATAGAGCACCAGGGCCGGCCAGGATTTTTCCACCTGCACCGCCACCCGGTCCCCCGGCTTCACGCCCCGCGCCACCAGCAGGTTGGCGAGCCGGCCGGAGAGGGCGAACGCGTCGCCATAGGTCTCCACCTGGCCGTCGGCATGGAGGGCGAGCGGCTTCTCCGGGGCGGGCACAGCGGCGCGGAAGGCCGCGAAGAGGGCGTTGGCGCTGGTCTGGCGCGGGTCCATGGGCGTTTCCCTTGTTGTCGTTTCAGCTCGCCGGCACCAGGGCGCGGGAGGCATGCTCGGCCCGCAGCATCTTCTTGACGGCGGCGCTCGCCACCACGTCGCCCTTGCCGAAGAAGGCCTCGTGGTTCTTCTCGATGTCGGTGAGCACGTAGCGATAATTCACCATCAGGCCCGCGGCCTGGCCGACGCCCTTGGCGGAAAGGTCGCCCATGGGGTTGATGCGCTCCAGCCGCGCGCCGTTGCCCAGGTGGAAGCGCGCCACCGGGTCCACCGGCCGCCCCTTGGCCGTTCGCGCCACCAGGAAATAATAGGCCGCCGCCGCCTTCAGCACGGGGGCGAGCGCATCCCGAGCCTCGTCCTTCTGTGGCCATTCGGCATCATCGAGCAGCTTCAGCGTCTCGATGTCCACCGCCGTGAGCACCGCCGAGGAGCCGCTCGTGCGCTCGGCCTCCAGCCACCGGCCGAAGGCGGGCACCGGCGAGAGGGTGACGAAAGTGGAGAGGTTCGGCAGCTCGCGCGAGATCTCCTCCACCACCTGCTTGATGAGGAAATTGCCGAACGACACGCCGCCGAGGCCCCGCTGGCAATTGGAGATGGAATAGAACACCGCCGTGGTGGCCTTGGCGGGGTCGAGATGCTCGCGCCGCTGGTCGAGGATGGGCGCGATGGCGCCGGGAATGTCCTTTTCCAGCGCCACTTCCACGAAGATGAGAGGCTCGTCCACCAGCGCCGGATGGAAGAAGGCGTAGCAGTGCCGGTCCGGGCTGTCGACGCGGGCGCGCAGGTCGTTCCAGTCGCGGATCTCGTGCACCGCCTCGTAGCGGATGATCTTCTCCAGCACGTTGGCGGGCGTGGACCAGTCGATGCGGCGCAGCACCAGGAACCCCCGATTGAACCAGGTCGAGAACAGGTGGCCGAAGTCTCGGTCCACCGCGGAAAGGTCGTTGCGGTGCACCAGCGCGTCCATCACGTGCTCGCGCATGCGCACCAGCGACAAGGTGGCCCCCGGCGCCATGTTGAAGCGGCGGAACAGCTCCAGCCGGCGCGGCTCGCTGGCGGCGTGCAGCTCGGCCGCGGCGGCGTCGGAGCCGGTGCGGCCGTAAGCCTCGATGGCGGTCTCAAGCCGGGCGCGGTCCACCCCAAAAGTCTGCGCCAGGGCCTCGAAGAAGGCGATGCGCTCGCCCGTCTTCATGCGGCCGTAGCGGCCGAGAATGTCGGTGGCGAGCGCGACGCCCGATGCTTCGCCCTTGCCCGAAAGCAGCTCCTCGCATCGCTCCACCAGGGTCGCCGCCTTGGTGGCGCCGCTCACCCGGCCGGAGCGCTCCAGCAGCGCGCGGCCACGCTCCGCGATGCTGCCGAGGAGGTCGCCGAAGAAGGAGGTGTTGGAACTCATGGCCTCTGGATCCCCCGTGCCGGTCCGAACGCGTCGCCCGCATGGGACAGGCGCCGCGCGCCGAAGGCAAGGGGGGAGGGCGCCTATTCCCCCAACACCGCCGCGGGCAGGGGAGGGACGGCTTGCCTTCCGGCCCCGATCCCCGCACTCTCCCCGGCAATAAAAATGATGTTGGGGAGGAAGACCATGGCGCACGCGGCCGACGTGTCGCAGCCGTACGATTATGTGATCGTGGGGGCGGGTTCCGCTGGCTGCGTTCTCGCCAATCGCCTCTCCGCCGATCCCGACGTGCGGGTCTGCGTCATCGAGGCGGGCGGGAAGGACGACTGGATCTGGTTCCACATTCCCGTCGGCTATCTCTTCGCCATCGGCAATCCCCGCGCCGACTGGTGCTTCAAGACCGAGCCGGAGCCGGGGCTCAACGGGCGGGCGCTCTCCTATCCGCGCGGCAAGGTCATCGGCGGCTCCTCGGCCATCAACGCCATGATCTACATGCGCGGCCAGGCGGGGGACTACGACCACTGGCGCCAGCTCGGCCTCGAAGGCTGGGGGTGGGATGATGTGCTACCCCTGTTCAGGCAGCATGAGGACCATTTCCTCGGCTCCGGCCGCTTCCATGGCGCCGGCGGGGAATGGCACGTGGAGTTTCCGCGTGTCACCTGGCCTCTGCTCGACGCCGTGCGCCGCGCCGCCGCCGAGGATGGCATTCCCCCCATCGACGACTTCAACACCGGCGACAATGCCGGCTCCTGCTATTTCCATGTGAACCAGAAGCGCGGGCTGCGCTGGAGCGCGGCGCGCGGCTTCCTGAAGCCAGCGCTCTCGCGGCCCAATCTCGATCTCGTCACCGCCGGCCATGTGGAGCGCGTGTGCCTCGAAGGCGGCCGCGCCACCGGCGTGGTGGCGCGCATGAAGGACGGAACCCGCCGCACCCTCGCTGCCCGGCGTGAGGTCGTGCTGGCCGCGGGCGCGATCGGCTCGCCCCAGCTCCTGATGCTGTCCGGCATCGGGCCGGCGGACCATCTGTCGGAGCTTGGCATCGCGGTGGCGCACCACCTGCCCGGCGTGGGCGCCAACCTGCAGGACCACCTGCAACTGCGCACCGTGTTCAAGGTCTCGGGCGCGGGCACGCTGAACGAGCGCTACCATTCCCTTCTCGGCCGCATCGGCATGGGGCTCGATTTCGCCTTGCGGCGGCGCGGGCCGCTCACCATGGCGCCTTCGCAGCTCGGCCTGTTCACCCGCTCGTTTCCCGAGAAGGAGCGGGCGGACCTGGAATTCCACGTGCAGCCCCTCTCGCTCGACAGGTTCGGCGAGCCGCTGCACCGCTTTCCCGCCTTCACCATGAGCGTGTGCAATCTGCGCCCCACCTCGCGCGGCACGCTGCGGCTCAAGAGCCCGGACCCCGCCGCCGCGCCCGCCATCCGCCCCAACTACCTCGCGACGGAGGAGGACCAGCGCGTGGCGGCGCAGTCCATCCGCGTGGCGCGGCGCATCGCCCGCCGGCCCGCGCTCTCCGCCTTCGCCCCGCAGGAGCTGGTGCCGGGGCCTGCCGCCGCCGATGGCGATGAAGCCGCCCTGCGCCACGCCGCGGGAGATGTGGGCACCACCATCTTCCATCCCGTCGGCACGGCGAAGATGGGCCTGGGCTCCGACCCTTCGGCGGTGGTGGACGCCCGGCTGCGGGTGCTGGGCATTGCGGGCCTTCGGGTGGCGGATGCCTCGGTGATGCCGGCCATCACCTCGGGCAACACCAATTCCCCCACCATCATGATCGCGGAGAAGGCCGCTGCCATGATCCTGGAGGACGCGCGCTGAGGCATTCCCACACGCCTGTGCGAAACGTGCCGCATGCAGTTGCGGGATGCCGGTCCATGGATTATGAAGTCATCCGTCGATGCCCAGCATCGCGGCACCCGTAGCTCAGCTGGATAGAGCGCCGCCCTCCGAAGGCACGTGTCAAGCCGGCCGATGCGAAAAGTGTGAAGAAAAGAGTTTTTGAATTCAGTGGCTTGTGAGGGTTGGCTCCTGGAGCTTAACTTTCGCAGGAAATCCGAGTAAGCACTGCGTAAGCAGCAGGCACCCGTAGCTCAGCTGGATAGAGCGCCGCCCTCCGAAGGCGGAGGCCACACGTTCGAATCGTGTCGGGTGCACCATTTCAACTATAAGTTGTTGTGGCATTTGGGTGGCGGACGCCCGTTTTTATCCTTGCGCTGAAAGCTGATTCGCCGCCTTGGCAGGGTCGCACAGCGGCTCTCACTGCATACGAATCCCGTCTTCTCCAAAATTCGACAGCGTATGAGACGCGCGGCTTGGCGCCCCTGGCTCCCTCGGCCTCTGGTGTGCCACGAGGTCGGTAGCCCCCTATGCCTCGCTGCGGCGATCAGGCCTTCCTTTCCAAGCACCGGGACAGCTCCCGCCTTTCATCCTGCCGCCGAGCCCTCGCTTTCACTTCCCGCTCGTTGGCGACCGATCTGAGCATGCCCTGCGACGGATGCGTCGTACGATGGTGGCGCTATCTCACCGTTCTGACAGCAGCCGCAGCAGGCGCCGTATCTCCGCTTCCAACGGGACTTTGCTTCAGGGTTTATCGAGCCAAACGATCGGGCCGGGGTACCCCTGTTCGCAAAGGCAAAAGATGACCCGTTGCCGACCTCCACGATGTCCGCTTCCAGGAAATCCATACTCCGGTAGTCTTGCATCCGCTATCGTTGGCGTTGCTGGCGATGGTCAGAGGAGGCACTCTCGCGACCTACGTACCCTGCTCCTTATTCGACCGCTCCTCCAAAGCCGAGTCCAAGTTCACACAACACTGATATAGCTTACGAAGCTGATCGCGCCTTGCGTCGAACACACACTCGTGCGCCATGTCCAAATCGTGAAGGAGGGCCTGAAGGCGATCAAACCAGCGTCGAGCGCCTTTTTGCTCCTCTCCTCCATAGGCATCGAGAAACAGGTCTTCGAACGGCCCGAATCCGAGAACTGAGAAATAACGGGTGCCGATCTTACTCTCCTGCAGCATAAGGTCGCCTATAGCCGCCTGCCAATCGCGGTAGATATAGGCCTCCTTGATGCCGAAGACGACCGAAGCTTGGTCCGCCGTGGCCGCGACGAGATCATTCGGAATATCGGCACCTGAATGCTTTCGCATGATATCGGCGCATCGCTCGGCAAGCTCAACCTGGTCGGCAATCGACAAGTCGCGTGCGCCAAGGACTCCTTTTCGCGCCAAATAATCCGCTCGCTCTCCATCAATAAGATTGGCGACGTGATCCTTTACCTCGGAAGGAATGGAGCGAACGCGCCACAGCGTCAGCAATTCATCAAGCCGCTGCAGCTCAACATGGGTCCCATCCGCCAAGGCGCCTTCGAGTTCGGCGATCGATTGCATCTCGTTTGACGTAGCCGCTTGTTGCGGATCGAGATAGCTCCGCTCACGACGAATGGCGCGGATCCAGCCGAGCACGGCAGCGATCCGATAGAGCGTGCTTATACGCTTATATTCAAGGAACGGAATGCTCGGCGCGTCCGAGCGGAGGTAGCGAGCCTGCCTTTTTTCGACGATCTCGTGCAGCCGATATTTCAAACTCGTCACTGAATCTTTGAGTGGGTCGGCATAGAGGCGCACCAGATCGCGGCGGGCTTCTCTATCCGCCTCCCTCTTGTCGGCGAGCTCGTCCGCGCGCTTCTTGCGGGTGAGGTGGATTGCCATGACAATGTCGCGCACCACCAAACCGATCAAAACGCCGGCGAGTGCAATGACGGCCGCGACTACTGGAGGTGAGACAAACACCACACCGTCGGAAATTGAATTGCTGACCCCCGATTTCATGCCCCCTCCGTACCCTTAAGTAGCTGCTCTGTCGCCAGCGGTGGCGCAGCAATCTCGATCAGCGCTCTGGTCGCGGCCGCTTCACCCGGCGAGCGACCGCTGCCTCACGAATTTTCTTCTCGTCTCGCTCGATCGCACGCTCCGATTGCGCCAACGCCCGCGGGATACGCGCGTGGAGTTTGTTGAGCGCCGTCAGATGAGCGATCTTGTCGAGCGTCCAGGACGTCGGAAGCAGAAGCATGGTGATGTGCAAAAGGCTTAGCGCCAGATTCTGACCGGGCTCGACAAAACCTACATTGCTGGCACCTGCGATGGTTGCGAACCGGCGGTCGAGCGAGCCGAGCCGATGAGCAATGCCCTTTGTGCTTGCATGAACATTGTGACTCGCCATCTTGTAGTGCGAGCGCATCATCGCCCGGCCGGCGGCATCCTCGATGTTGCTGAAATTGGGTTTGGGGTTCCCGAGATGTGCAGCGACCCAGCCATAGTCGCCACCAAATTCCTTGCCGTAGCGGTGGATAGCGTCGGCATAGTCGCGCTCGATGCGCGCGGCCGCACGCTTCGCGAAGGGGGCATAGCCGAGTGGAGCGTGGCATTGCTGGTACTGCCCAAGACCTTTCTTCGCCTCGACGATCTCATGCGCGAGATACCGTTCCGCCAAAGCTTCGCCGCCGCTATTGAGTACCATCGCCACGCACGCGACCTCGTGAAGGGTTCGCCATCGTGCCATCGCGCCGTCGGCGTAGCCGTTCTCCATCAGCACCATGATCTCGGACGCGATCTGGATTGCGCGAACGTGGAGGTGGGAGAGCGCCTTGTTGAGATGCGCTCGGCGGTGCGAACGTGAGCGGCGCGCGCGACGGTGAAAATCCGCACCGATGTCGCGCGACAGCTCGATCAACATCCGCAGTGCATCGAAGCCCTTTCCCCAACGCGCCTGCAGATTGAAGCGAAACTGATCCATCTGGATATTCGTCGCATCCCGCCAGACGGCCCAATCGCGCTCGTATCGACGCAGCATCTGGCCCGCCGCCTCTTCAGCGACCGTGTGGATCAGGTCGGGCAGCGTCTCGCTGAAATTGTTCATAAACTCCTGCACGCGAGCTGCGTCAGCATCGGTGAACTGGAGTATGATCTCCCGTTCGGATTCGACTTCAAAAACATCCTCGTCGTCGGCATTTTCGCCAGCATCGGTTCCGAGCAGCCGATCGACAATAGCGCTGATCAGTTTCTCATCCTCGGCCTGCCCAACCGCCTTGAGTTTGTCGCGAACTACCTCGGCGGCGATGACACGCGGCAAGGCGGACAACTGTTCCTCAATCAAGGATTGCAAAGACCCCAACTGGCTCCCCCGATTCAGGCTAGTAAGGACGTAGCGGAACGAAAAGGAAACGGCAATCGACCGGGGATATCGCCACAACGCATTTCATCGCCGATCTGTTCGCTCGTTGGGCCGCAGAACTAGAGCGGTTGCCAAAGAGCGCCAAGATCGCCGCCGCCATGCGCTACGCCCTCGTGCGGCGCGCCGACGATTGGCTACCTGACGGTTGTGCCCGTTGAAAAGCCTCTGAAGGAAATGATGGTCCCCCGCCGGCTGTAGTGAAGCAATCGAATTTACCCTGGATTGAATGCTCCTTCTGATGCACCCAAGCGTGCGCTTGACTCCCACGCACTTCCGATCGATTTACGTTCGATGAGCGCCAGCACCATTTCCGAGGGTTACCCATCTCTGCCATTCCACACCAACAGCACAATCTTGGTAGCGGAGTTTGGTCGAAGCAAAGCTCGGGCGTCACGTTGCTATCGGCCAGCCGGTTTCATAGAGCAGGGGACGGAAGCCAGAACCTTTTTCATGACGGCCTCCGGGCATTAAAGTCCAAAGATTCAGCTTTGTCCCCAATCCTGCTATCGTCATGAACCCCCTGATGTGACGGGATCATCCGCTCCGGGACAAACATCCCATAGCGATGCGCATGCCACGCGAAGGCGGCTCCTATCTGATCTCCGGTGAATCCGAGCACCTTCAGAACATGATAGCGACCCAACGCCGTGAGGTCGCGAAGATAGGTCATCATTTCTTGTGCAACCTGACTAGACACTTCCAGCCCCCGTCCGTGCGGAACGACATTCCGTAAATCACGGATACGCTTAAGGTCCGGACTTCCCCTGAAACCATCCTCGTGCCACATCTGATGCAGGCGTTCGAGGCGCTTGAGAAGAGAAAATCTATTTGATGCTGTCCCGCTTATTCGTCTAAATAAGTCAATGTCCGTTGATGAGCCGTGCTTATCGACCAGATCTTCTAGGCCCTTCATATCCCGTTTGAAATTTTCATCCGCTCCCGATCCGAATGTGCGATCGTCAAAGGCTTCTAGGCAGCCAATAAGCTCACTGTATCCTTGAGTGGGGGAGAGGTCGTAATCTTCCACGCTCTGAATTAGGTCGGCCAGGAAGATGAGCTCGTCACTGCCTCCCGAGAGGTGGTTCAGCAGCGTCTCCAATGGAACAGGGGACCGTTCCTCGAACGTCAAGCGATGGTGTGCCGCTGGTAGAGCGTCTCGGCGATTCTTTCTGGAGATCGGGAGATACCAGAACTCGGCGACGACTTTGCGCTCCTCGCCATTCCACATGCGTTTATGCGTCGTAGGAAGGTGATAGGTCGGTGCCTGCACGCGTGCGCCGATTAGAAATTCGAACAGGGCGGAAACCCGCCACGTCACACGAGTGATCGCGTCGAAATCGACCGGTTGAGGGAAATGCAGCTCCAGGATGGTGTATTCTTCCAGCGTCGTGGCCTCGCCTCGAGGAACACGCGTCGCGCTCGTGACTTTCGCCTGCGTTCCATCTGCCAAGGTGAAAATGCGCTGCTGCGGCGGCTGAACGTCGACAGAAAGAGAGGGGAGACCAACATCCTCGGGCCGCGACCAGTCTCGATTGACAAGACGAGGATTTACCCAAGCATGAAATGCTGGGTGTTCGACCACGAGCCCCGTGAAGATGGGGGCGCTGATGTCCTCTAAGAAGACATTCTTGAGGAGGGCGTTAGCGACGAACCGCTGGGACTCCCGCATTGCCGGGGTATCCATGCTGATGTTCAATCCGCCGGTTCTCTGAAGCCACGGCTGGATGAGTGTTGCCGGCCGCTGATAGTCGAGCCATCCTGTCAAGGTCTGACCGCTGACGAGAAATGCCTCCTGGTTCTCGCTGCTCCCCGAGAAGCGAATCGTGTCCAGATATATCCCCTCATCCAAATCGAAGGTGAGGCGTCCGGGCAGGTGATCGGCTTCGTCGCTATGGTTCGGACGAACGGCGAACCATTCCTCGAAACTCTCAAGCCGCATCGAGATCTCCCGCGCGCATCATCACTAGTTCCGAGGGTAAAGGGTTGAGAGCGCATCGATCATCCGGTCGGTCTCGACGCAGATCGTGGGTGGCGCGCATTTCTCATGCCAGCCAAGTTGTCCTCGTCGACGTTGAGCCGAACGCGCTCGATCAACACCTAGCATGCGACAGCTTTTCCCAAAGTTGCTACTCCGGATGACGTTGTGACGTTGCCCCGTATGAGACATTCCCTGTGTCCACATTAGGTGTCTCGATTAAATTGGTATGTCTGCTGCACTCGACAGTTGGAACTGCATTTCTGCCAACAGTTCAGGGGACAAACCCAAATTTCACAATTTACTCGCCGACGGTTTGCGCGTAGCGTCTACAATGATGATTGGCCGGACCGGCTTATTCGTCATTACGAGCAGGTTCTTCTCCGCGATCAGCTTCTCCAGCTTCCCGCCCATCTGGCCAACGTCCACGATTACGTAATAGGCTGCGGCGGCTTCCTCGGCAGTTGCGTAGGTATCAAGTTGCCGCGTGTAGCCCGCGACGACCTTACCATTCGTCGAGAGTTTGATTTCGACGAGCACACGCCCGGTGAAGCCGCTTGATACCTTGAAGTCGACGGGACCGTTGCCGGTGTCCGCCTCGGGTGTGAGATCGAGGTTGTTGGCCTTGCAGAAAGCGTGCGCCACGACGAAGAACAGCCTTTGCGCCGCTTTCTCTGCTCGCGGCTTTCCATCGTGATACAGTTCCTCCGATAAGCGTCGGTCTTCGACGAGGTGGCGGAAGTTTTCGATAATTTTGTTAACAACGGACAGGATCGCCTCACGCGTCCAGACCTGAGGCTTGTCGATTTTCTGAATATCGTTGCCTTTGAACGTCGAGAGGATTCCGCTCCAGAAAACCTCGCCGGCTGGGTCCGCGCTGAAGTCGTAGCTTGTCGCCGGAATGCCCTTCAGCAGGTCGAGCAGGTCACGGAACGATGTGTCGTTCGATAAGGCCCAGTCTCGGATCGTGGCCTTGTCCCGCCTCATCGTCGCCGCCCAGACACCCGCGATGCGCTCGTTGAGGTCAGTTCGAAGGGCGGCGTTCTTCGAAGCTGCGTCGCTGACACTGTTCCAATCCGTAGCGATAGGCAGGTCGCGCAGCACGTCGCGAGGAACGAGAATAACCGGACCGCCGCGGCCGTCGTGTGGATTGCGAGGCAGAGAACCGCAGAACCTCTCGCCATTGGAGAGTGCGAACGTCATCTGCTCCGTCGCGACACTCAACGCCTTGCAGATAGCTTCCGTATGCGCGATCAGCACCGATAGAATGATCTTCGTTGTCATGTCGCTGATTCGATCAGGCCCGATGCCCTCTTCAATGAGCGCCATCGCAACGAAAAGGTCGGGATCGGTCACGCCGAGACCGATGATTTCCGATGCGGTCTGAACCAGCGCGCTCGTCTGGACCTTGCCTCCGCCGCTGCCGCGGATTGTCGACGCGCCGTAGCCTAAACAGGTGAACGGTACCTCAGGAAATTGCAGCTTTCGCTCAGCCGCCCGCCAAGGCGCGTCACCGTGGGTCTTCGAGCCGGCGATGAGTTTGATAACCGTCTCGAAGTAGCTATTGAAGGTTTGACGCGCTTCCGTCGCAAACGACCTATCCGCTGCTTGGTCGAAGAGCATGGGGTCGATGAACAGCTTCGTGTCACCGTTGAGGACCGGATCGAAAATCCCGCGATCGGCCAAGCGCCGAGGGTCGACGCCGAAGTGCTGTGAGAACAGAGCTGGATCGCGGAACCTAGCCATCAGCAGCCTTGGGAGGAGCGCCGTCGGAGTCGAAGGGGTTGTTGCGGAGCCATAGTCTCTACTTCTTCCGCGTTGGCCACTTGCCGAGCTTTTCGGTCAAGTTCGCAAGATAGCTCCAGCCGTTCTCGCGGGAGCGCCGCTCGGAGCCGAGCACTTTCTCATCAATTGCGTGCCGTAGTTCATCTTCTCGTTTGGAGCGTCGCGCGCGAGCAAGGTTATCGCTCGCCATGCTCTCGGCGGTCACACGAAGAGCAGCTTGCAACACGCGCTTTTTCTCAGTGTCGTAACCGTTCTGACTGTCGCTATCGAATGCTTGATCATGCAGGTTCCGGATGGCGCCATCCAGCACTGGCCCGATAGGCATCTTGCTGTCCTGAGCATGTTCCAGGAAGCGAAAGAACTCCTGCGTCAGCCGGTATGATCCGTCGCCGGCGGCGAGGCTCCGAAGCAGCGCGACGACGAAGGCCTCGAAGTGCTGTTGCGAGATTTCCCGATCCCAGTCCCGGCGCTCACCTCCGTCCTCAACTATCGTTAAATCTGGCATGGTGGCTCCTATCCCGCCGCGCGCCGGCCGCGGCGGGAAGCGGCGGACTGCACACCACGCTCGACCCTGGTCCGCTGCGCGCCAGAGGTCGCCAAGCGTAGGTCGTGCGCTCTCAGATGACCGGAGTTGACGTTTGCCAGCAGGTACTCTCTCATGCTTCTTTAGATTGCATATTTTGGCTCCGATGTCTCGTACTGTGAGCCGGAAGCGTTCGTCTCTGTGGGCGTCGCAACCTATTCACAGCCACCGGCATCAAAAAGCTGCTCTGGGTTAACGCGGCTCGATGCTGATTCAGCTTGCTCGCAAGTTGCCGCGCCGAGGTTCGTAAGCAGCGCGCACGAGGGTTGCCGCCCGACACCTCCTCCTGCTGCCCCTCTCAGAAGGTCTGCTATCGGGCTGGCTCTTCATGTCTGCTCTTGGCGCGTGGTTCCGGTCAGGCTCGGCTGGGAAGAGCTGTTGCAGACTCTAGGTGCGCCCGCTTCAGGGTATGCTGATTATCCCGAGTTAGGCCGTCCTAAATGGGACCGATTTTGGACTGACCACTTTCGGGTTTCCGGCCGGGAAAAGCCGACGTTCCTTCACGTAGGATCGAAAAAGGGCACTCTGTTCCGTTCAGTCTCGACATCCAATCGCTTGCCTAGGCGGTGTGGACGGATTTGATGAGGATGAATGAGAAGGCGAGCGCGACGATTGCGGCGAAGCCGCGCTCTGTCTTCTCGCAGCGCAGGGCGACGCGCTTGAAACGCTTGAGCTTTCCGAAGCACTGCTCGATGCGGGCCCGGCCCTTGTAGAGCGCCTTCGGGAAGAAGGCGGGACGATCCTTCGCGTTGGATTTGAACGGGATGGCGGGCGCGATGCCGCGCGCTCGGGCCAGCGCCCGGTTGGCCTTGGCGTCATAGCCCTTGTCGGCGAGCGCCGCGCGGGGCTTCACATCGGGACCAAGATCCAGCAGCAGCTTGAACAGCGGGCTGTCGCCGGCCTCGCCGCCGGTCAGGTGGAAGGCGATCGGGTGGCCCTCGAAGTCACTCTTGAGGTGGATCTTAGTGGAGAAGCCGCCGCGTGAGCGCCCGAGGGCGTGGCCTTGCTGCCCCCTTTTGCCCCGGCGGCGGAGACGTGGGCACGCACCACGGTGGAATCGAACATCTGAACCAGATGCGCGGTGCGGCTGAGCGAAGCCAGCGTTTCGAAGAACAGCTCGAACACGCCGGCCTGGCGCAGCCGCCAGAACCGTTTCCAGACGCTGTTCCAGGACCCGAACTCCGCCGGCAGCGCCCGCCAGGAGATGTTGTGCACGGTGAAATAGTGCATGGCTTCGAGGAACTTGCGGTCGTCTCGCCCCTTGTCGCCCCGCCGCGAGCGGCAGGCGTGGAACACATCCAGCGCCACCGCCCAATCCTCGTCCGTCATCCGCGTCAGCATGGTCGACCTCGCCAAAAGCCGACCCTCTATGAATCACCGAAACAGCCGGAAGGGAATCCCCCCGCTTCGACCCCGCCAAATCCGTCCACACCGCCTAACATCAGGTAGCCGGACGGCTGCCTCTCCCCGGCGCAGCGGCACCGAGAGGTCGGATCGCCGCGATGACGGCGCGAAAGCGACCCATCAGTGCTCGAAGTCGTACTCGTCCATGCGGTTGCGCCCGCGGATTGCGGCTGCCTCGCGACGCAGCGGTTCGCGCCGGGCGAACGGCGTCGACGAATCTTCGGCACGAGCCTCCAAGATGCGCGCGCGTAAAAGCTCGTCTGGACCACTTAGCATCCCGGCACTGGTCAACGCGGCCTCGGCACCGTCGTAGTCCTTTTGCGCCAACCTGATCCGCGCCTCTATACCAGCAACTGCTCCCGGAGCGCCGCGCGCCTTAAGGAACTTGGCGTCTTCGCTAGCGACGCGCAGGTCTCCGGCTGATGCGGCCGCCACGGCGCGCAGGCGCCGTAGAAAGGTCTGACCACCTGAACCGCTCTCCAGGACCTGGGTCAGCATCGCTTGCGCACCCGCGAAATCTTGATCGCGGCGCATGATTAGCATCGCCTCCCGACCGTCAGCGTAGGTCCCCTGCCGGGGATTGGCACGCAACCTCCTGATCACCTGTTCCGCCGCCTGCCACTCGCCCTGCGCAATCAGCATGCCTGCCTGCACGTCCAGCAGTACAGGGTTGCGCCCAATGTGTGCCTCCTGTTCGCGCACCAAATCTTGAAGTTGCGTCCACCAACCCAGTCGCTGATAGCAGCGGGCAAGGTCACCGACTACCAGCTTGATATATTTGCGGACCTCACGCGCTTTCACGAGTTCGGCTACCGCACCCTTCAGGTCGCCTTTACCGACGCGCAGGTGGAAGGCCCTCATGTAGAAGCGTGAACGGTAGAACTGCTTCTCGAACAGCACGAGCAATTGCTCCACCTCCGCATCGTGATCGCGGAGGCGGACGCGTGCCCGCAGCACGTATGTCAGGATCTCCTCACGCGTGGTCTCGTCCATCTTCCCTTTCAGGGCCGAAGTGCCCCAGACGACCACGCGGCGCAGCGCCTCGGGATCGTCATGGCCGCGATCGTATGTTTCTTTTACCACTTCCTGCAGTGTTGAGGGCAGGAGCAGGTCTCTCATCTCGGGCGGAAGCGTGCCACCCTCTATCGCAGCCATGAACGCGACTGCGTCGAACAATTCGGCGCGGAGTTCGTCGTTTTGCTTGGCTCGCTCGAACTCGTCTTTCAGTGCTGCCGAGAACACCGTCATCAGTTCCGTCGAGCCGTAGCCGTGTAGCCGCCGGAACAGAGAGCGAACCGGCGGAGAGATAAGGTAGTTTGGCCCCGACACCTCGACCAAGCAGGCTAACACTAACCCCGAAATCTCCTCAGCAAAGCGCTCGGGCGGGACCGCATGGCGTTCGAGCACAACGCGGCGCAGTGTGTCGCCTGCGAGCTGCGGCACCCAGCTCAGCACCGACAGGATGTCGCGCTCCATCGGTGTGCGCCGCGCGAATTCCAGGCTGTCGCCCAGCACCTCCTCTTGAAGGGAGTGCAGGTCGGCCGGGTTCGCGTTCAGCACCGCGGGGCCCGCCTGCGCGACCAGCGCGGCCGTCGCCCGCGCGATCGCCGGGTGCCCGCCTATCACGCGGATTACCTCGTCGTTCGGCAGCGCCGGCTTCGCCCCTATCGCCGACGCCGAGCTCACCATCAGTGCGCGAGTGTCCGCCTCCCGGAGCGCGGGGACATGGACCTGCATGACATTCGTGTGGGCGCGCAGCTCTTTCTCGTGGATGAGGCGGTTCGATGCCACCACCAGCTTGATCCGCCGCTCCAGCGCCAACTTCTCAAACAGCGCGACGGCCCACGGCTTCAGGAAGCCCTGGTCTTCAAATATGCCGTTGCCGGTGACCATCGTTACCGCTTGGCCGAGATCGGCGAAATGGGCGAGTCGGCGCTCAATCTCGCGCGCTTGCTCGTGAACGGGCGCCTCACCGAACGCGCGCAAGTCTTCACCGATCGAGTGCAACGGTAGATCGGTTTCCACCTCCTGGCGCAATGCGCGGTAAAGGTCGGCGAGATCGGCGAAGCGGGGCAGCACGAATTCGGGGCCGAAGGAGAGCTCGGGCGTCGCAGGGAACGCCTCTGCGAGCAATCGGCGGCTGAACGTGCGACGGCCGATGCCGAGCGGACCGGCCAATACGATCACGTTTGGGGACTGCTCGGTGCGTAGCACTACATCATTGATTGCGTTTACCGACGCGTCGACAAGGGCGCCGCGTCCAAATACCTGGGCACCCGGCAGGTGGCTAAGCGGACCGGTCACCAGCACCTTGCGGATGTAGCGCGCGATCTCGCGCGGCGCGTTCCCGACGTGGCCGACCCAATGCTCACGCATCCAGGCGGGCAGGTCGGAGTGCGACACGTCAGAGCCGATCGGCATAATGAGCACTCGGAAGCGCTTGTCCTTAATCTTCGCAACGCGCGCGCGGTCGATCTCGAAGCCGACCCAAGAAGACTTCAACGCCTTCTTAGACGCGAAAAGCACAAAGATAGACGCCTGGCCGACGCGTTCCTCCATCGCCGCGATCAGCTCCTCGCCGTTGGCGAAGCTACGTGGATAGAAGTAGGCAAGACCATCAGGCAGGAACCGGCGCACTTTGTCGACGAACCCTTGTTCGGCGCCCTCAAGCGAAAGGAAAACAGTGGGGAGCATGGGATCTCCAGAGGGTGCTAAAGCGCGGTTGCTGCCTCGGGCTTATTGCACCTTAGATAGTTCAGCGATCCGTCAAACAAAAGCTGTTTGATTCCGGCGCGAAGGCGGTCCGGGGATCCTGACCGAACGGCAGGTTTCAGGTCCGACCGAGATCCGTGAACGGCGACAAAGGGGCGCGAAGCTGAATGTCCGCTATCCGACGACAATCCAGTTTCTGCTCTTGGCGCACTCCAGAGGTAATGGTAGCGTCGCCTCCTCTTGGGTCAATGCGGCGGGATGCTATCAATCGGAGCGAGAAGTTCATCGGGATTCCGGTGGTATTCCGTCCGTCCGCCCGATCGAGAGTGAGAGGTTGGAGCGGATTTCCGTGACGGGTTGAGGGCAGGGAGAGAAGCTCCCGGCGCCCGTCGTGGAGTTTTGTCCCATGACTGGGGTTCAGGTTCTAGATGCCAGCCGGGAAGCGGCCGGCGGTTATAAGGTGGATGCGAGCCGCGGCGAGCGGATCGGCCGCGTGTCCTCCGAGTGGTTTTCCCGGCCGGCGGACGAGCGCTATCTGTCCCTGTCTGATCTGTATGGCGCGGTGCGCGGCAGGTCCGATCGGAGCCGGACGCGCACCGTGGAGAGCGCCGCGATCCGCGTCGAGGCGAGCCGAGAGGCGCCGGACCGGCTGACGCTCGCGCTGCCCGGGGCAGACGCTCCCGTTGCCCCGACCCATTGGTGCTTTGGCCAGCTTGCGAGCCTCATCGGCGCGCCGGCGGCCTACCTGCGGCAGCTTCCAGCACCCTTGGCCGGCATCAACCTGCAGCACGGTTTGCTCACGCACCGCGCCGAGCAGGTCAAGACGCTGGAGGTCGAGGACGGGCGCGTCGAACTCCGGGCCGTGACAGGTCCCGACTATGGCCGCATCTACGATCATGAGCTGGTGGACGCCGTGCGCCGCATCGCTGGCGATGGCACGGGCGATACCCGCTGGAAGGTGCCGGGTGTGCTCGACTGGTCGACCGGCATCTACAATCCCCGCGTCGACATCACGAAGGACACGACGACGCTCTATGCCTCCGACCGGGACGTCTTCCTGTTCCTGGTCGATGACCTCAACCCCATCGAGGCCGGGCGGCTGCCGGACGGCTCTCCCGACCTGTTCTTCCGGGGCTTCTATTGCTGGAACTCGGAGGTGGGCGCCAAGACGCTGGGCATCTCCAGCTTCTATCTGCGGGCGGTCTGCCAGAACCGGAACCTGTGGGGCGTAGAGGATTTCGAGGAGATCACCATCCGCCACTCCAAGTATGCCGCATCCCGCTTCGCCCATCAGGCGGCGCCGGCCCTGGAGCGCTTTGCCAATTCCTCTCCCATG
The DNA here is from genome assembly GCF_043194895.2 of Xanthobacter albus. NCBI lineage: Bacteria > Pseudomonadati > Pseudomonadota > Alphaproteobacteria > Hyphomicrobiales > Xanthobacteraceae > Xanthobacter > Xanthobacter albus. The sequence continues at coordinate 3,414,269 of NZ_CM195532.1, read as the reverse complement.
CCTTTCGTCGATGGCATCAGAGCCGCGCGCGAGCGCATCGTGGCACGCACCGACGAGGACCGCACAGAGTTCCTGCGCCGCAAGGGGTTCTCCAAAGCGGAGACGCAGAAGGTGATCGAGACCGTGCTTGCCGAGGAAGGCCGCAAGCCGGAGAGCATCTTCGACTTTGTGCAGGGCATCACCGCCGTGGCCCGGGACAAGCCGCACCAGGATGCCCGCCTCGATCTGGAGGCGCGGGCGAAAAAGCTTCTCGATCGCGCTGCCTGAGATCCGCGATGCCGGAGACGCGGATTGCCGTGTCTCCGGCTTTGAGCGGTGCCGGTTTTCCGGATCGTCGGTTCTGCGGCGCTGCCCTCAGAGGAAGAGGGCAGCGCCGTGCTTCGTGACGGGTGGAAGGCCAGAGAGAGGTTCTCCGGCCGCCCGTCGCGGAGAAATATCCTATGGCCACGGCTGTTCAGAAGATCACCCTTTCGTCCTCCCGCGACATCCCCTTCAACAAGCTGGTGCTGAGCCAGGCCAACGTCCGCCGGGTGAAGGCGGGCGTCTCCATCGAAGAGCTCGCCGAGGATATCGCCCGGCGCGGTCTGCTCCAGGGACTCAATGTCCGCGCCGTTGTCGATGCCGATGGCGTCGAGACCGGCATGTACGAGATTCCGGCCGGCGGGCGGCGCTACCGGGCATTGGAGCTGTTGGTGAAGCGCAAGCGCCTCGCCAGGACAGCCCCGGTGCCCTGCATCGTGCGCGAGGGCGGCATCGCCGAGGAGGATTCGCTGGCCGAGAATGTCCAGCGTGCCCCGCTCCATCCCCTCGACCAGTTCCGAGCCTTCCTCGCCTTGCGCGAGAAGGGCCAGTCCGAGGAGGAGATCGCGGCCGCCTTCTTTGTCTCGGTCGCTGTGGTGAAGCAGCGGTTGAAGCTCGCCTCCGTCTCGCCGAAGCTCCTGGATGTGTACGCCGAGGACGGCCTCACCCTTGACCAGCTCATGGCCTTCACCGTCTCCGGTGACCATGAGCGGCAGGAGCAGGTGCTGGACCGTCTCGCCCAGACTTATGACAAGCAGCCCTACGCCATCCGACGCATGCTCACCGAAGGCGCGGTCCGGGCATCTGACAAGCGGTCCCGGTTCATCGGCATCGAGGCCTATGAGACGGCCGGAGGCACGGTGCTCCGCGACCTGTTTCAGGGCGACGACGGCGGCTGGCTACAGGATGTCACCCTCGTCGATCGCATGGTGGCGGAAAAGCTCGCCATTGAGGCCGACGGGATCCGCGGCGAAGGCTGGAAGTGGATCGAGGTGGCGCCGGACTTTGCCTATGGCCACACCTACGGCCTGCGCCAGCTGCGGGGTGAGCCGACGCCCCTGACCGCGGAGGAGGAGGCAGCTCGGGCGACGGCCCAGGCCGCATATGATCGCCTCTCCGAAGAACATGCCGACGCCGACGAACTCCCCGAGGAGGTCGATGCGCGGCTCGGTGAGCTCGAGGCGGCGCTGGAGGCCTTTGAGACGCGCCCCCTCGCGTTCGATCCGGCGGAGGTCAGCCGCGCCGGCGCCTTCGTCAGCATCGCCCAGGACGGCAAGCTCCGGGTGGAGCGGGGCTATGTCCGCTCGGAGGACGAGGTGCCGGTCGAGGAGGACCAAGACCGTTCCGCCGAGAGCGATGACGGGTCCGCCATGCCCTCGGCCCCGCACCAGGAGGCAGCGGCGTGCGATGCACCTGCGGAGCCCGAGGAGGAAGACGGCCTCGCGCCGATCTCCGACCGGCTGCTTACGGAGCTGACCACCCATCGCACCCTGGGCCTGCGCCATGCGCTGGGCGAACAGCCCGACGTGGCCTTCCTCGCGGCGGTCCATGCTCTCACGCTGAAGGCATTCTACGCCTATGGCTCGGACAGCTGCCTTGAGCTCGATCTGAAAAGCGTGTCCTTCAACGCCCAGGCGCCTAGCCTCAACGACCGTGTTTCGGCCGAGGCCATCCGCGTCCGTCACGAGAGCTGGGCCAAGGCGCTGCCCAAGGAGCCAGGCGCGCTCTGGGACACCCTGAGCGGCTGGGACCGCGACAGCCGGGCCGCCTTGTTCGCCCATGTGGTGAGCCTGTCGGTCAATGCCGTGCACGAGGCCTGGAACCGCCGTCCGCGCGCCTTCGCCCATGCCAACCGGCTGGCGCAGGCGGTGTCGCTCGACATGGCAGCGGCCGGATGGCAGCCCACGGTCGACACCTTCTTCGGTCGGGTCACCAAGGCCCGCATCCTGCAGGCGGTGACTGAGGCCAAGGGCGAACGCGCGGCCGAGCGGATCGCCCACCTCAAGAAGGGCGACATGGCCCGGGAGGCAGAAGCCCTCCTTGCCGACACCGGCTGGCTCCCGGAGCCGCTGCGGACCCAGCCCTCGGACACCGCCGGCGAAGAGACGGCGGAGATCGATGGCGAAACGGCCATGGGCGACAGCGAGGACCTCGCCGATAGTGAGGAGCCCGAAGCGATCTCTCCCCCGATCGCTGCCGAATAATCCTCCCGGGCAACCTGGCCCGCCGCCCGCCGCCTCGCGCTCCCCCTGTCGCGTGGCCCGGACGGCGGGCCTTATATATTGGAGCGTCCCCATGAAGGATGCGGCCCATGATCTGGTCCACAGGCTCGGCCGACACGCGGAGGCGGTTTGTCGCCATTATCTCTCAGCCGGCCGGCGGCAGGGGCAGTATTGGCAGGTGGGCAATGTTCGCAACACGCCCGGTCGCTCCATGTTTGTGCGTCTGAGGGACAGCGCAAGGGGCCCAGCCGGAAAATGGACCGATGCGGCCACGGGGGAGCACGGCGACCTGCTCGACGTGATCCGCGAAAGCCGGGGCCTGTCCCACTTCAGCGAGGTTGTCGCCGAGGCTCAAGCATTTATGCGCCTTCCACCAATCTCACCAGACGCGGAAGCTCCCCATTGCAGGAAGCCAAGCTCCTCACGTGATCCGGTCACCTTGGCACGACGGCTCTTTGCCGCCGCACAGCCGATTGTGGGCACAATCGTGGAGACGTATCTGCGGAAGCGCGGCATCACGGCTCTGCACGAAACCGGAAGCCTGCGCTTTCACCCGCGCTGCTATTACCGCCCGGATCCACGCGAGCCCATTCAACCCCTGCCGGCCATGATCGCTGCCGTCACCGACCTCAGGGGACGGATCATGGGCATCCACCGGACATGGCTCGCTCCCGACGGATCGGACAAGGCAGCCATCGCCACGCCCCGACGTGCCATGGGCCACCTGCTGGAGCATGCCGTCCGCTTCGGCAGGCCCAACGATGCGATGGCCGCTGGCGAGGGCATCGAAACCATCCTCTCCGTGCGCACAGCGCTGCCCAGCCTCCCGATGGTGGCTGCGCTCTCGGCAGCACACCTTGCCGTCGTCGCATTTCCACCTGACGTGCGGCGGCTCTACATCGTACGGGACAACGATCCTGCCGGCGACAGGGCACGAGACAGCCTCATCGCACGAGCGAACTCCACCGGGGTCGAGGCCATCGTGCTCTCGCCGGCGCTCGGCGACTTCAATGAGGATCTGCGCGCCTTTGGCGTCGACGCGTTGCGAGCGGGCATCCGATGCCAGCTTGCTCCTGATGACGTCAGCCGCTTCATGGTGCTGAGCCCGTGACCTGGAGCGTCAGGGAGTGGCGATGCTCTGACGTCCCGCTCTGATGCCCACCGTCGCCAGGGGATCCGCAGCCAGGCCTTCCAGAGGGCGATCGGCCAGCAGTCGTCCCGGACCGGCAATGGCTGCGGCCGACGATTTTCCGTCGGCGGTGCTTCCCCGCGACGCAGGCGTCGCGGGGACCCGACACACGCCTTTCCATCGCGAAGCAAAATCGCCGGCCTCCGCCATCCTCCGCTCACGCTCCGGCCCCGCGCGTCCCGCGGGGTGCAGGTCCGTCCCGCCCGCCGGCTTCGTCGCCATGAAGGCCGCAAGGCTGCGGTCCAACCGACGGAGCCTCCCATGAGCATCGAGAACGACGAACCCCACGCCTCTTCTCCCACCGATCACCTGCTGCAGGACCTTCAGCTCTACGGCTACCGCGCTTCCGAGGACGAACCTGATCCCCGACCACTTCCCGAGTCCAATCGCATGACCGGCGCCATCGCGGACATCTTTGACTCGCTGATTGCGACGCTGCAGGACACCCGCCTTGAGCCCGACCTTCCCGATCTCCTGTGGTCCACCGTCCATCTCTTCCACCGGGCCGCCGACCGCATCTCTGGCGCCCTCGACGACAACGAGCAGAGCCAGCGCCGCAGCCAGCAGGAGCAGGACGGCAGCGAGGTGCGCTCAGTGGAACTGGAACGCCTGATCGCCGAGGGGCAAAGCCTCATGGAGCGGCGCGACGCCTTCGAACAGATGCGGGACGAAGCTGCCGATGCCTTCGAGCGCCACACCGGCTCAGCCTGGCGCCCGCGCTCCGGATCCCTGGTGAACCATCGACACCTGACCTCAGCCCTCATCGACAGCCGCGATTTCCTCGCCGCCCGCAGGCGCGCGGAGACTGAAGTACTGATGCCCTCAGGACCCAAAATTGCCTTCTCCGGCGGTGACACGGTGGACCACAAGCTCATCTGGGCAAAGCTCGATCAAGTCCACGCCAAGCACCCCGACATGGTCCTATTGCACGGCGGTTCGCCCAAGGGCGCCGAGAAGATCGCCGCCTGCTGGGCCGATGCCCGAAAAGTGCCGCAGGTCGCCTTCAAGCCAGACTGGACACGGCACGCCAAGGCCGCCCCCTTCAAGCGCAACGACCAGATGCTCTCGGTCATGCCGATCGGGGTCATCATCTTCCCCGGCACGGGCATCCAGGACAATCTCGCCGACAAGGCTCGCAAGCTCGGCATCCCGGTCTATCGCTTCGGGAGGGGTAGCGCATGAGCGCTGCCTTCCTCCACCTTCGGAATCGGATTTCACGGTGCGTCACCGCTTTTCACGAGATTGCGGTTCCCATCATCGATTTTCAGCGGACAGGCGAGCGGGACCACCACTTATCACGGGTGGAGCTCAACGCGCCTCCTGAGCCTGACCATGCAGGCGGATGGCTGCACCCGGCGCTCTTCGAGCAAGAGACCACCACCGCTTTCCTGCGCTGTTCCTTGGTCCGACCGAGGGCCTGACGCCATCAACCCGCAAGGGGTCGGCTACGCACAGCGTGCCGCCGTTGCGGCTTTGCCTCCACGGTGATTGCGGCCCATGGCCGGACCCATCGGGCGCCTGTCAGCGGGGGATGGTCCTCCGCTTCGAGCAGGAGCCGGACCCCATGTCCTCCACCGATGCACAGGCTTTCGCCCTCAGCCTCGCCAAGACCCTGATGGTCGTCATCGTGATCTTCCGCGCCGGTGACGGCACCCTGTCCGTTGTGACTGCCGACGAGTTCGACGGCGACGCCTCCCAGATCATCCGTGAGATCGACCCCTTCGGGTCCTGACGGGGGCAGAGCGTAACGCTTCAATCCGCTTGGTTCAGGGCTTCCAGCTGGCCGATGATGAAATCAGCGCGGTCCGCAACCGATACCCTGGGCAGGATCGTTACCTTATAGCCGAGCTTCGGATAGGCCGCGATCAGGCGCTCATATTCGGCAATCGCAGTGGACAAGTCGTGCCGGCGCGCGTCATCGCCGCTGAAGATCTCTGGCCATGGGGGTGTCATAAAGACAGTGTGATTGTAGCGTTGGGCATTGCAGAGCGTCTCGGCAATGGGCTCCCCGGTTGCGTATTCAAGCGCAACGGCCGCATCGACAAGCCCACGGTCAAAAAAGACCCATCCGCTCTGGGCAAAAGCCGTGGACCTGTCTTCCAGCGCCGTGGCGACTGCACGTCGCGCAAAAGCGGCCAGATCCACCCAAGGCAGGTCTGATCCACCGCTGCGGATCTGCTCGGCGACAATGCGCCGCCCTGGCTCCTCGACCACGGCAAAGCCACGGCGTGCAAGCTCGGCGATCAGTGTCGACTTGCCCCCGCCGGAGCAACCCGAAATGACGACATGACGATCCATACCCACCATCTCATTCGGCTCCGGAGCCAGCGTTTGAACTTGACCAGCGGCGCATATGGTCTCGGTCTTCGATCCTTGCCTCATGGGGACATCAGACTGGCCAACGCTGCCCGCACCCTGTGCCCCGTCCAGTGTCTCGCGCGGGCCTCGGATCGACATGCCCCGATCAGGCAAGACCACATCAGCGGGGCGACATTTCCATGTCGTCGAGGATGCGATGGCGACCGCGAGAGGATCGCGGCACGAGGCCGCGAGTGCGCGCGTATGGCAGGGCTTGGTGACAAGCTTCGCGCGGTTGCACGCGAACCCTCGCATGGCCGGTGAGGAGAGCTTTCCATCCGTTGGTCCTGTCAGGACGAGGCGCAGGGCAACGGCCGGGAAATGAAGAGGTCAACACCGGTGAAGGTTGGGCCGCCTTCATGCAGGGCGCGTGAGAAATCGCCATCACCTCCTTATCTCCAACCGTTGATCGCGCGCACCGACTGGCCTCTTCCATGGCCTGATCTGGCCGAAGGCCGGCGGCGCCTCGACCGCCTGTGCCGCAATGGCGGCGTCGGGCTTTCTTCCCCTGGGCGTTCCGCCCATTCCTCGCGCGCCAAGAAAGTCCTCCTTGACCATCAGGCCCCTGCCGGGGTGCGGCGGCAGTCGCCTTCGGCCCTTCGATCGCCATCGAGGCCGCAACGGTGCGGGCTCGGAAACGGAAGACGGAGATCGAAAATGGCCACCATCGGCACTTTCAAGAAGATCGGCACGAACGAGTTCACCGGCGAGATCGTCACCCTCAGCGTCCAGGCCAAGGGCGTGCGCATCGTCCCCGACCTGCGCGCCAATGGCGAGAATGCCCCGAGCCACCGGGTCCTGGTGGGCCGTGCCGAGATCGGCGCTGCCTGGTCCAAGCGCTCCAGCGAGGGGCGCGACTATCTGGGCCTCAAGCTCGACGACCCGAGCTTCAACGCCCCCATCTACGCCAACCTCTTCGACGACGAGGATGCCGACACCTTCTCGCTGATCTGGTCCCGCCCCAGCGGGCGACGCGGCGAGTGAGCAGCCCAAGGCCCCGGCCAGATCTGGCCGGGGCTCTCACTTCGAAGTCAGCAGTTGCCAGCCGGTCCCGCGCTTCACTCGACCGGGTTTTCGGGTCCGCTCGGCACGTCCGCGGCGGGTCTCTTCAGCAAGGTGGCGGCGTCGAGCTCAAGGGCGCAGGCCAAGCGATCTACGACATCGATGCTGGCGTTGTAGACGCTGCGTTCCAACGAGCTGATATAGGTGCGGTCGATCCCGGCTCGATGGGCGAGCTCTTCCTGCGACAGGCCTTTGGCGAGCCTCGCAGCCTTCAAATTCCGGGCGAACACCTCTCGGATCTCCATGGTCGAGAGAGCATCGCCTTGATGAGTATTTCACCACGGAGTATTCTCTACAAATGCGACCGTGGCAGTGGTGTCATTGGAAGTCGTGTAGGATTTAGGGAAGAACCCGATCTTGAGAGAAGTGGCAGGCAGACATGGTGACTGCGGCGTTCGAGGACACTGCACCGACGGGTCCCGAACTGACGGACTATGACCGGGCGCACATCCGGCTCTATGCCCGCCTGTTGGATGCCACGGCCGATGGCGCCGACTGGCGGGAGATCGTCTTTGTGCTGTTCGGCATCGACGCGGCTCGAGAGCCCGAACGCGCCCGTCATGTCCATGACAGCCATCTTGCCCGCGCCCGTTGGGTGGCGGCGGGTGGCTATAAAGACCTTCTCCGCGGCCCCGCCTGAGCTGACTGGGGTGATGCCGCAAGCGCATCACGCGATGCCTTTTAGCCGGCTTCTCACGCCCGTCTCAATCCCCGATTGTCTTCGCTCAATGCGCACGCCTCTGATGCGGAGACGAGTGAATGAAGCCGGACACATCGCGCTGGCGGGATAACGCCAGCTACGATTACTTCGACGACCTGTCGGTCGAAGGCCTCGCCTGGGAGTGCCTGCGCCGGGATGAAGCCTATCAAGGTCATTACCAGTCCATCGTGACCACCGGCACCGACGCCGAGCCGCTCCCCCGGGAGGTGGAGCAACGCTGGGGGCTGCGATTTCGCAGCACGCCCTTCCATGAGCGCCGTCGAGCAGACCGTTTTGTGGTCCCCCATCGTCGACCCGGCCGTCGTGCTTCTTGGTCCATCTCCGGATTTCCTGACCGGCGCACGCATGAACGTCCTCGACAGCGCTTCTGTGGTGCAGAGCAGCCCTGAGGGGAAGCTTGCCATCCTTGGCTTGGCCGCGCGTTCGTCCCAACTCCTTGCCTTGCCGGGCTCTGATCCTGACGCGCCTATCGCTGCGATCATTCCGCTGGACACCGATATCGTGGGCCGCGTGGAAGCTTTATCCCGCTTTTGGCGCACCATCGAAGGTCGCCCGGCGCTCCCCGACACGCGGATGACCACACAGCAGCGGCGGCGCCTGCGCGCCATGATGCTGGCAGTCGACGGACGCGCTGACGGCGCCAGCTATCGCGACATCGCATTCGCTCTCTATGACCAGAGGCGCATCGCCGCCGAGCCTTGGAAGACCTCGTCGCTGCGCGCTCGCGTCATCGGTCTCGTCAAGGATGGCCGAGCGCTGATCGCCGGCGGCTATCTCAAGCTCCTGCGTCATCGTCGGCGACCATAACCGCATCGCCGAGACGTTCGGGGTGGGCATTTTACGCCCCTCAACTTCCCCATCCCCCACGACGGCCGCCCTTCGCCACCGTGAGCGCCATCCGCCGCTGATGACCAGCGGCCCGAGATCGCTCACGGAGGTTCGATCCATGCGCCCCGATGCTGTCCCGATGCCGCCGCGCTATCTGCGCACCAAGGAAGCCGCGGTCTTCCTCAGCCTTTCGCCCCGCACCCTTGAGAAGCACCGCACCTACGGGACCGGTCCCGCCTATCGCAAGCTCGGCGGACGCGTCGTCTATTCCGTCGAGGATTTGCAAGCCTGGGTGGCCCGAGGCGCTGTCACCTCCACCTCCGATCCGCGCGGCTCCATCCTGCCGGCCAAGCGTCATTCCATGCCTGGCGTCCTGCCGGGCAGCCTGGCGCGCTGAGCGGCCATTTCGTCATGGCAGCACCGCACCGCTCCTCACAACCCAGCGGACAGCTTGAGCTGTTCCGCGCGCTCCCCGGCGCCTTCGCGCCCCGCGATGCGCAGGATCTCATGGCCTATCCCTTCTTCTCCCTCGCCAAGACCCACCGTGTCGCCCCCATCGATTTTGTCTCCGGCGACATCGCGATCCGGGTCGAGGCGGTGCCTGACCATGGCATGGCCACCATCTGGGATGCGGATATCCTGATCTGGGCGGCCAGCCAGATCGTCGAGGCCCGCGACGCGGGACTGCGCACCTCGCGCTTCATGGCAGCCACCCCCTATGAGATCCTCCGGTTCGTGGGCCGCGGCACCTCGCTCAGGGACTATCAGCGCCTCAAGGCCGCCCTGGACCGCCTGCAGTCCACCACGGTGTCCACATCCATCCGCCAGAGAACGGAGGGCCGGCGCCACCGCTTCTCCTGGATCAACGAGTGGAAGGAACGCACGGACCGGGACGGCAAGCCCGCCGGGATCGAGCTCATCGTCCCCGACTGGTTCTACTGCGCCATCGTCGAGGACGCGCTCGTCCTGACCATCGACCGGGCGTATTTCGATCTCACGGGCGGGCTGGAGCGCTGGCTCTACCGGATTGTGCGCAAGCATGGCGGGCGGCAGCGTCGGGGCTGGCGCTTCGATTTTCGCCACCTCCACCTCAAATCCGGCAGCCTCTCGCCCTTCAAGCGCTTCGCCTTCGAACTGCGCGACATCGTCCGCCGTCAGCCGTTGCCGGGCTACACCCTGTTCACGGAAGTGGAGATTGGCGGGCGGGTGCTTCTCACCTTCGAGCCGTCGGCGCCCTGTGGAAAAGCTATGAAAGCCTTCGTGCCATCCGGAACCCGGACTGGCGTGCCATCGGGAACGGGCCTCCCGTGCCATCGGGAACCGAAACAGGTCTCAAGCCCAGGTGATGAAAATGAAAATTGCGCCCCTAACTTAGAATCTAACATAGAGTCTAACCTTAAAAGGCGCGCAGGCGATGTGTATAACTGCCATCTCCCGTACGCTTCTCAAGATGATGGTCTTCCGTCTTTCCGTAAAGACAGATTTCACGCTCCCGATCCTTTGACAGTAGGCGAAACGATGCCTGCCGACACATCGGGAGCATCCCGATGATCGTCGCGCTGCTCAACCAGAAGGGCGGCGTCGGCAAGACGACGCTCGCCCTTCATCTCGCCGGCGCGTGGGCGAGCCGCGGCCAGCGTGTCACGCTCATTGACGCGGACCCGCAGGGCTCGGCCCTGGACTGGTCGCAGCAGCGCAGCCGCGAGGGGTTGCCGCGCCTGTTCGGCGGCGTCGGCCTCGCCCGCGATACGCTGCACCGGGAAGCCCCCGAGCTGGCACGCGATGCCGACATGGTCGTCATCGACGGACCGCCCCGCGTCGCCGGCCTGATGCGCTCGGCCTTGCTCGCCGCCGATCTGGTCCTGATCCCGGTGCAGCCATCACCGCTCGATGGATGGGCGTCCGCGGAGATGCTCGCCCTCCTAAACGAGGCGCGCATCTATCGCCCGGAGCTTGTCGCGCGCTTCGTGCTGAACCGCTGCGGCGCTCGCACCGTGCTCGCCCGCGAGACCGCCGAGACGCTGGCGGATCACGATCCGCCCGTGCTCGTGAGCACTGTCGGCCAGCGCGTCGCCTTCGCCATGTCCGCCCAGTCCGGACGGCTCGTCGGCGAGCTCGACGAGGGTGGGCCAGCAGCGCGGGAGATCATTGCGCTCTCCGCCGAGATCGCCGGCCTCGCCGGTTCGAGATCTACGCCATGACCCGGCAACGAACGCGCAAGGGCTTTGCCGCGCGTCCGGCCGATCCAGAGCACTGGATCAAGGCCGCCGACACGAGGCCGGTTGGCCATGGATCAGCCGAAACCTTCACCGCGCGGCTCACCATCGACATCACGCCCGACCTGCGCGGGCGCATCAAGATCGCCGCCTTCGGACGCGGCCAGACCGTCGCGGACATGCTCCGCGATCTCCTCGCCCGTGAATTTCCTCCAACATCAGGAGAGGCGTCATGATTAGTTCGTCGGTGTCACCCTCCATTGCGAAGCAGGTCGCTCCGTCACCGGCCGCGCCGACCGCAGATCCGCTCACCCATGTGGAGCTGACCTGGATCGAGAAACGGATCGAGAACTGGATCCGCTTCGGACGCCCAGCTCATGCGCAGACCCTCGACCGCAGCCGCCGCGTCGTGTCATTCGCGCCAGGCTCTATCTTTGCCTTCGTGCGCTGGGCGTCGAACGACTTCGGCACCGTAGTGTCGCGCATCGACATCGTGCGCGCCGTCGCACCCGGCGAGGCCCACCAGACACTGCCCTTCGTGCGTCCCGGCGGAGAGATCCTGCTGCGCGCCGACGGCTGGCCGAAGGTCGAGAAAGTGCTCCAGCACATGGATGCCGTTGAGGCCATCGGCCTCCACGGTGCGGATGTGGCGCCGGACCATTGGCGCCACGTTCACAACCGCCTGGCGGCCGGTCACACGCCCCGAACCTACACGGTCGAGCGCCATGCGGCGTGGCTGAAGCGCCGGGAGTGCGAGGCATGACCCGCTTCGGCTATGTGATGGTCACGTATTTCTCCGTGATGGGAGTGGCAGCCTCCGCGTTCGTTCCGACACCGCTGAAGCTGGTGTGGAACGTTTCCGCAAGCGCGCCCATCGGGCTCTATGCCATCGAGCCGGTGCGCAGGCTCGAGGTCACGGACCTCCTCGCCGTCACGCCGCCGGCAGCGCTCGCCCGCTTCATGGTTGAGCGCGGCTATATTGGCTCCGGCGTCCCATTGATGAAGCGCGTGGCGGCGCTTCCTGGACAGGAGGTCTGCCGGAAGGACCGCATCATCACCGTCGATGGCGTGGCCTACGGCGATGCGCTGGAGCGCGACCACATGGGTCGTCCGCTGCCGGTCTGGCACGGCTGCCGTCGCATCGCCCAGGGCGAGCTCTTCCTCATGAATTTCGACGTGCCGGACAGTCTGGACGGGCGGTATTTCGGACCATTGCCCGCCAGCACGGTGATCGGCCGCGCCATACCCATCTACACCGACGAGGCCGGCGACGGCCACTTTGTCTGGCGCGCGCCGACACGCTGAACGCGACCGACCATCCCCACCTTCATTCATATGTCGAGAGGCCGTCATGCCGCCGACGAGACTGTATCCGCGCGCCTGCGATGGCGTACGCACATCGAAGCGCGTGCTCATTTGTCCCCGTGCGCTGGTCCTTCTTCTCCTTTCCGGAGTGCTCTGCGGCTGGTCAACGACAGCTATGGCGTCGGAAACACGAGGGCCACAAAATCCGCCGTCGACGAGCGATCGCTACGCCGATTTCATCGCTGAGGCCGTAGAGCGCTTCGACATTCCCTCCGCCTGGATCCGAAGCGTGATGCGCGCGGAAAGCGATGGCGCTGCGCGCGCAACATCGCCGAAGGGCGCCATGGGGCTGATGCAGATCATGCCCGAAACCTGGGCCGAACTGCGCATTCATTACGGCCTCGGCGACGATCCCTATGACCCGCACGACAACATCATGGCCGGCGCGGCTCATCTGCGGGAGCTGTTCGACCGCTACGGCAACCCCCGCTTCCTCGCCGCCTACAATGCCGGGGCAGGACGCTATGATGCAGCTCGGAAGGAGCGACCCCTGCCGGCGGAGACGCGCGCCTATGTCGACAAGCTGGCGTCGGACATCGCGCACCGTGAAACCGAGCACGACGCGCGGAAGCTGTCCGCTCCTCCGGCGGTCGAAGCGGCATCCTGGGCCCGATCTTCGATCTTCGCCGTGCCGCCGATCCGCGTGCCGGCTGCAGATCCGGCGCCACCCGATCGTGCACAGCCGGTGCCTGACGTGCGCGATGTCTCGGCCATCGTTCCGCAGTCTGATGGGCTGTTCGTCGCTCGTGGCGGCACGGGAGGCACGCGGTGACCACGATCGGGCTCGTTCGCATCCTGTCGGGCTCTCTCGTAGTGGGGCGCAGGTCTGGAGAGGAGACGCAGGAAACAACCGATCGATGGCGAGATAAAAGGGCGCAAGGTGCGCTTCGGTCGGGCGGTTGTTTCTGCTCGGGAATTTCCAGCCAAACGCACATTGCGCCGCTGATCGGCAATGTGCGCAGCGTACTCAAGTCTCTGGTCCCGTGTGTCTTTTCGCACCGTGCCGGAGCGAGCCATGGCCGATGACCGGGAATTCCGCGTCCGGCCCGGCCGCATCCGCTCGACCCGTGCCCAGAGATCCCGCCCCTTCATCGCCCAGGCCCTCGCGGCGGCCCAGAAGGCTGGCGGGCATGTCTCTCGATCCGGCCGCATCTCCTCCGCCACCCGCTCGCACTTCGGCTGCGGCCGGGCGGCGAGCATCGTCGCCAATCGCTTGCTCACCGGGCGTTCGCGCATCGTGGTCATCAAGACCCGCGTGGTGCGCCACACCGCCCGTGTCACACCGCTGACCGTGCACCTCTCCTATCTGCGCCGGGAAGGCGTAACCCGGGACGGAGAGAAGGCCCGCCTGTTCGGGCCGGGTGCCGAGGAGGGGGACGGCCGCGCTTTCGCTGAGCGCTGCGCCGATGATCGGCACCATTTCCGGTTCATCGTGTCGCCCGAGGATGCGGTGGACATGGTCGACCTCCGGTCGTTCGCTCATGACCTCGTGAGCCAGATGCAGAAGGACCTCGGCACGAAGCTCGACTGGGTCGGTGTCGACCACTGGAACACCGATAATCCGCACCTCCACATATTGGTGCGGGGCCGGAGCGACGACGGCCAGGACCTCGTCATCTCCCGGGACTATATCAAGGAGGGCATGCGCGCCCGTGCTCAGGATCTGGTCACCCAGGAGCTGGGCCTGCGCACGGACCTCGACATCCACCGCACCGTTGAGCGGCAGGTGGAAGCGGACGGCTGGACCCAGCTGGACCGTCAGTTGGTCCGCGATCAGCGCGAGGCGGGCGTCATCGACGTAGCGCGCGATCGCGATAGTGGGCCGGATGCCTTCCTGCCGATGAAGGTGGGGCGGCTGCGGAAGCTGGAAACCCTTGGCCTCGCCGACGAGATCGGCCCCGGCCAGTGGGTCATCGATGAGAAGGCCGAGGCGACGCTGCGGGCCCTCGGCGAGCGCGGCGACATCATCAAGCGGATGCACCGGGCGCTCACCACCCATGGCATCGAGCGGGGCACGGCGAGCTATGTGCTCGCGGGCGAGAGCCTGGATGCTCCGGCTATTGGCCGTCTGGTCGATCGGGGCTTGGATGACGAGCAGAAGGGCACGGCCTATGCCGTCGTGGACGGCGTTGACGGCCGCACCCACCATATCCGGCTGCCCGACCTCGAAGCAGCCGGCGATGGCGCTTCCGGCTCCATTGTCGAGCTCCGACGGTTCGAGGACGAGCGTGGTCAGCCCCGTGTTGCCCTCGCGGTCCGCTCCGATCTCGATATCGAACAGCAGGTCGCGGCATCGGGCGCCACCTGGCTCGACCGTCAGGCGCTTTCCCGAGCGCCGGCCTCTCTCTCGGAAGGCGGCTTCGGCGCCAAAGTGCGCGGCGCTATGGAACGCCGCGCCGACCATCTGGTCCGGGAGGGGCTCGCCGAGCGCCAGGGCCAGCGGGTCGCCTTCGCCCGGGACCTGATCGAGACATTGCGCAAACGGGAGGTGGACGCTCTGGGCGGGAAGCTCTCCGCCGAGACCGGACAGCCGTTCTGCCGGTCAGGATCGGGAGACTATGTCTCCGGCACCTATCGCCAGCGCTTCGCGCTCGCCTCCGGTCGTTTCGCCATGATCGACGACGGCCTCAGCTTCCAGCTGGTGCCCTGGACACCGTCTCTGGAGAAGCAACTGGGCCGGCACATCTCCGGTGTCGCCCGCGCCGATGGCGGCATCGACTGGTCCTTCGGCCGCAAACGGGGCCTCGGTCTCTGACCCCACACATCAATGGAGCGCAGCATGTCCGCGACGAAGATTCTCTGGGGCCAGATCCTCCTCGTCTTCGCCATCGTGCTCGCCACCACCTGGAGCGCCACACAGTTCGTGGCATGGCGGTTGGGCTTCCAGGATCAACTCGGCCCGTCGTGGTTCCTGCTGGGGTCCTGGCCCGTCTATCCCCCGCCGGCCTTCTTCTGGTGGTGGTATTTCTACGACGCCTATGCGCCGGCCATCTTCACCGAGGGGGCGATCATCGCCGCATCCGGCGGGTTCCTGTCCATCGCCGCCGCCATCGGCCTCTCGGTCTGGCGGGCTCGAGAGGCAAGGCGCGTCGAGACCTATGGTTCCGCCCGCTGGGCCGAGCTGGAGGAGATCCGCGCGGCCGGGCTCCTCGGTCCCGACGGCGTGGTGCTCGGCCGCCATGGGAGGGACTATCTGCGCCACGATGGACCAGAACACCTTCTGTGCTTCGCGCCCACCCGCTCCGGCAAGGGCGTCGGCCTCGTCGTGCCCTCGCTGCTCACCTGGCCCGGCTCGGCCATCGTCCATGACATCAAGGGCGAGAACTGGCAGCTCACCGCGGGCTTCCGAGCGCGGCACGGGCGGGTGCTGCTGTTCGACCCCACCAATGTGCGGTCGTCCGCCTACAATCCCCTCCTGGAGGTCCGCCGCGGGGAGTGGGAGGTGCGGGACGTCCAGAACATCGCCGACATCCTGGTGGACCCCGAGGGCTCGCTGGAAAAGCGGAACCACTGGGAGAAGACCAGCCACGCTCTGCTGGTCGGCGCCATCCTCCACGTCCTCTACGCGGAGCGGGACAAGACCCTGGCCGGTGTCGCCGCCTTCCTCTCCGATCCGCGGCGGCCCATCGAGACGACGCTGGCCGCCATGATGACGACGGTGCACCTCGGGGAGGCAGGTCCCCATCCCGTCATCGCCAGCGCCGCCCGTGAGCTGCTCAATAAGTCAGAGAACGAGCGGTCCGGCGTGCTTTCTACCGCTATGTCCTTCCTCGGGCTCTACCGAGATCCGGTGGTGGCCGAGGTGACCCGACGCTGCGACTGGCGCATCACCGATCTTGTGACAGATACCCGTCCAGCCAGCCTCTACCTCGTCGTGCCGCCCTCGGACATCAACCGGACCAAGCCGCTCATCCGCCTGATCCTCAACCAGGTGGGCCGCCGCCTCACCGAGGACCTGCAGGCGAAGGCCGGCCGCCACCGGCTCCTGCTCATGCTGGACGAGTTTCCGGCGCTGGGGCGGCTCGACTTCTTCGAGAGCGCACTGGCCTTCATGGCAGGATACGGGCTCAAGAGCTTCCTCATTGCCCAATCCCTGAACCAGATCGAGAAGGCCTATGGGCCGAACAACTCCATCCTCGACAACTGCCATGTGCGGGTGAACTTCGCGACCAACGACGAGCGCACGGCCAAACGCGTCTCCGACGCCCTCGGGACCGCCACTGAGATGAAGGCCATGAAGAACTATGCCGGCCATCGGCTATCCCCCTGGCTCGGCCATCTCATGGTCTCGCGCTCGGAGACGGCGCGCCCGCTTCTGACACCCGGTGAGGTGATGCAGCTTCCGCCCACCGACGAGATCGTCATGGTCGCTGGCACGCCGCCCATCCGGGCGAAGAAGGCGCGGTACTACGAGGATGAGCGGTTTAGGGAACGGTTGCTGTACCCGCCAGAGCTCTTGGCCCCTCGCGATCGCCAGCCCGACGACTGGAGCGTCTTTCCGCTGCCGGTGCCGTCACAGCTCAACCTGATAGTCGAGGGAAGCGACGACGAGGACACTACGGGTTCGGAGCAACGGCGCCAGCCGGAGCTGGCGCGGGTGGAGACGGTGGAGGCGCCTGCGCAACCCCGCAACGAGTTCGAGATCGATCTGGTCGATGAGACCGACGACGACGTGGCCCGGACCAGTCGCATGACCCGTCTCATGCAGGGCGTCGCGCGTCAGGTCTCGCTCGACCCCAATGATGGCATGGAGCTGTGACTGCGATGGCCCCACGCAAGAAGAAGGCGTAGATCTCCGTCTATCTCGATCCGGAGACCATGAGGCTTCTGGCCGATTATGCCGCGCGGCGCGACCAGCCTCAGTCCCTGATCGCCGAAGCCGCCATCGCATCCTTCCTATCGCCTGATGCGGCCGAGCAGCGGGAAGCCGCGGTCGCCAAACGCCTCGACCAGTTGGACCGACGGATGGCCCGGCTGGAGCGGGACCTCGGCATTTCCGTCGAGACCCTGGCGGTGTTCGTCCGCTTCTGGCTCGCCACCACGCCGACGTTGCCGGAGCCGGCGGCCCAGGCCGCCCGAGCCAAAGCAGGGGAGCGGTATGAGGCGTTCCTTGGGGCGCTAGGTCGGCGGATCGCGAAGGGGCCGAGGTTGGCGCAGGAGGTCTCTGAGGAAGGCACTGTTCCCAAGGCATGAGACAGGGGCTCCTGCGCGATGAGCAACGTTCGCGCCGCGGGCGGTCAAATAATCCCGTCGTCCGCGGCCACCAAGGCTGGCGCAAAGACGCAGCCTCAGAGCGCGCGCGTGTCGGCAGGGGCAGGGCTTGGGAGCTTCGGACGGAACATCTCCCGCATCTTCTCCAGATAATGGTGTTCCGAGGTGGTCCAGCGCAGATCGGCGAGAAGCCGCGTGTCAGGTCCGGCGGGATAGCGGATCTGTTCACCGTCCTCGGTCGCGGCGCGGAACACAGCCTGTGCCACCTCTGCCTCGGTGCAATAGGCGGTCGGATAATCGGCCATCTTCTGGAAGCACCCGTGGGCGAAGGCCTCGTAGTCCGGTGGGATCAGGCCTTGCATGCGCGGGCCCCCATTGGCGGTGAAGTTCGTCGTCGGGGCGTAGCCGGGTTCCACGAGGCGAGCGCGGATACCGAACGGCTCCAGCTCATAGGAGAGAGATTCCGTATAGCCTTCCACGGCGCATTTGCTGGCCGCGTAGATCGCCACCAGCGGCATGACGCCGATGGCGGTGCTCGACGTCACGTTGACGATGGTGCCATGCCCCTGCCGGCGCATGTGCGGGATGACAGCGCGGCACGTTGCGAACACGCCGAAGCTGTTCGTCTCGAAGATCTCGCGGATGATGCTGTCCGGTGTGGCCTCCACCACGGAGGCCATGCCGATCCCGGCATTGTTCACCAGAACATCGATGGCACCGAACGCCGCAACCGCATCAGCCATGGCGCGGGTGATGCTGTCATTATCGGTGACGTCGAGCTTGAGCACACGCAGCCGATCCGAAACGGGAAAGATGCCGGGGTCTGGCCGGCGCATGGTGGCGACGACGTTCCAGCCCTGAGCCAGAAAGTGCTCCGCGATCGCCTTGCCGTAGCCCGAGGACGTGCCGGTGATGAGAATGGTGGGGGTCATGCCTGTCTCCGTGTTTCCCTGCAGGATAGACAGGCTGACGATACGATATATAATCAGATCGCCTTAATTCATTATAGATCGTCCAGAATGGATCCCCTCAGCGAGGTCATCTCCCTGCTGCGCCCGAGCGCCGCTTTGTCCAAGCCGATCACCGGGCGCGGCGATTGGGGCGCGCGCTACGCCGCCTATGGTCAGCCGGGGTTCGCCATCGTGCTCGCCGGGCAATGCTGGCTTGCGATCGAGAAGGAAGAGCCGGTTCTGCTTGACCGCGGCGACTTCGTGTTGCTGCCCGATACGCCGTCCTTCACCCTGTCCAGCCGGCCCGGCGTCCCCTGTGTGCCGTGCGCCCCGTCGCGCGAGGCCGTCCATCATGGGGATCTGGACGGCGAGCCGGATTTCCGAATGCTCGGCGGTAGTTTCAGGATCGATCCCGTCAATGCGCCGGTTCTGCTGGAGCTGCTGCCGGCCATGATCCACATCCGCTCGTCTGACGGCGACACCGGCCGCCTCGGGCGTCTCATTGATCTGATGATGGAGGAATGTGGAGCCGATCGGCCCGGCCGGGACATGATCGTGGAGCGGCTGCTGGAGGTGCTGCTGGTGGAGTGCCTGCGCTGGCGCGGCCGCGACCACGGCGTCGTGCCCGCTGGTCTGCTGGCGGGACTGCGAGACCCGGCGCTCGCCGGGGTGCTGCGGGGCATGCATGCCAATGTGCGAACCGGATGGACGGTGGCCGAGCTGGCGGCGGTCGCCGGCATGTCGCGCTCGGCCTTCTCCGCCCGATTTTCTGACGTCGTCGGCTGCGCGCCCATCGAATATCTGTCGCGTTGGCGGATGGCCCTGGCGCAGAACGCCCTGAGCCGCGGTGGACAATCCCTGGAACGCCTCGCGGCAAAGCTCGGCTATGAGTCCGCGAGCGCCTTCAGCACCGCGTTCCGCCGACGGGTCGGCACATCACCGGGCGCCTTCGCGCGTGCCCGGCGGATCGCATGACAACCGGTGGCAATGGGAAACCCGAGACCTTGAAGGCCTTCCCGAAATCGCCCCGGCTCGCACCGTCGCTCTTCACTCAGAACCGGCCTTCGCCTCCACCAATCCCTTGATTCTCTCCGCATCGGCAGGTGTCGCCGGGTTGTAGACGACCATGCTGAGGTCCGGGCGGCCCTCCACCGTGAAGGTGGAGAATTCAAGCGTCATGGCGCCCAGAACCGGGTGGCGGATGTGCTTGACGCCTTCACCCTGGCCGTGGATGTCGTTGTCGCGCCACAGGGCCGCGAATTCCGGGCTGCGGTCGCAGAGCTCTTCGACGAGGGGTTTTATTTCCGCCTTAGCACCCGCGCGCGCCGCCGCCGCGCGGAACGCGCCGACCACAAGCCGCGCCACGCTCTCCCAATCCGCCTGGGCGGCGCGCACCCGCGGATCGAGGAAGATGAAGCGCAGGATATTGCGTTCCTCTGGCGGCAGCTTGCCGTAATCGGTGAGCATCACCGTCGCGGCCCTGTTCCAGGCGACCACGTCCCACACGGCGGTCCGGATGAGGGCGGGGCTGGGATCGAGCGCATCGAGCACGTGCTGCAGACGCGGCGAGACGTTGTCATTCTTCCTGTAGCGCACCTCGGGGGTGCGGCCGATGCCGAGCAGGAAGAGATGCTCGCGCTCCAGGTCGGTCAGCATCAAGGCGCGCGCGATGCGGTCGAGCACGTCGGCGGAGGGAGCGCCGCCGCGTCCCTGCTCCAGCCACGTGTACCAGGTGGCACTGATATGGGCGCGCTGCGCCACTTCCTCACGGCGCAGGCCGGGGGTGCGCCGCCGCGCTGGGGAAAAGCCGAGGGCGGCAGGATCGAGCTTTCCGCGCCGGTCCTTCAGATAGGCTCCGAGCAGGTTTTCGTCGCGCGTGGGATCGGTCATGCTGTTAGTCATTACACCCGTATAAGCTCACGACTTTACCGGGATAGCTGAGGCGCCGAAACCAGTCTCCCGTCAACCCGTGGAGACCTTATCCCATGCGTGTGTTCGTCACCGGCGCGACCGGCTTCATCGGCTCCGCCGTCGTCAAGGAATTGATCGCGGCCGGCCACCAGGTGCTCGGGCTGGCGCGCTCGCCGGATAAGGCGACGACATTGGTGAGCGCCGGCGCTGCGGTTCATTCAGGATCGCTTGAGAATCTGGAGGATCTGACCCGCGCCGCGGCCCAATGCGACGGCGTCATCCATCTGGCATTCAACCACGACTTCTCGCAATTCGTCGCCAATTGCGAGGATGACCGCCGGGTCATCCAGGCGCTCGGCTCCGCCCTTGGCGGTTCCCGCCGTCCCCTGATCGTCACATCCGGAACCGCTATCGCGAACACCGTGCCCGGCGCGCCCGCCACGGAGGACGACGGGGCGTTCAGCTCGAAAGCCAATCCCCGCGCGGCCTCGGAAGAGGCTGCCGCCGCCATTGCCACTGATGGCGTCAACGTTTCGGTGGTGCGTCTGCCGCAAGTCCATGACACCACCCGGCAAGGGCTCGTCAGCTACGCCATCGCGATGTTCCGTGCGCAAGGCGCGTGCACCTATGTGGGGGATGGCGAGAATTGCTGGCCCGCGGCCCACGTCCTCGATGTCGCGCGGCTCTATCGGCTGGTCCTCGAAAGGGCGGAACCGTCGGCCAGATACCACGCGGTGGCGGAAGAAGGCGTGCGGATCAAGGATATCGTGGAGGCTGTCGGCCGACGCCTCCAGCTTCCGGTGACGTCCATCGCTCCGGAGGAGACAGAGGCCCACTTCGGCTGGCTTTCCGCCTTCATGAACCACAGCCTGCCCGCATCGAGCGCGCAGACCCGCGGCAAGCTGGGCTGGGAACCCACCGGCCCCGGCCTTATCGCGGACTTGGAGAGGTTGCAGTTGTCCGAGGGTTGACCGGCCATATGGCACAGGCGCGAGGCTCAGGACACGCGCCTGTGCCAGAAAGCGGCCCCGCTTTGCGTGAGCTCTCGAAGCGGGTCCAGAGCGGCCGGCTGGGGGAAGGCAGCAACAATATCTTCCGCGTTAGCGCACCATCGGCTCGTTGCGCGGGCCCGCAGGCTGACCTTTCGAGCCTCAGCGCTGACGGCCGGCGCTGACGCTCCGTGTCCCCAGCAGCACGAACGGAACGGCGACGACATTGACGGCAACCACAACCACCGCATTGGCGACAAGGGATTGAACACGCCTGGATCGAAGCGGACGGCGGACGATGGCGGACGTGTCTCGCGCAAGACGAACATGGCCATCAGCAGGTTGCCGGCACTGGCCGCAGCAGCGGCGATGAACGGCAGCCGCACCCAGTGCTCGCCCAGCACGCCACCAAGGATCGGGCCGATGATGAAGCCGGCGCCGAACATGGCGTTCATCGTGCCGAAACGCCGTGCGCGGTCCTCGCCGGAGGTGATGTCGGTGATGTAGGCCGTGGCGACGGATATGTTGGCCCCTGTCAGCCCGGCCACCGCCCGACCGAGCATCAGCATCCAGAGCTGCGGCGCGAACGCCATGACCATGTAGCTGATCACCGTCCCCGCCAGCGAGAGGAGCAGGATGGCGCGTCGCCCGAACCGGTCGCTCAACAGGCCCAGAACAGGTGCGAACACGAACTGCATCGCCGCATAGAGCGTGGCCATCCAGCCCACATAGGGCGCGACGTTCGCGGTGTGCGTGACGTCCTGGATCAGGCGCGGCAGGATCGGGAACACCAGCCCGATGCCGGCTGCATCGAGCGCGACCGTCGCATAGATGATGGCCAGCGCCCGGCCACCACCGGCGGCTTCAGTCGACACGGACGATGAGCTTTCCGGTTGCCCGCCCGGCCTGGCTGACCTCCTGCGCCTCTCTTGCCTGGTCGAGGGAAAACGTCCGGTCGATGCGCAGCGTGAACGCGCCGGTCGAACACAGCTCCGCCATGGTGGCGAACAGGCGCTCAGGGTTGACAGGCGGCCCGTGCGAAAACTTCGCGCCATACTGTTCGGCTGAAAAGTCGGCCACGGAAAGGACGTGCGCAGGATCACCGACGATCCGGATCAGTTCGGGAATGATCCCGGAGCCGGCAACGTCGATGGCCGCATCGACGCCGGATGGCGCCAGCGTGCGCACGCGCTCCTCGAGCCCGGCTCCGTAAGTGGTCGGTATGGCGCCGAGGTCGCGCAGATAATCATGCTTTGCGGCGCTCGCCGTGCCGATCACCGTGATGCCGCCCAGCCGCGCCAGTTGAAGGATCGCGGTTCCGACGCCGCCCGCCGCTCCGCTCACAAGCAGGGTCTGCCCCCCGGGCCGCGCCGACCTGGTCGAGCGCGCGCGTCGCGGTATCGGAGATGACCGGGAGGCCGGCGGCGACCTCGAAAGACACATTGTCCGGCTTCCTCGCCCAATGGGTCAGGATCGCCTGTTCGGCCATCGTATTCAGGCCGAACCCGAACAGCGCATCGCCGATCACGCCCTGGCCGATCTCGTCCACAATGCCTGCGCCCTCCACACCGAGACCGGCGGGGAATTGCAGCTCTTCAAACGCGCGATACTGCCCTTCGCGCCGCTTCCAGTCGGACGGGTTGACCCCGGCAGCACGGACCTTAATCCGCACCCCGCCGGGCCCGGTGTGCGGGGGCACCACCTCGACCAGATGCAGGACGTCGGGGCCGCCAAATTCGTGAAACTCGATCGCTTTCATCACCGCGCTCCGGCTGTGCCGGCATCGGTTGACGCCGGCAGATCGCCACTCATCCGGAAGACGAGTGGGCATGGCTGGGAGACGCTGGCCGAGCGATGCGGAACGCATCACTGACGTGTCCTCAATCAACCAGAATGCGCAGCGCGCGTCTGGCGATCGTTTTTCGCGACGGCCGCCGTATAACGCCGCGGGCTCGGCAAAGCAACCGATCGACCGTCGCGGTTAATCCGGTCAACGGCAGCGCTGGCCCCAGCCTCAGCACACGATCCGATGAGAAAGCCCACGATGGCGGTAACGACAGTGACGTTGCCTGCGCATCCCGGAACCCAACGGACGGGTCGCGCCAAATGCAGACCTTGCCAACTGCGTACCCGAACCTCCGTATGGGGGCCGATTGCGGTCTGTCCGGTTCCAGCGCGAAAACGGAGAAAGCCGACATTCTGCATCCGACCCCATCGCGGACGTTCAAACCGCTTTCGTCGTTGACCGAAGTCTGCCGTTCTTTCACGGCTCGCCGGACGACAGAACCGGGGCCGATGAACGAATGGCCGATTTTGGCGATTGAATAGAAAAAAGTAGCCCCTGAATGCGGGAGGCCAAGGTCGCGGATCTGCGGAGCGCGTCAGAAGCTATGGCGTATTCATTCGCGCGAGGCTGATTGGGTAGAATAATTGTCTCAAGCAAAGCTAAGGTGTGTCGCAGTCGCACGATTGATAATGGGAGTATTCACAGCAAACGGCGCTGATTTTTTTCCTGAGCCCGAGCGGTTTTCGTCTTATCAGAGCCTTGCTCGCTCTTATCCGGTACCTTTGGATCGTCATTCCTCGCGCCCAAGGGCCCGTCGGAAACGTTAGTGCTCGCCTGCGGACCGCCGCTCCAACCTTCCGCGAATTTCGGTCGGCTGATATCCACGAAATCCAGCAACGCACCGAGAAACCCCTTCGTGTCCACATCGAGGTGATCGAATGAAACCAGATGTGAAGCGTACGCTGCCTTCTCAAGGGACTTGGCGATGCTGAACAGCTTCTCCGAATTGCTCAACCTAACGACGATTTCTGCCAACCCTTCGGCAGGAACTGCATTCAACTCTGCCGTGAATTTTTCGCGGACCACCTGAGCTAACCCTGCGCCGTTCGGCAAGTATTCCCTGATCGCAGCCTCGGTCCATCGCAGATTGGCGAGCGCTCCCTCAGAGTTCGCCCCGAAACGGATAACGTCGGTCATGTGCCGAACTCGCTCGGCCGACGGCCTAAGGGCAGTGTCCGCCGATGCGAAATCGAAGGCGGCGGCAGCGATCGCGGCGGCAAGATAAGTGAGGCGTCCGGCTCCCCGCGCGGCGGCGGAAGCAGGATGTGCGTTCACGGCTTCGCGGGCGAACAGCTGGAAGCCTTCAAGCGCGGTATTAGCGCATGATGGCCCGAACCTGTCGGCGACAGCGGATTTGACCTCGTCTATCTTGTCCCTGAAAATGTGACCGTTTCTCGCGTTATCGACATCAGCGATCTCGCGATTGAACTCTTCTTCGGTCAGACGGTTCAGACCGGAAAGAGCGTCGCTGTCCTTGAGGCGCTGGAGGTCTGCGCCGTCGATCCACAGGACCCCATGCTTCCGCGCCAGTTCCCGGAGCATCGGGCGGTTATCGGTCGTGGCCACGCCCGCGCCCTCGACGGAGATGACGCTTGCCACTCCCTTCACGAAGAACAGCCGTTCCGCTGCTTGCGGAGTCCTTTTGTCCTTGATGTCGATGACGGTGCGCCGACGGGCCAACGTCGCTGAACGCTCGTACACCCACATGTCGATGTCCGTCAGCTCAACGCCGTCATGCCGCAGCTTGATTCCGCGCATGACGAAGAACCCTGCGCGGAGGAAATAGGCCCTGACCAGCTCTTCCGTCTTCAGACCCTTTGCACCGCTTGCCTTGGCCATCATAGGCTGCCTCCACCGCGTACGGCGCTCAAAAGCGTCCGCATCTGCGACTTGCTTTGAGGCCCCTGTTTCCTCGTCCGGAAATCTGTCCGAGCTGCCTCCGGAGGAGTGTAGCCGCTCATACCAGCGCTCGGGAGCACTTCTAGCGCCGCTGCGGCAGCGTCCCCACCCTTCAGAACCTGCAAAGCGATCTGACCGACCTCCATCTTCAGGAGGCGCATCGTGAAATAGCCGTTTCCGGTATGCGTTATCTGAACAACGCGCTCGAATTCCAGCGCTCTGTAATCGCTCCCGATGGCAGGAGCAGGACCGACCGCCTCGCCTCGGAGCAGCTTGGCAAGGATCAATTCAACTCCCCAAATCCGGCCACGGACAGGCGTGCTCTGCGACATGCCGTAACTGAGAGCGGAAACCAGCGCCTTGGCATGATCAAACGCGTCGTCGATCAGCGGACTTGTGAACTTGTGGAACGCGCCCGGCGACGTCATGAATGCGTGTTCGCCAGCCTCATTGGAAACGACATTAATGTCGAAGACGGCAGCAGCCTGCAGTTTCGAGAGCAGTGGCGCGCCGAGCATCTTCTTCGCGTGGGTGGCTACGATCGCGCCCTTTACCTTGAGCAGCTGCTCGAACTGTTGCAGGCTTGCCTGTTCGGCCGGCGTCAGGGAGTCGAGCACTTTCTTGGTCTTTTCGGCCGTGTTCCGGCGGAACAAGTTGCCGTTGAATAGAAGGCGGTCATCGCCCTCTCCCTCAGCGTCAACGAATCCGATGCCATAAGCTTGTCTGAGAAAATCGGAGGTATCGCTCCTGGAAAGCTTATAGGTATCGCCGATGTACTCGGAAGCAGACTTCACGAGGACGGGTGCGGATGATGCCAGCTCCGCCAGACCTATCGAGGCCAGTTCGAACGGTTGGGGTTCGTTCTCGTCGAAAAGGTCCGAGGCGTGACCAAGAGCTGTGCGGCCAGTCACGCCGATAACTGAAACTGAACCATCCGCGGCGAGGTCGATGACCCGCCGATCCTGAAGTTGGGTAAGACAGGCCTGCAGCTCTGTCTTTGGATTTAAGCCTCCGATTCTTGCAGCGGCAACCACTTGGCTCTTGTTCAGGTCCGCTTGCTTGCTCTCCGCAAGCCTAACCAAAAGCGAAGCCGCCTTCGCCGCAAGGTCTATCGCGCTGTATTCCGACGCGCCGCGCTGGTCCCTCGAGACCTTCCTGCCGTGATGGATAACCCATGCACCTTTTGTCTGCTTATCCATGTGAATCCCCCCGATGCCCAATACCGCACTATCATTTTGCAGATCACTCGAACAGCGCACGGTCACGAATGCGTCTTTCGCGGTCGAGAAAGAAGCGAACGGCCCAGATCTGCTTCTGGGTGAGAGGACGCTTGGTGCCGACCTGCTTTCCGGCATTCCAAGCTGCACGCTCGCGGCCGGCATCATCAAATTGAGAATGGCCCATGTGAGTTCTCCTTGGCCTTGATTGGCCTAGGTGACATACCCATAAACGGGATTCCCAGCGGAGCATTGTTTTGATTCGCTGATCTCAGCCCTGGAGGTTGAGATGGCGCGCTTTGACCTGACGGATTTCGAGTGGTCGGTGATCGCACCGCTTCTTCCGACGAAGGTGCGCGGTGTCGCGCGGGTGGATGACCGTCGTGTTCTGAACGGCATCTTCTGGCGGCTGCGCACCGGAGCGCCTTGGGCCGACATCCCAGCGCGCTACGGTCCGTACACGACCTGCGTCAACCGGTTCAATCGGTGGCGCAAGGCTGGGCATTGGGTGCGCATTCTGCAAGCCGTATCAGCCGCTTACGATGGCGATATCCAGATGATCGACACCTCGTCGATCCGGGTGCACCAGCACGCCGCCAACGGTCAAAAAAAGACGAGCGATCCCATTGCATGGGTCGCTCGCGCGGCGGCCTGACTACCAAGATCCATGCCCTCGTCGATGCCGAGGGTCGCCCGATCCGCCTGAAGTTGACCGAAGGCCAAGCTCACGACGGGCGCTCGGCCGCCGACATGCTGGATACGGTCGAGCCGGGAAACATTCTTCTCGCCGACAGGGCCTATGACAGCGACGCCTTGCGAGAAAGGATGGCCAGGCGCGGCGCGTGGGCCAATGTCCGCGCCATGCCCAACAGGGTCAAAACCTTCCCCTTCAGCGGCTGGGTCTACCGCCAGCGCAACGCCGTCGAACGCTTCTTCAACAAGCTCAAACACTTCAGGGCCGTCGCCACTCGCTACGACAAGCGAGACGACAATTTCCTCGCCTCGATCCAACTCGCATCAATCCGCATCTGGCTGCGAAATTATGAGTCGGTCACCTAATGCATTGTTGGCCTGTTGGCGGCACCGGGAGCACGATGGCAGCCGGTGCCGGGGGCTTGTAGCCGAGCGCGGAGTGCGGCCGCTCGGTGTTGTAGTGCTGGCGCCAGCTCTCGATGACGATCCTCGCCTCGGCCAGGCTGTAGAAGATCTCACCGTCGAGCAGTTCGTCGCGGAGCTGACGGCTGAAGCTCTCGCAAGAGCCGTTCTCCCACGGCGAGCCGAGTTCGATGAAGGCCGTCCTGGCCCCGACTGCCGTGATCCAGTCCCGCACCGCCTTGGCGATGAACTCCGGGCCATTGTCGGAACGGATATGGCCGGGCACGCCCCTCAGCACGAACAGGTCCGTCAGGACAGCGATGACCGTGGTCGAGTTGAGCTTGCGGTCGATGCGGATGGCCAGGCACTCCCTGGGAACTCGTCGATCACGTTCAGCATGCGGAACTTCCGCCCGTTGCGGGTGCGATCTTCATCGCACACGCGCGCCGCCGATGCGCCTTGGCCCTCAACCTGGGACACCCGCCTGCTCATCGAGCGGCGGCACGTGGTCGTCTACTGGACGGTGGCGGGGGGACGGACGTTTGGCCTATATACGGCGCTCGTAAAACGCGATCCTCAATCCGAAGAGTGACCCGTGATCCCCTGGTTGCAGCTCGATACCGCGCAAGTGCCCGATGGTGGCGGCCAGCTCCGCCTGATGCGGCGCGGCGCGGAATTCTCAATCATGGCAGGCTCCATCGAGCTGATGAACAGCCGCCTCAGCGGGTCGGAAGAGGCGCTCGCCACGATGGTCTGCGACAGGCTTCGGGCCCGCCCCAGGCCGCAGGTGCTCATCGGGGGGCTGGGCATGGGCTTCACCCTTCGCGCGGCGCTCACCGAACTCGGGCCCGATGCCCATGTCATGGTGGCGGAACTGGTACCGGCGGTGGTCGCGTGGGCGCGGGGCCCCATGGCGGAGATCTTCGCGGGTTGCCTGACCGATCCGCGCGTCAGCATCCGCGAAGAGGACGTGGGCGGCCCGATCCGCTCCGGCCGGGCGACGTTCGACGCGATCCTGCTTGATGTCGACAACGGACCCGAAGGGCTGACACGCGCGGCCAACGACCGGCTTTACGATGTTGCCGGCCTCAGCGCGGCCAGGGCGGCGCTCAGGCCCGGCGGCGTGCTGGCCGTCTGGTCGTCGAGACCGGACCGGAATTTCACCCAGCGGCTTCGCAAGGCGGGGTTTGGCGTGGAAGAGGCGCGCGTGCGGGCCAATGGAGGGCGCGGGGGCGCGCGCCACATCATCTGGATCGCCACCAATCCGGGGGCTTGCCCTCCCGGTCCTGCCCGGTCCAGGCCGGCCTGATGAGGGAGAGCGTATCCTGGAGACATCCCTTTACCCACCCGTGAAAGCGTTTCTGGAAGGCCTCGGCTTTGCCGTCAAAGGCGAGGTCGGCGGCTGCGACCTGGTTGCGCTTGCGGGAGACGGAACACCGGTCGTGGTCATCGGGGAATTGAAGCTCAGCTTCAATCTGGAGCTCGTCCTCCAGGCTGTCGACCGCGCCGCCGCCTGCGATGAGGTGTGGCTCGCAGCGCGCACATCGGTGCGCGGAAAAGGACGGGAAAGCGACGCGCGTTTCCGCAACCTCTGCCGGCGCCTTGGTTTCGGGATGCTCGGGGTCTCGCAAGCGGGCGAGGTGTCGATCATCGTCAGCCCCACATCTCCCTTGCCGCGCAAGGATCAGCGGCGCAGGTCGCGGCTGGTGGATGAGCACCGGCGCCGGCTGGGCGATCCGGCGGTGGGGGGCGGGTCGCGTACACCCATCATGACCGCCTATCGGCAGCAGGCGCTCGCCTGTGCCCTGGCCATGGCGGAGGCCCCCAAACGCCCGCGCGATCTTCGTGCGTTCGCGCCCGACGCCGGGAAAATCCTCCTGGACAATGTCTATGGCTGGTTCGCCCGTGTGGATCGCGGCATCTACAGCCTGACGCCCGCGGGGCGCGAGGCACTGATCCGCTGGCAGGCGGTTCCCGGTTCCTCGGCTTCGGCCGGCGCGATGTTGCCGACGGACTCCAACACTGCCGGCGATGGTTGAGCCCGCCGACCCCGGTGAGCGTCGCGAACTCGACGACCTCGAAAGATCGCGAATGGACTACGTAAAAGTTCGGGGCAACGTCACGGATGTTCCCTTTGTCGCGTCACGCCACTGATCGGATGACGGACAATACTCGATACGGGAAGGCATCGTCTGGTTCAGCTCCCGGTGCTATCTGCACATGGCGCTGTGAAGCCGCTCCATCAGATCAACGGCATCTTGAATGGCATCTGGATGGACCGCAGCCTCCAGCATCTCCTCGACCCGCATCACTTCGGCATTCGCGGCCTCGGCCTTCACATGTCCCTCGGGCGTCAAACGTGCGAGCTGGCGACGACCGTGACGAACATCCTGCCGCCGCTCCACCAGCCTTGAGTCTTCCAGTTTCGCCAGAACGCCCTGCATCGATTGCGGGGTGATGAATGCCCGCTCGGCAAGGTCGGCATTGGTCTGGTCCGGCCTCGCATTCAGTTCGGCCAGCACCGCATATTGGGCAGGATTGAGCCCGAGCGGTTTCAGCGCCTCCTCCATGCGGCGGTGCAGGGCATGCTGCGCCAGCTTCAGCTGGTATCCCAGCAGCGGGGTCATATCCTTGGTCATTGCAATATCAGGAACCTTATATTATATCAGGCGCCTGATTTTATCAGTCCATGTCAAGGAGACAACCATGCCCCGACTGACCGGCCCCGATTTCATCGGCATCCAGGCCGAAGACCTTCAAGCAGCCAGAGCCTTCTATGGCGACAGGCTGGGTCTGCCGGTGCTGCAGGAGAACTCAGAAGCGATCGTTTTCGACAGCAAGCCTGCTCCCTTCGCGGTCAGAAAGCCGCTCGTGGATCTGGAAGCGGCTCAAGGAAAGCTGGGCTGGGGCATTGCCCTGTGGTTCGGCTGCGACGACGCCGATGCGCTGCATGTGGAGTTGAAGGCGGCAGGAATAGCCATCGCCTTCCCGCCGAAGGACGGCCCGTTCGGGCGATATTTTGCGTTTCGCGATCCGTTTGGCTACACGATCACGGCTCATACCGCATGACGACGCGCTACTGGATCGGTGTCGCGAGCCGCGAGCATGTCAAAGCTGCCGAGACGGGTGGGTTTTTCCAGTTCTGTCACGGCCGGGAAGCGCGGGTCCGGAAGCTGTTGACTGGAGACGGTGTGATTTATTATTCGCCACGCGAACACATGACCTTTCCATCGAGACGGAGGGTGACACCCATACAGCCTCCGCACCTCGCCAAGAGGTGGTGGTCTCTGATGCTCGCGAGGAGGAGGACGACATCAGCCCCATCTCCGACCGACTGCTTACGGAGCTGACGACCCACCGCACTCTCGGTCGGCGCCGTGCGCTCGGCGAACAGCCCGATATCGCCTTCTTCGCGGCAGTCCACGCTCTGACGCTGAAGTCCTTCTACGTTTATTCTAGCGCGTTTCATGATCAGTACGGGCTCAATTCAAGCGAAGGATCCATATTTTCCCGTCAACCTCTATTGACGAGCGCGTAGCTTTGGCTGTGTTAACCTGCGCCCCGCTTCTGTCCGGAAGCACGAGGAGTCGTGATGAAAATCCTAAGCGCGCTGGCTTGACTTCTCTGCGGGGGAGCATCCTCTGCGCTTGCGCATTCCCCGGACATGACGCTCGACTTCACGTGGATCGGATCGGTGTTGTGCGCGCCAGAGCCAGGCAGCCCCGAGTTTGAGGTGGACCGCTGGAACGGCGCAACTGAGGTTCGTGCTGATCAGCCCCAGCGGCCGGAAGCTGGGAGGCTCTGACGTGCACCTGCCGGCCCACGGACCATTCACCGCGGTGCCGTCACCTTTCGGTCCCCGTGCGTGGGTGGGATGTAGACGTGGAGCGTCGAGGCCATGGACGCCGACGGCAAGTCCCAGGCACGCGCGGCGCTGACCCGCCCGTTCTATTGAGGCGCTGACGGCCATCGGGCCGGCGCATCGCCTGCGCCAGCCCGCCATCTTGCTTCAGCGGGACGTCGAAGTCGCCGGCTTTCTCTCCCGGCGCTTGGGAGCCGCGATCGTCCCTTCCCACTGCGCCCTCTTGCGAGCCGCCTTGCGGTGGCGGCGTACAGCCTCCGCGTGCTCTCGCACACGCCGCTCCGACGGCTTCTCATAGGCTTTGCGCTGCTTCATCTCGCGGAAGACGCCCTCGCGCTGCATGCGCTTCTTGAGGACTTTGATCGCCTGCTCGATATTGTTGTCCCTGACGAGAACCTGCAAAAGATATCCGATCTGAAAGTCGTCCCGAGTCCCTGGCCATCGTATGGCCGCTCGCTAGGATAGCCGACTGCGGGCCGGCCGGAGGCATCATAGAGGGGATGAGCCCGCAACGCGATGGCCGCCGGCCCCCTTCAGGCCGTTTCAGTCGTCACCACCTTGAAGCTCTCAAGCGTCGAGGGCCCAAAAGTCGTCACGATGGCGACGTCGGTCGCATCACGCCCCCGCGCCATGAGGATGCGGCCGATGCGCGGCTGATTGTGCCGGGCATCGAACGTGTACCAGCGCCCGCCGAGATAGACCTCAAACCAGGCGCTGAAGTCCATCGGCGCCGGATCTCGTGGCACGCCGATGTCGCCGAGATAACCGGTGCAGTAACGCGCTGGGATGTTCATGCAGCGGCACAGCGTGATGGCGAGATGGGCGAAGTCTCGGCATACACCCTGCCTGAGCGTATAGGCATCGAACGCCGTCTTCAGCGGGCTCGCATGCGCGTAGTCGAAGGCGATATGGCCATGGACAAAGTCGCAGATCGCCTGCACCAGGGGCCAGCCCTTGGGCATATGGCCGAACATGGACCAGGCGATGCTGGAGAGCCGGTCCGTCTCGCAATAGCGGCTGCCGAGGAGAAACAGCAGCACGTCCACCGGCAGGTCGCCGAGCGCGTGTTGGGGCGCATCCGGGGCCACGTCGTCGGGCCGGCCGCTGTCGCGGATGACGAAGTCCGCATGCATGGTGAGACGGCCGGCCGGTGCCTCGACGACATGGCAAAAATTGCCGAAGCTGTCGTGATAGGTGTTCGCCGAGATCGGCGGATCGAACACCGCGCGATCGAGACTGACGAGGTCGTTGATCCGCGATGGATGCACGCTCAGGGTGAGGATCATGGGCGTGGGTTGAGGGCAGGTATAGGAGATTTCGTAGCCGGCGTGGATGAGCATGTGAAACCTCGAAGGAATGAGCGGGCATCGCCCGCGCCTTCAGCTATGGTGGGTGCGCAGCTTCGAGCCGCGCAATGGGCGTGGCCGGAGCCGCGAGGGTCTCAAAAGGTGGACGGGAAGTTCTCTTTGCTGGCGGCGGACGACATGCCGCCGGTCTCAATCTTCAATGCCGATGGTCGATCCGCGTTCCTCATCGTCGCGGATCATGCGGGCAATGCCTTTCCCCGCGTGTTGGGTGGCCTTGGCCTCGATGCTACGGACCGGGAGCGCCACATCGCGTGGGATATCGGCATAGCCGGAGTCTGCCGGTCCCTGTCAGACCTACTCGATGCCACGCTCGTACAACAGAACTATTCCCGCCTCGCCATCGACTGCAACCGGCCGCCGCGCACGCCCCAATCCATCCCCGACGTCAGCGATGGCACCCGTGTGCTCGGCAACCAGGGCCTCGACACAGCCACGCGGCAGATGCGGGAGGCAGAGATATTCCAGCCCTATCACGCACATATCGCGGCGGAGCTCGATCGCCGGCGGGCGGAGGGCAGACCTGTGGTCCTCATCGCCATGCATAGTTTCACGCCGGTCTTCGCCGGCTTTGTGCGTCCGTGGGATGTCGGCGTCCTCTACCATCGCGACAACCGGTTCGCGAATGCATTGCTCGACGTGCTCCGGCAAGAACCCGACCTGACGGTCGGCGACAACGAGCCCTACGATGTCGGGGACGCGACGGACTGGAGCATTCCCGTCCATGGCGAGCGCCGCGGTATTCTCCACGTCGGCATCGAGGTCCGCCAGGACCTGATCGCCCGACCTCAGGACCAGGCTGTGTGGGGGGCGCGCCTTGCCGCCTTGCTGCGGGCTACCCTTACACGATGCGAGGGCATGGCGCTGACCATGCCCTCCTCATAAAGGCACAGCGTCGAGAACCGACGACACGGGGCATGCTCCACCCGTGCGAAGCCGCGTAGTGGATGCGAGAAAATCGCGCCACGCGGCTCACCTCTTGCTTTAGCAACCATGCCTGACCTTCGAAAGTGCGGGTGCCGATCCCGCCGCCCGGCGCGACAGATGCCCTCCGCCATATTGTGGGAGGCCAGCATCGTGAGACGGAGGAGCGGCCATGGACAGCTTCGGGCGTAAGCGCGGCATGTGCGAGTGCGAGTGGGGCGACCTTGCGCTTCGGTCCAGGAAACTGTCTGAGTAACGTGTTCGGCTGCCTATGGTCCCGCCACAACGATCTACAATCGCTTCAACCGGTGGTCGCGCCGAGGGTTCTGGCTCAGGTTGCTTGACGCACTGGTGGAGGCTGGTGCGGTGACCAAAAGCACCGCGATCGATAGTACTTACGTGAAGGCGCAGCGATCAGCCTTCGGAGGAAAAGGGGGGCGCAAGCGCAAGCGATCGGTCGGTCGCGCGGCGGCCAGACCACCAAGGTCCACGCGCTCACCGATGTCATCGGCCGCCCCTACGCGCTGATCCTCACGCCGGGTAACGTCGCCGATGTGACCGCAGCGCCTGAACTGCTCGCCCGTGCCCGAGGCGCTCGCTACCTGCTGGCTGACAAAGGGTACGACGCCGATGCATTGCGCCGCTCGCTGCGTCAGGTCGGCACCGTGCCCGTCATTCCCGGCCGGGCGAGCCGAAAGCGCCGTATCCGCTACGACCACGAGCGCTATCGGGAACGCCACCTGATCGAGAACGCCTTTGGCCGACTAAAGGACTTCCGTCGCGTCGCTACCCGCTACGACAAGCTCGCCATCAACTTCCTGTCCGGCGTTGCCCTCGCCACTGCTCTGGCCTTCTGGCTCTGAACGAGTCTGGACCCTAATGGACAATTGCTCGAGCTTGCGCCTCCTCCGCGGTCGGCGAGGTTCTACGTCCTGACGGTCGCCACAGGGATCATCCGGCGGCGCTTCGGGAGCCGGTTGTTACGGATACGGGACATGGCAGTACACAACCATTGCTATTGAGAGACCAATGGCCCGAATGGGGCTTTCGCCGGGATCGGGGTAATCGCAAGAAGGAGTTGGGGGATAGCTTCTGCGGTGCGTTTGGGACGGCTCATCGAAATATCTTTGGCTTGCCATTATATGCGGTCGTCAACGGCTCGATTGGACCAACCAGGTTAAGAGCCTCGACCGCCCTCTAGGTGACCGACTCATAATTTCGCAGCCAGATGCGGATTGATGCGAGTTGGATCGAGGCGAGGAAATTGTCGTCTCGCTTGTCGTAGCGAGTGGCGACGGCCCTGAAGTGTTTGAGCTTGTTGAAGAAGCGTTCGACGGCGTTGCGCTGGCGGTAGACCCAGCCGCTGAAGGGGAAGGTTTTGACCCTGTTGGGCATGGCGCGGACATTGGCCCACGCGCCGCGCCTGGCCATCCTTTCTCGCAAGGCGTCGCTGTCATAGGCCCTGTCGGCGAGAAGAATGTTTCCCGGCTCGACCGTATCCAGCATGTCGGCGGCCGAGCGCCCGTCGTGAGCTTGGCCTTCGGTCAACTTCAGGCGGATCGGGCGACCCTCGGCATCGACGAGGGCATGGATCTTGGTAGTCAGGCCGCCGCGCGAGCGACCCATGCAATGGGATCGCTCGTCTTTTTTTGACCGTTGGCGGCGTGCTGGTGCACCCGGATCGACGAGGTGTCGATCATCTGGATATCGCCATCGTAAGCGGCTGATACGGCTTGCAGAATGCGCACCCAATGCCCAGCCTTGCGCCACCGATTGAACCGGTTGACGCAGGTCGTGTACGGACCGTAGCGCGCTGGGATGTCGGCCCAAGGCGCTCCGGTGCGCAGCCGCCAGAAGATGCCGTTCAGAACACGACGGTCATCCACCCGCGCGACACCGCGCACCTTCGTCGGAAGAAGCGGTGCGATCACCGACCACTCGAAATCCGTCAGGTCAAAGCGCGCCATCTCAACCTCCAGGGCTGAGATCAGCGAATCAAAACAATGCTCCGCTGGGAATCCCGTTTATGGGTATGTCACCTGGTGCACCATAGCGACCGTGGCTCGCAATACGTGAGCATCCGCTATACCGAGCGTCTGGCGGAAGCCGGTATCTAGCCCTCCGTGGGCAGCGTGGGCGATAGCTACGACAACGCCCTCGCCGAGACGATCAATGGCCTCTACAAGGCCGAGGTCATCCATCGGCGGTGTCCCTGGCGATCCTTCGAGGCCGTCGAGTTCGCGACGCTGATCTGGGTCGACTGGTTCAACCAGCGCCGGCTGCTGGAGCCCATCGGCAACATCCCGCCGGCCGAAGCCGAGGAACGCTACTACGTCATGCTCGACGAGCAGTAACTGGCGGCGTGACTCAAACGAAACAGCCTCCGGCAAACCCCGGGCGGTTCAGTTCTCCACCCGAGGCCGCTCGCCCTTCGGGCGCGGAGCTGCAGCGGGAAGCAGTGGGGCGATCTCGGCCCAGAGGGCATCGGGCAAGCTTCTTGGCCATGCCAGAGCCTCAGCCACATATGGTTAACAATTGGCTTTGTTGGGTGTTCTAAATCGACCTTGCATCAAGATGTTTGCACGAGCTATTTCATCCCAAGGAATGGAGTTGGAGTTCCTCCGGTTTCATTGGCGGCCCAGAGGCGCTTGCCGATGTAGGATTTGGCCAGTGCAGAGCGGAGGTCAGGTATGAACGAGCAAGACTTGCGGCAGGATGTCTACGCCGCCCTGAAGGTGTTTCAGAACACGTTGCGCGTCTACATGCAAGCGACAGGCTTGGAGCCGCTTTTTCTCATCAATGGGACGGCCCCGGCCATCCCCCATGCACAGTTGGCCGGGTGTCGCGTGTTTCCCAGCCGCGGAGACATCATTGCCGACCTCCCCAAAGGGGGGATCGGCGTCGAAGTGGGCACACAGACGGGTCGCTTCGCGCGGACGCTGATGGACCTCGCGCAGCCAAGAAAGCTATATCTCCTGGATATCAACTACGCGCCGTTCCAGCGCGAGCATTTGGCTGCGGAACTGGAGGCCGGCACGGTCGAAGCGCGCAAGGGCTTATCCTGGGACTTGCTCGCGGAGTTCGACGACGATTATTTTGATTTTGCATATATCGACGCCGGGCACGGTTACGATATGGTCAGCAAGGATCTTGCAGTCGCGCTGCGCAAGGTCAAATCGGGCGGATACATCATCTGCAACGACTTTGTCGTCTGGAGCGCCCTTGAGGCTATTCCGTATGGAGTCCACAAAGCAGTGACGGAAGTGATTGTCGCAAATGGGTTTTCCGTCACTCATTTTGCCTTTCACCCTTTCGGGTATTCTGATATCGGCTTTCGGTTGCATTCTAAATAATTCATTTGAAATTTTAGAGCACTCGACGGGCTCTGGGTTAATTGGTGGGAAATACTCGCTGCATAGTCTGGAAGTTCCATTGCAAGCGCTGATGTTCACGCGTTCCATTTTTCGGGACGTCCGACGCGGCTGAGCGGGGCAAATTGCTCGATGCGGTGACCGGCCTGGTCGACGCTGGCAAGGTCCGCACCACCATGACCGAAGCTTTGCGCCCGATCAATGTGGTCAACCTGAACATGGCCCATGCTGCCATCAAGAGCGCAAACCGAGGGGCACTATGGTCGTCGAAGGCTTCTGAGGAGCCCCCCCCCCCGTCGTGCTCGACATGCCGGGCACCGGCGGGGCGTGGGGCCGCATCCGCAAACATCTGACAGGACGTGCCATGAGCGATGGTGAAGCAAAGAAGATCGGGCTGGTTGCGATCCTGACCGCCAGGGCCGGCAGCGCCGCGGCCTTGAAAGATGCGCTTGCGGCCATCATTCCCGGCGTCCGGACGGAGCCGGGCTGCCTGCGCTACGATATGAATGTCGATGTGGAGGACGAACACCGCGTCGTCATGCTGGAAGAGTGGTCGAGCGAAGCCGCACTGGAAGCCCACGCCCAGGCGCCGGCCTTTCGTTCGCTTGCGGCGCGTTTCAATGAGTTACTCGAAGTGGTGCCCGTGCTGATGAGGCTCCGGCTCGTCACCATGCCGTGATCCAGCAGATACCGTCGAGAACGAGCCGATGATCCTGAGGCCAGTGACCGCTATGCGGTCCGCGCGTTGTCACGAACGGCTCGAAGAAGGCTCATTCATCGTCGCTCATTAGGTCTGGAATTAACTCCGCTTCCTTTCAAAAGCAACTTTGAATCACCTCCTGCCCCGAAGGGGGATCCTATTCGTCAACAGAACCTAGCACTACTTTAGCGGATTAATGGATTGATAATCTTGAGGTATTGAGGTCTGCGCTCGGATCGGGGCGCGGGCCATGGCGAGCTGGGATGAGGCGCTCAGAGAGAGTTCCTGAAGCCGTTCGTGGCCGCCCTGCTGGGGCACAAGAAACGGCGGCAGATATGCCCGCTCTACGTGGCCGGCCTGATCGGTTCGGGCGAACGCAAGAGCATGCAGCCCATGGCCGAGCGGTTTGGTTCGGCACGGTATGACCGGTTCCATCATTTCATCTGGGATGGCCTATGGGATGACGGCCTGCTCGAAACGGAGCTTGCCCGCACCGCG
The DNA here is from genome assembly GCF_043194895.2 of Xanthobacter albus. Lineage (NCBI taxonomy): Bacteria > Pseudomonadati > Pseudomonadota > Alphaproteobacteria > Hyphomicrobiales > Xanthobacteraceae > Xanthobacter > Xanthobacter albus. The sequence continues at coordinate 3,376,171 of NZ_CM195532.1, read as the reverse complement.
GATCGTCTCGTGGGTGGACCCGATGCCGTCCTCGTCATCGACGACACCGGCCTGCCCAAGAAGGGCCGGCGCTCGGTGGGGGGCGCGCCGCAATGCGCTTCCATGCTGGGCGAGTGCGCCAACTGCCAGACCCTGGTTTCCCTGTGCTTGTTCCTGCCAGAGGGCTGGACCGATGATGTCGCCCGCATGATCACTGCCGGCATGCCGGAGCCGTTTCAGGGGCCGTGCTCCACGCCGGAGATCGCCCTTCGGGAGATCGACCGCGTCATGGTGCAGGGCGTGCGCTTCGGTCTGGTGCTGGCCGATTCCGGCTATGGCCTGTCCGCGTCCTTCCGCCAGGGCTTGAGCGGGCGCGGTCTCACCTGGGCCGTGGGCATCCCCAAGCACCGGAAGGTCTACCCGACCAATGTCGCGCTCGTCTTCTCCGTAGCCGTGCGCGGCCGGCCTCGGAAGAACCCGATCCCCGACCAACTGTCGGTGTCTGCCGAGACGGTGCTGGCCGAGACGCGATGGCGCAAGCTCTCCTGGCGGCGTGGCACCAAGGGGCCATTGAGCGCCCGCTTTGCCGCCTGCCGCATCCGCATCGCCGATGGACCGCCCCAGCGTATCCACGACTAGGGCCAGCAGCACATGCCGGGAGAGGAGGCCTGGCTGGTAGGCGAGTGGCACAGCTCGGGGGAGCGCAAATGCTATCTCTCCAACCTGCAGGCCGGAGCCTCCCTTAAAAAGCTCGCCGCCGCCATCAAGGAGCGCCGGGTGTGCGAGCAGGGCCACCAGCAGATGAAGGAGGAGCTGGGCTTCGACCACTTCGAGGGCCGCTCCTGGCGCGGCCTCCACCATCATGCCTGATGACCATGATCGCCTACGCCTTCCTGCAGCATCGGCGCCTGGAGCAGGTCACAGGAGAAAAAAGCCTGCGGAGGGGGCCACCGAGAGCGACCCTGCCTCAGGTCCGCAGAGCCGTCCTCAAGCAATCTGATTCTGCCAAAGTAGTGCTAGGCGGTGTGGACGGATTTGGCGGGGTCGAAGCGGGGGGATTCCCTTCCGGCTGTTTCGGTGATTCATAGAGGGTCGGCTTTTGGCGAGGTCGACCATGCTGACGCGGATGACGGACGAGGATTGGGCGGTGGCGCTGGATGTGTTCCACGCCTGCCGCTCGCGGCGGGGCGACAAGGGGCGAGACGACCGCAAGTTCCTCGAAGCCATGCACTATTTCACCGTGCACAACATCTCCTGGCGGGCGCTGCCGGCGGAGTTCGGGTCCTGGAACAGCGTCTGGAAACGGTTCTGGCGGCTGCGCCAGGCCGGCGTGTTCGAGCTGTTCTTCGAAACGCTGGCTTCGCTCAGCCGCACCGCGCATCTGGTTCAGATGTTCGATTCCACCGTGGTGCGTGCCCACGTCTCCGCCGCCGGGGCAAAAGGGGGCAGCAAGGCCACGCCCTCGGGCGCTCACGCGGCGGCTTCTCCACTAAGATCCACCTCAAGAGTGACTTCGAGGGCCACCCGATCGCCTTCCACCTGACCGGCGGCGAGGCCGGCGACAGCCCGCTGTTCAAGCTGCTGCTGGATCTTGGTCCCGATGTGAAGCCCCGCGCGGCGCTCGCCGACAAGGGCTATGACGCCAAGGCCAACCGGGCGCTGGCCCGAGCGCGCGGCATCGCGCCCGCCATCCCGTTCAAATCCAACGCGAAGGATCGTCCCGCCTTCTTCCCGAAGGCGCTCTACAAGGGCCGGGCCCGCATCGAGCAGTGCTTCGGAAAGCTCAAGCGTTTCAAGCGCGTCGCCCTGCGCTGCGAGAAGACAGAGCGCGGCTTCGCCGCAATCGTCGCGCTCGCCTTCTCATTCATCCTCATCAAATCCGTCCACACCGCCTAGGAGAGCTGGCACCTCGGATGATGTCGGCCACGGGGGCGGAGGCGGTCAGCTTCGGTTTCGCAATCGCCGCCTCGGACGCGGTGGTCTTCGTCCGCCTGCGGCTGGGGCTGCATCGATCGGGCGGGTTTGCACGCCGGGCGCGTCAGGAGAGCAGGCGCCCCATGACCACGCCGGCCACGGCGGCCGAGGCGGCAATGGCGAGGGTCTCCAAAGTCGCTCGCAGCACCGGGCGGTGGGCCACCAGCCCGCGCCCCACGCCCAGCGCCACCAGCAGCACGGTGGTGAGGACGAGCGAGGCGATGCGCGCGCTCTCCATGGGCAGGAAGGCGAAGGGCAGCACCGGCGTGAAGCCCGCGAACAGGTCGGACACGAACATCCAGAAGGCATGGGTGGCGGGGGTGGCGCCGTCGCCCGCCTCGTCCAGCTCGGTGCGCAGGCCGGCCGCGGCGCGTGGCGCGCGGGCGAGGGCATCCGCCACCCGCTCCACGTCGTCCTGAGCCATGCCGCCGCGCGCCAGGGCAGTCGTGATGGCGGCCGTCTCGGTGCGCACGGCCTCCGGGTCCAGCGTCCCTTCCCGCCGCGCGGTGCGGGCATCGCGCACCGATTCCGCGTCCAGATAGCTGCCCGCCATCATGGAGACGGCGGCGGCCGCCGCGCCGGTGGCGCCGGCGATGAGCACCGTGCGGGGATCGTCGGTGCTCATGGCGACGCCGAACACGAGGCCGAAGATGGAGACGGTGCCGTCCTCCATCCCGAACACGATGTCGCCGATGGAGGCCTTGAGGGAGGCGAGGACGCGGGAGGCTGTGGACATCGAGATCTTCCTTCCGGGCAATCCGCGCCGGCTCCGCCCCGGAGGACCTCGGGACGCGGGGCCGCGGCGGGCGCGCTTGCTGCCTGTGCCATCGATCCGCCGCAACGCCTTCGGGCGCGACGGTCCGGCCTTTCCGGGCGCGGCGGATGCCGTGTTCGCCGCGCGGTCGGATCGGGCCTCATCCTAGGCGCGGCGGCCGGCGCCGCGCTTTCCGGTTCGAATGCCGTTCCGCCGGTTGCCTCAGGCCGCCGCCGCGAAGCTGGTGACGAAGTCGTCCACCGCCTGCCGCAGCTCGTGGGCCTGGTCGGAGAGGCCGCTCGAAAGGGTCATGAGCTGGGTGGAGGCGGAGCCCGTCATGCCCGCCGCCTGCCCGACCCCGGAGATGTTCTGCATCACCTGATGAGTTCCGGTGGCCGCCTGCTGGCAGTTCTGGGCGATTTCCGACGTGGCGGCGCTCTGCTGCTCGATGGCGCGGGAGATGGCCTCCGCGATCTCCCTGACCGTTCCGATGACACGGGCGATACCGCTCACGGACTGCACGGAGCTGTCGGTAGCCTCCTGGATCTCGCCGACCTTGGCGCGGATGTCCTCGGTGGCCTTGGCGGTCTGGGCGGCGAGCTCCTTCACCTCGGAGGCCACCACCGCGAAGCCCTTGCCCGCCTCTCCCGCCCGCGCCGCCTCGATGGTGGCGTTGAGAGCCAGCAGGTTGGTCTGGTCGGCGATGGACTTGATGAGGTTGACCACGTCGCCGATGGCGGAGGCGGCGGTCGCGAGGTCGGAAATGCGGGCGTTTGAGGTCTCCGCCTCCGTGAAGGCGCTGTCGGCGATCCGCACGGAGGTGCTCACCTGGCCGTTGATCTCGTGGATCGAGGCCGCCATCTCCTCCGAGGAAGCGGCCACGGTCTGCACGTTGGAGGACGCCTCCTCGGCCGCGCCGGCGACCGCTTGCGCCTGCCGCGAGGTCTCCTCGGCGGTGGCGGAGAGGTTGCGCGCCGCGTCGGCCACCTCGCGCGAGGAGGTGGCGAAGCCGGTGGCGAGGCGCTGCATGTGCTCCACGAAGCCCTTGGCGAGCTGCTCGCGGCGGGCGACGGCCTCGTGCTCGGCCCGCTCCTGCTCGGCCTGCTGCTGCTTCAGCCGGTCACCTTCCTGCATCCGGTCGCGCATGTAGACCACGCTCTTGCCGATGGCGCCGATCTCGTCACGGCGCCGGGCTGTGGAGATATCCACGTCGAGGTTGCCGTCGCCGATGGCGCGCAGCTCGCCCGAAAGGCGCTCCAGCGGCCCGAAGATGGAGCGCGAGAAGAGGTAGGACGCGACGCCCAGGACGATCAGCACCAGCGCGATGATGGCGCCGAGCACCCGCAGCTGGGCATAGAAGGCACTGTCGATGTCGTCCACGTAGACGCCGCCGGCGACCACCCATTCCCAGGGGGCGAAGCCCATCTCGAAGGAGATCTTCTGGCGCGGGGTAGGGTCATCGCCGGCCCTGGGGAAGTAATAGGTGGTATAGCCGCTGCCGGCCTTGCCGTGCGCCACCTGCTGGCGGGCGAACAGCGTGCCGTAGGCGTCCTTCTCTCCGGAGGCGTCCCTGTTCTCGCGGTCGGCGCGGGTGCCGTGCAGCAGGGTGGTGCTGTCGAAGCTGTAGACGAACAGGTAGTTGCCGCCGTCGAAGCGGATGGCGTGGATCATGTCGGCGGCGCGCTCGTGCGCCTCGGCCTTGGTGAGGCGGCCGTCGCGCACCGCCTGGTCCAGCCCCTTGAGCTGGGAGACCGCGACCTCGACGATGTGGCGGATCTCGCCCTTCCTCTCGTTCATCATGCTTGAATACAGGTCGACCAGGAACACGGCGGTGATGGCCACGAGCCCCGCCATGAATGTGGTGACCAGGAAGAGAAGGCGAACCTTGAGCGAGAACGAACTCATGTCAGATGACCCCCATCAAGACATGCGGTTACGTTCGATTCATGGAACGGGTGCGCCCGGATGTATAGTCGGAAAGTGCGGGATGGAGGTCTTTGGTTGGCAAGTGTGTCGATGTGGCCAAAAATAGAAATTGTTATAAGCGTCAAGTTATACTTTAGGTGGCGAGGGGAGGTGTCGGTTTTGCGACAAGCTCCTTTCGCTGGCAAGGCGCGAAACTACATGTCCGGGATTGCGCTGCCGTAGCGGCATGTGTGCTCCGCTGGCGGCGATGTGCCCGCCGCCTCGCCCGGTGGGCGTGCGAAGAAGAAGACAGCGGCCGCCGGCTACGGCATGTTCCGGTCTCCCCGTGGCCGGGGAGCGGCGCGCATCGCGCCCGCTGCCGCCGGCCTCCATTGGAGAGCGACATGACATCGCGCGAGACGCCGGCCCCCGTGGCCGGTTCGGGCGCCACCCTGGCCATGGCCGCGGCGGCGGGCATCGCCGTCGCCAACATCTATTACAACCAGCCCATGCTGGCGGTGATCGAGGGCGAGCTGCCGGGCCGCCTCACCGCCGCCATTCCCACCGCCACCCAGCTCGGCTACGCGGTGGGCCTGTTCCTGCTGGTGCCGCTGGGAGACCTGGTGGAGCGGCGGCGGCTGATCGTGGTGCAGTTCATGGTGCTGGCGGCCGCGCTGGTGCTGGCGGCGTCCGCGCCGAACGCCCTGGTGCTGGCGCTCGCCTCGTTCGCGGTGGGGCTCGCCTCCACCGTGGCGCAGCAGGTGGTGCCGCTGGCGGCGCACCTCGCCGCGCCGGAGCGGCGGGGCGCCACCGTGGGCATGGTGATGGCCGGGCTCTTGAGCGGCATCCTGCTCAGCCGGACGCTGGCCGGCTTCGTCGCCACCCACGGCGGCTGGCGCGAGATGTTCTGGGTGGCGGTGCCCATGTCGCTTGCCGCCGGCGGGCTCATGGCTGTGATGCTGCCGCGCAGCCGGCCCGATGCCGGGTTGCCTTACGGCTCGCTCCTGGTTTCCGTCGTCGGCCTGTGGCGCGAGTTCCCGCAGCTTCGCCTCGCGGCGGTGACGCAGGCGGCGCTGTTCGGCGCCTTCACCGTGTTCTGGACCATCCTGCCCTTCCGGCTCGCCTCGCCGCGGTTCGATCTGGGGGCGGATATCGCCGGCCTGTTCGGGCTCGTCGGCGCGGTCGGCATCCTGGTGGCGCCGCTCGCGGGCCGCTTCGCCGACCGGCACGGACCCGCCCGCGCGGTGCTGCTCGGGGTGCTCGCCACGCTCGCGTCCTGGCTGCTGTTCGGCGCCTGGGGCGGGCTGGCGGGGCTGGTGATCGGCTGCATATTGCTGGATTTCGGCATCCAGGCCGCCCTGGTGTCCCACCAGCACATCGTCTACGCGCTGCGCCCCCAGGCGCGGGCGCGCATCAACACCGTGTTCATGGGCACCATGTTCATCGGCGGCGCGCTCGGCTCGGCGCTCGCCATGCTGGCCTGGGCGGAGGGCGGCTGGCCGCTGGTGTGCGCCCTGGGCATCGCCTTCGGCGCCGTCGCCACGGCCCTCCAGGTGCGCGCGCAGCTGCTGCGGCGCGGCTCCTGAAGGGCCGGCGGGGCCGGGCCCGCAGCGTTTCCCGGTTTCGCGGAATCGGGGAAACGCTGCGGATTGTCGAGGCCACGCGCTTTCTTCACGCGAACGGGTTTCCGCTTCGCTCGAAACAGCACTACCGGGCGCCTCGGGTGGATTCGTAGAGGAGCCACGCGCGGCGCTCGGCTTCGTCGATCCAGACCGCCACCGGGCTGGCGGTGGCGACATCCTCGTGGACCTCGCACACGCCGTGCACCTCGCGCAGGAAGGAGACGAAGCGCCGGTTGTCTTCGGCCAGATCGGCCAGCATGTCCTCGGGCGTGACGAAATCGGCGTCGTTGTCCGCGAGGCGTTGCAGGCGCTGGATGTGGCCTGGCGCGGAGCGTGGTGCCGCCCAGCTTGCGCGCCCGCTCGGCGATGTCGTCGGTGATGGCGAAGATCTGCGCGCCCTGCTCGTCGAGCAGGAGGTGGTCGTCGCGGAGGTGGAGGCCGGACATGTGCCAATGGAAGTTCTTCGTCTTCATGTAGAGGGCGAAGGCATCGGCGAGAAGGCCGGCGAGAGCGACGGAGATATCGCGGCTGGCGTCCTGCCGAGATCGATGGGCGTGTGCAGCGGGGCGGCCCGGCGGGCCTGGATGCCTTGCGTATTCATGGCGGCTTTCCTTATGTCGGCGCCCGGCGGATGGATCGACATTCCCATATCCTGGGAATACATCCGCCCGTGGCGCCATTGACGATGGAAAGCTGGAAGAGGGCGTCTCCGGGCTGAATTGGCCTGTCGCGTGCGCCGCTCATCCCTGGGTTTGGCCGGCTCCGGTGCTGCGGCCTCAGCCCTGGCGCGCGCCGGCGTTCAGCGCCTCGTCGATGCAGGCGATCATCAGGTTGCCATCGAAGGGCTTGGCGAGGAAGCCGAACGTGCCGGCCGCGTCCACCTGCCGGCGGATGCGCTCCTCCGGGAAGGCGGTGATGAAGATAAGGGGCGTGAGATCGCCCCGCGCCCTCAGGTGGCCGTGGAGTTCCACCCCGGTCATGCCGGGCATCTGCACATCGGTGATGACGCAGTCGGTATGGCCGAGAAGCGGTGACCTTAGGAAATCCTCGGCGGAGGCGAAGGCCTTCGCGCCGAACCCCAGAGACCGCACGAGGCTTTCGGTCGCGACGCGAACGGATTCGTCATCGTCGATGATCGTGATCATCGGGGCAGGAGACACTTCGATCTACCTCAAGACTTTTCTTCCGGCGCAGCTCGCTGCGGAGGACTTTGAGCGACTATAGCCTGGAGCCGCGCGCCGGATGAATCATACACACGTTTGCCTGCTCACCCCTTCGCCGGACCGAGGCCGAGCGCCTCGGCCATGCGCACCAGGTCGGCGAGGGTGCGCGCCTCCATCTTCCGCATCACGTTGCCCCGGTGGATCTTCACCGTGATCTCGCTGAGCCCCACCTCGGCGGCCACCTGCTTGTTCATCAGGCCGCGGGTGACGAGGGTCATGATCTGCTGCTCGCGCGGGGTGAGGGCGGCGTAGAGGCTGTCGAGGCGGGAGGCTTGGCGGCGCGTTTCGCGCCGGGCCTCGTCGATCCTGATGGCGGCGGCGACCGCATCCAGCATGTCCTGGTCGCGGAAGGGCTTGGTGAGGAAGTCCACCGCTCCCGCCTTCATGGCGCGCACGGTCATGGGGATATCGCCGTGCCCGGTCATGAAGATGATGGGCATGTCGTTCTCGCCGCGGCCGAGCTGGGCCTGGAAATCGAGCCCGCTCACGCCCGGCAGGCGGATATCGAGCACCAGGCAGCGCGGCGCGTCCGGCAGCGTCGCCGCCAGCAGCTCGGCGGCGGAGGCGAACAGCGCCACATCCAGCCCCACCGAGCGGAACAGGCTGGAGAGAGCTTCGCGCAGCGAGGGGTCGTCGTCCACCACGATCACCAGGGGATCGCGCGCGGGCGGCGCGGAGCGGGGAGGCAGGGGGCGGTTCACGATGCACGGTCCTCGGCGGCGGGGAGGGTGAGGGTGAAGCGCAGGCCGCCGGTCGCCTCGCGGGCGGCGGCGATGCGCCCGCCGTGCGCCTCCACGATGGAGCGGGAGATGGAGAGGCCGAGGCCGATTCCATCCCGCTTGGTGGTGTAGAAGGCGTCGAACAGCACCGGCAGCGCCGCCTCGTCCACTCCAGGCCCGGTGTCGGCGATGGTGATGGCGATGCCGCCCGCCCCCTCCGCTTCCGGCGCTTGGGGCGCGATGCCGATGGCGAGCCGGCGCCGTTCCTCCGGCACCGCGTCCATGGCCTGAATGGCGTTGAGCGCGAGGTTGATGACCACCTGCTGCAACTGCACCCGGTCTCCCGGCACCGGCGGCAGGCCGGCGGGCAGATCGGCCTCCAGGCGCACATGGTGGTTCGAGAGCTCGCGCTCGATCAGTGTCAGGGCGTCCGCCACCATCTCGGCGGCATCGAGCGGCAGGTGCTCGGGCTCGGCGCGCCGGGCCAGGGCGCGCAGGCGCGCCACCACCTCGCTGGCGCGGCGGGCGTCGGCGATCATGCGCCGCACGGTGGCCTCCGCCTCGCCGAGGTCCGGCACCGCCCGGCCGAGCCAGCGCAGGCAGGCCTCGCCGTTGGTGACCACCGCCGCGAGGGGCTGGTTCACCTCATGGGCGATGGAGGCGGTCAGCTCGCCCATGGTGGCGACTCGGGTGACATGGGCGAGGTCCGCCTGGGCCTGGTGCAGCTCGTCCTCGGCGCGCTTGCGGCTGGTGATGTCGCTGTTGGTCTCCATGGTCGCGGCGGGGCGCCCGCGCTCGTCGCGCCGGAGCGACCAGCGGCTCAGGGCGGTGACGAGGCCGCCGTTGCGCCGGGTGTGGAGCAGTTCCCCGTCCCAGCGGCCGGTGCGCAGCAGCTCGGCGCGGATGGCCGCGCGCGGGGCGGGAAAGCGCGTGCGCAGCAGGTGGGCCGCAGGCTGGCCGATGGCCTCGTGCCGGGACCAGCCGTAAAGCTCCTCCGCGCCGCGGTTCCAATAGGTGATGGTGTCGTCCGGCGCGCGCACGAAGACGGCGTCGTGGGAAAGATCGAGCAGCTCCGCCTTCTCGCGCAGGGCGCGCGTCGCCTCCTGGTTACGGAGCGACAGCAGGGTGGTGACGCTGACGGCGGCGAGGCTCACCACGCAGCGCATGGTGGAGGCAATGTCATAGGCGTGGGTATGGGTGATGGCGAAGCTGAGCAGCGTGAGGGCGATGCAGGTGCCCCCGATCAGCAGCAGGCCCCGCTGTTCCGCGACGCCGGCGGCGATGAGCACCACCACCACGTAGAGCACCGCGATCGCCATATCGAGGGGCGAGAAGGTGTCGACGAGGAAGATGGCCGCCGCCAGCATCGCCACGGCCGTCTGCGCGAGCCGGCCGCGCATGCCGCTGTCTTCGGCCACGGGGGCGGAGCGTTCCCAGGATGACATGCGATGCCTCTCTCGCGCCTCGGGCGAATGGCGTTGCCGGCGCCCCGGCCGGGCTGACGCAGGGGCCGCCCCACCATGGGCGCTGGAGCTGTCGCCCAGTCTATCGCGATAGCACGGCGCAGCCTTGCCCGAACATACCTTGGTATGGGGCGGCCAACCCCATCATATGCACGGCGAAACGCAGGTAGAATGGAGGCTGAAAGGGCCGCTGCTAGTCTTCGGACATCGCCATTTCCAGGAGTTTCCGGCCGCCGCGGCGCAAGATCGCCGCCGGTTCGCCGGGCTTCCAGATGGCCGTTCCGAGCCATGAAGACCAGAGGGGTCCGGTCCATGTCCGTTCACGCCTTGCCAGCTCCCGTCGCGGCCGACGCTGCCTGCCTCCTTCCCCCGCCCTTTCCCTGGCTGATGCCGGACGCCGCCGGGGACGACGGCGAAACCCTGCGTGTGCGGCTCGCCCACATGGGGGTGGAAATCGCCATCAGTTCCGGTTCCGGTGAAGGAAGGCGGGCGGGCGAGACGATCCACTTCCGTGTGGGGGCCGGGGAGGCCGCCCGGCTCGCCGGCCAGCGCCCTGCCATGGCGGGCGACACGGTGGTGGAGACCCTGTCCCGCGCGCTCGCCGCCGCCGAACGCAGCACCGACGCCTTCGCCGGCCTCTATGCGGATGCGCTGCGCCTCGCCGTGGTCGCCCGCATGCTGGGCCGGGCGCGGCCGCAGGCGGAGCCCGCAGCGGACGTAGCTGAGCCCACCGCGCCCTGCGCCGTGCCGGCGCCTCTGCCCTCCGGCGGGCCCGAGCAGACGTCGCGCCGGCCCCGGTCGGGCCTCGTGGCATGGCGGCTCAAGCGCGTGCTGGCCTTCGTGGACGCTCACCTCGCCGAGCCGGTCACCCTGGCCGACATGGCGTCCGCCGCCGGCCTCAGCCGCATGCACTTCGCGGCCCAGTTTCGCGTGGCCACCGGCCAGCGGCCGCGCGCCTTCCTGCTGCGGCGGCGCATCGAGCAGGCGCAACGCATGATGCGGGAGAGCCGCGAGCCGCTGGTGCAGATCGCTTTGGCGGTGGGGTTCCAGACCCAGGCTCATTTCACCACCGTCTTCCGCCGCTTCGCCGGCGACACCCCCCACCAGTGGCGCAGCGCCAACGGGGCGTGACCGACGGATCGGGCCGCCGGAAAAGGCGCCGCCGACCGCGCCGCTTCCCATGCGGCACACTCGCTTTCGAAGCGGCGGCCGTCTCGTCCTTCGTGCAGGTGCGGACCCATGGTGTTCGCGAGCGGCCCATTCACCCACGTGCCACGCAAGGACGCCGGGGAACGGCCAAGCCTCCTGGTCGGCGCACGGGCGCGCCGCCGCCCTGTTCCCGAGGTGAAAAGAAAAGCGCCCGGGCCGTGGGGGCCCGGGCGCTTCATGATCGGGAGAGCCGCAAGTGGCCCTGCGCCTTCCAGGGAAGGCGCAGGGATGCGGGGTCAGTAGCGGGCGTCGGCGGGCTTGCCGCCCTTCGGCCAGTCGTTGACCTTGGGCGCGAAATCCGGCCGCGGCATGTGGGTGAAGAATTCCGCCACGTCCACCGCGTCCTGGTCCGAGAGACCGCCCTGGCCCAGCGGGAACTTCTCGTGGAAGCCGATGGGCATGTTGCGCTTCACGAAGGCGGCGGCGGTGTAGGTGCGGGCCATGCCGGCGCCGATGTTGAAGGACTTGTCGCCCCACAGCGGCGGGTAGACGAAGTTGCCCTTGGCGTCCTGCAGGCCCTCGCCGTCGGCGCCATGGCAGACGGCGCACTGGGCCGCATAGACCAGCTTGCCGTTCTCCACGTTGGGCTTGATGTTCTTGTCGATCTTGCCGACGCCGCGGCCTTCCACCTTGTCCTCCGGCTTGGTGGCGCCCTTCATCCAGTTGAAGTAGGCGACCATGGCCTTCATGTCCTCGCCCTCCTTCGGCAGGGCCTTGCCGTTCATGGACCGCAGGAAGCAGCCGTTGATGCGGTCCTCGAGCGTGATCTCGCGACCCGCGCGGGGCGCGTAGCTCGGGAACATGGCGGAGACGCCCACATAGGGCGAGCCATCGGCCACGGTGCCGCCGTTGAGGTGGCAGCTCGTGCAGTTGAGCACGTCGCCGACATTCTTGGGCAGCAGGGTGTGGGTCTCGGTGTTGAGGCGCATGCCCCACACCAGCTGCTTGGCGTTCGGCTCGTTCAGCAGGTTGGCGAGGCGCGGCGTCTCGAACTTCGACGCGTCGATCTTGGGATCGATGAGGGCGCGAGCCTTCTTCACCTGCTCGGCGGTCACGGCCGGCGCCTTGTTGCCCCAGTTCGAGCGGACGAAGGTGAGGATCTCCGCCACCTCCTGGTCATCCAGCCGGGCGAAGCCGGGCATGGTGAAGACGCGGGGATAGGCGTTGGTCTCGGCCGTCTTCCAGCCGCTGAGGGTGATGTGGATCAGCGTCGCCGGATCGTCCGACATCACGGTCGGGTTGCCGGCGAGCGGCGGGAACACCTTGGGCACGCCCGCGCCGTTCAGCCGGTGGCAATCGGTGCAGAACTGCGCGTAGGCGAGGCCGCCGCGGGTGGTGAACATGGCCTCCGGCACGGCGTCGTCCACCGGCAGGGGCGTCACCTCGTGCGGGTGGGCCGTGGGCAGCGACTTCAGATAGGTGGCGATGGCGATCAGGTCATCGGTGCTGAAGTGCTGCGTGGAATTGTGGATCACCTCCGTCATGGAGCCGGAGACGGTGGCGAAGCGGTTCTGGCCGGTCTTCAGCAGCTCCACCGTGTCGGGCACCGTCCACAGATCGCGCAGGTTGATGGCGTTCCACTCTTCCACCTTGGCGCCGGAGACGAACTTGTCGCCGTTCGGGCCGCGGCCGGACATGGCGACTTCCTGGAAGCCGATGCCGCGCGGGGTGTGGCAGGCGCCGCAATGGCCGAGCCCCTCCACCAGATAGGCGCCACGGTTCCACACCGCATCCTTGGTGGGGTCGGGCTCGAACCCGCGGTTGTCCATGAAGGCCTTCTGCCAGAAGGCGAGGCCCCAGCGCTGGTTGAAGGGGAAGGAGATGCCGAGCGGCTTGTTCGGCGCCGCCACCGGCTCCACGCCCTGCATGAGATAGGCGTAGAGGGCATACATGTCGTCCGGCGCCACCTTGGCATAGGAGGGGTAGGGCATGGCCGGGTAGAGGTGCCGGCCGTCCGCCGTCACGCCGTGGCGCATGGCGCGGTCGAACGCGCCGAAGCTGTACTTGCCGATGCCGTCCTTCGCATCGGGCGTGATATTGGTGGAGTAGATCACGCCGAAGGGCGTCTCGAGGGGCAGGCCGCCGGCCATGGGATGGCCGCCCGGCGCGGTGTGGCAGGCCACGCAGTCACCCAGCTCGGCGACATACTTGCCGCGCGCGATCAGGTCGGCATCCGCCGTCTTGGGCAGGGCGCGGCCGGCGTTCTCGACCGGAGGCGGCGTCACCACCCACCAGAAGACCCCCGCGCCCACCACCATGGCGGCGGCGGCGAGCGCGCCCACCACCTTCCACCTCGACCTGCGTCTGCCTGAAACGTCGTTGTCCATCGCAAAGCCTCCGGGTGCGGGCGGCGGCGGGATCGGGGCGCCCCGCTTCCGGGAATCGCGGGCCGATCACGCCCACGGGCCGGCTTCAAAGCATCCGACATCCACCGCCGCGGCGTACCTGCCGCCGACATTGGAGGCGGAATGTATCGCCGCATTGACGTGCCGCAACTGTGGAATGTCCCCTCAGGGTGGAAAACTCCGGGCAAGCCGCGTGAAATGCTGCGCTGCGGCCGTCTGGAGCCATTCCATTTTTCGATCACGTTTTCGTGTGTCGAACGAAAAAATGCCACAACTCAATGCGGCGCCTCCATCGGCGATTGTGTGGTCCGCGCTCTTGAAAACAATTTTGGCGAGCATTAACGTTTGGTAATCAGATCGTGATGCGGGCGCTTCGCGTGCGCTTGAGCGTTGACTTCCAGGGGGCTGGGGCCATGCGGATCGGAATTCTCGGCGGCGCGCCGTTCAAGGTTGTGGCGGTCATGGCGGCGTCGCTGCTGCTGGTGCCGGCGTCGGCCCATGCCGGTTCGGCGCGCACCGCGCTCGGCATCGTCGCTGGGGCCGTGGTGGGGGCGGCGGTGCTGGGCGCCATGTCGGGCGCCGGCCGCGCCCATGCTGCTCCGCGCCCGGCCAAGCCCAAGACCTCCTCCCGCAGCTCCGGGCAGAAGAACAGCAAGAAGATCGCCGGCGGCAAGTCGTCCGGCACCGCATCCGCCCAGGCGAGCGCCGGTGACGACCCCTTCGCGAAGCCCGCCTCCGAGGCGGTTCCGGTGTCGTCCAAGCCATGACGAAGGCGTGGCTGCCCCTGCGGAGGGTGACGGCGCGGTTCCTCGGCGCGCTGCTGCTGCTCGCCGGTCTGCTGGCGGCGGGGCCTGAGGCGCGGGCCCAGGGCCTGCTTGCCATGGACGAGCCGCTGACCGAGGTGCGCGGGTGGGATATCGGCGTCAACACCAAGGCGGCCGGCTGCCTCGCCAAGGCGAAATACGAGGACCAGACCACCGTCTGGTTCGGCTTCGCGGACGGCGGCAAATCCTTCTTCGGCCTGTCGAATCCCCGCTGGCGCTCGATCGAGGCCGGAAAGTCCTACAAGATCCAGATGCTGGCGCGCGGCGGCGGCCGCTGGCACGGCAACTTCACCGGGGCGGAATCCGAGGCCGGCAAGAGCCTGGTGGGCACTGACCTGAAGGACAGCTTCATGGTCGATCTCGCCCGCGCGGGCGGGCTCGACGTGCGCTATGAGGGCAAGAGCATCACGCGGCTCTCCCTCTCCGGCTCCATGGCGGCGCTGGAGGCGGTCATCGACTGCCAGAAGGACCTCATCGCCTACCTGAAGCGCGAGGGGCGGGAGCCCGCCCAGGCCCGCTCCACGCCGAAGGACGACCCGAAGGGCGAGGGCACCAGCTCCGGCACCGGCTTCTTCGTCAGCGCCAGCGGCCACGTGCTCACCAATCACCACGTCATCGACGGATGCAAGAAGGTGGAGATCACCCGGCAAGGCGCGGTGAGCGAGCCGGTGCAGGTGATCGCCCGCGACGCCACCAACGACCTTGCCCTGCTGAAGGCCGTGAACGGACCGGCCGGCCCGGTGCCGGCCCTCGCGCCGCGCACCCGCATCGGCGACAGCATCTATATCTACGGCTTTCCGCTCGCCGGCATCCTCGCCAGCTCCGGCAACTTCACAGTGGGCAACGTCACCGCCACCTCCGGCCTCAACGACGACAGCCGCATGCTGCAGATTTCCGCGCCGGTGCAGCCCGGAAACAGCGGCGGCCCGCTGATGGACCAGCACGGCAACATCGCCGGCGTGGTGGTGTCGAAGCTCAATGCCCTGCGCCTCGCATCTGTGACCAAGGATCTGGCGCAGAACGTGAACTTCGCCATCAAGAGCTCCGTGGCCCAGACCTTTCTCGACGGCAATGCGGTGACGCCCGCGCTTGGTCCCGCCGATGCCGCGACGCTGGACCCGGCGACCATCGCGGAGCGGGCCAAGCTGTTCACGGTGTTCGTGGTCTGCCGCTGAGCGGCGTGCCCGTCTTGAGGGTGTGTGACGCCGAGCCGTGCCCGCCGGCCGACCGGCGCCGAAGCGCGGGCTCACGCCGAATGCCATGAGCCTGTCCGGCGTTCGTTCTCACGGGCCCTTGTCCAGGCCTGGACGGCGTCAGAACGGAACACGGCTGGCTCAGGCCGAGGGCCGGGAACGATGGTCCTGGTCCCGGCGTCTCACGCCGCGCGTTTCAGCAGATCTTCCGGCAGCTTGCGGCAGATGTCCGCCACCTGCTTCAGCAGCGGCGCCATGGCGGAGGTCTTGCGCCACAGCAGGCCGATCCGCCGGCTGGGGTGGGAATCCAGGAAGTCGAGCAGGTGGATGTTCTCGGCCGGCTGCGACTGGCCCTTGACCGCCAGCATGGGCAGTAGGGTGATGCCCGCCCCCGCCACCACCATCTGCCGCAGGGTTTCCAGGCTGGTGGCGCGGAACTCGCTCTTCTCCCGCGCGCCGGAAAGCTGGCACACCTCCAGCGCCTGGTCGCGCAGGCAGTGGCCGTCCTCCAGCAGCATCAGATTGTGCTGGCCCAGCTCGTCGAGATGCAGGGAGCGCCGCTTTGCGAGGGGGTGGTCACCCGGCACCGCCAGCAGGAACGGTTCCTCGAACAGGAACTCGTCGTGCAGGTGGTGGTCATGCACCGGCAGCGCCAGGAAGGCGGCATCGAGCGTGCCGGCATTCAGCCGCGCCACCAGATCGGCGCTCTTTTCCTCGAACAGCAGCAGCTCCAGCTCGGGAAAGCGCGCGCGGATCATGGGCACGACGTGGGGCAGCAGGTAGGGCCCGAGGGTGGGGAACACGCCGAGCCGCAGGGTGCCCCCCTCGGCCGCGCGGCTGCGGCGGGCGGCCTCCTTCATCTGGTCCACCTCGGCCAGGATGCGCCGCGCCCGCTCCACCGCGTCGCGGCCGGCGGGGGTCAGCATCACCCGGCGCGGCGCGCGCTCCACCAGCGGCACGCCCAGCTCCTCCTCCAGCTTGCGGATCTGCATGGAGAGGGTCGGCTGGCTCACCAGGCATGCCTCCGCGGCGCGGCGGAAGTTCCGGTGGTCGGCCAGGGCGATGAGATATTGCAGCTCGCGGAGTGTCATCTCGTATCACGAAGCGCCGCCCGTCCGGGTGATCCGGACGGGCGGCTGGCTTGATGGTCGCACCCGCCTCAGGCGGCCTTGCTTTCCGGCTCGCCGGGGGCGGAGGAGCGGATGAGGTAGTCGAAGGCGCCGAGCGAGGCCTTCGCGCCCTCGCCCATGGCGATGACGATCTGCTTGTAGGGCACGGTGGTGCAGTCGCCGGCCGCGAACACGCCGGGCAGGGAGGTCTGGCCGCGCTCGTCCACCACGATCTCGCCGCGGGGAGAAAGCTCCAGCGTGCCCTTCAGCCACTCGGTGTTCGGCAGCAGGCCGATCTGCACGAAGATGCCCTCCAGCTCCAGGGTCTGGATCTGGCCGGAGACGCGGTTCTCATAAGTGAGGCCGGTCACCTTCTGCCCGTCGCCGAGCACCTCGGTGGTGCGGGCGGAGAGCCTGATGTCCACGTTCGGCAGGCTGTTCAGCTTGCGCTGGAGCACCTCGTCGGCGCGCAGCTTGGAGTCGAACTCGATGAGGGTGACGTGGGCCACCACGCCGGCGAGGTCGATGGCCGCCTCCACGCCCGAGTTGCCGCCGCCGATCACCGCCACGCGCTTGCCCTTGAAGAGGGGGCCGTCGCAATGGGGGCAGTAGGCCACGCCCTTGGAGCGGTACTTGTCCTCGCCCGGCACGCCCATCTGCCGCCAGCGGGCGCCGGTGGCGAGGATCACGCTGCGGGCCTTCAGGGCCGCGCCGCTGGCCAGCTCCACCGAGATGAACTCATCCCCCCGCACCAGCTTCTGGGCCTTCTGGAGGTTCATGATGTCCACCTCATACTCGCGCACGTGCTGCTCCAGCGCGGTCGCGAGCTTGGGCCCCTCCGTGTAGGGCACGGAGATGAAGTTCTCGATGGCCATGGTGTCCAGCACCTGGCCGCCGAAGCGCTCGGCCGCGACGCCGGTGCGGATGCCCTTGCGCGCCGCATAGATGGCCGCCGCCGCGCCGGCCGGTCCGCCGCCCACCACCAGCACCTCGAACGGCTCGAGGGCGGCAAGGCGCTTGGCCTCGCGCTCCACCGCGCCGGTGTCGAGCTTGGCGACGATCTCCTCGACGCCCATGCGGCCCTGGCCGAACACCTCGCCGTTCAGGTAGACGGTGGGCACCGACATCACCTGCCGCTCGTCCACTTCCTTCTGGAAGAGGGCGCCGTCGATGGCCGCGTGCCTGATCCTGGGGTTCAGCACGGCCATGAGGTTCAGGGCCTGCACCACGTCCGGGCAGTTCTGGCAGGACTGGGAGAAATAGGTCTCGAAGCTGAAGTCGCCGTCGAGGCCCTTGATCTGGTCGATCACCGCCTGCTCCACCTTGGGCGGGTAGCCGCCGGTCTGCAGCAGCGCCAGGATGAGCGAGGTGAATTCGTGGCCCATGGGCAGGCCGGCGAACACGAGATGAATGTCCTCACCCGGGCTCGTAAGCGCGAAGGACGGCACGCGCGCGCCGTCGGCGCCGCGCGCCTCCGTGAGGGTGATCTTGTCGGAGAGCGGGACGATGTCGTTCAGCAGCTCCAGGGTTTCCTTGGAGCGCGCGCCGTCGTCCACGAAGGCGGTGATCTCGATCGGACGGACCACCCGCTCCAGATAGGTCTTGAGTTGAGCCTTCATCGCATCGTCGAGCATGGCAATCCTCCGAAAAACGTAAAACGAGCATTCCGCGGCCCGAGGCCGGGGGAGCAGCCTTCCCCAGGGATGGGGAAGGCTGCCTTGCGCGCGATCAAAATCGCGGCGCGCCCTGAGACGGCGCGATCAGATCTTGCCGACGAGGTCCAGGGACGGAGCGAGGGTCTTCTCGCCCTCGTGCCACTTGGCCGGGCACACCTCACCGGGATGGGCGGCGACGTACTGGGCGGCCTTCACCTTGCGGAGCAGGTCGGTGGCGTCACGGCCGATGCCCTCGGCGGTGATTTCCACGGCCTGGATCACGCCGTTGGGGTCCACGATGAAGGTGCCGCGGTCGGCGAGGCCCTGGCCGGGGCGGAGCACCTCGAAATTGGTGGAGAGCTCGTGGGTGGGATCGCCGAGCATGGTGTACTTGATCTTGGCGATGGTGTCGGAGGTGTCGTGCCAGGCCTTGTGGGTGAAGTGGGTGTCGGTGGAGGCCGAGTAGATCTCAACGCCGAGCTTCTTGAACTCTTCGTAGTGATCGGCCACGTCGCCGAGCTCGGTGGGGCAAACGAAGGTGAAGTCGGCCGGGTAGAAGAAGAACACGGACCACTTTCCGGCCAGGTCAGCGTCGCTCACCTCGATGAACTTGCCATCCTTGAAAGCCTGGGCCTTGAAGGGCTTGATCTTGGTATTCACGAGAGACATGACATTTCCTTGGGTCAGGTTGCGGTGCAGAAGGGCCGAAAGCCTTCGCGACGCAACATATGGGGATGGGGCGGATAAACAAAATAGATAAATTCGTCATTTTCGATAGGCTGAACCTATCAAAATGAGCTTAAGGCTCTCATTTTCCAGCATTTGGGCGGGGTGTCGCAGGCGGTTGCGGCGCGTCCGCGCATCCTTCCCACCATGCGGCAGAACGGCGCAGATGCCGCTGCCGGGTCCATCTAGGGCCTTCAGCCGGCTTGATAAATTGCAGAAAGGGGCGAGGCCCTCAGCGGGCCCGCGCCCGCCGGGGCAGCAGCACCAGCAGCGCGCCGGCGAGGATGAGCGCGATGCCCAGCGCTGCCATGAGGGTCCAGTGGAACGCCTCGAACCATGTGGAGAGGGCGAGCGCCACCAGCGGGAACAGCACGGTCGCATAGCCCGCGCGGCTCGCGCCGATGCGCCGGATGAGCGCGAAATAGACCGCGAATCCCGAAAGGGTCTGCGCCGCCACCAGATAGAGCAGGGAGCCCACATAGCGCGCGCTCCAATCCACCGTGAACGGTGCGCCGCGCGCGAGGGCCAGCGCCAGCATCATGACGAAGCCGTAGAAGAAGCCCCAGGCGGTCATGGACACCAGCGGATAGCCGCGCCGTCCCGCCACGCCGGAAACGAGGCTGCCCACGGAGAAGCAGAAGGTGCCGGCGAGGGAGAGCGCCAGCCCTTCTCCCGCGCCCTGGATGCCCTCTCCCGAGGCGAGGGACGGGCCGAACACCATGGCGAGGCCGGCAACCCCCACCGCCGCCCCCGCCACCACGCGCGGATGCAGCGGCTGGCGCAGCGCCGCCGCGCCGAGGAGGGGGATCATCACCGCCGCCAGCGCGAACACCACCGAGAGCAGGCCCGAGGGCAGGTGGTAGCCGGCATGATAGAAGGTGATGAAGTTCAGCGAGAACAGCGTCGCGCCCAGCAGCGCGAACACGAGATGGTCCCGCCAGTGGAACAGCAGGCGCTCGCGCCGCGCGGCGAGCAACGCGAACATCACCAGCGTGGCAAGGAGGAAGCGCCACACCAGCGAGACTTCCGGCGCCACCACGCCGAGCTGCATGCGCAGCGGCAGCCAGCCGCTGCCGAAGATGAGCACGGTGATGCCGTAGAGCAGGAGATCCCTGGGCCCCAGCGGGGCGGACCTGTGGGCATCGGCCGGCGGCATGGGCATGTCCTGGGCTTTCCCGCCGCCCGAGGGCGGCCGGGGCGCTCTCCGCCTGCATTGCGCGCGGAAATCACGCTCGGTTACTGACGCGATGCATGTTCTTCAAGCGAACCGGAACCCGCTTCGCTTGAAGACGCTCGAAGGGTGTGAGCGGCGCCTCGACGCCAGCGGAAGCCCCGGCGGCGGCACCCGGACACCATGCGTTCGCCGCATGGCTGGGCGGCGGCGGGTGCGGATCAGTAGGCGAGCGCGGTGAACGCCGGCTCCACCGAGCCGTTCCAGTCGCCGTGGAAATGGTCGAGCAGCGCCTGCGCGGGCGCGCGGCCGGAGAAGACGGTCTCCTCCAGCGGAGCGAGGAAACGCGTCTCGTCCCGGCCCTGCCGGTCCAGGTGGCCGCGCCGGGCGAGGCCGGCGGTGGAAAGGGCGAGCACCTGCCGCGCCACGTCCTTCAGCTTGCGGCCGTGGACCTCGGCATCGAGCGCGAGGCGGGGCACGTCGTCGCGCAATTGCTGGCGCTCCTCGGCGGTCCAGTCCTTCACGAGGTCCCAGGCCGCATCGAGGCTCTGCCGCTCATAGAGCAGGCCCACCCAGAAGGCGGGCAGGGCACACAGGGTCGCCCACGGGCCGGCGTCCGCGCCGCGCATCTCCAGGAAGCGCTTCAGCCGCACCTCGGGGAAGATGGTGGAGAGGTGGTTCACCCAGTCGGAGAGGGTGGCCGCCTCGCCCGGCAGGGCGGGATGGCGGCCCGCCAGCAGGTCGCGGAAGGAGCTGCCGGCGACATCAATGTAGCTGTCGCCGCGCTTCACGAAATACATGGGCACGTCGAGCGCGTAGTCCACGTAGCGCTCGAAGCCGAAGCCCTCCTCGAACGCGAAGGGCAGCATGCCGGCGCGGGCGTTGTCGGTGTCGCGCCAGATCTGCGAGCGGAAGGAGAGGAAGCCGTTGGGTCGCCCCTCGGTGAACGGCGAGTTGGCGAAGAGGGCGGTGGCCACCGGCTGCAGGGCGAGGCCCACCCGCATCTTCCGCACCATGTCGGCCTCGCTGGAGAAGTCGAGGTTCACCTGCACGGTGCAGGTGCGGAACATCATGTCGAGGCCGAGCGTGCCGACCTTCGGCATGTAATTGGCCATGATCTTGTAGCGGCCCTTGGGCATCACCGGGGTTTCGGAGCGGCTCCACTTGGGGCTCATGCCGATGCCGAGGAAGCCGATGCCCAGGGGCTGCGCCACCTCGCGCACCTGGGCGAGGTGGGCGTTCAGCTCCGCGCAGGTCTCGTGGATGGTGGAGAGCGGCGCGCCGGAAAGCTCGAACTGGCCGCCCGGCTCCAGCGAGATGGCGCCGCCGCCGGTCACGTCGGCGAGGCCGATGATGTGCTCGCCCTCCATGATCGGCTCCCAGCCGAGCAGCATCCGCATGCCCTCCAGCAGCTTGCGGATGCCCTTCGGCCCCTCGTAGGGCACGGGCTCGTGGCGGGAGAGGGTGAAGGGGATCTTCTCGTGCTCGGTGCCGATGCGGAAGGCGCTTTCCGGCTTGTTGCCCCCCTCCATCCAGGCGACCAGCTCGCCGCGGGAGGTGATCGGGGTCGCGTCGAGCGTATCGCGGGCCATGCGGACTTCTCTTCAGCACATCGGGGAGCGCGCTTCGGGGGCGGCACTTTCGGGCGCGCGACCATACACGGCTGGCCGGTGGAGGCAAACGGCGGCGGCGCGAGGCCTCCGCCCGGAACCGTGCCGCCCCGGCACGGATGATGCTACCGGCGCGGCGAGGGCGTGCGCGCGGCGCGCCTCCCTCCGTGAAGGGGCTGAGGCGCTCAGGCCGGGCCGGGTGTGGCGGGCTCGCGCAGGGAGGCGAACACCAGCACCGTCAGTGGGGTCGCCAGCAGCACCCCGAGCGGGCCGAACAGGCTACCGAACAGCACCACCGCGAACAGCGTCACCGCCGGCGGCAGCGACACCATGCGCTGCTGCAGCACGGGGGTGATGAGGTTGCTCTCGGTCTGCTGCACGGCGACGAACATGGCGAGGGTCCACAGCGCCGAATCAAGGCCCAGGGTCATGGCGATGAGCAGGGCCGGGATGGCCGCCACCACCGGCCCCACCATGGGCACGAACTCCGCCAGCGAGGCGAACAGCGCCAGCGCCAGCGCCGAGGGGATGCCCAGCACCGTGAGGCCGACGAAGGTGAGCACGCCCACCACCACCATGGCGATCACCTGCGCCTTCAGGAACGAGCGCAGGTCGTCTGTGATGATGCCCATGCGGTGCTGGATGTGCGGGCGTTCGCGTTCCGACCAGAAGGCCAGGAACAGCTTGCGGTAGAGCTGCGGCTCCACCGCGAAATAAAGCCCGCCCACCACCACCAGGAACACCCCCACCAGCACCTGCACCAGATTGGTGGTGAAGTTCTGCACCGCGGTGAGGATGACGGAGGAGGGCGGGGCGGCGGCCTCGGCCCGCTGCAGCAGTTCTGGCATCATCTCGCCCAGGTGGAAGCGGTCCTCGAACGCCTTCCAGGCGGCCGGCAGGTCCTGGATCAGCTCGCTCACCTGGGTCTCGATGGTGGAGCCGAACAGGTAGCCGATGAGCCCGAGGCCGCCCATGACCAGCAGCGCCACCGGAAACACGGCATATTGTTCACGGATGCGCGTGAGCCGGGCGAAGGGGGTGCTGAGGCTGTGGAGCCCCACCGCCACCAGGATGGCCGCGAACACCATCAGGAACACGCTGACCGCCTGCCAGGCGAAATAGAACCCCGCCACCACGAGGACGGCGATGGCGGACATGCGCGCCATCTTCCTGTCGGACACCATCCGCCTCTCCCCAGCCGCTACGGACGACTCTCCACCGAAGGCATTCACTACCGTGCCGCGCGCGCGAAGCCCATACGGATATTCCGTGGCGGCAGCGGATGTCGCTTCCTCCGGGATGCGCAGCCCATGGCCGCTGCGAACCGGCGGGGGCTCATCCGTGCATTCCCCTATAAGGGCGGGCGCGAATGGCCCGCAAAAGCCCCGCCCTCGAAGGCGCCCTCAAGGCGCCCTAGAGGGACGAAGGCGGTCGCCCTGAAGACACCGTGCTCCGGCCCGAAATGCCGGTGCGACCGATCCTCGGGCGGAAGGCACGGGGAAAGGGCCCTGCGATCTCTCATCGGGCGCCGTCCGGTCCACGCGGCAGGGCCGGGCTCCCTCTCGGAGTTTTCCGTCATTTGCCATTTGCACACAGACGAAATCCCAGATCATCGATCCGGAACGTCGGGTGGCTCCGACGGCGGTTTGTTGCCAGGCAACCTCTAGGCGGTGTGGACGGATTTGATGAGGATGAATGAGAAGGCGAGCGCGACGATTGCGGCGAAGCCGCGCTCTGTCTTCTCGCAGCGCAGGGCGACGCGCTTGAAACGCTTGAGCTTTCCGAAGCACTGCTCGATGCGGGCCCGGCCCTTGTAGAGCGCCTTCGGGAAGAAGGCGGGACGATCCTTCGCGTTGGATTTGAACGGGATGGCGGGCGCGATGCCGCGCGCTCGGGCCAGCGCCCGGTTGGCCTTGGCGTCATAGCCCTTGTCGGCGAGCGCCGCGCGGGGCTTCACATCGGGACCAAGATCCAGCAGCAGCTTGAACAGCGGGCTGTCGCCGGCCTCGCCGCCGGTCAGGTGGAAGGCGATCGGGTGGCCCTCGAAGTCACTCTTGAGGTGGATCTTAGTGGAGAAGCCGCCGCGTGAGCGCCCGAGGGCGTGGCCTTGCTGCCCCCTTTTGCCCCGGCGGCGGAGACGTGGGCACGCACCACGGTGGAATCGAACATCTGAACCAGATGCGCGGTGCGGCTGAGCGAAGCCAGCGTTTCGAAGAACAGCTCGAACACGCCGGCCTGGCGCAGCCGCCAGAACCGTTTCCAGACGCTGTTCCAGGACCCGAACTCCGCCGGCAGCGCCCGCCAGGAGATGTTGTGCACGGTGAAATAGTGCATGGCTTCGAGGAACTTGCGGTCGTCTCGCCCCTTGTCGCCCCGCCGCGAGCGGCAGGCGTGGAACACATCCAGCGCCACCGCCCAATCCTCGTCCGTCATCCGCGTCAGCATGGTCGACCTCGCCAAAAGCCGACCCTCTATGAATCACCGAAACAGCCGGAAGGGAATCCCCCCGCTTCGACCCCGCCAAATCCGTCCACACCGCCTAGCCTCGTCCGCCCATCCACCTCCGCGGAATATTCGATAGGAGCCATAGGTAAGAGGATCATATTGGTCGGAGCACCATTCCCATACGTTTCCGAGCATGTCGTAAAGACCCCAGGGATTGGGTTGCTTGCTACCCACTGGTTGGGATCTTCCTCCCGAGTTTTCAGCGAACCAAGCGATGTCATGGAGGTCGCCGTATCGGGGGCCAACAGTCCCTCCACGGCAGGAGTACTCCCACTCAGCCTCGGTCGGCAGCCTATAGCCGTCGGCTTCGTTCACCAGATCTGCCCCTTCACGATCCTCATGGAGCCGATACGCTGGTGTGCGCCGCTTGTATTCAGATAACTGATTGCAGAACGTGACGGCATCGATCCAGGAGACGCAATCGACTGGGCAATCGGCGCCTGCGCATGCGGAAGGCGACATGCCGGTGACCGCCGCAAAGAGAGCCTGAGTCACCGGGGCCGCAGCGATATCGAACGGCCGCAGTTCGACGACCCACTGAAGTTGGGTTCGATCGTCTCTTAACTTCACGCTACCGGCCGGAACGCTCATCATCCTGAGCGCCAGCGATCTTGAAAATTCGTCCATGACTGAGCTGCTCCCCGAACCCTGGACAGGTTTCCGGCTGATTTAAGCTACTGTCTGTACATGCTGGTCGGATTCGGTTGCGCTGAAATAGACCACGGCGGGCGGTTGTCCGCCATGGGCGGTGTGAGGCCGCTGGTGGTTGCTGAAGATGATCCAGCTCTCGACGCTTGCCTCTTGGCCTGTGATCCGATTTCCCAGGCGTGCGGGTATGCCGCTCTGTACAGAATCGAAGGCGATGTCGTCGCCATTCTGGCCGTGCGGCATCAGAGTGAAGCCTGCCACTGGTCTTTTGCCTCTGCACTTGGGCCGTCTGAGCTGTGGTCGCCACGGGAGGCAGGTGACCATGGCAGGGTCGACGAGCGGTGGGAAGTCGTGACAAGTTCCCCCAAGGCCCTGTCAGGGCCCGCCGGTGTCCACGCGGGCGCGGAACAGGAGATCGCGCACCGCGTCCCGCAGGGGGCGCGGCGCCAGCCGGCCCAGGCGGATCAGCGCCACCAGCGGCCAGGGGAAATCCACCCGCGCGCGGCCGCGCGCCGCGGCGCGGGCGATGTGGCGCGCGGCCTTCTCCGCGCTCCATTCCAGCGGGCGCCAGCCGTCGTAGCGCTCCGCCATGCCGGTGGCGATGTAGCCGGGGCAGGCGACGGTGAGGGTGATGCCGAAGCGCCGCAGCCACGGGCGGGCCGCCTCGCCCCAGGCGAGCAGGCCGGCCTTGCTGGCGCCGTAGGCGGGCTGGTCGGGAAGCGGATCGAGCGCGGCGAGGGACGAGACCAGGATGATCGCCCCGCGTCGGCGCGCCTGCATGGCGGGCAGCAGCGGCACCACGCTCGCCAGGGCGCCGGAAAGGTTGGTCTCGATTTGCGCCAGCACCGCCTCCAGCGGCTCGGGCGCGCCATCGGGGCCGATGCTCGCCTCCACCCCCGCATTGGCCACCACCAGGTCCACCGGCTGCGCGGCATCCCGCGCCGCGAGGGCGGCGGCGAGGCCCGCGGCGTCGCGCACATCGTGGGCGAGGATGTCCGCAACCGCGCCGCGGGCCGCGCATTCGCGCGCGACGGCGTCGAGCCGCGCCGCGTCGCGCGCCACCAGCAGCAGGCACACGCCCGGCGCCGCATAGTGCCGCGCGAACGCGGCGCCGAGGCCACCGGATGCGCCGGTGACGACCACATGGCGGGGGGCTGCCGCCGCGTGCTGCGTCATGGCGTCCCGTCTCCCCCTGCGCGGCGCGCGGACCACCGGCATCCGGGCCTCGCGTAGTGGCGGGCCGGCTTGCGGCGGGGGCCGTTTGGCGCGGGAGCGCGGGCTGGCATCTCGGGGCTCCGCTCGGCTCTCTGAGATCCGGAAGGGGCGCGGCGGGCGCGGGAATCGCGCCGCGCGGGCTATTCTGCATTCTCTAGCATGGCGCCGGCTGCCCGGCATCGCGCGCCATGGCGGAAGGCGTGGCCCGCAGTGGCTGTTCCGCGCTTCCGGAAGCCCGAGGGGAAAGGGGCCGGGCCCTCGCGATGGTTGCCACGACGCGCTCTCGCGGAGTAGGTGAACACAAGACGAATGCGGCACTGCCGCCATATGGACTAGGACGACGATGACGGTTCACACGCGCCCCGCCGACGCCAAGAAGCTCATTCCCGGCGCCACCGGCGACTGGGAGGTGGTGATCGGCATGGAGGTACATGCCCAGGTCGCTTCCAACGCCAAGCTTTTCTCCGGCGCCTCCACCGCCTTCGGCGGCGAGCCGAACGACCACGTCTCGCTGGTGGACGCGGCCATGCCGGGCATGCTGCCGGTCATCAACAAGGAGTGCGTGGCCCAGGCCGTGCGCACCGGCCTCGGCCTGAAGGCGCAGATCAACCTGCACTCGGTGTTCGACCGGAAGAACTATTTCTATCCCGACCTGCCGCAGGGCTACCAGATCAGCCAGTTCAAGTACCCCATCGTGGGCGAGGGCGCGGTGATCGTGGACCTGCCGGACGGCGAGAGCATCACGGTGGGCATCGAGCGCCTGCACCTGGAGCAGGACGCGGGCAAGTCCATCCACGATCTCTCCCCCACCCAGTCGTTCGTGGACCTCAACCGCTCCGGCGTGGCGCTGATGGAGATCGTCTCCCGGCCCGACCTGCGCTCGTCGGAGGAGGCGAAGGCCTATGTGACCAAGCTGCGCACCATCCTGCGCTATCTCGGCACCTGCGACGGCGACATGGAGAAGGGCAACCTGCGCGCCGACGTGAACGTCTCCGTCCGCCGGCCCGGCGAGGGGCTGGGCACCCGCTGCGAGATCAAGAACGTCAACTCCATCCGCTTCATCGGCCAGGCCATCGAGGTGGAGGCCCGCCGGCAGATCGAGATTCTGGAGGACGGCGGCAAGATCGACCAGGAGACGCGCCTGTTCGACCCCGGCAAGGGCGAGACGCGCTCCATGCGCTCCAAGGAAGAGGCGCACGACTACCGCTACTTCCCCGATCCCGACCTGCTGCCGCTGGACCTCAAGCCCGAGTTGGTGGAGGACCTGAAGGGGCACCTGCCCGAGCTGCCCGACGAGAAGAAGGCCCGCTTCATCGCCGCCTACGGCCTCTCGCCCTACGACGCCGGCGTGCTGGTGGCCGAGCGCGAGACGGCGGACTTCTTCGAGAAGGTCGCCAAGGGCCGCGACGGCAAGGCGGCCGCCAACTTCATCATCAACGAGCTGTTCGGCCGCCTGAACAAGGAGGGCAAGGACGTCTCCAGCTCTCCGGTGTCGGCGGACCAGATCGGGGCGATCCTCGACCTCATCGCGGAGCAGACCATCTCCTCCAAGATCGCCAAGGACCTGTTCGAGATCATCTTCACTGAAGGCGGCGACCCCAAGGTGGTGGTCGAGCAGCGCGGCATGAAGCAGGTGACCGACACCGGCGCCATCGAGAAGGTGGTGGACGAGATCATCGCCAAGAACCCGGACAAGGTGGCGCAGGTTCAGGCCAAGCCCACCATGCTCGGCTGGTTCGTCGGCCAGGCCATGAAGGCCTCCGGCGGCAAGGCCAACCCGCAGGCGCTGAACGACATCCTGAAGGCGAAGCTCGGGATCTGATGCGATAAGGCCCGTGAGCTTGGCTCCCGGGCCTTTTTCTGGACGTTGGGTCCGCTCCGCGCGGCTTGAGCGGCACATCTCGGGCGCCGATCAAAGGCGGGGCCGACGATTTGACGCGGCAGGGCGGCCGGACAGCGGCCCTGTCCCCGTTTTCCCGGGGCCGCGACAAGGCCCGTCGCTCTGTCCTTGTCCGCGTGCCCGGCGGCGCCTTTCCCGCGGGACCGGAGCGAATGCGCGTCCGCTCCCCCGGCCGGCGCCTTGTCAGCCGATCGGCGGCGGGGCCGGCACGGTCGGCCCGAACACTTCCTCGAACGCCACGCGCAGCACCGCGTCCACCTCCGGCATGCTCACCGGAAGGCCGAGATCGGCGAGGCTCGTTACCCCGTGCTCGCGCACGCCGCAGGGCACGATGCCGCCGAAGTGCGAGAGGTCCGGCTCCACGTTCAGCGAGATGCCGTGGAACGTCACCCAGCGGCGCACGCGGATGCCGATGGCGGCGATCTTGTCCTCGTCCCCGTGGCGGCGCACCCACACGCCCACCCGGTCCTCCCGCCGCTCGCCGGTGACGTTGAAGGCGGAGAGGGTGCCGATAAGCCACGCCTCCAGCGCGCTCACATAGCGCCGCACGTCGGCCGCGCGGCGGTGCAGGTCGAGCATCACATAGGCCACCCGCTGGCCGGGGCCGTGATAGGTGAACTGCCCGCCGCGCCCGGCATCGAACACCGGGAAGCGGGCCTCCACCAGATCCTCCGGCCGGGCGCTGGTGCCGGCGGTGTAGAGCGGGGGATGCTCCAGCAGCCACACCGCCTCGCCGGCCTCGCCATCGGCAATGGCCGCCACCCGCGCCTCCATGGCCGCGAGCGCCGCGTCGTAGGGCACGAGGCCCTCGCTGATCATCCATTGGACCGGAGGATTCGCGCCGTCCTTCGGCAGGAAGGTCGCATCGAGGGTGGCGCGTGGCACGGGCTGGGACATGGGGAGGGCATAAACCATCCGGGCGCGGCGTCCAGAGGCATTCGCGGCGATTCCGCTCCACTCGGCTGATTCCGCCCTGAAGCCCCCGCGAAACCCGCGCCGCCTGCCGGGCCGGTGATGGCGCGCGCCGCCTTCGGGCGGTCGCGATGACGGCGCCGCAAGGATTTGCGGAGGCGTCATCCACAGGCGGGGCGGAAGAATATGGGAAGCTCGATGAAGCTCTTGTGGCGCCCCAGGCGATCTGTTAGACGATGGCTCCCCGCCGGACACGGCCCTCTTCGAGAGCCCCGGTGGAGCCATCCCTGACTGCGGTCGTGGCGGAATTGGTAGACGCGCTAGCTTGAGGTGCTAGTGGGGAGACCCGTGGAGGTTCGAGTCCTCTCGTCCGCACCAGGAATGGGCCATCCGGTTCTCCGGTGTGCGAAATAAAGGCGGCTTCGGCCGCCTTTATTCGTTTCTGGCCCTGCGGCAGGGGCCCGGGCCCTCAGCGCGCCGCGTGCCGCTGCGCCGGCACGATGTGCACCACCTTGTAGCCGCGTTCCTTCAGCGCCTTCAGGAAGGCGGGGATCATCGCCGCCGTCTGCTCCTTGGTGTCGTGGAACAGCACGATGCCGCCGCCGGCCGCGTCCAGCCGCTTCAGCACCAGCTCCAGCTCCGCCTCGGGCGTCATCCTGTTCCAGTCGCTGGCCCAGAAGTCGGCGCCGAACACGGCGATGCCTGACGTGTCGAGATAGTCCAGCAGTTCCGGGGTCGAGGCGAAGCCGGGGAAGCGGAAGAAGGGCACGCGCGGCTCGGCCCCGCTCGCCCCGTAGGCCGCGGTCTCGTCGGCGGCGATGCCCTTGCGGATCTCGGCCACGGCGGCGTCGAACGGCAGCTTGGCGAGGGTCGCCGCCGGGTGGGTCATGGAATGATGGGCGACGGTGTGGCCTTCCGCCAGCTCGCGGCGCACCAAGGCGGGGCGGGCCTTGGCGTTGTCGCCGATGAGGAAGAAGGTGGCGCGCGCGCATTCGGCCTTCAGCGCGTCGAGGATGGCGGGCGTGGTCTTCGGCCAGGGGCCGTCGTCGAAGGTGAGCACCACCTCGCGCGGGGCGAGCGGCAGGGTGCCGGGGAAGGACTTGGTGCCCACCCGCACGCCCTTGGGGTCCACTTCCAGCACCCGCGCGGTGCCCAGTGCGTCCGGCCCGCAGCCTTCGGCGGCGGCGGGGCGCGCGCCGGCCGCAAGCGCAAGGGCGAGGAGGGCCGCGCCGGCGATGCCGTGGGCCGCCGTGAGCCGCCGGTATCCATGGACCATGATTTCGCCTCTCCCCCGTGATGCGCGCATGGGCGAGGGGCTTTAGGCGGCCGAAGGGGCGAAAAGAAGGTGTTGCAAACGCGTCGCGCTCGGCTTTTGTCGCAGGGCTTTCGCAATGGCGTCCGCGTTTGCGGCTTCCCTGAATCGTGACAGCACTCTAGAGGCAGGGCAGCGCTTCGCGCCGGCGGTTTTATCCGCCTGCCGGCCGGCGCCCATCCTCAATTTCGACCGGACCGGGAGCAGCCATGCGCGAGGACACGATTCCCGCCGACGCCGAGCGCGCCGACCACCTGCCGCCGGTGCGCGACGAGGATGGCAACATCACGGAAGCCTTCCGCGATTCGATCGTCGCCGCCATCGGCGAGCGCGACGTAGAGCGGCTGCGGGCGCTCACCCGTTCCGTTCACGAAGCGGACATGGGCGACCTGCTGGAGGCCCTCGACGGCGAGGAGCGCCGCCGCCTCATCGAGCTGCTCGGCGACGATTTCGATTTCACCGCCCTCACCGAGCTGGACGAGACGGTGCGCGTGCAGATCCTGCACGGCCTTTCTCCCCGCACGGTGGCGCGGGGCATGCGCGGCCTCGATTCGGACGACGCGGTCTACATCCTGGAGGACCTCTCCGAGGAAGACGTGGCGGCCATCCTGGAGCACATGCCGGCGCCCGAGCGCGTGGCCCTCCAGCGCTCCCTCGACTATCCCGAGGAAAGCGCCGGCCGGCGCATGCAGACCGAGTTCATCGCCGTGCCGCCCTTCTGGACCGTGGGCCGGACCATCGACTACATGCGCGAGACCGAGGGCCTGCCGGAGACCTTCTACGAGGTGTTCGTGGTGGACCCCGCCTACCGCCTCGTGGGGGCGGTGTCGCTGGATCGCCTGCTGCGCACCAAGCGGCAGGTGCTCGTCACCGCCGTGAAGACCGCCCACGCCCAGGTGGTCAACGCCTCCGAGGACCAGGAGGAGGTGGCGCGCACGTTCGAGCGTTACAACCTCGTCTCCGCTCCGGTGGTGGACGATGCCGGCCGGCTGGTGGGTGTCGTGACCATCGACGACGTGGTGGACGTGATCCAGGAAGAGGCGGACGAGGACCTGCGCGCCCTGGCCGGCGTGGGCTCCGACGAGGAATTGTCCGACACCGTCGCCTATACCGCCCGCAGCCGCCTGCCGTGGCTGGTGGTGAATTTGGGCACGGCCTTCGTCTCGGCCTCCATCATCTCACTGTTCGAGGGCACCATCGAGAAGATGGTGGCGCTGGCGGTGCTCATGCCCATCGTCGCCTCCATGGGCGGCAATGCCGGCACCCAGACCATGACGGTGGCGGTGCGCGCCCTCGCCACCAAGGACCTCTCCAGCCACAACGCGCGCCGCATCGTCTCGCGCGAGCTGATGGTGGGGCTGTTCAACGGCGTGGCGCTCGCCTGCCTGCTGGGCGGCATCGCCGCCCTGTGGTTCGCCAACCTGCACCTGGGCTTCGTCATCTCGGCGGCGCTGGTGATGAACATGGCGGCGGCGGGCCTGTTCGGCATCCTCATTCCCATCGGCATATCGCGGCTCAAGCTCGATCCCGCCGTGGCCTCGGGCGTTTTCGTCACCATGGTGACGGACTGCGTGGGCTTCTTCGCCTTCCTGGGGCTGGCCACTTGGTGGTTCGCCGGATCCTGAGGAATTTGTGGCGCCGACCTTCGGATCACTTGCGCCGCTCGCCGAACTGTCGAAGATGTCCCCTCGGGCATGTCGCTGCGGCCGGGGGGCGTTCGGCGGGGTGCACCGGGTCGAGGGGGGAGATTCACCATTCCGCCGCGCAGGGATGCCATCGCGCATCGATCACTTGTCTTTGGGGCGGCGACGCTTTTTTTGTTGTTCGTCGCTTCGGCGGTGGCGCTTGGCTATGCGGTGCTGCGCCACGACGGCGTGGTGGCCGCGCGGGAGAGCGAGGCGGTGCGCGCCTCCATCCAGGCCCATGCGAGCGCCATGAAGGATGCCATGGCGGCGGCCATGGCGGAGCGCGAGGTGCTGGCCCATATCGCGCGGGGCGACCTCGACAACCTGCACAAGCGGCTCGGGCAGCACCTCTATGAGGCCGCCGGCCTCGAATATCTCTATGTCGCCGACGCCGAGGGCAACACCGTTTACGCCTCGGAGAACGGGCGGCCGGGCGTGGGCCCGGCGGGCCGGGCGCTGGCGCCCGCCATCCGGCGCCTGCTGGAGGAACTGCACGAGGGCGGGCCAGACCGGGAAAAGGACGGCCTCTCCGTCGGCGATGGCGAGGGCGTGATCCTCAGCGCCTATGTCTTCCGCACGCAGAACGAGACGGTGAATCATCCCCAGCCGCTGGTGGTGGTGGGCGCCGACGTGCTGGACGGGCAGCTCCTCACCTCGATCGCGCGCTCCGCCGCCCTGGAGGGCGGCGCCATCACGCTTTCCGACCGGCCCACGGGCCCCGGCAAGAGCGAGCTGCAGCTCGCGAACCTGTTTGACGGCTCCCAGGTGCGCCTCGCCTGGCGCAGCGCGCAGCCGGCTTCCGCGCTGCTGCTGGCGGCCATGCCGCTGGTGCTGGTGGTGGCGCTCGCGCTCTGCCTCGTCTTCTTCATCATGATGCTGCGGGCGCGGCGGCTGGCGGCGGCGCTGCAGGAGAGCGAGGCGCGGGCGCGCGAGCTGGTCAACCAGGACCAGCTCACCGGCCTCCTCAGCCGCAGCCATTTCTCGAGCGTGCTCGACGCGGCGCTGCACCCGCCGGCGGGTGCCGCCCAACTCGCCGTGGTGTTCGTGGACCTCGACGACTTCAAGGCCGTCAACGACACCCACGGCCATGCGGTGGGCGATCACCTGCTCCAGGTGGTGGGGCGGCGCATGCGCGGCTGCCTCGGCGAGCGGGGCGCGGTGGCGCGGGTCGGCGGCGACGAGTTCGTGCTGTTCGCGCGCTACGAGAACGAGACGGAGTTCGGCAGCCTGGTGGCGAGCCTCTACGGCGTGCTCAGCATTCCCGTGCAGGTGGAGGCGCTGGAAATGCGGGTGAGCGCCTCCATGGGGGCGGCGCGGGCCCCGAAGGACGCGCTCTCCTGCGACGAGCTGATGCGCCTCGCCGACATCGCCCTCTATCGCGCGAAGGCGGACGGGGGCGGCCTGTTCCGTGATTTCGAGCCCGCCTTCGAGCAGGAGCAGCTGCGGCTGCGCACCACCGAGCAGGAGCTGGTGCGGGCGCTGGAGCGGGCCGAGCTGACGGTGCTCTACCAGCCGCAGGTGGACGTGGAGACCGAGCGGGTGGTGGGCTTCGAGGCCCTGGTGCGCTGGGACCACCCGACCCGCGGGCGCCTGCTGCCGGGCGCGTTCGTGCCCATCGCGGAGCGCTCGCGCCTCATTACCCGTATCGACGCCTATGTGCTGCGCCGGGCCTGCGCCGACGCGCGCATCCTGCCCGGCGTGACCATCTCGGTGAACCTCTCGCCCGTGAACCTGCGCACGGCCGGCATCGCCGATGACATCCAGGCCACCCTGCGCGAGACCGGGCTCGATCCGAACCGGCTGGAGCTGGAGATCACCGAAAGCGCCATCATCGACCCCGGCGCGGGCGCGGCGAATGCGCTGCGCCGGCTGCGGGAACAGGGCATCCGGCTCGCGCTCGACGATTTCGGCACCGGCCACGCCTCGCTGGTGCACGTGCGGCGCTATCCCATCACCAAGATCAAGGTGGACCGCTCCTTCATCATGAATCTCGGGGTGCAGAAGGATGCCGCCTCGATCGTGGAATATGTGGTGCGGCTCGGCCGCTCGCTGGGGGTGACGGTGACCGCCGAGGGCGTGGAGACCCGCGAGCAGCTGCGGTTCCTGCGGGCGTTCGGCGCCCATCAGGCCCAGGGCTACCTGTTCGCCACCCCGCTGTCGCTGGAGGCGGCGATGAAGCTGCTGGAGCAGCAGCGCTCGGGGGCGGCCGTGGCTTCCGACAAGATGCCGCCGCCGGCGCCCGGCATCGCGCTGGACCTGTCGGGAAGCCTCAACCCGGTGAACTGACCCCGGCCTTTGAAATTTCCTTTGAAGAAAAATATTTTCTGTTTAAGGTCTGCCGACCCGCTTCCGGGGCGGTCGCCGACGGTTTTGTCTTGCGTCGGCGCGGCGGCCGGCCAAGAACGCGGGCGAACCATGCGCATGGTCCGGCCCGCCGCGTTGGTCCGTGGTGGGCCGGGGATGCCCCTTCCGTGTCCGCAGCTCCGGTGTCCGCCCCTTTCGGCGCCCAATGACGGGATGTTCTTCCGTGATCGAAACCAAGCCCATTGATGGAAAAGCCTTCGCCGCCAACCTGCGCGCCCGCATCGCCGAGGAGGTGGCGGAGCTGGGCCGCGCGCGCGGCATCAAGCCCGGCCTCGCGGTGGTGCTGGTGGGCGAGGATCCGGCGAGCCAGGTCTATGTGCGCAACAAGGCGGCGCAGACCGCCGAGGCCGGCATGGCCTCCTTCGAGCACAAGCTTCCGGCCGAGACCGCCGAGGCGGACCTGCTCGCCCTGGTGGCCAAGCTGAATGCCGATCCGGCGGTCAACGGCATCCTGGTACAGCTTCCCCTGCCGGGCCACATCGATTCCACCAAGGTGCTCGCCGCCATCGACCCCGCCAAGGATGTGGACGGCTTCCACGTGGTGAACGCCGGCCGCCTCGCCGTGGGCCTCGATGCGCTGGTGCCCTGCACCCCCCTCGGCTGCGTGATGCTGCTGAAGCACCACCTGGGCAAGCTCGCCGGCCTCAAGGCGGTGGTGGTGGGGCGTTCCAACATCGTCGGCAAGCCGGCGGCCCAGCTTCTGCTGCAGGAGGACTGCACGGTCACCATCGCCCATTCGCGCACCCGTGACTTGCCGGGCGAGTGCCGGCAGGCGGACATTCTGGTGGCGGCGGTGGGCCGCCCGGAGATGGTTCGCGGCGACTGGATCAAGCCCGGCGCAACGGTGATCGACGTGGGCATCAACCGCATTCCGAAGGAGGACGGCAAGACCCGCCTCGTGGGGGATGTCGCTTATGCGGAGGCGCAGGGCATCGCCGGGCTCATCACGCCGGTTCCGGGCGGGGTGGGCCCCATGACCATCGCCTGCCTGCTCCAGAACACGCTCACCGCCACGCGCCGCCAGAACGGCCTGTGAGGCCAAAGGCCCGTGAGTCTTCCTCACGGGCCTTTCGACAAGCCGGTGCGGGCGTCTGAAGGGAGGTTCGTCATGAGCATCGATCGCAAGAAGACGTTCACGCCGCTCGAGATCGAGGAGCGGCTCAAGGCGGACCTGCCCCACTGGCGCTACGAGGACGGCTGGATCCGCCGCACCTACCGCACCAACAGCTGGAAGGGCACGCTGATGCTCATCAACGCGGTGGGCCACCTCGCCGAGGCGGCGTGGCACCACCCGGACATCACGGCCTCCTATGCCTGGGTGGAGGTGCGGCTGATGTCCCACGACGCCAAGGGCATCACGGTGCGCGACTTCGCCCTCGCCCAGAAGATCGAGGAGGTGGTGCTGTGGCGCCCCGGCGCCGCCGAGGACGCGCCGCTGGAAGGCACGCCCGCCCACGATCTGCGCTTCGCCTACATCAAGTACGACTAAGGGTTTCCGCTTGCATCGGCTCGCGGCAACTGCTCCAGAGTCTTGAGATCACGCATTTTCTTCACGCGAACCGGTATCCGCTTCGCTTGAAAATGCCCTCGGGTGGTTTGGCGGGCGCGTTGCGCCGCCCGCCCTCTCCGGAAGAGGTCGCGGGCATCCTCCGTGCGGGGGATGACGGGCGGGAGGCTGGACCGGCGCGCGCGGGCGGCCGTAAAAAGGCGGCCAGACGCTCGGGAGACCCTCCATGACCTCGCTGCTCCACCGCCTCGGCCTGACCATCCCGCTCATTCAGGCGCCCATGGCGGGCACCTCCACGCCGGCGCTCGCGGCGGCGGTGGCGGCGGCCGGCGGGCTCGGCTCCATCGCCCTCGGCGCGGTCGATGCCACGGCCGGCCGGCAGATGATCGCGGCCACCCGCGCGCTGACGGACAGGCCCTTCAACGTCAACGTGTTCTGCCACGCCCCCGCGGTGCGCGACGCGGGCCGCGAGGCGGGCTGGCTGAAGGCCCTGGCGCCTGCCTTCGCCCGCTTCGGCGCCGCCGCGCCGACGGCGCTCGACGAGATCTATCGAAGCTTCCTGGCCGACCCCGCCATGGTCGAGATGCTGCTGGATGCGCGCCCGGCGGTGGTGAGCTTCCACTTCGGCCTGCCCGCCGCCGAGGTGATCGGCCGGCTGAAGGCGGCGGGCGTGGTGCTCCTCGCCACCGCCACCAGCCTCGCGGAGGCGCGGCTGGCGGAGCAGGCGGGAATCGACGCTGTGGTGGCCCAGGGCTACGAGGCGGGCGGCCATCGCGGCCAGTTCGATCCCGCGAAGCCCGACGATCGCCTCTCCACCCTCGCCCTGGTGCAGGTGCTGGCGCGGGAGATTTCCCTTCCCGTCATCGCCGCCGGCGGCATCATGACCGGGGGCGGCATCGCGGCCGCGCTGGTCTGCGGCGCCACCGCCGTGCAGCTCGGCACGGCCTTCATCGCCTGCCCGGAGAGCGCCGCCGATGCCGGCCACCGCGCCGCCCTGTTCAGCGATGCCGCGCATCACACGGTGATGACGGATGCCATCTCCGGCCGCCCGGCGCGCTGCCTCGCCAACGGCTTCACGGCACTGGCCGCGGGGCTCGACACGCCGCGTGCGGCCTATCCGGTGGCGTATGACGCCGGCAAGGCGCTCAACGCCGCGGCCAAGACGGCGGGGGATGTCACCTTCGGCGCCCAATGGGCGGGGCAGGGGGCGCCACTCGCCCGCGCCCTGCCGGCGGGGGAGTTGTGCGACCTGCTCATGCGCGAATACGCCTCCGTCCGCGCCGCCCTGGCCGTGCGCTGAGCATCCCGGCGCAGGGCTCCAGGCAGGAATAGGGCGGTGCCGGCGCGGCTCAGGCGCGGGGTACGCTCCCGCGCGAGGTTGTGGCCCGACCGGCCGCCCCGCCGTGTCCTGAAGCCGTTGGGCGCCCCGCGTGCTGGTGCGCGCCCACCGGCAACCATGGCGCTGCCCGCGCGGCCGCTTCGGAGAGTAAGCTCCCGCCGCCCAGGCTGTTGCTTAGGTCGCGTGGCACGGCTTCCGTCCGCGCTCTCAGGCGGGGATTCCGTCATCCGATCGCGGAGCGCGTAGCTGCGGGGCATGCGTTCCGAGTGGATGGGCAGCGCCCCAGCGCCCAGTTCGATTCAGAAGCCGAGATCGTCTGGCCGGATCTCGGCCGGTTGCGGCGCGGTCCTGCGCCGCCGGTTTCGTCCGCACCTTCAAAAGGCGGTCCGTGCCGCCGATCGCAGGGAGTGACAGCGGCCATGGCCTCCGGTTCGAGGGCACCGCGTCCAGCGCCCGGTGCGCCCCGGAAGCCGGGATCGCCTGGTCGGAGCGTGGCCGGCTGTGGCCTGCGTCCTCCTTGGCCGGCGTCGTCCGCACCTTCACACGGCGTCCTGTGCCCCGATCACAGGGCGCACAAGTGTAGCCATGGGCTCCGAGGCGGGGGCGACTCGATGCGCCCGCCGGCACATCTGCGCTGCCGGCCTCGTCCGCGTCCTCAGGCGGCGATGCCGTGGCCTGCGCGCAAAGCGTGCGCCACGGCGGCCATGCGCTCCGGGTCGAGGGCGTCGGTGCGCCCGCCGGCGCACAGGGCGCCGCGGAAGCCGAGGTAATCAGGCCGGAGCGCGGCCAGAGGCGGCACATCCTCCAGCCTGAGCGAGCCCGCGAGGCCGGTCATGAGCCCGCTCGCCCGCGCCAGATCGACGAAGCGGGCGAGGGCCGGCTCGCCGAGGTGGCGCCGCAGGCCACCCGCCGTCTTGTCCGCGGTGTCGAGCATCACGCCCGCGAAGCCCGCCGCCGCGAAGGCGGGGACGAGGCCGGTGTCGGGCCCCTGGTCCGCGAACAGCACGGCGATGAGGTGGGTTTCGCGCGCGAGGGGTGCGAGCGCGGCGAGGCAGGGCGCCAGCGCCGCTTCGGCCCCCGAGTGGGGCAAGGCGAAGCCGATCTTCACCAGTGGCACACCTGCGGCGGCGGTGCGCGCGGCGGCAGCCGCGAGCGTCGCGGGGTCGAGCGGATGGTCGCCCACGGTGGCGCTCAGGCGCGCGCCCGTGCCTGCGGCATGCCAGCGCGCCACGGCCGCCTTCAGCCGCGCCTCGGGCCATGCGCCCAGCGCGCCCTCGGCCGGGTTCTTGAGGTCCACGATGTCCACGCCGAAGGCGAGCGCCTGCTCCATCTCTGCGAGATCGGCCACGGAGGCGAGAAAGCCGGGGATGCTCATGACGCCACCTTCGTGCGGTGCGCGGCCACCGCCTCCATCAGCCAGCTCCAGGCCTCACGCTCGCGCGGGCCGGCGGTCTTCTCGACGGCGATGGCAAGGTGCGCCATCTCGCGCTCCACCTGATCGAGGGGCAGCATGTGGAGGCGCGAGACCAGGACCGCCCCTTCCACGCAGGCGGCCACGGCGCGGTTGAGGCCCTGGAACAGGCCGTGGCTCTCCTGCCGCACCAAGCGGCAGAAGAAGCGCGGGCGCTGGGCATCGTCCTCCACCCGCTCCACCCTGAATTCCGCATGGGCCAGCGTCTCTGCGAGGCGCACGCTCGCGCCGGCGGGAATTGTGGGCCAGTCGCGGTGCAGGCCGGTGACGCAGCCGGCGAAGACGCGGGCGTCGTCCGTGAAATTGAGCACGCCGGCGCGGGTGGCCATAAGATTGTCGAGGGTGCGCGAGGGGCGGAAGGGCATCAGCAGAAAGCCGCCTTCCACCACGCTCGCCCCCATGGGCGCCACATGCGGCTCGCCGGTCGGCGAGGCCGTGGTGACGATGGTCTCCCTAATCACTTTTTTCGCCTTTCCGATCGGCACTTTTCTTGGCGGAGAGGGTCGATCCCGCATCCTTGAAAGTCAATTTGTGGGCCTCGTCCACCTGGCCGCCCGTCTGGCCCGCGACGCCCCAGCGCAAGGGCTCGTCCTGGGCGTAGCGCTTGCCGAGCTGGAAGGCGATTTCCGCCCGCGCGGTCT
This sequence comes from Xanthobacter albus, assembly GCF_043194895.2. Classification (NCBI taxonomy): domain Bacteria; kingdom Pseudomonadati; phylum Pseudomonadota; class Alphaproteobacteria; order Hyphomicrobiales; family Xanthobacteraceae; genus Xanthobacter; species Xanthobacter albus. The sequence continues at coordinate 3,337,191 of NZ_CM195532.1, read as the reverse complement.
CGACGCCCAGGTAGAAGGCGTGGGCGCCGTCCGCCTCCACCTTGAGATGGGGGAAGAGGGCGAAAGGCTCCTGGGCCACATGGTGACCTTCGCGATTATAGGCGTGGATGCCCTTCTCGCTCACCTCGATGCGGAAGGCCCGGTCCGTCACCTCGGCCGCGAGCTGCTCCACCTCCTGCGGGGTGGTGGTGTAGGGCTTGCGGTCGCGCAGGGCCATCAGCCCGCCGCCGAAGCCCTGGGGCAGGGAGCGCGCCTCGCGGGCGGCGAAGAACTCCCGCCGCGCCCGGTCGAACTCGCGCACGGCGGTGCGGCAATGGGGGCTCACCTGCACCGCCAGAACCGCATTGAGCCGCAGCTCGGAGATCACGCCCATGAGAATGGCATTGATGCCTGTGGTGTCGGCGTCCGTCAGCTCGGTGACGTTGCCGATGCCCATGAGGATGGGGATCTCCGGCTTCAGCCGCCGCAGCTCTGCATAGCGCACGAGGGAGGAGGTGAAGCCGAAGTGGATGGGATCGAGGATGGGATCGGCTAGGAAGGGCTGGCCCATGGCCTCGCAGGCCTCCACCGCGCGGATGAGGGAGGAAAGGTCCCCCTGCCGGGCCGGCACCAGCACCGGCACGGCGGGGCCTTCCTTCGCTATGTCGAGGTTGGTCTCGTTGAGGCTGAGCAGGAAATCCGCCCCCGCGCGGGTGGCGCGGGCAAGCTCGGAGACATCGAACGAATCGACGCTCACCCGGAACCCCTCGGCCTTGAGCGCCGCGATGCTCTCCTCCAGGTGGGGAAAGGGCTCGTCCGGCAGGGCGCCGAGGTCGATCACGTCGGCGCCGTCCGCCCGCAGGCGCCGGGCGCGCTCCACGAGCCCCGCCACCGAGAGGCGGGTGGCGTCCACGATCTCCGCGAACAGCAGCACCTCCTGGCGGGAGAGGTCGGCGGCGCCCTTGCCCCGGCCGAAATAGTCCGGGATGTCCGCCGCTTCCTCCGGCCCGCGCGCGAAGGGAATGCCGAAATGCGCCGCCAGCCGGTCGAGGTCGCCCCGGAAGCGGCCGGGCATCACCACCCGGTCGATGCCCTCCGGCAGCTTCAGGCGCCGCTCCACGATCTCGGCGGTCATGAGCGCGGCGACCTTGACGCCGATGTTGATGACCACTGGATGAAGCGCCTCGTCCGCGATCGCCTCGGCGATGCGGGCGATGCGGGGCTCGGCCAGGGAGCCGGTGATGAGCGCGATCCGCTCCGTCATGGCCTCAGCCCCGGGCGGGGATGACGCCGGCGGCCGCCAGCTCCGCCCGGCGGCCGGCGATGATGGTGCGCAGCTCGGCGAGGCTCTCGGCCACGTCGGTGGCCTCGAACTCCCTGAGCTTGCGGGTGTTTTCCAGGTCCACGCGGCGCGGGTAGACCGGCACCGGCCCTTCCGGCGCCACGGTGATGAGCTCCGGCGCGGTGTCGCAGGCGAAGACGATGCAATGCACCCGGCACTTGCCGGCCTGGGCGAAGCAGTTGGTGACCAGCGAATCGGAGATGCCGTAAACCGCCTTCGCCACCGTGTTGGAGGTGGCGGGGGAGACCACCAGCGTGTGGTACTCCCCATGATAGAAGCGGCCGATGGAGGCGGAGGAGGCGCTGTCGTCGCGGTAGATGTGCACGCTTTCCGGCAGCGGCTCCTTGTCCTGCCGGTACATGCGCAGCACCTCGGCGGCGGCGGCGGAGATGAAGAGGTCCACGTCTCCCAGCTCGCGGATGATCTCCATGCTCTCCGTGAAGAAATGGCCGGAGCCCGTCAGGGCCCAGGCCCAGCGGGGATTGGTCACTTTTTTCATCGGGCCTTCGGCCTTCAGGGTTCGTGGGTCCTGCCCGCCGCTTCGTATGGGGCAAGGACGGTGTCGAGGGTGGACGCATCGTCCGCGGCGGCAAGCACAATATCGCCTTCGTAGCCGAGCGCCATGCCCTCGAACGCGCGATCCACGAGGCCGAGGGTGCTCCAGGCGGCAAGGTCCCCCGCGCGGGTGCCCGAGGGGGCGGGCACGGCGGCGCCCTCGGCCTTCACCAGCAGCAGGCGCGGAGCGGAGAGCCGGCGAGCCAGCCACAGGGCGAGGCTGTCGGAGGTGACGTCCCAGCTCTCCGGAATGTCGGGATGGCCGATGAGCGCGGCCGCGGGGAACCACAGCGCCGCCCCGGTGCCGGCGGCCGCAAGCCCGGCCAGGGTGCGCGCCGGCCGCAGCGCGGGCGAAAGGTCATGGAGCGCGCAAGCGGTCTGCTCCATGGCGAGAATCGCCATGCGGTGGGCCGCCCCCTCGCCGAAGCCGAGGCGAGGCTGCGCCTCCCGCACTGCGTCCGCAAACAGGCCGCCGCCGGGCACCAGCACCAGGCCGGGCAGGGGCGAAAGGCGGCCGAGCAGCGCCCGCGGCGCCGCCCCGCGCAGCAGGCTGCCGCCGAGCTTCACCACGAGCAGGCCGGGCGGGGAGGGGTGGGGCAGGGGGAGACTCACGCGCGCTTTTCTCTCGGAAAGAGCGGGCATGATACATGATCGGCCGCGCTGTTCCCGCCACCCTGGGTCAAGCGCGGGCCTGGACCGCGGTCATCCAGCCGTCCCGGAACCTGAGCTGCGCTTCCGATTTCCTGTCGACGTCGAGGTCGATGACGATCCTGTCCGCCGAACCGCCGAACGCGAGGACGGTGCGGCCCTGCTCGTCGCGGGAGATGCTCACGTCGTCCTTCGAATAGCCGGAGATGTCCACGAGCACTTGGCCGAAGCCGGCGATGATGTCCTGCCCGTCGCCCTTCGCGAATTTCACCGTCGTGCCCGCCCCGCTGACGCCGATGCGATCGTCGCCTCGCCCGCCGGTGATGGTGGATCCGGCGCCGGCGATGATGGTGTCGTCCCCATCGCCGCCATCAACCGCGGATCCGGCGCCCGCGAGCACCTGATCGTTTCCGGCGCCTCCGGAGATGACGGAGTTGTCTCCTGCGTGCACGGCGTCGTCGCCCTCTCCGGCATCGATGGTGGCGTATTCATAGGCCCGGATCACGTCATTCCCCGCCCCGCCGATGAGAGTGGAATGGTCATAGGCGGTCATGAAGTCGTCGCCGGCGCCGCCATCGAGGAACGAGCGCTCGTAGGCGCGGAGGCTGTCGTTGCCGTTGCCTCCGTCAAGGCGGGAGTCCGCATTGGTGGAGATGTAATCATCGCCATCTCCACCCACTGCGATTGAATTATGATAGGTTCTTATGACATCCGAGCCGTCACCGCCAAAGACCGTCGAGTTGGCGTAGGTGGTGATATAGTCATTGCCGTCCCCGCCGGAGACGAAGGCATCGCCATAGGTTTCAATGATATCGTTTCCGCCCGCGCCGAAAACCGTCGCGTGCGAATAGGTGGCTACGTAATCATCGCCACCGCCGGCGTTGATCTCGGCGCCGTCAAAGGTCCAGATCCAGTCGTCGTGGTCGCCGGCCTGGATGCCGATGCCGTTTGACGGGAACACGAAGACATTGCCGCCGGTTGCCGTGTCGAGCACAACGCCGAGTACGCGGCCGGAGACCGTGGTGTGCAGCGTGCCGGACGTGATCGCCGGCAGGGCTTTTCTCTCCGGCTGCGAGGGCTTGTCCTCAGTGAAGCGGTTGACGAAGAGGTAGCGCAGGCTGGCCTCGGCGGCGCTGCTGCTGAAGAACGGATTGATCCTGTCCATGCCCGGCCTCGGAACACCGCCGATCCGGGATCGTCATGATCCGCGTTCCGGGCACCGCACGTCGAAGCCTCATGCTTCATTTTCCAACATATCAGCTGACGTAAGGGATGCAATCCCCGGTTGCTTCCTGCCGCGCGGGGTGCCGGAAATGACCGCGCGATTTGCCCTTGATCATGTCGCTATGGCGTATTAGCTTTCTAACAAAGCTAATAACACCTCCTTCCAGCGAGCCCCGAGATGTCGCAGACCGACTTTCCTCCTCTGGATTCGCGCACCTTCCGACAGGTGCTGGGCCAGTTCGCCACCGGCGTCGCCGTGGTGACCGCCAGCGCCGCCGACGGCACGCGCATCGGCATGACCATGAGTTCCTTCAACTCGGTCTCCCTCGATCCGCCCCTGGTGCTGTTCTCCGTGGACCGTCGGGCTCTTTCCCTGCCGGCCATGCGCGCGGCGCGGGGCTTCGGCATCAACATCCTGGGCGAGGGCCAGCGCGAGCTTTCCGACCGCTTCGCCCGCGCGCTGGAGGACAAGTGGCACGCGGTGGACCACCACCTGGGCGCCCATGACGTGCCGCTGATCGCCGGCGCGCTCGCGCACCTCGAATGCGTGCCCCACGCCATCCATGAGGGCGGCGACCACGAGATCTTCATCGCCCGCGTGCTGCGCGCGTCTGCCCCCTCAGGCGAGGCGCCTCTCCTTTTCTTCCGCGGGCGCTATCATGCGCTCGCGTCCACCGACATGCCGCAGCGCTGAAACGATTGCGGCGAAACTCGAAGGACCTTCCAGATGATCAAGACCGGTGCAGAGCATACCGCCAGCCTGAGGGACGGCCGCGAAGTCTTCCTTGACGGCAAGCTGGTGAAGGACGTGACCGCCCACCCCGCCTATGAGCGCGCGGTGGCTTCCGTGGCCAAGATGTTCGACTTCCACAGCGCCCCGGAAAACGCGGAGCTGATGACCTTCGCCACCGAGACCGGTACCCGCGCCAATCGCATCTGGCAGCTTCCCGCCAGCTATGAAGACCTGGTGACCCGCCGCAAGGGCCTGGAGGCCTGGACCGAGCTGCACGCCGGCTTCCTCGGCCGCGCGCCGGACCACGTGGCCTCCTGCATCGCCGGCATGTACATGGGGCTCGACCAGTTCGAGGCCTATGACAAGGCTCGCGCCGGCGCGCTCGCGGACTATTACCGCTTCGCCCGCGACAACGATCTCTACCTCACCTACGTCATCATCAATCCGCAGGCGGACCGCTCCAAGAACGCGGCCGAGCAGGCGGACCCCTTCCTCTCCGCCGCCATCGTGGACCGCGACGCCGAGGGCATCACCGTGCGCGGCGCCAAGATGCTGGCCACCGGCGGCATCATGGCGAACGAGGTGTTCGTCACCTGCATCCAGCCGCTGCAGCCGGGCGAGGAGAAATATGCGCTCTCCTTCGCCATTCCCATGAATGCGAAGGGCCTGAAGGTGCTCTCGCGCAAGTCCTACGAGGCGGCCTCCCCCTCGGTGTTCGACAACCCGCTGGCCAGCCGCTTCGATGAGAACGACGCGGTGCTTTATTTCGATGACGTGAAGGTGCCGTGGGACCGCGTCTTCATCGTCGATGACGTCGCCATGGTGGGCAAGCAGTTCCACGCCACCCCGGCCCACGTCTACCAGAACTACCAGGCGCAGATCCGCCTCTCGGTGAAGGTGCGGTTCCTGGCCGGTCTCGCCCGGCGCATCGCCGAGGTGAACGGCATCCTGAACTTCCCCCAGGTGCGCGAGACGCTGGGCCAGCTCTCCGCCGAGGTGGGCATGGTGGATGCCTTCGTCGCGGCCATGGAGGCCAAGGGCACCCACTACGGCCCCTATTTCATCCCCGACCGCCACACCCTCTATGCCGCGCAGACCATGGCGCAGCAGCTCTACGGCAAGCTCATCGGCACCCTGCGCGAGCTGGCCGGCGGCGGCCTCATCATGCTGCCCTCCTCGGTGCACGATTATGAGAACCCGGAGCTGGCGGCCCTCATCCGCAAGACCCAGCAGTCCCCCGCCGCCAGCGCCGACGAGCGCGTGAAGTTCTTCAAGCTGGCCTGGGACGCGGTGGGCTCGGAGTTCGCCTCGCGCCATGCGCAGTACGAGATGTTCTACGCGGGGGCGAGCTTCGTGGTGAAGAACCACTCCTTCCGCACCTACGACTGGGGCAAGGCCGGCGACCTCGTGGACCGCGTGCTTTCGAGCTATGACCTCGCCGACGAGGTGTCCGCCGCCCCCGCCCGCGCCGCCGAGTGAGGCGCGGCAAGACCTTCAACCAGGACTGCCCCCATGGCCATCAACAAGATCCACGACGAGTTCAGGACGGTCGATCTTTCGACCGGCTGGGAAGTGCCGCCGGGATATCCCTCCGGCATCCAGCAGAAGATTCTCTCCGGCGTGCTGGACGAGAAGAACAAGCAGGGCTCGCGCACGCGCATCCTGCGGTTCGATGCTGGCATCTACACCACCAAGCCCTTCGTGCATGACTATTGGGAGGAGGTGTTCCTCTTCTCCGGCGACCTCACGGTGGGCAATGACGAGAAGGGGGAGGGCGGGGAATCGTTCCAGCCCTTCACCTATGCGGTGCGCCCGCCGGGCGCCTTCCACGGGCCCTTCAAGTCCGAGAAGGGCTGCATGCTGCTCGAAATCCATTATTACGATCCGGTCTGATCCCTCGGTCCGGTCCGCCCGCCCCGTGTCCCTGACGGGGCGGGCTTTCTTCTTGTGGTAGCCTCATGTCCGCACTGCCCCTCATGTCCTCGCCCCGTTCCACCCTCGCCGCTCTCGCCGCCGACCTCGCGGCCGGGCGCACCACCTCCCGCGCGCTCACGGAAGCCTGCCTCGCCCGCATCGCGGCGCCGGAAGGGGAGGGCGCCCGCGCCTTCGTCTCCGTCAATGCCGAGGCGGCGCTCGCCGCCGCCGACGGGCAGGACGCCCTGCGCAAGGCTGGCGCCGCCCCTTCGCCCTTCGCCGGCATCCCGATTTCCGTGAAGGACCTGTTCGATGTCGCCGGCGAGGTCACGGCCGCCGGCTCCCGCGTGCTGGCCGATGGCCCGGCGGCTGAGCGGGATGCTCCGGCCGTCGCTCGCCTGCGCCGGGCCGGGTTCGTGATCGTCGGCCGCAACACCATGACCGAGTTCGCCTATTCCGGCCTCGGCATGAACCCGCATTACGGCGACCCCCGCAGCCCCTTCGAGCGCGCGGTGGGCCGCGTTTCCGGCGGCTCCTCCTCCGGCGGCGCGGTGGCGGTGGCCGATGGCATGGCCCATGCCGCGCTCGGCACCGACACCGGCGGCTCCTGCCGCATCCCGGCCGCCTTCTGCGGCATCACCGGCTTCAAGCCCACGGCCCGCCGCGTGCCGCGCGCGGGCGCCTTCCCGCTTTCCGGCACGCTGGACAGCGTGGGCCCGCTCGCTCGCTCCGTGGCCTGCTGCGCGGCGCTCGATGCCATCCTCTCCGGCGCCGAACCGGCACCTCTCATGGCGCGCGAGGTGAAGGGCCTGCGGCTGCTGGTGCCCGCCACCGTCGCCCTCGACGGGCTGGAGCCGGAAGTGGCCGCGACCTTCGCCGACGCCCTCTCCCGCCTCTCGGCGGCGGGCGCGCTGGTGCGCGAGGAGCCCTTCCCCGAGTTCGCGGATATCGCGCCCATGAACGCCAAGGGCGGCTTCACCGCCGCCGAGAGCTATGCGGTGCACCGCCGGCTGCTGGAGGAGAAGGGCGCGGCCTATGATCCCAGGGTGTCGGTGCGCATCCGCCGCGGTGCGGAGCAATCGGCCGCCGACTATCTCGACCTCGTGGCGGCCCGCAATGCGCTGGTGGCCCAGGCGACGGCGCGCCTCGCCCCGTTCGACGCGCTGGTGCTGCCCACCGCGCCCATCCTGCCGCCGCGTATCGCCGATCTCGCCACCGACGACGCGGCCTATGGCAAGGCGAATCTCGCGGCCCTGCGGAACCCGACCCTCATCAACATGATCGACGGCTGCGCCATCTCCCTGCCTCTGTCCGGCACGGGCGGGGCGCCGGTGGGGCTCATGCTGGCGGCGGCCGGCGGCCGGGATGCGGAGCTTCTGGCCATCGCCGCCGGCGTGGAAGCCCTGCTGCGGGGCTGAGGGCGCGGCCGGGCCGTGGCTTCGGCCGCGCCGGCTCGGTTTCGCTGCGATACCGCGTGAGCCGAAGCAAGGGCCCGTGCGTCAGGCGCACGGGCCTTTTGGCGTCAGGGGGCGAGCAGCCGGCGCTCAAGGCGCGCGAGGGAGCGGGTGAACACCTCCGGGTCATGGAGCGCGCGGGCGAGGGTGAGGGCGCCCTGAATGGCGAGCACGGCATCCTCCGCCCGCTCGGCGGCTTCCGCATCGGCGATGCCCGCGCGGCGCAGGGCGGCGCGCAGCGCATCGCGCCACGCGGCGAAATAGCCCTGCACCCGCTGGGAAAAGCGATCCCGCACCTCGCCGAGGGCGAACACCCCCACGAGGCACACGCGCCGGCCGGAGCGGAAATAGGCATCCACCCGCTCCAGCATGGCGCGGATAGCGGCCGGGGCGTCCTCCTCCTCCCGCAGGGGGGAGAAGACGTGGGCCTCGAACCAGCCGTCGATCTCCTGGAGCACGGATGCCGCCATCTCCTCCTTCCCGCCGGGGAAGAAGTGGTAGAGCGAGCCCTTGCCGAGGCCGGTGGCGGCCGTGATGGCGGTAAGGCTCGCGCCTTCGAAGCCATGCTCGCGGAACACCTCCGCGAGGGCCGGCAGCACGTCCTCCCGCTCCATCACGATCCGCGCCATCACATCCCCAGTTCGGCGAGGCCCGGATGGTCCGCCGGGCGCGGCCCCGCCGGCCAAAGGAACCTGCGGTCCCCGGCGCCGATGGGCACATCGTTGATGGAGGCTTCGCGCCGCCGCATCAAGCCGTTCTCGTCGAATTCCCATTGCTCGTTGCCGTAGGAGCGGAACCAGTCGCCGGCCCCGTCGCGCCACTCGTATTGGAAGCGCACGGCGATGTGGTCGCCTGCGAAGGCCCACAGCTCCTTGATGAGGCGATAGTCCTGCTCGCGCCGCCACTTGGCGTCGAGAAAGGCGACGATGGCCGGGCGGCCGGTGATGAAGTCCGAGCGGTTCCGCCAGCGGCTGTCCGACGTGTAGGCGAGGGAGACGCGCTCCGGGTCGCGGGTGTTCCAGGCGTCTTCGGCCATCCGGACCTTCCGGATGGCGGTCTCCTCGGTGAAGGGGGGAAGCGGGGGGCGCGAGGTCATGATGTGTACCGATTAGTTTTTAATGTACCTATTGGTACAGAGCCGGTCGGCCACGTCAAGCCGAAGCGGCCGCGAACGCACGAATCGGCTATCGGTGCGGGGTGCGGCCCGGTGCCGGGCCGTGAAGCCTTTCGCGCGACGCCGCTTGCGTTTAGGCTGGGTCGCCTGACCGTCATCCGCACGATGCGGCGAGAACTCCGGCGAGGACCTTTTGCGTTACGTTTCCACCCGCGGTGAAGCCCCGGCCCTGTCCTTCTCCGATGCCCTGCTGGCGGGCCTTGCCCGTGACGGCGGCCTCTATGTGCCGGAAACCTGGCCGACCCTGTCGCACGAGGCCATCGCCGCCCTCGCCGGCAAGCCCTATCCCGCCGTGGCCAAGGCGGTCATCGCCCCGTTCGTGGCCGATGCGCTGCCTGAGCGCGCGCTCGACCTGATGATCGCCGATGCATATGCCGGCTTCCGCCATCCGGCGGTGACGCCGCTGGTGCAGGTGGGGCCGAACCGCTTCGTGCTGGAGCTGTTCCACGGGCCCACACTCGCCTTCAAGGACGTGGCCATGCAGCTGCTCTCGCGGCTGATGGACCATGTGCTCACCGCCCGCGGTGCCCGCGCCACCATCGTCGGCGCCACCTCGGGCGACACCGGCAGCGCCGCCATCGAGGCGTTCCGCGCCTCGGACGCGGTGGACGTCTTCATCCTGTTCCCGCACGGGCGCGTCTCGGAGGTGCAGCGGCGGCAGATGACGACCGTGGCCTCGCCCAATGTCCACGCCATCGCGGTGGAAGGCACGTTCGACGACTGCCAGGGCCTGGTGAAGGCCATGTTCAACCACCACGCCTTCCGCGACCAGCTCGCGCTCGCGGGGGTGAACTCCATCAACTGGGCGCGCATCGTGGCCCAGGTGGTCTATTACTTCTATGCCGCGACGGCGCTCGGCGCTCCGCACCGCGAGGTGTCGTTCGTGGTGCCCACCGGCAATTTCGGCGACATCCTCGCCGGCTGGGTGGCGAAGAAGATGGGCCTGCCCATCCGCGACCTCGCCATCGCCACCAACGTCAACGACATCCTGGTGCGCACCCTCGCCAGCGGCCGCTACGAGGTGACGGGCGTCACCCCCTCCACCTCGCCCTCCATGGACATCCAGGTCTCGTCCAATTTCGAGCGCCTGCTGTTCGAGGCGGTGGACCGGGACGCGGCCGTGGTGCGCCAGCTCATGGGCTCGCTCGCGCAATCGGGCAGCTTCACGCTGCCGCAGGGCGCGCTGGCCGCCATCGCCGCCGATTTCTCGGCCGCCCGCGCCGACGAGCCGGAAACCGCTGCCACCATCGCCAAATTCTATCGTGGCGCGGGCTATCTCGTGGACCCGCACACCGCCGTGGGCCTCACGGTGGCGGACAAGGTGGAGCACGCGGCCAAGGTGCCGCAGGTGGTGCTCGCCACCGCCCATGCCGCCAAGTTCCCGGATGCGGTGGCCGCCGCCACCGGCCATCGCCCGCCGCTGCCGCCCCACATGGCGGACCTGATGACACGGCGCGAAAGCGTCACCGTGCTGCCCAACGACCTTGCCGCCGTGGAGGCCTTCATCCGGGGCCGCGCCCGCATCGCCGCCGGCGCGGCAGCCTGAGGCGGAACACATGAGCGCAGACACTTCCGGCGTGAAGGTTTCCACCCTCGACAACGGCATCACCGTCGTCACCGAATCCATGCCGCACCTGGGCACGGCCTCGCTCGGCATCTGGGTGGGCACCGGCGCCCGCGACGAGAACGAGGATGAGCACGGCATCTCCCACCTGCTGGAGCACATGGCCTTCAAGGGCACGCGCCGCCGCACGGCGCGGCGCATCGCCGAGGAGATCGAGCAGGTGGGTGGCGACATCAACGCCGCGACCTCGGTGGAGCAGACCAGCTACAATGTGCGCGTGCTGGGCGAGGACGTGCCCCTCGGCCTCGACATCCTGTGCGACATCATCACCGAGCCTGCCTTCGCCGCCGACGAGCTGGCGCGCGAGAAGGGCGTGATCGTGCAGGAGATCGCCGCGGTCATGGACACGCCCGACGACCTGGTGTTCGACCTGTTCCAGGAGCAGGCGTTCCCCGGCCAGTCGGTGGGCCGCTCCATCCTCGGCACGCCGGAGACCGTGCGCGGCTTCAACCGGGACCAGCTCGGCGCCTATCTTGGCCGCACCTATCGCGGGCCCCGCATGGTGGTGGCCGCCGCCGGCGCGGTGGAGCACGAGCAGGTGGTGGCGGAAGCATCTGCGCGCCTCGCCTCCATCAGCGGCGCGGCGAAGCCCGAGCTGCCGAAGGCGGCCTACGCCGGCGGCCTCCGCCTCGCCCCGCGCGAGCTGGAGCAGGTGCAGGTGCTCATCGGGCTCGAAGGCTGCTCCTATCTCGATCCCGGCTATCACGCGCTCCAGGTGCTCACCAACGTGCTCGGCGGCGGCATGTCCTCGCGCCTGTTCCAGGATGTGCGGGAGGAGCGCGGGCTCTGCTACAGCATCTACGCCTTCCACTGGAGCTATTCGGACACCGGCCTGTTCGGCATCTACGCCGGCACCGAGACCGAGGCCGCGGGCGAGCTCTCCGACGCGGTGATCGACCAGATCCTCGCCGCGGGCGAGACCGTCACCGAGACCGAGGTGGCGCGCGCCAAGGCGCAGATGAAGGTGGGCCTGCTCGCGGCGCTGGAAAGCTCCGGCGCCCGCGCCGACCAGCTTGCGCGGCAGATCCTCGGCTTCGGCCGCGTGGTGCCGGTGGATGAGATCGTCGCCAAGGTGGATGCCGTGGATGTTGCGGCGGTGCGGCAGGCGGCGCAAACTCTGGTGGCGCGCGGGCGTCCCACGCTCACCACGCTCGGACCCCAGGCCGGGCTGGAGCCTACCGCGCGGGCGGTGGAGCGCCTCACCCGCTAGGCGGGGTGGCGTCCTGTCGCTGAGGGGGAACGGACTTGGCGGCGGCGTTCGCCGGCGCCGGCCGTCCGGTCAATCTGGCGAGGCTTCGAGTGCGTCGATCATGTGGTCGCTGAGTACGCTGTTCGCACCCGACGTCCTGCCGGCCATCGAAGGCGAGAGGGTGTATCTGCGCGCGCCGCAGATGCGGGATTTTCAGCCCTGGCGGGACGTGCGGGCCGCGAGCCGGGCCTTCCTCTCTCCCTGGGAGCCGGTGTGGCCGGCGGACGACCTCACCCGCGGCGCCTTCCGTCGCCGCCTCGCCCGCTACAACCGCGACATGCTCTCGGACGAGGCCTATCCGCTGCTGATATTTCGCCGCGCGGACGATCAACTGCTCGGCGGCGTCACCCTTTCGAACGTGCGGCGCGGCGTGTGCCAGGCGGCGAGCCTCGGCTACTGGATGGGCGCCGCCTATGCCGGCCAGGGCTATATGAAGTCCGCCGTGATGGCGCTGCTGCCGGTGGCGCACGAGGTGCTGCGCCTGCATCGGGTGGAGGCGGCCTGCATGCCGGCGAACCAGCCTTCCATTCACCTGCTGGAGAGCTGCGGCTTCATGCGCGAGGGTTATTCGCGGCAGTATCTCTGCATCAACGGCGTGTGGGAGGACCACCTGATGTTCGCCCGCCTGCGGCAGGATGCGCTGCGCCCGGCGCAGAAGCCACGTGCATCGGCGGCCCGATAGGGCGCTTTCGGCGGGAGAGCGGCGCGGATGCCCGCCGCGCGGGCCGGCTCAGTTCTCGGAGCCACCCGCCTCGGCCGGCCGTGGCGCCAGCGGCTTCACCAGCTTTTCGATCATGGAGTGAACGGCCGCGCCCGCCTTGCGGCTCTTGACCGCCTCCAGCAGCGGCTGCGCCGCGCCCGAGCGCTCGATGAGGCTCAGGGGGTCGGCCATGATGCGCGGCGAGTCCCAGGGACCCTGCACCAGGAACGGCAGGGAGATCTGCTCCGTGTCCCCGCCCTTGCCCGCCGCCTTCAGGGCCGCGGCGCCGGAGAGGTCGAGCGTGCGCTGGGCCACGTCGACGGTGCCTTCCATGTCGAGGTGCACCTGCCTGCCGTCGATGGACATGGCGCCGATGGTGGCCATGCCATGGCGCAGGCTCGCCTGCAGCGCCAGCTCCGAGAAGGGCGTGCGGCCGCCGCGCGCGTCGGCGGTGGCGGAAAGGGGGCGCCGCTCCACGCGGCGCAGCAGCTGGGCGACGTCGAAGCCGACGAGACCGCCGCCGTGGCTGGTGAGCGCCACCGTGCCCATGAGGCTCTGGGCCACATCCTGGGCATTGCGCCCTTCGCCCTGCAGGTCGAACTGCAGGGTGCCGCTGCCCTCGAAGGTGTCGATGCCCGCGATGTCGGCAAGCGCCCGCTCCAGGGAGATGTCGGCGAACTCCGCCTCCAGCCGTACCGCGAAGCCGGCGCCGTCGGTGCCGCGCCCGCTCCAGTTGGGGGTGAGGGTGGCGGTGCCCCGCAGCATGCCGTTCCAGCCGTTGGTCTGGCCCAGCGCCAGCACCAGCCGGCCGCCGGAGAGCACCGCGCTGGCCGCGACGGTGGTGAAGGTGGTGTTCTCGGTGGTCACCTGCCCGGCTGACAGGCGCAGGTCCAGGTCGAAGGCGTCGAGGGCGGAGAGGTCCAGCGGCTCGCGGCTCCATTCACGCCCGTTGTCGCTGGTGAGCCGCATGCGCCCGTAGGGATTGAGGCTGATCTTGTCGGAGGCGAACGTGCCCTGGATCACCGGCCGCTCGCCCCCCAGCTTCACCAGCAGGCCGCCTTCGCCGCGGTTGCCGTCCAGGTCCAGCATGGTGTCGGTGAGGTTGAGCGCGCCGCCGTCCAGCGCCACATGGGAGTTGAGGGAAAAGGCGCCGAGGCCGCGGCTGGTCGGCGGCGTTACGCCCACCCATTCCAGCCACGCCCGCAGCGAATCGGCATCGGCGGTAAGGGTGCCGTCGGCCGCTGGCTTTTCGGCGAAGCTGGCCTCGCCGCGAAAGCGCATGCTCGCGGCATTGGAGGTGAGGGCGGCGCGCGTGGGGGTCGGCATGCCGGCCAGGAAGCTTTTCACGTCGTCCACCGCGAGGCTGGCCTCGACGGCGGAATCGCGCCAGTCGAACACCACCGACACATTCATGCCCTGGCCGCCGGCGGTACGGCCGAAGCGGCCGACGATGCCGCTGACCAGCTCGCGGGTGAGCCCGCTGTCGGAGCGCCATGCGATGGTGCCGTCCACCACCCGCAATTCCGGGCCGTCAGCGGCCGCGAGGAAGGGGAGGATGCCGAGCTGCGGCGCGCGGCGGTCGCCGGTGAGCACCAGGGACGGGCTCAGCAGCGTCACCTCGGACACCACGATGCGGCCGAACAGGAGCGGCCAGACGCTGATGCGGCTGACGACCGCGTCAGCGTCGAGGGATTGTCCGTGCGGCAGGGCGAAGGCGACCTTGCGCAGCTCCACCCGAGGCGAGGGCAGCAGACGCAGCACGGGATCGCCGGAGATGGTGACGCCCCGCTCGGTGGTTCCCGCCGCCGCCGTGATGGCGGCCCGCCGCAGCTCGTCGGCCGGCACCAGCAGGGGCAGCAGCGCTGCCGCGCCGAGCACCGCGACCGCGGCGAGGCCGGTGGCGGCCATTGCGGCCAGCATGATGCGGCGGGTGTTGTCGCCCAGTCTCAATAGCCACTCTCGAATGGTCGGATTTCGGGACGGGCGAGGCCCGTCCGGCGGGCCGGCGACGCAGCGGGAAGGACGCCGGAGCACATGCCGGTTCCCGAACATCGCTTCAGGTCGCCGGCACCTTCGGTGGTTTCTGTGTCGCTTTCAAGGCTGCACGCGGCGGTAGCCAGGGGCCTGCGACATACCTTTGGAATCAAGGGCCTGAACGGAAAAAGCCCGGCGCTGGGGCCGGGCTTTTCCTGGAACAGGAGATGCGAGCGTGCGACTCAGTCCTCGTCGAGCTCACCGATGTGATGCTGAGCGTAGAGCTGCAGGCCGAGCTTGGCCACGAGGTCGAGCTGGGTCTCGAGGAAGTCGATGTGGCCTTCCTCATCCGCCATCAGCTCCTCGAAGAGGTCGCGGCTGGGATAGTCCTTCACGGAGTGGCAGTAGGTCGCCGCCTCCTGGTAGAGGGCGCGCGCATCGAGTTCGGCCGCGAGGTCGGCGTCGAGGATTTCCTTCACGTCCTGGCCGATCCGCAGCGGATCGAGCACCTGCATGTTGGGGAAGCCGTCGAGGAACAGGATGCGGTCGGTGAACTTGTCGGCGTGCACCATCTCCTCGATGGACTCGGCGCGCCATTTCTTCGCCAGGGCCTTGTAGCCCCAGTTGTCGAGCATGCGATAATGGAGCCAGTACTGATTGATGGCGGTAAGCTCCGAACGCAGCCCTCGGTTGAGGTACTCGATGACCTTCGGATCGCCCTTCATGATGTGCTCCTCATGCCTGGAGAGGCATTTTGTTCGCTTATTTGAATCGGTGTTAGATCAATTCTAATCTAAAATCAACGCTGCGAAGGCACCGTACCCGGGGAGGGCCGGTTCTGAAATAGGACTTTTCGCCTCCGTATTATTCCGCAGCCACGAGGCCGGTGAGCGCGGCGACCGCGCAGTCTTCCGCGCACTGGCCGCAATTGTGCGCCTGCACCTGATCCATGAGGGTGCGGATGGTGCGCGCGCAGCGCCCGCACTGGGGCGCGCAGCCAAGGCAGCGGTAGACCTCGCCGGGGGTACGCATGTTCTGCGCGCTGGAAATGGCGTCGATCACCTGACGATCCGAAAAGACGTTGCACGAACAAACGATCATGGTAATGCCCAGATCAAATCGATTGGAAGATTTCCAAAAACGCTTCTGACTATCAATTTAGGCAGAAGGATCGTGCCGCCGTCAACGGCAGCGCCCACATTCAGAAGAACTCTAAGGTTGGAGCGCCCCGTGATTTGGTGTCGGGAGGCACCCGGATAGCGCCGGGAAGTATCAGGATGCTTGCCGGGGAAGGCTGAGCTGGCTGGTCATGCCCCTCGCAAGGCCGCGCCGCACCTCGAATCCCGCGCCGATGGCCTCGGCCTCGGCCGCAAGGCGCGCGCGGCGCAGCGGGCGCCCGGCCCGGCTGAAGCGGTCGACCCCGCGCGAGAGCGCGAGCGGATCGCGCGCGGCGGCGTCATCGGCCTCGTCCACCGGGGCGCCGGCGTCGCCCACCAGCAGCACCACGGGGGTGTCCTCGGCCTCGCCGCATGCCAGCGACACGGTAATGGCGGTGCCGGAGGGCGCGCCATCCAGCGCATCTTCCACCATGAGGCGCATGAGGCGGGCCAGGCGGGCGGGCTGCGTGAGAACGGCGGGCACGTCCTCGATGTCCGTACGCACGGTCACCTGGCGGCGGCGGGCCATGGGCAATGCGTAGTCGAGCGCGGCGCGCACCAGTGGCGCTATCTCCGCCGGCTCCCGCTCCGGTTCCGCGAGGGGCTCGGCGAGGGCGCCGAGGTCGTCCAGGCACCGGCGAACACGATTGAGCGCGTCGCGGACCGGCCCCGGCAGCGCATCCGCCTCATCGGGCGCGTAGCCCGAAACGGCGGCGAAGGAAGGGCCGAGGCTCTCCACCAGCCGCCGGGCCACCAGATGAAGCGTGGCTGGCGGCGTGGCCGGCTCCGGTGCCGCCGCGGGCATTTCCTCTGGCATCGCCGCTTCCGTCGCGGCCTCCAGGGCGGGAGGCGCGATGGCAACGGCTTCGGAAGTCATCAGATCTGCCGCAGGCGCCTCCACCGGCTCCGTCACGGAGGGTTCGGGCCCGATGACGAGGCAGTATTGGTCGCTGCCCTCACCCACAGGCGCGAGGCCGGCAAGCGCATGGAACGGCGTGCCGTCGAAGGGCCGCAGGTGAAGCGCGCGCGGCTGGGCGCCCTCGCCCCGCGCGGCCGCGTCGAGCCAGCCCACGGCTTCGCCCCGCGCCTCGGGGGCGATGATGGTGGTGACGGGCTGATCCTCCAGCTCCTCCGCACTGAAATCGAGGCGCGCGCAGGCGGCGGCGTTGGCGAAGAGGATCTGGTGGGTGCCGTCGAGGATGAGCACCGGCCAGGGCACCAGGTCCAGCGCCGCGCGGCGGGGGTCCTCGGGCGCAGGCGCCGTCGCTGCGGGAGCCTGAACGGCGGCGCGCGCCTGCAGAATGCGAAGGCGGGCATCCGGGCCGTAGAAATCGGCCGGGGCTTCGGAGGCATCCATCGGCAGCCGGGTGCCGGCGGCGGTCAGGAGGTCGGAGAAGCCATCCGGATTGCTCTGGAGCACCCCAGGGACGCCACCGGCGGCCCGGACTGCGTCCAGATCGGGCCAGCCGGTCCACTGGAAGAAGGTGCGGTTGGCGTGGACGAGGCGGGCGTCGTCCTCAAGCAGGGTTGCCAGGGGCAGCGCATCCAGGGCGCGCAGGGCGTCGTTCTCGCCGGTCCGCGGCGCCGCCGGCGCGGGCGGGAGGGGAGCGGAGAGTGAGGGTTCCGGTGCGCGCGGGCCATCCGTCCGCATGGCGGCTTCCAGGGTGCGCGCGATCTCGTCGAAATAGCGGCTCTCGCGCGGCGTCAGGCCGTTGAAGGGCACCACATTGGAGGGAAAGGCGGCCACCGTTCCGCCGGGTGCCGGCGCGGGTTCGGCCTGGGCGTCCGCGCCCGGCGCCCAGCGGCGCATGATGCCGAAGCCGCGGGTCGCCACCCGGTGGCGCCCGGCATCGAGCAGGGGCACGCCGCCGAGCTCCAGCTCCAGCCCGGGTGCGCCGGGGACGATGACGGGCACCCCCGTGAAGCTCGTGCCGCGCGCCAGGGCCTGCGTGATCGCGCGCGCGGACGCCACATGGCCGGCCTCCTCCAGCTCCGGGAAGCTGGCGCCGATCCAGGCGGACGCCTGCGCGCCCAGGGCGGCGGCGAGAACCGGGGAAAGCGCGCGCAGCCGATCGTCCGCGTCGGTCTCGAAGTTGAAGCGCGCGCCGGAGGGGGGCGGCTCGGCGGCGCTGGCCGGGGGCTCCGGCACGCTCGGCTCCGGGGGCGGCGGCGCGAGGGGCTCCTCCGCCAGGGCGGCGGGGTCCGCGAACAGGACCGCCGGAGCGTCGGCGATATTGAGCACGAGGCCACGAAACAGCAGGGGCGTGAGGCTGCGCGGAAGCCTGAGGCGCACCAAAGCGGGTGCGCGTCCCCGGCTCGCCGCCAGCATGCGCGCCTCTTCCGCCACCCGCGGCGGCAGGCGATGGCCCACCGCGATGCCGAGCCGCGCGCAGGCCGACGTGACGGCGAGCACCGCCGAGGTGGAGACATCGACGAGGAAGGACGGCAGCTCATCACGGCGCAGGGGCGCGAGCCGAGGTTCCGTGAGGTCGAGCGCGCGGGCCTTCGTCTCCGTCATCATGTCCAGTCCGCAATGGCCGCCGATGCCGGGCGGTCCCGTGAATCCCAGGTGGCGGCCAGAATGGCGGCCAACCGTTAACATGGACGCAATCGCGGGCATTTTGCGTCCATTTTCATATTGGCGAAGAACGCCCGGCGCATACTACACTTCATGAGGTGCGGCCGTCCGCGCCGTCCCCAATGTCTGAGGAGAAAGCGCCATGACGAAGTTCGGTCCGAATCTCGAATTGCCGCCTGAAGTGCGTGCGGTCGCGGAGAAGAACGTGGCCCAGGCCCGTGAGGCATTCGAGACTCTTTTCAAGAGCACGCGCGAGGCGGTCGGCGACGGCGAAGGCCGGCTGGAGGAGGTGCGCGCCAACGTCACCGGCCTGCGACAGAAGGCCATCGGCCTCATGGAATCCAACGTGGAGGCCGGCTTCGACTTCCTGCAGAAGCTGGTTTCCGCCAAGACCCCGCAGGAGGTTCTGAGCCTCCAGGCGGAGTTCCTCTCCACCCAGGTGGAGAAGGTGGCGGAGCAGGCCAAGTCCCTCGGTGCCGACGCCAAGACCCTTGGGGAAAGCACCCTGCGCTCCTTCGACGAGCGGGCGAAGACGCTGGCCGAGCGTGTGCGCGAGCTTTCCGCCGCGGCGGCAAAGAGTGCGCAGAGCGCGGCCGAGGACCTCAAGACCGTAGGCGAGAGCGTCATCAACGAGGCCAAGGCGAAGGCCGGGCAGGCCTTCGATCCCAATCAGAAGGCGTGAGGCGTTTACCGCTTCTTTTATTTTATTGTGCGGCGCAAGATTGGTTTTGCGCCGCACCTCACCTTCGGCTATGTATGAGGCCGTCGAGGCAGGGCTCCATCAATTCCAGTTCGGGATCGGTTTTGCGCTTTCCGGGTCGTCTTCCGTCAGCGCGGGGGAGGGGGCCAGGGGCCAAGGCCGGCCGGGGCGCTTGCTTCCAGTGCGAAACGACCCCGCGCGCGGCCCGAGGATGAAATGAGCGACTCCTTCATCAAGGCGTACCAGGACCAGATCGAAGCTGCGAAAAAGGCTTTTTCGGCCAACGGCGTTCCGCCGCTGGAGGTGCCCCCGGCCGTGCGCGACATCGCCGAGAAGGGCCTTGCCACCCTGCGCGAGAACTACGACAAGCTGAAGGCTTCCGCCGAGCAGGTGAACTCCACCCTCGAGAGCACCTATACCACCGCCAGCAAGGGCGTGGCGGAGTATAACTCCAAGGTGCTGGAGGCCATGCAGTCGAACGTGAACTCCACCTTCGACTATTTCAACACCCTGCTGCAGAGCAAGAGCGTGGCCGAGGCCGTGGAGCTTTCCACCAGCCACGCCCGCAAGCAGTTCGAGACCGCCACCGCCCAGGCCAAGGACCTGAGCGCCCTGGCGCAGAAGGTAGCCGCGGAATCCTCCGAGCCGATCAAGAACTCCGTGGAGAAGAACGCCCGCCCGGCCGCCTGAGCCGGCCTCGCGATCTTCACGATGGAAGGGGCGCCCGCGGGCGCCCTTTTCTTTTGGGGCCGACCTCCTGTCCCCAGTGTTCCGGCGCCTGCGCCGCTTGCCGATGGAGAGCGTTCAGGTCAGCTCGCGCATGGCGGCGTCGATCCCCTCCACGGTGAGGGGGAACATGCGGTTTTCCATGATGTGGGAGACGAGGCGGATGGAATCCGTGTAGCCCCAGTGGTTCTCCTGCAGCGGGTTGAGCCACGCGGCCTTGGGGTAGGTGGCGAGCAGGCGGTCCAGCCATACCTTGCCGGGCTCGGGATTGTTGTGCTCCACCGAGCCGTTCGCATACAGGATCTCGTAGGGGCCCATGGAGGCGTCGCCCACGAAGATCAGCTTGTAGTCGCTGGAATAGGTGTGCAGCACGTCCATGAGGGAGATGCGCTCGCCGGCGCGGCGGGCGTTGGAGCGCCACACGCTTTCATAGACGCAATTGTGAAAATAGAAGTGCTCCAGATACTTGAACTCGGAGCGCGCGGCGGAGAACAGCTCCTCGCACTGGGCGATGTGCCAGTCCATGGAGCCGCCCACATCCAGGAACAGCAGCACCTTCACCGCATTGCGCCGCTCCGGGCGCAGCTTCACGTCGAGATAGCCCGACCGGGCGGTCTCGCGGATGGTGCCGTCCAGGTCCAGCTCCTCCGGCACGCCGACGCGGGCGAACTTGCGCAGGCGGCGCAGCGCCACCTTGATGTTGCGGGTGCCCAGCTCCACCTGGTCGTCGAGGTCGCGGAACTCGCGCTTGTCCCACACCTTCACCGCGCGGAAATTGCGGTTGCCGTCCTGGCCGATGCGGATGCCCTCGGGATTGTAGCCGTAGGCGCCGAAGGGGGAAGTGCCGCCGGTGCCGATCCACTTGTTGCCCCCCTGGTGGCGCTCCTTCTGCTCCTTCAGGCGCTGGGCGAGGGTTTCGAGCAGCTTGTCGAGCCCGCCGAGGGCCTCGATCTGCTTCTTCTCGTCCTCGGTGAGGTGTTTCTCAGTGAGCTTGCGGAGCCAGTCCTCGGGGATCGAGGGCGTCTCCTCGCCCAGGGCCGCTTCCAGGCCCTTGAAGCAGCGGCCGAACACCTGGTCGAACTTGTCGAGGTGCCGCTCGTCCTTCACCAGGCTGGCGCGGGCGAGATAATAGAAGGTCTCCACCTGCCGCCCGGCGAGGTCGCGGTCCATGGCCTCCATGAGGGTGAGGTACTCACGTACGGAAACCGGCACCCCGGCCGTCTTCAGGGCCTCGAAGAATGCGATGAACATGGCCGGCTCCTCTCGCGCGCAGTGAAGCACGCCGCGCCGGGCCGTGCCAGCGGCTCATGCAACGGCTGGGCGCCTGAACCGCCGGCCCTTTCACGCCCGCGCGGCGTTTGAGCGTGGCGCCGGTCGAGGACCGGGGCCGATGGCGTCAGGTGGAGAGGAAGGCCCGTTCCGCCCCGTCGAGCACGAGGCAGGTGAGATGGCCTGTAAAGACGGCGCCGGTGTCGATGCCGATGCGGTTGGCGCGCACATCCGGCTCGCTCACCGGCGTGTGGCCGTGCACCACCACATGGCCGAAGGGCTCATCATGGTCCAGGAAGTCGCGGCGGATCCAAAGGCAGTCGCGCCGGCTCTGCGCTTCGAGCGGGATGCCCGGCCGCAGGCCCGCATGGACGAAGACATAGTCGCCGCACACATGGTTGGTCCCGAGCCCTTTCAGAAAGGCCAGATGGCGTTCGGGCATGGCGCGGCGCCAGCTCTGCCAGAGGTCGCTCACCTCCATCTCGTCGGGCGCGGATGGGGATGCCGGCAGGTAGGAGCGCGCCGCGGCCCGGCCGCCGACGGAGAGCCAGTGCATGAAGGCCTCGAACGAGCGATAGGCCTCCAGCATCATCTCTTCATGGTTGCCCGAGAGGCAGATGGCGCCTTCGGCCTCGCGCGCCATGAGATTGTCGAGCACCTGGGCCGTGGCGGGGCCCCGGTCCACGAAGTCGCCGAGGTAGATCTCGCGGTGCGCGCGGCCGGGGTGGGCGGTCTGGTCGGCTGAGATCAACGCCTGGAGGCGCCGCAGCAGATCGAGCTGGCCGTGGATGTCGCCCACCGCATAGACGCGGACGCCCTCGGCGACACGCGGCGGCGGCTCCGTATCCCTGGCGGCGTCCGGCGCCGTTCGCTCGACCATGGCCATGGGGTCATTCGTCTCCGCCGTTCGGGCCGCACTGCAGCATCCATTGTATGGGCGGAACGCGCGGCGACATAGGCCGAAAATCGGCGCATCCGGCGGAGCGGCAGCCGCCTTCGGAAGGGCGCGCCGCGCGCGGCCCGCCGTGCTATGGGGTCGCGGCAGGGTGCGGGGAGAGGGCGGCATGGCGTTCGACATCACGGCGGTGGCGATGATCTTCGAGGCGCTGTTCGGCTACCCGAACGCGCTGGTGCGGCGCATCGGCCATCCGGTGATCTGGATCGGCCGGCTGATCGGCGCCCTGGACCGCGCCTGGAACCGGCCGGAGCTGTCCGAGCGCCGGCGGCGGCTGCTCGGGGTGCTGGTCGTCGTGCTGCTGGTGGTGGCGGCGGGCCTGCCGGCTCTGCTGCTTGAAGCGGGATTGCGTGCGTTCCCGCTCGGCTGGCTGGCGGCGGGTGTGCTGGGCAGCGCGCTGGTCGCCCAGCGCTCGCTGCACTGGCATGTGGAAGAGGTGGCGCGCGCGCTCGAAACCGGCGGGCTCGATGCGGGCCGCGCCGCGGTCGGCCATATCGTGGGGCGCGACCCCCAGCGGCTGGACGAGGCGGGCGTGGCGCGCGCGGCCATCGAGAGCCTGGCCGAGAACTTTTCCGACGGCATCGTCGCGCCCGTGCTGTGGATGTGCGTGGGCGGCCTCGCCGGGGGCGCGGCCTACAAGGCCCTCAACACGGCCGACAGCATGATCGGCCACCTCACGCCGCGCCACGCCGCCTTCGGCTGGGCCGCCGCGCGCACTGACGATTATGTGAACCTTCCGGCCTCGCGGCTCGCCGGCGCGCTGCTGGTGGCGGCGGCGGCGCTCATGCCCGGCGCCTCGCCGCGCGCGGCGTTCGCGGCCATGATGCGCGATGCGCCGCGCCACCGCTCGCCCAATGCCGGGTGGTCTGAGGCCGCCATGGCCGGGGCGCTGGGGCTGAAGCTGAACGGCCCCAAGGTCTATGGCGGCGTGCTCACGCAGGATGCCTTCATGGGCGACGGCCGCCGCGAGGCCACCGCCGCCGACATCCGCGCCGCCCTGCGCCTCTATCGCCGGGCCGATGGCCTGCTGGTGGCGCTGGTGACGGTTGCCGCGCTCGCGATGGCGATGCTCTGAGGGCTCAGCCGCCCTTCATCATCATGGGCAGGCCGGCGACCATGAAGACCACCTGCCCGGCCTTGCGCGCGAGGCGCTGGTTGAGCCGGCCGGCGGCATCGCGGAAGCGGCGGGCGAGGGCGTTGTCGGGCACGATGCCGAGGCCCACCTCGTTGGCGACGCAGACCGTGAGGCCGGGCCGCCGCGCCAGGGCCGCCTCCAGCGCCGCCGATTCCGCCTCCAGGTCGTGGTCGGCCAGAAGGTGGTTGGTGAGCCAGAGGGTGAGGCAATCCACCAGCGCCGGCTGCTGCGGCGGCAAAGCACCGAGCGTGTGCGTGAGGGCAAGGGGCGTGTCGTGGGTCTGCCAGCCCGCGCCCCGCTGGGCGCGGTGGAGGGCGATGCGCTCGGCCATCTCCGAATCGAGCGCCTCCGCCGTGGCGAGATAGGCCCACGGGCCGGGGAGGGCGGTGACGAGCCCTTCCGCATAGCCGCTCTTGCCCGAGCGGGCCCCGCCCAGCACCAGCACCAGCCGGCTCACGCGCGGCACTCCCGTGTGAAGGGCGTGCTCTCGCGGCCGTGCCGGCGCGCGCTGTTCGTGTCCGTCATGCCCCGTCGTTCCTTCCATTGACCTGGGGAAACTAGCCGGCAACGGGCGCGCCGCAACCTTCCGCCGAAAATTGTGCACCGCGGCGCGGGCCGCGTCTTGCTATAGTCCGCGCACCGATCCTGACGCGGAGAGACACCTGATGGCGGCCGACCTCACGCTGGACTGGCTTTCGCGCCTTGTCAGCTTCGACACCACCAGCCGCAACTCCAACCTTGCCCTGGTGGAGGCGGTGGAAGAGTTCCTGCGCGCCCAGGCCGTGCCCTTCGAGCGGGTGGAGGACGAGGCACAGGGCAAGGCCGCCCTCATCGCCACCATCGGCCCGCGCGAGGTGCCGGGCATCGTCCTTTCCGGCCATACGGATGTAGTGCCGGTGGACGGGCAGGACTGGACCAGCGACCCCTTCACGCTCACCGCGCGCGATGGCCGCCTTCACGGCCGCGGCGCCTGCGACATGAAGGGCTTCCTCGCGGTGTGCCTGGGCCTGGTGCCGGAAATGCGGGCGCGCGGGCTGCGCAAGCCCATCCATTTCGCCTTTTCCTATGACGAGGAGGTGGGGTGCCTGGGGGTGCGACCGCTGCTCGCCCACATGGTGGCGCGCGGCTACCGGCCGGAGGGCTGCGTGGTGGGCGAGCCCACGCTCATGCAGGTGGTGGTGGGGCACAAGGCCAAGCGCTCCCTGCGCACGCGCATCACCGGGCGCGGCGGCCATTCCTCCCGCGCGCCGGAGCTGGTGAACGCGGTGGAGGCGGCGGCCCTCATCGCCGCGCGGGTGGTGGCGCTCGGCGCGCGCCTCGATCGCGAGGGGCTGCGCGACGCGCTCTATGACATCCCCACCTCCACCGCCCACGTGGGCACGCTCCACGGCGGCACCGCGCTCAACATCGTGCCCGACCAGGCGGTGATGGACTGGGAGGTGCGGGCCCTGCCGGAGGAGGACATCGACGCCCTGGTCGCCGAGGTCATCGACTATGCCCGCGCGGAGCTGGAGCCGGCCATGAAGGCGCGCGCGCCTGAGGCGGCCATCGATTTTCGCGTGACGGCGGCCTTCCCCGGCCTCTCCGCGGACCCGGAGGCGCCCATCGTCACGCTGGCGAAGCGCTGGGCCGGGCGCAACGATCACGCCAAGGTGGCCTATGGCACCGAGGCGGGCCTGTTCGTGGAGATGGCGGACATTCCCACCGTGGTGTGCGGGCCAGGCTCCATCGAGCAGGCGCACAAGCCCGACGAATATGTGGAGCAGGCGCAGATCGAGGCGTGCGAGACCTTCGTGCGCAAGATCATCGAGCATTGCGCGTAAGGCAGGGCCGGTGCCGGGCGGCTGCGTGCCCTCACACCTCGATCGTGCCCTTCGGGCGGGCGCCGGGGGTGAGCGTATCGCAGTGAAGCTCGCCGCCGGTCGCCACGTTCTCCAGAGGATATTCCTCGATGAGCACCCGCACACGATCGGCGGGAATGCCCAGTGTCCCCGCCACCGCCTGTGTGACGGAGGAGGCGAGGGCGCGCTTGGTCTCGACGGCGTTCTCGCCGGTGATGCGGATGGTGACGACGGGCATGGTGCATGTCCCCTTGGTGCGAGTTCCGATGCCGGTGGCCCGGGCCGTTGACCTGCGCCAAGCGGCTTTCGCCCAAACGCCGCGTGGGCTTGGCCAAAGGCGCGTGAGAAAAGCTCAAGGGCCTTCGGTGTCGGCTCGCGCGGGCTGGCTCATCCAGCGATGGTGAAGGCTCAGCCCCGCGCCTTGGCCACCAGGGCGGAGGTGGAGCGGCCCTCCACCAGGGGCACCAGCGCCACCCGGCCGCCCCAGCTCTTGACGAGATCGCCGCCCACCACCTGGTCCTCGCGGTAGTCCGCGCCCTTCACCACCACGTCCGGCTTCAGCTGGGCGATGGTCTCATAGGGGGTGTCCTCGTCGAACAGGACCACGAGGTCCACGCAGCGCAGCGCGCCCATCACGCGGGCGCGGGCGGCTTCATCCTGCACCGGGCGGCTCTCGCCCTTCAGGCGGCGCACCGAGGCATCGGTGTTGAGCGCCACCACCAGCCGGTCGCCCTCCCGCGCCGCCGCCTCCAGCAATGAGACATGGCCAGGGTGGAGCAGATCGAAGCAGCCGTTTGTGAACACCACCCGCGCGCCCGCCGCCCGCCAGCCGGCGATGATGCCGGCCGCCTGCTCGCGCGGAACGAGGGCACCTTCGGCCGCGCCTTCCGGCACGCTGGCCTCCAGGGCGGCGGCAAGCTCGGCGCGCGTCACCACCGCCGTGCCCACCTTGCCCACCGCCACGGCGGCGGCGGCATTGGCGAAATGCACCGAGGTTTCGAGCGGATGGCCGGAGGCGATGGAGACCGCGAGCGCCGCCAGGGCGGTGTCTCCGGCGCCGGAAACGTCGAACACCTCCTGGGCCTTGGCCGGCACGTGCAGCACCTGTCCGCCACGCCGCCACAGGGTCATGCCCTTCTCGGCGCGCGTCACCAGCACGTCGCCGCCGAACTGGGCGGCCGCTGCCGCGGCGGCCGCGGCGGCCTCGGCGTCCGTGGTGTCGCGCAGGCCGGTGGCGGCGGCCAGCTCCAGGCGGTTGGGCGTGACGAGGCTGGCGCCTCGGTAGGCCTCGAAGGTGCGGCGCTTGGGATCGACGATCACCGGCACCCCCCGCGCCTGGGCGGCGGCGATGGCGGCGGCGATCACGACATCGCCCAGCACGCCCTTGGCGTAGTCGGAGAGCACGACCACGCGCGCGCCGTCCACGGCGGCCTCGACCGCCGCCGCCAGGGCGGCCTGGGTTTCGGGCGAGGGCGGGGCCTGGGTCTCGGCGTCGATGCGCACGATCTGCTGGCGTCCGCTCATCACGCGGGTCTTGGTGATGGTGGGCCGCCCCGGGTCCGCCACCAGGCGGGTGAGATCGATGCCGGCGTAGGGCGAGAGCGCCCCGGCCAGGGCCTCGGCATCGGCGTCGGCACCCACGAGGCCCACCAGCGTCACGGCGGCGCCCAGGGCGGCGGCATTGGCGGCCACGTTGGCCGCGCCGCCGGGCACGATGCGCTCCGCCCCGTGCACCAGGACGGGCACCGGCGCCTCGGGCGAAATGCGCGAGACCGAGCCGACGATGTAGCGATCCACCATCACATCGCCGACGACGGTGATGCGCGGCACGCCTGCTTCAACCATGATGGACTCCCGCCGGGCTCCTCACCCGACGCCCTCGCCGCGGCCCTTCAGATACTCGTTCACATAGGCTTCCACGCCGCTTTCCAGCGAGAGGAAGGGCCGCTTGTAGCCGGCGGCGCGCAGCTTGGTCACGTCCGCCTCGGTGAAATACTGGTACGCCTTCCGCAGGCTCTGCGGCATGTCCGCATAAGTGATGCGCGGCTCCTGGCCGAGCGCGGCGAACACCGCGCGGGCAAGGTCCGCGAACGAGCGCGCCTTGCCCGTGCCCACGTTGAAGATGCCAGAGACGTCAGGATTCTCCAGCAGCCAGCGCACCACCTCCACGCAATCGGAGACGTGGATGAAATCCCTGAGCTGGCCGCCATCGGCGAAGTCCGGATGGTGGGACTTGAACAGGGTGACGTTCTCGCCCCGCGCGGCGGCGGGGTAGATCTTGTTCACCACCGAGCGCATGTCGTCCTTGTGGTCCTCGCCGGGGCCGTAGACGTTGAAGAAGCGCAGGCCCGCGAACTGGGGCGGGCGGGGCGCCTCTGCCTCCACGTCGGCCATGATGCGGCGGTCCACGAACAGCTTCGACCAGCCGTAGGGGTTGAGCGGTGCCAGCAGGCCGAGGCCCTGAGTGGATTCATCGTCGGTGAAGCCGGCCGAGCCGTCGCCGTAGGTGGCGGCGGAGGAGGCATAGATGAAGCCCAGGTTCTTGCGGGCACACAGGTCCCACAGGTCCAGGGTGGAGCGGATGTTGCGGGCGACGATCTTGTCCGCGTCGCGCTCCGTGGTGGCGGAGACGGCGCCCATGTGCACCACCGCCGCGAGCCGGCCGCCCTCCCGCTCCACGAAGGTGTTCACCGTCTCGGGGCGGATCACGTCATGCAGGGGGATGTCGGAGATGTTGCGCCATTTGGGGCCGTCCTCCAGCCAGTCGGCCACCACCACGCGGTAGCCGTCCTCGGCCGCGGCGCGGGCGATGTTGGAGCCGATGAAGCCGGCCCCGCCGGTGACGAGAAGGATGTCGCGGCTCAGGGCCACTCGGCGCGTCATGGACAAGATGCCTCTCAGCGGTCACGCGTTTCGGCTTCGTGTGCCACGCTTCATTGGTGGTTGTCCACGTCGGGGCGCGCCTGCAGCGCCTTCAGCGCCGACCATACCGCCTCCGCGCCATGGTCGGCGAGGCAGGGCGGGCCTTCGCGCGTGTCGGGCGCGATGCGGCAGCGGGCCTTCTCGCACGGGGCGCAGTCGCGCGTGGCGGAAAGCTCCTTCACCCGCGCGCCGAACAGGCCGGTGAGGCGCGGGTTGGTGGGGCCGTAGAGGCCGAGGGTGGGCACGCCATAGGCGGCGGCGAGGTGGCCGAGCCCGGTATCCACGCTCACCACCCCGGCGGCGGATTGCAGGAGGGGGGCGAGGGTGTCGAGGGACTGAGGCGGCAGCAGCGTCACGTTCGGCAGGCCGTCTGCGATGGCGTGCGCGCGCGCGCTCTCCACCGCGCCGTGGGCGAACAGGAGCACATGGAGCCCTTCCGCCCCGGCGCGGGCGGCCAGGGCGCGCCAGCCCTCGCGGCTCCAGGTCTTGGTGGCCCAGGTGGTGCCGTGGAGGAAGACGAGATAGGGCGCCCGGCCGGGGGCGAGGGGCCTCAGCCCGGTGTCCGCCGGGCGGTCCTCCAGGCCATAGCCCAAAGCGGCGGCGAACAGCTTGCGGATGCGGGTCGCCATGTGCTCGATCTCCGGCACATGGTGCTTGCGGGCGTAGAGCAGGGTGGCGAGCGGCTCGCGGGCGCTGGCGCGGTCGAAGCCGTGGCGCGGACCGTGGGCACAGGCGGCGACCAGCGCGCTTTTCATGAGGCCCTGGGCGTCGATCACTATGTCGTAGCGCGTTTCGGCCAGAGCCCGGCGCACCGCCGCCATCTCGCCCGAGCGCCACGCGGCGAGGGGGCGCTTCTTCAGGCGGCGCAGGGGCACCACGATGGTGCGGCGCACGGCCGGGTGCAGAGCGGCCACCGGCGCGAAGGCTTCCTCCACCGCCCAGTCCACCTCCAGGCCGGGGATGGCGCTCATGGCGTCGGTCAGCGCCGGGAAGGTATGGACCACGTCGCCCAGGGACGAGAGCTTGACGAGCAGCAGCCTCATTGCCCGGTCTTCTCGGCGGCCTCCAGCACCTCCTGCGGGGAGATGCCTTCCAGGCACGCGAGGGTTCCCAGTGGGCACTCGCGCTTGTGGCAAGGCCGGCAGGAGAGGTCGCGCGCCAGCACGCGGGCGCGCCGCGAGGCCGGCGGCGTCATCTTCTCGGAAGAGGCGCCGTAAATCACCACCAGCCGCCGTTCGAATGCCCCGGCGATGTGCATGAGGCCGGAATCGTTGGAGATCACCACATCGGCGCCGGCGAGGATGGCGGCGGCGTCGAAGAGGCTGGTGCGGCCCACCAGATTGTCCACCGCGACGCCGCTGGCGGCGGCGATGGTCTCGGCCGCCTCCTTGTCCTTGGGCGAGCCGAGCACGCGCACCCGGTAGCCGGCCTTCACCGCCAGGGCGGCGAGGGCGGCGAACTTTTCCGCCGGCCAGCGCTTGGCGGGGCCGTATTCCGCGCCGGGGCACAGCACCATCACCGGCCCCTCGCCGGGAAGGGGGAACTTCGCCTCCACCGCATCGAGCGCGCCGTCGGGCAGGATGAGGTGAGGGCGCGGCGCCATGGTGGGCGTGCCCTCGGGCAGGGCGAGGGCCACGAAGCGTTCGATGGTGCGGGCGGTCTTGCGCGCGCCGTCGGGCCGGGCATCGGTGAGGAGGGGCGAGCGCATCTCGCCCCGGTAGCCCACCCGCTCGGGAATGCCGGCGGCGAAGGGCGGAATGGCGGCCTTGAAGGCGCGCGGCAGGATGATGGCCTTGCCGTAGCCCTCCTCGCGCAGGCTGCGCCCCAGCCGCCAGCGGGCCATGAGCCCCAGCTTGCCGTGGCCGAGGCCGAGCGGAATGGTGCGCCGCACGCCGGGAATCATCCGCGCCACGGGCAAGGCGGCGGCGGGGGCGAGCACGTCGATGGGGCGGCTCGGCTCGCGCATGCGCAGCACCTCCACCAGGCTCGCCGCCATGACCATGTCGCCGACCCAGGAGGGGCCGACGAGCAGCAGGGGCGAAACGGAACCGAAGGCACGCATGGCATACTCGTGGCAAAAGCGACATGCCTCATGACAAGGCCGGCCGGCGGCGTCAAGCGCCGCGGGACCTTGGAGGTGCGGAAGTGTGGCTTCACCCGGCGTGCCCGCGCCATCTATAGAAGCGATGCGCGCGGCCCCGGCGGCCGGCGGCGAGGGACGAGGCGAGCGATGACGCGTTCTGGCTGGGATTTCTGGATCGACCGCGGCGGCACCTTCACCGACATCGTGGCCCGCCGGCCGGATGGCGTGCTCATGGCCCGCAAGCTGCTCTCCGAGAATCCGGAAGCCTACCGCGACGCCGCCATCCAGGGCATCCGCGAGCTGATGGGCGTGGCGCCGGGGGCGCCCATTCCGGCCGACGAGATCCGGGCGGTGAAGATGGGCACCACGGTGGCCACCAACGCCCTGCTGGAGCGCAAGGGCGCGCCCACCGTGCTCTTCATCACCCGCGGCTTCCGCGACGCCCTCGCCATCGGCTACCAGGACCGGCCGGATATCTTCGCCCGCCGCATCGTGAAGCCCGAGCAGCTCCACGGCCGGGTGGTAGAGGTGGACGAGCGCGTGCGCGCCGACGGCACCGTGGAGCGCGCGCCGGACCTCGACCGGGTGCGGGCGGACCTCGAAGCCGCGCGCGCGGCGGGGGCGCAGGCCTGCGCCATCGTCTTCATGCACGCCTATCGCTTCCCCGCCCACGAGAAGCTGGTGGCCGAGGTGGCGCGGCAGGTGGGCTTCGCGCAGGTGTCCGTGAGCCACGAGGTCTCGCCCCTCATGAAGCTGGTGGGGCGCGGCGACACCACGGTGGTGGATGCCTATCTCTCCCCCATCCTGCGCCGCTATGTGGAGCAGGTGGCGGGCGAGCTCCAGGGCGAGGAGGGCAACTGCCGCCTCATGTTCATGATGTCATCCGGCGGGCTCACCGATGCCGGCCTGTTCCAGGGGCGCGACGCCATTCTCTCCGGCCCGGCCGGCGGCGTGGTGGGGGCGGTGGAGACGGCCCGCATCGCCGGCTTCGGCAAGATGATCGGCTTCGACATGGGCGGCACCTCCACCGATGTCTCCCATTTCGACGGCGAGTATGAGCGCGCGTTCGAGACC
The DNA here is from genome assembly GCF_043194895.2 of Xanthobacter albus. Taxonomy (NCBI): domain Bacteria; kingdom Pseudomonadati; phylum Pseudomonadota; class Alphaproteobacteria; order Hyphomicrobiales; family Xanthobacteraceae; genus Xanthobacter; species Xanthobacter albus. The sequence goes on along the minus strand of NZ_CM195532.1, from coordinate 3,306,181 downwards.
GAGGTGGCCGGCGTGCGCATGCGCGCGCCCATGATGTCCATCCACACCGTGGCGGCGGGCGGCGGCTCCATCCTGCATTATGATGGTGCGCGCCTCACTGTGGGGCCGGATTCGGCCGGGGCCAATCCGGGTCCCGCCTGCTACCGGCGTGGCGGCCCGCTGGCCGTCACCGATGCCAACGTGATGGTGGGCAAGCTCGCCCCCGATTTCTTTCCGAGGATCTTCGGCCCCGGCGGCGACGCGCCGCTCGACGCCGAGGCGGTGCGCGCGCGCTTTTCGGAACTGGCCGGGCGTATCGGCGACGGGCGAGCGCCTGAGGCGGTGGCCGATGGCTTCATCCGCATCGCCGTGGAGAACATGGCGAATGCCATCAAGAAGATCTCCGTGCAGCGCGGCTATGATGTCACCGAATATGCGCTGCAATGCTTCGGCGGCGCGGGCGGGCAGCATGCCTGCCTGGTGGCGGACGTGCTGGGCATGCGCACGGTGCTCGTTCACCCGTTCTCGGGGCTGCTCTCGGCCTATGGCATGGGCCTCGCGGACATTGGCGCCACCCGCCAGCGCACGGTGGAGGCGCCGCTGGACGCGGAGGGCGTCTCTGCCGCCAGCCACGCCCTCGACGCCGCCGGCGCCCTGGTGTGCTCGGAGCTGATGGGGCAGGGGGTGCCGGAGGCGGAGATCACCCTCTTCCGCCGCGCCCATGTGCGCTACGCGGGCACCGATGCGCCGCTGGTGGTGCCGTTCGGCACGGCGCCGGAGATGAAAGCCGCGTTCGAGGCCGCCCACCGCGCCCGCTTCGGCTTCATCGACGAGAGCAAGGTGCTGGTCATCGAGGCCATCTCGGCCGAGGCGGTGGGTGGCGGCAGCCGGATCGAGGAACCCGAGGGGCCGCTTACGGATGGCGCGCCGGAGCCGGCCGCCCGCACCCGCTTCTATTCCCAGGGCGAATGGCACGATGCCCTTGTCTTCCGCCGGGAGGGAATCGAGCGCGGCCAGTCCGTCGCCGGTCCCGCCCTTGTCATCGAGCCGCACCAGACCATCGTGGTGGAGACGGGCTGGACGGCGCGGGTGACGGCGCGCGACCATCTGGTCCTCACCCGCACCGAGGAAGCCCGGCGCGCCCCGGCGCTCGGCACCCATGCGGACCCGGTGCTGCTGGAGGTGTTCAACAACCTGTTCATGTCGGTGGCCGAGCAGATGGGGCTCACCCTCCAGAACACGGCCTATTCGGTGAATATCAAGGAGCGGCTGGACTTCTCCTGCGCCATCTTCGACGCCGAGGGGCGGCTGGTGGCCAATGCCCCGCACATTCCCGTGCACCTCGGCTCCATGGACAAATCGGTGGAGAGCGTCATCCGCGCCACCGGCGGAAGGTTCGAGCCGGGCGATGTCTACGCCCTCAACGCCCCCTACAACGGCGGCACCCACCTGCCCGACATCACCGTGGTGATGCCGGTGTTCGACAAGGCGGGCACGCGCATCCTGTTCTACGTGGCGGCGCGCGGCCACCATGCCGATGTGGGCGGCGTCGCGCCCGGCTCCATGTCCCCGCGCGCGACCGTGATCGAGGAAGAAGGGGTCTATATCGACAATTTCAAGCTGGTGGAGCGCGGCCGCTTCCGCGAGGCGGAGCTGGTGGACCTGCTCACGGGCGCGCCTTATCCGGTGCGCAACGTGATGCAGAACGTGAACGACCTGAAGGCGCAGATCGCCGCCGCCGAGCGCGGGGCCGCCGAGCTCGGGCGGATGATCGACCACTTCGGGGAAGAGGTGGTGGCCGCCTACATGGGCCATGTGCAGGACAACGCCGCCGAAAGCGTGCGCCGGGTCATCGACCGGCTCTCCGACTGCGCCTTCGAGGTGGAGATGGACCAGGGCGCGCGCATCAAGGTGATGGTGAGCGTGGATAGGGCGAAGCGCGAGGCGGTGGTGGACTTCACCGGCACCTCGCCCCAGCGGCCGGACAATTTCAACGCCCCCGGCCCCGTCACCCAGGCGGCGGTGCTCTATGTCTTCCGGGTGATGGTGGAGGGCAAGATCCCCCTTAATGCCGGGTGCCTGCGGCCCATCCGCATCATCGTGCCGGAAGGCTCCATGCTGGCGCCGGTGTATCCGGCGGCGGTGGTGGCCGGCAACGTGGAGGTGAGCCAGCATGTCACCGATTGCCTGTTCGGCGCGCTCGGCGCCCTGGGCTCGGCGCAGGGCACCATGAACAACCTCACCTTCGGCAACGCGCGCCACCAATATTACGAGACCATCTGCTCCGGCGCCCCGGCGGGTCCCGGCTTCGACGGCGTGGGCGGCGTGCACACCCACATGACCAACTCGCGCCTCACCGATCCGGAAATCCTGGAATTCCGCTATCCCGTGGTGCTGGAGGATTTCCACCTGCGCGCCGGCTCCGGCGGGCGCGGGCGGTGGAACGCGGGCGATGGCACCGCGCGCACCATCCGCTTCCTGGAGGAGATGGACTGCGCCATCCTTTCCTCCCACCGGCGTGTGGCGCCCTTCGGCGTGCTGGGGGGTGAGCCCGGCGCGCGCGGGCAAAACCTCGTGCGGCGCAGGGATGGCACGGTGGAGGACATCGGCGGCTGCGCCCAGGTGCGGCTGGCGGCGGGCGAGGCCATCACCATCGTCACTCCCACGGGCGGCGGCTACGGTGACTCCGCGCAGCGCGCCGAGGAATGAGGAGGAGGGGGATGCCCTCCTTCCCGCGCTTTACTTGTGGATCATGGCCGACTGCGGCGCCTGCGGGCTCCACAGGGGGATGATGATGCGGCCCCAGCCGCGGGTGTCGTTGCCGCCGTAGTTGTTCTCATAGACATCGGTGGTGAGGTAGGCCTGGAGGATCACCGGCCCGAAGTCATAGCCGATGAGGCCGCCCACCGCGAACTGGCTCTGCTTCTGGTAGAAGGGGGCGGGGTTGTTGAGATCGGTGGAGTAGAACGCCACCGGGCCGATCTCCCACTTGCCGAACTTCTTGGTGGCGGTGAGATCCACGTTCAGGAAGTCCGGGTTGACGGTGCTGGTGTAGCCGTCGAACTGGATGCCCCAGATGGCATTGGCGGTGAGGTTCCAGCCATCGGCGGTGTAGCTCAGGGCGAAGCGCTGGTTGAGCGAGGTGGAATCAAACGCCACCCCGGTGTTCACCCCCAGGTAGAAGCCCAAGAGGTAGCTGAAGCCGAAGCCGTTGCCGAGATCCCAGGCCAACTGGCCGGCGAGGAAGGGATTGTAGAAGCCGGAGGTGTAGTCCGACCCGTTCACGCCCACCGTCACCGTGGGTACGGCGGTGAGCAACTGCACCCGCGCGCCGAGGAAATTCAGCGGCGTCGCCCAGGCAAGCACCGGAATGTTGACGCCGACGCAGGTCGATTCGGGCGACGTGTTGCGGCACCCCCAGTCTGCGGTGTCGACGAAATACACCCCTTCGGGCAGCGGCGCGCCGGTGGCGAGGCCGATGGTCTCACCGGGCTGGGTCACCGAGCCCGCATGGGCGGCCGGGCAAAAGGCCGCGACGGACAAAAATCCGGCGACCGCCATTCTCGCGAATGTCTTCATGGCTTCCTCCGATAAGGCGCGAGGCCCCGGCCTTCAGGCTCTGTGGGCGGCTGCGCCGGCATTTCCTCGATCGCGCTTCTGATGGCGCGGCATATGGACCGCAGGCGCGCTCGTGGCGTCCGCGGCGGCGTCCGGGACGTATGGCGCGTCCCGGTCGGTAAACGCGCCTGCCGGGCGGGGCCCGGAAGACGCGGGTGGCAATGAGGAATGCTCGCGGCAGCGTGTCACGGCCGGGCGGCGCGGGCGGGGAGCCCGCCGGAATGCCGCGCCAGACCTTCGAGGAGAGCCGGAAAGCCCGATCCGGGTTCCTTGAAGCCGAAGCGAGCCTGTTTATAAGGCTTTCACGTTTCCGGCACCATGCGCATTCCCCCGCGACAAGTGGACTGCGCAAAGAAACGTCAAAGATGTTGCTATCCGGCAACAAATAAGGAAGCTGTGTTGTCGGGTTTTCGTCGTATTTTGCTGCGCTGCATTATGTGCGGCACGGTAAAGGGAGAAGAGATGTCTGCCGAGGATCAGAACCTGGAGTGGCTCAACGGGCTCATCAAGGCGGTGGCGGTGGAGCAGGCGCGCTCCATGGTGCAGCACTTCATCATGCGCGACCTGGTGATTCAGATCGCCCAGGCGCAGCCGGACCCGGACAGCTACGTGGCCGCCATGTTCGAGCGCGTGAGCACCCTGGTGGACCAGTGCGAATTGGCCGGAAAGCCGGACGTGGAGGCGGAGATGCGCTGGTATGCGGAGCAGTTCTTCACCCAGGCGGGCAATTCCGCGAGCCGCCGGTGAAGGGGGCGCCCGGCGTGGCCGGCGCGCCAGCCTTACTTCTGCTGGAAGATGCGGTGAGCCACCCGGTCACCGGGTGCGATGCCGAGGGTCTTGGCCGTGCCGCCCGCGATCTCCACCACCGCGCGCACCGGCTCGCCTGAGGAGATGGTCTGGGTGGAGAGGGGCGTGGTCATGGCTGCGATGCGGGCGATGGTGCCGTCGGAGCGGATGAACAGCATGTCGAGCGGGATGTAGGTGTTCTTCATCCACATGTAGACCGGCTGGTCCACCTTGAAGTCGAACAGCATCCCGTGATGATCGGGCAGGGACTTGCGGTACATGAGGCCGGTGGTGCGCTCGGCGTCGGTCTCGGCCACCTCCACCTCCAGCACCACGACGCCGGCCTTGGTGGAGATCTCCATGGGCTCCACCGACATGGCGGCCGCCGTGGCGCGCAGCGCCGGCGCCAGCACGACCGCTGCCGGCGGCGCCGCCAGCGCGATGAGCGCGGCTGCCATCAGGCGCCGGAAAGTCTTTGCGGCAGCGAAAGCACGGGAAGGTGTGGCCGGCGCGCGCCGGGGCGCACGCTGCGCGGCGAATGAACAGATCATCAGTGATTCCCGCTGGTGCCGGCATCGGCCTTGACCTCTGCCGCCATCAGGCCTTTCGGCCCGTCGCCGTAGCGCACCAGCACGCTCTGGCCGGGGCGAAGCTCAGTGAGGCCGTGGAGGCGCAGGGTCTCCATGTGCACGAAGATATCAGGCGTGCCGTCGCCCTGGGTGAGGAAGCCGAAGCCGCGCAGCCGGTTGAACCACTTCACCACCGCGCGCTCGAAGCCTTCCCTGGCCTCGATCTCCACCCGCACGCGCGCCGGCTGCGGAACGGGGTGCACCGCTGTGGAGAGATCGAGGGAGAGCACGCGGAAGGCCTGCCGGCCCTTCGCTCGGCGCACCGCCTCGCACACCACGCGCGCGCCTTCGATGGCCGTATGGAAGCCATCCCGCCGCAGGCAGGTGACATGGACCAGCACATCCGGCCCGCCATCGTCCGGGACAATGAAGCCATAGCCCTTGGACGCGTCGAACCATTTGATGGCACCGCAGACTTCCTCGAGCCCGACGGGCTCCTCGGTCCCCTCGTTCATGATCCCGGCTGCCTGTGGCCCCAATCTCAGCGCGTCAGACCCCATCCGTTCCCCGACCCCTGAGTTCCCCGACATCGGCGCATGCGCGCTTGGCTCTGCCGATGTTCAAGATAGCAACTCCGCTACCGTTCGCACACCCTTCTTCACGCATTGCGCGCGAAAGGGGCGAACACGTCTCCGATATCGTGGTGCACCACCATGTCCGCGAGATGGTCGAAATCGGTGGGCTCGCGGTTCACGATCACGAGGCGGGCGCCGTTGTCCTTGGCCTGCAAGGGAAATTGCGCGGCGGGGAACACCACCAGCGAGGAACCGATGACGATGAACAGGTCGCTCTCGCGCGTGAGCGCGTCCGCGCGTCGCATCTCCCGCTCGGGCATGGACTGGCCGAAGGAGATGGTGGCGGCCTTGATGGGGCCTCCGCAATGGGGGCAGGCGGGCGCGATGCCGCCCGCCGCATCGAATCGCGCCTTCACCCAGTCGAGCTCGAAGCGCGTCCCGCATTCAAGGCAGGTGGCGTAGGTGCCGTTGCCGTGGAGCTCGATGAGGTCGGCGTCCGGCACCCCCGATGCCTGGTGCAGGCCATCGATATTCTGGGTGATGATGCCGTCGAGCTTGCCCTGTTCCAGCAGGCGGGCGAGGGCGATGTGCCCGCGCCCCGGTTTGGCGCCGGCGAACGCCGCTTCCATGGCGAACTTGCGGCGCCACGCCTCGTCGCGCGCCTCCTGCATGGCCAGGAAGGCATCGAAGGGGATGGGCTTGTTCTGGGTCCAAAGGCCGCCGGGCGAACGGAAATCGGGAATGCCGCATTCGGTGGAAATGCCCGCGCCCGTGAAGGCCACGGCGCAGCGGGCCTCGTCGAGCCAGCGGGCGAGCTGAGCCTGGGCACCCTTGAGATCAGCGTCGAAAGTCATAATTGAACAGCGCCGGGTTCGCCGGCGCCCTTTCCTGCGGCGCCGGGGGGCCGGCGCCGTTTTGCCAAGAGCGAGAGCTGAGCGATGCGCTTCCTGCACACCATGGTCCGCGTGACCGATCTCGACCAGTCGCTGGATTTCTACTGCAACAAGCTGGGGCTTGAGGAGGTGCGGCGCAAGGAGTACCCGCAGGGCCGCTTCACTCTGGTTTATCTCGCGGCCCCCGGCCAGGCCGATGTCGCCGAGGTGGAGCTGACCTACAACTGGGACAAGGAAGCCTACGGCGAGGGCCGCAATTTCGGCCATCTCGCCTTCGAGGTGGAGGATATCTACGCCACTTGCACGAAGCTCCAGGCCGCCGGCATCACCATCAACCGCCCCCCGCGCGACGGCTACATGGCCTTCATCCGCTCTCCCGACAACATTTCCGTCGAGCTGCTCCAGAAGGGCGGCGCGAAGGCGCCGGCGGAGCCCTGGGTCTCCATGCCCAACACCGGCAAGTGGTGAGGCCGGCGGTAGGCGGTTGAGGCGGCGGGCTTCCGGGTGCTGGAAAGTGGCGCAGCTTCACGATTTATCCATGAAGGGGCGCCAAGGTGTGCCATCATAAGATGCACCAGCTCGGGATGCCCACGCCGTGAAACCGCTCCTGTTCGCTTCTGGACTTCTGGCGCTCGGCGTCATTGGCGGCGCCGGCTACGCCTTCGTGCCGGCGCTGCTGCCGGCGCGGGAGGCTGCCAATGCCGCCCCTCCGCCGGTCATTCAGGCCGCTGCGGTGGCTGCCGTGCCGGCGGCCGGCGCGGCGCCGCTGGCGGCCCCGGCTGTGACGGGCTCCATCCCCACGCACGTGGCTGCCGCCCCCGCCCCGCAGGCGTCCGCCGGCCCGCAGAAGGGCATGATCTATCGCTCCTTCAACGTGGACCAGCCCTATATCGCCCTCACCTTCGACGACGGCCCCAGCCCGGAGACGACGCCCCGGCTGCTGGCCATGCTGAAGGCGCGCGGCATCAAGGCCACCTTCTTCGTGCTCGGCAACATGGCGGCCAAGCACCCCGAGGTGCTGAAGATGATCGCCGACGAAGGCCACGAGATCGGCAACCATTCGTGGAGCCACCCGCAGCTCACCCGCATTCCGGCGGCCGCCGCCGACAAGCAGGTGGGCGACACCTCCGCCCTTGTGGAGGAGGTGACGGGCAAGAAGCCGCGCTACCTGCGCCCGCCCTACGGCTCCATGAAGCCCGCGCTGCGCGACCACATGGAGGATGCCTTCGGCCTCACCGTCGTGAACTGGTCGGTGGATCCGCTGGACTGGAAGCACCGCGATTCCAAGCTCGTCTATGATGAGATCATGAAGCAGGTGAAGCCGGGCGCCATCGTGCTCTCGCACGACATCTACCCCACCACGGTGGATGCCATGGAGCACGTGCTCGATGACCTGATCGCCAAGGGCTACAAGTTCGGCACCATCTCCGAGCTGATCGCCATGGACAAGCCGCTCGCCCCGCGGCCGGCGGCGGCCCTGGCGGCCAAGCCCACGCACAAGGACCCGAAGAAGCAGGTGCAGAAGCCGCAGCAGAAGCCGGCCAAGCCCCAGGCTTCCGCGAGCGGCTCCAACCGGTCCGCTCAGAGCACCGGCAACACCCGGACCGGCGCTCTTTATTGAGCGGTACTCATCCGGCATCCGTGAAGTCAGGGGCGTGCCGGCCGGCGCGCCCTTTTTTCGTCGCTTCCGGCGCGGTTGTTCGCGCCGCGGAAGGTTGCTAGACCAATGACCCTGGAATCAGCGTCGCGCCATGTGTGGCCGGGACGCGGGGCCTGTAGCTCAATGGTTAGAGCTGACCGCTCATAACGGTCTGGTTGGGGGTTCGAGTCCCTCCGGGCCCACCAGTGATTTCAGTGGGTTATATCTGCGCCATATTTATGGACCGCCAAAACGCGGTCGGGTTGATGGTCAAAGCTGCCGCGCGCAAAATCGCTTGGCAGTCTGCGCAAGATCGGATGTCGGCGCGCCGCTGGTGGCGACCCCCTTCATGTCCGCGCCATCTTCCGCCATCCATGCGGCGGCATTGAAACCCGTCTTGGCCGAGGCCACAGCCTCGCGGTTGCCACAGCCTCGCGGTTGCCACAGGCTGGAATGCCCGAACCTTGCCGGGGAGATCGACCGGCCGCGGCATCGACAGCTCCGGCGATCTCCGCAAGCAGTGTTGAGTGGTGGAGCGCGCTTTCACCCGGATCAACCGCCTGCGGCGCCTCGCCGCCGCAATCATGTACTTCCGAGCAATCGGCGGGTTTTGTTCGGCGCTGTCGCGCCACTTATGACGTGCGGATGGTCTGCAGAAAGCGCTGCATCTCGGCCTCGAGCCGGGTCGCCTGATCGGACAGCGCGGCGGCGGCGGAGAGCACGTGGCTGGCGGAGGCACCGGTCTCGTCAGCGGTTTGCGCGACCTTCGAGATGTGCGCGCTGACCGTGTTGGTCCCGGTGGCGGCCTGATCGACGTTGCGGGCGATCTCACGCGTCGCGACGCCCTGTTCCTCCACCGCGGCCGAGATGCTGGACGCGACGTCGTTCATATTGCGGATCTGGCTGCCGACGCTCTCGATGACCTGCACGGCGTGCTTGGTGCTGGCCTGGATCGCGCTGATCTGGCTCTCGATGTCCTCTGTCGCCTTCGCCGTCTGGGTGGCGAGCGCCTTCACCTCGGAGGCGACCACGGCGAACCCCTTGCCGGCGTCGCCGGCGCGTGCCGCCTCGATGGTGGCGTTGAGCGCGAGCAGATTGGTCTGCCCGGCGATGCTGGAGATGAGGCCCACCACATCGCCGATCCGCGAGGCGGCCTGGGCGAGGTCCTGGATGACCTTGCCGGTCTTCTCCGCCTCGGTGACGGCCACATGGGACATCTGTGCGGATTGCTGCACCTGGCGGCCGATCTCGTCCACGGAGGAGCCCAGCTCCTCGGCGGAAGACGCGACCATTACCACATTGGTGGATGCCTGCTCGGCGGCGGCGGCGACGGCGGTGGACTGCTCGGAGGTGCGGCGCGCGGCTTCCGCCATGGCGCGGGCGGTGCCGTGCATCTGGCTGGATGCCGAAGCGACGCCCCCGATGATGGCGCCCACCACATTTTCGAAATCTCCCGCGAGCTTCAGCATGCTCTCGCGGCGCTCGGCTTCCGCTCTCTTGCGGGCTGCTCCGGCTTCCGCTTCGAGCGCGGCGTTGCGCGCCATCTCCTCCTTGAAGACAAGCAATGCCTTCGCCATGCCGCCGATCTCGTCGCGGCGATGGGTGTCGGGGATCTCGATGGAGAGGTGCCCGCCGGCGAGCTGCTCCATCGCGAGGGTGAGGTGGGAGATGGGGCGCGTCACCCGGCCGATGACCACCACAAGGCCCACCACGCCCACGCCCAGCGCCAGCACCAGCAGGCCGGCAAAAGACAGCAGCATGTACCAGGAATGCGCGGCGATGCCGTCCGCTTCGTCGGCGAGGCTGTCCATCGCGGCCAGGCCCACGGCGGCCAGGCTTTCCAGGGAGGAGATGGACTTGGACCGCCAGACCTCGGTGTCGATGCTGGGGATCGTGCCCGCGGACAGTTCCTCGACCAGCTTTTGGCGCAGGGCGCTCATGTCGCCCGAGAAATAGATCTGCTCCGCGTTGGTGATGGCCGTCTTCAGCGCCGCCGGTATGTCGGAGGCGTCGGCCATGGACGTCACCTCGCTCCACGCCACCTGCACCTTGGCGTTCTGGGCGGCGACGGCGAGGCTGTTGGCGGTCGAGAAGGGGGTCTTGTTGCGCAGCGCCGCGCTGATGATGACCGAGGCGTCGCCGGCCGCCACGCGCGCATTGCCGGCGGCGACGCGCAGCACGATGAAGCGCAGCAGGCTGGGCTCCAGCCGGCGGATCTCGCGCTCCACCTCGAACGTGGCCTGCTCGAGCTGGCTCAAAATGGAAAGGGATTCCGTCATCACGCGGCCAGCGAGCTTGGGGTCTCGGGCTTCCACCGGGAGCCGAAGCGCGGCGTCGACCTCCGAGCGCTGCCGATTGATGGCGGAAATGGCAGTGCGCAGGCGCTCCGCCACCGCGCGCGCCGCCGGCGCGCCGAGCGCATTCAGCTCCTCGATGGCTGTACCAAGGCCTTTGTCCGCGGTCGCGCGGCGCTCCATCATCTTGGTGATGACCGGCTGCGCCTTGTCCGCAGGCAGCGGCAGGGCCGAGCCCACATCCGCGCGCTCCACCCGGTAGGCGGAATACGCGCCGAACAGGCCCTGGTCGGCGAGCACATAGCTAACCGCGGCGTCGGCGCTCTGGTTTCGGCCGTATGCGGAGATGAGCGAACTGATGCTGATGGCCGCCAGAATCGCGGCGATCGTCGAGAACAGGACGATCAACGTCGTCTTGATCGAAAAGTGCATGCCCCATCTCCCCATCCGGATATTCAGGTATGAGGTCGGGCTGTCATGGAGCTTGCCTCCTGCCCACCCGCGGCAAGCCTGCCACCATCCCTTGGAGCGGTACTTCAGCCGCCTTCCCCGACCTGCGAGGCTGCGCCGCCCTGCCGCCAGCTTCAGCGCCTCGGCGCCGGCCGAACTGCCGGCGCCCTGACGTGGCCGGAGCGGCGGAGCTGTGGCTCCTGCCTTCATCCCGGCGGCAGCGGCGCCGGGTGGCGTGAGCATCCCAGAGCGCCTTCGGCGCGCGTTTCTCGTTGAGGTTCCGATTCTGCCCATGCACCCCGCATGCGGAAAAGGCGGAGGGGGCCTGATTGGACCTTGCGCGGTGGGTCGGGGTGGCGGATTCTGAAGGGCTAGTGAATGAATCGCGCGCCTTCGGGCGGCACCGGCGAGCCGAGACCAGATGCCTGAACTGCCCGAGGTGGAAACCGTCCGCCGCGGCCTCTTGCCCGTCCTGCAGGGCGCCGTGATCGAAAGCGCGGAGGCGCGCCGTCCGGATCTGCGCTGGCCGCTGCCGGAGAACTTCGCCGCGCGCCTCGCCGGGCGGAAGGTGGAGGCGCTCGGCCGGCGGGCGAAATACCTGCTGGCGGACCTCTCCGGCGGCGAGGTGATGATCATGCACCTCGGCATGTCCGGCTCCATCCGGGTGGACGGCGCCGGGGCCCAGGGGGGCACCAAGGGGGAGGTCAAGGAGAAGCCCGGCGTGTTCCACCATCCGCGCGGGGCGGCCGGGCGGCACGACCATGTGGTGCTGCACCTGGCCGGCGGGGTCACCGTCACCTTCAACGACCCGCGCCGGTTCGGCGCCATCCTGATCGTGCCCTACGACCGGCTGGAGAGCCACCCGCTGCTGCAGGGGCTGGGGCCGGAGCCGCTGGGCAACAGCTTCAACGCCGCCTATCTGGCGCAGGCCTGCGCGCGGCGGCACACCTGCCTGAAGTCGGCGCTGCTGGACCAGAAGCTGGTGGCGGGGCTGGGCAATATCTATGTGTGCGAGGCGCTGCACCGGGCCGGGCTTTCGCCGCGGCGGGCGGCGCACACCCTGGCCACGCGGGAGGGCGGGCCGACGCTGCGGGCCGAGCGGCTGGTGGGCGCCATCCGCGATGTGCTGCGCGAGGCGATCCAGGCGGGCGGCTCCTCGCTGAAGGACCACCGGCAGGTGGACGGGGCGCTCGGCTACTTCCAGCACAATTTCCGGGTCTATGACCGGGAGGGCGAGCGCTGCCCCACCCTGCGCTGCAAGGGCACCATCCAGCGCATCGTGCAGGGCGGGCGCTCCACCTTTTTCTGTCCGGTGTGCCAGCGCTGAGGGCGCCGGCCGGTCGCGCCGCCTTTCGGAAGGCTCCGGAGCACGGGCCGCGCGCAGGGGCCCCGCCGGCCCGCCGCGGCGCCCGCCAGCCCCATGACGCAGAAGGGCATCGCCGGCTAGGGCGGCGTTGCCTCCGGCTCTGCGTGCACGCGCGGTTTCGAGCGCGGCGCAATCCGGCGCGCGTGAAGAATGCGCGCCAATCCGGAAAGCCATCGCCTCTGGCTGATTCCATCAGGCGGGGAAACGCTCCAGGGCATGTCCCGCGCGCACTGGCCTGCGGCGACCGCCCCGGATTCCGGAGATCACGCGTTTTCTTCGCGCAAACCGGAATCCACTTCGCCTGAAAATGCTCTAGACCTGTCCCGCACGCCTTGAGGCTGAACGAATCCGCCCGCACCGGGCGGCGACGGGGAGAGATGGGAATGTCATTCGAGACACTGCTTGTGGAGCGGCACGATCGCGTGGGGCTGATCCGGCTCAACCGGCCGCAGGCGCTGAACGCGCTCAATTCCGATCTCATCGGCGAGCTCAACGTGGTGCTCGACGCGTTCGAGGCGGACGCGGACATCGGCTGCATCGTCATCACCGGCTCGGAGAAGGCGTTCGCCGCCGGCGCCGACATCAAGGAGATGCACGCGCTCACCTACCCCGCGAGCTATGACGACGACTTCATCACCTCGTGGGAGCGCCTGTCGCGGGTGCGCAAGCCGGTGATCGCGGCGGTGGCGGGGTTCGCGCTGGGCGGGGGCTGCGAGCTGGCCATGATGTGCGACTTCATCCTGGCGGCGGACACCGCCAAGTTCGGCCAGCCGGAAATCAAGCTCGGGGTGATGCCGGGGGCGGGCGGCACCCAGCGGCTGACGCGGTTCGTGGGCAAGTCGAAGGCCATGGAGATGTGCCTCACCGGCCGCCTGATGGGGGCGGCCGAGGCGGAGCGGGCGGGCCTGGTCTCGCGCGTGGTGCCGGCGGCGGACCTGGTGGGCGAGGCGCTCGCCGTGGCCAAGACCATCGCCGACATGTCGACGACGGTGGCGATGCAGACCAAGGAGAGCGTGAACCGGGCCTATGAGACGACGCTGGCGGAGGGCATCCGCTTCGAGCGCCGGGTGTTCCAGGCCATGTTCGCGCTGGAGCACCAGAAGGAGGGCATGAGCGCCTTCATCGAGAAGCGCCCGCCGAACTTCCGCCGCTGAGGCCGGGCCAGGCCCGTGCCCGCCGGGACGGCCGCCGGCCGGGCTCATCCTTCTCCGCGCGGCGCGCACCCTCGCGCGCCGCGCGGGCCTTGCCCGGCACCGGGCGGGGCCGGGCCTGTGGACAAGGGGATTTCTTCGCGACCGCGCCCATGGCCGTGTTGACAAGCCCAGCCACCCCCCGTATCTGTCGCGCTCCCTGCACAGGGAGCCCAGGTGGCGGAATTGGTAGACGCGCTGGTTTCAGGTACCAGTGGTGAAAGCCGTGGAGGTTCGAGTCCTCTCCTGGGCACCATTTGCTCTCCCGCAACGGTCTGAGAGCATCTGAAAGCTCAAGCACATCAAGCAATCGACGCGTCGGCGTCATGTCGAATTCATGCTTGTCGCGGGCTATGATCGTGGTCAGGGCTTCAATCGTGCCTGCCCGTTGAAAATGCGACCAAAAAACGTCATCACCATTTTGCCTTGCCGAAGATAATTTTAGATTAGCCCCAATACGGGGTTACGGGGCAGGGCATGAAGATTCGGCTGGTTTTTCTCGGTGTGTCGCAGGCCCGCAAGCTTCTTGTAATCGGTCTCGGCGTTGGCGGTCTTGCGCAGGCGGCGCAGGCCGAGCCTTTGGAGTCGGAGCGGCCGACCCTCTACCAGACGCTGAATTTCGGAACGAACAACACGTTTCTCACCGGCATTCGCGGTGACAATATCGTCGGCAATTATACTATTCCCGGCACAGGCGAGACCGGCGGCCTTTACTACAACATGACGACGCAGGCGTGGTCGCCCATGCCGGAAGCCACCGCGAACGGCGCGAACTTCCCCGGTGCCATCGGCTCTTCCCCCTATGGGCCGAGCTTCGGCAATCCCGGCGGAGTCCTGCGCGTGGTCGGCAGCTACCAGACCGCGGCCTCCGCACCCTACGACCGCAGCTATCTCTACGATGGCGCGCAGGCGCCGGGGCAGCAGATCACGACCCTGGTCTATCCCGGCTCAGGCACGCTCTATACCATCGCGCACAGCACGTTCGGCGACCAGGTGGTCGGCAATTACGATACCCGGCTCGCGACCGGCAACGCCTTCATCTACAACATCAATACCGGCACCTACACCACCAATAACATTCCCGGCGCCGTCAGCACCACGGCCTACGGCATCTATGGCGACAAGATCGCCGGCGGCTATGGAGCGGTGATGGTGGGCGGGGGGCTCCATGCGGAGCACGGCTACATCTACGATCAGGCCACCGGCACCTATGCCACCTACGACCATCCCGGCGCCGTCGCCACGCATTTCGAGGGCATAACCGGCGCCGGCCGGAGCGGGGAATACAATCTCGTCGCCAACTGGGTGACCGCCGACGGCGTCGTGCACCCGGCGGTGATGCATGTGGATGCCGATGGCCGGGTGACCTGGTACGACATTAACATCCCCGGCGCCGTCGTTTCGTCCAACTCCGCCTATGGCGACCATGTCGTCGGCATCTATGTCGACGGCAACGGCATCAACGGCTATCTCGCCACCATTCCGGGCATGTACAACCCGATCCGCAACACGGGCACGCTGACATTCGGCGCCGACAATGCCGCCGCTCTCTTTGGCCGCAAGGGTGACGACATCGTCAACAGTGGCACCATCCAGGCGAGCGGCAGGGGCGGCATCGGCATCCGCGGCGAGACCTATGGCGTCCTGACCAATTCCGGCACCATCGTCGCCACCGGCGTCCTCGGCGCGGCGGTCGAGATGCACGGCCTTTACGGCACCCTGCTGAACTCCGGCACCCTGCAGGCCCCCGCGATCGCCGACGCCCTGCGCACAGGGTCCGACAGCTTCGGCGCCGTGATCGTCAACACGGGCATCATCGATGGCCGGATCGCCGCGACCGAGGGGCCTCAGAAGCGGTTCGAGAACAGCGGATGGATCGGCATTACCGGTACGGGGATCCCGGTCGTCCACCACATCAGCGGCACCTTCGTGCAGACCCAGGCCGGCACGCTCGCCGTGCGGGTGACCGATAACGGCAACGATGGGATGGGTGTGACAGGGACCGCGCGGCTCGCCGGCACGCTGACGGCCTCCTTCCTGACATCGAACCTCGCGCAGACCTACACGCTCATCGGCGCGACACAGGGGATCAGCGGAACGTTCGACACCTTCGCCACCGCCGGCCTGCCGGCCCTGTTCGAGGCGACACTCGATTATGCCCCGACCCGGGTGACGATGAGCCTAGCCGCCGATCTCGCCGGCCTGCCGAACATGACGCGGAACCAGCGCGTGGTCGGCGCCGCCCTCGACAGCGTCATCAATACGACGACGGGCGGCATGCTGACGCGCCTCCCCGACGCGCTGGACCCGCTCTACAGTCTGACGTCCGACCAGCTGCCCGGCGCGCTCGGCGCGCTTTCCGGCGAGGCCTATGCCAGCGCGCGGTCCGTTCTGGTCGGCGACAGTTTCTACAGCCGGCAGGCCCTGCTCGGGCGCCTGCGCCAGAGTTCCCATGCGGGTGACGCGGGCGCAACGGCGGCGCTGGGCTATGGCGGGCCGGCGCTCGCCTATGCCGCGCAGGCGACACCCGCCACGCCGTTCCCGACCAACGCACTGGCCACGCCCGAGCCGGCGTTCAGCGGCACCATCTGGGCCCAGGCGTTCGGCGGCTGGAGCAATGACGATGGCGGCTCCGGCCTCGCGAGCGTCGACGCGTCCATCGGCGGCATCATCTCCGGCGCGGACGTGAAGATCGGCGACTGGCTGGTCGGCGCGGCCTTGGGCTATTCGCACTCCAGCGCCACCATGGATGCGCTGGCGAGCTCGTCCGATACGGATAGCCTCATCCTGGCGCTTTATGCCGGCACCGGCTCCGGCCCCTGGAGCCTGCGGCTCGGGGGCGCCTACGCGTTCAACCAGATCGATGCCGAGCGCACCATCGCCGCTCCCGGCTTTTTCCAGCAGGCGAATGCCAATTATGACGGCGGCACGGGGCAGGTATTTGCGGAAGTCGGCTATAGCTTCGCCCTGCAAAAGCTTGCGATCGAGCCATTCGCCGGCTTGGCCTATGTCCATGTCGGCACCAACGGCTTCACCGAGACCGGCGCCTCCGCGGGGCTGAGCGGGTCCTCCGGCTCAATGGACGTCGGCTATTCCTCGCTCGGCCTGCGCGTGGCCACGACGATGGAGCTTCCCGGCGGCATGGCGCTCGAGCCCCACGCCTCGGCCACCTGGCAGTATGCGTTCGGCGACACCTCGCCCGAGGCGCGGATGTCCTTCCTCAGCATGCCGGGAACAGATTTCACCGTGGCCGGCGTGCCGCTCGCGGAGAACGCCGCTTTGGTCGAGGTAGGCTCCGATCTGCGCATCAGCGAACAGGCGCGGATCGGCCTGTCCTACGTTGGCCAATTCGCCGACAGCGTCACCGTGAACGCCGTGCAGGCCAATCTGAGGTGGCGCTTCTAGGGCGTTTTCAAGCGAAACGGGCGCGGGTTCGCTGGAAGAGGATCGGCGGTGACGCTCCGCCGGGTGCTCATGAGCGGATGCTATCGGCGTCGGTTCCGGCTCGCTCGCTCTCCTTTCTCGCGTGTTGCCATGTAGCTTTGGCGGCCTCAAGCGGGCAGGGGGGCGAAAGCTGAAATGACGGGAGGCATGGCCGGGGTTTCCTTTGGCTTCGGCCGACTTCCGGCATTCCCTGACGGCGTGCATCGCGGAGGTTGCCGGTGTCCGGCAGGCTCGTTCCGCGCGCAGGCATGTTTAGGCTTTCGTTAAGAAATTTGGCCCTTTCCACGAAACGAGATTGACCCGTCATGAGTCGCATCTAGAGTTACGGCCACGTTTGCGCTGGCCTCGAGGCGAGAGGGGTGGCGCGGAATGCCCGTGCGCCGCCTGGACCTGCGATGACCACGCTCACGCTCAATCTCACGTCGACGCTTCAAGGAACGCTCACCAGTGGAACGCCGAATGGCGTCTGGGCCTACGCGGTCTATTTCGACACGAGCGGCGCGGCGCATTTCACGGATCTGGTGGAAAACGGAGCGCTTCAGGGCGGGACCGGCACATTCAGCATCGACCTGCCTCAGATGGGAGGCGGTAAGGTCTATTTTCTGATCCAGAGCCAGGATGCCGGGAACAGCAACGACCTTTCCTCGCTCATCACCTCGGAAGCCGACATCAGCTGGCAAAACGCGGCGAGCTGGAATTTCCGTTACGACAGTTTCGAGTTCTCCCTGCTGAACAGCAGCGGGGATGCCGGCAACCTCACCTCGGTGAACGGCTTCGGCCTGCCGATGCAGGTGAGCGTCGCCTATCCGGTGAGCGGCAACGCCACCCAGAGCGTCAGCTATGCCGTCAGCGGCGCGGAGATGTTCTCGAAGCTCGGGGCGGCTGCAAGCGGCGTTCTCTATACCTATACGGACCCCGCCGGCGCGCTCCATGGTGATGACCGCATGGCCATCGCTCCGGCCACGTCCGTGGTGAGCGGAGCGACCGCCTTCCAGGCCTCGGACTGGAACGCCTATGTCCAGAGCCTTGAGGTGGCGAACCCGGGCATCACCATCTCCGGCTTCTTCAATGGTGCGCCGGACGGGAACAACGTCTATCACAACGCCGCTTACTACGCTTACACGCTGAGCTGGGACGCCACCCACCAGAATATCGACGGCACCACCGGCACCTTCTGGCTTTCTCCGACCGCGGACAGTCAGGTCAAGGGCTACATCCAGATCTCGCCGGCACAACTCGCCAACAGCATTTATTCGACCCTTGGCGATGCCTACGTCTATTCTAGCCCGGATGCGCAGACGCCTTATACCATCCTGCATTCCGGCTCCGAGGCGATGAACACCGGCGCCAACAATCAGTGGGGAACGGTCTTTACCCAGTTTCTTACTGGATTTTCCGCCGGCTATTATAATGTTGAAGGTGCGTCGCCGAATAGCGCGGTCACGACGCCGGTCAATCTCAACACCAACATCAATTGGGATCCCACCTACGCTTTCGGTCGCTCCCTGGCAGGGGGCGGAACCCCGCTGTATATGGATCATTATTCTGAAGTTTTCTTCCTGAATTCAAATTCATATGGATCGAATTATTCCGACAATCTGATGAGCCACTACAGCCAGGGCGGGCCCCTGGTGTCGCTTTATGACGGCTCCGGCAATGTCGGGAACATCAATCTCACCATCTATGGCGATAGCGAGACGCCCAGCGGCTACACCACGCCGAGCATCGCGAACTATATTTCAGGGGCGACGTTCTCCCCCGTGGTGGCGAACACCAACGGCCTGAACATCGCCCTTTCTTTCGCCAATCAGACCATGGTGCTGGACGAGACGGAAGCGAGCATCACCTTCCGCTTCCAGACCGCGACCGGCGTGTGGTCGGAGGTGGAACTCTCGGCTGCGAACAACACCGTGAACGGCTCGCTCTGGGATGTGTGGACCATCACGCAGAACGGTGACGGCACCTATTCAGCGAGCGCGGCCGGCGCCGACAAGCCGGCCGGCACGGTGGTGATCAACAACATGCCGACGCCGGCATCTGGAACCGCATGGTACCAGCTGGTGGTGCATGATGTGAACGATCCCACCGGCACCGCCGCCTCGGCCAAGACCTACAATCTCTATACCACCACCACCGAGACGGGGAGCGGCGCGCAGTTCGTGAACCCCGACAGCAGCGCCGGCGCCCTGGCGGTGGACGGCCTCGCGCTTATCGGCGTTCCCACCGGCGAGGGCGCGACCCTGCCGACCTTCTCGCTCTCCTTCCTCTACAGCGGCACGTCCACGGTCGATCCCTCGCTGCTGACCACGAATGTCTCCTCCTCGCTGCTGCAGGGCGCGGCGCAGCCCTCGTCTCCCCTGGTCGGAGACATGTCCACGGGGGTGTTCTCGCTATTGAGCGGCCAGAACACCACGACGAACGTTTCCGCGACCGCCACCGCCTCCGGGGTGCTGGCCTTCGGGTGGACCGGCGAGAATCCCGCCTTCTGGTGGTCCTCGTCGGACAACTCGGCGCACGGCGGCCCGCCGCCCATCGCGAGCTACACCAACAAGATCGGCGCCGAGAACATCGCGCGCATCTTCATTTCCGGCACCGGCGGCTCGAATATCGCCCCCGTCAACGCGACCGCGGATATCGACGGCCAATGGGTGACGCCCAACGTGCAACTGGGGAACGGCACCTACACCGTCACCATGCAGGAGTTCCTGGCGGGAGACAGCAGCTACGCCAATCCGCTGACGCCCCTTTCCAGCACGCTCACTCTCAACGTGGCCCTGCCTTCCCTGGGGCTCGGCGCTAGCGGGGGGAACGCGCTGGTTCTCGACAATTCGAGCCACCCGGACGCGCAGGGCAATTGGATCCGCTTCCAGGCCGCCGGCGGTCAATCCGCACTGCCGAATGATGCGACGCTGCTGCTCTACGCCACCGATGCCTCCGGCAACCTTGTGGCCCGCGATGGCCACACGGGTGCCGATGTCACCCTCACCGATGCGACGCTCGGCAAGATCGGCTCCATCTACAGCGATGCCGGCGCGAATTTGCTGGACGGCGTGCAGCAGGTCTACCTGGGCAACGGGCTGCAGCTCCATTTCGCGGTGCTGAGCGGCTCCGGCGCCATCAATATGTCTCCCGACGTGCAGGTGAGCGCGGGCGCCTCCGGTGCTGCCTCGGTCTCGATCGGGGGCTTCTCGCTCACGGCGGAGACCGACAACAACCTCTCCCTCGCCGCGCAGCTCGCGGGCACCCAGAGGGCGACCGATCAGCCGCTGCTTTATCTCAACCACGGGGAGGCGATGACCCTCGACATCACCGGGAGCGGCGCCAACACCAACACCCTCGGCTTCGTGCACGTGAACGTGGATCCCGCCGGCAACTGGAGTGTCGGCGGCGTGGCCTATGGCGACACGACGGAGTTCCGCGCGGCGCTGGTGGCCAACCTCGACAGCGGCGTCACCGTCGTGCGCGGCGGCAACAATTCGTTCGAGACCAATTGGACCGTCCAGGGCAGTGATGGCTATTACGCGCCCGTGCTCCTGACTCAGAATGGCGACGTTCTGTTCATCGGGGACAGCAACCCTGGCGGGTATGAATATATCCGCATGTACGGCGAGAACACCTTCGCCTTCGAGGACCTCACCTACGCGCAGCACTCGGACTTCGACTACAACGACATGGTGATGAAGATCACGCCGAGTGGTCTCGTCTAGCGCCGGCGCCTCGTACGGGCTTTCGGGGCCGCTCAGAGGAGCGGCCTCAGCAACAGGTCCGCGCCCAGCGCCAGCAGGCAGGCCAGGAAGCCGCGCCGGAAAGCCCGTGGGCTGAGGACGCGTCGCAGGGCCTGGCCGGCCCACATTCCGGCCAGCGCGGGGAGCACCGCGAGCGCCGACGGGGCGAGGTGTTCCAGGGGAAAGGCGCCGCGCAGCCCGAGGCCCAGGGCCAGGGCGAGGGTGGAGACGGTGAACGACAGCCCCAGCGCCTGCACGAGGTCGTCCTTTTCAAGGGCCAGCGCCTGCAGATAAGGCACCGCGGGCAGGACGAACACGCCGGTGGCGCCAGCCACGAGGCCCGTCAGCAAACCTATGAGCGGCGACAGCCACGGCTCGGCCCGGCGGGGCACATGGAGCTGGCGCGCGAGGAGCGTATAGGCGGAATAGGCGATCAGCGCCGCGCCGAGGGCGGCGGAGGCCGTTCCGGCGCGGGCCTCCGCGAGCCAGGACGACCCCAGCAGCGTTCCGAGAATGATTGTCGCCATCATCGGCCACAGCCGGCGCAGAAGCGGACGCAGCGCGGGGCCCGCGGAAAGCTGCCAGACGTTGGTGATGAACGAGGGCACGATCAGCAGGCTCGCGGCTGCGAGCGGCGAGATCAGGGCGCCGAGGATGCCCATCGCCATGGTCGGCAGGCCCATGCCGGTGATGCCCTTGACGATGCCGGCGGCGAAGAAGGTTCCGGCGACCGCCGGGATGAGGGATATCGGGAGTTCCATCATGTCTCCTGTCTAGGCGCGCGCTGGCGGGGGACAATGCGGATATTCCGCCATTTGCCTTCGGCTGGCCCGAAGGCTGATGAGCCGCTATGCTGCTCTCATGCGGTTCGATCTCACGGATTTGCGCCTGTTCCTCGCCGTGGTGGAGGCCGGCAGCATCACGCACGGCGCGGCGGAGGCGGGCCTCTCGCTGCCCGCCGCGAGCGAGCGGCTGCGCGAGATGGAGGCCGCGGGTGAGGTCTTGCTGCTCACGCGCGGCCGGCGGGGCGTGGCGCCCACGGCGGCGGGCGAGGCACTCGCCCACCATGCGCGCGCGGTGCTCGACCAGATGGCGCGCCTGCGCGGGGAGCTTGGGGAATATGCCAGGGGCCTGCGCGCCACCATCCGCCTGCTGGCCAACACCGCCTCCGTCACGGAGCTGCTGCCGGAGCGCCTCGCGCCCTGGCTGGCCGCGCACCCGCAGGCGGATGTGGAGCTGAAGGAGCGGCAAAGCGGGGAGATCGCGCGGAGCATCGCCGCCGGGCATGCGGAGATCGGCATTCTCTCCGATGCCGTGGAGGCGCGCGGGCTCGATCTGCGCCCCTTCGCCGTGGACCGCCTGGTGGTGGTGACGGCGCGCGCTCATCCGCAGGCGGAGCAGGCGCGCACGGGGTTTGTCGATCTGCTGGATCAGCACTTCATCGGCCTCTCCGGCGGTGCGCTGCAGGACCATCTGGACATGCAGGCCGCGCGTCTCGGCCGCCGGCTCAAGATGCGGGTGAAAGTGCGTACCTTCGAGGGCATCTGCCGGATGGCCGGCGCGGGTGTGGGAATCGGCATCGTGCCGGAGACGGCGGCGCGCCGCTGCCGGCGCACCGCGCAGGTTGCGGTTCTCGGGCTCAGCGACGCCTGGGCAACGCGCAAGCTGTCCGTATGCGTACGTGAGGACGGCGATCTTTCGGCGCCGGCCCGCGGCCTGTTTCGGCATCTGGCGGCGGGGCCGGTGGCTGGCGGGCGTGAGGGCGGCGGCGCGGGGCTTCGGTGAATCGACGGGATGTCCTATCTCTGGAGCGGACCTTCGCGATGACAGGATGATCGCCGATGCGCAAGACAGTTCAGCTTCCCGGCGGCGAGGCCGTCGGCGCCCTGGGGCAGGGCACCTGGTACATGGGCGAGCGGGCTGACCAGCGTGCCGCCGAGGTCGCGGCCCTGCGCGCGGGGCTCGACCTCGGCATCGATCTCATCGACACCGCCGAGATGTATGGCGAGGGCGGCGCGGAGGAGGTGGTGGGCGAGGCCATCACCGGCCGGCGGAACGGCGTGTTCCTGGTGAGCAAGGTGTATCCGCACAACGCGAGCCGCGCGGGTGTCGTGGCGGCTTGTGAGCGCAGCCTGAGGCGCCTGCGCACCGACCGCATCGATCTCTATCTCCTGCACTGGCGCGGCGAGCACCCGCTGGAAGAGACCATCGCCGGCTTCGAGGCATTGCAGCATGCAGGCAAAATCCGCCACTGGGGCGTGAGCAATTTCGACGTGGCCGACATGGAGGAGCTGCGCACAGCGGGCGGCGGCGCCTGCGCGGCCAATCAGGTTCTCTACAATCCCAGCCGGCGCGGGCCGGAGTTCGATCTCCTGCCCTGGCTGTCGGACGCCGGCATCCCGGCCATGGCCTACAGCCCCATCGAGCAGGGGCGCCTGCCGCGCGAGGGCGCGCTCGGCCGGATCGCCCGCAAGCACGGCGTGGACCCCTTCCAGGTCGCCCTTGCCTGGGTGATGCGGCGGCCGGATGTCATCGCCATTCCCAAGGCGACCCGCATCGCCCATGTGGAGGCGAACGCCCGCGCGCGCGACATCGTGCTCGACGCGGAAGATCTCGCCGAGATCGACCGCGACTTCCCCCCGCCTGCCCGCAAGGCGGAGCTGGAGATGATCTGACGCCCGTGTGGCGCCCCGCTGCGCTCAGGGCGCGCGGGCGCCGCGCATGATGAGCCGGCTGCCGCGGAACTCGAAGGCTTCGAGGCGGGACAGGAAGGTCATGCCCAGCAGAGAGCTGCGGAGCGCGCCGGCGGGGGAGACCAGCGCCGGCACCCGCCGCTCCACGATGCCGCCCACGATGATGTTGTCGATCAGCACCGAGGCGGCCTTCACCCGGCCGTTGGCGGTGTCCACCGGCACGTCGTAGGTGAGAAACTCGATGGGCAGGCCGGCGGCGCGAGCCGCCTCCTGCGTCAGCACCACCGAAGAAGCGCCGGTGTCCACCAGCATGGCGGTGCTCGCGCCATTCACGCTCGCGGAGACGGAGAAGTCGCCGCCGGCGCTGCGCTCGATCTCCACCGTCACCTCGCCGCTGCTCCGCACCGTCAGGGCGTGGCCCGGCATGAGCTGGGACATGAGGCGCTGGCCGAAGGCGCTCAGCGGCTCGCGATAAGTGTAGACCCCGCCCAGCAGCACCGCCACCAGCAGCCAGAACATGGCCGCGAGCACCGCCTCGGCAAACCCGCCGTGGAAGCGCGACAGCAGGCCCCAGCCGATCCAGATGCCGATGGAGCCGAGCGCCACCAGGGCGCCGAACTGGTCGAGCCCCAGGCCCGCCACCTCGCCCTGGTCGTGATGGGCCACCAGCACCACCAGGCCGATGAGGAGGATGACCAGGAGAACCCAGAGCAGGCGGTCGCTGCGATTGGCCATGGCGGCTCCCATTCTCGGCACGCCGTCACCGCGGCGGTGCGGGCGCGGCGCGTGCAGGCTCCCTGTGTGAGCTGCTCCGGCCCTGGAAGAGAGGGAAGACCAGGAGGCGTTCCCGTTCAAGCGGCGGGCGAGGTCCGTGCACAGCCGGCGCGCGGCTGCCCTCAGCCCCGCGCGAAGAGGAGCACCGCCAGGAGAAAGGCGATCTCGCAGGCCTGCTGGGTCGCGCCCGCCACGTCCCCGGTCTGCCCACCCAACAGCCGGGCCGAGAGCCAGCCCAGTGCGGCGAGCGCAAGCAACGGTGCGATGAGACCGGCGAAAGCCGCGCCTACACCGAACGCGGGCACCAGGACCACGACGACCACCAGCGCCGCGACCAGCCCGCAGGTGAGCGCGGCTTTCGGTGTGGGTTGCCCCACGGAAGCGGATGCGCCGTCTGCGCGTGCGGAGGGCAGGGCGCGCAGAAGCAGAATGCCGGCAGCGCGTGAGGCCGCCGCGGCCGCCGCGAACGCGAGGGCCGCCCGTAGCGCGCCACTGGTCTCGATCAGCGCCAGCAGGGCGCCCACGCGCAGCATCAACGCCAGGACGAGCGCCGTGGCACCGAAGGAGCCGACCCGGCTGTCGCGCATGATGGCGAGGCGGTGCGCGCGGTCGCGCCCGCCGCCGAAACCGTCCGCGGTGTCCGCGAGGCCGTCCTCCTGCAAAGCGCCGGAGATCAGCACAAGCACCGTCACCGCAAGGGTAGCGACGAGATAGGGCGGCAGGCGCAGGCCCGTGGCGGCCAGCAGCACCAGCCCGCCGATGGCGCCGAGCACCAGCCCCGCCAGGGGCACGGCATAGGCCAGCCGGTTCATGTCGGGGGCCGCGTGGGGCGCGGCGCCCCATTCCGGCAGCGGCAGGCGCGAGTAGAAGCGCAGCGCGGCGACGAGATCCTCTGCGATCGGCTTCAACGCCATCTGCGGGCCACATCCTTGGATGGGGGCGGGGCAGGGGCGCCGCCCGGAACAGGGGGAATGTGGGAGCCTGATTTGGCCTTCGGGTCAAGGCCCGGCCACCACCTGTGTCGAATCTGCAACGTGACCGGAAATCCGTGCAAAGCCGCGCTGACGCAGGGGCGGCTTAAGTCCGCATTTACGCCTGGGGCCTCTAATGGGCGACAGTTCTGTTGCGTGCGAGTACGGTCACATGCGTAATTTCAGCGAGACCAAGGGGCGCCGCGTCGTCGCGCGACTGGCCGTGATCGGGCTCATGTCCGGTACTGTTGCCGGTTGCAGTTCGGATTCGACGCGCTTCGCCGGCTTGCCTGACTTCAATTTCGGCAACACCCAGCCTCAGGGCGCCGCTCCGGACGTCACGGGTTCCCTGCGTCCGGCACCCACCGGACGGGTGGATTCGGCGGCGCTGCCGCCCCCCGCGCCGGCGGGCATGCCCAATTCCTACGCGGCCTCGGCTCCGGCTCAGCCTTACGGCGCCGAGGGCTACGCCACCGGCGGCAGCTATGTGGCGCCGGGCTATACGCCGCCGTCCGCTCCCGCGGCGCCGCGCGTGGCCGGCGGTACCCATGTGGTGCAGGGTGGCGAAACGCTCGCTTCGGTGGCGCGCCTCTACAATGTGACGCCGGCGGCTCTCGGCGCCGCCAACAATATCGCTCCGGGCATGACGGTGCGCACGGGCCAGTCCCTCGTGATCCCGGCGGGTGCCGCCGCCGCCACGGTGGCGCGTGCGCCGGTGCCCGCGGCTCCGGCCGGCGGCACGCTCGGAACCATGCCGGCACCGGCGCCGGTCGTGGCCTCCGCGCGTCCTGTCCCGCCGGCCGCCGCTGCCAAGTCGGCTCCGGCTCCGACCCTCGTGGCAGCGGCTCCGGTGCCCTCCACGATGGCGCCGATGAAGACCGCTGCCGCCGCCCCCGCGCCGGCCGTGCCTGCGCCGGCCAAGGCGGTTGCCGCAGTCGCCGAGCCGAAGATCGAGACCGCCGCCAAGGTGACCGCCGTGGCGGATGCCGGGGCCGATGATGCGCCTCGCGCCGCCGGCAGCGGCCCGCAGTTCCGCGCCCCGGTGCGCGGGCGGGTGGTTTCCTCCTTCGGTCCGAAGCCGGGCGGCGCCCGCAACGACGGCGTGAATTTCGCCGTTCCGGAGGGCACCTCCGTGCGTGCCGCCGAGGATGGCGTGGTGGCCTATGCCGGCAACGAGCTGAAGGGCTACGGCAACCTCGTGCTCATCAAGCACGCCGACGGCTACGTGACGGCCTATGCCCACGCCAGCGAGCTGGACGTCAAGCGCGGTGATACCGTGCGGCGCGGCCAGATCATCGCCAAGGCAGGCCAGAGCGGCAGCGTGCAGAGCCCCCAGCTTCACTTTGAGATCCGCAAGGGTTCGACAGCGGTCGATCCGGCGCGATACGTGGCCGGGCTCTGAGCCGGTCCGCAACAGAACCACCTCGGCCGGGCTCGTCCCGGCCTTTTTATTTGGGGCTCCCTCGCCTTGACGGGCGGCGAGGCCGCTTATAGGGGCAGATCATGTCGTCACGGGCCTTCATCGCCGGCTGCGCCGGCCTTCGCCTCTCCCCTGAGGAGCGGCGCTTCTTTTCCTCGGCCGCGCCCTGGGGCTTCATTCTGTTCGCCCGCAACGTGGATAGCCCGGACCAGGTGCGCACCCTGGTGGCCGAGATGCGGGACGCCGCCGGATGGGCGGCCCCGGTGCTGATCGACCAGGAGGGCGGGCGCGTGCAGCGCCTGAGGCCCCCGCACTGGGCGGAATATCCCCCCGCGGAGGCGTTCGGCGCGCTCTACCTGCGTGCGCCGGCGGTGGCGCTGGAGGCCACGCGGCTGAACTCGCGCGCCATCGCGGCGGATCTTTCCGACCTCGGGATCGACGTGGACTGCCTGCCGGTGGTGGACCTGCGGCATCCGGATGGGCACGGCATCATCGGCAACCGGGCCTACGGTACGGAGCCGGGGGCGGTAGCGGCTCTCGCCCGCGCGGCGGCGGACGGTCTGCTGGATGGCGGCGTGCTGCCGGTGCTGAAGCACATTCCCGGCCACGGGCGCGCCCCGGTGGACAGCCACGAGCGCCTGCCGGTCGTCCACGCTCCGCGCGCGGAGCTTGAAGGCGCGGACTTCGCCGCCTTCCGTGCGCTCAGGGATATCCCCCTGGGTATGACCGCCCACGTGGTCTACGCGGACATCGACGCCGCGCGGCCCGCCACCACCTCGCCGGTGGTGATGACGGAGGTGATCCGCGGCACCATCGGCTTTGAGGGCGCGCTCATGAGCGATGATCTTTCCATGGGCGCCCTCGCCGGAACGCTGGAGCAGCGCGCGGTCGATGCCGCCGCCGCCGGCTGCGACCTGCTGCTGCACTGCAACGGCAAGATGGAGGAGATGGTGGAGGTGGCCGCGGCCGCGCCCGTGCTTCAGGGGCAGGCGGCGGAGCGCGCCGGACGGGCGCTCGCCCTGCGCCGGCCGGGTGTGCTCCACGATGCGGTCGCGCTGCGGGCCGAGGTGGCCCGGCTGATCGCCGCCGCCTGATATGGCGGCGGACGACTTCCCCGAAGGCGGCGATGAACGCCCCGAGGCCGGGGAAGACGGCTTCGTGGTCGATCTCGACGGCTTCGAGGGGCCGCTCGATCTTCTGCTGGCGCTGGCGCGCACGCAAAAGGTGGACCTGACGCGTATTTCCATCCTTGCCCTCGCGAACCAGTATCTGGCCTTCATCGAGGAGGCCCGGCGCGGACGGCTGGAGCTGGCGGCGGACTATCTGGTGATGGCGGCCTGGCTCGCCTACCTCAAGTCGCGCCTGCTCCTGCCCGCGCCGCCGCAGGAGGAAGGGCCGAGCGCGGAGGAGCTCGCGGCGGCGTTCGCCCGGCGCCTCAGGCACCTGGAGCGCATCCGCAAGGCGGCCGAGCAACTGATGGCACGCCCGCGGATGGACCGTGACATGTTCGCCCGTGCCGAGCCCGACCCCGCCGACATGCCCCGCCGGCCGGTCGCCTACACGGCGACGCTTTATGATCTCCTTTCCGCCTACGCCCGCCAGCGACAGACCCAGGTGCTTTCTACAGTCACGCTGAAGATGCGGGCGGTGTGGTCCCTGGCCGAGGCGCGCGAGCGGCTTGAGCGGCTGCTGGGCCGGGAACTCCTCTCCGACTGGATGCGGCTCGACGAGTTCCTGGTAGAATACCTTACCCGGCCGGATCAGCGGGCGACGGCCCTCGCCTCCAGCTTTTCCGCGACCCTGGAGATGGTGCGGGAGGGGCTTATCGACATCCGGCAGGAGCGGCCGTTCGCGCCCCTGTGGCTGCGCGCCAGGGACGGTGTGGGGCGGCCGGGCGGAACGCGGGAGAACGAAGGGGACGCATGAAGAAGCCCGCGCCGCGCATCGACCTCTTCGACGTGCGCCCCGACGACGAGCGCGCGGCCGCCTTCGTGCGGGACCTGAGGGTGATCGAGGCGATGCTGTTCACGTCTTCGGCACCGCTGGATGCGCGCGCCCTGCGCCCGCGCCTTTCGGGGGGGGCTGACCTCGATGCGCTGATGGAGGCCCTTTCGGGCGACTACGCGCGGCGCGGGGTGAACCTCGCGAAGGTGGCGGGCGGCTGGATGCTCCGCACGGCGCCGGACCTCGCGCCCGAGCTGGCCGATCTCGCGCCGGAACAGCGCAGGCTGTCGCGGGCGGCGGTGGAGGTGCTGGCGATCATTGCCTACCACCAGCCGGTGACGCGCGCGGAGATCGAGGAAATTCGCGGGGTCTCCACCTCCAAGGGCACGCTGGACGTGCTGCTGGAGACCGGCTGGATCAGGCTGCGCGGCCGGCGCAAGGCGCCCGGCCGCCCGGTGACTTACGGCACCACGCCCGCCTTCCTGGTCCAGTTCGGCCTCGATGCGGTCTCCGACCTGCCGGGCATGGACGAGCTGAAGGGCGCCGGGCTGCTCGACGGGCGCATCCCCGGCGGCTTCGCCATCCCCCTGCCATCGGACGATCCGGACCTGAGGGAGGACGAGGAGCCGCTGGAGCCGGAGCCGCTCGATTTCACCCTGTCGCCGCCGCCCTCCGACGAGGAGTGAGCGGCTTCGGCCTGTGGATGCCGGGGGCCTCCTTGTTTTCGCCGCGGGCGGGGCCTAGTGTCGGCGCCCGAGTACCCCGAGGCCGTCGCCGCCGGGGTCTTTGACCTTTCGGAGGATGACCGGAATGGGTTCGATGAGCATCTGGCACTGGATCGTGGTGCTGGCCGTGGTGCTCCTGTTGTTCGGCCGGGGCAAGATCTCCGACCTCATGGGTGACGTGGCGAAGGGCATCAAGTCCTTCAAGAAGGGCATGGCCGAGGACGACGAGCCGGCGAAGCCGGCGGCTTCCGAGGCGCCGCGCCCGCTGCCCGGCCAGACCACCAGCGCCACCGCCGAGGGTGAGAAGAAGGCCGTCTGACGGCCTCTTCCCACCATCCGCTTTGAGAAGGGCGGCCGCGCGGCCGCGGGCGTGAGGCGTTCATGTTCGAGATCGGCTGGTCCGAGCTGATGCTGATCGGCATTGTGGCGCTGATCGTCATCGGCCCCAAGGAGCTGCCTTCGGTGCTGCGCACCGTAGGGCGCACCGTGGGGAAGCTGCGCCGCATGGCCGGCGAATTCCAGGGGCAGTTCCAGGAGGCCCTGCGCGAGGCGGATATCGCCGAGATGCGCAAGGAAATCTCCGACGTCACCGACACCGCCCGCTCCTCGTTCACGAGCGTCGGCGCCGGGCAGGCCTTCGATCCGCTGAAGTCCATCCGCGACGAGATCCGCGCCACCGTGGAGAGTGCCGCCACGCCCAAGGCGGAGGCTCCTGCCACTCCGGTGGTGCCTGCGGCAGGCGAGGGGGCGACGCCGGTCGATGCTCTGATCCCGCCGCCGCCTGACGAACCGCTTCCGCCGCCCGTCTTCCCCATCGAGAGCGCGCCGGCCCCGGCGCTGCCGGCGTCCTCCGCACAGAACGCCGCGCCCGGACAGGCGCAGGCGCCCACGACGAGCCAGCAATGAGCGACGAGGACGATATCGAGGCGTCGAAGGCCCCGTTGATCGAGCACCTGATCGAGCTGCGCGCGCGGCTCATCAAGTCGCTCGTCGGGTTCCTGGTGGCGTTCTTCGTGTGCTTCACCTTCGCCAAGCAGATCTACAATATCCTGCTTTGGCCCTATGAGTTCGCCTCAGGCTTCGCGCCGGGCATCAAGCTCATCTACACCGCGCCGCAGGAATTCCTCTTCACCCAGATCAAGCTCGGCATGTTCGGTGCGGCCTTCCTGTCGTTTCCGCTGGTGGCCGCGCAGGTCTATGCGTTCGTCGCGCCGGGGCTCTACAAGCACGAGAAGGCCGCGTTCCGGCCCTATCTCATCGCTACCCCCATCTGCTTCCTCATCGGCGCGGCATTCGTCTATTTCATCGCCATGCCGCTGGCGATGACCTACTTCCTGAACATGCAGCAGGCGGGCGGCGACGGGCGCGCGGAAATCTCACTGCTGCCGCGGGTCTCCGAATATCTCTCGCTCATCACCACGCTGATCCTGGCGTTCGGCATCTGCTTCCAGCTTCCCGTCATCCTCACTTTGCTCGCCCGCATCGGCGTGGTCACACAGGACATGCTGCGGAAGGCGCGGCGCTATGCCATCGTCGGCGTGTTCATCCTCGCCGCGGTGCTCACGCCGCCGGATGTGATCTCGCAGCTCTCCCTTGCCCTGCCGACGCTGCTTCTCTACGAGGTGTCCGTCTATCTGGTGGGCGCCGTCGAGAAGCGGCGGGCGGCGGACGAGGCGGCGCGCGACGCGGCCGATTCCGCAGCCGGCTGAGTCGGGCGGGCGTCCTCCCCATCTTCGGAATTTTCCAGGAGCGCGACGGGTCGGCCCGCTGCGTCACGGCCGGGTTGGCCCGGCCATCCATGAGAGCGGCGCCAAGGGGTGGCGCGGCGTGGGTATCCGGTTTCGGGCCGGGTGTGATGGCAGTCACGGGGCCGAGGCGTGCGTGCTCTCCCCGCCGCGGAGCCTCGCCATGCACGACATCAAGTGGATTCGGGAACAGCCGGAGGGCCTCGTGGGCGCCCTCGCCCGGCGCGGCGGCGACACGCAGGAGGCGCGCCTCGCCGCCGACCTGCTGGTGAAGAAGCTCATCGGCCTCGATGAGCAGCGCCGCACCGCCCTCACCGGGCTGGAGGCGCTGCTGGCGCGGCGCAATGCCGCGTCCAAGGAGATCGGCCAGGCCAAGGCGCAGAAGGACGAGCCCCGCGCCCAGGCGCTCATGGCCGAGGTGGCCAGGATCAAGGAGGATGTGCCGGCGCTCGAGGCCGAGGTGAAGGCCGTGGAGCAGGAGCTCGAAGGCGAGCTCGCGGCCATCCCCAACGCGCCCCAGCCGGATGTGCCCCTCGGCAAGGACGAGCACGAGAATGTGGAGCGCCATCGTCATGGTGCCCCGCGCGGCTATGCCTTCACGCCGAAGCAGCACTTCGAGGTGGGCGAGGCCCTGGGCCAGATGGATTTCGAAACCGCCGCCAAGCTTTCCGGCGCGCGCTTCGTGGTCAACAAGGGCCCGCTGGCGCGGATGGAGCGCGCGCTCGGCCAGTTCTTCCTCGACACCCACACCGGCGAGCACGGCTACACGGAAGTGAACCCGCCCATCCTGGTGCGGGACGAGGCCATGTACGGCACCGCCCAGCTTCCGAAGTTCGAGGACGACCAGTTCTCCACCACCCGCGCCGCGGACTTCGCGGCCGCCATCGCTGACGCGCAGGCCGCCGCCGCCCAGGAGATCGCCGCGCTCCTCGCCTCCGGCCTCGATGCCCCGAGCGCGCTCGACCGGGTGAACCTTGCGGCCCACATCCGCAAGGTGCAGGTGGCGAACCGCCTGTGGCTGGTGCCCACCGCCGAGGTGCCGCTGACCAATCTGGTGCGCGAGAGCATCCTGGCTGAGGAAGAGCTGCCGCTGCGCCTGACCGCGCTCACCCCCTGCTTCCGCGCCGAGGCGGGCGCGGCCGGGCGCGACACCCGCGGCATGATCCGCCAGCACCAGTTCAGCAAGGTGGAGCTGGTCTCCGTCACTGCGCCCGAGAAATCGGGCGAGGAGCACGAGCGCATGCTCGCCTGCGCCGAGGCGGTGCTGCAGAAGCTGGACCTGCATTATCGCGTGGTGACGCTCTGCACCGGTGACATGGGCTTCGGCTCGCGCAAGACCTACGACATCGAGGTGTGGCTGCCGGGGCAGGGGGCGTTCCGCGAGATTTCCTCCTGCTCGGTGTGCGGCGATTTCCAGGCGCGGCGCATGAATGCCCGCTACCGTCCGGCGGATGGCAAGGACGGCAAGGCCGCCCCGCGCTTCGTGCACACGCTGAACGGCTCGGGCGTCGCTGTGGGCCGCGCCCTGGTGGCGGTGCTGGAAACCTACCAGCAGGAAAACGGCGCCGTGGCGGTGCCGGATGCGCTCGCCCCCTACATGGGCGGGCTGAAGCTGATCGAGAAGCTGAAGTAGGGAACGAGCGGCCCTCCCTCTCCACGGCAGGGAGAGGGAGGGGAGGCAGCGGCGGAGCGAGGCGAATTCATGCGTATCCTGGTGACCAACGACGACGGCATCCACGCCCCCGGCCTCGATGCCTGCGCCCGCATCGCGCGCACCTTCTCCGATGACGTGTGGGTGGTGGCACCGGAGTTCGACCAGTCGGGCGTCGCCCATTCCCTGTCGCTCTCGGACCCGCTGCGCCTGCGGCAGATCGAGGAGCGCCGCTTCGCCGTGAAGGGCACGCCCACCGACTGCGTCATCATGGCGGTGCGGCACATCCTGGCCGACAGGCCGCCGGACCTCGTGCTCTCGGGCATCAACCGGGGCCAGAACATCGCCGAGGACGTGAGCTATTCCGGCACAGTGGCGGGCGCCATCGAGGGCACCATCCTCGGCATTCCCTCCGTCGCGCTGTCGCAGGCGTTCGGCATCAAGAGCCGGGAGAACCCCAGCTACATCACCGCCGAGACGCATGGGCCCAGGATCATCCGCACGCTGCTGGAGGAGGGGATTCCGCCCGGCATCGTCATGAACGTGAATTTCCCCGACCGCGCGCCGGAGGAAATCACGGGCATCGCCGCCACCGCCCAGGGCAAGCGCGACCAGAAGCTCATGCGCATCGAGGCGCGGCGCGACGGGCGCAACAACCCTTATTACTGGATCGCATTCGAGCGCCGCATCTTCGAGACCGCGCCGGGCTCGGACCTCAGGGCGCTGGACGAAGGCCGCATCTCGGTGACCCCGCTGCGCCTGGACATGACCGATGAGCCGCTGATGACGCGGCTCGCCCTGTTGTTCGAGGGCAAGTGAGCGTCGAGGGCAAGTGAGCGTCGAGGGCGCGAAGGCGGGCGCGGCATCGCCGCTGGCCAAGGCCCGGCCATTGCCTCTATAAGCGGCGGCGCAAGACAGCGGACGCATCTTCCGGGGTGCGGCCGGTCGCGTCGTTTCATCCCGAGAGGTTTCGTCATGTCGGGCACCCAGCGTTCCAGCGCCGATCTCGATCCGCGCCGCCGGCGCCTCCTTTATCGCGCCTGGCACCGGGGCATGCGCGAGATGGACCTCATCATGGGCAAGTTCGCCGATGCCGAGATCGCCAGCTTCTCTGACGCCGAGCTCGATGATTTCGAGGCGCTCATCGACGCCCAGGACCACGACATGTTCTCGTGGATTTCCGAGACGAATCCCGTGCCGGCCGAATACGACACGCCGCTGTTCGCCCGCATGAAGGCGTTCCATGTGGAAGGGCGCGGCCTGCCCGAATAGGCTCCGCGCCCTCTCGTTCGTTCACGTGCACCCGTTCTGCTGGAGTTTCCTGAAGTGAAGCGTCCCCGCCTGCTCGCCGATGCGCTGGTGCAAGGCCGGCCCCTGACCCTTTCCCGCGTCGCGGAGGGTATGGAAGGCCTGGTGGTGGGTGATCTCGCCCGCGCCGTTGCAGCGGAGAAGAACGCGCCGTGGCCGAGCCTCACGGTGGTCTGCCGCGACGGCCAGCGCATGGCGGCGCTGGAGCGGGGCCTCGCCTTCTTCGCGCCGGAACTGGACGTCCACAGCTTCCCCTCCTGGGATTGCCTGCCCTACGATCGCGCCTCGCCCAACGCCTCCATCGTGGCGCGGCGCATGGCGACGCTCGCGCGCCTCGCCCGCGTGAAGGGCGGCAATGCGAGCGTGCTCCTCACCACGGTGAATGCCACCGTGCAGAGGGTGCCGGCCAAGGCGCTGGTGGCGGCCCAGTCGCTCTCCGCGGCGCCGGGCAATGCCATCGCCCTCGACGGCATCGTGGAATGGGCCGAGCAGAACGGCTTCCTGCGTACCCCCACCGTGCGCGACACCGGTGAATATGCGGTGCGCGGCGGGCTCATCGACCTTTATCCGCCGGGCCTCGACGCGCCCATCCGCCTCGACTTCTTCGGCGATACGCTGGAGAGCATCCGCGCGTTCGATCCTGAAACCCAGCGCACCACCGGGCAGTTGCGCTCCCTGGACCTCGTGCCCATGGCTGAGTTCCAGCTCACCACCGCCACCATGAAGCGCTTCCGCATGGCCTATGTGGCGGAGTTCGGCGCGGCGCAGAAGGGCGACACGCTCTACGAGGCCGTGAGCGAGGGCCGCCGCCACGCCGGCATGGAGCATTGGCTGCCGCTGTTCCATGAGCACATGGACACGCTGTTCGATTACGTCGCGGCGAGCCCCGTGGTGCTCGATCCGCTGGTGGAGGAAGCGGCCGGCGAGCGCATCGCGCAGATCGGCGACTATTACGCCGCCCGCAAGGAGGCGCTGGAATTGCCGTCCGGCGGCTCCATCTACAATCCGCTGCCCACCAACCGTCTCTATCTCACGGGTCCGGAATGGACCGCCCGCATCGGCGCCGCGCGGCTCGCGCATCTGTCGCCGTTCGCGGTGCCGGAGGGGGCCGCGAAGGGCGAGGTGATCGACGTGGGCGGCGTGAAGGGCCGCTCCTTCGCCGCCGAGCGCGCGGACCCCGAGGGCAATGTCTTCGACGCCGCCGTCGCCCATGTGCGGGAGCTGCAGAAGGACAAGAAGGTCATCCTCGCCGGCTGGTCGGAAGGCTCGCGCGAGCGGCTCGGCACGGTGCTGGCGGACCACGACCTCACCGGCGCGGCGTCCATCTCCCGCTTCGAGAGCCTCGCCGCGCTGCCCAAGACGCAGGCCGCGCTTGCCGTTTACGGCGTGGAGGCGGGCTTCGAGACGCCGGATTTCGCCCTCATCGGCGAGCAGGACATCCTGGGCGACCGCCTGGTGCGCCCCAAGCGGAAAGCCCGAAAGCCCCAGGATGTCATCTCCGAGCTGACGGCGCTGACGCCCGGCGATCTCGTGGTTCACGTGGACTACGGCATCGGCCGCTTCGTGGGGTTGCAGACGGTGGACACCGCCGGCACCAGCCACGATTACCTGGAAATCCACTATGCCGAGAGCGCCAAGCTGCTCCTGCCGGTGGAGAACCTGGAGCTGCTGAGCCGCTACGGCTCCGAGGAGACGGAAGCCCAGCTCGACCGGTTGGGCGGCGGCGCCTGGCAGGCCCGCAAGGCGCGGATGAAGAAGCGCATCCGCGAGATGGCTGCCCAGCTCATCAAGATCGCGGCCCAGCGCCAGCTCGGCGAGGCGCCGAAGCTCACCGTCGCCACCGGGGTCTATGACGAGTTCCGCGCCCGCTTCCCCTATGAGGAGACCGACGACCAGGAAGCCGCTATCGATGCGGTGATCGACGATCTCGGCTCCGGCCACCCCATGGACCGGCTGGTGTGCGGCGACGTGGGCTTCGGCAAGACCGAGGTGGCGCTGCGCGCGGCCTTCGTGGCGTCGCTCTCGGGCAAGCAGGTGGCGGTGGTGGTGCCCACGACCCTGCTGGCGCGCCAGCACTTCAAGACCTTCTCCGAGCGCTTCAAGGGCCTGCCCGTGAACATCGCCCAGGCCTCCCGCATGGTCACGGGCAAGGCGCTGACGGCAGTGAAGAAGGGCCTCTCCGACGGCACGGTGGACATCGTGGTGGGCACCCACGCCCTGCTCGGCAAAGCCATCCAGTTCAAGGACCTGGGCCTCGTCATCGTGGACGAGGAGCAGCATTTCGGCGTCGGCCACAAGGAGCGGCTGAAGCAGCTGCGGGCCGAGGTGCATGTGCTGACCCTGACCGCGACCCCCATTCCGCGCACGCTCCAGCTCGCCATGAC
The DNA here is from genome assembly GCF_043194895.2 of Xanthobacter albus. Classification (NCBI taxonomy): domain Bacteria; kingdom Pseudomonadati; phylum Pseudomonadota; class Alphaproteobacteria; order Hyphomicrobiales; family Xanthobacteraceae; genus Xanthobacter; species Xanthobacter albus. The sequence goes on along the minus strand of NZ_CM195532.1, from coordinate 3,270,038 downwards.
GGGGGTGCGCGAACTCTCCATCATCGCGACGCCGCCGGTGGACCGGCTCGCGGTGCGTACCTTCGTGACGCCGTTCGATCCGCTGATCGTGCGCGAGGCGCTGCTGCGCGAGCGTTATCGCGGCGGCCAGAGCTTCTATGTGGTGCCGCGCATCGAAAACCTTGCGGAAGTGCAGGAGTTCCTTTCCACCTCGGTGCCCGAGGTGAAGGTGGCGGTGGCCCATGGCCAGATGGCGGCCGGCGCCCTTGAAGACATCATGACCGCCTTCTACGACGGGCAGTATGATGTTCTGCTTTCCACCACCATCGTGGAATCCGGCCTCGATGTGCCCAATGCCAACACGCTCATCGTGCATCGGGCGGACATGTTCGGCCTCGCCCAGCTCTACCAGCTCCGCGGCCGTGTGGGGCGCGCCAAGGCGCGGGCCTATGCCATCTTCACGGTGCCGGCTGCGCGGGCGGTGACGGCGCAGGCCGATCGGCGGCTCAAGGTGCTGCAATCTCTGGAGACGCTCGGCGCGGGCTTCCAGCTCGCGAGCCACGACCTCGACATCCGCGGCGCCGGCAACCTGCTCGGCGACGAGCAGTCGGGCCACATCAAGGAAGTGGGCTACGAGCTGTACCAGGAGATGCTCCACGAGGCGATCGCCCACATCAAGGCGGGCATCACCGATTACGTGGACGACAAGTGGTCGCCCAACATCACCATCGGCACGCCGGTGCTCATTCCCGAGGACTATGTGGCGGACCTGCACGTGCGGCTCGCGCTTTACCGGCGGCTGGCCGACCTGCAGGAGGACCAGGAGATCGACGGCTTCGGCGCCGAGCTCACGGACCGCTTCGGCTCGGCGCCCGCCGAGGTGGGGCACCTGCTCCAGCTCGCCAAGATCAAGGCGCTGGCCCGCGCGGCCAATGTGGAGAAGGTGGACGCCGGGCCCAAGGGCGTGGTGCTCGGCTTCCGCGGAAACGAGTTCGCGGACCCCTCCGGCCTCGTGAAGCTGATCGCGCAGGAAGGCGCGCAGGCCAAGGTGCGGCCGGACTTCAAGGTGGTGTTCCTGCGTGAGTGGCCGAGCGCGGAAGCGCGGCTGAAGGGCACGCTGGCGGTGCTCAAGAAGCTCGCCGCCCTGGCGCAGAAGAAAGGCCTGTAGGGGTAGGGCGCCGCGGCGCGGTTCAGCCAACCGCGAAGGGGCGCCCTGCCTGTGCCTTACATGGCGGCTTCGGCCAGGGGGCGCGTCGCTGCTTCGGCGGGGCCGTCGAGGCGGCAGCGGGGCTTTACGCGATATCCATGCACCAACGAAAAGCGCCGGTCCGCCCTTTGATGGAGCCGGCCGGCGCTGCTTGCTCGGGGGCCGGGACGGAAGGTCCACCGGCCCTTGGGGGCTCACTTCTTGCCGTCGACGCCCAGCACGCCACCGACGGTGCCGCCCACGGCACCCACGGCACCGCCCACGACCGCGCCCACGGGGCCCGCCGCTTTTTCGCCGGCCTTCACGCCCTGCTGCGCGCCTTCGCCGGCGCCCTTGACGCCGCCGACCACGCCACCGGCCACGCCGCCGCCGACCGCGCCCACGGTGCCGCCCACCGCGCCGCCCACGGGACCCGCCGCCTTGTCGCCGGTCGCCACGCCCTGGTTCGCGCCCTGCTGGGCCCCCTGGACGACGCCCTGCGCCGAAGCCGTGCCGGAGGCCAGGGCCAGAGCCAAGAGCGCGGCTCCTGCTGCAATGCTCGTCTTCATGGCTGATCCTTTCCCGTTCCTCGTTTCGGGCGCCTGGGCACCAGTGGCGATCTCACGCCGACGGGAGAGGCGCTCCGTGGCGGCTCATTGATCTACCGCCCGACGATACACATAGCCCCGCTTGTCCCCAGCCGCCACCTCACACCAGGACTTGCAGGAAAAAACGGTCACCTTGGTGCCGGCTTCCAGGGTGGCGAGCACGGACGCGCCGCGTTGCGGAGCGGAGCGCAGGTTGATGGCCGTGGTGATGCGCCCGCTTTTGCCGGCTGTGACACTCTCTCCGTCCTGCGTGGAAGCCTCGGCCTTCGCGCTATCGGCCGAAGCGCTCGCTTCCGGAACGGGATCGTCGGCCGCGTCGGCATCGGCCTTGTCCGCCGCGGGTGGCTCAAGGAAGGCGGGGCGGTTGAAATCCGCGGGGGTCGGGGCGGGCGCAGCCGGCGCCGGCTCCACGGCTTCAGTCACCGCCGCAGCGGCCGCCGGGGCGGATGCCACCGGAGCCGCCGCCGTGGTGGGAATGATCCCGGCTGCTGCCGGCGTGCCGGCGGAAGGCAACTCCGCCGCTTCCTCGGAGCGTCCGAGGCCGAGCCCGTGAAGCAGGAAGAACCCGCCCAGCACGAAAGCGGCCACCGCGCAGGAGACGAGGAGCGCGCGCAGCATGACGCCGCGGTCGATCTTGGTGCTGCTGCGGCGCCTCGTCCGGCCGGGCCCTTGGCCGATCCGCGGACGCACCGCCTGCACCGGGGTGGAGCGACGCTGGGGGGAGCTGGATTGGGGGGGCACGGGAATCCGTTCGGATGCAGGCGCTTCGGAAGCACGTCGAGGGTCGGCCATCACTCCCCTCCTCGGTCGCGGGCGCATGGGCTGTGCCGGCTACCGGGTGATGTTCGCTCAAGCCCGCGAGCCTGTGCGAATGAAGGATCTACCTTGGGCATCCATTGCGGCCGATCTGTGCCGGAGGGCGGTGCCATGGTGCGCGTCATGCGCGCATGGTCAACGGCCCGGCACGCGCCACCATGTCTCGGCCAGGGTGCCATAGAGGGAGGCGCGCTCGGGCCGCGCGATGCGGGTCCAGCGGGCAAGCCATTGGCCCGGCGTGTGGAAGAGGGGGACGCCGTAGGCGCCGGAGATGAGCGCCCGGTCGAGAGCCCGCGCGGCCGCGATGTAATCCTCCTCCTCGCGGGCGGCGATGAGGGCCGCGATCGCGGCATCGATCGCCGGATTCTTCGCGCCCATGTAGTTGCGCGTGCCGGGCGTGTCGGCGGCGGCCGAGCCGAAGTAGAAGGCCTGCTCGTTGCCCGGCGAGAGGGACTGGCCCCAGATGAAGGGCACCATGTCGAACTCATAGGCGTTGCGGCGCGCATCGAACTGCACCGCGTCCACGAAGCGCACGTTGGCGGTGATGCCGGCACGCTTGAGCTGGGCGGCGTAGGCGAGGGCGAGGCGTTCCTGATCGCGGGTGGCGACCATGATCTCAAAGGCGAAGGCGGCACCTTCGGCATTCACCAACACCCCCTGGCGCAGCTGCCAGCCCGCTCCGCCGAGCAGGGCGAGCGCCGCCCGCAGCCGCTCGCGGTCGCGCCCGGTGCCGTCCGAGACCGGAGGGCGATAGGTTCCGGCGAGGACATTTGGAACCACGGCTTCCGGATAGGGCGCGAGGATGGCCTCCTCCCGCGCGTCGGCGGGGTGGCCGAGGGCGGACAGCTCGGAGCCCTGGAAGAAGCTCGCCGTGCGCTGGAACAGGCCGTGATAGAAATTGCGGTCAAGCCACTCGAAATCGAACAGCTCGATGAGCGCCTGCCGCACCCTCTTGTCCGCGAAAAGCGGCCGGCGGGTGTTGAACACCAGCGCCGAATAGGGCTTCGGCGTACCGGTGGGGATCAGCTCCTTCACCACCTCGCCGGCGCGGGCGGCGGGAAAGTCGTAGCCGGTCTCCCAGCGGGCGGGATCGCCCTCGAAGCGAGCGTCGATCAGCCCCTTCTTGAATGCCTCGAACTCGGTGTTCGCATCGCGGAAATAGGTGAAGCGCAGCTCGTCGAAATTGTAGAGCCCCCGGTTCACGGGAAGGTTGAGGCCCCAGTAGCGGGGATCGCGCACCAGCGTTACGGCGGCGCCCGCATCCACGGCACCCACGGTGTAGGGCCCGGAGCCGACCGGGGGCGTGAGGCTCGTCTCCTCGAAGTGGGTGGGGTCGGTGCTGCCGCGCGCCAGCACGGGCATGAGGCCCATGATGAGGGGCAGCTCGCGGTCCGGCCCCGCGAAGGTGAAGCGCACGGTGCGGATGTCGCGCGCCTCCGCCCTGGCGATCTTTCCATAATAAAGGCGATGGTTCGGCCGCCCCATGTCCCGCAGCAGGGCGAAGGAGAACAGCACGTCATCGGCCGTCACCGGCGCGCCGTTGGAGAAGCGGGCGCGCGGGTCGAGCGTGAACTCCACATAGGTGCGCTCGGCATCCGTAGAGAGAGCGCGCGCCAGCAGCGGGTAGAGCGTGAAGGGCTCGTCGAAGGAGCGCGCCATCAGCGGCTCGACCACGTAATTGCGGATGAAGCCGGGTGCGGAGCCCTTCACGATGAAGGGGTTCAGGCTGTCGAACGTGCCAAGCTGGGAGAGCGTGAGCCGCCCGCCCTTGGGGGCGTCCGGGTTGGCATAGGGCAGGGCCTTGAAGTCGGGCGGCAGGTCCGGCGTCCCGCGCATGGCGATGGCTGGCATCTGCACCGGGGCGGGCGGCGCCTGATTCTCCTGTGCCGCGGCATGGCCGGGCGCGAGCCAGAGCGCAAGGCAGGCCACCACGAATGCCGCTGCGGTCCTGTTCTGCGTCGATTCGCGTGCCATGGCCTCTCCTCTTGCGGGTTTCTGCGTGCTCGCGGCTTGTTTCCGTTGAGGTCGGTCGTGTATTGGCCTTATTCGTCGGCAAGGTAGCACGCAAAGTCGAGCCCAGCAGGCACAGTTCGGGGCCCGCCACCATCTTGCCTCAATTGGCCCGGAGAGAGCGCGGGTCATGAAGCAGGTGCGGGCCAGCCGTCGTGCGCAAAGGCGGACGATCGGCAGGCAGCACAGGAAAGGCCACAATGACCAAGACCCATTCCATCGCGCGGCTCACGGCGGGTGTCGCCGCAACGCTGCTCTCCGTGGCGTTGGCCGGCCCGGCGTTCTCCCAGGCGCAGCCCGCGAAGCCCGCTGCCCCCGCTCAGTCCGCCCAGCCCGCGCCGGGTGGCGCGGCTGCAGAGCCGGAAGTGAAGTTCTCCGCCTCTCCGTGGCAGAAGATCTGCCAGGAGAACCCGGAGAACAAGAAGCAGGTCTGCGTGCTCACCCAGATCCTGGGTGTCGAGAACCAGGCCATCGCCAAGATCGACATCGTGGAGATGAAGGACGAGGCGAAGAAGCGGCTCAACGTTTCCGTGCCGCTCGGCATGCGCCTGCAGCCCGGCATGCGCCTGACCCTCGACAAGGACCCGGTTTCGGTTCCCTTCGTCATCTGCAACCCGATCCAGGGTGGCGGCGCCACCTGCATCGGCGACGTGGAAGTGGACGCGAGCTTCATCGCCAAGCTGAAGAAGGCCAACGCGGTCTATCTGCAGATGGTGAACGGCGTCGGCCGCACCCTCAGCCTGCCGGTCTCCAATGCCGACTTCGGCAAGACCTATGATGGCCCTGGCGTCGACGCCAAGGTCGCCATGGAGCAGGAGCGCAAGCGCATGGAAGAAGCGCGCGTGAAGGCCCAGGCCCAGGAAGAGCAGAACAAGGCCGCTCTGCTGAAGAAGGGCCAGGAGCTGGAGAAGGCCAACGCCCAGGCCCCGGCCGGCAAGTGACCCTTCGGGGCCCCGTCCCAGCGCTGTGCGCGGGAGGGGCCCTGCGGTTCGCGAACGACCTAAACGTGCGGCACGCCTTCCGGAAGGGGCGTGCCGTTTGCGTTTTGAGGGTGAGTTGCAGTGTCCGCGCCGAACTGGCGATAGGGGCGGGACGAGGACTGCCGCAGGCGCCAGCCAAGGCGCTCGACGCGGCCCTTGTGGGGCTTCTCACAAGGAGGTCGTGGCGGGACAAATCCCGGAGGAGCCGGAGCCGGCTCGACATCTCGCTCCAGCAACCAGACGCCGGCGACCAGCCCTGACAGCGGCACCGCGCCGGCCGCAAGCGGAAGGCCAAACCTGCCGGGCGACCTACGCCATTAACTTCGGGCGCTCGAACACCGCCCCGAGCCGCCCAAGCCGATGTCAGTTCAGCAGCCGGGGAAGCACCCGCCAGCGGCCGTCCGCGTCCTCCAGCAGCATCTCGTTGACGCGCGGGTGGCGCAGCGGCTCGTCGGAACCGTCGAGCTCCAGATTCTGCTCCGAGACATAGGCCACGTATTCGCTGTCCGCATTCTCGGCGAACAGGTGGTAGAAAGGCTGGTCCTTGTCCGGACGAATGTCCTCGGGGATCGAGAGCCACCATTCATCGGTATTGTCGAATACGGGGTCCACGTCGAACACCACGCCCCGGAAGGGGAAGTGCTTGTGACGCACCACCTCGCCGATCCGGAACTTCGCCATCCGCATCTGCGGGGCCTCGACGTCCGCCGCGACCTCCACCGGCGGGGGCAGAGCCCCCACCATCTCCACAGTGCCAACGGCGGAGGGAGAGCGCGTCTTCTCCTGAGTGCTCATCTTCCGCCTCCTCATGCTTTGCCGGATTATCTCACAAACCGTAAGCCTTGCCCATTTCCGGGTCCTTGGCCGCGACGATCCGGGCGAGATCGACGATCACCTTGGCCTGCTTCCAAGTGGCGTCGTCCTGCATCTTGCCGTCGATCATCACGGCGCCGGTGCCGTCCGGCATGGCTTCCACGATCTTGAGCGCGAACGCCACCTCACCCGGATCGGGCGAGAACACGCGCTTGGCGATGTCGATCTGGGTCGGGTGCAGAGACCAGGCGCCCACGCAGCCCTGGAGGAAGGCGTTGCGGAACTGGCTCTCGCAGGCCGCGAGATCGGAGAAGTCACCGAACGGGCCGTAGAAGGGCTTGATGCCGTTGGCGGCACAGGCATCCACCATCTTGGCGATGGTGTAGTGCCACAGGTCCTGCTGGTAGCCCACGCGCGGCTTGTCGCCGTCGGCATCGGCCAGCACCTTGTAGTCCGGATGGCCGCCGCCCACGCGGGTGGTCTTCATGGCGCGGGAGGCCGCGAGATCGGCCGGGCCGAGGCTCATGCCATGCATGCGCGGAGAGGCGGCCGCGATCTCCTCCACGTTCTTCACGCCCTCGGCCGTCTCCAGGATGGCGTGGATGAGGATGGGCTTGCGCACCGCGTGCTTGGCTTCGAGCTGCGCCAGGAGCTGGTCGAGGTAGTGGATGTCCCACGCCCCCTCCACTTTCGGCAGCATGATGACATCGAGCTTGTTGCCGATGGCCGAGACGATCTCGACGATATCGTCGAGCACCCAGGGGCTGTTGAGGCAGTTGATGCGGGTCCACAGGCCGGTGGAGCCGAAATCGGTGGCCTGGGCCATCTCGATGAAGCCCTTGCGCGCGGCTTCCTTCGCGTCGCTCGGGATGGCGTCCTCGAGGTTGCCGAGCACGACATCGACCTGCCTGGCGATGTCCGGCACCTTGGCGCGCATCTTTTCCAGGTGCGGCGGCACGAAGTGGATCATGCGCTCCAGACGCACCGGCAGCTCACGGTAGGGCGCGGGCGCGCCGATGGCGAGCGGCTTGAAGAACTGACGCGGAAGCTTCATCTCATCCCCCTGGCGCCGGACGGAGGGATGGCTCCCCCACTGGCCGGACGCATTTCGAGCGGCACTGCACCATAGCTTGCACCGCTCCGCAACGCCGCTCACGCCGCGGCCGGCGGTCTTGCCCACAGTAGGCGGGTTTTCCCGGCTCAGCCCACCTTGCGGAGGGTGAAGGTCAGCCGCCCCGCGTCCACCACCCGGCCCTCAAGAACGGCGCCGGTCTCCTGGGCCACGTGCGGAATGTCGATCACCGCCATGGGGTCCGTGCAGGTCACCACCAGCCGGGCCCCCGGCGGCAGCGCCGCGAGGGCCTTGCGCGTTTTCAGTGCCGGCAGCGGGCATTTCAACCCCATCAGGTCCAGCGCCACCGGTTCGCCCTCGGGCGCCGGCCTGCGCAGGCGGATCATCGCGCCTGGTCCTTCAGCCGCGCGAGGCTTTCATCGCGGCCGAGCACGGCGAGCACGTCGAAGACGGGGGGAGAAGTGGTCTTGCCGGTGAGGGCGGCGCGCAGGGGCTGCGCCACCGCGCCGAGCTTGACGCCCGCCTGCTCGGCATAGGCCCGCACCACCGCCTCGGTGGCGGCCGCGCTCCACTCGGCGGCCTCCAGCAGCGGCACGAGACGGCCGAGGTGCGCGCGGCCCTCCTCGGTGAGCAGGGCGCCCGCCTTCTCCTCCATGGGCAGCGGGCGCTCGGCGAAGATGAACTCGGCGTTGTCGAGCAGCTCCACCAGCGTCTTCGCGCGCTCCTTCAGGCCCGGCATGGCAGCCGCGAGCTGGGCGCGGCGCTCCGGCGTCATGCGGGCGAGGCGGCGGGCGGCGTCCGGCAGGTGCGGCACCAGCGCCTCGACCGCGGCGAGCAGCTCGGCTTCGGAGGAGGCGCGCATATACTGGCCGTTGAGGCTCTCCAGCTTCTGGAAATCGAACCGGGCGGCGGAGCGGCCCACCTTGTCGAGGTCGAAGTAGCGGACCATCTCCTCGGTGGAGAACACTTCCTGGTCGCCGTGGCTCCAGCCCAGGCGCACCAGATAGTTGCGCAGCGCCGCCGGCAGGTAGCCCATGTCGCGGTAGGCATCCACGCCGAGCGCGCCGTGGCGCTTGGAGAGCTTGGCGCCGTCCGGCCCGTGGATGAGCGGGATATGCGCCATGCGCGGCACCTCCCAGCCGAGCGCGCGGTAGATCTGGGTCTGGCGGGCGGCGTTGGTCAGGTGGTCGTCGCCGCGGATGATGTTGGTCACGCCCATGTCGTGGTCGTCCACCACCACCGCGAGCATATAGGTGGGCGTGCCGTCCGAGCGCAGCAGCACGAGGTCGTCCAGGTCCTTGTTGGGGAAGGTGACGGTGCCCTGCACCATGTCCTCGATCACCGTCTCGCCCTCGCGCGGGGCCTTCAGGCGGATGACGGGGGCGCGGTCCTTCGGCGCCTCGGAAGGATCGCGGTCGCGCCAGCGGCCATCGTAGCGCGGCGGGCGGCCCTCGTTGCGGGCGAGCTCTCGCATCTCCTCCAGCTCCTCGGCGGAGGCATAGCAGCGATAGGCGTTGCCCTGCGCCAGCATGTCCTCCACCGCCTGGCGGTGCCGCTCGGCGCGGGCGAACTGGTAGATGGGGTCTCCGTCCCAGGTGATGCCGAGCCAGGAAAGCCCTTCCAGGATGGCGTCGATGGCCTCCTTGGTGGAGCGCTGGCGGTCGGTGTCCTCGATGCGCAGCAGCATCCGGCCGCCCTTGGCCTTGGCGTAAAGCCAGTTGAACAGCGCCGTGCGGGCGCCGCCGATATGCAGGAAGCCGGTGGGGGAGGGGGCGAAGCGGGTGACGATTTCGGACATGGCGCACTCGAACCTGGGGCAGCCGCCGTCCGGTCGCGCCCCATGGGGCGCGGGCGGCGGAAACGGGCAGGGCGCGCCGCAGGCTCCGCGACGAGACTGACATGGCGCGCGCGAGGCGCCCGTGTAGCATAGGCGCACCGCACAAGGAACACGGGCGCGAGGCGGGCGGATCAATGCAGGCGAGGCCGGGGAAAAGCGATGGTGGAGAAGGCGGCCTGCCGCCTCGCGCCCCCGCGCGCGCCCTCGCCGTGCCCATGGGTGCGCGCGCCGCCGGAGTGCGTGTCGCGCCGCTGTGGCATGCCCTTGTCGCGCGGCTCCGTGCCGATCTCGCGGCCGAGGCCGAATCCGGCCGCATCGTCCTGTGGCTTCCGGTGGCCTTCACCGCCGGCATCCTCGCCTATTTCGGAGCGGCCCACGAGCCGTCGCTCACCGCCGCCGCGGCGTTGACGCTCGCGCTGGCCGCCGGGACATGGGCCGCGCGGCGGCAGGCCGTGCTCTGCGGCATCCTCGCCGGCTTGTGTGCCTTCGCCGCCGGGTTTTCGGCCGGCTGCGTGCGCACCACTCTCGTGATGCACGAGGCGCTGGCAAGCCCGCCGGCTTTCCCGGTTCGGCTTTCCGGTTACGTGGAGCGCGTGGAACGGCGGGTCGGCAGCGATCGCATCCTGCTGCGGCTCGATCCGGGACCGGTCCGTGGTATTGACGGCACGCCGCGCCTGGTGCGCCTGTCGCTGAAGCGCGGCGCCGCGCCGGAGGTGGGCGCGCACATCACGCAGCTCACCCGCCTGCTGCTGCCTCTTGGTCCGGCCATGGCCGGGGCGCACGATTTCGGTCGCGGAACATGGTTCCAGGGCATCGACGCCGTGGGCTTCGGCCTCGGGCCGCCGAAGCTCACCCCGGCGCCGGCGGAAGTCCCCTTGCGGGTCCGGCTCTCGGCGCTGGTGGGCGACGTCCGCGCGGCCCTCGGCGCGCGCATCCGCGCGGTGCTCCACGGCACTCCGGCGGAGATCGCCGTGGCGCTGGTGGCCGGTGACCGCTCTGCGATTCTCCCCCAGGTGGAGGAGAGCATGCGCGTGTCGGGCCTCACGCACATCCTCTCCATCTCGGGCCTCCACATGGCGCTGGTGGCCGGCACCCTGTTCGCGCTGGCGCGCGGTGCGCTCGCACTGGTGCCGGCCCTGGCGCTGGGCTGGCCTATCAAGGCCACGGCGGCGCTGCTCGCGATCAGCGGCAGCGCCTTCTATCTCGTACTCTCGGGAAACGACGTGCCGGCGCAGCGCTCGTTCGTAATGACGGGGCTGGTGCTGGCGGGCGTCCTCGCCGGGCGAAGGGCGCTCACCTTGAGGACCATCGCCACGGCTGCGGTCGTGGTGCTGGGCCTCACGCCCGAGGCGGCGCTGGATCCGGGGCCGCAGATGTCCTTCGCCGCCACGCTGGCGCTGGTGGCCGCCTATGAGCGGTTGCAGCCGCTGCGCGCCCTGCCGCGGCCGGAGGGCCTGCCGGCGCGCATCCTCATGCTTCCTCTCGCATTCATCGCCGGCACCGTGGTGACGGCGCTGGTGGCCGGCTTCGCGAGCGGGCCCTATGGCGCCTTCCACTTCCAGCGCTTCGCGCCCTACGGTGTGCTCGCCAATCTCGTCGCGATGCCGGCGGTGTCGCTGCTCGTCATGCCCTTCGGCCTTCTCGGCGTGCTGCTCATGCCGTTCGGATGGGACGGGCTCGCGTGGCCGGTGATGGGGATCGGCATCGAGATCATGGTGGCGGTGTCCGATTGGGTGGCGGCGCTGCCCGGCGCCGATACGCGAATCTACACCGTGAATACGGCTGCCCTCCTCTGGTTCACCGTGGCGCTGCTCGCGCTCTGCCTGCTGCGGGGGCTGCCGAGCCTCCTTGCGGTGCCAGCGCTGGCGGTTGCGATCCTGGTGTCGGGCGCACCACGTCCACCGGATATCCTGGTGGCGCCAAACGCCGCAGCCGTGGCCGTGCGCGGCCCCGACGGGCACCTGTCGGTCATCGGTGCCAAGGGCCAGAAAATGATGGTGGAGCAGTGGCTCGCGCGGGAGGGTGCGCGGCGCGCCGTAAGCGGGGTCGCCCTCGAAGCCGGATTCACCTGCGATCCCCTGGGCTGCGTGGCCCCTCTGCCGGGTGGCGGCACCCTCGCAGTCTCGCGCAAGGCCGAGGGCCTGGCGGCGGATTGCCTGAACGCGAAGATCATCGTGACGCAGGAGACGCCGCCCCGCGGCTGCCCGGCCCGCGTGCTGACACCGAAGGAGCTGGAGCGCACCGGTACGCTCGCCTTCTTTCTGGAGCGCGGCGCCCTGCGCGAGCAGCCCGCCCGCGATCCGGCCATCCGCCGGCCCTGGATGCCGCTACCGCCGGCTCCTCTCCGAAAGCCGGAAGGGGCGGGTCCGGGCTCAGAGGTCGAGGACGCCGCCAGCGAGTGAGGCATCTCCCACGCTTTGGCTATGCGTCATGCACCTCCGCGAGCCTCAGCCCGCCTTTGCATTCCATCCGGCCACACCGCTGCATAAGGCCGGAAGCACGCCCATGAACGCATGGGGGTTCCGAACTCAATACCGCCGCATGAGCCCTATGAGCCGGCCCTGGATGCGCACGCGGTCCGGCCCGAAGATGCGTGTTTCATAAGCGGGATTCGCGGCTTCCAACGCGATGGAGGCCCCCTTCTTGCGTAGGCGCTTCAAGGTGGCCTCTTCCTCGTCCACCAGCGCCACCACGATGTCGCCCGTGTCCGCGCTGTCGCACTTGCGGATCAGCACCGTGTCGCCGTCCAGGATGCCGGCCTCGATCATGCTGTCGCCGCGCACCTCCAAGGCGAAGTGCTCGCCCTGGCCCAGCATTTCCGGCGGCACGTTCAAGGTGGCGCTGCGGCTCTGAATCGCGGAGATGGGCGTTCCAGCCGCGATGCGCCCCATGACCGGCACCACGACGCTGTGGCCGGTTTCCTCCTCGTCTTCAGCGACCGGGCGTACCTTGCCGAGGCTCCCCTCGATGACGGAGGGGGAGAAGCCGCGCCCGCCACTGCGCTGCGTGGCGAGGCCGGGGGCGACGCTCTCCGGCAGCCGCACCACCTCCAGCGCACGTGCCCGGTTAGGCAGGCGACGGATGAAGCCACGCTCCTCCAAGGCCGTGATGAGACGGTGGATGCCGGACTTGGAGCGCAGGTCCAGTGCCTCCTTCATCTCGTCGAAGGAGGGCGGAACACCGGTCTCCTTCAGCCGCTCATGGATGAAGCGAAGCAGGTCGTATTGCTTGCGCGTCAGCATCTCACCCCCCGTTCCCGGTGCTGCCGGCCATCCACGGCGCTGATTCTCCACCCTCCAGGAGGAAGGAGATCGCGTGCGGCAGCGTCGCAAAGAATGCGAAACAAATCATGAACAGCTTCTATCTGTTCCTTTTGTGTTCCGCAAGGGTGAAGATGGAATTAACGGTAGCCTAATCGTGGAACGGAATGATCTCGCATGGATCTCCCGCCTTGGCGGCTGCGGCGAAAGGCGCGCGCACCAGCAGGCAGTCGGCGGCGGAGAGTATGCTCAGCATGGCGCTGTCCTGTGAGGTGGCCGGCGTCACGCGCACGGAGCCGTCGGCATCACGCTCCATATGGGCGCGCATGAAATCGCGCCTCTGGTCGTTGGTGGGCACGTCCACGGCGAGGCGCGCCGGCGCGGTGCGCACCCCGGCGGCGGCATCGCCCTGCAGGGCGCGGACCAGCGGCTCGAGGAACAGCAGCGCGCAGACGTGGGAAGATACCGGATTGCCGGGCAGGCCGAGCACGCGCACGGCGCCACGGCTGCCGTACATCAGCGGCTTGCCGGGCCGCAGCGCGATCTTGTGCACGTAGAGATCCACGCCCTCGGCGCGCAGGGCCGGCGCCATGAGGTCATGGTCCCCCACGGAGGCGCCGCCGGACGACACCACGAGATCGAAGGCGCCGCTGAGCGCGCGGGCGACGATGGCGCGAATGTCGGCAAGGTCGTCGCCCACGAGGCCGAGATCGGTCACCTCGGCTCCGGCCTGAGTGGCAAGGGCGGCGAGCCCGAAGGCGTTGGAGACCACGATCTCACCCGGCGCGCCGGTGCCGCGGCCTGGAAGCACCAGCTCGTCGCCGGTCTGGATGAGTGCGACGCGCGGCCGGCGCGCCACCGGCAGGAAGGCATGGTCCATGGCGGCGGCGAGCATGATGTCGCGGCTGGTGAGGCGCCGGCCGGCCGTGAGGCCCGGCGCGCCCTCCAGGAAATCGCAGCCGCGCTTGCGCACGTTGCGCAGGGCGGCGGTGGCGGCCGTGGTGGTCACGCGGTCACCCTCGCGCGTGGTGTTCTCCTGGATCACCACCGTGTCGGCACCCTCGGGCACGACCGCGCCGGTGAAGATACGCACGGCCTCGCGGGCACCCACGCCGCCCTCGAAGGGACGGCCGGCGGCCGATTCGCCGATGACGGTGAGGGACGCGGGCGTCTGCGCGATGTCGGCGGCGCGCACGGCGTAGCCGTCCATGGCCGACATGTCGGCCGGCGGCTGCGTGCGGCGGGCGATGAGATCCGCGGCCAGGACACGGCCGGCGGCCACCTCCACCGGCACCTCCTCCACTCCCAGGGGGGTGACCTCATGGGTCACGCGGCTCATGGCCTCCTCAACGCTCATCAGCGCCATGGCGCGCTTCCTCTTTTCTGCATGGGCGGGTTCAGCCTTCAGCCTGCCACAGGCCGCTGCGGCCGCCGGATTTCTCCAACAGCCGCATGCCTTCGATGCGCATGCCGCGATCCACGGCCTTGGCCATGTCATAGACGGTGAGGCAGGCGACCGACACGGCGGTGAGCGCCTCCATCTCCACGCCGGTCTGGCCGGAGGTCTTCACCCGCGCGGTGATGACGAGGCCGGGCAGGGCGGGATCGGGCGCGATCTCCACCTCGACCTTCGAGAGCATCAGCGGATGGCAGAGGGGAACCAGCTCGTGGGTGCGCTTGGCGGCCATGATGCCGGCGATGCGGGCGACACCCATCACGTCGCCTTTCTTCGCATTGCCGGCGAGAATCATGTCGAGCGTGGCGGCGGCCATGGCGACGCGTCCCTCGGCCACGGCCTCGCGGGCGGTGACCGCCTTTTCGGACACGTCCACCATGCGCGCCGCGCCCTGGTCGTCGAGATGCGTCAGGCTCGCCATCGGGGCGCCGCTCTCCGGAATCGCTTTCGGTTGCGGAAAGATGGCGCCGGCGGCCGGGCGTGTCCACCTCTCGCGCGCCGGAAGGCTCCTCCCTCGGCGGGAGGAGCCTGGCCGTGTCTCAGCGCAGGCGGGTCCAGGTCTGCGTCTTGCAGAGCGGCGCCATCACGCAGCCCTTCAGCTTCAGCGTGTTGTCGCCGTCGAGGACGATGGTGCCGGAATAGGTCTTGCCGTCCTCGGCATTGTAGATGCTGCCGCCGGTCCATTCGGTGGGACCGCCGGAGAAGCCGGTGAGGATGGTGACGCCCTTCAGCGCGCGACCGCGCAGGCTGGTGTCGCTGTTGTGCACATCCTTAAGGGTGGGGTCCGCCTTCAGCCCCTCGGAGGCGACGAGGCGACCGCAGAGGCTCGCCCCGCACTTGGAGATCTCCACCTGGCCGCCGCGCGTGGGCGTCTGCCACAGGCCCGTGGGGTCGGCGGCGAGCGCCGGAAGGGAAACGAGGCAGGCGGCGCCCAGCACGGCCGCGGCAAGAGCTGATTTCATCACGATCCTCCCATATGCGCCGGCCTCTTCAGGGGCCGGTGCGCACATTAAGGCCGAAAGTGACGTATAGGGCAAGCTCAGGACGCAAGCAGCAGGGATGTGGCGCTTGCGACATCATTCTGGCGCATGAGACTTTCGCCCACCAGGATCGAGCGGATGCCCACCTTGGCGAGCCGCGCCACGTCGGCAGCCGTGAAGATGCCGCTCTCGCCGATGACCAGCCGGTCCTCCGGCACCTGCGGCGCGAGGCGCTCGCAGGTGGCGAGGGTGGTCTCGAAGGTGCGCAGGTCGCGATTGTTGATGCCGATCAGGCGGCTCGGGAGCTTGAGCGCGCGCTCAAGCTCGTCGTCGTCGTGCACCTCGAAGATGGCGTCCATGCCGTAGGCGACGGATGCGGCGGCGAGGTCGCCGGCCAGGGCATCGTCCACCCCGGCCATGATGATGAGGATGCAGTCCGCGCCCCAGGCGCGGGCCTCCGCCACCTGATAGGTGTCGTACATGAAATCCTTGCGCAGCACCGGCAGCTTCACCGCCGCGCGCGCGGTCTTCAGAAATTCCGGCGCCCCCTGGAAGGAGGGCGTGTCGGTGAGCACGGAGAGGCAGGTGGCGCCGCCGCGCTCATAGGCGCGGGCGAGGGCGGGCGGATCGAAATCCGGGCGGATCAGGCCTTTGGAGGGGCTCGCCTTCTTGATCTCGGCAATGAGCGCGGTCTGCCCGTCCGCGATGGCGCGGGCGAGGGCTTCGGCGAACGGGCGCACGCGCGGCGCCGCCTTGGCCGCGGCCTCGATCTCGGCCAGCGGATGGGCGCGCTTCGCCGCGGCGATTTCCTCGCGCTTGTAGGTCTCGATGCGGGTGAGGATGTTGCTCATCACACCGCCTCCGACACATGAGCGGAAATCGCGACGAGCTGTTCCAGCTTCGCCTTCGCCGCGCCGGAATCGAGGCTCGCGCTCGCCATCTCCACGCCTTCGCGCAGGTCCTTGACGCGGCCGGCCACCACCAGGGTGGCGGCGGCATTGAAGAGGGCCACGTCGCGATAGGCGTTGCGGGCACCGTCCAGCACGGCGGTGAGGGCGGCCGCGTTCATCTTGGCGTCGCCGCCCTTCAGGGCTTCGGCGGGCGCGCGGGCAAGGCCCACGTCTTCCGGCGTCACCTGGAAGGTGTGGATGCGTCCGTCTTCCAGCACCGCGATGTCGGTGGTGCCGGAGATGGTGATCTCGTCAAGGCCATCGGAGCCGTGCACCACGAAGGCGCGCTCGGAGCCGAGCGTCTTGAGCACCTCGGCCAGCGGCACAATCCAGGACTTGGCGAACACGCCCACCATCTGGCGCGTCACGCCGGCCGGATTGGAGAGCGGGCCGATGAGATTGAAGATGGTGCGGGTACCAAGCTCCACGCGGGTGGGGCCCACATGCTTCATGGCCGGATGGTGCGAGGGCGCGAACATGAAGCCGATGCCGGCTTCCGCAAGGCAGCGGGAGATGCCCGCGGGCGTGAGATCGATGCGCACGCCGAGCGCGGCCAGCACGTCCGCGGCGCCGGACTTGGAGGAGAGCGCGCGGTTGCCGTGCTTGGCCACCGGCACGCCCGCGCCGGCCACGATGAAGGAGGCGCAGGTGGAGATGTTGTAGGAGCCGGAAGCATCGCCGCCCGTGCCCACCACGTCCACGGCGCCTGCGGGCGCGGAGACGGGCAGCATCTTCGCCCGCATCACCGAGACCGCGCCGGCGATCTCATCCACCGTCTCGCCGCGCACGCGCAGGCCCATGAGCAGCGCGCCCATCTGCGAGGGGGTGGCCTCGCCGGACATCATCTTGTCGAACACGATCGCCGCTTCGTCGCGGGTGAGGCTGGCGCCGGTGGCGACCTTGCCGAGCAGCGGCTTGAACTCGTCCGTCATGTCTGGTCCTCAGCCTTTGGCCGGTGTCGCGTTGGCTTTGGCCGCGTTGAAGGCGGTCGCGATCTCCAGGAAGTTGCGCAGGAGCGCGTGGCCGTTCTCCGAAGCGATGCTCTCAGGATGGAACTGGACGCCGTGGATGGGGAAGGTCTTGTGGGCGAGGCCCATGATGAGCCCGTCCGCCGTGTGGGCGGTCACCTCCAGGGTGTCGGGCAGGGTGTCGCGCTTCACGATCAGCGAATGGTAGCGCGTGGCCTGGAAGGAGTGGTTGAGGCCGCGGAACACGCTCCTGCCCTCGTGCAGGATCTCTGAGAGCTTGCCGTGCATGGGGGTCGGCGCGCGCACCACGTCGCCGCCGAACACCTGGCCGATGGCCTGATGGCCCAGGCACACCCCGAACATGGGCACGCTCGCCCCCGCCTCAGCGATGAGATCGCAGCAGATGCCGGCTTCCGAGGGCGTGCAGGGGCCGGGCGACAGCACGATGGCCTCCGGCTTCTCGGCCAGCACATCGGCGATGGAGACGGCGTCGTTGCGATGAACGGTGACGGTGGCGCCGAGCTCACCCAGATAGTGCACGAGATTGTAGGTGAAGCTGTCGTAATTATCGATCAGCGTGACGGCAGTCATGATGGCTCCCTGGCGGCCCAGGCCCGATGCGTCGGGAAATTGCGGCCGGTTAAAGCGATCCGGGCGGATGGGGTCAAGCGAAGGCGGCAAGCCCGCTCAGCGCGCGCCGCACCATCGGGCGGACGCCTGACCAGCGCCGGACGCAGGCGGCGGGAGCCGTCCACTGCAGAGTTCGAACGAGAAAGGCATCACGGTCATAGGTCGTCCCATCGCGCCATGGCCGGTGGGCCACGGTGCGGTTCCGCGCGGAAGATTACGCCGCGGGTGCGGCCAAGGGAAGCGCGCCGTGGCGGCCCGGCGATCCCGCCTCAAAGAAGAACGGCCGGGACGAGCCCGGCCGTTTGCATCTCAAGTGGTGAAGCCCTCACAGCATGGCGGGCAGCACGCGATCCGGCGGGCGGTGGCCATCCATGAAGGTCTTGATGTTCACGATGACCTTCTCGCCCATGTCGATGCGCCCTTCGAGAGTGGCCGAGCCGAGGTGCGGCAGCAGCACCACCTTGCCCTGCCGGGCGAGGCGCACGAGCTTGGGGTTCACCGCCGGCTCCTGCTCGAACACATCGAGGCCGGCGCCCGCCAGCTCTCCGGCCTCCAGGAGGCGGGTGAGGGCGTTCTCGTCGATCACCTCGCCGCGCGCGGTGTTCACCACGTAGGCGTCGTTCTTCAGCAGCTTCAAGCGGCGCGCCGAGAGCAGGTGATAGGTGGCCGGCGTGTGCGGGCAGTTCACCGAGATGATATCCATGCGGGCCAGCATCTGGTCCAGGCTGTCCCAATAGGTGGCGTCCAGCATCTCCTCGATGCCGGAGGGCAGCCGGTGGCGGTTGTGGTAGTGGATCTGCAGGCCGAAGGCCTTGGCGCGCCGCGCCACCGCCTGGCCGATGCGGCCCATGCCGATGATGCCGAGGCGCTTGCCCCAGATGCGCCGGCCGAGCATCCACGTGGGCGACCAGCCCGGCCACTCGTCCTTCTCGGAGATCATCACCTGCGCGCCCTCGGCAAGCCGCCGCGGCACGGCGAGGATGAGCGCCATGGTCATGTCGGCGGTGTCCTCGGTGAGGACGCCGGGGGTGTTGGTGACGGTGATGCCGCGGTTGAGCGCGCTCGCCACGTCGATGTGGTCGACGCCGTTCGAGAAAGAGGCGATCAGCCGCAGGTTCTCACCCGCCTGCGAGAGTAGAGCGGAATCGATCCGGTCGGTGACGGTGGGAACCAGCACGTCGGCTGTCTTCACCGCCTCGATCAGCGCCGCCTGGTCCATGGGCGTATCGTCCACGTTCAGGCGGGCGTCGAACAGCTCCCGCATGCGGGTCTCGACCGATTCGGGCAACTTGCGGGTGACGACGACCAGCGGTTTGCGGCGCACGATGGGCACTTCCCGTTCCCCATTTCTTAACCGTTCTCGTTCCGTCTATCAGACAGGCGGGGAAACACAAGGCGTCCGGCGTGGCGCGCGCTTGACGATATCCCCGCGCGGGCGCACTGCCTCTGCCCCGAAACCCCGACTGCGAAAGGACCGGCCGATGCTGTCGATGGCGCGAGCGCTTCCCTCGAAAGCCCCCCTGCGGAACCTTGTGGCCCTGGCTGTGGCCGCCATGGTGACGCTCGGCGCGGCAGGGACGGCAGGCGCCGCCGAGGATGGCACCTCGGGCCTGCCGGTGCCGCGCTTCGTCTCGCTGAAGGCGGACAAGGTGAACGTGCGCAACGGGCCCAACAAGGACCAGGACGTCGCCTGGGTGTTCTCCCGCGCCGGCCTGCCGGTGGAGGTGACCGCCGAGTTCGAGACCTGGCGGCGCATCCGCGATGCCGACGGGGCCGAAGGGTGGGTCTACCACTCCATGCTCTCGCTGCGCCGCACCGCCCTGGTGGCGCCCTGGCTCAAGAACGAGACCGTGGTGCTGCGCGCCGAACCGAACGCCGACGCCAAGGTGGTGGCGCGCCTGGAGCCCGGCGTGCTCGGCACGGTGAAGAAGTGCGACGGCAAGTTCTGCCGCCTCGTGGGCGAGGGCTTCGACGGCTACGTGCAGCAATCCCAGCTGTTCGGTGTCTACCCCGACGAGAAGGTCGAGTAGGGCGCGCGCCGATTCGAAGCGCACGAGGCGATTTGCCTGTTTCGCCGCGCCCCTGAAACGCTCTAGCCTCACGGAGGCTGCTGCGGGGGCAGGGAATGGGCACGATCGAGCGCTTCTTCAGGCTGAAGGAGAACGGAACCTCCGTCTCTGTCGAGGTGACGGCGGGCCTCACCACGTTTCTCACCATGAGCTACATCATCGTGGTGAACCCGCAGATCCTCGCGGCAGCGGGCATCGACCAGGGAGCAGCCTTCGTCGCCACCTGCCTTGCGGCGGCGCTGGGTAGCCTCGCCATGGGGCTCATCGCCAACTATCCCATCGCGCTCGCGCCGGGCATGGGCATCAATGCCTATTTCGCCTTCACCGTGGTGGGCGCCCTGGGCGTGCCGTGGCAGACGGCGCTGGGCGCGGTCTTCCTTTCGGGGTGCCTCTTCCTCGCGATCAGCCTGCTGCGCATCCGCGAGTGGCTGGTGAATTCCATTCCCTTCTCCCTGAAGCTCGGCATCGGCGCGGGCATTGGCCTGTTCCTCGGCCTTCTGGGGCTGCACGGCATGGGCGTGGTGGTGGCCAAGCCCGCGACGCTGGTGGGGCTCGGATCGATCGGAACACCCTCCACCTTGTTCGCATGCCTGGGCTTCGTGCTCATGGCGGGGCTCGCGGCGCGGCGGGTGCCGGGCGCCATCCTGGTCGCCATCGGCGTCATCACGCTTGCCGCGGTTCCGCTGGGGCTCGTGACCTTTCACGGCGTGGTGGCGCCGCCGCCCCCACTTTCGCCCACCCTCCTGCAACTCGATATCGCGGGGGCGCTGAAGCTCTCCCTCGTGTCGGTGGTGCTGGCCTTTTTCCTGGTGGACCTGCTGGATAACATGGGCACCCTCATCGCCACCCTGCACCGGGCCGGGCTGATGCGGGCCGATGGCACGGTGCCTCGCCTCGGGCGGGTGCTGCTGGCGGATTCGGGCGGCGCCATCGTCAGCAGCCTTTTGGGCACCTCGCCCACGGTGTCCTACATCGAGAGCGCATCCGGCATTGCGGCGGGCGGGCGCACGGGCTTGGCGGCGGTGACGGCCGCGGGGCTGTTTGCGCTCAGCCTCCTGTGCGCGCCACTGGCATTGGCGGTTCCCGCTTTCGCGACGGCACCGGCGCTGCTGTTCGTCGCCTGCTCCATGCTCGGCGCGCTGCGTGACCTCGAATGGGGGGATGCGACAGAGGCGCTGCCGGCGGCGGTGACGGCGCTGGGAATCGTCTTCACCTTCTCCATCGCGACCGGAATTGGCCTGGGCTTCATCGCCTATGTCGGTGTGAAGCTCATTGCCGGGCGCTGGCGCGACATTGGAGGCGCGGTCTGGCTGATCGCCACGGCCTCGGCGCTCATGCTGGCCATTGAATGATCGAGGGGCGCCCCGAGCCCCTCGCGACCTGGCCGCCCTCAGCTGAGCTCGATGCGCTGCGTCTTGGTGCCGTCCTCGGAATAGACGGTCTTGATGGCGACCCCGCTGCCGTCGTGGCTCCACACCGCGCCGGTCGACCCGTTGGGCAGGGTGACCACGATGGTGAACTGGCCGAAGCTGAAGGAGCCGTCCGAGTTCCGGGTATAAATCGTCCCCGTCACGTTGCGGGTGCGCTGCAGCTCCGAAAGCCCGTCGGCGACGGCGCCCGGAGCGTTGGCGATGACTGAATGGGCGTTCTTGATCTCGTTGGTCACGGCTGCGATGACCCGGCTGAGATAGGCCACCATCTGATCGTCGCCGGCAGAACTGAGCTGCGACTGATAGCCTTCCAGCTGCTGCTGCAGGGAGGGCAGGCTCCGTAGGCTCTGGTTGTAGGTAATCATCGCGCTGATGAGCATGTCCTCGCTCGCGACGGCGAGTTTCCGCGATCGCGTCGGGCCGGATGATGACGCGCTGTCGAGGCCGCCGGAGAACTTCGATTCGCCGACCTCGGGAATGCCGGAGGTCTTCTCCGCCTGGCCCGTTTCAGAGGCGCCTGCAATCCAGGCGTTGGTGGCGAGGCTCGTGCCGCGCATCCAGGCCGCGCTGGCCTTGGCCGCAATCTGGTCGCCGAGAGTCTGAAGGGCGTCGGTCGCCGCGTCTGCCGCGGCGGTCGTAAGGTCCGGTGCCGCTTGACGCGCGGAAATGAGGCTCATGGAAGCATCGACACTCGTCACCATGCGCCCCTCCAAGGAGGCCGGGGAGCCACAGGGCACTTCATGTGCGCGTGGGTCCGAAAACCAGTGCCGACCTCATGTCGGCAGACGAAAATGCGAGCACTATTTTGCAACGAAGTGGTACTTTACCACAGCTTCGCGCGTGTCCACAGCCTGGATTGTTCCGAAAGTCAAGATTTTCACGGCTTTCAGGGCCACTTCCGGCTCCCGGCGGCGGCTGGGAGGGGGCCTGCGGGGCGCGCGGGCCTTCCCTCGCGCCCCGTGTTCGTGTAGATGACCCGGCAACTGGCGTGCCCGGCCCTTCGGCCGTGGCGCGAACATGATGGATTCCATGCAAACGGTTCTGATCGTCATTCACCTGCTGGTGGTGCTTGCTCTCATCGGCGTCGTGCTGATCCAGCGCTCCGAGGGCGGCGGGCTCGGCATCGGGGGCGGTGGCGGAGGTGGCGGCTTCTTCACCGCCCGTGGCACCGCCAACGTGCTGACGCGCGCGACGGCCATCCTGGCGCTGCTGTTCTTCATCACTTCGCTCGCGCTCACCATCGTCGCGGGCTGGGGGCGCGGTCCGCGTTCCATCCTGGCTCCGGCGGGCCAGACCCAGAGCGCTCCGGGAGTTCCGCAGAGCGGCGGCAGCATTCTCGATCAGATTCGCCCGCAGGGCGGTGCTGGCGGGGAGGCTCCGGCCCCCGCGACGACGCCGGCTCCCGCCGCGCCGACGGGTCCGCAGGTTCCGCAGTCTCATTGAGTGTGTCGCCGCGGCCATTCCGCGGCGCCGTTCCTTCTTCACGGGCGAGGCGAGGCCGGATACGGCTTCGCCCTCGCCGAACCGCGTTTGCACGAGGTAAGGTCGAAGCCCATGGCGCGCTATATCTTCATCACCGGCGGCGTCGTGTCTTCCCTGGGTAAGGGGCTCGCCTCCGCAGCCCTCGGCGCGTTGCTCCAGGCGCGCGGCTACACGGTGCGGCTGCGCAAGCTCGACCCGTATCTGAACGTCGATCCGGGCACCATGAGCCCGTACCAGCACGGCGAGGTGTTCGTCACCGACGACGGCGCCGAGACGGACCTCGACCTCGGCCACTACGAGCGCTTCACCGGCCACCCCGCCACCAGGCAGGACAACATCACCACCGGCCGCATCTATCAGGACATCCTGACCAAGGAGCGCCGCGGCGACTATCTGGGCGCCACCATCCAGGTGATTCCCCACGTCACCAACGCCATCAAGGACTTCGTCCTCGAAGGCAACGAGGGCTTCGATTTCGTTCTGGTGGAGATCGGCGGCACCGTCGGCGACATCGAGGGCCTGCCCTTCTTCGAGGCCACCCGCCAGCTCAAGAACGAGCTGCCGCGCGGCCACGCCATCTTCATCCACCTCACCCTGCTGCCCTACATTCCCTCGGCGGGCGAGGTGAAGACCAAGCCCACCCAGCACTCTGTGAAGGAGCTGCGCTCCATCGGCATCCAGCCGGACATCCTGCTGTGCCGCACGGACCGCGAGATCCCGCGCGAGGAGCGGCGCAAGCTTTCGCTGTTCTGCAATGTGCGCGAGAGCGCGGTGATCGAGGCGCGGGATGTGGACAACATCTATGCCGTGCCCTCGGCCTACCACGCGGAGGGACTCGACAAGGAGGTGCTGGCCGCCTTCAACATCGAGCCGGCGCCCGCGCCGAACTTGAAGCGCTGGACCGATATCGAGAAGCGCGTGCGCAACCCCGAGGGCGAGGTCACCATCGCCATCGTGGGCAAGTACACGGGGCTGAAGGACGCCTACAAGTCGCTCATCGAGGCGCTGGCCCACGGCGGCATTGCCAATCAGGTGAAGGTGAACCTCGACTGGATCGAGAGCGAGACCTTCGAGCGCGAGGACCCCACGCCCTTCCTGGAGCATGTGCACGGCATTCTGGTGCCCGGCGGCTTCGGCCAGCGCGGCGCAGAAGGCAAGATTCGCGCGGCCCAGTTCGCGCGTGAGCGGCAGGTGCCCTATCTCGGCATCTGCTTCGGCATGCAGATGGCGGTGATCGAGGCGGCGCGGAACCTCGCCGGCATCGAGAAGGCCAATTCCACCGAATTCGGCCCCACGCCCGAGCCGGTGGTGGGTCTGCTCACGGAGTGGCTGAGGGGCAACGAGCTCCAGCGGCGCACGGAAGCGGGAGACCTCGGGGGCACCATGCGCCTCGGCGCCTATGCGGCCCACCTCGAGCCCGGCAGCAAGGCCGAATCGATCTACGGCAAGCGCAACATCTTCGAGCGCCACCGCCATCGCTACGAGGTGAACACCGCCTATCGCGAGCGGCTGGAGCAGTACGGCCTGAAATTCTCCGGCATGTCGCCGGATGGTCTGCTGCCGGAGATCGTGGAGCACCAGAATCACCGCTGGTTCGTGGGCGTGCAGTTCCATCCGGAGCTGAAGTCGCGGCCGTTCGAGCCGCACCCTCTGTTCGCCTCCTTCATCGGTGCCGCTATCGAGCAGAGCCGCCTCGTCTGAGGACGGGGTGGCGCAGGCCGTTGGCGCATGGGCGAATCTCGCTCGGCGTGACGGTGCGTCAAGGGTAAGGTGATGGCATCATGATGCCGTCACCTTTGGTGCGGCGCCGCATTTTCATTTCCCAAACAGCATCTCCAGCCGCTAAGCTCGGGGCAGGAAGGCATGCGCTGATGCGCAGGGGCACGGTCACGGGCCGTCGTCCGCCTTTCGGCCGCGCCGGTGGCGCGCGCAGCGGCGCGCGTGGGCATGGACCGTTCGCGGCCTTCGCGGGCAATGCGCCCGACGCCTTGAAACCTGCGTTCGCGGTTCGACCTCCCGTCTCCAGCCCGGTCGTGCGCCTAAGGAACCCGGACGCCTTCAATACAGGAGATGCCATGCGACGCGGCCTCGATCACGTGGTTCACCTCGTTCGTGACATCGATGCGGCAGGCGAGACCTATGACCTGCTCGGCTTTACCGTCGGCGCGCGGAACGTGCACCCCTGGGGCACGGAGAACCGCATCGTCCAGACCCCCGGCTTCTTCATCGAGCTCCTGCAGATCACCGATCCCCAGAAGATCCCGGCGCCGGAGCCGGGCCGTTTCTCCTTTGGTGCCTTCAATGCCGATTTTCTCGCCACCTGCGGCGAGGGTCTCCCCATGGTGGTCTTCGAGGGATCGGACGCCCAGGCGGAGAAAGAGGTGCTCGATCTGGCGGGTTTCGGAGGATTCGATGTGCTCGATTTCTCCCGAAAGGCCCGGCGTCAGGATGGGCAGGAGGTGGAGGTGAGCTTCTCCCTCGCCTTTGCCCAGGACCCCGCCTCGCCGCACTTTTCGGCGTTCACCTGCACGCAGCACCACCCCGAGAACTTCTGGTCGGCGGATCTTCAGCGCCACGCCAACATGGTTTCCGGCCTGAAGGGCGTGGTGCTGGTGGCGGATACGCCGGCCGAGCACCGGCGCTTTCTCGAAACCCTGGCCGACGTGCCGCTGCTCCGGGCGCTCGATGACTGGCTCGTGGCCCAGACCCCGCGCGGTGAGATCGACGTGATGAGCCGCGCTCTTTTCACCGAGCGCTATGGCGTGGCGGCGCCGAAGGGGCCGGGCCTGCGTGTGGCGGCCGTGCGCTTCTCCACCCCCGGCGCTGAGGAGCTTCGTCGCTCCCTGGCGGCACGGCGCATGGTGGAGGAGACGATCGCCGGTGTGGTCGTCGTGCCCCCGCGCGCCGCCGCGGGGGCAACCCTGGTGTTCGAGGTGGAAGCGGACAAGAGCGAATAGTGCTGCACATTTGTGCAGCATTCCGTCTGGCCGTCGGCGCCGGATCGGGTAAAGGGAAAGGGTGGGGGCAGCCGGCCCCCGCCGGGCGCGGACGGCCGCACCCATTTGCATCGCGCGGCGGGGACGACCCCGCCTCCCGGATATTCACCCCATGGCATGGGCATATCTGTTCGCCGCGGGCCTCACCGAGATCGCGTGGGCCCTCGGCATGAAGCACACGGAAGGCTTTACGCGGCTCTGGCCGAGCGTGTTCACCATCGGCGGCATCGGCATCAGCCTGCTGCTGCTGTCACTGGCGCTGCGGGGCATTCCCATCGGCACGGCCTATGCCGTGTGGGCGGGCATCGGCACGGTGGGCACCGCCATTGCGGGCATCGTGTTCTATGCGGAGAGCGCAGATATCCTGCGTCTCGTCTGCATCGCCATGGTGGCGGCCGGCATCGTGGGCCTGAAGTTCGTGGCCCCCTGAGAAACGGGGCGGCTGCGGCCGCCTCAGTTGGGCGCGAGCAGCTCGCGGCGGGTGCGGTCGTAGCGCCACATGGCGCCGGGCATCACCCTGAAGCCGCCCATGGCGCGCTCCACGGTATTCTCGCACGCATGGTCGAACTGCCCCTTCAGCGCGGCGGCGCCAGCCTTGGTGAGCTGGATCTCCGCCGCCGCATAGGCGCGGTAGCTGCGCTCGGCCGGGCTGTCGTCGCCGGGGGAGAAGGAGAGCGGGCCGCATTCGCTGGTGGGGAAGGGCAGGCCGGCGATGAGCGGCTCGTGCGCGAAGGCAAGGCCGTCGAGCCGCAGGAAGAAGGGCAGGTCGGCCAGGAACTGCGCCTCGTCCATGGAGTGCACGGCGGCGAACAGGTGCGCCACCTTGCGCGGGCCGTCGGCCAGTTGCTCCAGGATGCGCTGCTCGGTGAGGGAGAGGCCCGAGCGCGGGGCCGGCAGCTCCGCCAGCAGGCGTCGCAGCGCCGGCACGAGATAGGGCAGGGCCTCGTGCTCGTGGGCGGCGAAGGCTGCGAGGGCCGTGGGTGTCGCGGCCGTGAAGGCCTTCCAGGCCTCGCGCGCGGTCTCGATCTGCAGGGTGGTGACGGCGGTGCGGCTGTGCGCGAGCGCCTGAACCTCCCGCCCCTCCATCACGCCGATGTAGTGACCAGCCTGTACCAGGAAGAGGCCCATGCGCTCGGGCTCATGGGAAAAATAGTGCAGGAGCTGGATCAGCTGGAGCTGGTCGTAGAGGTCGTGCTCAAACCACAGCTCCACCTCGCCATAGGCGGAATGCACGTCGAGCTGCGCGTCGCGATGGGCGAAATCCGCGCGCACGCTGTCGAGGGGCAGGCCGAGGGCGGTGGAAAGGAAATCCGCCCTGGCGTCCGAGACGTCGTCGAGGATGTCGCCGCTGGGCACCGGGCCGTCGTGCAGCATGTCCTGCCAGGGCAGCAGGTGGCCGGCGACGTGCGCCGCCTTCAGCCGCTCCACGGCCGCGTCGCCATTGGTGACGATGAGCTTCGGCATGAACCTCTCCTCCTGCGGTCGGAGCCCGGTGTGGCCCATGGCCGCTCAGCCGCGGCCGCGGTAGGGCGCGACGCCCGTTTCCGGTAACCACGCGCCCGCCGGAAGGGTTCCCGTCTGCCAGAAAACGTCGATGGGAATGCCCCCGCGCGGATACCAATAGCCGGCGATGCGGAAAAAGCGCGGCCCCAGAAGCTCCACTAGCCGCTTGCCGATGGCCACGGTGCAGTCTTCATGGAAGGCGCCGTGGTTGCGGAAGCTGGCGAGGTAGAGCTTCAGCGACTTTGACTCCACCAGATACCGATCCGGCACATAATCGATCACGATGTGGGCGAAGTCCGGCTGCCCGGTCACCGGGCACAGGGATGTGAACTCCGGGCAGGTAAAGCGGGCCACGTAATCGGTGTCGGGGTGGGGATTGGGGACCCGGTCGAGCACCGCGGCCTCGGGGGAGGGGGGCATCTCGGTCTTGGTGCCGAGCTGCAGATGGTCGGTCATGGAGCGTCCTTGGTGTGGCGGGCGTGGCGTCCCGCGCCTTCGCGCCTGTTTTAGAGCAGGACGACGCGGGGCCCAAGTTTCCGCGTCCGCTACCGAAAAATGAAGAAGCCCAGGGCAGCCGAAGCGGCGATCAAAGGCACCGGGTTCATCCGTGTCGCCAGCAGGATGCCGAACACGCCCGCCGCCAGCATTCCCGCCTCCCAGCCGGTGACGGTGCTCCTGGCGATGCTGATGGCGCCGGCCAGCAGCAGGCCGATGGAGACGGGCGCGAGCCCGCGCTGGATGGACGCGCGCCAGGGCCAGTGGTCCAGCCGCGTCCACAGCCGGCCCACCCACAGGGTGAAGAGCCCGGTGGGCAGGAAGAAGGCAAGCACCACCGCCAGCGCGCCCACGGGACCGGCCACCCATTGCCCGATGCCGGCGATCATCATCATGTTGGGGCCGGGCGCCATCTGCCCGACGGAATACATGTGCACGAGCTGGGGAACGCTCATCCAATGGAAGGTGTTCACCACCAGCGTCTCCATCTCCGGAAACGCGGCCATGCCGCCGCCCACCGTGAGCAGGGAGAGGTAGGCGAAAACGGCGATGAGGGCGGGAATCTGGTTCACGGCCGCCGCCCCTCCGCCGCCGGAAGGTGGCCCGGCCGGTACCAGAAGATGGCGAACGCGCCTACCACGAGCAGCACCGTCAGCACCGAAAGGTGCAGCACGTTCACGCCAATCACCACCAGTCCCACGAAGAGGAAATCCGCCCAACGGGCCAGCATCTTGCGGCCGAGCTGGAAGGTTACCGAGAGCACCAGCCCCACGGCGGCGGCCGAGATGCCGTGCAGGGCGGCGCCGATGCCCGCGTGGGTGCCCTGCGAGGCCGCATAGGCGATGGCTGCCACCGTCATCATCAGCCCGCCCGGCAGGCAGATGCCGGCGAGCGCCACCGCCGCCCCCGCCGTGCCGCGCAGGCGGTCGCCCACCAGGATCGCCATGTTCGAGGCGTTGAGCCCCGGCAGGGTCTGGCAGATGGAGAGCAGCTCGACGAAGGTCTCGTCCGCGATCCATTTGCGGCGCCCCACGAGCCCCGAACGCAGATAGGCCACCACGCCCCCGCCGAAGCTGGTGGCGCCGATGACGAGGAAGCCGAGGAAAATCTCGCGCAGCGTCACCGCCGGCACCGCCGTGGCCTCCTGCGGGGCGGCGGTGGCCGCGTCCGGCTGGATCTCACTCATGGCTTTGCGGCGGGTTGCCCTTGAGGCGATAGACCGCCGCCGTCTTGGTGGTGCCGAGCAGGATCCAGTCCCTGGCCTCGTCCTGCAGCGCGCGGAAGAAGGCGTCGCTGCGCTGGAGCGCCTTCGCGCTCAGGTCCTCGCGGCGCAGGTAGTGGACCTGGTAGGCGAACTCCCCGACGAGCTGGAACTGCTCGCCCCGCGTGCGCCACACCGAGACATTGCAGGGCGCGATCATGCCCTTGCCGAAATCCAGCGTGCCGAGCTGCTGAAGCACCTCTTCCACCGCAGTGTGGTTCACCAGCTCGACATGCTCGCCGGAACCGCCCAGCAGCTGCTGAAGGGCCGGGAACACGCGGGTGAGGGTTTCGGGCGCCGTGGGGTCGGCCACGCCGCGCGGATGGTAGGGGAACTCCACGTTATGCGAGAACAGCGCGCGCACACCGCCCAGGCGGTTCTTGAGGGGGAGGATCTCCTCCTTGAACTTGATGCGGTAATTGCCAGGAACCTGTGGTCGCACGTCGAGCGCGGCGGCGGTGTCGCGGTCTGGATGGCGGAACTTGAAGACGATCTCCGGATCGCCTACGGGAAAGCCGTCCTCGTAGGTGAAGCGCCGGCGCAGGATGAAGGCGTTGTTGTAGAGGCTGAAGTTCTTCGTATCGAGGAACAGCACCTCGCGAATTTGCGGCCTCAAGCCCTTGGCGGGGCGGGGATCGAAATCCACACCCTGCTGCTTGGCCACGCGCGCGACGATCTTCGCGAAATCGAAGAAGCTCTGCAGCGAGGTGAAGCGCAGGCCCTGGAGGATGATCTTCGCTTCGAGGTAATGCACATCGTCGAACGGATGCCCGTCCGCATAAAGGCGCTCGGAGGCGTCCGTCCCCTCGCTCATGGTCTCGTCGCTGCTCACCGTCGCCTCCCCGCCAGCGTTTCCGCCGCTTCACACGTGCTTATCAACCTGAGCGCGCAGGGTTCAAGCGGATTGTGTGATGTCCGGCCCGCCGCCCCAGCTGCTGTGTCCGCGCGGCCTCAATCCCCCTGCGGGAGGTGTCCTCGGGCGCGCAGCGCGGCATCTTCCCCAGGCCGCCACGGACCTCGGGGGGCGGCGGCATTTTGGCGATACAAAGACGCGAGGAAATGATCTAGAAGCGGCGCGCCCGGCGCCTGCACGAAAATTTCGCTCAGGCGCCGCGCGGAGTGGATCAGCGGCGGATCGGTCGCGCGAAGGCGGAACGGCCGCCTTCCGGCATCCGGCGCATGCACGAGATGAGGGAAGGACCGTTCATGACCGCCATCGTCGACATCATCGGCCGGGAAATCCTGGACAGCCGGGGCAACCCGACGGTCGAGGTGGATGTGGTGCTGGAAGACGGCTCCATCGGCCGCGCCGCGGTGCCCTCGGGCGCCTCCACCGGCGCCCATGAGGCGGTGGAGCTGCGTGACGGCGACAAGGGCCGCTACCTGGGCAAGGGCGTGCTGCAGGCCGTGGACGCCGTCAACGGCGAGATCTACGACGCCATCGGCGGCTTCGAGGTCGAGGATCAGGCGAAGATCGACGCCACCCTGCTCGCCCTCGACGGCACGCCGAACAAGGCGCGCATCGGCGCGAACGCCATCCTGGGCGTTTCCCTTGCGGTCGCCAAGGCCGGCGCGCTCGCCAACAACCTGCCGCTCTATCGCTATGTGGGCGGCGTGAACGCCCGCACCCTGCCGGTGCCGATGATGAACATCGTCAACGGCGGCGCCCACGCGGACAACCCGATCGACTTCCAGGAATTCATGATCCTGCCGGCGGGTGCCGAGTCGTTCGCGGAAGGCCTGCGCTGGGGCGCCGAGATCTTCCACACCCTGAAGAAGGGCCTGAAGGATGCCGGCCACAACACCAATGTGGGCGACGAGGGCGGCTTCGCTCCCAACCTCGCCTCCGCCGAGGCGGCGCTGGACTTTGTGCTCAAGGCCATCGAGAAGGCCGGATTCAAGCCCGGCGAGGACGTCTATCTCGGCCTCGACTGTGCCTCCACCGAGTTCTTCAAGGACGGTGCCTACCGCTACGAGGGCGAGGGCAAGGTGCGCGACATCGAGGCCCAGGTGAAGTATCTGGCGGATCTCGTCGCCGCCTATCCCATCGTCTCCATCGAGGACGGCATGGCCGAGGACGACTGGGCGGGCTGGAAGCTGCTCACCGACACCATCGGCTCCAAGTGCCAGCTCGTGGGCGACGACCTGTTCGTGACCAACGTGGAGCGCCTCTCGCGCGGCATCAAGGCCGGCGTCGGCAACGCCATCCTGGTCAAGGTGAACCAGATCGGCTCCCTCACCGAGACCCTGGACGCGGTGGAGCTCGCCCACAAGAACGCCTACCGCGCCGTGATGTCCCACCGCTCGGGCGAGACGGAGGATTCCACCATCGCCGATCTCGCGGTGGCCACCAACTGCGGGCAGATCAAGACCGGCTCGCTCGCCCGCTCGGACCGCACCGCCAAATACAACCAGCTGCTGCGCATCGAGCAGGAGCTGGGCGACACCGCCCGCTACGCTGGCAAGGCCGCGCTGAAGGCGCTGGCCTGATCGTCCCCGTGCGCCCCGGCCCGCATGGCGGGGGCGCCTGGCGGTGTGAATGGAAGGGGGCTTCGGCCCCCTTTTTCTTTGGGCGCGGACCGTCAGGCCGCCGCCCGCAGGTTGATGATCAGCTCGTGCAGGCCGAGCCAGACGATCTGAAGCCCGATGGCCAGCAGGATGAAGGCGAACAGGCGGATGAGCACGCTGGTGCCCGTGCGCCCCAGCACCCGCTCGATGGTGGGCGCCTCGCGAAAGCAGAAATAGACCGTGAGGGAGATGGCGAAGAGGCCCGCCAGGGCGCCGAGAATCTGGCCCATGATGTCCGGCAGGTCGTGGGCCGCGATGCTCGCCGGCCCCGCCGACAGGGCGATGGCGGTGGCGATGGCGCCCGGCCCCACGGTGAGCGGGAGCGTGAGCGGATAGAAGGCCTGGTCCAACGCGTCGCTGTCGTCGAGCGCGTCTTCGGCGGCCTGGCTGGCGGGCTTGTCCTGCTGGTGCAGCATGCTCCAGCCCACCGATGCCACCACGATGCCGCCCGCCACCCGCAGCACCGGCAGCGTCACCCCGAAGAACAGCAGCACCTTGGCCCCGATCGCCATGGTGGCCACCAGC
This sequence comes from Xanthobacter albus, assembly GCF_043194895.2. Lineage (NCBI taxonomy): Bacteria > Pseudomonadati > Pseudomonadota > Alphaproteobacteria > Hyphomicrobiales > Xanthobacteraceae > Xanthobacter > Xanthobacter albus. The sequence goes on along the minus strand of NZ_CM195532.1, from coordinate 3,238,164 downwards.
AGCAGGAAGCCGAAGATGGCCACCTTGCGCGCCACCAGCTCACGCGTCTTCGGCGAGCAGCGCTGCACGAAGGTGAGGAAGATCGGCGCGCTTCCCAGCGGATTGACGATGGGAAACAGGGCCGCGTACACCGCGACGAAGACGTTAAAGAACGTGGTCATGCGCCCTTCATACCTCAGCTTCGGGCGGCGCAGCCGCCGGAGCACGCCTCACCCGTCCACGCGCTCCCAGCCGCTGGGCGACAGACGCTCCTGGGGCAGGAAGCGGCGCTTGTAGTCCATCTTGTGGGAGCCCTGCACCCAGTATCCGAGATAGACGTAGGGAAGGCCAAGCTCCTTCGCCCGCGTCACATGGTCAAGGATGAGGAAAGTGCCCAGCGAGCGGTGCGGCACCTGCGGGTTGTAGAAGGAATAGACCATCGACAGCCCGTCGGAGAGAACGTCCGTCAGCGCCACCGCCATGAGGTCCCCGGTGCCGCGGCCGAGGAAACGCGAATCGACGTTGCGGTTTCGGTATTCCACGAGGCGGGTGTCCACGTGGGTGTCCTCCACCATCATGGCGTAGTCGAGCACGCTCATGTCGGCCATGCCGCCGTCGCCGTGGCGGGTGGTCACGTAGGCGCGGAACAGGCTGTACTGCTCGGAGGTGGGGGAGGGCGGGCGCACCGCGCCGATGAGGTCCGCATTGGTGGCCCGCACGCGCCGGAAGCTGCGCGTCTCGTGGAAATCCTCCACGCGGATGCGCACGGAGACGCAGGCACGGCACCCCTCGCACGCCGGCCGGTAGGCGATGGACTGGCTGCGGCGGAAGCCACCCTGGGTGAGCACGTCGTTCAGCACGGACGCGCGCTCGCCCACAAGGTGCGTGAACACCTTCCGCTCCTCCCGGTCGGGGAGGTAGGGGCAGGCAGAGGGCGCCGTCAGATAGAATTGCGGCGTGTCGCGGGGGTGCTCGCTCACGGTCCTCGATCCTAGCGAAGGGACAGGATCGCGTGAGCGCGACAGCACGTCAAAGGCGAAATGGCCGCCAGCGCCGATTTCATTGGACGCGCCGCAGCATGCGGGCCCGCGCCGGCGCGTTCACCACCACTGTGCCGGCCACGAAATCATGCAGCAGCCGGCGGCGGTCGTTGAAGAGGGCCACCACCAGCACCAGCGGCGTCAGCGCGCTCAGCGACACCCAGAACAGCACCGCGTGCACCGCGCCGAGCAGCGAATAGCAGGGCGCGCCGTACCAGGTGCGCATTTCGATATCCATCAGCCGCATGCCCAGGGTGGCCGAGGCCGGCGAGCCGAGGGTGATGGCATTGTAGGCGACGGCCCAGATGACGAACGCCGGGCCCAGCAGCGGGAACAGCATCCAGCCCAGGCTGAGCGTGACGATGCCGAACACGAAGATGAAGATGGCGAGACCCACGATGGGGCCGAGAATCATCACCACGTCCACGCAGAAGGCGATGAGCCGGCGCGAGAGCACGCCCTCGAAATATTCCGGCTGGGTCACCGGATCATAGGCATGGGGCTTCGCCCCGCCGGCGCCGATATAGGGGTCGCGGTACGGGTCACGTTCGGCGTCGCTGGAATTGCTCATGGGGCGGCGGCTCCTTCTGCCATCAACGTGGGGCGTGGAGCCGGCCGCCGCAAGGGATGGCGCGCCTCACCAGTCGGCGCCGCCGGCCCCCAGCCGCTGCACCGGCAGTCCTTCGGCCTCCAGCGCCTTCTGGATCGCCTCGGCATGGGCCTGGTCGCGCGTTTCCACCGTGAGGTCGAGCCGTGTGCCCTTGGCGGGAACATCCAGGAAGGTGCGGCGGTGGTGCACTTCCAGGATGTTGGCGCCGAGCTTGCCGAGCAGGGTGGAGATGCGCCCGAGCATGCCCGGCCGGTCGAGGATGGTGAGGCGGAAGGAGACGATGCGGCACTCCCGCTCCAGCTCGCGCAGCAGGATGCCGGCGATCATGCGCGGATCGATGTTGCCGCCGCACAGCACGAGGCCTACCGTCTTGCCCCGGAAGCGCTCCGGCTCCGTGAGCAGGGCGGCGAGGCCGGCGGCGCCGGCGCCCTCGGCCAGGGTCTTCTGGTGCATCAGGAAGGCGTTCACCGCCTGCTCCAGCGCCGCTTCCTCCACCAGCACGATGTTCGGCACCAGCGCGCGTATGATCCGCGAGGTCATGGCCCCGACGTTCCGCACCGCGATGCCCTCCGCCAGGGTAGGGCCGCCGCAGGGGCGGGCGATGCCGGTGAGCGCGGTCCACATGGCCGGGTAGAGCGCGGCCTCCACGCCGACGATCTCGGTGCCCGGCGAGCGCCCGGCAAAGGCCACCGCCATGCCCGCCATCATGCCGCCGCCGCCGATGGGCACGACGACAGCATCCAGCTCCGGGCCGTCCTCCATCATCTCCAGCGCGATGGAGCCCTGGCCGGCGATCACGTCCCTGTCGTCATAGGGATGGACGAAGACCCGGCCCTCCGCCTGCGCGATACGCTCGGCCTCGGCCTGCGCGTCCGCCACCGTGTCGCCGAAGAGGATGACACGGGCGCCGAAGGCCTGGGTAGCGCTCACCTTCACCTGGGGCGTGGTTTCCGGCATCACGATGGTGGTGGAGATGCCGAGCCGGGCGCCGTGATAGGCCACCGCCTGCGCGTGGTTGCCGGCCGACATGGCCACCACCCCGCGCTCGGCCTCTTCCGGCGAAAGGCGGGAGAGCTTCACCAGGGCGCCGCGCTCCTTGAAGGAGGCGGTGACCTGGAAGTTCTCGTATTTCACCCACACCTCGGCGCCGGTGAGCGCGGAAAGGCGCGGCGCGCGCAGGGTGGGCGTGCGCAGGATGGCGCCGGCCAGCAGCGGGCGTGCGGCCTCCACGTCGGCGAGGGTTACGGGCAGGTCGCCGGGAAGAGGGGCGGGCTGGGGCATCTGGCGTTCCTCCTCCGCCGCGCTGGTGGCGGCGGTTGCGTCGGCCCCGCGAGACTCGGGGCGCGCGGGGCTCGTGCCCGTTTTGCCGGCTCGCCGCGGCGCTGTCCACCGCGGCGCTGGGCATGCCCGGAAGGCTCAGCCCTGGGCGAGGCGCTCCGCCATGCGGGGGGCGAAATAGGTGAGGATGCCGTCCGCCCCCGCCCGCTTGAAGGCGGTGAGGCTCTCCAGCACGATACGCTCGCCGTCCACCCAGCCGTTGCGAATGGCGCCCTCGATCATCGCGTACTCGCCGGAGACCTGATAGGCGAAGGTGGGCAGGCCGAAGGCCTCCTTCAGCCGCCACACGATGTCGAGATAGGGCAGGCCGGGCTTCACCATGAGCATGTCGGCGCCCTCCTCCACATCAAGCGCGGCCTCGCGCAGCGCCTCCAGCCCGTTGCCGGGGTCCATCTGGTAGGTGCGCTTGTCGCCGGAGAGGGTCTTGGCGGTGCCGATGGCATCGCGGAACGGGCCGTAGAAGGCGGAGGCGTATTTCGCCGCGTAGGACATGATCTGCACGTCGGTGAAGCCGGCGCCGTCCAGCCCGGCGCGGATGGCGCCCACGCGGCCGTCCATCATGTCGGAGGGCGCGATCACGTCGGCGCCGGCCTCCGCCTGCACCAGCGCCTGGCGCACCAGGATATCCACTGTCTCGTCATTGAGGATGCGCCCCTCCTCCAGGAGGCCGTCATGGCCGTGGCTGGTGAAGGGGTCGAGGGCGACGTCGGTGATGAGGCCGATCTCGGGCACCTCGGCCTTGATGGCGCGCAGGGCCTGGCACACGAGGTTGTTCGCGTTCAGCGCCTCGCTGCCCACGGGGTCGCGCAGGTTCGGGTCGACATAGGGAAAGAGAGCGAGCGCAGGAATCTTCAGCTTGGCCGCGCGCTCGGCGGCGCGCACCGCCTCGTCCACGGTGAGGCGCTCCACGCCGGGCATGGAGGCGATGGGGGTGCGGGTGGCCTTCCCCTCCATCACGAAGATGGGCCAGATCAGGTCATCGACGGAGAGGCTCGTCTCGCGCACCAGCCGGCGGGCCCAGTCGCTCTTGCGGTTGCGGCGGGGGCGCTGCACCAGGTCGAGCCGCGGGGCGGACGCGGGTTCCGGGGCCGAATGGATGCGGGGCGAGGTGAAGGCCATGGCTCAGCTCTGTGTTGCTGCGGCTGCGTCCTTGGCGGCGCACGCGTCGCCGCAGCCGGGGGTATGGATGGCGAACCTTATAGCGCCGGGCCCCCTGGCCGGCGAGCCGCGCGACGCGTCGCGATGTCTCACGATCCCGCGCGGGTCCGCTTCCGCGTGCCCGGCGGGTGGCTCGGGGCGGCGTTGACGCTGGCCCCCGCCGCGTCTAACCCTCGCACACCCGCGTGTGGGCGGTTTCGAGAAGAGGCACGCATGGAAACCCGGCCGGAACCCGAAGTCATCCTGGAGCGGAAGGGCGAGGCTGGCGTCATCACGCTCAACCGGCCGAAGGCGCTCAACGCCCTCAACCTGCCCATGGTCCGCGAGATCCTGCCGCGCCTGCGCGAGTGGGCGAAGGACCCCGCCGTCACCCGCGTCATCATCAAGGGCACGGGCGAGAAGGCGTTCTGCGCCGGCGGCGACGTGCGCACGCTCTATGATCTCGGCCGCGCCGGCCGCACCGTCGAGGCGCTCAACTTCTGGCGCGAGGAATACGTGCTGAATCATTATATCGGCACCTTCCCCAAGCCCTATGTCGCGCTGGTGGACGGCATCTGCATGGGCGGCGGCTTCGGCCTCTCGGCCCACGGCCCGCATCAGGTGGTGGGCGAACGCTATCTCTTCGCCATGCCCGAGGTGAACATCGGCCTGTTCCCGGATGTGGGCGGCACCCATGTGCTGCCGCGCCTTCCCGGCGCGTTCGGCGTGTTCCTGGCGCTGACGGGCACCCGCATCCGCGCGCCGGAGGCCGTCGCCTGCGGCCTTGCCACCGCATTCGTGCCGTCCGGCGCCTTCTCCGCGCTGGAGGAGGCCCTGTGTGCCGGGGAAAACGTCGAAGCCGCCATCGAGACCTACAAGGCCGAGCCGGCGCCGAGCGCCTTCGCCGACCGGGCTGAGATCATCTCCGACCTCTTTTCGCGCGGCAGCCTCGATGCGATTCTCTCCGCCCTGGAGGAAACCGCGGCCGCCGGCGGCCCCTTCGCCGCGTTCGCGGAGGCCATGGCGAAGGATATGCGCACGAAGTCGCCCACCAGCCTTTCCATCGCCATGGAACAGATGCGGCGCGGCCCTGCGCTCGACCTCGGCGAATGCCTGAAGGCGGAGTTCCGGGTGGTGACGCGCGTTGCCGCCGGGCATGACTTTTATGAAGGCGTGCGTGCCGTTCTGGTGGATCGCGACAACGCGCCCCGCTGGCAGCCCGCCACCCTCGCCGAGGTCGACCCGCGCGCCATCGCGGCGCATTTCGATCCCATCCCCGACGAACTCCAGCTCCTGGCGCCCGGCGCATGAGCCATTACGACCCCATCGATGCCAGCGCCCGCGCCCATTGGGAGAGGCTCTCGCCCTGGCGGCGCCGGCTGTTCCTGTTCCTGCGCGGGGTCGCTGTCTTCCTGCTGATCGAGGGCGTGACGCACTGGGTGGTGATTCTCGGCATCGGCGAGGGTGTGCCGTCCTGGTTCGAGCAGCTTCCCGTCGCCGCCCAGGGGGCGGTGATCTGGGCGGCCATCATCGATCCCATCGCCGGGGTGGGGCTGTGGCTGCGGGCCGGCTGGGCCGTCGTGCTGTGGCTGATCGCGACCCTGACGCAGGCGGTGCTCGCGGCCTGGGCGCCTTCGGGCATGACGCCCCTGCTCCTGTTCACACTGGTGGAGCTAGGGCTGGTGGTGGCCTACGCGGTGCTCTCCATCCGCGCCGCGCGGGAAAGTGACGAGACCTGATGGCATGGCGGGAGGCGGGATCAAGATGAGCGCGCAGGAACAGGCCGCGTGGAGCGCCGTCGACGACTATCTCACGAGCCGCGTGCTGCGGCCTGATCCGGTGCTGGACGCCGCGCTGGAGGCGAGCGCCGCCGCCGGCCTGCCCGCCATCGCGGTTTCCGCGGCGCAGGGCCAGCTCCTCCACCTGTTCGCGCTCATGGTGGGCGCCCGCCGCATCCTGGAGATCGGCACGCTGGGCGGCTACAGCAGCATCTTCCTGGCGCGCGCCCTGCCGGCCGACGGGCGGCTCGTGACCCTGGAGGCGGTTCCGCGCCACGCGGAGGTGGCGGCCGCCAATTTCGAGCGCGCGGGGCTCTCCCATCTCATCGACCTGCGCGTGGGGCCGGCCCTGGAGACGCTGCCGAAGCTGGAGGCGGAGGGCGCTGGCCCGTTCGACCTCGTCTTCATCGACGCCGACAAGCCGAGCAACACCGAATATCTGCGGTGGTCGCTGCGCCTCACGCGGCCGGGCAGCATCATCATATGCGACAATGTGGTGCGCAACGGCGCGGTGGTGGAAGCGGAAAGCTCCGATGCCTCGGTGCAGGGCGTTCGCCGCTTCCTGGATGCCCTGGCCGAAGAAAAGGGCCTGACGGCCACCGCCATCCAGACGGTGGGCGCCAAGGGCTACGACGGCTTCGCGCTGATCCGCGTGGGCACCGGCGCCTGAAGGTTCAGGACCAGCTGCCGAGATAGGCCAGCACCGCCACGATGAGGATGATGGCCACCACGATGTAGTGCCGCGCCGCGATGTTGTGGAGAATCATGGGTCCGTCCGCTGTAATGGGCTGCCAGCAAAGCACAGGCGTGACCGAAGGGCACCCGCTTTCGGCGCGTCCTGCCGGGTTCGCGCGGTATCTGGCTCAATCGTCGTTGGAGGCGTTGAGCTGATCGGTGCGCAGGCCTTCCTCCAGGGGCACGAGCTGCACGCCGGGCGCGCCGCCGGTGGTGAAGACCATGCCTTCCTTCTCCAGCGCCTCTGCAAGCTGCGCACGGGTGGGGGCGAGGGCGGCGAGCTGGGCCTTGTCCGTCTCCACCACCTTCACCGTCTCGGCGGTGACGCCTGCGCGGCCGGCGAGATCCTTGCGGGTCCACCCCAGGATGGCGCGCGCCGCCTTGATGTGCCTGCCGGAAAGCGTATCGTACATGGCGCGTCTCCTCCTTCTTCCATTTTCCGCTGCATGATGGTGTCGGCCGTCGAGCCGCTGTCAACCATTGCGCGGAAAGGTAGCGCGTAAACGGCGATTGCCATCTTTATGCAATAGGCGCCGTCTAGTATTGTGCGGTGCAGTATTCTCCGGCGGCCCCGGCTGGAGAACGGCCGAACCGGAACACGCCGCCTTGCGGCGGGGAGGACCGCTTGAACGCTCAGCTCTCGCCCTCGAAGTTCACGAACCCGTTCTTCGCCAAAGTGACGGACGGCAACGCCTGGACCGCGCGCCAGCGCGCCCTGGCGCTCACGGCGCAGCTCTCGGAGCTGTCCACCATGAGCCAGCTTACCTCGAAGGCGGCCGGCCGCCACTTCATGAACATCTCGGCCACCCACGGCGAGCGCCTGCGGGAGACCTTCAACGAGCTGACCGCGCTGGTGGGCACCATCACCAATGCCGAGCGCTCGCCCTCCGATCGCCTGAAGGACGCTCAGGCCTACTTCATCGATCGCGCCCAGCGCGCGGTGCTGACCTTCGACACCCTGCGCCAGCGTGGCGACAACTTCTTCGAGCACGAGGCCGCCGGCTGCCCGCCCGTGCTCATTTATGACTACGACGTCGTGATGGACGGGCGCTCCCTGCCGCGTCCGTGCAACTACGCGCTGCTGCGGATCAAGCCGCCGGCTGGCGTGGAAGTCTATCCGTGGAAGCGCCCCTACGTGATCATCGATCCGCGGGCGGGCCATGGCGCCGGCATCGGCGGCTTCAAGTCCGACAGCCAGGTGGGCGTGGCGCTGAAGGCCGGTCATCCGGTGTATTTCGTCAGCTTCAGCCGCAATCCCGAGCCGGGGCAGACCCTGGCGGACGTGTCGCGCGCCGAAGCCACCTTCGTGCGCTACGTGCAGGAACAGCACCCCGAGGCGCCGAAGCCGGTGGTGATCGGCAACTGCCAGGGCGGCTGGGCCACCCTCATCCTCGGCGCCGCCAATCCGGACATCACCGGTCCGCTGGTGCTGAACGGCGCGCCGGTGGAGACCTGGTCCGGCGACGTGGGCCAGAACCCCATGCGCTATAACGCCGGTCTGCTCGGCGGCCAGATCAATCCCATGCTCTTTTCCGATTATGGCGACGGCGTCTTCGACGGCGCTTGGCTGGTGCTGAACTTCGAGATGCTGAATCCGGGCCGCACCTGGTTCCGCAAGTATTACGACCTGTTCGAGAAGGTGGACACAGAGAGCGAGCGCTTCCTGGAGTTCGAGCGCTGGTGGAGCGGCTTCTTCCTGCTGAATGAGCCGGAGATCACCTGGATCGTGCGCGAGCTGTTCGTGGGCAACAGGCTTGCCCGCAACGAGGCGCGCCTGGAACACGGCCGCGTGCTGGACGTGAAGCAGATCCGCTCGCCCATCATCGTTTTCGCCAGCCACGGCGATAACATCACGCCCGTGAAGCAGGCGATCAACTGGATCATCGACACCTATACCGACGAGACCGAGATCCGCATCCGCGGTCAGCGCATCGTCTACATGGTGCATGACAAGGTGGGCCACCTCGGCATCTTCGTGTCGGCCTCCATCGCCAAGCGCGAGCACACCCAGGTTTCCTCGGTGCTGAAGACCATCGAGGCGCTGGCGCCCGGCCTCTACGAGATGACCATCGACGACATCCGCGGCGAGGGCCAGGACGCGCAGTTCACCGTCTCCTTCGCCGAGCGGAAGATGAGCGAGCTGCCGGGCTACGGCGACGGCCGCGAGGACGAGGTGCCCTTCGCCGCCGTGCAGCACATCTCCGAGCTGCAGGGCGAGCTCTACGACGTGTTCATGCGTCCGGCCGTGCAGGCGTCGGTGACGCGCGCCAGCGCCGAGGTCGGCCGCATGCTGCACCCGCTCCGCGTGCAGCGCGCCGCCCTCTCCTCGCGCAATCCCGCCGTGCTGCCCCTCGATGGCATGGCCAAGGTGGTGCGCGAAAGCCGCAAGCCCGTGGCGAAGGACAATCCCTTCGTGCTGGCCGAGAGGCTGATGGCCGATGCGTTCGAGCAGACCATCGACATCGTCCGCGATATCCGCGACGCCTGGTACGAAGTGACGTTCTACTCGATCTACACCACGCCCTTCATGCGGTGGTTCGGCCGGAACTACAATTTCGAGCGGACCCGCAAGACCAAGGAAGAGCTGGTGGGCCTGCCGGAGGTGCGCTCGGCGCTGCTGCACGTCAATTCGGGCGGCTTCGTCGAGGCGGTGATCCGCATGCTGATCCTGCTGGCGGAAGCGCGTGGCAACGTGCGGCGCGACCGCCTGGAGCGCTCGGCCAAGGTGCTCACGAAGGACGAGCCCTTCGTGTCGCTGCCGGTGGAGCGCAAGGCGGAGATCATCCACGAGCAGAGCCTGATCGTGGAATATGCCCGCGACGCGGCCATCGAGGGCCTCGCCGAGATGCTGCGCACGCCGGAGGAGCGCCGCAAGGCGGCCGAGGTGGTGCAGTTCGTGCCCGGCCCCATCAACGAGATGGAGCCGCGTACCCTCGCCATGCTGCAGCGCATCCGGCAGGCGCTCGGCCTTGAGCCCGCCACCACGGACGTGGTGCTCGATCCTCTGGAGATCACGGCCCAGGCCGCGCAGTGAGGCGGTTGGCGCGGCTTTAACCGCGCCTCTCCCCTTGGCAGATCGGGGAAACACTCCGCTGAAGTAGGAATGGCCCTGCGTGTGAGCACAGGGCCATTCCTTTTTGTCGGTCCCAAAGGCGGAGGCAGCGCCCCGAGGGCCTCAGAACTTCTCGACCCACGGGCGCAGGTCCACCTCGAAGCTCCAGGCGGAGCGATGCTGGCGGTGGATGGCGAGATAGGTCTCCGCGATGGCCTCCGGCGCCAGCCATTTGTCGGCGGGACCAGGCTCGCCCGGCGTCGCCCAGGAGGAGGAGATGCCGCCGTCGATGATGAAATGCGCCACATGGATGTTGCGCGGGCCGAGCTCGCGGGCGAGGCTCTGCGCAAGGCCGCGCAGGGCGAATTTCTGCATGGCGAAGGGGATGGAGTGGGGCATCCCCTTGATGCTGGCGGTCGCGCCGGTGAAGAAGATGGAGCCGGTGCCACGGGCCAGCATGCGCCGCGCGGCGGCCTGCGCGGTGAGAAAGCCGCCGAACGCACCGACGGCATAGGCATCGAGCACCTCGCCGGGGTCCAGCTCCTCGACAGCGCCGCGATAGCGCGCGGCGGCGTTGAACACCACGAGGCCGGGCGTGCCGAGGCTGCGGTCCACCGCGGCGAACACCGCCTCGACATCCTGCGGGTTCTGCACGTCGCCCGCCAGGGCGAGCGCGCCGGTCTCGGCCGCGAGCGGCGCGAGTTTCTCCACGTTGCGGGCGACGAGGGCGATGCGGAACCCCTCGCGGTGCAGGCGCCGGGCAAGCGCGGCGCTGAGGCCCTTGCCGGCCCCGACGATGACTGCGATGTCTTCGGTCACGGTGCTTCTCCCAAGCCGCAAGGGGTGCCTCAAGGGGCGGCGAACAGGGGCGAGACCCCTTCGGTGTCGATGTAGACGATGCCTTCCATCACCTTCACTGGATACTCAGCGAGCGCGCTTTCCTGCGGCTCGACGGGGGCGCCGGAGGAAAGATCCCAGGTCCAGTTGTGGACAGGGCAGGTGAGCATCCGCCCGTCGAAGGCGGCGTCGGAAAGCGGCATGTTGGTATGGGGGCAGACACCCTGAAACGCCTTCAGCTCGCCGTCGTCCGGCCAGGCGAGGACGATGAGCTGGCTGTCGGCGATGACGAGCCGCATCCCGCCCTCGGGGACGGTCTCGGCCTTGCAGACCCGTGTAAACATCTGAAAAATCTCACGTGAGGCAAAGAATACGGCTTCATATTGACGCCGATCACGGGCGCTGAAAAGCCCGCCGATGCGGAAGGGCTGGCATGCGCTGCTGGTCAAGCGGCGCGAAATCTGTGACGCTTCCCCGCGGCGCAGCATTTTTTCGAAGGCTTCCGCCAGCCCACCCCTTTCGGACATTTCATCCATGCCATTGCCGGAAAACAGCCGCCTCAAGCCCTTTCTCCTCCAGCGCAAGGAGCAGCTCACCAAGGCCAAGGCCCGCCGCTCGCTCGGCCAGATGCAGGGCAAGATCGGCGAGATGCCGCTGACCCTGGGCTTCCAGGGAGCGCTCACCGCGAGATTCAAGGAAGCCGGCGCGCCGGTGGTCATCGCTGAGCTGAAGGGCGGCTCGCCATTCGATCCCGCCCTGCGCCTCATGGTTCCCTACAAGGCGCTGGCCGAGGATTTCGAGGCGGTCGGCGCGGGCGCCCTCTCGGTGGCGGTGGAGCGCCAGTCGTTCCGCGGCTCGGCCTCGGACCTCGCGACGATCCGCGGCGCCGTGGGCCTGCCCGTGATGGCGCAGGACATCATCTTCGACGTTTACCAGATCCTGGAAGCGCGCCTTGCGGGGGCGGATGCCGTGACGCTCTCCGCGGCCCTGCTCGGGGACAGGCTGGCGGCATTCCGCGAGCGCGCGGCGGCCATCGCGCTTGACGTGCTGGTGCAGGTCCACACGCGGGAGGAGCTGGAACTGGCCCTGGCAGCCGGCGCGGACTTCATCTGCGTCACCAGCCGTGACATTCACACCTTCGAGCTTGAGCCCGGCACGTTCGAGGCGCTGCTGCCGCTGGTGCCGCCGGAGAAGGCGTTCGCGGTCGCGGAGGGGGGCCTTGCAAGCGCCGAGGAGCGCGCGCGTCTGGGGGCCCTTGGCGCCAAGGCCATGATCGTCGGCAGCGCCCTGATGCGCGACGAGGACCCCGCCGGGGTGCTGGAGAAAATCCTGGGTGTCGAGGCTCCCTCGGCCTGAGGGAAGCGCGCGCGGCCGGGCGTGTCCCGCCTCGGCCGCCGCAGGCACGACCATTGCTTGGGGGAGGGCGGACCGCAGCGCGGAAGGAGCCAGGCCATGCCCCTGAAGGAAGAGGATATTCAACCCGGCAAGTGCTACAAGACGAAGGGGGCGGAGAACTACAAGGTCATCTCCATCACGCGAGGCATTGTCACCTATCAGACATGGACCTCGCCCCTGCGCATCAACACCGGCATCAAGCCTTTCGCGGACGCCGTCTACAAGATCGTGCCCTGCCCGAACTCCTAGGCGCGCGGGGCCGTGATGACCATGATCGCCGAAGGGCCGAAGATCGCCGCCTTGTCATGCGGGAAGCCCGTGTACCTGGTCGTGCTGCTGCACGGGGAGGGGAGCACGGGAAGCGCCATCCTGGACCATGCCCTCAATTGGGCGCCGGCCATGCCCAAGGCGGATTTCCTTGCGGCGGAGGCTCCGGTTCCGGGGCTTGAGGGCACGGGGCGGCAATGGTTCGCCGCCTCCGATTTCCTCGGTGCGGAGGCGGGAGCCGCCATGGAGGCTTCGGCCGCGGCCCTGAACGCCTTCCTCGACGCGGCACTGGCGGCGCGCCGCCTGCCGGATTCCCATCTCGCCCTTGTGGGCTTCTCGCAGGGGGCAATGGTGGCGCTGTGCGCGGCGCTGCTGCGGCCGAAGCCGGTGGCCGCAGTGGTCTGCTTCGGCGGGGCGTTGCCCACCGATGTCCCTGCGGAGGTGCGGGCGCGCCCCCAGGTTCTGATGATCCACGGCGAAGACGACCCCCTCGTTCCCTTCGCCGCCATGAGCGCCACCAAGGAACGCCTGAAGGGGGCTGGCGTGCCGGTAAGGAGCCTGCGCCGGCATGGCCTCGGTCACGTCATGGACGACGACGGCGTCCTCGCCGCGGGCCATTTCCTTGCAACCGAGGTGGTTCACAGGCTCGCACCCTCGGAGGAGCACGATCATGACCAGCACTGACCGCGGGGAGACGCGCACGGCTGCTCGGGTGCCGGAAGCGCTGCGGCGCTTCATCTGGGATATCCAGTCCATGGTGGAGCTGGCAGAGGACCCGCGCGAGATTCTCTTCATCGGGCGGGACCTGATGCTACGTCTGGTGTCAGAGGAAGGATGGCTGCCGGAGCCTTTCGGCACCGCCGGGGAGGAGCCTCGCCTCTATGAACTCTACCGTGACGGCATGGAGCGCTTCTGCATCGCAGCCTCAGTGCTCGGCCCCGGCCAGGGTGAGCCGAGCTTCTGCGACGGTGTATGGGAGATCAGCGGCGTGCTGAAGGGGGAGGTGCTGCGGTGCGAGCAGGCAGACGGAGCGGGCGGCGCCATGCCGATCGAGCGCCGGCTGTCGCGTGGGGCGGTGGCCGTCGCACCGAGCACCGCTTCCGTGCGCATGGTCAATGCCAGCTTGGAGGCCGGTGCCGTCATCATCCTCGTCCTTGGCGGCGACATCGGGCGCATGAAGCGCCAGCGGGTGACGGCTGGGGGGAGCGTTCAGGACATGGCAAGCGGCTACGACAACCCGCCGGAAGCGCCAGCCTACGACATTCTCTCCATCCAGGCGGAGGTGGCGGACTGAGGGCGGCTCGCGCCCACGTGGACGACGCGTTCGCTCCACCCGGTGGACGGTCGGGTTTCGGACATTCAACAGGCTGTTTGGCCGCTTCCGACGTGGGGGCGGAGTTGAGACCTCCCGGACATCGCGCGGGGGGGAGGGGCGGACGGGCGCGCCCGTCCGCCGAAAGGATCAGGCGTGCAAGCTTATTTCTTGACCTTGCGCAGCATCATCTCGATGGCCGTCACCGATTCCGAGACGTTGAGCCAATTTTCCGCCTGCTCATCATTCTTGAACTCACGCCCCAGGTTGATGGGCTCGTCATGACCGTCCACATGGAGGAAGCAGGCCCATTTTCCAGTGGGGAGCTGGTCCACCGTCACCTTGTAATCTGCCATAGTCAGATCCTTCGCCTTTGCTGTTCTGCCCCATGGGGGCGAACATCTGGTTTGGCGCCTCTCCGCGCGCGCGGCCCCGATGCAAGTCGGTTGCCAGACACGCGGAAAGAGGTGGATTTGGAGGCAGATCGGGGAGGGGCTGTTCGCGTCCGTCACTTCGAGCGCTGCTCGAAAACCCTGTCGGGGAGCGCCGCATGGCGGCTATGGCAGCACGCTTCGGGGGAAGGCCGCCTGCGCGGGCCCATTCGCCAGCCTCATGGCGCGGCACCTGTGCGCCGCGCGACGGCTTCAGTGCAGGAGCCAAGCGATGCTCACGCCGCAAAGAAGCGTCGTGATCGCGGCAGTGCGGACGACTTCCGCCGGGGACAAGGTAGACATGGACTTCTCACTGACGCGCAGGTTGCAAGGGGCATTAACCATAAGCCAGCAACACGCCCGCGCCTACCGTGTTCGGCAAGCACGCGCGATTTTCTGCAGCTGGTAGGTAGAATGCTGGGCGATCTTCTCTTAACGCCGCTTTAAAGACAGGTTTTTTCCACTGGCGCGGCCTCAGGGCAGGGCGCGTTCCACGAGCCGCACCCAGAAGGAGGAGCCGAAGGCGATGGCGTCATCCGCGAAATCATAGGCCGGGTGATGCAGGCCCGCAGAGGGCCCGTTGCCGAGAAACAGATAGGCTCCGGGCTTCTGTTCCAGCATGAAGGCGAAGTCCTCCGCCGCCATCAACGGGTCCGTGGCCGCGTTCACAGCGCGGTCGCCGCAGACCTCGCGGGCCACATCGGCGGCGAAGGCGGCCTGGGCCGCGTGATTCTGGGTGACAGGATAGCCTTCGAGGAAGCGCACGCGCGCCTGTGCGCCATAGGCGGCAGCCACGCCTTCGGCGATGGCGCGCACGCGCTCCTTCACCTGGAGGCGCACATCGGGCGCGAGGGTGCGCGCCGTGCCGATGAGCCGCGCCAGCGGCGGCAGCACATTGTCCACCTCACCCGCCTGGAAGACGCTGATGGAGACCACGGCCGACTTGAGCGGGTCCACATTGCGCGCCGCCACCTGCTGCAGGGCCGTCACCACGGCGGCGCCGGTGAGCACCACGTCCACCCCCTCGTTGGGCCGCCCCGCATGGGCGCCGGAACCGAGGATGTCGATCTCGATGCGGTCGGCCGAGGCCATGATGGGGCCCTCGCGCACCGCCATGCTGCCCACCGGCAGCCCCGGCAGATTGTGAAGGCTGTAGACCTCGTCCACGGGAAAGCGGCGGAACAGTCCGTCGTCGATCATCGCCTTCGCGCCGGCGCCGGCCTCTTCCGCCGGCTGGAAGATAAGCACGGCGGTGCCCGCGAAGGCGCGGGATTCCGCGAGCTGCCGGGCCGCGCCCAGCAACATCGCCGTGTGGCCGTCGTGGCCGCAGGCGTGCATGCGGCCCGGTGCGAGGGAGGCGTGCTCGGCCCCGGTCTCCTCCGTCACGGGCAAGGCATCCATGTCGGCGCGCAGGCCGATCATGCGCCCGCCTTCGCCCCGGCCACGGATGACGGCGACGACCCCGGTCCCGCCGATGCCCGTCACCACCTCGTCGCAGCCGAACGCCCGCAGCTTCTCCGCCACGAAGCGGCTGGTCTGCGGCAGGTCGTATTCGAGCTCCGGATGGCGATGGAGATGCCGGCGCCATTGAACGATGTCTTCAACGCGGGCGGCGATGGAGTTATTGAGCGGCATGCCGATCCCTGGCCGGAGGGGTTTGGCCGCCATGGTGCGCAAGCGGTTGCCCACGGTCAACGCCGCACATGATGTTCACAGCCCCGGCCTTGACCCTGAGGCGCCGCCGGCCTAACCACTGCCTGGAGTGAGCCCGTAGCTCAGCCGGTAGAGCACGTGACTTTTAATCATGGGGTCTCGGGTTCGAATCCCGACGGGCTCACCATTCTTCTTGACAATTAAAAAATACATTAAACGCCAATATGTTATAGGTGGCATTCTCGCCTGTGGGACCCCACGCAGGACCCCAGCCGGGACCCCGCGTGCTTCAGTCCCCGGTGAATCGCTTCCGGGCAGCGGCCTCGAATGGACTCGGTCCGTGGTTCGCGAATTGGACGTGCATGTGTTCGCGAGCGATAGACGCGGTGATCTAGGCACGGAGAGGCGCGCGGTAGGTGCCGAGGTGGGGGTGTTGTTTTTGCGAAAAAACAGATGGGGAAAAGCGCTAACGGACGCAAAACTAATTTTCCCCGCAGGCAACACGCATCCCCTTCAGCCGCCGGTCCCATGCCCTGCGCCCGAAGCTCCTTGATCCGGGCTTCCGTGTCGGCGCCCACCGTGGGCCGCCCCAGCTTCTTGCCCTCACGCCGCCTCCTCCCGCTACGCCTCCGCCCCCTGCAAGCACCGATAAACGCTCGCACGGCCGATGCCGAGGCGCCCGGCAATCTCCGTAGGGCTCACGCCCTCACCCTTCAGCCGCCGCACCTCCTCCGCCTTGGCCCGTGCCGTGGGCTTCCTGCCCCGGTACTTGCCCTCAGCCTTGGCCTTGGCAATGCCGGCCCGTTGCCGCTCCAGGAGCAATTCCCGCTCGAAGGCGGCCACGGCGCCGAAGACCGAGAGCATGAGCCGCCCCGAGGCGCTCGACGTGTTTAGCTTCTCCCCGCCCAGGTTGAGGATGACCAGCCCCACGCCCTTCGCGTCGAGGGCCTCCACGATGGACCAAAGGTGCTGCACCGACCGCGCGAGGCGGTCCAGCTTGGTCACCACCAGCGTGTCGCCCTCCCGCAGGAACTCCACGGCCCGCTCCAGTTCCGGCCGGGAGGCAGCAACGGCGCTGACGTGCTCCTGAAAGAGCTTCTCGCACCCGGCCTCCCGGAGGTCGTCAAGCTGGCTCTGGAAGCCCGCGTCCTGCCCGTCCGTGCTCACCCGCGCATATCCCACCAGCACCGTCGTTCCCCTGTCCCACTGCCCGCCTTGGCGGGTCCCACTGAACACCTCCCCTGCGAGACGGTGTGGAGGGCGTCCGATAGAGTCCATTCCGGAGTTTCGGACGCCTCGTCTCACAGGGCTTAGGGCGTCACTGAGACGCCCCCGCCCTTCCCCGCCTCAGGCAGCCTCGCCAGCCACACAGGGCATCGCCTCAGCGGCTTCGACGGCGGCACGGGTGATGGGGCTGGCGCCATCGAACCAAGCGCCCCAGGCGGCTTCAGCGGCCTTCAGCGCGTCCCAAGCCTCCCGCAGAGGGCTCCCAGGCTCTCCCATGGCCTCCAGAGTGCCGAGGACGGCGAGGCGTCCCATGTGGCCGTAGCGGCGGGTGAGCTGCCCATGCCACGCCTGACGGGCTTTGTTGGCAGCCTCAAAGAGTTCGTAACCCGACATCTCAGTTCTCCGCATGTTGTGGTGGAATGTTCGTGGGCCAATCGCTGCTCAGAACGTGAGAAAGCCTGATTCGTCTCACTGAAACTGTCAAGCACAATTCTGAGATTTTATCGAGTTTTCTCGGAAGTGATTGAGGTTCAATGCGGATTTTGACTGATCTAAAACTTATGACAGAAGCGGAATAACGCAGGCATGGGGCGCGTGTACATGCGTTGCGGGCGCCTGTGCTTGCGTGGGTGCTGGCGCGACTTGCCGTTCACGCCGGATACGGCACAACGGGCGCGTAACGCGCGGGCGGTGTCCTGCCCAGGTGCGAAGGGGGTACGGGGGGTGCCGCGCGGGCTTTATTCTATCGAGGGGGCTTCGGAAATTTCCGGCAAATATCGCCAAGCTGCCCCCACCGCCCCTGCAATAGAGGCGGTGGGGGCAGCTATTGGGTCTATTGCCGCTCTTCTAGCGACGCCGGCCGCGAATGTTCGTTCCGGTCTTACGCTCCGGATAGAAGGGCTTAAGTGCCCACTGGGCCAACTCCTCCGGCAAGGGCTGGCCTTGGAACGCTTCTTGAGCACCCGGTGGGAGAGTGAACAGCGGAGCCAATCCCGACAGCAGACCTCCGGGAGCGGCTGACGGCTGCCAGCCCTCAGGGCGGCGTGTCCCCGGAATGCTTCCGAGGGATTTGTTGTGGGCATCAATCCGCTGCTTCTCCTGAAGCAGTTGGGCGTTGGCCGCCAAGGACATGACCTTCTCGGTGGCCCGGAGGTCCCTGTCGGTTAGGGCGAGCTTGCCCCCGTTGACGGAATAGAGGGGCACCCCGTTCGCGGCGTTGACGATGCGGTAGGCATCATTCTCGAAGCGCACGGACAGGTCCGAGGAACCGTTGATGCCTTGGGCCTTCAGCTCGTTGGGGAACTGCCGGTAGACCTGATCGAGCGCCTCCTGGACCACGGGCTCCTTGCCGAGGGTGAGGAATGAGGAGCGATTGAACTGCGCCTGCCCGTTGATGACCGGGACGTCCTCCTGGACGCTCGCGGCAGCGGCGGCGACGGCATCCTTGGCGCCGATGCCCTGGGTTCGCACCAGGAGCTGGGCGCGGCGGGTAATCTCCGTCTGGGCGGAGCCAAGGTTGGCGATCTTTCCGTTCCAGCCCCAGGGCTTGAGCCATGATTCCTGAGGATCGCGGAGCTTCCCGACCTCTTCGTCGATCTTCTGGTACTGCACCTTGACCTGATCGCCATTGGCGCTCTCGGGGTCGAGGGTCCGGCCGGCGCCTTCAACGGCTTCCTGCCCGGTCCTCCCCATCTTCCGCAGGAGGTGATAGGTCTCGTAGAAGTCCCGGTCCTTGCCGTCGAGGAGGTTGTTGACGTAGGCAGGGGAGCGGGTGCGCAGCGCCTCGTAGAGGTTGACGGCCTGCTCCATGCGCTGCCGACCTTCAGGGGTCGTGAGCGAGGTGGTGTCGCCGGCCGCCTGGATGGAGGAGTGCAGGAACCCTTTCCACTCCGGGTTATCGACACCGGAAGGGACGAACATCTCCGCCTGGGCAGCGAAGACCTGCCCGTTGATGGCGCCCGGCGGCTGGCCCTGGAGCTGCTGCCTCACGCGGCCACGGATCGCCTGGGCCTGGGCGGTGACGGCGCTGTCCTTGATCTCCTTGGCGCCGAAGGTCTTCATGTTCCCCGTGAAGGGGTTCTTGGCAACAACATCCTGCACGGCATCGAAGGACCCATCCCCACGGGCAAGCGCCTCCTGGGCCTGCTTGAAGAGGCCGTCCTTCTGCTGTGTCTCCCACTCCTTTCCGAAGGTCTCGTTGGCCTTGGCCCGGAGCTGGTTGACGTCGTCCGCGAAGCGGGGATTGGCCCCGAGGCCCGGCCCGTCCTTCATCGGCGCGTCGAGCACCTTCAGGACGTTCCGAGCCTGCTGCGGCGTCAGGTTGGGCGCCTGCATGGCCGTCTTCAGGGTGCCCATGGCGAGGTCGTCGAGGTCGTTCCACTTGACGTTGGCGGCGCCAGGGAGCCTCTTCATCTCCCCGTAGATGGCCCCCATGCGCTCTCCGACCTGTTCCGGGGTCATGGAGGCGATGTCCCCGCCGAGGATCGAACGCATTCCGGTGGACATGACGTAGCCGTTGCGCTTGGCGGAGAAGCCCGCGACCTGCTCCTGCTGGCGCTTCAGGAGCATCTCACGGGTGCCCTCGACGCTCCGGTAGAGGGCCTCGTTGCCGTGGAGGTCGCCGGGGCCGGTGACGGAGAACAGCCGGTCGCTGTAGGGCTTCGAGCGGTCGGCGAGGAACTTGTCGATGGGGAGGGGGCGGCCTTCCTCGTCCACGAGGGAAAGGGTGCCGTCCGGCCCCAGGTCGCGCTCCAGGTCGGCCCGGTACTGCGCCCCGATGTTCTGCCCGACAGCCGAGCTGTAGATGCCCTTGGCGGCGGGGTTGTCGATGGCGGGAACGGTGCCGCTGGCGACGCCCTTGTTCAGCTCCTCCTGGGAGGCGGAGGTGACATAGCGGTACGCCTGGGCCTTGTCGTACTCGTCCTGCTGCTTCTTGAGTTCGGCAGCGCGGCGGCGGGCCTCCGCCATCGTCTCGGCATCGGTGCGCTGGGCGAGGTGAGCGAAGCCGCTAGAGAAGGACGACAGAGCTTCCGACCAGCGGGCCATGTCATTGTCCTGGACGGGGCGTTCGGGGGAGACGTAGGTGTCCCCGCTGTCACGGGAGACCTGGAGCGGCGCGGGGCCGGAGAGGTCACGGGTTTCAACGCGGCGGGTCGCCATGCTGGGGAGGCTCCTCAGTTCAGCAGCCGGGAGCGCTGCGCCGGCTCCAGCAGTTCAATGCGGGCAGAGGCTACCGTGAACGCTTCGATGATGACGTCGAAGGCGGAACCGGCGGCCTGGAGGTCTCGCCGGAGGCGGTCGTTCTCCTCGGCAAGCCGGGCGTTTTCCTTTCGGAGTTCGGTGACGGTGTCGGAACGCATGGTCTTCACTCCTGGGGCTTCAGATGGTCGGGCCATGTGCGGCCGAACGGGGCTGGTGGTCGTGGTCAACGCGGCTTCGATGCCGCCTGCGGCGACGGCTTCGTGCCCCCCACACGGGTGCTGGGCATGGAGCTGCCCATCCGCGCGAAGGTGGCCGTCATGCTCTCCATGGCCTCGACAGCCTGTGAGGGCGTCTCGAAACCGCCGAGGAACACCGGGCGCCCATGGGGGTCGTCCAACGTCACCTCAAACAGGCGCGACACGGGCGACCACACGAGGCCGGGGATGTGCCGGGGGCCTTTGCCGTCGCTGAGGTCCACCAGGGCCATGGCCTGGAGGCTGGGCAAGGTCAGATGCCTCCCCCGCACATGCCTTCGCCCATGCCGTGCTTGGCGGCATGACGGGCGCGGGCGGCCTCCCTGGCCTCCCTGGAGCGCTCCACGTCGGCAAGGTAGGCGTCACGGTCGGCGCGGCCGTCCTCGGTGCTCACATCGAACAGGGGGCGAGGTGAGGCGCCGTCTTCGCGCAGGGTGGTCGGAGACAGGGCGTAGAGGCCGGCGGCGACCATGGGGACCGGGATCCGGCTGCGGGACGTGGTGCCGTAAACGGCGTGGCCCGGAACATCGGCAGGGATGGCGGGGATGGTGGTCATGAGGAGATGTCCTTTCAGGGGGATGTGGTGGTCGTAGTGAAAAAACGGGGGCTCAGGCGGCGGATGCCGGAGCCGCCAAGAGGGTCTGGGAGGTGGCCATGGCCGGCGGGGGCAGAGCCGCCATCCGCTCGGCCGCCCACGCATCGGCCTCGGCCTGGGCAAGGCCCGCCAGCTCGGCCATTTCGTCGTCATCGGTGACGGCGACCAGCGACACGCGCAGGTCGGAAAAGGCCGAAGCCGCGTCCAGCATGGCCGCCCGTGCCTCGACGGCCGCGATGGGGGTGCTCCGGGAGGGCGTCCAGGCCGGATGGGACAGGGCGTCGAAGGCGGCCCTGGAGACCAGCGTGAGGGTGGCGGGGACGGCCGGGTCTGCGGCCTGAAGGGCCGTCATCACGGCGAGCATGGCGGCTTCAGCCACGCCGGGAGAGCCGGCCAGGGGCGCGACCACCTCTTCGCCGTCGCGGTCGGAGGCATGGAGCCGGTACGCCATGGCGGCGGCGCCCGGCAGCGGGCGGGCGGACACGCGGGAAGCCACCAAGAGGGCCTGGGAGGCCGTGCCGTGGGCATGGCGGGGCATCGGAATGTTCCTTTCGGGAGGGGGTGGACGGGCGCAGCGTGACCGCGTGCCTCACCCCCGGCCGCACGGAGGCGGCGAAGGGCAAGGGTTGCGGGTCCTTGGAAGGACGCGAGGTGCCCACCGGGCCGGCGAGGCGGTCCAGGGGGCGGCTGGGAGGGAGGCGGCCGAGGCCGGCTAGTCGCCGTCTTCAGCAAGGATGCCGGCCGCGCGAAGGGCCGCCAGCAAGGCGTTGAACCGCGCCACCACGTCGGCGGCGCTCGTGGCGTCCGCGACGGCTTCGGCGGGCTTCATGTCGGGGTGGTAGAAGCTGCCGGAGACCGGGCGGTCATCGGGCATTACGCCACGGCGCCGGTGGCCAGTTCGATGGCGCAATCCGCGCGGAGCACGTCGTGTCCGCAGAGGTACTTCGCGATGAAGAAGTTGCCCTGACGGCGGATTTCGTACTCGCTCTCCACCGACAGGTCGAGGAGCTGCACGGTGCCCGCCGCGTACTTGTTGAAGACGAGACCGGCGGTGGTGCGGAAGTCGCCCTGGTACTTGGCGGGGCCGGTCGTCACGTTGGTGGAGGGGACGTGGTTCGACTTCACGATGGGCAGGCCGGCGATGGTCTGCACGACACCGGAGGCAACGTCACCCTTGGCGCCAAGGTTGGTGTCCACCAGCCGGTCGCGCTGGGCGAGAAGGTAGAACTGCGCCGGGCGGAACACGGCGTAGCGGTCGGCCTGCCCCACGTTCTTCTCGTCCAGGGTCTGGGTGGCGGTGAACAGGGCCGCTTCCAGGCGGGCGGGATCGGTCCTCATGTCCGCGTGGGCGATGCGGGAACCGCCGGCCCGGCCGGTGATGGGCGAGGAGGCGCGAGCGGCAAGCGCCAGCACGGCGCCGAGGTGGGTGTCGTACTGGTAGGCCAGCTCCTGCCCCAGCTCGGCGCTGTAGATGCTGCGCACGTCGTAGTGGTTCATCGCCTCGTCCACCTCCGCGATGAACGTGTTGGACTGGAGAAGCTCATCGACGGTGATGGTCTTCTCCGCGTGGTCGATGGCGCTGCCGTCGATCCAGGTGCCGGGCGTGTGGTAGGCGGAAGAAGCGCGGCCCACCATCGGGAACTGCGCAGTCTTGCCCGTCTTGATCTGGCGAACGTAGGTCAGTTCCTTGAAGACGTTGTTCCGCTCGAACTCGGTCATGACCTCGCCGCCGAAGACCTTGAGGAAGAGGGCGTCAACGGCGCCGGCCTGATTGACTTGGCCGAGGCGGGAGGTGGTCGTATTGGTCACTTGAAGGATTTTCCTTGGGGTGTGTGAGAGAAGTTGAAGACTGGCATTCCGGTCTTGCGTGGTCCCGAACAGGCGGGGAGAACGCGGGCTTCCTGGGGTGGGGACCACAGGGCCGGGTTCTCAGTGCCCGCACGGCTGCCGCCTGGAGAGGCGTGGAGCTGCGTGGGCTGCGCTGGGCAGCATCGGGGGAGAGGGGGAGGAAGGTGGGGCCGGCGGCGCGTCGGGGTGGGACCGAACGCGGGTCGCATGGGTGCCACGGGCGCACGGAACCACCCTCCCCCGAGGGGAGAGGGCCGGACGATACGCCAGGGGAAACGAAGAGGTGCCAGCCCCTCCCGCCCGCCGCGTGGGCGCGGTGAAAGGGAAAGCCCGCATGCACGGAGGCGAACGGGAGGGGCTGGCAGGGGACCCGGCATTGCCGGGGGAGGCGCTGCAACGGCCAAGGCTGCACAATTGGCCGGAGCGCGAACGGGGAAGTTCATGGGTCTTGGAGGGGGTGCCCCCATGCCGGCATCTACCGCCGACACAGGGGCATCTCTCACACCAGGGCAGTGGGACCAGACTGCCCTTCAGGAAAATGTAGGGGGCTCTACTCGCGGTGAAGCGCGGATGGCGCAGCGGTCGGCGGGATGATCTCGACAGGGCCGGAAAGGCCCTCAAGCCGGTGCATCCGCAGGCGGACCTTGCTGCCGTCCTCGCGCTTCTCCAAGCGGGTGGCGAACGGCGCCTTGCCCGTGGCGGCGATGACATGCCAGTTGTGGCCTTCCACCAGGGGAGCGTCGGCGGCGGGAAGGCGGGCCGTGTAGCCCATGCTCAGGGGCACGAAGGCGAAGTCGCCATCGACCACCACGGGACGCACAATGCGCCCCTGGGAGGCGTCCTTGCCCGCGTCACGGGCGCGTTGCTCGCGCTGGCCCTGCGTCTTCCGGCCCCTCTTCTCGGCCTTCCGCGCGGCCTCCTGTTCGGACGGGGGCAGGAACAGCCGGCGGCGCCACGCGGCGAGGCTCTCGAAGTCGGGCACCCCCGGCCGGATGATCCAGCCCGCCCAGTCGTCAAGCCCGCCGGTGGCGGCGATCTGCGCCAGCACAACGGCCTCCGCTCGCCAGATGCGGAAGATATGGAGCATGGCGGAGTGGCCGGAGCCGACCACCGGGGGCCATCCCGCCCACGGCAGGAAGCATTGCGGGTAGCCCTTCGCGGGGTAGACGGGGCTGATGTCGGTCGGCCCATAGGGCGTGCTCTCAGCCCAGGCGTTCAGCTCGGCTTCATCCGCCCATAGGTGGCGGACATGCAGGCTTTCCACGTCCCGCCCCAGGGTCATGCAGCGGAAGGAGCCGTCGAGGTGGGACCAGATGTCATCCACGCCTGCATGGAGCCGGGCAACGTGCGCTTCGCGCTCCCGGTGGGCTCGGTAAGCGACGACATGGGCGTTGTGGGGCTCGCCCTGCTCCGGCTCCTCCGCGCTGGCGGCATCGTCCCCTTCGTCGAGCGGCGGCAGCTCCAGGCCATCCCACAGGCTGGCGGAAGCGAAGGGGTCTTCGTTCGGGAGGCAGGCGTCTTGGGCTACAACATGGGGTTCCAACAACATCGGTGATCTTCCTGCACAGTGCGGCGCATGGGCCGGGGGAACGACCACGAGCCCTTACGGGCGTCCTTGAGAGGGCGGTCGGGGCCACGAAGGGTGGCGAGGGGGCGGGCATGGCCCACGGCGGGAGGGCGAATGTGGACACAAAAAAGCGCAGCAGGACGCTGCGCATTGGTGGTCGGAGTTAGGCCCTCGTGCAACCTAAGTCATGGCATTGAAATACCGTGGATTTTCCGCTTCGTCGGCCCAGGTTCTTGGCGGCGGCGCCGAGGGTGAACAGGCCGTCCGCCGTGGCGATGGCGTCGAGGGCCTCGGCCTTGGGCGCCAGCTCGGCCACCTCCTGCTGGGCGAGGAGCTTCTGTTCCGCGTCGTCGGCCCAGGCGCGGGCGGCGGCGATGGGGTTGGAGAAGTCGGGGAGCTGGAAGGCCGGCTGTTCGTCCCGCGCCTTCAGCTCGGCTTCCATCGCGTTGAACTCGGCGATGTAGGCCATCTTGAACTGGAGCGCCTTGGGGCCGGTGAAGCCCATGGCGAGGAGCGTGAAGCCGTCCCGGTCCATGAGGTAGGCGGGGTCCTTGCGGGTTCCGAAGCCGACCTTCACGTCCAGCTCAATGCGGGAAAAATTCCCCTCAATGGCCGGAGCCTCGGAAAGCAAGGCCCGGATGGCCTTCAGCACGTCGTTATGGGGCTTCCCAAAGTACCGGGCCACGTCCCGCGAGCTGGTGACGGGCTTGCCGCCGGCCCCCTTGGTGACGGTGGGGCGGATAGTGATGGTGACGCCGTTGGTGGAGGTGTAAACAGGGTATGCGTTCATTTGGTGTGTTCCAAAT
Organism: Xanthobacter albus; assembly: GCF_043194895.2. Lineage (NCBI taxonomy): Bacteria > Pseudomonadati > Pseudomonadota > Alphaproteobacteria > Hyphomicrobiales > Xanthobacteraceae > Xanthobacter > Xanthobacter albus. The sequence goes on along the minus strand of NZ_CM195532.1, from coordinate 3,213,102 downwards.
TCCTTGAGGAGGACGCACCTCCCCCGTCCCCGGCAGCGGGTAGAACACCGCCAGGGCGAGGGAGACCGGATTGTGGAGGAGGCGTCAGGCCAGGGCGGCGAATGTGGACACAAAAAAGCGCAGCATGACGCTGCGCATTGGCGGTTGGAGTTAGGCTCCCGTGGGACAAAACCCGGAAGGCTCAACAATGACGTGCTCCGCGTCGGTGCGGGCGGAGGCTTCGGCTTCCGCCTTGTCCAGCTCGATCTGGTCGGAGGTCTTCCCCGAGTTCGGGAGGAGGTCTTGGGCCTTCCCCACAAGCGCTTCAGCCGTGTAGGCCTGCCCGCTCTGCGGGTCCCTGAACCCCTTCGCGAAGGCTTCCAGCTTCCGCCGGGCCACGTCACGCTCCCCTTCGGTGGCGCCACGCTCGACGAGAGCCTGAAGCTTCAGGGCGTGGGACGCGTCGTCCTGGGAGAGGTCGGTGGGGGTGGGGTGCGGGGTTTTGGGCTTGTCGTATCCCAGGAAGGCTTCGATGCCGGCATCCAGGTCCGCTTCAAAAGTCTTGTCGCCAAGATTTTTCGCCACCTTCATGTAGCGAGCGGCCTGGGAATAGGTGCAAGCGCAGTTCTTCTCGATCCACGGCTTGAACTCGCCGTGCTGGAGCATCCCCTTCACGGCGATGAGCCCCCTTCCGGCATCCGCCGCGTAGACCAGCATGGACTTGCCGTGATCGACCACTTGCTGGTGGGCGTAATTGATCGCACGGGCGAGGTAGGCGGGGTCTTCGACGAGGACGACTGCGTTCACTTCACACCCCACTTGCTCTTGAACTTTTCGATGATGCCGTGCGCCTTGCTGTCGGAGTGGTCCTTCCGGCGGCCCGGCCACATGAGGAGAAGGGCTTGCTCGACTTCGGCGAGGTCGAAGCAGGGCGTCGGCCAAGGGGAGCGCTTCTTCAGGTCCGTCCGGCCGTAGTAGCTGGGAAGGGCTTGGAGCCGCTTGACCATTCCGGCCCAGCGGCTTTCGGGGACCAGGAAGCCCATCGCATCCTGGAGGGCGAACAGGCTGGTGGGGAGCACTGCCACAGTCCCGCCGTAAATCTCACCGGTGAGATTTTTGATTTTCGGGAGGTTCACTCCGAGGCCAAAGGCGTCGGAGGCGACGCTCCCGGCAATTTGCACGTAACGCTTGGCTGGCGGGAGCCGCACTGCTATAGCAGGAAAATTCTACCTGGGATTGTAAGAATGCATATGCTCGTTCGCGAAGAGGTGCGCACCGCTGCCATCACGACGACCCTATGCGCTTTTGCTTTGTGGTGGCTCCTCGGCTGAGCCGTCTCCCCCTCTCTTCGAAGCCTTGGCAGGCCCCCCATCCCCTCCACTGAGGAGAGGGTCTGATAGAGGTCTTATACAGGGGGTACTTCGTACACCCCTGCTACGGAAGAAACTGAAGGGCAACCTATGAAAATCTTACAGGTCCCTTCAAGCTATCTTCAAGAGCACATGAAGAGTCTCTTTAAGATAAGCATTAAGTAATCTTACCCAGGGCATTAGGCTCCCGTGGGACAAAACCCAGCAGGCGCTCCAATGGCCTGGGAGCCCGCCAGAGTCGCGCCAGCGCCACGCGGCTGGCAACGTAGCCGAGCGGCACGAATGGGCCCCAGGCGAACTCCCAGGCGATCCTAGGCCATGGCGGAGAAAATGCCGCCACTCAATCGAAGATCGCCCGCAAGATGGGGTCGGGGAACAGCAGCACCGTGGTGATGCCCAACTCCGCGTGCATCCGGTGCGGCGCCGGCCATTCGATGGGCGCCATGCCCTCCTGCCTCATGAGTTCCAGTGCCTTGCCCTGCTCCTGCCCGTCGAATTTGGCGGAGCCCCCGGCAGCAACGCCACCCGGCAGGCCGATCCATTCGCTTATGACCTCCGGCATACCGGCGCAAAAGGTATCGAAGATGCGCCATTCCGTTAGGGCCGCCCAGTGCGGGATGGAATACCAGCCGGGGGGCGGGGCGCGATCGAGGCCGTCAGGCCGGTCGAGGTTGAGGCAGTCCCGAGGCGACCACCCATCCCAGGTCATGAGGGGGCGGCCATTTTCCAGGTGGGTGGGGATGTCTTCCACGCGGCATCCGTAGGGGTGGAGTGGGATGGGAGAGGGGAAGCGGGCGGGCATGGCAGCATTCATTTTGTGTTTCCCATGATATTCTGTTTGTTGAATACGCCCTTCTTCACCGCAGGCCATCGCAGCGTCCAACGACATTTTGGAATCAATTAGGGATAGATCGATTCACGTTTGTGATGCATGCACGGAAGCGCTTCAGGAGGCGCTGGGAGTCGATCCAGCAGCCGAGGCTGGGGATGTAGCCCGAGGGGGTCTGGCGGGCCTCCAAGGAGTCCGCAAGCGGCTGGATGGGCATCGCAGGGAACAGGCGTATCCCGCCCCATCGTCATCGCCTCCTCCGGCGGCAAGCTCGTCACCAGCTCGCGGGACGTGGCCCGGTATTTCGGGAAGGAGCACTACAACGTTATTCGGGACATCAACGCCTTGATTTCACAGGCTCCGGGGGCATCCCTCAATTTTGAGGCATGCCCCTATCAGGCCGTTCCTGGCGGTCGCGAGTACCCCGCCTACCAGATGGACCGGGACGGCTTCACGCTCCTCGCCATGGGCTTCACCCCCAGCCGCTACGCGGCCATGGCCCAAGGCACTCCTTGCGTCAGCAAGCTGGCAGTTCGAGATAGCCACGACGTGCGCGTGATGATGCTCCGAGGCTCCGGCGAGGCCGGAGTTGACGGCGCCCCGTGGTGGGTGGCGTCGGACGTGTGCCGAGCCCTCGGCGTCTACGTCTATGGCGGCAAGGTCAATGTGACGGAGGCCATGAAGAAGCTCCAGGCCGACGAGGTTTGGTTCGATCGGATCGAACTGACGGCCGGCTACCCGCGAAAGCACGCGCTCGTCTCCGAGAGCGGGCTCTACAAGCTCATCATGCGCTCCGACAAGCCCGAGGCGTGGGCGTTCCAAGGGTGGGTGACGCGCGTGGTGCTCCCCGCCATCCGCAAGGACGGCGCCTACGATGGACGTGCTCGCACGTGACGGTCAAGTTGCATCCCCTCACAGCCCACACGTCGCCGCACAGCCCATGCTCAGGAGAGGGAGGGCTGCTACGCACATTCTTCCTTCTTATGTCCTATCATGCTGAAATAGAGGAACGGGAGGCGAGCCACGCCCCAACAGTGGATGCTTCCGTTGAACTTAAAGCCCAGCCAGCGGAGCCACTGGATGGCCTTCGTATTCCGGGCGTCCACATGGTTACTGATATGGCCGTGCCTGTCCGCCATCTCCCGAACCCACTTCCGGCCGGCGCGAAGAAACTCAGTCTGGTGCTTCTCCAGGACCGGAGTCCCGAGCATCCACACCTGCGGCTTGAAGGCGTCTGGGGTGTTGTAGCGGAACACCCCGCACATACCGGCGAACTCTCCGCTGTCCGCGTACATGGCGAAAGCCTCCTGCGGGAGGTGATGGTAGGGGCCGAGCATTGCCAGGATGGCCGGCTTCCACAGCTTCTCGTCACCAAGGAGCGCCTCAAGCTCCGCCCGGTCAGCGGGCCGCAGGTTCTTGAGGAGAAGGTCAACGTGCTCTTCAGTTGCGGGGATGAAATGGGCCATGGCTATTCCTTCGCCTCTGCCTTGGGAAGTTGCACCGCTAGGACACACGCACGCTTCGCCTCCATCCCCGCCGCGCCAGGATAGCGCCCCATGGTCATGGGCAACGGTCCGGCCTCCTTGGAGTGGCCGACCACATCCGCCAGGGTCCAGGCTGTGAAGCCTGTGGCGCCCTGTTCAAGAGCCTCGACAGCCTTGCGGATGAACCAGCGGCGCCAGGAGTGGAAACCGGTGCGAGCTTGGCGGTGGCCGGGCAGCTTGTCTTCCAGTTTCAGTTCGCGGAGGAGGCGGGTGAAGGTCTGCGACATTGCCGTGCCGCGTGAGCGCTGCTGACTACGCTGTTCCGGCAGCTCGTGGAAGAGAAACGCATTTTCCTTCTTCCCTTTGCAGCGGAGGGACACCAGGGGCCGCAAGTCTGGGTGCAGGGGGACGGCGCGGCTTGCGGCATCCGTTTTACCCTCGACCACCTGAAGGAACGGGCTTCCCGCGCCCTCCAAGTGCACGTCCGCGACCTTGATGCCGGCGATCTCGCTGAGGCGCATCCCCGTCAGAGCCGCGACCCGGCACATATCGCCAAGCGTTCCGTTGGCTCCTACGAGGATGGCCGACACCTCCTTGTCGGTGAATGGACGTGTCGCGCCGCCGCCATCAGGAGCCTTGACCTTCTTTGCCCTGAGGCCCTGACCAATCCAGGGGTTTGCTTCGGCGCCGTGCCCTCGCTTGATCGCCCACGCCCACAGGGCGGAGAGGCCGGACACAAGCTTGTTCGCTGTCGCAGGGTCCGCGCCCGGTGTCACGAAGACCTCTTGGATATACCGCCCGGCGGCCCTCCGGTCCACGGCCTCGACGATGGGCGAGATAGACGATTTTTCAGCCCATTCGAGGAACTTCGCAACGGCTTGGCGGTAGGCCGCTTCCGTGCGGCCCGCATATTGCGCCTCTGCCAGCCAGGGTGCGAGCAGCGTTGCAATGGGCGTAGCCTTGCCCTTCGCCACATTGACGAACGCCTTCGCCGCCTCAGCGCCGTGCTTCTGCTCGATCTCCTCCGCTCGTTCGGGAAGGAGGATGTCAGCGGCTATTTCGTCACCCTGGGCAAGGGCCTCCCGCCATTCCATCGCCTCGACCACCACCGGATTGCCGCCTGCTGCCTTGGCTTCAGCAGTGCGTCTTGCTGCATCAATCTCTGCCTTCAGGCGGGCGACCACAGGCCATTTGAGCATGTTGGCCTTGACGAGGCTGTCCGTATGCAGAGGCACCTTGAGGTGAGCCTTGCCGAGCACCGGTCTGGCATCCGCAGGGACCTTCACCTTGACGCGGTATTGGTTGCCGTGAAGCTCAAGGAAACGCGTGTCGTGACGCATGCAGGGACCCCAGTAGGACCCCAAATCGGTACCCCATGGAATAAGGTAAAATCAAGAAAAATCAACGGCTACAAGGGCTCTCGGCCCGCCTGTGAAACCATCCCGACGGGCTCACCACCTCCCGCGAAAATGTTGGCGCGTTCGATTGCGGCTTTGCGCCGTCACGCTCCGTGTCGATTTCCAGATGGAAAATCCGTCGCTTCGTGCCACGAGAGGTTTATACGCTGCGCGCTCTCTCATCGGCGCGAGAGCGTTCTCACGCGAAGTGGATACCGCTTCGCGTGAGGAAAATGCGATGGGCACGCCATCCGTTGACGAGCGGCCCTGTCCTCCTCACGCGTGACTGGAGCCGAAGGCATCTTTCAGCACGTTCTGGCGTGACAAGACCTCATAGAGGGCCGCGCAGACCGTCCTTATGGAGTCATCGTCCAGATCGAGGATGTCTCGCCAATCGTAGTGGTCGAGAAGCCTCAAGGCTGTCTTGAAGCACACGTGCTGCGCGCGGATGAGACCGAGTGTCGCCGCGTCGCGCGAATCGGGAGCGAAAACCGGAACGGCGAAGTCGCCGATCAGGCGCACCTCCGCGAATTTGCCGTGATCTGAGTAATTGCACATCTCGATCGCGGAGCAATCCAAACCGGCGGCGCCCGGCGGAACGACGCTATGCACAACGCAGGTTCCGGGCGACGCGGAATTGATCTCACGGGCAGCGATCGGCGCGTGCTGGTGAAAGAGGAAAAGGGGCATCTCTTCCCGGCCCAGCTCCTGCGCCAGGTGAGCCCAGGACGAGCCGGAGCCGCAGAGATCGACGACGATAGCGTCTTCGTCGATGAGCTGGCGCGCATAGCGGAGGTCGCCCGGCGAAGTGTGAGTTCGGGCGCTGCGGCTGGTGTAGAAAGAGCTCGACGCGCGCTGCGCGCCTTTGCGCCGTGCCATCTCGTCGAACAGCAGGCGCCACATGTCGCAATTGCCGCCGGAGAACAGCACGGACCGTTTTCCGAGCTGCTCGCCGAGCCGCAGCAGGGAGACGCTGGAGAGCAGCAAGATGGGAAGATTCAAGCTTGCCTGCACGAGCTGGAGCTTGCGAGCCTGCTGATCCGGCGACCAGGTTACGAGGCGGGTTTCCCGGCACAGCTCCGCGAGCGGTCGCAGGCCGAGGGATTTCAGGACTTCCTCCACAGTGCTCAGCTCGGAAAGCGCGGTGTGGCGGGTTTGAATGTGGAGGGAGGCGGGCACCGAGACATCCGCATGCGCATCGGCGCCCAGATGCTCCTTGATCTCGATGGCGCTCGTCACGAGCCGCCAGATCTCGCCTGAGCTCTTGCCGGTGCTGGTCGCAATCAGGCCGACCTGCTGGTCAGCGCCAACTTTATCGAGGAGCCGCCGGATGATGGGCGCGCTCAGATGGGTGTCGCAGATCAGAATATCGCCATGACGCACTTCCGCGAGATTTTCCGCGATCGGCAGGGCCTGCTCAAGCTCGACCTCGATTTCGATCGCCTTGATCTCCTGCACCCGAGCGGCGTCGAGATGGAGAGCCTGGGCGAGCTCGTCGTAGATGGCGTCGATATCCCCGGCACTTCCGGCGACCGCCGCTTCGGCCTTCTTCCGCGCATCCGGGAAATCGGGCATGCCGATGCGTTGAGCGACCAGCTCGAAGATCGCGGATGGCTCGATGCAGCGCCGGGCGATCAGCGTGTCGAAGACGCCAAAAGTCCGCACGCGGGGCTTGCCCGTCTCGAGGGCGGCAAGGGCCGCCGCCGTACCATCCCCCGTCGGCGCTCCAATCCTAAAGGAGGAGATATCGAGCTTGGCTGTCTTTGCAGGAGAAGCGGTCATGGTCGGTGTTCCGATTGTGGCCGGTGTCCTGGCCGGATAGGAGGGCGCGGCGGGCTTGTCGGCCTTGGCGAAGGAAGTGGCCGCGGCGGGTGCCCCCGCCGTCGCTCCTGCCTGGGGCGGATCACGCCGCTCTCCGGGAATCGTGTTCCCCCCTTGGCCGCCAAGGCCGATGAGGCGAAGGATGTTCCGGCGGCGCGCCGGCGGCTGCGACATGAGCCACGCGTGCATGGCTTCGGGGTCGGCGAAGGGGCGCGCGCCCGGCGGGGGCGTCTCTCCCAGCCTCTCATATGTGGGGGCCCACATGCAGAGATAATCGACCGTCTGCTCGTTCAGACGCCCGCTGACCAGGCCGGAATTCTTCAGCACCTGATGGAAGACCTGGTCGCCAGCCAGGGCGATCTCCCGCGGTTGCGTGGCGAAATGGTGCAGCAGGTGGAATGAACCACGCAGGAAGAAGAAGCAGTTGGTGTCGATGTCGCGTTCGTCACCGCGGATGGGCATGAGTGACCAGTCCGGCCGGCGATAGAAGCGCAGCCCCAGGAGCCAGTCGCAATCTGGACCGATCTCCTGCGCCCGCGCCAAGCAGGCCTCCACATGGTGCGGCTGATACTGGTTGTCCGCATCAAGAAAGCAGAGCGCGTCCCAATCCTCGGCAAGGGCAAGCAGAGCACCCACGCCGCGCGGCGTGTTGCCGTAGTCGCCGTGTGCCCGGTCCAGCTTGATGTGCCGCAGCCCGGTTCCGTCGATCCAATCCTGCGGGAAGCCATCGGCCACCAGCATGTGGCCGATGGTGGCGAGCCCCTTCGCCGCCGCCGTCTGCGCCGCGACAGAGGCCACGCAAGCCTCCAGCATGGCCCGGTCTTCCTTGTAATAGGCGCTGACGACCAGCACGCGCGGTGTCCGCGGCCGGGCGGAGGAGGGCTCCGCCATGCCTGGCCGGCGCGGGAAGGAAAAACCGGTGAGGCGGGCGACGATGGTGCGCTCGCGGTCAGTGAGGGTGTCGAGCCAACGGTCGACCTGCGACGAATCCACATTGGGCTTGGCGCCTTCCGGCGGCCTTTCCCCAACGGCGCGGTAGATCGATTCCCACATGCATTGGTAGGCCACCGTGGGCTGCTGGACGACAGCCATCTTGAGCTTCGCCGCCTTTAGCGAAGCGTAGAAGATCCGGTCCCCGATGGAAGACATCGGGCGCGGCATGGAAGCGAAGCGGTGGAGCCAGGGAAAGGACGAGGGCAGGAAGAAGAAGCAGTTGGTATCGACGTGGTGCTCGATGGGCTCGTCGGCCACCGGAAGCACGCTGCCGTCGGGCCGGCGCATGGTGCGCTGGGCAACCACATAGTCGACGTTGTCGCCGTACTTTGCTGCCAGTGCGAGACACGCCGCGATGTGGTCCGGCTCGAACCAATTGTCGGCGTCGCAATAGCAGATGGCGTCGTAGTCCTCGACGACGCCGAGAAGCGTGCCCACTCCGCGCGGGGTATTGCCATAGTCGGCATGGGCAAGGTCCAGACGGATGTGGCGCACGGCCTCGCCGTCGATCCAGTCCTGGGGGAAGCCATCGGCGATCAGCATGTGATCGATAGCCGCGCCGGTCGCGGCCGCGGTCTGGTTGGCCACCGAGCGGATCGTCCGCTCGATGAGGGCCCGCTCCTCCTTGTGGTAGCTTGTCACCACAAGGACGCGCGGCTTCTTCCCCGTCTCGCTCACTGCATGCTCTCCCGGACGAAATTTGGCTGCAGGCGATGGGCTTGCAACGCGGCGCGAGCGGGTGCGGCTCTACCTCCGTTCGCGAAGCTGCGCGTACCTGCCGACGTCAGCAGGCTTTGCCGGAGGGAGCGGCCGCGAGGGCGCAATCCCGGTCTCCAAGAGCTCGCGCCGCGCGTCCGCATAGGCTATCCGCGATGTAAGAGGTGCTTCGTGGCGGGACCAGAACAGACGTTGATTGCGCCAGGCTGACCAGCGCTGGAGCGGCAGCTGGGAAGGGATGAGCGGCATCCTTAAGATTGCAGCCCTCCGTCAGTGAGGGAGGACTGCCGCAGGCCTATCCCGAGTTTGGAGAGGCGCCGCATCGCCTCTCCGCAAGGCCGCATCGCCGGGGCAAACGCCCCGGTCGCGGATACCCCTGGGTTCAATGTCCCCGCTCTGATTGCCGGTGATATCTGCTTCCCACTCTCGCGCACTTGAAGTCATTTTCTGGCAAAAATGCTCCAGAATGACCTCCGAGGGCACTACGAGAGAGGGACTTTAGATCTCGATCCTTGAGAAATTTTCGAGCACGCGATCGATGCGCGCGCGCGGTACCGTTTCACGTGCTGCACTTACCTGCGCAGCGCCTGCCAGTACACTGTGCAATCCATAGAAGCGGGGATCGCCAAGGAGGTTCGCGTGCACGAATTTCACTTTCGTTCCCATGGCACGGCAGGGCAACACGCAGTGCAGGCGCGTTGTGACCACAAGATCGGCGCTGCCGTAAAGCTCCAGCAATGCCTTCGCAAGACCCAGGCGTCGCCCGATATCATCTCGATCGGCACCTGCCGGCAGGTCATGGCGCAGTCGAACGAAGTCCTTGATCTCCTCATCGGCAACTGCAACCGGAGGGATATAAGAGCAGGTATTGATATCTACCGCAAATCGACCGGATGTTTTCTTTTCAACCGGATCGAACCCCAGTGTGAGGCAGCCGGTGAAATAGGCCGGAATCCCGTGCTTGCGGAACATGTTCACGGTCGACTCGTCACGGCATCCAATGGGGGCGTGACGAAGAAAATAATTCTTATTCTGAACGATTAGACGTTCATCCGAGCAGTGAAAGCTGATGAATATGGGAATGATCGGTGGAGGCGGGGGGAATTTCGAGATATTGTGCATAAACCAGCCGTTCATGATTACGAACAGCGGCCCGCCCTTATAATCCGACAACATTTCACGGTTGATGCATTCAACCGTTTGAACGCCGCGCTTGCTCAGGAAATGCATTGCGGCAAGCGTTTGAATGTCATCACCGATATTCTCGGTGTTGGCCCATATCACACCATATCGGCGCTCAAGGTTGGAGAGCTTTCGGTAGACCGTCGTTTCATGCACGCCGATGAAAGGAGTGAAATCCCGGTGATATTTTTTTACGAAACCACTGTCTCGATGATCGATCTCGACCGCCTCGTAATGATCCCGAAGCAGCGTTTCTTCGAGAAAGAACTGACCATTATATACAACGAGAAGCCCCCCCGGCTTCAGGCGCCGATCTATGCTAAGAAGTGTTCTGTGAAAGGTCTCGAAATAATATAAATCTTGTCCATCCGGCCATCTGCAGAGCACGGACATGCAAAAAATCAGATCGTAATCAGAGTCAAGATCCGCCGGATCTACAAAATATTCAATATCAGGGTCTGGGTTATTTCGCTGATTGCTCTCTATAATCTCGCGATCGATATCTATTCCGTGGATGGTGCTGCTAGGGAAATATTTATCTCGAAGCGTGCGCACCTCTTCGCCAGTAGAGCAGCCGAAACTCAGGATTTTCGGTGAAGGTCCGAGCGCGGCGACCTCGCGAAATATCTCCGGCGTCCTATCGTATTTCGTCCAATTGCTTTCTTGGTTCTGTAGATTCATCGATGCCGCCTGCGAGTTTATGAAATTTCAAAGATAGGTGCCGGCGAGGGCATGCATGATGCTGCCCTTCGGAAACTCGACGTCATTCTTGTCGATACCCGCCCGGCGCCACATCTCGTTGTAGAGGTGCAGGAAGGCGGAGCTTTCAGGAAGGCTCTCGCCGGGACTCATCAGGGCAGAAGGGCAGCGCCACCAATCTACCGGATTTGCGAACTCCGGCGGCATGATCTGAAATCCGTGCTTCGGATATATGGACACGATGGCGGTAAGCAGCGCAGGACCGATTTCGGACCAGATGACGTCCGATTTCGGGAACCGGTGCGTATAGGCGAGTGCGAGGTCGATAACGTTGCCGGCGTGGGGTTGGGGGTTCGACAGCACGTTTCCATTGATGCCCAGAGGCCCGGCCTGTCCTTGCTGCCCCTGCGTGCGCTCTGTCACCATGAAGGGTCCCTGCGGCATCGCGGACGGGGGGCGCAGGGCAATTACGTCGGTATCAGTGTACAATCCACCGAAGCGATTCAAGACGGCATAGCGGAAGTAATCGGAGAAGCCGGCATATGAGCCGCGTGAGTTCAGAAACACCCGCGATTCCGGAAGCACGTCGCGTGCATCGCGAACGGCGGCGCCAGCCGGAGCGTTCTGCACTCCGCCATAAGTCCAGATCGTCAGATCCCAGCCCTGCGCGACGAACGAGCGCGCGCAAAGCGTCTCCAGGCGCGACAAGTCTCCATACGCCCAGAACATATGGGCTGCACGACTTCTCGGAGCTTCCGATAAGGACGTCATGAAGCAGGCTACTCCAGTCTAGAGATGATTTTTACCAGGCCAATCTTGCTTCGATATCAGCGGACGTCGACACATTTCTCCAAATCAATGAATTGATACACCTATGATATTTGACCATTTTTTGAAGCTAGCGCCAGCGCGTGCGCGGGGCAAGGGGCCGATGGTCTCATCCCCAAATTACAACGAGTGGCAGCGGTGGAATATGAACGCGATATATATTTGCACATATGATTGTGCGTAAGTTTTGTTGTGAACTGAATGCAATTTGAATGCGGAATTAGTTCATTGATACGTAAATAACTCTGCGGTGTTGATGGTTGTGCAATGGGGCTCATGGCTTGCCATATTTAGCCGACTTCGTAAAATGGCTCTCCGGGGTCACGACGTTTTTGCGGCCGCCTAGCTCATAGAGGGGCACGCGTGGTTCGTGGGTGCTGCAAGGGCCTTTGCGAATGTCCAAGGTAACCATATGTATTCCGGTATACCGGGCCAGTTCTTTTCTGCATCAGACTTTGAGCCATCTCCTGAAGCAGACATACCGCGACATCCGGATCGATCTCGCCATTGAGCCTGAAGGCGAAGATGAGGCGCGAATATGTGAGCGATTTTCTGACGATGGTCGCGTTCACTACCGGGTCAATGATCGCGTCCTTGGCTGGGCTGAGAATATCGCCGCGATGCTGAGGCGGGTTTCAAGCCCATTCTTCCTCGTGCTGCCCCACGACGATTTTCTGCATCCGCGCTACGTGGAATGGCTGCTGCCTGTGGTGGAGGCTGATCCGCGCGTGGTGTCGGCCTACGGTGATATTCAATTCTTGAACGCCGCGCGGCCGACACGCCGCAGTCAAATTCTCGATGAGGGGCCTGTTGCGGAGCGGTTGATTTCCTTTCTTGCGGCAGGAGGCGAAGCGCCGCCGTGGCGTGGGCTCACCCGTAGCGAGGTTCTCACCGCCAGCGCCTTTCCGGTCGATGCTTTCCGGGGGTTTCTGGTGGAATGCGAATGGGCCTTCCATCTGCTCACGCAGGGCATTGCCCGACACGTGCCGCGGACCCTTTATTTCAAGCGCCTTCACGCGGATGGCCGGGTCACCGCCTCTGTCGCACGAAATCGGGTGGACCTATCGGTCCAGCGCGCGGGGTTGGAGGACCACAGGCTGCGGCTGCGCCGTCGCGCCGCCGCGGCATTGCCCGTGTCGCCGCAGCTGCAGCTCGTCGAAGCCGGTATCGATGCGGTCGCAGCGCTCCGTTTCCTGTCAGGACGCTTGGGGCCGGGGGAGGTCGTTGAGGAACAATTGCGGCGAGCGCTGGCAATCTGCGATCATCACTCGGAGGTTTCAGGCGCCATTCGCATACGCAGCCTCGCGCATGTGGCCCTTGCACATTTCCATGCTCAGAATGGGCGGGATCCGAAGGCCGCGCTGGAAGCGGCGGAGCGTGCTGTAGCGGCAGATCCCGGCAGCCCGCTGGCGCTCCAGGTGCTGGCGCGCCAGCGTCTCGATGCTGGCGACGCATTCGGGGCCCTGGTGGCCAATGCCGCCCTGGGGGATGTCGCCCCATGGTTCATGGACAGTGACGCGCTCCAAGCCGCAGCGGAGGCCGCCTTCCAGCAGACATTGAGCGGGCCTGCGGAAGGAGGGCGGCTGTGATCGCGATTATCGGAGCGGGTTTGCAGGGCGCGTGCCTGGCCCTGGAACTGGCGGCGCTGGGTCAGGCGGTCACGCTGATCGACGCCGCCCCCGAGCCGATGAGCGAAGCCAGCCGATGGAACGAAGGCAAACTGCACCTGGGCTTCGTTTACGCCAATGACCCTTCGCGGCGCAGCTCGGATGCGATGATCCAGGCTTCTCTGGAATTCCTGCCCAATCTGGAACGTTTGCTGGGCCGAGACCTCTCGCATGTGGTGGCGCCCCATCGTTTCGTTTATGGCGTGCCGAATGATTCCCTGGTGACGGTGGCGCAGGTTGGGGAACATTTCGAGGGCATCGCCCGGCGTCTCGCCGGGCATGCGGGGCGCTGGCCGCGGATATTCGGAGGGCAGGCCTGGCAGCCTCCCGTGGAGGTGGCCGTCGACGGGGTCTTTGCCGGGGATCACGTGCCGGCGGCCTTCGCCACGCCTGAGATCGCGGTGGATACGCATGCGCTCGCCGATCTGGTGGCGGCGCGGCTGCGCGAGGAGCCGCTGGTACGGCTCGTGACTGGCATGGAAGTCGTGTCCGTGAACCGGCGGGAGGGCATGTTCCGCCTGGATTTCGCCGACGGAAGTTCCGAGCGCGGGTTTCGGTCGGTCGTGAACGCGTCCTGGCGCTCGCTCATGCGGCTCGACGCAACCGCCGGCTGCCATCCCGGCCGCCCCTGGCTATACCGCTACAAGACGGCAATACATATCCGCGGTTCTGCTGCGGCCATCCCCTCCTGCACATTCATCGTCGGTCCTTACGGTGATATCGTCAATTTTGGTGACGGGCGTTTCTATCTCTCCTGGTATCCGACCTGTCGCCTGGCGATGTCGGATCAAGCGGATCTGCCTCATATGGCCGATTTGGATTCCGGCCAAAGGGCCACGATCGCGGCCCAGAGCCTGCAGGGGCTGGCAAAGCTGATCCCGGGCGCTTCGGGCATCGTCCTTGATGAAGCGCCAGATGTGCAGGGGGGCTGGATCTTCGCCTGGGGCGGCAGCGACATCTCCGATCGCCGCAGCGAATTGCACCAGCGCCACGATGTCGGAGCCTTTGTCGACAAGGGCTATATCTCCGTCAACACAGGTAAATACTGCATGGCACCTTTCAACGCCTTGCGCTTGGCGCGGCGGATCGTTGAACAGGGATAGGCGAGGGGCCGGGCTGGTCCTCGATAACGGGCCGATGTCCACCTCGTCGACAGAGGTCTGGTTGTTGAGCGCGAACGCCATTCTCGCCTGGGCGGACGCGACAAGTGATGCGTGTTGCTCGTGCGTTGAAGGCGTCTGGCGTCCGCGTGCGGGAAACGGCAGCAACGGCGAGATTTTCGGAAGGGTCGCGCCGCCTATGGTCCGATCGCGACATAAAGGGCCCGGCTGAGGTCGGCGGAGAAGCGGCCGCCGTTCGACATGCCTTCGAGCGCGGTGTTGGTGAAGGCCACCAGCGTCAGGCCTTTGCCGGGATCGACGAACCAGCTATGGCCATAGGCACCACCCCACCGCCATGTGCCCGGAGACTCGGACACGCCGGCCGCGGTCGCATCGCGCAAGATCGAGAAGCCGAGGCCATAGCCCCAGCCGGGTGAGCCTTCGATATCGAGTTCGCCAATGTGATCTCGCGCCATTTCAGCCGCGGGTTCGGGAGAAATCACCGGCCCGCCGCCCGATCGCAGCGCTTCTAGAAGTTCCATCGTGTCGCTGGCGCTGCCGATCATGCCGGCGCCTCCGGACGGGAAGGCCTCCGGGTCGAAGGCGCGTGACGGGTCCATGCGCAGGCCGGGGAAACCGGGAAGAAACGGCACCAAGTCGGGCTCACGCATCCGGCGCGGATGCGGGGTGTCGTCGGCGTAGGCGGCAGCCAGCCGGGCCGGGTCCGCAATCGAGAAGCCGGTGTCGTTCAGCCCGAGCGGTTCGGTCACAAGCATCCGCACCGCCTGCGGCAATGCCTGTCCCGTCGCGGCCTCGATCAGTGCTCCGACGACATCGATGGCGAGCGAATAGCAGAACCGCGTGCCCGGTCGAAATAGCAGTGGCACTCCGGAGAGCCGGCGCAGGTTCTCAGCGAGCGTGATGCCGGTTCGGTCCATGCCGTCCGAGACACCGGCGCGATGCAGCGGCCCGTCTTCCGGCTCCAGAAAGCCGTAGCCGAGACCGGACGTGTGGGTGAGGAGGTGGCGCAGTGAGATGGCGGCTGGCTCGCCACCGAAACGCGGCGCGAAATGCGGGAGCCACTTGGTGATCGGCCGATCGAGATCGAGCTCGCCTTGCCCGACCAACGCCATGGCCGCCGCCGCGACGAAGAGTTTGGACACTGAAGCGAGGCGGAACAGCGCATCATCGCGCATCGGGGCACCGGCCTCGCGATCCGCCAGGCCAGCGGCACGGGCGTAGACCGGCTGGCCGTTCCGGCGCACCAGGACGACGGCGCCGACGATGCGCTCGGCGGCAATCGCACCGTCGATGACGGCATCGAGCCGCCTGGAGAGCGAGGTGGAAGACGTCTGAAGGGGGCGTTCGAGCATGAGAGTTCCGTTTCGGATCAAGGGGCGAACGAGACGGGAAATCCGTGCCGGCAAGCGCGGTGTGCGGCGATGAAGGCCGCGGCCAGGAGCAAGAGCGCGACGGGCGCAAAGGCACCGGCTCCAAAATGATCGAGCAGCATGCCGCCGATGATGCCGCCGCCGGCGATGGCCGCGTTCCAGGCGGTGACGAGCATGGACTGGGCGAGGTCGTGCATGTCCCCGGCGGCCTTGGCGAGGGCGGTCTGAAACAGCGTGGCGACGCCGCCGAAGGCGAGGCCCCAGAGCGCCGTGGCGCTCAAGGCGACGGTCGGTGCGTATCCGGCGACACCCAGCGCGAGCGCCGCAAGGGCGAACAACGCGATGCTGACCAAGGTGAGAGGGCGCAGATGACGGTCGATCAGAACGCCGACGATCCAGATCCCGGCCAACGCAGCCATCCCGAAGATGAGCAGAGCGAGATCGGTCCTGGTCGCCCCGCCTGCGCTGCCCAGCAATGGCGCGATGTAGGTGTAGAGGATGTTGTGGGCGAGCACGAAGGTCAGCGTGACGAACAGGACGGGCCGGATGCCGGGCAAGGCGAAGACGTGGCGGAGCGGAAGCCGTTTGTCCTCTGCCTGTCCAGCGAAGTCGGGGACCTTCATCGCCACCCAGGCGATCAGGATCAGGGTCAGGCCGCTCATGAGCCCGAACGAAGCCCGCCACCCGATGATCGAGCCGAGGTAAGTGCCTGCCGGGATGCCGAGTGACAGTGCCAGCGGTGTGCCGATCATCGCGACGGCGATGGCGCGCCCCTTCGATCCCTCCGGCACCATCCGTGCGGCGTAGCCGGCGATCAGCGCCCAGAGGAGGCCAGCGGAAACACCGGCGACGAACCGGGCGGCGAGCGTCAGTTCATAGCTATCCGAGAGCGCGGTCGCCGTGTTCGCCACCGCAAATCCAGAGATGGCGAGGAGAAGCAGCGGTCGCCGCCGCATGCCTTGGGTCGCGGTGGTCAGGGGAATGGCCGCGGCGAGCGAACCGATGGCGTAGAGCGTGACGAGCTGCCCGGCGAGCGCTTCGGAAACGCTCAGGCTCGCGCCGATCTGCGGCAACAGACCCGCCGGAAGCGCCTCGGTCAGGATGGTGATGAACCCGGCCATCGCAAGCGCCAAAAGGCTGGACCATGGGAAGGGAGCCGAGGTCGGCTGGACGTGGCCGGTCACGTCGTGGGAGCATGTCTCTGTCATGCCCATGAGATTAGGGCTATCGCTGGCGCGGAATAATAAGGCTAGAATTCCGTTTATTTCGGACACATGAGTCCGTAATCGGAAAGCTGCCATGGAACACCTCGGCGCGCTCAATGCCTTCGTTCAGACAGCCGAGGCCGGCAGTTTCGCTGCCGCCGCGATCAAGCTCGGCATTTCGGCCTCCGCCGTGGGCAAGGCGGTGGCCCGGCTCGAGGAGCGGCTTGGTGTCCGGCTGTTTCACCGCTCGACCCGGTCGCTGACCCTCACGTCGGAGGGCGAGCTCTTCCGCGATCGCTGCCGTCGCATCTTCTGCGAGATCGAGGCGGCGGAACTCGAACTGTCGCAGACCCGCACGGCGCCGCGTGGAAAGCTCCGCGTGAGCCTGCCGCTCATCGGCATGCTGATGATGCCGGCGGTGATGGCCTTCATGCGCGCCTATCCCGAGATCGAGCTAGACCTCGATTTCACCGACCGGCTGGTGGATGTGATCGACGAAGGCTTCGACGCGGTGATCCGCACCGGTGAAGCGCGCGACAGCCGGCTGATGATGCGCCGCGTCGGCGCCTTCTCCCACCGCATCGTCGGGGCGCCGGAGTATTTCGCCATGCGCGGTGTGCCGCAGGTGCCGGAAGACCTCGCCACCCACGCCTGCCTTCATCACAAATATCCCTCGACGGGCAAATTGGAGCGCTGGCCACTCGTGCGCGACGGAGCGGATCTTGAGATGGTTCCGCCGGTCACACTGGTTGCGAGCACGCTGGAACCCCAGATCTGCTTGGCCGAGGAAGGCTTCGGCCTTGCCTGCCTGCCGCAGTTCGCAGTGCGCGCTCAGCTCTTACGCGGCACGCTCGTCAGCGTGCTCGACGAATTCATCCGTGATGTGGGCGCGTTCCATATCTTGTGGCCGGCAAGCCGCCACCCATCGCCGAAACTCTCCGCCTTCGTCTCGTTCATGGCCGAGAACCTCTTGCGCTATCCACAACCGTTGCCCTGCAAAGCCGAAGCACAGTGAGCCAGAGACACGGGTCCGTTTGCGGGGAGCGCTTCGTCGTGTCCGGGTCGTTTTTTCCTTCTTAACGAGCTTCGATAACGCTGGCCGCCGCCGCAGCGCGGTCAAGCCCGGCCCGCACCGAACGAACTCAAGGCTGGATAAAAGGTGGGGCAACGTCAGGCTTCACGTCATCCGGAGAGTGCGCGCAGATCAGTCCTGCGGACGCCAACTCAATGGGAGTGAAAGACGGACGAGAACGGCAATCAAGCGAAGGCGAAAACCACCGCCGAAACTACGCTATTGCCGCCGATTCCCCTCATTCCCACTCGATGGTCAACTGGTTTGAGTTCGCGTTGTATAGATTGGGTTTTCTGATCATGCTCCGAACTGATACCAACCGCGATACCACCAAGTTCGCGGACCGCCACTGGCCCGCTTCCTCCTAAAGGCAACTGGTGACAACGATTGGGATGGCAACGAGGCTCAGCGCTTAGCCGCATAGATTGTGATGTCGGGTTACCCGATCACGGTATGCGTCGCAAGCTCCCTCGCCGCTCGGGCGACGTCAGCATCCTCAACAGCTTCAACCTTTGCGACGGCTTCATCGATGTAGTCTTGCGGAAGGCCGTGCTCCCGTCCGCCAGCCAAGACATGTTCCTTATACCAACTGTAGGGCTTGAGGCTTTCGTCGATTGCTTCACTCGAGGCGATATACGTCAGAACCTTTCGCCTACGACCCTTATCATTGACGACCGTCACCATCGTGGCGTCATAACCCTTGCCGGCTCCCTCAGCGGCGTCGAGCTTTCGACGTTCTGCGGGATCAAAACTGAATAGAACACCGATGACGGCTCTCTCATCGTCATCGGTCGCGAACGCATTGCACTTACCCGACCCGTCTTTGCTGCGCTTGTGAAACCGCAGCTCATGGCCTGACAGTGTGGCAACTCCCAACGGCTTGGCGCTCGGCATTCGTTCACGCAGCCGCGCAGTCGCCATGTTTGACCCGTAGGCGAAATACTCAGCCGGCTCGGGCGGCCCCGTCTCGGGGCCACGCAGGGCTTCGACTGGCGGATCGCCGGGCTTGCGGATGGCGCGCAGCGGCACAGTCATGATGCTGTGGTCATGTGTCTCCTCGCCCTCCCGGGTTATGAGCGGCCGCCCATTCTCGGAATCAAGGATCGGAACGGGCCTGCCGGCCCATCCACACTCAGTGCATCTTGGTCGTTCCCAGAGAATGCCCGGCGCCGCAGTGTTTTCACCCTGTTCGGGCACAAGATCGGGTGATCCGCATTCCGGGCAAGCCTCCGGCACCCCGCGGAGCTCACGAAGGATCAGTGACGTGGCCATGCCGATTGCATGCTGAATCAGTGTATGTGCCATATCGGCGTCGAGCCAGGTGGCCGACTTCGCGTGCGTGAGCCAATTGGAGAACGTCCAAGCGCTATCGAGCGCGCCTTTCAAGGCGCCGCGCCGCTCCCGATTGCTACTGCCAGGCACGACGGCATTACAGATGATTTCCGACCATTCGCGGAAGTTGGCGCGCTGCGGTGGTGTCTCCGTCCAAACCGCCGCGTCCTGGGCGACACCGATCAATTCAAGCAAGGTCTCTCGGCAACGAACCCCGACGGCCTGGTAGTCCGCGAGATTGTGGGCCTGGTTAACCGCGTCGCCAGCCTCCTCCATCTTCTCGAAGACCGGCCCGAACGGGAGGAGCCGCATGTCGTCTCGTTGCTGCTGCTCCGTGCGCGGAATGCGCAGAATGAGGCCGATGTGGAAGGTCAGCGCAAGATCCATGTTCGGAAATTGCTGCTGGGAGTAGAGGTTGGTGCCCCCAGTGATGACCCACCATCGGTCCTTATTGGTGTGGATGTCCCACACGTCATGATGGGTGTTCAATACCGCTTCGGAGTAGACCTTTTGCAGAAAGGTCACCGTTAGGTCAGGGGCCTGCCACTCGAAGTATTCTCGAATGGACTCAATTTCCTCTTCACTGGCCTTCAGCATTTCGCATCCACCTTGGGGTCCGCCTCCATCGGGCCAAACACCGGCCCTCAACGACGCGCGCCTACAACATCAAATCTACCGTTCGAGTCTCACACGCAGCCGGCGCGCTCGTTCCTGAAATGCGCCCTCGCCACCCTCAAGGATGTCGCACACCGCTTTCCGGATCTCCGCGTTCTCCAGCCCTCCGGATTTATAGGTGATCGGCGGAAGTGCCCCCTGCGGATGCGGCCCCGACTCAGCGATGATGATCTGATCGGCGTCGGTGTTGATCACCAGGTTCGCGTTGTGCGTGACCATGATGACCTGCCGATGGGCCTTCGCCTCGATGAAGAGATGGACCAGCTCATCGAACACCGACTTGGGGTCCAGGTTCTCCTCCGGCTGATCGATCACGAGCGGACGATTGTCGCTGTCATCCAGGGCCAGATAGAGCAGCAGCAGCACGATGCCGCGCGTGCCCGGCGAGAGCTTCCTGATATCGACGCCGTCATAGTCGATCCCGTAACGGATCGAGATGTGGTCAGTGCTAAACAGCCACTGTGCAAACCGCTTCGACCAGGCCCGGAACTCGACCTGATCGGCGTGCGCCACCGGCGAGTGATCCAGCAGCTCCTTTTGATAAAGCCGCCGAAACTCGGCCATCGCGGTCCGCACCGCGGCCGCGTCGCCAGTCTCCCAAGCCGCCTTGAGGACTTCGTTCGCCTTCTGCAGCAGCGTGCCCTTGCCGCGGAAGGCACCCGCCTTGCGGAGGTCGATGAGCCCGTCTTCCGCTTCCGATGCCCACTGCTCGACGTTGGCCACGCGCGCGACCGAAAACGACAGCTTCCTCAGGGTGCCGGACGCCTTCGACAGCCGTTCCATCAACGGCGCATAGAGCGCTTCCAATACGGATTGCTCGGCGACCAGCGCGTCGAACGCACGCCCGTAGGCCTCTTCGCGATCGCGCTGCAGGTCCTTGGCCCGATCCTTGGCGCCTTGGGCGTCCTTCAACTTCTCGTTCAGTGTTTGCAGCGCCGCGGTCTCGGTCGCGATATTGCCGGAGAGCGCCGTATAGCGGCGCTGGGTTTCCTTGTCGGCACTGACCAGCTTCTCCAGCCGCGACATCTCCGCGTCGAGCATAGCCTGCGACAGCTTGCTCAGATCGGTGTCGTCCGGGAAGTACGGCTTGTTCGGATCGCCCGGTACGAGGGGTGTGCCCTTCAGCTCGGCGATCTTCCCGTCGGCCCATTTCACATAGCCTTCGAGATTGGCGTCGACCGGCCCGGTATAGTCCAGCAGGAAGGCCGACCACTGCTCGTCCGACATACCGCTGTTCGAGTGACGGGACTGCGCCTGCCGGAGGCTCTCCGGAGCCTGATTGCGCCGCTGATCCTTCACCTCGTCCTGCATCGCAAGGAAGGTCTGCCGTTGCCCCGTGAACCGGCGCAGCGTCGCGCGCAGGGTGTTCGCCGCTCCGGCCAGCTCGGTATGGCGTTCGGCGCGCTTCTCGCTTCCCGCCGAGACCAGCTTGGCTCGATCGGCCGTGTAGGCGTCGACCAGCTTCTTTTTCTGCGCCGCCTGCGACTCATAGGTCGCGGCCATCTTCTCCTTCTCCAGCTCGGTGCTGATGCGGTCGGAGATCTGGGCGACGGCCTCGGCCTCGCGCTCGCGCGCAAGCCGGTGCCGCGTCGCGCGCTGTTCGAGCAGCTCCGCGAAATTCAGCGCGCCATCCCGCTCGTCATCGGGATGGGCCTCGAAGATAACCCGCTCGATCTCGCGGAGCAGGCCGTCCGTCAGGCCGTTCGACGAACAAAGCTCCTCGACGAACTGCTGCGACAGGTAACGGACCCGCTCATAGGCGAAGGGTCCGTTGGCGTCAGAGCCATCCAGCGCGCGAACGCTCGGCTCGCCTGCGGACCAACTGACCTTGACCTTGCCTGCGCCAATCAGCGGTCGGGCCCGGACGAGGAACGACGGGTTGGCCCATTCGTCGGCGTTCCAGGCTTCATCGGTGATAGAGTCACAACCCGCAGCGATGATGTCCGCCAACGCGGTCTTGCCCGAACCACGCGCGCCGATGATGGCGACAAGCCCTGGGTTCAGCGGAATCATCGGCGTCGCCGCCCACGGCGAGTCGAGGATCTCGATCTTCGAGATCACCTGCGACGGCGTTGCCGAGGCTGGCGGCTCGGCGCCGACATAGGCGCGGCCGGCCGGGTCGATGCAGGCCTGGCGCAAGGCGTCGAACTCGAGGCCGCCCTTGATCCACGAGAAGCGGTCCCCGAACGGCGTAGCAACGTCTTCCAGTTTGTGCGCGTCGCTGCCGTGGAGACAGGGCTTGAGCCCGCCGTACCTCGCGCGCACTTCCGCCGGACTGAGATCGCGATCGCCAAGCCAGAACTCGCGCTGCGCGACGCTGCCGGCGAAGATGACGTGGGCGAAGCCTTCGATTTCGCGTCGGATGGTTTGGTCGGCGGCTTCGCGCACGCCAGACGTGCCGTCGGTCGCTCCGCCGGCGACCGCGATGAGGATGTTCTTCTTTGCCCAGCCACTCTCCGAAAACACCTCGCGCAGCTTCTGGAAATTCACCTTGAACTGGTTGGCCCCGTAGGCAAGCGCGGCGCCATCGTTGGTGATGGTCGGATCGGCCTTCTTGCCCAACCGGATAAGATCGGCACGGGTGCAGTCGAAGCGATCCTGCATGACGTTGAACTGGAGCCGCGAAAGCAGCCGCTGCAGTTCCTCGATGTGCTTCGGATCTTCCGGACTGACAAACAGGTGGAGATTGACGAAACCGCCCTTGCCGGTCGCCACGTCAAGCCGCAGTTCGACATTCGGGAAGATCAACGCGGCCTTGGGCAAGCGGCCGAGCGCCTTGTGCCGAAGCACCTCTTCGTAGGTGTCGGTCACATAATAGTCGGTCACAGCGATCGCCTCGATCGTCGGCGTCGCCTTCTCTAGCGCGGCCAAGTAATCGTCCCACGCCGTCGGGCCGCTGAACTGATTGTTCATCGCCGTACCCGGTGCATGAATGTGCGGCTCCCACCGGCGCCACTCGGAACCCCTGTTCAGCATTTCCCCGCTGCCCCTTTCTTCTTATCGTCGGTTTGTCCCGGCAGTTCCGCACCGTCCAGCCCCGGCGCGACGTCGACGACCTCCCCGCGGCTTCCGACCAGCGCGATAGTAATCCCGGCCAGGGCACAGCGCGGGGCGAGACGCTCGGCAAGCCGGACGGTGGCATCAGTCTTCGGCACGACGGCAACCTGGCGTCCCGGCGACGGCGTCGCCATCAGCATGCCGACTGTCTCGCAAAGACCTTTGTAGAGCCGCGACACCTGGCCCGAATGGCGCGTGTTGATGATACCGCCTTTGCACTCGGCCGAGATGACCTGGCCGCCGGCCTCGGCGACGACATCACCGAGCCCAGACCTCGGGTTGACCGTGATCGTCTGTCCGTCCGCATTCCGATAGAGGCCGCCATAGGACGTCGTGCCGAGCGTCGACACCATCGTGAAGCCTCGACGCGCCAGCCAGCTCGCGAAATCGAACTGCTTGCCGTGCTCGCCGTCGGGATGGATGCGGACATCGCGCGCGCCCTCGGTGCACAGCAGGTGCATGGCATAGGCGACCATCACCGCGCCCTCATAGAGGTGGTGCTCATGCTCGCCATCCGCCTTTCCGACACGGTTCGGCGGCGGCGCAAGCGCGGTTACAAGATCGTCGAAGTCCAAATCGGCCTCCCCGTCGCAATGCCGCTCGGCCCGTCGCCAATGACATTGACAAGCTCTTATAACCGGCCATATTTACCCGGTAAAGGAGGGCCTCTCATGTTTACCTACAGCCCCGACAAATTTGCCTCGCTCTATGCGACGGATCTCGGTCAACGCATCTGGTCGTTCCTGACGACGCCAGAGAATGTCGCGCGCCTGGAAACGGCTTCGGAGCTGAGCAAGCCGGCCGTTGAAGGTATCGAAGAGCAACTCCTCGCCGAGTTTCGCGAAGAGGTGCTGGCCGACCGCGTGAAGCAGATGGTCGGCCATATGGTCCGACAGATTCTTGAGCAGCGCGATTGGGTGCTCGACCAAAGCGACGTAAAGGTCCAGTCGGTCCCGTTCAGCAAGGCGGCGCGCTATCGTCGCGCCGACTGGATCACCTTCCACGCCTTCCGCAACACCAGCGATCCGCGCGACGTGGTTCTCACCGACCGCCGCCAGAACGCCGCGCTCCCCGCTGACGCCCGCTGGTCCTACTACGCGACGTTCGCCAGCCCTTTGAAGGCCGCCGTCGCTTTTGGCGTGCGCGACATCCGCCAGCTTCGTCAGCATGTGCATGCGCACGGCTACCAGCGCGTGCGTATCGAAAGAGTGTTGCGGCGAGCATGATGCCGATGATCCACCACTCGCATACCCTACGCCCAGTCAGGAAGTCTCGCGCCGATATACCGCAGGCGAGCTTCCGGTCCTGGGCGAGAAGCGTACTATGTGAAAAGCGTACTATGTGAACAGTCACGCGTTGATCGGCCCGGAGCTAGGGTCCAGACTCGTTCAGAGCCAGAAGGCCAGAGCAGTGGCGAGGGCAACGCCGGACAGGAAGTTGATGGCGAGCTTGTCGTAGCGGGTAGCGACGCGACGGAAGTCCTTTAGTCGGCCAAAGGCGTTCTCGATCAGGTGGCGTTCCCGATAGCGCTCGTGGTCGTAGCGGATACGGGGCTTTCGGCTCGCCCGGCCGGGGATGACGGGCACGGTGCCGACCTGACGCAGCGAGCGGCGCAATGCATCGGCGTCGTACCCTTTGTCAGCCAGCAGGTAGCGAGCGCCTCGGGCACGGGCGAGCAGTTCAGGCGCTGCGGTCACATCGGCGACGTTACCCGGCGTGAGGATCAGCGCGTAGGGGCGGCCGATGACATCGGTGAGCGCGTGGACCTTGGTGGTCTGGCCGCCGCGCGACCGACCGATCGCTTGCGCTTGCGCCCCCCTTTTCCTCCGAAGGCTGATCGCTGCGCCTTCACGTAAGTACTATCGATCGCGGTGCTTTTGGTCACCGCACCAGCCTCCACCAGTGCGTCAAGCAACCTGAGCCAGAACCCTCGGCGCGACCACCGGTTGAAGCGATTGTAGATCGTTGTGGCGGGACCATAGGCAGCCGGGCAATCAACCCACCGACAGCCACTCTTCAGCACGTGGAAAATCCCCGAGATCACCCGGCGATCGTCCACCCGCCTGGCTCCGGGCTGGTTATGCGGTAGATGCGGCTCGATCGAGGCCCATGCCTCGTCAGTCAACCAGAACAGCGACGCCATCATCACCTCAGTCGCCCCCGCAATGGAATGAATCACCAAACTCCAACCGTATCAATCCGGTGATTGGGTTCTGAGCCTAATACTTGCGCTTGAACCGGTCTTCGACCGTGGGAAGCGTCTGGCTCGCGATAAGCCGTTTGCTTCGGCGCCGCTTCATGCGCCGCCGCTCTTCCCAATGCATACCGAGGCAGAGGTAGATAAGCGCTGCGCGCACCAGCTTCAGCAGCCTGAGGGTACGGGCCTCAAGGTCCGAGCGCGAGATCGAATATGCCAGCGTGTCGACGAACAAATCGCCTGCCGCGTCCCGGCGCCCCGCCGGGCCAACCATCAGCTCGTGAACCTTCACGTAGCGGTGCTCGAGGTGGATACGCAGCTCGTGAAGGGCGCGCGCGTCCGGATCGGCCACGTCAACAAAAGCCTCTTCGAAAAGGTCCTTGCTGACCCAGTAAAGGCCGCGGAAGGACAGATTTTTCGATGCGGCAAGCGCGGCGAGGATCCCGCGCGGCCCCTTCCCCTTCTTTGGGCGCCACACTGCACGAAAGGAGACGTCCTGATCGGCGTGTCCGAGCGCCATGTATTGATTTAGGAAGAAAGCTATCTTGTCGAACAACGAATACGCGGTTCGATATGCCGTTCGAATCTTTTCGACACTGAGCCCATAGCTCGGATAGTCGAGCGTGTTGACCAAGAGGACGCCGTTGTCCGATAGGTGCGCAGGGCCGTCCTGGATGCCCTCGAAGAACGACCACCGCGCCGATACGAATTCCTGTTTTAGCTGATTGAAATAGCCGATCAGCACTGGCGGCCCCCCGAGTTTCGTTACGAATGACGGCAGAACCAGTGGATCATGTGCCGCCACGGTGTCGGGGCCGAGCTCGTTGAGGAGGTTCAGGAACAAGTCGTGACGCAGACACCACAAACGATACTGGCGCTCCCGTTTCGACCGGCCGATTGCGTAGCCGCCCGGTTCGAAATTCTCCGCGACGGTGGATAGGTCGACGTTGGCCTCGATATCGCGGCGTTGCTGGTCGAAGTAAGCGCGCGCTTCGGGAGAGCCAAAAATCGGATACTTCTCAGCGTCCCCCAGGGCGCGCACGAGTTCCTTGTGCGCGGACAGGAGCATGACAGCACCTTGGTTGCGGTCGTAGTGAAGCCGACCAAGGCGCATCAGGCCTGATCCGAGATTGCCGCGGGCCATCCAAAATTCGGGATCAACTTCCAGGGCTCGTCGCCAGATCTCCAGCGCTTCAATCGAGCGCCCGAGATGGCTGAGCAGATTTCCGAGATTGGTTAGGCGGTGTGGACGGATTTGGCGGGGTCGAAGCGGGGGGATTCCCTTCCGGCTGTTTCGGTGATTCATAGAGGGTCGGCTTTTGGCGAGGTCGACCATGCTGACGCGGATGACGGACGAGGATTGGGCGGTGGCGCTGGATGTGTTCCACGCCTGCCGCTCGCGGCGGGGCGACAAGGGGCGAGACGACCGCAAGTTCCTCGAAGCCATGCACTATTTCACCGTGCACAACATCTCCTGGCGGGCGCTGCCGGCGGAGTTCGGGTCCTGGAACAGCGTCTGGAAACGGTTCTGGCGGCTGCGCCAGGCCGGCGTGTTCGAGCTGTTCTTCGAAACGCTGGCTTCGCTCAGCCGCACCGCGCATCTGGTTCAGATGTTCGATTCCACCGTGGTGCGTGCCCACGTCTCCGCCGCCGGGGCAAAAGGGGGCAGCAAGGCCACGCCCTCGGGCGCTCACGCGGCGGCTTCTCCACTAAGATCCACCTCAAGAGTGACTTCGAGGGCCACCCGATCGCCTTCCACCTGACCGGCGGCGAGGCCGGCGACAGCCCGCTGTTCAAGCTGCTGCTGGATCTTGGTCCCGATGTGAAGCCCCGCGCGGCGCTCGCCGACAAGGGCTATGACGCCAAGGCCAACCGGGCGCTGGCCCGAGCGCGCGGCATCGCGCCCGCCATCCCGTTCAAATCCAACGCGAAGGATCGTCCCGCCTTCTTCCCGAAGGCGCTCTACAAGGGCCGGGCCCGCATCGAGCAGTGCTTCGGAAAGCTCAAGCGTTTCAAGCGCGTCGCCCTGCGCTGCGAGAAGACAGAGCGCGGCTTCGCCGCAATCGTCGCGCTCGCCTTCTCATTCATCCTCATCAAATCCGTCCACACCGCCTAGGATCTCGCATCGACGATAGTGCTCGACAGCAGAGAAGCTTTCGGCGCTGACGGCGCGGCGCAGGAAGAAAATTTCCTGCTGAAGTGCCGGCTGGTCCCATAACCAGACGTCGCTGCTCCGGCGTCGTGGCCGACGGGTGTTCCAGGCGTTGGCTCGGAAGTAGTCCAGTTGGCCGCGCTCGGCTGGGCTTAGGTCTCGGGCCTCCAACTCGTCACACCAAGCAAGCGCCCTTGCAATTCCAGCCTTGCGCCGCGGCGCCGCGCACATGTCGATAAGAATTCCGGTGCGGAGGAACGCTTCGTCTGTCGAAAGCCCACCGATCCCAGCACTGGCCATCAGGCTCCTATAAGTTGGTGGGCGCTTCATGAGCCAACTCCGCGCTGGCCATACTCTTCGTCCGGCAGCGCCGCATTCGAGGGCTGCTGGTGGAAGAGCCAGAGCGGAAGTTGGCTGCGTTTGAAGTCCCTGGCGGCGAGTGGTGCAAACCATTCAGGGACTGGCGCGCCATTGAGTTGGATGACTTGGTCGCCGTCCACCGTCCGGGTCGCGAAATACCGCGTGAAGATCCGGCTTGCCCAACCAATCCCGTCAAAACCCTGATCGGAAGGCTCTTCCGGGGCGGCCACGAATTCGACCCCTCCGATGCCGTCATCCCCCATGACGGCTAACGGCCCCTCCGTCGGCCATTCGCCGTAGAAGAAGAGTATCTCGGCAAGGCGGCGATCCCGTGGATCGGTCAATTCGGTGTCGCCGCTATAGACCCGCGCCGATCCAATGATGAATTCTGCTAATCCCTCGGCGCTGAGCTTTCGAGGCTTATCGGTCGCGGCGTCAAGGACGAGCCGCAGTGGCGGCTTTGTCCAAATCGACACGTCGCCCAAACGGCCAAACTCATTGGCGATGACCGCTTCCATCATCGTGACACGAAGGCCGCCGTCAGGCCGGCGGAAACGATCTGGTGCAATGACAGTCCACAGGTTCCAGCGGGACCAGTAAAGGGCGAGCCGCAACGGAGCGCCTACTGCGTCAGCATAGGCTTGCAGCGAAGCGAGATATGCGGCGGACATTGTCGTTCGCTGCTTCTGCGGATTTTCGCAGCGCACGTTCTTGACCTCGACGAGCCACTGCTCGCCGTCGTCCAGGACGACCCGATAGTCCGCAGCACGGAAGGTCGTCGCGGCGTGGACCCGCCCAACATCCTCGGTCTTGAACAGTCGGAAGCGACCAAGG
This sequence comes from Xanthobacter albus, assembly GCF_043194895.2. NCBI lineage: Bacteria > Pseudomonadati > Pseudomonadota > Alphaproteobacteria > Hyphomicrobiales > Xanthobacteraceae > Xanthobacter > Xanthobacter albus. The sequence continues at coordinate 3,184,761 of NZ_CM195532.1, read as the reverse complement.
CTGAGGACCGTTGCCTCGAACATACGCTCAGTTCGCGCGCCATGAAGAAGAGTTGGATCGGCAAGCGCGGCCTTCAGGCGATCAGCCGCGTCGGCGAGAAATCGCTCGACCAGAGCGGGATCGTTGAGGTCTAGCCCATGCCGCTGAGCAAAGGCCGCAGCCAAAGCCAGCAGGTCGAAGGCCTTCTCAGGCGGATTGCTATGCTTTGGTGGCCGCGTCATGCGACATCTCCGTTCATCAATTTCGCGCCCTGGCTCCCCCAGAGCCCGGGCGCCCGGCTTCAGTCCTTTGCGATTTTGTCGTCGAGCCAACTCCACACGGCCTTACGAATGCGAATATGGCCAAGATCGTCGAGCACTGCTTTCGGCAATCGTTCGTCATCGCCCAGATCGAGCAGCCGCCGCGCGGGGTGATCTGATCCGAGCAACGCCAGCAGCCTGAGCGCGGCTGGTCGGTCGCGGGCGGCTAGGCGACAGGCGCCAAGGAGCAACAGCGCGCGCCGCTTGGTCGAATATGCAACCCGCTCCATCGCGTCGACCACGGCCTCGACCCGACCGTGAGTCGCGAGCAACACGCAGGCGGAAGCGGCCAAGGGCGGCGCTAATCGTAGGAGGAGTTTGGCGGTGATCGCGTCGAGAATCTCGCTTTCGACTACATCGGCCTGACTCAGTGCATCTATGGCGTCGACCCTGACCCAGCGGGCTTGGTCGATGAAGGAAAGAGCCCAGATCTTCTTGCGTATGGCGGGACTGCCGCATTGCGCGGCGGTCTCTAACGCCACCATGCCAAGCGAGCGGTCGTCTGTGCGTTCAGCCCTAAACAATAAGGCCTCACCAATGTCGTCCGAAAGGCTGCCGTAGGCGGCCAGCCCGGCCACCGCCTCACGCGCGATGGGATAGGACGGCTCATCGTTGTGGAACGCTTCAGCATCCGACCAATCATCATCGATTAGTTTGCGGAGCACGCTCTGATGCTCGGCGCACCGCCGCGTCGCAAGAATGCTGAGCAGGGCGCGCCGGACCCGGCTACCTGGATCGGACGAGAAATCCAGGAGGCGCGGGGGCAGCGGGTCTGGCAGTCGCGCGGCAAGATACGGAAGGGCAGCCTCACGGGCGTCCGCTCGACTATGATCGAGCGCGAGCCATACCAGCGCGTCGTCCTTGATGAGGATCGCAGCTTCGGCAGCGGCCTTGGCGAGTCGATGGTCCGTGGCTTCAACAAGCCAACGTCGGATGGCCGCTGACGGGATGCCGCTGTTGGCGATCATTATCGGCACGATCTCGTCGAGTACTGACGGCGTCGCTGCTTGTGCCGCTTGGTCCAGCAGGGACAGGGCCTCTCGGCCGACAGCCGATGCGGCTTTGTTATTCACGGATAGGGCCTGAAATATCTCGACGGCCACACCCGGAAGCATCGCAAGGAGAGATCGTATCCGCCGCGCCCGCGTCTTGCTCGAAATGCGGCGCTGCGCCGCATGCGTGTCCACAAGCAGATGCACAAACGATGTGGGTGTTGCGGCCAATCGCTCGAAGCACTGCGCAAGCGCGGCCGGCGCTTTGATCAAGGCGCAATAGGCGAGCGCACCGCGCAAGCTCTCATCGCTCGGATTGGAAAGAATCCGCTGTTGAAGGTCTGAGATGAGCGGAGCTTGCCAGTGCTTGCGCGCTGCCTCCCAGGCACGATCTTCGTCATTGTTGTTTGCTGCGACGGAGATGACGGCCCGAATTTCTTCAAGCGAAACCGAACCGCTTTCTCGAGCAACCTCGTCCGCCCAGGCGCGGCACAGCTCGGATATCCGCGGATGCTCTGTCAGGCTCCGCCACCGTCCGAGCGATCTCACCTGCCTTACATAGGCATCAACGAAAATGCCGGCTGCATAGCCATCGTCCTCATGTTGGGACTGATAGCCTTCCTCAACAGCCGCGTCGCATTCCCCGTCTTCGATGGCACGCCATTGTTCCTTGCCCTCTCGCTCATAGGAACGGCGAAGCCTCGCCAGCTCATCGAGCGCCGCCTCGAGCACCTCTTCATAGCGGTCGAGATCTCGCACGGCGCCAGCCGCCACCGCGCCGACATTTCTGTCGAAGCCGGAGCCAACCAATTTGCGCGCTGCCGCGAGAAAGGCCGGCGTGAGGCCAGTCGCGATCCGATCGAGCTTGTGCGGAAAGTTATCGCCGAAGCCGTCCCGATCCTCAGGCAATTGCTCGCAGACAAACCGATCCGCGATCACGAACGATCGAGGATCGGCCGAGACGCGCTCATACCAAGCGTCGTCGAAGCTCGGCGGCTGCCATCTGTCGAGGAAGAACTGCCCGCCGCGCCGTATACCCTTAATGAACCAGCGCGCGAGTTCCGACGGGGTGGAGTTCTGCGTGCCGACGTCGGACGCCAGTTGCAGCACGGGCCGGAAATCGGCTCGCGGATCGACCAAGCTCTCTTCCAGCCAAGCGTCGATCCTAGCCCGACTGGCGCTATGAGCCTCAAACTCCATGTCGAGATTTTCGGCGGCCGCGACCAGATCGGCGATCGCCTTGAGTGAACGCGCCGCGGTCTCGAGCGCCCAGTCTCGCTGCGAACCGCCCAACTGGGTTAGGGCGGAGATCATCGACGTCAATGCCGTTTCGCTTCGCGCCCAATTCTCCTTGATGAAGATCTCGAAACCAGCGCGAACGCTCGGGTGTGAGAAGCTCACGGTCTGGCCGGGCTGGCGCAGATGGCGCGTCACGACGAGCCGATTCACCAGCTTCTCCAGCCCATCGAGAAGAGTCGGGTCCGTGATCCGCAGTTGTCGGCTAAGCCCGATCAACTGGCCGCGGTCAAATTGCGTTCTGGACGTCAGCAGCGCCCAGATGATTGCCGACCAGCCGGTCTGATCACTCGCATTCAGATAAGAAACGACCACGCCTTCCACGGCATCGCGATGGGCCAGCGCGAGAATCCGCCGAAAGAAGGCGGGGTCGACCTCGTCCGGCTCAGGGCCGTCGGCCATGTACGTAAAGAACAGGTCGATCTCGAATGGTGTTTCAAGCGCTTCCAAGGCGTCCGTCCGGAAATCCAGGGCCTTGGCCTGCAGTTCGGTCGCCAGGAACTCTAAGCGTTTGTCGTAGATATTTGCGAGCTCGCCATCCCGGTACTGGTCGGCGTCTAGCACCCCTGTCCAACGTTTGAGACTCTCGTCGGCCTTGGCTTGGCCGAGCATGTCGCTACGCGAGGTGATAACGTACTGATGCCCGGCGTGCGCCTCGCGCAGCAGCCTCGGTAGCTGCTCGGTCCAGACGTCGGCGCCACCCCGCAAGCTATACTGCCCCCACGGATCCTCGACATAGAAGAGCTTCGGACCGGTGTCGGTCAGCGTCCGCATGCTTGAGGGGCCGTTGTTGACGTTGACCTGAATGATTTCAGGCGCGGAAGGCCGCTGCCGCGCCTGATCAACCAGCGCCAGCGCCGTCCAGGTCTTGCCGGTCCCCGAAGGCCCAGTGATGACGAGGCCATTCCGCCGTTCGAGCAAATCGCTCAGGGCCCGGTAGTTTGCCGGTGGCACGAATGCCTCGAGTTGGGGAGCGCTCGCCAAATAGCCGCCACAGCCGCGGACAACGCTCAGTAAGTCCTCGCGCGTCCACACACCCGGACTCGTCCCGCGCATTCGCCGCCGAGCCTCGTCGCGTAGCCGTGTGCGACACTCTGCTTGTCGGCCTTGCGGCACCCGCAAAAGAGAGCCGAGGATGTCGCTGATCTCCAAGTCCAAGAGACGCTCGGTGAGAACGCCCCAGATAGCGATCCGACCTTCCGGTGCATGGGGTAGCGTCCCAGATAGGCTGGCCGGGAAAGTCTGCTCTTCCGGCCACTCCTCCAGGCCCTGCACCAAGAGGTCACGCGCCACGCCGCTCGCGTCGGCGTTAGTGATCAGAAGATAGCGCGTGCCAGGATCGTCGAGATGATGTTTGGCCGGTCGACGGGTCGTGCCGCGTTTGAGCAACGATTCGAAATCGGTGATTGACCAGGGGCCGCTGTTGCGGAGCTTCACTTGCACGACGAGCTTGTAGCCGTCTGCCAGGTTCGCGCTAGGTTGGACGCGGCCAGGCGTTGCGGGTTCGAGGTCCGACTCCAGATCTTCCTCGTTGGCGGGTTCGAGCGTGATCCGGCTTGCCGACTTGGTGATCAGCAGCAACCGTAGAGCGGCCAACACCGAGACGCCGAGCTGATACTCGTAGCCGTCGAGCGCAGCCTTGGCTCCGCCTGCTGCGGATGGTGGAGAGGGCGCGCTCAAACCTCGACACTCATCGAAGGCGATCCTCTCCGCATTGATGTTGCTGGAGATGATTCATTTCCATTTCTCCCCATGCCCATTGGCGTCATCCCCATAGTGATGACAGCGGCGCGGCCGCTAGTTTGTCGCCGAAGGGCACAAGATCAGTGCTGTCATAGAGCACGACGCCGAAGGCAAATCGGTCCTTGCATGCCTCGGCTAACGTGCGCAGGCCGGCGAAGTCGCTGGATTTCACCGTGGCCGCCGCTTTCACTTCGATGCCGACGATCATGCCGTCATCGCGCTCCAGGACGATATCCACCTCGTGCATCTGCTGATCGCGGAAATGATACGGCGTCAGCCGCAACTCCGAACCCGTCATGAGCTTCATGACCTCGGAGAACACGAAGCTCTCCAGCAGTGCGCCGAAGTCGCCGCGGTTTGCCTTCAGCCGGTCGAAGCTCAATCCGCGCGTGGTTGCGAGCAGACCGGAATCGAGGAAATGCAGCTTGGGCGTCTTGGCAATCCGCTTCAGCGCGTTCGTGTACCAGGGCTGCAACGTCGCGACGAGGAACACCTGTTCGAGGAGCGTCACATAGCGCTGCCCGGTCTTGTGGCTGACATTGATGCTCCCACCGAACTGCGAGTAGTTTACCAACTGCCCCGAGTGCTCCGCCAAGAGGCGGACGAACTTCGGCAGCTCCGTCAGCTTCTCGATGTCAGCGATGTCCCTCAAGTCGCGAGTGAGGACCGAGGTCAAATAGGATCGCGCCCAATCTTGGCGCCGCCGTTCGCTGTCGCGGCTGATCGCCTCGGGAAAACCGCCGACGAGCACTAGCTTGACAAGATCGTCGCCGATAATCGCCGCCGGATCGCCCCGCAGCTTGCCGTCAAACAGGCGTTCCAGAAATTGCGGCGTTTTGCCCGTCACCTCGGCTTGGGCCAACGGCAGCATGTGGATGGTCTCGATCCGCCCGGCCAGGCTATCGGCGACGCGCGGCAATGTGAGGACGTTCGCGGAACCGGTCAGCAGAAAACGGCCCGGGCGATAGTCTTCGTCCACTGTCTTCTTGATCGCCAGTAGCAGGTCGGGCACGCGCTGGATCTCATCGATGATCGCCTGATCCAAACCGCGAATGAAGCCCACCGGGTCGGACCGTGCGGCGTCAAGCGTCGTTTGATCATCGAGGGTGATGTAAGTCCGCCCGGCGTCACCCATCTTGCGCACCAGGGTGGTCTTGCCGGCGCGGCGCGGGCCGACGATCAGCACCACCGGTGTGTCCGAAAGGGCTTCCTCTGTCCGGTGTTCCACAAGCCGCTGATACATGCCGATTCCATGACCCCGAAAATTGGAACTATGGGCCATGATAATTGGAAGTCAATGGTATGTTGATTGGGATCAAGGCAGCCGCCCAATCGAAGGAGCCTCGCCGGCGGGAGGGGCCTGCTGGCCGGACCCAGCGGCTAGCCTATAGCCAGGGCAATTCCGAAGGGTCCCTTGAAGGAGAGCGCGACCCGGCATTCTCATGATCGACAAGGTGCGCGGGAATTTCACTGCACTCGCGGACCCGCTAAACTGTCGTGAGCGTCCTTCTTCCGCTATGATATCCGGCGGAGGCGAAGCGATATGCCTACAATCACGCTGTCAGCCACGCCCAAGGGCAACGGCTATCAAGCGACGGTGACGTTCTCAGACGGCGTTTCGATGAGTTCGGCGGAAACCTATCCGACGATCGCCGAAGCGATGACCGCCGCTGCCCTGAAGCTGCTCGATATGCGCGAGCGCCTAGAAGCGCTCGACCATCTCCAGGCGTCACCGACGCCATGAAGGTTAGCGCGCAGACGCTTTCTTAGCTCTCTTCCTTCCCTGTTCAATTCGCGTGCTGACGGGCCCGCGCCGAACGATCGCACCTGCCGTAAATATCGTCCTTGTCACCGTTTGGCGCTGCTGGGGATTTCTCACCATGGCCAGCACCACAGGGAATAGGAGTCTGGCCCATCCAATAGCCAGCCGCGTGAACAATGCTCGGTTCGCCGCATGCTGTTCGGGCGACGCCGCCGCATCCGCGCGATCGAGCAGACCGATCACCACCCGCATTATCCGGCGCGCACGGGCCCAATCATGTGGCTGAGCGTGGGTGATAGCGTCCTGCTGGCGTTGCAGCGATGCGGTCTCGCTGATCCAGGTCACGACTTCTTCGACCGTCTCCGCTCGCACGGAAGGAGCCATCTCCACGCCGCTGAGCGGCGCCAGGAACTCGAGCTGAGAGAACATCTCGGTCGCCGTATCAGCAGCCCACTGTCGAGAATCCGCCCCCTCGGGGACCCCGTCACCGACTCCGTACAACAGCTCCAACAGCTCTCCGGTCAAAGCATAGAGCGCGATGCTTTCGTCATCCTCGCCCGAGCCGCCTCGAACCCGCGCATTCTGTCTGACAAACCGGCCGACGCCCTCCCAAAGCCCTGTTTCAAGCCCGTCGCGTGACCGACCGCGACCACGCCGGAAATGTCCTGCGACCTGACGCGCGAACGCTTGGCGGACGACCTTGATCGGCGCCGGGAAACCAACCAACCAAAGGCCAGCTGCCGCGCCCTCCAAGCTGACCCCTCGGCCCAAAAGATCATGCGCGATCTGCGCCTGTACCAACACCCGGCGATCGCGCCAAAAGCTGACCGTCCCGACGCCTTGGCCAAGGCCGGTACGAGCCGGGCGAGGCAGGAGGCCGATCGACCACCAGTTCCTCGCCGTCCGTGGTGTGAGGCGGCGGCCAGATCCGTCCATGGCGGTTATCAGTTCGGCGACCGTGAGCATGCATCATTTACAAGCGCCATCGAAATCAGAAGTCCAGCATTTTCGCCCTGATATCGAAGGGGACTACCAACCCAAGGAGGTCTTCAAATGCACGCCACGTCCATCCCCCTGGCCCAGCTCGTCGTCTCGAACCTGAATGTCCGCAAGGCGCTCGACGCTGGCCAAGAAGACTCGACCGTCGAAGAACTTGCGGCGAGCATCCGCGAGAAAGGCCTTTTGTCACCGCTGACTGTCCGCCCGCTCGCGGACGGACGGTTCGAAATCCTCGTCGGCCAAAGACGCTATCTCGCCTGCAAGCTCGTCCCGCTTGACCCTGTGCCATGTTTCGTCCGGCAAGGGTTGAGCGACGCCGATGCGATCAGCCTTTCGCTGATCGAGAACGTCCATCGCGCGGACATGCACCCGATCGACAAAGCAAAGGCCCTTCAGGCGCTCTATGCGAAACACGGCTCATATGAGGGTGTCGCCAAGGAGTCGGCGTGCTCGATCGCCACGATCCGTCGATACCTGAAGCTCCTGGAGCTCCCGCCTGTCTTGCAAGATCGCATTGGCACGGCCGAGGGCCCTTCAGGCATCAGCGCCCTTTCGCGCCTTGCTTCGACCTTTTCGGGCGACGAGGCGGTCTCGGCCTATAACGAGATTTCTGGCTTCACCCAGCGCGTTCAGGAAGAAATCCTCAAGCGCTGCAACGGAGACCTGGAACGCCTCGATGAGTTGGTCGAGGAGGCTCAGGAGGGCGTCTTCGATATTCGGCGTTGCGGAGCGACGGGTGGATGCCAACTGGTCCGCGACATCGTCCAGGGCCGGCTATCTGAGGCCGAATTCAGCAGCATGATTAAGGTAGCGACGTCTGAGACGATCGGGGCGGCAACGATACTGCGAGACGCGGCGACCAGCTTCTGGCGTGCGCTCGCCCGCGTAGATGCCTGATGCGGCCTCGACACCGACAAAGAGAGGGCTCGTGAAGGGGAATGCCTTCCCCCTGGCCGGCGCCACAGTCGCCGGCACACCCCCTTCTGCGGGGAGATCCCCCCGCAACGCCCCCTATAGAGTGAGAGGGCGGACGGCTTTGCCGTGACGGGTTTAGGATCGGAGGAGAGGCCTCCGGTGCCCGTCATGGAGATTCGTCCCATGAACATGCAGGTTCTCGACGCGCGCCGCGACACGAGCGGCGGCTATAAGGTGGATGTGAGCCGCGGCGAGCGGGTCGGACGCGTATCATCGGAATGGTTCTCGCGGCCTGACGACGAGCGCTATCTGTCGCTGTCCGATCTCGCGCGCACCGTCCGGGAGCGTTCGGAGCGCAGTCGGACGCGGGTGGTGGAGAGCGCCCTCATCCATTTCGAGGCGAACCGCTCCGATCCCGAGCGGCTGTCGCTGATCCTGCCAGGCGCGGACGCGCCCGTGGCCCCGACCCACTGGAGCTTCGGCCAACTCGCCAGCCTGATCGGCGCGCCGGCGGCCTATCTGCGGCAGCTTCCGGCCGCGCTCGCCGGCATCAACCTGCAATACGGCCTTACGTCGCATCGCGCTGAGCAGGTCAAGACCCTCGAACTCGACGGCGGCCGTGTCGAGCTGCGCGCCGTCACCGGGCCCGACTATGGCCGTATCCACGATTACGAACTGGTCGAGGCCGTGCAGCGCATCGCTGGCAACGGCACCGGCGACACCCGCTGGAAGGTTCCCGGCGTGCTCGACTGGTCGACCGGGATCTACAATCCCCGCGTCGACATCAGCAAGGACACGACGACGCTCTATGCCTCGGATCGTGACGTCTTCCTCTTCCTGGTCGACGATCTCAATCCGATCGAGGCCGGTCGGCTGCCGGACGGATCGCCCGATCTCTACTTCCGGGGCTTCTACTGTTGGAACTCCGAGGTAGGCGCCAAGACGCTCGGCATGGCCAGCTTCTATCTCCGGGCGGTCTGTCAAAATCGAAACCTCTGGGGGGTGGAGGATTTCGAAGAGATCACCATCCGCCACTCCAAATATGCCGCCAATCGGTTCGCGCACGAGGCAGCACCAGCGCTGCTGAACTTTGCCAACTCCTCGCCCATGCCCTTCGTCAACGGCATCAAGGCGGCCCGTGAGCGGATCGTGGCGCGCAACGACGAGGACCGGGCTAGCTTCTTGCGCCGGCGCGGCTTCTCCAAGGCGGAAACCGGAAAGATCATCGACGCGGTGTTGGCAGAGGAAGGCCGCCCGCCCGAGTCCGTCTTCGATTTCGTGCAGGGCATCACCGCCGTCGCCCGCGACAAGCCGCATCAGGACGCCCGCCTCGACCTGGAGGCCAAGGCGAAGAAGCTGCTCGACCGAGCTGCCTGATATCCGCAAAGCCGGAAACACGGCTTTACGTGTCTCCGGCTTTGCGCTTCCGTGTCTTGCCTATCGCCGGAACGTGGCGCTGCCCCTTCAGAGGAAGAGGGCGGCGCTTCGCTTCGTGACGGGTTTCAGTCCGAGAGAGAGGCTCTCGGCGCCCGTCGCGGAGTATATCCCGATGGCTACTGCTGTTCAGAAGATCACCCTGTCGTCCTCGTGCGACATCCCTTTCAACAAGCTCTTGCTCTCCCAGTCGAACGTCCGGCGCGTGAAGGCCGGCGTCTCGGTTGAGGAGTTGGCCGACGATATCGCCCGCCGAGGCCTCTTACAGGGCCTCAGCGTGCGCGCTGTCGTCGACCAGGCCGGCGTTGAGACCGGCATGTTCGAGATCCCGGCCGGTGGCCGGCGCTACCGGGCGCTGGAGCTGCTGGTGAAGCAGAAGCGTCTCGCCAAGACCGCGCCGGTACCGTGCATCGTTCGCGACAGCGGTATCGCCGAGGAGGACTCGCTCGCCGAGAACGTCCAGCGCGCGCCATTGCACCCTCTCGACCAGTTCCGCGCCTTCCTGGCGCTGCGCGAGAAGGGCCAGTCCGAAGAAGAGATCGCCGCCGCCTTCTTCGTCTCGGTCAACGTGGTGAAGCAGCGCCTGAAGCTGGCGTCGGTCTCGCCGGCGTTGCTCGACGTCTATGCCGAGGACGGCATGACGCTCGACCAGCTCATGGCCTTCACCGTCTCCGGCGACCATGAGCGCCAGGAGCAGGTCTTCGAGCGCCTCAAGGTCTCCTACGACAAGCAGCCCTACGTCATCCGCCGCATGCTGACCGAGGGCGCGGTCCGTGCGTCGGACAAGCGGGCGCAGTTCATCGGCCTCGACGCCTATGTGGCGGCGGGGGGCACCGTGCTGCGCGACCTGTTCCAGGGCGACGATGGTGGCTGGCTGCAGGATGTCCCGCTCGTCGACCAGATGGTGGCCAACAAGCTGAAGGCGGACGCCGAGGCGATCGCCGCCGAAGGCTGGAAGTGGATCGAGGTCGCGCCTGACTTCGCTTACGGACACGCCTTCGGCCTGCGCCAGCTTCGCGGCGAGGCCGTGCCGCTGTCGGCCGAGGAGGAAGCGAGCCGCGACGCGCTCCAGACCGAGTTCGACCGACTGTCCGAGGAATACCAGGACGCCGACGAGCTTCCGGATGAGGTGGATGAGCGACTGTCGGAGCTGGAGACGCTGATCGAGGGTTTCGACAACCGTCCCGTGGTGTTCGACGCCGCCGAGATCGCGCGTGCCGGCGCCTTCGTCAGCATCGGCGCCGACGGCCAGCTTCGCGTCGAGCGCGGCTATATCCAGCCGGAAGATGAGTTGTCGGCCGAACCCGCGGCCGAGCCGGACGAGGACGGCGACGATGAACGCGCTATGGCCGCCGGCTACGAGGGCGACGAGGCCCTCGTAATGGCCGAGCCAAACGCAGAGCCAGATGAGGACGAGGGTCTCTCGCCCATCTCCGATCGCCTCATGACCGAGCTGACCTCGCACCGGACGCTCGGCCTGCGTAACGCGCTCGGCGAGCGACCGGACGTCGCCTTCGTCGCGGCGCTGCACGTCCTGACGCTGAAGACCTTCTACCACTACGGCTCGGATAGTTGCCTCGAACTCGATCTGAAGAGCGTCAGCTTCGGGACGCAGGCGCCGGGGCTCAACGACAGCGCATCGGCCGAGGCGATCCGCGTGCGGCACGAGAGCTGGTCGAAGGCGCTCCCCAAGGAATCCGCCGATCTCTGGGACGCCCTGCAGGAATGGGACCGCGAGAGCCAGGCGGCCCTGTTCGCCCACATCGTCGGCCTCTCGGTCAACGCGGTGTACGAGCCCTGGAACCGGCGGCCCCGTGCGGCAGCCCATGCCGACCGGCTGGCCCAGGCGGTCGACCTCGACATGGCGACAGCCGGGTGGAAGCCGACCGTGGACAACTTCCTCGGCCGGGTGACGAAGGCTCGCATCCTTCAGGCGGTTTCCCAGGCGAAGGGGCAGCGCGCCGCCGATCGGATCGAACACCTCAAGAAGGGTGACATGGCGGCCGAGGCGGAGACGCTCCTGGCCGACACCGGCTGGCTGCCCGAGCCGCTCCGCACACCGGCCAGCGCCGTTGAGGCTGAAGCAGCGCCGGAATCTGCGGGCGAGGAAACCGCAGAGCAGTCCAGCGAAAAACTGCCGGAGGACGACGATGAGCCGGTCCCGCAGAATGACGACGCGGGCGAGCCGATGATTGCCGCCGAATAGCTGCCGACTGCAACGAGGCCCGTCGCCCGGACCACTCCACGAAGCAGGCTTCGGGGACCTGGGCGGCGGGCCTTTTCTTTTCGAGGACCGTCATGAGCAACACAGCACATGATCTCGCGCAGCGACTAGGCGGTGTGGACGGATTTGGCGGGGTCGAAGCGGGGGGATTCCCTTCCGGCTGTTTCGGTGATTCATAGAGGGTCGGCTTTTGGCGAGGTCGACCATGCTGACGCGGATGACGGACGAGGATTGGGCGGTGGCGCTGGATGTGTTCCACGCCTGCCGCTCGCGGCGGGGCGACAAGGGGCGAGACGACCGCAAGTTCCTCGAAGCCATGCACTATTTCACCGTGCACAACATCTCCTGGCGGGCGCTGCCGGCGGAGTTCGGGTCCTGGAACAGCGTCTGGAAACGGTTCTGGCGGCTGCGCCAGGCCGGCGTGTTCGAGCTGTTCTTCGAAACGCTGGCTTCGCTCAGCCGCACCGCGCATCTGGTTCAGATGTTCGATTCCACCGTGGTGCGTGCCCACGTCTCCGCCGCCGGGGCAAAAGGGGGCAGCAAGGCCACGCCCTCGGGCGCTCACGCGGCGGCTTCTCCACTAAGATCCACCTCAAGAGTGACTTCGAGGGCCACCCGATCGCCTTCCACCTGACCGGCGGCGAGGCCGGCGACAGCCCGCTGTTCAAGCTGCTGCTGGATCTTGGTCCCGATGTGAAGCCCCGCGCGGCGCTCGCCGACAAGGGCTATGACGCCAAGGCCAACCGGGCGCTGGCCCGAGCGCGCGGCATCGCGCCCGCCATCCCGTTCAAATCCAACGCGAAGGATCGTCCCGCCTTCTTCCCGAAGGCGCTCTACAAGGGCCGGGCCCGCATCGAGCAGTGCTTCGGAAAGCTCAAGCGTTTCAAGCGCGTCGCCCTGCGCTGCGAGAAGACAGAGCGCGGCTTCGCCGCAATCGTCGCGCTCGCCTTCTCATTCATCCTCATCAAATCCGTCCACACCGCCTAGACCGCATCGACGGTAGTAGAAGTTGCGTCAGCCGCGCTGCGCCAAACAGATTCACCTCGAACTGATAGCGCGCCTCGTCAAGGGTGATGTCCTCGACGGGGCCATAGAGGCCGAAGCCCGCATTGTTCACCAGCACGTCCACGCCGCCGACCTCGGCGAGGATCGTATCGACGGCGGCCTTGATTTCGTCTTCGTTCGACACGTCGAGGCGCAGCGGCCGCGCACCGAGCGCGGCGAGATCGTTCATCTTCTCGACGCTGCGGGCCGCCGCATAGACCTGGAACCCGTCCTTGATAAGTCGTTTGGCGATATCCTTGCCCATCCCAGAGGAGGCTCCGGTAACCAATGCCGTTTTCTTTGATTTAGCGAACATCATGACCTCTCATTGCACCTGAATAGCAATAGACCTTTAGCGAGCTCAGGCACTAGCAAGAGACGCCAATAGATTTGCATATTGCGCCACATATAGCTACCGCACCGGTCCCGCATTACCGTCTTGGGTCCGGATTACCCATCGATGCGATGAAATTCCCTGGTCTGACCGAGGAGTGAGATGCCGAGATAGCCTCTGAGCAGCATTTTCCCGTCTTTGACCTCGACCTTGCATCTATAGGTTTTCCCGGACGAGCCGTCGTAGAGGGAGCCGCCGCTCCATTCGCCATCGTCCCAATGGAGTCCCCAGATGAAGACGATGTTCTTCAAGGACCGCGAACGCAGCGTGGGATCCGGATTCTTGGCATCCTGCTTGAACGTCGTATGGTCCGCTTCCACGACCTCGTTGCCATAGAGCAGATGGGCCTGGAATTCCGATCCAGACTTGTACAAGTCGAGCTTAACGGTACCGTCGTCCGCTTCCCATTTGCCGACAATCACGTCCTGAGGCGATTGGGACGCTGCCGTGCCCTGGGGCGTTTGCGCGAAGACTGCAGGAGCCATCGATACGCCCAATATAACGAGCGAGCCGAGCAGCGCCGTGCGGCGAGATGCCTTAGAAACTTGCATGATATTGACTCTCCTGCTGACTTCGGATGCCGCCGTTTTGTGCCCGAAGGTCCGGACATCGCTCACGCGACGGCGCTCATTGTCAGGATCAAGAATGGTGGCCGGGCCTCATTGAGGCATTAGCGCTTTCCGCCAAAGCACCTGCAAAACCCGCCAATCGGCTGGTCATCCGGAAAGGGGCGAGTCAGATGGGGGTGATGGCCAAGTGTCGCCGGTACTGGAGATTGCGCTTTTGGTCCCGCTCGTCGCGGCGCCATCGTCGGATATTTCCCGGAGAATCGTGAGGCAAAATTGGCGCATTGTATTGAGCAAGTATTTTTTCTCTGACCTACGCTGCTCCCCTACGCTGCCTGAATACTTGTTGAATCGTACCATTTATTGCATTTTCTAATCATCCCCGTCGCCAATCGCGTGTCGCGATTGGCCTTTCGACGGGGACGATCGTGGCGGTTGCTCCACTCCATTCCGAGGCCTTCTCACGCGGCGCGCGCATGTTGCGCACCGCGCTTGGCCCGGCAATCGCCGCCTTCCTCGAAGACCCCTCGATCGTCGAGGTGATGCTCAACCCCGACGGCCGGCTCTGGATCGACCGGCTGTCGGGTGGGCTCGAAGACACCGGCCGGACCCTGTCCGCCGCCGATGGCGAGCGGATCGTGCGCCTAGTCGCGCACCATGTCGGCGCCGAGGTCCATGCCGAGCGCCCGCGAGTCTCGGCCGAGCTGCCCGAGACGGGGGAGCGGTTCGAGGGGCTGCTGCCTCCGGTCGTCACAGCGCCGGCCTTCGCCATCCGCAAACCCGCCGTCGCCGTCTTCACCCTCGACGACTACGTCGCCGCCGGGACCATGACCGCCGGCCAGGCCGCGGCGCTGCGTGCTGCCGTGGCATCGCGCAAGAACATCCTGGTCGCTGGCGGCACCGGCACCGGCAAGACGACGCTCACCAACGCTCTGCTGGCCGAGATCGCCGGCACGAGCGACCGCGTGGTGCTGATCGAGGACACGCGTGAGCTGCAATGCCGCGCCCCCAATCTGGTCGCGATGCGGACGAAGGACGGCGTCGCTTCGCTCTCCGACCTGGTCCGCTCTTCGCTCCGGCTGCGGCCCGATCGCATCCCGATCGGCGAAGTCCGCGGCGCCGAAGCGCTCGATCTCTTGAAGGCGTGGGGGACCGGCCATCCCGGCGGGATCGGCACCATTCACGCCGGCACGGCACTCGGCGCGATCCGCCGCCTCGAGCAACTCATCCAGGAAGCCGTCGTCACCGTCCCCAAGGCGCTGATCGCCGAGACCATCGATCTCGTCGCGGTGCTGCGCGGCCGTGGCACCGAACGCCGTCTCTCCGAACTCGCCCTCATCGCCGGGCTCGATCCCGCCACCGGCGATTACCGTGTCCAGTCCGCCGGGGCGGGCGGCGACCCCTTGCCCCTCGGAGACCCATCATGATCCGTGTTCTCGCTAGCGCCCGCCGGATGCACCGGCGCGCCCTCGACTTGGCCACCTTCGCTGCGCTCTCGCTGGCGTTCGCACCGGCAGCCTACGCCTCCGGCTCCTCGATGCCGTGGGAAACCCCGCTGAACTCGATCCTGGAGTCCGTGCAGGGTCCCGTCGCCAAGATCATCTCGGTCATCATCATCACCGTGACCGGCCTGACGCTCGCCTTCGGCGACACCTCCGGCGGCTTCCGGCGGCTGATCCAGATCGTGTTCGGCCTCTCGATCGCCTTCGCCGCGTCGAGCTTCTTCCTGTCGTTCTTCAGCTTCTCCGGCGGGGCGCTGATCTGATGGCTGCGATCGTCGATCCCGACGTGCCTGGCTTCTTCGCGCCGGTCCATCGCGCGCTCACCGACCCGATCCTGATGGGAGGAGCGCTGCGGACCGTCGCAATTGCCAACGGCACCTTGGCGGCGGCGATCGCCCTCGGCCTTCGCCTCTGGATTCCCGGCGCGCTGATCTGGGCGGTGGGCCACGCCGCCGCCGTCTGGGCGGCCAAGCGCGATCCGCAATTCGTCGACGTCGTGCGCCGGCACCTCCGCTACCCGCCGCATCTTGGCGTCTGAGGCTGCTATGCTGAACCTTACCGAATACCGCCATCGCCCCGCCGGCCTCGCCGACTTCCTGCCCTGGGCCGCTCTCGTTGAAGAGGGTGTCGTCCTCAACAAGGACGGCTCCTTCCAGCGCACGGCCCGTTTCCGTGGGCCGGACCTGGACAGCGCGACACCGGCCGAACTTGTCGGCGTCACGGCGCGGTTGAACAACGCGTTGCGTCGCCTCGGCTCGGGTTGGGCAATCTTCGTCGAGGCACAGCGGATCGCCGCGCAGACCTATCCACACTCGGCCTTTCCCGATGCCGCGTCCGCCCTGGTCGATCTCGAACGCCAGGATGCCTTCGAGGAAGCCGGCGCGCATTTCGAGAGCCGCTACTTCCTCACTTTCGTCTGGCTGCCACCGGCCGAAGACGCATCGCGTGTCGAGGCGTGGCTCTACGAGGGCCGCGCCCAGACCGGCGTCGATCCGTGGGAGCTGCTGCGCGGCTTCGTCGATCGCACGAACCGCGTCCTGCAATTGGTCGAGGGCTTCATGCCCGAGGTCGATTGGCTCGATGACGGGGACACGTTGACCTACCTCCATTCAACCATCTCGACGCGTGCGCAGCGCGTGCGCGTGCCCGAGACGCCGATGCACCTCGATGCGCTGCTCGCCGACGAACCGCTCGCCGGCGGCCTCGAGCCGCGGCTCGGTTCGCATCATTTGCGCACGCTGACCATTGTCGGATTTCCGACCGCGACCCACCCCGGAATTTTAGACGAGCTCAACCGGCTCGCTTTCCCGTACCGCTGGTCGACGCGTGCGATCCTGCTCGACAAGACCGAGGCGGTGAAGCTGCTGACCAAGATTCGGCGGCAGTGGTTCGCCAAACGCAAATCGATCGCCGCCATCGTCAAGGAGGTGATGACCAACGAGGCGTCGACGCTCGTCGATAGCGACGCCGCCAACAAGGCGGCCGACGCGGACCTGGCGCTGCAGGAACTCGGTACGGACGATGTGGGTCAGGCCTACATCACTGCGACCGTCACGGTCTGGGACGAGGATCCCGGCCTCGCTTCCGAGAAGCTCCGCCTCGTCGAGAAGGTGATCCAGGGCCGCGACTTCACCTGCATGCCGGAAGGGGTCAACGCGCTGGAGGCCTGGCTCGGATCCATCCCCGGCCACGCCTACGCGAACGTCCGTCAACCGCCGGTGTCAACGCTGAACCTCGCCCACATGATCCCGCTCTCGGCGGTCTGGGCGGGGCCGGCGCGCGATGATCATTTCCAGGCCCCACCGCTGCTGTTCGGCAAGACGGAAGGCTCGACGCCGTTTCGGCTGAGCCTACATGTCGGCGACGTCGGCCACACCCTGATCGTCGGCCCGACCGGCGCCGGCAAGTCGGTGCTGCTGTCGCTGATGGCGATGCAGTTCCGCCGCTATCGCAACAACCAGATTTTCGCCTTCGACTTCGGCGGTTCGATCCGGACGGCCGCGCTCGCCATGGGCGGGGATTGGCACGATCTCGGTGGGTCTCTCTCGGCAGGCTCCGAAAATTCGGTTTCGCTGCAGCCGCTGGCGAGGATCGACGACCAGGCCGAGCGTGCCTGGGCGGCGGAGTGGGTGACGGCGATCCTCGCCAAGGAAGGCGTCACCATCGATCCGACCGCGAAGGAGCACGTCTGGTCGGCGCTGACCTCGCTGGCGTCCTCGCCCGTGAGCGAACGCTCCATCACCGGCCTCGCCGTTCTGCTGCAATCGACGGCACTGAAGCAGGCGCTCCAGCCCTATTGCGTTGGAGGCCCCTCCGGTCGGTTGCTCGACGCCGAGAGCGAGCAGCTCGGCACAGCCACTGTGCAGGCGTTTGAGACCGAGGGGTTGATCGGCGCCGGTGCGGCGCCCGCCGTGCTGACCTATCTGTTCCATCGCATCGAGGGCCGTCTCGACGGCCGGCCGACCTTGCTCATCATCGACGAGGGCTGGCTGGTCCTCGATGACCCCGCATTCGCGCAGCAACTGCGCGAATGGCTGAAGACCCTGCGCAAGAAGAACGCCTCCGTCATCTTCGCCACGCAGTCGCTCTCCGACATCGACGGCAGCAACATCGCGCCCGCCATCGTCGAGAGCTGCCCGACCCGCATCTTCCTGCCGAATGAACGCGCGATCGAGCCGCAGATCACCGCGATCTATCGGCGCTTCGGCCTCAACGATCGCCAGATCGAGATCCTCGCGCGGGCGACGCCCAAGCGCGACTACTACTGCCAGTCGCGACGCGGCAATCGCCTGTTCGAGCTGGGGCTCGGACCTGTCGCACTGGCCTTCTGCGCGGCCTCGTCGAAGGCCGACCACGCCGCGATCGAGCGCGTCACCGCCGAGAATGGCCGCGAGGCCTTCACGCCCACCTGGCTCGCCGACCGCGAGCTTCTGTGGGCGGCCGATCTCATTCCCGACCTGACCAACCTGGAGACGTCATCATGATCAAGCTGCGCCATCTGGCGGCGAGCGCCGTCGTTCTCTCCCTGGCCGTCGCCGTACCGCCGGCCTCGGCGCAATGGATCGTCTACGACCCCACCAACTTCAGCCAGAACGTCCTGACGGCAGCGCGCGAGCTACAGCAGATCACTAACCAGATCACGATGATCAACAATCAGGCGACGAGCCTGATCAATCAGGCCCGCAATCTGGCCAACCTGCCGATGTCGACGCTGACCCAGCTTCAGTCGTCGATCGCCCAGACCCAGTCGCTGCTCAGCCAGGCGCAGAACATTTCGTTCAA
The DNA here is from genome assembly GCF_043194895.2 of Xanthobacter albus. Classification (NCBI taxonomy): domain Bacteria; kingdom Pseudomonadati; phylum Pseudomonadota; class Alphaproteobacteria; order Hyphomicrobiales; family Xanthobacteraceae; genus Xanthobacter; species Xanthobacter albus. The sequence continues at coordinate 3,166,309 of NZ_CM195532.1, read as the reverse complement.
TGTGCAGCGCATTCAGACCGCCTATTCGACCAGCTATGGCACGGCAGCGGGCACGGGCTCGACCACGACAATGGTCGCCAATGCCCAACAGCGCTGGCAGAATTCGGTCGGCGCCTTCGAGGATAGCCTCAAGGTTCAGGCCGGCGTTGTCGGCAATATCCCGACCAATTCCAGCGCCATGACCTCGCTGGTGACGGCCAGCCAGAGCGCGACCGGCGCCTTGCAGGCCGCGCAGGCTGGCAACCAGCTCCTGGCGCTGCAATCGCAGCAGCTCTCCGACGTGGTCGCGGTGCTGTCGGCGAAGAGCCGCGCCGACGCCCTGGAGCAGGCGCGCGTGGCCTCGGCCGAGGCGCAGGGCCAGCAGAACTACAAGACCTTCTCGACGCGCAGCGGCTACCAGCCCGGCAACGTCACCATGTTCAGCGGCAACTGAGGTGGCGTGATGCTGGGACGGTCGGAGATCTTCCGCGCAGCCGCGATCGTCGCCTTGATCGCGTGCTTCATTGCGGCGCTTGTCGCGATCAATCGGCGTCCCTCGGCGCCCGCTGCCGACGAGACCTCTCCGACCACCACCGCCCCGGCATCCGATGATCTCTCGGCCGAGCTGCGTCGTTGCGGCGCGCTTGGCCCACAGGACGCCGAAGACCCGCATTGCGTGGCGGTCTGGGAGGAGAACCGCCGGCGCTTCTTCGGCAGGTCGGCGCGGCCGTTGCCGCCATCGCCCCCGGGCGCCGCCGCGCCGGCCACCCCCTCTACGGGAGACGCGCGATGAACAATGTCGGCGTCATCGACACCTTCCTCAACACCTTCACCACCTACATCGACTCTGGCTTCGGCCTGATCAAGGGCGAGGTCGGATACCTCTCCTCGACGCTGATCGTCATCGACATCACACTGGCGGGGCTGTTCTGGGCGTGGGGCGTGGACGAGGACATCCTGCAGCGCCTGGTGAAGAAGACGCTCTACATCGGCTTCTTCGCCTTCATCATCACCAACTTCAACAACCTCTCGGCGATCGTCTTCAACAGCTTTGCCGGCCTCGGTTTGAAGGCCGGTGGCTCGTCGATTTCGACGGCCGACTTCCTGCGGCCGGGCAAGCTCGCCCAGGTCGGCCTGGACGCCGGTCAGCCGCTGCTCGATGCGGCGAGTCAGATGATGGGCTTCACCAGCTTCTTCGCGAACTTCGTCCAGATCGCGGTGCTGATGGTCTCCTGGCTGCTGGTCCTGATCGCCTTCTTCATCCTGCGGTGCAGCTCTTCGTCACGCTGATCGAGTTCAAGCTGACGACGCTCGCCGGCTTCATCCTCATTCCCTTCGCGCTCTTCAACAAGACGGCGTTCCTCGCGGAGAAGGTGCTGGGAAACATCGTCGCTTCCGGCGTGAAGGTGATGGTGCTGGCCGTCATCGTCGGCATCGGCACGGGCCTCTTCTCGCAGTTCACCCAGACCTACGCCGGCGGTCAGCCGACGATCGAGCAGGCGCTCTCCGTCGTGCTCGCCGCGCTCGCTATGCTCGGCCTGGGCATCTTTGGCCCGAGCATCGCCACGGGTCTTGTCCCCGGCGCTCCTCAACTCGGCGCGGGCGCTGCCGTTGGCGCCGGCCTGGCGGTCGCCGGCACGGCCATGGCCGGCGCCGGCGCGCTGGGCTTGGCCGGGAGGGGAGCGATGGCGGCAGCCTCCGGCACGGCCGCCGCCGCCCGTGGCGGCGCGGCAATGGCAGGCGGTGCATCCTCGGCCTACAGCCTCGCCTCAGCCGGCAGGTCTGGAGCAGGCGGCGTGGCGGCGGGACTCGGCGGCGTCGGCCGTGCGGCCGCCTCCGCCGCCGCAGCGCCCATCCGCCGTGCGGCCGCGAGCGCCGCCGGCTCCATGCGCGAGAGCTTCTCCGCCGGCGCGCGGTCCAGCTTCGCCGCGACCGGCGGATCGTCGACGGCGGGAACGGTGGGCGGCGCGGAGCCCACTGGCGGTGGCAGCACGGCCGATGCCGGCTCGGGTGCGTCCGGTCAGCCTGCCTGGGCCCGCCGCATGAAGCAGAACCAGTCGATGGTCCATGGCGCGCAAACCGCCGCTCAGGTCCTCAAATCCGGCGATAGCCATGGCGGCGGCCATTCCGTCGATCTCTCGGGAGGAGAATAAAAGATGGCGCTCTTCCGCCGTCCGTCGGTCCGCTACGGCCGCACACCTGAACCGGAAACCCCTTACCAGCGCGCGGCCCAGGCCTGGGACGAACGGATCGGCTCTGCCCGGGTGCAGGCCAAGAACTGGCGGCTGATGGCCTTCGGCTCGCTGGCGCTCTCCATGGGCCTGGCTGGCGGTCTCGTCTGGCAATCGACCCATGGCAGCATCGTCCCCTGGGTGGTGCAGGTCGACAAGCTCGGCCAGGCCCAGGCCGTCGCACCCGCGACCGCGGACTACGCGCCCAGCGATCCGGAAATCGCCTGGTATCTCGCCCACTTCATCCAGATCGTCCGTTCGCTTCCGGCCGATCCGATCATCGTGCGGCAGAACTGGCTCCAGGCCTACGACTTCACCACCACCTCGGGCTCGCAGGCGCTCAACGACTACGCCCGCGCCAATGATCCGTTCGCCAAGCTCGGCAAGCAGCAGATCGCCATCGACGTCTCGAGCGTGATCCGCGCCTCACCGTCGAGCTTCCGGGTCGAATGGGTCGAGCATCGCTACGAGGACGGCGCGCTCGCCGAAACCTCGCGCTGGACCGCCATTCTCACCGTGGCGATCCAGCCGCCGACCACCGCCGACGCGCTCCGTAAGAACCCGCTCGGCATCTACGTCACCGCCATCAACTGGTCGAAGGAGCTGGGACAATGACCCCGCCGATTTCCATGGAAGCCGGCGGTCCGGCTTCACGTCTTTCAGTCTCTCAGCAGAACCCGGAAGGCGGGATTACGCCTTTCCGTAAAATCGGCATTGCGGCCTTGTTGCTCTCCGTTTCCGCTCTCGGCGGTTGCGCCCACAAGTTCATTCCGCCGGACATCAACTACGACAGCGCCGTGCCGGCGAAGCTCGCTGTCGATCCGCCCGCGCCGGTCAAGATCGTCGAGCTGCCCAAGCCCTTACCCCTACCGGGTCAATTGAAGCCGCTCAATACGGGCAAGCCCGTCCCGGAAGCGCCCGATCCCACTGCGCGCGTCAACCAGGCGAATGCGGCCGCCCGCATCCAGCCGGTTCGCAACGGCTTCATCAACGCTGTGCAGGTCTATCCCTATTCGGCGGGCGCACTTTATCAGGCCTATACGGCGCCGGACGAAATCACCGACATCGCCTTGCAGGAAGGCGAGCAGCTCGTGGGCACCGGCCCGGTCGCCGCCGGCGACACGGTGCGCTGGATCATCGGGGACACCGAAAGCGGCGCGGGCGCGACCAAGAAGGTCCACATCCTCGTCAAGCCGACGCGGCCCGACCTGGTGACGAACCTCGTCATCAACACTGATCGGCGGACCTACCTGCTGGAGCTGCGCTCGACCGAGAAGACCTACATGGCGTCGGTCTCCTGGCAGTACCCCGAAGACCAGCTCATCGCGCTGCGTCAGCAGAACGCCTCGGCCGAGGCGGCGGCGCCGATCGCCTCGGGCATCGATCTCGCCTCGATCAACTTCCGCTATGCGATCGAGGGCGACAGCCCGGCCTGGCGGCCGCTGCGCGCCTTCGACGACGGGCAGAAGGTCTTCATCGAATTCCCGTCCGGGATCCGCCAAGGCGAGATGCCTCCCCTCTTCGTCATAGGTCCGGCCGGTGGCTCCGAGCTGGTGAATTACCGTGTCCGCGGCAACTACTACATCGTCGATCGCCTGTTCGCCGCGGCCGAGCTGCGTCTGGGCGATAAGGACAGCGAACGCCGCGTCCGCATCGTCCGCACCGACGGAAGGCCGCGGTCATGACAGACGAACCGGAGGATCAACCCGCACCGACACCCGTGGTCCCGCCCGACCTGCGGCTGCGGGGCGAGCGGCCGCGCGTGACCCGCCTTTCGCGCAAGGTGCTGATCACCCTTGGCGCGGTGTCAGCGCTCGCCGTCGCCGGCGCGCTAGGCTACGCGCTCCAAACCCACAACAAGGGTCAGTCCGGCCAGGAGCTGCTCAGCACGCAGAACCGGCCGTCGGCCGAGGGCCTGGCTGGGCTGCCGAAGGATTATACCGGCTTGCCGCGGCAGGCGCCGCCGCTTGGGCCGCCGCTGCCTGGCGATCTTGGCAAGCCCATCCTGAACGCCGGCGCGGCGCCCAACACCACCGTCCCAGCGACCACGCCCGATCCGGCGGCCCAGCGCCTTGCCCAAGAGACCGAGGCGGCGCGTGTCAGCCGCCTGTTTGCGCAGACCAACCAGCAGCCCCAGCCAGTCAGCCTCGTCACCCCCTCGGCGGCGGGGACGCAGAACGGGCCATCGCCCGCGCCGCCCGTCGACGCCGGATCCGCGCAGAACATGCAGGACCGCAAGACCGCGTTCCTCAACGCCACGCCCGACAAGCGGACCGTGAGCCCCGATCGGATCGAGGCCAAGGCGTCCCCCTATGTCGTGCAGGCTGGGACAGTCATTCCGGCGGCGCTGATCACCGGCATCCGCTCCGATCTGCCTGGGCAGATCACCGCCCAGGTGACGGAGGCGGTCTATGACAGCCCCACGGGCCAGTATTTGTTGATCCCGCAGGGTGCGAAGCTGATCGGTCAGTACGATAGCTCGGTCGCCTTCGGTCAGAGCCGCATTCTCCTCGTCTGGACGCGAATCATCATGCCGGATGGCACGTCGATCGTGCTCGAGCGCCAGCCCGGCGCCGACACCGAGGGCTATGCCGGGCTTGAGGACGAGGTCGACAATCATTGGGGCATGCTGTTCAAGGCGGCGGTGCTCTCAACCCTGCTCAGCGTCGGCGCCGAGGCGGGGACCAGCCAGGATGAAAACAACCTGGTGCAGGCGATTCGCAGCGGCGCGTCTAACAGCATCAGCCAGACCGGCTCCCAGATCGTTCAGCGCCAGCTCAACATCCAGCCGACCCTGACCATTCGCCCTGGTTTCCCCGTTCGGGTGATCGTGACGCGCGACTTGGTGCTGGTGCCCTATGCCCAGGGAGGAACGCCGTGACGAAGCTAAAACTGGGGCCCCTTGTAAACGATAAGCCGGTGAAGGTCAGCATTGAGCTACCAGCTTCGGTACATCGAGACCTAGTCGCTTATGCAGAGCTTCTCGGGCGGAGTTCGGGGCAATCAGCACCCGACCCCGCCAAACTGATCATGCCGATGATTGAGCGGTTCATGGCAACTGACCGTGCGTTTTCAAAATTAAGACGGGAAGGCCTTCAGTCTGAGGCCGGGCGGACCGAGAGGTCTGGATAGCGCTGGCGCAACATTGCGATGAACGGCGTCAGCGTGGGGTTTCCATTTGACTGGCGCCAGTAAGCGGCGAAATTCAGTCGGGTTGGCCCATCGGTGTCATGCACTTCACGATAGGTGACATTGTCAAATCGAACACCCGTAGCACCTTCCAGCATTGGCAAGACCCCAAACTCAGCGCTCACCAAACTAAGAAGGCGGTCGAGGCCAGATTCTTGATGCAGGAAGCGCCCGAGGCTGCAATCGCCCAGCTTGGCTCTTAGCAATCGCTCGAGTTCCGGGCCGGTTCCGGAATGCGGGATGATGACCGTCTCTCCCGTCAGTTCGGGCCAATAAATGACTTGCTTCGCCGCGAGGGGGTGTCCGTCGTGCAGAGCCACGATCACTCGTTCGCTCCACAGAGGTAGAGCTCGATCATCCCAGCCAGAGCGGGTGGCGGTCATGACCGCTACATCGACTGTATTGATGCTAAGAGCGTACATGAGCTGACAATGATCACCATCAACAGTATGAACCTCGACCTCCGGAAATCTTCGATGATGCTCAGCGAGCGTCGCGTACATATTGCCCGTCGATAGGGATGCATAGATTCCGATGGATAGGCGACCATTCTCGCCGCGGCTGCGGGTCTGCAGTTTGCGGAGTGCTGAATCGGTTTCAGCGAGAATGCGCACCGCAGACACCAGAAACTCGCGACCCGCAACGGTCGGCCGAGTGCCTCCGTTGGAGCGTTCGAATAGTTCGACTCCGAGACGGTTTTCCATGTCTTTCAGGCATCTGCTGAGTGTCGATTGTCGAATATTCAGACGTTCTGCAGCTTGCCGGAGACTGCGATGTTGAGAGACGACCACCGCCCATCTCAGGTCACGGATCTCTACGGTCATTTGGGGGCGTTATCATGCGGGGCCAGTACTGCCACGCAAGTCCCCGGCGTATTGCAGCCGACCACGGCAATGTGTGACGGCCCTGTCGATAATTCCGCCCTGGTGTGTGGATGTATTTCCGCGACCGAACGCCTCCTCGCTCCACCAATCACCGCAGGCAAAGGACGTTCTTACGACCGAAAGATTGGTGCCTGCCATACGATGCCCTCCAGATGCAAACCTATTCCGACTGGGTTTCTAGGCTCAGAACCCAATCACCGGATTGATACGGTTGGAGTTTGGTGATTCATTCCATTGCGGGGGCGACTGAGGTGATGATGGCGTCGCTGTTCTGGTTGACTGACGAGGCATGGGCCTCGATCGAGCCGCATCTACCGCATAACCAGCCCGGAGCCAGGCGGGTGGACGATCGCCGGGTGATCTCGGGGATTTTCCACGTGCTGAAGAGTGGCTGTCGGTGGGTTGATTGCCCGGCTGCCTATGGTCCCGCCACAACGATCTACAATCGCTTCAACCGGTGGTCGCGCCGAGGGTTCTGGCTCAGGTTGCTTGACGCACTGGTGGAGGCTGGTGCGGTGACCAAAAGCACCGCGATCGATAGTACTTACGTGAAGGCGCAGCGATCAGCCTTCGGAGGAAAAGGGGGGCGCAAGCGCAAGCGATCGGTCGGTCGCGCGGCGGCCAGACCACCAAGGTCCACGCGCTCACCGATGTCATCGGCCGCCCCTACGCGCTGATCCTCACGCCGGGTAACGTCGCCGATGTGACCGCAGCGCCTGAACTGCTCGCCCGTGCCCGAGGCGCTCGCTACCTGCTGGCTGACAAAGGGTACGACGCCGATGCATTGCGCCGCTCGCTGCGTCAGGTCGGCACCGTGCCCGTCATCCCCGGCCGGGCGAGCCGAAAGCCCCGTATCCGCTACGACCACGAGCGCTATCGGGAACGCCACCTGATCGAGAACGCCTTTGGCCGACTAAAGGACTTCCGTCGCGTCGCTACCCGCTACGACAAGCTCGCCATCAACTTCCTGTCCGGCGTTGCCCTCGCCACTGCTCTGGCCTTCTGGCTCTGAACGAGTCTGGACCCTACGATCTGGGTAGCATTGGCGGCTGGCCAATCCAGTCGCGAAAAGCGCCAATCAACTTGCATAGCCCGCCAAAATAACGCTTATCGGTCGAGCCTGACGTCGGCCAGCTTGCGAAAGCCGGATGCAAGACCACAGTATCGCGGCCGGCTCGAGCCGCAGTCCAGCTCCAGAAATCACGCTCAGCCACGGCAGCGCCCTCAGCGGAGGTCGGGTTTCGGGCTGTAGACCTACTTATTTTTTGCCTCCTCTACTCCACACAACTACGACCGCTAAATATTTATTGCGCAAGGACAAATCCTCGCTCTGTCTTGTCTCTGCAATGTCAGAAGCATCCAGCAGGAGGCAGCGCGACCATGCTCGTACCAGACCGTATCGTCCGTCTGAGAACCGTTCTCGCCCGCACCGGTCTCAGCCGCTCCACCATCTACCGCAAAATCGCCGAGGGCACGTTCCCAGCCCAGCTAAAAATCAGCATGAACGGCGCTGGTTGGCACGAGTCCGATATCGATTGTTGGATCGCCAATCCCGCCGGCTGGCGGCCACCAGAGGCGACAACGGAAAGAATGAGAGCGAGCCGCTCGTAGTTCATAGATCGTCGTCCAACTCGTCGTCGTGAATCTCGGCGGCGCGCTGCTTCGCGTCGGCGATCAGCTCCTTGGCAGATTCGCCCTTCACCCAGGCATCGAGCATGTCGGCCCAGCACTGAAGCATGATCTTCCGCTCGGCCAGATAACGGTTCACGTTGTAGACAGCCGCGATCCGGTTTCGAGGCGTGTGAGCCAAGCTCATCTCGATCCAGCGATCATCGAACTTGGCTCGGTTCAGGCCTGTCGAAAACGTGCGGCGCAGGTCGTGAACGCCGAGGCTTTGAAAGTCCGGGTCATCCTCGCGGATACGCTCCACAACAGTATCGATCACGCGGTTGAGAGTAGCGTTGCTTATGGGCGTATCGCCATCGTACCTGCCAGGATGCGGGTATCGGCTAACGCCGAACATGGTGCGGAACGCCGTCAGGATGTCGAGCGCCTGATCGTTCAGCGGGACGACATGCGCCTTGCCAGCCTTCATTCGCTCGGCCGGGATCGTCCAGCGCGCGGCGGCGAAGTCGATTTCCTTCCAAGTGGCGTCGATGAACTCCGATTTTCGGACGCCGGTCAGCAGGACAAACTTCACCGCTGAGCGCAGCGTAGGCGCCGCCGCCACATGATCCAACGCCGTGAGGACCGCGCGAACTTCGGACGGCGACAGGGCGCGCTCGCGCGGCTCGAACGTGGCGATGGCGCTGGTGCGTATCGACTCGGCTGGATTGCTCACATCCAGCCCGCATCCCTGGGCGTGGCGAAACACCAGCAATACGACCTCGCGGACATGCACGGCGACGGCGGGCCCGCGCTTCTCCTTGACCTCGTCGCAGAGACGCTTAAGCCGCTGCGGCGTCACCTCCTCCAGCTTTAGCTTCGACAAGCTTCCCGCGATGGCGCGATCATAGACGGACCGGCGCATCGCCAGGGTGCTGTCGGCGAGTCTTTCGGCCCCCGACTTGGGATCGGCCTTGTGCTTGAAATAAGCTTCCGCCCAACCGCCGAAGGTGAACGCCTCGGCTAACGCGGTGCGCTTCTCCACCTTGGCCTTCGACGGCGACTCCCCCCGCTCGACCTGACGCCTGGCACGCGCCAGCAGCGTCCTCGCCTCAGCAAGCGACACATCCATTCCGTATTCCAGCGCGTCAGGAGCTCGCGTCAACGTCCGCGCCGCCTCGGCGCTATAACGGCCGATGGTCAAGACCTCCTGCCGCCCGTTCACCCGGTACTGATACCGGAACGAAATGACCCCGGTCGGCGTGACCGCGGCGTGCATCCCGTCGCGATCCGTCACCTTGTAGAGCTTGGCCCTCGGCTTGAGATTTTTCAGTTCTTTATCAGTGAGATCGCCCATAAATCTGCATCCGGTCGGGGGCGAACGGATACCAACAAAGGGTCTGTTGGTAGCGAAAGCCCGTTTCTCGACCATCCTGCGCCATACCAACATCGCTACCAACAAAGTGGCCGGGCTGGGGTGACATGCAGTGATACGGGGTGGGAAAAATAATCCTTGTCAGTCAGAGTGTTCGTGCAATTTCTGGGACGGCACGGGATGGTCTGAAACCACCCTAGTTCACTCCCACTCGATCGTTCCCGGGGGCTTGGAGGTCACGTCGTAGACGACGCGGTTCACGCCCTTCACCTCGTTGATGATGCGTGTGGCCACGCGGCCGAGGAAAGACATGTCGTAGGGATAGAAGTCCGCCGTCATGCCGTCCACGGAAGTCACGGCGCGCAGGGCGAGGACGTGGTCGTAGGTTCGTCCGTCGCCCATCACGCCCACGGTGCGCACGGGCAGGATGACCGCGAATGCCTGCCAGATGACATCGTAAAGGCCCGCGTACCGGATCTCCTCCAGGTAGATGGCGTCCGCCTTGCGCAGGATGTCGAGCTTCTCGCGGGTGATGCCGCCGGGGCAGCGGATGGCGAGGCCGGGGCCGGGGAAGGGGTGGCGGCCCACGAAGCGATCCGGCAGGCCGAGCTCGCGGCCGAGCGCGCGCACCTCGTCCTTGAACAGGTCGCGCAGCGGCTCCACCAGCTTCATGTTCATGCGCGCGGGCAGGCCGCCCACATTGTGGTGGCTCTTGATGGTGACCGAGGGGCCGCCGGCGAAGGAGACGCTCTCGATCACGTCGGGATAGAGCGTGCCCTGGGCCAGGAAGTCGGCCCCGCCCACCTTCTTCGCCTCGGCCTCGAACACGTCGATGAAGAGCTTGCCGATGATCTTGCGCTTCTGCTCGGGATCATCGACGCCGTCGAGCGCCGTGAGGAACAGATCGGAGGCATCCACGTGCACCAGCGGGATGTTGTAGTGGCCGCGGAACAGGGAAACCACCTCGTCCGCCTCGCCCTGGCGCATCAGGCCATGATCCACGAACACGCAGGTGAGCTGGTCGCCGATGGCTTCATGGATGAGCACCGCCGCGACCGAGGAATCCACGCCGCCCGAAAGGCCGCAGATGACGCGGCCCTTGCCGACCTGCTCGCGGATGCGCGCGATGGCGCGCTCGCGGAAGGCGCCCATGGTCCAGGTGCCCTGCAGGCCGGCCACCTTGCGCACGAAGTTCGCGAGAAGGCGCGCACCGTCGGGCGTGTGCACCACCTCGGGATGGAACTGCACGCCGTAATACTTGCGCGCCACGTCGGCGATGGCGGCAAAGGGAGCGTTGGGCGAGGTCGCGATCACCTCGAAGCCTTCGGGCAGGGCGGTCACGCGGTCGCCGTGGCTCATCCACACGGTGTGGCGCTCCCCGCTGTGCCACACGCCCTCGAACAGCGGCACTTCCTTTTCCACCGTCAGCTCGGCGCGGCCGAACTCACGGTGGTGCCCCGCCTCCACGGTACCGCCGAGCTGGGCGGCCATGCACTGCTCGCCGTAGCAGATGCCGAGCACCGGAACGCCGGCGGTGAACGCCTCCTGCGGCGCCTTGGGGCTCTCGCCCTCGATCACGGAGGCGGGGCCGCCGGAGAGGATGATGGCCTTCGGCTTCAGCCGGGCCACGGCTTCCGCCCCCTTCTGGAACGGCACCACCTCCGAATAGACGCCTTCCTCGCGCACGCGGCGGGCGATGAGCTGGGTCACCTGGCTGCCGAAGTCGATGATGAGGACGCTATCCTGGTCGGTGTCCTGGGAAGGGGTGGCCATGAGGCGGGGACTTTCCGTTTGAGGCGTGTGGAGGCGCTTGACGCGTTTCCTTTAGCTGGAAAGTCGCATTTGAAAAAGCCACCGCACCGCGCCCACCCGCAAGCGCGGCGCACGGCCGCCATGCGTGATCGGAAGGGGATGCACGGCGCGAGGGGGATCAGCCCGCGCGCCGCAGCACGCTCACGAAGAAGCCGTCGGTGCCGGTGCGCCGGGGCGTGAGCAGCATTCCCTCGCGGCCGAGGAGCGCGGCATCCTTGAGCGCGAGCCCGCCCGCGCCCAGCGCCAGCACGGCTTCCGCCGGCGGAATGGGGGCAAAATCCGGGTGGTTTGCCATAAGGGCACGGATCTGCGCGCCGTTCTCTTCGTCCAGCAGCGAGCAGGTGACATAGGCGAGGCGGCCGCCGGGCTTCACGTACCGGGCGGCGTCCTCCAGGATTTTCGCCTGTTCCGCCGTGCGCTGGGCGAGGGCGCCGGGGCGCACGCGCCACTTGGCGTCGGGATTACGGCGCCAGGTGCCCGTTCCGGTGCAGGGGGCATCCACCAGCACGAGATCCATGTGCCCCTCGAGGTCCGCGAGCACGTTCTCGGCGCCGCGGGGGGCGCGCACCTGCACGTTGCGCACGCCGGCGCGGGCGAGGCGCTCGTGCATGGGCTTGAGGCGGCGGATGTCGGCGTCGTGGGCGTAGATCTGACCCTTGTTGTCCATCAGGGCGGCGAATTCCAGGGTCTTGCCGCCGGCCCCGGCGCACAGGTCCAGCACCTGGGTGCCCGGCAGTGGCTGCGCGACGATGGCCACGATCTGCGAGCCCTCGTCCTGCACCTCCACCTCACCCTTGATGAAGGCGGGCTCGGCGGAAACGGGCGGCGCCTTGCCCTCGGCATCGAGGATGATGCGCAGGGCCAGCGGCGACCAGCGGCCGGGTTCGGGCTTGAGGTGGGCGAGCGCGGCGCGGGCGTCCTCGGACGTTGCCTTGAGGGTGTTGACCCTGAGGTCCAGCGGCGCCCGCATGGCCAGGGCCTGTCCCTCCGCCACCACATCCTCGCCGAGCACGTGGCGAAGGGAGGCGTGGAGCCATTGGGGGTAATCCCCGCGCACGAAGGGCGCGGCCTCGGACAGGTCCGGATTGGCGAGGCGGCTGTGCTCGTCCGCGCTGAGGGCTGCCGGCGCATAGCGCGCGCCGTCTGCCAGCCGGGCGATGGCCTCCACGTCCAGGCCGCGCATGACGGCCAGCATGCCGAGCACCAGGGCGCGCGGCTCGTCCGAGCCCATCACCGCCGCGGCGGATGCGCGCCGGCGCAGGGTGTCGTAGACGAGGCCGGCGATGGCGGCGCGGTCACCGGAGCCGGCGAAGCGATGGCCGAGACCCCAGTCCTTCAACGCCTCGGGCGCCGGGCGGCGGCGGGTGGCGATATCCGCCAGAACCTCGATGGCGGCGGCGATGCGGGCGGCGGGCGTCATGCTCCGCGCTCCGGCATGGGCCTGAGACCGCCCGCGGCGGTCTGCGCCACGAACTGGTCGAGCGCGCTGGCGAGCTTCTCGTCGATGATGTGCAGGTACTCGCTCCAGTCCTCGTAGCGGGAAAGCTCGGACTTGCCGTCGGAGATGCCGCGCAGGCCCATGATGGGCAGGTGGAAGCGCCGCGCCGCGCGCAGCACCGCGAAGGTCTCCATGTCCACCATGTCCTCGGCGATGGCGTCGTAGGCCGCGCCGGAGATGATGGCGCCGCCGGTGGACAGGGAGGCGGAAGGCACGCCCGCGATGTGGTGGGGCAGGGGCACCACCACCGGCTCCTCCACGAACGGGGTGCGGCCCTTCTCGAAACCGAGGGCCGAGGCGTCCATGTCCCGGTAGGCGACGTGGGAAACCTGGTAGACCTCCGCGTGATCGAGCCGCCGAGAGCCCGCCGAGCCGAGGGTGAACACCAGATCCGGCCGCCGGCCCAGGTGGTCGAGCCGGGCGAGCAGCCGCGCGGTCTCCACCGCCGCCTCCACCGGCCCCACGCCCGTGATGAGCGGATCGATGCGCGCCTTGAGGTGAGGACCGAACTCCTCGTTGGTCGCCATCACGAAGAGCACGCTGAGGCCACCCACGGAGAGAAGGTGGCGGGCAGGATCGTCCATCGGTTCACCTGAAACGACGCAAAGCACTCTCCTCGGCCGCCGCGATCCGTCTGTCAATCGCAGCGCGGCGCAAGACGGCGGCGCGGCGGCGAAGATCGGCATGGGCTTTCGTATCCGGCTGCCGTATTGACCTACTGCAATGACAGGCATCCGACCTTCGTAGAGCATGGCGGTACGATGATGGGCCGCAGACGACGATCTGAGTTTAAAAACCCATTTCATCCATTGGGTTAGGAAGATTTATCCCGTTCCGGCATCGCGCGGGCGCTGGCGGAGGGCAGGCGGAAGGTCCGCATTTTTCATAAAGAGGGCAGGAATCAAGTCCGGTCGCTTCGGTCACGCAAGGGCCGGCCGTTGGGGGGATATCATGGGGTTCAGGAACTGGCCGTTGACTTGGAAGGTCGTCAGTCTTCTGCTCTGCCTGGGCGCGCTCAGCCTGGGCGGCGTCTATTATGCGACGTCGAACATGCTGTGGATCGACCGCGCCTATTCGCAGCTCCTCGGCCACGAGGCGGTCGCCTCCATGCGGCTCGCCCGCGTGGGACGCTTCATCGCCAGCTATTCCAGCGCGCTGCACCAGCAGGTCGGCGCCGAGAATGCCGAAGGTGCCCGCAGCGCCGTCGTCCTGCGGGAGCAGGCGCTGAAGGGCCTGCAGGAGAATATGGGCGAGGCCACGCGGCTTCTCCCCTTGGGCAATGCAGAGCTGCAGGCCGCGAGCCGCGACTTCCGGCAGGCCACGGACGGCCCCTGCAAGGCGGCGCTCGCCCTGGCCCAGGAAGGCCGGGAGGAGGACCGGCTGAAGGCCGAGCATGCTCTGAAGACCTCCTGCGATCCGGCTCTGGAGGAGGTGGTGGCGCGGCTGGTCGAGTTCAACCGCCAGCTCGCGGAATCCGTTGTCAGCAAGCAGGAGGCCTTGTCGGCCACCTCCCGCGGCACCGCCTACCTGACGCTCTTCGGCGTGGTGGGGGCGACGCTGCTGATCCTCGCGCTCGCCGTCCTCGTTCTGCGCCTGCTGGTGGTGCGCCCGCTCCAGGGCAGCATCGGGATCATGGCGGCGCTGGGCCGCGGCGAGCTTGGCGTCTCGGTGACCGGAACCGACCGCGCCGACGAGGTGGGCGCCATCGCCAAGGCGCTCGAGGCGCTCCGCGCGGAGCTGCGGGACGCCGAGCACCTGCGCAGCGAGACCGCCGTCCACGCGCGGCATGAACGCGAGGTGCTGGCACGGCGCGAAAAGATGGCGCACGACTTCATCGGCCGGATGCAAGCCCTGGCCGCGGGCTTTGTCGAATCGTCCACCGAGGTGGCCGGCGCCGCGAGGAGCCTCTCGGCCACCGCGGAGGAAACCTCCCGCCAGGCCCAGGCCGTGGCGGCCGCGGCAGAGCAGGCGGCCGCCAACGTGCAGACCGTGGCTTCCTCCTCGGAGGAAATGGCTGCCTCGGTGCATGAGATCAACGGCCAAGTCTCCCAGTCCGCGACCGTTGCGGATACCGCTTTCGTGGAAGCGGAGGCATCGAACCGCCACATCGGCGGGCTCGCGGCTGCGGCCGGTGCCATCGGCGAGGTGGTGGACATCATCAAGACCATCGCCGCCCAGACCAACCTTCTCGCCCTCAACGCCACCATCGAGGCGGCGCGGGCGGGGGAGGCGGGCCGTGGCTTCGCCGTGGTGGCCGCAGAGGTGAAGGACCTCGCCGCCCAGACCGCCAAGGCCACCGACGAGATTGCCGCGAAAATCGCGGAAATCCAGCATGCCACCGACGGGACGGTGGCTTCCATGGCGGAGATCGTCCGCGTCATCTCCACCATCAAGGAGAACTCCGCCGCCATCGCCGGCGCGGTGGAGGAGCAGGGCGCCGCCACCACCGAGATCGCGCAGAACTGCCAGCAGGCGGCCACCGGCACCCAGCAGGTGACGCAGAACATCTCCGGTGTCGGCCAGGCGGCGGAGATGACCGGCAGCGCCTCCACCCAGCTGATGGACCTGTCCACCGGCCTTTCCAGCCGCGCGAGCGATCTCAAGAGCGCGGTGGAGGACTTCGTGAAGGATTTCGCGGCGGCCGCCTGACCGCGCGAAACTCCCGACACCCTTGAACGCCCCAGGAGCTTTGCCCGGCTCCTGGGGCGTTTGATTTTCAGGGATGGGCGTCTTCAATCAGTAAGTATTTTTCCGGCAAAATACCCACGGTTTGTTTCCATGTGAAAGTATTCGTCCGCGCATTCATGAAACTGTTAATTGAAAAACTCCTTAATAGGAGGTAGTATCGTCTACATACTGAATTGGCGTGTATCCGTCCTTGGACCTCACAAACGTGGTCGGCGGGCGGGTCATGGCGTTTTGCATTGTCCGGCACAGGGCGAATGCAGTTCCAGCGAAGCCGCGGGCTGGCGGCTGTTGGGGGAAGCTCATGTCGTTCAAGAATTGGCCTCTCGCCTGGAAGGTGGTCAGCCTCCTTTTCGTTCTCGGCGCGGTGAGCCTCGGCGGCGGCTACTACGCCACCTCCAACATGCTGTGGATCGACAGCGTCTATTCCAAGCTGCTCGGCCACGAGGCCCTGGCGGGAATGAACATCGCCCACGCGGGGCGCTACATCGCGCGCTACAGCGGGGCCGTCCACCAGCGGGCCGCCGCAGATTCCACCGAGAGCATGATGCGCACCGCGGCCCTGGTGGATCTGGCGCAGGACGGCTTCAAGAACAACATGAAGGAAGCGGCCGAGCTTCTGCCGGACCGGACCGCCGACCTGGAGCGGCTGACCGGGGATTTCCAGCGCGCCGTGAAGGGGCCCTGTGGCGATGCCATCGGCATCGCCGAGGGCTTCGATGCCGACAAGAAGGAGAGGGTCGCGGAGGCGATGAAGACCGGCTGCGATCCGGCCCTCGACGCACTGACCGACCGGCTGACCCAGTTCAACCGCACCCTCGCCAAGGAGGTCGCCGACGAGCGGGAGCAGCTTGCCGCCGCGTCCCAGGGCACGGCCTGGGTCACGCTCATCGCCATGTCCGGCGGCACGATGGTCGTCCTCGTCATCGCGATCTTCGTCGTGCGCTTCGGGGTGGTGCGCCCCATCCAGGGCTGCATCACCGTCATGGCCGCCCTCGGCCGGGGCGAGCTCGACGTGCCCGTGAGCGGAACAGAGCGGACCGAGGAGATCGGCTCCATCGCCAAGGCGCTGGAGACATTGCGCGGCCACCTGCGCATCGCCGAGCAGCTGCGCCGGGAGGCGACTGAGCGCGAGATGAGCGAACGCGAGATCCTCGCGCGCCGGGAGCAGCTCGCGCACGATTTCGTCGGCCAGATGCAGACCCTCGCCTCCGGCTTCGTGCAGTCCTCGGGCGAGCTGGAGGACGCGGCCAAGAGCCTCTCGGCCACGGCGGAGGAAACCTCCCGCCAGGCCCAGGCGGTGGCGGCGGCGGCCGAGCAGGCCTCATCCAACGTACAGACGGTGGCCACGTCCTCGGAGCAGATGGCGGCCTCGGTGCACGAGATCAACGGGCAGGTGGCGCGCTCCGCCACCGTGGCCGACAGCGCCTTCGTGGAAGCCGAAACCTCCAACCGCAGCATCGCCGGCCTCGCCTCTGCGGCTGGCGCCATCGGCGATGTCATCGACATCATCAAGACCATCGCTGCCCAGACCAATCTTCTCGCCCTGAACGCCACCATCGAGGCGGCGCGGGCGGGGGAAGCCGGCCGGGGCTTCGCCGTGGTGGCCGCGGAGGTGAAGGACCTCGCCTCCCAGACCGCCAAGGCCACCGACGAGATCTCCTCCAAGATCGCCGAGATCCAGCAGGCCACCGACGGGACGGTGGCTTCCATGGCCGAGATCGTGCGCGTCATCTCCACCATCAAGGAGAACGCGTCCGCCATCGCCGGCGCGGTGGAGGAACAGGGCGCGGCCACGGTGCAGATCGCGCAGAACTGCCAGCAGGCAGCCACCGGCACCCAGCAGGTCACGCAGAATATCTCCGGCGTCGGCCAGGCGGCGGAGATGACCGGCAGCGCCTCCACCCAGCTCATGATGCTGTCGAACGGCATCTCCGGCCAGGCCGCCGACCTGCGCCGGCTGGTGGAGGGGTTCGTGTCCGAGTTTGCCGCTGCCGCGTGAGAATAGAGCGTCAGTGGGGGCGGGATACGTCTTCGTCCCGCCGCTTCGCCGCAGGGATGGGGTGCCTCTAGCCACGGCCCGGCATCGGCGTTAGGGGAGGGCAGGCTCCGCGCCCCACAGGAGGAACAGCCATGCCGCTCTATGCGCTCGACGGTGTCGCCCCAGAGCTGCCCGCGTCCGGCAATTATTGGATCGCGCCCACGGCGGTGCTCATCGGCCGGGTGATCGTCAAGGAGGGGGCGAGCATCTGGTTCGGCGCCGTGCTGCGTGGCGACAACGAGCCCATCGTCGTCGGCGAGGGCAGCAACATCCAGGAAAACTGCGTGCTCCACACGGACCCGGGCTGCCCGCTCACCCTCGGCGCCAACGTCACCATCGGGCACAATGTGATCCTGCACGGCTGCACCATCGGCGACAACAGCCTGGTGGGCATGGGCGCGACGGTGCTGAACCGGTCTGTCATCCCCGCCTTCAGCCTCGTGGGCGCCGGTGCGCTCGTGACCGAGGGCAAGACCTTCCCCGAGCGCTCCCTGATCGTGGGCTCGCCGGCCAAGGCCGTGCGCGCTCTGGACGATGCCGCTGTCGAGGGCCTCGCCAAGAGCGCACTCAACTACCAGCGGAACGGCAAGCGCTACGCCCAGGGGCTGGTGCGGGTCGATTGACGCGTTGGCCGTGAAGGGACGGGCGCCTCAGCGCCCGCCGCCCACCACCGGCGGGGAGGGCACCAGCGTGTCACCCAGGGAAACCCACTCGGCCGCGCGCGCCTGAGACTGGCGCTTCACATACCGATAGCCGGTGTCCTTCCAGGAGAGGATCTCGTCCTCCTGGTTGTCGAGGATCAGGTCGCCACGATCGGTGATGACGGTCAGCACCGCATGGCCATCGCCCTCACGGTCCCGCACCACGGTGATGAGAAGCACGGAGCTGGGCCAGCCCAGGTTGAGCAGGGTACGGCGCTTCTCCAGCACATAGTCCTCGCAATCGCCCTTCCCGTCGTCGGGATAGGCCCAGCGCTCGGTCTCGCCATAGTGTTCGAGGTCGGTTTCCGGCTGCACGCGGGCGTTGACGCCGCGGTTCACGCGGTCGAGCTCGGCTTCCTTCTCCTCGTCCAGGTGGACGGCCACGATCTTGGGGCCGGAGTTGCCGCAGTCACGCGGATGCTCCGCGCAGAAGCGCGTGTAGCCGGCGGGGGCGCTGGTGCCACGCCCTTCGGCGAGGTGCTGGGGCGCGAACGCGGGCGAAAGATTGGCGAAGCGCTGTTCCTGAGCGCCGGCCGCGCCAAGGCTGCCGCACAGCAGGGCCATGGGGAGCAGTATCTGCAGCAGGGTCCGGGGCAAGGACTTCGACATCGCGGTCATCCGCCGTGGGTTAACAAAATGATAATGCCCCATCGCGGCCGCAATTGCCTCGTCAACCTTCTATTAACCTTAACGGCTCCATGGCGGTGAAAGCCGCCTTCCGATGGCGGGCGGAAGCAGGGGATTTTCCTTGCCGAGCGGGGCGCGCCTGCCTATGTCGAGGGCGTGTCCAATCGCACCCTCCTTCCTCCCGCGCCGGCCCGCGAGCCGGTGTTCAATCTCCCCGCCAGCGTCGTCGGCGTGGCGCTCGGGCTGATCGCGATCCACGCCGTGCGCATGCTGGTGCTGAGCCCGGCGGCGGACCTGGAGGTGCTGACTTATTTCGCCTTCATCCCCGCCCGCTACACCCTGCCGGACACCATGTTCTACCTGCCGGGGGGGCTGGGGCCGAAGGTTTGGACGGTGGTGAGCTACGCGCTGCTCCACGCCAATTGGATGCATGTGGGCGTCAACCTCATATGGTTTCTCGCCTTCGGCACGCCGGTGGCGCGGCGCTTCGGCACGCTGCGGTTCCTGCTGTTCTGCGCGGTGACGGCGGCGGCGGGCGCGGGCGCGCACTACCTCAGCTACCCGGACGGCATCGCGCCCCTGATCGGCGCCTCGGCCACCGTTTCCGGCGCCATGGCCGCCGCCATGCGCTTTGCGGTATCGCCCGGCGGCGTCCTGGCCGGCGGCTTCGGCGGGGGAGACCGGCATCCGGCGGAATCGCTCCTCGACAGCCTGCGGAACACGCAGCTGCTGATCTTCATCGCCATCTGGTTCGGGCTGAACCTGCTGTTCGGCCTCGGCGTCTCCATGCCGGGCACGGAGGGCGCCGAAGTGGCGTGGCAGGCGCACGTGGGCGGATTCCTGGCGGGCCTGCTGCTGTTCGGGCTGTTCGACCCGGTGCCGCGCACCCGCGTCCGTTGAAGGGCCCCTGACGGAATTCGGTAGCCCTATACAGCCTTACGTTGCGCACAGGCGAAACGCGCTTGCCTCCTTGGGCGATGCGAGGGATGCTTTCATCCTCAACAGGCCGGCACGGGCAAAAAGCAACCGGGCCACACCGGATCCCGGCCGGCGTCCGAAGGGAGCGAACGCCAATGACCGTGAGCAGGATTCTGCAGCAGAAGGGCGGTGACATCGTCACCATCTCCCCGGGTGCCACCCTGGGCGACGCCGTTGCGCGCCTCGCGCGGCATCACATCGGCGCCATCGTGGTGGTGGACGAGCACATGGCCGTTGAAGGCATCATCTCCGAGCGCGACGTGGTGCGCCTGCTCGGTGAGCGCGGCACCGAGGCGTTGACCGCGCCGCTGGACGGCGTGATGACGCGCGCCGTGGTGACCTGCACGGGCGACGAGACGGTGCCTGTGATCATGGAACGCATGACGCGCGGGCGTTTCCGCCATGTGCCGGTGGTGGAGGGAAGCCGCCTCGTGGGCATCATCTCCATCGGCGACGTGGTGAAGCACCGCGTGGAGGAGATGGAACGCGAGCACGCGGCTCTGCGCGACTACATCATGTCCGCTTGAGGCAGGGCTCCGGTCGGCCGCCGGGCCGGCCGGAGAGGGGATGCCCCGCGCGGGGGCATCCGTGATGGTGCGTCGGGGCTCACGCGCCGGGCTGGCGCACCACGCGCAGATAGGGCTTCACGGTCTTCCACCCTTCCGGGAACTTGGCCTTCGCCGCATCGTCCGACAGGGACGGCACGATGATGACGTCCTCGCCGGGCTTCCAGTCCACCGGCGTCGCGACCGAATGGTTGGCGGTGAGCTGGAGCGAGTCGAGGACGCGCAGGATCTCCTGGAAATTGCGCCCGGTGGACGCCGGATAGGTGATGGACAGCTTCAGCTTCTTATCCGGGCCGATGATGAACACCGAACGCACGGTGGCGCTGTCGTTCGCATTGGGGTGGATCAGGTCATAGAGCGTGGACACCTTCCGGTCCGCATCGGCGATGAGGGGGAAGTTCAGGCTCGCGCCGGTAGCGTCCTTGATGTCCTGCACCCAGGCCGGATGATTCTCGACCTTGTCCACGGAGAGGCCGATCACCTTCACGCCGCGCTTGTCGAACTCGCTCTTGAGATGGGCGACCTGCCCGAGCTCGGTGGTGCAGACGGGGGTGAAGTTCTTCGGGTGGGAGAAGAGGATGCCCCAGCTGTCGCCCAGCCAGGCGTGAAAGCTCACCGGCCCTTCCGTGGTCTCGGCGGTGAAGTCCGGAACGGTGTCTCCAAGGCGCAGACTCATGTCACACTCCAATTCACAACTGAAACAAGTTGATAATTCGATTATATAACTTATTTTATCGAATTAAATCATTTTATGCGCGTGGTTCCCTGCCGGCCGCGCGCATGGGAAAAGGAAAGGTGTTGGGCGAAGCGCGCTCACTGCCGTCGGTAGCGCATCCCGCATGGCGGCGTGTGCTGCGGCGATCCATGATCGGGCGGATCGCTCCTGTTGACCGACACCGGAGAGATGAAGGTGATGCACGGCAGCGGGGCGGAGACGGCTGCAGTGGGGCAGGGCGCGCTTTGCCGGATTGCCTGCGCGACGCTCGGTGTCGCCTCGGCGGTCATTGTACGCAAGGCCGAGCCGCTGCCGCCCGCCGTCGCCACGCTTTGGCGCCGGGCCGAGGCGGCTCAGGGCGCGCTGATCGTGGAGGATGTCCTCAAGGACGAAATGCTCGCCGGCCTTTCGTTCGGCCCCGAGGACGGAGCGCCGCGCTTCTGCGCGGCCGTTCCGCTTCATGCTGGCGCCGATACGCAAGCAGCCGCCCTTCTGCTTCTGCTCGATCCCGCGCCCCGCGTGCTCTCGGCGCAGCAGCGCCGATGGCTCGCGGACCTCGTGATGCTCGCGCAGGCGCAATTTGCGCTGGAGACCGCCGCCCGCGAGGCGACAACCGAGGCGGAGAGCTACCGCCTGCTGGCAGAAAACTCCGCGGATACCCTCGTGCGCGGAAGCCTCGACGGCATACGGCTCTATATCTCCCCCGCGGTGAGGACACTGCTGGGGTACGAGCCGGAGGAACTGGTGGGAAAGCGCGCGATGGAGCTCGTGCATCCCGATGACCGGCCCGCCTTCCAGGCCCTGATGCGGCAGATCCGCGAGGGCACCGTGGAAAACGCCAGCAGTGAGCAGCGCCAGCGGCACAAGAACGGTGCCTGGGTCTGGATCGAAGCCTTCATCCGGCTGACCCATGACAAGATCACCGGCGCGCCGGACGGCTATGTGGTGTCGGTTCGCGACATTTCCCAGCGCAAGGCGGCGGAGGCGCGCCTCGCCCACCTCGCCGCCCATGACGCGCTGACCGGGCTCGCCAATCGCAGCCTGCTCCAGCAGCGGCTGGAGGAGGAGCTGGCCCGCGCCCGGCGGGCGGAGGCGGGCTTTGCCGTGCTGTGCCTCGACCTCGATCGCTTCAAGCAGGTGAATGACACCTACGGGCACGCCGCCGGTGATGCCGTGCTGTGCGCCGCGGCAGTCCGCATCCGGCGGGAAACACGGCGTGAGGATCTGGTGGCGCGGCTCGGTGGCGATGAATTCGTCGTGGTCCTCGGGGCCTGCGCCGCGCCACTCGACGGCGCCGAACGGCTTGCCCGGCGGCTGATCGAGGCGATGGCCGAGCCCGTTTCCTTTGGCACGGGCACGGCGAGCGTCGGCGTCAGCATCGGCATCGCGGTCGCGAGCCCGGCGATGGTGGAGCGGGGGGCGGGCGCGGGAGAGCTTTTGCGTGCCGGCGACCGCGCGCTCTATGCCGCGAAGAGGCGGGGGCGCAATCGCGTGGTGGTGGCTCCGAGCGGCGGGCATGACGCCAATGCCGGGCCGCTTCCGGCACACCAGGGCGACGCCTCTGCACGGTGAACCGCCGCCGGAGGCCCGGCGGCGGGGGAGGGAGCTAAGGCCGAGGCGGCCCCCCTCAGGCGGCGCCGGCGAGCTCCCCCGCAAGGGCCTTGGCGATCAGGGCGCGGGTCTCGGGAACGCCGTAGATCTCCACGAAGGAGCCGAAGCGCGGCCCGCGCTCCAGGCCGAGCAGCACTTGGTAGAGCGTGTTGAACCACTCCACCGAGACGCCGGGCCGCTCGGGCGTGGCGCCCTTCGCCTTCAGATCCTGGTAGCGGGCGATGGGACGGGCGACATCATAGAGCGCGCTCTGGATGTCTTCCGCATTGGCGCCGGCGGGCAGGGCGGCAAGCGCCGCGTCGAGCCTCACCAGGGCCTCGCGCTCGATCTCGTCGGGCACTCGGAACACCTTGTTGGGCTTCACGAAGTCATGGAAATACTTCACCGCATAGCCCACCAGCTCCGCGAGCTTGGGATGGCTCTGCGCGGAGACGCCCGGCACATGGCGGTTCAGGAAGCCCCAGAGCACGGCCTCGTCCTCGGTATTGGAGGCCGAGGCGAGGTTGAGGAGCATGGTGAAGGAAACGGGCATGTCCAGCTGGGGCGGATTGCCGGCATGGATGTGCCACACCGGATTGCCGAACCGCAGCTTCCAGTCCTGCTGGGGGTAGCGGGCGAGGAAGTTGAAATACTCGTCCACCGCCTTCGGAATCACGTCGAAATGCAGCTTCTTGGCCGAGCGGGGCGACTGGAACATGTAGAGCGCGAGGCTCTCCGGGCTCGCATAGGTCAGCCACTCGTCGATGGTGAGGCCATTGCCCTTCGACTTGGAGATCTTCTGGCCCTTCTCGTCCAGGAAGAGCTCGTAGACGAAATGCTCCGGCGGAGTGCCACCCAGAATCGCGCAGATCCGGTCATAGATCGGCGCATTGGTCTGGTGGTCCTTGCCGAACATCTCGAAATCCACGCCGAGCGCGGCCCAGCGGGCACCGAAATCCGGCTTCCACTGCAGCTTCACATGCCCGCCGGTGACCGGAACCGTCTTGTCCTGCCCGTCCTCGTCGGTGAAGGTGAGGGTGCCGGCCTTGGCGTCCACCGCCTTCAGCGGCACGTAGAGCACGCGGCCCGAGACGGGAGAGATGGGCAGGAACGGCGAGTAGGTGGCCTGGCGCTCCTCGCCGAGGGTCGGCAGCATCACCTCCATGATGGCGTCATACTTCTCGGCGGCGTGCAGCAGGACGGGGTCGAGCTTGCCCGAGAGATAGTAGTCGGTGGCGCTGGCGAACTCGTAGTCGAAGCCGAAGGTGTCGAGGAAGCGGCGCAGCATCGCGTTGTTGTGCGCCCCGAAGCTCGGATAGTCGCCGCCGAACGGGTTCGGCACCCGAGTCAGCGGCATCTGGAGATAGGGCCTCAGCGCGGCCGGGTCCGGCACGTTGTCCGGAATTTTCCGCATGCCATCCATGTCGTCGGAAAAGCACAGGAGGCGGGTCTTCACCTTGTCCTCGGTGAGGATTCGGAAGGCGTGGCGCACCATGGTGGTGCGCGCCACCTCGCCGAAGGTGCCGATGTGGGGCAGGCCCGAGGGGCCGTAGCCGGTCTCGAACAGCACCTCATCCTTGGGTTTGCGCTTCAGCCGCTCCACCAGCTTGCGTGCCTCCTCGAACGGCCAGGCGGTGGCCGTCTCGGCGACGCGCTTCAGCTCACCGGCAAGTTCTGCCGGGACAGCAAAGGCGGACGAGGCTTCAGTCATGACAAACTCCAGAAAAGGAGCGCGATACTTAGGAAGGCGCGAAGGTTGCGTCAACGCGCACGAGGCGCGGTGCGGGCCCGCGCCAGGGGCAGCACCACATGCACCATGCCCACCACCATCGGCGGCACCGCGCACAGGGTGGTCGCCCAGACCGGCCAGCCGGCCGTGAGCGGTGAGAGGGCTGCGAGGATGAGGTTGATGAGCACATACGCCCCGGCCATCATCAGGCCGAGGAAGCGCAGATGCGACAAGGCGGGCGGGCGGATCATGGCAGGCTCCACAATACATAACGAAACGGTCCGTTTCGTTTGAGTCATGATATATACGGGCCGTTCCGTTTATCAAGGCCTGACTGTTTCGAAGGAGCAGGAATTGACGCGCCAGGCATCTCCCGAGCCCGTCCCGCATGAGGGCCACCGCCGCGCCTCCATCGGCGCGCGCCGCAATCCGGAGGCGGAGGCCGCCATTCTGGAGGCGGCGCGCGGGCTGCTGGCGGAGCGCGGCTACGCCGGCTTTTCCATAGAAGAAGTGGCGCGCCGCGCCGGTTCGGGCAAGCCCACCATCTACCGGTGGTGGCCCACGAAGGCGGATCTCTTCATCGACGTCTACAGCGCCGAAAAGAGCGCCGCGCTGGTGCCGCCGGAGACGGGAGCCCTCTGGAGCGACCTTGTGGCCTACACCCGCGCCCTGTGGGCATTCTGGCGCGACACGCCTTCGGGGAGCACCTTCCGCGCCCTCATCGCCGAGGCGCAGGGGAGCGAATCGGCGCTGATCGCGCTGCGGGACAAATTCCTGCCCGAGCGGCTCAGGGACGTGCGGCGCATGTTCGAGGCGGCCGCCGGCCGCGGCGAGATCCGCGCCGAGGCGGTGCCTCACCTCCTCACGCTCTACATCGGCTTCAACTGGGCGCACCTGCTGACGAACCGCATCGCCGACGATCCGGTGGGGATCGAGACCGTTGCCCGCATCCTAGCCGGCGCGCCTCAGTAGAAGCCGATGGGGAACCAGCGCAGGTAGAGGTCCGTGTAGACGCCCTTCTCCCAGATGCGCTGCAGGGCGTAGTCGATGGCGTGACGCAGCTTGTCGTTGCCCGCCTTAACGGCCACAGCGAAGCCCTCGCCGAAGAAGCGGCTTTCCGTGAAGGGGCCGCCGGCAAACGCGCAGCAGCCGGCCGAATCCGTGCCATTGAGCCAGAGCGAGAGGGCGATGCCGTCTCCGAACAGCAGGTCCACATCCCCGCTGCGCAGTGCCGCCTGGGCGCTCTTGAGGTCGGGATAGGGGCGGATCGCCGCCTCGTTGAAGAAGGAGCGCAGGTACGCCTCATGGGCGCTGCGCGAGACCACCGCGATTCGCTTGCTGGCGATGGTTTCGGGGAGGGTCGTGGCCGGCTCCTGCCCCTTGCGGGCGACGAACCGCGCCGGCGTGCCCAGGTAGCGTTCCGAGAAATCGAGCGCCGCCCGGTTGGCCGGGGTCGCGGCGAGCCCGGCGATGGCGGCATCCGCGCGGCCCTGCTCGAGGGTTGCAGGCAGGCTGTCGAAGGCCGCGGCCTGGATGGCGCAGACGACCTGGAGCTCCGCGCAGATGGCGCGCGCGAGGTCCACGTTGAAGCCGGAAAGCACCCCTTCCGCGCTCAGGAAGTTGAAGGGCGGGTAATCGTCGGACGTGACGATCTTCAGCTCCTTCGGCAAATCGGCGGCGTCGGGGCGTTCCAGCCGGCGCTCGGAGTTCCAGAAGTTCGGCACCACCACCGGCGACGCGATGCCCCGCGTGGGGGCATCCGGACGCGGGGATTCGGCGTGGGCCAACTCAATCTGAAGCCCCGCGCCCGCCAGGGCGAGAACCAAGGCGCACCACCGGGTGAACAACCAAAAGCTGAAGTGACTTCGTTGTGCCATGATGCACATAGTACCTTTAGGCTGTATTCCGGTCGGGCCAGGATAGCATGGTGATGGAGGCGTTGCGTGCCGGCAAGGGGGGCTCCCGCCGGCTCTCGGGTGGAGACCGCGCGAACCGCGCCTCCGGCGCCGAGGACCCCGCGGACCGGCCCCTGCCCCCCGAGCTGGCCGCTTTTACACCGATCCTGCCAGAGCCCGTGCTGCGTCGCGCCCTTTCCCGCGCGCGGGCACTGGGAGTGGGGGGCGATGAAGTGTTGCGCTGCGCCGGCCGGGTGGATGACCACGAGGCGGCCGCAGCGGTCGCGCGTCATCTCGGTCTGCCGCTGGTAGAGACCGTCGACGGCCTCGCTCCCCCCGCAGATGGGGCGCCGGGGGAGGCGGCGGGCTGGGCGCGGGCGCTGCTGCGCACCGGCGTCCACGCGGGACTCGATCATCAGGGCCGCGTGGTGTTCACCCTTGCCCCGCGCGGGCGCGCCATCACGCGGCTGGCGCGGGCCCTGCGGGTGGATCCTCGCCTGGGCGGGCGCACGCGCCTGATCGCGCCGGGCGCCTTGCGCCGGCAGGTGGCGGAGGAGGCAGGGCTGGCCATCGCCAACGATGCCGCTTTTGCTTTCCGCGATGCTTCGCCGGCGCAGTCCGCCGGAGCGCTCGACGCCGCGCGGGCGCTGTTCAGGATGGCGGCAGTCGTCGCGGGAGCTGGCGCGCTCGGCTGGCTCCTCGCACCCGGGGTCGCGTTCCTCGTGGCGCAGGCGTTTCTTTCCGTGATCTTCCTCGCCTGGATCGCGCTGCGGCTCGCCGGCTGCGGCTTCAATGCGCTGGAGGATGAGCCCGCGCCGCGGATCGAGGAGCGCCACCTGCCGGTCTACACCCTGCTGATTCCGCTCTACAAGGAAGCCGCGAGCGTGCCGCGCCTGGTGGCGGCCATGCGCGCGCTGGATTATCCGCCCGAGAAGCTCGACATCAAGCTGGTGGTGGAGGCGGACGACGCCGAGACGCGCGGCGCCATCGCCGCCCTGGGGCTGCCCGTCCACATGGAAGAGGTGGCGGTGCCCAACGTGGGGCCGCGCACCAAGCCCAAGGCGCTCAACATGGCGCTGGCCTTCGCGCGCGGCACCTATGTGGCGGTGTTCGACGCCGAGGACCAGCCGGAGCCGGACCAACTGCGGCGCGCCCTCGCGGCGTTCTGGCGCGGTGGGCCGAAGGTGGCCTGCGTCCAGGCCCGCCTGTGCGCCGACAATGGCGATGAAAGCTGGATCAGCGGACATTTCGCCGCCGAGTACGCCGGGCAGTTCGATGTGCTGCTGCCGGTCCTGAGCGCCTTGAAGCTGCCGATCCTGCTCGGCGGCACCTCGAACCATTTCCGGCGTGACATTCTGGAGCAGGCCGGCGGCTGGGACCCCTTCAACGTGACGGAAGATGCGGACCTCGGCATCCGCCTCGCACGCGTGGGCTGGCGCACGGAAGTGATCGCCGCCACCACGTTCGAGGAAGCGCCGGTGACGCTCAAGGCCTGGCTCGGCCAGCGCACGCGATGGATGAAGGGCTGGGCCCAGACCCTGCTCGTCCACGGCCGCGAGCCGCGCCGGCTATGGCGGGACCTGGGCTGGCGCAACGCCCTCGCGGTCACGGTGCTCACAGCCGGGCCGTTCGCCTCCGCCCTGCTTCATCCCTTCTGCCTGGGGCTGCTCTCGTGGCACCTCGTGCAAGGCGAGCTGGGGCAACCCAGCGCGAGCTGGGCGGAGGTGCTCACCTCCGCGCTCACCTATGTCACGCTGGCCGTGGGATACGGCGGCACGGCGCTGACCCTGCGCGTGGGCCTTGCGCGGCGGGGCGAGCGGCTAAGGGCAGGGCTGCTCTGGAGCATTCCCCTCTATTGGCTGCTGATGTCGTTCTGCGCGTGGCGCGCGCTGACGGACCTCGTGAAGCGCCCCTATCATTGGGAGAAGACGGCGCACGGCATATCCACCCGCCGCGTCCCCCTCAAGGCGCAGCCGCTCAGAGGTAGCGCCTGAGGGCCTCGGCCGCTGCCTCCGGAGCCTGCTTGGAGTTGAAGGGCGCGACGAACGCGCCGCTCTTGTCCATGAGGTACACCACCGCCGTGTGGTCCATGGTGTAGTCGCCATCGGAGAGCGGCACCTTGCGGGAATAGACGCGATATTCCTTCTTGATGGTCTCGATCTCATCCGGGCGGCCCGTGAGGCCGCGCAACTGCGGGGCGAAGCTGCCGAGGTAGGATTTCATCACCTCCGGAGTGTCGCGTTCCGGGTCCACGGTCACGAAGAAGGCCTGCACCTTGTCCGCGTCCGGGCCGAGGGCGCGGAAGATCTCGGACATCTCGTAGAGCGCGGTGGGGCACACGTCCGGGCAGTGGGTGAAGCCGAAGAAGATGAGGCTGGGCTTGCCCTTCAGCGCCGCCTCGGTCACCCGCGCGCCATTCTGGTCCACCAGGGTGAAAGGGCCGCCCACGGCCGCGGCGCTTGTCGGTGCCGGCTGGCCCGGCAGCAGGGCCGTGACCCCGGCGACAAGGATCAATGCACCGGCGACGAACGCGCCGAAGAAGGTCATCAGCTTGAGGCGGGGCGACATGGCTATACCGATGGAAAGTGCAGGACGGGGAATGAAAGCGCGCGCTCCGGCGTCACAGGCACGAACCGATCCCGGCCGAAAGGGTGTCAAAGAAGACGGTGGCGCCGTAACGCGACCACAGCAGCAGCGCGGCCGCCATCAGCGCCCCGGCCAGCGCTGCCGCCAGCCACAGCCCTGCGCGGGCGGCGCGGGCGGCGAGAGCGGCCTTCGCCCGCGATGCGGGGTGGGGAAGAGCGGTAAAGCCGAGTTCGTTCTGGCGCATGGCCGTTTCCGCGCGCGAGCGCATAAGGTCACGAGATGCTTCTAGAGTAGTCGTCCTGCGCGGGCCCGCCAAGGGGCGGTGGTGGAGCTGCGGCAGCGGGGGCGTGCAAGTATGGTTGACGCCCCTGGACACGGCCCCTAACAATAGGGGTATGCGCGTTTCCGGACCCATCCTGTCGGATTTCGCCCCTGCTGCGCGGCGAATTCCCCACCCGGTCGACAATGTCGGCCGGGTGAAATGACGCGTCGGCCGTAAGCTTGCCTGAGGCGCTGCGCGCTGGCGCGACCGTTCATGGTCCGCGACGCCACGGCGTCCCTTCAGTCCGGAAATCCCATCATGTCGTCCCCCTTTGCCGCACCTGCTGGCGCTTCGCTTCATTGCCTCCTGGTGGAAGCCGACGCCGCCCCGAACGCGCTGCTGCGCCTGCTCGAGCCCTTCGTCATCCATGATGTCCTGCCCCTGCGCCTGGAGAGCCGTGCGGACGGCGACGCGCTGCGCCTCGTCATCGCCTTTTCGGCCGAGAGCGACCTTGCCGAGCGCCTGCAGATGCGCCTGTGCGCCATGCCCGTGGTGCGCGGAGCGGCGCTCGACATTCCCGCCCCGGAGGCGATGAGCGCCGCCGCCGCCTGATCTTCTCCCGCAACCCGCCGAGCCCGCCCCATGCTCTCCGCCATCACCGACATCGCGGTCATCATCCTGCCGGTCTTCGGCATGGTGGCCATCGGCTATGGCGCGGCACGGGCGGGGCTGGTGAGCGAGAAGGCCTCCGACGGGCTGGCCGAATATGTCTTCAACCTCGCCCTTCCGGTCCTCATCTTCCGAACCCTGTCTGAGGCGAAGCTGCCGGAGGCCCAGCCCTGGGGCTACTGGTTTGCCTATTTCGCGGGGGCGTTCCTGGTGTTCGGCCTCGCCATGCTGGCCGCGCGCCGGCTGTTCGGGCGCGGCCACCAGGAGGCGGTCATCCACGGCTTCGCGGCGGGGCAGGCCAACACCGTGTTCGTGGGCGTGCCGCTCATCCTGAAGGCTTATGGGGAGGAGGGGGCGGTGCCCCTCTTCCTGCTCATCGCCATTCACCTGCCCATCATGATGGTGGCCGCCACCTTGCTGCTGGAGGGCGGCGCCGGCTTCTCGCCGGCCACCCTGAAGCGCCTGGGGCGGCAGCTCGCGCTCAATCCCATCCTGGTCGGCATCTACGCGGGCGGGATCGCCCAGCTTCTCGGCGTGCACGCCACCGGCATTCCCCGCCAGCTCGTGGACCTGCTCAGCGCCTCGGCGACGCCCTGCGCCCTGGTTTCGCTCGGCCTCTCGCTGCGCCACTATGGCATGAGCGGCGACGTGCGCCCGCCCATCCTCATCGCCTTCCTGAAGCTGGTGGTGCATCCGGGCGCGGTGTTCCTGCTCACGCTCGTGCTGCCCATGCCGCGGGTGTGGGCGGGCGTGGCGGTGCTGTTCGCTGCCATGCCCTCGGGCATCAACGGCTACCTCCTGGCACAGCGCTACGGCGTAGCGGTGACTACCACCACCAGCGCCGTCTCCCTCTCCACCGCCTGCGCGGTGGTCACCGTCGCCTTCTGGCTGCTGGTGTTGGGCGTCGGTTGAAGCCGCCATTCTCCGTCAGACCGGCAGCTCCAGGCGCCGCCGGATGTCCTCAGGGGTCGCGCCCGCGGCCCTGAGGGCGGCGAGGCTGGTGGCGTTGTTGCTCTTGGAGAGCTTGCGGCCGTTCTCATCCAGGATCAGCCGGTGATGGTGGTATACCGGCGGCGCCAGGCGCAGCAGGTGCTGCAGGAGCCGATGCACGGCCGTCGCGTGGAACAGGTCCATGCCACGGATGACATGGCTGACCTCCTGGGCCGCGTCGTCCACCACCACCGAGAGGTGGTAGGAGGTCGGCACGTCCCGCCGCGCCAGGATCACATCGCCCCAGGAGGCCGGATCCGCCGGAACGCATGTGAGCGGGCCATCCGGTACGCCCTGCGCCTCCAGCCACGACAGGGGCGCATCGAGCCCCGCAAGCGCGCGCGCCATGTCGAGCCGCAGCACGAATGGCTCGCCCGCCGCCCGCCGCGCCGCGCGTTCCCCATCGGAAATCTCGGCGCGCGGAAAGGGAAAGAGGGGGGCGCCATCGGGGTCTCGCGGGTGGGGCCGGCCGGTTTCCGCCTCCCGCGCGCGCACGGCGCGGACGATGTCGCCACGGCTCTCGAAGGCGGCATAGACAAGCCCCAGCTCCTCCAGCCGGGCGAGCGCCGCCGCATAGTCCGCGAAATGCTCCGACTGGTGGCGCGGCGGCGCATCCAGCGTGATGGACAGCCAGGACAGGTCCTCCACAATGCCGGCCTCGTATTCCGGGCGGCATCGGGTGGCGTCGATATCCTCGATGCGCAACAGAAAAGCGCCGCGCGCGCGGCGGGCGGCGGCCTCGTTCAGCAAGGCGGAATAGGCGTGTCCGAGGTGGAGGCGGCCGTTCGGGCTCGGCGCGAAGCGGCAGACGAAAGGACCGGGAAGAAGACTCATGATGTCCTGGCTTATTACCACACCCCACCGTTCGGAGCCCGCGCGGTGAGCGACCTTCTGCTGGCGGACCAGCCCGCCTTCGATCTGGCCTTTGCGCGCCTGCTGGCGTGCGATGCGCGTCTTGCGCCCCTCGCGGCGCTGACCGGCATTCCGCGCCTGCGGCGGCGACCCTCAGGCTTTTCGGGCCTTCTCGGCATGGTGGTGGCGCAGCAGCTCTCCGTGGCCGCCGCCCGCGCCATCTCGACCCGGCTGGAGGAAACGCTCGGCGGCGCCACTGCCACAGCCTTCCTTGCAGCCGCGCCGGAACGACTGCGTCAGGCGGGGCTTTCGGCGCCCAAGATCCGCATGCTCACGGCTCTCGCCCAGGCGGTGGAGGCGGGCGAGGTCGATTTCGCGACGATCGCCGGCCTGCCGGCGGAAGCGGCGGTGGCGGAACTCGTCCGGCTGCCGGGCATCGGGCGCTGGACCGCCGACCTCTATCTTCTGTTCTGCCTTGGCCGGGCGGACGCCTTCCCCAGCGGCGATCTCGCCTTGCAGGTGGCCCTGGGAGAGGGGTTCGATCTGGGCGGGCGATGCACGGAGCGGGGACTGCTCGCCATCGCGGAAGACTGGAGGCCGCTTCGGGGCGTAGCCGCGCACCTGCTGTGGGCCTATTATGGCGTCCGACGGGCCCGGGCCGGGGTGCCGGCCTGAAGCATCTGCAGAAGCAGGGGGTTCATCGCCATGTCCTTTCCCCTCGACGGCGTTTCCCTGGATGCGCCCATCCTCGACGGCCCGCGGCTCCGCCCGAAGGCGGGCGGACAGCCGGATTCGCTGGTGGTGCTGCTGCATGGCTACGGTGCCGACGGGCGCGACCTGATCGACCTCGGCAACGCCTGGGCCGGGCTGATGCCCCGCACCGCCTTCGTCTCGCCCCACGCGCCGGATCCGTGCGAGCAGGCTCCGGTGGGGCGGCAGTGGTTCCCGCTCACCTTCAACGACCCGCACGAGCTGCCGCGGGGCGCGGCCGCTGCGGCGCCGGTGCTGCACGCCTTCCTGGAGGCGGAAATGGCGAAGCTCGCCCTGCCGCCGGAGCGTGTCGCCCTCGTGGGCTTCAGCCAAGGCGCCATGATGGCCCTGAAGGTGGGTCTCTCGCCGGACATACGGCCGGCGGCGGTGGTGGCCATCTCCGGGATGTGGGTGGATGCGGGCGCGCAGCGGCACACGCCCGTCGCCAACCCGCCACCGGTGATCCTGATGCATGGCGAGGACGACGAGGTGATTCCCGCGCAGGCGCTATTCGGCTCCGCCAAGGCGCTGGTCGCCGCGGGAGTGCCGGTGGAATGGCATCTGAGCCCGGGGCTCGGCCACGGCATCGACGAGGCCGAAGTTGCGATCGCGGGCGCGTTCCTCGCGCGCAGCCTGTCGCGCGCCCCCGTCTGAGCCGCCCTGCGCGGCGGGGCGACACTGCCCCGCCTTCACAACACTGACATGGTGAATATACAGTATCGCGGCGCATCGAGGTCGACCGGCTCGATTCGATGCGGAAGGACGAGGAGTTCGGTCCTTGACCACTGCTTTGTCACCAGGTGCCTGGCCAGCGCTTGTGCTCAACGCGGATTACCGCCCGTTGAGCTACTACCCGCTTTCTGTCTGGTCATGGCAAGACGCCATAAAGGCGGTATTCCTCGATCGCGTCAACATTGTCGAATATTACGACAAGGCGGTGCGAAGTCCCGGTTTCGAAATCAGGTTGCCGAGTGTCGTTTCCTTAAGAACATTCGTTAAGCCTACACGACAACCGGCCTTCACACGCTTCAACGTTTTCCTGCGCGACCGCTTCTCCTGCCAATACTGCGGCACGCGTGACGACCTGACCTTCGATCACCTCATTCCGCGCTCCCGGGGCGGACAGACCACCTGGGAAAATGTCGTAACCGCCTGCTCCCCCTGCAACCTGCGCAAGGGCGGTTACATGCCGGGGGACTTGGACATGTGGCCGGCACAGATGCCGTATCAGCCTTCCGTCCAGGATCTGCACCAGAACGGCCGCCACTTCCCCCCGAACTATCTGCACGAGAGCTGGCTCGATTATCTCTATTGGGATACCGAGCTCGACCCCTGATCGCTTCGAGCCTGCGGGCGGCGTCTGGACCTACACCGCCCGCCTGTCGCCTTCACCATGTGCGACCTGTCGCCGCTGCTCTCCCCGCGATAATCGCGAGCACGGCTGCGATGATGGCATTCCAGCCCGCCATGGAGAGGCCGAGCAAGCGCCACGTAGCCTCGTCGCAGCGCGGCACGCTTGCCGTCTTCAGCGCGGCGAGCAGATCTCCCGTCACCATGGTGGGGGCGCCGGTGCAGGAGGTGGGACCGGGCCAGAAGCGCCACTCCACGCCCGCATGGAACACGGCAAGCCCCATGTTGCCGAGCATCAGCAAGGCGATGAGGGCAAGCAGGAGCCGCCCGCTGCGGGGATGGCCCTTGGCGAGCGCCGCGAGCGCGGCAACGCCTACGGGCACGGCGATATAATAAGGAATTCGCTGGTCGAGGCAGAGCGGGCAGGGGGCGAGGCCCACCACCAACTGGAAGAACCATGCCGCCGCGAGCGCGAAGGCTGCGCCTGCCGTCGCCAGCAGCGCCGCCGGCGCGGGAGAGCGGAGGGAGTGGAGGGGGAGGGGTGCCACGCGGGGCCTCGTCGCTGTCTGCTCGGTGGTCGTGCCGCGCGACACGCGCGCGCCTGAGCCGATAGACCCGCCGCACGCTCCTGTCCACGGTCCCGCACCGCTATGCCGCAGCCGTGAACGGCAGGCCCCTACCTTAGATTTATTCCTACTCACCCGAGCGCTCTGGCTCCGTAGCGCGACATGCGGTATAAGTCGGCAATCGTCTTCGGAGGAATTCGCATTCGCAATTGCGTTTCGCCTCCGCCGGCATATTTTGGTGATAGCTACGAAGATTGCAGACCGAAATGAACGAGATGCCCCGATCCCGATCCGCCTTCGGTACTCCCGTTGCCCAGAGCAGCGAAGGCATTGACGAGCCCATGCTTCCGGTTGCCCAGCTGCGGGACATCACCGTGGCGCGCCGCACCGGCTGCCCCTTCCACGACGTGCGCGAGATGCTCCGGGAAGTAGGGTTGCGCCCCACGCGCCAGCGTCTGGCCCTCGGCTGGCTGCTGTTCGCCAAGGGCGACCGGCATGTGACGGCCGAGATCCTGCACGAGGAAGCCATCAAGGCGCGCTTCCCGGTTTCCCTCGCCACCGTCTACAACACGCTCCACCAGTTCACCGAAGCCAGCCTGCTCCGGGAAGTGGCGGTGGACGGCTCGAAGACCTATTTCGACACCAACGCCTCCGACCACCATCATTTCTATCTGGAAGGCCAGAACGATCTGGTGGACATTCCCGCCAGCGACGTGATGGTCAACCTCCTGCCCGAGCCGCCGGAAGGCTACGAGGTGGCGCGGGTCGATGTGGTGGTTCGCCTGCGCCGCAAGAGCAGGTCCTGATCGAACTCGACTTTCGCGGGTGTTTCGGCGCGCTGCGCGCGCCGGTTCTTCTGCTGACCCGCTCGGCAAATGCGTGCCGCTCGACGCCTTCGGGGAATGAGGCGTCGCGGCGCGCATTTTCGTCTTCAGGAGCCGCCCGGCGCTGTCAGACTGCGTGCAGCGGCCTTTCCAGCACGGCCAGCACACGCGGCAGCTCATGTCCCCTCTTGAGAATGAGCCCGGTCTGAGACACCACCGCGTAGGCGCCCTGTCGACGCGCGAGCCGCGGGTCCTTCTCGATTCGGTATAACGGCACATCCATGGCGCGGCGGAAGATCGAGAAGACCGCCTTGTCCTTCATGAAATCAAGGGCGTAGTCCCGCCACTCGCCCAGGGCGACCATCCGCCCGTAGAGGTCGAGGATGCGGTCGAGCTCGCGGCGATCGAAGGTTACCCGCGCCGCGACCGCCGGGGCCGGCACGCGGGACAGGCCTATGGGCTCGATGTCTCCCATCGCCTCTCCTTTTCAGGGCATTCGCGCCGCAGCGCATCTTTCCCCATGATCGCCGCGTGAACACACGCTTTCAAGGGCATCCGTAGCCGGCACCGCGATATGTGCAGCGCACGTGATCACGTCAACGTTAGGCAAATCACAGTGTCGCCGGATTTCGGCCCATCGCCTGCCGTGGGCGGGAGGGATAGTCCTTCCCGTAGCAGGGCCGGTTCGTGAGGCGCTCCGGTCTATCCCAGCCCCCCCAGCCCCCCGGGGCGTATCCGAACCGGCCACTGCTACGCATCGACTTAGACCCCAAGTTGAGCCGCCCTCCGGGCGGCTTCTTTTTTGCGCGCGGCGTTGGCGATGACGCACCGTTTCAGGCGGAAACCTGCCCGGAGCGGAATTGGGGAAGTAGGAGGATGCGCGACCGATCTATGCCCAAAGGGCGCCGCAGCTACTCCAGGGCGAGAATGGTCGCGCCGAGTATGGGGCCGGGCGCGCCCGAGCTGCCGGCCTGCAGCAGCACCGCGACCTGATCGACCTCGTCGCTCTTGAGATCGCTGATCTTCATCTCGTGGCGAAGCTTCTTGCCGTCCCATACGCCGAGTCGCACCCACCCCCGCACCACGTTGGAATAGGTGACGTTTCGACCGCTGTTCTCGCCCCGGCCGATGGTGACGGACTTCTCGCGCGCCACCGGGCAGGCCCACAGCTCCGCGCCCTCGGGCGGCGGCGCCGATTCCGGCACCTCGATCTCCATCACCTCGCCGTTCCGCCGGGCCGTGATGGGCACGCTCAGCGCCCGCCCGGCGCTGGGATCTCCGAGAATGGCGCGCTGCACGGCCGCCCGGTCATTGCCCTTGACGGCATGCACCCCGTCGACGACCGCCTGGGGGGTGAACACCTTGTGGTCCGCCCGTTTCTCGGCATAGGCCTTCTGCCGCACGGAATGGCCGTGCAGGGCGAGCGTATCCTTCCAGCCGATATAGTCCCAATAATCCACCGGCATGGTCAGCACGATCAGCTGGGGGTCCTTCGCCAGCTCCGCCGCCAGCGCGTCAGCCGGGGGACAGGACGCGCACCCCTGGCTCGTGAACAGCTCCACCACCGCCTTCGGCTGGCTCTGGGCCGCTGCCGGCAGCGCGAAAAGGGCGAGGGCGAAGGCGAGAGCTGATCGGG
This sequence comes from Xanthobacter albus, assembly GCF_043194895.2. NCBI lineage: Bacteria > Pseudomonadati > Pseudomonadota > Alphaproteobacteria > Hyphomicrobiales > Xanthobacteraceae > Xanthobacter > Xanthobacter albus. The sequence continues at coordinate 3,129,724 of NZ_CM195532.1, read as the reverse complement.
AGAATATCATCTTCGCAATGATCGATGCTGAAAGGGAGCGTGGCTTCGGGATAGCGGACGCACCGCGCCGCGACCAGTCACAAAGGGGTGTCACGGGGCCATTGTGCCGTGCTCGTGCGGCGTCGGCACCGGAGCTGGCATGAAAAAGCCGGCCCGGATCGCTCCGGGCCGGCCCTTTTTCGTTCGATCCTGCCGGGATCAGGCCGCGAGCGAGCGCAGCACGTAGGGCAGGATGCCGCCGTTGCGGAAGTAGTCGAGCTCATCCAGCGTATCGATACGGCAGATGAGGTCGACGTTCTTCACCGAGCCGTCGGCAAACTTGATCTCGGCGGTCAGGGTCTGGCGGGGCTTCAGGTCACCCTCGATGCCCTGGAGGGTGACGATCTCATCGCCCTTGATGCCGAGGGTCTGCCAGCTCTCGCCGTCCTTGAACACCAGCGGGACGATGCCCATGCCGACCAGGTTCGAGCGGTGGATGCGCTCGAAGGACTGGGCGATCACGGCGCGCACGCCGAGCAGCTTGGTGCCCTTGGCGGCCCAGTCACGCGACGAGCCGGTGCCGTATTCCTTGCCGGCGAACACCACCAGCGGCACGCCTTCGGTCTTGTACTTCATGGCCGCGTCGTAGATGGCGAGCTGCTCGCCATCCGGATAGTGGACGGTCACGCCGCCTTCCACGCCGGGCACCATCTGGTTCTTGATGCGGATGTTGGCGAAGGTGCCGCGCATCATGACTTCGTGGTTGCCGCGGCGGGTGCCGTACTGGTTGAAGTCCACCGGGCGCACCTGATGGTCGATCAGGTACTTGCCCGCCGGCGAGGCCTGCTTGATGGAGCCGGCCGGCGAGATGTGGTCGGTGGTGATGGAGTCAAGGAACAGGCCCAGGACGCGGGCGTCGATGATGTCCTTCACCGGCTCGGGGGTCTTCTGCAGGCCCACGAAGTAGGGCGGGTTCTGCACATAGGTCGAGGCATCCTGCCAGGAGTAGGTCTGGCCGGTGGGCGCCTCGATCTTCTGCCAGTGCGCGTCACCCTTGAACACGTCGGAGTACTTTTCCTTGAACATCTTCTTGGAGATGTTCTCGCGGATGTACTCGGCGATCTCCTTGTTGGAGGGCCAGATGTCCTTCAGGTAGACGGGCTTGCCGTCCTTGTCGGTGCCGAGCGGCTCGGTGGTGAGGTCCACCTGGAGCGAGCCGGCGAGCGCGTAGGCCACCACCAGGGGCGGCGAGGCGAGGTAGTTCGCCTTCACGTCGGGGTTCACGCGGCCTTCGAAGTTACGGTTGCCGGAGATGACGGCGCCCGCGATGAGGTCGTTCTTGTTGATCGCCTCGGAAATGGCCTCCGGCAGCGGGCCGGAATTGCCGATGCAGGTGGTGCAGCCGAAGCCCACAAGGTTGAAGCCCAGCTTGTCCAGGTCATCCTGCAGGCCGGAGGCCTTCAGGTAGCCTTCCACCACCTGCGATCCGGGCGCGAGTGAGGTCTTGACCCACGGCTTGGAGGTCAGGCCCTTCTTCACCGCCGCCTTGGCGAGCAGGCCCGCCGCGATCAGCACCGAGGGGTTGGAGGTGTTGGTGCAGGAGGTGATGGCGGCGATCACCACGTCGCCATGGCCCACCGTGTAGTCGGCGCCGGCCACGGGCACGCGCTTGTCCGCTTCGCCGGGCTTCTTGAACTCGCCTTCCAGGGCGGAGAGGAAGCCGGTCTTGGCGTCGGAGAGCAGCACGCGGTCCTGCGGGCGCTTCGGGCCGGCAAGGGAGGGCAGCACGGTATCGAGGTCGAGCTCGAGCGAGTCGGTGAACACCGGATCGGGGGTGTCCTTCCTGCGCCACATGCCCTGGGCCTTGGAGTACTTTTCGACGAGCTTCACGCGGCTGTCCTTGCGGCCGGTCTCATCGAGATAGTCGATGGTCTCCTTGTCCACCGGGAAGAAGCCGCAGGTCGCGCCGTACTCGGGGGCCATGTTGGCGATGGTGGCGCGATCGGCGAGGGAGAGGTGCTCCAGGCCGGGGCCGTAGAACTCCACGAACTTGCCCACGACGCCCTTCTTGCGGAGCATCTGGGTGACGGTGAGCACGAGGTCGGTGGCGGTGATGCCTTCCTTCAGCTTGCCGTCGAGCTTGAAGCCGATCACCTCGGGAATGAGCATGGAGATGGGCTGGCCGAGCATGGCCGCCTCGGCCTCGATGCCGCCCACGCCCCAGCCGAGCACGCCCAGGCCGTTCACCATGGTGGTGTGGGAGTCGGTGCCCACCAGTGTGTCCGGGTATGCAACCTCCACCTTCTTGCCGTCGATCTTCTCATCGCGGGTCCAGACGGTCTGGGCGAGATACTCGACGTTCACCTGGTGGCAGATGCCAGTGCCGGGGGGGACGACGCGGAAGTTGTCGAACGCGCTCTGGCCCCACTTCAGGAAGCGGTAGCGCTCCTGGTTCTGCTTGTACTCTTCCTCGACGTTCTTGCCGAGCGCGCTGTTGGAGCCGAAGAAGTTCACGATCACGGAGTGATCGATGACGAGGTCGACCGGCACCAGCGGGTTGATCTTGGCCGGATCGCCGCCGAGGGCCACCATGGCGTCGCGCATGGCGGCGAGGTCCACCACCGCCGGCACGCCCGTGAAGTCCTGCATCAGCACGCGGGCGGGACGATAGGCGATTTCCTTCTCCGCCTTGCCCCTGTTGTTCAGCCAGTCGGCGACCGAGATGATGTCGTCCTTGGTGACCGAGCGGCCGTCTTCGAAGCGCAGCAGGTTCTCAAGGAGCACCTTCATGGAGAAGGGCAGGCGGGAAATCCCCTCGAGCCCGTTCTTCTCCGCGGCTTCAAGGCTGTAATAGACGTATTCGTGGTCGTCCACCTTGAGGGTGGTGCGGCACTTGAAGCTGTCGAGGGATGTCACGGCGCGTTCTCTCCGTTGTAATGACGATCAACGCCAATAATCAAAGGTGGTCGGAGCGGCACCCCACCACCTCGAAAGGTGCGGTTCGGCCGCTTTATAGAGCCATTTCAAAGCGCGGTCATGCGCTAAGAAGAGGGAATGCGCAATGCATCCAAAGCAGGGGTCATGACGGGCTTTTCCATCGCCGCCCTCTCGGGCGAGAAATTGAGCTGCCAACGTGGATTCAAGCTGCTTTTCCAAGACCTTGACCTGAGCGCCACCGCCGGGCGCGCGCTGGTGGTCACGGGGCCGAACGGCGCCGGCAAGTCCTCGCTGCTGCGTATCCTGGCAGGGCTGCTCACGCCGAGCGCCGGGAAGGTGCGCCTGTCCGGCGACGGCCTGGACGGGCAGGGGGGATTGCGCGAACACCTCCATTATCTCGGTCACGACGATGCCGTGAAGGGCGCGCTCACGGTCGCCGCGAACCTCGATTTCTGGCGCCAGGTTCTTGGTCCTACAGGATTTTCCGTGGAGGAGGCGCTGGACGAGGTGGGGCTCGGCGGGCTCGGGCGGCTGCGGGCCTCGGTGCTTTCGGCCGGGCAGAAGCGGCGGCTCGCCATCGCCCGCCTGCTGGTTTCGCAGCGGCCCATCTGGATCCTCGACGAGCCCACCACCGCGCTCGACGTGAAGGCCCAGGCCCAGTTTGCGGCATTCGGTCGCGCACATCTGTATGCCGGGGGAATCCTGGTCGCCGCCACCCATGCGCCGCTCGATCTTGGCGACATCGACGGCTTGAACCTCTCCGGGCGCGCCCTCGCTCCGGCAAGCGGGGAGTTCGACGCATGATGAGCGCCTTCCTGGCCGTGGTGCGGCGCGATCTCGCCTTGTCCCTGGGCTCCGGCGGCGGGGCGGGGCTCGGCGTGGTGTTCTTCCTCTCGGTCATCACCGTGGTGCCATTCGCCGTGGGGCCGGACCTGGTGCTGCTGGCGCGCATCGGTCCCGCCATTCTCTGGATCGGCGCCCTGCTGGCGAGCCTGATCGGCCTGGAGCGGCTGTTCGCGGCCGACGCCGAGGACGGTTCCCTCGATGCCCTCACCCTTTCCGCCATGCCGCTGGAGCTGACCGCCGCCGCCAAGGGCCTCGCCCACTGGATCGCCACCGGCCTGCCGCTGGTGGTCTCGGCGCCGGCGCTGGCGCTGATGCTGAACCTGGAGCCGCCGGCCATCGGCGCCGCGGTGCTCACCCTTCTGGTGGGAACGCCGGCGGTCACCTTCCTCGGGCTCGTGGGCGCGGCGTTCGCCGGGGCGTTCCGGCGGGGTGGGCTGCTGATCGCGGTGCTGGTGATTCCCCTCACCATCCCCGTGCTCATCTTCGCGGTCGCGGCCACCTCCGCGGCGGTGACCGGCCCGGTGCCGTTCGGCACGCCGTTCCGGGTGCTGGTGGGGCTGGCGCTGTTCGCCGTGGTGCTGGGGCCGGTGGCCGCCGCCGCCGCGCTGCGGGCCGCGCGCGGCTAGCGCCAGCTCAGGCGCGTCGCTCGGTGTCCTCGGCGGGCTGGGCGTGCGCCAGTTCCTCTTGAAGGGCGGAGAGGTGCTGGCGCGCCGCCTCCGTCGCCGCCTGCTCGATGGCGCGGTACCGCGTGACCACGGCAAGGCCGAGCGGGGTCAGCGCGGTGCCGCCGCCGTGCTTGCCGCCGGTGCGGGCGGAAACGAGCGGGGAGGGGAACAATTTGTTCATCTCCTCCACCAGCTCCCAGGCCCGGCGGTAGGACATGTTCATGGCGCGGCCGGCGGCGGAGATGGAGCCGAAGGCGGCGATCTTCTCCAGCAGCTCGATCTTCCCCGGCCCGATGCGACTGCCGGGTTTCAGGTCAATTCTCACGCTCAGAGACGCCATTGTGCCTTCCCGCCGGCGGGGCCCGCCACGCGCGGCGGCCCTGCCGGGCCACTCTAACAAATGCCGGCACGCCTTGTCGCTATTCCTATTCGCATATAACGTTGTCGCGACACGGCACGGGAATGGAGCACATGTTCGTCCGGCAACTGCAGTATCTCGTGGCGGTGGCTCGCGAGGGACACTTCGGGCGGGCGGCCGGGGCCTGCAGGGTTTCCCAGCCCACCCTTTCAGCCGGAATCCGGCGCCTGGAAGAGGAACTGGGCTTGCCCCTGGTCATCCGCTCCCATCGCTTCCTCGGCCTCACCGACGATGGAGAGCGCGTGCTGGCCTGGGCGCGGCGCATGGTGGCTGATTACGACGGCCTCATGCAGGAGCTTTCCGGCGCCTCGGCGGGCCTGTGTGGCGTGCTGCGCATCGGTGCGGTGGCGTCCGCCATGCCCGCGCTCTCGGCGCTGGTGAACAGCTTCTGCGCGCGCTACCCCGAGGTGCGGGTGCAGCTCCTTCCGCTCGCAGCGGCCACGGTCCAGCGCAGCCTCGATCAGCGTGAGGTGGATGCCGCCGTGACATTGAGCACGCTCGATCCGCTCGGCCGCGTGCGGGGTACCGCGCTTTATGACGAACGCTATGTCTTCGTTTCCACACGCGGCATGCTGCAGCGCGGCGCCTCGGGCGGCATGCCCTGGGCCGAGGCGCTGAAACACCCGCTGTGCCTGCTGACGCCCGACACCGAAACCCGCAGGGTGATCGACATCGTATTGGCGCGCGTGGGCCAGACCGCGCAGCCACGCCTCGAGGTGGCGGATTTTCCGGCGGCATGGTCTCAGGTGCAGGCAGGCGGCTGGGCCTCCATCGTGCCCCACACCTATCTCGACGCCATGGACCTGCCGGCGGGCACGGCCGTGCTGGAGCTCGTGGAGCCGGAGTGGCGATCCACCATGGTTCTCGTGATCTCGGACCGTGATCCGCCTCCACCTCTTGCGGCCGCGCTGCTGCGCCATGCCCGGCAGCGTTCCGAGGCTCCGCCTGCGCGGGTGGAGGCCGCGGACTGGGCCCATGCCTGAGCGCGAGCGGCCGATGCGACGACGCCGGGCACGGCATCCCGCGCCCGGCGTCCTGCTGGTCGTGTAACTCCCACCACGGAGTTCGAGGAGATAAGCCCTCAAACGTTATATTCTTATAGATATAGCGAACGTCAAGCGCTGCGCCCGGTTTCCGCCGCGATCCGCGAGCCCTGCGACCGCGCGGCCACCGGCATGCACCTTCCCTCCGCCGCAAGGGCGCTCTAGAAGGTTTCTCATGCCGCTTCTCGACCTCGCCAATCCGGTTCGCTTCCTGAGCCTTTCGGCCCGCGTGCTGCCTTTCCTGGCTGCGGCCGCGATGCTGGTGCTCGCCGTGGGCTTCTGGCTCGCCTTCCGCGCGCCGGCCGACTACCAGCAGGGCGAGACGGTGAAGATCATGTACATCCATGTGCCGTTCGCGTGGCTGGGCATGTTCGGCTACAGCATGATGGCGGCATCCTCCATCGGCATTCTGGTATGGCGGCATCCGCTGGCGGACGTGGCGCACAAGGCCGCCGCGCCCATCGGCGCCACCTTCACCGCCCTTTGCCTCATCACCGGATCGCTCTGGGGAAGGCCCATGTGGGGCACCTATTGGGTGTGGGATGCGCGGCTCACCTCCATGCTGGTGCTGCTGCTGCTCTATCTCGGCCTGATGGCGCTGCGCGCGGCCATCGAGGACCCCAATCGCGCCGGCCGCGCGGCCGCGGTGCTCACCCTGGTGGGCTTCATCAACGTGCCCATCGTGAAGTTCTCCGTGGACTGGTGGAACACGCTGCACCAGCCGGCCTCGGTGTTCCGCATGGGCGGCTCGACCATCGATTCGAGCCTGCTGTGGCCGCTGCTCACCTGCGCGTTCGGCTTCACCCTGCTGTTCCTCACGCTCCACATGCTGGGCATGCGCACGGAGATCCTGCGCCGCCGCGTGCAGGCGCTGGAGGCGCGCGCCGCCTCCGAGGCGCTGGCCTAGGACTGCCCATGAGCCACACCTTCTTCATCGCCGCCGCCTACGGCGTCTCGCTTCTCGGGCTTGGACTGCTCGCGGCGTGGATGCTCCTCTCCTATCGCCATGAGCGGCGCACCCTGGCCGAGCTGGAGGCGCGCGGCCTGCGCCGCCGCTCCCGCGCGAGCGCAGCCACCGCCGCCGGCAGCGGCGAGCCGCTGGTGGGCACGAAATGAGCGATCCGATGTCCACACCACCCGAATCGCCCGTGATGCCGCCGCGCCGACGCCTCTGGCTGGTGGCGCTGCCGCTGGTGCTGTTCCTGGCCCTGGCCGCTCTCTTCTTCTCGCGCCTGGAGACAGGGGGCGATCCCTCGCGGGTGCCGTCGGCGCTCGTCGGCCGCCCCGCCCCGGCGGTGGTGCTGGAGCCCCTGGCCGGTCTCAACCGCGCAGGCGCGCCCGTGCCCGGCTTCGACGTGGCCGAGCTGAAAGGCAAGCCGACCCTCGTCAACGTGTGGGCCTCCTGGTGCGCCCCCTGCCGGGAGGAGCATCCGCTGCTGATGAAGATCGCGGAGGACCCGCGTCTGCGCCTCGTCGGGCTCAACTATAAGGATGCGCCCGACAACGCGCGCCGATTCCTCGGCCAATACGGCCTGCCTTACGCGGCCGTGGGCGTGGACCCGAAGGGCCGCGCGGCCATAGACTGGGGCGTCTATGGGGTGCCCGAGACCTTCGTGCTCGACCGCAACGGCGTGATCGTCCACAAATTCGTCGGCCCGCTCACCGCGGAGGCGGTGAACAACACGCTGATGCCCCTCATCGCCAAGCTTTCCGCGCCGGCCTCCTGAGGCCGGGCGCGCGGGGTCGTGCCATGGCCTTCTCGACCGAGGAAATCGAACGCTACGCCCGCCACATCGTCCTGCGCGACGTGGGCGGGCCCGGACAGCAGAAGCTGAAGGCGGCGAGCGTGCTGGTGGTGGGCGCCGGCGGCCTCGGCGCCCCGGTGCTGCTCTATCTCGCGGCGGCGGGGATCGGCCGCCTGATCCTGGTGGACGACGACACCGTCTCGCTCTCCAATCTCCAGCGTCAGGTCATTCACCGCACTGCCGACATCGGCCGGGCGAAGACCGACAGCGCGCGCGATGCCATAGCGGCGCTGAACCCGCATGTGGCGGTGGAAACGTTCCCCGCACGCCTCGACGCGGAAAACGCATCCGCCCTCATCGCCGCGGCGGACCTGGTGGTGGATGGCTCGGACAATTTCGCGACCCGGTATCTCGTGTCCGATGCCTGCGTGTTGGCGGGCAAGCCGTTGGTCACGGCGGCGCTCGGCGCCTTCGATGCCACCGTCACCACCATCCGCGCCCACGAGCGGCGGCCGGATGGGGCTCCGAACCCCACCTACCGCTGCCTGTTCCCGGAGCCGCCGCCGCCCGGCCTCGTCCCCGCCTGCGCGGAAGCCGGCGTGTTGGGGGCCCTGGCGGGCATCGCCGGCTCCATCGTGGCGCTGGAGGTCATCCGCGCCATCGTCGGATTCGGGGAGGGGCTGGTCGGCCGCCTGCTGATGATAGACGCCACCGACATGCGCTTCGAGACGCTGACCTACGCCTGGGACCCGGACAACCCGCTGACCGGCGAGAGGCCGAGCATCACTGATCTGTCCGCCCATTCGGGGCGCGGCTGAGGGTCGGTCGCGGTGCCCGGCGCTACGAATACGGGCTCATGAATTCATCGCCACCCGTTCGTGTGCGATGTTAGCTCTGCACTTTAAGTGCTTGTTTTTAAAAAATTTTTGCGAAATTGCAAGCGGGTGCCCGAGCCCCGTCCTCGTATCTCATGCAATCGACGCCGGCCCTGACCGGTGCCGATTGCATTTCGCTCAGCGCCGCGTTGCCTCGAGCATAACCCGCGAGGCGAGCTCGCGGGCGCCCGGCATCACTGGCCCTTGCTTGCGGTGGCCGCGAAGCGCACGGCCTCCTCGCCCGCGCGGAACAGGGCCTTGGCCTTGTTCACGCACTCCTGCTGCTCATTCTCCGGCACCGAATCGTAGACGATGCCTGCACCCGCCTGCACATACATGCGGCCGTCCTTCACCACCGCGGTGCGCAGGACGATGCAGGTATCCATCTCGCCGTTGGCGCCGAAATAGCCGATAGCGCCGGCGTAAATGCCCCGGCTGTCGCGCTCCAGCTCGTCGATGATCTGCATGGCCCGCACCTTCGGCGCGCCGGAGACGGTGCCCGCCGGGAAGCCTGCCGCGAGGGCGTCCAGCGCATCGCAACCGGGGGCAAGCTCGCCTTCCACGTTGGAGACGATGTGCATCACCTGGCTGTAGCGCTCGATGAAGAAGCTGTCGGTGACGCTGACGGTGCCGACCTTCGAGACGCGGCCCACGTCGTTGCGTCCGAGGTCGAGGAGCATGAGGTGCTCGGAGCGCTCCTTGGGATCGTCCAGCAACTCGCGCGCCAGTGCTTCGTCCTCGCCCGGCGTGGCGCCGCGGCGGCGGGTGCCGGCAATGGGGCGAATGGTCACCTTGCCCGCGCGCAGCCGCACCAGGATCTCGGGGCTGGAACAGACCAGCGAAAAGCCGGCGAAATTGAAATACACGAGGAAAGGCGCGGGATTGACCCGCCGCAGGGCCCGGTAGAGCGAAAAAGGCGGCAGGGTGAAGGGGCTCTCGAAGCGCTGGGAGAGCACCACCTGGAAGATGTCGCCCGCGCGGATATATTCCTTCGCCTTCTCCACCATGGCGCGATATTCCGCCGGGGTGGTGTTGGAGGAGGCTTCCACGGCGCCGTGGAAGGGCTCCGGCGCCGGATGGGCCACGGCGCCTTCGAGCGCCCGCACCACGGCATCGATCCGGTCGAGCGCCGCTTCATAGGCGGCCCGGGGCGAAACGCCGGCGTTGGGGCGAACGGGAGTGACGGCGGTCAGCTCGTCCTTCACCGAATCGAACACCACCATGATGGTGGGGCGGATCAGCAGGGCATCCGGCACGCCCATGACGCTGGGCTTGGCGGCGGGCAGCCGCTCCATCTGGCGCACCATGTCGTAGCCGAGGTAGCCGAACACGCCGGCGGCCATGGGCGGGGCGCCTTCCGGCAGGTCGATGGCGGATTCGGCCAGCAGCGCGCGCAGCGCCTTCAGCGGCGCCTCGGCGCACGGCGCAAACGCCTCCTCGTCCGCCTCTGGCGCGCGGTTGATCTCGGCGAGATCGCCGCGCACGCGGAAGAGAAGGTCGGGCTTCAGCCCGATCATGGAGTAGCGGCCGCGGGCCTGGCCGCCTTCCACCGATTCCAGCAGGAAGGCGTTCGGCAGCTCGCCGGCGAGCTTCAGGAAAGCGGAAACAGGTGTCTCCAGATCCGCCACCAGGGTGGTGGAAACCACCTGCGCCTCGCCCTTGAGGTAGCGGGCAGCGAAAAGCTCGAAGTCGGAGGGTGCGTTCATCTCTCCCTCCGCCTCAGTTGGCCTGCGCGCCGACGGACTGGGCATAGGCGCGCTGGTTGATCCGCACGCCGATCTGCTTTTGCAGCCCGCCGAGATACTGCATCAGCACGTCATTCTGGATCTGCCGGGTAAGATCCTGCGCCATGCGCGCATCCACCTCGGTGGGCGGCGGCACCATGACCTTGGTGACCTGGAACACGATGCGCTCCGGCGCCTTGGAGGCAGCCGCCTCGCCGAAGCCGCCATCCTTGGCGTCGAACACCGTATCAAGGCTCTCGGCCGAGAAGCTGCCGTCCGCGCGGCCGCGGCGCAGCCCGTCGGCCATCTGGATCGGCAGGTCGGCCTCGCCGGCCACCTGGGCGAGGGGCGTTCCGGCCTCGGCCTTGGCGAGCAGGGCCTTGGCCTTGGCCGCTACCGCCTTGGCGGTTTCATCCTCGGTCCAGCGGGCGGTCACCGCCGCCTTGGCCTCCTCGAAGGTGCGATCGCGGGAGGGGGTGATGGCATTGGTCTCATACCAGATGAAGCCGCCGTTCTGCGGAAGCTGCACCGTGTCGGTCTCCACGCCCGGCGCGGACGCGAAGGCGCCGGCGATGACCTCCTGGCCGCCGGGCACGTCCACGGGATTGCCCTGCGCATCGCGGCCGGAACGGTCCACGGCGTCGAACACCTGGAGCTTGAGGCCGAGCTTCTGCGCGGTCTCCGCGAGGGTGGCACCGGAGGCGCGCTCGTCCTCCACCGCGTCGTGCTTGTCGAGCAGTTCGCGCCGCGCCTTGGCCAGCGCCAGCTCCTGCGTCAGCTCGCCCTTCACCTCGTCGAAGGGGCGGGTAGTGCCCGGCTCGATCCTGGCGACATGCACCAGGGCCGCGCCGAATCGGCCCGCGACCGGCTCGCTGGTTGCCCCGTCGGCCAGGGCGAAGGCCGCGTCGGCGATCTTGGGATCGATGATGCCGGACTTGGCCACGAGGCCGAGATCCGTGTCCTTCGCGGTGAGTCCCTCGGCGGCGGCGATCTCAGCGAAGCTCGCGCCGGCCTTGATCTTCGCAACCGCTGCGGCCGCGTCCTCGGGCTTGGTGAAGACGATCTGCTGCACCTCGCGCCGCTCGGGCGTGCCGAAACGGGCGATGTCGCGGTCATAGGCGGCGCGCGCCTCCGCATCGGTGACGGTGAGGGCGCCCGCCAGAGCCTGGGGCGTCAGCGCCAGCACCGAGACCTTGCGGTATTCCGGCGCGCGGAAAGCCACCTTGTGGGCACCGAAAAAGGCCTGGAGCGCGGCATCCGTGGGGGCGGGCAGGTCGCCGGCCGCCGCCGGCGTCACCAGGATGTAGGAGACGTTCCGCAGCTCGCCCTCGTAGCGGTGCAGGGCGTCGAGCAGCACCTTCGGCGCAGCGATTCCGTCGCCGAGCCCATCGATGACCTGCTCGCGCAGGGCGCGTTTCTTCTCGCTGGCCACGAAGCGCTGCTCGGTGAGGCCGTTGGCCCGCAGCAGCTGGTCGAAATAGGCCGGGTCGAAGCTATCGGCGCCGGGGCGGCGGTAGTTGGGATTGTCCTGAATGGCCTTGGCGATCTGCGCGTCGCCCACCGCAAGGCCCAGGCGCCGGGCCTCCTCGTCGAGGGTGGCGTCGGCGATCATCTGGTTCAGCACCTGCCGGTCGAGGCCGAACGCGCGCGCCTGCTCGGTGGTCAGGCCCTTGCCCGTGCTGCGGCCGATGCGCTGCACCTGCTCCATGAACGCGTTGCGGTAATCGGCCGCGGGAATGTCCGTGCCCCCGACGGTGGCCACGGTGCTGGCACCGAAGCCGCGAAACACGTCGGCGATGCCCCAGACCACGAAGCTGAGCGTGAGCAGGATAAGGAAGATCTTGGCGATCCAGCCGGAAGCACCCTTGCGGAGAGTCTGAAGTACCATCGTCCATTCGTTCGATAGGCGCGGGCGGGGCCGGCGCGGAAGCGGCGCATCATAGGGAGGGGCAGGGGGCCCCGCAACGGCGCTTCACCACGCAATTGCGCCCGTTTGCGGGCTCTTGCGCGCTCTGCTACGTGACGGGCGGACGACAACGACCCAACGACACGCCCTCGGAGATGCCCATGCCCGCCGCCCGCCGTATCCTCATCGCCGGCAATTGGAAGATGAACGGATTGCGCGCCGCCAAGAGCGAGCTGCGGGGCATCGTGGCGGGGCTCGATGCCGCCCTTCAGGCCAAGGCCGACATTCTGGTGTGCCTGCCGGCCACCCTGCTGGCGGGCTTCGCCGCCGATGTCGCCGGCAGCCCGATCATGCTGGGCGGGCAGGATTGCCACTTCAACGCCGCCGGTGCCCACACCGGCGACATCTCCGCCGAGATGCTGAAGGACGCGGGCGCCGTGGCCGTCATCGTCGGCCATTCCGAGCGGCGCGCGGACCATGGCGAGGGCGATGCCATCGTCAATGCCAAGGTGAAGGCGGCGTGGCGCGCCGGCCTGCTGCCGGTGGTGTGCGTGGGCGAGACGCTGGCGGAGCGCGAGGCCGGGGAGGCCGCCGCCGTGGTGACGCGGCAGGTGCGCCAGTCGATTCCCGAGGGCGCGGGCGCTGCGAATCTCGTGGTCGCCTATGAGCCCATCTGGGCCATCGGCTCCGGCCGCACGCCCACGCCCGCGGATGTGGCCGAGGTGCATGCGACCATCCGCAGGGTGCTCACTGAGCGATTCGGTGCCGAGGCCGCCGGCGTCCGCATCCTCTACGGCGGCTCGGTGAAGCCGGACAATGCCGCGACCCTGCTGGCGGTGCCCGATGTGGATGGCGCCCTGGTGGGCGGGGCGAGCCTGAAGGCGGCCGATTTCCTCTCCATCGCGCGGGCGATCTGAGGCGCGCGCCGGAGGCGTTTCAAGACTCCGGCGCCGCATTCCGGCGAAGCTGCGCCTCCGCATGGACAGAGCTATGTCAAATCATCAGGTAAAGAGTCCGGCCGCGATCGCGCCGCGGCCGTGATTTCGCTCCTGCGGAGCGAATGCACCGGAAACCCATCCTTGAAGACCGTGCGCGGAGCCAGCCCGAGAGCGGACTCCGCGCAGGCGCGTCAGAAGCTGACGAGGCCGATGAGCTGCTGCACCAGGCTCAGGTCTTCGCCACTCGTGGGCGTGGTCTGCGACACGAAGTCGAACACCTTGCCGTCCTTCAGCCCGTACTGGGCGATGCGGCTCACGCGGTTGTTCTTGTCGAAATAGATGGCGAGCACCTTCTGCTCGGTGATCTCCGGCTTCAGGAAGGCCACCTTCTGGGCGGTCTGGGAGATGTAGTAGAAGACCTGCCCGTTCACGGTGGCGACCGTGGAGGGCGTGCCAAGCACGAGCAGCACCTGTTCCTGGCTCGATCCCACCGGCACCTGGTCCAGCGCGCCCTCGCTCAGCACGTAGCCGCGCTGGTAGGTGCGGGTGACGCCGGAGAGCGAGGTGCCGCTGCCGCCGACGATGTTGGCGCAGGCGGAGAGGGTGGTGGCGGCCAGGAGCAGGGCGAGCGCCGCGCCCGCCCGCCCGACGCGCCGGTCACGGATCGCCTCGGCTTCACCTTGCGCTGCCTGCCGCGAATGTCCCATGTGCCGTGTCACCACACGCATCCCCATCTTTTGATGTCCCCAGCCTGTGGCCGGAGGCCCCGCCCGGTTGACATACCACACGAGCGACGGCGCCCGTGCTATGCTTCCTCGACTGTTCGGCCGATGACCGCGACGCGGAGTCTTGCGCCACGGCCGGCGCCGCGCTACCCCGCTCGCGACACTTCCCTCGCCCGAGCACCGGATCGCGCTTTGGCGCATTCCGGCCGATCCTTCAAGGATGCGATGTTCAAACTGTTCCGCCCCTCAAAGAGCCGCGAGACCATTGAGCGCCTGTATGGCGCGATCGTGGCGCTCTCGCGGCGAGAGGCGTTCTATACCGACTTCGGCGTGCCGGACACGCTGGAGGGCCGCTTCGAGATGGTGCTTCTGCACACGATTCTCGTCTGCCATCGCCTGAAGGGCGGAAGCGAAGGGGAGCGCGCGCTCTCGCAGGAGCTGTTCGACACCTTCGCCTCCGACATGGACGGCACCCTGCGCGAAATGGGGGTGGGTGACCTCTCGGTGCCCAAGAAGATGAAGAAGATCGGCGCCGCCTTCTACGGCCGCGCCGCGGCCTATGACGCCGCGCTGGCCGCGCAGGAGAACACGCTGCTCGAGACCGCCCTCGCGCGCAACATCCTGGAGGCGGACACCGGCGCCGCCGCCGATCATTCCCGCGCGCTCGCCGCCTATGTCCGCGCTGCCGTGCGCGCCTTGGCCGCGGCGCCCTTCGAGACCCTGGCGCGCGGCGCGCTCGACCTGCCGGCGCCCGAGGCGATGCGAGGCTGAAGCCATGACCCAACCGCCCCTCACCGATCTTCCGCTCCGCCACGTTCTCAGTGTCGCGGAGGTGCCGCCGCACGGCGTCGACGTGCGCATAGAGACCAGCGAGGCTGAACGCGCCAGCCTCGCGCGGCACATGGGCGTCATCGCCGTGCCCGCGTTCGCCGCCATGCTCCACGTGGCGCCGGAGGGGGCTGACGGCCTGCGTGTGACAGGCCGGCTCGAGGCTGCGGTGGTGCAGGCCTGCGGCGTCACGCTGGAGCCGTTCGAGGCGCCGGTGCGGGAGGAGATCGAGGTGCACTTCGTGCCGGCCGGCACCGCTGTGCCGCCCGGGGCCGAGGAAGACGAAAGCTACGATCCCCCCGATGAGATCGAGAACGGCGCCATCGACCTCGGAGCCCTCGCGAGCGAATTCCTCGCGCTGGGGATAGATCCTTATCCGCGCAAGCCGGGCGTCGTGTTCGAGGCACCGGCGGAGGACGCCGCGGCGATCTCGCCATTTTCCGCCCTTTCGCGGCTGAAGGGCCCGAACGACAGGGATTGACGCGAGGGCCCTGCGCGCGCGGCCGTGGGGGCAAAGCGCCCTTGCCATGCGCCCGTGAGCCGCTATTGTCCGCCCGCCTTGACGCGGCGGCGCGTCGCGGCATCCCGGACCTCGCCACGACCGTCGTCATCCGCCCTGCATAAAGGTATGAAGGTGCTGAGACTCGGACCGAACCGCTCCGGTGCACCGCTTCGGCGGCTGTCGTCCGGTCCGGCCCCCGGCCACCCGGCATGTGTGAAACAATGGGACTCGCTTTCTAAATGACCGCAGCCGTCCGCATCGCTCTCGACGCCATGGGAGGAGACCATGGTCCGGAGACGGTTCTTTCCGGTGCGGAGATCGCCCTCGGCCGCCATCCCGACGCGACCTTCATCCTCTATGGGGACGAGGCCCGGCTGAAGGGCCTGCTGGCGGCGCACCCCAAGCTCGCGGCCGCCTCCCGCGTCGTCCACACCGAGGTGGTGGTGGGCATGGACGACAAGCCCAGCCAGGCGCTGCGGCGCGGGCGCTACAAATCCTCCATGTGGCGGGCCATCGATGCCGTGAAGCTACGGGAGGCCGATGCCGCCGTCTCCGCCGGCAACACCGGCGCGCTCATGGCCATGGCCAATTTCAACCTGCGCACCATGCCGGGCATCAGCCGACCGGCCATCGCGGGCATCTGGCCCACGCTGCGCGGCGAGAGCGTGGTGCTCGACGTGGGCGCCTCCATCGGCGCCACCTCCAAGAGCCTCGTGGAAATGGCGGTGATGGGCTCCGCCATGGCGCGCGTGCTGTTCGACATCGAGAATCCCTCCGTCGGCCTGCTCAATGTCGGCGTCGAGGAGATCAAGGGCGTCGAGGAGGTGAAGGAAGCCGCGCGCATCCTGCGCGAAGAGAACTGGGGCGTGAACTACCACGGCTTCGTGGAGGGCAACGACATCGGCGCCGGCACCGTGGACGTGGTGGTGACCGAGGGATTCGCCGGCAACATCGCGCTCAAGACCGCCGAGGGAACAGCCAAGCAGCTCGCCTCCTACCTGCGCGCCGCCATGGGGCGCTCGCTGCGGGCGCGCATCGGCTATCTGTTCGCACGTGACGCCTTCCAGGCGCTCCGCGAAAAGATGGACCCGCGCCGGTCCAACGGCGGCGTGTTCCTCGGCCTCAACGGCATCGTCATCAAGAGCCACGGCGGCACCGATGCGGAAGGCTTCGCCTCCGCGGTGGATGTCGCCTACGACATGGTGCGCTACGAGATTCTGGCGCGCATCGAAAAAAGTCTCGTCGGTCATGCGGCATCGGTGGCGCCGGTGGCCCAGCCTGTTGGGGTGGAAGGTCAATCGTGAGCGGGATCAGGTCTGTCGCGCGGGGCATCGGCTCCTATCTCCCCGAGCGGGTCGTCACCAACGCCGAGCTGTCGGAGCGCCTCGACACCTCCGACGAGTGGATCGTGCAGCGCACGGGCATCCGCCAGCGGCACATCGCGGCAGAGGGCGAGTGCACCTCCGCCCTCGCCCTGGTGGCCGCCCGCCGCGCTCTGACCGATGCGGGCCTGGAGCCCGGCGATATCGATCTGATCGTGCTCGCCACCGCCACGCCCGACCAGACCTTTCCGGCTACGGCCGTGACCGTGCAGGCAGAGCTCGGCATCACCCATGGCGCGGCCTTCGATGTCCAGGCGGTTTGCTCCGGCTTCGTCTTCGCGCTCGCCACCGCCGATGCGCACCTGAAGACGGGCGCCTTCAAGCGCGCGCTGGTGATCGGCGCGGAGACCTTCTCCCGCATCCTCGACTGGGAGGACAGGGGCACCTGCGTTCTGTTCGGAGACGGCGCCGGCGCCATGGTCCTGGAGGCCCAGCCGCAGGAGAGCGCGGGGGCCACGGGGCTGCTCACCACGCACCTGCGCTCCGACGGGCGCCATCGCAACAAGCTCTATGTGGACGGCGGCCCGTCCTCCACCGGCACGGTCGGCCATCTGCGGATGGAAGGGCGCGAGGTGTTCAAGCACGCGGTGGGCATGATCACCGACGTGATCACCGATGCCTTCGCCGCCACGGGCGAGAGCGCGGATAGTATCGACTGGTTCGTGCCGCACCAGGCGAACCGCCGGATCATCGATGCCAGCGCGCAGAAGCTGGCTATCGCGCCGGAGAAGGTGGTGACCACCGTCGATCTCCATGGTAATACCTCCGCCGCTTCCATTCCCCTGGCGCTGGACGTCGCTTGGCGGGACGGGCGCGTGCGGCGGGGCCATCTCGTGCTGCTCGAGGCCATGGGCGGCGGCTTCACCTGGGGGTCGGCGCTGCTGCGCTGGTAGGATTTCCAGGCTTTTGGCCCTTGCCGCATTGGTGAATTGCGTTGACCGGGCCGATGGCCGGCGGCTAGGCTTCTTTTCGCAGCCGCGCTCCCTCCTTGAGCGGAGCGATGGACGGTGCACCGTCATCATGGTGAAGCCTTACCGGGTTGAAATCGTGAGGATTGAGAGCCGGAGCTGTCGAGCATCGCCCCTGGCTTCCGCGGCGGGCTCTCTAGGGGTCGGGGAAACAAATGGCTGGTCGGACTGTGACGCGGGCGGATCTGTGTGAGGCCGTCTATCAGCAGGTGGGGCTCTCGCGCACCGAATCCGCCGCTCTGGTGGAGCAGGTGCTGAAGGAGATCGCCGATTGCCTCGCGCGGGGCGAGACGGTGAAGCTCTCCTCGTTCGGCTCCTTCGTGGTCCGCGAGAAGGGCGAGCGCATCGGCCGCAATCCCAAGACCGGTCAGGAAGTTCCCATCGAGCCGCGCCGTGTGATGGTGTTCAAGCCGTCCAGCATCCTCAAGCACCGCATCAACGGCACCCTGCCCGACGGTGCGGATGAGGATTGATAACGTTACATTTTACCTTACCTTTTCGCGCTATGCCAATGCCGGTATGATTCCTGTGTTCCGTATTCGGAATGGCACGATTCGGCGGAATCGTCGCCGCTGAGCGGGCCGGGCAGGCAGAGGACGAGGCAAGGTGGGCGACGCGCGCGAGACCGAAAAGGATCCGGACGCCTTCCGGACCATCAGCGAGGTCGCCGAAGACCTCAATCTGCCGCAACACGTGCTGCGCTTCTGGGAAACGCGCTTTCCCCAGATTAAGCCGGTGAAGCGCGCCGGCGGCCGGCGCTTCTATCGTCCCGAGGACGTGGACCTGCTGCGCGGTATCCAGCAGCTCCTCTACCGTGAAGGCTACACCATAAAAGGCGTGCAGAAGATCCTGAAGGAACAGGGGATTCGGCACGTCCAGGATGTCGGCGTCGAACGTGATGTCGCTGTCATGCGCTCGGCCCCAGCCGAGCGCCCGGCCAGCGCGCAGGATGGCGACATTCTCGGCGGGCTGCTCGGCCTGCTGCCCCGCCGCCGCGGCAAGGGCAATGACGATCCCGCGCTCGACCCCCTGCCGCGCGATGTGGAACTGCCGCTTCCGTTTCCGGATGCCGACGCCGATCGTGACCTCGCCGCCGACCGTGGTGAGCCGGTGGCGCCGCTGCCGCCGCGCACGCGTGAACGCCGCCTGGCGGAACGCCGCTATGACGATGGGGTTTTCGAGGAGCGCATCTACGAGGAGCGCGACTATGTGGCCGAGCCCCGGCATCGCGAGCCGCGCCTGACCGATGCGCCGCGCGCGCGCCGTGCCCCTGTCGATGACGTCGAGGAGCTTGAGGACGAGCCGACGGCCTTCGCGCCGCGTGTGGAGAGCCGCGCTCCGGAGGCCGGTCGCCGTCGCGCCGTCGCCCCCGAGGATCCGGCGCCGGACGACAGGGTGGCTGCGAATGCGGCTCCCTCCTTCGCGCCGCCGCGGGTGGCGCATCCCGCGCCCGTCGTGCAGCGCCGCCCCACGCGGGGGCCGGCGGCGCGGGTGGCGACGGCGCCAGTTGACGAGGAGTTTTCCGATCCGCTCCTGCCCTTCATGGAGCCCGAGGCGCCCGCTGCGCCCGCGCCACTGGAGGAACGTATCCGGCGGTTGAAAGAGCGCGAGGCCGGGCCGCCGGAAGAGTATCTTCCCCCGAAGCTGCGACGCCGTCACGCCGATGCGCCGGCCGAAGAGCCGCCCGCCCCTGTGATGACCCGGCATGAGCCGCCGCTTCCGCGTGCCTCGACCACGGCATGGCCGGAACTCGCGCGGGCGTCCGCCGCCGTCGAGCACGATCTTGCGGTTTGGCATGAGCACCTCAGCCCCGCCGACGAGGCCCGCGCCGCGCCGGAGGCCAATGCCTCTGGTGCCTGGGGGGACGAGGAGGACATTTCGGCTGACGATGCCGAGAGCGGCTATGCGGCCGAGGAGGAGAGCGCGGGCTGGTACGATGATGATGGCGCCGCCCTCGACAACGCGAGCGATGACGAATCCGCGCCCTGGTCGGAGGACGACGCTGGCACCTGGGAGGATGAGCCGCCCAGGGAGGCGCCTGCGCATCGTTTCCAGCCGCAGGCGGCTGCCGCGCCGTTCCAGGTCAAGGCGCCCGTCTCCGCCCGTCTCGGAATGGGGACGCTGGCCGGCGCATCGAGCTTCGCGAGCGCCGTGCGCCTGCCTCCTTCGATGGATCACGAGGACATCATGCCCGCACCGCTCGCTGCCGCCCGCAAGGCACCCGCGATGACCGAAGAGGCCGCCACCAGGCCGGCACCCGCCGCGCAGCAGCGGCCGGCGCCGGCCGCTGCTGCGCGGGTTGCGGGGCCGGTTGCCCCGGAAGCCCCCGTGCGGCGCGTCGGGCCGCTGACGGGCCCCTTGGAGGATGATTTTCCTGCCGATCCGCCGGCACCATTCGCCGGCCCGGCAAATCCGCCACCGCACGCTCCTGTTGCGGGCATGGGGCCGTGGAGCCGTCCTGCGCCGCAGGCGAGCCGGGAGCATCATGCTCAGCAGCCGGCCGGTGCGTTCTGGCAGGGCCGCGAGCCGTTCGAGGCACCCGTGGCGCAGGGCGCGCCCATTGATCCTTACCTGCCGCCGCACCTGCGCGCGGAGCCGCAACGGCCAGTGGGGCAGGGCGGTGTGCAGCCCGTTCTCTCGCGGGACGATGTGCACCGCCTGCAGGCGACCCTCTACGAATTGGGGGAATGCCGTCGATTGCTGCGGGACGTGACGGAGCCGCAAGCCGAATCCGGGCAGGTGTGAAAAGGTCGGGAAGGGACTTTTCCCTTCCCGACCCTTGTAGAACGCTTGACGACGCCTATTTCAGTTCGTGACGGCGAGGCTGACACGGGTGACCCCGTGTCCGGTAAAGCCGAGATGGCTTGCCGCGGCCCGGGAGACGTCGATGATGCGTCCCCGGATGTATGGCCCACGGTCGTTGATACGCACGACGACGCTTTTGCCATTCCGCAGGTTAGTGACGCGCACCTTCGTTCCGAAGGGGAGGGAGCGGTGGGCGGCTGTCATCTCGCCCGGGTTGAACCGTTCTCCGCTCGCAGTGCGCTGGCCTTGCCAATAGTAAGAGGCGATGCCGGTGGAGGTGTCTGCCCGACTCGATCCAGGCGCGAACGCCATCAGGCTCAGAGCCGCACAGGACAGGACCACGCGTTTCTTCATGCGTCCGTTCTTCCTGTTGTTGAGGACAGTCCCAATTGCCGGCGAAATGTGTTCACAATGTCCCGATCAGGGGTCCCGGATGGGGCAGGGCGTCACATTTCAGACGTAATTGACGAGCCTCGCTCTGAGTCCATCCAAGATATCAACAGGTTGAGGTCATGATTGGGGATGGCCGAGGCGTCATTCGGAAATGGGCTTGTCGAGGGCGGAGGGATGGTCTAAGCACTCGCCTCAAGTCGGAGCGTAGCGCAGCCCGGTTAGCGCACTAGTCTGGGGGACTAGGGGTCGGAGGTTCAAATCCTCTCGCTCCGACCATTTATCAGCCTTCTTCCTTCATTGCCGGTTCCAGCCTCCTTCCATTCCCGCGATGTCCCGCATTGTGGATGCTGGGGCAGGAGAATGTGCGAACTGGCCTAACGCCGCGCCAAGGCGGTGACGAGGGGAGGGCGGGGCACCTATGGATTTGAGCGGGCGACCGAAGGCGGGTTAGATGCCGATCCGGCAGAATCCTCCGCTGAGCTCGCTCTCAGCCGCCTGCCGCTTCGCCAGCGAGGTTGTCCATGCCCCACCCGACGTCGCCCCACCACGCATCCCTTCATGTCACGATCCTGGGATGCGGTTCGTCGGGCGGTGTGCCACGCGTGGGGCAGGGCTGGGGCGCCTGCGATCCTGACGAGCCCCGCAACCGGCGTCGGCGCTGCTCCATCCTGGTGGCCCGGCGAGGGCCTCACGGCACCACCCAGGTACTGGTGGACACCTCTCCCGATCTGCGCGAGCAGCTTCTGGGTGCCGATGTGCGCACCCTAGACGCGGTTCTGTTTACCCACGCCCATGCCGACCATACCCATGGCATCGACGATCTGCGGCCGCTCGCCATCGAGCATCGTCGCCGGATCGACATTCATGCCGATGACGACACGCTACGGGCTCTGCGCAAGCGCTTCGGCTATTGCTTCGAAACCCCGCCCGGCAGCGCATATCCACCCATCCTCAACGCGCATCGCTTCCAGGATGGGGATGAGATCGTCATCGAGGGGCCGGGAGGGCCTATCGTGGCGCTGGCCTTCCGTCAGCACCACGGGGATATCGATTCCTTCGGTTTCCGCTTTGGCGGCATGGCCTATTCCAGCGACGTGAATGGCATTCCCGCAGGCTCTCTGGCGCGCCTGCACGGCCTCGACACATGGATTGTCGACGCGCTGAGGGAGGCGCCGCATCCATCCCACTTCACGGTCTCGGACGCGCTCGATCACATCGCCGTCCTGAGGCCGCGCCGCGCCATCCTGACCGACCTTCACACCGATCTCGACTATGCGACATTGAAGCGCCGGTTGCCGCCCACTGTGGAGCCAGCGTTCGATGGCCTGTCGTTCACCGTGCCAACGGAGGCGGTGGGCGAGGCATGGCAGCCGGCTCATAAATCGCCGTTTACCATATGAGAGCGGCGCAGCCGGCAGGCAGTCCGCTTGCCGCGCCACTTGCGGTGTCCGACCCATCACATTGTTTATTAATAACTTTATTGTAAATCTCAAGCATCGATGCGATGGCGCGCACGGCGCCATAGAGCTCGCCACCATAAATGACAGCATGCTGTCATACTATCGCGAAACAGCGCGTCGTAGTTCCATAATATCTCTTCTGCGAATCATTTTGGCGACGCCTAAATGGTATCTAGATGCCGCCATCTAAATGGCTTTGGTCGGGCAGGTAGGCATCCCGGCGCTCATGTTTCGGACGCGCTGGCCACCGGGATGCCTCGTCTGCTCCGCGGTGGCCTGCCCTGCCCCTTCAGGCCGGCGTTTGCGGGGCATGCTCCGGCTTCAGGTCGACCAGCGCCGTGCCGTCGATGCAGTCCAGGCCCCGAACGGAAATGGTCAGGCCGTCGACCCCGAGCAGAGTGACGATGGAGGATGCGATAGGATTGGGCCGCGCCGGTGAGCGCAGGGCAAAGGTGCCCGCAGGCTGCTGTCCGCGCGGGATCTGGAGCACCAGGTCGCGCCGGGCCTGATCCATCCAGTACAGCACCTGGAGCCGTGCATGACCGGCTATTCCGGTGAGCGCCTCGGCCCAACGCGGCTCGATCTCCAGAGTGCAGACGGGACCGGAAATCGCGTCGCCCTGCCTGGGGCATTCCGCCCGGATGCGCCACGGCGTGCGCACCCGCCCGATGAAATAGATATGAGCATCATAACGGTCCGGCAGGTCGATCCCGTGCTCGCCGGGGCGCACGCCTCCGGTCATGGCGGGGTCGGATCGGGGATCGTTCTCTGGTGTCATGGAGAGGCCGGCCTCAGGGAGGGAAACCACATCGCTTCCGCGTCGCGGGGGGCGTAGAGTGCGGCGTTCCAGCCGAAAGGAGAAGCCCATGGAAGCCTCCCGCGACATCGCGCGCCTCATCGAGATCATGGCCGCGCTGCGCGCACCGGATACGGGCTGCCCCTGGGATCTGGAGCAATCCTTCGCCACCGTCGCCCCCTACACGATCGAGGAGGCCTACGAGGTGGTGGACGCCATCGCGCGCGAGGATCTGGGCGACCTTCGGGAGGAACTGGGCGACCTGCTGCTGCAGGTGGTCTTTCACGCCCAAATGGCGCAGGAGCGTGGAGTGTTCGATTTCGGCGGCGTGGTGGAGGCCATAACCACCAAGCTCATCCGTCGCCATCCGCACGTGTTCGGCGATGCGCGCGCCCTCGAGCCGGACCGCGTGAAGGCGCTTTGGGCTGAGATCAAGGCCGAGGAGAAGGCGGAAAAGGCGGCGCGACGGGCGACGGCAGGGCAGGCGCCGGAGGACGACGGGGGCGTGCTCGGCGGCGTGCCCCTGCCCCTCCCTGCCCTCACCCGGGCCTTGAAGCTGCAGGAGAAAGCCGCGCGCGTGGGCTTCGACTGGGACGACGCCCGGCAAGTCCTGGCCAAGATCCGGGAAGAGGCGGACGAGGTCGAGGAAGCGCTGAATCACCAGGGTATCGCCGCGGTCCGGGACGAGATCGGCGATCTCCTGTTCGCCGTGGCGAACCTCGCCCGTCATGCCGGTGTCGATCCGGAGGCGGCGCTGCGGGGAACGAATGACAAGTTCGTTCGCCGTTTCGGGCATATCGAGCGCAGCCTTGCGCAGGAAGGCACGCCCCCACACGCGGCCGGGCTCGCCCGCATGGAGGCGCTCTGGGAAGAGGCGAAGCGGGCGGAAAAGGCGCCCATCCCCGAGAAAGGCGCGGCCTGAACAAAGGGTGGGCGTCCCTCAGGTGCCGTGGACCCTGCGCGTGCCGAAGCGGCGCTTCACCAGCGCAGCCTTTTCGGGCGCCACGCGGATCGTCACCTGCATGGCGCCATCCGGCTCCAGGGTTCGTTCCAGCACCTCGCCATGGCGGTAGAGCCAGCCCATGCCCTCGCCATCCTCGGCCGCCAGGGTGACGGCAAGGGTGGAGCGCCCGGCCGTGATGCGCCGCTCCACCACATCCAGCAGATCGGCGCTCCCCTCCCCGGTCAGCGCGGAAACGACCACCGGCGCCTGCGCCCCCGCCACGCGGCGGGCGCTGTTGAGCACCGCTTCCCGTGCCTCATCCGCAAGGCGGTCGATCTTGTTCCAGACCTCCACCACGCGCCCGCCCGGCTCCACCTCCACGCCCAGTTCCGCGAGCACATCCGCCACGTCGGCGGCCTGGGCTTCGGTATCCGGGTGGGAAATGTCGCGAACATGGAGGATGAGGTCCGCCTCCAGCACCTCTTCCAGCGTGGCGCGGAAGGCGGCCACGAGCTGGGTCGGCAGGTCGGAGATGAAGCCCACCGTGTCGGACAGGATGATGCGCGTGCCATGGGGCAGGTCCACGGCGCGCAGGGTTGGGTCGAGGGTGGCGAACAGGAGATCCTGCGCGGTCACGTCCGCCTGGGTCAGCCTGTTGAACAGAGTGGATTTTCCGGCGTTGGTATAGCCCACCAGTGCCACCACCGGATAGGGCACGCGCTTGCGGCTGGCGCGGTGGAGGCCGCGCGTGCGCTTGACCTGCTGCAGTTCCTTCTCGATCCGCACGATGCGTTCGCCGATGAGCCGGCGATCCGCCTCGATCTGCGTTTCGCCGGGGCCGCCGAGGAAGCCGAAGCCGCCGCGCTGGCGCTCGAGATGGGTCCAGGAGCGCACAAGGCGCGAGCGCTGGTAGTTCAGGTGGGCAAGCTCCACCTGCAGCGCGCCCTCCTTGGTGCGGGCGCGCTGGCCGAAGATTTCGAGAATCAGCGCGGTCCGGTCCACCACCTTGGTGGACCATGCCTTTTCCAGGTTGCGCTGCTGCACCGGGCTCAGGGCCGAATCGAAGAAGACGAGGTCCACCGCCTCGGCCGTCACCACCCCGGCGATCTCCTCCACCTTTCCCGCGCCCAGGTAGGTCGCCGGACGGATGTCGGAAAGCGGCACGAGGCCGGAATAGACCACGTCGAGATTGTCGATGGCGGCGGCGAGGCCCACGGCCTCATCCAGCCGCGCCTGGGGCTCACGCCGCTCGGTGGCACCGCGCAGGGCCCGCTTGGTGAGATAGGGCGTGATGACCGCGCACCGCGTCGGCGGCGCGCGGCGATCGACGCCGGCTCCGGAGGAGCTCTCCCGCGAAGCAGAGGCGGGAAGGCCGCCCCGCTTCTTCTGCTCATGAACGCCCGTCATGAACGCCTTTCACGAAAATGCCCATCGCGGGCACCCGCGGCTGAAGCCATCATAACGCCGATCAGGCCTTTTCCGTTCCTTCGTCGGTCGGATCGAACAACTGCACCGGGTGGCCGGGCATGATGGTGGAAATGGCGTGCTTGTAGACGAGCTGAGAATGGCCATCGCGCCGCAGCAGCACGCAGAAATTATCAAACCAGGTAACGACGCCCTGCAATTTCACCCCGTTCACCAGGAAAATCGTGAGGGGAGTCTTATTCTTGCGGACGTGATTGAGAAAAGTGTCTTGAAGATTCTGTGTCCGTTCCGCCGCCATTTTCGTGTCCATTTGTTTCGGCGTTGAACCCATGGTCGATGCAATTATGCGTCGCTCGATGCTCCATGGGAGTTATGGGCTTACAATGGCATACGTGAACGGCAGTGCAATATCATTTTGCCATGCCGGACCGGCGCATGCCGCCACGATCAATCGGAAAACTCCGTGAAATCATGGAATTTCCGCCGCAGTGCGGTCGCCACCGGCCCGGGCCTGCCCTCGCCTACCGGTTGGCCGTCGATGGCCACCACCGGCATCACCAGCGTGGAGGCCGCGGTGATGAAGGCTTCCGCCGCGCCGTGCGCCTCCGCCAGGGTGAAGGGCCGCTCCGCGACGCTGTAACCCAGCGCGTGCGCCTCTTCGAGCACCACCGTGCGGGTGATGCCCCGCAGGATCCCCTCCTCCGCCGGCCGGGTCACGATGGTTCGGTCTGGGGTGACGATCCAGGCGTTGGTGGAGGCACCCTCGGTGACATGGCCGTGCGCATCCACGAACCATGCCTCGCGCGCGCCGGCCTCCTTGGCGGCCTGCTTGGCCAGCACGTTGGGCAGAAGGCCCACGGTCTTGATGTCCACCCGCGGCCAGCGATTCTCCGGGACGCTGATGACCTTGACGCCGGCAGCGGCGGCCGCCTCCTGCGCCGCGACATCGGAGCGGCGGGCGGTGACCACCACGCTCGGCGGCGTCTCCGGCGGCGGAAAGGGATGGTCGCGGCGGGCGACGCCGCGTGTCACCTGCACATAGACCATGCCGTTCATCACCCGGTTCCGCGCCACGGTCTCGCGCAGCACCAGGGTGAGGGCGGCGCGGCTCATGGGCGCCGCGATCCTCAGCTCGCGCAGGGAGCGATCCAGCCGGTCGAGATGGCGCCGCACGTCCACGAGGCGGCCGCCGCGCACCTCGCACACCTCATAGACGCCATCGGCAAATTGATAGCCGCGGTCCTCCACGTGGATGGAGGCGTCGCGGTGCGGCACGTAGCTGCCGTTCACATAGGCAATGCGGGACATGGAGATACCCGGACGATCATTTCGCGCGCCTTATAGCGGATTCCCCCGCCTTCAGGTGCGCCACATGGCGAGGTGAAGCATGACGAAAAAGCCGATCACCTCCAGCCGTCCGGCGATCATGCCGAAGCCGGCGGCCAGCACGGAGGCGACAGGCAGGCTGCCCAGGGCCGGCCAGGCGCCGCCCGCGTCATAGACAGGCCCGGTATTGCTGATGACGGCGGCACTGGCCGCGAGCGCCGCGTCGAAGCTCGGGAGACCCGGCGCGAGGGCCACGATGAGCGCGCCGAACACCGCGAAGAGCGTTGCCGCTCCCACCCACACGCCGCGCATGGCGGAGCCCACGCCCCCCTCCCCCAGCGATGCCGGCTGCACGAGATGGGGATAGACGAGCCGCAGCAGGTCACCCCGCATCCGCAGCAGCATGGCCCTGAGCCGCAGCATCTTGAGGCCCCCCGCCACAGAGAGCGCCCCGCCGCCGAGCAGCACCACCGCGATCACCAACCCGAGCGGCAGGTTGGCATAGGTGCCGTCGTGCGGGCCGATGCCGCTGGTGGAGATGAGCGAGGCAGCAGTGAACAGGCCATCCCGCAGCGCCGCCAGGGGTGGCACGTCCGAACCGCGGAACAGAAACGCCCCCAGCACCACACCGAGCACCGCCCAATAGGCGAGGATGACGAGGCTCTCCTTCTGCTCGGGCGCCGCATGGGTGCGCCGTGTCACCAGCGCGCGGTGCCAGCGGACGGAGGTGGCGCTCCACAGCAGAAAGGGCAGGAGCAGCCACTTCGGGCTCTCCTCCAGCGCCAGCGCAAGCTGCGCCTCGGGCGGCAGGTGGGCGCCGGCCGAGGCGACCGCCGTGGCGAGGGTGAAGGAGACATAGAGGCTGTGCCCGCCCAGCATCAGCACCAGCAGCGCCAGCAGCGTGAGCGCCAGATAGATCGGCGTCGTATCGAGGGCGACCCCCTTGAGGTCCACAGCATCGAGGGCGACGCCGCCCTTCGGCGTGCGATCCGGCAGGCCACCGAGGCCGGCCGGGGCGAGCACCGCCACCACGGACACCACCGTGAGGAGCCCGCCGCACCATTGCAGCAACGCGAGCCACACATAGAGGCTCGCCGGCGCGTGGCGCAGCGAGGTGATTCCGGTTGTGGTGAGCGCTGAGACCGCTTCGAGCCAGGAGGCGAGCGGCGACAGGCCGGAGGTGAGCGCCACCGCCGGGGTCGCGGCCAGCGGCAGCACCAGCCACAGCACCGTCAGCCCGGCGAGGCCGTGCGCCCGGCGGAAATGCAGGCCGCTGCCGTCGGTGATGAAGCGCACCATGAGCGCCAGGAACAGGCAGCAGCCGCTGGTGGCGAGGTAGACGGCCAGGAAGGGGCCGCCCTCGTGGGCTTCCACCACGGCCGGAATGAGCACCAGGAGGCCGAGGGCCGCCAGGGCCGCGGCGAGCGGGCGGGCCGCGTTGATCATGGCGCCCGCTCCCTCAGAAGAATTCGAGCGCGACGCGGAACAGCTGCTCCACGCGCTTGATCCGGTCCGCGAGGGCGAACAGCACCACCCGGTCGTGGGCGCGCACCACGAAATCGCCGCGCGGCTGCATCACCTGCCCGCCCCGCACGATGGCCCCGATGCGCAGGCCGTCCAGAAGGTCGAGGTCGCGCAGCGTCTTGCCCACCAGCGGCGAGGTCTCCAGCGCCTCGGCCTCGATCATCTCGCCGGTGCCGTCGAGCAGGGCGTGAACACCGCGGATGCGGCCGCGCCGCACATGCTGAAGCACCTTGGAGACGGTGATCTGGCGCGGGTTCACGTGGGCGTCGATGCCGAGCCCGCGGGCGAAGGTGGCATAGCCCTGCTCGTTCAGCAGCGCCAGGATGCGCTTGGCGCCGATCTGCTTGGAGAGCAGGCAGGAGAGGATGTTGATGCGGTCGTCATTGGTGAGGGCGATCATGGTGTCGGCCTCGCCGACCCCCGCCTCATCCAGTATGGCGCGCTCCAGGGCATCGCCATTGAGCACGACCGTGCGCGACAGCAGCTCGGCGATGGCCTGCGCGCGGTCCTTGCTGCGCTCGATGACCTTGATGCGGGCGGCGGGATTTCGCCGCTCGAGCTCGCTCGCCACGTAGAAGCCGATATTGCCGCCGCCGGCCACCACGATGCGCTGGCCCGGCACCTCGTCATGGCCGAACAGCGCCAGCGCCCGCTGCACCTGGTCCGCCTTGGCGACGAAATAGGCGACGTCGCCCACCTCGATCCGGTCCGTGGAGCGCGGCACCATCGTGCGGCCCTTGCGCCCCAGGGCGACGATGGTCGCCTGCACGTCGGGGAACAGCTGGGTGAGCTGGCTGAGCGGCGTGTCCAGGATGGGACACTCCTCGCCGCACAGCACGCCGACCGCCACGATGGCCCCGTCCGCGAAGGAGACCGTATCCATGGCGCCGGGCAGGGAGAGGCGCCGCAGCACCATCTCGCCCACCTCGATCTCGGGCGAGATGACCACGTCGATGGGCAGGTGATCGCGCGAGAGAAGGTCGCGCCATTCGGGCTGGAGATAGGTCTGCGCGCGGATGCGGGCGACCTTGGTGGGCACGTTGAACAGCGCGTGGCCCACCTGGCAGGCCACCATGTTCACCTCGTCGTGCAGGGTGACCGCGATGAGCATGTCCGCCTGCTCGACGCCGGCGCGGGCCAGGATGTCCGGGTGCGAGCCCCAGCCCACCACCCCGCGCACGTCGAGCTGCTCTGTGACGGCCTGGATGCGGCGGGCGTCGGAATCGATGATCGACACATCGTTCTGCTCACCGGCGAGGCGCTCGGCGATGCCGAAACCCACCTGCCCCGCCCCGCAGATCACGACCCTCATGGAGCCCCCCTTGCCTGCCGGAACCCGCCGGTTCCGGCTCCCCCGCGTCCCGTCCGCCGCGCATGTCCGGCCATCCGCCGGCAAAGCCCCCGCGCGGCGGCCCGATTCCGCCCGAAGCTAGGCGCTTCGGAAGCCGATGACGAGTCCGCTCGCGGACCGTCATCCCCCTTAGCCCACGCCGAGCGCCTTCAGCTTGCGGTGCAGGGCCGAGCGCTCCATGCCCACGAACTCGGCCGTGCGCGAGATGTTGCCGCCGAAGCGGTTGATCTGCGCCGCGAGATATTCACGCTCGAACACCTCGCGCGCCTCGCGCAGCGGCAGGCCCATGAGGTGCTCGCCGCCGTTGCCGTTGGGCAGGCTCGGCACCAGGGCGCCCACGTCCTGCGGCAGCATGGCGGCGGTGATGGTGGCTTCGGGATCGCCGCCGGCCAGAATCAGCAGCCGCTCCACATTGTTGCGGAGCTGGCGCACGTTGCCCGGCCAGTCGTGGCTCTGCAGCACCGCCATGGCGTCGTCGCCGATGGGGCGGCGCGGCATGCCGGTGGTCTGGGAGATGGTGTCCATGAAGAATTCCACGAGGTCGGGAATGTCCTCGCGCCGCTCGGCCAGGGGCGGCACGCGGATCGGCACCACCGAGAGGCGGTGGTAGAGATCCTCGCGGAAGAGCCCCCTGGCGATCTCGTCTTCCAGGTTGCGGGCGGTGGACGAGATGATGCGCACATCCACGCTCACCTTCTCGCTGGA
Source organism: Xanthobacter albus (assembly GCF_043194895.2). Classification (NCBI taxonomy): domain Bacteria; kingdom Pseudomonadati; phylum Pseudomonadota; class Alphaproteobacteria; order Hyphomicrobiales; family Xanthobacteraceae; genus Xanthobacter; species Xanthobacter albus. The sequence goes on along the minus strand of NZ_CM195532.1, from coordinate 3,099,515 downwards.
GCCGATGCGCGTGAAGATCTGCTCCACCAGCACCCGCAGCACGCGGTTCTGGGTCTCGCGCGACATGTCGGCGATCTCGTCCAGGAACAGGGTGCCGCCATGCGCCTCTTCCAGCGCGCCGCGCTTGGCCTCGCGGCCGTCGCCGTCGGCGACGCCGAACAGCTCGTATTCCAGCCGCTCCGGGGTGATGGCCGCGGAATTGAGCACCACGAACGGCCCCTGGGCGCGGCCGGATGCGGCGTGGATCATCCGCGCGGCGAGCTCCTTGCCGGAACCGGAGGGGCCGACGATGAGAATGCGGCTGTTGGTGGGCCCCACCCGCTCGATGGTGGACTTCAGCTGCTGGATAGCACTGGAGCGGCCGATCAGCGCCCGGGCATGGGGCGCGAGCTGCTTCAGCTCCTTCAGCTCGCGCTTGAGGCGGAGGGTCTCAAGGGCGCGCTCGGCCACCATCACCAGCCGATCGGCGTTGAAGGGCTTCTCGATGAAGTCATAAGCGCCGCGCTTGATGGCGGCGACCGCGGTCTCGATGTTGCCGTGGCCGGAGATCATCACCACCGGAACATCCGGATACTGTGCCTTGATCTCGTTCAGCAATTCCAGGCCGTCCAGCCGGCTGCCCTGCAGCCAGATGTCCAGGAAGATGAGGTTGGGCCGGCGCGCGGCGATGGAGGCAAGCGCGCCGTCGGCGTCGCGCGCGGTGCGGGCGGAATAGCCCTCGTCCTCCAATATGCCGGCCACCAGTTCGCCGATATCGGCCTCGTCGTCGACGATGAGGATGTCCATGGCCATGTCTCAGGCTCTCCCGGAGGCAGGTGCGGAAGGCGGCGTCTGTGCCGCCGGGGCGCTGCCGCCCGGCTGGCCGTCGACCCGCAGGCGCAGGCGGATCCATGCGCCGCGCCCTTCCGGTGAATCGTTGAGTTCGATGGAGCCGCCGTGCTCCTCCATGATCTTGCCCACGATGGCGAGGCCGAGGCCGGTGCCCTTCTCGCGGGTGGTCACGTAGGGCTCCAGCAGCCGGTTGCGCTTGTCCTGGGGCAGGCCCATGCCGTTGTCGATCACGTCGACGACAAGGTCCTCGCCCACCTGCTCCGCCTTCACCTTGATGCGCGGCGCGGCGCGCTCGTTTTCTGGAACACCATCAATGGCTTCTGCGGCATTCTTGAGAATGTTGGTGAGCGCCTGCGAGACCAATCTGCGGTCGTAGCGGGCCGGCAGGGCGGTGGGAAGCTCGGTCTCGAAGGTGATGGCGGGATGCCCCACCCGCATCAGGAACACCGTCTGGCGGATGGTCTCGGCGAGGTCCTGCGCATCCACCACGGGCTTCGGCATGCGGGCGAACGACGAGAATTCGTCCACCATGCGGCCGATGTCTCCCACTTGGCGGATGATGGTATCCGTGCACTGGTCAAACACGTCGCGATCCTGGGTGATGTGACGCCCGTACTTGCGCTTCAGCCGCTCGGCGGAAAGCTGGATGGGCGTGAGCGGATTCTTGATCTCGTGGGCGATGCGCCGCGCCACGTCGGCCCAGGCCGAGGTGCGCTGGGCGGTGATGAGGGCGGTGATGTCATCGAGGGTGACCACCCAGCCGTGGTCTGCCTCGGAAGACTGCTCGGTGGTGACGCGCATGGCGAACACCCGCTCGCGCCCCTCGCGCTGGAGGGTGATGTTGCCCTGCACGATCCGTTGGCCGGCATGCTCGGCTTCCGCGATCAGGGCCGCTGTCTCGGGCACCACCTCCGCGAGCTTGCGGCCAAGGGCCTCCGCCTCGCTGAGGCCGAGCAGGCGCTCGGCGGAGCGGTTGAGGATGGTCACGCGCTCTTCGGCGTCGAGGCCGATGACCCCCGCGCCGACACCGGCCAGCACCGCCTCCGTGAAGCGGCGGCGGCTGTCCATCTGGTCGCGCGCGCGCACGATGTCGTTGCGCTGGGTCTTCAGCTCCGAGGTCATGGTGTTGAAGGTTTCCGCGAGGCTCGCGAGGTCGCCCTCCGATTTATGGACTGGCACCTGCACGTCGAGATTGCCGCCGGCCACGCGCTCCGCCGCCCACATCAGCCGCCGGATGGGCGCCACCAGCCACCGGGCGAAGTTGATGGCCAGCCACACCGCCGACAGCAGCACGATGAGCGTGACGAGCGCATACATCAGCCCGAAGGCGAGCTGCACGTTGAAGCGCCGCTCCTCCAGCGCCCGGTAGTCCATCAGCGTCTCGTGGGTGACCTTCAGGTAGCCGATGACGCGCGGATCGATGGGGCGGGCCACATAGAGGAACATGTCGTCGAAATTGCCGAGCGGCACCACCGCGCCCACGAAGTCCGCATCCGAGGGCAGGTAGATGATGGGCTGCTCGGAATTGGCATCGTTGACGGCGATGTTCTCGGGCACCAGATACTCGCGCTCGGTGCGCAGGTTGGCCCGCTCCACCGTGGTCAGGTCGCGCCGGATGATCTGCGCGCCGGGCACGTTCCGCAGCGCCGCCTGGGCGGTGAAAATCTGCAGGAACTTCTCCTTGTCGCTGTCATAGAGCGGCCGCAGGCGGGAGATGTCATTGGCCATGGCCAGGACATCGCCGCGGATGGAAAGCGCATGCTCGCGCAGATAGTTCTGCGCCACGGAGCCTGCGGTGGCGACGATGTTCTGGGTGCGCGTGGAGAAGTAGCGGTCGAGGGTACGGTCGAGCGTGAGGCTCGCCACGATGGCCACCATCACCGCGGGCACCGTGGCGATGACCGCAAACAGCCCGACGATGCGGATCAGCAGCCGCGCCGCCGCCCGCCCGCGCGCCCGCTCCCGGAAGATGCCCCACAGCTCGCGGCCGATGATGGCGAGCAGTGCCAGCCCGGCGACGCCGCACCCGGTCAGCACTCCCACCACCACCTGCGGCGAGGGCACGATCCGCGTCAGGCCCATGAGAATAAGGAAGGCCGCGATCGCCAGCGCCAGGGAGAGGGTGACCACGGCGGGAGCGAACATGCGCGCCAACATCCTGCGGCGGGGCCTGAGCAACCCCTTGGCGTCGTCGGCCGGCGCTTCGATCATGTGTCGGTCGTCCCTCGGATTCGGTTTGGCCCCACGCCACGCGACTCATCGCCCCGGCATGACATGCAGCCGGTGATGCAGTGGAACGACACTGGTGCAAAAATGTGACATTCGCCAGCGACGCGGCAACTTGTACCCAGCCGCACAGAAAGCGAACGGTAGCCGGCGGCATCGCATGGGTGTTGCACGCCGGTGACGCCAACGTGTCGGCGAAGACCGGACCCGCGCTCCATCAAGGCTTGGCGCGATGCATCACAGGCGACACACCTCAGGCCAGCCGCGCTTGGGACGCGGCCAGATTTCGGCACCCGGGCGGGGTCGTCTCGATCACAGGTGAGGAAAAGCGCAGAGGCCGGCCGGGCGCCCTCGCGGCGCCCGGCAGCTTTTCACCGGCTGGTGCGGATGACCTGGATGTCGAGGTCGCGGATCTTCTTGCGCAGGGTGTTGCGATTGAGCCCGAGCAGCTCCGCCGCCTTGATCTGGTTGCCTCGCGTAGCCGCCAGCGCCGCGGAAAGAAGGGGATATTCCACGTCCTTCAGGATGCGGTGGTAGAGGCCGGGCGGCGGCAGATCCTCTCCAAAGCCGGCAAAATAATTATTCAGGTGCCGCTCCACGGAAGCTGAGAGGGTGGCGTCCACCGGCCCCTCCTCCGTCAGCGCGCTGGGCATCGGCTCGGAAAGCTCCGCGTCGATGATGGCGGTGGTGATGACCTCCTGCGGGTACAGCGCCGCCAGGCGCCGCACCAGGTTTTCCAGCTCGCGCACGTTGCCCGGCCAACGGTAGCGCTTCAGCCGGTCGAGCGCGGCGGCATCGATCTGCTTCGCCGGCAAACCTTCACGTTCCGCCTGCAGGAAGAAGTGGCGCACGAGGTCGGGCACGTCCTCCGAGCGTTCGCGCAGTGGTGGAAGACGCAGCGGCACCACATTGAGGCGGAAGAACAAATCCTCGCGGAACAGCCCCTGCTGGATGAGCGTGCGCAGATCCTTGTTGGTCGCGGCGATGATGCGTACGTCGGTCTTGATGGGCGTGCGCCCGCCCACCGTCGTGTATTCGCCCTGCTGGAGCACGCGCAGGAGGCGGGTCTGTGCCTCCATGGGCATGTCGCCGATCTCGTCGAGGAACAGGGTGCCCCCCTCGGCCTGCTCGAACCGGCCGGGATTGCGGGTGGTGGCGCCCGTGAACGAGCCCTTCTCGTGGCCGAACAGCTCCGATTCGATGAGATCGCGCGGAATGGCGGCCATGTTGATGGCCACGAACGGACCGGTGCGCCGCTTGCCGTAATCGTGGAGCGCGCGGGCCACCAGTTCCTTGCCGGTGCCGCTCTCGCCCACGATCATCACGGTCAGGTCGGTCTGCATCAGCCGCGCGAGCAGCCGGTAGATCTCCTGCATGGCCGGCGAGCGGCCCACCAGCGGAATGTTGTCCTGCTCCTCCGGCAGGAGCACGGCGCTGTCGCCCTTCTTCGGCTCCGCGAGGGCGCGGCCGACGATGGAGATGAGCTCCTTCAGGTCGAACGGCTTGGGCAGATACTCATAGGCCCCGCGCTCGGACGCGCGAATGGCGGTCATGAAGGTGTTCTGCGCGCTCATGACGATGACCGGCAGGTCCGGCCGCGCCTTCTTGATGCGCGGCAGCAGGTCGAAGGCGTTCTCGTCGGGCATCACCACGTCGGTGATGACGAGGTCGCCGTCGCCCTGGCTCACCCATCGCCAGAGGGTCGCAGCGTTGCCGCAGGAGCGCACTTCATATCCGGCCCGCGACAGGGCCTGATTGAGCACGGTGCGGATCGCGGCGTCGTCATCGGCGACCAGGATGCTTCCGGTGGGCATGGACACCTCAGTTGGCCTCTCGGGCGGCGCTCTTGCCGCGATACATGGGCAGGAGCACGCGGAATGTGGTGCGGCGCGGCTGGCTCTCGCATTCGACGATGCCGCCGTGGTCGCCGATGATCTTCGCGACCAAAGCAAGTCCGAGGCCACTGCCGGTAGGCTTGGTGGTCACGAACGGATCGAACAGGTGGGGCACGAGATCCTCCGGCACGCCCTTGCCGTTGTCGCGCACGCAGAACTCGAGCGGCAGGCTCACCCTGGAGGAGGCGCCGGGGACGGTGAGCCGCACGCCGGGCCGGAAGGCCGTGGTGAGCTGGATCTCGCCGTCCGGATCGCCGTCGATGGCCTCCGCCGCGTTCTTCACCAGATTGAGGAAGACCTGGATCAGCTGGTCGCGGTTGGCGAACACCGGCGGCAGGGAGGGGTCGTATTCCTCCACGAAGCGGATGTTGCGGCCGAAGCCGCTCATGGCCAGCGTGCGCACATGCTCCAGCACCGCATGGATGTTCACCGGCTCGCGCTCCACCGGGCGCTCGTCGGAGAACACCTCCATGCGGTCCACCAGCTTCACGATGCGGTCGGCCTCGTCGCAGATGAGACGGGTCAGCGCCCGGTCCTCGTCGCCGGCGGACTGCTCCAGGAGCTGGGCGGCGCCTCGGATGCCTGAAAGCGGGTTCTTGATCTCGTGCGCCAGCATGGAGGCCAGCGCGCTCACCGAGCGGGCGGCGCCGCGATGGGTGAGCTGGCGGTCCATCTTGTCGGCGATGGTGCGCTCCTGGAGCATCACCACCACATGGTCCGGCCGCTCCGAGACGGGCGCCACATGGATGTCCACGATGCGCTCGCCGCCGTTGCGGGGGGTGCCGAGGTCCACGCGATACTCGTTCACCGGCGCGCCGCGCTGGCGCACCTGCTCGATGAGGCCGAGCAGCGGCGTGCCGAACGGCACGAACTCCGTGAACGGGCGGCGCCGCAGCAGCGGCGCGCTCACCTCGAAGAAGGCTTCCGCCGCCGTGTTGGCATCCACCACGTGGCCGGTGTCGGAAATAGTGAACAGCGGATGGGGCACGGCATCCAGGATGGCCCGTGTCAGGCACGATTCCTGGTCCTGCTGCGACTTGTTCTTGTTGGTCATCTTCCTGGCTTCGGCCGTCATGCCGCAGCCCTCCACATGAGTTCGTCATAGGCGGCGGCGATGCCCGCCCTTACGGCAACCGGATCTTCGGACGTGAGCAGCCGCCCGCGCCAGCGCCGGGTCCACTCCGCGCCCTGCCCGCCGGCGTCATCGAGCGCCCAGCCCACATGCTTGCGCGCCTGGCGCAGGCCGAGGCCGACGCCGTAGAGCGCGAGCCACGCCTCGTAGAGTTCCAGCAGGATATCGCGCTGCACGGCGAGCGGCGGGTCCTGCGGGACATGCCCATCCGTGAGCGCGCGGACCACCTGGCCGGGAAACCACGGGCGCCCCTGCGCGCCACGGCCGATCATCACCCCGTCGGCGCCAGAGGCGGCAAGCATGGGCGCGGCATCCTCCGCGCGCGCCAGATCGCCGTTGGCGATCACCGGGATGCTCACCGCCGCCTTCACCGCGCGGATGGCCGCCCAATCGGCCCGGCCGGTATAGAACTGGCAACGGGTGCGCCCATGCACCGTCACCATGGCGAGGCCGGCCGCTTCGGCCATGCGGGCGAGGGCCACGGCGGTGGGGCCCGCCTCGTCCCAGCCAAGACGGGTCTTGACCGTTACAGGCACGCTCACCGCCGCGCGCACCGCATCGAGAATGCGGCTGGCGAGCGGCAGGTCCCGCAGCAGAGCGGCGCCGGCCGCGCCGGTGGTGACGCGCTTCGCCGGGCAGCCCATGTTGATGTCGATGAGGGCGGCACCGGCGGCCTCGGCCATGCGCGCCGCCTCGCCCATCCAGTAGGGGTCATTGCCGGCGATCTGCACGGCATGCAGCGCCACGCCCTCCCCTTCGGCGCGCAGCACCATCTCGGGGTGGCCCTCCAGCAGGGCATTGCTCGCCACCATCTCGGAAACCGCGAGCCCCGCGCCAAGGCGCAGCGCCATGCGCCGCACGGGCGCATCGGTGATGCCCGCCATGGGGGCGAGGATGACCGCATTCGGCAGGACGTGCGGACCGATCCGCAGCGTCATGCACGGCGATATCATGGGTGAAGAGGTGTCGTTTTGATGCACAGAAAATGGGCCGGATGAGTGTTGCCTATATCTTAGACATTTGTAGCGACCGTGCAAGTGCACTGTGCGCAGATGTGCGGCGCGGCACGAAATGCGGCCACCGGGCGCATGCTTTCCGCCCGCCCTTGCGCACGCGCGGCGGGCGCGCTTGAAAGGCGCCGGGACGACGCGGCGCAAGACGCCTCGACGCACAGACCGCCGGAAAGACACGCCCATGAACAATTCCAGGCGCTGCATCGCCATCGTGGTCGCGGCCGGGCGCGGCACCCGCGCCGGCGGGCCCCTGCCCAAGCAATACCGCATGCTGGGCGGCGAATCCGTCCTGCGGCGCACGCTGCGGCGGTTCGCGGAGCATCCGGACGTCACCGCGGTGCTCGCGGTCATTCATAAGGATGATTCGGACCTCTTTGCGGAAGCCGCGCGGGATTTGCCCAAGATGCTGGCACCCGTGGCGGGCGGCGCCACCCGCCAGGATTCGGTGCGTGCGGGGCTCCGGGCCATCGCCGCCCAATCCCCGTGCAGCGTCCTCGTGCATGATGCCGCCCGCCCCTTCGTCTCACCGGCGCTGATCTCGCGTGCCATCGCGGCCGCCGGGCGATATGATGCCTCCATTCCCGTGCTGGCCGTGACCGACACCATCAAGGCGGTGGGCGACACGGGCCTCGTCGCCGCCACGCTGGACCGGGCCGCGCTGCGCACGGTGCAGACGCCGCAGGCGTTCGATCTCGACGCCCTGTCCATCGCCCACGAGGCAGCGGCGGCCGCGGGCATCACCCACCTCACCGACGACGCGGCGGTGATGGAATGGGCCGGCCACTCGGTGGCGACCTTCGAGGGGGAGAGCGCAAACGTGAAGCTCACATCCGCGGAAGACCTCGCACAAGCCGGGCGCGCGGCCCTCGCCGGTTCCCTCGCGGACCTGCCGGACGTGCGCATGGGCACCGGATTCGACGTGCATGCCTTCGCCCCCGGCGACCACGTGATGCTGGGCGGCGTCGCCATTCCCCACGGCTTCGCCCTTGCCGGCCACTCGGACGCGGACGTGGGCCTCCACGCCCTCACCGATGCGATTCTGGGCGCCCTGGGCGATGGCGACATCGGCTCCCATTTTCCCCCTTCCGATCCGCAATGGAAGGGCGCCTCCTCCGACCGCTTCCTCGCTCATGCGGCTGGCCTGGTGGCGGCGCGCGGCGGGCGCATCGCGCATCTCGACCTCACCATCATCTGCGAGGCGCCGAAGGTGGGCCCGCACCGCGAGGCCATCCGCGCGGCGGTGGCGCGCATCGCCGGCGTGCCCGCGGGCCGGGTGAGCGTGAAGGCCACCACTACCGAGAAGCTCGGCTTCACCGGCCGGCGGGAAGGCATCGCCGCCATGGCCGGCGCCACCGTCCGCCTGCCCTTCACGGAGGACGACGCATGATCGATGCCGAGACCTACGCCGCAGCCGAGGCGGTGCTGGATGCGTTTCGCGAGAGGGGCTGGACGATCGCGACCGCCGAATCGTGCACCGGGGGCCTCGTGGCCGGCGCGCTCACCGCCGTTCCGGGCTCCTCCGACGTGGTGGACCGGGGCTTCGTGACCTATTCCAACGCGGCCAAGACGGCCATGCTGGGCGTGCGGGAGACGATACTCGCCGCCCATGGCGCGGTGAGCCGCGAAACCGCCTGCGCCATGGCGGAAGGCGCCCGCGCCGCGGCGGGCGTGAGCGCCTCCGTTTCCACCACCGGGGTCGCGGGGCCAGGTGGGGGCTCCGCGGAGAAGCCGGTGGGGCTGGTGCATTTCGCCTGCGTCCGCCCCGATGGCACGATCCGCCATTGCGAGATGCGCTTCGGCGAACTCGGCCGCGCCGAGATCCGCCGCCGCGCGGTGCTGGTGGCGCTGAGCCTGCTGGCTGAGGCAGCCCGGTAAGCGTACGGCCCCGGCGCGTTCTGGCGCGCCCGGCACCTTGACAGCGCCGAGGGCGCGGCTTCTCCTCGCCGCAAATCACAGAACAAGGGAGGAGAATCATGCCCCAGACCATCACCCGTGGCTACAAGGCGCTGCTGGCCGAGGCGAATGCTCGTGTCGAGGCGCTGAAGCCCCAGGAGGCGGCGCAGCTCATGGCCGAGGGCGAAAGCGTGCTGGTGGATGTGCGCGACCCGCGGGAATTGGAGCGCGAGGGGCGCATTCCCGGTGCCTTCCACTGCCCGCGCGGCATGCTGGAATTCTGGATCGACCCGGAAAGCCCCTATTTCAAGCCCGTGTTCGCCGAGGACAAGACCTTCATCTTCCTGTGCGCGGGCGGCTGGCGTTCGGCGCTGAGCGCCGCCACCGCCATGGACATGGGGCTGAAGCCGGTGAAGCACGTGGAAGGCGGCTTCAAGGCGTGGAGGGAAGCCGGGGCGCCGGTGGAGCCGAAATAGCTTTCAAGCCTTCCCGAACACCTCGTCCGCCCGCGCCTCGAACGCATCGGCGAAGCGGCGGAAGGCGGCATCGAACATGGCGCCCATGAGCAGGCCCAGCGCGCGGGAGCGGAATTCGTAGGAGATGAAGAACTTCACCTCGGATTCCCTCTCGCCGCGCGGCAGGAACTCCCAGCGGTTGTCGAGCCGGCTGAAGGGGCCGTCGAGATATTCCACATGGATGGCGAGGCGCGGGCGGTCGAGCATGACCCGTGACGCGAAGGTCTCGCGGATCATCTTGTAGGCGACCGTCATATCCGCCACCAGGATCTCCACCCCGTCCTCGGAGCGGGTGCGCCGCTTCACGCGCAGCGCGGCGCACAGGGGCACGAACTCGGGGTAGTGCTCCACGTCGGCCACGAGGTCGAACATGTCGGTGGCGGCGTGCTTCACACGCCGCGCATTGGAAAAGGAAGGCACGGTCGCTCAGGCCCGCCGCAGCTTGGCGGCGCGGGCCTCGCGCAGCTTGGCGAAATCCTCGCCCGCATGGTGGGACGAACGGGTGAGCGGGCTCGACGACACCATCAGGAAGCCCTTGGCGAAGGCCACCGTCTCATAGGCCTTGAACTCGTCCGGCGTCACGAACTTCTCGACCTTGTGGTGCTGGCGCGTGGGCTGGAGATACTGGCCGATGGTGATGAAATCCACCTCCGCCGAGCGCAGGTCGTCCATGAGCTGGAGCACCTCGTTCCGCTCCTCGCCCAGGCCCACCATGATGCCGGACTTGGTGAAGATGGAGGGGTCGAGCTCCTTCACCTTCTGCAGCAGGCGCAGGGAGTGGAAGTAACGCGCGCCCGGCCGCACCGTCAGATACTTAGAGGGCACGGTTTCCAGATTGTGGTTGAACACGTCCGGCCTGGCCGCCACCACCACCTCCAGCGCCCCGTCCTTGCGCAGGAAGTCTGGGGTGAGGATCTCGATGGTGGTCTTCGGGCTCGCGACGCGGATGGCGGCGATGGTGCGGGCGAAATGCTCGGCCCCGCCATCCGCCAGGTCGTCCCGGTCCACGGAGGTGATGACCACGTGGGACAGCCCCAGGCGCCCCACCGCATCGGCCACCTTTTCGGGCTCATCCTGGTCGAGCGGGCCCGGCAGGCCGGTGCGCACGTTGCAGAAGGCGCAGGCGCGGGTGCACGTGTCGCCCATGATCATCATGGTCGCGTGCTTCTTTTCCCAGCATTCGCCGATGTTGGGGCAGCCGGCCTCCTCGCACACGGTGTGCAGGCCGTTCGCGCGCACGATGCCGGCCGTCTCCGACCAGCCGGCCGAGCCGGGCGCCTTCACGCGGATCCATTCCGGCTTGCGCTGCACCTCGGTCAGGGGCCGGTGGGCCTTCTCCGGGTGGCGGGGACGGTTCAGCGTGTTGATCACATTGACCATGGCGTTGTCCAACTTCATGCGGTTGCCGCCGCGCGGACAACCGATCTCCCGGCATGTGGGGGAAGCTTTTCCATATAGGCGAGCGCCCTCCCCCGCGCCACCCGCCTGTTCGGCCCAAGCCTCCCGCTAGCGGGAGCGGATGGCGCGCCAGCCCCAGAGCAGGATGATCGCGCCCACGATGGCCGCCACCAGCGTGCGGAAGAAGCCGAACACCGGAATGGCGAGCTGGGCCGCCAGCCACCCGCCGAAGAACGCCCCCAGGATGCCCACCACCAGATTGGTGAGAAGCCCGTGGTTGCTCTCCGTCACCCGCTCTGCCACCCAGCCGGCGATGACGCCGATGAGCAGCATGGAGAAAAAGCCGACGCCCGGCTGGTTCAGGAATGCGTAGGTTTCGGTGTCCATCCTCGCCCCCGCGTCACCAATTGCCGCCCCACATGGCGCGACCTTACCTTCTTATCCGAAAATCCGCGCGGGTGCAGCGGCGGGCGGAAGCCTAGCCGCCATGCCCGTCCGGACGTCAGATGTGGATGGCGCGCCCGTATGCGGCCATGACGCTCTCGTGCATCATCTCCGACAGGGTCGGGTGCGGGAACACCGTGTGGATCAGCTCCTCCTCGGTGGTCTCCAGGTTCATCGCCACCACGAAGCCCTGGATCAGCTCGGTCACCTCCGCCCCCACCATGTGGGCGCCCAGGAGCTCGCCGGTCTTGGCGTCGAAGATGGTCTTGACCAGCCCGTCCGGCTCCCCGAGCGCGATGGCCTTGCCGTTGCCGATGAAGGGGAAGCGACCCACCTTGATCTGCCGGCCGGCCTCCTTCGCCTTCTTCTCGGTGAGGCCCACGGAGGCGATCTGCGGCATGCAATAGGTGCAGCCGGGGATCTTGCCCTTGTCCATGGGGTGGGTGTGGAGGCCCTTGATGGTTTCCACGCAGATGACGCCCTCGTGCTCCGCCTTGTGGGCCAGCATGGGGGCGCCGGCGATATCGCCGATGGCGTAGACGCCGGGCACGTTGGTGCGGCCATAGCCATCGGTGGCGATGATGCCGCGCTCGTGCTGCACGCCGATGGCTTCCAGCCCCAGGCCCTCGACGTTGCCCACCACACCCACGGCGGAGATCATGCGCTCCACGGTGATGTCGTGCCTGGCGCCCTTCTCATCCACCACATGGACGGTGAGGCTGTCCGCCTGCTTGGTGACGCCGGCGACCTTGGCGCCGGACATGATCTTCATGCCCTGCTTCTCGAAGCGCTTTCGGGCGATGGCGGCGATTTCCTCGTCCTCCACCGGCAGGATCTGCGGCAGCACCTCCACCACCGTTACCTCCGCGCCCATGGTGCGGTAGAAGGAAGCGAACTCGATGCCGATGGCGCCGGAGCCCATCACCAGCAGACTCTTGGGGGTCTTCTCCGGCACCAGGGCGTCGAAATAGGTCCAGATCAGCTTCTTGTCCGGCTCCAGGCCCGGCAGGGCGCGGGGGCGGGCGCCGGTGGCGACGATGATGTGCTTCGCCTCATAGTCGCCGCCGCCCTTGGCGCCCTTGGGCGGGTTGGCGGCGGCCTCCACCTTCAGCTTGCCGGGGGCGGCGAAGGTGGCCTTGCCCCAGATCACGTCCACCTTGTTCTTGTTCAGCAGGAAGCCGACGCCGGTGGCGAGCTGGGAGGAAACCCCGCGCGAGCGCTTCACCACGGCCGCGATATCGAAGGAGGGTTTCTCCACCGACAGCCCGTAATCCTTCGCATGCTCCATGTAGTGGTAGATCTCGGCCGAGCGCAGCAGCGCCTTGGTGGGGATGCAGCCCCAGTTGAGGCAGATGCCGCCCAGATGGCTCTTTTCCACCACGGCGGTCTTGAAGCCGAGCTGCGCGGCGCGGATGGCGGCCACATAGCCGCCGGGCCCGCCGCCGATGACGATGATGTCGTAGGTGTCCGCCATGGAAGCCTCCTCGCAATGCCGCCGCGCCGCGCGCCTTCGGCAGGGTCAGGGATCTAGGGTGCAGGGATCTGGGGTGAAGACGTGGAAAGCCGGCCCGCCGCGCGGGCCTCGGCCAAGGCGGCGAGCGCCCGCTCGAACAGGGTGAGATCGCGGAACGGCTCCGCGGCCGGGGTTTCGGCCTGGATCACCGGCAGGCGGCTCGCCTCGAGCGCCTCGGCCAGCATGAGATTGTCGAAATGGCCGAAGTCCTCCACATGGAGCCCGTCGGCCAGAAAGGTATGCGCCCCGCCCTCCTCCGCGCGCCCGACCGCCGCATGAGCGCGGTGCAGAAGCTCCCCTGGCGCGTTGCTGTAGGCGGCCACCGGCTTGCCCAGGGCGAAGGCGAAGCCCACCTCGAACGCGGTGCCGGGATCGGCGCTGATACCCCGAAACGGCGTGAGATTGGCGAGCACCGCATCGGCGGCGCGCATCAGGGAGAGATTGTTGGCGAAGATGGTGCGGGAGAGCGTGCCCCCCTCGTCCACCAGCAGCGGCTCGCCGTCGATGGGAAAGAGGCCGGTGAAGCCGAATCGGGCACACAGCTCCAGCTTGCGCCGGCCGATCTCGCGCGCATCATCGAGGAAGACTTCGGGGCCGGCGAGATAGAGCTTCATCAAGGTCGCCCTTCAAGGTCGCCCTGCTGCCGGCGCCTTCGTTTGCGCAGGGCCTCGGGCCCGCGCCGCCGTCCCTTTCGGGGGTAGGCGGCAGCAGCGAAAGTGGAGGCGGGCGACGCCCGCCTCACGGTAACACGCGGCGCTCACCACAACCCGGCGCGCGCGAAGCTCACGCGGGGAGACTCAGGAGAGACTCACTTGGAGAGGATGGCGTAGAGCTCGTCCTTGAGCTGCATGCGCGCGCGGCGCATGGCCTCCACCTCATCGTCGCCGGTGGGCTCCACGTCGGTCTCGGCGCGGTGCACCTTGCCGTTCACCTCGTGATAGGCGTCATAGAGCTTGGCGAAATGCGCGTTGCTCGCCTTCAGGGACTGGATCTTCTCGGCATATTCCGGGAAGTCGGAGGCGAGTTCGTGGGGCGTGTTGCTCATTTTCGTTCACCTGTTGTCTTGGGCGCCACCCACGGGTTGGCGGCACCGGTCCTCGCGAAGCGCCTGATGGGCACGCGGCACGCGGGGAGCGCGCCGCGCCTGCCTTATATTATCAGCCCGGCGAGGGCGAGATCCGCCCCACCTCGCCCCTCAGGCGCGCACTCACGCCGCATCGTCACACCAGCATGGACATGGGCTTTTCGATGAAGCCCTTGAACGCCGCCAGCAGCTCGGCGCCCAGGGCACCGTCCATCACGCGGTGGTCGCAGGTCATGGTGACGGTCATCTGCGTCACCACCTTCATCTCCCCGCCGCGCGCCACCACACGCTGCTCGGAGGCGCCGATGGCGAAGATGGACGCCTGCGGCGCATTGATGATGGCCGTGAAATTGCGGATGCCCATCATCCCCAGGTTCGACACCGAGGACGAGCCGCCGGAATATTCCTCCGGCTTCAGCTTCTTGGCGCGGGCGCGGGTGGCGAGATCGCGCATCTCGTTGGAGATGACGGAGATGGTCTTCTGCTCCGCCTTCTTCACCACCGGTGCATAGAGGCCGCCATCGATGGCCACCGCCACGCCGACGTCCGAGTGCTTCATGCGCAGGATGCGGTCTTCGGCCCACACCGCGTTGCAGGCCGGCACCTTCTGGAGCCCGAGGGCCAGCGCCTTGATGATGAAGTCGTTCACCGAGACGCGGTAGGCGGGCTTGCCGTCCTTGTCCTTGGGGGCATTGGCGTTCACCTGCTCGCGCAGGGCCGTGAGGTCGTCGAGGTCGCAATCCACCGTGAGGAAGAAGGTGGGGGTCACCTGCTCGCTCTCCACCAGGCGGCGGGCGATGGTCTTGCGCATGCCGTCGAGCTGGACTTCCTCATAGGAGCCGGGCTCGAACATGGCCTTGACCTGCTCCACGCCCGGCGCAGCGGCAAGGGCCGCCTTGGGCGCGGCCGGCGCCTGGGCGGCAGGAGCCGGAGCGGCGGCTGGCGCGGGGGCCGCCTTGGCGCCCGGCTGGGCCGCCTCGATATCGCGGGCGATGATGCGCCCGTGGGGCCCGGAGCCAGCGACCGCCGCGAGATCGACGCCCTTGTCCTTCGCGAGGCGGCGCGCCAGCGGCGAGGCGAACACGCGCCCGGTCGCGGGGGAGGCCGCAGGCACGGCGACAGGCGCCGGAGCCGCCGCGGGAGCGCTCGGAGCCGGAACGCTCGGGGCGGAGGGGGCGGGCGCCGCGGGGGCGGTGGGCGCCCCGCCCTGCCCCGCCGAGGCCGCGACCGCCTTCGGGTCCTCCCCCTCGGCCGCCAGCACCGCGATGAGCTGATTCACCGGCACATCCTGCGCGCCTTCCGGCACCAGAATCTTAGCCAGCACGCCCTCGTCCACGGCCTCCACTTCCATGGTGGCCTTGTCGGTCTCGATCTCGGCGATCACGTCGCCGGACTTCACCGTATCGCCTTCCTTCTTGACCCACTTGGCGAGGTTGCCCTTCTCCATGGTGGGGGAAAGGGCGGGCATCAGGATATCGATGGGCATCGCAAAACCCCTCAGCGATAGGTCACGGCGCGGACGGCCTCGATCACCTCGGCGACCGACGGCAGGGCGAGCTTCTCGAGATTGGCGGCGTAGGGCATGGGCACATCCTTGCCCGTCACGCGCAGCACCGGGGCGTCGAGATAATCGAACGCCTTGTCCATGAGCTGGGCGGCGATCTCGGCGCCGATGCCGGACTGCGGCCAGCCCTCCTCCACGGTGACGCAGCGGCCGGTCTTCTTCACCGACGCCACGATGGTCTCGACATCCATGGGGCGGATGGTGCGCAGGTCCACCACTTCCACCTCGATGCCCTGCTTGGCCAGCTCGTCGGCCGCCTTCAGCGCATAGGTCATGCCGATGGAGAAGGAAACGAGGGTGGCATCCTTGCCCGCCCGCGCGATGCGCGCCTTGCCGATGGGCAGCACGAAGTCATCCAGCTTCGGCACCTCGAAGGAGTGGCCGTAGAGGATCTCGTTCTCCAGGAAGATTACCGGGTTGGGATCGCGGATGGCGGCCTTCAGCAGGCCCTTGGCGTCGGCCGCCGAATAGGGGGCGATCACCTTGAGGCCCGGCACGTTGGAATACCAGGCGGTGTAATCCTGGCTGTGCTGGGCGGCGACGCGGGCGGCCGCGCCGTTGGGGCCGCGGAACACGATGGAGGAACTGACCTGCCCGCCAGACATGTAGTGGGTCTTGGCCGCCGAGTTGATGATCTGGTCGATGGCCTGCATGGCGAAGTTGAAGGTCATGAACTCCACGATGGGCTTCAGCCCCGCGAACGCCGCGCCCACGCCCACGCCGGCAAAGCCGTGCTCGGTGATGGGCGTGTCGATGACGCGCCGCTCGCCGAACTCTTGCAGCAGCCCCTGGGTGATCTTGTAGGCGCCCTGGTATTCGGCGACTTCTTCGCCCATCACGAACACATCGCCGTCGCGGCGCATCTCCTCGGCCATGGCATCGCGCAGGGCCTCGCGCACGGTCATGGTGACGTATTCGGTGCCGGCCGGCACCTCCGGGTCGCTCGCCGCCACGGCCACCGGTTCGGCCACAGCAGCAGCGACGGCGGGCGCAGCCACCGGCGCGGGAGCCTGCGCCACGGCGGCAGGGTTGACCACGGGCGCGGCGCTCACGTCCTCGCCCTCGGCGGCGATGATGGCGATGGGCGTGTTCACCGCCACGTCCTGCGTGCCCTCCGGCACCAGGATCCTGGCCAGCACGCCCTCGTCCACGGCCTCCACCTCCATGGTGGCCTTGTCGGTCTCGATCTCGGCGAGCACGTCGCCGGATTTCACCGTTTCGCCTTCCTTCTTCACCCACTTGGTCAGGTTGCCCTTCTCCATGGTGGGAGACAGGGCCGGCATGAGGACGTCGATGGCCATGGCTGTCAGCTCTTGCTCGGCGGCGCTCCGGGCACGGGGGCCTCGCCCCCCGCGGACGCGCGCGAATGTTTCGGAAGAAAGGCTGGGACCGTCGCGGCATCCGCCGCAGGCGGCCAAAGGAAAGCGCGGTGCGGGCCGCGGGCCCGGCCGCCCACCTTCACCGCGACATGCCCTGCAGCCAAGGCGGCGCGCGGGGGGAGCGGGAAGGCGGCGGCCACGGGCGCGCTCAGCGCATCACGTCGGTGTAGAGCTCGGCGGGGTCGGGCTCCGGATCGTGAGTCGCGAAGTCGGCGGAGGCGGCGACGATGTCGCGCACTTCGGCGTCGATCTTCTTCAGCTCGTCCTCGGTGGCACCGTGCTCGTTCAGCAGGCGGGCGCGCACCTGCTCGATGGGATCGTGCTCGGTCCGCATCTTCTGCACCTCCTCCTTCGACCGGTACTTGGCCGGATCGGACATGGAGTGGCCGCGATAGCGGTAGGTCTGCATCTCCAGGATGTAGGGGCCGTTACCCTCGCGGGCGAAGGCCAGCGCCCGCTCGCCGGCGGCGTGCACGGCACGCACGTCCATGCCGTCCACCTGCTCGCCGGGAATGTTGAAGGAGACGCCGCGCTTGGAGAAGTCCGGCTGGGCGGAGGAGCGGGTCACGGAGGTGCCCATGGCGTACTTGTTGTTCTCGATCACGTACACGACGGGCAGCTTCCAAAGCTCCGCCATGTTGAAGCTCTCGTAGACCTGCCCCTGGTTGGCCGCGCCGTCACCGAAATAGGTGACGGAAACCGCGCCATTGCCCTTGTAGCGGTCGGCGAAGGCGAGGCCGGTGCCGAGCGAGACCTGCGCGCCCACGATGCCGTGGCCGCCGAAGAACTGCTTCTCGATGCTGAACATGTGCATCGAGCCGCCCTTGCCCTTGGAATAGCCGCCGCGACGGCCGGTGAGCTCGGCCATCACGCCGTTGGGGCTCATGCCTGCGGCCAGCATGTGGCCATGGTCGCGGTAGCCGGTAATGACCTGGTCGCCATCCTTCATGGCCATCTGCATGCCCACCACCACGGCCTCCTGGCCGATGTAGAGGTGGCAGAAGCCGCCGATGAGGCCCATGCCATACATCTGGCCCGCCTTCTCCTCGAAGCGGCGGATCAGCAGCATCTCGCGGTAGGCGGAGAGCTCGTCTTCCCTCGTGAAGGTTGCAGTCCCGCCCGCGGCTGTGGCGGCGCGTGCGGCGGATTTCCTGGGAGCCATCGGCGACCTCTGGATGCGCTGAAATCGCCGCACTCTCTAGCGCACCTTCCACCACCCGCAAAGCGCGAATTGTGGTTATTGCACCGCAACACGTTGTAAACTCTTGATTTTGAACGATTGAACCAAATTGTGGTTCAACTGTGTAATAAACTCAAACTCAGTTCATTTGCTGCGCAGCAGCACCAGATCCTTGGGGTGAATGAAGTTGAGCTGGCGCCGCCCTTCCTCATCCAGCATGTCCGGATCGAGCCGGGTCGCGGCGAGCAGCGACACCTTGTTCTCGATCGCCTGGCGCTGCGCCTTCAGCGTGGCGAGCTCCGCCTCCAGGTGCTGCGCCTCCTGCTCGTAGTTGCGCTGCGCGACGATGCCATGGTCGCCCGTGTAGGCGTTGTAGGCAAAGTAGGCGATGAGCGCCGCCGCCCCGATGTGCAGGGCCAGGGTCGCGAGCGCGGATTGGAGGCGGGAGCGGCTTTGCATGGCGCCATCATCGCCGCTGCCGGTTTCCATGCCCTTAAGGATGACGCGACGAACGCGAGCATTGCATCAGCGCATACACTGATTGCGCATTAGCGTCTGGAAAGCGTCAGATTTGCACGGCAGAAAGGGGCCACCGAATTTCAGGGGAGACTCAGATGTCCAAGCCCGTTGTCGCCATCGTCTATCATTCCGGCTACGGCCACACGAAGGTCCAGGCCGAAGCCGTGCTCGCCGGCATCAAGGACGTGGAGGCCGTGGACGGCGTCCTCATCTCCGTCGACGAGGTGGATTCCAAGTGGGAGGTGCTGGACGGCGCCGCCGCCATCATCTTCGGCTCGCCCATCTACATGGGCAACGTTTCCGCCGGCTTCCAGGCGTTCGCCGAGAAGAGCTCCAAGCGCTGGATGTCCCTGGCGTGGAAGGACAAGCTCGCCGCCGGCTTCGTGAACTCCGGCAGCCAGAGCGGCGACAAGGCGCAGGGCCTGAATGCCCTCATCACCCTGTCCCAGCAGCACGGCATGGTCTGGGTGGGCCTGGGCCTGCACCCCGGCAACAACTCCTCCACCGCCTCCATCAACGACCTGAACCGCCTCGGCGGCTTCGGCGGCGCCTTCGCCCAGTCGAACGTGGACCAGGGCGCCGACGTGGTGCCCCCGGAGGCCGACCGCAAGACCGCCGCCCACCTCGGCAAGCGCGTGGCCGAGGCCGCCGTGCGCTGGACCCGCGGCGCCTGAACGACATTCTCGCAACCGTCGTGTTGTGATGCCGAAGCCCGGGCTCTGCCCGGGCTTTTGCGTTTTCGCGTCCCCCCATCGGCCCCGGCCTTCGCGCGGAACCGTTCAGGTCCACTCAAACGCCGCCCGTGTTGAACCAACATCCAGGGTATCGAGCACGAGGGCCATTGGTCTCAGTCTTCCGCGCCCAGGCCACGGCGGGCCATGTCGAGGCGCTCCGCATAGCTGCGCAGCACATGGGACTCGCTGAGCAGGCCCACCAGCCGGCGCGAGCCAGGGTCGCCCACCACCGGCAGCTCCTCGGCGCCAGCCCTCTCGAAGGCGAGCGCGGCCTCCTTCACGTTCATGCCCGGCAGCAGCATGGCATCGCCATGGCGGGCCACCTCCCGCGCCGGCGCATCCGGGACGAAACGGGGGGCGTGGGCCTCCGAGAGGCGGACGATGCCGGCGTATCCGCCCGCCGCATCCACCAGCACCACCACCCGCGCCGTGCCCAGGGGGAACGCCGCGCGGAGCGCGCCCATGGTGCCGTCCTCCGGAAAGGTCCGCATGTCCGTGCGCATCATGGCGGCGACCGTGAGGTCGCGCACCCAGCCCACATCCTGCGCCCCGCGGATGCTCTCGCCGCGCAGGTGCAGGCGCCATGTGGAGAAGGAATAGCCGAAGGTTTCCCGCACTGTCAGCGAGGTCACCGCCGCCGCGCTTACCACGAGGCCGGTGAGGGTGAGGTCCCCCGTCATCTCCAGCACCAGGAAGCTCATGGTGAGCGGCCCGCCGATGACCCCCACCGCCAGCGCCCCCATGCCCGCCACCGCCGCGAGCTGCGGCGCAAGCCCGAGCCCGGGCAGGAGAAGTTCGGCCGCCGCCGCGTAGAGCTTGCCCATCACCGCCCCCAGGAACAGGGAGGCGAAGAACAGCCCGCCGCGGAAGCCGGACCCGACCGAGAGCGCCGACGCCAGCACCTTGAGCGCGAAGATGGCCGCGACCGACCATGTCACCGCGCTGTCCACCTGCGCATGCAATGCGCCGTGGCCATCGGAGAGCACCTGCGGCGAATAGAGCGCGAGGCCGCCGACCGCGAGCCCCGCGAGGCCGGTGCGCAGGGGCGCCGGCAGGCGGCTGCGCGCCACCGTCCACTCCACCGCCGTCACGAGCCGCATGATGGCGATGGCCACTCCGGCCGCCACCAGCCCCAGCACCGCGAAGGGCACGAACTGGGAAGGCTCGGCCACCGGCAGGTGGGTGATGGCGAGCGAATCGGCATGCAGCCCCAGGCCCCGCGCCGTGAGCACGCCGCACATGGTGGCGGTGAGCACCGGCACGGCGGCCGGGATGGAATAAACCCCGATGATGAGCTCGAAACCGTAGAAGGCGCCCATCAAGGGGGCATCGAACGCGGCGCCGAGCCCGGCTGCGGCCCCCGCCCCCACCAGGATGCGCATGTCGTTGCGCCGGAGGCCGAACACGCGGCCGAAGCGCGAGCCGATGCCGCCGCCGATCTGGCTGTAGCCCGCCTCCAGGCCAAGCGAGGCGCCGAAGCCATTGGAAACCATGGTCTGCAGCGACAGGATGATGCTGTCGGTCAGCGACATGCGCCCGCCGTGCAGCGCATTGGCCTCGATGGGATCGACGATGGCGTGGGGCCGCCATCGCTTCAGCGCCAGGGTGCCGAAGCCCATCAGCAGGCCACCCGCCGCCGGCACCAGAACCAGCCAGGGCGAGACGAGCGCCGCCGAGGCGCTGAGCCGTTCGCCGGGCGAGAGGCGGAACAGCACCTCATGCATCAGCTGCGTCCCGAGGCTCATGGCCGTGGCGGCAGCGCCCGCGCACACGCCGATGAACGCCGCGAGCACCACCACCAGCACCGCGCGGGACCGCACCTGCGCGCGCAGGTGCTCCCACAGGCGGAGCCAAAGGCCGGGTCCGCCCTCACGTGGCCGCCGGCCGGCGTCCTGGGGCGGCGCGGCCATGGTGGGCCCGCCCCTAGGAGAACTTGTTCGTGCGCGGGAAGCCCTTCGGCGGCAGGCGGCCGGAGCTTGCCCGCTCGCCCTGCCAGTCGAGAAGCTCCGTCACGGTCCAGGTGCGGCCGGAGGTGTCCTCCCAGGTGAGGCCGCCGGCCATGGGGAACACCTTGATGTCCGAGAGGCCGCCCTCACGATAGCGCTGCAGGCGCACGCCGCGGCCGCGCGTCATCTCGACCACCTGAGTGAGGGGGAACAGCAGCAGCTTGCGATTGTCGCCGATCACCGCCACCCAGTCGCCCTCCACGAAGCGCACGGCCAGCGCCGCGTCCGGCGGATCGGTGACGAGCACCTGCTTGCCCTTGCGGGTGTTGGCGATGCAATCGTCCTCGCCCACCACGAAGCCCCGCCCCTCCCGCGAGGCCACCAGCAGCTTGCGGCCCGGCTGGTGGGTGAAGACGGAGACGATCTCCGTTTCCTGGTCGAGCTCGATCATGAGGCGGATGGGTTCGCCATGGCCGCGCCCGCCCGGCAGCTTGGCGGCATCGAGCGTGAAGAAGCGCCCGTTGCTGGCAAATACCATGAGCTTGGAGGTGGTCTCGGCGAAGAAGGCGTGGCCGAGCGCGTCGTTGGTCTTGAACTGAAGGTTGGAGATGTCCTGCTGGTGGCCCTTCAGGGCGCGGATCCAGCCCTTCTGCGAGACCACGACGGTGATGGGCTCGCGCTCCACCAGCGCCTCGGTGAAGGCCTCCTCGCCCAGCTCGGGAGTGGCGGCGAAGGTGGTGCGGCGCTTGCCGAGGGCGGTTTCGGGCCCGTAGGTCTTGCGGGTCTCGCGGATCTCCCTGGCGATGGACTTCCACTGCGCGCCCTCGGAGCCCACCAGCTTGTTGAGCGCGTCCTGCTCCTTGGAGAGGGCGTCGTGCTCCTTGCGGATCTCCATCTCCTCCAGGCGGCGCAGGGATCGCAGGCGCATGTTGAGGATGGATTCGGCCTGCACGTCGCTCAGCTCGAAGGTCCGCATCAGCTCCTGCTTGGGCTCGTCCTCCTCGCGGATGATGCGGATGACCTCATCGAGGTTGAGATAGGCGATGAGGTAGCCGCCCAGCACCTCCAGCCGGTGGGCGATCTGCTCCAGCCGATAGCGGGAGCGGCGCAGCAGCACCTCGCGCCGGTGGTCCAGCCACTCGCGCAGCGCCTCGGCCAGGGAGAGCACCTTGGGCACCTGCCCGCGCACCAGCACGTTCATGTTGAGCGGCACGCGCGCTTCAAGCTCGGTGAGCTTGAACAGGCTCTCCATGAGAACCTCGGCATCCACCGTGCGGGCGCGGGGCTCCAGCACCAGGCGGATGTCCTCCGCGCTCTCGTCGCGCACGTCGGCGAGCAGCGGCAGCTTCTTGTCCGTCAGCAGCTCGGCGATCTTCTCCACGAGGCGGGATTTCGCGACGCCGTAGGGGATCTCGGTGACCACCACCAGATAGGTGCCCCGGCCCGTCTCCTCCTTGTGCCAGCGCGCACGCACGCGGAACGAGCCGCGCCCGGTGGCATAGGCCTCGGCCACGCCCACCGGATCGTCCACCAGCACGCCGCCGGTGGGGAAGTCCGGCCCCGGCACATACTTCAGCAGGTCCACGGCGAGGGCGTTCGGATGCTCCACGAGGTGGAGCGCCGCATCCAGCAGCTCGGCCGCATTGTGGGGCGGAATGGAGGTGGCCATGCCCACGGCGATGCCCTGGGAGCCGTTCGCGAGCAGGTTCGGGAAGGCCGCCGGCAGCACCACCGGCTCCTCCTCGGAGCCGTCATAGGTGGGGCGGAAGTCCACCGCGTCCTCGTCGATGCCATCGAGCAGCAGGCGGGCGGTCTCGGTGAGGCGGGCCTCGGTGTATCGCATGGCGGCGGCGTTATCGCCGTCCACATTGCCGAAGTTGCCCTGCCCGTCCACCAGCGGATACCGCTGCGCGAAGTCCTGGGCGAGGCGCACCAAAGCGTCGTAGACTGACTGGTCACCGTGGGGATGGAACTTGCCGATGACGTCGCCCACCACGCGGGCGGACTTCTTGAACGCCTGCCCCGGATCGAGCCGCAATTGGCGCATGGCATGCAGGATGCGCCGGTGCACGGGCTTCAGGCCGTCGCGCGCATCGGGCAGCGCGCGATGCATGATGGTGGAGAGCGCGTAGGCGAGGTAGCGCTCCTCCAGCGCCGCCTTCAGCGCGACATTCTCGATGTTCCCGCCGGGAGGCGCGGGGGGCGGAAGAATACGGGTGGCCATGCTTTGGCAGTACCGCGCGGCGCCCGCCCCGACAAGGCGCTTGTGCGCCGCGCACGCGCCCCAGGGATCAATCGGGATTCACGAAAATGGCGCCACGCGGCCACCTCGGCCCGAAATCCGCATGCTTTTGCGCAAGGTTCGGTCCCACTGCTGCCGCCCTCCGCTCCTAGCCTTCGGATGCTGGACGCCGATCGGGACGGATCGGTCGCCCGGCTCAGACACAGGAGAGGGTGATGCGAAAGATCCTTTGGGCGGCTGGGGGCATCGTCGCGCTCGGCCTGCTCGGCGCGGCGGCGCCACCGGCATCGGCGGGAACGCTCGCCGGCGCCGCGCCCGCCCTGGCCGGGCCAGCCGATCTCCAGATCAGGCCCGAGAACGTCTATTGGACGAGACGCTGCTGGCAGGAGCGGCGCTGGTGGGGCGGCCGCTGGCACTGGGTCCGCCGTTGCGGCAGCGTCTGGGTCGGCGGGCCGCGTCCCGGTCCCTATTGGGGCCCCCCAGGGCCTCCGCCGCCCCGCGGGCCCTACGGGTGGTAATCGCCTGAGGCGGCATCACGCCGCCAGGCGGTGATAAAATGGCCGCGCGCCTCGGAGAAATCGAGGTTGCGCGGCTCCAGCACCCGGCGCTGCAGGAAAAAGCCCGTCAGGCGAAGCGCATCCTCCACCTCGCCGGAGGAAGGACGCGCGGCCGCCCCCACGAGGAAGGCCGGCAGCGCCAGAAGCCGCGGAGCATAGGGCGCGCCGGCCTCGCGGCACACCGCGCGCCCGCTCTTGGGCGAGACATAGATGAGGTCGTCACGCCGGCCTGTGGCGGCGCAGGTTTCCAGCTCCAGTCCGAAGCCCAGCTCCCCCAAAAGCGCCAGCTCGAAGCGCGCGAGCAGCATGCCGGCCGAGGGCGCGTCCTCGAACGCATCGAGGATGGCGCCGAGGGTGATGTAGAGCCCCTCCTGGGGGTCACGTTCCGGCAGCAGCCGCAGCAATTGGGTGAGATGGGTGATGCCATAGGCGGCATGCGGCGCCCGCATGAGGATCTCGGCCCGGATCACCACCGGCTCCAGGGTGAAGTTCCCCATGTGCTCGTCGAGCCGGGCGCGCCAGATGGCGCTGACCGTGTTGCCCGGCTGGAGCGTGGGCGCCTGCCGGCGCGAGGCACCGCCCCGCACCATGCCCAGATGGCGCCCGCGCCGGGCCGTGAGCAGCTCGACGATGGCATTGGCCTCGCCGTGGCGCCGCACACCCAGCACGATGCCCTCGTCCTTCCACTCCACGGCTCAGCCCTCGGCGGCGATCACCCGCCCCTGGGGAATTCGAGCCCCATCTCGCGATAGCGCTCGGGGTCATCAGCCCAATTCTCGCGCACCTTCACGAACAGGAACAGGTGCACCGGCACTTCCAGAATCTCCGCGAGCTCGGCCCGCGATTCCGAGGAAATGGTCTTGATGGCCTGCCCGTTCTTGCCGAGCGCGATCTTCCTCTGGCTCTCGCGCTCCACATAGATGGTCTGCTCGATGCGCACCGAGCCGTCGCGCAGCTCCTTCCAGCTCTCGGTTTCCACCGTGGAGCGGTAGGGCAGCTCGTCGTGGAGGCGCAGGAACATCTTTTCGCGCGTAATCTCCGCCGCCAGCATGCGCATGGGCGCGTCGGAGATCTGGTCTTCCGGGTAGAGCCAGGGGCCGGGCGGCACCGTCTCGGCGAACCAGCGGCGCACGTCCGCCACCCCGTCGCCGGTGTGCGCGGACACCATGAACACCCGGTCGAACGGCATGCGGGAATTGATCTCCGCCGACAGCGCCAGCAGCGTATCGCGGCGGATGAGATCGATCTTGTTGAGGATCAGCGCACGCGGCTTGCGGATCTCCGAAAGCGGGGCGACCAGCGCCTCGATCTCCTCGTCCACGCCGCGCTTGGCGTCCACCAGAAGGGCGATCACGTCCGCGTCGGCGGCGTGGGTCCAGGCACTCGCCACCATGGCCCGCTCCAGCCGCCGCTTGGGCGCGAAGATGCCGGGCGTGTCCACCAGGACGATCTGCGCGGCCCCCTCCAACGCGATGCCACGCACGATGGAGCGCGTGGTCTGCACCTTGTGGGAGACGATGGACACCTTGGTGCCCACCAGCGCGTTGGTCAGCGTGGACTTGCCGGCGTTCGGGGCGCCGAGAAGGGCGACGAAGCCGCAACGGGTCGGACCCGCAGCAGCAGGCGGCGTTTCGGCCTCCGACGCGTCGTCGTCCTCGAAATCGTCATCGATGTCATCATGATCGAGATCGTCGAAGCCCTCGTCCCCCGCGTCCTCGGGGGCCGCCTGCCGCAGCGCCTCTTCCTCGTTGATCTCCGCCCCGGCCGAAGCCGTGGTGGTGCCGGGCATGGCGGGCCCGGCCTTGCCGCGTCGCTTGTCGGTCATGCTCGGCTCGCATCCTTTTCCCACACGCCTTCCCGTACCAGGAAGGCGGCGGCAGCGGCCTTCTGCGCCGCCTGCTTGGAGTTTCCTTCCGCCTCCGCCGGGACGAGCCCCGGCAGGTCGACGGCAACTGTGAAGCGCGGGGCGTGGTCGGGTCCCGAACGCGCCACCTCGCGGTAGCTCGGCGGCGGCAGGCCGCGCGCCTGCGCCCATTCCTGAAGTACGGTCTTGGCGTCGCGCAAGGGCCGGCGGGGGGCCTCCAGGCGGGGGCGCCAGTAGCGCTCCACCAGCGCGTTCGCAGCGGGGTAGCCGCCGTCCAGGAACACCGCCGCCACAACGCTCTCGGTCACGTCGGCGAGGATGGCACGCCGCTTGTGGGTGCCCGACTGCGCCTCCCCCGGCCCGAGGCGGATGTGGGGGCCGAGGTTCATGTCGGCCGCGACCTCGGCGCAGGCCTCCTCCCGCACCAGCTCCGCGAGGCGGCGGGAAAGCTCGCCCTCCTCCGCCTCCGGAAAGGCGTCGTAGAGCATGTGCGAGACCACGGACCCGAGCACGTGGTCGCCCAGGAATTCGAGCCGCTGGTAGGAGCGCAGCCGCGGGGCCTCGCCCTTCACGGCGCTGATGTGGGACAAGGCCAGATCGAGCAGGGCCCGATCCTTGAAGCCATAGCCGATCCGCCTCTCGAGGGCGGAGAGATCTTCATGCACGCTGGTCAGTTCACCGTTTTGAACACGCGGTCCCATCGCACCGTCCAGGGCCATGTCCACACCTGCCAGGCCGACGCGCCCTCGTCGATGGAGAAGAAGATCATCTGCGCCTTGCCGATGAGGTTCTCGAACGGCACGTAGCCCACCTGGCTCAGGACGCGACTGTCCGCCGAATTGTCGCGATTGTCACCCATCATGAAATAGTGGCCGAGCGGCACTTCATAGACGGGGGTATTGTCGTAGAAGCCGTTGTCCACGAGATCGAGGGTCTCGTAGGAGACGCCGTTGGGCAGGGTTTCGCGCCAGCGCTTCACGGGCACGGCGCGGCCGGTGCCATCGTCCTCGGTCACGTCGGACAGGCGCTCGCGCTTCACGGGCACGCCGTTGATGTGCAGCCAGCCGTCGATCATCTGGATCTTGTCGCCCGGCAGGCCGATGACACGCTTGATGTAATCGGTCTCGTTGTCGCGCGGGAGCTTGAACACCACCACATCGCCGCGCGTGGGCTCCTGGCCGAAGATGCGGCCGGAGAACAGGTTGGGCGAGAACGGGATGGAGAAGCGCGAATAGCCGTAGCTGTACTTGGACACGAACAGATAGTCGCCGATCAGCAGCGTGTCCTTCATGGACCCCGAAGGAATGTTGAAGGGCTGGAACAGGAAGGTGCGGATCAGCAGCGCGATCAGCAGCGCCTGGACGATCACCTGGACGGTTTCGAGGAATCCGCCGTCCTTCTTCGAATCGCTGGTCGCGGTCATCGGGGGTCCGAGAAAATGAGAACGGAACGCAGCGTGCAGCAAACTACGCCGAAACTGAGGACGGCGCAGCCGGACACTGCTCCGGCCACGGGAGTGCGCCCCCTATAGAGGCTTCCCGCCCCCGCGGCAACGCACACCCCAGCGTCACCGCGCGATTTGGCGGTGCCGCGCCCTTCACGCCTTTGTGCCCTCGCGGTCGCGCCGCGGCGCCTGCCAGGGCCAGCGCCCCTCGATCTCCACCTCCAGCGAGAACGACAGGAAGGTGCGGATGAGCACGATGCCCGCGAGCACCGCGAGGCTCTGCAGCGTCGGCTCTATGGCGACGGTGGAGATGATGTCCGCCGCCACCAGCAGCTCCAGCCCCAGGAGGATCGCCATGCCGAGAGCGGAGCGGCAGGCGCGGAACGCCTCCTGCGCCGCGCGCCCGGCCAGGAGGTCGCGCACGAACCGCCAGAGGGCGACGAGAATGCCCAGCACGATGACGAACGTGCCCGCCACCTCGATGCCGCGGGTGGTCCAATGGAGGAGCCCGCCCAGGATGTGGTCCATCATGAGATCCCTGCGCCCGGTCCCGGCGGCTCAGCCGCGCGGCACGGCGGAGATGATGACGTAGGCGGCGCAGAGCGGCCCCTCGTCGGTGAGGGTGAGGTGGATGCGCGACTCGAAGCCATCCGGCACCATGGCGGAAAGGCGCGCGGCGGCGCCCCCCGTCAGCTCCAGGGTGGGCTGGCCGGAAGGCAGGTTCACCACCCCCATGTCGCGCCAGAACACCCCCTGGCTCAGGCCGGTGCCGAGGGCCTTGGAGCAGGCCTCCTTGGCGGCGAAGCGCTTGGCGTAGGTCTCGGCCCGCAGCTTGCGGGCATCGGCCTTCGCGCGCTCCAGGGGCGTGAAGACGCGCTCCAGGAAGCGCTCGCCATAGCGCTCGATGGACTTGGCGATGCGGCGGGCATCCGTGAAATCGGAGCCGATGCCGAGGATCATCATGCCGCAGCCCCGGCGCTCGCCTGCCGCCGGCCACGGGCGATGGCCTCCCGCATGGTGCGGAGGGCCTCGCCGAGGCCCACGAACACCGCCTCCCCCACCAGGAAGTGGCCGATGTTCAGCTCCGCGATCTCGGGGCAGGCGGCGAGGCGCTCGGCGGTGGCATAGTCGAGGCCGTGGCCGCCGTGAACCTCCAGCCCCAGCGACTCGGCAGCCTTGGCGCCGGCCTTGAGCCGCGCCAGCTCGGCCTCCGCCTCGGAGAAGCGGCCCTCGGCGATGGCATCGCACCACGCGCCGGTGTGCAGCTCAACGATGTCCGCCTCCAGGGCGCGCGCCGCGGCGATCTGCGCCGGCTCGGCGGCGATGAACAGCGACACCCGGATGCCCGCCTCCTTCAGCAACGCGATGCGCGGGCGCAGCTCATGTTCCTGGCCGGCGGCATCGAGCCCGCCCTCGGTGGTGCGCTCCTCGCGCTTCTCCGGCACGAGGCAGCAGGCGTTGGGGCCGATGCGGCGGGCGATCGCCACCATCTCGGCGGTGCACGCCATCTCGAAATTGAGCGGCAGGTCCACTTCCGCCTTCAGCCGCTCCATGTCCGCGTCGCGGATGTGGCGGCGGTCCTCCCTCAGATGGGCGGTGATGCCGTCCGCCCCCGCCGCCTTGGCGAGCTGAGCCGCGCGCACGGGATCGGGCAGGGCCCCGCCCCGCGCGTTGCGCAGGGTCGCCACGTGGTCCACGTTCACACCCAGCCGCACCGGCATTGCGCGTTCCATCGCTGCTGCTCCTTGAGACGGCGCGCGGCGTCAGTCGTTCACGCGCTCGACGCTCGATACCACGTCGCGGGCCTTGAGGTCAGAGATGATGCCGTTGAGGTGACGCAGGTCGAACACCTCGATGTCGACCACCATCTCGGTGAAGTCGGCCGAGCGCGAGCGCATGGTCAGGCCCTCGATGTTGCCGCCCCGGTCGCCGACCGCGCCCGCCACCTGGGCGAGCGAGCCTGGCTCGTTGCGCGCGGTCACGACGATGCGCGCGGGGAAACGCCCCTCGGAAAGCTCGTCCACGTCCCAGCGCACGTCGAGCCAGCGTTCCGGCGCATCCTCGAAGCTCTGCAGGGACTGCGACTGGATGGGATAGATGGTGATCCCTTCCCCCGGCGTCAGGATGCCGACGATCCGGTCGCCCGGCACGGCGCCGCCGTTGGGGGCGAAGCGCACCGGCAGCTCGCCGTTGATGCCGCGGATGGGGATGGCGTCGAGCCGCTCCAGCGATGCGCCCTCCGGGATCTTGAACTTCAGGTTGTGCCCGCGCTTCAGCTCGAACCAGCCCTCCGCCGTGGAGGCACCGCCGTTGGCGCGGTCCTCGGGGCGCGGCGGCACCCATTCGGGATAGGCGGCGCGGATGAGATCCTCGGTCTTGATCTCGCCCCGGCCCACGGCCGCGAACACGTCCTCCGCCACCGCGCGGGCGAGGCGGGGCACCGCCCGGCCGATCACCTCCTCCGAAAAGGACTTGCCCGCCTTGGCGAAGGCCCGCTCCGCGATCTTGCGTCCGAGGCCGGAATACTGTGCCCGCACGGCCGCGCGCGTGGCGCGGCGCACCGCTGCACGGGCCTTGCCGGTGACGGCGATGGTCTCCCATGCGCCGGGCGGGCTCTGCGCCTTGGAGGTGATGATCTCCACCTCGTCGCCGTTCTTCAGCTCCGACACCAGCGGCGCCACCGAGCCGTTGATCTTGCAGCCCACCGCCGTGTTGCCGACATCGGTGTGCACGGCATAGGCGAAGTCGATGGGCGTGGCCTTGCGCGGCAGCGCGATCAGGCGGCCCTTGGGCGTGAAGCAGAACACCTGGTCGTGGAACAGCTCCAGCTTGGTGTGCTCCAGGAACTCCTCCGGCGAGAGGCCCTGGGAGAGGTTCTCGATGGTCTTCCGCAGCCAGGCATAGGCCCGCGTCTCGCCGGAAAGCATGACGCCGGGCGCGCCCGAGGGGTCCTTGTAGAGGGCATGGGCGGCGATGCCGTATTCGGCGATCTCGTCCATGTCGCGGGTGCGGATCTGCAGCTCCACGCGCTGGCGGCGCGGCCCCACCACCGTGGTGTGCACGGAACGGTAGTCGTTGGGCTTGGGGGTGGAGATGTAATCCTTGAAGCGGCCGGGAACGATGGCCCACTTGGTGTGGACCACGCCCAGCGCGCGATAGCAGTCCTCCACGCTCGCCACCACGACACGGAAGCCGTAGAGGTCCGAGAGCTGCTCGAAGCCGATGGCCTTGCGCTCCATCTTGCCCCAGATGGAATAGGGCCGCTTCTCCCGGCCCTTCACCTCGGCCTCGATGCCGCGCTGCACCAGCGCCTCGCGCAGGTCGCGCTCGATCTCCTGCACCAGCGGCCCGTTGTGCTGCCGCAGCTCGGAAACGCGGGTGGTGATACTCTCGTAGGCCTCGGGGGAGAGCTGGCGGAAGGACAGGTCCTCCAGTTCCTCGCGCATGTCCTGCATGCCCATGCGGGCCGCGAGCGGCGCGTAGATGTCCAGCGTCTCCTGGGCGACGCGGTCGCGCTTCTCCGGCGGCACCCATTTCAGGGTGCGCATGTTGTGCAGCCGGTCGGCGAGCTTCACCAGGAGCACCCGCACATCGTCGGCGATGGCGAGCAGCAGCTTGCGCAGGTTTTCCGCCTGCTTGGCCTGCTTGGAAACGAGGTCCAGCTTCTTGATCTTGGTGAGGCCCTCCACCAGCGTCGCGATCTGCGCGCCGAACAGGCGCTCGATCTCGGCCTTGGTGGCGTCCGTGTCCTCGATGGTGTCGTGGAGCAGGGCCGCCACGATGGTGGCGTCGTCCAGCTTCAGATCCGTGAGGATGGCCGCGACTTCAAGCGGATGGGAGAAGTAGGGGTCGCCGGAGGCGCGCACCTGATTGCCGTGCGCGCGCATGGCGTACACGTAGGCGCGGTCGAGCAGCGCCTCGTCGGTGTTGGGATTATACCGTCGAACGCGCTCGACGAGTTCGTATTGGCGCATCATGGCCGGAACGATCCGTCGCAGCACGGGCAGGGTGGGTTTCCGCGCGATGCGGGCCACCCCATCCTCTTGTATGAGCTAGATATCGGCTGGAAGCGGGGCGGACGCAAGGTGCTGGTTCTGCTTCTCTTCAGGAAAACCGAGCCCGCGCGGCGAAGCGCGCGGGCACCCGAGGGGGCCGCTCAGGGCAGCAGCAGGGTCGAGCCCGTGGTCTTGCGCGATTCGAGGTCCTTGTGGGCCTTCTGCACATCCCTCAGGGCATAGGTCTGGTGGATGGGGATCTTCACCGCGCCGTCCAGCACCACCTCGAACAGGTCGTTCACGGTGGCGAGCAGGTCCGCCCGCTTCGACACGAAGGTGGCGAGGGTGGGCCGCGTGGCGAACAGCGAGCCCTTCTGCGACAGCAGCAGAAGGTCGAAATTCTTGATGGCGCCGGAAGCGTTGCCGAAGCTCACCCACAGGCCCAGCGGCCTCAGGCAGTCGAGCGAGGCGGGGTAGGTCGCCTGCCCCACGCCGTCATAGACCACGTCGCACATCCGCCCGCCGGTGATCTCCTTCACCTTGTGTACGAAATCCTCGTCCCGGTAGAGGATGACGTGGTCGCAGCCATGGGTGCGCGCCAGCTCCGCCTTCTCCTTGGAGCCCACGGTGCCGATGACTGTGGCGCCGAGATGCTTCGCCCACTGGCAGAGGATGAGCCCCACGCCGCCGGCGGCCGCCTGCACCAGGATCACGTCGCCCGGCTTCACCTGATGGGTGCGGCGCGCGAGATACTGGGCGGTCATGCCCTTCAGCATCATGGCCGCAGCGGTGCGGTCGTCGATGGAAGCCGGCAGGTGGACCACCAGCGCGGCCGGGATGTTGCGCACCTCCGCATAGGCGCCGATGGCCATGGCATAGGCCACCCGGTCGCCCTCGTGGAAGTCGTTCACGTCCGGCCCGACGGCGGCGACGACGCCCGCGCCCTCGTTGCCGGGAATGAAAGGCAGCGCCGCGGCCTTGTAGAGGCCGGTACGGAAATACACGTCGATGAAGTTGAGGCCGATGGCGGTCTGGCGAATCTGCACCTCGCCCGGCCCAGGCGGCGGCACGGTGATCTCCTCGTAGGTGAGCACCTCCGGCCCGCCCGTGCGATGCACCCGAACCCCGTGGACCATAACGCCTCCCCTTCCCCGCAGTGGACCGCTCAGGCCGGATCATAGGGGTAGGGACGCGGCCCGCAAGGGCCGACACTCACCCCCACCCTACGCAGCGCCGCCCTGCCGCCGGCGGCGACGGCGCGCGGCCGTCATGTTGAGCATCTCCACCAGCACCGAGAAGGCCATGGCGGCATAGACATACCCGCGCGGGATGTGCACCTCGAACCCGTCGGCAACCAGCATCACGCCCACCATCAGCAGGAAGGCGAGGGCGAGCATCTTCGCCGTGGGGTGGCTGGAAATGAAGCGGCTGAGCGCCCCTGAGGCCCAGAACATGATGCCCACGGCCACGATCACCGCAGCCACCATCACCTCGACATGCTCGGCCATGCCGATGGCGGTGAGAATCGAATCGATGGAAAAAATGAGATCGAGCATCGCCACCTGGGCGATGACGAGCCCGAAGGCGCGGCCCGCCACGGCGGAGGCGTCTTCTTCCGCCGGATCGTCCTCCCCCTCCATCGCGGCATGCATCTCCATCGTCGCTTTGGCCACCAGGAAGCCGCCGCCGCCGATGAGGATGAGGTCGCGCCAGGAGATGTCGATTCCGT
Organism: Xanthobacter albus; assembly: GCF_043194895.2. Classification (NCBI taxonomy): domain Bacteria; kingdom Pseudomonadati; phylum Pseudomonadota; class Alphaproteobacteria; order Hyphomicrobiales; family Xanthobacteraceae; genus Xanthobacter; species Xanthobacter albus. Next base: position 3,066,418 of record NZ_CM195532.1, on the reverse strand, counting down.
AGGCGGTGAACAGGGACTGCTGCAGCCCGATCAGCCAGGACAGGGTGAGCAGCAGCCCGATGCGCAGCACGAGGGCGACCGAAAGGCCGATCTGCCGCGCCCGCAGCGCCTGCCGCGGTGGCAGCTTTTCCACCACCAGGGAAATGAAGACGACGTTGTCGATCCCCAGCACGATCTCCATGACCGTGAGCGTCACGAAGGCGGCCCACGCCTCCGGCGAGGTGATCAGCGCGAGCATTCGTCTCCCCCAAGGTGGCAGGCCGGTGCCAGGATACGCGTTTCGCGCTTGTCGCCCACGGGCGGCGGCGCTTCAAGGCGGAACGGCGCGCGCCTGCTATGATGGGGCAACAGACCGCGCTCCCGGCGCGCGCCGGCTGGGCTAGTTTCCCGCCGGCGCGGACGGATGGGCCCGCCACGGTGGAGGATCTCATGGAAGCGACCCCGGCAGCGATCACTGCATCGCAGAACACGCACGGCGCCGCCCTGCACGACGTCGCGGTGGTGGGCGCCGGCCCGGCGGGGCTCGTGATGGCGCTCAGCCTTGCCGCGCGTGGAGTGTCCACGGCCCTTATCACCGGGCCGGAGCGCGGGGTGGATCACCGCACCACCGCCCTGCTCGACGGCTCCGTGCGCATCCTGGAGGATTTCGGCCTGTGGGCGGCGCTCGCGCCCAAGGCGGCGCCCCTGCGCGACATGCGCATCGCCGACGCCACCCGCCGCCTGTTCCGCGCGCCGGAGGTCACCTTCCGCTCGGCCGAGATCGGCCTGGACGCCTTCGGCTACAACATCGAGAACGACCCGCTGCGTCTCACCTTGCAGGAGGCGGCGCTGGCGCAGCCGCGCCTGCACATCGCCCGCACCAGCCTCACCGGCCTGAAGGTGGAGGAGGACGCCGCCCGGCTGGAGCTGGCGGACGGCTCCGCGCTCCGCGCCCGGCTCGTGGTGGGGGCGGACGGGCGGGGCTCGCTGGTGCGGGCCTCGGCCGGCATCGGCATGCGCACGCGGGCCTACCCGCAGGTGGCCTTCACGGCCATCGTGCGCCACACCCGCCCGCACGAGGACATCTCCACCGAGTTCCACACGGAAAGCGGGCCCTTCACCCTCGTCCCCCTGCCGGGCGATCGCTCCAGCATCGTGTGCGTGGTGGGCGAGCGGGAGGCCCTGCGCCTCATCGGCCTTTCCGACGCGGCGCTCTCGCGCGAGCTCGAGGCGCGGGCCTCATCGATTCTCGGCCGATTCGAGGTGGAGCCCGGCCGCGGCGCCTTCCCGCTCTCGGCCGAAACCGCGGAACGGCTGAGCGCGCCCCGCATCGCCCTCATCGCCGAGGCGGCGCACATCATGCCTCCCATCGGCGCGCAGGGGCTCAACCTGGGCCTGCGCGACGTGGCGGAGCTGGCGACCCTGGTCGCGGAGGCCGCCGCGCGCGGGGAGGACGTGGGCGGCCCCGAGCTGCTGGAGCGCTACGCCCGCGCGCGGCGGCCGGACATCGACGGCCGCATGCGCGCCGTGGACGTGCTCAACCGCTCGCTGCTGTCGGATTTCGTGCCGATCCAGGGCGTGCGCGGCTTCGGCCTCTATTTGCTCGACCGGGTAGGCCCGCTGCGCCGCCGGCTGATGCGCCTGGGGGTGGGCGAGCGAGCGGCGTGAGGGTTCAGCGCAGCAGATCGAGCGGCACCAGCCCCGCCCGCAGCACATAGAGCATGGCCGTGACGCTGAAGACGGAGCAGACCGTGCCGATGAGCACCGCCGTGGAGGCCTCCTCCACGTAGGTGTGGTACTGCCGCGCGAGCACGAAGCAGTTGAGCGCCGGCGGCAGCGCCGCCATCACCAGCAGCGTCTGCGCCCACACCGGCGACCAGGACACCCCCCAGCCCTGGGCGAGCGCGCCGACGAGCGACAGCGCGAGCAGCGCGATGGCGGGGTGTGCGACCAGCTTCAGCCCCAGCAGCGGCGCCAGCTCCAGCGGAATGCGCCGCAGCGGGCGCAGCGCCACCGTCACCCCGAGCGTGAACAGGGCGCAGGGGGCCGCGGCGTTCTTCAGCCCGTCCAGCAGGCGGGAGACCGCATCCGGCTCCCGGAAATGCACGGCGGCGGCGAGCACGCCGAGCAGGGTGGCGATGTTGAAGGGGTGGGTGAAGACCCGCTTGGCGATGAGCCCGAAGGTGGCGGCGAGGCTCTCGCCGCGCCCGCGCGTGGCCATGAGCAGCGGCACCAGCGTGAAGAACAGCACGCTGTCGCAGGCGAAGATGAGGGCGGCGGGCGTCGCCGCCCCCTGCCCCAGCGCCGCGATGCTCAGGCCCGGCCCCATGTAGCCCACGTTGGCATAGGCGCCGACCGTGGTGGCGATGGCCGCCTCCCCCACGTTCCCCCGCCGGAACCACAGGCCGATGCCCAGCGCGACCGCAGCCGTGGTGGCGGTGGAGCACACCACCGCGAGGATGAAGGCCGGGTTCGCCAGCTCCTCGAACGGGGTCTGCGCCACGATGCGGTAGAACAGCGCCGGCAGCGCCACATAGATGATGAAGAAGGTGAGCCAGGCGAGCCCCGCCTCTGGCAGCCGCACCAGCCGCCCGCAGAAATAGCCCAGAAAGATCAGGCCGAAGAACGGGAAGACGAGGCCGAACAGGTCGCTCATGGGGGGATCTGGGGTTGGCCTCGGGGGCGGGATGCAAGGCGGCCGCCCGGCGCCTGGGGCGCGGACGGCCGTTTTCCGCCTAAAGAGAACGCGCCGCCCTTGCAAGCGGGCGCAGGCTCAGGCGCTGGTGCGCGCCCGCTCTTCCTCGATCAGCTCCTTCTTGGAGAGCTTGCCCACCATGCTCTTGGGCAGGCTGTCGCGGATCTCGATCTCCCGCGGCATCTCGATCTTGGAGATCTGCGCCGAGAGGAAGGAGAGCAGCTCTTCGGGGGTGGCGCTGGCGCCGTGGCGCAGGGTGACGAACGCCTTCGGAGCCTGCCCGCGATAGGCGTCGGGAATCGCGATGGCCACCGCCTCCGAAACCGCGGGGTGCAGGTACAACGCCTCCTCGATCACGCGCGGATAGACATTGTAGCCCCCGCACAGAATCACGTCCTTGATGCGATCCACCAGGAACAGGTAGCCGTCGACATCGAGATAGCCCACGTCCCCGGTGCGCAGGGCGCCGTCCTGGAAGCTGTCGATGGTCTCGAGCGGGCGGTTGTAATAGCCGCGCATCACCTGCGGCCCGCGCACATAGACCTCGCCCTTCTCCCCCACCCCGCACAGCCGCGCGGGATTGGCGAGGTCGTGGATCTCGATGACGGTGCCCGGCACGGCGGTGCCCACCGAGCCGTCCTTCACCAGCCCCAGGGGCGGATTGGCGGTGACCACGGGCGAGGTCTCGCTGAGGCCGTAGCCCTCCACGAGCTTGCAGCCGGTGAGCGCCTCGAATCGCGCGCGCACCTCGCCCGGCAGCGGCGCGCCGCCGGAGATGCACAGGGTGAGCGAGGAGAGGTCCCGCCCCTCGATACCCGGCGCGCCGTTGATGGCGGCGAAGATGGTGGGCACGCCGGGAAACATGGTGGGCTTCTCTTGCTCGATGAGGTCCAGCACGTCCGAAAGGGTGAAGCGCGGCACCAGCAGGATTTCGGCGCCGAGGCAGATGGGAATCACCATCACCGTCTGCATGGCGAACACGTGGAACAGGGGCAGCACGCCCACCACCCGCTTCACGCCGATACGCCGGCATTCGGCGTGGATCATCACCTGCTGCGCATTGGCCGAGACGTTGGCGTGGGTGAGCATGGCGCCCTTGGGCACGCCGGTGGTGCCGCCCGTATATTGCAGCACGGCGATATCGGTGACCGGGTCGACGATCACGGGCCGCGCGCGCGCGCCGTGGCGCAGCAGCGCCGCATACGGCAGGTGCAGGCCGTCTCCCGGCTGGAACTCGGCCTGCTCCTTGCGCTTGAAGAGGGTGAACAGCATGCCCTTGAGCCAGGGCAGCACCCCCGCCATGGGGCAGACGATGATGCGCCGCAGCCCCGCCTCCTGGGCCACCGCCGCCACTCGCGCATGGATGAGCTTCACGTCCGGCACCACCATGATGGTCGTGCCCGAATCCCGGATCTGGTGCCGCAGCTCGCGCTCCACATAGAGCGGGCTGAAGTTCACCACGGTGCCGCCCGCCTTCATGATGGCGAAGAAGAAGATGACGGAATAGGGCGTGTTGGGCAGGCACAGGCCCACCTTGCTGCCGGGGCCGACTCCTTCGGCCTGCAGGCCCGCCGCCACCTTGTCCACGAGCATGCCGAGTTCGTCGTAGGTCCACTGCCGGCCGAAGAAGTTGAGGGCCGGCTTGGGGCCGTGCTCCGCGACGCTGGCGTCGAGCAGGTCCGGCACGGGAACCGGCACGATGGGCGTGCTCTCGGTCCGTTCGAGCATGGGCGTTCTCCCGCGTGGCAGGCGCGCCGCCGCCGTTCGCCGGCGTTTCGGACGCATGGCCCGCCGTCTGTTCTTGATGCCTTCGGGGGCGCGCCGCATGAGGTGCGCCTTTTGCTTTCGGGCCAGGATCGGCCCCGATTGCGCCGGGACGGCGGCGCCCCCACCGCCGTCCCGGCTGACCGCGCCCTGCCGCGGCTACTTGGTAATGAGGCTGGTCTGCTGGGCCGGCGCGCCGAACTTGTAGCGCAGGCCCACGGAGACGATGTCCACGTAGCCGTCGTTCACCTCCCCCACCAGCACGCCGCGCAGGGCGTTGCCGGTCTTGTAGGGGTACTGGTCGATGGGGCTGTTCTCGCCGAAGATGTGGCTGTAGGCGAAGTCCATGGAGAGCTGCTGCGTCACCGCATAGGTGAAGCCGGCCGAGAGCCACAGGCGGTTGGTGTCCGGCAGGCGGGGAGAACGGGTCTCGTCGGGCACGGGGGTGAGCTCGTAGGCGAGGCCGGCGCGCAGGGCGAGCTTCGGGTCCCACTGATATTCGACGCCGCCCGAGAAGAACCAGCCGCTCTTCCACTGCAGGTCGAGGACGCTCGCCACGCCGGCCGGGGTGCGCACCACGAGCTGGTCCACCGACGACCAGTCGGTCCATTCCACGGTGCCGAGCACCGTCCACTGCGGCGCCACCTGGGAGCGCAGGGAGGCGGTCACCTGCCCCGGCAGGGTAAGGCCGGCATTGGCCGCATATTGGGCGATCTTGGTCTGCAGCATGAACATGCTGAGTGTGCCCTCCAGATCATGATCCATGGAGGACTTGTAGCCGATACCGATGCTGGTCCCCGCCCAGGGGGTGAACAGAACGCCGAGGTTGAAGCCGACCCCGAGGTCGTCGCCGTCCACCTGGGCATAGAGATTGTTGGCGGGGGGCACGATGCCGGTGAAGGCCGCGTTGCTCAGCCGCGCGTCGATGTAATTGACGCTGACGCCGCCGCCGATGGTGAGCCACGGGTTCACCTTGTAGGCGATGGAGGCCTGGGCGTTGATGTCGAAGATGCGGCTGTAGCAGCCGTAGTAGCGGCCGGACCAGCTGCACGGCGCATCGGAGATGAGGCCGAACGGCACCGTGAGCCCGAAACCGACCGCGATGTCGTCCCACGCGTAGGTGAGGAAGGTGGTCGGCAGCAGGGCGTCGTCGATGATGTCGCCCACCCCCGCGTTGCCGAGGTTCGCGCCGGTGAGAGGCGCCCGCGCCTCATACACGTCCACCGAGGCGTGGGGCATGATGTAGGTGAAGTTGCTCTCGATGTTCATGCCCGGCGAGAAGCTGATCGCCGCCGGGTTCCAGAACATGGAGGCGAGGCCCTCGCCCCCCGCGGCGGCACCGGCGAACGACGTGCCCTGGTAATAGGAGCTCTGCTCCCGGAGCCCGAAGCCGCCGGCCTGCGCCTCGGCGGCGAGCAGGGTGGCGAACACAGGCAGCGCAACGCAGCCGGCACGTCTGACCAGGACGGTGGATCTGAACATGACTCCCCCTTGCTCGGCGCGCCCGGACTGGATGCGGGGCGGCGCCTGCGAATGTGGCGTTTCCTCGGGGCACGGCACGCTGCGGTGCACTATTGGTTTCTAGGGTGCCCTATACGTCACCCAGAATGCCTAAACGAACAGCCGCGTCAACCGCCATCGTAGCCATGATATGCGGAAGACCCACGATATTTCGGCAGCGTTGCATGAACAGCACGCGGAAGCTTAAGCGTGTGCTTCTCTCCCACAGAACAATCCGCGTGCGGAAAGAAAAGAGACATTGAGGCTGACGTATTCGTTGCGGCGCATCATGCGCGTTTTTTGACGTTGCGTGCCGCGGCGGTGAAAATCGGTGGGGAGGGTCTTGCGCCGAAGGTCAAAGCATGTATCGTCAGTGCGGATAGGTGACGTATAGGTGAACTTGTGGCATCGACAGGCAAACGTGGCAGCGGTGGCGCCCCCACCGACACCTTCTTCACCGTCACGGAGCTCGCACGCGACCTCGCGGTGACGCCGCGCACCATCCGCTTCTATGAGGACAAGGGCCTCATCACCCCCCGCCGAGCCGGCACCATGCGCGTCTACACCAAGCGTGACCGCGCCCGGATGGTGCTGATCCTGCGGGGCAAGCGGCTCGGCTTCTCCCTGCGCGACATCAAGGACTATCTCGACCTCTACGACATGGATCCCACCCAGTCCGAGCAGATGCGGATGCTTCTGAAGAAGGTGGAGAACCGGCTGGAGATGCTGGAGGACCAGCGCCTGGCGCTGGAGGAGACCATCGCCGAGCTCCGGGAGATCCAGGACCAGACCCTCGCGGGCCTCGCCAGCGGCGAAGTCAAGGCCGCGGGCTGAGCCGCCTTCGGCGCACTTTCCAGCAAAGCCGCGGGCCGGGGCGCGAAAGACGCCCTGGACGCGGACGCGATCGGGCCCGCGGCAAACTGCGGCGCCCCAACACGCCGCCCCCTCCGGCGGAAACCAAAATGCCCCCGCGGCGTCGCCGCAGGCGGGTGGAAGAAACGCACACAGGCAGGAGCGCTCATGCTTAACGTCGTGATCGCGGGCTATGCCCGCTCGCCCTTCACCCTCGCCAAGAAAGGCGACCTCGCGCGCCTTCGCCCCGACGATCTCGCCGCCCAGGTGGTGGCCGAGCTGGTGGCGCGCACCAAGGTGAAGGTGGAGGACATCGAGGACCTCATCGTCGGCTGCGCCTTCCCGGAGGCCGAGCAGGGCTTCAACATCGCCCGCCTCATCGGCATGATCGCGGGCCTGCCGCAGTCGGTGGCCGGCACCACCGTGAACCGCTTCTGCGGCTCGTCCATGCAGTCCGTGCACATGGCGGCGGGGCAGATCCAGCTTGGCGCCGGAGAGGCCTTCATCTGCGCCGGCATCGAGAGCATGAGCCGCGTGCCCATGACCGGCTTCAACCCCATGCCCAACCCGGCGCTCTACGCGCGGATGCCCGCCGCCTACATGGGCATGGGCGAAACCGCCGAGAATGTCGCCAGCAAGTGGCAGATCACCCGCGCCGACCAGGACGCCTTCGCCCTGCGGAGCCAGGAAAAGGCCACCCGCGCCGAGGCTGAAGGCCGCTTCAAGGCGGAGATCGTCCCCGTGCACGTCAACGGCAAGGTCAACCGGACCGTGGACACCGACGGCTGCATCCGCCGCGACGCCACCCTGGAGGCCCTCGCCAGCCTGAAGCCCGCCTTCGACGAGAACGGCACGGTCACCGCCGGCACCTCCTCCCCCCTCACCGACGGCGCCTCCGCCGTGCTGGTGTGCTCGGAGAGCTACGCCGAGAAGAACGGCCTGGAGCCCCTGGCGCGCGTGAAGAGCGTGGCGGTCGCGGGCTGCGCGCCGGAGATCATGGGCATCGGCCCGGTCGCGGCCACCAGGAAGGCCCTCACCCGCGCCGGCATCTCCATCTCCGACATCAACGTGGTGGAGCTGAACGAGGCCTTCGCCTCCCAGGCCATCGCCTGCCAGCGGGAGCTGGGCATCTCCGACGAGACGCTGAACATCGACGGCGGCGCCATCGCGCTCGGCCATCCGCTCGGCGCCACCGGCGCGCGCATCGTCGGCAAGGCGGCGGCGCTGCTGAAGCGTGAGGGCGGCAGGTATGCGCTCGCCACCCAGTGCATCGGCGGCGGGCAGGGCATCGCCACCGTGCTCGAGCGCGTCTGAGGGAGGCGCGCATGTCGTTCGAAATCAAGAAGGTCGCCGTCATCGGCGCCGGCGTCATGGGCGCCGGCATCGCCGCCCACGTGGCCAATGCGGGCATCGAGGTGCTGCTCCTGGACATCGTCCCGGAAGGCGCCGCCAACCGCAACGCCGTCGCCGACAAGGCGGTGGAGAAGCTCCTGAAGGCGGACCCCGCCGCCTTCATGTCCAAGAAGGCCGCCCGGCTCGTCACCACCGGCAACATCGAGGACAACCTCGCCGACCTCGCCACCTGCGACTGGATCGTGGAGGCGGTGATCGAGCGGCTCGACATCAAGCAGGCGCTCTATGCGAAGATCGAGGCCGCCCGCCGGCCCGGCAGCGCGGTGTCGTCCAACACCTCCACCATTCCCCTCGCGGACCTGACCTCCGGCCTGCCGGAGAGCTTCCGGCACGACTTCCTCATCACCCACTTCTTCAACCCGCCGCGCTACATGCGCCTGCTGGAGATCGTGGCCGGGCCGCAGACGAACCCCGACACGGTGGCCGCCGTCTCCCGCTTCGCGGACGTGAAGCTCGGCAAGACGGTGGTGACCTGCAAGGACACCCCCGGCTTCATCGCCAACCGGCTCGGGACCTATTGGCTCCAGCTCGCGGTGGGCGAGGCCTTCGCGCTCGGCCTCAAGGTGGAAGAGGCGGACCAGGTGATGGGCCGGCCCTTCGGCTTCCCGAAGACCGGCGTGTTCGGCCTCATCGACCTCGTGGGGCTCGACCTGATGCCCCACGTCCAGGGCTCCCTGAAGCGGGCGCTGCCGGCGTCCGATCCCTTCCACGCGACCCTGCGCGACGAGCCGCTGATCTCGCGGATGATCGAGACCGGCTACACCGGGCGCAAGGGCAAGGGCGGCTTCTACCGCCTCAACCGCGCGGACGGGCAGAAGCTGAAGGAGGCCATCGAGCTTTCCACCGGCGAGTACCGCCCGCAGGTGAAGGCCGGCGTGCCGGAGCTGGAAGAGGGCGGCGGCAGGGACCTTGCCGCCCTCATGTCCGCCCCCGGCCCCGCCGGCCGCTATGCCCGCGCCGTCATGGCCCGCACGCTGGCCTATGCCGCGCGCCTCGTGCCCGAAGCCGCCGACGACATCGTCGCCATCGATGACGCCATGCGCCTCGGCTACAACTGGAAATACGGCCCCTTCGAGCTGATCGACAAGATCGGCGCCGCGCGGCTCATCGAGATGCTGAAGGCCGACGCGGTGGAGGTGCCCGCCCTGCTGGCCCTCGCCGCCGACACCCCCTTCTACCGCACCGAGAACGGCACGCGGCAATATCTGGGAACCGACGGCGCCTACCGCGACATCGCACGGCCCGAGGGCGTCCTGCTGCTGGCCGACATCAAGCTGAAGTCTCAGCCGCTCCTCAAGAACGGCTCGGCCTCCCTGTGGGATATCGGCGACGGCGTGGTGTGCCTGGAGTTCACCTCCAAGAGCAACTCCCTGGACGAGGGCATCATCAGCCTGCTCTCCAAGTCGCTGAAGCTTGTGAAGGAAAAGTACAAGGCGCTCGTGATCTATAACGAGGGCACGAACTTCTCCGTGGGCGCGAACCTGGGCCTTGCCCTGTTCGCCTGCAACATCGGCGCCTTCGGCGAGGTGGAGAAGCTGGTGGCCACCGGCCAGAAGGCCTACCAGGACATGAAGTACGCCCCCTTCCCCGTGGTGGCGGCGCCCTCCGGCCTCGCGCTCGGCGGCGGGTGCGAGATCCTGCTGCATGCGGATGCGGTGCAGGCCCACGCGGAGAGCTACATCGGCCTCGTGGAGTGCGGCGTGGGCGTGCTGCCGGCCTGGGGCGGCTGCACCGCCATGCTGGAGCGCTGGCAGAGCGACAAGACCTTCCCGAAGGGGCCCATGCCCGCGCCCTCCAAGGTGTTCGAGACGGTCTCCACCGCCACCGTCGCCAAGTCCGCCGCCGAGGCGAAGGAGCTGAAGTTCCTGCGCGAGGGCGACGGCATCACCATGAACCGCGACCGCCTGCTCGCCGATGCCAAGGCCCGCGCCCTGGCGCTGGTGGAAGGCTACGTGCCGCCCAAGCCCATCGAGCTCACCCTGCCCGGCCCCTCGGGCAAGGCCGCCATGGTGATGGCGGTGGAGGGCTTCGCCAAGCGCGGCCTCGCCACCCGGCACGACAAGGTGGTCTCCGCCGCCCTGGCCGAGGTGCTCACCGGCGGCGACGCCGACCACATCGAGCCGGTGAGCGCGGCGCGGGTGCTGGAGCTGGAACGCGAGGGCTTCATGAAGCTCCTGCGCACCACCGCCACGCTCGACCGCATCGAGCACATTCTGGAAACCGGCCGGCCGCTGCGGAACTGAGCGCCGCTACGCCACCGGCCGGCGGCTGCCCCCCCCAACGGGGAGGCCTCGGAAGGGAAAAAGCCCTTCCCACAAAACGACAAGCGGGGTGAAGCGGGCGCAAGGCCCCCACCCCGCCCTCCCCGCGCGGGAGGCATCACCGGAATATTCGGGAGCAAACGCCATGCAGGTCTATACCCCCCCGCTCCGCGACATGCGCTTCGTGCTGCACGAGCTGCACGGCAGCGCCGAGCTGGGCACCCTCCCCGGCCTGGAGGAGGTCACGCCCGATCTCATCGACGCGGTGCTGGACGAAGCCGCCAAGCTCGTCACGGAAGTGCTCGCGCCGCTGAACCAGAGCGCCGACCAGGAGGGCTGCACCTATGAGAACGGCGTGGTGCGCACGCCGAAGGGCTTCAAGGAAGCCTACCAGACCTTCATCGAGGGCGGCTGGAACGGCATCGCCTGCGATCCGAAATACGGCGGCCAGGGGCTGCCGGCCTCGGTGAACAAGCTGGTGGAGGAGATGCTGTGCTCGGGCAACCTCGCCTTCGGCATCTGCCCCGGCCTCACCCACGGCGCCTATGAGGCGCTGAAGGCCTACGCCTCCGATGAGCTGAAGGACCGCTTCCTGCCCAAGATGGTGGAAGGCGTGTGGTCCGGCTCCATGTGCCTCACCGAGCCCCAGTGCGGCACCGATCTCGGCCTGGTGCGCACCCGCGCCGTGCCGCAGGAGGACGGCAGCTACAAGATCACCGGCAACAAGATCTTCATCTCGGCCGGCGAGCAGGATCTCACCGAGAACATCATCCATCTGGTGCTCGGCCGCCTGCCGGACGCGCCCAAGGGCATCAAGGGCATCTCCCTGTTCCTGGTGCCGAAGTTCCTGCCGAAGGACGACGGCACGCTCGGCCCCCGCAACGGCGTGCTCTGCACGGGCATCGAGCACAAGATGGGCATCCATGGCTCCTCCACCTGCCAGATGTCCTTCGACGACGCCACCGGCTGGCTGGTGGGCGAGCCCCACAAGGGCATGCGCGCCATGTTCGCCATGATGAACTCGGAGCGCCTTTCCGTGGGCACCCAGGGCCTGGGCCTGGGCGAGGCGGCCTATCAGGCGGCAGTGGCCTATGCGAAGGAGCGCCTGCAGGGCCGGTCGCTGACCGGCGCCAAGCATCCCGACAAGCCGGCCGACCCCATCATCGTGCACCCCGACGTGCGGCGCACGCTGATGACCATCCGCGCCTACAACGAGGGATGCCGCGCCCTCGGCGGCTGGGTGGCGCGCGCGCTCGACCTGATGGAGCACTCCGCCGATCCCGAGGAGCGCCGGCGCGCGGAGGACCTTACCGCCCTCATGACCCCCATCGTGAAGGCGCTGTTCACCGATCTCGGCTTCGCCTCCGCCTCCATGGGCATGCAGGTCTATGGCGGTCACGGCTATATCCGTGATCATGGCATGGAGCAGTATGTGCGCGATGCGCGCATCGCCATGATCTACGAGGGCACGAACGGCGTGCAGGCGCTGGACCTCGTGGGCCGCAAGCTGCCGGCGCACATGGGACGCTACCTGCGCGCTTTCTTCCACCCCGTGCTCGCCTACATCGACGCCAAGATGGACGACGACGATCTCGGCCCCCTGGTGGCGCCGCTCGGCAAGGCGTTCGGCGCCCTGCAGCTCGCCACTGCCCACATCGCCGAGAAGGGCCTGAAGGATCCGGAGGAGGCGGGTGCCGCCGCCACCGACTACCTGCGCCTCTTCGGCCTGGTGGCGCTGGGCTACATGTGGGCGCGCATGGCGGAAGTGGCATTCGAGAAGCGCCTTGGCGCGGACGGCGATGCCGCCTTCTACGACGCGAAGATCGCCACGGCCCGCTTCTACATGGAGAAGCTGCTGCCGGAGGTGGCGGCCCTGTGGGGTGCCATCAAGGCCGGCAAGGCGGCCACGATGGGGCTTGAAGAAGCCATGTTCTGACGCCTCCCGGCGCCGTTTCCACCAACTTTCCCGCCCCGTCCCGCCGGGGCGGCCCTTTTGAGAGGTGTTTCCGATGGCCGATGTTCCCGCCCTGATCGAAGCCATGCACGCGCGCGCCGATGCGCTCGGCACGCTCGGCTACAAGGTGCGCTTCGACCTGACCGACAAGGACGTCTCCCTCATGCTCGATGCCTCCGACGGCACCGCCAGCCTGGAGGAAGGCGACGGCGATGCCGATGCCGTGCTCAAGCTCTCCTCCGACACGCTGGACAAGCTGGTGGCCGGACGGCTCGGCGCCATGCTCGCCTTTTCCACCGGGCGGCTGAAGGTGGAAGGCTCGCGCGGCGTGGCGCTGAAGCTCGCGAGCCTGCTCGGCGACGAGTGAGCCCCGCTCAGCGGGGCTCCGCGCTCGCCTCCAGGCCCGGCGTCAGCAGCGAGGCGATGAGCGCCTGAAGCCGCGCGTCCTTCTCCAGCTCGCGGGCTCCGGTGGCGGAAAGGTGATCCGTGTCGGAGTAGTAAAAGCGCTCCTCGTCTCCGGCGATGCAGGTGTCGCCGCGGCAGAAGATCTCCGAAAGCTGGAACACGGTGGCATCGGCGCCCGGAGCGGCCGCTTCCAGCAGGGCGTCGTTTCCCGCACCGATGGCTGCCACCGCATCCCCCCGTCCCTGCGACAGGCAGGCGGACGAGGATTCCCCGGCCAGCTCGCGTTCCAGCACGCATTTCGGCGGCGCGGGCACGAACTCCGCCGGCTGGCCCAGCAGCAGCACCCTGATGCCATGCGCGTTCAAGGTCTCGACCGTCCGCGCCAGCATGTGGCGGAACACGCGTGCGGTCGCGGCGGCGGACTTCTCGCCGCCGCCCTCCACCTCGTCGCTGGTCAGGGCGAATTCACTGCCCGCGTGGTGTGTCCACATGCTCCAGCGGCCCACCAGGATGGCGAGCTGGGGCCGCATCCGCACGATCTCTTCGAGCGCGGCCGCGTTGAAGGCGGCGCAAGCGGCCGCAGGGACCTTCGCCCGATGGACGGTCCCGCCCAGAAGGGGCGGACATCCCGGCATGAAGGTCAGCCGCGCGGTGTGCCCGAGGCCGGCGACGATGGGGCCGATGCCCGGAAACACGGCATCCGCATGGGAATCGCCCCACACCATCACCTCGTATCCGCCCGCCGCCCCATCGGGCCCGATGGAGCAGTTCTCCAGCGTCCCCGACAGAGTCCCGTTCCACTTGCGGGGCGTATTCACACAGGTGCGATGGAACGGGGCGCGGTCGGCCATCGCGGCCTCGGCCGCCGCTGCCCGGGCAGATACCGGCCACAGCCGGCTTCCATAGCTCTCGAAGCCCCAGGTGAGCCCCGCCACCAGGGCGATGGCGGTGCCCGCCGCGACCATCCGCACGGCACGCCGCCCGCCCAGCGCGCAGGGCCGGCGCAGCGGCGTCTCCACGAAGCGGAGCGAAAGAGCCGAGAGCGCGACGGAGACGGCGACGATTCCGGCCGCCTCCCATCCTCCCAGCCCACGGCCCAGGTACGCGACAGCCAGAACCAGCAGCGGCCAGTGCCACAGATAGAGCGAATAGGAGATGCGCCCCACATAGACCGGCGCCCGCAGGCTCAGCAGCCGGGTGACGAAGCCATGCGGGTGATGGCTCCCGGCGAGGATGAGCGCCGCGGCGCCAAGCACCGGCGGCAGCGCCGCGAGGCCCGGAAACGGCGTGTGCCGGTCATAGGCGAAGACCGGAATGAGAATGCACAGCAGCCCCGCCCATCCGAGCCCCTCCGCCACGGCGGGCGAGGGGCGCCGCCAGGGCACGAGGGCGAGCACCGCTCCGGCCACAAGCTCCCACGCCCGGCTGGGAAGCAGGAAGAAGGCGGCCATGGGCTCCGATTTCAGCGCATGAACCGCATAGGCGAGCGAGGCGGCGGCGATGCCCGCGAACAGGGCAGCGGACCATTTGAGCCCGGCCAGCCGCACCGCCCCGAGAAGCGCGAGCGGGAACAGGATGTAGAACTGCTCCTCCAGCGCCAGCGACCACAGGTGCAGCAGCGGCGCCTCCTCGGCGCGCGGGCCGAAATAATCCAGCGCATCCTCGAAATGGAAATTCGCGACGAACAGGATGGAGGGTGGCACCGATTCGGCAAACTGCCGCAGCGCCCGCGGCGACAGCACCAGCGCGGCCATGGCGGAAACCGCCACGAGCATCACCAGCAGCGCCGGAAAGATCCGCCGGATGCGGTGGTCGCAGAAGGTGATCAGCGAGAAAGCACCCGCCTCCATGTCCCGCAACAGAACGGAGGTGATGAGAAAACCCGAGATCACGAAGAACACATCGACGCCGACGAACCCGCCCCGCAATGGCAAGAACCCGGCGTGAAACAACACCACGCTGCCGACAGCGACGGCGCGCAAACCGTCGATGTCCGGCCGATAGGCCAGACTCATCCTTTCCGCCCCCAGATCCGCGCCCCCGAAAGCGCGCCTTCACCGATGGTTAAGGAATAGCCCGTGCCTGCCGCAACGGCAAATTGCGGACGAACCCGATATCGCGGCCGCGAGCAGCGCCCCGCCGCAGCCCTATCGGGCTAACGGCATGCGCCGTACCCTAATAGGAAGACGCTGGTGGTGCGTCGCCTGCGGCGTGCTCGGCGCGCGCGGGCGGCGGCGAGAGGCCCAGCAGCGCCCACACCGCGGCCCGGATGGACGCGTCGTCCCGCAGTCGGCGTGATCCATCGAGCGAAAGGTGATTCGCGTCGCTGTAGTAGAAGGCGTCACCGTCTCCGGCCCGGCATTCCTTCTCGTTGCAGAAGACCTGCGAGAGCAGCGCCGCGCCGCTGCCGGGCACCTCGTCGACAACCTTGCGGATCTGGGTGTTGGCGGGATTGAGGATCCGCTCCATCTCCTTGACCGGCTGGGTCATGCAGCCGGAGGCATCCCGGCCGAAATATTCGGCCCGCACCACGCAGCCCGCCGGCGCGTGCAGATATTCCGGCACCTGCCCCAGCACCAGGGCCTTCGCCCCCGCCTTGCGGATGTCTTCCAGGGTCCTGCGCAGGGCGATGGGAAACGCCGCGCGGCTGCCCTCGGGGCTCGGCACCCGAGCGGCCGGCAGATCGGGCATGGTCAGGGCGTAGTTGCCGCGCGCGTGGGTGGTCCACAGCGACCAGCGGCTCACCAGCACCACCAGCCTGGGCCGGATCTTCTCGATCTCCGCCATCACCGCGGCGTTGAACGCATCGCACGCCACGATATCGTCGGCAACGATGGGCGCCGACACCCCCACCAGCGGCGGACAGCCGGACAGCGTCAGCAGGCGGCTGCTCATTCCCCGCTCGGCGGCCATCTCGGCGAGGCCCTGGAAGGCCGAGCGGGCGTGGGAATCGCCCCACACCACCACATCGACCGCGCTGCCGGCGCCGGGCGGCGTGACCGTGCAGGTCGCGGTGCCGCGCATGAAGGCGTCCGAGGTGTTGCAGATGGTCAGGGCCTGCGCCTGGCGAATCACAGCCTCCGCCTTGAGGCCCCGCGGCGAGAGCGGCCAGAGCCGGCCATCGCGCATCTCGATCCCCCACGCGCCGCCGACGGCCAGCAGCATGACAGCAGCAGCGGCCGCGAACCGCGCGATGCGGCGCCCGCCGAGCACCTCCCGGCGCCGCAGCGGCGTTTCCACATAGCGCAGCGACAGTGCCGAGAGCGCCACCGACACCGCGATCACCGCCATTGCCAGCAGGGGTGTCGGCGCCCGGCCGCGGTATACGAAGACCAGCGCCAGCAGCGGCCAATGCCACAGATAGAGCGAATAGGAGATGCGCCCCACATAGACCATGGCCGGCAGGCTCAGCAGCCGCGCCACCGGCGCACCGGCGGCATGGCGCCCCGAATAGATCAGCAGCACCGCGCCGAGGACCGGCGGCAGGGCGGCGATGCCGGGAAAGGTCGTGTGGCGATCATAGAAGAACACCGGCACAAGCAGCGCCGCCAGCCCCACTGCGCCGAGCCCGGCCGCGATGCGCGGCCCCACCCGCGGCAGCGGCGCCAGCGCCAGCAGCGCGCCCGCCAGCAATTCCCACGCGCGGGAGGAGAGGAGGAAGAAGGCCCGGCGCGGCGCCTCGCTCAGCTCCAGCTGGGAGAATACGAGCGATGCGAGGGCGAGCAGCAGCAGCCCACCCACCGCCAGCCGCTTTCCACCCAGGCGCATGAAGACGAACAGCACCAGCGGGAAGACGATGTAGAACTGCTCCTCCACCGCCAGCGACCACAGATGCAGCAGGGGCATCTCCTCCACCGCCGGGGCGAAATAGGATTCGAGCCCCATGAAGTGGACGTTCGCGTAGAACAGGGTCGCGGGAATGAGCGAGCGGGCGAGGTCCTCCATCTGGTTCGGCAGCAGGATGAAGGCGCCGAGGAGGGTGGTGGCCGCCAGCACCAGGAACAGGGCCGGAAGGATGCGCCGGATGCGGCGGTCGTAGAACTCGACCAGCGAGAACCGGCCCTTCTCCATGTCCTCCGCCAGGATGGAGGTAATGAGGAAGCCGGAAATGACGAAGAACACGTCGACGCCGACAAATCCGCCGCTGAACAGCGAAAACCCGCCATGAAAAAGAACAACACTGCCGACAGCGACGGCCCGCAGGCCGTCGATATCCGGCCGGTAGGCCAGGCTCATCCATCTTCCCCTGATCGGCGCATCTTAAGATGCGCGCTCCCGCCGGGAAACAGATAGCCCGTGCGCGCCGCCACCGCAAACGCGCGCGGCGGACACCCCCGGCGCGCCTCAGAACGCCTTGTAGGTGATGATGGTGCGGGTGTCCTGGATGCCGGCGATCGTCTGCACCTTCTGGTTCACGAATTGCCCGATGTCGGTGCCGGGCTCCACGTAGAACTTCACCAGGAGATCGAAATCACCGGCGGTGGAATAGATCTCGGACGCGATCTCGGCATCGGCGATGGCGTCGGCCACGTCGTAGGACTTGCCGAGCTGGCACTTGATCTGAACGAAAAAGGGGATCACGGCGCACTCCGCTTGGAAACCGCCGGGCGCGCGGCGGCGCCACGCTCCGGCCGGCGCCGCCAAGGTGGACAAAAGCGCCTCCCGACGCAAGTGCGCACCAGGCCGGATGCGCCCCCATCTCCCCTCCCCCATGATCTTTCGGGATTCAGCGCCGGCGGAGAATGCTCCAGATTCTTGAGTTGGCACGCTTTCTTCACGCGAACCGGTTTCCACTTCGCTCGAAAACGCTCTAAGCGTGCGGGCTCGACGCCCCTTCGCCAGCTGAGGTCCGCGCCTTGCCCCATTCCGCGCCGCCCATCGCCCTCACCATCGCCGGCTCCGACTCCAGCGGCGGCGCCGGCATCCAGGCCGATCTGAAGACTTTCTCCGCGCTCGGGGTCTACGGCGCCAGCGTCATCACCGCCCTGACCGCGCAGAACACCCTGGGCGTCACCGCCATCCATGACGTGCCGGACGATTTCATCGGCGCCCAGATGGACGCGGTGTTCGGCGACCTCGCGGTGAAGGCGGTGAAGATCGGCATGCTCTCGCGTCCCGGCGCCATCCGCGCGGTCGCCGCCGGGCTCGACCGCCACGGCGCGCGGCCGGTGGTGCTGGACCCGGTGATGGTGGCCGCTTCCGGCGCGCGGCTGCTCGCGGATGAAGCGGTCGCCACGCTGATCGCCGACCTTCTGCCCCGCGCCGACCTCATCACCCCCAACCTGCCCGAGGCGGCCGCCCTGCTCGGGGTTTCCCCGGCCGCCGACGAAGATGAAATGCACGCGCAGGCCCTGCGCCTGATGGCGTCCGGGGCGCGGGCGGTGCTGATGAAGGGCGGGCATGGCGTCGGCACCGAGAGCGTGGACCTGCTCGTCACGCCCTCCGGCGTCTCCCGCTTCGCCGCGCCCCGGCACGCGACCCGCAACACCCACGGCACCGGCTGCACCCTGTCCTCCGCCATCGCCGCGCGGCTGGCCTTGGGAGATGACCTGGTGTCGGCGGTCGCGGCGGCGAAGGCCTACATCACCGGCGCCATCGATGCCGCCGACCGGCTCGCGGTAGGTTCCGGGCATGGCCCGGTGCACCATTTCTTCGCCCTCTGGCCCTCCTGAGGCGAAGGCACTTGTGGCCTGCGAAATGCGCGGTATCGTCCGAAACAGCGAACGCGCGTTCGGCAGAAAGGATCGCACGCCATGGCAGTGAAGGACCGCGGGGGCTCTCCCCTCGAATCGGGCGCGCAGGCGATCACCGGCCAGCTGGGCAAGACCATCCAGCGGCTGCGCAAGGCCTACAACCTCTCGCTGTCCGATCTCGCGGAGCAGTCGGGCGTGGCCAAGTCCATCATCAGCCAGATCGAGCGCAACGAGACCAACCCCACCCTCGCCACCGTGTGGCGGCTTTCCCAGGCGCTCGACATGTCCGTGGAGCGCGTGCTCGCCTCCACCGACGAAGCCCCCTTCGTGGAGAAGCTCACGCGCGCCGACACGCCCATCCTGGTCTCGGAGGACGGCCTGTGCCGCCTCTCCATCATCGGCTGGATCAAGACCGTGGAGTGGCTGCAATATTACGACTTCCACGCGGAGCCGGGTGGAGAGCTCGATTCCGATGGTCACCAGCGCGGCTCGGTGGAATGCCTCACGCTCGTCAGCGGTACGCTGGAGGTGGAGGTGGGCGGCGTGGTGGAAACGGTGAAGGACGGCGAGACCGTACGCTACCGCTGTGACCGCCGGCACATCATCCGCAATCGCGGCCCGGCGCCCGCGCATGCCTTCATGGTCTGCCTGCTGAAGGCGGCCGTGCTCGATTGAGCCGGCGGCCGAGCGCTCACAGCAGGCCGAGCTGCTCGAGTTCCCGCCGCATCTCCTCCGGCATGGCGGCCGCGCCGTCGCCAGCCACGGAATCGAGGTCGCGGGGCACCTCGGAATCCTTCAGGTAGCGCCAGCCCTGGAAGGGGCGGGCCGGACGGGGCCGCACCCCGATCACCTGCGGATCGAGCACCAGCGCGCAGCGCCGCACCCCGTCTACATCCACGAACGGCCGCACATCCAGAAGGCGCTGGCGCGCGGCCACGTCGCCCTTGATGACCCAATAGAGCGAGCCGCCGTCGCGCAATTCCGCGATGCGGGTGGGCACCATGCGCGTCACGTGGGTCTGCTCGAAGGGCAGGCCGGCGCGGGCGGCATCGGCGCGCCGGTCCTCGATCCAGTTCCGCAGATCCTCGATGGAGGTGGCGCCGACGCACAGCTTGATGAGATGGAGAGGCATGGCCCCTTATACCTCACGAAATCGCCGTCCGCGCTGAGGCTGGATGCGGATCATCCCCGCGTGCCACGCAGCGTCATTGCCCCGTGCTTTCCGGCGCCTCGGGCGGCACTGGCGGGCGGGGCAGCGGGCGCGGCGCGGCCGGCTGCGCGCGGGTGACGGCGGGAATGGCCGGCCGCTGCGGCGGCAGCGGTGCGGCGGCCGCAGGCAGCGGCGACGCCTCGGGCGCCGTTGCCGCGACGGGAGCGCCCTGCCCCGGCACTTCCGCCGGAGCCGGTCCCCGCTCCTCGGCGGCCGGCGCGGGAACAGCCTGCGGGGCGGCCGTCTCCCCGGCCGGCGGGGGCAGTGGCGCGACGGGCTCCTGGTCCCCGGCCGCCCTCCACTGGGCGGCATGCGCGGCCTGCACGGCCGCGAACCTGCGGTTGGAAAGGTTGGCCACCGCGGGCGCATCTTCTCCCAGCAGACGGGCCGGGGCGCAGTTCTGGTCGGTGCAGGAGAAATCCTGCCGCATCACCTCCGCGACCAGACCGAAGGGGTCCCGCGCCAAAGGCTGGCGCCAGACCTCCACCAGCGCCGCGAGATCGGCCGCCGGCGCGCGCCGCAGCAGCGCATCCGCGTCCGTGAGCAGCAGCAGCCGTGCCCGCACCAGCGCGCGGGCGGCGACCACCGTCTGCGGGCGGGCGAAGACCACCGCCTCGCAGCTCGCGGCCATGTCGGGAAGGGTATCGATGCAGGCGAGCCCGCTGGCGGCCAGGGCGCCATCGAGCTGGGTGGCGCGCAATTGGAGCGCGCGGCCCTCTTCTCGAACCGCCTGCTCCGCGAGCTGTTTCTGATAGAGCAGCAGCAGGCCGTAGCCCACCACCAGCAGACCGATGAGCCCCAGCACCAGCACAGGCAGGCGGAAGCTCTGCGCCCTGAACAGCAGCACGAACACGGCGACCGCGGCCACCGCCGCGGCGGCGAGCACCAGCCACCCCGGGACGACGCCGGGCAGGGCGAAGGCGTTCATCGCGTCGACCTCCGGTGCAGGCTCGATCATGCCCGCGAGGGCGAGCACATCAAATCATCATGAGCCTTGAAGACCGGCAGGGCAACGCGAAGACGCGCGCCGGCCTGGCGGGGCGACGCAAGAGATAAAGAAATGCCGTCCCGCTGCCTGGCGAGGCCGCCTCGACCGGGCTCGGGAGAGCGGAAAAAGACGGCTGCCGCCCCTCAGTTCGCGAGGGCGACGGCGGTCTCGAATCCGCCGAAGAGATAAACGACCGCAACACCCAGGAAAAACGTGGTGAGCGCGGCGCGCGCCACGCTCCAGCAGGAGCGAGTTCCAGTCAGGTGCATGATAAGTCTGACGATATCCCTGTTTTCGGCGCCTCTCCGCATGGGGAGCGGTGCCGTGACGGCCTCGCCTTTAGGATTTTCTCAACCATGAAACAAGGGGTCACATGATGTGAGCGGGGCTGCCGCAATGCCTCCGCAATCATCCCGAAATCGCCACATTGCGGCGATGCGGAACATAACGTTTTGTTTCGCCGTGCTTTTTCGCTGCTGTGCAACAAAGCGGGACTGACCGGCGCACCCCTTCATTTTTTTCGCTTTTCCCCTACCAAGGGGGCATGACCAGCGACTCGCACTACGCGACCCCCGACGAATCCCATGCCCCGCGCGGCTTCGACCCCGAGGCCGTGACCCAGGCCATCCTCCAGCTCGCCGCCACATGCGGCCCCGAACGCACGGTCGCGCCGGCCGATGTGGCCCAGGCGGTGGCGCCGGGCGAGCACTGGCAACGCGCCCTGCCGCAGGTGCGGCGCAGCGCGGTCGCCCTCGCCGAGGCCGGGCGCCTCCTCATCTACCGCAAGGGCAAGGTGATCGATCCGGCGGAACTGCGCGGCGTCTACCGCCTCGGCCTGCCGCGCAACGACTGAGGCTCAGGGGCCGGGGAAGAGGGTGCGCGTCTTGCCGCCGAGGTAATAGGCGACAAGGCCCACCCACTCCTTCACCCCCACATCCGTGAAATCGAGCCCGCTGGCGGCGCGGGAGAAGAGGCCGTTCAGCTCGCTCGGCCCGATGGTGCGGAAATCCACGGGATAAGCGACCACAGGAAAGTCCACCGCGCGGAAGCAGCCCATGGCGCGGGGCATGTGGAAGGCGCTCGTCACCAGCAGCCAGCGCTCGCCGGGCTTGGGCTTCAGCAGCGCCTTGGCGAACTCGGCATTTTCCGCCGTGTTGCGAGACTTCTCCTCGAACTCCACGCGGGCGGGGTCAATGCCGAGCGCGCCCAGGCTTTGGCGCATCATTTCCGCCTCGCGCCCGTGGCCATCGGGAATGAGGGCGCCGCTGCCGCCGATGAAGGCGAGCCGCGCCTCCGGATACCGCCGCGCGAGATCCGCGAAGGCGATCACCCGCTCCCCCGCCTCGGAGAAGGCGGGCTGCCCGCGGGCAAGGCCGATGTCCGGCAGCTCCGCCCCGCCCAGCAGCAGCACGCCGGTGATGGGCTTTCCATCGTCGTGGAACTGGGGAAAGCGCTCCTCCAGCGGCGACATGATGTAATTGGCCGCCGGAGAGAAGCCGAACACGAGCACCCCCGCGACGCCGACCGTGAGCAGCACCCCGCCCGCGCGGCGCAGCCCCGCGAGCAGCGCCAGCGCCGCAAGCGCCAGCACGATGGCCAGCGCATTGGAAGGAGCCGCCACGAACCAGGCCAGCTTCGAGATCGTGAAGAACGAATCCATGCGCCGCGCTCCCCTAACCCGATGCCATCAGGCATAGCCGACCCCCTCGTCCTTGCGAAGGGCAAACGACGGCCGGCGCCGCGCGGGGGCGCGACACCGGCCGGTCCGGGAGGGACCTCATACCATCGGCCCCGGTCTTTGACCGGCGCCAAGTGGGTTCGCTCAAGCGCCGCGTGGGCTTAGCCAAAGGCCCATGAGTCAACTCAGGGGCCTTTGGTATCAGGCCGTCTTCTCGAACAGCTCGCGGCCGATAAGCATGCGGCGGATCTCGCTGGTGCCGGCGCCGATCTCATAGAGCTTGGCGTCGCGCAGCAGGCGGCCGGTGGGGTAATCGTTGATGTATCCGTTTCCACCAAGGGTCTGGATCGCCTCCAGCGCCATCCAGGTGGCCTTCTCGGCCGCGTAGAGGATGGCGCCGGCCGCGTCCTCGCGGGTGGTGGCGCCGCGATCGCAGGCTTTCGCCACCGCATAGACGTAGGCGCGCGCGGCGTTCATGGTCACGTACATGTCGGCGAGCTTGCCCTGCATGAGCTGGAAGCTGCCGATGGGCTGGCCGAACTGCTTGCGCTCATGGAGATAGGGCAGCACCACGTCCATGCACGCCTGCATGATGCCGATGGGGCCGGCGGCGAGCACCGCGCGCTCATAATCGAGTCCGCTCATGAGCACGTTCACGCCCTTGCCCACCTGGCCGAGCACGTTCTCTTCCGGTACCTCGCAATCCTGGAACACCAGCTCGCCGGTGTCGGAGCCGCGCATGCCGAGCTTGTCGAGCTTCTGGGCGGTGGAAAAACCCGGAAATCCCTTCTCCACCAGGAAGGCGGTCATCCCGCGCGGGCCGGCGGCGGGGTCGGTCTTGGCGTACACCACCAGCGTCTCTGCGATGGGGCCGTTGGTGATCCACATCTTGGAGCCGTTGAGGATATAGCGGTCGCCCTTCTTCTCGGCGCGGGTGCGCATGGAGACCACATCCGAGCCCGCCCCCGGCTCCGACATGGCGAGCGCGCCCACGTGCTCGCCGGAAATGAGCTTGGGCAGGTACCTCGCCTTCTGCGCGGCGGTGCCGTTGCGGCGGATCTGGTTGATGCAGAGATTCGAATGGGCGCCATAGGAGAGCCCGACGGAGGCGGAGGCGCGGGAGATCTCCTCCACCGCGATCACATGCTCCAGATAGCCAAGACCGGAGCCGCCGTATTCCTCTTCCACGGTAATGCCGTGCAGGCCGAGCGCACCGAGCTTGGGCCACAGGTCCCGCGGGAACTGGTTGGTGCGGTCGATCTCGGCGGCGCGGGGCGCGATCTCGGCGTCCGAGAAATTGCGCACGCTCTCGCGCAGCATGTCCGCGGTTTCGCCGAGGTCGAAATCGAATCCGGCGGGACTGTTCGGCAGCATGTGTTTCCTCCCTCGGTCCCCTTCTTCGTTGGCGCCGAAAGGACGGCGCGGGGACACGGCCGCTAGAATAAAACGGTTGTCCGTTTATTCAATGGGCAAGAGAGGAATGCGTGAAGGGGCGGGGCCGCGGCCCCGCCGCTCAGGGCTGCCAGGGCTCGCGCGGCTCGGCTTCCTTCTCCTCGCCGCGGGCTCCCTCCACGATGGAAAGCAGGGCGCGCAGCGCCTCCTGCACCCCCTGCCCCGACTGGGCGGAGAGCAGAAGCGGGGTCTTGCCGGCGGCCCGCCGAAGGCGTTCCTTCTGCTGCTTGAGAAGCTCGGGCGAGAGGGCGTCGATCTTGGAAAGGGCGACGATCTCCGGCTTCTCGTCGAGGCCGTTGCCGTAGGCGGCCAGCTCGGCGCGTACGGTCTTATAGGCCTTGCCGGCGTGCTCGCTGGTCCCGTCCACGAGGTGGAGCAGGGCGCGGCAGCGCTCCACATGGCCGAGGAAGCGGTCGCCGATGCCGACCCCCTCGTGCGCCCCCTCGATGAGGCCGGGGATATCCGCGAGCACGAACTCGCGCCCATCCACCCGCACCACGCCGAGACCGGGGTGGAGCGTGGTGAAGGGGTAATCCGCGATCTTGGGCTTGGCGGCGGTGGTGGCGGCAAGGAAGGTGGACTTGCCCGCATTGGGCAGCCCAACGAGACCGGCATCCGCGATCAGCTTCAGCCGCAGCCAGATCCAGCGCTCCTGCCCTTCCAGGCCAGGATTGGCCCGGCGCGGCGCCTGGTTGGTGGATGTCTTGAACTGGGCGTTGCCGAAGCCGCCGTTGCCGCCTTCCAGCAGCCTGATGCGCTGGCCCACCTCGGTGAAATCGGCGAGCACGGTTTCCTCGTCCTCGTCGAGGATCTGGGTGCCGGCCGGCACCCGCAGCACCACGTCGTCGCCCTTGGCGCCGGTGCGGTTGGCGCCCTTGCCGTGGTCGCCTTTCTTGGCCTTGAAATGCTGCTGATAGCGATAGTCGATGAGCGTGTTCAGGCCATCCACGCACTCGATCCACACGTCACCGCCGCGCCCGCCGTCCCCGCCGTCGGGGCCGCCGAACTCGATGAACTTTTCGCGCCGGAACGAGACGCAGCCGGCACCGCCGTCGCCCGAACGCACATAGACCTTGGCTTGATCGAGAAATTTCATGGGCTGGAGGTAGACGGGCCGCAAGGCGAACGCAAGGGGCGGCAGAGCCCGCCGCCCCTTGCGGACCGTCACAGTTTCAGGATGCGCTCCGCATTGGCATGGCAGATCTTGGCGCGCACGCCCTCGGGGATGGGGGCGGCCTCGATGAAGGCGGCGGCGGTGGGCGTATCCTCGTAGGGGTAGTCGACGGAGAACATGACATTGTCCTCGCCCATGGCCGCGACCGCGCAGGCGAGCGCATTGGGATCGCACACGCCCGAGGTGGTGATGGCGATGTGGCGGCGGATGATGGCGGAGGGCAGCTGCTCCGGCAGCAGGGGCGCGCCCGCCATGCCCTGCCAGCGGCTGTCGAAGCGCCACAGCAGGTAGGGCAGCGTCTCCCCCATGTGGCCCAGGATGACCCGCAGCTTCGGAAAGCGGGTGAAGGTGCCCCCGAACACGAGGCGCAGGGCGTGGGTGGCCGTGTCCACGGTCCAGCCCCACACGGCCCCGCCGAGCTCCGGCCGCCCAGCGAACATGGCCGGGGTGTCGACCATATCCCCCGGATGGAGGTAGACCGGCACGTCGAGGTCCTCGGCCCGTTCCCAGAACGGCAGGAACATGTCCGCGTCGAGATAGTGGCCGCCGGTCTGGCCGTTGATGAGCGCGCCCTTGAAGCCGAGCTGGCGCACGCACCGCTCCAGCTCCTCCGCCGCCGTGGCGGGGTCCTGCATGGGCAGGTGGGCGAAGCCCGCATATCGTGCGGGCCTTTTCTGCACCTCCGCGGCGAGCGCATCATTGGCCTTGCGGGCGAGGGCGATGGCCAACGCCGCGTCCTTCTCCCCCTGCACGCCGGGAGTGGTCACCGAGAGCACGCTGAGCGCGATTCCCGCCCGGTCCATGGCCTCCAGCCGGGTCTCCCCGAAATCGACGAGGTGCCGCTCGATGTCCGCGAAAACGGCATCGTCGCTGGTGGGCTTGGCCACGTAGCGCTCGGCCAGCTCGGGAATCGTGAAGTGCTCCTCAAGGGCGATCTTGCGGACCGCTGCCCCCGCCCCGGACCTGGTGGCGCTTCCCGCTTCCGTCGAGGACATGGCCATTGCGGCCTCCCGTTCAAGCTGAACCGTGGCTACACTAATTCACCCGCCCCGCGCATGGCACAGGGAAAACGCCGCAGGCCTCCCGGCCCGGCCTTTGACCTTTCGTTCCCGGCGGACCAAAAGACGGGCATGAGCGCGCGCACCGTCGATGTCCTCCTGCCCCTCGGCCTCGACACCCCCTATTCCTACCTCCTGCCCGACGGCATGAGCCTTTCACCGGGGGACCTCGTGCACGTGCCGCTGGGCTCCCGCGCCATGATGGGCTGCGTGTGGCCGCGCGCCGCCGGCGGCGGAGCGGTGCTGGACCCCAAGAAGCTCAAGGCGGTGAAGGCGAAGCTGCCCTACGCGCCCCTGCCCGCCGAGCTCATGAAGCTGATCGACTGGATGGCCGACTACACCCTCGCCCCCCGCGGCATGGTGCTGCGCATGGCGCTGCGCCACGGCGAGGCGCCGGGCGAGGCCCGCGAGCGGGTGGGCGTGCGCGCCACCGGCGGCAGGCCCGAGCGGATGACGGCCGCCCGCACCCGGCTGCTGGAATTCCTTGCGGACGGCTTCGTGCGCGGGAAATCCGAGGCGGCGCGCGAGGCCGGCGTGTCCCCCTCCGTGGTGGACGGGCTGGTGGACGACGGCGCGCTCGAGGCCGTGGTGCTGCCCCCCGAGCCCGCCGCCTACCCGCCCGATCCCGGCCACGCCGCCCTCCCCCTCTCGGATGTGCAGGCGGAAGCGGCGGCCACGCTCAAGGCGGCGGTCGCCGCGCATGCTTTCTGCGTATTCCTGCTGGACGGCGTCACCGGCTCCGGCAAGACGGAAGTGTATTTCGAGGCGGTGGCGCAGGCGGTGCGGGACGGGCGGCAGGCGCTGATCCTGCTGCCGGAAATCGCCCTCACCCAGGCGTTCCTGGATCGTTTCACCCAGCGTTTCGGCGTGAAGCCGGCGGAATGGCACTCGGGCGTCTCCGCCCGCCGGCGCGCGCGCATTCTCAATGGCGTCGCATCGGGCGAGGTGAAGGTGGTGGCGGGCGCGCGCTCGGCCCTGTTCCTGCCGTTCCACGATCTCGGCCTGACGGTGGTGGATGAGGAGCACGACCCCGCCTACAAGCAGGAAGACGGCGTCTGCTACCATGCCCGCGACATGGCGGTGGTGCGCGCGCGCCTGTGCGCGGCGCCCATCGTGCTCGCGTCCGCCACGCCGTCCATCGAGACCGAGGTGAACGCGCGGCGCGGGCGCTACCGGCGCCTCGCCCTGCCCGTCCGCTTCGGCGGCGCCAAGGTGCCCGGCCTCACGCCCATCGACCTGCGGCGCGAAAGCCCGCCGCGCGGGCGCTGGATCGCTCCGCGCCTGGAAGCGGAGATCAACGACACCCTCGCCGCCGGGGGGCAATCCCTCCTGTTCCTCAACCGGCGGGGCTATGCGCCGCTCACCCTCTGCAACGCCTGCGGCCACCGCATGCAGTGCCCCTGCTGCACCGCCTGGCTGGTGGAGCACCGCTTCCGCCGCCGCCTCACCTGCCACCATTGCGGCTATCAGGCTCCCGTGCCCGAGGAATGCCCGCGCTGCGGCGCCAAGGACAGCCTCGTCGCCGTGGGCCCCGGCGTGGAGCGGCTGCAGGAGGAGGTGCAGGCGCTGTTTCCCGCCGCCCGCACGCTGGTGCTCTCCTCCGATCTCCTGGGCGGCGTGGAGCGCATGCGCGCCGAGCTCGACGCGGTGACGAAGGGCGAGGTGGACGTGGTGGTGGGCACCCAGCTCGTCGCCAAGGGCCACAACTTCCCCGGCCTCGCGCTGGTGGGGGTGGTGGATGCGGATGTCGGCCTCGGCCAGGGCGACCCGCGCGCGGCGGAGCGCACCTTCCAGCTCGTGCACCAGGTGGCGGGGCGCGCCGGGCGCGGCAAGACCGAGGGGCGCGGCTTCATCCAGACCCGCAGCCCCGAGCATCCGGTGATGCGCGCCCTCGTCACCGGAGACCGAGACGCCTTCTACGATACCGAGATCGCGGCGCGGGAGGAAACGCAGCTTCCGCCCTTCGGCCGCATGGCGGGCATCATCGTCTCGGCCAGCGAGGCCCATGCCGCCGAGGCCCACGCCCGGCGGCTGGCGGCGTGCGCGCCGATCGTGCCGGACGTGCGCATCCTGGGCCCTGCGGAGGCGCCGCTCGCGGTGCTGCGCGGGCGCCATCGCTGGCGCCTCCTGGCGCGCGCGCCGCGCGGGCTGGACCTTTCGGCCTATCTCAGGAAGTGGCGCGATCTGGCGCCCAAGCCCACCGGCAACGTGAAGGTGGTGATCGACGTGGACCCGCAGAGCTTCCTGTAGAGCATCTTCAAGCGCAGTGGACACCGGTTCGCGTGAAGGAAACACGCTTTTTCAATAACCTGGAGTGGTTTCCGCGCGCCAGGGCGAGCGGAAATCACTCTCGGCCGCCCTAACCTTCCCATACGGGAAGGTCGCCCCGCGCCCAGCCGTCCTTCACCTCCGCCACGTAGTCCCCGTAGCGCCCGGCGGCGATAGCATCGCGGGCGCCGGCCATGAGCTGCTGGTAATAGTGGATGTTGGCCCAGGAGAGCAGCATACCGCCCAGCATCTCCTCGCAGCGCACGAGATGGTGGAGGTAGGCGCGGGAATAGTCCCGCAGGGCCGGGCAGTCGCTCTCCTCGTCCAGCGGACGAGGATCCTCGGCGTGGCGGGCGTTCTTCAGGTTGATGCGGCCGAAGCGGGTGAAGGCCAGGGCGTGGCGCCCCGAACGGGTGGGCATCACGCAGTCGAACATGTCGATGCCGCGCGCCACCGCCTCCAGAAGGTCGTCGGGCGTGCCCACGCCCATCAGGTAGCGGGGCTTGGTGATGGGCAGGTGCGGCTCCACCGTCTCGATCATGGCCAGCATGACCTCCTGCGGCTCCCCCACCGCGAGGCCGCCGATGGAATAGCCGGGGAAATCCATGTCCGCGAGCGCGGTGGCGGATTCCACACGCAGCGCCGGCACCGCGCCGCCCTGCACGATGCCGAACAGCGCCCGCCCCTTCGGCTGCGCCTCGAACGCGCGCTTGGAGCGCTCCGCCCAGCGCAGCGACAGGCGCATGGCGCGCGCGGCCTCCTCATCCGGGCAGGGCAGGCGCACGCACTCGTCGAGCTGCATCTGGATATCCGAGCCCAGAAGGCCCTGGATCTCCACCGCCCGTTCGGGGGTGAGCTCGTAATGGGTGCCGTCCACATGGGAGCGGAAGGTGACGCCGTTCTCGCTCATCTTCCGGAGCGAGGACAGGGACATGACCTGAAAGCCGCCGGAATCGGTGAGGATGGGCCCGCCCCAGCCCATGAAGCGGTGCAGCCCGCCGAGCTTCGCCACCCGCTCGGCGCCGGGGCGCAGCATGAGGTGGTAGGTGTTGGCGAGCACGATGTCCGCGCCCGCCGCGCGCACCTGGTCGAAATAGAGCCCCTTCACCGTCGCCACCGTGCCCACGGGCATGAAGGCCGGCGTGCGGATGGTGCCGCGCGGCGTGAGGATGAGGCCGGTGCGCGCCGCCCCGCTGGTGGCGGAGAGCACGAAGGAGAAGCTGTCGGTGGGCGCGAAGGTCATGGCGCCGCTTGTGGCAGAAGCAGGCAGGCATCGCCATAGGAATAGAAGCGATAGCCCTCCGCGATGGCGTGCGCATAGGCGCGCTTCTGCACCTCGTGCCCCACGAAGGCCGCCACCAGCATCACCAGGGTGGAGCGGGGCAGGTGGAAGTTCGTCATCATCGCGTCCACCGCGCGGAAGCGGTAGCCGGGCGTGATGAAGATATCGGTCTCGCCCACGAAGGGCCGGATGGCGCCATCCTCCCCCGCCGCGCTCTCGATCAGCCGCGTCGGCGTCGAGCCAACGGTGACGATGCGCCCGCCGCGCGACTTGGCCGCGTTCAGCGTGGCTGCGGTCTCGGCGGAAACCTCGCCCCACTCGGCATGCATGCGGTGCTCGGCGGTGTCGTCCGCCTTCACGGGCAGGAAGGTGCCGGGGCCCACATGCAGCGTCACGGTCACCACCTCGACGCCGCGCGCCTTCACCGCCGCCATCAGCGCGGGCGTGAAGTGCAGGCTCGCCGTGGGCGCGGCCACCGAGCCGTCCACGCGGGCGAACAGGGTCTGGTAGTCGGTGCGGTCGCGCGCATCCTCGGCGCGGCGGGCGGCGATATAGGGCGGAATGGGCATGTGGCCCACCTGGGCCAGGGCATCGTCGAGCGCCGGGCCGGACAGGTCGAAGGCGAGGTCCACCTCCCCCTCCCGCCGCGCCTCCACCCGCGCGTCGAGGGTGCCGAGCATGCAGGCGCCGCCCTCGCGCCCGAAGCGGATGATGTCCCCTTCCCTCAGGCGCTTGGCGGGCTTGGCGAAGGCGGTCCAGCGGTGGCCATCGAGCCGCTTCACCAGCGTCGCCTCCACATGCACCGTGCCGGCCGCCTCGCGGGTGCGCGTGCCTTCCAGGGCGGCGGGAATGACGCGGGTGTCGTTCACCACCAGCGCGTCGCCGGGCTGGAGGAACTGCGGCAGGTCGCCCACGCGATAATCCGCCAGCTCCGGGACGCCGCCGGGGCGCACCACCAGCAGGCGCGCGGATTCACGCGGCTCGGCGGGGCGCAGGGCGATCCGCTCGGGGGGAAGCTCGAAATCGAAGGCGTCGACACGCATCGTGGCAGGCTTGCAGAGATCTTGTGGAAACAAGGAAGGCGCGTTCCTACAGCGGCGGCGCGGGAACGCAAGGGGAAGCGACAGGCGCCGCCTCAGAAGATGGCGACCGCCCCCTGCCAGATGGCCCAGCTCATCAGCCCCGTGATGACGATGCCGAGGAGCGTCGCCCCGAACCCCGCGAGGATGACGAGCCCGTCCCGCTCCACGAGGCCGAGGCCGAACACGCACACGGCGAAGCCGGGCGGCAGGTTGCCCAGGAAGGGGATGGGCAGCAGCAGGATGAAGCCCAGCAGCACCACAGTGGCACCCACCACGCGGCGGGCGGCGGGGCCCGCGAACTGCTCATAGCGCGGCCGGGAGATGCTCTCGAACTTCTCGATCCAGGGCCGCGACCGTGTGACGATGGCTTCCAGCATGGCGCGGGAGAAGGTGCGGTTGGCGATCTTCTCCGGCAGCCACAGCTCCTGCCGGCCCATGGCCATCTGCAGGCCGATGAGGCCGAGGATGATGCCGCAGATCACCGGTATGCCCGGCGGCATGGGGATGCAGTTCGGGATGCCGAAGATGAGGAAGAGGATTCCGAACGCACGGTTCCGCAGCGCATTGACGAGATCGCCAATGGCCACCTTCTCCCCCTCCTGGGCGGAGAGGACGGCGGCGAGCAGTTCGGACGTTCTTGGGGTACGGCGGTCCAATGCGGCCTCTTCCACGGCGTCTCCCGGCGGCGGTGTTTCCGCCGGGGGCGCTCCTTTTAGCACCGAGAAAGCGGCAGTGTCAGGGCGCGGCCGTCACGCCGGGCCCGGATACCAGCCCGGCGCGGCGTTGCGACGCGGGAATGCCCACGCCGGGCCATTCCGGTGCGGCGGGATCGGCGTGCGCCCCCACCCCCGCGGGGCGCGCACGCCTCTCACCGCCGCCCTCAACCTTTAGAACGCCGGCGCGCCGCGTGAAACCGATCCCGATCCGCCTCACGCAATTCTGTCCGGCGGGCGCCGCCCTCCCGGCGCCCGCCGGGTTCGCCGCCTGCTGGCCCGCGCGGGGTCAGTGCAGCACGAACACGCCGTCCACCGCCCGCATCTCCGCCGGCTTGATGAGCGCGCAATGGGCCACGCGCACCGAGTGCAGTCGCCCCTCGATCTCCCGGTGCCAGAATTCCAGGAAGCGGTGCAGCTCGGGAAATTTCGGGCACAGATCGTACTCCTGCCACAGGTAGCTCTGGAGCACGGAGGGATGATCTGGCATGCGATAGAGAATTTCCGCGGTGGCAAGGCCATAACCCGCCATCTGCAGCTTGAAGTCGTTGGAAACACCACTCTGCGACAAACCGGATGCACGGCCTGAATCGGATGCACTTGTGGACGTCATCGGCAAGACCTCCTGATGCAATGTCGAGTGAACGCTACCCCTTCCGGACACCGGGCCGCCGGGCCCTTTCTCCTCCGGCGGCGACAGGATCGATTGTCGGCTCAACAGCCTCGCGCCGCCAAGGTCAAAAAAGTGTTTCCATCTGCAAAAACAATGTACTAGCAGCGATAATGGAAGACTGCTGACAGGGCCGTGCGCCCTTGGAGGCCGGAGCGCCCGGCGCCCCCGGCGTGCGCTGCCCGCGGCCAACCTCTTCGCAGCGCAGCATTTTGGCGCCTGCTAGCACTCGGGTAAGCCGAGTGCCAAAAAAGTTCCCCATCCCCCTTGCGGGAGCTTTTGGCCACCCCTAGATGGGCCGTGGGCCGGGCTCATGAGCGCCCGGTGACTCCAAAAGAAGCAACCAACTGGAGGTTTCTCCTATGGGTTTCCGTCCTCTGCACGACCGCGTGGTGGTCAAGCGCATCGACGCCGAGCAGAAGTCCGCTGGCGGGATCATCATTCCCGACACCGCCAAGGAAAAGCCCCAGCAGGGTGAAGTGATCGCGGTGGGCCCCGGCGCCCGCAACGAGAAGGGCGAGCTGGTCGCCCTCGATGTGAAGGCCGGCGACGTGGTGCTGTTCGGCAAGTGGTCCGGCACCGAGGTCAAGATCGACGGCCAGGATCTCCTCATCATGAAGGAGAGCGACATCCTCGGCGTGATCGAAGGCGCGGCCGGCGCCCAGAAGGCCGCCTGATTTCCCCTGTCGCCCAGCGGCGGCCCGCCCGGCGGGCCCTGCCCCTTTGAAGATTTCCGGAACATTCGTCCCAAGCTGAAGGAGCAAGGCACATGGCTGCCAAGGACGTGAAATTCTCCGTCGACGCGCGCGACAAGGTGCTGCGCGGCGTGGACATCCTCGCCAACGCGGTGAAGGTGACGCTCGGCCCCAAGGGCCGCAACGTGGTGATCGAGAAGTCGTTCGGCGCTCCGCGCATCACCAAGGACGGCGTGACCGTCGCCAAGGAGATCGAGCTCGAGGATCGCTTCGAGAACCTCGGCGCCCAGCTCGTGCGTGAGGTCGCCTCCAAGACCAACGACCTCGCCGGCGACGGCACCACCACCGCCACCGTGCTGGCCCAGGCCATCGTGAAGGAAGGCGCCAAGGCGGTTGCCGCCGGCATGAACCCGATGGACCTGAAGCGCGGCATTGACGTCGCCGTCGAGGCCATCATCAAGGACCTCGCCGCCAACTCCAAGGCCGTGACCTCCAACGAGGAGATCGCCCAGGTCGGCACCATCTCCGCCAACGGCGACACCGAAGTCGGCACCTTCCTGGCGGAAGCCATGAAGAAGGTCGGCAACGAGGGCGTCATCACCGTCGAGGAAGCCAAGTCCTTCGAGACCGAGCTCGACGTGGTCGAGGGCATGCAGTTCGACCGCGGCTATCTCTCGCCCTACTTCGTCACCAACGCCGAAAAGATGCGCGTTGAGTTCGAGGATCCCTACATCCTCATCAACGAGAAGAAGCTGACCGGCCTGCAGGAGCTGCTGCCCGTGCTCGAGGCGGTGGTGCAGTCCGGCAAGCCGCTGCTCATCATCGCCGAGGACGTCGAGGGCGAGGCCCTGGCCACCCTGGTGGTGAACAAGCTGCGCGGCGGCCTGAAGGTGGCCGCGGTGAAGGCCCCCGGCTTCGGTGATCGCCGCAAGGCCATGCTGCAGGACATCGCCATCCTCACCGGCGGCACCGTCATTTCCGACGACCTCGGCATCAAGCTCGACAGCGTGAACCTCTCCATGCTCGGCCGCGCCAAGAAGGTGGTGATCGAGAAGGAGAACACCACCATCGTCGACGGCGCCGGCGAGAAGGCCGACATCGAGGCTCGCATCAGCCAGATCCGCGCCCAGATCGAGACCACCACCTCCGACTACGACCGTGAGAAGGCCCAGGAGCGTCTCGCCAAGCTTGCAGGCGGCGTGGCCGTCGTGCGCGTCGGCGGCGCCACCGAGGTCGAGGTCAAGGAGAAGAAGGACCGCGTGGACGACGCCCTGCACGCCACCCGCGCCGCGGTGGAAGAAGGCGTGCTGCCCGGCGGCGGCGTGGCCCTGCTGCGCTCCGTGAAGGTGCTCGAAGGCCTGAAGGTCGACAATGCCGACCAGAAGACCGGCATTGAGATCGTCCGCAAGGCGGTCCAGGCCCCGGCCCGTCAGATCGCCTCCAACGCCGGCGACGACGGCTCGGTGGTGGTGGGCAAGATCCTCGAGAACGCCGCCTACACCTTCGGCTACAACGCCCAGTCCGGGCAGTATGTGGACATGGTGAAGGAAGGCATCATCGACCCCACCAAGGTGGTGCGCACCGCCCTGCAGGATGCGGCCTCCATCGCCGGCCTGCTCATCACCACCGAGGCGCTCATCGCCGAGCTGCCGAAGAAGAACGCCTCCGCGGCCCCGTCCATGCCGGGCGGCGGCATGGACTTCTGAGGTTAACCGAGGCCTCCGACGCCGCCCGGCGAATCTTCGCAAAACGCAAACCGGCAACAGCCGGTTTACTCGGGCGGCGGCATGGACTTCTGAGGTTAGCCGAAGCCTCCGACGCCGCCCGGCGAATCTTCGCAGAACGCAAGCCGGCAACAGCCGGTTTGCTCGGGCGGCGGATGCGAGAACGAATGGAACGGCCGGGCCTCGCGCCCGGCCGTTTCCGTTTGCGCCGAGGCTCCCTCAGGGCCTTTTCCGTCACGCGACGCCGCGCGCGAACGGCCGGGGCCGGGCACCGGCCCGGCAGACGCCCGCCGTGCCGGTGTCACGCATCGCGGTCACACTCCATGCCGCAAACCCGCTAGCCCCGCGCTGCCGTTCCGGTTAGCGTCGGCCATCCGCACGGAAGCCGAGCCCTTGCCCAAACGCCCTACCCGCCCCTCCTCACGCCCCGCCAGCGCCCGCCCAGCCAAGACCCGCTCCGGCCGCAAGCGCGCCGCGGCCGACCATGTGGCGGAAGCCCTCGTCATCGCCCCCAAGGCCACAGGCGAGATGCCCACCAAGAAGGAGGTGCTGGCCTTCATCGCCAGCCAGAGCGGTACCGTCGGCAAGCGCGAGATCGCGCGCGCGTTCGGTCTTTCGGCGGCGCAGAAGGTGGAGCTGAAGGAGCTGCTGCGCGGCCTTTCGGATGAAGGCACCGTGGACCGGCGTGGCCGCAAGCTGCACGTGCCCGGCGCCCTGCCAGGGGTGGTGCTCGCCGACGTGGTGAGCCGCGACGCCGACGGCGAGCTGGTCGCCGTGCCGGTGGAGTGGGACAGCGAGGAGCACGGCGAGGCGCCACGCATCATCCTTCAGGCCCAGCGGCGCACCGCCCGCAGCCAGGGCGCGGCGCCGGGCCTCTCGGACCGGGTGCTGCTGCGCATCGTCGAGGGGTCCGGCGAGGCCTATGTGGGCCGTGTCATCAAGGTGCTGGAGAAGGCCCGCAAGCAGACCCTGGGCATCTTCCACGCCTTGCCCCACGGCGGGGGGCGCATCGTGCCCATCGACAAGAAGGCCCACGGCCGCGAGTTGCAGATTCCCCCCGGCGCCGAGCACGAGGCGGAGGATGGCGACCTCGTGGCGGTGGAGCTGATGCGCCAGCGCGTGTTCGGCCTGCCCACCGCGCGGGTGAAGGACCGCCTCGGCTCGCTGAAGAGCGAGAAGGCGGTGAGCCTCATCGCCCTGCACGCCCACGGCATTCCCCACCAGTTCCCCGAGGCCGTGACCCAGGAGGCGGAAGCCGCCCGCAAGGTCACCGCCCGCGGCCGCGAGGACTGGCGCAAGCTGCCCCTCGTCACCATCGACCCGCCGGACGCCAAGGACCATGACGACGCGGTCCATGCCATCGCAGACGAAGACCCGGACAATGCGGGCGGCTTCATCGTCACGGTGGCCATCGCGGATGTCTCCACCTATGTGCGGCCCGCCTCGGCGCTGGACCGCGAGGCGCTCATCCGCGGCAACTCGGTCTATTTCCCGGACCGGGTGGTGCCCATGCTGCCGGAGCGCATCTCCAACGACCTGTGTTCCCTGCGCCCGAAGGAGGACCGGCCGGCGCTCGCCGTGCGCATGGTCATCGGCAAGGACGGGCGCAAGAAGGGCCACACCTTCCACCGCATCATGATGTGCTCGGCGGGCAAGCTCGCCTATGCCCAGGCCCAGGCTGCCATCGAGGGCCGCGCGGACGAGGTGACCGATCCGCTGCTCGAAGGCGTGCTGAAGCCGCTCTATGCCGCCTATGCCTGCGTCAAGGCGGCGCGGGACAACCGCCAGCCCCTCGACCTCGACCTGCCGGAGCGCAAGATCCTGCTGAAGGCGGACGGCACGGTGGACAAGGTGGTGGTGCCGGAGCGGCTCGACGCCCACCGGCTCATCGAGGAATTCATGATCCTCGCCAATGTGGCCGCCGCCGAGACGCTGGAGGACAAGCGCACCCCGCTCATCTACCGCGTCCACGACGCGCCCTCCCTGGAGAAGCTCTCGGCCCTGCGCGACTTCCTGAAGACGCTGGACATCGCCCTGCCGAAGATCGACGCCGTGCGCCCCTCCCACCTCAACCGCATCCTCGCCCTGGTGAAGGACACGGACGTGGCGCCGCTGGTGAACCAGGTGATCCTGCGCAGCCAGTGCCAGGCGGAATATTCGCCGGAGAACTACGGCCATTTCGGCCTCAACCTGCGCCGCTACGCGCACTTCACCTCGCCCATCCGCCGCTATGCGGACCTCGTCGTGCACCGCGGGCTCATCCGGGCCATGGGCTTCGGCGCGGACGGCCTGCCCGAGGAGACGACCGTGGAGGCCCTGGGCGAGGTGGCCGCGGCCATCTCCGTCACCGAGCGGCGGGCCATGGCGGCCGAGCGGGAGACGGTGGACCGCCTGATCGCCCACCACCTCGCCAACCAGATCGGCGCGGTGTTCAAGGGCCGCATCTCCGGCGCCACC
The DNA here is from genome assembly GCF_043194895.2 of Xanthobacter albus. NCBI lineage: Bacteria > Pseudomonadati > Pseudomonadota > Alphaproteobacteria > Hyphomicrobiales > Xanthobacteraceae > Xanthobacter > Xanthobacter albus. Next base: position 3,029,451 of record NZ_CM195532.1, on the reverse strand, counting down.
AAGGCGGGGCTGTTCATCGCCCTGGACGAGACGGGCGCGGACGGCTTCGTGCCGGCCGCCACCATCGGCGCGGACTATTACCGCTTCGACGAGGTGCGGCAGGCGCTCGTGGGCGAGCGCACCGGCGAGATGCACCGCATCGGCGACCGGGTGGAGGTGCGTCTCGTGGAGGCGGCACCGGTGGCGGGCGCGCTCCGGTTTGAGCTCCTCTCGGAAGGGACGTATGTAAAAGGTGCGCGCGGCCGGCCCGGGCCGTCGCGACGTTCCGGCGGAACGAAGAGCGGCCCCGGCCGCGCGCCCTCGCGCGCGGAGCATCCCCACAAGGGATCGCGGGGCGGACCGGGCGGGAGGAGCCCCGGCGGAAGCCGGAAAAAATAGGGACGGAACCGTCCATGCCGATGATCGTCACCACGCGGGCCATGCCGCCCGCATCCGGGGGCCCGGAAGGTCCTTCGGCCGAAGTCGCCCCCCGCGCGGTGGGCCCCTCGCTCCTGCGCGGCGCCCGCGGCCTGTGCCCGGCCTGCGGGGAGGGCCGCCTGTTCCCCCGCTACCTGAAGGTGGCGCCCTTCTGCGCCGCGTGTGGCGAGGAGCTCCACCACCACCGGGCGGACGACGCGCCGCCTTACGTGGTGATCCTGGCGGTGGGGCATATCGTGGTGCCGCTGCTGGTGATCGTGGAGGAGCTGTACCAGCCGCCGGTCTGGGGACACCTCGCCCTGTGGCTGCCGCTCACCCTGGCGCTCAGCCTTCTGCTGCTGCCGGTCGCCAAGGGCGCGCTGGTAAGCCTGCAATGGGCTCTGCGCATGCATGGGTTCGACCCCGCGAGCGCCGAGCGCGAGCCGCCTCCAGACGACGCCCTTCGCCCCTCCATCCCGCCAGCCATGGCCTCCACCGCATCATGACAGACTTCGCCACACGACTGACCGAGGCCGAACGCGGGCAGAACTCGCCCAACGTGCGCCCCAAGGATGCCGCCACGCTCATCCTCGTGGACCGCGCGGGCAAGGCGCCGCGCGTGCTCATGGGCCGCCGGCACCCGAACCTCAGGTTCCTGCCCGGCATGTACGTCTTCCCCGGCGGCCGGCTGGAGAAGTTCGACAAGGCGATGCCCGTCTACGGCATCGTGGATGCAGACAGCGAGCGCCGCCTGATGCAGGGCGTGCAGCGGCCCACCCTGGACCGCGTGCGCGGCCTCGCCGCCGCGGCCATCCGCGAGATGTACGAAGAAACGGGCCTCCTGGTGGGCACGAAGGACCTCGGCGCTCCTCAGGCCCCCTGCGACGACTGGCACGCCTTCGAGGCACGCGGCGTGTTCCCGAGCCTGGAGGCGCTCACCTTCGTCGCCCGCGCCATCACCCCGCCCCGCCGCCCGAGACGCTTCGATACGCGCTTCTTCGTTGCCGATGCGTCGGCGGTGTGCGACGAGGAGCCGGGCAAGGTCGGCGAGAATTCGGAGCTGGTCGACCTCAAGTGGCTCACCTTCGAGGAAACGAAGGCGCAGGAGCTGCCTACAGTCACCCGCGTGGTGCTGGACGAGCTGGCCGCCCGCATCGAGGCCGGCTTCCACGCCCGGCTCCCCGTTCCCTCCTATGCCATGCGGCACGGCCGCTTCGTGCGCACGCTGCTCGACTGACCGGACGTTTTCCCTCATGCACGCCCCGAACCCGCCGCCCGCCCAGATGAGCTGGGCGGCCTCGATTGCCGCTGCCATCGCCGCCATCGCCGTGGTGGGGGTGGGCATCAGCCTCTCCATCCCCCTCCTGGCGCTGGAGCTGGAATCGCGGGGCGTGTCGGGCACCCTCATCGGCATCAACACGGCGGTGGCGGGCATCGCCACCGTGGCGACCGCGCCGTTCGTGCCGCAGCTCGTGCGGCGGCTCGGGGTGCGCACGCTGCTGATTTTCGCCATCGTGCTGAGCGCGGCGAGCCTCATCGCCTTCAAGGCGGTGGCGTCTTTCATCCTGTGGTTCCCGCTGCGATTCGTGCTCGGCGCGGCCTTGTGCGTGCTGTTCGCGGTCAGCGAGTTCTGGATCAACGCCGTGGCGCCGCAGCACCGCCGCGGCCTCATCATGGGCATCTACGCCACCGGCCTCTCGGTGGGAGCGGCGCTGGGCCCGGTCATCCTGAGCGTCACCGGAACCACGGGCTGGCCCCCCTATCTCGCCGGTGCCGCGGTGCTGTGCCTCGGCATCATCCCGATCGTGATGGCGCGCGGCATGACCCCGCGCATCCACGAGAGCGAGCACCACGGCGTGCTCTCCTTCCTGCGCAAGTCGCCCACCGCCCTCCTGGCCGCGCTGGTGTTCGGCGCCATGGAAACCTCGGTGATGAGCTTCCTGCCGCTCTATGGCGTGCGCCTCGGCCTCGGCAACACCGATGCGGCGCTTCTGCTCACGGTGGCGGTGCTGGGCAACGTGGCGTTCCAGATTCCGCTCGGCCTCGTCTCCGACCGCATCGACCGGCGCATCCTGCTGTTCGCCTGCGCCCTGGCGGGCACCATCGGCGCGGCGATTCTGCCGGCGCTCGATGTGCACTCGGTGACCTTCCTGGTCGCGGTGTTCCTCGCGACCGGCGTGGTGGGTTCGCTCTACACGGTCGGCCTGGCGCACCTCGGGGCGCGCTTCCACGGGGCGAATCTCGCCTCCGCCAACGCCGCCTTCGTGATGTTCTATTCCATCGGCCTCATCGCCGGCCCGCCGCTCGCCGGGCAGGGCATGGACCTCTACGACCCCTACGGCTTCGCCTATGTCATCGCCGCCATGCTGGGTGCCTATGCCCTGCTGGTGGCTGCGCGTCTCGCCTTCGGAAACGAGGCGCTGAAGGCCCCCGGGCCTTGACAATGAAGGGCTGTTAAGGGCATTTCGGCGCATACGAGCCGCCGGTCCGGCAGCGCGTGCGTGTTTCTTTTTGCCGGCATTCGGCTTGCGCGCCAGGAATTGCGCGCCACCAGCGGCACCAGGGATCAAGATATGGCCAAGGCTGCAACCATCAAGATCAAGCTCCTGTCCAGCGCGGATACGGGCTCGTTCTACGTCACCAAGAAGAACTCCCGTACCAAGACCGACAAGATCGTGCTGAAGAAGTACGACCCGGTCGTGCGCAAGCACGTCGAGTTCCGCGAGACCAAGATCAAGTGAGGCGCGCGGGGCCACGCCCCGCCAGCGTTTCTTTGAAGAACGGGGCGCCCCTGCGGCGCCCTTTTCTTTTGCCCGCCGCCCAGTGTTCGCATGGGCGGGCCGCCCATGCGGCCTCCGCCCCGGCCCAGGTCAAGGCGTGTCGAAACGGCCGGGCGGCACCGGCGCGCGGATCATCGGAAAAAAGTGCTGGATGGCTTGGAAGCAAGGTGGCCGGTGGGGAACACGCGGGGAGGCCTCCCGTCAGCGCTCACCCACCGGCCAAACCCCACGGACCCAGGAGATGCGGCGGACCTGAGCACTCCGCAGGGTTGTCCTCAACGCGGGGCCGCTCTTCGGCGAGTCGCCCCGAAACCATCTTCGCAGGTTCGCATGAATCGCGCATCTGCGGCGGTAGGATCACACATCTATCCACGAAAATTCTAGCGCAGCTCGAAGCAGAGGAAAAGTGCTCGATTCGCCATCCCGTGGCCCGCGCCGGGTTCAACTCCCGGTGAAGTGGCGCACGGTCTCCAGGAACTTGGCCACGGAGATGGGCTTGGAGAGATAGGCCTCGCAGCCTCCGGCGCGGATTCGCTCCTCGTCGCCCTTCATGGCGAAGGCGGTCACGGCCACCACGGGGATTGCGCGCAGCTCCGGGTCCGCCTTCAGCTTGCGCGTCACGTCCAGCCCGGAGATCTCGGGCAGCTGGATATCCATGATGATGAGGTCTGGCCGGTGCGCGCGGGCGAGGTCCACGGCCTCCACCCCGGTGCGGGTTTCCACCGTGCGGTAGCCGTGCGCCTCCAGCAGGTCGTGGAAGAGCTTCATGTTGAGCTCGTTGTCCTCCACGATCATGACCGTCTTCGACTGGAGGGTCGTCATTGGGCGCCATCCCCGCTTCTCGCTTCGCAGCACGCCGCGAACGTGCTGGAATGGCGAACAGCTAGAGCCCATTCGTTGCGGAAGCGCAAATGCCAATTCGAGAGAAACCCAAGGGCCTGCAGGCCCAGCGCGCCGCGGCGCAGGAGGTGGCGGTGGCCGCCCTCTCCTTCATCGCCGCCGACGGCGAGCGCCTGGTGCGATTCCTGGCCGAAACCGGCCTCTCCCCCGCCAACCTGCGGGAGGCCGCCGGCCGCAAGGACTTCGGCGCCGGCGTGCTCGCCTATGTCATGTCCGACGAGCCGCTGCTGGTCGCGTTCGCGGCGGCCCAGCAGCTCGACCCCAAGCACGTGGTGAGCGCCTACGCCATCCTCTCGCCGCTGGAAGACCCGGACCAGGGCGCGCCCCAGCCCCTGTGAGTCGTCGCGCAGCGGGGGCCCGCCCCCGTTGCGCCCGAGCACGGCACGCGGCAGAATCGGGCCATGCCCACCCTCCCCCCAGGCTTCTGCCGCGACTGCCTTGCCGATGTCGGCGACGGCCCCCGCTGCGACGCCTGCGGCAGCCCCCGCCTGGCGCGCCATCCGGAAATCGACACCCTCTCCATCGCCCATGTGGACTGCGACGCCTTCTTCGCGGCCGTGGAGAAGCGCGACAACCCGGCGCTCGCGGATGTTCCGCTCATCATCGGCGGCGGCAAGAGGGGGGTCGTCTCCACCGCCTGCTACATCGCGCGCATCTCCGGCGTGCGCTCGGCCATGCCCATGTTCAAGGCCAAGGCCCTGTGCCCGCAAGCCGTGGTGCTGCCGCCGAACATGGAGAAATACCGCATCGCCGGCCGGCAGGTGCGCGCCATGATGCAGGCGCTCACGCCCCTGGTGGAGCCGCTCTCCATCGACGAGGCCTTCCTCGACCTTTCGGGCACGCAGGCGCTCCACGGCCTCAGCCCGTCGCGCACCCTCGCCCGCTTCGCGCGGGAAGTGGAAGAGAAGGTGGGCATCACCGTCTCGGTCGGCCTCGCGCCCAACAAGTTCCTTGCCAAGACCGCTTCCGATCTCGACAAACCGCGCGGCTTCTCCGTGCTCGGGGCCGCGGAGGCGGCGGCCTTCCTGGCGCCCCGGCCGGTCACCTTCATCTGGGGCGTGGGCGCCGCCTTTGGCAGCCGGCTGGCGCGGGACGGCTTCCACACCATCGCCGACCTGCAGCGGGCGGAGGCCTCCGAGCTCGCCCGCCGCTATGGCGCGGAGGGGCTGCGCCTGTCCCGCCTCGCCCGCGGCATCGACACCCGCGCGGTGGAACCCCACCGTGAGGCGAAGAGCGTCTCGGCCGAAACCACGTTCGACACCGACATCAGCGCCCTGCGCCCCCTGGAGCAGACCCTCTATGGCCTGGCGGAGGAGGTGAGCGCCCGCCTGAAGCGCTCGGACCTCTCCGGCCGCACGGTGACGCTGAAGCTGAAGACGGCCGACTTCCGCCTGCGTACCCGCTCGCGCACCCTGGAGAGCCCCACCCGCCTCGCTGGCCGCATCTATGCCAGCGCCCATGAGCTGCTGCAGAAGGAAGCCGACGGCACACGCTTCCGGCTCATCGGGGTCGGCGTCTCCGAGCTGGAGCCGGGCAGCGCAGCCGACCCCGCCGACCTCGTGGACCCCTCCGCCGAGCGGCTGAAGGCGGCGGAGACCGCCATGGATGCGCTCGCCGCCAAGTTCGGGCGCGGCGCGGTCTCGCGCGGGCTGATGCTCGATTCCGATGTCCGCCAGCGGCGCAAGGGGCGGTGAGCTCCCACCCGTCACGGGCGCTACTCTTTCGGGCCGCGATCTGCTAGAGCCAGCCTTCGCCTGAGATTTCACGAGTGCTGCGATGATCCCCCGTTATAGCCGGCCCCAGATGGCCGACATCTGGTCGCCCGAAGCCCGCTTCCGCATCTGGTTCGAGATCGAGGCCCACGCCGCCGACGCCCTGGCAGAGCTGGGCATCGTGCCCAAGGAGGCGGCCGCCAAGATCTGGGAGCTGGGCGGCAAGGCCGAGTTCAACATCGACCGCATCGACGAGATCGAGCGGGAAGTGAAGCACGATGTCATCGCCTTCCTGACCCACCTCGCCGAGTTCATCGGCCCCGAGGCGCGCTTCGTGCACCAGGGCATGACCTCCTCCGACGTGCTGGACACCTGCCTCGCGGTGCAGCTCACCCGCGCCGCCGACCTGCTCATCGCCGATATCGATGCGCTGCTGAAGGTGCTGGAGCGCCGGGCGTTCGAGTTCAAGCTCACCCCCACGGTGGGCCGCTCCCACGGCATCCATGCCGAGCCCACCACCTTCGGCGTGAAGCTTGCCATCGCGGCGGCGGAGTTCCAGCGCGCCCGCGCGCGGCTGGTCGCCGCCCGCGCCGAGATTTCCACCTGCGCCATCTCCGGCGCGGTGGGCACCTTCGCCCACATCGACCCCCGCGTGGAAGAGCATGTGGCGGAGAAGCTCGGCCTCACCGTGGAGCCCGTCTCCACCCAGGTGATCCCGCGTGACCGCCACGCCATGTTCTTCGCCACCCTGGGCGTGGTCGCCTCCTCCGTGGAGCGGCTCGCCATCGAGGTGCGCCATCTCCAGCGCACCGAGGTGCTGGAGGCGGAGGAATATTTCTCCGAGGCCCAGAAGGGCTCATCGGCCATGCCACACAAGCGCAACCCGGTGCTCACCGAGAACCTCACCGGCCTCGCCCGTATGGTGCGCGCCTATGTGACGCCGGCGCTGGAGAACGTGGCGCTCTGGCACGAGCGCGACATCTCCCACTCCTCCGTGGAGCGCATGATCGGCCCCGACGCCACCGTGACCCTGGACTTCGCCCTCTCCCGCCTCACCGGCGTGATGGACAAGCTGGTGGTCCATACGGACAACATGCAGAAGAACATGGACAAGCTGGGCGGGCTCATCCACTCCCAGCGGGTGCTGCTGGCGCTGACCCAGAAAGGCGCGAGCCGCGAGGACAGCTATCGCCTCGTGCAGCGCAACGCCATGAAGGTCTGGCGCGGCGAGGGCGACTTCCGCACCTTCCTGCTGAACGATGCGGATGTGCGCAAGTATCTCTCCGAGGACGATATCAACGAGAAGTTCGACCTCGGCTACCACTTCAAGAACGTGGACACCATTTTCAGGCGCGTGTTTGGCCACGCCTGAAAACCGAAGCCGCAAAAGAAAAGGCCCGCCTCCCGGCGGGCCTTTTTTCATGCATGTGGCAGCCTGGCGCCTTGACCGGGCATTTGGCCCCGCCTCAAAGCGTTCCGATCAGAATGCCCAGAAGCAGCGCGATCACCGGCAGCCAGATGGTGGCGAGAGCAATGTCCCGCCGCCCGCGCCGCCACATGGGCAGCGCCAACAGAGGCGCGATGACGCACACGGCGAGCGTCAGGCTCCAGCCCAGGATGGCCGAGCCTTCGCCACCACCCCCCTGCCCCGCGCCAAACACCACGCCCGCGAGCGCCAGCAGCAGCACCACCAGCCCGGCATCGGCGAGAAGACCAAGCGTGACCGCCACTTTCATCACCCATCCCGCTGGCGCGGGAACGGGCGAAGGCGCCGGCTGCGGCGCCTCAACATCCTCTTCGCTCACGCGCGGTCAGCCGATGGCCTTGTCGCGGATGGCGATGCCTTTCTCCTCCAGGAGCGGGATCAGCTCGCCCGACTGGAACATCTCACGCACGATGTCGCAGCCGCCGATGAACTCGCCCTTGATGTAGAGCTGGGGAATGGTCGGCCAGTTGGCATATTCCTTGATGCCTTGGCGGACAGCATCGTTCTCCAGCACGTTCACGCCCTTGAAGGGCACGCCGACGTGATCGAGGATCTGCACCACCTGCCCCGAGAAGCCACACTGCGGGAACTGCGGGGTGCCCTTCATGAAGAGGACCACGTCCGACGACTTCACGATGCCGTCGATGTCTTCGCGAATGCCCATGAGATCGAATCCAAGCTGCCGGGCCGAAACATCCGGCCCACTGCCCTGAAGATCGGCCCTCCCCGGCCAAAGTGCAAGGTCCGCGTTCCGCCCAGCTTCCTGCCCCGCCACGCAAAAATGCCCGGGTCAGGCCCGGGCATGATGCTTGGAACTCGGTCGTGGCCCGGAGCCGACGGCCGGCTCAGCCCTTCTCGGGAACGGAGGTGTGCAGCGCCAGGGCGTGCAGTTCCCCGCCCATGGTGCCCCGCAGCGCCGCATAGACCATCTGGTGCTGCTGCACCCGGCTCTTGCCGCGAAACGCCTCCGAGACGATGCGGGCGGCATAGTGGTCCCCGTCCCCCGCGAGGTCCTCGATCATCACCGAGGCGTCGGGAAGGGCGGACTTGATGAGCGCTTCGATGTCGCGGGCCTGCATCGGCATGCGGGTCGATCCTCCGGCAAGGGCTCTTTGGCGTATCTTCAAGCGAGGTGGATACCCGTATCGCTTGAAGATGATGCGTATTCTCAACAGCTTCTGGCGATGGCCACGCGCCGGTGCGCGGGGCAACCGCTCATGGACGCGTCTTCAGGACGCGCCCATGTAGATGGGCAGCCACGTCTCGTGGCGGTCCCTGAGCGATTCGACGATGATCGAACGGTCGCCGGGCAGGATCAAGCGGTCGCCGCCGGTCTTGCCGAGCTTCGTCACCGGCACGCCGGCCGCCTGGGCGTGGCGGATGACCTCCACGCCGTGGCCCGAGGGCACCGTGACCACATAGCGCGCCTGATCCTCGCCGAACCACCAAGCGTAGGGGTCCATGCCCTCCGCCGGCGCTTCCAGCGAGGCGCCCATGTGGCCGGCCATGGCCATTTCCGCCAGCGCCACCAGCAGGCCGCCATCGGAAATGTCGTGCACCGCGGTCGCGATGCCATCCTGGATGAGGGCCCGCACGAAATCGCCGTTCCGCTTTTCCGCCACCAGGTCCACGGGCGGGGGCGCGCCCTCCTCCCGCTCGCATACCGTGGCGAGGAACGCAGAGGCGCCGAGCCAGCCCGTGGTCTTGCCGATGAGCAGGACCAGCTCGCCGGAGGCCTTGAAGTCCAGCGTCATCGCCTGGGCGAGATCGTCGATGAGACCAACGCCGCCGATGGACGGCGTGGGCAGGATCGCCTTGCCGTTGGTCTCGTTGTAGAGGCTCACGTTGCCGGAGACGATGGGGAAGTCCAGCGCCTCGCAAGCGGCGCCGATCCCCTTCACGCAGGCCACGAACTGGCCCATGATCTCAGGCTTCTCGGGGTTGCCGAAATTGAGGTTGTCCGTGGCCGCGATGGGCAGCGCGCCCACGGCGGTCAGGTTGCGCCACGCCTCGGCCACCGCCTGCTTGCCGCCCTCGAAGGGCCCGGCCTCGCAATAGCGGGGCGTCACGTCGGTGGTGAAGGCCAGCGCCTTGGGGCCGTCGTCCACCCGCACCACGGCCGCGTCACCGCCGGGCTTCTGCACGGTGTTGCCCAGGATGAGGTGGTCGTACTGCTCCCACACCCAGCGCTTGGAACACAGGTCCGGCGAGGCGATGAGGCGCTCCAGCGCATCCGCCACCGAGAGCGACGTGCGCACCTCGGCCGGGTCGATCACGGGGCGCTCGGCCGGTTCGTCGTAGGGCCGGTGGTATTCCGGCGCCTCGTCGCCAAGCTCCTTAATGGGCAGGTCGGCTTCCACCTCGCCCTTGTGCTTCACCACGAAGCGCAGGGTATCGGTGGTGTGGCCCACGATCGCGAAGTCGAGGCCCCATTTGCGGAAGATGGCCTCCGCCTCGTCCTCCTTGCCGTCGGCGATCACCATGAGCATGCGCTCCTGGCTCTCCGAGAGCATCATCTCATAGGCGGTCATGCCCTGTTCGCGGCAGGGCACGGCGTCGAGGTTCAGCTCCACGCCCAGGTCGCCCTTGGCGCCCATCTCCACCGCGGAGCAGGTGAGGCCAGCGGCGCCCATGTCCTGGATCGCCACCACGCAGCCCGCCTGCATGATCTCGAGGCACGCCTCCAGCAGCAGCTTCTCCGCGAAGGGGTCGCCCACCTGCACGGTCGGGCGCTTCTCCTCCGCGTCGGCTCCGAACTCCGCCGAGGCCATGGTGGCGCCGTGGATGCCGTCGCGCCCGGTCTTGGAGCCGAGGTAGACGATGGCGCGGCCCACGCCGGTCGCGGCGGCGTAGAAGATCTCATCCGTCTTGGCGATGCCGACCGCCATGGCGTTGACGAGGATGTTGCCGTTGTAGCGCTTGTGGAACCCTACCGAGCCGCCCACCGTGGGCACGCCGAAGGAGTTGCCATAGCCGCCGATGCCGGCCACCACGCCGGCCAGCAGGCGGCGGGTCTTGGCGTTGTGGCAATCGCCGAAGCGCAGCAGGTTGAGCGCCGCGATGGGGCGCGCGCCCATGGTGAACACGTCGCGCAGGATGCCGCCCACACCTGTTCCCGCGCCCTGGTAGGGCTCGATGAAGGAGGGGTGGTTGTGGCTCTCCATCTTGAAGACGACGGCCTGCCCGTCACCGATGTCGACCACGCCGGCGTTCTCGCCGGGGCCCTGGATCACCCGCGGGCCGGTGGTGGGCAGGGTGCGCAGCCACACCTTGGAGGACTTGTAGGAACAGTGCTCGTTCCACATGGCGGAAACGATGCCGAGCTCCGTGATGCTCGGCTCGCGACCGATGAGCTTCACGAAGTGCTCGTACTCCTCCGGCTTCAGGCCGTGCTCGGCCACCAGTTCCGGAGAGATGCGGGGCGTGTTGAGAAGGGTCACAGCGGGTCGATCCGAATTGGGGCGGGCGTCACGCCGCTTTGAGGGCGCCGGCGAGGCTTTCGAACAAGCCACGCCCGTCGGTCGGGCCGATCTCCGGCTCGATGTAGTTTTCCGGGTGCGGCATCATGCCGAGCACGTTGAACTTCTCGGAATAGATGCCGGCGATACCGTTGATGGAGCCGTTGGGGCCGTCGGTCTCGTCGATCTGGCCGTCCGGGCGGGCATAGCGGAAGGCGACGCGGCCTTCCTTCTCCAGCTCGGTGATGGTGGCCTCGTCGGCGGTGTAATTACCCTCGCCGTGGGCGACGGGGATGCGGATGAGGTCCGCCTTGCGATAGGCCTTGGTGAAGGCGGTATCGGCCCGCTCCACGCGCAGCAGCACCTCGCGGCAGACGAAGCGCAGGCGCGCGTTACGCACCAGCACGCCCGGCAGCAGCCCGGCCTCGCACAGGATCTGGAAGCCGTTGCAGATGCCAAGCACCAGTCCGCCCTTGGCGGCATGGGCACGCACCGCGTTCATGATGTTGGCGCGGGCGGCAATGGCGCCGCAGCGCAGGTAGTCGCCATAGGAGAAGCCGCCGGGCAGCACCACGAGATCGGTGCCCGCCGGCAGCTCATGCTCCGCGTGCCAGACGATGTTCGGCTTGGCGCCGGCGACGAGCCTCAGGGCACGCGCGGCATCCCGCTCACGATTGGAGCCGGGGAAGAGGATGACGGCAGGTTTCATGGTCTCTCTATGGGCGACGGCGCTGTCCGGGCGGCGTGCGATGCGCAGGGCGGGCGCACCGTGACCGTCCGCGAGCACGAAGGTGGCGCCATGGGGTGGTTCACGTCCTGCTGAAAGCCTGCGGCCGGCACGCGGACACCAAGGGCCTTCCGCCAGCGGCCATCCGGCCGGGCGTCATGGATCCGCTCTCTCGCGATCTCAGCCATGGCGTCCCTTCGGCGGCACCGGCATGCAGCTGACCTCAGGCTCAGGCGAACTCGATCCGGTAGGTCTCGATAACGGTGTTCGCCAGCAGCTTGTCGCAGGCTTCCTTCAGGGAGGTTTCGGCGGTGTCGCGGTCGTTGCCGGCGAGTTCCACGTCGAACACCTTGCCCTGGCGCACGCTCTGCACCCCGTTGACGCCGAGCGAGCGCAGCGCGCCCTCGATGGCCTTGCCCTGCGGGTCAAGCACCGCCGACTTCAATGTGACGATCACGCGTGCCTTCATGACACCTTCTCTCGTTTCGCGCGCCGCGCGCGCCGGTTTCCGCGGCGCCGGCCAGCCGGCACGGCCTGGGCCGAACGCAAACGGGGGCCTCAGGGCCCCCGCGTAGCACTATTTGCCGACCGGGCTCAATGCGCCGTCCGGCCTCACTTGACCAGCACCGGGCCCTTGCCCTGGGTGTTCTCGTTCTCCATGAGGATGCCGAGCCGGCGCGCCACTTCCGTGTAGGCCTCGACCAGCCCGCCCATGTCGCGGCGGAAACGATCCTTGTCCAGCTTGTCGTTGGACTTGATGTCCCACAGCCGGCACGAATCGGGGCTGATCTCGTCGGCGACGACGATCCGCATCATGTCGTTTTCCCAGAGGCGACCGCATTCCATCTTGAAGTCCACGAGACGGATGCCGACGCCGAGGAAAAGGCCGGACAGGAAATCGTTGACGCGGATCGCGAGCGCGATGATGTCGTCGATCTCCTGGGTGGTGGCCCAGCCGAAGGCGGTGATGTGCTCTTCCGACACCATCGGGTCGTTGAGCGCGTCGTTCTTGTAGTAGAACTCGATGATCGAGCGCGGCAGCTGGGTGCCTTCCTCGATTCCGAGCCGGGTGGAGAGCGAGCCGGCCGCGACATTGCGCACCACGATCTCCAGCGGGATGATCTCCACCTCGCGGATCAGCTGCTCGCGCATGTTCAGGCGGCGAATGAAGTGAGTCGGCACGCCAATATCGTTCAACCGGGAGAAGACGTACTCCGAGATCCGGTTGTTGAGCACGCCCTTGCCATCGATGACATCGTGCTTCTTGGCGTTGAAGGCGGTCGCGTCATCCTTGAAGTGCTGGATGAGAGTGCCGGGCTCCGGGCCTTCATAGAGGACCTTCGCCTTGCCTTCGTAGATACGGCGGCGGCGCGACATGGGTGTATACCGTCGATTGAGGAAATCCATGGGTGTGCCAAGGCTCCGTTCTGGTGACGCTCCTCGGCGGGGCGCGGCTGGCTGTCGGACAGTTGAAACCGAACCCGAGCGGACACTAGCCGATCCCGAGCCCGGACACAACGCAACTGCGTCAATCATGCAAACGTCGCAGACTTTTCGCCGGCAAACGGTATGCTGTTCCCTCCTGCCCCGCTTTGTCTCGTCTCACCTTCCGACGGAAAGGCTTCTTCCTGATTCTGCGATGGGTTACGATGGCGTTCGCGATGACACGACCGCGACATGGGGCAGCGGGCGACTGCCGTTGATCTAGAGAGAGGTGCCCTATATTCAAGGCACGCGCGCGGGCGACAGGACGCTTCTGGGCACCGTGCTAATCAATCCCGGTTCCAAGCCGGTTACGAAAATCGTCACGAAGAGGGCTACGATGACCACGTTCGACAAGCGCGAGGAAGGGTTTGAAAAGCGCTTCGCGCTGGACGAGGAAAGCCGCTTCAAGGCGCTCGCCCGTCGCAACAAGAAGCTTGGCCTGTGGGCCGCGCAAAAGCTCGGCCTCTTCGGAGAGGCAGCGGAGGCCTACGCCAAGGAAGTGGTGATCGCCGATCTCGAGGAAGCCGGCGACGAGGATGTGTTCCGCAAGCTGCGCACGGACTTCGACGCCAAGGGCGTCGCCGTTTCCGACCACCAGATTCGCCGGAGCATGGACGAGTTCCTGGCCGCCGCGGCCGAGGAGCTGAAGGCGGGCTGACCCGCTCTTCCCGCCGACGCTCCGCTCCAACAAAAAAGGCCGCCCCGAAGGGCGGCCTTTTCCTTGTCCTCGCCGAAGCGATCAGCGCGAGTAGAACTCGACCACCAGGTTCGGTTCCATCTGCACCGGATAGGGCACCTCGTTCAGCTCGGGCACGCGGGCGAAGCGCACCGCGGGCTTGCTGGCGTCGACCTCGAGATAATCGGGCACGTCGCGCTCGCCGAGCTGCTGGGCCTCGAGCACGAGGGCCAGCTGGCGGGAGGATTCCTTCACCTCGATCACGTCACCCACCTTCACGAGGTAGGACGGGACGTTCAGGCGCTTGCCGTTGACCTTGATGTGGCCATGCGACACGAACTGGCGGGCGGCGAAGATGGTGGGCACGAACTTGGCGCGGTACACCACGGCGTCCAGGCGGCGCTCCAGGAGGCCGATCAGGTTCGCACCGGTGTCGCCCTTCAGGCGGCCGGCTTCCACATAGGTCTTGTGGAACTGCTTCTCGCCGATGGGGCCGTAATAGCCCTTCAGCTTCTGCTTGGCGCGCAGCTGAACGCCGAAGTCGGACAGCTTGCCCTTGCGGCGCTGGCCATGCTGGCCGGGGCCGTACTCGCGGCGGTTCACCGGGCTCTTGGAGCGGCCCCAGATGTTCTCGCCAAGACGGCGGTCGATCTTGTGCTTGGCCGCAATGCGCTTGCTCATGTAACGCGGATCCTTGATGTTCTGATGTTAAGTGGGATCGCGCCCCTCCTCTGCGGACGCCCTCCGGCCCGGGGGCTCGAAGGTCTTCCGCCGACAGGCCCTTGCAGCGCGCTGCCGCAAGACGCCACGGGTGCGTGAAACGCCAAACGGGCCGAAGGCGGCCCGAAAGGTTCGCGCCTCTTAAGGGCTCACGCGCGGGAAGTCAACGTTTGCCGCCTACCCGATCAAAAAGGCATCCCGCCCTGCCCGTCATTTGGCCTTGCGGACGCACCGCTTGCCTCTAGCTTCCGGCCAGCTTTCACCGGAGCCGCTTCCCCATGAAGATCCTCGTGTTCCAGCACGTCGCCGCCGAGCACCCCGGCAGCTTCCGCGACCTCATGAAGGCCGACGGCATCGCATGGCACCCGGTGGAGCTGGACGAGGGCGAGACGATTCCGCCCCTCGACGGCTATGACGTGCTGATGGTGTTCGGCGGCCCCATGGACGTGTGGCAGGAGGCGGAGCACCCCTGGCTGGTGCCGGAGAAGGCCGCCATCCGCGAGTGGGTGGCGAAGGATCGGCCCTATCTCGGCGTGTGCCTCGGCCACCAGTTGCTCGCCGATGCGCTGGGCGGCAAGGTGGGCCTCATGGCGAAGCCGGAGGTCGGGGTCACGGAGGTGTCGCTGACCGCCGCCGGCCGCGAGGCGGCGCTGTTCCGGGGCCTCGCCCCCACATTCCCCACCTTGCAGTGGCACGGCGCGGCGGTGCTGGAAGCGCCGGCGGGCGCCGCCATCCTCGCCGAGAATGCGCACTGTCCCATTCAGGCCATCCAGGTGGGCCGGCGCGCCTTCGGCATCCAGTATCATGTGGAGCTCACCGACGCGACGGTGCCCGAATGGGGCGCCATCACGGAATACCGCTGCGCCCTGGAGGCCATCACCGGCCCCGGCGGACAGGCGGCGCTCGAAGCCGCCACGCGGGAGAAGATGCCGGTGTTCCAGGCCGCCGCGAGGCAGCTCTATGCCAACTTCAAGGCCGTGATCGCGAGCTGAGCGCCACGCTCCGGCGCGCTGGAGCGTGTCCCTGTTTCATGGAATCGGGGAAACGTTCCAGATTCGCGGGTTGACGCGTTTTCTTCAGGCGAACCGGTCTCCACTTCGCCCGAAAACGCTCTATCGCCCCTGGCGCAGGGCGTTCAGCACCTCGATGGAGGCATAGCCGTCGGCGGGCGCGATGCCGGCCTTCTGCTGGAAGGCGCGCACGGCGCGCATGGTGTCTGCGCCCACGCGCCCATCGGTGCCGCCGGTCCCGAAGCCGGCGGCGGTCAGGCGCTGCTGCACCTCCTGCACCTCGGCCAGGGTGAGCGCCCGCTCGCCGCCCGGCCAGGGGGTGACGAACGGCCCCTCCCCCATGATGCGGTCGCCCAGATGCACCACCGCGAGCGCATAATTGGAGGAGGGATTGTAGGAGCGCACGGCATAGAAATTGTGGAACAGCAGCAGCGCCGGCCCGCCCGGCCCGCCGGGCAGCCACAGGCGCGCCGCCTCGTCGTAGCCGGAGAGCGAGCGGCCATCCACGGTGGTGGCGCCGAGGTCGCCCCATTGGGAGAGCGGCCGCCATGTCTTGTTGTCGGCGAAGGCGGTGTTGAAGCCCGCCGGCAGCTTCGTTTCCACGCCCCAGGGCTCGCCGCGCCGGTACTTGCCGCGCTTCACCAGATAGTTGGCGGTGCCGGCGAGGGCATCATCCGGCTTGCCGAAGGGCGAGATGCGCCCGTCACCGTCGAAGTCCACGCCCATGTTGAGCCACACCTCGGGCATCCATTGGGTGTGGCCCATGGCGCCGGCCCAGGAGCCCGTCATCTCCTGCGGCGTGCCCCAGCCGCGCTGGACGATGACCAGGGCGTTCAGCAGCTCCGCCTCCCAATAGGTGCGGCGGCGCGGATCGCCCCACGCGAGGGCGGCCAGGGAGGGGAAGATGGGCTTCATGTGCTTGGGATTGTCGAGCACATCGCCGAAGGCGCTCTCCATGCCCCAATAGCCGAGCATCACCCGCCGATCGACGCCGAACGCCTGCTCGATGCGGCCGAACAGGCCCGCATATTGCCGCGCGCGCTCCTGGCCGGTGGCGATGCGCCAATCGGAAACGCGCCGATTGAGATATTGCCAGGTCTGCTCCGTGAACTCCGGCTGCGCCCGGTCCTGAGCGTAGACGCTGGTGTCCGGCTTTAGGCCGCGGAACACCTCGTCATAGGTGGCATCCGAGACGCCGCGGGCGCGGGCCCGTGCGCGGAACTGCTCCACCCAGGCGGGAAAGGGCTTGGCCGCCTTCTGCGCGAAGGCGGGGGCGGCGCCCAGCAGAGCGGCCCCCAGCAGGCCGAACGAGACGGCGCGGCGGTCGACCCGAACGGCCATGAAATCCTCCTTGTGTGTCAGCTCGCCGCGGCCAGCGGCCAGGGCAGCACGTCCGGCAGCGCCACCGCGCGCCCGATCACGGCGGCAATGCGCGCGCCATCGAGCGGGCGGGCGGTTGAGATCAAGCGCACCAGCGGGCGCGACAGGCTACGCTCCGGTGCGGAACCGAGGAGCTGCGTCACCCGCCGCGCGATGGCGGGGGCCGGGTCCACCCAGGAAACCGGCCAGGGGGCGAGCCGCTCCAGCCATGGGCGCAGCAGGGGATAATGGGTGCAGGCCAGTACCACGGTGTCGGTGCGGCGGCCGTCACGGTCCACGAAGCAGGGCGCGATCTCGGAGCGGATGGCGTCATCCGTCACCGCGCGGCCGGCGAGCGCGTCCTCCGCGAGGGCGGCGAGGCGAACGCTCGGCACCAGGGTGACATCGCACTGGGCGGCGAAGGCGCGGATGAGGCCGGCGGTGTAGTCCCGCCGTACGGTGCCGGGGGTGGCGAGAATGCTGACCCGGCCGCTGAGGGAGGCCGCGCAGGCCGGCTTCACCGCAGGCACGGTGCCCACGAAAGGCATGGGATGGCGCGCCCTGAGCGCCGGCAGCACCACGGTGGAGGCCGTGTTGCAGGCGATTACCACCAGGGCGGGGGCGGTCAGCGCGATGAGCCGGCCGAGAACGTCGTCCACCCGCGCCACGAGGGCGTGGTCGCTCAGGCCGCCATAGGGGAAGCCGGCGTCATCGGCGGCATAGACGAAGTGGGCGTCGGGCCGGGCATGGGCCACCTCGCGGAACACGGACAGCCCGCCGACACCGGAATCGAACACGAGGATGGTCGGCGCCGGAGCGTTGGCGGGCGGCACGGCAGCAGGTCTCCCGGCGGAAGCGGTGACGGATGGCATGGTCTATCCCCCACGGCGCAGGCGACAGTGTGGCGCCCCGGCGTAAAGGAAACATGAGCACCGCCCCGCCGGGGCGCGTCAGCCCTGGTTCTCGGGCGTGCGCAGCACCAGGCCTTCGAGCTCCGTCGTGAGCTTGATCTGGCAGGAGAGGCGCGAGTTGGGGCGCACGTCGGTCGCGAAGTCCAGCATGCCCTCCTCCATCTCGGAGGGCTCGCCCACCTTATCGAGCCATGCTTCGTCCACATAGACGTGGCAGGTGGCGCAGGCGCAGGCCCCGCCGCATTCCGCCACGATGCCGGGCACGCCGTTGCGCACCGCCGCCTCCATGGCCGTGGCGCCCTCGGGCGCCTCCACCTTGTGGGAGGTGCCGTCGAATTCGATGAAAGTGATCGCGACCATGGTTCCGCCGTAACCGCGCCGAATGGATTGAAGTCCTTCCAGGGAAGGCCGAGCCGCCTATAGCCCCAACGCCCCGGCGAGGCCAGCACCGATGCGCGCACACCCCGCTGCCACCGGGATTAACGATATCTTCATTCTCGGAAGACGGCCGGTTCAAAGCCTTCAGCGCGAAGGCTATCATAAGAAACAGTAAACCATTTCCATGGGTGCGCGCGGCCGGTGGGCCGGGTGCCGCCATGGCCTCGCAAGACAGGCGCTTGGTGAGCCGGCAGGTGATGCCGGAAGCCTGCTCCGAAGGCAAAGGCGACGGCGACATGAAGACTCCGATGAAGATCCAGGATCCGACCGAGGTCGCCCTCTCGGCGATTCAGGAGGCGCTGACGCTGGAGCTGGACAACGCCGAGCAGGCCCGCGCGGCGCGGGAGACCGAGCCCGTCGAGCCCCTGGAGGCGGAGGACGCCCTGCCGGAGCTGCCCGAGCCCGAGGCGCAGGAGCCCCTCGCCATCGCGGAACGTCCCCTGCCCCGGCCGGATCGTCCCCTGCCCGCTCCGGGCGTGCGGCCCATCGGCCGGCGTGCCCAGCGCGACGCCGACGCCGACGCCGAGCCGCGCCGCGAAGCGCCCCGCCGCGCCGCTGACGGCCGCGGCGGCGACCGCCGCGCCGCCAATGACGATCGCCAGAGCGTGGGCCGCGTGGTGAACCAGCTCCAGCGGCGCCCCTCGGCCGCGCCCTACTGGTGGGCCGCGGCGGTCTCGCTGCTGTGGGTGGCCGTCGGTGTCGCCCTCGCCTACACCTACCACCGGGGCCTGATGGCCAGCTCGGAAGGCATCCAGTCGCTCGCCAACTCGCCGGTGCTGCTCGGCGTGTTTGCCTCCATCCTGGTGCCGCCGCTGGCTTTCTTCGGCATGGCGGTGCTGATCCGCCGCTCGCAGGAATTGCAGGCCATCGCCCGCTCCATGGCCGAGGTGGCCATGCGCCTCGCCGAGCCGGAAGCCCTCGCCACCGACACCGTGGTGAACGTGGGCCAGGCCGTGCGCCGCGAGGTGGCGGCCATGGGCGACGGGCTCGACCGCGCCGTCTCCCGCGCCGGTGAGCTGGAAGCCATGGTGCGCACCGAGGTCTCGCTGCTGGAGCGCGCCTACGAGGACAACGAGGTGCGCATCCGCACCCTCATCGACGAGCTCCAGGCCGAGCGCCACAACATCCAGATCGAAACGGAGCGCCTGCGCGACGGCATCGCCGGCGCCGAGACCGTGCTCTCCAACGAGGTGCGCGACGCCTCCGCCCGTATCCACGAGACCATGCTCATCGCCAGCGAGCGCGTCACGGAGATCCTGGGCGAGAAGGGCGAGCACATCACCTCCGCCCTCGCCCGCGTGGGCGATTCCATGATCGACGGCCTCACCGCCAAGGGCACCGAGCTGATCGACCGCCTGCAGATCACCGGCACCGAGATCCGCCAGGATCTCTCCAATTCCGCCGACGCCATGGTGCAGACGCTCAAGTCGCGCACCGACGACCTCGCCTCCAACCTGCTGTCCACCACCTCCGACGTGGCGGTGCTGATCGACCGCTGGGGCGAGGACGTCAACGTCAACCTGGAACGCCTGAAGAAGAACATCGACGACACGCTGGCGGAGAACGGCGGCAACCTCACCGTCGAGATCGCCGCCCGCATCGATGCCGCGAGCGAGGCCTTCCGCGGCGCCACCGAGGCCATCGTGGCCGATTTCGGCACCCGCGGCGCCGACCTGGTGAAGCATCTGGAGACCAGCGGCGAGGCCATCGGCCGGAACCTCGGCGATCGCAGCGCCGAGGTGGCGGCGCGCATCGCCGGCACCAGCGATGCCTTCCGCGCCGCCACCGAGGCCGCGATCGCCGACTTCGACAATCGCGGCACCGCCCTCGTGGCGCAGATCGAGCGCTCCGGCGAGGCCATCACCGGCGCGCTCTCCAGCCAGGGCGAGGCCATCGCCGAGCGCGTGGGCACCTCCAGCGACACCTTCCGCGCGGCAGCCGAAGCCACCGTGGCCGACTTCGACAACCGCGGCGCCGCCCTCGTGGCGCAGCTCGAGCGGTCCGGCGAAACCATCACCGGCGCGCTCTCCAGCCAGGGCGAGGCCATCGCCGCGCGGGTGGGCGCCGCCAGCGACGCCTTCCGCACGGCCACCGAGGCCGCCGTGGCCCATTTCGACGACCGCGGCGCGGCGCTGGTGGCGCAGCTCGAGAAGAGCGGCGACAACCTCACCGGCGCCATCGTGGGCCGCGCCGACGAGCTGGCCGAGCGTGTCGGCATGGCCGGGGACCTCTTCCGCGCCACCGCCGAGGCCGCCGTCTCCGACTTCGACAGCCGCGGCACCGCGCTGGTGCTGCAGCTGGAGCGCACCGGCGAGATCATCAACGAGACCATCGCCACCCGCGGCGGCGATATCGCCGCACGCATCGAAGGCACCAGCCAGCGCATCGTGGACGCCATCGCCGTGCGCGGCGAGAGCCTGCCCCAGCGCCTCGCCGAGGCGGGCGACCGCGTGGCCGCCAGCCTCGACCGCTCCGCCGCCCAGATCGGCGCGGGCCTCGCCGACCGGGGCGACGAGATCGCCGCCGCGCTTACCGCCACCAGCGCCGATGTCACCGATCGCCTCTCCGCCGTGGGCAACCAGCTCACCAAGGCCATCGGCGCGCGCGGCAGCAAGGCCACCGACGCCTTCCGCGAGACGGCGGAAACCCTGGTGGCCGGCATCGGCACCAAGGGCGACGCCATCAAGGAGATGCTCGGCACCCACCTCAAGGCCATCGACGAGGCCTTCTCCGTGCAGGGCGCGGCGCTGGCGGACCGCCTGCACCACGACGGCACGGCCTTCGCCCGCGCGGTGAACGACGGTGTGCGCGCCTTCGACAACACCGTGAAGCTGCAGGCCCCCGAGCTGATCGACCAGATCAACCTGCGCGTGAACGAGGTGAACGAGAACCTGCGGCTCGCGGTGGACAATCTCGACGAGCGCCTCGCCTCCACCACCTCCAACGTGGCCGGCGCCCTCGACCAGCGCATCGCCCGCATCGAGCAGACCTTGGACCAGCGCGCCCAGAGCCTCACCGAGACCCTGGCGAGCCGCACCGTCAACCTTGCCCGCACGCTGGCGGACGGCACCGCCAGCGCCACCGCCGCCCTCGACAAGTCGGTGGACACGCTGGACGGCTTCTTCGCCAGCCGCAACAAGGTCCTGGGCGAGGTGCTCATGGAGCGCGCCGAGGTGGTGCACCGCGCCCTCGGCGGTCGCGCCCAGGAGATCGCCAGCCTGCTGGACGGCCGCGTCCACCGCATCGAGGAGCTGGTGCTCGGCCGCCTCGACGGCGTGGCCAAGGAGCTGGAAGTCCGCGGCGGCGCCATCGCCGACACCCTGGCGAGCCGCGTGGAGAGCGTCTCCGGCACGCTGAAGACCAATGCGGCCGAGGTGGAGCGCTCGCTCACCGACCTGTCGCTCAATGTCGGCCAGGCCCTCACCGGCCACGCCGAGAAGGTGGCGGACGCGCTCGGCACCCGGCTGAACGAGATCGCCCACCTCATCGACGACAAGAACGGCGCCTTCCTGGTGGCCCTGGAGCGCACCAGCCAGCGTGCCGTGTCGGAGATCACCGCCACCAACACCGCCCTCAAGGGCGATGTGCAGGCCATCATCGAGCGCCTGGGCGAGGCCAACTCCACCTTCCAGAACGCCATGTCCGGCGCCGTGAGCAACCTCGGCGACTTCTCCGGCACCTTCGCCCGGCAGGTGGAGGACTTCGGCTCCACGGTGGAGAGCATCGGCCGCACGGCCGACGCCACCGCCCAGCGCTTCGACACCCAGATCACCGCCCTCAAGGGCCTGTCCGGCACCACGCTCTCGGAGATCAACACCCTCACCGAGCGCCTGGAGCAGCAGGGCCGCTCCCTGGGCGAGGCCTCCCAGGCCCTGGGCACCACCCAGGAGCGGGTCGAGGCCACCCTCAACGCCCGCCGCGCCGCCCTGGAGGAGCTCGGCGGCGCCATGACCGCCCGCGTCGCCGACATGGACGGCCGCATGCAGCACTTCCATGCCATGCTGGAGGATGCCTTCAAGGCCGCCCAGGACCGCGCCCGCGAGATCGCCGGCGTGGTGTCCGAGGCCGCTTCAGGCTCCACCAAGGCCATGGAAGGCCAGATCGACCTGATGCGCGAGGCCGCCGACACCGAGCGCACGCGCATGGCCGCCGCCCTGAAGCAGACCTACGAGGCCGCGCTCCAGGACGTGCAGCGCATGTTCGGTGACACCGGCGCCCAGTTCACCTCCGCCGCGCGGGAGCTGAAGCGCACCACGGAGGAGGTTCAGCAGGCCATCGAGCTCGCTCGCGCCGAAATGAAGCGCGGCATCCTGGAGCTGCCCGCCGAGACCGAGGCGAGCGCCGCCACCATGCGCCGCGCCGTGGCCGAGCAGATCAAGGCCCTCGCCGAGCTGAACGAGATCGTCGCCCGCCAGGGCCACGCCTTCGACGTGGTGGAGGCCGGCGCCCGCGCTTCGGTGCAGGATCTCGCCCTCGCCTCGGTGGCGCGCGAGGTGGAGCACGCGCTCCCCGTCCAGGCCGAGCCGGCGGAGCGTCCCGCCCCGGGCCGCCGCATCCCCACCCTGCCCCGCCGCGCCGAGGCGGAAGCCGCGCCCCTGCCGGCGGCGCCCGCCGCCCCCGAGGTGCATGCGCCCGTGGCCGAGGTCCAGACCCCGGCCGAGGCCGCGGCACCCCTCACCGACCACGAGGAGCTGCTGAGCGAGCTGCTCGCCGTGGCGGCCGGTGACCTGCGGCAGGAGGAGGCTCGCCGGGAGGAAACCCACGAGCCCGAGCCCGAGACCCGGCAGGAAGAGACCCGTCTCGAGGCCGCGCCCCGCCGCCGGCCAGAGAGCTTGGTGCCTCCGCGCCGCCCGGCCGCCCGCCCGGCCCCGCGGCCGGCGCCCGAGACCATCGAGGCGCTGACCGCCGACATCGGCCGCGTCATCGACACCGCCGCGGCCGCCGAGTGCTGGGACCGCCGCCTGAAGGGCCAGCGCGGCGCCTTCACCCGGCGCATCTACACCCTCCACGGCCTCCAGGCCTTCGAGGCGATCCGCCGGCGCCACCAGGAAGAGCCCGGCTTCCGCGAAGAGGTGAACCGCTACATCGGCGATTTCGATCGCCTGCTGGAACAGGCCAGCGCCGGTGAGCGGGGCGATGTGCTCGCCCGCACCTACCTCACATCGGACTCGGGCAAGGTCTACACCCTGCTCGCCCATGTGGCCGGCCGCCTCGACTGAGGCGGCACAGGGCCCCCGGCGCGTGGTGCCGGGGGCATCGACTTCAAAGTGTAAAGGACTTTCGGTACAATTTTCCGGCAGTCCGCCGCCAGAGCGCCGCCTCCGACCCAGTCAGGGAGCCTCCCACGCATGAAGACCTATATCTGCGCCGCTTACGCCGGCGGCCAAGGCAAGACGACCCTTGCACAGATGGTGTTCTCCGCCCTCAGGAAGCGTGAGCTGTCCTATAAGCTCGTCGCGGCGGACTTCACCGACGGGACCGGCCATTCCAAGATCGGAAAGTTCTTCCCCACCAAGGTGCTGGAGCTGGGCATCGGCTCGCAGCTCGCCTCGTCCAAGACCGAGAACGACGCTAACGCCCCGCTGCGCTACTGGGATCGCTTCGGCGGCCTGCTGCTGACCGGCGGCGCGGTCCTGGACCTCGGCGCCAACGTGGTACCCCAGCTCGTGCAGTGGGCGCACCATCGCCGCGTCGCGCACATCATGCAGCAGCGCAACTCGCCGGAGATCGACCTTCTGGTCATCACCAAGCCGGAGAGCCACTCCATCGAGAATGTCGCCACCCTCATCGAGGACGTGGTGGTGGGCGGCGCGCTGCCGGTCTCCAGCATCATCGTGGTGCGCAACGCCGTGGGCGGCACCTTCGAAACCCAGGGCTTCGAGCGCATCGAGAAGGTGGGCGCGGGGCGGAACCTCCACTTCGTCAACCTGCCGCGCTGCACCTCCGAGCTGTGGCCCCACCTTGAGCGCACCTACACCCCGGTGGAAGACGCCCTGGCCGCGACCGAGAACGAGCTTGCCGAGAAGTTCGGCATCGAGATCTGGTCCGCTTATGCGGGCCTGATGGACCTGCGCACCTGGGCCGACGAGGTTTATGCCGAGCTCAACAAGGTCGGCATCTGACAGCGCGGTACGCGCTCTCGCGACGAAAACACCCGCCGGAGGTTGCACGCCGGCGGGTTTTTTTTGCGTCCAGGACCTTCGCGGCGCTATTTGCCGACAGGGCACCAATTGACGGGCGCCTTCGCCAGCTTGACGGCCTTGGCGAGAACCGCGCTTGCATCGTTGAGCAGCTCAACGCTCGCACCGGACCAATAGCGGTCCTTGCAGGTTCCGCCATCGCAGCCGCCGCCGAGGGTGACCCACGCCGCGGTATCGGTCTTCACATCGCAGGTGCACACCGCCTTGCCGGGATCGGCCGGATCAACCGTGCAGACCTTGTTGAGGCACAAGGTCCAAGGCGTGCCGCCAGGACAGGTCAGCACCTTCTTGCCGGCCTCGAACTGCTTGAAGGAAAAGGTGGAGTAGATGGTGCGCACGCCGCGGGCATCGGTGCTGGGCGCCAGCGTCGGGCACGCCTGTGTCCCCAGGCTGGGGCCGTTCTCCACGGTGCAGTTGCAGACCGCCTTGGCCGGGTCGCCCGGCATTGGCACGCACGGCGCCGAAGTACACAGCGCGTACGGCTGGTTGCACACGATCATGCCGGTGGCTCCGGCTTCCGCCTGGCTCTGCGCGCTCCCCATCATGACCAGCATCGCGCACGCGGGCAGCATGCGCTTCATCAGATTCGTGAGATATCCTATGGATCGGATCATGTGCTCCTCCAACTGAACACCGTGGACAGCGCCTGCTCGCGCCCGTTGCCTGCGGTGAACGGCTGCCCATGCCGGCAGCACGTCGGGTCGCCATGTCCGGTGCGGATCCGGCCCTTCACGCAGCGGCAGGGCGCGACCGCGCGACGGCTGCATTGAAGCACCACTTCGCGTAAGGGTACTTGTCATTGTGTGTCAGCCCGGCGGGGCCCTGCTGGTCAAAGACGCCGCAGGCCGGCCGGATACGCAGAGCCAGTGGGAGACGCCCGGCGCGCGCCCGGTGCAATTCCGCAACCGCGGGCAGAGGCCGGGGCTCAGAACTTGGCCGCAGCCCAGCGCACCATCGCGACCAGAACCTGATCCGATGCCTTGTCGAGCGCGGCCGTCGCATCCGGCCCGGAGCTGCTCGCCGCCGGCACATGGGCCTTGAACACCTGCGCCGCGAGGATGCGCCCGCTCTGGTTGCCGATCAGCTTCGCGGAAAGCTCCACCACCGCCACCGGGCCCTCGGGCGTGATGCGCAGGCCGAACACGCGGATATCCGTGACAAGCTGGTATTCCGCCACGACCCCCTCGCCGGGGCGGGCGACCCGCTTGAGCCTGCTGCCGTTCTCGAACGCCTGGATAATGCGCGCCTGCAGCAGCGAGGGGAGGCTGTCGCCCCACTGGGCGTCGCCCAAATAGGCGATCTGGCCGGGCGCCGGCTCCACGAAGATCTTGTCGGTGTTGAGGGCGGCGAGCGCATAGGGCGGCGCCACCACGAGCTGCCCCTCCCCATGCCCCCCGGCGCTGAAGCCCTGGGGCGCGGAAAGGTTGTAGGTGGGCGTCGGCGTGGAGCCGCAGGCCGCCAGCATCAGGCCGAGGCCGAGAACCGCCGCGCGAACGCCCCAGGCCCCGCCAGCCTTGAGGCCGCCCAGGAAATCGAAACGGCTCCCGCGCGCGTCGGTCATGCTGCTGCTCATCGCCTGTAGGTGGGCACGGAGGTGCCGCCGCCCATAATGAATTGCTGCGGGTTGCGCTCGATGCTGCGCAGCACGCGCTCGATCTCGCCCAGGGTGCGCCGGCCATCCACCGCCAGCGCCTCGTACTGGCGCAGGCCGGGGCCGGTGAAGCGGCTGATCTCGTTCGTGAGCACAGCGGTGCGCTGGTCGAGATTTTCGGCGAGCTGGCGCACGGAGGTCGCGGCGTCCGTGGCCTGGGCCAGAAGGCCGTTCTTGTCCTCGGTCGCCGCCTTCAGGTTCGCCACCACGGTATCCACCTTGCCGGCGACGTCGTTGAGCTGGGTCACCAGCGACTTGGACTGCTCGATGAGGGTCGCGACGTCATTGGAGCGGTCCGCCACCGCCTTCGAGAACAGGTCCACGTTCTTGATGATGGACGCGATCTCGTCGGGGTTGATGGCCTGGAGCACCAGATCGATCTTGCGGGCGACGCCCTGCGCGGAGCTGATGAGACCGGACATGCCGGCGCCGCCATCGGAGGGAATGCGCGGAATGCCGTGCGGCCCCATCGGAAGCGGCCCGGCGTCCGGCTTGCCGCCGCGGATGCCCACCGCGACGATGCCGGTGATGCCCTGGGATTCGAGCCCTGCCCGCGCGTCGGAGAGGATGGGCACGGACTTGTCGATGCTCACGCGCACCAGCACCTGTCCGGGCTCGTTGGGCACGAGATTGAGGCTCTGCACCTGCCCCACGGGGATGCCGTTGAACAGCACCGAATTGCCCTGGCGCAGGCCCGCGACGGAACCGTCGAAGACGATTTCATAGAGCTTGCGGCCGCTGGAATCCTCCGGCCCGGCGAACCAGTACACGAAGCCGAACGCCGCCACGATGACGGCGAGCGTGAAGGCTCCGATGATGGTGTAGTTGGCCCGTGTTTCCATGCCTTGCTCTCGGTTCCCCTAGCCGCGCCCCTGCTGCACGGCACGCGCGCGCGCGCCGTGGAAATAGGCGCGCAGCCACGGATGCGTCGCCTGCATCATGGTCTCGATTGTGCCTTGCGCGATCACTTTCCCCTCTGCCAGGGCCGCGATGCGATCGCAAACCGTGTGCAGGCTATCCAGATCGTGGGTTACCATGAAAACGGTAAGGCCCAAAGTCTGCTGCAAGGTGCGGATGAGCTCGTCGAAATCGCCCGCGCCGATGGGGTCGAGGCCCGAGGTGGGCTCGTCGAGGAACAGGATTTCCGGGTCGAGCGCCAGGGAGCGGGCGAGCGCCGCGCGCTTGATCATGCCGCCGGAAAGCTCGGACGGCAGCTTTTCCGCCACATCCGGCTTCAGGCCCACCATCTCGATCTTGGCGAAGGCGATGTCGTCCATCAGCCGCTGGGAGAGCTTCAGATTCTCCCGCAGCGGGAACTGGATGTTCTGCTTCACCGTGAGCGAGGAGAAAAGCGCGCCCTGCTGGAACAGCACGCCCCAGCGCCGCTCCACCGCCGAGCGCTGGCTCTCGCTGAGGTCGTCGAGGTTCTCGCCGAACACCTCCACCACGCCGGAGCGCTTGGGCACCAGGCCCAGGATGGTGCGCGTGAGCACCGACTTGCCGCCGCCGGACGTGCCCACGAAACCGAGGATCTCGCCGCGGTACACGTCGAGGTCGAGGTGATTGAGGATGATCCTGTCACCGAAGCCCACGACGATGTCCTGGACCTTGATGATGGCCTCCTTGCCGTTGGCGGCGGAGGCGCCGGCGGGCGTGGTGCGTGCGTCCATCCCCGCCTCACATGTTGATGGACGCGAAGAACATGGCGAACACGCCGTCCATCACGATCACCAGGAAGATGGCCTTCACCACAGAGGCGGTGGTGTGCGCGCCCAGGGATTCCGCGCTGCCGCCCACCCGCATGCCCTCCAGGCAGGCCACGATGCCGATGGTGGCCGCCATGAAGGGCGCCTTGATCATGCCCACGTTGAACTGGTCGATGTCGATGGCGCTCTTCAGGCGCTGCATGAAGATCTCGGGCGTGATGCCGCCATAGCCCCAGGACACCAGCCCCGCCCCGAAGATGGCCGCCATGGAGCCGATGAAGGTGAGCAGCGGCAGCGCGATGACGAGGGCCATGATGCGCGGCACCACCAGCACCTCGATGGGATCGAAGCCCATGACGCGCAGGGCGTCGATCTCCTCGCGCATGCGCATGGAGCCGAGCTCGGCCGTGTAGGCGCTGCCCGAGCGGCCGGCGATCATGATGGCGACGATGAGCACGCCCAGCTCGCGCAGCACGAGCACGCCCACCATGTCCACCACGTAGATCTCGGCTCCGAACCTTCGGAAGTTGAAGATGCCCTGCTGGGCCAGGATGCAGCCGATGAGGAAGGTGATGAGGATGATGATGGGCACCGCCCGGAAGCCGACCCGGTCGAGCTGGTTCACCATGGCGGTGAAACGGAAGGTGCGCGGTCGCATCACCACCCGCAGCATGGCCGCGATGGTGGCGCCGATGAAATTGAGCAGGGCGAGGGCGTCGGAGCCGGTGTTCACCACCTCGTGGCCGAACCGCTCCACGATGGCCTCCTGCCGGCGGGCGGCCGGGCGCGGATCGCGCCCCGCGCGGGCCATCTCCTCCAGCAGGATCTTGTAGCGAGGGGCGAGGCCCCTGATGGAGGTGGCGATGCCCTTTTCGTCCCAGGCCCGGCGCAGCCGCTCGAACAGCAGCGCGCCGAAGGTGTCCATGCGCTCCACGCCCGCGAGGTCGAAGTCCACGCCCTGCGGGGAGGGGTATGTGGAAACCGCTTCGCCGACGGCCTGCTCCAGCTCGTCCGCATGCTCGGATGTCCAGGCACCCCGGCCCGCCACGGTCAGGCGGTCATCCTGGGTATGCACGGAAATCAACGAGGTGTGGGGCAACGCGACCTCTCCAGGACCCGGTTGTCTTTCAGCCGCCGACGGAATGCGGTCACCCCCGTGAGCCCATTCCCTCGCGCGAACCTGACAATCTGCGTTCGACCATCCGCAACGGCCATGGCCACGGGCGCTCCGAATCGGCTTGCGATTCCCTGGCTGCGCCGCCACAACGGGTCTTGCTTACCACATTGCGCCCGCAGGCAGATGCCCCCTCGCGCGGCCACCCCGCCGATTTTCGCCGATATCGGCATTTGAGGCACACCTCGAGGATGTCCGGTACGCCATGCCCGCCCTTTCCGTAACCGTCGAGCGCTTCCCCATCAACGGAACCTTCACCATCGCCCGCGGCTCGAAGACCGAGGCCGTGGTGGTGGTGGCACGGATAGAAGACCGCGGCGCCGCCGGCCGCGGCGAGTGCGTGCCCTACGCGCGGTATGGAGAGACGGTGGAGGATGTGGCCGCCGCCATCTCCGCCCTGGGCCCCGATATCGCCGCCGGGCTCGACCGCGCGGGCCTGCAGGGCCGCCTGCCCGCCGGCGCGGCGCGCAACGCGCTCGATTGCGCCTTCTGGGACCTGGAGGCGAAGCGGAGCGGCGTTCGGGCCGCCATCGCCGCCGGCCTGCCCGCCCTGCGGCCGCTGGAGACGGCCTTCACCTTGAGCCTCGACAGCCCGGAAGCCATGGCGCAGGCCGCCGCGCGCGCAGGCCGCCCCCTGCTCAAGCTGAAGCTGGGCGCGCCCGGAGACCCCGAGCGGCTCGCCGCCGTGCGGGCGGCCGCGCCCGGCGCGCGGCTCATCGTGGATGCCAACGAGGGCTGGGACGAGGCCGCCCTGCCCGGCCTTCTCGCCGCCTGCGCCGCCGTGGGCGTGGAGCTGGTGGAGCAGCCCCTGCCCGCCGCCGACGACGGCGCCCTCGCGCGCCTGCCCCACCCCGTGCCCATCTGCGCCGACGAGAGCACGCACGCCCGCGCCGGGCTCGCCGAGCTGCGCGGGCGCTATGACGCCGTGAACATCAAGCTCGACAAGACCGGCGGCCTCACCGAGGCCCTCGCCATGGCCGAGGAAGCCGAGCGCCTGGGCTTCGAGCTGATGGTGGGCTGCATGCTGGCAAGCTCGCTGGCCATGGCGCCGGCCCTGCTGGTGGCGCAGCGCGCCCGCGTGGTGGACCTCGATGGGCCCCTGCTGCTCGCCCGCGACCGCGTGCCCGGCCTCCGCTACGAGGGCGCGACCGTCTATCCGCCGCCGCCCGAGCTGTGGGGCTGAGACCACCGCGTCGCCAGCGCCACCGCCGCGCCGAGCGCGCCCAGCGCCGCCGAAACCACGAACGCCTGCGCGCCCATGGCCACCCACAGCGGGCCGGACACCACCGTGGCCGCCGACATGAAGATGTTCACCGTCCACGCGGCGAGCGACTGGCCGGCGCCGGAACGATGGGCGCTGACCCCGCGCGACACCATCTCCACCATGCCGAGATAGGTGGCGCCGAAGGTGAAGCCGTGCAGCAGCTGCAGCGCGAACAGCAGCCCCAGAGGCGGATCGAACGCCATGGCCCCGAACCGCGCCACGGCCGCAAGCCCCCCCAGCACGATGAGACGGCGGGGACCGAACCGGATCATCAGCCGCGTGCCGAAGCGGAACAGCACGATCTCCGCCGCCACGCCCGCCGCCCACAGCAGGCCGATCACGGTCAGCGACCAGCCTTCCGCCCGCCAATGCACCGAGGCGAAGGCATAGAGCAGCGCGTGGCTCGCCTGCACTAGCGCCACCGCGACCACGCCGAGCGCGAGCGCCACCGGCACCCGCCCGCGCCCCTCCTCCCGCGCCGCCGGGCGCGGCGGGGCGGGCAGCTCCGGCAGCAGGAGCGAGGCGGCGAGATAGGAGAGATGGCCGAGCACCATCCACAGCACCACCGAGCCGGCGCCCGTGAGCGTGATGAGGAAGCCGCCCGCCACATTGGCCACCAGGAAGGCGCCCGAACCCCACTGCCGCGCGCGCCCATAATCCGCCCGCCCCGCCCGCGCCTGGCGCGAGGCATAGGAATCGAGCAGCGCGAAACTGGGGTTCCAGCTCAGGGCGATGACACCCAGCACCACGAAGATGACGAACGGATCGATGCTGAGCGCCAGCAGGCCCGTGGTGAGCACGCTCATGGCGCCGAGCACCGTCAGCGTCGCGCGCGGGCGGCCCATCCGGTCGGAGAGGATACCCACCACCGGCGTGGCGAACAGGCGCGCGACCAGCGGCACGGCGATGGCGATGCCGATCTCCTGCGGATCGAGCCCCCGGTACTGCAGCCACAAGGGCAAATAGGGCATCTGGATGCCCAGCGGCAGGTAGAAGGTGGCGAAGGCCGCCGCCAGCGCCGCCTTCAGGTCGGCACGCGAACGGCGCGGCGCATCCTCTCCCGCCTGGGGGGCGGAACCGGCATCCGGCGAAGGCGAGGCGGAAGACATGGAATCGGAGCGTCTCGTTTCAGCCTGCGGCGGCGCTGCATCATGGCATTGCCATATAGCGCCGCTGGTCCTGCTTCTCGACCGGCGCCGGGTGGATTTCGGCCAGACGCGGCGCGGGCTCGCGCTTCAAGCTGACGGTCCGCGGGCAGTCCCCGGCAGGACCGCGCCCGCAAAAAACTCAGGCGCGCAAACAGCGGGTGAAGGTTTCGGCGTCCACATTGCCGCCGGAGAGCACGATCACCACCGTTCCGGCAGCGTTCAGGCGGCCTTCCAGCAGCGCGGCCAGGGCCACCGCCCCGCCCGGCTCCACCACCAGCTTCAGCTCGGTGAAGGCATAGGCCACGGCGCGGGCCACTTCCGTGTCGTCCGCGGCGGCCGCCTCGCCCACCAGATCGCGGGTGATGGCGAAGGTGATCTCGCCCGGCGTCGGCGCCAGAAGGGCGTCGCAGAAGGAGCCGGTGGGCGCGGCATTGCGCTCGCGCACGCCGGAGCGGAACGAGCGGGCGTGATCCTCGAAGCCCGCCGGCTCGCAGGCCACCACGCGGGCCCCCGGCGCGCGCGACTTCACCGCCAAGGCGATGCCCGCCGCGAGCCCGCCGCCGGAAGCGTTGGTCGCCACCAGATCGGGCGCAAGCCCCTGGGCCGCCAGATCCTCCATGATCTCCAGGCCCACCGTGCCCTGGCCGGCGATCACGTCCGGATCGTCATAGGGCGGCACCATCACGGCGCCGCGCTCGGCGGCGATGGCGCGGGCGATGGCGTCGCGGTCCTCGGTGGCGCGGTCATAGCCCACCACCTGGGCACCGAGCGCAAGTGTACGCTCCCGCTTCAGGGCCGGCGCGTCGTGGGGCATCACGATCACCGCCGGCATGCCCAGCAGCCGCGCGGCGGCGGCCACGCCCTGCGCGTGGTTGCCCGAGGAGCAGGCCACCACCCCGGCGGCGCGCGTCCCCGGCGGAACCTGCGCGATGCGATTGTAGGCGCCGCGGAACTTGAAGGAGCCGGTGCGTTGCAGCGTCTCCGGCTTCAGGAACACGCGGGCGCCCGCGCGATCGCTCAGCACGGGCGAAAAGACGAGCGGAGTGCGCACCGCCACGCCCTTCAGGCGCTGGGCTGCGGCATCCACATCGGCGGCGGTGGGAAGGCGAACAGGGGCAGTCATGCCCCGGAAGCTACCCGACGCCGCAGACGAAGGCGATAGCGCCGCGCGATGGGGCCGATGTCATGGGCGATGAGCACGTTGTCCAGGAACTGCCGCGCGCTCTCGCGCCACGTGTAGCGCTCGCCGAAGCGGCGCGCGGCGGCGGGGGAAAGCTCCAGCGCCTTCAGGCAGGCGGTCCGCAGGTCCTCGTCCAGCACGCCCACCGGCTCTGTGGCGCCTTCGAGCACGTCCAGCGGGCCGGTGACGGGATAGGCGGCGACCGGCAGGCCGCTGGCCATCGCCTCCAGCAGCACGATGCCGAAGGTGTCGGTGCGGCTCGGGAAGCAGAAGACGTCGCAGGCGGCATAGACCTGCGCCAGATCCTCCCCCTCCTTCGGGCCAAGGAAATGCACATCGGGATAGCGCGCCCTCAGGCTTTCCAGCGCCGGGCCGCTGCCCACCACCACCTTGGAGCCGGGCAGGTCGAGATCGAGGAACGCCTCGATGTTCTTCTCCACCGCCACGCGGCCCACGAACAGGAAGGCGGGGCGCGGAATGTTCAGCGTCGCCTCCGGGCGGGGGCGGAACAGGTCCGCATCCACCCCGCGCGACCAGCGCATGAGGCGCTTGAAGCCGCGCGCCGCGAGGTCCCGCTCCAGGGTCGCGGTGGAAACCATGACGCCGCCCGCCGCATTGTGGAACGAGCGCAGCCACGCATAGGTCCAGCGCTCGGGCACCGGGGCGCGGGCGGAAAGGTATTCCGGGAACTTCGTGTGGTAGGAGGTGGTGAAGGTGCGGCGCGAGGCGATGCAGGCGCGGCGCACCAGGATGCCGATGGGCCCCTCGGTGGCGATGTGCACGAAATCCGGCTGCATCGCCTCGATGCGTCGCATGATCATGCGCGGCGTGGCGAGCGAGAGGCGGATCTCGCGATACGTGGGCATGGGGACGGTGCGGAATTCCTGCGGGGTCAGGAACAGGATCTCCGCCCCGAGGTGCTCCGCCTCGCGCGCGGTGTACTCCAGGGAGCGCACCACGCCGTTGATCTGCGGATGCCAGGCGTCCGTCGCGACAAGAACGCGCATCAGGCGGCCGCCCGGGCCTGTCCTTCCACCAGATCCGACTCGCTGTTCGGCGCGGCTTTCAGGTTGCGTGTCCAGCAGATGATCTCCAGGCGGCCGTCGTCGTGCTCGGCGATGGCGGTGCAGCTTTCCACCCAGTCGCCGCAATTCACATAGCGCACGCCGAACTGATCGTGAATGACCGCGTGGTGGATATGTCCGCAGATGACGCCGTCGACGGAATTGCGCTTGGCCTCGTCGGCCACCGCCTCCTCGAACTTGCCGATGTAGTTCACCGCGTTCTTCACCTTCAGCTTCGCCCACTGGCTCAGCGACCAGTAGGTGAGACCGAGCTTGCGGCGCACGCGGTTCACGTAGGTGTTCGCCATCAGCGCGGTGGAATAGGCCCAGTCGCCCATGAAGGCGAGCCACTTGGCGTGACGCACCACCACGTCGAACACGTCGCCGTGGATGACGAGGTAGCGCTTGCCGTCCGCCGCCTCGTGGATGGCGGTCTCCTGCACCTCGATGCCGCCGAAATGGCTGCCGTAATAGTCGCGCAGGAATTCGTCGTGGTTGCCCGGCAGGTAAACGATGCGGGTGCCCTTGCGCCCCTTGCGCAACAGCTTCTGCACCACGTCGTTGTGCTTCTGCGGCCAATACCACGAGGAGCGCAGGCGCCACCCGTCGACGATGTCGCCGACCAGATAGATCACATCGGCATCATGGTACTTGAGGAAGTCGATAAGCAGTTCCGCCTGACAACCCTTGGTGCCCAGGTGAATGTCAGAAAGAAACAGGGCGCGAAAGCGTCGCGCATCCGGACTCTCGCTCACGCCAGGACCTCCACACTTCGGAACCCGACCATGGCCACCCCCCAAGAGTCACCTCCGGGGCATCCGAAGATGCCTCGCCGCAGCCGCTGCACGGGCCTTGAGCGGATGCGGCTTGCAGTTACCCGGAGTCGTGATTCCTTTTTATGACGCTACCGCGAAAAACGGAAGCGCGAATGCCCGAATCCATACCCTGCCCGAAAGGCCGGCAGTATTGGAGGGGGACAAGGAAGGCGGCTAATAGTCTTTGGTTGAATATCGCCCCCCTCTACCCGCAGGAATGAAGCAAATGGCCGTCAGCCGCTCCGATGAGAGCCACGCCCGGCCAGCCGCGAACTTTTCGCATGCCCGCCCCCCTTGGCGCGGGCATGCCAATTCCATGACATTGCCATGCGCCGCACGGGGATCAGCGCTCGCCGACTCGCGTGACGGCCGCGCGGCGCGTGCAATGCAACAGTGCCTTCGGCGCCGCACGCGGCATTGACCGGGACACCGCCGCGGGCCAGCGTGCGCACCCTCCCGCACGGCAGTTCCCGCCGGCGGCGCGGGACGAAGGAGCATGTGGCATGAAACTGGTTCGTTTCGGCGCGAAGGGCGCGGAGAAGCCCGGCCTCATCGATGCGGCGGGGCGCGTGCGCGACCTTTCCGGCCATGTCCCCGAGCTTTCGGGCGCGGCGCTTTCCCCCGCGGGCCTCGCGCGCCTTGCGGCACTCGACCCTGAGGCGCTGCCGCTGGCGCCGGCGGGCGCGCGCCTGGGCCCGTGCGTGCCGCAGCCCGGCAACTTCATCGCCATCGGCCTCAATTTCGCGGACCACGCCGCCGAGACCGGAAACCCCATCCCCGCCGAGCCCGTGGTGTTCAACAAAGCGCCGAACTGCATCAGCGGGCCGAACGACGACATCATCACCCCCAAGGATTCCACCAAGCTCGACTGGGAAGTGGAGCTCGCCTTCGTCATCGGCACCCGCGCGCGCCATGTGGAGGAAAAGGATGCCCTTTCCCACATCGCCGGCTATTGCATCTGCAACGATGTCTCCGAGCGCGGCTTCCAGATGGAGCGCGCCGGACAGTGGACCAAGGGGAAGGGCTGCGAGAGCTTCGGGCCGGTGGGCCCCTGGCTGGTGACGCCGGACGAGCTGGGCGACACCGCCGACCTCACCATGAAGCTCGATGTGAACGGAGCGCGGATGCAGGACGGCTCCACCCGCACCATGATCTTCCGGGTGCCGTTCCTGCTCAGCTATCTCAGCCGGTTCATGGTGCTCGACCCCGGCGACATCGTCACCACCGGCACCCCGCCGGGCGTGGGCCTCGGCTACAAGCCGCCGCGCTTCCTGAAGGCGGGCGACGTGGTGACCCTCTCGGTGGCCGGGCTGGGCGAGCAGCGCCAGACGGTGGTGCCGTTCCAGCCCTGAGGCGCGAAGCCGGCGGAGCGCCAAGCGGCCCTCCGCCGGCCGGTTTCACTGCAGCGTCGCTTCCGCGAGCCAGGTCTTCACCGCCTTGAGCGCCTCGGAGCGGTTGCCGGTCCGGTGCTGGGCCTCCTGGTAGACGGCGATCTGCACATCGGCGCTGGTGCCGACTTCCGCGATGGTGCGCACGTGCATCAGCGCGTCGAGGCAATCGAGCGCCTCCGCGTCTTCCGCCACCAGGTTGACGAGCCCCTCCACCGCATCGCGCACAGAGACCGCGCGCCGCTGGGCGAGGTCCACGAACGAGCCGTGGACGCCATAGCGCTGGGCGCGCCACTTGTTCTCGTCGGCGATGGCCCGGTCCACGGCGCCCACGTCGCGATTATGGTGGGGATTGCGCACCAGGAACCGCGCCAGGGCGCGATAAAGGGCGGCGATGGCCACCGAATCCTCGATGCGGGTGCAGCTGTCCGGCGCGCGCAGCTCCAAGGTCGGCAGCTTGCGGGAGGGCCGGATGGCCCACCACACATAGCTCGAATCCTCGATCGCCCGCGCCGACACCAGCGCATCCACGTAGCGCTCGTAGGCGGCGTTGTTCTCGAACATGTCCGGCAGGCCGGTGCGGGGCAGCTCGTCATAGGCGGCGAGGCGATAACCCATCAGGCCGGTCTGCTTGGAGCCCCAGAAGGGCGAGGACGTGGCGAGCGCGATGAAATGCGGCACGTAGGGCACCAGCCGGCGCATCACGTCCACCCGGTCGTCTGGGTCCGGCAGCTCCACATGCACGTGCAGGCCGCACACCATATTGCGCTCGCCCAGCATCTTCAGGTCGTTCATCAGGCCGTCGTAGCGGTCGATGCGGGTGGCGCGGGCGCCGTCCCAGGTGGCGGTGGGGTGGGTGCCGGCGGCGATGAAGCCCAGGCCGTGGCGCGCGGCCACCGCGCCCGCCGTCTGGCGCAGCTGGCGCAGTTCCTCGTGCGCATCGCCCGCCGTGGTCACGGGCTGGGTGCAGATCTCAAGCTGCGACTGGAGCAGCTCGACCGTGACCGAGGTTCCGAGTTCCTCCCTCAAGGCCTCGTAGAAGCCCGGCGGCATCCGCCGCTGCACGGCCTTGGTGTCGGCGTCGATGACAAAGAACTCCTCCTCGATCCCGAATCGGTAGTGCTGCGACATCGCCTCCTCCAAAAAATTATAATGAAACGATTGTCTGGTCGCCCCCGCGGACCTCAACAGCGCCGAAAGACTGACGCAAAATCCGACAAAAATGGGGCGCGGGCACCGAGGTTGCCCGAATTGGAAACGAGGAAAAGGGCGTGCGATGCAGCATAATCGACCACAAAACGAGGGCTCGACCTGTTTTTGCACTGCATGAAAAAGGTGCAATAGAATAATTTCTAATTACACCCTAACCTCTGCTATCGGCGCGATACAGACTACATAACGCCCCGCGCGGCCTCCACCAGGGCCAGCGCGGCGATCGCCGCCGTATCCGCCCGCAAAATCCGCGGCCCCAGTGAAAGCGTCACCGCGCGCGGCAGCAGCAGCGCCCGCTCCTCCGGCGCGAAGCCGCCCTCCGGCCCCACCAGCACGCTGACCGGCCCCGCCGGTGCGCCTCGCAGCGCGGCGACAGGGTCGCTCGCCGCCGCGTCTTCATCGCAGAAGGCGAGCACGCGCCCGGCCGGGAGCTGCGCCACCCACTCGGCGAGCGGGCGCGGCGGATTGACCTGCGGCAGGGTCAGGATTCCGCATTGTTCCGCTGCTTCAACGGCGTTCGCGGCCATCCGTTCCAGGTTCACGCGGGAAACCTGGGTGTAGCGGGTTACGACCGGGCTCAGGATGCCCGCCCCCATCTCCACCGCCTTCTGCACCATGTAGTCGAGCCGGGCATGCTTGAGCGGGGCGAAGGCATATTCCACCGAGAGGGCCGCCGGCTGGGGGCGCAGGCGCTCCAGCACCTCGAGCTTCACATCCCGCTTGCCGGCCGCGATCCGGCGCGCGCGCCACTCCCCATCCCGTCCGTTGAACAGCAGAAGCTCTCCATCCATGGCGAGGCGGATGACGTTGGCGACATAATGGGCCTGCTCCGGCGGCAACGCCACGACCGCGCCTTCGAGCAGGTCGTCTCTCACACACAGGCGCTGCGCGTTGAAATCGTGATCGGGCATGGCAGGTTCCTTTCTCGCCCGCGAGGCTCAGCACGAGCCCGCGACGATGACAAGCACCCACGCCCGCGATTTCGGAGAGGCTTCCTCGGCGCCGCCAAGAAGCGATGCACTGCGGGTGCTTCTCCAGGGAAGCCCGACCCGCAGTGCATCCCGGCAGCCGTCGTCGCCCCCGGCCGACGCCGCCACGCCTGACCGGCTCCGCCAGCTTGCCGCATCATGGCACCGCCGGCATCCCCCAAATGAGAGATGCGCACCGGAACCCTTCATGAATGCGTCAGGCTGGACACGGGGAGGTTGCGGCAGCTCACGGCAGCGGGCCGCGCATTCCGCTACGGGGCACATTGCCCCTCATGCGAGCGCGATCAAGCGAATGTCGGAGCCCGGCCCGCTGGACTGAACGCCCGACTCGTTCCCCACGCGGTGGCTCCGGGGGCAAGCGCCGGCGAGCCCGCAGGCTCGCCGGGAAAGCAGAAGGCGATCAGAACAGGCTGGTGCCGTTCGAGGCGGAAACCGGAGCCGGACGCTTCACGGTGGCCGCGGGACGCGGCGCATCGGCGGCACCCATGGCCTGCCCGGAGGCCGACGCCGGCTTCGCCGGCTTGGCACTGGCAGCCGCCTGGGGCTTCGGCTTCTTGCGCGGGGCCTGCGCCGCGGGGGTGAGCGATGCCACCTGCTTCGGCGGCGCGGGCTTGTTCATGGCGATCAGCTCGGAAACCGTCACGAACTTGTAGCCCTTCGCCAGCAGCGCATCGAGCACGCGCGGAACAGCCGCCACCGTGGTGGCGTGAATGTCGTGCATCAGGATGATGCCGCCCGGCCGGGTCTGCGCCATCACCTTGTCATAGATGGCCTGCGCGTCGCGGTTCT
This sequence comes from Xanthobacter albus, assembly GCF_043194895.2. Classification (NCBI taxonomy): domain Bacteria; kingdom Pseudomonadati; phylum Pseudomonadota; class Alphaproteobacteria; order Hyphomicrobiales; family Xanthobacteraceae; genus Xanthobacter; species Xanthobacter albus. Next base: position 2,990,813 of record NZ_CM195532.1, on the reverse strand, counting down.
TCCAGTCGAGGGAGTCGGCCGACCAATACACCATGGTGAGGCCGAAGGTGTCCTCGATGTGCTTGCGCAGCGCCGGCGTCATCGCGCCATAGGGCGGGCGCAGGTAGATCGGGTCCTTGCCGATGGCCTTGCGGATGGCCGCGGACGTATCCGCCAGCTGCCGGTCCGCCTCCGCGACGGAGACCTTCGGCAGCTGCGGATGGTTCCACGAATGATTGCCGATCTCGTGCCCCGCCGCGGCCATGCGCTGCAGCAGCTCCGGATTCTCCGTCGCGCGCGTGCCGACCACGAAGAAGGTGGCCTTGATGCCGCGCGCTTCCAGGATCTTCAGCAGCTTGGGCGTGGTTTCCGGGTTGGGGCCGTCGTCGAAGGTGATGGCGATATAGGGCCCATCCACCTCGCACGAGGTATAGGCGAGGAAGCGGTGGCCGGTGGCCGCGGCGGCGCTGGGCGCCTGCATGCCAGCGCCCACGGGCGTGCTCATGGGGCCGGGTGTCGCGGCCGCCGGCGCGGGTGGCGTCGCAGCGGGAGACGGGGCAGCGGGCGCCGCCAGCAGCGCGGCGGCGGCCTGCGCCGATGCAGCCGAGGGAGAAGCCGGGGCAGCAGCGGGAGCCCCCGCCTGGGCGAGCCGCACCAGCGGCGCCGGAGGCGCGACGGCAGGCTGGGCGGCACTGGAGACGACCGGCACCGCAGCGACATCCCCCACCGGAGCGGACGACACCATCTGGCTCCACGCGAGGCCAAGGCCCAACGCGCCGGTCGCCAGAAACGCAGACATGGCCACTAAAGCTCTCACAATGCCGGCTTCCTGAATTGTTCGGCGGGACAATAACGCAATCTCACCCGCTTCTATGGACAAATTGTGTACGGCTGCCGCGCGGAGGTGCGGAAAATCCCGAGCCGATGCGCTCCGGCCACAGGTGGCCAGATGGGGCGGCGACAGGCGCCGACGCGGCCTTTCACGCCCCTCCCCGCCCGAGGCCGCCGCCCGGCGCATGGGTGCGATGCGGCAAGGTCGCGGCAGGCGCGGGCGAAGACGCGACACTCTTCACCTTGCGCGGCGGGGTCATACGGTGGTCCACTTGGAAAATGGACCGCGCCCCGCCCTCATTCCCCTCCGATCTGGTGCAGCTTGAGCCCGGCCTCGGCCTGCTGCGCTTCGCCGCCCTGCTTTCGGAGGGCGCGGAAGCGGACGACGACACCCTCGACGCCATGTTCGAGCAGATGGAGATCGGCGCGCTCGACCGGATCGCGCCGGCCGACATCTGGAGGGAGCTGTCCGCCGGAGTGATGGGTCCCCGCCCTTCCGCCATGCTGAAGGCGCTGCGCGCGTGCGGCGTGCTCGAAGTCGTGCTGTCGGAAGTCCATGACCTGTTCGGCGTGCCGCAGATCTCCGATGAACCCGGCGAGGTGGACCTGGGCGAGCTGCTGCTGCGGTCCCTGGACGAGGCCGCGGCGCTGGATGCGCCCCTCGACGTGCGTTTCGCGCTGCTCACCATGAATGTCGGCAAGGCCGATTCCCCGCGTGAGCACCTGCCCGCCCACTACCGCCACATGGAGCGCGGCGCGCCGCGCATCGCCGCCATCGCCGCGCGCTTCGGCGTCGCGCCCGCCTGTCGCGACTTCGCCTTGCTGGCCTTACGGGAATGCGAGCGGGTGCACCGCACCTCCGAGGTGCGCGCAGGACCTGTCGCGGCGATGCTCATGCGCCTCGACGCCTTCGACGACCCCGAACGCTTCGCGCGCCTGATGATGGTCGCGCGCTGCGATTATTTCGGCCATGGCGGGCGCGCGGAGACGACCTATCCCAAGGCCCAGCTCCTCGCCCGCGCGCTCGATGCGTGCGCGGATATCGACCCAGCGGGGCTCGACACGGCCGACGACCTGATGGCCGCCCGCGCTGCCGCCATCGCCCGCGCCTTCCGCTCCCAGCGCTGGTCCGACGAAACCGCCTGAAGGCGCGGATTGCATTATCGGCTTGTGACGGCCCAAGCCGGAGATGGCCGGATTCTGCAGGGGACCATTCCCCATGGGCCAGCGCGGCGGGACCGCAAAGCGCCCGGCGCCTGACGGCGCTCAGGTGGAGCGGTTCAGCCCCCTCCTCCCCGGAGGCAGGAGCACCGGCAGCTCAGCTGCCGGGCCCCTCGCTCACCGGCGGGAAGAACACCTCGCGCCAGGAGGCGATGGGTGTCTTCAACTCGCCCATGCGCACCAGGAAGTCCGCCGCCTCCTGGATGCCGTTCGGCACCGTGGAATATTCGTCGCGATTGCGCGCGATCACATCCCGCATCTGCTCGATGGGCAGGGACGACGGCTCGGCCTCCAGGTAGATGGTGGTCACCTCATCGGGATTGGCGTGAATGTAGGCATTGGCCTTGTTCAGCGCGGCGATCACCACCGGCAGGATATCCGCATTGTCGTTCACGAACGACTGGATGGCGCCGAGATAGGCGTTGGTGGTGTCGGGATTGCTGAAGTCCCGCGAGGAGGCGATCTGGTGCACCGCCGGATCGGCCGAAACGATTTCCGCGAACGGGGAAATGCTCACATAGGCCTGGATCGACCTGGCCTTGGTCAGCGCCACCACGGATTCGGAGTGCGGCAGCAGCACCAGCTGGTTGGCGAAGCGGTTCACCTCATCCTTGCCGAAATAGTGCTCGGCCGCGCGCTTCAGGTAGAGCACCTGCGCGCTCTTGGGGCCCTGCACCGCGATCTTGTCGGTGGGGCGGATATCCCGGATGCTCTTCACCTCGGGCTGGTTGGAGAAGATGGGGAACTGCCCCTTCCAATAGGCGCACACCCCCTTCAGGTGATAATCGCCCTTGGTCTTCTCATAGGCGTTGAGCAGCGCCTGGCTGCCGAGGGTGCCGAGCTGCACGTTGCGGCTGAGGATGGCGTCGATGAGGGCGGTGGCCACCGAGAAGCGGCGCAGTTGGAAGGTGGCGCCGGGAATGCCGGCATCCCGCGCGGCGGCGTCGAAATAGCCCAGCTTGTCGGCGACGATGAACGGCAGGAACGGCAGGCCGTAATTGATGCCGATGACGAACTCGCGCGAGGCCGCCAACGCCGGGCGCGAGAGCGCCGGCGACAGGGCGGACAAGGCGCCCAGCGCCGCCGCCCCCGCCTTGAGGATGCTGCGCCGATCCAGCAACGTGTTCATGATGTTTCCCCGCGGATGCCGCACCCTGGCGGCCCCTGAATGATGACTATTTTGAGCGATTTGCTTCACGATAGTCCAGCGTCGGAAATCCGCCGGGCGATTGGAAGCGAAGATTTTCGATTGCCGGGTATCGCCATTCCCCACCGGCAGCCGCACGACCGTGCCGCCTCGGCCGGAGAAAGCCGGATACGGGAGCAGCTTATCCGCCCCACCCACCGGACCGCGGCTCCGGCACATAATTCCATTTATCGATCGATATAGATAAAATTAATTCGCTCTTTTCGATCGACGCGCCGTGGCAGATTTCGCTGGAGCTGCGCGGGGCGCCCCGCGATCGCCGCGGGAGACGGCGGCCCGCGCGTCGGGCACCATCCCACCCGTGGAGGGCGGTCCGTCGCGAACGGCGCCGGACCGCCGAACGCGGAAGGAGAAACGAGGCCATGGCGAAGCCAAAACCGGTCGCCTATTCCGACGCGCCGGACACCGTGAAGGCGGTCTTCGACGACATCATGAAGACCCGGAACCTGAGCGATGTGAACAATTTCTGGAAGTACCTGGCCAACGACCCGGCGACGCTCGAGCGGACCTGGGCGAGCCTGAAGCAGGTGATGGCGCCCGGCGCCCTCGATCCCCTGACGAAGGAGCTGATCTATGTCGCGGTCAGCATCACCAACGGCTGCGGCTACTGCATCGCCAGCCACAGCGCCGCCGCCGCCAGGGCCGGCATGAGCGAGGCGCAGTTCGCGGAGCTGGTGGCGGTGGTGGGCATGGCGAACGAGACCAACCGCCTCGTCAACGGGTACCGGGTGCCCGTCGATCCCGCCTTCGAGGAATAGCCGCTTCGACGGGATGCGCGGGCGTTCCCGCGCATCCCGCGATGCCCCCGGCGGTTGCGCTCCGTCCACCGGTTTCGAGGGCTTCTCGCGCCATAAATCACGTGAAAATTTTGTTTTTAAGGCAGATGGACAAACATTAAAAGTTAATCGATAGATTAGATGAATTTTGTGAATTGATCCGTGCCCCTCCGGTGAAGCCAAGCGCTCATGAGGGGAGGGCTCAGCGGGCTGATCGCCCGCCGGCGAAAAGGCAGATCCGAGGACAGGCCCACATGACGCTCATCACCCGCCGCCAGGGCCTCGCCCTTCTCGCCGCCGCCGCGGCCACGCCCTTCATGCCCCACGTCGCGCGGGCGCAGGCGAAGCCCCTGGTCCTGGGCGTGCAGTTTGGCCTGCCCTACCTCGGGTTCCTGGTCGCGGAGAGCCGGGGCCTGTTCAGGAAGCACGCGGAAGCCGAGGGCGCGGACGTGAGCTTCGAGATCAAGCGCCTCAGCGGGCCCACCGCCCTCACCGAAGGCCTGCTCAGCAACACCATCCACATCGCCGCCCTGGGCATGCTCCCGCTGCTGATCGGCTACAACAAGAGCCGCGGCAGCTACGACATGGGCGGCATCAGCGGCTACTGGAAGGGCACCTACACCATCTTCGCCAATGATCCGGCGATCCACTCGGTGGCGGACATCCGCCCGACGGACAAGATCGCGGTGCCCGGCCCCAATTCCTCACAGGCCCTGGTGCTGCGGCGCGCGGCGGCGAAGCTGTTCGGCCCCGGCGAAGCCAAGCGCTTCGATCGCCAGCTCGTCTCCCTGCCGCACCCCGACGCGGTCGCCGCGCTGACCACGGGCAATACGGTGCAGGTCTATTTCGCGACCTCGCCCTTCGCGGAGATCCTCGCGTCGTCGCCGAACGTGCACGTCATCGGCACCTCGCGGGAGTTCAACCCGCCGGGCATGAGCAATGGCGTGGTGGCCGGCCTTTCCGCCACAGTGCGCGACAATCCCAAGGCCATCAGGGCGTTCCTCGCCGCCCTCGATGAAGGCAACCGCTTCATTCCGGCCAATCCGGAGGAGACCGCGCGCATCTATTTCGCCGCCGAGCCCTCCAGCCTCACCGATGCGCAGAAGATCGAGGTGATCCGCAACAACGTGGATGAATACGCCATCACGCCCAACGGCGTCATCGAGACCGCCAGTTTCATGGTGAGTCTCGGCCAGCTGCCCCAGGCTCCGGCCCGCTGGCAGGACGTGTTCTTCCCGCCCGTCAACGCCGGCGCCGGTAGCTGACGCCGGCCGTGCCCCAACCGAGCGCGCCCGCCATGAACATGACCCGGCCCCTGGCCCACACCCTGGCGACCGCCACCCCCCTGCCCCGGCAGCCCCTGCTGCTGGAAGTGGACGGCGTGACGCTGCAATACGCCACCCGCGAGCGCATCGTCACCGCGACCCACCGGGTCTCGTTCGACATGCTGGAGCACGACCGCTTCGTGCTCCTCGGCCCCTCGGGCTGCGGCAAGTCCACGCTGCTGAAGAGCATCGGCGGCTTCCTGGACCCGGTGGAAGGAGAGATCCGGCTGAACGGGCGCAAGGTGAAGGGGCCGGGCGCCGACCGCATGTTCGTGTTCCAGGAGTTCGACCAGCTCCTGCCCTGGTACACGGTGCTCGAGAACGTGATCTTCCCCATGCGCTCCACCCGCCGCTTCCCGCGCGCGGAATGGCGCGATCGCGCGCGGCGGGCGGTGGAGAAGGTGGGGCTCGGCAAGTTCGCGGATGCTTTCCCCCACACCCTTTCCGGCGGCATGAAGCAGCGCGTCGCCATCGCCCGCGCGCTCGCCATGGAGCCGAAGGTGCTGCTGATGGACGAGCCCTTCGCCGCCCTCGACGCCCTCACGCGCCGGCGCATGCAGCAGGAGCTGCTGGACCTGTGGCAGGAGGTGCGCTTCTCGCTGGTGTTCGTCACCCACTCCATCGAGGAGGCGATCGTTCTCGCCAACCGCATCGTGGTGATGACCCCGCATCCCGGCCAGATCATCGCCGAGCTGGACGCCACCCGCTTCGGCCACGCCCATTCCGGAAGCGACGAGTTCGTCGCCTTCACCAGGAAGATCAACGCCATGCTGTTCGGCACGCAGGATACGGCGAAGGACACCGCCCATGGCTGAGAACGCCCTTTCCGGCCCCGCCGACCCCTTCGAGCTGCCCGAGCGGGCCGACATCACCCGCCCGCTCGCCCCGGCGGGCGAGATCGGCGACATCTCCCAACGGATCAGCCCGTGGCGGCGCCTCGCCGACACCACCGCCCTGCGGCGCGCCCTGGTGCTCCTGGTGCTGGCGGTGGCGTGGGAGGCCTACGCCCGCTACGCCTCCAATCCGCTGATGTTCCCCTCCTTCACCGACACCCTGGCGGCGTGGTGGGCGGGCATGCGCTCCGGCGAGCTGGTGCTGGCGGTGGCCGGCACCATGAAGGTGCTGCTGCTGGGCTACGGCGTCGCGGTGGCGCTGGCGGCGGTGCTCACCACCTTCGCCATCACCACGCGCTTCGGCACCGACGCGCTCGCCACCATGACCGCCATGTTCAATCCGCTGCCGGCCATTGCCATCCTGCCGCTGGCGCTGCTCTGGTTCGGGCTCGGGATCGAAAGCCTGGTGTTCGTCATCGTCCATTCGGTGCTGTGGGCGGTGTCGCTCAACACCCTCACGGGCTTCCAGTCGGTCAGCCAGACCCAGCGCATGGTGGGGCGCAACTATGAGCTGGGGCGCATCGGCTTCGTGGCCTTCATCCTCATTCCCGCGGCCTTCCCCTCCATCCTGTCCGGCCTCAAGATCGGCTGGGCGTTCGCCTGGCGCACCCTGATCGCGGCCGAGCTGGTGTTCGGCGTCTCCGGCAATTCGGCGGGCCTGGGCTGGTACATCTTCCAGAATCGCAACGCGCTGGAAACCGCGAACGTCTTCGCCGGCCTGTTCACTGTCATCCTCATCGGCCTCGCGGTGGAGGGCATCATCTTCCGCACCCTGGAGGCCGCCACCGTGCGCCGCTGGGGCATGCAGGGCTGAGCCGGGCGGCGGAACGCATCATGGTGACCCTGAAGCAGATCGAGGCCGTGCACTGGGTGGAGAAGCTCGGCAGCTTCCACGCGGCGGCCGAGCGGCTCAACACCACCCAGTCCACCATCTCCAAGCGGGTGCAGGAGCTGGAGGGCAGCCTCGGCATCCCCCTGTTCGACCGCACCAGCAACGGCACCCAGCTCACCCTGCGCGGCCGCGAGCTGCTGGGGGATTTCTCGGCCATGCTGCGCCTGCGGCAGAACATCCTCCAGAAGGCGGGCATCGACACCAGCTATTCCGGCCATTTCCGGCTCGGCGTCACCGAAATGGTGGCGCTCACCTGGCTGCCGCAGCTCATCCGCTCCATCCGGGCGCTCTATCCGGACATCGTGCTGTCCACCAGCGTCGATCTCACGCAGAACCTGCTGAAGAAGCTCGGCGCCTACAAGCTGGACCTCGCCCTGTGCCCGGCGGTGCATGTGGAGGAGGCGGCCGCCTTTCCCAGCCTGCGCCTCAGCGCCCTGGAATCGGCCTGGATGTGCGCGCCCGACCTCGCCCACGGCCGGCGCGGTCTGCTGACCGCGAGCGACATCGCCGCCATGCCTCTGCTCACCTTCGCGGAAGGCTCGCTGCTGCACCAGACCATCGCCAAGGCGCTGAACGAGCGCGGTTTTTCTCCGAAACACACGATCACCTGCTCCAGCATGATCGCCCTCGCCGAGCTGGCACGCGCGGGGCTCGGAGTGTCGTTCCTGCCGCGGGACTATTTCCACGGCTTCGGCGCGGGATCGCTCTCCGTGCTGCAGACCAACCTCGTCATCCCGCCCCTGGAATATGCCGCCGTCTACCGGGAGGACTTCATCGCGCTCCAGATCGCCGATCTGGCGCGCGAGCACTGCAACTTCGCCTATCCACGACCATGACCGCGCCGTGCGCCCGGAACGTGGCGCATGCGAAAAGCCGATCGGCGCGCGCGAAAATAATTCCCTTTCATGTTTCCCGTGTTTCGCAAGAATTCGCCGCACGATGAAAGTCGCTCACGACAGGTGGCGGCCGGACGAGAAGAAAATGAGCACCCAAGACACGGATATCCGCGAGCAGCTCAGGGCCTATGAGGGCCGGCTGCTCGGCCTCATCCCGGCCGAGCGCATCCGCGCCCTCGCTTTTCCGCGGCCGGCGGCGGGCCTTATCGCCCGCTATCGCGCGCTGCCGGATCTCACGTCCTCCATCGCCGACATCCTGGACACCCACGGCGTGGACACGGCCATTCCCACCACCCTTCTCGCGCCGATCGCGCCCGGCCAGCGCATGGTGGGTCCGGCGGTGACGGTGAAGCACGGCCCGGCCCGGCGCAACGCCGGCTACAACGTCGCCAACGGCACCTCCCCCAAGCTCGGCGCGCTCGATGAGGTCACGCTCTCGCAGCCCGGCGACGTGATGGTCATCGACGGCAGCGCGGTGCCCGGCGCCTCCAACATCGGCGGCATCATGGCCACCGCCGTGGCCCGCCACGGCTTCGCCGGCGTGGTGGTGGACGGCTGCGTGCGCGATACCGACAACATGCGCCGCATGGGTCTGCCGGTGTGGGCGCGCGGCGCCACCCCGCGCACCGGCAAGCATCGCCTGGAGCTGATCGAGTTCAACGGCACCGTGGACATCGCCGGCGTGCAGGTGCGCCCCGGGGACCTGGTGCTGGGCGACAGCGACGGCATCATCGTCGTGCCCCTCGACCTCGCGGAGGAGGTGGTGACGCGGGCCGAGGAGGTGGCGGCGCGCGAGAGCGTGCTCATCAAGGCCCTCTCCACCGGTGCCTCGGCGCAGGACAGCGCGGCCATCATCGCCCCGGAGAAGTGGTGATGACCTCCTTCGACGAAAACCGGGACCTCGGCCTCGCCTTCGTCGGCTTCGGCGAGGCGGCCTCGCATATCGCTTCCGGCCTGCGCGGCGCTGGCGTGGACGGCATGAGCGCCTACGACGTCGCGATCGCGGGCGGCCCGCGCCGGCCGCTGCTGGAGGCGCGCGCCGCCGCCGCCGGCGTGCGGCTGCTCGCCTCCCCTGCCGGCCTCGCGGAGGCACGCCACGTGCTCGCCCTGGTGCAGCCGCTGGCAAGCGTGGAAGCCGCGCGGATGGCGGCGCCGCACCTTGCGACGGGCGCGCTCTACGTGGATCTGTCCTCCGCCGCCCCACAGGCCAAGCGCGAGGGCGCCGCCATCGTCGAGGCCGTCGGCGCGCGGTTCGTGGATGGCGCCATCATCGGCTCCGCGCCCACCTCGGGCCATCGCGTGCCAATCCTCGCGTCCGGGGATGGGGCGCAGGCGTTCGGGGCGCGCTTTCGCGCCCATGGCATGGACATCACGCCCGTGACGGGCGGCATCGGCGCGGCGGCGGGCATCAAGCTGGTGCGCTCCATCCTGGCCAAGGGGCTGGAGGCGCTCTACGTGGAAGCGCTGCTGGTCGCGGAACGGGCGGGCGTCACCGACGCCGTGCTCGACACCTTCTGCGCCTTCCTGGACGCCCGCCCGGCCCGCGACACCGCCGCCATGCTTTTGAAATCCCACGTGGTTCACGCCGCGCGACGGGCCGACGAGGTGCGCATGTCGCGCGATCTGGCGCGTGCCGCCGGCCTTTCCCCGCTGATGACCGACGCCATCATCGCGGTGATGGAGCGGACCGCCGCGACCGGGGTGGCAAGCACCCTCGACGGGCGCCAGCCGCCGACGTTGGAGGCCGCGTTGCACGGGCTCAATGCCGCCCTGAACCCGCCTCCCGACCGCACGCCCGAGACCCGCGCCCCCTGAACGCGCCGGCAGCACGACGGGCAAGACAACCGACAGGACAACAGGAGCCACCCATGGCCCAGGCCCATCCCACCCCCGCAGCCCAGGACGCCGGGCACGACCTGAAGGACATCGCCGCCCGGCTGCTCGCCTTCGGCTCGGCCCTGGTGTTCGATTCCCAGGGCCGCACCGGCGCCCTGCAATCGAACATCAAGCCGCTGTCCCTCGACATGCGGATCGCCGGCCCCGCCTTCACCTGCGTGTGCGAGCCGGGCGACAACCTCACCCTCCACGCCGCCCTGAAGATGGCGCGGCCCGGCGACGTCTTGGTGTGCGACGCCCAGGGCGCCACCGAGCAGGGCATGTTCGGGGACGTGATGGCGAGCTGCGCCAAGGGGCGCGGCCTTGCCGGCCTCGTCACCGACGGCGGCGTGCGCGACCGGAGCACCATCATCGAGGTGGGCCTGCCGGTGTTCGCGGGGAATGTCTGCATGAAGGGCACCGTGAAGGAGGTGCTCGGCCCCATCAACGCGCCGGTGACACTCGGCGGGGTGGAGGTGCGGCCCGGCGACCTCGTGATCGGCGATGCGGACGGCGTGGTGGTGGTCGCGGCCGCGCGTGCGGCCGAGGTGCTGGAGGCCTGCCAGGCCCGCGCCGCCAGGGAAGCCTCCCTCATCGCCGCGCTCAAGGACGGCAAGACCCCGTGGGAGCTGAACAACCTCAGCGCCTTCCTCGCCGCCAAGGGCGTGGCGGTGGATTTCTGAGCCGCCGGGGGGACACCATGAGCAACGCGATCCTGATCCGCGCCACCGGCGGCCCCGAGGTGCTGGAATGGGCCGAAGTGGCGGTTCCGGAACCCGGCCCCGGCATGGCCCTGGTGCGGCACACCGCCATCGGCCTCAACTTCATCGACATCTATGTGCGCACCGGCCTCTACACGCTCGGCGCGCTGCCGGTTTCCCCCGGCATGGAGGCGGCCGGCGTGGTGGAGGCGGTGGGCGCCGGCGTCAGCGGCCTCGCGCCCGGTGATCGCGTCGCCTATGTCTCGCCCACGCCCGGCGCTTATGCGGAGCGGCGCGTTCTCGATGCCGACCTGCTGGTGAAGCTGCCGGCGGACATCCCGGACGAGGCCGCCGCCGCGCTGCTGCTGAAGGGCATGACGGCCGAGGTGCTGCTGCACCGCATGACCCGCCCCAAGGCCGGCGACACGGTGCTGGTGCATGCCGCGGCCGGCGGCGTGGGGCAGATCCTGTGCGCCTGGGGCGCCGCGCTCGGCCTCACCGTGATCGGCACCGTCTCCACCGATGCCAAGGCGGAGGAGGCCCGCGCCGCCGGCGCACGGCACGTCATCGTCACGGCGCGGGAGGACATCGCGGCGCGGGTCGCGGAGATCACCGGCGGGCGGGGCTGCGCCTGCGTCTATGACGGGGTCGGCGCCGCGACCTTCGCCGCCTCCCTGGAGGCGGTGGCGCCGTTCGGCGCGATCGCGAGCTTCGGCAACGCTTCCGGGCCCGTGCCTCCGGTGAACATCGCGACGCTGGGGCCGAAGTGCATCACGCTCTCGCGGCCGTCCCTGTTCCCCTTCCTGAAGGATCGCGGCCGGCTGGAGGCGATCTCCGCCAGCCTGTTCCAGGCCGTGCGCGCGGGCATCGTGCGCGCAGGGGTGGGCCGCACCTTCGCCCTCAGGGAGGCGGCGGACGCCCACCGCGCCCTCGAAAGCCGCGCCACCACCGGCCAGACCCTGCTCATCCCCTGACCCCAGCGCCGGCACGCGCCGGAAGAACGCCCCGAGACGACCGCCATGAAGATCGAACGGATCGAAACCTTCCTGTTCCACCCCGGCAGCGGCAAGAACCTCCTGTTCGTGCGCATCGAGACGGACACCGGCCTCCACGGCTGGGGCGAGGCCTATGTGGGGGTGAAGAAGGAGAAGATCGTCCAGAAGTATGTGGAGGCCATGGCCCCCTACCTCGTGGGCCGCAGCGCCTTCACCATCCGCCACATGGCGCAGGTGATGTTCGACGACTTCGCCATCCGCCGCACGTCGGTGGATTTCCTGTGCGCGTGGAGCGCCATCGAGATCGCCCTGTGGGACCTCGTGGGCAAGGCCGCCGGCCAGCCGGTCTACAACCTGCTCGGCGGGCCCTGCCGCGAGCAGGTGCGCATCTATGCCAACGGCTGGTGGTATGGTGTCACCAACATCGAGCAGACGGTGGAAAAGGCGCTGCAGGTGAAGGCCATGGGCTTCACCGCCCTGAAGTGGGACCCCTTCCCCGGCCCGTGGCGCACCTTCATCAGCCGCGCCGAGGAGGATTACGCGGTCGAGAACGTGCGCGCCGTGCGCGAGGCGCTCGGGCCGGATGTGGACCTGCTCATCGACGCCCACCGCCGGGTGGCGCCGCACCATGCCGCGCGGGTGGCCCGCCGGCTCGAGGAATTCGACATCTTCTGCTACGAGGAGCCCTGCCTCTCCGACAACATCGACCTCGTGGCCGAGGTGCGCCACGCCATCTCGACCCCGGTGGTGACGGGCGAGACGCTCTATACCAAGGAGCAGTTCGCCCAGGTGTTCGAGAAGCGCGCCGCCGATATCCTGAACCCGGATGTGTGCGCGGTGGGCGGCATCCTGCAGATGCTCGACATCGCCGCCATGGCCCAGCCGCACGCGGTGGCCATCAGCCCGCACAATTACAACAGCCCCATCGTCGGCCTCGCCGCCACGGTGCACCTTTCGGCGCTGATCCCGAACTTCCTCATCGCCGAGTGCTTCATCAACCTCTCGGAGGCCTGCGCGGAGATCGCCGCGCCGGGGCTTTCCATGAGCGCGGGCTGGGTGGACCTGCCCACCGCGCCCGGCCTCGGGGTGGATATCGATGTCGAGGCGCTGCGCAGGCGGCCCTACCAGGACTTTCCCCACAAGGACATGCGCCAGTATTGGGAAGAATTTCCGCGCAAGAACTACGTATGGGGCGTGGCCAACGTCACCCGCTGACAGCATATCGCGAAGGATTTCACCATGACCGCCGATACATTCGATCTTCTTGCCGCCTATAAGGGCGTCACAGCCGCCACCGCGCACGAGGCCATGGGCCGCAAGGGCGCGCTCGATTCCGCCATCAAGCCGATCCGCTCGGGCATGAAGGTGCTGGGCACCGCCTTCACCTGCTCCTGCCCGCCCGGCGACAACCTGACCCTGCATGCGGCGCTGAAGCTCGCGCAGCCCGGCGACGTGCTGGTGGCCGCCGCCGCCGGCTTCACCGAACAGGGCCTGTTCGGCGACGTGATGGCGAGCTGCGCCAAGGGCAGGGGCCTCGCCGGCCTGGTGGTGGACGGCGGCGTGCGCGATGCCGCCGAGATCGACGCCATGGGCTTTCCCGTGTTCGCCCGCGCCATCTCCATCAAGGGCGCGGTGAAGGAGACGCTGGGCGCCATCAATACGCCGGTGGTGGTGGGCGGAGAGCTGGTCTCGCCCGGCGACCTCGTGATCGGCGACGACGACGGCGTGGTGATCGTGCCCCGGGCGCTGATCGCGGAAACCGCGCGCGCCTGCGTCGAGCGCGAGCAGAAGGAGATCCGCTTCCGCGCGGCCCTGCTGGAGGGCAATACCACCTGGGAGATGCTGAACCTCAACGCCCTCATGGAAAAGAAGGGGCTGTCGTTCCGGCTCTGAGCCGGGCGGCAGGGGGATGGGCATGACGCGCGCCATCGACACCACCATCGCCGGGCTGGAAGCCCTGTTCGGACCGCAGGTCACCCGGTCCGAATCCGCCCGCCGGCTCCATGGCGACGATCTCTCCTATTTGCCGGCCATGCTGCCGGACGCGGTGTTCTTCGCCCGCTCCACCGCCGAGGTGAGCCGGGCGCTGGCGCTGTGCAATGCCCATGGCACGCCGGTGATCCCGTTCGGCACCGGCACCTCCATCGAGGGGCAGACCCATGCGGTGAAGGGCGGCATCTCCATCGACCTTTCGGCCATGAACGCGGTGCTGGCCGTGCACGCGGAGGATTTCGACGCGGTGGTGCAGCCGGGCGTGACCCGCAAGCAGCTCAACGCCTATCTCAGGGATTCGGGCCTCAGCTTCCCGGTGGACCCCGGCGCCGATGCCTCCATCGGCGGCATGGCCTCCACCCGCGCCTCAGGCACCAATGCGGTGCGCTACGGCACCATGCGCGAGAACGTGCTGGCGCTGGAGGTGGTGCTGCCCGACGGCGAGGTGATCCGCACCGGCAGCCGCGCCCGCAAGTCCTCCACCGGCTACGATCTCACCAAGATGTTCGTGGGGGCGGAGGGCACGCTGGGCATCATCACCGAGGCGACGGTGCGCCTGCACCCCATTCCGCAGGCCATCTCCTCGGCGGTGTGCACCTTCGCGACCGTGAAGGGCGCGGTGGATGCGGTCATCGCCACCATGCAGTCGGGCGTGCCGGTGGCGCGCATCGAGTTCCTGGACGAGGTGGCCATCGAGGCCGCGAACAACTACTCGAAGCTCAGCCTCAAGGTGGCGCCTACCCTGTTCATCGAGTTCCACGGCACCGAGGCCGGCATCGCCGAGCAGGCGGGCATCGTCGAGGCGCTGGCTGGCGATTTCGGCGGCGCGGGCTTCCAGTGGGCCACCCGGCCGGAGGATCGCGAGCGGCTGTGGAAGGCGCGGCACGATTCCAACCCCGCCACCCGCGCCCTGCGACCCGGCAGCGCCACCTTCGCCACCGATGCCTGCGTGCCCATCTCCGCGCTGGCCGACAACATCCTCGCCGCCCGCGCCGATGCCGACGCCTCCTTCCTGCGGGCCAAGATCAACGGCCACGTGGGCGACGGCAATTTCCATGTGAGCTATTTGGTGATGCCCGGCGCGGAAGAGGAAATCCGCGAGGCCGAGCGCCTGGCCGCCGGCGTGGTGGAGCGGGCGCTCGCGAGCGGCGGCACCGCCAGCGGCGAGCACGGCGTGGGCCTCGGCAAGCTCAGGTTCCTGCGCGCCGAGCACGGCCCCGCCTTGAAGCTGATGCGGACCCTGAAGGCCAGCATCGATCCCAACGGCATCATGAACCCCGGCAAGCTCGGCACCCTCGCCTGAACGCCGCCCAGAGAGGTCCCCATGTCCTTGTCCTCGCTCGCCGATTTCGGCGACCCGCTGCTCGCGGCCCTCGCCGGCTTCCAGGCCGCCACCATTTCCGATGCCATGCTCGGCCTCGGCCTGAAGGACACCGCCCTCGACCCCAAGGTGCGGCTGCTGGCGGGCCGGCGCATCCTCGGGCGCGCCCGCACCATCGGCCGCACCCCGCTGGCCACGAACGCCGGACAGGCGGAAATGGCGCCCGACCACGGCTTCGCCATCCAGGAGGTGATCGACGGATCGACGCCGGGCACGGTGATCGTCATCGCCACCCAGGGCATCGCGAGCCATGCCAACTGGGGCGGCAACATGGCCCACCGGGCGCGGCTTGCCGGCGCGGTGGGTGTCGTCACCGACGGCGCCATCCGCGACCGCGACGAAATGGACGATTTCGGCATGACGGTGTTCGCCCAGGGTACCGCCGTGCGCGCCGGCCAGCACCGCTTCGCCACCACGGTGAAGAACGGTCCGGTGCATTGCGCGGGCGTCTACATCCGCCCCGGCGACATCATCGTCGGCGATGGCGACGGGGTCATTGTGGTGCCGCCGGAAGTGGCGCTCGACGTGGCCGAAAAATCCCGCGCGCTCATCAGGACCGAAGCCGAGATGCAGGCCTACATGAGCGCCGGCCACTCCCTCTACGAGGCGGTGAAGACCTACAAGGTGCGCTGATGGTTACGTCATCTCTCCGTGTCGTTTCCCGGCTTTGCTGGTCGTTTTATCCGATATTTGACGGGTCCGCGCTGGACCTCGCGAAGCCGGAAATTATTGGACATCGCCGCATTTAGGCGGTGTCCGACGGATCAGGATCTGTCAGGCACGCGGGCGATCACCTTGATCTCGAAGTCGAAGCCGGCGAGCCAATTGACTCCGACAGCAGTCCAGTTCGGGTACGGGGCGTGAGCGAACACGGCGTTCTTCACGGCCATGATCGTGTTGAATTGCCTCTCCGGATCGGTGTGGAAGGACGTCACGTCGACAATGTCATCAAAAGTGCACCCTCCTGCCGCGAGCGTTGCCTCCAGATTGGCGAACGCCAGCCGCACCTGCGCCTCGAAATCCGGTTCAGGCGAGCCATCGGTGCGGCTCCCGACCTGGCCCGAAACGAACAGCAGATCACCGGAGCGGATCGCGGCAGAATATCCATGCTGCTCGTACAGAGCGTGGCGGTCCTTGGGGAATATGGCATCACGTGTCGGCATCGAAGCAATCCCTTCACTGCGCTCAGCCGCGCGATATCGGTTCGCAGCCTGAACGGGCCGGCGACCTGATATTGACATACGTTCCGTATGTGAGAATATTGCATACGATACGCATGTCAACTCACATACGCCACGCATCTGAAAATGAGGCGCATGATAATGGCGAAGCGGCGGATCGACACGATGGAGGAGAACCGGGCCAGGCTGATATCAGCCGCGCGCAAGGCTTTCGCCGTAAGCGGATTCTCCGCAGCGTCCATGGATGAGTTGACTGCGGCTGCCGGCCTGACCCGCGGCGCGCTTTATCATAATTTTGGTGACAAGAAGGGGCTGCTGGCCGCTGTTGTCGCCCAGATCGATGGAGAGATGGCCGCACGCGCGAAGGAGGCGGGCGCTTCAGCGAAGGATGATTGGGACGCGCTGCTTGTTGAAGGCGAAGCCTATATTGAAATGGCGCTGAATCCAGAGGTGCAGCGGATCGTGCTGCTCGATGGCCCCGCCTTTCTCGGCGATCCTTCACAATGGCCAAGTCAGAACGCCTGCCTTGAGGTCACAAAGCAAAAGATCGCAGGCCTCATCTCTGATCATGTCCTGAAGCCCGTTGATGTTGAAGCGGCGGCGCGCCTGCTCAGCGGAGCCGCGCTGAATGCTGCCTTGTGGGTGGCCGCAAGCGACAATCCCCACTCGGCTCTGCCAAAGGCCGTTGAAACGTTCAGGCTGATGGCAGCGGGGCTGTTGGCGGAACGATGCTGAATTCCCACTCTTGCGGAACGGCCCGCGGGTTACGTCATCTCTCCCTGTCGCTGGAAGGGCGATTGCCCTTCCATTAATGCCCCGGAGCCCGCAATAAGAACATATTGCGAACATCGAACAAACCGTGTACGACGAAAGCCAATCATTTCCCCTTGCGCCAGCATTGGAGCGCGGCGATGACTCAGGCGACACTCCGACTCGTCGAAGGTTCTTCCATGGACAAGACCAAAGCTCTGGATGCCGCGCTTTCCCAGATCGAACGCCACTTCGGCAAAGGCTCGATCATGCGCCTCGGCAAGGGCGGCAAGGCGCTGGAAATCGAGAGCATTCCCTCCGGGTCCCTGGGCCTCGACATCGCCCTGGGCATCGGTGGGCTGCCCAAGGGCCGCATCGTCGAGATCTTCGGGCCTGAATCCTCGGGCAAGACCACGCTCGCGCTGCATGTGATCGCAGAAGCGCAGAAGCGCGGCGGCACCTGCGCCTTCATCGATGCCGAGCACGCGCTCGACCCCGTCTACGCCCGCAAGCTCGGCGTCAACCTCGATGATCTCCTGATCTCCCAGCCCGACGCCGGCGAGCAGGCCCTCGAGATCGCGGACACGCTGGTCCGGTCGGGCGCCATCGACGTGCTGGTGGTGGATTCGGTCGCCGCCCTCACCCCCCGCGCGGAGCTGGAGGGCGAGATGGGCGACAACCAGCCCGGCATGCAGGCGCGCCTCATGAGCCAGGCGCTGCGCAAGCTCACGGCCTCCATCTCCAAGTCCAACACCATGGTGATCTTCATCAACCAGATTCGGATGAAGATCGGCGTGATGTACGGCTCGCCGGAGACCACGACGGGCGGCAACGCGCTCAAGTTCTATGCCTCGGTGCGCCTCGACATCCGCCGCTTCGGCTCCATCAAGGAGCGCGACGAGATGGTAGGCAACCAGACCCGCGTGAAGGTGGTCAAGAACAAGCTCGCGCCGCCCTTCAAGCAGGTCGAGTTCGACATCATGTACGGCGAGGGCATCTCCAAGATGGGAGAGCTGCTCGACCTCGGCGTGCGCGCCGGCGTGGTGGAGAAGTCCGGCGCATGGTTCTCCTACGACAGCCAGCGCCTGGGCCAGGGCAGGGAGAACGCCAAGACCTTCCTGCGGCAGAACACCGAGGTGGCCGGGCGCATCGAGGCCGCCATCCGGCAGAATGCCGGCCTGATCGCCGAGAAGATCCTCGCGGGCGAGCCGGAGGAAGATGCGGATGGCCAGGAGCCCACGGAGGGCTGACGCCTTCGCGCGCTTCCGGAAGCGGCATGCCTTTCTGGACAAGCGCCGGCCCCACCGGTAAACGAACCCGGTTCCGGTTCGCCGTTCAGGTCCATCCAGGGCGGCCACGGAACCGGGCGGCCGTTGGCGGTACGTCCGAGGTGATCATCGCCGGCTGCGCCTTGCGCGTCCGGCTCTTAAGGGTAGTGGCCGGCACATGAGCGGCGTCAACGAGATCCGGTCGACTTTCATCGACTACTTCGTCAAGCACGGGCACGAGGCTGTCCCCTCATCCCCGTTGGTGCCGCAGAATGACCCCACCCTGATGTTCACCAACGCGGGGATGGTGCAGTTCAAGAACGTCTTCACCGGCATGGAGAAGCGTGCCTACTCGCGCGCCGCGACGGCACAGAAGTGCGTGCGCGCGGGCGGCAAGCACAACGATCTCGACAACGTCGGCTATACGGCGCGGCATCACACCTTCTTCGAGATGCTGGGCAATTTCTCGTTCGGCGACTATTTCAAGGACCGCGCCATCGAGCTCGCCTGGAATCTCATCACCGGAACCTTCGATCTGCCGAAGGAGCGGCTGCTCGTCACCGTCTACAACGAGGACGAGGAAGCCTTCAATCTGTGGAAGAAGATCGCCGGACTACCGGACGAGAAGATCATCCGCATCTCGACCTCCGACAATTTCTGGTCCATGGGCGATACCGGCCCGTGCGGACCGTGCTCCGAGATCTTCTTCGATCACGGACCCCACATCCCCGGCGGCCCTCCCGGCTCCCCGGATGAGGATGGCGACCGCTTCATCGAGATCTGGAATCTCGTGTTCATGCAGTACGAGCAGCTTCCAGGCGGTGAAAGGCTGGTGCTGCCGCGTCCTTCCATCGATACCGGCATGGGGCTCGAGCGCATCTCGGCGGTGCTCCAGGGCACCCACGACAATTACGAGACCGACCTCATGCGCGCCCTCATCGGTGAGGTCGCGGAACTCACGAACGTCGATCCCGACGGTCCTCAGAAGGCCAGCCACCGCGTCATCGCCGACCATCTGCGCGCATCGGTGTTCCTCACCGCGGACGGGGTGCTGCCGTCCAACGAAGGGCGCGGCTATGTGCTGCGCCGCATCATGCGGCGTGCCATGCGCCACGCGCAGCTCCTCGGTGCTCGCGAGCCGCTGATGCACCGCCTGGTGCCTGCGCTGGTGCGGGAAATGGGGCGCGCCTACCCTGAGATCGTGCGCGCGGAGGCGCTCGCAAGCGAGACCCTGCTCCTGGAGGAAACCCGCTTCCGCCGCACCCTGGAGCGTGGCTTGACCATCCTCGAAGAGGAGACTTCAGGCCTCACCACCGGCGCGAGCTTTTCAGGCGAGGTGGCGTTCAAGCTTTACGACACCTATGGCTTCCCTCTCGATCTGACGCAGGACGCCCTGCGGGCTCGGGGCATTTCCGTTGATCTTCCGGCGTTCGATGCGGCCATGGCGCGGCAGAAGGCCGAGGCCCGCGCCAATTGGGCCGGGTCCGGTGAGGCGGCGACTGACACCGTCTGGTTCCAGGTCCGCGACAGGGTGGGTGCCACGGAGTTTCTCGGCTACGAGACCGAGAAGGCCGAAGGCGCCGTCGTCGCCTTGTTGAAGGACGGCGCCGAAGTCGCGAGCTTGCCGGCGGGTTCTCGCGGCTTTGTGGTGCTGAACCAGACCCCGTTCTATGCCGAATCTGGTGGCCAGCAGGGCGACACCGGCAGATGGAGCGGGGAAGGCGGCGTTTCGGCTCGGGTTGTCTCGACTCAGAAGAAGCTCGGCGACCTGTTCGTGCACGAGGTGGAGGTCACCGACGGCGAGCTGAAGATCGGAAACGCCCTGGTGCTGGAGGTGGATCACGCCCGCCGCTCAGCCCTGCGGGCCAACCATTCCGCCACCCACCTCCTGCATGAAGCATTGCGTCGGGTGCTCGGCGACCATGTCGCGCAGAAGGGCTCGCTGGTGGCGCCTGATCGCCTGCGATTCGATTTCTCTCA
Source organism: Xanthobacter albus (assembly GCF_043194895.2). Lineage (NCBI taxonomy): Bacteria > Pseudomonadati > Pseudomonadota > Alphaproteobacteria > Hyphomicrobiales > Xanthobacteraceae > Xanthobacter > Xanthobacter albus. Next base: position 2,970,670 of record NZ_CM195532.1, on the reverse strand, counting down.
CCCCAAGCCGCTGACCTCTCAGGAGATCGCGCAGGTGGAGGACATCGCCAACCGCTTCGTGCTGCGCAACGAGCCGGTGGAAACGCGTGTCATGGCGGTGGACGACGCCATCGCCTCCGGCGCGCGCGCCCTCTTCGGAGAAAAGTACGGTGATGAGGTGCGCGTCGTGTCGATGGGGACGGACGACGGCAATGGCGCGCCTTATTCCATCGAGCTGTGCGGCGGCACCCATGTGCGGCGAACCGGCGACATCGGCCTCGTCTCGGTGCTCGCGGAGAGCGCCGTGGCGTCCGGCGTCCGCCGGATCGAGGCGCTCACCGCCGACGCGGCGCGCCATCATCTCAATGCCGCCGACGCCGCTCTCCAGGGCGCTGCGGCGATCCTCAAGGCGCCCGTGGCCGAGGTTGAGGCGCGGCTCGCCAATCTGGTGGAAGAACGGCGCAAGCTGGAGCGAGAGCTGGCCGAGGTCCGCAAGAAGCTTGCCATGTCCGGCGGTGGCGACGAGGAACGCGGGCCTCGCGTCATCGAAGTGAACGGCACCAAGTACCTCGCTATCGCCATTTCCGGCGCGGATCCCAAGGATCTCAAGGCCATCGCGGACGAGGGCAAGACGAAGATCGGCTCGGGCGTGGTGGCAGTCGCCAACAACGCGGCGGACGGCAAGGCTTCTCTCGTCGTCGGCGTCACGGCGGATCTCGTAGGGCGCTTCGATGCGGTGGCGCTGGTGCGGCGCGGCGCCGAAGCGCTGGGCGGGAAGGGTGGCGGCGGCCGGCCGGACATGGCGCAGGCCGGAGGCCCGGACGGCGCCAAGGCCGACGCGGCGTTGGCCGCGATCGAAGCAGCCCTCGCCGATTGAGGCCGGGCCGCGGGCTTTCCGCGGCTCCTGATGCGCTTCGGCGAATGCGTGCAGGGCCATTGAGGCCAAAACACGCGACGCGGTTCCCCGGCGCCCCCCAAAGGGGGAGAGGGCCGGGGAAAGTGTAAGCATTGAGCCCGGTTCCCGTCGTGCCGGCGGTGGAGACATCGCAACTCTCCGTGCGATACGTTGTTTTTGATGGAGTGCGCCTTGCCTCTTGTCACGTGCCCCCTGGCGGCGCGGGTGTCGGGCGGTGGCGGCGCGAGGAGAAGCGGCTGTGGGTGACGCCTTCCTCAAGGACGGGTTTGTCTATCTTCTGGCTGCCGGTATCCTGGTGCCCCTGTTTCACCGGGCGCGCATCGGAGCCGTGGTCGGCTTCATTGTAGTAGGCGCCCTGCTCGGCCCCCATGGATTGGGAAGCTGGGCGGCGGAGCTGCCATGGCTCCGTTTCATCACCATCACGGATCCGGAGCGTGCCGCGCCTTTCGGCGAGCTGGGGGTGATCTTCCTCCTGTTCCTGCTGGGGTTGGAATTTTCAGCAAGCCGGCTGTGGGCGCTGCGGCGCGAGGTGTTCGGCATCGGCGGGCTGCAGGTGCTTTTCTGCGGAGGGGCTCTCGCGTCGGCGGTGGGGCTTTCGGGCTTCGCGGAGGCGGATGTCGCGCTTGTCCTCGGTTTCGCGCTGGCGCTGTCCTCCACGGCGGTGGTCACGCAGATCCTCGTGGAGGAACACCGCTCCCTCGCCCCGCTGGGACAGCTGGTCATCGCGGTGCTGCTGTTTCAGGACCTGATGGTGGTTCCCATCCTTCTCGCCACCGAGCTGATCGCCGGCGGCGGCAGCGTGCTGATCCTGGCGGCCACGGCGCTGGCGAAGGCAGTGGGCGCGGTGGCGCTGATCCTGGTGGCGGGGCGCTTCATCATTGCGCCGCTGGTGACCATGGCCGGCAGCACCCGCTCGCGCGAGCTCATCATGGCCATCACGCTGGTGGTGGTGGTGGGCACCGCCGCGTTCACGCGCGCCGCTGGCCTCTCGGGCGCGCTCGGCGCCTTCCTCGCCGGCATGCTGCTTTCGGAAACCGCCTATCGCCACCAGATCGAAGTGGACCTTGAGCCGTTCAAGGGACTGCTGATCGGCGTCTTCTTCGTCACCGTCGGCATGAGCGTGAATTTCCGCGCGGTGCTGCCCCACCTGCACCTGGTGCTGGCGGGAACTGTCGTCCTGCTCACGATCAAGACCGCCTTCAATTTCGCCGCGGCCCGCATGATGGGCGTTTCCAAGGCCGAATCGGCGGAAGCCGCCATCCTGCTTGCGCAGACCGGGGAATTCGCGCTGGTGGTGCTGGGGCTGATGGTGGCCAAGGGGGTGCTCGGCAGCGCGGACGCCGGCCTCGTCATCGCGGTGGTCGGCCTCGGCCTGGCGGCGACGCCGCTTCTCTCCGCCATCGGCCATCGGCTCGGGCTGCGGCTGGAGGTGAAGGCGCACGACCATCTCTCCACCCCCGCCAGCGAAGTGCCGAGCGGGCATGTCATCATCGGCGGCTTCGGGCGCGTCGGCCGCATGGTGGCGGAGGCGCTGGAGCGCGAAAATGTCCCGTTCGTCGGGGTAGACAGCAATCCCCGCCGCGTAGCGCAGGAGCGGGCCTCCGGCCGGCCCGTCTATTTTGGCGATGCCGGCCGGGAGGAGATCCTGGAGCGGCTCGGCGCGGAAGGCGCCATCGCGTTCGTGCTCACGCTCGATTCCCCCTCGGCGGCGGAGCGCATGGCCGAGGTGATCCACCGGCGCTGGGGCGGCATCCCCGTGCTCGCCCGCGCCAAGGATGCCGATCACGCCTGCCGCCTCGCCGGCCACGGGGTCTCGGGCGTCATCCCCGAAACCGTGGAGAGCAGCCTGCAACTCGTGGCGCGGCTCCTGGGCACCCTGGGCCTGCCGCCCGATGCGGTCGCCACGCGCACCGCCGAGGCGCGGGCGCGGGAAGCGGAGCGCTTCGGATGCCGGTGATGCAGGGCACCCCGCCCCTCCGCACCGCCCCCGCAGCGGGGTTCGCTTCATGACCTGGACGCAGGTGAGACAGCGCGCATTCGATGTTCTCGAACGCGACATGCCCGGCGACCTCGCCGCCGACCTGCTCCACTATTTCCTCATCGTCATCGTGCTTCTCAGCGTCGGCGGCACGGTGCTCGCGACAGTGCCCTCCCTGGAGCTGCGCGACCAGGAATGGTTCTACTGGGGCGAATGCGCGGCGCTGGCCATCTTCGCGGCTGAATACACGCTGCGCATATGGGTCGCGCCGGAGCATCCTCTGCGCCGACGCCTGCCCGCGTGGCGCGCCCGCCTGAACTATCTCTTCACGCCAGCGGCCATCATCGATCTGCTGGCGGTGGCGCCAGCGGTGGTGGCGGCGTTCGCGCCGCTCGATGTGCATGCCCTGCTGGTGCTGCGGCTGCTGCGATTCCTCAAGCTGGCGCGCTACTCGTCGGGCTTCAACGCCCTCTACCTCGCGGTGAAGCGTGAGCGCTATGCCCTGCTCGCGTGCCTCGTCATCCTGGGCACCGGGGTGCTGCTGGCGGCGACCGCCATGTATCTGGCGGAACGGACGGCGCAGCCGGACAAGTTCGGCTCCATTCCCGGCGCCATGTGGTGGGCCATCACCACCCTCACCACCGTCGGCTACGGCGATATGGTGCCGGTGAGCACCGTCGGCCGCATGATTGGCGCCGTGACCATGGTGGGCGGGCTCATCATGCTGGCGCTGCCCATCGCCATCATCGCCACCTCTTTCTCGGAGGTCATCTCGAAGCACAATTTCGTGGTGACCTTCTCCATGCTCTCGCGCCTGCCCCCGTTCTCGGACCTCGATGCGCGGGTGCTGGGCGATCTCCTGCCCCTGTTCAACTCCCGCAGCTTCGATCGCGGGCGGCAGGTGGTGCGGCCGGGAGAGCGAGCCCGGCACATGTTCGTGGTGCTGGAGGGAGAGCTGGAGGCGACCGATGCCGGCGGCTCAGTCCGTCTCGGCACCGGTGACGTGTTCGGCGTCACGCCCGGCGCCGACGGCACGTTCCCGGCCGTGCGCGCTCTGGCCAAGAGCAAGGTGCTTGCCATCGAGGAAGACGAGCTGCACATGCTGAACCTGCGCTACCCGGAAATCAGCCGCCGCCTGACGGAAATCGCCGGGCGGCCCACCGGCGGGCTCCACGCGACGCGCCGGCTGCGGTTCTCCCACCCCCACCCTCGTAAGCGGACAAGCTGAGGCGCGGCAAAAGAAAACGCCGGCTCCCTGGGAGCCGGCGTCCAATCCCGCCCACGGCGGAACGCTGGTCGAGAAGACCTCAGGCCGCGAGGGCCTTCTGGAGGTTCTCGGAGATCTTGTCCAGGAAGCCGGTGGTGGAGAGCCACTTCTGGTCGGCGCCCACCAGCAGCGCGAGATCCTTGGTCATGTAGCCGGACTCGACCGTGTCCACGCATACCTTTTCCAGGGTCTTGGCGAAGGTGGCCAGCTCCTCGTTGCCATCCAGCTTGGCGCGGTGGGAGAGGCCACGGGTCCAGGCGAAGATGGAGGCGATGGAGTTGGTGGAGGTCTCCTTGCCCTTCTGGTGCTCGCGGTAATGGCGGGTCACGGTGCCGTGGGCGGCCTCGGCCTCCACGGTCTTGCCATCGGGGGTCATGAGCACGGAGGTCATGAGGCCAAGCGAGCCGAAGCCCTGGGCCACGATGTCGGACTGCACGTCACCGTCGTAGTTCTTGCAGGCCCACACATATCCGCCGGACCACTTGAGGGCCGAGGCCACCATGTCGTCGATGAGGCGGTGCTCGTAGGTCAGGCCGCGCTTGTCGAACTCGGCCTTGAACTCGGCCTCGTAGACCTCCTGGAAGATGTCCTTGAAGCGGCCGTCATAGGCCTTCAGGATGGTGTTCTTCGTGGAGAGGTAGACCGGGTAGTTGCGCAGCAGGCCGTAGTTCAGCGAGGCGCGGGCGAACTCACGGATGGATTCGTCCAGGTTGTACATGGCCAGCGCGACGCCGGCGCCGGGGAACTTGTAGACTTCCTTCTCGATCTTGGTGCCATCCTCGCCCACGAAGGAGATGGTGAGGGTGCCCTTGCCCGGCACCTTGAAATCGGTGGCGCGGTACTGGTCGCCGAAGGCGTGGCGGCCGACGACGATGGGCTGGGTCCAGCCGGGCACGAGCCGCGGCACGTTGGTGCAGATGATGGGCTCGCGGAAGATCACGCCGCCGAGGATGTTGCGGATGGTGCCGTTCGGCGACTTCCACATCTCCTTCAGGTTGAATTCCTTCACCCGAGCCTCGTCCGGGGTGATGGTGGCGCACTTGACACCCACGCCATGCTTCTTGATGGCGTTGGCCGCGTCGACGGTCACCTGGTCATTGGTGGCGTCGCGGTTCTCGACGGACAGGTCGTAATACTCGAGGTCGATGTCGAGATACGGGTGGATCAGCTTGTCCTTGATGTACTGCCAGATGATCCGGGTCATCTCGTCGCCGTCGAGTTCGACGACCGGATTAGCCACCTTGATCTTCGCCATGTGGACGACCTTTCGGGGTGCTCTGCGCGTGGATGAATTCGTGTCAGAAGTTGCCTCAGGTCGGGGTCCGCACACCGCGCGCGGGGCGCGGTTTGGGCCTGCCTGCCCCTCGGCAATCCTCCCAGCGCGCCGCTATAGCACCGGCGCGCCACCTAGTGAAAGCGCCAATGCCCCCGCCTTTGGCATGAATTGCATGACAATGTGTACAAACTCGACGCGAAGGGCCGGCCATGCAAGACAGCCGGCGGAGTGAGAAGATGCCAGGTTCAGGTACCGACAGCACGAAACCCTGGGTCGCCGGCGGGCCGGTGGTGATCCTCGTTGAGCCCCAGCTGGGGCAGAACATCGGCTCGGCGGCGCGCGCCATGGGCAATTTCGGCCTGTCGCGCCTGCGGATCGTGAACCCGCGCGAGGGCTGGCCGAACGCGCAGGCCCGCGTCTTCAGCGCCGGGGCCGACCGCATCCTTGATACGGCCGAGCTTTACCCCGACCTGCGCACGGCCCTTGCGGGGGTCAAATATGCCTTCGCGGCGACGGCGCGCGAGCGCGGCATGGCCAAGCCGGTCGTCGGCGCCGATGGTGCCGCGCAGGAGGCCGGCAGCCATCTCGCCGCCGGGGAGGACGTGGCCCTGGTCTTCGGCCGGGAGCGCACCGGCCTCTATACGGAAGAGGTGTCGCTGTGCGACGCCATCCTCACGCTGCCGGTGAACCCCGCCTTCGCATCGCTCAATCTCGCCACCTGCGTCGCCGTGGCGGGCTACGAGTGGTTCAAGGCCGCGAGCGCGGGCACCCTGCCCTTCTCCGCGCCCGACAAATCCCCCCTCGCCGACAAGCAGGACCTGTTCGCCTTCTTCGACCACCTCGAAGGCGCGCTGGACGATGCCGGCTTCTTCCGCTCGCCGGAGAAGCGCCCCTCCACCACGCGCAACATTCGCAACATCTTCCACCGCCTGGGCCTCACCCGTCAGGACCTTGCGACGCTCCACGGCGCCGTCACCTCCCTGGTGGAGGGCCGCGCCGGACGCGAGGCCCGCAAGGCGCAGAACAACGCCGCAGCCGCCGCGCGAAAGGCGGTAAAGGCCAGTGGACGCGCGGACGATCCCCCTTCCGAATAGCCTTCGGCATCGCGGCACGTAAGGATGTGCGCCTTGCGCGCCGAGAATCGCCGCAACTCGCCGCGACCACTGGCGCGCAAAGGCTTTTGCCTGCCTGGGCGGACTGGCGCCGTGCCGCGGCCCTGCGTGCCGTCCCGGCCGTTCCGGGTGGCAGGTGAGCGTCGTCCACAGGCATGCGCATCCTGTCCGCTCACCGCGGAGCCGCCGGCCGGCAGCAGCCGGAACTCAACATGCGTAAGGCTTTGCGCGGCCTCGCCTTTGTGGCGGAGCGCCACTCATCCACAGGCCGAGGGAGCAAACATGGCTGCCATGACGTTTTTTTGGCAGTCAGACCTTTCCTTCGCCGGGGGGGATTGCTACATACGCCTCACCGAACGACGGCGCTGCCGGCAAAACAGTTCGGACTTGACGCGGGGTGGAGCAGCCCGGTAGCTCGTCAGGCTCATAACCTGAAGGTCGCAGGTTCAAATCCTGCCCCCGCAACCAAAATGCCCTTAAACGTAAGGGTTTCGAAAAGGTCGCCGCAAGGCGGCCTTTTTCGTTTTAGCCAAGCCATCGCCCTGTCGCCGGCGCTCGGCCACCATTGCGCAATGGCGGCACGCCGGAGCCGGTCTGGCGCAGGCCGGCATGGGCAACCGGACGTCACCCCCATGCCTCACCCCCGCACGCGTGTCGCCTCCCAATCGGAATCGCCCACCGCGAAGCCGTTGCGAGTCACGGACCTGCTGTAGACGAAATAGTGCCAGTGGAAGACGCAGAGGGACACGAAAACCGGGAAGGGAATGGCCTCTGCCCCCAACGGCCGGTTGTCCTTGAACCAGACCTTGGCATAAGCGGCGGCCAGGCGGCGAAAATGGCCCGCGCGCCACGCGACCCGCGCCAGGGACAGCGCCAGGCGGGCAGCGCGGAGCCGCGCCAGCCACCATGCCCTGCGGCTGGCGCCCGCCGCAGCCGGGGCGGACAGGGCGAGGGTTCGCCGGCGCAGCCCGGCCGTGGCCCTGTAGCCGTTGAAGAGACGCGAGAAATAGGTCTCAGGCTCATACAGCCGGCGCAGCAGCGTCCGGTATCCCGTCCGCAACGTCTCACGGCTCATCAGCTTCGGGTGGAAGATGACGTCGGGGTCGCTGTCGTCCAGCCGCCCCTCGGTCCGCAGGCGGTCGTGGAGAGGCGTGGTGGGGATGGGCGTCAGAAGGCTGATCATCGCATTGGCGATGCCGGCGCTCTGGATGAACTCGAACTGCTCGTCGAACACCGTCTCGTCGTCATGGTCGAAGCCGACGATGAACCCGCCGGTCACGACCAGCCCGCCCTCGTGAAGGCGCCTCAGCTTGGCCGACAAATCGTCGCCACGGACATTCTGATGCTTGCCCGTTTCAATCAGCGAGGCGCGCCGCGGGGTTTCGATGCCGACGAACAGCCCGCGGATGTTGGCCTGCACCATCAGCGTTATCAGCTCGGGATCATCCGCGAGGTTGATGGTGGCCTCGGTGTAGAAGGCTATAGGGTATCCCTTCGCCTTCTGCCACTCGATCATGGCCACCAGCAGGCTCCGCGCCTTGCGCTTGTCGCCGATGAAGTTGTCGTCCACCAGAAAGCAGGCCGTGAAGCCGGCCGCCAGGATGGCATCGAATTCCGCCAGCATCTGCGGAATGGTCTTCACCCGCGGCTTGCGGCCGAAAATGGTGATGATGTCGCAGAACTCGCACTGAAAGGGGCATCCCCGCGAGAATTGCAGCGAAGCCAGGCCGTAGTCGCGCGCGTTCAGCAGATGATATTTCGGCGGCGGCACGGTGGACATGTCGGTCTTTTCCGCCTGCTCGTAGCGCTCGGCGGTGGGCTCGCCCTGCGCCACGGCATGGAGGAACTGCGGCCACGTTTCGTCGGCCTCGCCGATGAAACGCACATCGCAGAGGTCGATGAAGGGGTCTTCCATCACCGACACATAGGGGCCGCCGACAACCACCTTGGCCGGCCCGCCCTTCAATCGGGCCAAAATCTCCAGCATGCGCTCGCGCTGGACCACCATGCCGGTCACGCCCACCACGTCGAACCGCGCCAGACGAGCGAAATCGATGTCCTGCACGTTCTCGTCGAGCAGCTCGACATCGCAATGGTCGGGGGCCAGCGCTGCCAGGGTCGGCAAGGCGCCCGTGGCGGTCCAGCAGCGCTTGCCGAGCAGTTCCAGAGCATAGCTGTAGCCCATGAAGGACGGGTTGAAGCGGGGATTGACGATACACACCGAAATTCGACGCGGCTGGGTCATGGCCGGTAGCGCCTCCCGATCTGCTCGAAAACGTCAGCGCGAATGTCTTCCACGTCTCCCGCCATCAACGACGGCAGCAGGAAGGGATGGCGGCCCTCATAGGGAGGCAGGAACGACAGCTCCAGCCCGGCGCCCTGGAAGGCTGCCGGGTCGTAAAGATCCCTGCCGCCCGGAGCATTGAGATAGCGGCTCGCCCCTGCCGTGCGGGCGATGGCGATGATCCGGTCCGCGCCCCGGAGCTGAGGCGGCAAGGCCAGCGAGGAACTTCTGACGACCGGCGTGGTCAGCCGCAGCAGTTCCGCCACCAGCCGCAGCCCCCTCTCGAGAAAATCGACCACGGTCCCCAGCGGTCCGAACAGGTGCTCGCGCACGGGGCCGGCCGCAGGCCCCGTGCCGGACCGCAGAAAGGCGTGGCGGTGCAGCCGCTCATCCAGCGCCTCGCGCGCCCCGTCGGCGAAGGCCAGATCGCGGATCGAGGTCTCCCGCGGCTGGCGGCGCAGCGGCAGGGTCAGCCATTCCGTCCCGCCGGACGGCGCCGGAACCTCGACCCGATGAACGCGGCCACGGCGATTGAACTGGACACAGTCGAGGATGACGAACAGGTCGGTGGCGGCCATCAGGCGAAAATACCCGGCATAGGGGTAGAGATAGGGCTGCATCACCGCGATGCTCGGGAAGCCGTGTTTCATTCCCATTCCACGAACGCATCCGGAATGGCCAGAACATGCTGCCGCAGCCGCTCGCTGATGATATTTCTTTTTTCGATTCCGCTGAATTCTTCGTATTTTTCGCGGTCGCAGAGAAAATTGTGGCGATCGAATTCGCCCGTTCGCAAATAATGAATGATCCGAATATCGTTTAATTCCACCAAATCATGCTGAGATATCCGGTCATCGTTGGCGCAATTATATTCATGCCCCAGGCCGATGATCTCAACCCCGTTGTCGAGCATCGCGAGGGTCAGGCCGATCTGCGCGAAGAACGGGGAGCCCGGCATCTTGTCCATCGCCAGCGCCGCATAGCGTTCATAGGCCGGGGCGATCAGCCGAAATGCCGCCGCGTTGAAGGCGACGAAGCCGTAATTGAAATAGCGCGGCGCCAAACCATGCTCGCCGTAAACGTCCAGTGAGTAGCGCTGGTCGCACAGGCTGGCGGGCTGGCCGATGGCATCCAGCAGCTGCTGCCATGTCATCTGGCTGGGTGGCACGAAGGGGCTGTAGTGCGCCTGCACCCCCGCCACCTTGGGATGCGTGCCCGCCAACATGCCCAGCAGCTCGTCGAAGCGGGCGATGGGGCAGGTGTCGGCGTCGCAGAGAATCACCACGTCGGCGACGCTGGGCGCGGTGTAGCGGCTCAGTCCCGGAGCGGCCAGCCCCAGCCGTTCGCAGACATCGCCGGGCACCGCATCCCACACGACGGGATAGCGGCTCGACCACGCATTGCGCGCCTCCACATCCGGCCCCGCGGCGCGATCGCCGACCAGGACCCGGATGTCCGCCTCGGAATAGGGAGGACCCAGCCGTTGCAGCGACAACGCGATCAGCCGCACCTGGGAGTAAAAGGCGGGAGTGGGCGAGATCGGGATGCGAAACTCCAGCCGCATGGAATCAGACCTCCTCGGAAACCGCGTACCCGAACCCCGTCGAGCCGAAGTCGTTGCCGTGATAGAACATCACCGTCCGGTTTCCATGCGGCACCGTGCACACGCAGGTCCGCATCCAGGAATCCCAATCGCCCGGCGCTGATTCTGGAACGAACACGGCGGGCGTGATATCGTCCGGCGCGATAACCCCTCCGCGCCAGGGCGCGCCGTAGACGCGGTAGGCCGCATCGGAGGGCTGACGGAATTGCTCCGGGCCGCGCGCGCTGAACCACAGGACCGGCTCGGGTTCGCGGGTATCCAGCCAGGGCCGCGTCAACCCCGCCCAGCCGGTACCATCGAGGGCCAGGACGGGACTGTCGGCCGCACCCCAGGCGATGCCGTCCGGCGACGTGCGGTGCTGAATGTCGTAATAGGGGTCCAGGGCGCCCTCGGGGCCGGTGGCGCGCCAGTCGGTGCAGCGCGAGTACCACATCTCGAAGCCACGGGCGGAACGGCGGACACAGGGAGAGGTGACGAACCGCCCTGCCCCGCCCGACGGGAGGACCGGTCCCTCCCCCTGCTTCTCGAAGGAAAGGCCCCCGTCCCGGCTCACGGCGAGGCCGATGGCCAGGGCGTAGGGCCACGGGCGGTCCAGGCGCATGCCGGTATACCACATCATCACCCGCCCCTCCGCCTCCAGCACGGCGGATGGCCACAGGCCAGCGCTGTCAAAGGCGCCATCAGGCCCCAGATCGAGCCCCGGAACGTCGCGCAAGGCCAGAACCCGCATGCCATCGCCCGGATCCACGTCGATGCAGAGGGGGCGAGAGCGGCGCTGCGCGTCGCGACCGCCGAACCAGATGCGCCAAAGTCGATCGCCGAGGGGCAGGCAGGTGGGCATGCCGGCGTGGCTTCTCCACCACGCGTGCCCGGAAGGGGCGCCGTCCACCAACAGGCCCTTGCGGCGCCAGAGGGTCGTCACAGCAGGCGCCTCAGGCGCATGCTCGAATACGGCGCCACCGGCGATCCCTCGATCCGCACCACGCTCTCCCGCGGCAGGCTCTTCGCGATGAAGGTGCAGGTCCCCAGATAGCTGTCGGCACCCACCGTCACCCCGTATTCGATGCCGACCTGCCCGGAGAGAAAGCACCCAGGCTCGATGACGACATTGCTGGACAGGCCGATCTGCGAGGACAGAAAGCAATGGTCTCCGATCTTGGAATGGTGGCCGATGTGGTTGTTGCTCCACATGATGACATTGTCGCCGATGGTGACGAAAGGCTGCAGGGTATTGTTTTCGAGGATGAAGCAATTCTCCCCGATCTTGTCGGCATGATTGGAGCAGCTGGGATGAACGAAAGTGGCGAAGGAATAGCCGCGCGCCCTGCCCTCCTCGTAGCGGCTTCGGCGGAACGCGTTCAGCCGGCGGAAGCTCAACGGCCCCAGCAGCTTCACCCGCTCTGGCGGGAAATGCCGCTCCAGGGTCTCCCAATCCACCAGGGGGCGGCCGGCAAACCTGTCGGCTTTCCGGTGGGCGGCGTCCACGGTGAAGCCGACGATGCGGTCCGGTCCGCAGGCGTCGATATAGACCCTGGCGACATCCGCGATCTGCCCCGCGCCGAACACGACGATGTCAGCCAATTTCGCCTCCACGGGACGTCAGGCATCGCGCGATAGCCTCGACCACGCGTTCCACATCGGCTTCCGGAAGGTCCATCGCCATCGGCAGCCCCAGCAGCCGGCGGCCCAGCGCCTCGGCGTTGGGAAGGGCATCGCGGGCCATGTTCCGGTAAAATGGCTCGTGGTGGAGACCGAAGCCGTACCAGCGGCGGGTTTCGATGCCGGCCGCCGCCAGGACTTCCTCCACGGCGGCGCACTCGGCCCCGTCGCGACCGTTGAACAAGCAGTAGCACGAGGCGACATCGGGCGCGGCGACGATGCGGTCGGCAATGCCCCGCATCGCGGCTGCGCGTGCATAGGACCGGGCGACATTGCCGAATGCCGCCTTCTTCGACGGCCACCGCTCCAGCTCGCTCAGGCCGATGGCCGCATGGTACTCGCTCATCTTGCCGTTGGTTCCGGCGGCAGCACATTCCCGCCGGCCCAGGAAGCCGAAATTCAGGGCGGCCCAGGTCTTCTCCAGCATCTTCTGGTCGGTGCACACCACCGCCCCGCCCTCGGCGGTGCTGAACGCCTTGGTGGCGTGCAGGCTGAGAACCACCGGAATCTCGCCGACGTATCGTTGCGGATCGGCGGTCAGCGCCTCGAAGGCGGCGGCACCGTCGATCACCACCTTCACGCCGGTGGCCTGGGAAAAAGCGCGCCATTCCGCCTGCGGCACCGGCCGCCCGTAGGGTGCGGTCACCGCCACGAGGCCGACCCGCCCCAGCTCCGGATGGGCGGCGACCACCGCGGGGTCCAGCGCCCAGCTTTCGGCATCCACGTCCAAAGCGTGGGGCCGGTATCCGGCGAGCTCGATGGCCGAGGCCGTGGCCACGAAGGTGTGGGCGGAACAGAGGGCCAGGGGCCGCGCGTCACTCGCCCGCCCTGCCTCCGCGAGGATCACGCCCAAAAGCCCCGCCGTGCCGGAAGCGGCCAAGCAAACCCCCGCCCCCAGCGCGACGCGCAGGCGCGCGGACAGCGCATCGGCCAGCGGACCATGATTGGTGTAGCGCCGGCCTTGGTCCAGAGCCCTGAGATAGGGGCGCAGCTGGTCCGCCGTGGGAAGGGAGGGCCGGCACACCGGCACGATGTGGGACGAGGCGGCGGCTGGCATCTCGACAGGAACCGGCTTCAGGGCATAGGCCATCAGCTCATACAGACCGTAGTCGGCGCGGAAGCCGATGAAGCGCCCGGCGAGGCCGTGGAGAAAACGCGCCAGCTCGTCATAGGAAACGTGGAACAGGTCGGCCCGCTCCCAGTCCACGATCTTGGACATGACGTTGAAGACGATCCCGCGCCGCACCCGCGGCCAGATGCCCTCCAGGGTGGCGGCCATGAATGCCCACATGTCTTCGTGGGCGGCCGCGCCCTTCACGGTGAACAGGCCGTTTGCGAACACGAAGTCGCAATCGATACGCGCCAGATCGGCGGGCGCGCCCGCGTCCGCCACCTCGAAGCGCGCCTCGGGGAACTTGGCCCGCGCCATGGCGATCGCCGCGGGCGACTGGTCCAGCCCCACATAGGCGATGTTGTCGAAGGCGCGGTCGCGAATGCGGCGGTAGAGCTCGCCGGTCCCGCAGCCCAGGTCACACAGAACCACCTGCGCGCCGGCCGCCGCCTGCTGGATGATGTCCAAGCCCACATCGAAGCGGATCAGCCGCCCGGTCTCGTCCAGCCAATCGGCACCCCGCGCGGTATCCCCGTGCGTCGACAGGCACTGGCTGTAATGCTCATGCAAACACGCGGCGACATCAGAGGCCATCACTTGCAATGCCTGTTCCCGCGAGCATCACCTGGCCACCGCAGCGCGAACTGGCGCCGCCGATACCGCGCATCCCCTGGTACTCGACGCGGGCATGTTCCAGCAAGATATCGAAAATGACATCTTAATGGCAGATTCCACAACCCTTCGGTGTGGCGCGGCATACTCCCCCGCAGATCCAGCCACATCGGCGGTCCAATGAACACACCCAAGCACCTTGGGAACGCGGATCGAACGCGCCCGCCGCTACCGCGCAGGCAATTCATCGATACCGTGCTGCGCGTGCCAATGGTATTCGCCCTCCGGATCGATCGCGATGCAGCGCATGAACGCTGTTCGCGCTTCCTGTGCCCGGCCGAGGTCTCGCAAGGCCACGCCCCAGAAAAACCAGGCATTGCCCCGGTTCGGGGCATAGACGACGGCATTGCGGTATGCGCTTTCAGCCAAGGAATGTCGCTTCATTTCCCGGTAGCAATGCCCCAAGCCCACCCACGCTCCGAACAGCGATGGGTCGATGCCCAGCGCCTCCATGTAAAACTTCTCGGCACATGCCCAGTCTTTTTCAAGCAAGAGCCGGTCGCCCGAAGACACGCACCGCGCCAACCTGCGCTCAGCACGCCTTTTTCTTATTTTATTTATTCTACGCGAAAAATTATTACGTTCCTGAAAACCGTCACTCTCAGCCAGAAAAACAGACATCGGCTCGTATAGAGCACTAACATCGTACAGTCTTTTTTGTCTTTCGAGCGCCTCTCTTGCAACCCCGAGCTCTTTGATACTCCCATCCAGACTGGTGCTGAGATCCACATTCCGTGCAGAGAGCACGCGCGCCGTTTCATCACCGGCCGCCTTTATTGCTTCAAGCTCACCGGAAATCGCGGTCAGAGCGTCGTCCTTGCCGGCGAGCTCCCGCGTCACACCGTCGAGGCGCGCGGCCAGATCATGTTCCCGCTCCTGTGCAGCCAGAGCCTCCGCCGCACAGCGCTTCTCGGTTTCAAGCCGCAACTGCGCGAGGCCCGCCTCGCCGGCGGCCTTCAGATCCACCAACTCCCGCGCGCGCGCATCGAGGGTTTCGTTGAGCTGAGCCATCTGGGCGGCAAGTTCCCCGATCCGTTTTTCAAGCGCGCTCCTGACCTTCGCAAGCTCGGCTTCGGCTTTTCGGACCTTCGCAGCCGCACTTCGTCCCGTATCGATCAGCCGCGCAAAGCTCGGCACGCTTTGGCGGAACTCATGCGCAATCCGGTCCAGCGCGGCATGGTCTTCGATGCGCTCGCCGTCCTGCGACCAGCGCTGCAGGATGCGGTAGGTCTCCCGGACCCAGCTCGACACGAGTGGATCGTCGAGCACATGCTCCTCCGGCCGGGCATGGTGGCGCAGGGCCGGAGACATGAAAGCGGCAATATCCGCCGCCGTCCCGCTGGACAGCCGCGGCCAGCCGAAGCCGAGATCGTGGCTGATGCGCTCAGCCACGCGCGCCCAGTTGCCGATCAGCTGATCGTAGGATGTGAAGCTGCGCACCATGCCGCGGCTGTCGTGCTCGGCGCTCAGGACATGGCAGAGCCAAAGCAGCTGGACGAAGTCAGGATCCATCCTGTCGCGGCTGTGGAGCGACTGGGCAACGTCAAATGGATTGCGGTGGGTGTGGACGACGACAGGGCGGATATCGGCCGCCGCGAACACACCCTTCCAGAACGGCAGGAACCGGCAGATGCGCGGGTCCTTCAAGACGAACAGGCACGAGGCGCCGAACTCGTCCTTGAGAACTTCGCCGGCGCGCGCGGCAAATTCGGCGGCGCGCGGCGAATCGAACCAAGCGGGGTTGAAGGGCTGCCAGTCGTCCCAGCTCGATCCGGCCGAAGCCAGGATGTCGTCGTTCAGCCGGCATATGGCGACAGACTCGAAAAAGCCCTTGGGGTTGGTCTCATGCGGAGGCATGAGCGTCTTGGGGGAGTCGCAGCCGAGCTGCGACAGGAGCCCTCCCATCGCCGACGTCCCGGAGCGATGCATGCCCAGGACGAGAACCGCAGTCCGCCCCTGGCCCTGCTGTACGGGAAATGTCCTCTCGATCGTGTCCATCACCCTGCCATTCTCTCGTGCCCCTTCGCTGTAACAAAAAATTAGCCGGCAACAATACGTCGGCGTCAGCCAACCCGAAAGGGCGACTTCTCGCGTTCCGCGGCCTCTCCGCTTCTCGCCAGATGGTCGCCGATCCTGCCGATGACGCGCGCCTGGCTTCTTCGGATGGTGGGCTCCAGCGAGGCGTTGGTGGTGAAGTGCCTGCCGTCCCGGCTCCACAGGGTGGAGGAGAGGCCGCCGGCGTGTTCCACCAGGGGCGGAAAAACCGTCACGCAGCTCAGGGGCTGCGCCTCCAGATAGCGATCGATGGTGTGCCGCATGGTGTCGTCACCGGCGACGCGATACGCGGCCAGCATCTGCAGCGCCCGGCGGCTGTAGATGCCGAACACCATGCCGATGACCTGGTCGACGCGGGCGAACAGGTCGCCCCCATGGAGTTCCACGGACATCACCCGCATGCGCTCGGAAATGTCGCTCAGGAGGCCGGAGAAGACATCCCAGGGCAACGGGCTGCGCTCCAGATAGTCGAGGACATTCGCGAGGCGGGCGGCGAAGGCGTCGTCCAGCGCCGCATCGTCCTCCCATACGACGAGCCGCTCGCGCCCCGCGAGAAGGGCGCGCCGCGCCAGATATCGGTAGCTGAGCGCCGTCCCCTTCCAGCCGTCCACCGCCCGCAAGCTGGGAAACAGGGTCGCGCCGTGGCGCACGCCGAGGCGCGCGTTCCGCAGGCGCTCGCCGTCTTCCGGAAAGCAGAGGATGAAACGCTCGCCTTCGAGCCTCGTTCCCTGCGTCAGCCGCTCGAAGGCGTCATCGTCCAGCACGCCGCAGCCGTGCAGGGCGCGCAGCAGCATATGGCGCGTGCCGAAGCAGGATGAGTCACCGCCTTGCAGCGGCACCAGGAAGGTCTGGTAGAGGTTGATGCCCTGTTCGTGCAGTTGCCTGATCTGCGCCTCTCCGGCGGAGAACACCGCGAGGGAGCGGGCAAGATCGGCGATGCCGGGTCCCTCGGCTGTGCCCGCCGGTGCATCCCCCTCCGCCAGGAGCATGATCCGCCGGTCGGCGGGCGGCAGGCATGGGAAGTCCTGCGGCGCGAGGACGAGGTAGAGGTCGGCCGGAAACTCCTGCGGCATGGTGTCCAGGAGCGCGCAGCGGAACGGCGCCTGGCGCAGGCAATCGGCGATCAGCCCGGCCACGGCCTGCAGGCGCGGCGGCGCGACGATCGCCATGGCGCCGATCGCGGCAAGGCGGCCCTCCGCCAGCAGGCTCCGCATGCGGTCGTGGTAGGCTTCCAGGGAGTTGACGAACGTATCGGCGGGCGGCTCATCCGCCTGCACGAGGGGCACATCCGGCGCGGCGAGGCGGCGCGCGTCGGCGGCGAGGCGCCGGCGCCCCAGGGCGCGCATCCAGCCGCGCGGCCGGCCGTTCCTGTGAAAGGCGAGCCACCGCCACAGCCGCGTCGTCGGCCCCCTGCGTTCCGTCGCCCTTCTGAGCTCGGCATCCCGCTGGGCCAGCGCCTCCTCCAGGCACGCGATTTCGCGCTCGCGCGCAGCGAGCGCTTCCGCATGGTCCGCCCGCATGGCCTCGATCTCGTCGCGCAGTGCCACGAGCTGCAGCTCCTGCTCATCGAGCTGCCGCTCCCGCTCCGCGCCTGCGCGATTGAAATAGGCGAGCGCCCGGCCAAGGGTTTCGAGGGCGAGCTGCACCCTGCTGTCGAGTTTCTCCGTCATGACGCGGCAATACCGGCAGCCGCGAGCACGGCCCTGGGAAGGTCCTCCGGCTGCGGCACCCGATGGTGCCGGGCCTTGCCCCGCAGCGCTTCGAGCCGCGCGTCGTCGAGGCAGAGCGCGGTGATCTCCCGCTGCCAGGCCGGCAGGTCATAGGGGTCGAGCGCCGGCATGTTTCCCCCCGAGGCCTCGATCAGCGCCGGCGCGGTGGAGACCACCACGGGCGTTCCCACCGCGAGGCTCTCCGCCACCGGCAGGCCGAAGCCCTCGGTGAAGGAGGGGAACACCGTGAAGCGCGCCTTGCGATAGAGCCAGAGCAGGTTCTCGTCGCGCAGGTTCTCGCAGACCTGGACATGGGGCGCGAGGCGCCAGTTGCGTTCCATCATCAGCCGCACCGTGTCCACATACCAGCCCCAGCGGCCGGCCATCACGAGGCGGGGCAGCCGCTCGGGCGGCAGCGCCTCGCGCAGGCGGTCCCACAGATTGAGCAGCATGACGTGGTTCTTGCGCACCTCGATGGTGGAGCAATAGAGCACGAAGGGCCGGCTGGCATCGAAGCCGGGCGGCGGCGCCCCGCGCGGCGCGGCCCCTGGCGGCAGGCCCGCCGGATGGGCGACGGGGAGAGGCGGAACCGGGCGGCCAAGCTCCGCGAACGCCCTGCCCACCACCGCCGCCGTGGCTTTCGAGACGCAGACGAGATGATCGGCCTGCGCCAGCACCGAGAGCATGTTGGCCGAATAGTCGCGCGGGTCGCGCCCCGCCGTCCATTGCGGCGCGTCCCACACCATGAGGTCGTGCACCACGAGCACGCAGCGCGCGCCCTTCGCTCGCAGCTCCTCGAAGGTGCCGGCGGGCACGTAGTCCCACGGATTCGAGACGCTGACGAGCACGTCGCCTGCGCGCGGCTCCAGCGCTTCCGCGGCCTGACGGCTCGCCCGTGGCACGGCACCGAGGTGCGCCTGAAGCTCGCGCGAGGCCAGCGCGCCGATGCCGTCGCCCCGGTTGGCGAGGAATTCCAGCTCATGGGGCGCGAGGCGCCGATAGCCCCCGCCCTCGGTGTCGCGCCGCGCCAGCCGCACGGGCGCGGCGCTCCGGGACAGCATGTCGCCCACATCCGCCTCGACACGGCTCATGCCCACCGGCGTGTGCCATCCCATCTCCAGGGAAAGAGACACGTCGAGGATCACGCCGGGCGCGCCGTCCGGAGCCGGGAGCGGGCCGGAATCCGGCTGGCGCGCTAGCCACCCGCCATCGAGCACCGTGGTGAGCCGCGCGCGCACCACATCCGCCGCGAACTCCCGCACGGCGCGCGCGTATCCGTTCCGGCCCAGCCGCTCGGCGAGCTCGGGATCGCGGTGCAGCCGGATCATGGCCTCGGCCAGCCCGGCGACATCCCCCTCATCCACCAGCAGGCCGTCCACCTCATGGCGGATCAACCGGGCCGGCGCCCCGGCGGCGAAGGCGATCACGGGGCGGCCATGCGCCCACGCCTCGATGATGGAGCGGCCGAAGGTCTCCGGGCCCCCATTGTCGGAGATGGAAGTGACGAGCACCGCGCGCGCCCGCCGCAGCAGGGGCTCGGGATCATCGACGTGATCGTGCAGGCTGAGCACCGGCCCGGCGCCGACCTCCTCCGCATGCCGCTGGATGTCCCGGTAAAATTCCGGGATCGGCCTGTGCCCGTAGGAGGCGATGCGGATGTCGGGGCAGCTCCGGCCCAGCATGGCCGCCGCATCCGCCAGCAGCGCGTGCCCCTTGATGGGGTTGACCGTGGCGAGGTGGAGAAAGGGCGCGCCGGCCGCAGGCGGCTCAGGCGGTTCGGGGGGAATACGGACCGGATTGGGGAGCACCAGCGCGCGGAGGGGCCCGTGAGGCCACGCATGGCGGCTGATGTAGTCCGGCTTGTCGAGCACCGAGCGGTCGGGCACCAGCAGGGTGGCCTGCGCCATCGCCGGAAGAAGGGGCTCGTAGCCGGACCACTGGAAATCGTGGACATAGAAGAAGGACTTCGCGGCCAGCTCCGGACGGCCGCCCGTGCATCGCGACAGGATGCGCAGGGAATCCAGCGTATTCGCCAGGATCGCCGAGGGCTTCAGATCGTCGTGGAGCCGCAGCACGAGCTGCGCCGCGCTCTCGACGAAGCCCTCCCGCGCGGCATCGATGCGGTGAATCTCCAGCCCCGGACGATCGATCTTCTCCAGCACGGCGACATGATGGGAGTTGCAGGCGAACACCACCACCTTGCGCTCCGCCGCGAGCCCGGGGAGCAGCGCTTCGATGTTGCGCTCCGCGCCGCCATAGCCGGTGGCGACGGAGAGGATGAACACCGGCGCCGGGTCGTCCTGCGCCTCGCGCGGCGCCGGCCGGTTCTGGTCAACGGGCGGCGGGTCCACCAGAAAACGCTCCCGCACCAGCGAGGCGCCCGCGTCGGCGAGGCGCCGGGCCAGGTCCTGCTCGGTGAGCAGGCGCGCGCAGGCGCGGGCGAAATCCTCGGCCCGGTCCGCGATCAGAAGGTGCTCTCCCGGCTTCGCCCCCAGGCCGCGCGCGGCGTGGGAAGTCGCGACGAGGGGGCGCCGATAAAGCCATGCTTCCAGCACCTTCAGCTTGGTGCCGCCGCCGCCCCGCACCGGGGCGATCACACCCGCAGCCTCGGCGTAGAGCGGCCGCAGATCGCGGGGGGCATGCACATATTCGATGCCGGCGGCGGCCATGCGCGCCTTCAGATCCTCCTCCGCCCGGCCCGCGACGACGATCCGGACATCCGGCACCAGGCGGCGCAGCCGCGGCAGCACCGCAGCGGCGAACCACTCCACCGCATCCGCATTGGGCGGGTAGAACAAGGCTCCCACGAACAGCAGCGTGCGCGATCCCGGCGGCGGAGCGGCGGGCTCCAGGCCGGGCAGAACCGCGATCTTGTTCGGGCTGGCCTTGAAGATGCGCAGCCCGGTCTGCCGCTCCAGCCGGGCGGCATCCTCCTCGGCCGCCAGATGCACCACGCCGTAGGCGGGCAGGCAGCGGCGCTCCAGCTTGGCATAGCGCAGCGCCTCGCGCAGGCGACGCACAGCCATGCGATAGTCGCCGTGGCAAAACGCGAGATGCGCGAGGCTGAGGCGCGTCGCCGATTCCCAATCGTCGCAGTCCATCTCCACCACCGCCCGCCACGCGGCCGGGAGCAGCGCGGCCACGTCGTGGAGGTAGAAGCGGAAAACGATGATGCGCTCCGGGGGCGGCCCCTCCAGGGCGCCGAGGGCCTCGGCCGTTGCCGCGCCGGGGCTGAACCAGTCCGCGAGCCGCCGCCCGCGCGCGGCGGGCACGAAGGGCACCACCCGCAGGGTTCCCGGCAGCGGATGGGGCGGCGGGGGCGGCTCGTGCGGCGTCACCAGCACGATCTCCAGCTCATGCCTGGCCGCCAGCTCGCAGGCCCAGCGCCAGCCGCGCCGGGCGAGGCCCACGCCCTCGGGGTCCGGCAGGACATGGGTGACCAGCAGCGCCCTGCCCTTTCGCGAAGGCGCGCCGGGCGCGGGCAGGAAGGGCCGGGCGTGGCGGGCATAGGTGGTGCGCGCCCGCGCCACGTAGTCCTCGGTCAGCAACAGGTGGTTGAAGTCCGACATGTCGCGCCGCTCGACATCCCACCACAGGTGGGCCCACAGGTGCAGGCTGGTCGCCTCCGGCGGCAGCGGACGGTCCTCCTCGAACAGGCCGCGGATGCCCTCGCGGGTCCAGTCGAGGGCGAAAAAGCGGCTCTCGGGCTCGACGCGGACGAGGTCCGGAAATTCGCGGCTGAGCCTGTAGGGCAGGAAGGTGGAATGGTTGCTCCAGCTCCCGTCGAAGGCGCCCGGCATCCGCTTCATCCACTCGGCGATGAAGGCCGATCCGGGCTCCGCCATGATGAGCGCGTTGCACAGCGAGCCCTCGGGCGCGCCGGCAGCGCCCGTGTCCACGCGCTCGCGCCCCATCACGCAGTGTTCCGCGAACAGCTCGTCCGGCGGCGGAGCGAGGAACAGCGTGTCCATGTCCGCATAGACGCCGCCCTGCTCATGGAGGATGCGCAGCCGGATGAAGTCGCTGACATGCGCATAGGAGAAGCTGCGCGTGAAATCGTCGTGATAGGTGAGATCGACCGTCAGCTCGCGCTCTGGAAT
The DNA here is from genome assembly GCF_043194895.2 of Xanthobacter albus. Lineage (NCBI taxonomy): Bacteria > Pseudomonadati > Pseudomonadota > Alphaproteobacteria > Hyphomicrobiales > Xanthobacteraceae > Xanthobacter > Xanthobacter albus. The sequence goes on along the minus strand of NZ_CM195532.1, from coordinate 2,948,949 downwards.
GGGCACGATCTCGATGCGCGGGCGGATGAGATCCCAGAGCGGGCCATGCGGCTCGTTGTGCAGGTGCACCAGCACGCGCTCCGGCCTGTTCACCCGCAGGCAGGATTCCAGGCAGAGGTAATGCAGCAGGTGGAAAGGCTCGGCCTGCGGCCGCAGGCCGAACACGAAATGATACACATTCGGAATGCGGGAAACTCGACCTTCGGCCGAGGCGGCGGCGGCGGACATGCGGAGCATTCCTCGAAAAGCCGGGGGGTTATATGAGCGTGCGAGGCAAAGTCAAAGAGGTGCCGCAACGGCCTCTCGCCGTTTTCACGCGGCAGGCACAACTCGCTGGTGGTACGGTGTTATTTTGACCCCAGCGCCCTGCGCGCGTCTCCATCCTCCGGCGCTGCGCGATGCCCAAACGTAAGATTAAGCAGAAAAAGAGCAAATGCTTACCGCACCCATAAGCCGTATGCGGAAAACGATCAGCCTGCAATTGAAGACGATATTCAGGCAGCGTGAAGAAATATCCCTTCGCTATATCGGCCTGGCGGACACGAGCGGCTATGCCGTCGCGGCGGCCGCCCTGGTGCGCGCGCTGCGTGACGCGGGTGTTTCCCTGGCGTGGGAGCCCATGCTGCCGGGTGGCGCGCTCGGCCTGGGCTACGCCCCCTCCCCTTCCCGGCAAGCCGGCCCCGCCGAATTCTGGCCTCTGCGCGCCGACGAGAAAGCCTGCGAAACGGTCATCATCCATTTCGTACCGGAATATTACCCGCACTTCCTGGAACGCGAGCGGGCACGGGGCGCCACGCGCATCATCGGCCACACGGTCTGGGAAACGGACCGCCTGCCGGCCCACTGGCCGGACCTCATCAACCGCCTCGACGCGGTGATCGTGCCGACCGAATGGAACCGCGACGTGTTCCGCGCCAGCGGCGTCGTCATCCCCATTCTCGTGGCGCCGCACCTGCCGCGCCCCGCCGCCGTCGTGGTGGAGGAGGAGCGCGCCGCCCTGCGCGGGCGCCTGCCCCCGCTCCACGGACGGCGCGTCTTCTACACCGTCTCCACATGGCTGGAACGCAAGTCCATCGGCCCGCTGGTCGCGGCTTTCGCCGAGGCTTTCACGCACGACGACCCGGTGGCACTGGTCATCAAGACCACACCCCACGACCTGGAGCGGGTGCGCCGCGATCCCGGCCACGAGGGGGAGAACGTGCCGGTGCTGCCGCAGTTCGAGGCGATGATCGGGCGCGCGGTGCTCCGCCACGGACGGCTGCCGCCGCCGATCCTTCTGCTTACCGATGAGCTGCCCGAGGGGGAATTGCGGGCGCTCCATGAGATGGGCGCGTGCTACGTGTCCCTGTGCCGTGCGGAAGGCTGGGGTCTTGGCGCGTTCGAGGCGGCCTGCGCCGGAAAGCCCGTGATCATCACCGGCTGGGGCGGGCCGACCGCCTATCTCTCTCCGCGGAGCGCCTATTTCATCGATTGGACGATGGCCCCCGTTTGCCCCGGAGAGGCCAACGCCAGCTACACGCCCGACCAGAACTGGGCCGAGCCCGATCTCCAGTCCGCGGTGAAAGCCCTGCGCGCAGTCCTGGCCAAGCCGGACGAAGCCGCCCGGCGCGGCGCGCGCGCCGCCGAAGCCATCCGCGACGGCATCGTGCCCACCGCCGTCGCCCACACCCTGCTGGAGCAGATTCGCGCCCTGCCTGCCGCGGACTGAAGCAACACCAAGCAGAGGCCGCGCCCCCAGGGCCGTCCGCGCGGCACAACCTCCGCCCATTCGAACCAGCGTAGATCTGACATTTCGGCCTCATCTAGAGTTTAGATTGGCCCAGAACCGCCGCCCGCCTTCCGCTTGGAGACGGAATATGCAAAAGATCGAGACATCGGCACATGATTACCATGCGACGGTTTCGCGACGCAACTTTTTCGACGCGTATTTATTTACACAACCCATAGTCTGCAATACTGACAGATTGGTGATGCAGTGAACGATCTGACGCACGCGAAGGATGAAATCCCGGCCGCACAGCCTCCCCAGGAGGATAGGCAGGCTGCGGAAACCCGCATCGTCACACCGGATCTGTCCGACCTCGAATCCCCGCCCCATTGGCGCGGCGCGGCGGACATTTTCGCGGGCACGCGGATTGTCGGCTGGGTCGTCTCCACCCGCACACCGATGAGGCCGGTGGCGCTTGATGTGTTCCTGCTCGGCGAAAAGGTGCTGACGGACATCACCTCCGAATTGCGCCCGGATATCGCGGCGGTCCTGCGCCTGCCCGTCAAGGCGGGCTACGACATCGACCTGCTGAAGATGTCGCCCGTCGCCGCGCAGGCCGTGATGAAGCGGCTGAAGGCCGAAAGCCGCAGCACCCTGCCGGTCGGCGAGATCCTCGAACTTCGCATCGCCGACACCGATGTCGTCGTGCGCCTGTCCGATTCCCTGCGGCACGAGGAAATGCCGCTGGCGCGACTCGCGGAAATCCTCGCGCCCCTCGCCGGCCGGTTCGAGGGCGACCAGAGCGGAATGATCCGCCTGCGTGATCGCCTGCTGGAGGCCCCGCTGAGCGGCGAGGCCGCCTCGGTGGACGTCGTCGCCTACTACCTGCCGCAGTTCCACCCCTTCCCCGAGAACGACACCTGGTGGGGCAAGGGTTTTTCGGAGTGGACCAACGTCACCACGGCCAAGCCGCTGTTCGACGGTCACTACCAGCCGCACCTGCCGGCCGACCTCGGATTCTACGACCTGCGCCTCGACCAGGTGCAGCGCGACCAGGTCGCGCTGGCCAAGCGCTATGGCATCCGCGGCTTCTGCTATTACTATTACTGGTTCTCCGGCCAGACCTTGATGACCCTGCCCATAGACCGGCATGTCGATCTCGATCTCGATCTCGATTTCTGCCTCTGCTGGGCGAATGAAAGCTGGTCGCGCCGCTGGGACGGGTCGGAAGCAGACGTGCTGATGGCGCAACGCCACACCTTCGACAGCGATATCGGCTTCATTCGCTCCTGCATCCGCTATTTCCGATCCGACCGCTACATCAAGATCGACGGCGCCCCTCTCATCCAGGTGTACCGCATCTCGCTGATGGAGCGGCCCAGGGAAACGCTGGACCGCTGGCGCGAAATCGCCCGCGAGGAGGGCTTCCCGGATCTCCACATCTGCATGGTCGAGAGCTTCGACCTGAAGGATCCCTACGAATACGGGTGCGACAGCAGCTGCGAGTTTCCCCCGCACGGCGTGGTCGGCGAGAAAATCAACGACCGGATCGAAGCGCTCGATCCGCGCTACAGCGGCACCATCTACGACTATGCCGAGATCGTGCGCAGAGAGATCGCGCGTCCCACGCCCTCGCATCCGCGGTTCCGCACCGCGATGCCCTCCTGGGACAATACCGCGCGCAAGGGTACCGCCGGTAACGTCTTCGCTGGCGCCACGCCCGCCTTGTTCGAGACCTGGATGCGGCATCTGGTGGCGGATGCGTGCAAGCAACTGCCGGAAGACAGGCGTTTCGTCTTCGTCAATGCCTGGAACGAATGGGCAGAAGGCACGCACCTGGAGCCGGATCGCGAGCACGGCCATGCGAACCTCCGCGCGGTACGCAACGCGCTGACGCCGGAATCCCTGGCGCTGGCGCCTCTGCTTGCACCCACCGATGGCTCCGAGGATCGGCTGGCGGAGACGCGGCGGTATGTCGAAGGCCTGATCCGCGCCAACCGCGCGCTGACCGGCCTGATACGCCGCGAGACGCACGATCTGCGCGTGGGCGACGAGCAGGGGCTCGTGCCGGTGCCGGCGTCGATCATGTCGGTGGAATGGGTCAGCGGCGCAGCCTTCAATATCGAATCCTTGAACGGACGGCCGGTCGATTCCGGCGGCCCGCTCCTGCTGCGGGGCGATCAGGCGATAAGCGTGCGGGGCTGGTTCGCGTGGCCCGGAAAAAGCACCCGCATCGCGCTGCTCGCCCTGCGCAGCACCTCTGCGCCCGAAATGCCGCGCTATGTGACACCCATCCACCTGCGCATCCAACGGCCGGATGTCGCGGCCGCCCTCAAGCTCGATGACGCCGAGGTGGATTGCGGCTTCTCGGTTTCGGCCTCGCTGCGCGGCCTCGCTCCGGGCCGCTATGAAATCGAGCTGCTGACCACGGATTCCTCGAAAGCCGCGAAGGCGATCGCCGCGCCCACATCCATCCAGCTCGTAATCGGATGAGGGCCATGGCGGACACACCTCTCGTCAGCGTCGTCGTGCCCAGCTATGGCCATGAGCGCTTCGTGCTGGAATGCCTGGAATCCATCCACGATCAGACCTATCCGCACCTGGAGCTGGTGATCGTGGACGACCTTTCGGCCGACAGCACTTTCGAGCGCTGCACGGCGCTGCTGGCCACGCCCTTCGCCCGCCGCTTCGCCAACACCGTTCTTCTGCGCAACGCGCAGAACCTCGGCGCGCACGCCTCCATCAACCGCGGCATCGGCGCCTCCCATGGCTCGCACGTCGCGATCATCAATTCCGACGATCGCTACCGCCCCGACCGGATCGCAGCGATGCTCTCGGCGATGGCCGAGGCGCAATCGGAGCTTTCGTTCACGCTCGTCGAGATCCTGGCCGACCCCGCCGAGGTGCGCGAGATTCCCGAGCCTTTCAGGCTGTTCACCCTTCGCCAAATGCTGGCCCTGAAGCGGGACCTGACGACCGGCTTCGCGCTGCTGAGGGCCAATCAGGCGGTTTCCACGGGCAACCTGCTGTTCACCCGCCGGCTTTTCGAGCGGGTCGGGCCATTCCTGCCGCTGAAATACTGCCATGATTGGGATTTCGTGCTGCAATCCCTCCACATGACAGAGCCTGCGGTGGTCATGGAGCCGCTCTACGACTACCGCCTCCACGGCACGAACTCCTTCTCCGGCCTCGCCCACCTCGCGGGGGTCGAAAGTGAGGTCGTGCTGCGCCGCTTTTTTCGCCGCGGGCTGGCGGCAGCCCCCGCCAACCCGCTCTGCCCTGCCCCATCCACATGGCCGGGTTATTTCGAGACCTTTCTGGCGGAGTGCGGCTACCTCAGCCACTTCCAGCACGAAAATGGTGAGGGCCTGCCGGGCTGGCGCACTTATTACGAGGGCCGGCGCCCCAAGGTTGGTCCCGCCTTCATTTTCGATTAGGTGTTTAGCGTCGACATTGGGTGGCTTAAATTAATACAGAATTTTTTTGGTATAATTTTCCATATTTACTAAGTGATCTCTTAGTGCATGAGACTCTTCAGGCGTTGTGTGAAATTATAGGCGGCGACGAGAATTTCGGGATAAACCTAAATCGCTCGTGGTCGTCGTGGTGAAAATGTTTGACAGTCGCTTCCTTAATGGTGCGGTTGATCGGTTCAACCGGCCCGTTAGTCCAGGCAGGGAGTGTCAAAAACTTCGTGTGGGAGCGGTCATGATGGACCCTATAGAGGTTTGCCCGACGCAAACTCCCCTCCCAGCCCCCTGGTGTGAGCAGGGGCCGAGTCGGGCCGCGACTACGGCTGTGTGGCACCGCCGTGCCAATCGCACCTATCGAGTTTGCGGGTGGACAGACTCCACATAGCCGGGCATTGCAGCCCCCCTACGACATTTCTGGCGTGTCGGTTAATATAGCAATGCATATGAATTTTTTCCTGCACACACGCAGTGATGCACTTAGGCAATCCGGCAACCGAATCTACGCGAATGGATTCGTTTTTCACCTTAACACCAGAGATAGAGTTTATATATGAACGTTGGTGTCTGCCTAATCGTCCGTGACGAGGCATCATATTTGCTTGAGTGGATCGCCTATTATCGCGCGATAGGTTTTGATACTATTGTGATATACGATAATGATAGCCGCGATCAGACTCCTATTCTGCTGAAGGAGTTGGATTCAGCAGGGCTGATCCATTATCGGCACTGGCCGGACCAGCGGCTGACAAATCGCCAAGTATCGGCATATGAGGCTGCCACGCACGAATTCGCTCACCTCGATTGGCTTGCTTATGCAGATATAGACGAGTTTATCGTTCCACTGAGGGACAACTCTATCAAAGAACTACTCAGCCGCTTTGAGGCATTCAACGGACTTGCGATCAACTGGCGGATTTTTGGATCATCCGCGCAGGAGCTGCGCGCGCCCGGTCTGGTGATGGACCGCTTCAAATTGGCGTCTAAACGCAATGCTCGGCCGAACCAGTGCATCAAAGTCGTTGTGCGGCCCGGGTCAGTCGCTAAATGCGATGTCCATGTCGCCTATCTCAGCTCCGGTACAATCGTTGATGAAGGCGGTCATGACATCTTCGCAACAATGACACAGCCTGGGATACACTACAGAATTTCCCATGAATTTGTGCAAATGAATCACTATATTGTACGCTCTTGGGAGGAGTGGACAACGAAGAAGAGGCGTGGACGCGCTGCCATTGCGCCTGAGCAGCAGGCCGAAAAATGGAGTGATGAGCGCTTTACCAGACATGATCTGAATGACGAGCGGGATGAGGCGATTTTAAATTTTCGACTCGCTACGCTGAACGAGCTTTCAGTGATGCACCAGATCTTGGAACGGCAGGGACGCGCCGACATTTGGAACGCGTTGAATGGTTATATGGCGCTTCCTGATCCAACCGAAGTCAGACAAATTTGCCATCGCCCCCACCAAGATTCGGCAGCAGCATTCAAACCGAAGACTGAGGCTGAGCTACGCGGCGGCATAGCACAAGCCCCTGACCTGCTCGACCAGTACGGCGACCCCACCTTCCGCAAGGAGCTGATGCGCCTGCTGCTGGCGCAAGGCCGGTGGGATGAGGCCGAGGCGCTGGTGCCGGAACCCGGCGGACCCGGCACCGGCGGCTGGCATCATATCCTGTTCGCGCGGGCCCACGAAAAGGCCGGAGACAAGGAGGCCGCCCGCCCCCATTGGCAGGCCTTTCTGGAAACCCACCCCGGCCACGCGGAGGCCGTGGCGGCCCTGCATTCCGCGGCAACCGCCAGCGCCCCCAAACCGACCCTGCCGCCGGGCCTAGACCCGAAGGCTCCGCTTCTGCCGCGGATGAGCGATCCGGAGCGCGAGATGTTCCAGCGCGCCCTGGAGGGGGTGGAGAACTTTCTGGAATTCGGCGCCGGCGGCAGCACCGCGTTGGCGGCCAGAACAGGGGTCAAGCGCATCGTCTCTGTCGAAAGCGACGTGCAATGGCTCGATCTGCTGGCGCAGAGGCCGGAAATCGCGGCGGTGGACTTCACCGCCCTGCACATCGACATCGGCCCGACCGGCGCGTGGGGCATGCCCAGTGATCCGGCCGCGGCGCCGAAATGGCCCGCCTATTACCAGGCGGTCTGGAACAAGCTCTCCTGGCAACCCGATCTGGTGCTGGTCGACGGGCGGTTCCGCGTCGCCTGCACCCTCGCCACGATATTGAATTGCGCGCCTGAAACCAGGATCGTCATCCACGATTTCTGGAACCGCCCGCAGTATCACGTCGTGCTTCGCCATCTCGACACGCTGGAACGCATCGATACCCTGGGTGTGTTCCGCGCCAAGCCCACGCTTGTGGTGAAGGATCTGGTCTCCGATCTTCTGGCCCACGCCTGCAATCCCGCTTAGCGTCGCTTGGGATACGTGGCGCGCGTCGCATCGTGCAGGTGGGTCGCCGATCGCCAGCAGGCAGCCTCAGGCGACCAGATCGCCGCGCCGAATCGGCCAACCGGCCCCGGTGTCTTCACACCAGAGCCGGCGGACTTTCGCTGCGGCGCCCCGCAGGCTTCAGCGAAAACCCAGGAAACAGCCGCACCCGCCTTCGGCATCACTCTGCGGGCGGGAGACGCTGCACCAGCAGCTTGTCGATTCGCCGCCCGTCCATGTCCACCACCTGGAAGCGCCAGCCCTCATAATCGAACTGCTCCCCGGTCTCCGGCAGGTGCCCGAGCCGGGACAGGACGAAGCCGGCGATGGTGTGGAAATCGCCGGAGCGTGCGCGAAAGCCCAGGCGTTCGAAGGCTTCGTGCGCAGGCGTCATGCCGTCGATCAGGAGCGAGCCGTCATCACGCGCGACGAAGTCGGGCTCCTCATCCTCGGCCGAGGGAATATCCCCCGCGATGGCCTCCAGGAGGTCGGTCTGGGTGACGACCCCGTCGAGGCCGCCATATTCGTCGATGACGATGGCCAACCGAACCGGGGCGGTCTTGAAACGCTCCAGCACGCGGAAGATGGGGGTGCCTTCGTGCACCACCACCGGCTCGCGCATCACCGCCAGCGGGTCCAGCGCCTTTCCATCCAGCACCTGATCGAGAAGGTCCTTTTTCAGGATCATGCCCAGGGGTTCGGCGATGTCACCGCGGCCCACGAGCAATTGCTCGTGCCTGCAGGCGCGAATCGTCCGCAGGATTTCGTCGTGGGGGTCATCGGCATCGATCCACTCCACATCGCGGCGCGGCGTCATGATGCCCCCGATGGGGCGGTCCCCGATGGTCAGGACGCGCTCCACCACCTCCTGCTGGGCATGCTGGAGGAGGCCCGCCTCCTGGCTCGCCGCCACCAGAAGCTTCAGTTCCTCCGGCGAATGGAAAGAGTCCTCGCCCGTTCCGGGGCGCAGGCCGACGAGCCGCAGCACGAGGTTGCCCAGTCCATTGAGCGTGACGATGGCCGGGCGCAGCAGGAACAGGAACACGCCCAGCGGCCGCACCACCCACAGGGCCGTTCCCTCGCTGCGCTGGAGCGCAAGGCTCTTCGGCGCCAGCTCGCCGAGCACGATGTGCAGCGTGGTGATGATGATGAAGGAGATGACCACCGCCACCGCGTGAGAGCCGAAGGTCGCGAGCGATCCGGGCAAGGCGCTCAGAAGCGGCGTGACCAGATGGGCGATCGCCGGCTCGCCGATCCAGCCGAGGGCGAGGGAGGAAATGGTGATGCCGAGCTGCGTCGCGGCAAGGTTGGAGTCGAGATTGTCCACCGCGCGCTGCAGGGCCGACGCATTCATGCGCCCCGCGGCAACGAGCTCCGCCACCCGGCTGCGGCGGACGGCGACGAGGGAGAATTCCGCAGCGACGAAAAATCCGTTTGCTGCCACCAGAACAAGTACGGCGAGTATCCCGGCGATATCCGCGATGCTACTACCCTCGGAACTTGGCATGGTCTCCTCTCGGGCGGCAACCATGCCGCGAGCTGTTGAAATGCGTTCGACGTATAACACAGGAACGACGACAGCCCGCCACGCGGATGGAGCGGAGACACAGCTCGAAGCCGTCTTCAGTCAGATCGCCGGCCGGCGCAGTTCGCGCGGGAAAGCCCGCGGGTTTCCTTTTGCGTAATGCCACATCGGCGATGACCTCGGCATCCCGGAGAAGGATGAGGTGCAAACTTCTGGAATTTCTCGGGACTTTTCGTCACCAACTGCGTCGAACAGGTCCATTCGTATTGATTTTGCTCCCGGTGCAGACATGAAATGCGCCTCGACGGGCACCAACGGAACACCCACAGGCAATTGTAAACGCACTGCACTTCAAGAGGGGGTGAGGCCTCTTCCAAAATCCGCGCAAGCCATTGAACTTATATAATATTCAATCGCCGAAAAACGCACTGTCGTCATCGCGGGATCTGGCAACGGCGGGCGGTTGCTGTCAACGATTTGGCGCTTGCGGCGGCCGTGGCCTGGCGTTCCAGGAGGGGCCATTGTTGCATGTCGTGGGCGCTGAACCTGGAGACGCCCGGCCAGACGGCCACCGGCCTATTCCCCAGCGACGGGCGCTGCCATCCGATCGCGCACATGGCGAAAACAAACCCGCCGTATCCGCTCTCGCCGGCCCCGAGGGGCCTGGATCGACGGCCAGACTCCGCGCGGCATGGCCTGAAGCCCTACCCCTCGCCGCGCTGTGGATCGAGATGCTGCATGACGTGCTTCACCAGCGCGCGCTCGGAGCCCACTCCGGTCTTGCGGTACATGCGCAGCCGGCAGTTCTTGATGGTGCCCTTGCTCAGGTTGAGCTTCTGGGCGATGCCGCCGGTGGTCTCGCCGTTCATGAGCAAGAGCACGATCTCGCGCTCGCGCGGGGTGAAGATCCTCAGCGCTTCCTCCAGCAGGCGGTCGGGGTCCTCCACTCGCCGCGGGGTTGGGGTGTCGAGCACATACATCCGCCCGCCGGGGGCGAGCGGGAAATCGCGGTCGAACACCTCCACCTTCACGCTGAACTCCGTCAGCACGCGGGTCCGGCTGTCGGAGGACGTGTGCAGCTCCTCCACCGCCGCGGCCAGCGCCGGCTCGCCGGCGGCGGCCTTCTGCCATGCCTCGTTGGAGAAGACGTTCACTCCGAAGCGGTCCTTGATGAGGGTGGGGCGGGTGATGAAGCCTTCCACCTGCGGCCCGCGCGGGTTGCGCAGCGCGTTGAACAGGGAGCCGAGATGGGAGCGATGGAAGCCTTCCAGCATGGGGAAGATGAGCCTTGCGCGCTCGATGTCGCCTTGCGAGAAGCGACCCGTCTCGCGCTCCAGGAACAGCCCGAAGCAGCAGTGGCCGACGGTGGAGAAGAAGATGCCGAGCTCGTCCGAGATGCTGGCGAGGGTCTGGAAAACCTTGTGGTAGAGATCCCAGGCCCGGCCCGGCGAGCGGACGTCGTTCAGTTGCAGCACTCCGGGGCTGCCGCTGTTGCGCCAGTATTCGGAAAACGGGTCCACCGAGGCGTAGATGTTGGTGTAATAGGCGACGACATCGCTCGCCACGTTCTTGGTGAACAGCACGTCCGGCGGGGCGACGCGGGAATAGCGGATGATCCAGCAGGCATCATGATCGATGGCCGCGCCGAACAGCTCCACCAGCTCGCGGTGGAAGCGGTCGCTGCCGATCACGCGGGCGACCTGGCCCACGTGATCGAACCATTCCGGGCTATTCAGGCACACGGCGCTGTATCGCCCATGCGCGGGAAATGACAGGGCAGGAAGCGGTTCCGCCATGCCTCCCTCTCCAGCCGGTGTGTGGATACAATTGAATTCGTCCAGTCCGAGTAAAGCGGACGGACTGCTCCTTGGCAATGCGGACGTTGCGTCATCTTATCAGGTTCTTCAAGTTGATGTTGCGGCGCATGAAAATGCTGATGGTTGAAGCGGTTCTGCTCGTGCGCCATCCAGCATCTATTTCAGGGGCTATTGGATATTTTTTCTCGCCTCTCCTGTCCGTCCAGCTTGCGGTGCAGCATTTTGACCGCAGCCCTTGGGAAAGGACCGGAGAGGGACGGCGTGGCGCCCGTCCGCTCTCCGGCAAGGTTCCCAGGAGGAAGCCCCCGGGGTACGGCTCGGCCTGTTCGCGGCAGCTTCGGGGAGGTCAGGCCGTCCGTTCCTCAAGCGGATGGGTGCGCAAGCGCAGCGGGTCGTAGAACGGCGTCTTCACCACCCGAGCGGCGAAGGTGCCGTCCGCCCCGCGGACCTCCAGTTCCGTGCCGAAGGCCGAAAGCTCCGGCCTCACGTGAACCAGCGCCAGTGAACGCATCAGATAGCGGCTGTAGGCGGTGGAATTCACGATGCCCACCTCCTCGCCATCGCGGAACAGCCGGGCGCCGGGCTCGACGGCGGCGTGGTGGTCGATCTCCAGCCCCGCTTGCGCCACCCGCTCCTGTCCACGGCGGCGCAGCACGGCCTCGCGACCGCGGAAGGCGGGCTTGTCCGGGTTCACGGTCCAGCCGAGGCCCACTTCCCAGGGCGTCGTGTCGCCTTCGGGCATATCGTAGGGGAAGAACAGGAGGCCGCCCTCCACCCGCACGATGTCGAGGCAGGACCAGGAGACGGCCATGGCCCCGTGCGGCCGCCCCGCCGCCAGGATAGCGTCCCACAAGGCCACGGCATCGGCGGCCGCGCAGAGCACCTCATAGCCGCGCTCGCCCGAATAGCCGCCCCGCGCCATGGACACCGCCCGCCCGAACAGGGTGGTTCGCCGGTGTCCGAAATAGGGGAGCGTGTTCAGGTCGAAGCCGGTGTGCGGGGCGAGAATGTCGAGCGCCTTCGGCCCCTGGAAGGAGAGGACGTGCACATCGTCGTCCCTGCGGAAGGTGACGTCGCGCCCGGCCGCAACGGCGGGCAGGATGTCCTCCAGCGAGCCGCCGCCGTGGGAGATGCGATAGGCGTTCGGCCCGTCGCAATAGACGAGCACGTCGTCGATGAGGCTGCCCTGCTCGTCCAGCACCGAGGTGAGGGAGGACGCCCCCGGCGCAATGCGGGCGATATCGGAGGTGAACAGGCCCTCCAGCACCGCGAGAGCGTCGGAGCCCGACACGTCGATGATGCGCAGCGCGGAGACGTCGAACAGGCCGGCGGCGGTGCGCACGGCGATCACCTCGTCGTCGGGGTTGGTGGCGTAGTTCTGCGGCACGGGCATGTCGTTCCACGATGCCTCGAAGGTGGTGCCGAGGGCGAGGTGGCGGTCGGCGAGAGCCGAGACGCGGGAATAGGCAGGGATGCCGGTGGTCATGCGGCAGGTCCTTTCGTGACGGGAATGATGGAAGGTCCCGCGGCCCGGGCCGTGCCCGGACCGCGGGACGTGTCAGAGCTGGAACAGCCAGTTGGAGATCAGCACCACCGCGAGGCCGGCGACGAGCGCGAGGTAGGGCAGGATGCCGGCACGCTTCTGGGTGTGCTTGCCATCGCCGATGGTCAGATCCTCGAAGGTCTCGTGCGGGAACTTGCCGCCATCCTGGATGTAATGCCGGTAGATGAAGACCGGGATGATGAGCGCGGCGGTGACGAGGCCCGCCCACAGCGCCACCGGGTTCCACACCTTCGCCCCGGCGCCCATGAACACGGCGTTCACGAAGGCGAGGAGGGTGCCGAAGGCGAGGATGAACGTGGGCGCCTTGTAGGGCCGGTCCACGTGGGAGCTGTCGATGCGGTGGATCCAGCCCGAGTTGAGGTTCAGGAAGTTGAAGATGATGTAGCCGACGTTCGCCACCGCGAGCACGAAGAAGAAGCTGGTGCTGTCGGCGCAGGCGATGGCCAGGAGGACGATGTTGAACCACAGGTCCGTCCACATGGCGCGGGTGGGCGCGCCGTGCTCGTTCACATGGTCGAGGTAGCGCGGCAGCCAGCCGTCCACGGCGCCCTGGTAGAGGGTGCGCGAGGAGCCTGCCATGGCGGTCATGATGGACAGCACCAGGGCCAGGATCATCAGCATGACCAGCACGCTCTCGACGATCTTCCCGCCGCCCACCATGTGGGCCATGGCCTGGGCGACGCCAGAGCCGTCGACGATGGCCGGGTCGAGCATTCCGGTGAGGCCCAGCACGCCCTGGAAGGTGAACGGCACCAGGATGAACAAGGCGAGACACAAAAGGCCCGAATAGAAGATGGCCTTGAAGGTGTCGCGTTCAGGATTGCGGAACTCGCTCGTGTAGCACACGGCGGTCTCGAAGCCGTAGGTGGACCAGGCGGCGATGAACAGGCCGCCGAGCACCAGCGTCCAGCCGGGGATGTTCCAGCTTCCCGGTTCGGCGGCACCGGCGGCCGCGAGCGGCACCAGTGGCGAGAAATTGCTCCAGTTCACCTGCCCCGTCAGCAGCGGCACGATGCCGACGATGAGCATGGGCACGATGACCGAAAGCCCGATCCATTTCTGCACGTTGGCGGTGCCGAGAATGCCGCGGTGCTGGATGGCGAACACCAGCAGCATCAGGGCAGCGCCCACGAAGAAGGCGGCATTGAGCGAGAACGAGACCGGGCCGATGGCGTGGGTCACGAGCGTCCAGTCGCGGATGTGCGGCGTCAGCGCCGCCACCGCGGCAGCGGCCTTCTCGGCCTCCGTGCCGGTCAGGCTCGCGCCGTGGGCGGCGAGCCATTGCGCCACCTCGGGGCTGTTCACCGCCGGAATGGGCGCGAACGCATTGAGGATGTAGGCGGCGGCGATGGAGCAGCCGAGCGAGAGCACGGGGCTCCAGGCGAACCAGTTGCACCACACCGAGAGCGGCGCCACGAGCTTCACGTAGCGCACCCAGGCCGCCGCGCCATAGATGGAGGCGCCGCCCGACTTGTTGGGAAACAGCCCCGCGATCTCGGCATAGATGAAGGACTGGATGAAGCCCATGCCGATGGAAATGGCCCAGATCAGGAAAGAGAGCGTTCCCGTCATGCCGGCGATGCCGCCGATGGAGAACAGGACGAGGGCGGGCACGCCGCTCGCGACCCAGAAGGCGCCGGTCCAGGAGATGGAGCGGTGCAGCCGCCCATCGCTCTCGGCGCTGGCGTGGACATTCGTGATGGTGGTCACATTTTCCTCCCTCGCCCGTGTGCGCGAGGCCGTTGAGAGGCGGCCGCCGGCCCGGGCGTTGTTGTCGAATTGATTGGACCTCACGCATGCGCCGCCCGGCGCGGTTCGGGGCCGGGCGGGAAAGTCCTGTCTGGAGGGCGCCTTAGAGCCCCTTCTGCCGCCTCAGCTCATCGGCGATCTCCAGCATGTCGCCGACGATGCCGTAGCGGGCGATGGAGAAGATGGAGGCCTCCGGGTCCTTGTTGACCGCGATGATGTTCTCCACGTGCTTCATGCCCCACTGGTGCTGCACCGAGCCGGAGATGCCCATGGCCACGTAGAGGTTGCACTTGGCCGCGAGCTGGCCCGACTGGCCCACCTGGCGCGCCTTGGGCAGCCAGCCGCTGTCGGCGATGGGCCGAGAGCAGCCAAGCGTGGCGCCGAGCCCCTCCGCCAGCTCCAGGAACTGGGCGACGTTCGCCTCGTCGCCCACGCCTCGCCCGATGGAGAGGATGAAGGGCGAGCCGGGGATGTCGATGCCGCCGGTGGCGGGAGGATCACGCCATTCCAGGTGCCGGCTGCGCCGTCTGGCGTCGCCGGCCTCGCATGGGGCGAGGCGTGGCTGGGCGGCGCCGGCCGCCGGCTCGAAGGCGCCCCCGCGCAGGGTGACGAGGACGCCCGCGCGGCCGGGAAAGTCGATCTCGACGAAGACCTTCTCCTGATAGCCCGCGCGCGTGGCGACGACGGCGCCCTCCTCCACCTGAAGGCCGAACACGTCGGTGGCGAAGCCGAGGCCGCCGGCGATGGCGACCGCCGGTGCGAGCGCCCAGCTGTCCACGCTGTGAGGCAGGAGAACCAAAGCGGGCTTGCGCTCCGCGATCAGGCGGTTGAGCACCTGTTCGTAGAGGTGCGGCTCGAAGGTGGCGGCATCGGGATGGACGACGGTGAGCACCTCGTCCACGGCGCCGACACTGACCGCCGGCACCAGCGCCGCCGGGTCGTTCGAGATGACGACCACGCTCACCGGGCCGCCGATCGTGTCCTTCAGGCCGCCGGCGGCGCCGATGGCTTCCAGGGTGGCGGGGCGCAGCTCGCCGCGCCGGTGTTCCGCCAGGATGAGAATTCCAGACATCAGCCTTGCACCTCCTCGATGATCGCCAAGAGACGGGCGGCCTGCTGGGCGGGCGTGCCCTCGATCATTTCGCTCTTGCCCCGCTCGGGCACATAGACGCGCCGCACCCGGCTCAAGGCCCCGGCGCCGCCGATCTCGCCGTCGGGAAGCCCGAGGTCGCCGGGGGCGAGGCATTCGACGGCCTTGGCATTGGCCTGCTTGATGGAGCGCAGCGAGGCGTAGCGCGGCGTGTTGATGCCGAGCTGGATGGTGAGCACCGCCGGCGTTTCCAGCTCCAGGCGCTCCACCAGCCCGCCTTCAAGCTCGCGCTCGACGGTGGCGGCCGCGGCGCCGGGGGCATAGTCGAGCCGCGAGACCACGGCGACCCGCGGCCAGCCGAGCAGCGCCGCCACCGACATGCCGGTCTGCGCATGGCCGAAGTCGGACGACTGGGCGCCACACAGCACGAGGCCCGGCTCCTCCCGCTCCGCCACCTTGGCGATGACACGGGCGATGGCGACACGGTCGGCATCGGCAAGGTCGGCGTCGTCCACGCGGATGGCCCGATCGGCGCCCTTGGCGAGGGCCTTGCGCAGGGTGTCGTCCGCATCATCCGGGCCGACAGTGAGGGCCACCACTTCCACCGCCCCCTCGGGCGAGGCTTCCTTGATGCGGACGGCGGTTTCGAGGGCGTATTCGTCGAATTCGTTGAGGTCGAACTCGCAGAAGTCCGGGTCCACGTCGCGGCCGTCGTCGCGGACCTCGAACTCGTCGTCGAGGGAGGCGACGCGTTTCACCGGCACGAGTATCTTCATGGGCGTCCTCACAGGGCTGGAGAAAGTTCGGGCACGCGGGCACGGGGCGGCGCCGCGCGCGCGGAGAGGCGGGCAACCGCCCGCGCGCCGGCAGCGAAGCGCACCTGCGGCTCGGGGTCGTCGGCGAGCCGCCAGGCGTCGGCGTCCGGCAGGTTCGGGTGGCGCACCGCCATGGCGCGGTTCAGCGGATAGGGATCGTCCAGGAGTGGCCGCAGGGCGGGCGCGGGCGCCACCGGGTTGAGTGCCACCGCCCGGCGCACATCGGCATCGGGATGGGCGGCGCGCGCCTGGAGGATGTCCGCGCGGGCCATGGGATTGCGGGCGACGGCGGAGGCCACGTCCACGCCCTCGTCCGCCTCCAGGGCGCGCAGGGCGGGCAGAGGCAGGTCGGGCCGGCTCGCGACGCCCGCTCGCACCCAATGGACCGCGTCGGCGGCGAGCGCGGCAAGGGCATCCTGCGGACAGCGCGGATTGCGCCCCGCCGCGTGGCGGACCTGGATCTCGGGATCGCGGCAGAGGGCGCGCAGGAGCGCCTCCGGCAGTGCGGGATTGCGCGCGAGCCAGGTGCGCACCCACACGTCGGGATCGTCCGCGAGGGTGGCGGCGAGGCTGGGCGGCAGGCGCAGGTGGCGGGCCTGAGCCCGGCGCACGCTCGCCGCCTCGTCCTGCGCCTCCGGGGCGTCCATGGTGCCGGTGGCGGCCCGCAGGGCCTCGGCGCGCACGCCGGCATCCGGATCGGTCAGCAACGCCTTCAGCGCTTCCGGCGGCAAGGCGGGGTTCCCCGCGCAGCGCCGGCGGATGGCGGCGTCGGCATCGCGACGGCCGGATTCCAGAAGCTCCGGCGGACAGGCCGGATGGGCGAGGAGCTCGCCGCGCGCCGTTTCGTCCCCCCGCTCGGCGATGGCGCGCAGCAGGCCCACATCCGCCCGCGGGTGTCGGGCAAGAAGCGCCAGATCGGCGGAGGCCGCCGTGGCCAGCAGCAGATGCAATGCGCGCCGCGGCGTCGCCGGATTGCGCAGCAGGGCGCCGCGCATGGCTGTGTCCGCCTTGTCCGCGAAGCCCGCCAGCAGCATGGCCGGGGCATTGGGATGGGCCGCCACGCCGATCCGCGTGTCGCGATCCGGCATCTGCTGCATCACCCCCAGGAGCGTCGCCGCGCGGCTCGCCGGATTGCGCGCGAGGCGATAGAGCACGGCGGGCCGCTCCTCCTGCGCCAGCCGTTCCAGGAAACGTGCGGGCGTGAAGGGCAAGGCGGCGAACACCAGCTTCAGCCGCTCCCGCGACAGGAGGAGGCGCGCGAGCGCGGCCTCGCTCGCCTCGGCGCCCGCCGCGCCGTAGGCCGGCAGGGCGAGATAGGGGTCGGCCCGGCGCTCCAGCTCGCGCAGCAGGGCATCCATATGGGCGGGGGCGGCCATGGCTCAGCCCACCTCGGCGGCGGCAGCGGCGGGGATGGCCTCGTCGGCCTCCAGCGCCTCGGCGAGCAGCTCGGTGAGCTCCATCACCCGGAAATTGCGCTCGTTGCCGGTGGTCTTCACCGCATCTTCCAGCATGGTCATGCACTTGGGGCAGTTGACCACCAGCACGTCGAGCCCCTCGATCTCCGCCGCCTCGCGGGCGCGGATCTCACTGACCTTCGGCGTGCCCGGCGGGTCCGGCACCCACACCCGGCCGCCGCCGGCGCCGCAGCAGAAGGAGTTGTCGCGGCTGCGGGGCAGCTCCACCAGCCTGGCGCCGGTGGCGGCCACCACCTCGCGCGGGGCGTCGTAGCCCTTGTTCAGGCGGCCGAGGTGGCAGGGGTCGTGATAGGTCACCGTGAAGTCGAGCGACCGGGCGGGCCTGATGCGGCCGGCATCGAGCAGCTCCTTCAGATAGGCGCTGGCGTGGCTCACCTGATAGGTGCCGCCGAGGTCCGGATATTCATTCTTCAGCGTGTTGAAGGAGTGCGGATCGGTGGTGACGATGCGCGAGAAGGTGCAGCCGGACAGGGTCGCGATATTGCCCTCGGCGAGCTGCTGGAACAGCCCCTCCTCACCCACGCGGCGCACGTCGTTGCCGGCGGTGGTCTCGCCCTCGTAGAGAATGCCGAAGTCGATGCCTGCGGCATGCAGGATGCGGGCGAAGGCGCGGCTCACCTTCTGGCTGCGCGGATCGAAGCTCGCATAGTCGCCCACGAACCACAGCACCTCCACCTCTTCCTTGCGCGCATCCTTGATCTTGAACGGCAGGTCGCGGGTCCATTGCGGGCGCTTGCGGCGGCTTTCGTTGAAGCAGTTGCCGGTCTTGCCGACCGCGCCGAGCGTGCGCTGGAGGGCGCCGTCCATCTCGCCCTCGTCCACCAGGGTGCGGCGGAGCATGTTGATGAGCGGCAGGTGCTCCACGCCCACCGGGCAGATCTCCGTGCAGGCGCCGCACTGGCGGCAGGACCACAGCGTCTCCGGACGGAATTCGCCGGCGGCGAGGCCGATGAGCGGCGTGGCACAGGCCGTCGCGGCGGGCTTCGGCAGCACTTCGCCCAGGAGGCTGTTGGCCTGCTCGCGCAGGGTCAGGATCACGTCGCGCGGGGAAAGCGGATAGCCGGCGGCGCGGGCGGGGCAGGCCTCGTGGCAGCGGCCGCACTTGGTGCAGGCATCGGCCTGGATGAGGTAGCGGCTGGAGACGTCGCCGAGGGTGCGGTAGCCGATATGGTCGGCATCGAGGTCGCCCAGGGGCAGGCGGTTCAGGGCCTTCGGGTCCTTCAGCAGCCAGGAGGTGGCGGCGGTGAAGATGTGCTTGGCCTTGGTGTAGGGAATGAGGGCGATGAAGGTGAGCGCCAGCACCCCGTGGAACCACCACAGGCCCATGCGCAGCACGCCCGCGCCGTTGCTGGTCAGCCCGACGCCCTTCAGCCCCGCCGCGACGAGCGCGCCGACGGGTGCCCACCAGCGGGTCTCCCACACCGCCGCATCATGCTGGAGCCACACCATGCGCGCGCCGGAGAGCATGAAGCCGGTGATGCCGATGAGCAGCAGCGTCCACAGGAAGGCCCAGTCCTCGATGCGGTAGCGCTCGCGGCTGAAGTCGGTGTCCTCGGGGGTGCGGTCGGGGCGGGCGTAGTCGAGCTTGGGCGGGCGCAGCCAGCCGCGCCGATACATCATGTAGGCCAGCCCGGCGACGAAGCCCGCGCCGGCGAAGTTCAGCACCAGCTTGAAGACGAGATAGAAGTGCCCGTGCCAGAAATCGACCCCGAACAGCGGGCCGAGAATGTCCTCCTGCAAGGTAATGGTGGCGGTGCCAATGAACAGCAGCGTGAAGCCGTAAAAAATGAAGGCATGGAGGCGCCCGGCACGGGCATCGCGCCGCCGGAGCGCGCGGTGGCTGAGGATGACCTTCGCGGTGCCCGTGAGGCGCGCGGCAAGCTCGCGCCAGGAGAAGGCGGCCCCGCGGCTGCCGCTCATATACTTGCGGACCTGCACATGAATGCCGAAGCCGAATACCGCGATGGCGGTGATCGCATAGGCGTAGAACAGCACCAGCATCCACAGGGAGAAATCCTGGAACAGGATACGCGTGACCTGGGTGGGTGCGATGCCGCTCGGAATCATCTTGTGTTCGTCCTTGGAGCTTCAGGCGCACTGCACCCCGCCGGGCGCAGCCTGCATCTTGCCAAATGAAGGAATGGGCGCCGTCGGGGCGGCGCTTGCGGGGCGCGGATGGAACGCGCCCCGCCCGCCAGAACCAGGGTGAGAGGGGGAACTAGCCCTGGTAGCGGATCTCGTAGGAGCCGCCCGGCTGGTAGGGCGCGCCGTAGACGGCGGCCTCGCGGCGGTACGGCTTCGGCTCCTGCGGGTTCGCCTCCTCGATCTCGCGCGCGAGGCGCTGGCCGTCGAAGGTGGCGTCGGCGATGAGCTTGGGCGCCCAGGCGTCGCCGATGACGTAGACGCCCTTGATGCCGCGGGCGTCCCACTCGCCGGCGCGCGCCTTCAGGCCCCGGTAGAGGGCATCGTCGGAGCGGCGGGCGGTGACCAGCACCAGCGTGTCGAACGCGTGCCACGCATGGGTGGTGTTTGCGGCACGGGGCATCTTGCCGGGACCGGTATAGATGCGCTTATGGCCATCGCCCCAGATGTTGTAGAGCTCGATGCGCCCGTCTTCCACGCGGCTCGCCCAGGTATCTCCGAGCACATTGATGTGCAGCTCGTGCATCATGCGGTGCATGTTCGGGTATTCGAGGGTGAAGTGCATGTAGCGGCCGAGCTCGACGCCGGTGGCCACTGTCACCTGATGTCCCGCTTCAGCCAGCTTCTGGGCGAGGCTCGGGGCCATGTAATAGGGATCGGCATTGAGGATCATGACGCGCTTGCCGATGGGGCGGGTGCCGCGGATCACGTCCTCCGGCGTCAGCACGTTGTCGCGGCGCACACCGTCGAGGCCGGGAATGATGCCGTGGGTGAGGCAGTTGGTGCCGTCCGCCACCCAGTGCGCGCCGGTGGCGACCACCACCTTGTCGGCGCCATAGTTCAGCACGTCGTCCACCGACAGGCGCTTGGAGCCGAGCGCGATCTGATTGTCGCGGTTGCGCTTCACTAGCTTGCCGAGCTGCACCTCGCGATAGTCGCGGTGGTAGCTCCACTCGCCGAGACCAGGCAGGGTCGCGACGTCGTTGACATAGCCGCCGACCTTCTCGGCGCTGTCCACGAGGTGCACCACATAGCCGCGCTCCATGAGCACGCGGGCGCATTCGGAGCCGGAGGGGCCGGCGCCCACCACCAGGATGGAGTCATCCGAGCCCTTCTTGGGGAAGCGCTCCGGGTGCCAGCCGCGGCGGAATTCCTCGCCGGCGGTCGCGTTCTGGGTGCAGATCATGGGCGGGCCGCCGATCTCCCAGCGCGAGATGCACACGTTGCAGCCGATGCAGGTGCGGATATCGTCGAGCCGCCCGTCGCGCACCTTCTGCGGCAGGAAGGGATCGGCGATGGAGGGCCGCGCGGCGCCGATCACGTCCAACTCGCCGTTGCGGATCACCTCCACCATCTTCTCGGGATCGGTGAAGCGGCCGACGCCCAGCACGCATTTCTTGGAGGCCTGCTTGACGAACCGCTGCCAGCTCAGCATGTGGCCCTGGCGGTAGAAGCGCGAGGGGCCGGCATCCTCGCCCCACTCGGCGATGTCGCCCACGTTCACGTCCCACAGGTCCACGAGGTCGTCGGCCAGCTCCACGAACCTGAGGCCGTCGCGTTCCACCTCGATACCCTCCTCGCCGATCAGCGTGTCCACGGCGAAGCGGGTGGCGATGGCGCAGTCCGAGCCCACCGCGGCTTTCATCTGCTCCAGAGTCTCGATCCAGAAGCGGGCGCGGTTCTCGAAGCTTCCACCGTACTTGTCGGTGCGCTTGTTGTAGTATTTTGAGAGAAACTGCAGCGGCAGGTAGGAGTGGGCACCATAGCAATAGATGATATCGAAGCCGGCATCACGGGCGCGCCGCGCCGCTTCCACGTAGAAGCCCTGCACGCGACGGATGTCGTCGTGGTCCATCTCATGACAATAGGTGAGGGATTCGAACTCGGAGGCATACTGGCTGGGGCCGCGCGCGGTCTGGCGCGTCTCCATGCAGGGGGCGTGGGCGCCGCCGTACCACAGCTCGACGCCTGCCAGGGCGCCGTATTTGTGGATCTCCGACGTCATGGCCGCGAGATTCCGCACGTCGCCTTCGTCCCAGATGCGGGCTGAGACGCGGTGGGTGTCGTCCGATTCCGGATGGATCGAGCAGTATTCGGTGTTGATGGCGCCCCAGCCGCCCTCGGCCTTGAGGGAGCGGTGCGCGGCCTGGAAGCCGGGCTTGTCCGAGCCCGCGCCGATACAGTGCGGCACCTGGTAGAAGCGGTTCTTCAGCACCTTCGGGCCGATCTGAATGGGCTCGAACAGAAGATCGTATTTGCTGATGGTCAGGTCGTCGTGGGTCATTTCACTCCCCATGCACAATCCGGCCCGCCTTCAGGTGGCAGCCGAATGTTCTTTGCGGAAAAGGCACAAGGAGAGGCGTCGCGCGAAAACATCCGCGCCCGAAAACATGATGTTTTCGCAAAACTCGTCCCTGGTCGTTTCCTGTCGTTTTTTATTGGGAGAATTCTAACCGCTGGGAGGACGGTCCCGGCAATGGTGCCAAATGGCACTATGTCGCAGTCCTCGTCCGCTGAGAACTGGAACGGTAAAGTTATTGCAGTGCAGAAATCAGCGAATATTGCACCCGCACAAGCCGAGCGCGGATTCAAGCGCCGCCTGCATTCGCCCGGCCAGCGGGGTGCTGCGCGGCGGCTCATGTGAGGTCGGCATCAAGGGGGAGCAAAGGCCCGGCGCCAGGTGTTTGGTCCCAGGCTTTGATGGCGCAGATAGGCGGCGGGCGCCCCGACAAGACTGGCGAGCGAACCGAAGCTCCAATGGATCGGGGCGACGGGAGCATTCGCCCCCGGTCGCGCGCGCACCAGCCGGTCCGGCATCTCGCGATTCGCCTCGACACGGATGGCGGCACTTTCCGAGGTTCGCCTCCGGCTCCGGCCGGACCGCCCGAGCACCGCGCCATAAAGCTCCGGCAAAGACAGATAACGTTCGTCCGCCGGCCGTGAGAACCACTTGGAAGACACCCACCCGTTCCGCTCGCCGCGGCTCGCATCGTCCCTGGACCCATCAGCCGCGCCCCGGCGCGCATCCAGAATCTGAACCTCGGCCATGGGGCCTAACTTCGTGAGGAGCGGCGGACATTGCTGATCGAGGTCTAAAACCGCCTGCGGACCAGGCCGCATTGCCCGTTCACGATCAATAAACCGCGTCAGGAAGCGAGTTATATTTTCAGAGCCCTTGCCGCGCCATCATAGAATATAAATATTGCACGCATCTACAACGGAATATAATTCCGCATAAATCATCATATATTTTCCGAAATGAAAACAGATAGGACGATATCTTCATAATAATATTTAAAACGTCCACACTGAGTACCGGATTTTCACAAACAAGCGCGACAGGACAAATCTCGCGATCTGCTTCCAGTCTCCCGACCCGATATCTGGCACAGACACGGTCGTTCGCCGCAACAGGCCTTCGAGCAAAGGCCCCTCACCTTCCCCGGACTCGATCAATGGCTGCGCTTCAGCCCTTACCACAGAGCGTTCAGATCCGCGGCGACCGCGCAACGGCCGCGTCCGATCTGGATCCCCGCCATCCCGATCGCTTCGGCACCGACGAGATCGGTTTCGCGATTGTCGCCGATCATCACGGCTTCGCGCGGATCGATGCCGCCGAGGGCGGCGCGGAAGATGGTCGGCTCCGGTTTGCCGATGACGGTGACGGCGGCGTGCGGAACCGCAGCGCGCAGGGCCGCGAGAAAGGCGCCGGTCTCGATCAACGGCCGGCCGGAACGATCGGGCCGCCAGCGATCGGGGTTGGCGACGACGATCGGCACGCCGTGATGCGCGGCATCGACGATGCGCTGGAGATGTCCGGCGGCGAAGGCGGGATCGTTGCAGAGGAGGACGACGTCCGGATGCGCGTCCGAGACCGCGAGCCCGCGGCGCGCCGCCTCGTCGCGGATGGCGGCGGTCGCGACGATCATCGCGCGGGCACTGGCGTAGTGCCGCGCCACGTGCTCGATCGCCAGTTCGCCGGCGAGAAAGCAGCGCTCCTCCGGCACCTCGAGGCCGATCGCCGCGAGCCGTGCGGAGAGCGTCGCGGCAACGTCAGTTGAGTTGTTGGTGACGAGGCGCAGCCGCTCGCCGATCCCGGCGACGAAGTCGATCGCGCCGGGGCAAGGGGCTTCGCTCTCGACGAGACAGCCGTCGACGTCACAGAGCACGACGCGGGCAGCGGCGATCCGGGCACGGGCCTCGTCGAGCGCCGATCGGCCGGAAAACGAGGGAGGGCGGGTCATTCGGCGCTCGTACCGAGCGCATAGGAACGGCCCACGGTCTCCTCCGCGATGAGCGAGAACCGGGCATCCTCGTCGGAAACATCGACGAAATGGACGACGACCGAGTGATCGTCCATGAGGGCGACCGCATAGCCCGGCGCTTCACGGCTGCCGACGATGTCGCCCGAGGCCGCCCGCCCGTCGATGCGCAGGTGCCCGTCGAGCGCCAATTGATGGTTGAGCCCGCGGGTGCCTGAGAACGGCCAGCCGCGCCACGATCCCGAGATCGGCCGGTGCAGATGCCCGAAGAAGAGATGACGGATCCGCGCGCGATGAGGCTCCAGCACCGCGGCAAGGGCATCGGCATCGGCCAGCGCGATGGCGTCCATGGGCGCGACGCCGACCGCAAGCGGCGGATGGTGCATGAAGATCGCGACATCGCCCACGGCGGCGTCCAGGGCGCGGGCGAGCCAGGCTTGACGCCTTTCGCAGAAGCTCCCCACGTGGCTGCCCGGCGTCACCGTGTCGAGGAAGAGGCACGTTACATCGCCGATCCGGCGCTCCCCCTGAACGAAGCCGTTTTCATCGCCCATCGCGCCGGGGACGGAACGCCGGAAGGTTTCGCGATCGTCGTGATTGCCGATCAGGAAGACGACCGGCAGGCCTGCCCGTTCCCATTCGGCGGCGAAAGCGGCGTAGGCCTCCGCCTCCCCCCAATGGGCGAGATCGCCCGTGACGACATAAAGGTCGGCGTCGTCGTGGTTCGCCCGGATGTCGGCGATCGCGCGGGCGAGACGCTCTCGCGGATCGAGACCATAGAGGCGGAGAGGCGCGGCAACCAGATGGGTGTCGCTGAGGTGGACGATCTTGATCATGAGGAAAACCGAAGGAGAGAGGTGGAGGCTCCCCCGGCGACCGCCGCCGAGGGAGGCGCGGGGTCAGTTCCTTGCCGGCAGGAGAGCCTGGACGTCGCGTGCCATGTCGGCGAGGACCGCATCCGCTTCGCTGGTGCGGCTGCCGTCCATCACCGACTGCAACCGGTCCTTGATCACGTCGGTGACCTTCAGGCCGTTGGCGCCGGGGAAGGCGTACCAGTTGGTGAGGTAGGGAAGCTGGGCGACGGCGGTGAACTGGTTCGGGTTCCGCGCGTAGAAGTCGGTGAGACGATCGGCGGCCTTCTTGTTCGGCGCCATGTAGCCCGTGGTTTCGACCATGATCGCGCCGCCTTGCGCGCCGGTCCAGAACTTGACCAGCTCCCACGCCGCCTTGCGCTTGGCGGGATCGGTCGCGGTAATCATCATCACGTTGCCGCCGGCGGGAAGGCGCGACACCCCCGGCACCAGCCCCGGGAAGGGCGATGTCTTCATGGTGAACCGGTCACCGACCTGCTTTGTCAGCGTGTTCACATAGGCCGTGGTGGTGAGGAGCACGCCCACCTGGCCGGCGGCGAAGGCGGTGCGCATGTCGTTGCCGGAAATGTTCGGCGTTTTGGTCTCGCTCACCATGCGGGCCAGCGTGCCGATGGCCTTGTGGCCGGCCTCGGCGTCGAACGCGACGCGCGTTTCATCCGCATCCATCATCGCGCCGCCATTGTCGAAGACGAGCGCCTGGAACAGCCAGTTGCCGGAGATCGGCCATTCCGCGGCCATGCCGTGGACGCCGGGCTTCACGCCGTCGATCTTGGCGGCGAGCGTGATGACGCCGTCCCACGTGGTCGGCAGCGCCGCCGGATCGCCACCGGCGAGCTTCACCAGGTCCAGATTGAAATAGGCGATCGGCAGCGATACCGCGAACGGCACGCCGTAGATCTTGCCGCCGATTGATCCGGCGTCGAACATGGCCTGGTGGAAGCCTTCGGCGTCGAAGTTCTTCTCGGCGGCGACAAAGTCATCGAGCGGCGCGGCCACCTTCTTGTCGGCCAGCGCGCGCACCCGGTTCAGCGCCTGAAAGGTCACGTCCGGCCCCGTGCCGGTCATCGCCTCACGCAGGATGCGCTGGGTGGCGTCCTCATAGTCCTTGTAGGGCGCCCGGAAGGTGACCTTGATTTCCGGATGCTCGGCGGCGAAGGCCTCGGCGATGCGCCGATGGGTCTCGTTGAAGACGTCGCCATAGGGGTATTGGACAACGATCTCCGTCGGCGCCTGGGCAAGGGCCGGGCCACCGACAAGCGTCAACCCGAGCGTGAGGACGGAGAGCGAGAGTTTCGCGTTCATCGAGGAGTTCCCGTGTTGCGAGCGCATCGACCGGCGCCCGGTGGCGGATTGCGAGGGAAGGCGCTCACTTGAGCCCGGCGAAGGCAATGCCTTCCAGGAAGCGGCGCTGGGCGAGGAGAAAGGCGGCGACGAGCGGCAGCACAATCACCGTCGCCGCGGCCATGAGGGAGCCGTAATTGGTCCCCGCATCGTCGTTGCGGAAGGCGACGACCCCGAGCGGCGGCGTGAACAGCGTGTCGGAGGACACCGCGACGAGCGGCCAGAAATAGTCGTTCCAATGGGCGACGACGGAGAAGATGGCGAAGGCGGAGATCGCCGGCCCGGCCGCCGGCACCATCACCCGCCACACGATCGCGAGCTCCGACATGCCGTCCATCCGCGCCGCATCCACAAGCTCCCCCGGAATGCCCTGAAAGAACTGGCGCATCAGGAAGATGCCGAAGACGGAGATGGCGAAGGGCGTCACCAGGGCGGCATAGGTGTCGAGCAGCCCGAGCGCGTGGAGGCCGACGAAGAGCGGCACCGCGATGGCGTGGTAGGGAACGAGCAGGCCGAACAGCACCGCGCCGAAGAGCAGGCCCCGGCCCCGGAACTCCGACTTGGACAGAGCGAAGGCCGCCGGGACGGCGATCAGCAATTGGAGCGCCAGGATCGTGGCGGTGACGATCACGCCATTGAGGAGATAGCGGCCGAGCGGCACCGCGGCGAAGGCGCTGGCATAGTTCTCGGCGGCCCATAAGCGGTGCGGCCACAGGTGGAAGTCGCGCGTCAGGATCTCGTCGGGGGCCTTCAGCGAGGTCGCGACCATCCACACGAAGGGAGCGAGCGTGACGGCGGCGAGAGCGATGAGCGCCGCGTTCCGCAGCACGGATACGACCGACAGGCCGCGGGGGAGCTTGCGAAGCCGGGTCACTTGAGATGAATCCTCTTCTCGACCACGACGACCTTGGTCAGCGTCAGCATGAGCATGGCAGCGACGAAGAGAACGGCGATCGCCGCGGCCCGGCCGGTGCGGAAGAATTCGAAGCCTTCCGCATACATCGTGTAGAGCAGCACCTCGGTCGCCTTGTTCGGGCCGCCCTTGGTCAGCGCGTGCACGGTGTCGAACACCTGGAAGGAGCGGATGGTCGAGATGACCACGACGAAGAGCGTCACCGGCGCGAGCAGCGGCCAGGTGACGAGCCGGAACCGCGACCAGGCGGAGGGCGCGCCATCCATCTCCGCGGCATCGTAAAGCGCCTGGGGAATGCCCGAGAGGCCGGCCAGAAACAGCACCATCGCGAAGCCGAACTGTTGCCAGATGCCGATGACGGCAAGGGCGGGAAGCGCGGTCGCGCTGTTCTGCAGCCAGTTGACCGGGGCGATCCCGATCAGGCCGAGCATCCCATTGACGAGGCCGAAGGTGGGATGGAGCATGAATTCCCAGACGATCGCCATGGCGATCAGCGAGGCCATGACGGGAAGGAAAAAGACCGTCCGCCAAAAGGGCGCGAGAACGCCGCTCCCCTGCAGCATCAGGGCCGTGGCGAGGCCGAGGGCGGTTGATCCGGCGACCACCTCGGCCACGTAGACGACCGTGTTGACGATCGATCGCCAGAACACCGGATCGGCGGCGAGATCGGCGTAGTTGGCGGCGCCGACGAAGCGCCAGGCTTCCGCGCCCAGCTGATAATCGGTGAGGGAGAGCGCGACCACGGCGGCCATGGGCAGCGCCAGGATCAGGATGATGAGCACCGCTGCCGGCGCGACGAGCCCCCACGCTGCGCGCTCCTCGTGCGGGCGGCGCGGGCGCTCGGTCTCGACCGGCTGACGGGAAAGCGCCGTGGAACGTAACATCCCGGTCATGCCCGCCTCCCCACGACAGAGCGCAGCCGCCGTCCGTCCTTGTCGAAGGCGAGCAGCCGATCGGGGCGGATCGAGAGCCCCCAGGTCTCGCCGATGCGGGGACGCGGATCGTGCGGATCGCGGCGCACGAGGATCGGCGCGGCAGCCGCCGCCGTCGCAACGTGGACCATGAGGTCGCTGCCGAAATTCTCCAGGTGGACGATCGAACCGGAGAGCTGTGCACCGCCAGCCTCGACGAGCCCCACCGCCTCGGCGCGGAAAGCGAGGCGCAGCCCCTGCGGATCGGCAATGCGCCCGATAGCGAGGCCGAGGGCCGTGGCGAGGTCCGCGTCGGCGGCGATCACGTTGATCTTCGGCGAGCCGACGAACTCGGCGACGCCGAGCGTGTCCGGATCGGCATAGACCTCGTCCGGGGTGCCGATCTGGAGGATCGCCCCGTCCATCATCACCGCGATCCGGTCGGACATGGTCATGGCCTCGGCCTGATCATGGGTGACATAGACGAAGGTGGTCTCGAGCCGGTGGTGCAGCGCGGCGATCTCGGCGCGCATCTCCACGCGCAGCTTGGCGTCGAGGTTGGAGAGCGGCTCGTCCATCAGAAAGGCCTTCGGCCGCCGCACCATGGCGCGGCCGAGGGCGACCCGCTGGCGCTGGCCGCCGGAGAGTTCACCCGGCCGGCGATGGGCAAGCTTCGTGATGCCCAGCGTCTCGGCGACGCGCGTCACATCGGCCTCGATCGCCGCACGGGCGGCACGGCTCCCCGCGAGATGGCGGCCGACGAATGGCAGCCGCTGCGCCGCGGTGAGCCTGCGCATGACGAGGGGCACCG
This sequence comes from Xanthobacter albus, assembly GCF_043194895.2. Lineage (NCBI taxonomy): Bacteria > Pseudomonadati > Pseudomonadota > Alphaproteobacteria > Hyphomicrobiales > Xanthobacteraceae > Xanthobacter > Xanthobacter albus. Next base: position 2,920,053 of record NZ_CM195532.1, on the reverse strand, counting down.
CCATGTTCTCGGCGACGGTCAGATGGGGATAGAGCGCATAGTTCTGGAAGACCATGGCGAAGTCGCGGTCGCGCGCCGGCAGTTGGTCGACACTCTCGCCCGCGAGCCGGATCGTGCCGCGATCCTCCCGCGTCAGGCCGGCGATGATCCGCAACAGGGTCGACTTGCCGCAGCCTGACGGGCCGACCAGGGACAGGAATTCGCCCGCCCTCACGTCGAGGTCGATCCCTCGCAACACGGGCGTTCGCCCGAACCTCTTCTCGATGCCGTCAATCTCGATACGTGCCATGTGGCGTCCTTCCATCGCCAGGGGCATAGAAGATTGATTTGCAGTCATGATGACATGATATAAAAATGATTTATGGCCTCGGAAAATCGCGGAACCGAACCATGTCGAGCGACCTGCCGAGCTGGGCCCAGCTGCGGGCCTTCAATGCCGTTTTCAAGGACGGATCGATTTCCCGGGCGGCCCACCGTCTCGGCCTGACCCAGCCTGCGGTGACGGCCCAGATTCGCGCCCTGGAACGCGCCCACGACGTTGTGCTTTTTGAACGTACGGGATCGGGCATGCGCCCGACCGCGCTCGCCCGCAGCCTTTATGCCGAAACCGATGGGCTCGACACCATCGCCGACGTGGCGGCGAGCCTTCTCGGCGCATCGCGGGCGCTGAAAAGCGGCGAATTGTCCATCGCAGTCGGGGCGCCAAATCCGGCGATGGCGCTGATCGCCGAATATCACCGCCGCTTTCCGGGCGTGCGCATCACCACGAGTTTCGGCAACTGGGGCGAAGTGACGGCGGCGATCCGTGAACGGCGTTGCGATGTCGCCATCGCCACCGAGGCCCCCAAGGACGATGACGTGGTCGCCGTCTCCTTCGCCTCCCAGCGTGTCGTCGCCATCGTCGCTTCGGATCATCCGCTGGCGCGGCGTCCGCAGCCTCTGTCCCTCACCGAGGTGGTCGAACACCCTGTCATCTTCCGTCCGCCGCCGTCACTCACCCAGCGAAAGCTGGAAGCGGCGCTGGCGCGCACTCAGCTCGCGGCCGACCCGGTGGTGACTCTGGGCACCCGGGAGGCCTTGATCGAAGCGGTGACGCAGGGCATCGGAGTCGGCTTCATGTTCGACCTGGCGACCAACCGCCAGGAGGGCCTCGTGCGCCTGCAGGTTGCCGAACTCTCCGACATCCATCACGAGGACGTCTTCTGTCTCCTCCCCTACCGCCGCCGCCGAAGCGTGGCGGCACTCTTCGACGTAGCCGAAGAAATGGGCGCCGATCTCTGGGCGCCCCGGTAGGAGGGGGCTCGGAACTGGCGCACTGCCGAAGCAACGGTTCCTTGATGAGCGAATAGTCACGGATGGGTGGACGGCCGTCCCTCGCCGATGATCACCGGCGTGTCGGTTCGCACCAGAAATCCGCGCCGCGGAAGACCCTCCTTCGAAAAGCGCACTGCGATTATCGTCTATCCGCCCGGTGATCCCGACGCGAATCTCATTCGCGCGCTAACTTATAAGCGCTTGCACCAGATCCTCGCCGCGACGAGCTTGACAGCGGCAGGCCAGTTTTCCGGTCGCCTGTCGTAGCGGGGTGCAACGCTCCCTGAAATATTTGATCCTGTTGAAGAACCGTTCAACAAGATTGCGCTGCCGATAGACACAATGGGAGAAGGCGAAGCTGCCCTTGCGGTTGGCTTTCGGCGAGATGTTGGCCCAGGCCTGCCGCTCGGCCGCCTTGGCGCGGATGGCGTTGCTGTCGTAGCCCCGGTCGGCGAGCAGGATGTCACCTTCTCCGAGATCGTCGATCAACGCTTCGGCCTCGGTGCAGTCGGCAACCTGACCGGCTGTCAGGCGCGGGGCGACGAGCTGGCCTTTCGGCATCGACGAGCGCGTGGATCTTGCTCGTAAGTCCGCCGCGGGAACGTCCCATGCCACCATCGTCTCCCCCCTCTTTTTTCCTGTAGCCGCGTGCTGGTGGCCACGGACACAGGTCGCGTAGATCATGACGGTGTCGCCGTCGTAAGCCTTTGGCACGGCATCGAGGAGGCGATCCCAGACACCGGCTTTTCGCCACCGGACAAAGCGGTTGCAGCAATTGGTCGACGGGCCGTACCGTTCAGGGATCTCCGCCCAGGGCGAGCCTGTCCGGAAGCGCAACAGGATGCCGTCCAGCACACGACGATCATCAACACGGGGAACCCCGCGCGGCTTGTTCGGCAACAACGGCGAGATGATCGACCACTTGTGGTCCGCGAGTTCGTGGCGTCGGCGCGCCATGCAAGGCTCCCTTATTCGGAAGCCTCGAATCACCAATGCCGAAAATTTCCAAGCAAATTTATGAAGTTGCCGCCTAGAGCACACCAGCGGGCTCAACCCCAGGCCAGCATGGCGCGCAGGCCCGGCCGGTCGGTACGGTTCTCCAGCCGCAGGCGGGCGCCGGTCCTCGTGGCGGCGAGGCTGGCGATGGTGAGGCCGAGCCCGCTGCCCGAGGGGCTGCGATGGCGGCCCCGGTAGAAGCGCTCCGCCACGCGCGGCAGCTCCTCTGCCGGAATGCCCGGCCCCTCGTCCTCCACGCACAGGCCGTCCGCGGTACGCCGCCAGGAAACGCGGCCGGCGCCGCCCATGTGCTCCACCGCATTCTCATGCAGGTTCCGCAGCGCCAGATGCAACGCCTCGCGCCCGCCGGGCAGCGGCAGGCTGTCCAGCGCCGGGTCCACCGCCACGTCCACGCCCGGCCGCGCGGGAGCCTGCTGCACGATCTCGCGCAGCAGGGCGCCCGCGTCCACGCGCTCGCCGGCGGGGGAGGGCTGCTCGGCCTCCAGCTTGGCCAGCGCCAGAAGCTGGCGCACCAGCCGCGCGGTGCGGTCCACGGAAAGAAGGATCTGCCGCAAGGCCCCCTCGCGGGTCGCGCCGTCGCCGGCGGCGAGGGCCACCTGGGCCTGGGTCTTCAGGCCGGCGAGGGGGGTGCGCAACTCATGGGCGGCGAAGGCGGTCACCGTGCGCTCGTGGCGCCGCGCCGCCTCAACCTTGCCGAACAGGCCGTTCAGCGCCGCGATCAGCGGATGCACCTCGGCCGGCGTGTCGGCGGCGGCGATGGGGCGCATGTCCTCGCCGTCGCGGGCGGCGATCTCCCGCGCCAATGTCCTCAGGGGCCGCAGCCCGCGCCCGAGGCTGACCCAGATGAGCAGGCCCAGCAGCGGCACGACGAGCACCACCGGACCCACCAGCCCGGCCACCAGATCCCGCGCCAGGCGGTTCCTGAGGCCGACCCGGTCTCCCACCATCACGCGCACGCCCTTGTCCTCATCCAGGATGGTGTAGACGCGCCACGCCTCGCCGTTCACGTCACGCCGGGAAAAGCCCTCTCCGGGGCCCGCGAGGGCCTCCTCCGGCGCGCCCGAGGAGCGGGCCACCAGCTTGCCCCCGAGCGACCAGATCTGGCACGAAAGCTGGCGTTCGTAACCACCTTCCGCGAAGGCCGGAGCCTGCGCGGCGGGGGAGATGTTGCCGTCGGCCACCAGCGAATGCACCATCCGCGCGGCCTCCTGCAGGCGCGCGTCCAGCACGCGCTCCAGCTCGGCGCGGCTCGAAAGGTAGATCCAGCCCGCCGCGCACAGCCAGATGGCCCCGGTGGCCGCGAGCAGGATGAGGAACAGCCGCCGGCGCAGGGAGATCATTGCGGCCCCCGCACCCGGTAGCCGAGGCCGCGCACGGTCTCGATGACGCCGCGCCCCACCTTGGCCCGGAGGTTGTGGACGTGGACCTCCACCGCGTTGCTCTCCACCTCCTCCTGCCAGCCGTAGAGCCGCTCCTCGATCTCGCCCTTGGAGCGGATGACGCCCGGCCGCTCCATGAGCGCGCTCAGCACCGCGAACTCGCGCCGGGAAAGCGCCACCGCCCGCCCCTCCACGGTGGCGGAAAAGGTGGCGGGGTCCAGCACCAGGGCTCCGGCCTTCAGCACCGGCCGCGCCCGCCCCTGCCCTCGCCGCGCGATGGCACGCACGCGGGCGGCAAGCTCGTCGAGATCGAACGGCTTGCCGAGATAATCGTCGGCCCCGGCATCGAGGCCGCGCACCCGGTCGGCGGTGTCGTCGAGGGCGGTGAGCAGCAGCACCGGAGTGGCATCGTCCCGCGCGCGCAGCTCGGCCAGCACGTCGAGCCCGGAGCCATCCGGCAGCATCAGGTCCAGCACCACGGCGTCGAAGCGGCCGGTGGCGAGGGCCGCGCGCGCATCGGCGCAGGAGGAAACCTCGTCCACTGTCGCGCCCGAGAGGCCGAGCCCCACCTTGAGCCCGTCCATCAGGACCGGATCGTCCTCGACGACGAGTATGCGCATGCTCGTTCCTCCCTCCGCCATCCCGTGCCGTCCCCAGCTTAAGGCCCACTTAAGCTGGGGGAACGAGGAAGCGGGCCATCATGATGATGAGATCGCTTCCCCGGATCGTCGCGCCCCTTCTGGCGGCGCTTTCCGGCCTGATATGGGCGACAGGCGCTTTCGCCGACGGCCAGAAGCCGCTGAAGGCGGACGAGGCCTTCCGCATCGAAGCCGCGCGTGCCGCCGACGGCACCCTCGCCCTGCGCTGGCGCATCGCGCCCGGCACCTATCTCTACCGCGAGAGCCTGAAGGCCGAGCGGGATGGCGCCTCCATCGCCCTCCTCACATCCCCCGGCCAGGAGAAGGACGACCCCAACTTCGGCCCGGTCGAGGTCTATCATGGCGCAACGGAAGCCCGCGCGCAGGGACTGCCCGCCACGGGCGCGCTCACCGTGTCCTACCAGGGCTGCGCGGAGGCGGGCATCTGCTATCCCGTGGTGAGGCGGCAGGTGGACCTCGCCACCCTGGCGGTGGCGGCAACGGTGCCGCAGGCCTTCGCCAGCGGAACCGGGGGCGGAAGCCCGGTCGAAGGCGCAGGCTCCGCCACGGCGCCCCGAGGCGTCACCGCCGAACATAACGCGGAAGAGAATGGACCGTTCCAGGGGGCTTCGGTCGCGCAAGCCACCTCGGCGGCCGCACCGGGCTCAGCTCCTCCGAAGGCCGCGCCAGCCTCCGGACCCGCGGCCGAAGCACCGCCCTCTCCTGCCGATGTTCCCGGCGGGGCGATGGCCTTGTTCGGCGGCAATCTCGCGGTGCTGCTGCTCGCCTTCCTCGGCTTTGGGCTGCTGCTGGCCTTCACGCCCTGCGTGTTTCCCATGTTGCCCATCCTCTCCGGCATCCTCGCGGGCGGGGAAAGCCGGCCCGGCCCGGCGCGCGGCTTCGCGCTCTCGGCCGCCTACGGGCTCGCCATCGCCGCCGCCTATGGCGTGCTCGGGGTGGCGGCGGGCTGGTCGGGGGCAAACCTCCAGGCGGCATTGCAGACGCCGTGGGCGCTGGGCGCCATGGCGGTCCTGTTCCTTGTCCTCGCCCTCTCCATGCTCGGGCTGTTCGACCTAGCCCTGCCCTCGGGGCTCGCGACGCGGCTGCCGCGCGGGCGGGGCGGCTCGCTCTCCGGGGCGGCGGCGCTCGGCTTCGCCTCGGCGCTGGTGGTGGGGCCGTGCGTCACCCCGCCGCTCGCCGCAGCCATGCTCTATGCCGCCCAGACGGGGGATGCCGCGCGCGGCGGCGCGGCGCTGTTCATGCTCGGCCTCGGCATGGGCCTGCCGCTGGTCCTGGCGGGCACCTTCGGCGCACGGGTGCTGCCGCGCTCGGGGCCGTGGCTGGTGCGCATCAAGCAGGCGTGCGGGGTGCTGTTCCTCGCCGTCGCGGCGGTGCTCGCCACCCGCCTCATGCCGCCGCCGGCCGCGCTCGCGCTGTGGGGCGCGCTGGCGGTGGGTGCCGGCGTCTTCCTCGGCGGGCTGGACCGCAGCCGTCCCGGCCATGGGCCGGCGGCACGGCTCGCCAAGGCGGCGGGCCTCGTGGCGCTGATCTACGGCGGCACGCTCATCGTCGGGGCGGCCGGCGGCGCGGGCGATCCGCTGCGCCCTCTCGCCTTCCTCGCGCAGGGGGCGGGCGCGGCGCAGCATGCGCCGCAGGCGGCACGTGTCTCCTCCCCCGCCGCGCTTGATGCCGCCCTGGCGGAAGCGGCGGCCGGAGGCAGGCCGGTGCTGGTCTCCTTCACCGCCGGCTGGTGCACGGTGTGCAAGTCCAACGAGGCGGTGATGGAGGAGCCCGCCGTGCGCGAGCGCATCGCGCGCCTGCCACGCATCGCGGCCGATGTGACCGATTATGGCGCGGGCGAGCGCGCCCTCATGTCCCGCTTCTCCGTGATCGGGCCGCCCACCCTCTTCCTCATGGACGCTGCCGGGCGCGAGCTGCCCGGCACGCGCCACGTGGGTGCCCTGACCGCCCAGGACATCGACGGCCTCGCGGCCAGGGCCGGCCTCTGACCCTCAACGACAAGGAGACCCTCATGCGACGCAGGGATTTCATCCGCCTCGCCGCCCTCGCCCTCGTGCCGCCCGCTCTTGCGGCGGGCGCTGCGCGGGCTCTCGCCCAGGGGGTGGACGTGGAGGCCATCCTCCGCGACCCCGACGCCCCCACGGCGGGCAACCCGAACGGCGACGTCACCATCGTCGCGTTCTTCGACTACAACTGCCCCTACTGCAAGAAATCCGCCCCCGACCTCGACCGCGTGGTGAAGGAGGACGGCCGCATCCGCGTGGTCTACAAGGACTGGCCCATCCTCACCGAGGCCTCGGTCTATGGTGCCCAACTCGCGCTCGCGGCCCGGTACCAGGACAAATACTTCGCGGCGCACGACGCGCTCATGGGCATCCCCGGCCGCAAGATCCCCAAGGAGCAGATGCTGGAGGCGGTGAAGGCCTCGGGCGTGGACATGGAGCGCCTCAACCTCGATCTCGCCCTCCACGGCCCGCAGATCTCCGCCCTGCTGAAGCGCAACAACGCCCAGGCGGAATCCATAGGCCTGCAGGGCACGCCCACCTATCTCGTCGGGCCCCTGCTCGCCTCCACCCTTGATTACGCGAGCTTCAAGCGTGCCATCGCCGAGGCCCGCCGACGACAGGCGACCGGCGAGTGAGGTCCGCCATGGACAAGGACCGCCCCGCCGCACGCACCCTCGCCGCCGTGCTCGCGCTGCCGCTGGTGCTCGCCGCCTGCGTCACCGGCGGGCCGGACACGCCCTCCGCCGCGCGCCCCGCCGGCCTCTCGCCCGCCGACGCGCGGCACTACGGCGCCGCGCGGGATGGCGGCTTCAGCATTCCCGCCGTGGACCCGCAGGACATGGAGCCGCGCAACGCCCGCCAGCTCGTGAGCGACCCTACCGGGCAGGCGCCCGGCACGCTGGTGGTCGATCCGGCAAACCGCTTCCTCTATCTGGTGCAGGAGAATGGAAAGGCCCTGCGCTACGGCGTCGGCGTGGGCCGGGCGGGCATGGAATTCTCCGGCAGCGCCCGCGTGGGCGACAAGCGGGCGTGGCCGAGGTGGCGGCCCACCGATGCCATGATCGCGCGCGAGCCGCGGAAGTACCGGCCCTGGGCCGGCGGCATGGCCGGCGGGGAGGAGAACCCCCTCGGCGCCCGCGCGCTCTATCTCTACAAGGACGGCAAGGACACGCTCTACCGCATCCACGGCACCAACGAGCCCTGGTCCATCGGCGAGGCGGTGTCCTCCGGCTGCATCCGCATGATGAACCAGGACATCATCGACCTCTACGGCCGCGTGCCGGAAGGCGCGAAGGTGGTTGTGCTGCCGATCTGATCCCACGCCCGATGCGACCACTTTGCTGCGGGTGGAGCGGCGCCCCGCCCCTTGACGTCCGGCCGAGAACAAGCCGTAGCTGCGCTGCAAGGGGGAGGCGCGCGGCGCGCCTCGCGCAGAATGGGGTGGGCCGCGACGTGCCTTCTGAGACCTCCACCGCGGCGGACCTGATCGCCACCGCCGCCAGCATCCTCTTCCTCAACGGGCAGTCCTCCGAGAGCACAGGGGCGTCGGTCCGCCGGTTCGGCGATGCCCTCGGCGTCAAGGCGGACCTGCTGCTGCGCTGGGGAGAGGTCGTGCTCTGGGTGGAGGGGCGGCCCGCGCCCATCATCCTCGCGGCCAAGCCCACCAGCGTGGACATGGGCCGGGTCGCGGCCGTGCTGCGCATCATCGACGAGGTGGCCGCCGGCCGCATGGACCCGCCAGCGGCCGCCGCGGCACTCGACACGGTGAGCCGCATGCCGCCGGTCAACGTGCTGCGCTTCGCCGCCATGGCGGCGGCGGGCGCGGCCGCGCTCGGGGTGATCTTCGGCGCCGCCAGCTTCGCGACTTTGGCGGTCATCGCCCTCAGCGCCGGATGCGGCGGGCTGCTGCGGCGGCTGATCTCCCATCTGTCGCACAACACCCTCGTCCAGCCCTTCGGCGCCGCGCTGCTGGCGGGGGCGGTGGGCGTCATCGCCATCCACATGAACATCGGGGTGGACCCCCGCCTGGTCCTGGTGTGCCCCTGCATGGTGCTGGTGCCGGGCCCCCACGTGCTCAACGGCACCATCGACCTCGCCCGCGCGCGGCTCACCATCGGCTCGGCGCGGCTGGTGTTCGCGGGGCTGGTGGTGCTGATGATCTGCGCGGGCCTCCTGCTCGGCCTCATGGCCGGCAACATCAGCCTGCCCACGGCAGGGCCGGACCGGGTAGTGCCGTGGTATGTCGACATGGCCGCGGCGGGCATCGCGGTTTCGGCCTACGGCACCTTCTTCAACATGCCCTGGCGCATGCTGCCGGCGCCGATGCTGGTGGGCATGCTGGCGCACGGAATGCGCTGGGTGCTGCTGGCCTCCGGGGCGAGCATCGCCGGCAGCAGCCTCGCCGCCTGTTTCATTGTGGGGATTCTGGCGGCGCCGCTGACGGGACGCTTGCGCTATCCGTTCGCCGGCTTTTCTTTCGCTGCGGTGGTCTCCATGGTGCCGGGCGTGTTCCTGTTCGAAACCGCCGCGGCGCTGGTGGAGCTGACGAACATGGGCGAGGGTGCGCCGGCCCAGCTTTTGGTGCACGCGACGGTGAACGGCATCACCGCCCTCATCATCATCCTCGCCATGACGGTCGGCCTGATCGTGCCGAAGATGCTGTACGACAATTATCTGGGCAGCCTGCGCCACCGGGAGTAGGCGCGGAACCCGCGCCACCTCGCCGCGTTTCAAGACGGGATATCCCCCTGAGACGCGCATCACGCGAGGCCTGACATGGAAGACGCAGGGATCGGCTGGATCGCCGCCATCATCGTCGGCGGTTTCGCGGGCTGGATCGCATCCGCCCTCATGAAGAGCGGCAACGGCCTCTTCGTGAACATCATCCTCGGCATCCTCGGCGCGGCGGTGGCGAGCTTCCTGTTCGGATTGCTCGGGGTCGGCTTCGCGGGCTGGGTGGGCTACCTCGTCGCGGGCATCGTGGGCGCCTGCATCCTCATCGGCGGGGCCCGGGCCGTCCGCGGCTGATCGCGGCGCGCGAGAAGTCAGCCACAGGCAATCGACGCCCCGTAAACGGGCTCCGGTCAGACTACCGATCGGGCTTGGGGGCGGGCATGAGGGTCGTGATGTCATCCGGCGAGCGCCTGGGGCGCGTGTCGGCAAGGATCGCCTGCGTCACGGCGGTGAAGGCATCCGCGTGAGCACCCGAAAGCCAGGCTCCCTCTCCTTCCGCCCGGGCCGCGGGCGCGTCGCCCATGCGCTTGCCCCGGCGCATTCCCGCGGCGCCCGCGCCCTTTCGGGCGCTCCCCCGGTGATCTCCCCCTTCTCCGAGGTCCCTGCCCCGGACCCCGTCCGCACATTCCGCTGGATCGCTCCCGCCATCGGCGCGCGCGGGCCGGCGGCATCCACGACCCTCCCGGCCCGCGATGCGGCAGCGCAGGACTTGCAGCCATGATCAATCCGTTCATCCCGCAAACGTCGCCCGTTCCCGCGCGTGCCAGCGCAAGCGCGGTCACGCTCAGCATCTGCGTGCCCACGCGCGACCGCGCGCCGTTCCTGGAAGCCCTGCTGCCGCGCATCAAGGCGTGGAGCGCGGGCTGGGACTTCTCCTACGAGATCGTCATCTGCGACGACTGCTCCACCGACGCCACGCCCGATGTCGCCGAGCGCTTCCGCGCGGAGGGGCTGCCGATCCGCTATTTCCGCCAGGAGGCGGACAAGGGCATCGCCAACATCCTGGGCGCGCTCCACCGCGCCGGCGGCGAGTATGTGGTCTACCTCGCCGATGACGACCTGCTCGTCCCCGAAGCGCTGGCGGACAACATCCGCTTCATGCAGGCAAACCCGGAGATCCGCGCCTGCTACACGCCATGGTCGGACTATGACGACGTGCGCGAGATCGAGGGGCCGGCGGCCTACATCCAGCCCGACGAGGTGAAGGTCTTCAATCCCAACGATGAAACCGACCTCATCGGCTACATCGTGGAGCACAAGGTCTTCCCCGAGATCGCCGTCTACCGGGCCGACGCCCTGAGCCGGATCGTGTCCACGCCCCAGTTCTGCCACTGGTCGTTCGCCCAGCTCGCCACCATCGCCGCCAGCGGCCCGGTGGCCTTCCGCAGCGCATCTTACTACCGTTCCGTCACGCTCAGCCCGGTGACGCCCAACCACACCCGCCGAAGCACCGAGCAGGCCCTCGTCGATTGGGACAGCTACCGGGGTGGGCTTGAATACATGGTGTTCAGCCTGCTGCGCCGCCGCAACATCGTCATCAACGAGGATCTGCGCCTGTCGTTCCGCAACCTGATCGACCACTTCGTCGAGCAGCGCATGCGGGCGGCCATGCGGCTGTGGCTCCAGCGCAAGGACTATGTCCGCGCCTATGAGATCCTGAGCCGTGTCTGCTACTTCGATCCCGGTGCCATCGCCACTTTCGAGCACCTGGAAAACCTGCCCCTGCTCCTGACCGCGCAGACCCTCGCCCGCTTCGCCAACGCGGTGCCCGAGCTGGAGCGGCTGCTCGTGGCCGGTGTCGAAGACGGTCAGTCTCTCGGCCAGCTCCTGCGCGATGCCGGGCTCGACCGGCGCATCCTGGTCATTCCGCCGCCCGCCAATCCCTCGCCCAAGAACCTGCACGCCAGCCTGGTGTTCATCGGCAGCGAGGAGATGCGCCAGTCGTTCCTGGACCAGGGCTACGCGCCGGGCCTGATCATCAGCGAGCGGGATATCGGAGCCTCCGTTCTGTTGTGACGGCAAGCCGCCCGCGCCGGATGAAGCGCGAGGCCGGGAGCGCCCGCCGGCGCCCTGGCCGCGCCGCCGGAGCTGGAGGCCCCCCTTCACCCTGAAGCCACTGGCCCCACGAGCCGCCCTGCGCCGATACGCGTCCCCGGCGGACGCGACAGCCGGCGCGGTCCTCATGCCTTCTCCAAGGAGCGTCCAGCCCCATGACCGTCTTTGCGGATTCGAGCCGGTTCATCATGGACCTCGGCATGCACAGCGGCGACGATACGGCCTATTACCTCGCGAAGGATTTCGAGGTCGTGGCCCTGGAGCCCAACCCTGTCCTGGCGGCGGCGGCACGCGCGCGCTTCGCGGCCGACATCGCGGCCAAGCGCCTCACCCTGGTGGAGGCCGCCATCTGGTCCGAGGCCGGCACCGGGACCTTCCACCTGAGCGAGAGCGGGGACCCGCGCGGCAGCCTGCTGCCCGCGCAGCTCGTGGCCGAGGGCACGCCCGGGCGCGGCATCGAGCTGCCCACCGTGACTCTCGGCGACCTGTTCGACCGCTTCGGCACCCCGCTCTACATCAAGATCGACGTGGAGGGCGGCGACCGCATGGCGATCGACCAGCTCGTGCGCCAGCTCGTGAAGCCACTTTATGTGAGCGTCGAGGAGCATGGCGCCGGCTTCGAGCTGGTCGCCACGCTCAGCGCCTGTGGCTACAACGGTTTCCAGCTCGTGGACCGATCCGAGGTGCCGGCCATGAGCGATCCCGACCTGCCCTTCACCTTCACGGAGGGCTCGGCGGGCCCGTTCGGCGATGCCCTGCCCGGTGACTGGCTGGCGCGCGCCACGTTCGAGGCCGAGTACGCCGCGAGCATCCTCACCCGCGAAGGCGCGCGCATCGCGCCGCCCGGCCGGGTGTTCGACATCCACGCCACACGTCTGTGAGGCGTAGGGCCGCACAAGCCACGGACAAGCGGAAGCCGCAAAAGTGCCGCCCTGAGGCCGTCCGCGTCGCCGCGGCGGGGGCGGCGGAGGCAGGGGAAGAGAAGCATGGCGAAGGGGCAGAGAGCCGGGTTCCGCGTGGCGCGTGGCACCGCACGGAACACCACGCTCAAGTCGGCGGAAGATGCGCGGCGCGCCGTCCTCCTGCACCAGGAGGGCAGGTTCGCCGAGGCCGCGGAGTTCTACGCCAGCGCCCTGAAGCGCGACCCCGCGAACGCCCGCACCCGTCACATGCTGGGCCTCTGCCTCGCCAATTGCGGCCGCCTCGACGAAGCGGAGGCCGCCCTGAGGCTGGCCGCCTCTCGCCTGCCGGACGACGCCGATGTCGCGGCGGGCCTCGGTGATGTTCTGGCGCAGAAGAGTGGAGCGGCGGAGGAGGCCATGGCCTGCTACGAGCGGGCCTTGGCCCTCAAGCCCGCCCACCGCGCGGCGCGCACTGGCCTGTCGCGCCTGTTGGCGGTCGGCGGCTCGGTCGAGAGACTGCGCCGACAGGCGGCCGAGATTCCGGATGACGCCGACACCGCGCTCGCCCTCGGCCTCGCCATGATCGCGGCCGGCGAAGACCCCGCCCTGGCGGTGAGCCAATGGGTGCAGGCCGCGCGCCGCGGCATTCTCACCGCCGAGCAGCTTCGGACCGAGGGCGGGCTTGCCCACAGCCGGGTCAGGATGGTGGAAGCGCTGGCGCTGTTCCAGGCCGCGGTGGCGGTCAATCCCTCGGACGCTCCGGTCCACTGCAACATCGGCGCGCTGCTGCTGGACATGCACCGCCTGCGCGAGGCCGCCGAGGCGCTCCAGAAGGCATTCGCGCTCGACCCCAACCACGCGCTCACCCTGCTCAACATGGCCGTGCTCTACGCCAAGGACGACAGGTATTCCGAGGCGTTGGACTATTATCGCCGCACGCTGCGCATCGCTCCCGGCATAGCGGCGGCGCTTCTCGGCGCCATCAAGATGAGCCAGCACATCTGCCAATGGGGCGGCATTCCCGGATGGGAGGCGGAACTTTCACGCGCGCTGGCGCGGGGCGACGCGGAAAACCTCGACCCCTTCGTACTGCTCGCCTGCAACGTCACGCCCACGGAGCACCTGCTCGCCGGACGGATCTATGCGCAGCAGTGCCGGGTCGCCCCCAGCGATCGCCTGCCCCCGCCGCCACCCGCCGTGCCCGGCCGCCGCATCCGCATCGGCTACCTCTCGAATGACTTCTACGGCCACGCCACCGCCTTCCTCGCGGCCGGGATGTTCGAGCAGCACGACCGCGAGACCTTCGAAACCTTCGCCTATTCCTTCAGCCCCGACGACGGCAGCAGCATGCGCCGGCGGATCGAGAAGGCGTTCGACCATTTCGTCGAGATCGGCCACCTTTCGGACGGCGACGCCGCCCGGCGCATCCGCGAGGACGGCATCGACATCCTGGTGGACCTCAAGGGCTACACCAAGGGCTGCCGCACCCAGATCATGGTGCTGCGCCCGGCACCGGTGCAGGTGAACTACCTCGGCTATCCCGGTACCATGGGCGCCGATTTCATCGACTATGTGATCGGCGATCCCGTCGTCACCCCATTCTCCGCCGCCGCCGGCTTCGACGAGAAGATCGTCCAGCTCCCCGACTGCTACCAGCCCAACGACCGCCGCCGCGAGGTGGCCGAAACCCCGCCCACCCGCGCCGAATGCGGCCTGCCGGAAGGCGCCTTCGTCTTCTGCTGCTTCAACAACACCTACAAGATCACGCCCGAGATGTTCGCGGCCTGGCTGCGCCTGCTCGATCAGGTGCCGGGCTCGGTGCTGTGGCTGTTCGAGGCCAACCCCACCGCCCGCGACAACCTCGCCTACGAGGCCGCGAGCCGCGGCATCGAGCCGGAGCGGCTCATCTTCGCGCCGCTGGTGGGGCAGGGCCTCCACCTCGCGCGCTACGCCCACGCCGACCTCTTCCTCGACACGAGGCCCTACAACGCCCACACCACCGCCAGCGACGCCCTGTGGGCCGGCGTGCCGGTGGTCACCCTTCCCGGCGACAGCTTCCCGGCGCGGGTCGCCGCCAGCCTGCTGCGCGCGGTGGGCCTGCCGGAGCTGGTGACGGCGTCCATCGAGGAATACGAGGCGCTGGCCCTCGCCCTCGCCCGCGACCCTGATCGCCGCGCAGCACTCAGGGCCCGGCTGCGGGAAGCACGCGAGCATGCGCCCCTTTTTGACACCGCGGCCTTCACCAGTGGCATCGAGGCCGCCTACAAGCGGATGCATGCCCTGCGGTGCGCGAGCAAGCCGCCAGAGGCCTTCGCGGTCCCGCGCGCAGAGAAAGGCAATTGACTTTGGTCAAGGCTCATTCGCCGGCTATGCTGCAAAGATCCAGACCATGACCCGTCCCCCGCGGACGCCGCCGCGCGGCGCCGGATATGCGCCGCATCCGCCATGCCGCCCAACGCCGGGACACGGAGAAAGACACCCAGAATGACCGACAAAACCACGCCCCCGAAAGCCGAGAAGGATCCCTCCGCTGCCTCCATTCCTGAGGCTGCGGAAACCAGCCTCGCTGACGAGCGCGTGAAGGCGGCACAGGAAGCCAAGCTCTCCGCCGTGGCGGACATCGCGACCCAGGCTTCGGTGAGCGAGGGCCTGGAAGCCATCATCGCCGGCGCTTCGCCGGACGATGCGGCGCGCCTGCGCGGCGCCCTCGGCCTGCCCAAGCCCTCCGGCCCGCACCGCGCCACCAGCGACGAGCTCGCCGACGACTGGCGCAACGGCAGCTACCCCTACAAGTACCGCATGCTGCGGCGCGATTACGAGCACCAGAAGTTCCAGCTTCAGACCGAGCTTCTCAAGCTCCAGTCCTGGGTGAAGGAGGCGCGCCAGCGCGTCGTTCTCCTGTTCGAGGGGCGCGATGCCGCCGGCAAGGGTGGCGCCATCAAGCGCTTCATGGAGCACCTCAATCCGCGCGGCGCGCGGGTGGTGGCCCTGGAAAAGCCCAGCGACGTCGAGCGCGGGCAGTGGTACTTCCAGCGCTACGTGGAGCACCTGCCCACCACCGGCGAGATCGTGATGTTCGACCGGAGCTGGTACAACCGCGCCGGCGTCGAGCGGGTGATGGGCTTCTGCGGCGACGACGAATACCGCGAGTTCCTGCGCCAGGCGCCGGAGTTCGAGCGCAACCTGGTGCGCAGCGGCACCCATCTCATCAAATTCTGGTTCTCGGTGAGCCGCGAGGAGCAGCGCCGGCGCTTCAAGGAGCGCAAGGTGCACCCGCTGAAGCAGTGGAAGCTCTCGCCCATTGACCTCGCCTCCCTCGACAAATGGGAGGACTACACGCGGGCGAAGGAGGCCATGTTCTTCCACACCGACACGGCCGACTCGCCCTGGACCGTCATCAAGTCCGACGACAAGAAGCGCGCGCGCATCAACGCCATGCGCTATGTGCTCCATTCCCTGCCCTACAAGGGCAAGGACATCGAGCGCATCGGTCCGGTGGACCTGCTGCTGGTGGGGCGCGCCAACGCCGTCCATGAGCGCGACGAGTACACCGTCGACGCGCCCAAGGGCGCCTGAGTCCCGAAAGGGGCGCAGCGCGGCGCCCCGGTCATCGCCATCCGTACCCCGACACCCGGTGCAGTCTGGACTGCGCCGGGTGTTTTTGCGTGTGCGCGGAGCCTGCCGCGCAGCATGCGCGGGGCGCGGCTTCGGACCTAAGTATGAGTCGCCTCCGGCGCCGCGGTCGCTTAGGTTGCGAGTACGAAGCCTCGGTGTATCGAGAATCGCCCCAGGTGCCGGCCGCCACAGGCCGGGAACCGAACCAGAGCGACCGATCCGCGAGAGCTTCCAACTGTTCCGCTTTTCGGCATGGGGAGGATGCCGCGGCATGGAACGAGAACCCATGTGAAAAAATCGCCCGCGCCGGAAACGGGCTGCGCCTTGCGCGCGGACCTCATCCCGGATGCAAAGGTGAGTTGGACCTGACGCCAGACCTTGGGTCCCGGCCGCGGCGGAACCTTCCGAAGCGGAGCGGGAACCAAGGGGCCCTGCGCGCCGAACGTCCTGGGTGGCCGACAGCCGCCCGTGGCGGGGCTTGCGCTTGGGGTTCGCCAACCGGGACGCCACAGGCGCCCGACCAGAAGAACAAAGCCCGCGGAATCGTCCGCGGGTTGGAGAGGAGCTTCCCATGGACAATTCACTGGCCGCGCGCATCGCGGCCAATCCCGATTACCAACGCCTGAAATCGACGCGTTCGCGGTTCGGCTGGACCCTGACCTTCGCGATGCTGATCGTCTATTATGGCTTCATCCTGCTGATCGCCTTCAACAAGCAGGTGCTGGCCGCGCGCATCGGCACCGACGTCATGACGTGGGGCATTCCGATCGGCTTCGGCGTCATCGTCTTCACCATTCTCATCACCGCCATCTACGTGCGTCGCGCCAACGGCGAGTTCGACGCGCTGTCCGAGAAGATCAAGGCGGAGGTGCTGAAGTGACGAGCGTTCGCAATCTTTTCGCGCGCGCGGGCCTCGCGGCCTCCGTGGCGCTCATGTCGGGCCCCGTGCTCGCAGCCGGCGGCGACCTCGGCGTCGCCGAGAAGCAGGCCACCAACTGGACCGCGATCGTGATGTTCGCGCTGTTCGTGGTGATGACCCTGTTCATCACCAAGTGGGCGGCGGCCAGGACCAAGTCGGCGGCCGACTTCTACACCGCCGGCGGCGGCATCACCGGCTTCCAGAACGGCCTCGCCATCGCCGGCGACTATATGTCGGCGGCCTCGTTCCTCGGCATCTCCGCGGCGGTGATGACCTCCGGCTACGACGGCTTGATCTATTCGATCGGCTTCCTCGTGGGCTGGCCCATCCTCACCTTCCTGATGGCGGAACGCCTGCGCAACCTCGGCAAGTTCACCTTCGCTGACGTGGCGGCCTTCCGCTTCGCCCAGACGCCGGTGCGCGTGTTCGCCGCCTCCGGCACGCTGGTGGTGGTCGCGTTCTACCTCATCGCCCAGATGGTGGGCGCCGGCCAGCTCATCAAGCTGCTATTCGGCCTCGACTACTGGATGGCGGTGGTGATCGTCGGCGTGCTCATGATGGTCTACGTGCTGTTCGGCGGCATGACGGCCACCACCTGGGTGCAGATCATCAAGGCGTGCATGCTGCTCGGCGGCGCGAGCTTCATGGCTTTCATGGTGATGTGGCAGTACGGCTTCAGCCCTGAGAAGCTGTTCGCCGCCGCCGTGCAGGTGAAGACGCAGATCGCCTCCTCCAAGGGCGCCACCCCCGAGGCGGCGGCCACCGCCGGCCAGTCCATCATGGGCCCGGGCACCTTCATCAAGGACCCGATCTCCGCCATCTCCTTCGGCATGGCGCTCATGTTCGGCACCGCCGGCCTGCCCCACATCCTCATGCGCTTCTTCACCGTGCCGAGCGCGAAGGAAGCCCGCAAGTCGGTGATGTGGGCCACCGGGTGGATCGGCTACTTCTACCTGCTCACCTTCATCATCGGCTTCGGCGCCATCACCTTCGTGCTCACCAACCCCGAGTTCCTGGACGCCAAGGGCGGCCTGGTCGGCGGCGTGAACATGGCGGCGGTGCACCTCGCGCATGCGGTGGGCGGCAACGTGTTCCTGGGCTTCATGTCGGCGGTGGCGTTCGCGACCATCCTCGCGGTGGTGGCCGGCCTCACGCTGTCGGGCGCCTCGGCGGTGTCGCATGACCTCTATTCGACCGTGCTGAAGGGCGGCAAGGCCGACAGCGCCTCGGAGCTGAAGGTCTCGCGCATCACCACCATCTGCCTGGGCATCATCGCGGTGCTGCTGGGCATCGCCTTCGAGAAGCAGAACATCGCCTTCATGGTGTCCCTGGCATTCGCGGTGGCGGCCTCGGCCAACTTCCCGGTGCTGTTCATGTCGGTGCTGTGGAAGGACTGCACCACCAAGGGCGCGGTGATCGGCGGCTTCCTCGGGCTTGCCTCCTCGGTGATCCTGACCATCCTGTCGCCGTCGGTGTGGGAAGCCACGCTCGGCAACCCGGCCGGCTCGGCGCCGTTCCCCTACACCTCTCCGGCCCTGTTCTCCATGGTCCTCGGCTTCGCCGGCATCTGGTTCTTCTCCATCACGGACAAGAGCCAGCGGGCGGCGGTCGATCGCGCCGGCTTCCCGGCCCAGGAGGTGCGCTCGGAGACCGGCATCGGCGCGTCGGAAGCCTCGGCCCACTAGGCCGGAGCCATGTCGCGGCCGGGCTCCACGGCAGGGGGACCGGTGCCCCCCGACTCCCCTCCGGAGTCCCTCCCCGTCGGGGCACCATCTCCCCTCGACCCGCCCCGAAACGGGCGGGTCCGCTCCCGGCGCCGCGAGCGCCGGGAGTTCGTTTCCGTCATGGCCTCGCGCGTGCGCGACGCCTATGTGCGCAAGCCCTTCTTCGTGGACGGCGGCACCGATCTCGTCAGCCTCTGCCGCGCCCTCTCCGAGAGGGGCCTCACCGATGCCCTGGTGCGCGACGGCGCCCGCATCGGCGTCTTCACCACCACCAATCTGCGCGACGCGCTGCTGCGCGAGACCCCGCCCCACCTGCTGCCGGTGCGCGAGATCGCGACCTTCGAGCCGTTCTCCGTCTCCATCGACGATGAGCTCTACGGCGCCATGCTGCTGATGCTGCGCCACCGCATCCACCGCGTGGTGGTGCGGGAGGGGCAGGACATCGTCGGCCTGCTCAGCCAGATCGACCTCATGGCCTTCGTGGCCAGCCACTCCCACCTCATCGCCCTCGAAATCACCGAAGCCGCCGATGTGGACGAGCTGCGCATCGCCGCCCGGCAGATCGACGAGCTGATCGCCGACCTCCAGGACGACGGCGTACGCGTGGAGGTGATCGGGGAGCTGGTGGGCGAACTGAACCGCCGCCTGTTCCATCGCCTGTGGGAGCTGCTGGCGCCGCCGGCTCTGCGCGAGAATTCCTGCCTGCTGGTGATGGGCTCCGAGGGGCGCGGCGAGCAGCTCATCAAGACCGACCAGGACAACGCCCTCATCCTGCGCGACGGCTTCGCCTTCGAGGGGCTGACGGCGGTGACGGAGGCGTTCACCGCCGCCCTCATCACCTTCGGCTACCCCCCCTGCCCCGGCGGCATCATGCTGAGCCGGCCGCTCTGGTGCCAGCCGCTCGCCGCCTTCAAGGACACGCTGAAGCGCTGGCTGTTCGCCGGCGCGGCCGACGGGCCCATGAACCTCGCCATCTTCCTCGACGCGGCGGTGGTGGCGGGCGACGGCGCGCTCATGGAAGAGGCTCGCGCGCATCTCGACTTCCTGCTCCAGGACGACGCGGCCTATTTTTCCCGCTTCGCGCGTGCGGTGGAGCAGTTCGGCGACGGCGAGGCGTGGTGGTCGCGGCTGCCGGGCCTGCGGGGCCGGGCGGCGGCCGAGATCGACCTGAAGAAGCTCGGCATCTTCCCCATCGTCCACGGCGTACGGGCGCTGGCGCTCGAATACCGGGTGCGGCCCCTCTCCACGGCGGCGCGCATCAAGGCGCTGGTGGACGACGGCCGGCTCGACGCAGGCCTGGGACGAGACCTCGCCGACGCGCTCCATTGCCTCATGGGCCTGAAGCTCTCGAGCAACCTGCGCCAGCGCGCCGCCGGCCGCGCGCCGGGCAACACCCTGCCCTTGAGCGAGCTTGGCACCCTGGACCGGCAGGCGCTGAAGGATTCCCTCGCCATCGTGCGCGCCTTCAAGCAGTGGCTCGCGCGCCACTACCGGTTCGACCTGCTGTGACCGGGGGAAACGACAGGCCCGGCGACGACGGCCCGCGGCCGGCGGTGCTGCTGGCCCTGTTCGCGGCGGGAATGCTGCTGTTCAACTTTCCGCTGCTCGCGGTGTGGAACGTGCCCGTCACCGTGCTCGGCCTGCCGCTGCTGCCGGTGGCGCTGTTCGTGATCTGGGCCGCGCTGATCGCTCTGCTCGCGCGCGTGAGCGAGCGGCGGCGTGGCGGGGATGGCGCGCCATGATCTCCGCGCCCCTCGTCCTCGCGGTCTCCATCGGCTACCTCGCGCTCCTGTTCACCATCGCGGCGGCGGCGGACAGATCGGCCGCGCGCGGGCGCTCGATGATCTCGAATGCCTGGGTCTACGCCATGTCGCTGGCGGTCTACTGCACCGCCTGGACCTATTTCGGCAGCGTCGGGCGGGCGGCGGCGGGGGGCATCTGGTTCCTGCCCATCTATCTCGGGCCCATGCTGGCGATGTTCCTCGCGTGGATCGTCGTGCGCAAGATGATCCGCATCGCCCACGCCCACCGCATCACCTCCATCGCCGATTTCATCGCCAGCCGCTACGGCAAGAGCCCGGCGCTGGCGGCGTTGGTCACGCTCATCACCGTGGTCGGCATCGTTCCCTACATCGCCTTGCAGCTGAAGGCGGTCTCGGCGGGCTATCACGTCCTCACCCACGGCGCCGGGGCGGCCCCGGCCGCCGCCTCGCCCTGGTGGCGCGACGGCACGCTCGCCGTCACCCTGGCGCTCGCCCTGTTCACCATCCTGTTCGGCACCCGCCACCTCGACAGCGCGGAGCGGCACGAGGGCATGGTGGCCGCCATCGCCTTCGAATCCGTGGTGAAGCTGCTGGCGTTCCTGGCGGTAGGCCTGTTCGTCACCTACGGCCTCTTCAGCGGCATGGCGGACATCTGGGCGCGGGCGCAGGCACTGCCGGAGCTCGCCGCCCTGTTCCATCCCGGTGCCGATGCGCCGTTCGACTACACGCAGTGGTTCGCGCTCACCATCCTCTCCATGCTTTCCGCACTGCTGCTGCCGCGGCAGTTCCAGATCATGGTTGTGGAGTGCACCGACGAGCGGCACGTGAAGCGCGCGGCGTGGGTGTTCCCGGCCTACCTCCTCGCCATCAATCTCTTCGTGCTGCCGATCGCGCTGGGCGGGCTCGTGCTGTTCGGCCCCGGCGGCGTGGACGCCGACACCTTCGTGCTCTCCCTGCCGCTCGCCCATGGCGCGCCGGTGCTGGCGCTCATCGCCTATGTGGGCGGGCTTTCGGCCGCCACCGGCATGCTGATCGTGGAGACGATCGCGGTCTCGACCATGGTGTGCAACGATCTCGTCATGCCCGCCCTGCTGCGCCGGCCCGGCTTCGCCGCCCGCGCGGGCGGGGATCTCACGGCCCTGCTGCTCAACATCCGCCGGGCCGCCATCATCGGCGTGCTGCTGCTCGGCTATTTCTATTTCCAGGTGGCGGGGGAGGCCTATGCGCTGGTCTCCATCGGCCTCATCAGCTTCGCGGCGGTGGCCCAGTTCGCCCCCGCCCTGCTCGGCGGCATGTACTGGCGCGGCGGCACGCGCATCGGCGCGCTCGCGGGCCTCGCCGCCGGCTTCCTGGTGTGGGCCTACACGCTCATGCTGCCCTCGGTGGCGAAATCGGGCTGGATCTCCGAGGCGTTCGTGCGCGAGGGGCCGCTCGGCATGGCGCTGCTGGCGCCCGAGCGGCTGTTCGGCTTCGGCGGGCTCGACCCGCTCACCCACGCCCTGTTCTGGAGCCTGCTCGTCAACACCGGGCTTTACGTGGGCCTCTCGCTGCGGCGCGCGCCCCAGGGGGCGGAGGCGACCCAGGCCCTGCTGTTCGTGGATGCCTTCGCCCGCCACCCCGGCGCCGGCGCGCCCGTGTTCTGGCGCGGCGCCGCGCGGCTCGACGACTTGATGGCGCTCACGGCCCGGCTGCTGGGCCCCGAGCACGCCCGCGCGGTGTTCGAGGCCCATGCGGCGGAAACCGGTGCCCGCGACATCCATACCCTGAAGGCGGATGCCTCTCTCGTGGGCCGTGTGGAACGGACCCTTGCCGGCGCCGTGGGTAGCGCCTCGGCGCGGGTGCTGGTGGCCTCGGTGGTGGAGGAGGAGCCGCTCGACATGGAGGATGTGCTCCAGATCCTCGACGAAGCCTCCAAGGTGCGCGTCTACGCCGAAAAGCTGGAGGCCGCGAGCGCCGAGCTGAAGGCCGCCAACGCGCAGCTCAAGACCCTGGACCAGCTCAAGGACGATTTCGTCTCGTCCGTCACCCACGAGCTGCGCACGCCGCTCACCTCCATCCGCGCCTTCTCCGAGCTGATGCTCGACACCCCGGACATGGAGGAGGCCCAGCGCGCCGACTTCCTGCGCATCATCGTCGCCGAGAGCGAGCGGCTGGGGCGCCTCGTCAACCAGGTGCTGGACCTCGCCAAGATGGAGTCCGGCCTCGCCGACTGGCAGGCGCAGGACGTGGACCTCGCCGCTTTGGTGCGGGATGCCGTGAAGGCCACCTCCGAGCTGTTCCATGCCCGCGGCGCCCGTGTCGCGACGCACCTGCCGGAGCGCGTCCCCACGGTGCGGGCCGATGCCGACCGGCTGATGCAGGTGCTGGTGAACCTGCTCTCCAACGCCGCCAAGTTCGTGCCCGAGGGCGCCGGCCGGGTGGACGTGACCCTGCACCGCGCGGACGATTCCCTGATCGTGGAGGTGAAGGACAACGGGCCGGGGGTGCCGGAAGCGGAGCGGCACACCATATTCGAGAAGTTCCGCCAGGGCGGCGATGCCCTTTCCCGGCCCTCGGGCACGGGACTGGGGCTTCCGATCAGCCGCCAGATCGTGGATCATCTGGGTGGAGCCATGTGGCTGGTGTCAGAACCGGGCGGCGGCGCGACCTTCGCGTTCAGACTGCCCCTCCAGCCGGGAGGAAGAACGCCATGAACGAACAGCAGCACGAACACGTGAACGGGATCGCCAGCAGCCGGGCGGGAGACAAGGTCCTCATCGCCGACGATGAGCCGAACATCGTGGTATCGCTGGAATTCATGATGAAGCGCGAGGGCTTCGACGTACTGGTGGCGCGCGACGGCATCGGCGCGCTGGAGACGATCCGCCGCGAGCACCCGCGCCTCGTGCTGCTGGATGCCTCCATGCCCGGCATGACCGGCTTCGATGTATGCGAGGCCGTGCGCTCCGACGAGGACACCCGCGAGACCCGCATCGTGATGCTCACCGCCAAGGGCCGCGAGACCGACAAGGCCCGCGGCGTCGGCGCGGGGGCGGACGCCTATGTCACCAAGCCGTTCTCCACCCGCGATCTGGTGCAGACGGTGAAGGAGATGATGGCGCGGGACGCCGCCGAATGAGCCTCGACCGGTCGCTGGCCGCCGCCATGCTGGCGCCGGGGCTCGCCCTGGCGCTGTGGCTGGCGCTGGGCGCGGCCGGCTTCTACGCCACCCTCGATGGCCCTGAAGCGGCGGCGCTCTCGGCCGCCCTGGGCCCGTTGGTGGAAACCCGCGGCATGCTGGTGCTGTTCTGGTGGCTGGTGGCCGCCGCCGGCGCCGCCTGGGTGGTGCAGAAGCTCCACGCGCGTCACGTGGCCGGCCCCGCCCGCCTCGCCGAAGGCGCGCGCGTGCTGGTGAGTGACGCGGAGGCCCCGCCGCTGCCCGCCCTCGGCCCCGCCTCCAGCCAGGCGCTGGCCGCCGCGCTGAACGCCCTTGCCCTGGAGCGCGGCACCCTCCGGCAGGAGATGGCCCGCCTGGTGGAGAACGCGAGCCGCGCCGTGGCCCAGCAGCGCGACCAGCTCGGTGCCCTGGTGGCCGAGCTGCAGCAGAGCGTGGTGGTCTGCAATCTCGAAGGCCGCATCCTGCTCTACAACGCCCGCGCCCGCGCCCTGTGCCGTCGCATCTCCCGTGCGCCCGGCGGGGCGGCGGGGGCGGAGCTGATCGGCCTCGGGCGCTCCATCCACCAGGTGGTGGACAAGGCCCTCATCGACCACGCCCGAGAGAGCATGGAGCGGCACCTCGTGCGCGGCGAGCCGGCGCCGGGCGCGCGCTTCGTCACCCACACGCCCTCCGGCCACCTGCTGCGCGTGAGCCTCGCGCCCGTGCGCGGCGCGGCGGAAGGCGCGCCGGCCACCGGCTTCGTGCTGCTGCTCGACGACATCACCGACGAATACGAGGCCGAGGCCAGCACCGACCGCCAGTGGCTCGCCCTCACCGAGACCAGCCGCGCCGGCCTCGCCAGCATCCAGGCGGCGCTCGACATGCTGGACTATCCCGACCTCGACACCGCCGACCGCGAGCGCTTCCAGGGCGTGGTGCGGGAGGAGGTGGCGGCCCTGGGCGCGCGCATCACCGCCCTCGCGGCCGAGGCCTCCGGCGCCCACCGCACCCGCTGGCCGCTCCAGGACATGCTGGGCGCCGATCTCGTCGCCGCCGCCGCCCACCGCATCGAGGCTGAGACCGGACAGGCCGTGCGCGCCGATGCGGTGGATGCCGACCTGTGGCTGAGCGTGGACAGCTTCGCCCTCATCGCCGCCCTCGCCTTCCTGGCGCGGCGCGCGGCCGAGGGGCGCGCGGCGCCGGCCCTGGAGCTGCGCCTCGCGCGCGCGGACGGGCACGCCCATCTCGATCTCGCCTTCGCGGGCAGCGCGGCCATCGGCGCCGGCTGGCAGTCCTGCTCCATGGACGGGAGCGCCGGCGGAGCCCTCAGCGTGCGCGATGTGGCGGAGCGCCACGGCGGCGAGGTGTGGCTGGAGCACGCGCGCGGCAACGAGGCGCGCGCCGCGTTCCGTTTCCTGCTGCCCTGCGCCGTCGGCGGCGCGGATGCGCTCCCGCACGCGGGCGAGAGCCGGCCGGAATATTACGACTTCGACCTCTTCGCCGCCGCCGATGCCCACCACGAGCGCGACCACCGCCCGCTGGAGGAACTGAGCTTCACGGTGTTCGACACCGAGACCACCGGGCTCGACCCGGCCGGCGGCGACGAGATCATCCAGATCGGCGCCACCCGCATCGTCAACGGCAAGCTGCTGCGGGCCGAGTGCCTCGACCAGCTGGTGGACCCGCGCCGCTCCATCCCCGAGGCGGGCATCGCCATCCACGGCATCCGCCCGGCCATGGTGCGCGGCCAGCCCACCATCTCGGAAGCGCTGCCGGCCTTCCACGCCTTCGTCTCCGATACGGTGCTGGTGGGCCACAATGTGGCGTTCGACCTGCGCTTCCTGAAGCTGAAGGAGGCGGCCACCGGCCTCGTCTTCGACCAGCCGGTGCTCGACACGCTGCTGCTCGCCTCCATCGTCCACCCCCATGCGGAGGCGCAGAGCCTGGAGGCGATCGCGGCGCGGCTCGGCGTCGCCATCTCGGGCCGCCACACGGCGCTGGGCGACGCCATGGTGTGCGCGCAGGTGTTCCTGAAGCTGCTGCCCCTGCTCCGCCAGCAGGGCATCCGCACCCTCGGCGAAGCCCGCGCGGCCTCGGAGGACTCTTATTACGCCCGGCTGAAGTATTAGGGCGCTTTCAGCGGAAGCCTGACGCGATCTTCATCCGGATCCAATCTGGAGCGCTTTACTCACCTATTCCGCGCGAATAGAGGCCCGAAAAATGGTGCGCTGATCGCCGGATCAGGCCAATAGCGACGACAATTTTTCTTGTCCCGCTGTATAAATCTTCAGCCGGCCACACGGCACTCACTCCCCACCAAGCCCGACCGAAGACCGGAGCCGATGGCCTCAGTCCTCGCCCAGGCGGTGCAGGATGCGCTTGCGCAGGGCCACGGCCTCGGCGGTGCCGGGCTCGCGCACCGGCCCCTCGGGGATGTCGATGATCTCCGCGATACGGCCGGGGTGGGGCTGCATCACCACCACCCGGTCGCCCAGCAGGATGGCCTCATCCACATCGTGGGTGACGATGATGGCGGAAAGGCCCTCCTGCCGCACGATGCGCAGCACCTCGCGCTGCAGGTGGCTGCGGGTGAGGGCGTCGAGCGCGCCGAAGGGCTCGTCGAGCAGCAGCAGGCCGGGCCGGCTCACCAGGGCGCGGGCGATGGCGACGCGCTGCGCCATGCCGCCGGAGAGCTGCTTCGGCAGCGCCTGCGCGAACTTGGAGAGGCCGACGAGCGCCAGATGCTCGGAGGCGATGCGCCGCCGCTCCGCCTTGCCGAGGTCCGAGCGCGCAAGGCCCGCCTCCACGTTCTGCGCCGCCGTGAGCCAGGGGAACAGGCGATGCTCCTGGAACACGATGGCCCGCTCGGGCCCCGGCCCGCGGATGGCCCGCCCGGCGAAGCCGAGGTGCCCCTCGTGCTCGCTCTCCAACCCCACGATGAGGCGCAGCAGCGTGGACTTGCCGCAGCCCGAGGCGCCCACCACCGAGACGAACTCGCCCGGCGCCACATCGAGGCTGATGCCCGCGAGCACCGGCAGCGGCGCGCCGTTCACCACATAGGTCTTGCTGAGGTTGCGGATCTCGAGGGCCGTCGCGGCCATGGGCTGCTCCCGTCACTGCCAGCGGATGAGAAGGGCGCCGAGCCGGCTCGCGGCGGCATCGAGCGCCACCCCCGTGAGGCCCAGCACCGCCATCCCCACGAGCACCAGATCCATGGCGTAGAGGTCCCGCCCCGTGATGAGCACGGAGCCGAGGCCGGGCGCCACGCTCATGAAGTATTCGGCGCCGACGGTGGCGAGCCAGGCGTTGATGAGCCCCACCCTGAGCCCCGCGACGATATCCGGCAGCGCCGCCGGCAGCCGCGCCCACACCAGCCGCTGCCAGGGGGAGAAGCGCAGCACGGCGGCGGCCTCCTCCAGCGTCTTCGGCAGGGCGCGCGCACCAGCCCAGGCATTCACCGTGACGGGCACGAAGGCGGCGGTGGCGATGAAAGCCACCTTGGCCCCCTCGCCCATGCCGAACCAGAGGCCGAACAGGGGGATCCAGGCAAAGATGGCGATCTGCTTGAAGGAATCGAAGGTGGGCCCCACCAGTCGCCCGAACAGCGGCGACAGGCCGAGCGCGAGGCCGAGCGGGATGCCCGCCGCCGCACCCAGCGCGAAGCCCGCGAGGTCCCGCCCCAGGGAAGCGAGCAGCGCCTCGGGCAGCACGCCGCTGCGCCATTCGCCCAGGGCGCGGGCGAGCACGGTGGCGGGGGCCGGTAGCTCCCTCAGGTCGGTCCAGCCGGCCGCGCTCGCGGCCTGCCAGAAGGCCAGCAGCGCCAGCGGCAGCAGGCTCAGGCGCAGCGCGCCCCGCGCGAGGCCGGCCGTCATCGCCAGGCCCCGATGCGGGCCTCCACGAGGCGCAGCCCCCGGTCCAGAGCGAAGCCGACCACGCCGATGACCACCACCGACACCAGCACGAACTCGATCTGGAACAGCTGGCGCCCCCACACCATGAGGTAGCCGAGCCCCTCGGTGGAGGCGATGAGCTCCACCGCCACCAGCGCCAGCCAGGCATGGGTGAGGCCGGTGCGCACGCCAGCGAACACCGTGGGCAGCGCCGCCGGCAGCACCAGGCCGAAGACCGTGCGCGACGGCGAGAAACCGAACACGCGCCCCACCTCCCGCCAGTGTGGCGGGACGTTGCGCACGCCCTCCGCCGTGTTGACGGCGAGCGGGATCATGGCCGCCTTGGCGACGATGAGCACCTTCAGCATCTCATCGATACCCACCAGCAGGATGAGCAGCGGCGCAAGCGCGATGGGCGGCACCTGGGCGAACCAGACGAACACCGGCTCGATGAGCTGCGACACGGTGCGCGACACGCCCATGGCGACGCCGAGGAGCAGCCCCACCGCGCCGCCCAGGGCGAAGCCCAGCGCCACCCGCCCCAGGGTGGCGCGCACATGCTCCCCGAGCTCGCCCGTGGCGGAAAGCTCGCGGAAGGCCTCGAGCACCGCGCGCGGACCGGGCAGGATCTGCGCCGGCAGCCAGCCCTGGCCGGAGGCGAGCGCCCAAAGGGCGAGGAGGCCAAGGGGCAAGGCCAGCCCCTGCAGCGCCGGCACCAGAACGCGGGCGCGCGGCAGGAAAAGGCGGCGGGGCCGGACCACCGCAGCGGCGGGCAGCGGCAGGTCTGCGGCGGATGTGGTGGAGGTCATGGCCCGCGCCTCAGTTAGTGGCGACCGGCTTGCCGGCCGCGTCGAGGGGGGGCCAGCGCTTCTCCAGGCCGAGCTGCTTCAGGGCCACGTTGAGGTATTTCGGCTCGAACCAGCCCTCGACCGAGACATCACCCCGCAGCAGGCGGTAGTCCTTGGCCTGCTGGATCTTGGAGGCATAGGCCTCGACCAGGAACGGATCGATCAGCGGGCTCTGGCGATACGCGAGCGTCTGGCCTTCGTAGTCGTGCTCGAAGGCGGCGACGGGACGGCCGCTGAGCGACCAGATCTCGAACAGCTCCTTGCGGTTCTTCTCGTCGCTCGCCCAGTCGGCCGCCTTCACGAAGGTATTCACCACGCGCTGCACCAGCTCGGGGTGGGCCTGCTCGAACGCCTCGGTGACGAGCACATGGCTGTGGCGGGTAAAGGTGGGGTCGTCGCCGCGGGTGGAATAGACCACCTTGGCAAGGCCCTGGTCCTGAAGGGCGAACAGGTCCGCCTGGCCGAAGGTGGCGTCGATGTCGCCGGAGCGAAGCGCCGCGATCGCCGCCTCGAAGTCCATGGAGAGGAAGCGGATGTCGCGCTCGGTGAGGTGATGGGCGGCGAGCACCCGATCGGCCGCGAGCTGGAGGTTGGTGCCGCGGAACTGGGCGACCTTGCGGCCCTTCAGGTCGTCGATGCCGGAGATGGGCGCATCCGGCCGCACGGCGAGATAGATATTGTTGCGCACGCCCGAGCCCATGAGCAGCTTGGTCTTGAGCCCGTTGGCCCGGCCGACGATGGCGGGCAGGTCGCCCTGGAGCGCGAAATCGAGCTGGCGGGCGGCGATGGCCTCGTTCACGGCCGGGCCGGCCCCCCGAAAGAACACCCATTGCACGGTGACGTCGTCGCCCTCCAGCTCCTTTTCCAGGAGCTTGCGGGCGTGGGCGACGCTGGCACCGCCCTGGGTGCCGAACTGGCGGCCGCCGATGCCCACCTCGGCGAAGCCGATGCGAATGGTCACCGGCTCGGCGAAGGCGGCGGCGGGAAGAAGAAGGGCGAGCAGCAGCACTGCGGCGCGGGCGATGAGGGACATGGGGAGCGCTCCGGATGAAAGCGCGGCCCGGGCGGCGGGGAACGCCCGGGCCGCTGGCGGCTCAGGCGACGATGGCTTTCGGCTTCTCACCCACGATGCGGGTGGAGGCACGGCGCCCGTCGACGCTCACGGCCGGCTCGCCCACCACGGTGGAGCGTCGCAGGGTCCGCGGCTCGCGGTCGAAGTCGTCCACCGCGCGGTGGACGGTGGCGCGGTTGTCCCACACCGCGATGTCGCCCAGCTTCCAGGACCAGCGCAGGGTGTTCTCCGGGCTGGTGGCGTGGCGCTGGAAGATCTGGAGCAGGTCGTGGGAATCCGGCGAACGGTAGCCGATGATGCGCTGGATGAAGTTGCCGACGATAAGCACCTTCTTCCCCGTGTGCGGATGCACCGCCACCAGCGGCTGCTCGGTCTCGAACACCTTGCGGGTGAAGACCTCGCCGTGGCGGATCTTGCCGTTTTCGCGGACCGGGCGGTCGCTCACGTAGTCGTAGTCGTTGGTGTGCAGGGTCCAGAGCTGCTCCGCCAGCGCCTTCAGGGAATCAGGCAGCTCGTCATAGGCGGCCTCGGTGTTGCCCCACAGGGTGTCGCCGCCGTGGCTCGGCAGCACCACCGGGCGCAGGAAGGTGAGCTGGGGAAAGCGATCCACGAAAGTGAAGTCGGCATGCCAGTGGCTCGCCACCTCGCCGCGCTCAGCCGCCACCTCCAGGATGGCCTCGGTGCCGTCCCTGGAGGGAATGGTGGGGTGCTCGTTGAGGTCGCCGAACAGCTTGGCAAAGGCCTCCTGCGCCGGATCGTCCAGATGGTCCTGCCCCCGGAAGAACACCACCTTGTACTTCAGGATGGCGGCATGGATCGCCTTGACGGTCGCGGGGTGAAGATCTCCGGAGACACGGAGGTCCGAAACCTCCGCGCCGATCCGGCCGCCGAGGGGTCGCAGGTTGAGTACCGAATGATCGCTCATGGACAGCTTCCCTGATGTGCTGGGCAGGCAGTTGCAGAACTAATGCTATAAACTCGATTGTTTTTGTCAATTTAAAATCGGTTGCCGGCGAGGGGTCCGCGCGATGGAGACCTGGCGCGTCCCTTCCACGCCGCCGCCCCGAAAGGCCCCCACCGCAGGCGACCAACGGCGCATCATATTAGGTCAGCGTGCCTGCCTTTTAGCCAATCCGCGCGCCAGCCGCGGCGGGGAAAAAGACCCTGAAATCGAATATTATCGTTATATACCAATAATATGACGACCCCACTCGACACCGCCACACAACTGAGACTATTCTGAAATACGCCTGAAATTTCAGCTTGAAGCCGAAGTGAATTTAGCTTTGTCTATTACCTAATTCCGAAGCCGAGTTCGGGCCACCAAAAGGCCCCTTCGAGGCTTCCGGGCCACCCTTGCGCATCCGGCGCCGGCAGCGGCGCCCTGCGTGTCCTGTGCGTCAAACGCACGCCTCCTGCGGGGACCCATGCTCGCTCAGCAGATCGTCAACGGCCTCATGCTCGGGGCCATCTACATGCTGATGGCGGTGGCCTTCACCTTGGCCATCGGTGTGCTCAACTTCCTGAACTTCTCCCTGCCCGGCCTGTTCATGCTGGGCGGCATGGTGGCCTACGGCTTCATCAAGCTGGGCTGGCCCACGGTGTTCGCCTTCGCCGCCGCCCTCGCGGCCGCCGCGCTGGTGTCGCTGCTGGTGGAGCGCTTCGCCTACCGGCCCATGCAAGGGGGCGATCCGGAGGTGCCGCTGGTCTCCTCCCTCGGCTTCCTGGTGCTGCTGGAAAACCTGATGCTGATCTACTTCGGCTCGGACCAGCAGGCGTTCCCGGCGCTGGTGCCGGACCTCAACTTCCGCTTCGGCGGCCTGGTCATCGGCATCGCGCAGCTCGGCTCGCTCGTGCTCTCGGTGCTGCTGGTGCTGTGGCTCTCCTGGTTCCTGTCCTCCACCTCCACCGGCCGCTGCATCCGCACCGTGGCGGAGAATCGCGACACCGCCGTGCTCATGGGCGTGGATACGGGCCGGCTCGTGCCGCTGCTGTTCATCGCCTCCGCGCTGCTGGCGGCGGTGGCGGGGCTGCTGTTCGCGGTCAACTACCAGCAGGTTTCGCCCTTCATGGGCGAGGGCGTCGGCTTCAAGGGGGTCGCGGCCATGATCGTCGGCGGCATGGGCTCCATCTGGGGCGCGGTGCTGGGCGGCCTGCTCATCGGCCTCGCGGAGGTGCTCTCCATCAGCTTCATCGGCGCCGACGTGGTCAACATCACCGTCTATGGGCTTCTGCTCTTGATCCTCATCGTCCGTCCCCAGGGCCTCATCGGCCGCCCCGCCACCCGGGAGAAGCTGTGATGAGCGGCTATCTCACCGGCGTCCTCGTCGTCCTCGCCTTCAATGTCATGGCGGCCTATGCGGTGTACCTGCCGCTGGCCGCGGGGCAGCTCAACCTGGGCATCGCCGGCTTCATGGCCATCGGCGCCTATGCCTCGGCCTTCCTGACCAATGAATACCAGTGGTCCATGTGGGCGGCCATTCCCGTGGGGGCGGGCCTTGCGGGCCTCACCGGGCTTCTCATCGGCATCCCGGTGCTGCGCACCCACGGCATCTATCTCGCCATGGCCACCTTCGCCCTGGGGCAAGTCATCTCGGCGGTGTTCCTGAACCTTGAGGTGGTGGGCGGCGCCGCCGGCTATCCGGTGACCGATTATGTGGCGCCGAACGGCGTGTTCCTGGCCGCCGCCGGCGTGGTGGTGCTGATGCTCTACCTCTCCCGCACCCGCTTCGCGCTCTACCTCACGGCGGTGAAGAGCGACCCCACGGTGGCGGATCTCCTGGGCGTCTCGGTGCGCGGCATCCAGGTGGCGGCGTTCGCCCTGGGCGCGGCGGTGGCGGGCTTCGGCGGCGCCTTCTACGCCCACCACTACAATTTCGTGGAAGCCCAGCATTTCAACGTGCTGCTCTCGGTCTTCACGGTGCTCTACGTGCTGTTCGGCGGCACGCAGACGGTGTGGGGCCCGCTGGTGGGCGCGGCCTTCTTCACCCTGGCGCCGGAGCTGCTGCGCGCCTCCGACCAATGGCGCTACGCGCTGTTCGCGGTGTTCATCATCGTGTTCATGGCCATGCGGCCCCAGGGGCTGGTCACCACCTCCCTGCTGCGCATCGGCCGGCGCAAGACCGACGCTCCGAACGCGGAGGCCGCCCGATGACCGCCGCCCTCTCCATCCAGGGGCTCAACAAGTCCTTCGCCGGGGTCAAGGCCATCCGCGACCTCTCCTTCGAGGTGCCGAAGGGCGTCACCACCGCCCTCATCGGCCCCAACGGGGCGGGCAAGACCACGGTGTTCAACCTTGTGAGCGGCGTCTACGGCGTCGATGCCGGCAGCATCACCGCCAACGGCATGGACATCACCCACATGCCCTCGCGCCGGCGCATCGCCACCGGCATCGCCCGCTCGTTCCAGAACATCCGCCTCATGTCGCACCTGACGGTGCTGGAGAACATGCTGGTGGGCCAGCACGTGCGCAACGCCTCCCTCGGCGCGCTGCTCACCCCCTACCGCCTGTTCCCCAACCACCGCTGGAAGGTGCAAGCCCGCGAGGCCCTGGCCGAGAGCGGCCTCGCCGAATGGGCGGACGAGACGGTGGGCGCCCTGCCCTACGGCGTGAAGAAGCGCATCGACCTCGTGCGCGCGACGCTCGCCGGCGCCAGCGTGCTGATGCTGGACGAGCCCGCCGCCGGCCTCAACCCGTCGGAGACCAACGCCCTGCGCGATCACCTCAAGGCCCTGATGGCCAAGGGCATCACCCTCCTGGTGGTGGAGCACGACATGCACTTCGTGGACAGCATCTGCCAGAACGTGGTGGTGCTGAATTTCGGCGAGAAGATCGCCGAGGGCCCGCTCTCCCAGGTGCGCCAGAACGCCAAGGTGCGCGAGGCCTACATCGGCTCGGAGGAGGCGTGACATGGCGCTCCTCGACGTTTCCGGAATCTCCGTCTCCTACGGCCGCGTGAACGCCCTCCAGGACGTGTCGCTGCAGGTGAGGGAAGGCGAGATCGTCACCGTGCTCGGGGCCAACGGGGCCGGCAAGAGCACCCTGCTCAAGGCCATCCTCGGAGCGGTGCCGCTGAAGTCCGGCGGCATCACCTTCGCCGACACGGACATGAGCCGCGCCGCCCCCCACCGGCGTATCGCCGAGGGGCTGGTGCTGGTGCCGGAAGGCCGGCGCATCCTCATCTCCCTCACGGTGGAGGAGAATTTGAGGCTCGGCGCCCACATGCGCCGCGACGCCACCGCCATCACCCGCGAGATGGATTCCATCTACGCCCGCTTCCCGAACCTCGCGGAGCGGCGGAACATGCTGGCCTCCTGCCTCTCCGGCGGCGAGCAGCAGATGCTGGCCATCGGCCGCGCCATGATGGCGAAGCCCCGCTTGATGATGCTCGACGAGCCCTCCCTCGGCCTCTCGCCCCTGTTCGTGCAGAAGCTGTTCGAGCTGATCGTCGAGCTGAACCACGACGGCCTCGCGGTGCTGCTGGTGGAGCAGAACACGGGCAAGGCCCTCTCGGTGGCCCATAGCGCGACCGTGCTGGAGCTCGGCCGCGTGACCATGGCGGGCGACCCCAAGGCGCTCGCCTCCGACCCCCGCCTGCAGGCGGCCTATCTCGGCGCGGGTGAAGCCGAGAGCGCGTGAGCACACTGAAACAAGACAAGAAATCCGTTCAGAGGAGTTGGGACATGAAGAAGCAGGTGTTGTTGGGCGCCACCATGCTGGCGGCGCTCATTTCCGCGACCGGCGCGCGCGCCGAGGACGATCTGGTCCTGGGCTACATGATGGCGAAGAGCGGCCCCTATGTGAGCCTCGCCAACACCAATGAGATCGCCGTGGACATGGCGGTCGAGGAGATCAACGCCAAGGGCGGCATCAACGGCAAGAAGGTCAAGGTGGTGAAGTTCGACACCGCCGGCGATCCCAAGCAGGCCACCACCGCCGTGCGCTCCTTCGCGCAGGATGCCGGCGCGCTGGCCGTGATCGGCCCGTTCTCCTCCTCCGAGGTGCGCACCACCTTCCCGGTGGGCGAGCGCGAGGGCATCTCGCAGATGTCCATGGCCTCCTCCGCCCCCGGCCTCACCAAGGGCTTCACCTTCGGCTTCCGGAACACCACCGACGAAGGCAAGGTGATCGACCAGGTGCTGGGCGCCATCAAGGACAAGAAGCTGCCCATGGCCTCGGGCGCGGCGGCCTACGCCACCGACGACGTGGTCTCCAAGTCCATCGGCACCGCGGTGGTGCCCAAGATGTTCGAGAAGTACTCCATCCCCCTGAAGGGCTCGGTGGACTTCCAGCTCGCCGCCTTCGATCTCTCGCCCCAGGTGGCGCAGCTCAAGCAGATCAGCCCGGACATCGTCGGCCTCGGCTCCCCGCCCGAGGGCGCCATCAACCTCGCCAAGGAGCTGAAGCGCCAGGGCGTCTCCACCCGCATCATCGGCGGCACCAACATGGCCGATCCCGAGCTGCCCAAGCGCATGGACGGCGCCGGCGAGACCCTGACCATCGGCACCACCTTCTTCGCCGACGCCAACGACAAGACCAAGGCCTTCACCCAGGAGTTCGCCAAGCGCACCAAGGCCGCCGGCCTGCGCACGGACCCCAACCAGATGGACGCCTCTGTCTATGACATCGTCTACCTCTATGCCGAGGCCATGAAGAAGGCCGGCGTCACCGGCGACAAGGCCAAGCGCGCCGAGGAGCGGGCCGCCATCCGCGACCAGCTGTCGAAGCTCAAGGACTACCCCGCCATGGAGGGCTCCATCTCCTTCACCGACGGCGATGCCGTGAAGCCGGTCTACGTGCTCGAGGTGAAGGACGGCAAGTGGACCCTGCTCGACACGCGGATGCCGAACTGACCTCGGCTTCCACGTAAAGCCGGCGCCCCATTCTGCCCTGACCTGGGGCGCCGGCACCCTTCCCTACCGCAAGACCTGTTCGAGGAACCCTGATGTCGGGCACCGCCCTCACCTTCACCATCCACGCCGACGGCCGCAGCTACGAGGAAACGCTGCTGATCCGCACCGCCGTCATCGCCGGCTGGACCGGCCGCGACAAGGCCGCGCTGGAAAAGCACATCGTCGAGCTCGAAGCCCTGGGCGTGCCGCGCCCGGCCTCGACCCCCATCTACTACCGGGTCGGCGCAGCGCGGCTCACCGGCGCGGAGGCCATCGAGTGCACGGGTGGCGAGTCTTCCGGCGAGGTGGAGTTCGTGATCGTGGCGGCTGAAGGGCGCTATTACCTGGGCGTCGGCTCTGACCACACGGACCGCAAGGTGGAAACCTACAACATCACGGTTTCCAAGCAGATGTGCGACAAGCCCATGGCCCCCGAGCTGTGGGCCCTGGACGAGGTGGCGCCCCACTGGGACGACCTCATCCTGCGCTCCTACGCCGTCTTCGACGGCAAGAAGGAACTGTACCAGGAGGGCACGGTGGCGGCCATGCTGCCCCCCGCCGACATCCTCGCCGGCTATGGCGCGCCCTTCGCCGATGGCGCGGTGATGTATTGCGGCACCCTCGCCGCCCACGGCGGCATCCGCCCGGCGGAACGCTTCGAGTACGAGCTGGTGGACCCGGTGCTGGGACGCACCATCCGCCATGGCTATGACGTGGTGACCCTTCCGGTAGCAGGGTAACGAACATCAACTGCGACGGCCGCCCACGCGGCGGCCGCGCCTTCAAGGGCGGAACGACCATGCGAACGGATTGGGCAATGGACACGCCGGAGGTCCCGGCGGCGGCCGACGCGACGGTCGCCCCGGCCCGCTCCCTGCGTGACGAAGCCTATGAGCTCATCAAGGCGCGCATCATCATGTGCGCCTTCCGCCCCGGCGAGGTGCTGAGCGAGGCGGCCGTCTCCGCCACCCTCGGCATCGGCCGCACGCCGGTGCGCCAGGCCTTCGACCGGCTCATGCGCGACGGCCTCGTCGAGGTGCTGCCCCGCAAGGGCATCGTGGTGCGCCCCATCTCCCACGATGAAGTGCACGACATGGTGGAAGTGCGCCTCATCAACGAGTGCTTCTGCGCCCGCCTCGCCGCGGAACGCGCGGAGCCGGGCCACCTCGCCGCCCTCGCCACCAATGTGGCGCTGGGCGTGGAGGCCGCGGCCGCGCGCGACGTGGCCGAGCTGATGGCTCTCGACCGCGAGTTCCACGCCATCATCTCCTCGGCAGCCGGAAACCCGGTGCTGGCGGACATCCTAAAGAATCTTCACGAGCGGGCGCAGCGGGTCTGGTTCGTCTCCCTCCGGGCGCCGGAGCACCACCAGCGGGTGGTGGTGGAGCACGCCGCCATCGTGGAGGCCCTGCGCTCGCGCGATCCCGACGCCGCCGAAGCCGCGGTGCGCGCCCACATCCGCTCCTTCGCGGACAATCTCAACCGCCAGCTTTAGCGGTGACCCCTTCCGTCCGGAGGGCCGCGCGCTCAGCCGCGCGCGTAGACGTCGTCGAAGCGGACGATGTCGTCCTCCCCCGTATAGCTGCCGACCTGCACCTCGATCAGCTTCAAGGGGATACGCCCCGGATTGCTCAGGCGGTGCACGGACCCCACCGGCAGGTAGGCCGACTCGTTCTCGTGGATGTGGGAAACGGTGCCGTCCACCGTCACCTCCGCGGTGCCCGACACCACGATCCAGTGCTCCGCCCGGTGAAAATGCTTCTGCAGGCTCAGCTTTCCACCCGGTTTCACATGGATCTGCTTGACCTGGAACCGAGGCCCGCCCTCGATCCGCTCATACCACCCCCACGGCCGGTAGATGCGCAGGTGCTCCTGCGCTTCCCGGTGGCTGCGCTGCCTCAGGGTTTCCACCAGCCCCTTCACCTGCCCCGCCGCGGCGCGGCTCGTCACAAGCACCGCGTCCCGCGTGGTCACCACCACCACGTCGTCGAGGCCGATGACGGTGGTGAGGATATCCTCCGAGCGCACCAGCGCCCCCCGGCTCGCCAGCGCCACCACATTGCCTTCGAGAACATTGCCGTCGCCATCCTTGGCCTTCAGCGCATGGATGGCATCCCAGGCGCCGACATCCGACCAGTCGAACCGCGCCGCGAGCACGCCCGCGTGGCGGGTGTGCTCCATCACCGCATAGTCGATGGAGATGCGCGGCGCCCGGGCGAAGCCCTCCTGATCGAGCCGCAGGAAGTCGAGATCCGCCTGCGCCGCCGCGAGCGCGGCGCGCGCGCCCTCCAGCACCTGCGGCGCCCAGGCCCGCAGCTCATCGAGCATGAGCGAGGCCGGAAACATGAAGTTGCCGCTGTTCCACAGGAAGCCGCGCGCGCAATAGTCCTGCGCCGTCGCCACGTCCGGCTTCTCCACGAAGCGCGCGAGCCGGAAGGCGCCGGGCGCACCCGCCGGCTCGCCCTTCTCGATGTAGCCATATCCGGTTGCCGGATGAGCGGGCGCGATGCCGAAGGTCATGATGAACCCCTCGGCGGCGCCGGCCGCCGCCCGCGCGCAATCCGCGCGGAAGGTCTCCGCATCGCGCACCACGTGGTCGGCCGCCAGGGCGAGGCCGATGGCCTGCGGCCCGCGCCCGGCCGCCAGCAGCGCGCCCACCGCCACCGCCGCCGCACTGTCCCGCCGCTCGGGCTCCAGCACGATCTGCCCCAAGACCCCCGCCTGCTGCATCTGCTCCGCCACGATGAAGCGGAATGCATAGCTGGTGACCACCACCGGCGGGGCGAAGCGCGGATCCCTCACCCGCAGCAGCGTGGCCTGGAAGGTCGACAGGCCACCCTCCAGCAGGCCGATGAACTGCTTGGGCATGGTTTCGCGCGACAAGGGCCAAAGACGCGTCCCGGCGCCGCCGGCCAGCACGATCGGGACGATCAAAGGATCCACCATCACGCCTCACACACGGCAATACACACCCGCCCGCGTGCAACCCCGTTTAACGAGGGCTGCCGAGGCGGTTGCACACCCGCTTTTAGTCCGCCTCCACGCCTCGGTGCAAACGTGCGCACGGCGCGGGCAACCTCAGGAACGATCAACCCTCTCACGAGCGGGATGGTGCAAGGCGACTTGCATTCGCCCCCCTGCCGCGGATGAATCCTCCCGTTGGAGGGGCGCGCAACATATGCGGGATGCGGATTTTCCAGACTGGCGAAGGGCTCAGAACCCTCCCCCTCAACCTGAGCGGGTCGACAGCCCGCTTCATGCAACTTGTTTTATTGCTATGAACAATTCAATTGCGAGGGGACAATCGGCGACGGCACGACGACGGAAACCGCTGCCCGGAAAGCCTGGGGATGAAGGAGTGCGCCTGGATGCCCGCTGTTTGCATTCGACACCCCATCCATGCGGCGCAGAAGGCCGAGTTTCACGGATTTGCCTTGCTCATTCCCTATCCACCTGCCACGTCGAAAAAAAATGTGAACGTTCGGGGCATCGCGCTGCCGCCACGGCATCTTGCCCAGGTCCGGATCATGCTCCATTCACCTCTGTGATGAGCGAGGAGCCTGCCACGTGGCCCAACACGAAAAAGTCCCCTGGGCACGTCGCGGCACGAACCGCCGCAGGGCCGCCTTCAACGGCAACAGCACACGTCCTCTCGTCACGCCGGCTTCCGTGCTGGTTTCCTTCGCCGCCATGCTGGCGATCATGGGCATCACCTCCACATCATGGGAATTCGCGCTCCAGGAGCGCATTCTCCCACGGCTCGGCATCTTCATAAGCGATCGCTTCGACGATCCCTCGCGCTGGCGCTTCATCATCACCGCCGTGGCGTTCGCCGCATTGAGCCAGCTCGGACCTGGCCTGATGCTGTTCCGCCTGATGCGTCGCCTGGACCAGGCGCGAATCGCCGTCATCAAGGCGCGCGAGGAAGCCGACGCCCTCGCGCGCCACGACCCGCTGACCGGGCTCGCCAGCCGCCGCATGCTGCGCGAGCATATGCGCAAGCGCCTCGCCCGCGTGGGGGGAACCGGCGGCTACGCCGTGCTGCTCATCGACATCGAGAGGTTCAAGGCCAACACCGATCGGCATGGCCACCAGCTTGGCGACAGCCTGCTGATCGAGATCGCCAACCGCCTGAAGCCCCTGCTGCCCGCCAATGCCATCGCCTCGCGCATGAGCGGGGAGGAATTCGCCATCTTCCTGCCGCGTCCGGGCACGGTGGAGGCGCTCGGCAAGTTGGCCCAGCAGATCATCACCCAGCTCTCCGCGCGCTACCAGATCAACAACCTCGACGCGCGCCTCGGCGCCACCATCGGCATCGCGGTGACGCCGGAGAACGGCACCGACGAGGGCGAGGTGATGCGCTCGGCGGAAGCCGCCCTCTTCCGCGCCAAGGTCAGGCCGGGCACCTACCGCTTCTTCGAGCCGGCCATGGACCGGGAGCTGAAGCAGTCCCAGCGGCTCCAGCGCGACCTGCACAACGCCATCGCCACCAACTCCATCATTCCCCACTACCAGCCGCTGGTGCGCCTGAGGGACGGGCAGGTGGTGGGCTTCGAGGTGCTCGCCCGCTGGAACCACCCCATGCAGGGCTTCATCTCGCCCGAGGTGTTCGTGTCCATCGCGGAGGATGCCGGCCTCATCGGCCAGCTCACACAGTCCATCCTGAAGCAGGCCTGCCTCGACGCCGCGAAATGGCCCGACCAGCTCAAGATCGCGGTGAACCTGTCGCCGATCCAGCTCAAGGATATCGCGCTGCCCGACCAGATCCTCTACACGCTGAGGAGCTCCGGCTTTCCGCCCTACCGCCTGGAGATCGAGATCACCGAAACCGCGCTGGTGGACGACGACAAGACCGCCAACGCGATCCTGGCGCGCTTCCGCGCCGCGGGCATCGACATCGCGCTCGACGATTTCGGCACCGGCTACTCCAGCCTGCAGAACCTGCGCATGTTCCCTGTGACCAAGCTGAAGATCGACAAGTCGTTCGTCCGATCCATGGACATCGACATGAACTCGAAGAAGCTGATTTCCGGCATCCTGGCGCTGAGCAGCAGCCTCGGCATCGCCACCACAGCCGAGGGCATAGAAGAGGCCGCGGAAGCCGATTATCTCAGTTCCATCGGCTGCGATATCGGCCAGGGCTACTACTTCGCCAAGCCCATGAAGGCGCAAGACGTTCCGCGCTTCCTGAAAAGCCGCGGCGTGCTCTAGGTCCTCTTTACGCGAACCGGCTTCCACTTCGCTCGGAAACGCTCTGAGGCCGCCCTTCCCCCCTGCCCGCCGCCGTCTGCCGCCATGCTCCAGGCCGGACAGGCGACGCTCGCCGGTTAGCGCTGCATATCCCGCGCGATTCCGCCAAGCCGGATTTCCGAGCGCAGGTAGGCGCTCCAAGCCGCATCGGAAGGGAAATTCTCCGGCGATCGCACGCCGTCGCGCAGTCGGTAGCGCCGCGCCATCTCCTCGGGGGCCAAGCCGTCGTCGACAAGCCCAAGCTGCTGGAACAGGCTCAGGGAATAGCCGGGGATCCATCTGCGGACGTCGTGCCAGGGCACCGCCGCGAAGCTTTCCGGCGCGAGGTTCATGAGCGTGGTCATGCAGCTCTCGCGCAAGGTGGAATAGAAGATCGGCCGCGCATCCACGCGGTTGATGAAGCTGAGAACACGCTCGAAATACAGCCTGACCGCAGCCGTACTGGCACGGATGGGAAAGATCTGCACCTCATCGGGCGGCGTGCGCGCGAAGCGGTTCCAGATGAGGTCCCTCTCGGTGCCGATCTCGGGATAGATCGGATCCCGACGGAAAAAGCCGGCGAGCGCGTCGAAGCTGCCGCCCTTGGCCTGCCGTGCCTCAATGGACACCACCACGTGCCGCCCGTCTGCGAAGTTGAAGGACAGCATGACATGGGCCAAGGCCTGCATGTCGCCGAACGGCTGGATGATGAGATCGGCCCCGGAGAGCGTCGAAAAGTCGAAAGTGGCCGTGGTCCAGCGCGGCACGGAGGGCTCGCCCGGCCGGTGAAGCGCATCGCGGAAATTGCGGATGGTGACCATGTCGCCATCAAACTCCGCCGTGGGATTGTGGGCCTGGAGGGCAATCCAGTCCTGCTGCACCGGCTCCTTCATGAGAAACGCCGCGAAAAGGACGACGATTGCCGAAAAGGCGACGCCCCTGCGAACCCATCGCCGTGGACCGGGAATGAACCACAGGCCACAGACGAGGAGCGGGAAAAGGATGCTCCCGGCCTGCCGGAGCGTGGCGGGCCATGGAATCCAGTAGTGGATGGCGAGGCCGAGATAGAGGCCGAAGGCGACGACCAGGACGCCCGCCACGACGGCAAGGGTGCGCCGGAGCGCGCCCGTCAACCTCATCATCATCGCCAGGCCTTCCGCAAAGCTGCTTCGTGCCCGCTATACAGCACTCACGCCTTCCGAACGCCCCGGTCGACGCGACCAATCGCCAGTCATCCCGCTTTTTCAGCGCATCCCCGCATGGGCGATTCACCCGCGTTTTCCGTGCGCAGCCCGATTGGTGCCAATGAACTCTCGTCATCCACCGCTTCGGCGAGATTCACCGCGCGCCACCATCAACGACGCTTTTGGCGCGAACAACCCGCTGAGGCGAGGGCGAAAATGTGGCAAGCAGGGGGGTGGTGGTCACACAGATCCAGCCCGCAAAGCCAGACCAAACCGCGGGTTACTCAGCAGCCATGGAGCTTGCCAGCGGGAACAACGCAGTGATTTTAATGAGGAAATGGTGCCCAGGGGCGGAATCGAACCACCGACACTGCGATTTTCAGTCGCATGCTCTACCAACTGAGCTACCTGGGCGCCGCCGGGGGCCGAAGCGCCCTGGCGAGGTGGCTGTCTATACTGGGCCCTCAGCCGCGTGTCCAGTGCCCCCTTTGCCGGCATCATCCTTCCTGTGGACAAGATATCCAGACCGGAGTGCGCCACCCCCTCCCCGCCCATTGAAGCGTGATGCCGGAACACGGATTTAGGGTGCTTTCTTCTGAGGAAACTGGCAATCTGCCGGTTCCCGCCGGAGCTTCGGCGGAGCGAGAAAGAGGGAAAAAGGTGGTCGAACGCAAGGCGCACGGGGCGCAGGAGGCCGGCGAGGCCGCCGATTTCACCACGGGTTCGGGCGCGCCGGCGGCAGCCGCGGCCACCCTCGAACAGGCGCTTGGCATCCAGGTCCGCTCCATCCGCCGCGAGCTCGACCTCACCGTATCCGACCTCGCGGGCGCCGCGGGCATCTCGGTAGGTATGCTCTCGAAGATCGAGAACGGGCAGATCTCACCCTCGCTCGCGACCCTCCAGGCCATCGCCAAGGCGCTCAACGTGCCCATCACCACCCTGTTCTCGGCGTTCGAGGAGCGGCGGGACTGCTCGTTCGTGCGCGCGAATCAAGGGGTCATCATCGAGCGGCGCGGCACCAAGGTGGGCCACCAGTATGAGCTGTTGGGCCACGGGCTCGGCGGCGACATCGTGGTGGAGCCCTACCTGATCACCCTCTCGCAGGAGGCGGCGCCGTTCACGGGCTTCCGGCATGCGGGCGTGGAGTTCATCTACATGCTCTCGGGCGAGGTGCTCTACCGCCACGCCGACCGCACCTATCACCTGCGCCCCGGCGACGCGCTCATGTTCGATTCCGGTGCCTCCCACGGGCCGGAGCAGCTCATGGTCACGCCCATGAGCTACCTGTCCATCATCGTCTACGGGCGCGACCGGCACTGAGCGGCGGCGGGCGCCCCCTGCCGCGCCAATCCTTGCAGCCCCCTGCTCCGGCAACGTTTTCTTTCTAGGAAACTTTTATTCTTTCATGTTGACGTGATCCCACCGGCGGCGTACCACTGACCTCAAGGTCGCATCAGCGACCGGGGAATGGAGCCAGTGACAGCGCCATGTGCGGCATCGTCGGTATATTTTTGAAGGATCCCGCCCTCGAGGGAGAGCTCGGGTCCATGCTCGCGTCCATGCTCTGCGTGATGACGGATCGCGGCCCGGACAGCGCCGGCTTCGCGGTCTACGGATCGGGTGCCAAGGACAAGGTGAAGCTCTCGCTGCGTGCCGCGAAGGACTATGACTTCTCGGCCCTCGCCGCCGGGCTTTCCATCCCCGCCGACGGCATGCCGGCGCTCACCGTGCGCTCCACCCACGCGATCATCGACATCCCCGCCGCCCGCGAGGCGGAGGTGCGCGCCTTCCTGGCCGCCCGGCATCCGGAAGTGGCGGTGGTCGGCACCGGCGCGCGCATGGAAATCTTCAAGGAAGTGGGCCTGCCCGCCTCGGTGGCGGACACCTTCGGCCTCGCCAAGATGGCCGGCACCCACGGCATCGGCCACACCCGCATGGCCACCGAGAGCGCGGTGACCACCGCCGGCGCCCACCCCTTCTCCACCGGCGCCGACCAGTGCCTGGTGCATAACGGCTCGCTCTCGAACCACAACCAGCTTCGCCGCCTGCTGAAGCGCGAGGGCATCGCCTTCGAGACCGAGAACGACAGCGAGGTCGCCGCTGGCTACCTCACCTGGCGGCTCAAGCAGGGCGCGTCCCTGGGCGAGGCGCTGGAAGCCGGCCTCAAGGACCTCGACGGCTTCTACACCTTCGTGGTGGGCACCGAGAACGGCTTCGGCGTGCTGCGCGATCCCGTCGCCTGCAAGCCCGCCGTGATGGCCGAGACCGATCAGTATGTCGCCTTCGGCTCCGAATACCGCGCTCTCGTGGACCTGCCCGGCATCGAGAAGGCCCGCGTGTTCGAGCCGG
The DNA here is from genome assembly GCF_043194895.2 of Xanthobacter albus. Taxonomy (NCBI): domain Bacteria; kingdom Pseudomonadati; phylum Pseudomonadota; class Alphaproteobacteria; order Hyphomicrobiales; family Xanthobacteraceae; genus Xanthobacter; species Xanthobacter albus. The sequence continues at coordinate 2,876,367 of NZ_CM195532.1, read as the reverse complement.
AACCCGCCACCGTCTACTTCTGGGAGCGCGCCCAGTGAACGCCTTCTCCCCCGATATCACCTTCGATCTCGCCGCCTCTCCCCTGCGCGATCTCAACGAGGCCCTGCACAAGACCTCGGCCGAGAGCAACACCCGCCGCTGGCGTGTGCTGAACCCCGAAGGCCGCCATGCGGTGGCCGTGGGCATCGACGCGCCCGTGACCGTCGAGATCGACGGCAACGTGGGCTACTACTGCGCGGGTATGAACCAGCTCGCCTCGGTCATCATCCACGGCAATGCCGGCCAGGGCGTCGCCGAGAACATGATGAGCGGCTTCGTGCGGGTGTGCGGCGATGCCAGCCAGTCCGCCGGCGCCACCGCCCATGGCGGCCTGCTCGTCATCGACGGCAACGCCTCCGCCCGCTGCGGCATCTCCATGAAGGGCGTGGACATCGTCGTGAAGGGCTCCGTGGGCCACATGAGCGCGTTCATGGGCCAGTCCGGCGCGCTGATCGTGTTCGGCGACGCGGGCGAGGCGCTGGGCGACAGCCTTTACGAGGCGAAGCTGTTCGTGCGCGGCACGGTGAAGTCCCTCGGCGCGGACTGCATCGAGAAGGAGCTGCGCGACGAGCACAAGGCGCTGCTCACCCAGAAGCTCGAGGCCGCCGGCATCGCGCCGGGCTCCGTCGATCTCTCGGAGTTCAAGCGCTACGGCTCCGCCCGCAAGCTCTACAACTTCCATGTCGACAACGCCGACGCCTACTGAGGGGACAAGAACAATGACCGCGCACGACGCAAAGGGCCCGGCGCACGCTCTGCCCCAGACCATGCCGCGCTATTCCGCCACCTTCGATCCCCACACCCTGTCGGAGATCCGGCGGGCGGCGGCCACCGGCATCTATGACATCCGCGGCGGCGGCACCAAGCGCAAGCTGCCCCACTTCGACGACCTACTGTTCCTCGGCGCCTCGGTCTCGCGCTATCCGCTGGAAGGCTATCGCGAGAAGTGCGGCACCGAGGTGGTGCTCGGCACCCGTTTCGCCAAGAAGCCGATCCACCTGAAGACGCCGGTGACCATCGCCGGCATGAGCTTCGGCGCCCTCTCGGCACAGGCGAAGGAGGCCCTGGGTCGCGGTGCCTCCATCGTCGGCACCTCCACCACCACCGGCGACGGCGGCATGACCCCCGAGGAGCGCGGCCAGTCGCAGACCCTGGTCTACCAGTACCTGCCCTCGCGCTATGGCATGAACCCGGTGGACCTGCGCAAGGCGGATGCCATCGAGGTGGTGATCGGCCAGGGCGCCAAGCCCGGCGGCGGCGGCATGCTGCTCGGCCAGAAGATCTCCGACCGCGTGGCCGCCATGCGCAACCTGCCCAAGGGCATCGACCAGCGCTCGGCCTGCCGCCACCCGGACTGGACCGGCCCGGACGACCTGGAGATCAAGATCCAGGAGCTGCGCGAGATCACCGATTGGGAAAAGCCGATCTATGTGAAGGTCGGCGCCTCCCGCCCCTACTATGACATCTCCCTCGCCGTGAAGGCGGGCGCGGACGTGGTGGTGCTGGACGGCATGCAGGGCGGCACCGCCGCCACCCAGGAGGTGTTCATCGAGCAGGTGGGCATCCCGATCCTCTCCGCCATCCGCCCGGCGGTGCAGGCGCTGCAGGATCTCGGCATGCACCGCAAGGTGCAGCTCATCGTCTCCGGCGGCATCCGCACCGGCGCCGATGTAGCGAAGGCCCTGGCGCTCGGCGCCGACGCGGTCGCCATCGGCACCGCCGCCCTGGTGGCGCTCGGCGACAACGACCCCCACTGGCAGGCGGAATACGAGGCCCTCGGCACCACCGCCGGCGCCTATGACGACTGGCACGAGGGCCGCGACCCCGCCGGCATCACCACCCAGGACCCCGAGCTGGCGGCGCGGCTCGATCCGGTGAAGGCGGGCCGCCGCCTCGCCAACTATCTCTCGGTGCTCACCCTGGAGGCGCAGACCATCGCCCGCGCCTGCGGCAAGAGCCACCTGCACAATCTGGAGCCGGAGGACCTCGTGGCCCTCACCGTGGAAGCCGCCGCCATGGCCGGCGTGCCGCTGGCCGGCACCCAGTGGATCCCCGGCAAGACCGGCGGCTACTGAGCCTCCGCCCCGACGGCATTCGCCCCGGACCCTCGGGCCCGGGGCGCGGCAGCCCGGAAGATCCAGGCCCCGCCACAGAACGCGCGTTTCGCCCCTGCCAAAAGAAGCCGGGGCCGTTGCCAACCCAAATAAAATGACCTTTCCCGAGGACCGAACATGAAGCGCATCGCCGACATCGCCCGCGAGGCGGAAGGGCATTCCTCGGTCGCCGCCGAAGCGGCCGCCGATCTCACCAAGGCCGCCAAGGAGCGCGGCATCAAGTATTTCCTCATCTCCTACGTGGACCTGTTCGGCGGCCTGCGCGCCAAGCTGGTGCCGGCTGCCGCCATCGCCGAGATGCAGCGCAACGGCGCGGGCTTCGCCGGCTTCGCCACCTGGCTCGACATGTCCCCCGCCGACCCGGACCTGTTCGCGGTCCCCGATCCGTCGAGCCTCATCCAGCTCCCCTGGAAGGAGGAGATCGGCTGGCTCGCCTCCGATCTCGTGATGGCGGGCAAGGAAGTGGCCCAGGGCCCGCGCGCCGTGCTGAAGAAGCAGCTCGCCGATGCCGCCGACCTCGGCTACACCATCAAGACCGGCGTCGAGTGCGAGTATTTCCTCATCTCCGCGGACGGCAAGTCCATCTCGGACGAGGCCGATACCGCCGACAAGCCCTGCTACGACCAGTCCGCCCTCATGCGCCGCTATGATGTCATCAAGGACATCTGCGACGCCATGCTGAAGCTCGGCTGGGGCGCCTACCAGAACGACCACGAGGACGCCAACGGCCAGTTCGAGATGAACTGGAACTACGACCACGCCCTCCTCACCGCCGACCGCCATGTGTTCTTCAAGTACATGGTGAAGTCGATCGCGGAGATGCACGGCCTGCGCGCCACCTTCATGCCGAAGCCCTTCATCAACCTCACGGGCTCGGGCTGCCACGCCCATGTCTCGCTGTGGAACAAGGGCAAGAACGCCTTTTCCGACGCGAAGGGCGAGCTCGGCATGTCGAAGCTCGGCTACAACTTCATCGGCGGGCTCATCCACAATGCGGACGCTCTGTGCGCCCTCACCAACCCCACCGTGAACTCCTACAAGCGCATCAACGCGCCGCGCACCATCTCGGGCGCCACCTGGGCGCCCAACACGGTGACCTACACCGGCAACAACCGCACCCACATGATCCGCATCCCCGATGCGGGCCGCCTGGAGTTCCGCCTCGCCGACGGCGCGGCCAACCCCTACCTGCTCCAGGCCGCCGTGGCGGCGGCGGGCCTCGACGGCATCGTGAACGAGCGCGATCCCGGCAAGCGCCTCGATATCAACATGTACACGGACGGCCACAAGGTGAAGGGCGCCAAGAAGCTGCCCCTCAACATGCTGGACGCCCTGCGCGCGCTGGAGAAGTCCAAGGTGCTGGGCGAGCGGCTGGGACCGGAGTTCGTCTCTGGCTACCTGAAGCTCAAGAACCAGGAGTGGAACGACTTCTCCCGCCACCTGACCCAGTGGGAACGCGATCGCACTCTCGACATCTGAGTCGATTCGCGCGAGAGTTCAGGACTTCGCCTTCAACTGGCGACCTCCGAGGGGTTCCGGCCATGTGCCGGAGCCCCTTTTTCATATGCCGATTTCCAATACTCCCGCGCGGCTACCCCTCCACCCGCAGTGCGCCCGCGAGCCAGGGCATGGCGGCGTCGAGCGCGGGAAGAACGTCGGCGGCGAGGCGGTGCCGGCAGAATTCGGCGATCTCGCGCGGCAGGCGCCCCAGCTCCTGGCGCCGCGCGATCAGCGTCAGGCGGCGCTGGAAGGCCGGGCCCGGCAAAGGCGCGCATGTGACCCGCGCAAGCTCCACCGCCGCCTCGTGCACGCACAGGGGCGTCGTCACGGCGAAGCCCTCGCCCGCCGCCACCGTTGCCGCGACCCCCTGGGGGGTGTCGAACTCCAGCCGGCGCGGCAGCTCCACCTTCAGCCGCCGCAGGTGGCGCTCCACCTCGATGCCGGTCTTGGAGCGGGCGGAAAAGCGCACCAGCGGCAATGCCATCTGCCTGAGATCCTCGACCCGCGCCGGGGCCGGAACATCCGCCGGCAGCAGCAGCACATAGGGCTCCGTCACTAGAGCGAAGCGCTCCAGCCCCTCCACGTCCTCCAGCTCGTCGAGCCCCACCAAAAGGTCCATCTGGCGGGAGAGCAGCGCACTCGCGTGCGCGGCAGTGAGGCCCGACAGAACCGACACCTCCTCCGCCAGCGTGGAGAGATAGCCGCCGAGGGGCGCCGCCAGCGCCCGCGAGAGCGAATCGACGAGGCCCGCGCGCAGCAGGGCGAAGCGCCCGTGCTCCGTCTCGCGCAGGGCGGGCGCGATCTGCCGCGCCTCGGAAATGAGCGCGCTCGCCTTCTGCCGCAGCACGCCGCCGGCGGCCGTGAGCCCAAGCGGGCGCACCGAGCGATCGAACAAAGCGAGGCCGATGCGCCCTTCGAGATCCGCCACGGCCTGCGAGACCGCCGGCTGCGTGAGGCCCAGCCGCCGCGCCGCGCCGGCCATCGCGCCTTCCTCGCACACGGCCAGGAAGATCTCGAGCGCCCTGAGATCGAACGGAAGGGCCTCGCGCACCGCCATCACTCGCCTCCGAATACTATAAGGATCATTTATATGATCCCTTCATTCGTGGCGAGCTATAGAGTTATCGAACGGGTGATCGACCCCCTTCCGGTCTCTCCAGGGCCGATGCAGCGAGTGCCTCATGTCCGCGCACTATTCGTTTCTCAGCATCATCTCCAATGCGCTGAACGGCCAGAGCGGCTGGCGCCCGGCGTGGCGCGACGCGCACCCCAAGCCGGCCTATGACGTGATCATCGTGGGCGGCGGCGGCCATGGCCTCGCCACCGCCTATTATCTCGCGAAAGAGCACGGCATCCGCAACGTGGCGGTGCTGGAGAAGGGGCATGTCGGGTCCGGCAATGCCGGGCGCAACACCACCATCATCCGCTCGAACTATCTGCTGCCGGGCAACGAGCCCTTCTACGAGTGGTCCATGAAGCTGTGGGAGGGCCTGGAGCAGGACCTCAACTACAATGCCATGGTCTCCCAGCGCGGCATCATCAACCTGATCCACACCGACGCCCAGCGTGACGCCTATGCCCGGCGCGGCAACGCTATGCGCCTCGCCGGCGCGGACTCCGAGCTGCTGGACGCGGAAACGGTGCGCAGGATGTGCCCGTTCCTCAATTTCGACAACGCCCGCTTTCCCATCAAGGGCGGCCTGATGCAGCCGCGCGCCGGCACCGCCCGGCATGATGCGGTGGTGTGGGGCTATGCCCGCGGCGCCGACCGGCTGGGCGTGGACATCATCCAGAATTGCGAGGTCACCGGCTTCATCCGCGACAGCGGCGCGGTGGTGGGCGTGGAGACCACGCGCGGCGCCATCCGCGCCGGCAAGGTGGGGCTCGCGGTCGCCGGCTCCACCTCGCGCCTCACGCGCCATCTCGACCTGCGCATGCCGCTGGAGAGCCACGTGCTCCAGGCGTTCGTGTCGGAAGGGCTGAAGCCGCTCATTCCCGGCGTCATCACCTTCGGCATGGGGCATTTCTACGTCAGCCAGTCGGACAAGGGCGGCCTCGTCTTCGGCGGCGACATCGACGGCTACAATTCCTATGCCCAGCGCGGCAACATGCCGGTGGTGGAGGATGTGCTGGAAGGCGGCATGGCGCTCATGCCCATGATCGGCCGCCTGCGCCTGCTGCGCTCGTGGGGCGGGCTCGTGGACATGTCCATGGACGGCTCGCCCATCATCGATGTCGGCCCCCTGCCCGGCCTCTACCTCAACACCGGCTGGAACTACGGCGGCTTCAAGGCCACCCCGGCCTCGGGCTGGTGCTTCGCCCACACCATCGCGCAGGACCGCGCCCACGACTTCAACGCGGCCTTCCGCCTCGACCGCTTCCGCTCCGGCAACATCATCGATGAGAAGGGGGTCGGCGCCCAGCCGAACCTGCACTGAGCCATGCGCATTCCCTGCCCCTATTGCGGCTCCCGCGACGCCCACGAGTTCAGCTATCTCGGCGACGCGACCGTGACCCGCCCCGACCCTTCCGCCCCCGATGCCGCTGAGGCCTTCCACGCCTACGCCTACCTGCGCGAGAACCCGGAAGGCCCGCACCGCGAATACTGGTACCACGCCAATGGCTGCCGCCGCTGGCTGGTGGTGACCCGCAACACGCGAACCCATGACATCCTCGGCGTGGAATTCGCCCGCCCGAGCACGGACGAGGTGCCGGCATGACCCGTCTTTCCACCGGCGGCCTCATCGACCGCAGCCGCACGCTCTCCTTCACCTTCGACGGTGCCACCTATGCCGGCCACCCCGGCGACACGCTGGCCTCGGCCCTGCTCGCCAACGGCGTGCGGCTGGTGGGGCGCTCCTTCAAGTATCACCGCCCGCGCGGCATCTTCACCTGCGGCTCCGAGGAGCCGAACGCCCTGGTGGAGCTGCGCGCCGGCGCCCGCAAGGAGCCGAACACCCGCGCCACCACGATCGAGCTGTTCGACGGCCTCTCCGCCCAGAGCCAGAACCGCTGGCCCTCCCTGGAGCATGACGCGCTGAGCGTGAACCAGTGGCTTTCGCCCTTCCTGGGCGCGGGCTTCTACTACAAGACCTTCATGTGGCCGGCTTCGTTCTGGGAGAAGGTCTACGAGCCCGCCATCCGCCGCGCCGCCGGCCTCGGCGCCGCATCCGAGCTGCCCGATCCGGACACCTATGAGAAGGCGTTCGCCTTCTGCGACGTGCTGGTGATCGGCGCGGGCGCGGCGGGCCTTGCGGCAGCCCTCGCCGCCGCCCGCTCCGGCGCCCGCGTGATCCTGGCGGATGAGGACTTCCGCCTCGGCGGCCGCCTGCTCACGGAGGAGACCGCCATCGACGGCGCCCCGGCGCGCGATTTCGTGGCCCGCGCGGAAGCCGAGCTCGCGAGCCTGCCGAACGTGCGCCTGATGCCCCGCACCACTGTATTCGGCGCCTATGACGGCAGCGAATATGCTTGCGTGGAGCGGGTGAGCGACCATGTTGCGGTGCCGGCGGCCTTCCAGCCGCGCCAGCGCCTGTGGCGCATCATCACCAGGCGCGCGGTGCTGGCCTCCGGCGCGTTCGACCGGCCCATCGTATTCCCCGGCAACGACCGCCCTGGAATCATGACCGTCCAGGCGCTCGCCACCTATGCCCGCCGCTTCGGCGTGGGCGCGGGCGCGAACGCCGCCGTGTTCACCAACAATGATGCCGGCGTCGCGGCGGCGCTGGCCGCGGCCGGCGCGGGCGTGAAGGTGGAAGCCCTCATCGACGTGCGCGAGGCGCTGCCCTCCGCCCTCGCGGCGAAGGCGAAGGCGCTGGGCGTGCGCGTCATCACCGGCGGCGAGGTCATCGCCACCAGGGGCAAGCGCCTCGCCTCCATCACCGTGCGCACCGGCGCGCGCACCGAGACCATCGCGGTGGAGGCGCTGGGCATCTCCGGCGGCGCCACGCCGAACCTGAACCTCACCTGCCACCTGGGCGGCAAGCCGGTGTACCGCGAGGACATCGCCGCCTTCGTGCCCGCCGCGCTGCCGCCGGGCATGAGCTGCGCGGGTGCCGTCGCGGGCCAGTTCTCGCTGGCCGATTGCCTGACGGCAGGCACCGCGCAGGGCGTCGCGGCGGCCGCCGAGGCGGGTTTCTCCGGCGCGGCCCTGCCCGCTCCGAAGGCAGAGGACACCCCCACCGGCATCCGCGCCTTCTGGCAGGTGAAAGCGAAGGGGGACCTCGCCTTCGTGGATTTCCAGAACGACGTGAGCGCCAAGGATGTGGGCATCGCCCACAAGGAGGGCTTCCGCGCGGTGGAGCTGCTGAAGCGCTACACCACCATGGGCATGGCCACCGACCAGGGCAAGAATTCCAACATGGCGGGCCTCGCCCTGATGGCGGAGCTGACCGGCCAGGGCATCGCGGCCACGGGCACCACCGTGTTCCGCCCGCCCTACACGCCGGTGGCGCTGGGCGTGCTCGCCGGCCACCACCGCGAGAAGGACTTCCGCCCCATCCGCCCGACCCCGACCCACGCCTGGGCCGAGAAGCAGGGCGCCGTCTTCGTCGAGACCGGCTATTGGCTGCGCGCGGCCTATTTCCCCAAGGCCGGCGAGACCGACTGGCTGGAGAGCGTCAACCGCGAGGTGAAGGCCACCCGCGAGAGCGTCGGCGTCATCGATGTCTCGACCTTCGGCAAGATCGACCTGCAGGGGCCGGATGTGGGCGCCTTCCTCGATCGCGTCTACATCAACATGTTCTCCACGCTACAGGTGGGCAAGGCGCGCTACGGCGTGATGCTGCGGGAGGATGGCCTCGTCATGGATGACGGCACCACCGCCCGCCTCGCCCAGAACCACTATGTGATGACCACCACCACCGCCAATGCCGGCAAGGTGTTCCAGCATCTGGAATTCTGCCTGCAGGTGCTGTGGCCCGAGCTGGACGTGCAGCTCGCCTCCATCTCCGAGCAGTGGGCGCAGGTCGCCGTTTCCGGCCCCCGCTCCCGCGAGGTGCTGGCGAAGCTGGTGGACGGCGCGGATGTTTCCAACGCCGGCCTGCCCTTCATGGGGGTGGCGCAGACCACGGTGCTCGGCGGCATCGAGGCGCGCATCTTCCGGCTCTCCTTCTCCGGCGAGCTGGGCTACGAGATCGCCGTGCCCGCCCGGCAGGGCGAGAAGCTGATGGAAGCCATCATGGATGCCGGCCGGCCCTTCGGCATCACCCCCTACGGCACCGAGACGTTGGGCGTGCTGCGCATCGAGAAGGGCCACGTCTCCGGCAGCGAGCTGAACGGGCAGACCTCCGCCCGCGACCTCGGCCTCGGGCGGATGGCGTCCACCAAGAAGGACTACATCGGCCGTGTGCTGTCGCAGCGGCCCGCCTTCCTGGACCCGGATCGGCCCATCTTCGTGGGCTTCAAGCCGGTGGACAAGGCCCAGCGCCTGCGTGCCGGCGCCCATTTCCTGAAGGTGGGCGCGGAAGCCACCACCCACAACGACGAAGGCTACATGACCTCCGTCGCCCATTCGCCCACACTCGGCCACTCCATCGGCCTCGGCTTCCTCAAGCGGGGCCAGGAGCGGATCGGAGAGCAGCTGCGCGCCTATGACCCGGTGCGTGGCGGCGACATCCTGGTCGAGGTGTGCTCGCCCGCGTTCGTCGATCCAGAAGGGGAGAAGCAGCGTGTCTGACCTTCTCGCACACGTGCCCCACACCCGCCTCGTGCCCGAGGGCCATTACGGCCCGGCCGGCACCCCCGGCGTCCAGGCCCGGCAGGTGCCGGGGCTCGCCGCCGCGACCCTCGCCGCCCCGAAGGGCCGCGCGGCGGAGCTGGCAAAGCACCTCGCAGGCGCGGGCCTCGCCCTGGCGGACGCCCCCAAGGCAGTGTCCAGCGCCACGCTAACCGCCGTGGGCACGGCACCGGGCCGATGGCTGGTGATGGCGGAAGGCATGTCGGGCGGCGCGCTTCTCGCCCACCTCACGGCCCTTGCCGGAGCGGACGCCGCCCTCACCGACCAGAGCGACGCCAACATCATCCTGGACGTCACGGGCCCCGATGCCCGCGCCGCCCTGGCCAAGGGCCTCGCCATCGATCTCGATTCGAAGGCGTTCGCGCCCGGCGACGCGGCGACCACCGTGGTGTCCCACATCGGCGTCACCCTCTGGCAGACCGATGCGGCCCCCACCTACCGCATGGTGGTGGCCCGCTCGTTCGCCCCCACCTTCCTGCGCTGGCTCACGGCGAGCGCGGCCGAGTTCGGCTTCGCCCTGTCCGGCACCGGCCGGGGCTGAGCGGGGCGCGCGCCTCTTCACAAGTTCCCGACGTCCGTCCAAACAGCGCCTCACGCGCCGTGACCCACCACGCGGCACGGCAAGGGGCCCGCACCTTCCCGAGGTCTACATGTCGAATCCCGCCGAGCACTTCATCCTCACCCTCTCCTGCCCCAACCGGCCGGGCATCGTGGCCGCCGTGTCCACCTTCCTGTTCGAGAAGGGCTGCAACATCCTGGAGGCCCAGCAGTTCGACGACCAGGAGAGCGGCCGCTTCTTTACCCGCATCGTGTTCAACGTAGTGGAGGGCGACGCCGGCATCGCGGCCATCCGCGCCGGCTTCGCCGCCATAGCGGAAGGCTTCTCCTCCACCTGGACCCTGCGCTCCAAGGCCGAGAAGCGCCGGGTGCTGCTGCTCGCCTCCAAGTTCGACCACTGCCTCGCGGACCTGCTCTATCGCTGGCGCATCGGCGAGATCCCCATGGAGCTCACCGGCATCATCTCCAATCACCCGCGCGAGACCTACGCCCATCTCGACTTCGACGGCGTGCCCTTCCACCACCTGCCGGTGACCAAGGACAGCAAGATGGCGCAGGAAGCGAAGATCTGGGAGATCTTCCAGTCCACCAACACCGAGCTGGCCGTGCTCGCGCGCTACATGCAGGTGCTGTCCGACGACCTGTCCGCCAAGGTCTCCGGCAAGTGCATCAACATCCACCATTCCTTCCTACCCGGCTTCAAGGGCGCCAAGCCCTATCACCAGGCCCATGCCCGCGGCGTGAAGCTGATGGGCGCCACCGCCCACTACGTGACGAGCGACCTCGACGAAGGCCCGATCATCGAGCAGGACGTGGAGCGCATCTCCCACCAGGATTCGCCCGACGACATGGTGCGCAAGGGCCGCGACATCGAGCGCCGCGTGCTCGCCCGCGCCATCTCCTGGCACGTCGAGGACCGGGTGCTGCTTAACGGCAGCCGCACGGTGGTGTTCCGCGACTGAGCCCCGCCGGCACTGGTGTTTCGTGAAAGGTCAAGGCCGGTCCCTCGGGGCCGGCCTTTGCGTTTGGGAAGGGCGGAAAGGCGCTGGACAGGGATCTTGATACACTATATCAAGATCGCCGGATCGAGGTGAGCATGTCCATCGAAAGCCTTCTGCCGCAGAACTCCGTGCCGTCCCGGACGCTGCCGGAGCCTGCCGTGGCGGGCACCGGCGGCCACCCTGGCGCGCATGTGCACGGTGGCTCCGCTGCCGCGCGCGCGCCGCGGGGGACCCGGGTGGGTCCGTCGGTGCTTCGCCTCTCGCTCGCGGCGCGGCTCGCGCTCGCCGTGGCGCTGCTGCTCCCGCTCTGGGTCGCGGTGGCGCTGGTGGTGGGCCGGACGGTGGGAGGCTGACAATGGCGGCGCAGATTTCCTTCCGCGACCTGACCCTCGGCTACGAACGCCATCCCGCCGTCCACCACCTTTCGGGCGAGGTGGCAGAGGGCGCGCTGCTCGCCGTCTGCGGGCCCAACGGCGCCGGCAAGTCCACCCTTCTGAAGGGCATCTGCGGCGCCCTGCGCCCGCTCGGCGGCGCGGTGGACCTGCATGGCGTCTCCCCGCGGGATATCGCCTACCTGCCCCAGGGGGCGGAGATCGACCGCTCCTTCCCCATCAATGTCTACGATCTCGTCTCCATGGGCCTGTGGCGGCGCGCCGGCCTGTTCGGCGGCATCGGCCGGCGCGACCGCGCGCGCATCGAGGAAGCGGTTTCGGCCGTCGGGCTCGAAGGGTTCGAGGATCGGCCCATCGGCTCCCTCTCCGGCGGGCAGATGCAGCGCACCCTGTTCGCGCGCCTGCTGCTCCAGGATGCGCGGGTGATCCTGCTGGACGAGCCCTTCACCGCCCTCGACGCCAAGACCACCGCCGACCTCGTGGATCTGGTGGGCCGCTGGCACGGCGAGCGGCGCACCGTGCTCGCCGTGCTCCATGATTTCGATCTGGTGCGCGCCGCCTTCCCCGAAACCCTGCTGCTGGCCCGCCAGCCCGTGGCCTGGGGCCCGACCGGGGATGTGCTGGCGCCGGAGAACCTTCTGAAGGCCCGCCGCATGGGCGAGGCCTGGCAGGCGGACGCCGCCACCTGCCCCGTGGCGGCCTGAGCCGGAACGCCCGGCCCGAGAGAGATACGACATGCGCAAGCCACCCCACGGAGCCGCAGGCGTGGCGCCGGACGGCGGCGCGCGCCTGAACCCGAGGACGAGACCCTTGCGCGAAAACCGCGGCATTCCCGCCGACGCCCGGCCTGAAGGTGCGGCATGAATCTCTACGAGACCCTGATCTCCCCATTCGTGGAGTTCGAGTTCATGCGCCGCGCGGTGGTGGGCGTGTTCGCGCTCGCGCTGGGCGCCGGGCCGCTCGGCGTGTTCCTGATGCTGCGGCGCATGTCGCTCACCGGCGATGCCATGTCCCACGCCATCCTGCCGGGCGCGGCCATCGGTTTCCTGCTCGCGGGCCTCAACCTCTATGCCATGAGCCTCGGCGGCCTCGTGGCAGGGCTGCTGGTGGCGGTGGGCGCGGGCGTGGTGGCCCGCGCCACCGAGCTGCGGGAAGATGCCTCGCTCGCCGCCTTCTACCTGATCTCTCTGGCGCTGGGCGTGCTCATCGTCTCGGTCCGCGGGTCCAACGTGGACCTGCTCCATGTCCTGTTCGGCACCGTGCTGGGCATCGACGACGACGCGCTTCTGCTCATCAGCGGCATCACCACCCTCTCCCTCATCACCCTGGCCATCATCTGGCGGCCGCTGGTGATGGATAGCGTGGACCCGACCTTCCTCGCTTCGGTGAGCCGTTCCGGCGGGGCGAGCCATGTCGCCTTCCTCACGCTGGTGGTGCTGAACCTCGTGGGCGGCTTCAACGCCCTCGGCACGCTGCTGGCGGTGGGGCTGATGATGCTGCCGGCCGCCACCGCCCGCTTCTTCGTGCGCGACCTGAGCGCGCTGGTGGCGCTCGCCTCCGTCATCGCCTTCCTCAGCGGGCTGGCGGGCCTGCTCGTCTCCTATCACCTCGGCACGCCGTCGGGCCCGTCCATCATCCTGGTGGCGGGCGTGGCCTATGGGGTCGCGGTGATCTTCGGCCCGGCGGGCGGGGTGCTCTCGCGCCTCCTGCCCGGACGCCATCTCGAAGCCTGAAAGGAAGCCTCGATGCTCTCCAGACGTCTCGTCCTCGCCGCCTCCCTGGCCGCCTCCTTGGCCGGCGCCCTCGGCATGGGCGGAGCCGCCCTCGCGCAAAGCGAGCCCAAGAGCGCGCCCACCGGCGAAAAGCTGCCGGTGGTCGCCTCCTTCTCCATCCTCGGCGACTTCGTGAAAGAGGTTGGCGGCGACCGCATCGCGCTGACCACCATCGTCGGCCCCAACGGCGACAGCCACGTCTACCAGCCCACCCCGGCCGACGCGAAGAAGCTCGCCGCAGCCAAGGTTATCTTCGTCAACGGCTTGGGCTTCGAGGGCTGGATGGACCGCCTCGCGAAGGCATCGGGCACGAAGGCCCTGGTGGTCACGGCCACCAAGGACATCACCCCGCGCACCCGCACCGCCGCCGAGCCGCAGGAGGACGAGGACGCGCACGGCCACGACCATGCCAAGGGCAAGAAGGACGCCCACGGGCACGATCAGCACGATCATGGGCCCATCGATCCCCACGCATGGCAGTCCATCGCCAACGCCAAGGTCTATGTGGCGAACATCCGCGACGGACTGATCGCCGCCGACCCCGCCGGCAAGGACGCCTACACCGCCAACGCCGCCGCCTACACCGCGAAGCTCGACGCCCTCGAAGGCGAGGTGAAGGCGGCCATGGCGGCCATTCCCGCCAGCCAGCGGCGCATCATCACCTCCCACGACGCCTTCGGCTATTTCGGCGATGCCTACGGCGTCACCCTGATCGCCCCGGAAGGCGTCTCCACCGAGAGCGAGGCTTCCGCCAAGGACGTGGCGCGCATCATCCGCCAGATCAAGGCGCAGAAGATCCCGGCGGTGTTCCTGGAGAACGTGAGCGACCCGCGCCTCGTGCAGCGCATCGCCAACGAGAGCGGCGCCAAGATCGGCGGCGAGCTTTATACGGACGCCCTCTCCGATGACAAAGGCCCCGCGAACACCTACATCCTGATGATCCGGTCCAACGTGAAGACGCTCTCCTCGGCCCTTTCGAGCTGAGCGGCGCGCGGGACCCGCGAGATTTCTCCGCGCGGACCTTTGTCCGCGACACCCCCGCGACGCCCGGCCGGAAGCCGGGCGCGCGTTCATCAAGGTGTGACCCATGGCCGACACGCAGTCCGACAAGACCTCCGAAGGCAAGACTTCCGCCGACAAGATCCCCGTCACCGTCCTCACCGGCTACCTCGGCGCCGGCAAGACCACGCTGCTCAATCGCATCCTCTCGCAGCCGCACGGGAAGAAGTTTGCCGTCATCGTCAATGAGTTCGGCGAGATCGGCATCGACAACGACCTCGTGGTGGGCGCCGACGAGGAAGTATTCGAGATGAACAACGGATGCGTGTGCTGCACCGTGCGCGGCGATCTCATCCGCGTCATCGACGGCCTGCTGCGCCGCAAGGGCGACTTCGACGGCATCATCATCGAGACCACGGGCCTCGCCGACCCCGCCCCCGTGGCACAGACCTTCTTCGTGGACGAGGAAGTGCAGGCCAAGACCCGGCTCGACGCCGTGGTGACGGTGGCCGACGCCAAGTGGCTCTCCGACCGGCTGAAGGACGCCCCCGAGGCCAAGAACCAGGTGGCCTTCGCGGACGTCATCCTCCTCAACAAGACCGACCTCGTGAGCCCGGCCGAGCTGAACGAGGTGGAAGCCCGCATCCGCGGCATCAACCCCTACGCCAAGCTCCACCGCACGCAGAAGTCGCAGATCGACATCGCCAAGGTGCTGAACCAGGGCGCCTTCGACCTCGACCGCATCCTGGAGATCGAGCCCGCCTTCCTGGAGGAAGACGAGCACGAGCACCATCACCACGACCATGAGCACGGCCCCGACTGCGGCTGCGGCCATGATCACGAGCACCACCACCACGGCCTGCACGCGGTGCACGACAACGAGATTCAGTCGGTGTCCTTCTCCACGGAGAAGCCGCTGAACCCCGAGCGGTTCTTCCCCTGGGTGCAGCAGCTGGTGGCGACCGAAGGCCCCAACATCCTGCGCTCCAAGGGCATCCTCTCCTTCAAGGACGACCCGGATCGCTTCGTGTTCCAGGGCGTGCACATGATTCTCGACGGCGACCACCAGCGGCCCTGGAAGGCGGACGAAAAGCGCGTGAGCCGCATCGTCTTCATCGGCCGCAAGCTCGATGAGGAATGGCTGCGCAACGGCTTCCTCTCCTGCGAGGCCTGAGCGCGTAGGCGCGGCCCATCGTCCGCCCCGGCCGATCGCGCTTGCGGTCGGCCGGGCCACGGCGCACCTTGGGTTACCGGCGCGCCCCCGAGAGCCGCCGGCGGCCGGAGGACGCAGCATGCCCGACCCCATCCTCGCCCCGGCGCAGGTTCCGCCACCCGAGCCTCCGGTTCCGGAAGACGCCGCGGCGCCTACGCGCATCCTCGACTTCAGCGGCCCCTACGACCTCGCCCGCGACGAGGACGCCGAGGCCGCGCCGCAGGAAGGGCGCGACGGGGCGGCGCTGATCGCGCGGCTCCTGCCCGTCTCCTTCGCCGATCGCGGCGACCTGCTACCGGACGCGGCGGCCGCCGGGCGCCATGCCCTCCAGACCATCCTCGGCTTCCAGCAGGCGATCGGCCGTCCCAAGCGCACGCGGCTCCTCTATTGCGCCGGGCCCCGTCATGCCCCGCTTCCGGAGGGTCTGGCCGGCGACCCGCACATCGACATCCTCACCACCGACGACGCGGCGGAGGTGGAGGGCGCCATCACGCCGAAGACCGCCGGCATATTGATCGCCCCCGTGCGCACGGCGCTCGCCCTGGAGCTGCCGCCGCGCGACCTTATCGCCGTGCTGCGCGAGGCGACGGACGGCTACGGCATCGTCTTCGCCTTCGACGAGACGGCGGGCGGCCTCGGACGCACCGGTATGAGCTGGGCCTATGAGTGGAGCGGCGTGACGCCCGACCTGATGATCGTGGGCGCGGGCCTTGCCGGAGCGACGCCGCTCGCGGCGGTGCTGGCCACCGACAAAGTGGCGCGCGGCGCGCCCGCCCCCGCCGCCGTGGACCCGGCCGCGGTGGAGATCGCCCACCAGCGGCTCGACCAGATGCTCGCGCCGGATTTCGAGGCGACGGTGCAGCGGCGCTCCTGGGCCCTGGAGGATCGCCTCACCCAGCTCTCCTATCTCCACCGGCCGGTCTACACCGCCGTGGTTGGCCTCGGCCTGATGCAGGGGCTGGTCTGCACGGGCGACACCGCTGCGCTCGCCGCCCGCGCGGCGGCCCACGGGCTTCTCACCCGTCCCATGGGCAACGTCCTCGGCCTGTTCCCCGCCCTCACCGTGAGCGAGGCAGAGCTGGACGCGGCGGCCGACATCCTCGCCCGCATCGCGGGGGAAGCCGGCTAGAGCATTTTCAAGCGAAGTGGATCCCGGTTCGCGTGAAGAAAATGCGTGATCTCGATAATCTAGAGCAGTTGCCGCGAGCCAATACGAGCGGAAGACGCTCTGACGGCCGCCCGGAGACCGCTCAGCCCACCGCCAACGCCGGAACCGGCTCTCCGGCCGCGTCGGCCCACGCCCGCGCGAACACCCGGCCGATGCCGATGACCACCGGATCGTCGTGGCCGATGCCGGCCATGCCCGCCGCCAGCTCCGAAAGCGGGCCGCTCCAGCGCCGCTCGTCGCGGCGGCTCACATTGGCGGCGATCACCACGGGCGTCGCCGGGGCCATGCCCTCGCCCAGCAGGCGGGCCGCGATGTCGGGCGCGGTGCGTCCGCCCATGTAGAACACGGTGGTGGTGGCGGGATCGGCCGCCGCGCGCCAGTCGATCGTTTCCGGCAGCACGCCCTTGCGCGAATGGCCGGTGACGAAACGCACCGCCTGGGCGGCATCGCGATGGGTGAGCGAGGTATTGAGCCCCGCCGCCAGGGCACTCGCGGTGGTGATGCCCGGCACCACCCGCACGGGAATGCCGGCGGCCTCCAGGGCGGCGATCTCTTCTCCCGAGCGGCCGAACACGGAAGGATCCCCCGCCTTGAGCCGCACCACGCGCTTGCCCTGGCGGGCGAAGCGCAGCATCAGCGCGTTGATATCCTCCTGCCGGCAGCTCTCGCGGCCGCCGCGCTTGCCCACCAGCATGCGCCGCGCCTCGCGGCGGGCCAGCTCCAGCAGTTCGGGCGAGACGAGGTCATCGAACAGGATCACGTCCGCCGACTGCAGCGCGCGCATGCCCTTCAAGGTGAGGTATTCGGGATCGCCTGGCCCCGCGCCCACCAGCGTCACGGAGCCTGCCTCAGGCGCCGGCAGAGCCGCCGTCCAGTCCTCGTCCTCCGGCGCGCCGGGAGCGGCGAAGGCGCGCTCGGCGAAAGCCTCCCAGAAGCGCCGCCGCGATCCGCCCGGGGCAAGGGCCGATGCCACCCGCCCGCGGATGCGCGCCGCCAACGCCCCCCAGGCCGCCAGATGCCGGGGAAGAAGGGTCTCGATCCTGCGCCGGATGGCCTGCCCCAGCACCGGCGCCGCGCCATCCGTGGAGATGCCCACCACCACCGGAGAACGGTTCACGATGGAGCCGAACTGGAAGGTGCACAGCGCCGGCTTGTCGATGACGTTCACCGCCACGCCGGCCCGGCGCGCGGCGGCGGCGAAGGCTTCCGCCTCGGCCCCTTCGAGATCGGCCACCGCCAGCGCGAACGTGCCGAGGTCCGCCTCCCGCCAGGACGCGCCGACGTGAACCGCCCGCCCTTCCAGCAGGAGCGCTGACATCGCCTCCCCCGGCGACGTTGCGCGGACCTCGACGCGCGCGCCGGCCGCCTCCAGAAGCTCCGCCTTCCAGGCGGCGGCGTCCGAGCCCCCGGCGACCAGCACCGGCCTGCCCTTCAGCGGCAGGAAGACAGGGAGGACGGCCAGCGGCTCCACCCTCGGCGGACGGGACGGAGCGGGCATGCGATCGAGGCGCGGCGTGGCGGTTTCCATCACGGTCCCCCTATTCCGCCGCGACCTTGGCCGCCGACGGCACGACATCCAGGGAGAGGAACAGGGCGCCGTCCTCATTGCGCAGGGGGAAGGCGCGCACCTGCCCCTCGTCCGCCCCCTGGGCGGCGCCGGTTTCCAGCGAGAGCACCCAATTGTGCAGCGGGCAGGTCACGGCATGGCCGTGGACGATGCCCACCGAGAGCGGGCCGCCCTTGTGGGGGCAGCGGTCCTCCAAAGCGAACACCGCGTCGTCCGCCGTGCGGAACACGGCGACGCGGCCGAGGGGCGTCGTCACGCAGCGCGCGCCCCGGCGCGGGATGTCGTCGATGTGGCCGATGGCGATCCAGTTCATGTCGGTCATCCCGCGCCCCTCACTCCGCCGCCTCGGCGATGACCGCCATGGGCTTGAACTCGTGCTTGTCCTTGCCGGAAACCCGCTCCGACCAGGGGTCCACCTGGGCGAACTTCTGGGAGAAGACGAAGCGCTCGAAGTATCCCGCGCGCTTCTCCGCGTCGTTCAGGATCTGGGCGCGGATCTCGTCGTATCCCACCCGCTTCGCCCATTTGTAGATGCGCTCGAGGTAACGGGCCTGCTCGCGATACATCTGGGCGAGGGCCACCACATGCTCCAGCGCCTCGTCCTCGGTCTTCACGGTTCCGAGGATCTCGGTGCCCTTGATCTCCAGGCCCGCCGCGCCGGCGAAATGGATCTCGTAGCCGGAATCCACGCAGATGATGCCGATGTCCTTGCAGGTGCTCTCCGCGCAATTGCGCGGGCAGCCGGAAACGGCGAGCTTCACCTTGGCCGGGGTCCAGGAGCCCCACATGAACTTCTCGATGCGGATGCCGAGCCCGGTGGAATCCTGGGTGCCGAAGCGGCACCATTCGGAACCGACGCAGGTCTTCACCGTGCGCAGCCCCTTGGCGTAGGCCTGGCCGGAGACGAAGCCCGCCTTGCCGAGGTCGCCCCACACCGCCGGCAGGTCTTCCTTCTGCACACCGAGAAGGTCGATGCGCTGGCCGCCCGTGACCTTCACCATGGGGATGGCGAACTTGTCGACGACATCCGCGATGGCCCGCAGCTCATCCGCCGAGGTGACCCCGCCCCACATGCGCGGCACCACCGAATAGGTGCCGTCCTTCTGGATGTTGGCATGCAGGCGCTCGTTGACGAAGCGGGACTGGTAGTCGTCCGCGTATTCGTCCGGGTATTCGCATACGAGGTAGTAGTTGAGCGCGGGACGGCACTTGGCGCAGCCGCAGGAGGTCTTCCACTCCAGCTCCTGCATCACCGCCGGGATGGATTTCAGCCCCTTGGCGCGGATGAGGCGGCGCACATCGTCATGGCCGAGGTCCGTGCAGCCGCACACCGCCTCCACCGCCGCCGGGCTAAAGGCATCGCCCAGGGTCAGCGCCATGAGCTGCTCGACAAGCCCGGTGCAGGAGCCGCAGGAGGCAGACGCCTTGGTGTGGGCGCGCACCTCCGCGAGGGTCGTGAGACCCTTCTCCCGGATGGCGGAGACGATCCGGCCCTTGGAGATGCCGTTGCAGCCGCAGATTTCCGCGTCGGCGGCAAGCGCCGCCACGGCGGCACCCGGCGCAGCACTGGCGCCCGCACCCTGGAACGCCTGGCCGTAGATGAGAGTGTCGCGCAGGTCCGACACGTCGGCGCCGCGCTTCAGCATGTCGAAATACCAGGGGCCGTCGGCGACATCGCCGTACATCACCGCGCCGACGATGCGATTTTCCTGCAGCACGAGGCGCTTGTAGACCCCCGCCGCCGCGTCGCGCAGCACGATCTCCTCGCGCTCCGGCCCCTCCGCGAAATCGCCCGCGGAGAAGAGGTGCACGCCCGTCACCTTGAGCTTGGTGGAGGTCACCGAGCCCTGGTACTCGCCCTGCCCGCCGGAAAGGCGATCCGCCAGCACCTTGGCGCTCTCGTAGAGCGGCGCCACGAGGCCGTAGCATTGGCCGCGATGCTCCACGCACTCGCCGACGGCGTAGATGGAGGGGTCGGACGTGCGCATGCCGTCGTCCACCACGACGCCGCGATTCACCGTGAGCCCGGCCTCCTTCGCGAGCCGGGCCGAGGGGCGGATGCCCACCGCCATCACCACGAGGTCGGCGGGCAGCACGCGCCCGTCCTCCAGCGCCACGCCCTCCACCTTCCCGGTGCCGAGAATGGCCCCGGTGTTGGCCTTGGTGAGGATGGAAATGTCGCGCGCGGCGAGCGCCTTCTCCAGCAGATAGGCGGCGGCGGGGTCGAGCTGGCGTTCCATGAGGGTCGGCATGAGGTGGAGCACGCTCACCTCCATGCCCTGCCGCTTCAGGCCGTAGGCGGCCTCCAGCCCCAGCAGGCCGCCGCCGATGACCACCGCCCGGCCACCGCGCTTCGCGGCCTCCAGCATGCGCGAGACGTCGTCGAGATCGCGATAGGCGACGACGCCCGGCAGGTCCGCGCCCGGCACGGGAATGATGACGGGCGTGGAGCCGGTGGCGATTACCAGCTTGTCGTAGGCGGCGGTGATGCCGTTGGCGGCGGTCACCGTCTTCGCCGCGCGGTCGATGCCGGTCACCCGCGCGCCCTTGTGCAGGGTGATGCCGTGGTAGGCGTACCAGGCATCGTCGTGGATGATGATGTCCTCGTAGGCCTTCTCGCCGGATAGGACCGGCGAGAGCATGATGCGGTCGTAATTGACGCGCGGCTCGGCGTTGAAAATGGTGATGTCGTAGAGGCCGGGGGCCTTTTCGAGCAGCGCCTCCAGCATCCTGCCGGGGGCCATGCCGTTGCCGACGATGACGAGCTTCTGGGTCACGGCTGTGTCCTTCGGGTCCTCAGGCGGGCTGGTGGGCGGCCTGGATCATGGCATCGGAAAGGGTGGCGTAGGCGCTCGCCCAGGCGTCGCGGACGTCCGGGGTGAAATCGGCGCCGAGGCCCTGCTCCAGGGTCCACAGCAGGGCCGCCCCGACCTTCGCGTAATCCTCGGGAATGACCCCGTAGTCGACGTGCTTCACCGCCAGCGCCTTCACCGCCGGCAGGATGGCGTCGAGGTTCGCGAGGCCGTTGACCACCACCGCGAGGGTGGCCATCAGCTTCCGGCCCTGCTCGGTCATGTCGCCCTTGAAGAGGGGCTTCACCTCCGGCGCGGTCTCGAACAGGCGGCCGTAGAACAGGCCCGCCGCCGCATCCTTGATGGGCGCCACCTTCGCGAAGGAGGCGCGCACCAGCTCTATCTGCTCCGTATTCATCGCTATGCTCCGCTCATGTCAGCCCACCGCCCCGGCCCGGGGCGCGGACTGGCGCGCCATGCGCGCCGCCCTCTTGTTCTGGATGGCCTGGAGCTGCTCCGGCGCCGGGTCCGCGCCGCCCTCATAGGCTTCGAGGAAGTCGAGCAGCTCCTCGCGATAGGCGTAGTAATCGGGGTGGGACAGCAGGGCCTTGCGGCTACGGGGGCGCGGCAGGTCCACCGCCATGATGTTGCCGATCCGCGCGTTCGGCCCGTTCGACATCATCACCACCCGGTCGGCCAGCAGGATGGCCTCGTCCACATCGTGGGTGACGCAGATGGCGGTGACCTTGGTGCGCGCCCACACCTCCATCAGCACTTCCTGCAGCTCCCAGCGGGTGAGGCTGTCCAGCATGCCGAAGGGCTCGTCCAGCAGCAGCAGCTTGGGCGAGAGGGCGAAGGCGCGGGCGATGCCCACCCGCTGCCGCATGCCGTTCGAAAGGTCGGCGGCGAGCCGGTGCATGGCGTCGCCGAGGCCGACGCGCTGGAGATAGTATTCCACGATGTCGCGCCGCTCGGCCGCGCTGGCCTCGGGGTAGACCTTGTCCACGCCCAGGGCCACGTTCTCCCGCGCCGTGAGCCACGGCATGAGGGAGGGCGCCTGGAACACCACCGCCCGGTCCGGCCCCGCGCCGGAGATCTCGCGCCCGTCCAGCACGATACCGCCGGACGAGATGGCATTGAGCCCCGCCGCCATGGACAGGACGGTGGACTTGCCGCAGCCGGAATGGCCGATGATGGAGATGAACTCGCCCTTGTTGATCTTCAGGTCGAAGCCGTCCAC
This sequence comes from Xanthobacter albus, assembly GCF_043194895.2. Classification (NCBI taxonomy): domain Bacteria; kingdom Pseudomonadati; phylum Pseudomonadota; class Alphaproteobacteria; order Hyphomicrobiales; family Xanthobacteraceae; genus Xanthobacter; species Xanthobacter albus. The sequence continues at coordinate 2,854,275 of NZ_CM195532.1, read as the reverse complement.
CACGGTCAGCGGCCCCTTGGGCGTGGGATAGACCTTGCGCACCTCGGAGAACTCGACATAGCGCCGCTCGATGGGCGAATGAGCGCGCTTGGCATAGGCCGCCGGCAGCTTTTCCGCCTGCGGCTTCTGGGTGATGGGCACCACCTTGGGCAGGGTGATCTCGCGGTGCGCGTCCACGCCGCGCCGGGCGCCGAGGTCGAGCAGATATTCCGTCACCTCCGCGCGGATGCGGATGAAGGCCGGGTCCGAATTCATGGCGCCGCGCTCGCGCGGCCGGGGCAGGTCCACCGTGAAGGAACGGCCCAGGCTCGCCTCGGGGCCGGGGGTGAGCGGCAGGATGCGATCCGCCAGCAGGATGGCTTCGTCCACGTCGTTGGTGACGAGGACGATGGTCTTCTTCTCCCGCTCGCAGATGGCCGCGAACTCGTCCTGCAGCTTGGCGCGGGTGAGCGCGTCCAGCGCCGAGAGCGGCTCGTCGAGCAGCAGCACATCCGGCCGCATGGCGAGCGCCCGCGCCACCGACACCCGCTGGCGCATGCCGCCGGAAAGCTCCGCCGGCTTGCGCTCCTTCGCGTGGGACAGGCCCACCATGTCGATGTAGGCGGAGACGATCTCGCGCCGCTCGGCCTTCGTCAGGGCCTTGTGCACCGCCTCCACGGCGAGCGCGACATTGGCCTCCACCGAGAGCCAGGGCATGAGCGCGTAGTTCTGGAACACCACGCCGCGCTCCGGCGCGGGCCCGGTGACGGGCGCGCCCTTGAAGCGCACCTCGCCCGCATCCGGCGCGGCAAGGCCGCTCAGCAGGGAGATGAGGGTGGACTTGCCGGAGCCGGAGAAGCCGACGATGGCGATGAACTCGCCCTCGTGCACCTGAAGGTCGATGCCCGCCAGCACCGGGTTGCAGGCGTCGCCCGTCCCGAAGCCCTTGGCGACGCCGCGGGCCTCCAGGATGGGCGCGCCGGAGCGCGGGGAGAGCGCGTTCATGTCCCCTCCCTCAGCGGTTCGTGGTGAAGGTGAAGGCGGACTGGAGCGCAAACATCAGCCGGTCGAGCGCGAAGCCGATGATGCCGATGGTGAACACCGCCACCATGATGCGCGCCAGGGAGGAGGACGACCCGTTCTGGAACTCGTCCCACACGAACTTTCCGAGGCCGGGGTTCTGGGCCAGCATCTCGGCCGCGATCAGCACCATCCAGCCCACGCCCAGGGAGAGCCGCAGCCCCGTGAAGATGAGCGGCAGGGCCGAGGGCAGCACCAGCTTGCGGATGGTGGTGAAGGTGGAGAGCTGCAGCACCTTGCCGACGTTCACCAGGTCCTTGTCGATGGAAGCGACGCCGAGCGCGGTGTTGATGATGGTGGGCCACAGTGAGCACAGCGTCACCGTCACCGCCGAGATCACCATGGATTTCGGCAGCCAGTCGGCGGGGTTCAGGTACACCGCCGAGACCACCATGGTGACGATGGGCAGCCACGCCAGCGGCGACACCGGCTTGAAGATCTGGATCAGCGGATTGATGGCGCCGTTGAAGGTCTTCGAAAGGCCGGAGGCAATGCCCACGGGCACCGCGATGAGCGTGCCGATGAGAAAGCCCAGCCCCACCGTGAACAGGGAGGTGAAGATCTGGTCCACATAGGTGGGCTTGCCGGTATAGGCGCGCACCTTCACCTGGTCGGCCTTGCCCTGGGCCACCAGGGCGGCGTTGCGGGCCTCCTGGCGGGCATAGAAATCCGCGGCCTTCTGGCGCTCGGCGGCGTGGTCGGCGAACAGCACGCCGGCCTGCTCCACCACCGCCATGGGGCCGGGGATGGCGCCGAGCGAGGTCTGCACCCTGGGCGCCAGGACCGCCCAGATGGCGAGGAACACCAGGATGCCCGCGAGCGGCACCAGCAGCACCCGCTTCAGCTCGCCGAGTTGCTCGGAGACGTTGTCTCCGGCGGCGATCTTCAGGAGCGGGACCACGAAGCCGAGGCCCAGCACATTGAGCCAGGAGGCGGCGCGGTTGATGGCCTGGAAGGCCTTCTCCCGGCGCGCGGCCCTTGAGGCCTCGCCATCGAGGGTTCGGGAAATATCGGACATGGGAAGGGTCCTCGCCTTGAACGCGCTCAGCCGCCGGTGACCTGGTTGCCCTCGACCTTCTGGCTGCCCTTCAGGCCGATGGGGAGGGCGTCGATGTAGGCATTGGGGGTCTTGCCGTCGTAGGTGACGCCGTCGATGAAGTCGGAGGTGGCGGGCTTGTAGCCGTCGGTGCCGAAGGGGAACTCGTCCTTCTTTGCCTTGCCTTCCTCGATGAGGAGCGCGGCCGCCTTCATGTAGATGTCGGGCTTGTAGACGTCCTTTGCGGTCTGGGCATACCAGGCGTCGGACTTCTGCTCGGGGATCTGGCCCCAGCGGCGCATCTGGGTGAGATACCAGACCGCATCGGAATAAAAGGGATAGGTCGCGTTGTAACGGAAGAAGACGTTGAAATCCGGCGCCGGGCGCTTGTCGCCCTTCTCGTATTCGAAGGTTCCGGTCATGGAGTTGGCGATGACCTTGGCATCCGCGCCCACGTATTCGGCCTTCGCAAGGATCTTCACCGCCTCGGCGCGATTGGCGTCGTTGTTCTCATCCAGCCACCGCGCGGCGCGGATCAGCGCCTTGGTGAGGGCGAGGGTGGTGTTCGGGTATTTCTGCGTGAATTCCTTGGTGAGGCCGAACACCTTCTCCGGATTGTTCTTCCAGATCTCGTAATCGGTCACCACCGGCACGCCGATGCCCTTGAACACCGCCGCCTGGTTCCAGGGCTCGCCCACGCAATAGCCGACGATAGTGCCTGCCTCCAGCGTCGCCGGCATCTGCGGCGGCGGGGTCACGGAGAGGAGCGCGTCGGCCTTGATCTGGCCCGAGACATCGGTCGGCGAGTAATAGCCGGGGTTGATGCCGCCGGCGGCGAGCCAGTAGCGCAACTCGTAATTGTGGGTGGAAACCGGGAACACCATGCCCAGGTTGAAGGGCTTGCCCTCGGCCTTGTAGCGCTCCACCACCGGCTTCAGCGCATCGGCCTTGACGGGATGCTGCGGCTTGCCGTCCGGCCCCGTGGGGATCTTCGGCTTCATCTCCGCCCACACCGCGTTGGAGACGGTGATGGCGTTGCCGTTCAGATCCATGGAGAAGGGCGTGACGATGTCGGCCTTCGTGCCGAAGCCGATGGTGGCGGCGAGCGGCTGGCCGGCCAGCATGTGGGCGCCGTCGAGTTCGCCGGTGATGACGCGGTCGAGCAGCACCTTCCAGTTCGCCTGCGGCTCCAGGGTCACGTAGAGCCCCTCGTCCTCGAAGAAGCCCTTCTCCTTGGCGATGGCCAGCGGCGCCATGTCGGTGAGCTTGATGAAGCCCAGCTTCAGCTCGTCCTTCTCCACCGGCAGTGGGCCGGCGAAGGCGGGCGCGCAAAGCCCCACCGCAAGCGCCAGCGAGGAGAGAAGGAAGAAGCGCTTCGTCACGGCATCGGTCATGTGTGCCAATCTCGAAGTTCGGGGACAGTGCCCGGTGGAGACGGAGGCCCGCGCTTGCGGGGGCGAAAAGCAAAAAAGCCGCGAAACCGTCTCCAGGCCCCGGAAGGGACAGGAACGGCTTGGCGGCTTTGCCAGGGCACCCGTCGTTGGGTGCCGAATATTGGGATGAGCTACAGAACCATGCTTATTCTAAGTCCGCAACAACCATTCTGTTGCGGCGCGCCATTTGCTTCACATTTGGCGCCATTGCCCTAAAATTGAACAGGCCACGCTCAGTCTTCGGTCATGTCAGGCACCCGCGCGGCCATCTGCGCGCGGATGTAGTCGTCGATATGGTCGGGGTCGAAGATGTGCCCGTCGAAGAAGCCGTCCGGCCCCAGCACGAGGCTGGAATTGGCGGCCCCCACGGGGGTCGGCGCCAGAAGGGCGCCCTCCACCTTGAGATTCGCGCCGGGCAGCGGCGCGCCGAGCCCGCGCAGCGCCCGCCGGTAGAGATCGGGGCGGTAGGAATCGCGCGCGATCAAGGCGTTGTGAGGAGAATGGCTGCACAGCCCCCAGCGCACCATCTGGCTGTAGAACCACAGCGCGTGGCTCTGCCAGGGGAAGGTGGCGGCCTTGGCGGCCGTGAGGAAGAAGTCGTCCACCTGCACGATGCGGCCGGGCGCCACCTCCATCGCCCCGCTGAGGCCCGTGAGCAGCAGCGCGGGGTCCACGTCCAGGAAGCGCGGCGCGGCGAGGATGCGGGCGAGCTCGACATGGTTGCCCCTGTCCGCGCACCACAAAGCGGCGCGGTAGAGCGCGCGCAGGAAGGCATCCAGCGCCGCGGGGTTCTCATCCGCCCACGGGCGCGAGACGCCGAGCACCTTTTCCGGGCTGGACCGCCAGATCCTGGCCTTCACGGTGGCGAGATGCCCCGCGCCCCAGCGCACCGCAGCCGTGTTCCAGGGCTCGCCGGCGCAGAAGCCGTCGATCTCGCCCCGCGCCAGGGCCGCCGGCATCTGCGGCGGCGGCAGCACCACGATTTCCACGTCCCGGTCCGGATCGATGCCGCAGGCGGCGAGCCAGAACCGGAGCTCGAAATTGTGCCCGGAGAAGGAATAGACCACGCCGAACCGGAGCGCCGGCAGCCCCCGCCCGCGCCGCGCGGCCACCACCCGGCGCAGGGCGCGGCCGGCGATGCCCGCATCGAGCGTCTCGTCCGCCCCGGCCTCCTCCATCTCCCGCGCCACCGCGTTGGAAACCGTCACCGCATTGCCGCCGAGGCCCATGGCGATGGGGGCGATAAGGGAGGGCGAGAGCGGGAACAGGCCGAGGTTGGCGGCGATGGGCATGGGCGCGAGGATGTGCGCGGCATCGAGCGCCCCCACCGCGAGCCGGTCGCGGATGCTGCTCCAGGAGGGCTCGCGGGTGAGCGTCACCACGAGGCCCTCCTCGCGGATGAAGCCCTTAGCCACCGCGCTCACCACGATGGCGCTGTCGAGCAGGGGCACGAAGCCCACCCGGATGTCGGCATCCTCGGACATGGCTAGCCCTCCAGCAGTCCAGCCGCCATGACGAGGCTCTGGGCGATGTCGGCGATCTTGCGGTTCTGGTTCATGGCGGTGGTGCGCAGCAGCTTGTAGGCCGCCTCTTCCGAAAGCCCGCGCGATTTCATAAGGATGGCCTTGGCGCGGTCCAGCGTCTTGCGATTCTCCAGCTCGGTGCGCGCCTCCTCCAGCTCCCGCGCCATGCGCGAGAAGGCGTTGAAGCGGCTGATGGCCATGTCGAGGATGGGCTTCACCCGCTCCTGCTTCAGCCCGTCCACCACATAAGCGGAGACGCCCGCCTCCACCGCCGCCTCGATGGCGGCCCTGTCGGAGCGATCCACGAACATGGCGATGGGCCGGCGCACCGAGCGCGAGAGCAGGAACATGCTTTCCAGCATGTCCCGGTTGGGGTTTTCGAGGTCGATGACGATCACATCCGGCGCCACGCGCTCGATGGTGCGCGCCACGCCCTGGATCTCCCGCACCACGCTGACGCGGCTGTGCCCGGCCGCGCGCAGGCCCTCCTCGATGATCTGCGCGCGAATGGCATTTTCATCGATGACGAGAATGGAAAGATCGGCGTCGCGCATCACGCATTCATGCCCGCGCTTCGCACGCGGTACCACGCCGGCACGCCCCCTGCACCCTCATCAATACACGTCCCGGACATAACGCCTCGCCGCGCCCATGCGCGCAACATAGTCCCGCGCCGCCTCCGCGCCCAGCCCGCCGTGGGCGGCGATGATGTCCACGAGCGCCCCCTCCACGTCCTTCGCCATGCGCGCGGCGTCGCCGCAGACATAGACATGGGCCCCCTCCTCCAGCCACCGCCACAGCTCGGCGCCGGCCGCGCGCATGCGATGCTGCACATAGATCTTCTCCGGCTGGTCACGGGAGAAGGCGGTGTCGAGACGGGTCAGGTGGCCGCCCTTCAGCCACCCCTCCAGCTCCTCCCGGTAGTAGAAATCGCCGGCGGCGCGCTGCTCGCCGAAGAACAGCCAGTTGCGTCCCCGCGCGCCGGTGAGCGCGCGCTGCTGAAGGAAGGCGCGGAAGGGGGCGATGCCGGTTCCGGGGCCGATCATGACGATGGGCGTCTCCCCCGCCTCGGGCACCCGGAAATGGGCGGAGCGCTGGATGAACACCTCCGCCTCCTCCGCCCGGTCGGCCAGGAACGCGGAGGCCACCCCCGCGCGTCGCCGCCCGTCGCAGGCATAGCGGACGGTGGAAACGGTGAGGTCCACCTCACCCGGCGCGGCCAGCGGGCTCGATGCGATGGAATAGAGCCGTGGCCTGAGGCGCTTGAGCACGGCTGCGAGCTCCCCCGCCGCCACCGCCCGCGGCGCGCGGCGCAGGATATCCGCGAGCTGCCGCCCCCACAGCCAGCGCTCCAGCTCCGCCCGCTCCCCGGCGAGCCGTCCGGCAAGCTCGTCGTCTCCCGCGAGGCCGGCCCACCAGCGCAGCACGTCCCCATGGGGCCGGGCGATCTCGCAGTGGCGCTCCAGCGCCTCGCGAAGCGGCATCTCGCCCAGGGCGCCGAGGCTCACGGGGGCATCGGGGGAAAGGGAGAGCAGCGCCATGATCTCGGCCGCGAGGGCGGGATCGTTGCGCGGCAAGACGCCCAGCGCGTCACCGGCCTCGTAGGCGAGGGTGCCGATGGCGAGGCCGATCTGGCGCACCTCCTTGCCGCTGCCCGGCGCGTTGAGCAGGCGGTTGCGGATGATCCGCGCCGGCCGCGCCTGACGCGGACCCTGGACCGGCGACGGCTTCGGCACGGGCGAGACCTCGGCGGGCGAGACCTCGGCGGAGGGGCCGGCGCGGAGCATGCGCGCCGCGCTGCGCCGCCATTCGGCCACCGCGTCCTCCCCGTCCGGCTCGCAATCGGCGCGCTCCAGAAGGCGCTGGCCGCCCAGCTCCGCGAGGCGCGCGTCGAGCTTGCGGCCGAAGCCGCAGAACTGCGCATAGGTGCTGTCGCCGAAGGCCAGCACGCCGAAGCGCAGATCCTGAAGCGGGGGTGCTTCCGGCCCGCTGAGCCGCGCCCAGAAGGCGCCGCCGTTGTCGGGCGGGTCGCCGTCGCCGAAGGTGCTCGCCACGAACAAGGCGGCGCCGGCGCGCGGCAGGTCCTCCGGCCCCAGCTCATCCATGGCAGCGAGCCGCACGCCGAGCCCGGCCTCGCGCAGCGCCCCGGCGAGGGCGCCCGCCTCCGCCTCCGCCCGGCCGGTCTGCGAGGCGAAGGCGACGATGACGGGCGCATCCGCCGCCGCGCCCGCGGGCATGCGGGAGAACAGGCCGGCGAAGAGGCCGTTCACCACCAGCCGCGTGGCATCGCCCACCGGCGCCGAGGGCGGAAGCACCGGCACCTCGCGCCCTTCCGCCACCGGCTGTGCCATCAACCCGCTGAGCAGCCCCTTCAGGTAGAGCTGTTCCTCGGGCGTGAGCGTCAGGTCCAGGCTCGGCGCCACGCCCAGCATCTCGGCGCAGGCCGCGATGGCGGAAGACGGCGCGGCGGCTGGCGCCGGCACGCGCGGGGCATCAGGTGCATGGGGTGCGCGCGCCATCGCGATGGCCTCCCGTTCCGGCGCGGGGCCCACCCGTGAAAGGGCCACCGCGGCGATCTTCAGTTCCGGCTGGTGGGACAGGGGATCGACGGCATCGCTCGTCACCGCGTTGATGGCGAGGCCGTCGCCGAACACGTCGTTCCAATGGAAGGGCGCGAAGCAGGCATCCTCCGCCACCCGGTCACTGAGCCGCGCCGGCAGCACCGCCCGCCCGCGCCGCGAGCGCACCTCGACCCGATCCCCCTCCTTGATGCCGAGCCGCTTCGCCCGCTCGGGGTGCAGCTCCAGGAACGGCCCCGGATTGAGCTTGTTGAGGGCCGGCACCTTCCCGGTCTTGGTGAGGGTGTGCCACTGGTGCTGCACGCGGCCGGTGTTGAGCACCAGCGGAAAGTCCGCGTCCGGCCTCTCGGCCGGGGGCGCGTGGGGCGAAGGCGCGAATCGCGCCCGCCCGTCCGGGGTCGCGAAGCGCAGCGCCGGCGTGGTGCCGTCGGCCGCCACGCGCAGGGGCATGTGGCGGCCGTCGTTCAGGTAGCGGATGGGGTTGCGCGCCGTCCCCTCGGGCGCGAGCGGCCATTGCAGCGGCCCGGCGCGCAGGCGGGCATGGCTCGCGCCCCGCAGGTCATAGCCGGTGGCGCGATTGGAGAAGCCCGCGATCTCCGCGAACACCTCGGCCGCATCGGCATAGGTGAAAGCCTCGTCGTGGCCCATGGCGCGGGCCACGTCGGCGATGAGCCGCCAGTCCGCCCGCGCCGCGCCGGGGGGCGCCACCGCGCCGGCGGCGAGCGTGAGGGTGCGTTCCGAATTGACGAGCACGCCGTCCGCCTCCGCCCACAGCGCGCCGGGCAGCAGCACATCCGCATAGAGCGCGGTTTCCGTGTCGAGGAAGGCATCCTGCACGATGACCAGCTCGGCGGTCTTCAGCGCGTCGATCACCACCTGGCGGTTCGCCACCGAGGCCACCGGATTGGTGCAGATGATCCAGCACGCCTTGATGCGCCCCGCCTTCATCTCCTCGAACATGGCGAGGGTGCCGGTGGCCGCCTCGGGGCGGATGGTGCCGGCGGGAAGGCCCCAGCGGGCTTCGGTGAAGGCGCGGTCGGCGCCGCTCGCCACGCTGCGTTGGCCGGGCAGACCCGGCCCCATGTAGCCCATCTCCCGCCCGCCCATGGCATTGGGCTGGCCGGTGAGGGAGAAGGGCCCGGCGCCGGGCCGGCAGATCTGCCCGGTGGCGAGGTGCAAATTGCAGATGGCGGTGGTGTTGGCGGTGCCGTGGCTGCTCTGGTTGAGGCCCATGGTCCAGCAGGTGGTGAAGGCCTTCGCCGCGCCGATCATCCGGGCGGCCGCGCGCAGGTCCTCCTCCGCGATGCCGGTGAGCGCGGCCACGGCCTGCGGCGCGTAATCCGGAAGCTGAGCCTCCACCTCCGCCCAGCCGGAGGTGTGGCGGGCGATGAAATCCCGATCGAGGCCGCCTTCCGCCGCCAGCAGGTGCAGCAGCCCGTTGAGGAAGGCGAGATCGGTGCCGGGCCGGACCCGCAGGAAGAGGTCCGCCTTCTCCGCGGTGGCGGTGCGGCGCGGGTCCACCACGATGAGGCGCGCGCCCGCCTTCACCCGGTCCATCATCCGCAGGAACAGGATGGGGTGGCAATCGGCCATGTTGGCGCCGATGACGAGGAACAGGTCGGCGGCGTCGAGATCGTCATAGGAGCCGGGCGGCGCGTCGGAGCCGAGGGAAAGCTTGTAGCCGCTGCCGGCGCTCGCCATGCACAGGCGCGAGTTCGATTCGATGTGGCGCGTGCGGATGAAGCCCTTGGCCAGCTTGTTGGCGAGATACTGCGCCTCGATGGACATCTGGCCCGAGATGTAGAAGGCGAAGGCATCCGGCCCCTCGCGGTGGATGATGTCCCGGAGCCGGCCGGCGGTGTGGGCGATGGCCTCGTCCAGCGGCAGGGGAAGCTGCTCCGCCCCCCGCGCGGCCCGCACGAAGGCGCCGCTGAGGCGGCCCTTGCCGAGCGGCTCGGCGCAGGTGGAGCCCTTGGTGCACAGGCGCCCGGCATTGACCGGATGCGCCTTGTCGCCGCTCACCTTCACCACCTTGCCGTCGCGCACGTCGAGCACGATGCCGCAGCCGACCCCGCAATAGGGGCACACGCTCCTCACCTGCTCCGCCGCCTGTCTCGCGCCGCTCATGCCTGCCCCAAAACGAAAAAAGCCGCCACCGACGCTCCCGGATTGCGGAAGCGCAGGTGGCGGCTTTGCCACTGGGGATCGTGTCCCCCTGCTACCGGTCCCCAACGCGAGGCCCGGCGGCGATGTCTCTGATGACATCAATAAAACGGAAGCGGCACGCGAACGCAAGCCCCGCCGCGCGCAACCTACCGCCCGGCGGGCGCGGCGGAGACGTAGCGGATGGCGCGGTGGATCAGCTCCGCGAGGGTGCCGGCGCCCAGCTTGGCCTTGAGCTGCGAGCAGGTGTTGGCCACGGTCTTGTAGCTCACCCCCAGCTCGTCCGCGATCTGGCCATAGGCCTTGCCCTCCGCCAGCAGCGCCAGCGCCTGCAGCTCGCGCGGGGTAAGATCGGCCATGGTGCCGGGGCGGGCGCGGGCGCTCATCATCGCCACCTCCAGCGCCAGGGCATGGCTGATGTAGGGCTGCCCCCTGCGCACCTTGTCGAAGGCTTCCAGCAGGTCAGCGGCGGAGGTATCCTTCACCAGGTAGCCGGTGGCGCCCGCCTCCAGCGCCCGGCTGGCGATGACGGGATCGGCGTGCATGGAGAAGACCAGGATCGGCGTGCGCGCCGCCTGCGCACGGAACCGCCGCACCAGCGAGAGCCCCGCGAGGCCGCTGCCGCTGAGCGCGAGGTCCACGATCACCACATCCGGCCGCCGGCGGCGGAACAGGCGATAGCCGGCGAGCGCGGTGCTCGCGGCCATCAGCTCGCACACCCCCGCCTCCTCCAGGATATAGCGGCACCCCTGGGCGACGATGGGATGGTCGTCGATCAACAGCACGTTCGTCATGATTTCATCCCATCCGCCGCAGGCGCGTCGAGCGGCACCTCCACCGCGAGGCGGGCACCGCCCTCCGAGCCGGCCGTGAGGGCGCACCAGCCGCCCAGCGCGCGCACCCGCTCGCGCATACCGGCCAGCCCCAGCCCCTCCGGAGCACCGCGCGGCGGACCCCCGCCGTCGTCCCGCACATCAAGGCGCAGCCACGCCCGCCCCGCCCCGTCCGTGCGCTCCGCCAGGGCAAGCCGCACGCTGCGGGCCTCGCCGTGCCGCAGGGCGTTGGTCACGCCCTCCTGGGCGCAGCGATAGAGGGTGGCCTCCACCGCGGCGCCGTAGCCGGCGCGCAGGGGCCCCGCCTCCAGCAGGAACGCGCGCTCCGGATCGTGGCGGCGAAAGTCGGCGAGGAGGTTCTCCAGCACATCCGCCAGCGGCACGCAGCCCAGGGCCGGCGGACGCAGATGCCGCAGCAGGCGCCTGTTGGCCTCCTGCATCCGCGCCACGATATCCACGAGGCTGCCCGCCCGCTCGGCGAGCCGTGGCGCCAGGGCGGGCGGAGCCTGGACCGCCATGCGCGCGAGCGAATCGGAACCCGCCTTCAGCCCGAACAGCAGCGGCCCCAGCTCATCATGCAGCTCGCCGGCGATGCGGCGGCGCTCCTCCTCCTCCAGGTCCACGAGGCGGGCGCTGAGGCGGGCGTTCTCCCGCCGGGCGGCATCGAGCGCCGCCGCCAGGGCGTTCACCCCCCGTGCGACCTCCGCCAGCTCGCGCACGCGGGGCGGCACCAGGGGCCGGCCGAAGCGCGCCTGCTCGAGATCACCGAGCGCGACGCGAAAGCGCCCCAGCTCGTGCCGCACCCGCCCCAGCGCCACGAACAGCGCGGCGAGGATGGCGGCGTTCACCCCCACGGCCACGGCCGCGAAATCCGTCACGTCGTTCCAGACCTCCGCCACTTCGTCATCGGGCACGCCGGCCACCGTCACGTGCGCGACGGTGGCGCCGCCGAGAGTGACCGGCACGTCGCGCGCCATCTCCTCCACGCCGACGAGCCGGGAGAACCACGCGGGCGCCTTTTCGGAGGCGACCTGCGCACGGGCCTCTTCCGCATCGGAGATCACCCGCCCGCCGGCATCGGAAACGCTCAGCCGCACATGGCGCAGGTGCCGAAGGTGGCTGGGCAGCGCCGCATCCAGCGCGCGCGGGTCCTCGACCATGCGCTCGGCCGCCTCGCGCACCATCTGCTCGGCCATCTCGACGGAGGCCGCCATCTCGCTGCGCGCCGCCGCGCGGGCATTGAGCACGACCACCCAGCCCGCCACCAGCGCCGCCACCGCATTGATGGCCAGCACCGTGCCGAGGACCTGCGCGCGTAAGGTCAGCACCCGCCGGCGCGCCGGCGCGGAGACGACACCGGCGGACACGGGAGCCGTCCCCGCCATGCTCACCGCGCTCCCCCCACGGAGATGAAATGCTCCACATGCTCCTCCCGCGTTAAAACTGATGAGAATATTATTATTATTTTCAAACGCGGACGACGCGCCTCTCCATGGCAACATTATACGTCTTGCCGACCGCGCATCCAGCACGAAACGCCCCCTTGGGAAGGCGAGGCCATACCGTGGAATTTTCCGCGTTGCAACAAAGCCTTGGGCATTTCATCCCGAGGCGATTGCCACTTTTTCCCGTCCGCAATTGCACAAACACCGCGAGACAAGATCGCCACAAAGCTTTCAACTCTCATCACGCCAATAATGAATGATAAGAAAAACATAAGAACTTATAGCGGCTGGTCGCAATCGGAGGGCGGCATCCGCAAGACATCGCGAAACAAGGCCCGGCGCCGCGCAGGCGGCCGCGCGGCCCGCGCACCTCCTCAGAAATAAGCGGCCACGACGAAGGGCCGCACGCAGGACGGCCGACCGGCACGCGCCGTCCGTGAAGCCCAACGACAACGCCGGTCGAGGAAACCCCGAGGACACGCCAGATGAACAGACTTCTGTCTTCCGCATCCCTTGTCGCCGTCACCCTTGCGCTCGCGGTGGGCGCCGCGGGCATGGCGAGAGCCAACGACAAGCTGGTTGAGCTCGCCAAGAGCGACGAGAACTGGCCCATGACGGGCAAGAATTACGACGCCAACAACTTCAGCCCCCAGAAGCAGATCAACAAGGACAACGTGGCGAAGCTGCGCCCGGCCTGGTCCTTCTCCACCGGCGTGCTCAGCGGCCACGAGGGCACGCCGCTGGTGGTGGACGGGGTGATGTATGTCCACTCCCCCTTCCCCAACACCACCTTCGCCCTGGGCCTGGACGATCCCGGTCACATCCTCTGGCAGCACAAGCCCAAGCAGAACCCCACCGCCCGCGCGGTCGCCTGCTGCGACGTGGTGAACCGCGGCCTCGCCTATTGGCCCGGAGACGGCAAGACCGGCCCGCTCATCATCAAGACCCAGCTCGACGGCAACGTGGTGGCGCTCAAGGCGGATACCGGCGAGGAATATTGGAAGCTGGAGAATTCCGACATCAAGGTGGGCTCCACCCTCACCATCGCGCCCTATGTGATCAAGGACACGGTGCTGGTGGGCTCCTCGGGCGCCGAACTCGGCGTGCGCGGCTACGTCACCGCCTATGACGTGAAGACCGGCGCTCAGAAATGGCGCGCCTACGCCACCGGCCCCGACGAGCAGGTGATGCTCGCCGACGACTTCAACAAGGCCAACCCGCAATACGGCCAGAAGGGCCTCGGCACGAAGACCTGGGAGGGCGACGCCTGGAAGATCGGCGGCGGCACCAACTGGGGCTGGTATGCCTTCGATCCCTCCACCAACATGGTCTATTACGGCTCCGGCAATCCCGCGCCGTGGAACGAGACCATGCGTCCCGGCGACAACAAGTGGACCATGACCATCTGGGGCCGCGACATCGACAGCGGTGAAGCCAAGTTCGGCTACCAGAAGACCCCGCACGATGAATGGGACTATGCCGGCGTCAACGTGATGATGCTGTCCGAGCAGAAGGACAAGACCGGCAAGATGCGCAAGCTTCTGACGCATCCGGACCGCAACGGCATCGTCTACACCCTCGACCGCACCGACGGCAGCCTCGTCTCCGCCGACAAGATCGACGACACCGTCAACTGGGTGAAGAAGGTGGACCTGAAGACGGGCCAGCCCGAGCGCGACCCGGAGTACGGCACCCGCATGGACCACGTGGCGCGCGATGTCTGCCCCTCGGCCATGGGCTACCACAACCAGGGCCACGACAGCTACGACCCGGCGCGCCAGACCTTCTTCATGGGCATCAACCACATCTGCATGGATTGGGAGCCCTTCATGCTGCCCTACCGGGCGGGACAGTTCTTCGTCGGCGCGACGCTGAACATGTATCCCGGCCCCAAGGGCGACCGGCAGAACTACCTCGGCCTCGGCCAGGTGAAGGCGTATGACGCCATCAACAACAAGTACAAGTGGGAGGTGATGGAGCGCTTCGCCGCCTGGGGCGGCACGCTCGCCACCGCCGGCGGCGTGATGTTCTATGGAACCCTCGACGGCTTCATCAAGGCCCGCGACAGCGACACAGGCAAGCTGCTCTGGAAGTTCAAGCTGCCCTCCGGCGTCATCGGTCATCCCATGACCTATACGCACAATGGCGTGCAGTACGTCGCCATCTATTATGGCGTCGGCGGCTGGCCGGGCGTGGGCCTGGTGTTCGACCTCAATGACCCCACCGCCGGCCTCGGCTCCGTGGGCGCCTTCAAGCAGCTCCAGCACTACACCCAGATGGGCGGCGGCGTGATGGTGTTCTCGCTCGACGGCAAGGGCCCCTACGACGACCCGAACGTGGGCGAATACGCCTCCGGCGGCTGACCCCCGCCGCCGATGCCGGCCGCCGCGCGCCCTCGGCGGCGGCCGGCCCCTCTCGCACCACATTCCGCAGCGCCGGCCCCGCGGCCACAGGCGAGGCGAACCTCACGAGGAGGCGTCCATGCCCCATATCCCATCTGCCACCGGCACCGCCCTCGCCGTCGTGCTCGGCACAGCGCTCGCCGCCACCGCCGCGACGGCCGCCCAGTTCGCCCCCGCCCATGCGGGGAGCGAGGCGAAAAGCACCGCAGCCAGGGCCGACGAGGCCAGGACCGCAGAGGCCCCCGAGGCGCAGGCCGCCGCCGGCACCTTGCGCATCTGCGCCTCCGAGGTGGAGGCCCCCTTCTCCCAGAAGGGCGGCGAGGGCTTCGAGAACCGCATCGCCAGGGTGCTCGCGGAGGCCATGGGCCGCGAGGCGGTGTTCGTCTGGTCGGGAAAGCCGGCCATCTACCAGGTGCGCGACGGGCTCGACAAGAACCTGTGCGACGTGGTGATGGGCGTGGATACCGGCGATGCCCGCGTGCTCTCCTCCAAGCCCTATTACCGCACGAGCTATGTGTTCGTGACGAAGGCCGACCGGAACGTCACGACCGGAGACTGGCAGGACCAGCAGATCAAGGATCTCGGTCGCTTCGTCATCCGCTTCTACTCGCCGGGCGAGACCATGCTGAAGAAGCTCGGCAAGTATGAGGACAATGCGGCCCATCTCTACGGCCTCGTGAACTTCCGCTCGCCGCGCAACCAGTATGTGGAGATCCCCGGCGAGCGCATGGTGAGCGAGGTGGAGAAGGGCGAGGCAGACATCGCCTTCGCCTTCGCGCCGGAGGTGGCGCGCTATGTGAAGGCCTCTCCCGTGCCCCTGCGCATGACGGTGGCCACCACCGACCTCTCCCGCTTCGACGGCACCCCCATTCCGCTTCACTACGACCAGTCGGTGGCGGTGCGCAAAGGCGACGAGGCCCTGCTGAAAGAGGTGGACGCGGCGCTCGTGAAGGCTCGGCCGCGCATCGACGCCATCCTGATCGAGGAAGGCATTCCCCTGCTGAAGCCCAACAGCTGAGCCGGCTTCCGCTTCTGCCCCCCAAGCTCCGGTTTCAAGACATGCGCGATTTCTGCTGGATCAAGCTCGCCACCCGAGGCCTCATCGCAGGCATAGCGGTGCTCGGCTGCGCCCTGACGGCCCAGGCGACGCTCAACTTCACCCATACCATCACCGGCCAGCCCCTGGACCTTTCCGAGGCGCCGCCGGAAGGGCGCGACACCGAGGCGGTGAAGGTGTTCCTCGCCACCGGCAAGAACATCTACCTGGAAAACGAAAGCTGCCTGCCCAAGGGCAAGGATCTGTTCCTGTCCATGTGCTCGGGCTGCCACGGCCACTACGGCGAGGGCAAGATCGGCCCCGGCCTCAACGATGCCTATTGGACCTATCCCAAGAACATGACCGACCAGGGCCTGTTCGAAACCATCTTCGGCGGCGCCAACGGCCAGATGGGGCCCATGTACGGCGCCCTCACCCTGGACGACATGCTGCACGTGATGGCCTGGGTGCGCCACGTCTACAAGGACGACCCCCAGGAGGCCACCTGGCTCACCCCCGCCCAGCGCGCCGCGTTCAAGCCCTTCGACGGGCACAACGATCACACCCCGCCCCTCGAGCAGGCGCCGGTGTGCAAGGCGAGCGCCGCCACGGCGGCCAGCCTCAATTCGGAAACGGGAGGAACCAAGCAGTGAGCCAATTCCATCGCCTTCGCAGCGCCTTCGCCCGCCCGGCGCTGGCCGCCCTCGCCACCGCCGGCACGCTTCTCGCCGCCTCGGGCGCCTTCGCCTACGACGGCACGAGCTGCCGCGCGCCGGGAGACTGCTGGGAGCCGAAGCCCGGCTACCCCGACAAGGTCGCGGGCTCGAAGTATGACCCCAAGCACAGCCCGACGGAGCTGAACAAGCAGTCCCAGTCCATCGCCGCGATGGAGGAGCGCAACAAGAAGCGCGTCGAGTATTTCCAGAAGACCGGCAAGTTCGTCTACGACGTGAGCAAGATTCCCACGAACTGACGCTCGCCGCGCCCCGACCCCCACCAGCAGGGCAGAAGCCTGAACATTTTCTGCCGGGCAATCCTCCGATGGATGGTGGGCCAACTGGCGCGGCCCGCCGGGATGCGAACGGGCCCCTCGCGGCCTTTCCGCCCCGGCCGGCTGCGCCATTTTTTCCCGCGCCCAGCCTGCGCGAGGAAACTGCGGGACAAGAACGGACATGGAAACCGACCAGGACATGGACGCCGCCGCCGGCACCGGTGCCGCCCTCGCCGAATGGCGCGCGCGCGCCCTCGCCTTCGAGCGCGAGGTGGGCAAGGTGGTGCTCGGGCAGGCGCGCACCATCCGCCTCCTCGCCATCGCCGTCTTCGCGCGCGGCCACGTGCTGCTGGAGGGCGACGTGGGCGTGGGCAAGACCACGCTGCTGCGCGCCATGGCGCGCGCCATCGGCGGCGCCTATGCGCGGGTGGAAGGCACCATCGACCTCATGCCCGCCGATCTCGTCTACGACGCGCGCATCGCCGACGACGGCCGCCCGCGCATCGACCCCGGCCCGCTGCTGAAGCGCGGGAGCGACCTCTCCATCTTCTTCTTCAACGAGATCAACCGCGCCCGGCCGCAGGTGCACTCCCTGCTGCTGCGGCTGATGGCGGAAGGCTCCGTCTCCGCCTTCGGCCGGGACGAGCATTTCCCCCACCTCCAGGTGTTCGCGGATCGCAACCGCGTGGAGCGGGAAGAGACGTTCGAGCTGCCCGCCGCCGCCCGCGACCGCTTCTTCATGGAGGTGCAGGTGGCGATGCCGGAGGATCACGAGGCCCGCCGCGCCCTCATCTTCGATCCCCGCTTTCACGACACCGACCGGCTCATCGGCGAGGTGGGCGAGGCGATGCTCGACCACCGCCGCCTCGGCGCCGTCGCCCGCCGCATCCAGGAGCGCGTGCACGCGAGCCCCGCCATCGCCGACTACACCATCGCTCTGTGGGATGCCGTGCGCGCGCCGCACAAGGCCGGCATCACCCTGCCGGATGTGCGCATGGAACGCTTGGTGCAGGGCGGCGCGAGCCCGCGCGGCCTCTCCTTCCTGGTACGCGCGGCGCGCGTGCGCGCGTGGCTGGAAGGGCGCGACATGGTGGTGCCGGAGGATCTGCGCGCCGTGTTCCCGGAGGTGATGGCCCACCGCATCTTCCTCGATCCGGTCTACGAGATGCGACGGGACGTGCTTGCCGGCGCGCTCTGCCGCGCGGCCTTCGAGACGGTGCCCGTGCCATGACCGACGCAGCCCCCGCCGATGGCGATCCGCGCGCCATTCCCGCCCTGCCCTATGCGCTGCGCTGGCGCCCGCGCGGGCAGGCGCCCGGCGCGCACCCGGCCGCCGGGCGCGGCGGGGAAGGGCTGTTCCAGGGCCTCGTGCCGCTGCTGGCGCAGGCGGACCCGCGCCGCATCGACATCCGCGCCAGCCTGCGAGATCCGTTCGAGGCGATTCACGCCCGCGCCTTCGCCGCGCGCCGCGCCGCCACCGTGGCGGTGATGCTGGACCTTTCCGGCTCCATGGGCTTCGGCGGCGTGCGCGGCGAGGCGGCGCAGCTCGCGGCCACCGTGGCCGCCTCCGCGCAGGCCTGCGGCGACGCCTTCTGCCTCCTCGCCGCCGATGCCGCGCCGCGGCCCGATCTGCACATTCCCCCAACCCGCCGCCGGGGCCTCGCCCGCGAGGTGCGCGCCCGCATCGCCGCCGCGACCTGCACCGGGTCGGGCAGCCGGGGCCTCGCTGCGGCGGCCGAGCATCTGCCGCGGGCTCGCGCGCTGGTGTTCCTCGTCTCCGATTTCCTGATGCCGGAGGCGGACATCACGGCACTGCTCGATGCCCTCTGGCGGCACGATATCATCCCCGTGGTGGCGCGGGACAGCCGCGCCGAAAGCGCGCCGCCGCGCTTCGGCCTCCTCGACCTTCAGGACGCGGAAACCGGCCGCCGGCGCCTCGTGGTGATGCATCCGCGCCTGCACGCGCGCTGGCAGGCCCGGGCCGAAGCACGGCGCGCGGCGCTCGATACCCTCTTCGCCGCGCGCGGCGCGGCGCCCTTCCACCTCGTCGACCGGTTTGACCCCGATGCGCTGCTCGACCATCTCGCGCGCCGCTAGATCGTTTCAGTGTTTCATGGAGACACTGAAACGATCTATCCTCGTGCAATCACGCGTTTCCTTCACGCGAACCGGTTTCCACTTCGCTCGGAAACGCTCTAGGGCGCTCGCCCTTTCGGGGGCCCTGGTGCTGGCCCCGGCCATCGCGGCGGCGACGGACATCACCGTCCAGGCCCCGCGCGCCTTCGGCTACGTGCTGGGCGACACGCTCACCCTCGAAGCGCTGATCCGCCTCGACCCCGGCGTACGCCTCGACCCCGCGAGCCTGCCGCAGCCGCACCGCGTTTCGAGCTGGCTCGACCTCGTGGCCGTGGACATCTCGCCCGCACCCACCGCCGAGGCGTCCGGCCCCTTTCGCCTGCGGATGACCTACCAGAGCTTTTACGCCGCGCTGGAACCGCGCGCGCTGGAGATACCGGCCGTGGCGCTCACCATCCGCGACGGCGCGGCACGGCGGGAATTGACCGTGCCGCCCTTCCGCTTTGTCACGTCGCCCCTGCGCGAGCTGGTGCCGAGCACGGGCGACAGCCCGCTGGCTCTGCAACCGGACATTCCCCCTGCGCCCTTCCCCCTGCGCCCCGACGCGGAACGGGCGGCGCTCGCGGCGGCGGTCCTGGCCCTGGCAGGACTGGGGCTGGCGGCGGCGCGGGGCTGGCGCCCCTTCGGTCGTCACCACCGGCCGTTCGACGGGGCGGCGCGCGCCATCCGCAGGCGGGGGGCGCCGCAGGACGCGGCCGCCTATCTTTCCGCTCTCGTCGCCCTGCACCGTGCCTTCGATGAAACCGCCGGCCGCCGCCTCCTGGCGGAAGACACGGCCGACCTCCTCTCCCGAGCGCCGCACCTCGCGGCGCGGCAGGTAGACGTGGCGCGCCTGTTCGAGGCCTCGCGCATCGCCTTCTTCGGCGCGGGCGCCGAGGCCGCCATGGCGCGGCTTCCGCCGCCGGAGCTCATCGCCATCGCCACCCGCCTCGCGCAGGCGGAGCGGCGCGCGCCCACGCGGATCGTGGAGGACGCGGCATGAGCGGGAATTTCGACGGGTGGGCCGACAGCCTCGGAACCGGCCTCGCCGTGGACCACCCGCTGGCGCTCCTGCTGCTCGCGCTTTGCGTGCTGCCGCTGCTCGCCGGTCCCTTTCGCGGCGCCACGACACCCGATCTCGCGCTCGCCCCGCGCGACGGGCTCTCCCTGGCCATGGAGCTGGGGCTCAGGGCGGCCGGGGTGGTGGCCATCGGCGCGCTGGTGCTGGGCCTCGCCGGATTGCACCGCAGGGCGGAGAGCATCACCCGCATCGGCAACGGCGCCCACCTGATGCTGCTGCTCGACCGCTCCGCGAGCATGGACACCACCTTCGCCAACCGGCAGCCGGGGCAGGGCGAGGAATCGAAATCCGCCGCCGCCAAGCGCCTGCTTACGGAATTCCTCGCGCGCCGGCCGGCCGACCGCATGGGCGTCGCCGCCTTTTCCACCTCGCCCATGCCGGTGCTGCCGCCGAGCGACCACCGCGATGCGGTGGCGGCCGCCATCGCCGCCATCGACCGGCCGGGGCTGGCCCTCACCGATGTGGGGCGCGGCCTGGCGCTGGCGCTGGAGGCCTTCCGGGACGAGCCGGCCGATGGCGACGGCGCCGTGCTGCTGGTTTCCGATGGCGCGGCCGTCATCGACCCGCACGTGCAGGCCGCCGTGCGCGACGCCGTGAAGCGACGGCCGGTGCGGCTCTACTGGCTGTTCCTGCGCACCGCCGGCGCCCGCGGTATCTTCGACCGCCCCGAAGCCCCCGGAGACGACACGCCGCAGGTGATGCCCGAGCGCCACCTGAACCTCTTCCTCGCCAGCCTCGGCGTGCCCTATCGCGCGTTCGAGGCGGGCGACCCCCAGGCGGTGGCCGAGGCCATCGCCGAGATCGACCGGCAGGAGAGCCGGCCCCTGCTTTACACCGAGCGTGTGGCGCGACGGGACCTCGCCGGGCCCTGCTATGCGGTGGCGGCCTGCGCCCTCGCCTTCCTCACCGCCGCCAAGCTCGCCGAGCGTCGGCTCGATGACCGCCTCCCGCCGGTGGCGACGCCCCCCCACGGGAGGACCACGGCATGACGACGGCATCCGCTGTCCCCGCATGGCGCCGGCCCGCTTCGCATGCCCTCCGGGCCATGCTCGCGCTCGCGATGCTCGCGGCGCTCGCCGCGCTGGTGGTGCTCGGGCTGCGGATCTTCACCCACATGCGCGGCAATGCCGACATCGCCGCCCTGGCCGCCGGGCGCGACCTGCCGGTGGCCACCGATGCGGCGCCGCGCCTGCTGCTGGCGCGCGCGCATTTCCTCATGGTGCGTGACCGGCTGGACGAGGCGCAGCCGCTGGTGGACCTTCTCGCGCGCCGCGACCAGGGCCCCCTGGCCGTGGCCGGGCTCTACGACCTCGGCAACGCCCGCCTCGCCCGCGCCATCGCCCATCTGGAACGCATGGAGATCGACCCCGCGGTGCCCCAGGTGCGCCTGGCGAAAGCCGCCTACCGCGCCGCCCTCGCCCGCGCGCCGGACTCCTGGAACGCCAAGTACAACCTGGACGTGGCCATGCGCCTCGTGCGCGATTTCCCGGAGCTCGACCGCGAGCCGAAGGACGAGCCGCAGCAGGCGCCGAAGCGGGTGTGGACCGACCTGCCCGGCCTGCCCAAGGGGCTGCCCTGATGCGCGCGCCCTTTCGACACGCCGACCCGCGCGCGCTCGCCCTCGGCGCGGCGTTTCTGCTGGCCCTGGCGGCGCTGCTCGTGCCCCCCGTGACGGCCCCCGGCAGCGCCTATCGCCTTTTGGCCATCGTCGATGTCACCGGCTCCATGAACGTGCGCGACGCGGGAGAAGGCGGGCACCCGCTCTCGCGGCTGGAAGCCGTGAAATCCACCCTGCGCGACCTCGCCGCGCGGCTGCCCTGCGGCTCGCGGCTCGGGCTCGGCATCTTCACGGAGCGGCGCAGCTTCCTGCTGTTCGAGCCCATCGACACCTGCGCCGATTTCGCCCCGCTCGACGGCGCCATCGCCGCCCTCTCCTGGCGCATGGCCTGGGAGGGGGACAGCTACGTGGCGCGCGGGCTCTATTCCGCCATCGATCTCGCCGCGCCGCTCGATGCCGACCTCCTCTTCTTCAGCGATGGACAGGAGGCGCCGCCCCTGCCCCGCTCCGGCATCCCGCCCTTCTCCGGCGAACGCGGCCGGGTGGGCGGCCTCATCGTCGGGGTCGGCGGCCCGGTGCCGGCGCCCATTCCCCGGTTCGACAATTTCGGGCGCGAGGCGGGCTTTTACGGTCCCACCGACGTGCCCCAGGAGAACCGCCACGGCCCGCCGCCGGAAAATGCCGAGGCGCGCGAGGGCTGGCATCCGCGCAACGCCCCCTGGGGCGCCGAGATCGCCGCGGGGGAGGAGCACCTGAGCGCCGTGCGGCCCGATCATCTGCGCGCCCTCGCCGCCACGACAGGGCTCGCCTACACGCCACTCCACCCGGCAGGAACGCTGGTGGAGGCGCTGGAGACGGCCGCCCGGCCCCGGCCCGTCGCCACCACGCGCGCGCTTTCCCCGGTGCCCGCGGCGCTCGCCCTGGCGCTGCTCGCCGGTGTCTACGGCGCGCCCCTCGTTCTTTCGCTTCGCCACAGGAGGACCGCCACGTCATGACCGCCCGCCTCTCACGCCGCCTCGCCCTGGGGTGCGCGCTTGCCTGCGCCCTAGCCTCGATCCTCACGTGCCTGCCCGCCCGCGCCCATGGGCCGACGCCTCAGAAGGCCGAGGAAACGGTGGTGATCGACGCCCCACCGGAAACCGTCTGGAAGCTGGCGGGCGATTTCGGCGCCATCGCCTCCTGGCATCCGGACGTGAAGGCGGCCAGCGCGACCGGCAGGGAGCCCGGCGCGGAACGGGTTCTGGTGCTGGAGAAGGGCGAGATCACCGATGGGCTGGACGAGATCGACCCCGCCGCGCGCCGCATCGCCTACCGTCTCTCCAAGGAAAATGTGGAGGCATTTCCCGTGAGCTTCTACACCGCCACGCTCACGGTGGACGATGCCGGCGGCGGCAGGAGCAAGGTGGAGTGGGCGGCGCGGCTCTACCGTGGCGACACCGGCAATTTCCCGCCCGACGAGCTGAACGACGAGGCCGCCACCACCGCCATGTCCTCCTTCTTCGCCGATGGGCTGAAGGGCCTGAAGGCCAAGGCCGAGGGCCGCCCGGCGGCTGGCGCGGCCCCGGCCGGCCGATGAGCCGCGCCGGCGCGGCCGCCGCGGCCGGCCTCCTGCTCTGGGTACTCGCCTGGGCCTCGGCCTCCGCCGGGCGCCTGCTGGTGGTGTGCCAGGGGGGCGACGAAGTGCGCATCATGGACCCCGACGCCCCGGCGGCCGCCTGCGGCATCCCGGTGCCCAGGGCCCCGGCGGCGATCGCCCTGGCGCCCGGCGGCATCGCCTATGTCACCCACCCCGATGCCGGGCTGGTGACTCGAATCGACCTCGGGCGAGCGGAGGCGACGGCGTCCGCGCCCATCGGCGGCCAACCGTTCGGCATCGCGGCCGATCCGGACGGCCTCTCGCTCTATGTGGGCGACTGGAGCGCGGATCGCGTGCGCCGGCTCGATGCGAAGACCTTCGCGGAAACGGGAAGCGTGGCGGTGGGCCGCGCCCCCGCCGGGCTCGCCATCGACGGCCGGCGACGCGAGCTCTACAGCGCCGATCGGGAAAGCGGCGCCGTCAGCATCATAGACCTCGCGGCCTTCGCGCGCGTCGCCTCCGTGCCGGCGGGGGAAGGCCCCTATGGCTTCGATGGCGCCGATGATCCCGACCGGCTGCGCGTGGTGAGCGTGCGCAGCGGCGAACTGGTGGAGATCGACAAGGCGCGGAGAATCTCCACGCGCGAGCGGGTGGGCCTCATGCCCTATGGCGTCGCCAGCGATCCGCGCACCGGAGAGGTGTTGGTGGCCAATCAGCAGTCGGGTAGCCTCACTCTTATATTAGCCGGCAAACCTGCACGCGTCCGCACCCTGCGCGTGGGGGGCTCGCCCGAGGCGGTGCAGATAGAGCCCCAAAGGCGCCGCGCCTATGTGACGGACTGGTTTGCCGACCAAGTAATTGTCGTGGATCTCGACGCGTTTCGCGTCATGGCGCGGATTCCCGCCTGCAGGGGGCCACGCGGCCTTGCGCTCGCGCCCTGAGAGCAGACGGGCGAAGGGGCTCAGCTCTGTGGCCGGTCCAGCGCCGCGATCGCGATCATCATCACGATCCCGATCAGCATGATGGTGACGACCGTATGCATCCGCGCTCTCCCTCGCGCCCCCGCAATACGAAGGATAAGTGACGCCGGTTCCATGTTGCAGCGCACAAAACGCCACACATCCCTGCGCCGCGCGCGGGAGCCGGCGGTAGCATTCGCCACCCCGAAGCGCTGAAGCCATGGAGATGTCGAGAGCCTGCCCCGAATGGGAAACTCCGCTCCAGACGGAACTCAGCCGGCGAGGGATCCCGATGCCGTGCCCAGGCGTCCCGCCCCATTCTCTCGACGGAACGAGGCGACGCTTCGAGTCGCCCAAGGCGCGCCCCCGGAACAGGTGCCCGCCCGGTGACGCCTACAGGTGGCGATCCTCATAGGCGATGGTCTCGTCGATCAGCACCCGCCAGACCGCGCGGGCCACGCCCTCGGGCAGGCCCTCGGCGCGGCCCAGGGCCTCCACATGCGCCAGCACCTCGTCCACCCGGTCCTCGAGCAGGGCCGGAATGCCCGCCTCGCGCTTGATGCGCACCACGCCCTCCACCACGCCGAAGCGCTCCACTAGGAGGGCGATGAGGCGCGCGTCGATCTCGTCGATGCGGCGGCGCGCCTCCTCCAGGGCGGGCGGGGCCTCGTTCAGCCCCGCCACCACAGGTCCTCCACCGGGAAGCGGCCGGCCGCCTCCTCGATGACCTCGGCGAGGGAGAACAGGGTGGTTTCCTCGAACGGGCGTCCGATGAGCTGGAGGCCCAGCGGCAGGCCATCCGCCGAGAGGCCGGCGGGCACCGAGATGCCCGGCAGGCCGGCCATGTTCACGGTAACGGTGAAGACGTCGTTGAGGTACATCTCCACCGGATCGGCCTTCACCTTCTCGCCGATGCCGAAGGCGGGCGAGGGCGTGGCCGGGGTGAGCACAGCGTCCACGCCGGCGGCGAAGGCGTTGTCGAAGTCCCGCTTGATGAGGGTGCGCACCTTCTGGGCCCGCAGGTAATAGGCGTCGTAATAGCCGGCCGAGAGCACATAGGTGCCGATCATGATGCGGCGGCGCACCTCCGGGCCGAAGCCGGCGGCGCGGGTGTTCTCGTACATCTCCACGATGTCCTTGCCCGGCACGCGCACGCCATAGCGCACGCCGTCATAGCGGGCGAGGTTGGAGGAGGCCTCCGCCGGGGCGACGATGTAATAAGCCGGCAAAGCGTATTTGGTGTGCGGCAGGGAGATGTCCACCACCTGGGCGCCAGCATCCTCCAGCCACTTGGCACCCTGCTGCCATAGCGCGTCGATCTCGTCGGACATGCCGTCCATGCGATACTCGCGCGGGATGCCGATCTTCTTGCCCTTCACCGAGGCACCCACCGCCTGCTGATAGTCCGGCACGGGCCGGTCCACGCAGGTGGAATCCTTGGGATCGTAGCCGGCCATGGAGCGCAGCAGCAGCGCCGCGTCGTTCACCGAGCGGGCGAAGGGGCCCGCCTGATCCAGCGAGGAGGCGAACGCCACGATGCCCCAGCGCGAGCACCGCCCGTAGGTGGGCTTGATGCCGACCGTGCCGGTGAAGGCCGCCGGCTGGCGGATGGAGCCGCCGGTGTCCGTTCCCGTGGCGCCCGCGCACAGGAAGGCCGCCACCGCCGACGCCGAGCCGCCGGACGAGCCGCCGGGCACCAGCGGCGCCTGATCGCCGTCGCGGCGCCAGGGCGACACCACCGGGCCGAAGGAGGAGGTCTCGTTGGACGAGCCCATGGCGAACTCGTCGTTGTTGAGCTTGCCGAGCAGCACCGCGCCGTCGCGCCACAGGTGGGCGGAGACGGTGGATTCGTACTGCGGCACGAAATTCTCGAGGATCTTGGAGCAGGCGGTGGTGCGCACCCCCTGGGTGCAGAACATGTCCTTCACGCCGAGCGGGATGCCCTCGAGCGGGCCGGTGTCGCCGGTGGCGATGCGGGCGTCGCTCTCCTGCGCCATCTTGAGCGCGATCTCGGGCGTCTCCAGCACATAGGCGTTGAGGTGGCGCGCCTCCTCCATGGCCTTGAGATAGGCCTCGGTGAGCTCGACGGAGGTGAATTCCCCCTCGGCCAGCCCCTCGCGGGCCTCGGTGAGGGTGAGCTGGGTCAGATTGGTCATTCCACCACCTTCGGCACGGTGAAGAAGCCGCCTTCGGCATCCGGCGCGTTGGCGAGCACCTTTTCGGGATAGTGGCCGTCGGTGACCACGTCGTCGCGCATGGGCAGCTCCAGCGGCACCACGCCCGTCAGCGGCTCGACGCCGGAGACGTCGAGATCGGCCAGCTGCTCCACGAAGTCGAGGATGGCGTTGAGTTCATTCTGGAGGTGGCCGAGCTCCTCATCGCGCACCGCGATGCGCGCGAGATGGGCCACCCGGCGGACGGTCGCCTGATCGACGGACATATGACGCTCCCAAAAGCTGAGGGCCGCTATAGCAAGGGGGCCGGCGCGGTGGAAGGGTAAAGCCCCCGCCGCTCGCATCCGCCGCAGCGGACCTACCCCTCGCGCACCACATCCAGGAACTGCGCCCCGTAGCGCGCGAGCTTGGCCTCGCCGACGCCGGAGATGGCGCCGAAATCCATCATGGAATGCGGACGGGCGCGGACGATCTCCATCAGCGTGGCGTCGTGGAAGATCACGTAAGGCGGCACGCCCTGGGCGCGGGCCAGCTCCAGCCGCAGCGCCTTCAGGCGCTGGAACAGGCCCTCGTCGCCGGCATCGGAGAGCGCGGCCCGCGGCGGGCGCTGGCCGGCGGCGCCGCGGGCCGCGCGGGCCGCCTTGGCGCGCACCTCCACCTTCAGTTCCACCCGCTCGGCGCCGCGCAGCACGGGGCGGCACTTCTCGGTGAGGGTCAAGGTGCCGTGGCCCTCCACGTCCACCGCCAGCAGGCCCATGGCCACCATCTGGCGCACGATGGCCCGCCACTCGTCCCGCGAGAAGTCCTTGCCGATGCCGAAGGTGGAGAGCTGGTCGTGGCCGAACTTCAGCACCTTCTCGTTGCTCTGGCCCAGCAGCACGTCGATGACATGGCCGGCGCCGAAGCGCTCACGGGTGCGGTAGACGCAGGAGAGCAGCTTCTGCGCCGCCTCGGTGCCGTCGAAGGTCTTGGGCGGGTCGAGGCAGGTGTCGCAATTGCCGCAGGGCTCGGCCAGCGCCTCCCCGAAATAGGAAAGCAGCACCTGCCGCCGGCATTGCGCCGTCTCGGCAAGGCCCAGCAGAGCGTCGAGCTTCTGCCGCTCCACAAACTTGCGCGCCTCGGGCGCATCGGAGGCGGAAACGAACTGGATGAGCTTGGCCACATCCTCCACGCCGTAGAGCATCAGCACTTCGGAGGGCAGGCCGTCGCGGCCCGCGCGGCCGGTCTCCTGGTAATAGGCCTCGATGCTCTTGGGCAGGTCGAGATGCACCACGAAGCGCACGTCTGGCTTGTCGATGCCCATGCCGAACGCCACCGTCGCCACCATCACCACGCCCTCCTCCTTCAGGAAGCGGTCCTGGTGGCGGGCGCGGGTGTCGGCGTCGAGGCCGGCATGGTAGGGCAGCGCCGTGAGACCCTGGGTCGCCAGCATCTCGGCGGTGGCCTCCACCTTGGCGCGGCTCATGCAATAGATGACCCCCGCCTCGCCCTCATGCTCCTTCAGGAAGGCATGGAGCTGGGCCTTCGGGTTGTTCTTGGGCACGATGCGATAGCGGATGTTCGGCCGGTCGAACGAGGAGAGGAACACCCGCCCCTCATCAAGCGCCAGCCGCTCCACGATCTCGCGGCGGGTGGGCCCGTCGGCGGTGGCGGTGAGCGCGATGCGCGGCACGCCGGGGAAGCGCTCGTGCAGCACCGTGAGCTGGCGGTATTCGGGCCGGAAATCATGCCCCCACTGCGACACGCAGTGCGCCTCGTCGATGGCGAACAGGGCGATGTGGGCGCCGGAGAGCAGGTTCAGGAACGAGTCGGTGAGCAGCCGCTCGGGCGCCACATAAAGAAGGTCGAGGTCGCCGGAGGCCAGATCACGCTCCACCTGCCGCGCCTCGCCGGGCGGCAAAGCGGAATTGAGCGCCGCCGCCCGCACGCCGAGCTGGCGCAGCGCCTGCACCTGGTCGTGCATCAGCGCGATGAGCGGGGACACCACGATGCCCGTGCCCGGCCGCACCAGCGCGGGAACCTGATAGCACAGGGACTTGCCGCCCCCCGTGGGCATCAGCACCAGCGCGTCGCCGCCGGCGACGACATGCTCCACGATCTCCTGCTGCGGGCCGCGGAAGGCGTCGTAGCCGAAGACCTGACGCAGGACGTGGAGGGGTTCGGGCGCGGATGGGGCTGGCTTTGCCATGGCCGATTTATAGGCGCGCCGCCGAGTCGCGCAAATGGGCGCGTCCCTTATTCCGCACGGGAACGGGGACGCGCCGCCGGAATGAACTCAGGCCTCGAACGTCTCGCCGCTCGCCGGCACCACCACCTTCACCGGATGGTTCTCCAGGGCCTTCACGAAAGCGGAGGGCTCCTGCACCAGGATGGGGAAGGTGCCGTAGTGGCAGGGCACCACCACCTCGACGCCGGGCAGGAAGCGCTTCACCGCCAGCGCGGCCACCTCAGGCCCCATGGTGAAGCGGTCGCCGATGGGCAGGATGACCACCTTCGGCGCGTGGATCTCGCACATCAGCGCCATGTCGGAGAAGATGTCCGTATCGCCCATGTGCCACACGGTGGGCTCGCCCGGCGCCTTCACGATGAGGCCGGTGGGGTTGCCGAGATATTCGGAGGGCGCGCCGGGGCCGCCCGAGGAGTGGTCCGCGCGCACCATGGTCACGGTGAAGCCGCCCAGGTCCACAGTGCCGCCGGTGTTCATCATCACGTTGGTGCCACCGCAGCCCTTGGAGGCGAGGAAGGCGCACACTTCCGGATTGGTCACCACCGGGATCTCGGTGCCCGCGTCGGCCGCGTCCTCGACGATGGAGATGGTGTCGCCGATATGGTCCGAATGGCCGTGGGTGAGCAGGATGTGGGTGGCCCCGCAGGTGGCATTCTCCACGCCGGAAACGAAGCTCGGATTGCCGGTGTAGAAAGGGTCGATGAGCACGCCCTTGCCCGCGAAATCGAGCCGGAAAGCCGCGTGGCCGAACCAGGTGATCTTCATGGAAATGCGCCCTTTTTGAAATTGCGCCCTTGGCTGCGCTCCTTGGATGGAGCCGGCCGGCGCGGCGCCGGCCATGACGGACGGCGCGGAGTATCCGGGAAGCGCGCGCCCCGCGCAACGGCCCTCTCGCCGGCCTCCGGCGCCATGGCCGCGCGGCCCTGCCCATGCTAGCGAGAAGCGATGAGCGAAGCTTCCCTCCCCGCCCCCATCGGCCCGCTGGCCGATCTCGCCGCCCTGCTGCCGGAGCGCGGCGGCCTCATCGGGCTCGACCTCGGCACCAAGACCATCGGCGTGGCCACCTGCGACCCCGACCGCCGCCTCGCGACCGTGGTGGAGACCGTGCGGCGCACCAAGTTCACGGCCGATGCCCAGCGCGTGCTGGCGCTCGCGGCGGAGCGGCGGGCGGTGGGCTTCGTGCTGGGCCTGCCCCTCAACATGGACGGGACCGAGGGCCCCCGCGCCCAGGCCACCCGCGCGTTCGCGCGCAATTTCGCGAAGATGACGCCGCTGCCCATCGCCCTGTGGGACGAGCGCCTTTCCACCGCCGCCGTGGAGCGCGCCCTGATCTCGGCCGACGTGAGCCGTGCGAAGCGCGCCCAGGTGGTGGACCAGCACGCCGCGGCCTTCATCCTCCAGGGCGCGATCGATTTCCTCATCCGCCACGCCCTCGCCCGCCATGCGCCGGACGAGAACGAAGACGGATCGCTGGCCGAAGACTGATTCGGACACGATCCGTACCCCTGCCGTTCGCCGCCGGGGGACGGAGCGTCCCATTCCGGGACGCCGCGCGGCTACTTCTTCAGCAGCGCCGCCACCTCGCCATCAAGCCGGCCCGCGAAGCCGCTCACCTCTCCCGCGACCCGCCGCACCACCAGGGCCGACTCCCGCGTCTCGCCCATGGCATCGGAGACGCCGGTGATCATCCGGCTGACGGATCGGTTCGTGGTCGCCTGCTCCTCCACGCCCGACGAAATGTGGACGAAGGCCTCGCTCAGCTGACGGACCTTGGAGGTGATCTCCGAGACCGCGCCCGACGCGGTCTGGCTCTCCGCCTGCACCTCGCCCACCAGCCGGCGGATATCCTTGGTGGCGTTGGCGGTCTGCACGGCGAGCGCCTTCACCTCCTGGGCCACCACGGCGAAGCCGCGGCCGAGCTCGCCCGCCCGCGCCGCCTCGATGGTGGCGTTGAGGGCGAGCAGGTTGGTCTGCCCCGCGATCTGCTCGATGAGGGCGGTGACCTGGCCGATGCGCTCCATGCTCTGCGACAGGCCCGCAACCCGCTGGTCGGCGGCGGCGGCGGTCTCCGCCACGTTGCCCGACAGGCCCGACATCTCGCCGATGCGCCGGTTGATCTCGTCGAACGAGGCAGACATCTCCACCGCGGCGGCGGAAACGGAGGAGGCGTTCCGCTCGCCGTTCTCCGTCAGCTCCAGCAGGCGGTCGCTGGACTTCTGCATTTCGCTCGCCGTGGCGCCCATGGCGCCCACCACCTCCGTCACCTGCTCGGCGAGGCGGATGCGATCGGTGGCGACGGACCACGTGACCATCGGCCGGAGATACGTTCCATCCTCGCTGTGGATGGCCGACATGCGCAGGTCCAGAACCTCCGGCCCGATGTGGATGAGGGCCGCGTGCGGCAGGTTCGAGGGGTCGCGGAGCAGCCTGTGCTGGGTCTGCGGATGCTTGTGGAACACATCGATGGAGGTGCCGACCACCGCATCCGCCTTCACGGGCAGGTAGCGCTCCACGCGCTTCAGGGTCTCGAGGCTGGCGCGGTTGGCATAGTCGATGCGGAAATCATCGAGGGAGCAGGTCATCACGTTGACCGGCACCTCTTCCAGCATGTGGTGGAGAAGCTCTGCGCGCTGCGCCTGCTGCGCCGCCTCGGTCACGATATCCCAGGCCACCTGCAGGTGGGCGCATGCCCCGCCGCGGCCGCGCACCATGCTCGCCTTCAGCTCGATGCTCTCGCTCCCCATCCGCGTGAGCACCTGCGCCGGCAGCTTCCCAATCGCGAAAAGCTCCCGCGCACGGGCCGGATGGCCCGCGAGCAGGGTGTCGAGAGGGGCGCCGACGAGCGACTGCGCCGACGCCGGCAGCAGATGCGCGATGCGGCGCGCCAGCTCCAGCGACCGCCGGTTCGCATAGGTGATGGAAAAAGCCTGCGGATCGCAGAGCAGAACGGCGACGGGAAGATCGTCAAGGTACGGAACAGCCTGCTCGGCCGCGTCCTTGCGCGCGACCAGCCGGAACGCGGTTACAGACATCGTTGCCCCCTCGGCGCCGTCTTGCCGGGAGGACTGAACGCGATCCGGCAGCGGCGCTCTGTGCCGTACCTTTATATGTCAAGTTGCATACACATTGCACACCTTCTTACCTCTCAGTGAAAAAAGTTAAGCATTGAAAATCTTCCGTAAGGGAAAGGCCGCCCGCACCCAGCCGGCCACGCGGAAGCGAAGCATGCTACAAAAATCGCGCGGCGCGATCGCGATTCGCCAGCCTGCCCGCGCCGCGCGCGGGGGCATCCTCCACCTCCCCGACGGCGACCATGGCCACCATCCTCAGCGCTCTCGTTCCCGTTTTTCTGGTGATCGCCCTCGGCGTGGTGCTGCGGCGGACCCTGCTGCCCGAGGTGCAGCACTGGGTGGCGCTGGAAAAGCTCACCTATTTCGTGCTGTTCCCGGCGCTGCTGGTGGTCTCGGCCGTGAAGGCGGACCTCGCCAAGGTGAACATCGTGGCCGTCGCCGGCACGCTCATCGGCACCGTGCTGCTGCTGTCGGGGCTGATCGTCGCCCTCAACCGCCCGGTGCGGCGGGCCTTCGCCGCCGACGGGCCGGATTTCACCTCGTTCTACCAGGGCGCGGTGCGGTGGAACACCTATGTGGTGCTCGCCGTGGCGGGCGGCCTCTTCGGCGCGGAGGGCATCACCATCGCCGCCCTGGCGCTGGTCACCCTCATCCCCGTGGTGAACGTCAATGCGGTGCTGGTGCTCGCCGCCTTCTCCGGACGGGAACCGCCGACAGGCCGCTACATTCTCGGCCAGCTCGCGCGCAATCCCTATATCTCCGCCTGCGTGGTGGGCGCGGCGCTGAACGTGCTGCATGTGCCCGTGCCCGCCCTCGTGCTCGAGTTCGGCGACATCCTGGGGCGCGCGTCCCTCGCCATCGGGCTGCTGGTGGTGGGCGGCGGCCTCGCGCTGAACACCCTGGTGCGGCTGAAGCCGCTGGTGCTCGCCTCCCTGGGCGTGAAGCTGCTGGTGAAGCCGGCCATCGCCATCTGCATCGGCCTCGCCGCCGGGCTGACGGGGGTGGAACTGGTGGTGGTGGCGCTGATCGCGGCGGTGCCGTCTGCGCCCGCCGGCTACATGCTGGCCCGCCAGATGGGCGGCAACGCCACGCTGCTCGCGGAAATCCTGACGCTTCAGATCATCGCGGCGGCGGTCACGCTGCCGCTGGTGGTGGCGGTCGCATCGGCGCTGGCGGGCTGAGCCGCCCGCCCGGCGCCGCCGACCTCAGCAGGGCGCCCAGAAGCCCGCGCCGCCGGGGGTCGTCGTCACCCAGCAGCTGCGGGGCGTGCCCGCGGGCGGTTGCTGCAGCGGGCCCACCGGCCCCTGCACGTTCACCTGGGGCACCGGGTAGAGCGTGACGCGCGGCGGCTGCGCGAAATAGACCGGCGGCGGCACGGCGCCCACCACCACCGGCGCGTTGGCGATGCCGATGGCGAAGGGCCCGGCGGGCGGTGCCGGCGCCGGCATCTGCGCGGGAGCCGGCTCCATGCAATTCGAGCAACCCTGGTACCCGCCGCCGGGCGGGGGGGCCTTGGTCACGCCCTGGCGGCCGTAAAGGTCGGCGGCCTGCGCCGGGGCCCCGATGCCGCAGGCCATGCCCGCCAGCAGCGCCCACGCTGCGACCCGGCCCCGTGCTCCCCTCGTGGACGTCATGACTGAACTCCGTTCCCTGTAACCTGCCCGATCACCCGGCAGGCCGGCGCGGGCCGCCCGCCCGAATCCCCTGGTGCCCGCCGCAATCTACGGCCGGCGCGTTGCATCTTGCCGACGGCGGCGCGAATCCCCCGCAGAAGCGACCGAAGGCGCGCCGGCCGCTTGCCGCGCGCGCCCGCTGCGGATATGCCTGCCGCCTGCCATGTCATCCGCTCCAGCGTCATCCGCTCCCGCCTTCGCCCTCTCGGGCCGAGACCTGCTCGGCATCGAGGGCCTCACCGCCGGCGAGATCCTTTCCCTTCTGGACCTCGCGGAGGAGTTCGTCGAACTCAACCGCCAGGTGGAGAAGAAACGCTCAACCTTGCGTGGGCGTACCCAGATCAACCTCTTCTTCGAGGCCTCCACCCGCACGCAGTCCTCCTTCGAGATCGCCGGCAAGCGACTCGGGGCGGACGTGATGAACATGTCGGTGGGCTCCTCCTCCGTGAAGAAGGGCGAGACGCTGGTGGATACCGCCATCACGCTCAACGCCATGCACCCGGACATCCTGGTGGTGCGGCACCACGCCTCGGGCGCGGTGGCCCTGCTCGCCCGCAAGGTGGACTGCTGCGTGGTGAACGCCGGCGACGGCGCCCACGAGCACCCCACCCAGGCGCTGCTCGACGCCCTCACCATCCGCCGCAACAAGGGGCGGATCGAGGGGCTCACCGTCGCCATCTGCGGCGATGTCCTGCATTCGCGCGTGGCGCGCTCCAACATCCTGCTGCTCTCGGCCCTCGGCGCGCGGGTGCGGGTGGTGGCGCCCTCCACCCTGCTGCCGGCGGGCATCGACCAGTTCGGCGTCGAGGTCCACCGTTCCATGGAGGCGGGCCTCGAAGGCGCGGACATCGTGATGATGTTGCGCCTCCAGCGGGAGCGCATGAGCGGCTCGTTCGTGCCCTCGGTGCGGGAATACTTCCATTATTTCGGCCTCGACGAGGCCAAGCTGCGCTACGCCGCGAAGGACGTGCTGGTGATGCACCCCGGCCCCATGAACCGCGGCGTCGAGATCGACTCGGCGGTCGCCGACAGCCCGCGCTCCCTCATCCGCGAGCAGGTGGAGATGGGCGTCGCCGTGCGCATGGCGGTGCTCGACACCCTGGCGAGGAAGCTGCCCAATGCGTGACGCCCGCTTCACGGCGCGCGAACCGCGCCCCCTCCTCCTCGCCAACGCCCGCATCATCGACCCCTCCCGCGGGGCGGATTTCCACGGCGACGTCTTCCTCGCGGACGGCATCATCAAGGATGCCGCCTTCGGCATCGCCTCCGCCGGCATTCCCGAGGGGGCCGAGGTGGTGGACTGCAAGGGCGCCGTGGCCGCGCCCGGCCTCGTGGACATGCGCGCCTTCGTCGGCGAGCCCGGCTTCGAGCACCTGGAGACCCTGGCTTCCGCCAGCCACGCGGCGGCGGCCGGCGGCGTCACCACCCTGGTGTGCCAGCCCGACACCGACCCGGTGGTGGACGACCCCGCCATCGTGGACTTCATCCTGCGCCGCGCCCGCGACACCGCGGTGGTGCGCGTGCACCCCATGGCCGCCATCACGCGCGGCATGAGGGGCGAGGAGATGACCGAGGTGGGCCTGCTGAAGGCCGCCGGCGCGGTCGCCTTCACCGATGCCCACCACTCTGTGATGAACGCGCTGGTGCTGCGCCGCGCCCTCACCTACGCCCGCGACTTCGACGCCCTCATCGTCCACCACACGGAAGACGCCACCCTCTCCAAGGGGGCCATGAACGAGGGCGAGTTCGCCGCGCGGCTCGGCCTCGCCGGCATTCCGAAGGCGGCGGAGACGATCATCCTGGAGCGTGACCTGCGGCTCGTCGCCGGGGTGCGCGGGCGCTACCACGCCGCCGCCCTCACCTGCGCCGAATCGCTGGAGGTGCTCCAGCGCGCGAAGGAGGCCGGCTTGCCGGTGACCGCCTCGGTCTCGGTCAACCATCTCTCCTTCAACGAGCTCGATGTTCTGGGCTACCGCACCTACTTCCGCCTCCAGCCCCCGCTGCGGGCGGAGGAGGACCGGCAGGCGCTCATCCACGCCTTGTCGTCCGGCCTCATCGATGTGGTGGTCTCCGACCACGTGCCGCAGGACGTGGAGGGCAAGCGCCTGCCCTTCTCCGAGGCGGAACCGGGCGCCATCGGCCTCGAAACGGTGCTGCCGGCGGCCCTGCGCCTCGTTCATTCCGATGCGGTGGACCTCGTGAACCTCATCTCGGCACTCTCCACCCGCCCGGCGCAGATCCTCGGCCTCAAGGCTGGAACCCTGAAGCCGGGCGCACCAGCGGACGTCACGGTGTTCGATCCGGACATGCCGTTCGTGCTGGAGCCGGGGCAGCTCAAGTCCCGCTCGCGCAACACGCCCTTCGACGGCGCCCGCCTCACCGGCCGGGTGCTGCGCACCATCGTTGCCGGCGAGGTGGTGTATGAATACGTTTGACGCTCGAAAATAGATCGCCCTCCCCGCCCAGGGTCCGCCATGCTCGCTGATCTTCCGCCGTCGCTCCTGCACCCCCTGGCGCTGGTGTTCGGCTATCTCCTGGGGTCCATCCCCTTCGGCCTGCTGCTGACCCGAGGCGCGGGCACGACCGACATCCGCAGCATCGGCTCCGGCAATATCGGCGCCA
This sequence comes from Xanthobacter albus, assembly GCF_043194895.2. Classification (NCBI taxonomy): domain Bacteria; kingdom Pseudomonadati; phylum Pseudomonadota; class Alphaproteobacteria; order Hyphomicrobiales; family Xanthobacteraceae; genus Xanthobacter; species Xanthobacter albus. The sequence continues at coordinate 2,818,719 of NZ_CM195532.1, read as the reverse complement.
CCAACGTGCTGCGCACCGGCCGCAAGGATCTCGCCGCCCTCACCCTGCTGGGCGATGCCCTCAAGGGCACCGCGGCGGTGCTGCTGGCGCGCCACTTCGCCGGTGAGGCGGGGGCTCTCGCGGCGGCGGCCGGCGCCTTCCTGGGCCACATCTTCCCGGTGTGGCTGAATTTCCGGGGCGGCAAGGGGGTCGCGACCTTCCTGGGTGTCACCCTCGGCCTCGCCTGGCCGGCGGCGGCGGCATTCGCCATCGCCTGGCTCGCGGTGGCGTTCCTCAGCCGGTATTCGTCGCTGGCGGCGCTCACCGCCTCGGTCGCCACGGTGGCCTTCGTCGCCTGGGCGGACGACATGCCGATGACCATCCTGCTCGCGGCCCTCACCCTGCTGCTCTGGTTCAAGCACCGGCAGAACATCCAGCGCCTGCTCGCCGGTACCGAAGGCAAGATCGGCGCGAAGGGCTGAGGCGGCGATCCATGGCCGCGCGGCGATCCTCCGCCATCACCGACCCGCCGGAAAGCGCGGCGCTGAGCCCGGCCGAGCGGTTGGACTGGCTGCGCCTCATCCGTGCCGAGAACGTCGGCCCGCGCACCTTCCGCACCCTTTTGAGGAAGTTCGGCGGCGCGGCGGCGGCGCTGGAGGCGCTGCCCACCCTCGCCCGCCGCGGCGGACGCCTGCTGCCGCCTCGCATCCCCACCCGCGCGGAGGCCGAAGGCGAGATGGCCGCCCTCGCCCGCGGCAAGGCGCGCCTCGTGGCCCTGGGGGAGGCGGATTATCCCCCGGCCCTGCGCGCGCTCGATGATGCGCCGCCGCTTCTTGCCGTGCGCGGCGGGGGCGAGACGCTGCGCGCGCCCATGGTCGCCATCGTCGGCGCCCGCAACGCCTCGGCCGCCGGGCGCAGCTTCGCCGAGGCCATCGCCCGTGAGCTGGGGGCCGCAGGCTTCGTCGTGGTCTCCGGCCTCGCCCGCGGCATCGACGCCGCCGCCCACGAGGCTTCCCTAGCGACAGGCACAGTGGGCGTCTTCGCCGGCGGCCTCGCCCGGCCCTACCCGCCGGAAAACCTGAAGCTCATCGAAAGAGTGGCGGACACCGGGGCCGTGGTCTCTGAGATGCCGCTGACCTGGGAGCCGCGCGCGCGTGACTTTCCCCGCCGCAACCGGCTCGTCTCCGGCATGGCGCTGGGCGTGCTGGTGGTGGAGGCCGCGGAACGCTCCGGCTCGCTCATCACCGCCCGGCTCGCCGCCGAGCAGGGGCGTGAAGTGTTCGCCGTGCCCGGCTCGCCGCTCGACCCGCGCGCCGGCGGCACGAATCGCCTGCTGAAGCAGGGCGCGACATTCGTGACCGAATGCGCCGACATCACCGATGCCCTGGCCCCCATGCTCGGCCGCACGCCCCACCCCGCCCTCGGCACGGAGGAAACAGCGGCGGACATGGAGCCGGCCGAGCCGCCCGACAGCGCACGCGCGCTGATCCTGGAGCTGCTCGGCCCCGTGCCCACGCCGCTCGACGACCTCGCCCGCCTTTCGGGGCGCAGCGTGGCGGAGGTGCTGACGGTTCTCCTGGAACTCGACCTCGCCGGCCGCCTGGAGCGCCCCGGCGCCGGCCTCGTGGCGCTGCGATAGGGCATTTTCAATGCGAAGCGGATCCCGACACGCGTGAAAATGCGGGATCTCAATAATTTATCCAGATTGCCGCGGGCCGGGGCGGGATGGAAGGCGGCCCAAAGCACCGGCGCTCGAATCATCCAGCCTGCGAAAGTGGCGCCCTCTTCACACCATGACGACGCTTCGCGCGGTTTGCATTCGCCCTGCTCGAAGACGCGGCGGCGACGGGGCGACCGCGATCCCCTCACAGGAAAGGCCCGTGAGCTTTTCCCAGGGGGTCCCTGGCCAAGCCCGCCCGCGCCAGAACATTTTCAAGCGAAGCGGACTCCGGTTCGCGTGAGAAAATTGCGTGATCTGAAAAATCAGGAGAGGTCGCCACTCGCGTGCGCACGCCATTGGGCGCCGGTCGAAACCGGGGCCAACGGCATCAGGCGCGCCATCTTCGGGCCGTGCCGAAGACGGCGGGACCGCTCAGCGCTGGCCCGAGAGAGCCCCCGCGACGGCAGGTCGACGGACCGCCGCCCCGACCATGAGGTACCACCACCCGAAAAGCAGCCGGCGGGGCGCGAATCCCCCGCTCAGGATTCGCCGGTCCCGTGCTCCTCCGCCTTGACGACGCGGCGCTCGGCGGCCGCCTCCTCCTCAGGGCTGAGGGTGGCGCGCACGGCGTTGAAGAAGCGATCTGCAAGCGGGCTGTGGCCGTTCTTCGCACGGATCAGCCAAGCGAATGCGGCCACCCGGTCCCGCGGCACCCCCACCCCCAGGTGGTGGGCCGCGCCGAGCAGCGCCTGCCCGTCCGGATCGCCGGCCTCGGCCGCCTTGCGCCACCAGCCCGCGGCCTCGTTCTCATCGGGAACACCTGCCTCCGGGCCGACGGTGGCCTGATGGGCGATGAGGCCGAGCCGCGTCATGGCAGAGGCGATGCCCTGCTCCGCCGCCGCCTGGGCCCAGCGCTTCGCGCCTTCCATGTCAGCCGGCACCACCGTGCCCTCGTACAGCAGGAAGCTCAGCACATCCTGCGCCGGGCCGTCGCCGGCCTCGGCCGCCAGCCGGTAGAGCTCCAGCGCGCGCGGCACATCCTGCGCTCCGCCCAGCCCCTTCAGGCAGAGCCGCGCGAGGTTGCGCTGGCCCACGGGGTCGCCGGCCTCGGCCGAAAGCTCCAGCCATTCGCGCGCCAGCTCAAGGTTCTGGTCCACGCCCAGCCCGTCGATGAAGCAGGCGCCGATATTGTTCTGCGCGCGGCCGTGGCCCTCGCGCGCCAGCGGCTCCCAGATGGAGAGCGCGGTGTCGTAATCGCCGCCCTGCGCGGCGGCGAGGGCGCTGCGCATCTGCTCCTCCGCGGCATCCCAGGCGCCGGGCTCCGGCGCGGCGGGCGCGCGGGCCTCGGGCTCGGGAAGGGCCGCGGCCCCGGCGGCATCGGCCGCTTCGGGTTCCACGGCCTCGGGGACGGCGGCGCTTTCGGTCATCGGGCGGTCCTCGGCGGTCTGGGCTTCGTCGGCGCCCTTGCCTTTCAGGCGGTCGAGCCAGCTCATGGGGTGTCTCCTGCGGCGGCGCGGCCGGCGCCGCAAATGGGGACGCGGGAAAACAGGCCGGGTCCGGCGGCGAGGGGCATGGATGCGCGCGCGCCAATCCGAACGCCGCGCCGGCATGCTGCCATCGGCCGAGGAATGGAAACGCGCGTCATGTGCTCCTCTCATTGGCGGACCGGCGCCGGAGACGCCCCAGGCGTCGTGCTCCCCGGCATCACCGTGGTGCGGCCGCCCGTGATGGGCGCCGCAGCCCCGGCGCATACAGGCTCACGCTGCGCAGATGGTGAGTCCGCGAATCAACTCAAGCTGCATTCGTGACGAATTGTCCCTGCAGCGGGTGAAATATTCGTTCCTTTTGCGGTATTTTCGCAGGCACCTATCCGCTGGCGAGGCGGGTCCAGGTCAGTGGTCCGATATCGTAGGCCTGCTGGCGGCGCGCCACTTGGCCATCGGCATCGGAAGCGTCCTTGCCGGCATTCTTGCGCCGGTCCACCCGCTCCACCCGCACATCGAGCGGCGCGTCGAGCCAGATGCCGTGGAAGGGCACGCCGAGGCCGCGGGCGAGCGCCTCGGCATCGGCCCGCTCCCAAGGGCGGGCATGAACCGCATCGAGCACCACGCTCTGCCCCGTGGCCAGCACGCGGCCCGCGAGCGCGCGCATCCGCGTGTACACCCGCTGCGTCACCTCCGGGTCATAGGCCGCCTCGGGCAGCGAATCGCCTTCGCCTACACCGAACAGCCGCTTGCGCTCGATGTCGCTGCGCAGCACCACGGCGCCGGGAGGGCGGCCGATGAAGGGGGCCCAGCGCAGGGCGCGGGTGGTCTTGCCGGTGCCGGAAAGCCCGCCGATGGCGACAAGGCGGCGGCCGCCCTCGCGCAGCGCCGCGGGCATGTCCTCCGGCGGAGCCGAGGGCGGTTGCCCCCCATCTCCGGCGAGAAGGTCTCGGGCACTGGCGAACAGATGTCGGATGCGACGCTCCGCTTGGCTCCGCGTCTGCGCCGGAAGATGGGCGAGGCCGGCGGTCTCCACCTTGGCGCGGATGGCGGCGCGCAGGGACAGGAAGAACGGCAGGGCCGCGAGCCCGTCGAGCGCGTCGTCGCGCAGCTGCGCCCAGAGATAGCGGTTGAAGACCCCGCCCGCGGCGACCCACAGCCCGCGCTGCCACAGGTCCATGAGCAGGAAGGCGAGATCATAGAGCACGTCGCAGACGGCGATGTCGTCGCTGAACTCGATGGCATCGAACAGCACCGGCGCGCCATCGAGCAGCACGATGTTCCCCAGATGCAGGTCGCCGTGGCAGCGCCGCACGAAGCCGGCCTCTCCCCGCGCCCGCAGCAGCGGAGCGAGGCGGGCGAGCTCGGCCTCCGCCCGCGTGGCGAGCGCGGCGGCCTCGGCAGCGTCGAAAAGGCCGGGATGCCGGGCGAAGGTGGCGCGGTTGTCCGCGAGATAGCCGGCGAGGCTCTCCGTCACGTCGGCGCCGCCGCGAACCTCGGCCCGCGCGTGCGCACGGACGACCGCCTGGGCCAGGGCGCTCACCAGCGCCCGATCGAAAGGCGCGCGCGCCGCCACCTGGTCGAGCGTGTCGGCGGGATCGAAGCGGCGCATCTTCACCGCATAATCCACCACCTCGCCCGTGCCGCCGAGGGAGAGTCCCCCGCTTTCGCGCGTGATGGGCACGACGCCCAGGTACAGGCCCGGCGCATTGGCGCCGCTGATGGCGATTTCCGCCGCGCAGGCGGCCCGGCGCTTCTCCAGGGTGGAGAAATCCATGAACGGAAAGTAGACCGCCCGCTTCACCTTGTAGGCATAGGGGCCCGCCAGGAACACGGCGGCACCGTGCGTGTCGATGCGCCGGACCGTCTCCCCCGGCCGAAGGCCGTGGCTTGCCGGGTCGGCGAGGAAACGGAACACCGCGCCTTGATCCGCGACCACATGATCGTCCCGGCCGGCGTGTGAGGTGTCGTCCAAGGCCGCCTCCGCGGATGAGGAGCACCGCTGCGGGCGGTGCTCAGCGTTCCTGAAGCTTGTCGTGAAGCAGGGCCAGGGTGAGCGCCTGGCCGAACAGGGTGATGGCGGGCCCCGCGACCCGGCCGCGCGCGAGCTGCACGAAGCCGGCCGCGACCAGCGCCACGAAAGCGGCATTGGTGACATCCATGCGCCCGCCGCTCGCCTGCGCGAAAGCGCCGTTGAGGCGGCCGAGGGCCGAGGCCGTCCTGCCGATGGGGTGGCGCGGCGGCTCGGGCGCGACCGCAAGCCCCGCCTCCGCCAACAGCGCGGCCAGGGACGGCGGCAGCCCGTGCGGCGCGGCTGCCCGTGGCAAGGCCGCCGCATGCGTCAGGATCAGGCTGTTGCCGCGCACCACTGCGGAGACGGCGCCGGAAGCCGCGATGCGCTCCGCACATGCGCGCAGCGCATCGCCGGAAACCTCGGCCGGGGCCGTGAGGCGGGTGCGGCCCGCCATGTGGTGGGCGATGCGCACCGGAATGGGTTCGGGCATGTCAGCCTCAGCCCTCGGCATCCGGCGTCAACGGAGGAGCGGCCGGAGCTTCCGTAGTGGCCGAAGCCTCGGCAGGCTTGGCCTTCGAGGCGCGCTTGGCCGGTGCCTTCGCGGTGCCGGGCGCGGCGGAGGATTTGGCCGTGGCGGATTTGGCGGTAGCGGGCTTGGTGGTGCCAGACTTGTTGGTGCCGGACTTGTTGGTGCCGGACTTGTTGGTGCCAGACTTGGCCGCCGGGATCTTTGCAGCGCCGCCGGCCGACTTCGCGCGGCGGGGCGCCTTGGCGGCGGCTTCAGGGGGAGAGGCTTCCAGGCCCGCCTCGGGCGCCGCGACGACATCGACCACGGGCTTGCGCGCGCCGCGGGGCGCAGCAGCCTTCGGCGCCACGGGCTCCGTCACAGCGGCGGTCGTGCGCGCGCTGCGCGTGGCCTTGCCGGCGGTTGCCTTGCCCTTCGGCTCCGCCGCCGCCGTCTCCACCGCCCGCGCGCCGGCGCGCCGGGTGGTGCGGGCCCTGCGGGTGGTCGCCCGCAAGACCGTATCGGCCGGGCGAGCGGGCGGCGTCGGAGGAATGGCCCCGGCTGCGGCGTCGTCCTCCGCCTCGGGCTCCGTGGCCGGCACGCGGCGGGCAAGGCTCTCCACGCCCCGCCGTGCCGTGGCGGCGGCCGCCGCAGTGGCGGCGACGATCTTTCCGGCGGCGGACTTCACGCTGTCCGCGGCCTCACCCACCAACTCCTTCACCTCGTCCTGGGTCCTGGCGGCCACGCGGGTGGCAGCCTCATAGCCGGCCTTGCCGGCCTCGGTCGCGCTCTCCGCCGCGTCCTTGGCCGCAGGCCGGGCCGCGCGCAGAAGGCGCGGGCCGGCGGCCACCGCTCCGGCGCCAAGCGCCACGCCCAGCAGAAACCCGCCACGCAGAAGGAGAAAGGGAAGCATTCTGGTCGACCTCATGATGCGGCGGTGCGCGGTTGCCCGCAGTCGAGATTGCCCACCTTCGCGGTCGCCCGCCCGCACAGCGGCCTCAAGGCACCTTCGGGTGACGGCGCGCCTCGGGAAAAGGCGCGCACGTCGAAGCGTAGAACGTTTCCGCACGGGAAGAAAACAGCAAAACGCTCTAAAGTGGCAGGCTGGCGGACGGGGCCGGCGCACCGGCCCCGTCATTCGCGGCCCTCAGGGGGTGATGGCCACCTTCAGCACGCCGTCGCGCTGGTTGGCGAACAGGTCGTAGGCGGCCTCGATGTCATCCAGCTTGAAGCGGTGGGTGACGAGGGCGCGGGCGTCCACCCGGCCGGAGGCCACCACGTCCATCAGGCGCCGCATGCGCTCCTTGCCGCCGGGGCACAGGGAGTTGACGATGGTGTTGTCCCCGAGCCCGGCGAAGAAGGCGTCGAGCGGGATCTTCAGGTCGGTGGAATAGACGCCGAGGGAGGAGAGCGTGCCGCCGGGACGCAGCACGCGCAGCGCCGCCTCGAAGGTCTCCTGCCGGCCGAGCGCCTCGATGGCGACATCCACGCCGCGCCCGTCGGTGAGGCGCATGATCTCCTCCACCGGGTTCACCTTGGAGAAGTCCACCACCTCGTCGGCGCCCATGGCGCGGGCCACTTCGAGGCGCGCGGGCACGCGATCCACCGCGATGATGCGGGTGGCGCCCATGAGCCGCGCGCCGGCCGTGGCGCACAGGCCGATCGGGCCTTGCGCGAACACCGCCACCGTGTCGCCGATCTTGATCTTGCCGTGCTCCGCGCCGGAGAAGCCGGTGGACATGATGTCCGGGCACATGAGCACCTGCTCGTCGGAGAGCAGATCGGGCACCGGAGCGAGGTTGGCCATGGCGTCGGGCACCAGGAGGTATTCCGCCTGGGCACCGTCGATGGTGTTGCCGAAGCGCCAGCCGCCCATGGGCTTGAAGCCATGCTTGGTGCGCGGGCCGTCCTGGGAGCCGCAGCCGCACAGGCAGGCGTTGGAATAGCCGGAGGGCGTGATGGCGCCGGCGATCACCCGCTGGCCTTCCTCGAAGCCTTCCACCGCCGAGCCGAGCTTCTCGATGATGCCCACCGGCTCATGGCCGATGGTGAGGCCCTTCGCCACCGGATACTCGCCCTTCAGGATGTGGATGTCGGTGCCGCAGATGGTGGTGGTGGTGACGCGGATCAGCGCGTCGAGCGGGCCCACGTCGGGAATGGGCTTCTCGTCCAGCACGATGCGGTTCTTCTCGACGAAGATGGCAGCCTTCATCTTCGCCGTCTGGAGCGACGGGCGCTTCGACGTGGCGACAGGCTGCTCGATGATGTCCGACATGGCCTTCACGCTCCCTATGGTTGTTCGGGAAATCATATGCGGCCCGCGCGACGGTGCATTGACACCGGTCAAGGGGGACGCCCCCGCGCGGCCCCGCAGCCATGGGAACGCGGCGGCGCCTCCGGCGTTCCCAGCCGCCGACGCGGCCGGCGGCTCAGCCCTCGGGCGGGTAGAGATGCACGCCGCCGCAATTGTCGGTGACGCGATAGCGTGTGCCGCCCGCCTCGGGCATCGGCTCCAGATGGTCCGGCAGCAGGGGCACCTTGCCGGCGCCGCCGGGAATGTCGAGCACATAGGTGGGCAGCGCGAGGCCGGAGAGGCGCCCCCGCAGCGCCCGCATCAGCGCCTGCCCCTCAGCGATGGGAAGGCGGAAGTGCCCGGTGCCGGGCGCGAGGTCCGGATGGTGCAGGTAATAGGGCTTCACCCGGCATTCCACGAGCGCGCGGAACAGGGCCGCCAGGGTCTCGGCATCGTCGTTCACGCCGCGCAGAAGCACCGTCTGCGACACCAGGGGAATGCCGGCATCCGCCATGCGCGCCAGCGCGGCGCGAGCCTCCCCGGTCAGTTCGCGGGCGTGGTTGGCGTGCACGGCGACGTAGGAGGTGAGGGCCGGGGCCTTCAGCGCCGCCACGAGATCAGCCGTGACCCGTTCCGGCGCCGCGATGGGCACGCGGGTGTGGAAACGCGCCACCTTCACATGGGGAATGGCGGCGAGGCGGCCCGTCACCTCCCCCATGCGGCGCGCCGAGAGCATGAAGGGATCGCCGCCGGTGAGGATCACCTCCCAGATCTCGGGGTGGCCGGAGAGATAGGCGAAGGCCGCCTCCAGCGCCTCGGGCGAGAGTGCCGTCTCCGCGCCCGGCCCCACCATCTCCCGGCGGAAGCAGAAGCGGCAGTAGACGGCGCACACCCCCACGATCTTCAGCAGCGCGCGGTCCGGATAGCGGTGCACGATGCCGGGCACCGGCGAATGGGCGTCGTCGCCGATAGGGTCGGCCCGCTCCTCGGGGCGGATATCCAGCTCACGCGGATCGGGAACGAACTGCCGGGCGATGGGGTCGGCCGCATCGACCCGGTCGATGATGCCGGCGAGCGGCGCCGTGACCGCCACCGCATAACGCCGCGCCACGGCGTCGAGGGCGGCGGGGTCCGCCACGAGGCCGGCGTCCGCCAGCTCCCCGGGGGTGCGCAGGGTGGCCGGGCGCAGGGGCTGGACGGCGGCAGGGGCCGCGGCGCCGGAGCGGAGCGGGCCGGGCCGGGGGGCATGGGAACGGGGCATGGACATCTCTCGGGCGGTCGCGCCGGGCCGGCATGGCGCGCGATCCGGCCGCCAGGGCTGGCGAAGCCCCGGCGGCTGGCGCATCTATATAGGCGACCCGACGCGCCGGCCACCTCGCGGACCGCGCAACCGCCCCTCGCCCCAGGAGACCCGCCCATGCTCGCGCGCGAAGACGATGTTCTCGAAGCGGCCGAACGCTGGCGGCGCGAAGGGCGGGGCGTCGCCCTCGCCACGGTGATCGAAACCTGGGGCTCGGCGCCGCGCCCGGTGGGCAGCCACTTGGCCATAGACGACGCCGGCCATTTCCTGGGCTCGGTCTCCGGTGGCTGCGTGGAGGGCGCGGTGGTGACGGAGGCGCTGGAAGTGATCGCTTCCGGCACGCCGCGGCGCCTCGACTTCGGCGTCGCGGACGCGGCGGCCTGGACGGTCGGTCTCTCCTGCGGCGGGCGCATCTCGGTCTATGTGGAGCCCGTGGCCTGAGCCGGTTGCGGCCTCCATCAAGGGGTTGCGTTATGTTCGGTGGGGAAGAAGACCCTTGCGGCGGCGGGGGCGCCGTGCGATCCAGTAGACCGTGCGGTCCACGGCCGCGAAGGTTCTCCCGATGCTTCTCGATCTGCTCGCCACCCTCAATGCCGAACGCGCCGCGCGCCGGGCCTGCGTGGTGGTGACCGAGCTTGCCGGCGGCACGCAGCGCCTCGTCCGCGCGGATGACGTGGCGCACGATGTGCTGGCGCCGGAGCTGCGCCGGGCCCTGGCCGAAGGGCGCAGCGGCCTCGCGGCGGAAGGCTCGGTCTTCATCACCGCCCACATGCCCGCCCCTCGCCTGCTGCTGGTCGGCGCGGTGCACATCTCTCAGGCCCTGGCGCCCATGGCGCTGGCGGCCGGCTTCGACACCACAATCCTAGATCCACGGACCGCCTTCGCCACGCCGGAGCGTTTCCCGGACGTGGAGGTGATCGCCGAATGGCCGGACATCGCCCTGCCCGCCTACGGCCTCGACCCGTTCACCGCGGTGGCGGCGCTGACCCACGACCCCAAGATCGACGATCCCGCGATCGAGGCCGCCCTCGCCGCCGGGTGCTTCTACATCGGCGCCCTCGGATCGCGGCGCACCCACGCCGCGCGGTTGGAGCGGCTGGCGGAGCGCGGCTTTTCAGCGGAGGCGCTCGGCCGCATCCAGGCGCCCATCGGGCTGGAGATCGGCGCCGCGACCCCGCCCGAGATCGCGGTGGCGGTGCTGGCGCAGATCATCGCCGCCCGGCGCCGGCCCCGCGCCGCCCCGGCACAGGGAGCGGCGGCGTGAGGTTCGGCGCGCTGCCCCTCGACGAGGCGGAAGGCGCCATCGCCGCCCATGCCGTGCGCCTCGACGACGGCGTCATCAAGAAGGGCACGAAGCTCGGCGCGGCCGAGATCGCCCTGCTGCGCGCCGCCGGCTATCGCGACGTGGTCGCGGCACGCCTCGACGCGGGCGACCTGCCGGAGGACACCGCCGCGCTCATCCTCGCCGATGCGGTGGCCGGCGAGGGGGTGCGGGTGGATCGGCCCTTCACCGGCCGCGCCAACCTTTATGCCGCCGGCGCCGGCGTGCTGCGGGCCCCGCGCGAGGCGGTCGATGCCTTCAACGGCGTGGACGAAGCCATCACCCTCGCCACCGCGCCCGATCTGCGGGCGGTGGCGGCGGGCGAGATGATCGGCACCGTGAAGGTCATTCCCTATGGGGTGCCCGAGCCGCTGGTGACCGCAGCGGCGGCCGCGGCGGCGGGGCTGCTCTCGGTGACGCCGTTCCGCGTGCGGCGGGTGGCGGTGGTCTCCACCCTGCTGCCGGGCCTGCCCGAGAAGATGATCGCGAAGACCCTGGCGGTGACGCGCGCCCGCCTCGCGGCCGCGGGGGCGGACATCAGCCACGCGGTCTCCTGCGCCCACGAGGCCGGCCCCCTGCGCGACCTGCTGCGCGAGGTGGTCGCGGACGGCGCGGAGCTGGTGATCGTGTTCGGCGCCTCCGCCATCGCGGACCGGCGCGACGTGGTGCCCAGCGCGCTGGTGGAGGCGGGCGGCGCCGTGGTCCGGCTCGGCATGCCCGTGGATCCGGGCAACCTGCTGCTGCTCGGCCGCCTCGGCGCGGTGCCGGTGCTGGGCGCGCCGGGCTGCGCCCGCAGCCCCAAGGAAAACGGCTTCGACTTCGTGCTGATGCGGCTGCTGGCAGGCATCGAGGTGACCGCCGCCGATATCGCCCGCCTCGGCGCAGGCGGCCTGCTGGCGGACATCGCCACCCGCCCCTCGCCGCGCGCGGAAGGCGAGCCGGCAGGCTTCGCCGCGGTGGTGCTGGCGGCCGGCCGCAGCTCGCGCATGGGGGGCGGCCGCAACAAGCTGCTGGCCGAGGTGGGCAGCGTGCCGGTCATCCGCCGTGCGGTGCTGGCCGCGCTCGCCTCTCGCGCCCGCCCTGTGCTGGTGGTGACCGGCCACGAGCACGCGCGGGTGGCGGAGGCACTGGAAGGGCTGCCGGTGCAGATCGTCCATAATTCCGATTACGCCGCCGGCATGGCCTCCTCCCTCAAGGCGGGCCTCGGCGCGGTGCCGGCGGAGGCAGCCGGCGCGCTGGTGGTGCTGGGCGACATGCCCCTGCTGCAAGGCGCCCTGCTCGACCGGCTGATGGCTGCCCATGCCCCGCGCGAGGGGCGGCTGGTGGTGGTGCCGGTCGCCGGCGCCGCGCGGGGGCACCCCGTGCTCTGGTCGCGGCGCTATTTCCCGGAACTCATGGCGCTCGAAGGCGATGTGGGCGCGCGCCACCTGCTGGCCCTGCACCGCGACGCGGTGGCCGAGATCGAAGCCGGCGGCGACGGCGCCTTCCTCGACGTGGACACGCCGGAAGCGCTGGACGCCGCCCTCGCCCGCGTCGAGGCGTTGCCGAAGCCGGGCCACGCCGCGGAATAAGAGACACCCGCCCAGATGTGCTCCGCTTCGCGCGTCTCAGGCGGCCCGGATCGCGCCCAGGAAGCGCTCCACGCGCTGGCGCAGGTCCGTCGCCTCCGTGGAAAGGCGCGCCGCCGCCGCGAGCACCTTCTCGGCGTCCTCCCCCGTGGCGGTGGCACCCCGGCGCACGTCCACGATGTTGCTCGTCACCTCGGAGGTGCCGGCGGCGGCCTGCTGGACGCTGCGGGCGATCTCCTGGGTGGCGGCGCCCTGCTGGGTCATGGCGTCGGAGATGTCGCCGGAGATGGTGTTGATCTCCTCGATCACGTTGCCGATCTCGTGGATGGCGCCCACGGCGTTCTTCGAGGCGTCCTGGATGGCCTTGATCTGGGCGGAGATGTCCTCGGTGGCGCTGGCGGTCTGGGCGGCGAGGGACTTCACCTCCTCCGCCACCACCGCGAAGCCCCGGCCCGCTTCCCCCGCCCGCGCCGCCTCGATGGTGGCATTGAGCGCCAGCAGGTTGGTCTGGTTCGCGATGGCGCTGATGAGGCTGACGATTTCCGAGATGCGCGCGCTGACCGCGACGAGGCTCTGCACCGTGCCGTCCGTCTCCCGCGCGGTATCGGCGGCGCGGGCGGCCACCGCGCGGGACGTATTCATGCGGCTCGATATCTCTCCGATGGAGGTGGCGAGCTCCTCGGAGGCGGCGGCCACGCTGCGCACATTGGCGGCGGCCTGCTCGGCTGCGGCGGCCGCGCCCTGGGCGTTGCTGGCGCTCGCATCGGCGGTGCCGGTGAGCGAGCGCGCGGTGGTCTCCAGGGTCTGCGACGCCGTCGCCACCAGGTCGAGCACGCCGGTGATGTCGCGGTTGAAGGCAGCGATGAGCGCCTCGACATTCTCGGTGCGCGCGGCCTGCACCTCGGCGGCGGCCCGCTCCTTGGATTCGAGCTCGGCGCGGGCGGCGGCGTTGTGCTTGAACACCTGCATCGCCTCGGCCATGGCGCCGATCTCGTCGCGGCGGTCGAGGTCGGGGACGGTGACGGAAAGATCGCCCTGCGCCAGCCCGTTCATGGCCGCCGTCATGCGCGCCAGCGGACGGCCGATGGTGCGGTGCAGGAGCTGGCTGAGCAGCACCGCGCACACGAGCGCGGCGACGAGCGTGCCGATGATGGCCACGATGCGGAACTCGTAGAGCCCCGCATAGGCCTTCTGCGGGTCGATGGCGACCGCCAGATGCCAGCTCGCGCCCTCCAGCTCCTTCAGCGGCACGAACGCGACCAGCATCTCGCGGCCATCGACGGTGACGGAGGAGATGCGGGGAGAGATGGCCGGCATCCTGCCACCGAAAAGATCGGCCAGAGTCTTGCCGATCCACCCGTCGTTCGGGTGCACCTGCACGGTGCCCTTGTCGTCCACCAGGAAGGCGAAGCCCATGCCGCCGAAATCCACCGTGGCGAGGTGGGACTGGAGGGCCGAGACGAAGAAATCCCCGCCGACGACGCCGACAAGGCCGTCCCTGCCCGCCACCGGCTGGGCGATGGTGATGACCTGCCGGCCCGTGGTGGCATCCTTGTAGGGCTGGGTAAGGGCCACCTTCCCGGCGCTCACCGCGCCCTGGTACCAGGGCCGCTTGCGGGGGTCGTAGCCCGCCGGCATCTCGGAGGCCGGCACATGGAGAAAGACCCCGTCTGTGCGCCCCAGGTACACCTCCTTGAAGGCGCGCAGAAGCTCCTGGTTGTCGAGCAGCCTCTCGGCGGCGGCGGGATCGGCGCGGATGGAATCCGCCAGTTCCCGCACCAGCATCACCCGCGCCGAGAACCAGTTGGCGACCGAGGCGGCGGCGAGCGTCCCGGCGTTGTCGAGCTTGGCCTCGACCTCCCGGCTCACCAGCGCCTGCTGGTGCCGGTCTATGAAGAAGGAAAACGCGAAGAAGGCGAGCATCACCGCCAGCGAGACGACGATGATGATGCCACGCAGCAGCCGCGTCCGGCGCCGATCCGCCGGAGGCGCGAGGGCAATGCCGGTGGTGCCGACCGGAGAAATCGATAACGCGCTCATGCTGGCCGCCTTCGTGCGCGGAGGACGGAGGGCCGCCCCCTCGCGGACGAGGCTACCGTCTGACCACGACCGCCATGTGAAGCGTTGTGCACTGCAACCGGACGGCGGAAGCGCAGCCCCGCCTCAGAAGGGCGCCGCCATCAGATGTGTGGCGGAAATGTCCAGCCGCTCGCACAGGATCTGCGCCAGCCGCAGCCGGTGGCAGCCCTCCACATGGCGCTCGTAGCACAGGAGGCAGAGCCGGCGCCCCTTCGCGAGGCCCGTAAGCTCGTCCAGGGCCGCCTGCGCGGCGGGTGTCTTCAGGTGGGCGTCGTAGATGCGCATGAGGGTCTCGTGGTCGCCCGAGCGGGCGGCAAGGCGCCCTTCCTTGGGGGTGCCGAGGGCCCGCAGGTGCACATAGGCGATGCCGTGCTCCGCCACACCCGCGGCCAGGGCGCTCTTGGAGAAGCCGGGACGGCGTGACGCCGCCACCGCCCGCACATCCACCAGCAGGTCCACCCTGGCATCGTCCAGCGCCTCCTGGAAAGCCGCGGGCGTGGTCTGCTCATAGCCGATGGTGAAGAGGGCCGTGGTGGCCTTGGCAGCTTCGGTCATCGCCGGATCATGGAACGTCCAGGCCCGACCGTCATCAGGATTGTACGGCAGAGATATGCTGCGCTGCGGAATATTCAGGTACATCCACGGCGCATCAACCAGTCATGGCCTCCGCACCGTGACGTCTTCATATGGTGATGAAAGGCGGGGCATGTTCCGCCGAGGCATGGAACATTGCCCGCGCCTGGGCAATATTAAGTGGGTGCCTGCGCCGGGCACGGACAAGGGAACGCGAGAATGCGGCTTTTCCGCTGCGATGTCTGCGGTCAGCTTCTCTATTTCGAGAATCGGAAATGCGAGAAATGCGGGCACGGACTCGGCTACCTGCCGGAGATGAACACGCTCGTGGAGCTGGAGCCTGACGGGGGGCCTTTCCGCGCCGTGGGCGTGGAGAACCGGCGCTTCCGCTTCTGCGCCAACGCCGCCCATGATGCCTGCAACTGGCTGGTGCCGGAGGAGCAGGTGGGGGAATATTGCCTCGCCTGCCGGCACAACAGGGTGGTGCCAGACCTCTCGAACCCCGGCTACCTGAAGAAATGGCGACGCATCGAGATCGCCAAGCACCGCCTCATCTACTCCCTGCTGCGTCTCAACCTGCCGCTGGAGAGCAACGAGGACCGTGAGGGCGGCCTCTGCTTCGACTTCCTCGCCGACCCACCCGAGAACAACGCGCCGAAGGTGATGACCGGCCATGACGAGGGCCTCATCACCATAGCCCTGGCCGAGGCCGACGATGCCGAGCGTGAGCAGCGCCGCAACGATCTCGGCGAGCTCTACCGCACGCTGCTCGGCCATTTCCGCCATGAGGTGGGCCATTACTACTGGAACCGGCTGGTGCGCGACGGCGGCCGCATCGCCGATTTCCGGGGGATGTTCGGCGACGAGAGCCTGGATTACGGCAATGCGCTGAAGGCCTATTACGAGGCCGGCCCGCCGGCAAACTGGCAGGCGAACCATGTTTCCGCCTACGCCACCTCCCACCCGTGGGAGGACTTCGCGGAAACCTTCAAGCACTATATCCACCTCGTCGACACGCTGGAGATGGCCAGTTCGTTCGGCATGCGGGTGGAGCCGCGGCTGGACCGCAGCGGGGAACTGAAATCGCGGGTCGATTTCAACCCCTACCGCGCCTACGACATCCAGGAGATGGTGGACGCGTGGCTGCCCATCGCCTTCGCGCTCAACAGCCTTAACCGCTGCCTGGGCATGACCGATGCCTATCCCTTCATCCTGAGTCCCGGCGTGATCGCCAAGCTCGGCTTCATCCACCGTCTCGTGCACCGGGCGGCACCGGCTGACCCCGTGCGGGCCGCCGTGGCCGAACCCGCTGGCGAAGCCATAGCCCCGGCGGAAGGGATGCCGGAGGACGTACAGGCGACAGGCGTGAACGCGTCGTGACGGCCGCTCGCGCCGGGGCCTCGCGTCACGGCAGGGCGGGCAAAGCCGGCCACGACGACACAGCCCCTGGCGGGCCGTCGCCCCTCGGGTCGTGAGGCAATCGACGCCCGCCTTCGACCGGCGCCCCATGGGCTTCGTCACCTCCGCCCATGGGCCGGTTTCGCTCAGGGCCGCTTTGCGCACCAGCGCGGCGCGGGCTCGCAAGCGCCGCGGGCGTAGCCAAAGGCCCATGAGGCAAGCTCGCGGGCCTTTGGCATGGCCGCGCGCACCGCCCCGGACGCTCAGTCCTGGGCCGGAGCGCTCTTGGCGGTTTTGGCGCTTTTCTTCGCCGGGGCTTTCTCGGCCGTCGTCTTGCGCGCAGCCGGCTTCTTCGGCGTCGGCTTCTCCTCGCCGTCGGCGCCATCGCCCTCCGCCGGCGCGGCCTTCGCCTTGGACTTCGCGGTGGTGGACTTCGCCGCGGTCTTGCGCGGCGCCTTGGCGGGGGCGCTCGCCGCCTTCGCGTCGATGAGGCTCACAGCCTCCGCGAGGGTGAGCGCTTCCGGATCCATGGACTTGGGCAGGGTGGCGTTCACCTTGCCAAGGTTCACGTAGGGCCCGAAACGCCCCGCGCGCACGGTGATCGCGCCGCCGAGGGTGGGATGCTCGCCCAGGGTGCGCCCGGCCGGCGCCGCATTGCGCGGGCCGCGCCCCTTGCTCTGCTTGTCTGCGATGAGGGCGATGGCGCGGTTGAGGCCGATGTTGAGCACATCGTCCGCCCCTTCCAGGTTCGCATAGGTGCGCCCGTGCTGCACATAGGGGCCGTAGCGGCCGATGCCGGCGAGGATTGGCTCGCTGTCCTCAGGGTGCTTGCCCACCTCGCGCGGGAGGGCGAGCAGCTTCAGGGCGGTATCGAGGTCCACATCCGCCGCGGCGAGGCCCTTGGGCAGGGAGGAGCGCTTGGGCTTCTCCCCGTCCTTGCCCTCGCCGAGCTGGAGATAGGTGCCGAACCGGCCGGCGCGCACGGTCACTTCCTCGCCGCTCTCCGGATCGACGCCGATCACGCGCTTGCCGTCGCCCTCGGGCGCGCCGTCACCCGTGAGAGGCTGGGTGTGGCGGCATTCGGGATAGTTCGAGCAGCCGATGAAGGCACCGAACTTGCCCATCTTCAGCGAGAGCCGGCCGTTGCCGCAGGTGGGGCACAGGCGCGGGTCGGAGCCATCCGCCTTCGGCGGGAAGATATGGGCGGTGAGCATCTCGTCCAGGGCATCGAGCACCTGCGAGACGCGCAGTTCCTTGGTGGCGCCGATGGCGGCATGGAAATCCCGCCAGAAATCGCGCAGCACCTCTTTCCAGTCGATCTGCGCCGCCGAGATCTCGTCGAGCTTCTCCTCGAGATCGGCGGTGAAGTCATACTCCACATAGCGCTTGAAGAAGCTTTCCAGAAAGGCGGTGACGAGCCGGCCCTTGTCCTCCGGCACCAGCTTCTTCTTTTCCAGCTTCACATATTCGCGGTCGCGCAGCACCGCGAGCACGGCGGCATAGGTGGAGGGGCGGCCGATGCTCAGCTCCTCCATGCGCTTCACCAGCGATGCTTCCGAGTAGCGCGGCGGCGGCTCGGTGAAGTGCTGGGCGGTCTCGATGCCGCGCCGGTCGAGCCCCTCTCCGGCGCTCATGGCCGGAAGGCGGCGGCCCTCCTCGTCCTCGTCATCGTCATCCTTGCCCTCGCGGTAGAGGGCGAGGAAGCCGTCGAATTTCACCACGGTGCCGGTGGCGGAAAGGTCGAGGATGCGAGCGCCGGACGGTGCGGACACCTTGGCCTCGATATCGGCCGTGGTCCGCTCCAGCTCGGCCGATTCCATCTGGCTGGCGATGGTGCGGGTCCAGATCAGCTCATAGAGCCGTGCCTGCTCGGCATCGAGGTGGCGCGCCACCTCCTTCGGCGCGCGGCCCGGATCGGTGGGGCGGATGGCCTCGTGCGCTTCCTGGGCGTTCTTGGCCTTCACCGTATACTTGCGCGGCACGCCCGGCAGGTAGCGCGGGCCGAACTGCTTGCCGATGGCGCCGCGGGTGGCGGCGACGGCCTCGGGCGCCATGTCCACACCGTCGGTACGCATATAGGTGATGAGGCCCACGGTCTCACCGCCAAGGTCCACGCCCTCGTAGAGGCGCTGGGCGATCTGCATGGTGCGGGCGGGGGCGAGGCCCAGCTTGCGGCTGGCCTCCTGCTGCAGGGTGGAGGTGGTGAAGGGCGGCTGCGGATGCCGCTTCACGGGCTTCGCCTCCACCGAGCGCACCCGGAACTGCGCGCTCTCCAGCGCGGCGCGGAAGGCCGCGGCCTCCTCCCCCGTGCCCACCGAGAGACGGGTGATCTTCTTGCCGTCGGCGCCGGCGAGGCGAGCCTCGAACTCCTCCGCGCGGGGCGTCGCGAGGCGGGCGACGATGGACCAGTATTCCCTGGCGACGAATGTCTCGATCTCCCGCTCACGGTCGCACACGAGGCGCAGCGCCACCGACTGCACCCGCCCGGCGGAGCGGGCGCCGGGCAGCTTGCGCCACAGCACCGGGGAGAGATTGAAGCCGACGAGATAATCAAGAGCGCGACGGGCGAGGTAGGCATCCACCAGCGCCACGTCGATGGCGCGCGGCGCCTTCATCGCGTCGAGCACGGCCTGCTTGGTGATGGCGTTGAACACCACCCGCTCGACCTTCTGGTGCTTCAGCGCCTTCTTCTGCCGCAGCACCTCCAGGACGTGCCAGGAGATGGCCTCTCCCTCGCGATCCGGGTCGGTGGCGAGGATGAGCGCGTCGGCCCCCTTCACGGCGCTGGCGATCTCGCTGAGTCGCTTCTGCGCCTTCGGGTCAACCTCCCAGAGCATGAGGAAATCGGCATCGGGATCGACCGATCCGTCTTTGGAAGGCAGGTCGCGCACATGGCCGTAGGAGGCGATGACCTCGTAGCCAGGACCCAGATACTTGTTGATCGTCTTCGCTTTGGCCGGCGATTCGACGATGACGACCTGCATGACCCAACGTCTCTCTCTGGTCCGGAGCCCCATTGCGCGGACCGTTTGATGCGCCTTGGCGCGATGCGGACCGCTGCGGAGGGCGGCTCGGGCCGCCGGCCTCTCGCGGGCCACATCTCGTTGCGCTTGGTGGCTCCCCCGAAGCCGGACAGCCCGCAGGCGGATGCCATTTCACAACGGAAACAGCATTATGGCCGGCCGGCTTTCCCAAAGGCGGCTGCAAGATGGGCACGCCGACCGCGCCTGTCAAATGGCACCGTCCGGGTGGCGAAAGGGAACGGCGCGACTGGAATGCAACTATGAGTATGTTTTAATATGTCTATCAACCTGTAAGACGTATTCCATGACCTCTCGGGAAGGTCTTCGACAGGATCGCTCCATGGAAAAAATAGCAGGCGACAGGGCCACTCGCAGCGCCAACGCCCGACCTCAGGCAACTGAAACGCCCAATATGAGCGATTCCACGGCCGTTGCCTTATACATCGCAGGATTGAGCGAGGAGCTTTCCCGCCTCGCGCGCAGCAGCGGGCTTTCGACTCTCTCCTATATACTCGATATGGCGCGGCTCGAAGCGCGCGAAGCCGCGAATGCGAAGGAGAGCGCCGGCGAAGGGCGCGTCGAGGCAAAGGACGCGGGCTGTGGTGCAATGACGCCCTGACGCTGGATGGCGACGATCCGCCTTCGGCCTTCCCCCGGAAGGCCCCCTGGAACCGAATGCTGAAGCCAGCTCCCGCAAGCGCGGCAGGATCGGGCGATGGCGAGGCCGGCTTTTATACATTGTCGCCTTGTGCCGGATCACCGGTATTGAAAGCCATCGTCGTGGCCGCCACAGGTGCCCGGCTCACCACCGACACCACCTTGCCGGCACTCGGACCGCCCCCGCAACGGCGGCTTCAGACAAAGCCCTCCCGACAACCGTATCCGCGGCACAGTGAGCGCCTTCCTGGCGCCCGTTCGGCTATGAGAGGCCCCCCACCGGCGCAGCTCGGATGAGCAACGCACCGGACGCCGAGGGTGCGCGCCCCGCCTCAAGCCCGATGCGCGTGTTCCGCCCCACCCTCCTCCGGCGGGAACAGGCCAGCCTGGAAGCAAGTGCTCATATGCTCCACCTTGGCGATGGCGCGGTCGGCGGCGGCCGGCTCCAGCACCCGGCGCGCCGTGAGCTTGAAGAGCGCCACCCAGAGGGTGAAATGCTCCGGCCGCAGTTGCAGCGAGATATGCGCCGAGAAGGGGTTGCCCGTGTAGCGGCCGGTCCCCAGCAGAGTGCGCGACCAGAAGTTCTGGACCACGCGGTAGTGCCCCTCCCAATCCGGAATGGCGCGGGCGAAGACCGGCCCCAGCACGGGGTCCGAGCTCGCGGCGGCGTAGAACTCCCGCACCAGCCGCTCCAGGTCCGCCTCGGTGACATGGATCTGCGCGGCGAGCTGCTCGCGCGCGCCGTCGGGCCAGTCCTCGGCACGGTCGGGAATGATGGCGGAGAGCTCCGGCGCGGCCGGGCCCTTGCGGTCGGCGGTGTTCAGGGGCGGATCATACTTGCCCACGAGGTCGCGCAGCGCATGGGCGCGTAGCCGCGCATTCTCGCGCTCCATGAAGAACACGCCGTCGGTCAGCCCCGTCTCCACCGGCAGCGTCTCGCGCACGGCATCCTCGGCAAGGGCCATGTCGGCGCCTTCGCCGATGTAGGCGGGATAGGCGAGCCCGCCGATGGCGCGCGTCAGGATGAAGATGCCCGGCCGGGAGGGCGCATGCGGCGCGGCGGCGAAGCTCACGCCGCCGAACTCGGCCGCGCTCGCCGCGGCGGAAGGCAGGTGCCGCAACGCGCCCGCCTGAGGCCCATTCATGGCGGTCTCCGCTTCGGAAATGGCAGTGGGGGATGTCATGGGTGCCTGTTCCTCCGCGATGGGCGTTAATCCTGCGCGCCGTCCTTGCCGTCGCGTGCGGGTGCCACGAGGCGCAGGCCCGCCCGCGAACGGGCCACCGCCTTCGCCGTTTTCTGCCACGGTGGACGGACGCGGACCGCGGTGCCCGGCACGAATCGCACGGGCAGGGGCGTATCGTTTTTGTCGGACGCCATGGACGCGCCTCCTCGCCCGGCCCCGCGCTTCGCCGGAAGCGGCGCGGCCGGCAGCGTTTTGCATATCAACTATATAACGCAGCCTAGAAGAGGTGCGTGCACTGGGCAAGGCGCTCGCCAAGCCCGGAGCGCCCCAATTTTGAGCGCGCACATAAAATCACCACCGGGGCCGGCACTATGCCTCGGCGGGCACCCCGAGCTCGGGCGCCGCGGCCATCATCAGCACGGTGATGAATGCATTGATGCGATTATAGGCGGCGACACAGAGCTGGTCCGCCGTCAGCAGCGCCCGCGCGCTCTCCTGCGCATCCTGGTTGATGTGGCCGGTGAGCGCCGAGACCAGCTCGCTCTGGCCGATGGCGAGGCTCCGGAGGCCGAGGAGAAGATGATCCAGGTCGCCCCGGGTCAGCGTCACCTTCAGCGGCGCGCCGGCATCGAGGGCTGCCCAGCGGGCGATGGCCTCCGCCGGCACCTGGATCTGCTCGGGCTGCTCCTGCGCGCCGTCCGCTTCCGCGGCGCCTTGGGCAATATCGGTCATGGCAATCTCGCAATGCGGCAAAACACGCCATGGGCGGTAACCCGCCCGGCGCGACATTGAAAATGCGGCGCCCCGACATGGTGCGTCGCAGCAACAGAGTATGCCCGCCGCCCCCTGCGACACAAGAACGTGCTCCGCCACGATCACGTTTTGGCAAGGTCGCCTTCTACCGCCGGCGCGCGGCCGCTAGAAATGCGGCGGTGCGGAAACCCGCGCCCAACGGCAAAGAGATGGATGCGATGACGGACACTCTGCTGCGCGATGCGGCGCCCGGCCAGCGGGCCGAAAGCGAAAACAAGGCCGCCCGAAGCGGCAACTGGCGCTGGATCAAGGTGTGGGACGCACCCACACGTCTCTTCCACTGGACGCTCGTGGCCCTGGTGGCCACCTCTTACGTTACCGCCCGCAACGGCTGGATCGACTGGCACTTCTATGCCGGCTACGCCATCCTCACCCTGGTCGTGTTCCGCATCCTGTGGGGCCTGCTCGGCAGCGAGACGGCGCGCTTCTCGTCGTTCGTGAAGGCGCCCGGCGCCGCCCTCGCCCACCTGAAGCACTTGCTGCGGCGCGAGCCGGAACCCGAGACCGGCCACAACGCCGCCGGCGCCTACATGGTGCTGGCGCTGCTGGCGCTGCTGCTGTTCCAGGCGGTCTCGGGCCTCTTCGCCAACGACGGACTGTTCACCAGCGGGCCGCTCGCCGCCCTGGTGAGCGGCGAGACCAGCGACCGGCTGACCGTGCTGCACGGCATCTCGTTCGATCTCATCGCCATCGCGGTGGCGCTGCATGTGGCGGCCATCTTCGCCTATGCGCTGCTGCTGCGGCAGGATCTGGTGCGGCCCATGATTACCGGATGGAAGCGCCTGCCGGCGGCCATCGCCGCGCCACGCCTCGCGCCCCTGCCCGCCGCCATCGCGCTGCTCGCCCTGGCGGCGGCGGCGGTGTTCGGCCTCCTGCAGCTGGGCTGAGGGCGAAGCGCACAAAAAAAGGGCGGCCCCCAGGGGAACACCCAGGGGACCGCCCGGCGAAATGCGGAAAACTCCAGGGGACCGCGAAGGCCCCGCGGGGCCTCAGCGGGACTTGAAGCTCTGGTGGCAGGAGCGGCAGTTCTCGGCCACGGCGGTGAATGCGGCCTTGAAGCCGGCCTCGGTGGTGGCCTTGGGGGCGTTCTCGGCCACCGCCTGGTTGAACTTGACGATGGCGGCGTCGAAGCCGGCGCGGTCCGACCACACGGCGGAGGTCGCCTTCGTCTCGCCGGTGTCGGAGCCGGGCGGGAACAGCTTCTCGAAGCCGACCATCTTGTCCTTGAAGGTCTGGAAGATCAGCTCGGCCTTCTCGGCGCTGAACGGGACCTGCCCCTTCAGGATCGAGGCGCCGATGTCCGTCTGCTCGCCAATCGTCTTCATCGCGGCGCGGCGCTGCTGGAGAACGTTGGTCTGGGCATAGGCGGCGGTGGCGGCGAGGAGACCGGCCACGACGGCCGCTGTCACGGAAAGACGCATCTTCTGCTCCAATGCGGATTCGGAAGAGGCCGAACCCTACAGCCATTCCAATCTGGGGATACCTCTCGCCGCTCACGCTTCCGCGAGCGCGGCGGCGGCCAATTGCCGCTCACGACTTTCGACGCATCTTCCCTTGCGGAAAACAGACCGCGAACCCGCCATCAAGCGCCGGTCACGCGGTCCACCATGGCCCGCACCTCATCCGCCACCGCCGCCACCAGGGCCTGCTCCCGCGCCCGCACCACGAGGTGCGTCTTGAAGCGCCCGTCCTCGTCGCGGAACGGATAGGAGCCGATGATGGTCTCCGGGTGCCGCCTGGCGATATCGGCCAGCGGTGCCGCGATATCCCCCTCCTTGGCGTCGGCGAGCACGGTCTGCGAGAGCATGGGCCGGCCCTTCTCCAGGGCGGGCAGCACCGCCTCCAGCATGGCCTGCATGATGCGCGGGACGCCGGCCATGACGATCACATTGCCAACGCGGAAGCCCGGCGCCTTGGAGACCGCGTTGACCACCAGAGAGGCACCGGCGGGAATGCGCGCCATGCGCAGGCGCGCCTCGTTGAGGTCTTTCTCGGCGATGTATTCGAGCAGCATGGCGCGGGCGCGCGGATCCACGTCTATGCTGACGCCGAACGCCCTGGCGATCGAGTCGGCCGTGATGTCGTCATGGGTGGGCCCGATGCCGCCGGTGGTGAAGACATAGGTGAAGCGATGGCGCAGCGCGTTGACCGCGGCGACGATGTCCTCCTCCACGTCGGGGACGATGCGCACTTCCCGCAGATCGATCCCCACCTCGGTCAGCCGCTCGGCGATATGGCCGATATTTTTGTCCTTGGTCCGCCCCGAGAGAACCTCGTCGCCGATGACGAGCAATCCTGCGGTGACCATTTGCGCGCCGTCTGCCTCACTCATGACGCCTCACCTGCCCTTTCCAGCGGCACTTCCACTGGATCTGCCCAAATTGCACCCACCCACAAAGCGCGAGCGTCGCAGCCAGGAAGCCTTTTCCCTTTATCACTTCTTTGGCACGATGTTTGTAGAGTTGTGAATCTGAGACCTGCGGACGTGGAGTGACAGTCCCAATGCGGCAAGCGTTCGACGAAATGTCCAGCACCAACGGGCATGTGAGACCGGCCTACGAAACGCTGAAGCAGTGGCTCAGCACCGTTCCGCAGGACGTGCTGAACCACCGCCGCAAAGAAGCCGAATACATCTTTCGGCGGATCGGCATCACCTTTGCCGTCTATGGGGAGCAGAACGCCCAGGAGCGCCTGATCCCCTTCGACATCGTGCCCCGCATCCTCACCAAGGATGAGTGGACGCGCCTTTCGAAAGGCCTGGAGCAGCGCGTCAAGGCGCTGAACATGTACATCCACGACGTGTATTCGAAGCGGGAGGTCCTGAAGGCCGGCGTGGTTCCGGAAGACCTCGTCTACAAGAACCCGGCCTTCCGTCCCGAGATGAACGGCCAGCGCGTGCCGCACGATCTTTACGTGCACATCGCCGGCATCGACATCGTCCGCACCGATCCCGATACCTTCTACGTGCTGGAGGACAATGCGCGTACGCCGTCCGGCGTCTCCTACATGCTGGAGAACCGGGAGATCATGCTGCGCCTGTTCCCCGAGCTATTCTCCATGCACAAGGTGGCGCCGGTCGAAAACTACGCCGACGACCTGCTGGCCACCCTGCGCTCGCTCTCGCCCCACGGCGGGCACGAGCCGAACGTGGTGATCCTGACCCCCGGCATCTACAATTCCGCCTATTACGAGCACTCCTTCCTGGCCGACAAGCTGGGCGTGGACCTGGTGGAGGGCCGCGACCTGTTTGTGAAGGACGGCATCGTCTACATGCGCACGACCGAGGGGCCGAAGCGGGTGGACGTCATCTACCGCCGCCTCGACGACGACTTCCTCGACCCCCTCGCCTTCCGGCCCGACAGCGTGCTGGGCGTGCCCGGCCTCATGAGCGCCTACCAGGCCGGCAACGTCACCCTCACCAATGCGGTGGGCACCGGCGTCGCCGACGACAAGGCGGTCTATTCCTATATGCCGGACATCATCCGCTTCTACCTGGGCGAGGAGCCGCTGCTGCCGAACGTGCCCACCTGGCGCTGCCGCGAGGCGGACCACCTGAAGTACGTTCTGGAGCACCTGCCCGAGCTGGTGGTGAAGGAAGTGCACGGCTCCGGCGGCTACGGCATGCTGGTGGGCCCCGCCGCCGACAAGGCGCAGATCGAGAAGTTCCGCGAGAAGCTCATCGCCGATCCCGGCAACTTCATCGCCCAGCCGACGCTCGCGCTCTCCACCTGCCCCACCCTGGTGGAGCAGGGCATCGCCCCGCGCCATGTGGACCTGCGCCCCTTCATCCTCTCCGGCTCCGACAAGGTGCGCATCGTGCCCGGCGGCCTCACCCGCGTGGCCATGAAGGAGGGCTCCCTCGTGGTCAATTCCAGCCAGGGCGGCGGCACCAAGGACACGTGGGTGCTCGACGCATGACCTGAGGCCGCGGCGCGGCGTGATGCCCCGGCGCCCGCCACGGCCTTCCGAACACATCGCCGGCAATCGCACCGCCACGACGCCTGCCGCCTTTTCCTCCTCCGGATGGGTTCTCCATGCTCTCCCGCACCGCCGACAACCTCTACTGGCTCAGCCGATATGTCGAACGCGCCGACTGCCTCGCGCGCATCCTCGACGTGTCGCAGCGGCTCGCCTACACCCCCGTCACCTACGGCGGCTCCACCAACGAGTGGGGCTCGGCGGTGCTGACCGCCGGTGTCGCGGAGCAGTTCACCGAGCGCTACGGACCGCTCGAGGACGCCAAGGAGGAGCAGGTGGTCTCCTTCCTGGCGTTCGAGGCTGAGAACTCCTCCTCCATCCGCAACTGCTTCGAGGTGGCGCGCACCAATGCGCGCTCGGTGCGCACGGCCCTCACCTCGGAGATGTGGGAGGTCATCAACACCGCCTGGATCGAGCTGCGCAACTTCCCCAACCGCGCCCTCACGCGGGACGAGCTTTCGCGTTTCCTGGCGTTCGTGAAGGAGACCTCGCTGCGGTTCGACGGCGCCACCTTCCGCACCATGCTGCGCAACGACGCCTACTGGTTCTCGCGCTGCGGCGCGCAGCTCGAGCGCTCGGACAACACCGCCCGCATCCTCGACGTGAAATATCACGTGCTGCTGCCGGAGAAGGAGCACGTGGGCGGGCCGCTCGACTATTTCCAGTGGGCCTCCATCCTGCGCTCGGTCTCGGCGCTCACCGCCTTCCACTGGGTCTACCGCGACAGCGTGAAGCCCTGGCTGGTGGCAGATTTGCTGATCCTCAACCGGCAGATGCCGCGCTCGCTCGCCGCCTGCTACGACAACCTCGCCCGGAACCTGGACGACATCGCCTCCGCCTACGGCCGGCAGGGGCCCTCCCAGCGGCTGGCGCGCTCCATGCTGGCGCGGCTCACCAACCGCAACATCGAGGACATCTTCCAGACCGGCCTGCACGAGTTCATCTCGGGCTTCATCTCCGACAACAACAAGCTGGGCGCCGAAATCACGGAGCAGTACCTGACCTGAGAGGGCGGCGCATTCCTGCAAAGCTCCTCCGGGTCTGGCAATTTCAAGGTTCGATCATGCGTGTCCGCATCCGCCACGAGATCACTCAGCGCTTCGAGCCCGGCAGCCGCAACCTGTCGGTCACCGTGCGGCTCACCCCGCGCCCGCACGAGGGGCAGTTCATCCAGCGCTGGACCCTCGACCTCAACAACGACTGCCGGCTCCATCCGCAGGAGGATGCCTTCGGCAACCTCTGCCACGCCTTCAGCGTGGACGGCCCCACCGATCACGTGACCGTGATCGCCGAGGGCGAGGTGGAGACCTTCGACACCACCGGCATCGTGCGCGGAACGGTCGAGCCCTTTCCCCCCTCGCTCTACCTGCGCGAGACCACGCTCACCCATCCCGCTGACGCGGTCATCGCCTTCGCGGAACAGGTGGCGGACACGCCGGACGACCCGCTGAGCCGCCTGCATGCCCTGATGGTGCGCGTGCATGAGGCCGTGGAGGAAACGGAGCCGACCCCCACAATCATGCCCATGTCGGCGCAGGAGGTGCTGGAGGCGAAGTCGGCCTGTCCCGGCGGCATCGCACACCTGTTCACCACGGCGGCGCGCCACCTCGGCGTTCCCGCCCGCCACATCTCCGGCTACCTCGCGCTCGACGACGAGGGCTCGGCCCGCCACTGGGCGGAAGCCTATGTGCCGAAGATCGGCTGGATCGCCTTCGACCCCGGCCGCAACCTCTGCGCCACCGAGAATTACGTGCGCCTCGCCGTGGGCCTTGACGCATTCGGCGTCGCCCCCATGCGCTCCACCGGGTTCGAGTGCCGCGAGAGCGTTCGTGCCGAGGACGGGCGCATTCCCCCGCGCCTCGTGCAGGCACAGAGCCAGGGCCAGAACTGAAGCGGGCCAGCGCCGGGACAAAACGCCCCGGCGCGCGCTTCTTTTGCCCGGCTGTCATAAAGACACGGCGAAGCAACCTCCATGATATGCCCCCCGGAGGCCACACGGAGGGCTCATGCCATGTCCAAGCATATGCCGGCCGATATCAAGGCCGATGCCGCGCCCGGCACCGCGCCGGCGACAGCGCTGCCCGGCGCCAAGCCGCCCGCCGCCGCGTTGCCGGTGAAGGTGGAAGCCCGCCACCTCGATTTCTATTACGGCGGCACCCGCGCCCTGCACGACGTCTCGATGCCGCTCCACGCGAACCGCATCACCGCGCTCATCGGCCCCTCCGGCTGCGGCAAGTCCACCCTGCTGCGGGTGTTCAACCGCATGTTCGAGCTCTACCCCGACCAGCACGTGACGGGCGACGTGCTGATGGATGGCGCCAGCATCCTCGGGCCGGGGGTGGACCCCGCCGCCCTGCGCGCCCGCATCGGCATGGTGTTCCAGCGGCCGACGCCATTCCCCATGTCCATCTTCAACAACGTGGCCATGGGCGTGCGAATCAACGAGGCTCCACCGGAGGCGGACGTGGCCGTGCGGGTGGAGGAGGCGCTGCGCCGCGCCGCCCTGTGGGACGAGGTGAAGGACCATCTTCCGGAAAGTGGCCTCAGCCTTTCCGGCGGCCAGCAGCAGCGCCTGTGCATCGCCCGCACCATCGCCGTGCGGCCGGAGGTCATCCTCTTCGACGAGCCCTGCTCCGCCCTCGATCCCATCACCACTGCCCGGATCGAGGAGACCATGGTGGAGCTGCGGGCCCACTACACGCTCGCCATCGTCACCCACAATCTCCAGCAGGCGGCGCGCGTGTCCGACTTCACGGGCTTCATGTATCTGGGCGAGATAGTGGAGTTCTCCTCCACCGACCACATGTTCACCCGCCCCAAGGACGAGCGCACCCACAACTACCTCACCGGCCGCTTCGGCTGAGCGGTCCGCCCCTGCCGCTCCGGAAGCAGGGCGGGGCCCCTTGACCCCCCGGCCCGCCCCTGCAATGTCCTTGCCTCAAACAGGAGGAAGCCCCCGATGTCCGAAGCGCCGGCTTACGATCCCAACAACGTCTTCGCCAAGATCCTTCGCGGCGAACTGCCGGCGTACAAGATCTACGAGGACGACCGGACCCTCGCCTTCCTCGACATCATGCCGCGCTGCCCCGGCCACGCCCTGGTGATTCCCAAGAGCGCGGCGCGCAACATCCTCGACATCGACCCCGAGGATCTCGCCCAGGTGGCGCGGGTTTCCAAGAAGGTGGCCATCGCCGCCAAGGCGACCTTCAAGGCGGACGGCGTCGTCGTCATGCAATTCAGCGAGGCCGCCAGCGGGCAGGAGGTGTTCCACCTCCATGTCCACGTCATTCCGCGCCATGTGGGCGTGCCCATGAAGCCGCCGGCGAGCGACATGGAGAAGCCGGAGACGCTGGCCGGGCACGCGGCGCTGCTGCGCGCCGCCCTCGGCCAGTGAGCGCCGCCGCGGCCGCGCTGACCATCCGGGCGCCGGCGCGGCTCCATCTCGGCTTCCTCGATCTCGGCGGCGCCCTGGGCCGGCGCTTCGGCAGCCTGGGCATCACCCTCGCCCGGCCGGTCACCCAGGTGACCGTCGCCCGCGCCGATGCCGACGCCGCCCTCGGGCCCGACTCGGACCGCGCCGCGCGGGTGCGCGATGTGGTTCGCGCGGCCCTGGGCATCACCGGCAATTTCGCCGTGAGCGTGGATTCGGCGCTGCCGCCCCACGGCGGGCTCGGCTCCGGCACCCAGCTCGCCCTGGCGGTGGGGGTGGCGGTGGCGCGGCTCGGTGGCCATGATCTCGGAGCGCGCGCGGTGGCCGGCCTCATGGGGCGCGGCCTGCGCTCCGCCATAGGCATCGAGGCGTTCACCGGCGGCGGCGTCATCCTCGACGGCGGAAAGCGCCTGCCGCCGGGCGCCGACCATACGCGGCGCGCCCCGCCCCTGCTCTCGCGCCTGCCGTTTCCGGAGGACTGGAGGGTTCTGCTCGCCTTCGATTCCATCCGCGAGGGCCTCAGCGGCGAGGCCGAAACACGCGCCATGGCCGCCCTGCCGCCCTTTCCGCAGGCGCTCGCGGCCCATTTGTGCCACCTGATGCTGCTTGAGGCGCTGCCCGCCCTGGCGGAGGGTGACGCCCTTGTCTTTGGCTCGGCCATCGGCGAATGGCAGCGGGCGCTGGGGGACCATTACGCGGCAGCCCAGGGCGGCGGCCGCTTCTGCAGCCCCCATGTGGCGGAGGCCATCAGCTTCGTGGAAAGCCAGGGCGTTCCCGGCATCGGCCAGAGCTCCTGGGGGCCCACCGGCTTCGCCGTGGTGGGCAATGCGGCGCAGGCGGAAGACCTGCTGCAGGCCTTGCGCCGTCGCTTCGCATCGTCCACAAATCTCTCGTTCGATTGCGTGGCGGGAAACAATCTCGGCGCCGAAATCCAGGCGCACGGGGCAGGCCCCGGCTGACCGCCGCCACCAACTTCGCGACCAGGCGCCACGCCCGGTCTGGGATCTCCGGTGAAGAACCGCCCCGCGGCGCGCATGCCGAAACAAGCAGGCGGGTTCACGAACAGCAGGCCGACCAGCATGGATCTTGCTCTCATCGCTCTCTCCGCGCGGCCGCTGGCCGCCAGCGCCGCGCGCGCCGGCTTCGCGGCCCTGGCGCTTGACCTGTTCGCCGATCTCGACACCTGCGCCCATGCGGCGCGCTGCGTGCGCGTGCACAAGCGCAACGGCTACGCCTTCGACGGCGACGACCTGATCCAGGCGCTCGGCAGCCTCTCTCCCGCCGGCCTGCCCGTGGTGCTGGGCGGCGGGCTGGAGGACGATCCGGACCTCATGGCCCGCATCGCCGCCCGCAATCCCATCCTCGGCAACTCGCCCGAGATCGTAAGGGTGCTGAAGGACCCACTCGCTTTGGCCGGCCTGTGCGGCCATCTCAGCGTGCCGTTTCCGGAAGTCACCGCCGAGGCGCCCACCCAGGACACCTTCGGCGGCGCGCCGGTGATCGAGAAGAAGATCGGCGGCGCCGGCGGCGGGCATATCCGCCGGCGGGCGGCCGGTGATCTCTCCGCGCCCCGGCACGGCTACTACCTCCAGCGCGAGGTGAAGGGCGAGCCCTATTCCCTCCTGCTGCTCGCGAACGGACGCAAGGCCGTGGTGGTCGGTGCCTCCCGCCAGTGGCGCGACAATGATGCCGAGCATCCCTTCCGCTATGGCGGCGTGGTCGGCCCCGTCGCCCTGCCCGCAGCGCATGCCGAGGCGATGCGCGAGGGCGCGGTGCGCATCGCGCTCGCGTGCGGGCTGGTGGGCCTCGTCTCCATGGATTTCGTGGTCAGCGAGGACGGCTGGTTCCTGGTGGAGGTGAACCCGCGCCTGGGGGCCACGCTCGATATCTTCGACGTGGACCCGCTGCCGCCGCTGCTCGGCCTCCATCTCGCGGCCTGCGGCGGCCGGGTGCCTGAAGGCCTGCCGACGCCTTCCGAGATCCATGCCGCGCGCGTGGTCTATGCGGAGAGCGATCTTCTGGTGCCCGCCTGCACCCTGCCCGACCACATCGCCGATCGTCCGGCCGCCGGCGCCGCCATCCCCAAGGGGGCTCCGGTGTGCACCGTGCGCACCAGCGGTCCCACGATCGAGGCCGCGCTGGCGCGGCTCGATACCCTCACCGCGGAGCTGCGCGGTGAGCTGGGCTTCGCGCCCGTTGCGGAGCCGGCGGCCTGAGCCCCTCCGCACCGATGCACGCGCGCGTCGCCTCCTGCTTCCTGTCCGCATGCCGGGCGGAGCTTCAGGCCCTGAAGCCCGGCAACGTGCATGTGTTCGCCGCCGGACACGGCATGGAGACGCGCCACTTCGAGCAGGCCGCGGAAGCGGCGGCGAAGGTCATCGCCGCGCCCGGCCTCAGTGTCGGCACCCGCATCCTGGCGGCCGTGGAAGCATCCCTGGCGGTGGCCGGCTGCAACACCAACCTCGGCATCATCCTCCTCTCCGCTCCGCTCGTGGCCGCCGCGCTCACGCCCACACCGGGAAACCTGCGACGACGCCTCGCGGCGGTGCTCGACGGCCTCACAGTGGAGGATGCGGATGCAGCTTTCCGCGCCATAGCCGCCGCCAATCCCGGCGGGCTCGGCACCGACGCCGCGGCGGACGTGCGCGCGCCCGCCAGCATGGACCTGCGCGCCGCCATGGCGCTCGCGGCCGGGCGAGACCGTATCGCCCGGCAATATGCGGGCGGTTTTGCCGACGTGTTCGGCATCGGCGTGCCGGCCCTGGAGGCAGACCCCTGCGCGCCGCGCGGCGTGGAGCATGCCTATCTTGCCCTGCTGAGCGCCTTCCCCGACAGCCATATCGCCCGGAAGTTCGGAAACGCGGCGGCCGAAAGCGTGCAGGCAGAGGCGGAGGAGGTGCGCCAGGCGCTTGCCGCCACGGCGGCAGCGGATGACGACGCGGCCCGCCACGCCCTCCTCATGCGCTTCGATGCAAGCCTGAAGGCGCGGGGCCTCAACCCCGGCACCACCGCCGACCTGACGGTGGCGAGCATCCTTGCCGCCTTGCTGGATGCAGGCTGACACCAAAGGCCTGTGAGCGCTTCTCGCGAGCCCCTGGTCAAGCACGCGGCGGGTGAGCGAGACCCGCTCGGCGCCGATCAAGGACCGGGCGGTGGCAGGCGTCACCCGGCGCGGCGATCACTCGATGGGAAAATCGAAATAGGTCTCGGGGAAGGGTTCGTCCGCCAGGGTGAAATGCCACCACTCCTGCTCGAAGGGACGGAACGCGTGCGCGCCCATGAGGGTGGCCAGCAGGCGCCGGTTCTCCCTCTGCGCCACGCTCACCGCATCCGATCCAGGCCAGGAGAGGGTGCTGAAGAGATCGAAAGGCGTGCCCATGTCCAGCTCGGCGCCGGTCGAGCGGTCAACCAGCGTCAGGTCCAGCGTGGAGCCGCGCGAATGGCCGGACCGTTCGGCGATGTAGCCCAGGGCGAAGAGCTGGCCCTTGTCGAGATCGGGATAATACGTGACCTTGGTGCGGGTGTCCGAAAGGTCCGCCGCCCAGCGGGCGAAATGGGCCACGGCGCGGGCGGGGCGGTAGCAGTCGAACAGCTTCAGGGCGAGCCCCCGCGCCTGCGCATCGCGCGCGACGCCGGCCAGCGCCTCCGCCGCGGGACGCGTCAGCAGGCATCGCGCCGCGCCGTAGCCATCCACCGGAGTGCCGACGAAATTGTGCGCGCCGGCATAGCGCACGTCGAGCACGACCTCGGGCACCAGATCCGTCACATCGACGAACAGCTCCGGCCGTTCGGCGCGGGCATCGGGAAACGGCCCGAGCCCGGCGAGGCCGAGCACAAGGGCGGCGGGCTTGGCGAAGGTATTCATGAGGCGGCGCATCGGCTCTCCGAGGAGGCCCCAATCTAGCGCATTCTGGCGCTAAGGCGATCCCGCGCACGCGGCGCGGGATCGAAGGCATCCTCTCCCTTCCGCCAGAAGGGCGGAGGGGCCGCCGGCCTCAGGAGAAGAAGCTGGTGATGGTCTGCCAGATGCTTTTGTGCGGTGCGGCGGTGATCTCGGCCGCCGCCGGCTTGGCATCCGGGCTGGCCACTTCCGGCCCCGAGAGCGACTTCTCGACCGCCGCCGGCGTGATGACGGCGGAGAAGGCCGTGATCTTGGTGAGGGTGACGGGACCGGCCATGCCGTCCGCGTCGAGGCCGTTCTTCTCCTGGAAGGCCTTCAGCGCCTTCTCGGTGGCCGCTCCGAACACGCCGTCGGCGGTAAGGCCCAAAGCGCCCTGGAGCTTCTTCACCGCCTCGCCGCGGCTGCCCACCGCGAGCAGGATCAGCTCCGGCAGGTCCAGCGCCAGGAAGGTGTCGGGGCCGGCCACGCCGTCCACCGCAAGGCCATGGGCCTTCTGGTACGCCTTCAGCGCCTCCTCCGTCGCGGAGCCGAACTGGCCGTCCGCGGGCACGCCCAGCTTCGCCTGCAAGATCTTCACCGGCTCGCCGGCCAATCCACGCTTCAGCAACGCCATGGTCCCACTCCCTGCGAGATTGACGCCCGAAGTCCCGGCGCCAACGGTACCGTTACTAAATTCTATAACATTTTACCATGGGAACCAAATACCCGGGCGCCCAAAAGAAAAATGCCGGGCCCAGTGATGGACCCGGCAAGTATCGCCGCAGAGCGGCGAACCTTCCAGAGGGGAACAGCTGAAGCATCGATCACGATGCGATCAGCGCATGTGCACACTGCACGCCTCTTAGGCAGAAAGCAACGAGAAATGACCGCATATCAGGCATGCACAATGCGCTTAGCTTTTCGGTCCAGCCCTGCGGAAAACGTCATCCAACCGATAAACTTCAGTAGTTCCAACGCTGTGCCTTGGAGATCAGAAAATCGCGAAACACCTGGATGCGCGCCACCGAACGCATCTCCTGCGCATAGGTGAAATAGGCTTCCAGCTTGGGTGTCTCGCGATCCGTGAAGATCTGCACCAGGGAATTCGCGTCGTCGGTGAGGTAATCCGGCAGCGTGCCGATGCCGACCCCACGCTCCACCGCGCGCTTCAGCCCGAGCACGCTGTTCACCTCGAAGGCAGGGATGCGCGGCACGGTGCCGTCGCGCCCGGCGTGCTCGAGCCAGTTCAGGCCCTGGAAATAGGAGGGAATCGGCCCGCCCAGCAGCAGGATGCGGTGCTTGTCGAGCTCATCGAGCGTGCGCGGCTGGCCGTGGCGCTTCAGGTAGTCCACCGAGGCGTAGGCGTGGAAATGCACAGTGAACAGCTTACGCTGCACGAGGTCCGGCTGCACCGGCTGGCGCATGCGGATGGCCACGTCCGCCTCGCGCATGGCAAGGTCCAGCTCCTCGTCGGTGAGGATGAGCTGGATGCGGATGTCGGGGAACAGCTCCACGAACTCGCCCACCCGCGCCGTCAGCCAATGGGTGCCAAGGCCCACAGTGGTGGTGACGCGCAACTCGCCGTTGGGCTTCTCGCGGCTGTCGGAAAGCTGCGCCCGCGCTGATTCCAGCTTCAGGAACACCTCGTGGGCGGTGCGATAGAGCAGCTCGCCCTGCTCGGTGAGGATGAGCCCGCGCGCATGGCGGTGGAACAGGGGCACCTTCAGCTCCGCCTCCAGCGCCGACACCTGCCGGCTGACCGCCGATTGCGACAGCCCCAGCGTCTCACCCGCATGGGTGAAGGAACCCGCTTCGGCGGCGACGTGGAAGACCTTCAGCTTGTCCCAGTCCATGGGGGCCCCGGAGGTGTGGCATCCGGCGGATGCGGGATGCTCTCGTTTTGGATTGGTCGGGAACGCGGAAAAGGGCGCCGCCCGGCGGCGCCCGGGCCGCCCTATTCGGCGGCCTCGGCCACCGCCGCCGCGAGGAAGCGCTCCGCCTCCAGCGCCGCCATGCAGCCGCGCCCGGCGGCGGTGACCGCCTGGCGGAAGATATCGTCCGCGACATCGCCCGCCGCGAACACACCCGGCACCGAGGTGGCGGTGGAATCCGGCGCGGTCCACACATAGCCGGACGGCTTGAGCCGGAGCTGGTCCTTCACGAGGTCCGTCGCCGGGGCGTGGCCGATGGCGACGAACAGGCCGTCCGCCGCGAGCTGCCGGGAGGCGCCGGTGCGCGTGTCCTTGAGCAGCACGCCGGTGACGTGGGGGGGCTCGTCAGCGCCCTGCACCTCGGCCACCTCGGCGTTCCAGATCACCTCCACCTTGGGATTGGCGAACAGGCGGTCCTGAAGGATGCGCTCGGCGCGGAAGCCATCGCGCCGGTGCACCACGGTAACCTTGGCGGCGAAATTGGTGAGGAACAGCGCCTCTTCCACCGCCGTGTTGCCGCCGCCCACCACCACCACGTTCTTGCCGCGGTAGAAGAAGCCGTCGCAGGTGGCGCACGCGGAAACGCCGAAGCCGCGGTAGGCGCCCTCCGAATCCAGCCCCAGCCAGCGCGCCTGCGCGCCGGTGGCCAGGATCACCACGTCGGCGGTGTAATTCACCCCCGATTCCGTGACCAGCCGGAACGGCCGCTGGGAAAGGTCGAGGCTCGCCACATGATCGGCGACGAGGGTGGTGCCCACATGCTCGGCCTGGGCGCGCATCTGCTCCATCAGCCAGGGGCCCTGGATGGGCTCGGCGAAGCCGGGGTAGTTCTCCACATCGGTGGTGATGGTGAGCTGGCCGCCGGGCTGGATGCCCTCGAACAGCACCGGCTTGAGCATGGCGCGCGCCGCATAGATGGCGGCGGTGAAGCCCGCCGGCCCGGAGCCGATGATCACGACCTTGGTATGCTGCACGCTCATAATGTCCTCGAAAGGCTCTGCCCTTGCGGGCGAGGTTGCTGCGCGCGCCGCCGGCGCACGAACCGCCGCCATGCCGGCGCGCAGCGTAAGCTATGCGCAAATGTAGGGGCTCCACCGCATTGCCACAAGGCGTCGCCGCGGTGCCGAAGCTCACCTTTCATGACCATTGTGCACGGGGGATTGGACGAAAGATTATTTCGTTGCGTTGCCGCAATCGCGCACTAAGGTGCCGGAGCGCCGAACATGGGCGCCCTGCCCACCGGGAGTCCGCTTTGACCGTTCGCCTCGATGCTGTCGACTGGAAGATCCTCGACGAGCTTCAACGCGACGGGCGCATGACGAACGTGGAGCTCTCCCGCCGGGTCGGCATCTCCGCCCCGCCCTGCCTGCGCCGCGTGCGCGCGCTGGAGGATGACGGCATCATCCAGGGCTATCGCGCGCTCCTGGACGAGAAGCGACTGGGCTATGATCTCATGGCCTTCGCCATGGTGCACCTCATCAGCCAGGCGGAAGTCGATCTCGCCGCCTTCCAGGACCGCATCGACCAATGGCCGCTGGTGCGCACCGCCTGGATGCTCTCCGGCGACGTGGACTTCATGATGCTGTGCGTGGCGCCGGACCTGCGCACCTTCCAGAACTTCGTGCTGGAGATCACGGCCACGCCCAACGTGCGCAACGTGAAGACCGCGCTCACCCTGAAGCAGGTGAAGAACGCCCCCGCCGTGCCGCTGGAAGGCGATCCCCCGCGCCCGTGACCTCCTCCCCCTGCGCTCAGCGGATGCCGGCGCGCAGGAAGGCCTGAATGAACTGCCTCTGGAAGATGAGGAACGCCACCAGCAGCGGCGCCACCACCGTGAGCGTCGCCGCGCTGATGATGGAGATGTTGACCCCGCTTTCCGGCGCGCCGAACAGCGACAGGCCCACCGTGAGCGGCCGCGTGCCGGGCGAGTTGGTGACGATCATGGGCCACAGGAAGTTGTTCCAGTGGGTGGCGACGGACACCAGCGCGTAGGCGAGATAGACCGGCCGCGTCACCGGCACATAGACCCGCCACAGCACGCCGAGCCAGGAACAGCCCTCCACCCGCGCCGCCTCTTCCAGCTCCACCGGCACCGACTTGAACGCCTGCCGCAGCAGGAAGATGCCGAAGGCGCTGGCGATGTAGGGCAGCCCCATGCCGGCGATGGTGTCGAGCAGAGCGAGGCGCGAGACCATGGCGTAGTTCTCGACGATCAGCACCTCGGGCAGGATGAAGAGCTGGAGCAGCACCAGCACGAACAACACCTCGCGCCCGGGAAAACGGAAGCGCGCGAAGGCGAACCCCGCCAGGGTGCACAGCACGAGCTGCCCCGCCAGCGTGAAGCTCACCAGCATCAGCGTGTTGAGCATATATGTGGGCCACGGCGCCGCGGCCCACGCGGCCTCGTAGTTCTCGAGCGTGAAGGGCGCTGCGAGCGAGAAATCGAGCGCCTGGCCCTGCATGCGCAGCGAGGCCCAGGCCGCGAACAGCAGCGGCGCGATCCACACCAGCGCGAGCAGCCACGCGCCCGCGGCATCCAGCGCCACGCTCCAGCGGATCGGACGGACGGCGAGCGAGGGTGTCATCGGTAGTGGATCCGCTTGTCGAAGACGGCGAACTGGAGGACCGCCACCGTGCCCAGGACCAGCAGCAGCAGCACGGTCATGGCGGCGGCGTGGGGCCGGTCGAAATAGGAGAAGGCCATCTCCCACACCCAGTAGAGCGCGAGCTTGGTGGCGTTGTTCGGCCCGCCCTTGGTGAGGATGAAAAGCTGGTCGATCAGCTTCACCGAATTGATGAGCGCGTTGATGAAGACGAAGGCGGTGGTGGGCATCAGCAGCGGCAGCAGCACCCGCCGCAGGTAGGTGAGGCGCCCCGCCCCCTCCACCAGGGCCGCCTCGCGCAGGTCGGGCGGGATGGTCTGGAGGGCGGCGAGATAGAAGATCATGAAGAAGCCCGCCTCCTTCCACACCGTCACGGCCATGACCGCCCACAGGGCCGTCTGCGGCTGGCCGAGCCAGTTCACCGGCGGCAGGCCGAAGAGGCCGGTGAAGCTGTCGATGACCCCGAGGCCCGGCGTGTAGAAGAACAGCCACAGGTTCGCCGCCGCCACCATGGGCAGCACCGTGGGGGTGAAATAAGCGCTGCGCACGAAGCCCCGCAGCGGAATGCGCGCATCCGCCCACAGCGCCATCAGCAGCGCGAGGGCGATGGAGACGGGGATCGTCACCGCCGCATAGACGAGATTGTTGCCGATCACCTGCCAGAAGACGGGGTCGGCGACGAGGTCGCGATAATTCTCAAGGCCGTTGAACACCGCAGGCCGGCGCGCCGTCCCGCGCGAGAAGAGGCTGCCCCACGCTGTGGCGCCGGCGGGCAGGAAGGCGAACAGCGTGAGCAGGACCAGCGCCGGGCTCAGCAGCATCCAGCCATAGAGGGCGTGGAGGCGGCGCTGGCGCTGGGCGATCGGATCGAGGGCGCGGGCTTCGGGCATGGCGGGTTCCGGCGGTCTCGGCGCGGCGGGGAGGACGGGCTCTGCGACCCGCCCTCCCCGCGTCTGATGCAGTTGCTCAGCGCTGGAAGGGCTTGAGCAGCTGGTTGGCGGTGGCCTGCGCCTCCTTCAGGGCGTCGGCCGGGGTCTTGGTGCCGGTGAGCGCGGCCTGGATGGCGTTGTTCAGCGACTCGCGCACGCGGGCGGTGTCCCAGGTGGAGAATTCGGCGATGGCGACCTTGAGCTGGTCGCGGGCGACGAGGGCCTGGGGGAACTCCTTGCCGTAGGCCTTGAGGGCCTCGGTCTCATAGGCGGCCGGGCTCACGCCCACGTAGCCGGTGGCGATGGACCACTCGGCGGCGCGCTCGGGCGCGGTCATGTAGCGGATGAGCTTCAGGCCTGCCTTGCGCTCCGCCTCGGAGGCGCTCTTGAACAGGTAGAAGTTGCCGCCGCCGGTGGGCGAGCCGGGGCGCTTGTGGGCCGGCAGCTCGGCCACGCCGAAGTCGAACTTGGCTTCCTTCCGCACGGCGGTGAGGTTGCCGGTGGTGTGCCACATCATGGCCGTCTGGCCCTGCACGAACGCCTGGCGCAGGGTGCCCCACTCCACGAGGCCGGCGGGCGAGATCTTCTGCTCGGTGGAGAGAGACTTCCAGAAGTCGAGCGCCTCGATGACGGCGGGATCATCGAAATAGACCTTGGCGCCGTCCTTGCTCATCAGCTCCTTGCCATTCTGGATGGCGAAGCACTGGAACATCCAATAGGGATAGCCGGTGGACGGCACCATGAGGCCGTAGCGGCCCTCCTTGGTCAGCTTCTTGCCGGCGGCCACCATCTCGTCCCAGGTCTTGGGCGGGGAATTGGGGTCGAGCCCGGCCTCCTTGAACATGTCCTTGTTGTAGTACATGACGATGGTGGAGCGCTGGAACGGTACGCCCCAGGTCTTGCCCTCGATGCGGCCGTTGGCCATCAGCGCGGGATAGAAGCTGTCGAGCCACGCCTTTTCATCGTCGCTCTTCGCCACGTCGTCGAAGGGGACGATGAGGTCCTGCTCGATCAGATCGTAGGCATCGATGGAGAACAGCACCGAGAGCTGCGCCGGCTGGCCGCTCTTGAGGGCCGAAAGCACCCGCACGCGGGTGTCGTCGTAATTGCCGGCGTAGACGGCCTTCACGTCGACGTCGGGGTTCTCCTTTTCGAACCCCTCGATCATGCCGTCGATGACCTTCGTCAGCGGGCCGCCGACGGAGATCGGGTAATACATGGTCAGCTCGGTCTTCGCGAAGGCCGAGGCGGCCGAGGCCGCGAGCAGGCCCGCCGCCAGGGCGGTGGCGGTGAAAAAGCGTCTCATGGTCGTGTCCTTCCAGCCTTGAGGCAACGCTTGCGGGGTAAAGGGAGACGATCAGCCCGCCGCGCGGGCCGGCGGGTCCACCGGACGGCGAAGCGGAATGCGGCGGCCGCTCTCGCGATCGAACCAATGGGTGGCTTCGGGCGCCCAGCTCAGCGACACGGCCGAGCCCGGCTGAGGCTCCGCGCGGCCGGGGATGCGGGCGGTGAGCGCCTCGCCGCCGGAAAGGCGCAGGTAGACGAAGGTTTCCGCGCCCAGAAACTCGCTCGCCACCACGCTGGCCGCGAGCGGGCCGGTGCCGGGCGGCAGCATCCGAACCGCCTCGCTGCGCACGCCCGCCATCAGGCGCTCCTCCACGTAGCCGGCCGGCGCCAGGAACGACACCGCCGCCGCCGGCACCAGCGTCATCGGCGGGGTGCCGATGAAGCCGGCGGCGAAGGCGCTCGCCGGAGCTTCGTAAAGCGCGGAGGGCGCGCCCTGCTGCTCGATCCGCCCCTCGCGCATGAGAATGACCTCGTCGGCCATGCCCATGGCCTCGGTCTGGTCGTGGGTGACGTAGATCACCGTCATGCCCAGCCGGCGCTGCAGGGCGCGGATCTCCTGCCGCACTCCGTGGCGCAGCTTCGCGTCGAGGTTGGAGAGCGGCTCGTCCATCAGGCACAGGGGATGGTCGGCGACGATGGCACGGGCGAGGGCCACGCGCTGGCGCTGGCCGCCGGAAAGCTCCGCCGGCTTGCGGCCATCGAGCCCCTCGAGCCCCGTCACCGCCAGCGCCTCACGCAGCCTGCGCGCCCGCTCGGCCTTCGGCACGCGCCGCACCTTGAGGCCGAACATGATGTTCTCCGCCACCGAGAGGTGGGGAAACAGAGCATAAGACTGGAACACCACGGACAGCCCGCGCCCCGAGGGCGCCACCGCCGTGACATCGCGTCCGCCGATCTCCACCCGCCCGCGATCGGGCGTCTCCAGCCCGGCGATGAGCCGCAGCGTGGTGGACTTGCCGCATCCGGAGGGGCCCAGCAGCACCGTGAAGCTGCCGCGCGGAATGGCGATGGAGAGATCCTCGACCCCTCCGCCGCCGGGAAAGACGCGGCTGACGCAATCGAGGCGGACGAAGGGCTCGGCTGTCGCGGCCATGCTCATGCTCCCGTGCCGGAGGCGACGCGCAGGCGCGCGCCCATGCCGTCCTGTTCGAACAGGGCGTCGAACGGCAGCGGCGGGGCCACGTCGAGCACCACCATGTCCACATCGCTCAGATGCCCGCCCCGCGCGGGGGCCGGACGGCCGAACTTGCTCACGTCCGCCACCAGGATGGACCGCCGGCAGCTCTCGCGCATGGCGGCGCGGGCGAGCACCTCGGCCCGGTCGAAATCCACGAAGGTGCCGTCCGCCTCGATGCCACCGACGCCGAAGATGCCGAAATCCACCCGGTAGTTGCGGTACATCTCCTCCACGTGCGGCCCGAGCACGTCGCGGTCCGGCAGCCGCACCGTGCCGCCCGGCAGGATGATGCGATTGGAGGGCGTGACGCTGAGCGCCATGGCCACGTTCAGGTTGTTGGTGATGACGGTGAGGTCCTCGTGCCTCTGCAGGGCGAGGGCGACGAACTCCGGCGTGGTGCCGATGCCGAAGGAAACCGAGGCGCCGCTGGGAACGAGGCTCGCCACCAGCGCGCCGATGGCCTGCTTGGCCAGGGGATGGATGATGCGACGAGAATCGTAGGGCAGGTTGAGGCGCGGCGCTTCCACATATTCGGCACCGCCCCGGCGCCGGCGCAGCAGGTTGGCGTCACACAGCGTGTTGATGTCCCGCCGGATGGTCTGCGGGGTCACGCAGAAATGCTCCGCGAGCGTCTCCACGCTCAGGAAGCCGCCCTGCCGGGCGAGATCGACGATATCCTGCTGCCGCGATGTGATGTTCATTCGGTCCGTCATCATGTTCATTCGAACACGCGCGGACCCTATCGAGGCTCATTGAAGGTGCTGCGTCAGTTCCATGACGTTCGAATGAACACGCATCGCGCGCACGAACACCCACGCCGGCACGGTGCCGCCGCGCGGATCGTCGCTGCGATATGGGATGGCCCGAGGGCCGTGCCCTATTTTTCCCCCCGCTCGGCGCGCAGGCGGGCCCAGTAGTCCATGCGCTTGCGGATCTCGCGCTCGAAGCCCCGCTCCACCGGGTGGTAGAAGCTCTGCCGGCCGAGCGCCTCGGGGAAGTAGTTCTGACCGGAAAAAGCATCCGGCTCGTCGTGATCGTAGCGATAGCCGAGGCCGTAGCCCTCGCGCTTCATGAGCTTGGTGGGCGCGTTCAGGATGTGCTTGGGCGGCGTCAGCGAGCCCGCGTCCTTGGCGAGGCGCGTCGCCGCCTTGAAGGCGCTGTAGACCGCATTGGATTTCGGCGCCGTGGCCACGTAGACGACCGCCTGGGCAAGCGCCAGCTCGCCCTCTGGCGAGCCGAGAAAATCGAAGGCGTCCTTCGCCGCGCTCGCCACCACCAGGGCCTGCGGGTCGGCGTTGCCCACGTCCTCGATGGCCATGCGCACGATGCGCCGCGCCAGGAACAGCGGGCTCTCGCCCGCATCCAGCATGCGCGCGAGATAATAGAGCGCCGCGTCGGGGTCCGATCCACGCACCGACTTGTGCAGGGCGGAGATGAGATTGTAGTGCCCGTCCTCGCTCTTGTCGTAGATGGGCGCCCGGCGCTGCACCACTTCGGCAAGGCCCGCCACGTCGAACACCTCGCCGGGCCGCGCCGCGCGCCACACCTCCTCCGCCAGGGTGAGCGAGGCGCGCCCGTCGCCATCCGCCATGTTCACCAGGGCGAGCCGCGCCTCTTCCGTCAGCGGCAGCGGCTTGTGCTCGATCTCCTCCGCGCGGGCGAGCAGGCGGCCGATGGCCTCCGCCTCGAGCGCGCGAAACACCAGCACCCGCGCGCGGGAGAGCAAGGCGGCGTTCAGCTCGAAGGAGGGGTTCTCCGTGGTGGCGCCCACCAGGGTGACGGTGCCATCCTCCATCACCGGCAGGAAGCCGTCCTGCTGGGCCCGGTTGAAACGGTGGATCTCATCCACGAACAGCAGCGTCGACTGGCCCAGCCGCCGCCGCGCGCGGGCCTGCTCGAACACCTTCTTCAGGTCGGCGACGCCGGAGAAGATGGCGGAGATCTGCTCGAAGTGAAGATCGGTGGCCGAGGCCAGCAGCCGCGCCACGGTGGTCTTGCCCGTGCCCGGCGGCCCCCAGAGAATGAGCGAGCCGAGGGAGCGGCCCTCCAGCATGCGGGTGAGCACGCCATCCGGCCCCACCAGATGGTCCTGCCCCACCACCTCCGAGAGGCGCGTGGGGCGAAGCCGGTCCGCCAGGGGGCGCGCCGCGCCCTCCCCCGCGCCGCCGGCCACGCCGGCCGCCTCGAACAGATCGCCCATGGCGCCGCCCCGCCCTCAGCCCGGCAGCAGCGCAGAAATGGCGCGCCCGCCGCGAATGACCAGGATGCGCCAGGCCCGCATGGGTGTCTGGGTCAGCGTGTCGAGGTCGCCGGTGCGGCCGATCTTCTCGCCGTTCACCTCGACGATCACATCACCCGGCTTGAAGCCCGCCGCCGCGGCCGGCGTGCCCTCGGCGATGTCCGAGATGACGACGCCGCTCGCAGCTCCGTCCACCCGCATCTCCTCCGCCACGGCCGGCGAGAGATTCACGATGGTGGCGCCGCCAAAGGGCGAGCGCGAGCGCAGAGCGATTTCCTCGCGCGGCGGCGTTTCCGGCGCGCTTTCCAGCACCACGACGGTACTCTCGCTGCGCCCGCCCCGGTTGAAGCCGAGCGCGGCCTTGCCGCCGATAGGGCGGGTCGCGAGCCGGTAGTTGAGCGACTCGGGATCCTCGATCCCCTGCCCTTCCACGGCCACGACGAGGTCGCCCACCTTCAGGCCGGCCTTCTCCGCCGGGCTGCCCGGCGCCACCTCGCGCACCAGCGCGCCGGCGGGACGTGCAAGGCCCAGGCCCTCCGCGATCTCCGGCGTGACGCGCTGCAGCTTTGCGCCGAGCCAGGGCCGCCGCACCGCCTTGCCGCCGGATTTCGCCTGCTCCAGCACCACCCGCACCATGTTCACCGGAATGGCGAAGCCGATGCCGATGGAGCCGCCCGAGCGCGAATAGATCGCCGTGTTGATGCCCGCCAGCCGGCCGGCCATGTCCACCAGCGCGCCGCCGGAATTGCCGGGATTGATGGCCGCA
The DNA here is from genome assembly GCF_043194895.2 of Xanthobacter albus. Lineage (NCBI taxonomy): Bacteria > Pseudomonadati > Pseudomonadota > Alphaproteobacteria > Hyphomicrobiales > Xanthobacteraceae > Xanthobacter > Xanthobacter albus. Next base: position 2,774,588 of record NZ_CM195532.1, on the reverse strand, counting down.
TCGGTCTGGATGAAGAACTGGTAGTCGGAGACGCCCACCTGCGTGCGCGCCACGGCGGAGACGATGCCCTGCGTCACCGTCTGGCCCACGCCGAAGGGATCGCCGATGGCGAGCACGAGATCGCCGACCGCGAGCTCATCGGAATTGCCCAGTTCCAGCGAGGCGAAGGTCTCCTTCCCCTCCGGCTTGATGCGCAGGATGGCGAGATCGGTCCGCTGGTCGCGCAGCAGCACCTGCGCCTCATACTCGCGCTTGTCGTTGAGCGCGACGCGGATCTCGTCCGCGCCCTCGATCACATGGTAGTTCGTGACGATGAGGCCCGAGGGATCGACGATGACGCCCGATCCGAGCGAGCGTTGCATCCGCTCCGGAGCCCCAAGCCCCGGCGCCCCGCCCGGACTTCCGAAAAAGCGGCGGAAGAAGGGGTCCTCGAAGAACGGGTTCATGCGCTGCTGCGCGGTCTTCAGCGCATAGACGTTCACGACGGCCGGCGCCGTGCGCGCCACCACCGGTGCGAACGAGAGCTTCACCTCGCCTTCTGATGCCGGAACCCGCGCCGACGGCGCCTGGGCCGCGGCCGATCCCCCTCCGACAGCCGCAGCGACCATAAGGCCCACGGCCAGGGCAAGAGGCGAAAAACGTTTCAGCATCCGGGCACCCTCACGCTCAACCACCAGCACGCTGCTGCGCTGCCCCGCGGACCTCTCGCAGATTCGCAGCCGACCGACAGCTCTGAACGCAAAAAAGGGCGGCCCAAGGACCGCCCTCCTTCAATTCGTCTCGCGCGAGAAGGCTCACGCCGCCTCGGCTTCCCCGGCGGCCGCCTCGGCACGGGCGCGATCGGCAGCGCCCTTGGCGCTCTCGTCGCGGTCCACGAACTCGATCACCGCCACGGCCGTATTGTCGCCGTAGCGGAAGCCGGCCTTGATGATGCGGGTGTAGCCGCCCGGACGCGCCGCATAGCGCGGGGCGAGCACGTCGAAGAGCTTCTTGACGACCGACTGGTCGCGCAGCTCGGCGATGGCCTGACGACGCGCGTGCAGGTCGCCGCGACGGGCGAGCGTCACCAGCTTCTCGACCACGGGACGCAGGTCCTTGGCCTTCGGCAGGGTGGTGACGATCTGCTCATGGGTGATGAGCGCGCCCGCGAGATTGGAGAACATCGCCTTGCGATGCTCCGCCGTGCGGTTGAATTTGCGATGTACCTTGCCGTGACGCATGACGGCGAACTCCTGAAAGATGACGGCGGCGAGCCGAAAGGTTGCGCGGCTCGAGCCGCTTATGGGTTCAGTAGTGTTCCTCGAAGCGCTTGGCCAGCTCTTCGATGTTCTCGGGCGGCCAGCCGGGCACTTCCATGCCCAGGTGCAGGCCGAGGGAGGCGAGCACTTCCTTGATCTCGTTGAGCGACTTCCGGCCGAAATTCGGCGTGCGGAGCATCTCCGTCTCGCTCTTCTGGATCAGGTCGCCGATATAGACGATGTTGTCGTTCTTCAGGCAGTTCGCCGAACGGACGGAGAGCTCGAGCTCGTCCACCTTCTTCAGCAGGGCCGGAGAGAACGGCAGCGTCTGAATCGCGGTCGCCTCGCTCTCGCGCTTGGGCTCCTCGAAGTTGACGAAGATCTCCAGCTGGTCCTGCAGGATGCGGGCCGAATAGGCGAGCGCATCCTCGGGAGAGATCGAGCCATTGGTCTCGATCTGCATGGTCAGCTTGTCATAGTCGAGAATCTGGCCCTCGCGGGTGTTCTCGACCTTGTAGGAGACCTTGCGCACCGGGGAGTAGAGGCTGTCGATCGGGATGAGGCCGATCGGGGCATCTTCCGGGCGGTTGCGATCCGCCGCGACATAGCCCTTGCCCGTGTCCACCGTGAACTCGACCCGCAGCTCCGCGCCCTCGTCGAGGGTGCAGATCGCGAGGTTCGGGTTCAGCACCTGCACGTCGCCAACCGTCTGGATGTCACCGGCATAGAGCACGCCGGGACCGGTCTTCTTCGCCACCATGCGCTTCGGGCCATCGCCCTGCATCTTGATAGCGACATCCTTCACATTGAGGATGATGTCCGTCACGTCCTCGCGCACGCCGGGGATGGACGAGAACTCGTGCAGCACCCCGTCGATGTGGATGGACGTCACCGCCGCGCCCTGAAGGGACGACAGCAGGATGCGGCGCAGCGCATTGCCCAGCGTCATGCCGAAGCCGCGCTCCAGCGGCTCCGCCACCACGGTCGCGAAACGCTTGGGATCGCTGCCGTTGTTCACCTGCAGCTTTTCGGGCTTGATCAGCTCTTGCCAGTTCTTCTGAATCACTTGCATCACCATGCTTTCTCGCCGGGCTGACACGGCTGCCGGGGCTTTGAAGACCTCATCCGGAGGTGCAGACCCGTCCCGATCGGGGAGGAGAAACCGGGCAAACAACCCGCAGGCCGAAACCCACGGGACCAAGAGCGGATCAGACGCGGCGGCGCTTGCGCGGACGGCAGCCGTTATGCGGAATGGGGGTCACGTCGCGAATGGAGGTGACGAGGAAGCCCGCCGCCTGCAGCGCGCGCAGCGCCGATTCACGTCCCGAACCGGGGCCGGAGACTTCCACCTCAAGCGTGCGCATGCCGTGCTCGGACGCCTTGCGGGCGGCGTCTTCGGCCGCGATCTGCGCCGCGTAGGGCGTGGACTTGCGCGAACCCTTGAAGCCCATGGCGCCAGCGGACGACCACGAGATCGTGTTGCCCTGCGCGTCGGTGATGGTGATCATCGTGTTGTTGAACGACGCGTTCACATGGGCGACGCCCGACGCGATGTTCTTGCGCTCGCGGCGGCGAACGCGGGTAGCTTCCTTGGCCATACTCTTCTTGATCCTTCAAACGCGCCCGTAGCACCAGGCGCTCGGGATGACCCCCTTCGGGGCCAGGACAATGCCGAAAGGCCGGCTCAGCCGGCCTCTCTTCATCCAGCCTTGCGGCCGATCACTTCTTCTTGCCGGCGATGGGCTTGGCCGGCCCCTTACGGGTGCGGGCATTGGTGTGCGTGCGCTGCCCGCGCACCGGCAGGCCGCGACGATGACGCAGGCCGCGGTAGCAACCGAGGTCCATCAGCCGCTTGATGTTCATCGCGACTTCGCGGCGCAGATCGCCTTCCACGATGTAGTCGCGGTCGATGGTCTCGCGGATCTGCAGCACTTCCTGGTCGGTAAGCTGGTTCACGCGGCGCTCGGCCGGGATGCCGACCTTCTCCACGATCTCCTCGGCCTTCCTGGGGCCGATGCCGTGGATATACTGGAGCGCGATCACAACGCGCTTGTTGGTCGGGATATTGACGCCTGCAATACGAGCCACTGCTCTCTCCATGTACCGCCAGCCATTGCCGCGCCGGCGGAGTGAAAAACTCCGCGTCCGGTGGAGGCCGGCCCGTGCGGAGACGAATACGCTGCGAATGCGACAAAGGCGCCACGCCGCCCAACCCTTCCGGGCCGAGCGAATGGCACCAACTTCCGAAGCGAGAAAGAGCCCATACCGGGGATTAACGAAAGAGTCAATTCGTCATCGACGAAAGTCTCGCATCACCGGACGCGCACCAGCTCCCCGGAGATTCCGCATCGCTGCCTCCAGCCGCGATGCCAACGCCCTCTAACGAAAACACCCCCGCACAGCGGGGGTGTTGCGACACGTTCATGTGTGCGATCGCCAAGGTCTCACGCCACTTGGTGCAGCACACCATGGATGGCATCAGTAACCGAATCGATCGGCATCATGCCGTCGATCTGCTTGAGCTGGCTGCGCGTCTTGTAATAGGGCGCCACCACGGCCGTGTCCCGGTTGTAGGCTTCGAGGCGGCTCTTGAAGACCTCCGGGTCATCGTCCTTGCGCACCGGCTCGCCCTTGGCCTTCGCCTCGGCCGCCCGGTTCACGATGCGATCCACCAGCTTCTCCTGGTCGACCACCAGCTCGATCACCGCATCGAGCTTGATGCCCTTTTCCGCCAGCATCTCATCGAGCGCCTCGGCCTGAGCCACGGTGCGCGGGAAACCGTCCAGAATGAAGCCATTCTTCGCGTCCGGCAGCGATAGGCGGTCGGCGATGATGCCGATGACGATCTCATCGGACACGAGGCCACCGGCCTCCATCACTTCCTTCGCCTTCAAGCCGATCGGCGTAGCGGCGGCTACAGCCGCGCGCAGCATGTCGCCGGTCGAGAGCTGAACGATCCCATGCCGCTCCACCAGTCGTTGAGCCTGGGTCCCCTTTCCCGCGCCGGGCGGGCCGAGCAGAACGAGCCTCATCACTTCCTCCTCCCCCCACGCAGCTTCGCCTTCTTGACCAGTCCTTCGTACTGATGGGCGAGCAGGTGGCCTTGAATCTGAGACACAGTGTCCATCGTCACGCTGACCACGATCAAGAGCGACGTTCCGCCGAAATAGAACGGAACGGCTGCGTAGGAAATCAGCAGTTCGGGGAAGAGACAAACGGCGGCGATGTAGCCGGCGCCGACGACGGTGATGCGCGTCAGCACATAATCGATGTACTCGGCGGTGCGCTCACCCGGACGGATGCCCGGAATGAAGCCACCATGCTTCTTCAGGTTATCCGCCGTCTCCACCGGATTGAACACGATCGCGGTGTAGAAGAAGCAGAAGAACACGATCAGCGCCACATACAGCGCCATGTAGAGCGGGCGCCCATGGCCGAGGAAGGTGGTGATGGTCTGCAGCCACTCCGGCCCCTGGCCCTGGGTGAAGCTCGCGATCGTGGTCGGGATCAGCAGCAGCGACGAAGCAAAGATCGGCGGGATGACGCCAGACGTATTCAGCTTCAGCGGCAGGTGAGACGACTGCCCTTCATAGATGCGGTTGCCCACCTGGCGCTTGGGATACTGGATCAGCAGCCGGCGCTGCGCCCGCTCCATGAAGACGATGAAGGCGATGACGACCACGGCCATGACCAGCACGCCGAGAATCGCGACAGTGGAGATCGCCCCTTCGCGGCCAAGCTCCAGCGTGCGGACGAACGCGCCCGGCAGCTCCGCGACGATGCCGCCGAAAATGATGAGTGAGGTGCCATTGCCGATGCCGCGCGAGGTGATCTGCTCACCCAGCCACATCAGGAACATGGTGCCGCCGGTAAGGGTGATGACCGTCGAGATGCGGAAGAACCAGCCGGGATCCGCGACCACGGTGCCCGATCCTTCGAGACCGACAGCGATGCCGTAAGCCTGGAACAGCGCGAGCACGACGGTGAGATAGCGCGTGTACTGGTTGAGCTGCTTGCGGCCCGCCTCACCTTCCTTCTTCAGCGTCTCAAGCGTGGGGGACACGCTGGTGAGAAGCTGGATGATGATGGAGGCCGAGATGTACGGCATGATGTTCAGGGCGAAGATGGCCATGCGCTCCACGGCGCCGCCCGAGAACATATTGAAAAGACCGATGATCCCCTGATTCGCGGTCTTGAAAACGTCCGCCAGCGCATCGGGATTGATTCCCGGCATCGGGATATAGGTGCCGAGCCGGTACACGATAAGCGCGCCGAGGGTGAACCAAATGCGCTTCTTCAGTTCCTCGGCCTTGCCGAGAGCACCGAAATTGAGGTTCGCCGCGAGTTGTTCCGCCGCCGAGACCATGCCTTGCTCCGCTGGACGCCGCCCTTGAAGGGGCAGCCCTGATATATGGGCGGGATTTGCGGTGCCAAGGCGGCGCCGGCGCAACGCCCTAAAAAGCACATACCCGGCGCGGGGCCGGGCTGCCAAGGACGAAAGGCTGCACGAGATGCCGCGCCGCGCACCAAAACGGCCGGGCTATGCGCCCGGCCGTGTTTTTTTCAGACCGCTTCGGCGGCCACGGTCGGCGGAGCAAGGACAATCACCTTGCCGCCCGCCGCCTCGACGGCCGCAACCACGGAAGCCGTGGCATAGGCCACTTCCAGCGTCACCGCCGACTTCAGCTCGCCGCCACCCAGCACGCGAACGCCGTCCTTCGGACGACGCAGCACGCCGGCAGCCACCAGCACCGAAACGGTGATCGGCTCCGCCGCGTTGATCTTGCCGGCGTCGATCTCAACCTGAATGCGGCCAATGGCCACTTCGTTGTAGTCGCGACGGAAGATGTTATGGAAGCCACGCTTCGGCAGACGCCGATGCAACGGCATCTGACCGCCTTCAAACCCCTTCACGGCAACGCCGGTACGGGACTTCTGGCCCTTCACGCCGCGACCACCGGTCTTGCCCTTGCCGGAGCCGATGCCGCGACCGACGCGGATGCGGCTCTTCCGGGCGCCCGGGTTGTCCCGGATCTCATCGAGCTTCATGGTTCAGCTCCTCACTCCCCCTCGACCACACGGACGAGGTGGGCGACCTTCGCGATCATGCCGCGAACGGCCGGCGTATCCTGGAGAGTGGAGCGACGGTGCAGCTTGTTCAGACCGAGACCCTTGAGGGTCGCTTCCTGGCTGAACGGGCGGCGGATCGGCGAACCGACCTGCTCCACGGTGATGGTTTTCTCGCTCATAGTGGCGCGCTCCTAGTCTTGGGTTCGCGCCGCTCAGTCGGTCGCTTCCGCGTCTTCGACGCGGCGGCGGGACTGAAGCTGCGACACCTTGAGACCGCGCCGGGCAGCGACCGAGCGCGGGCTGTCCTGGCTCCTAAGCGCGTCGAACGTGGCGCGGACCATGTTGTACGGATTGGAAGACCCGAAGGACTTCGCCACCACGTCATGCATGCCCAGCGTCTCGAACACCGCGCGCATCGGACCGCCGGCGATGATGCCGGTACCGGCGGGAGCGGCGCGAAGCACCACCTTGCCGGCGCCGTGATGTCCGGCGACGTCATGGTGCAGCGTACGGCCTTCCCGCAGCGGCACGCGAATGAGAGCCCGCTTGGCGCTTTCGGTCGCCTTGCGGATCGCCTCCGGCACCTCGCGGGCCTTGCCGTGGCCAAAGCCCACGCGGCCCTTCTGGTCACCCACCACAACAAGGGCGGCAAAGCCGAAACGACGGCCGCCCTTCACCACCTTGGCGACACGATTGATGTGGACGAGCTTGTCCACGAACGTATTGTCGCGATCCTCGCGCTCGTGGCGCGGTTCCCGTTCACGGGCCATATCAACGTCCTCGCGTCAGAACTGAAGGCCGCCTTCGCGGGCGCCCTCAGCGAGCGCCTTGACGCGCCCGTGAAAGATGTAAGCGCCGCGATCGAACACGACCGTGGTCACGCCCTTCGCCAGCGCACGCTCCGCCACCAGCTTGCCGATGGTCTTCGCGGCGTCGGTGTCCGCGCCAGTCTTGAGAGAGGAGCGCAGCTCCTTCTCCAGGCTCGACGCGGCGGCGAGGGTCTCACCCTTCGCATCGTCGATGATCTGCGCGTAGATGTGCTGCGAGGTGCGGTGCACCGACAGGCGCGGACGCCCGTTGGAAGCCACGCGAATGGCGCGGCGCACCTTGGCCTTGCGGCGCGCCAGCGCCTCCAAATCCTTAGCCATGGTTCGCCTCCGTCACTTCTTCTTGCCTTCCTTGCGGAAGATAAACTCGCCTGCGTACTTGACGCCCTTGCCCTTGTAGGGCTCGGGGCCACGGAACTCGCGGATCTCGGCCGCCACCTGGCCAACCTGCTGGCGGTTGATGCCGGTGATCACCACTTCCGTGGGCTTAGGCGTGACGATCTGGATCCCTTCCGGGATCGCGAAGATCACGTCGTGCGAATAGCCGAGCGACAGGTTGAGGGCCTTGCCCTGCACCGCAGCCTTGTAGCCAACGCCCGTGATCTCAAGCTTCTTCTCGAAGCCTTTGGTCACGCCTTCCACGAGATTCGCCACCAGGGTGCGGGACATGCCCCACATGGCCTTGTGGCGGTTGCTCTCGCCGTTCATCGCAAGCTTGATCTCGGAACCCTCGATCTTGGCCGCGATTTCATCCACCAGGATCACCTCGAGGGCGCCCTTGGGGCCTTTCACCTTCACCGTCTGGCCGTCCAGCGTGGCGGTCACGCCGGCCGGAATGGCGACGGGAAGCTTGCCGATCTTCGACATTCTATCCTCCTTCGCCTTAGAAGACGGTGCAGAGCACTTCGCCGCCGACGTTCTTGTCGCGGGCTTCGTGGTCGGCCATCACGCCCTGGGGCGTGGAGACGACAGCGATGCCGAGACCGTTGGCGACGCGGGGCAGGTTCTTCACCGACGCATACACGCGACGGCCCGGCTTCGACACACGAGCGATCTCGCGGATCACCGGGGCGCCGTCGAAATACTTGAGCTCGATCTCGAACTCGCTACGGCCGTTGCCCTGGTCCGTGGCGGTATAGCCACGGATGTAGCCCTCGTCGCGCAGCACGTCGAGCACGGACGCCCGCAGGCGCGAGCCAGGGGTGGAGGTCTTCTCCTTCCGGCGCATCTGCGCGTTGCGGATACGGGTGATGAGATCGCCGATCGGATCATTCACAGACATGCGATCCTCCTCACCAGCTCGACTTCACGAGACCGGGGATCATGCCCTGGTTGCCAAGCTCGCGCAGCGACACGCGGCTCATCTTGAGCTTGCGGTAGAACGCACGCGGGCGGCCCGTCACCTCGCACCGGTTACGGATGCGGATCTTGGCGCCGTTACGCGGCATCTCAGCCAGCTTCAAGGTCGCCTGGAAGCGCTCCTCGATGGGCAGGGTCTTGTCATTCACGATCGCCTTCAGACGCGCGCGCTTCGCCGCCTGGCCTGCTGCCAGCTTGCGACGGCGCTCGTTCGTCTCGATCGCGCTCTTCTTCGCCATCTTTTGCTCCTGTTCTCCGCGTCTGAGGGCGCGTCGTCGCCCCCTCACGGCCGGAAAAGCATTCGAAACAGTCACTTACTCGCCATCGCCCGAAGGAGATGACGGAGGCGCACCGAATCGAAGCGCCCCTTCTAATCGATCACTGGCGGAAGGGGAAGTTAAAGGCCTTGAGCAGAGCCCGGGCCTCTTCATCCGTCTTCGCGCTGGTGCACACGATGATGTCCATGCCCCAGATCTGCTCGACGCGGTCGTAGTTGATCTCGGGGAACACGATGTGCTCCTTGATGCCCATGGCATAGTTGCCACGGCCATCGAAGCTCTTCGGGTTGAGGCCCCGGAAATCTCGCACGCGCGGCAGCGCCATGGTCACGAGACGATCCAGGAACTCATACATGCGCACCTTGCGAAGGGTGACCTTCGCGCCGACAGGCTGGTTCTCGCGCAGCTTGAAGTTCGAGATCGCCTTGCGGGCCCGCGTCAGCACCGGCTTCTGGCCGGCGATGAGCGAAAGATCCGCGGCGGCGGTCGTCGCCTTCTTGGTATCGGCGGTGGCTTCACCCACGCCCATGTTGATGACGATCTTCTCGATCGTCGGAACTTCCATGGGATTCTTGTAGCTGAACTGCTCGATCAGCTTCGGGCGCACCACGGTTTCATAGTGGGCGCGCAGCCGCGGAGTGTACGCCTCAGCCATCGATCTTCTCCCCGGAGCGCTTGGCCACGCGGACCTTGCTCCCGTCTTCCAGCACCTGGAAACCGACGCGGGTCGGCTTGCCGTCCTTGGGATCGGCGATGGCGACGTTGGACAGGTGGATCGGCCCCTCCTTGGAGATGATGCCGCCTTCCTGGTTCGCCGTCTGGCGCTGGTGACGCTTGACGATGTTGATGCCACGGACGAGCGCGCGCTCCTCCTTCGGCATCACCTGAATGACCTCGCCGGTGCGGCCCTTGTCGCGGCCAGCGAGGACGACGACCTTGTCGCCCTTCTTGATCTTCGCGGCCATCACAGCACCTCCGGCGCCAGCGAGATGATCTTCATGTGGTTCTTGGAGCGGAGCTCACGCGGAACCGGGCCGAAGATACGAGTGCCCACCGGCTCCTTGTTGTTGTTGATCAGCACGGCCGCGTTGCGGTCGAAACGGATCACGGAGCCGTCGACGCGACGAATGTCCTTGGCGGTACGCACCACCACGGCCTTCATCACGTCGCCCTTCTTCACGCGGCCGCGGGGAATCGCCTCCTTGACCGACACCACGATGATGTCGCCCACATGGGCATACTTCCGCTTCGAGCCGCCAAGCACCTTGATGCACATGACGCGACGCGCGCCGGAATTGTCCGCCACGTCGAGATTGGTCTGCATCTGGATCATGACGCACCTGTTCTCGTCATCCGGCGCCACCGGTTACCCGGCTTTGCCTAACCCTTGTTCTCCGTGCCCGCTCATCGAAACACGGGTTGCCGCAATGCGGTCTCCTCTCGCGCCTCCCGAAGGCAACGCGACGGACCCAGCATCGGGGCTCTTCGCTCACCCGGGCGAATCACCCGGGTGAGAAAGTTCTCAGTATCAGACTTCCGCCCGCTTCTCACCCTGGATCACGATCCAGTTCTTGAGCTTGGACAGCGGACGGTGCTCCTCGATCCACACCGTATCACCCACCTTCCAGGCGTTGGCCTCGTCGTGGGCGTGGTACTTCTTGGACCGGCGAACGGTCTTCTTCAGCAGCGGGTGGGTGAAGCGACGCTCCACCCGGACCACCACGGTCTTGTCGGTCTTGTCGCTCACCACGACGCCCTGGAGCACGCGCTTCGGCATCGCTTCCTCACTCCGCCTTCTGCGCCGCGCCGGCGCTCTTCTGACTCTGCACGGTCTTGATCCGCGCGATATCGCGGCGAACCTGCTTGGTCCGGGCAGTATTCTCCAGTTGACCTGTCGCCTTCTGGAAGCGCAGGTTGAACTGTTCCTTCTTCAGCTTCAGCAGCTCATCCGCGAGCTGATCGGGGCTGAGGGCCCGAACGTCCTCGGCTTTCATGAGCCTCTCCTCACTCGGCGATGCGCTGGATGAAGCGCGTCTTGATGGGCAGCTTGGCCGCCGCGAGGGTCAACGCCTCGCGCGCGAGCTCGACGCTCACCCCGTCGATCTCGAACATGATACGGCCAGGCTTGATCTTGGCCGCCCAATACTCCGGGGCGCCCTTGCCCTTACCCATACGAACTTCGGTGGGCTTGGCGGACACGGGCACATCGGGGAATACGCGGATCCACACCCGACCCGCACGCTTCATGTGGCGGGTGAGGGCACGGCGGGCCGCCTCGATCTGGCGGGCGGTGACACGCTCCGGCTCCATGGCCTTGAGGCCGAATTCGCCGAAGTTCAGTTCCGTGCCGCCCTTGGCGACGCCGTGGATGCGTCCCTTGAACTGCTTGCGGAACTTGGTGCGCTTGGGTTGCAGCATGGCTTAAACGCCTTCCTTCTCGCAGCCGTCAGGCGCGATCGCCGCGATCACCGCGGTCGCGATCGCCACGCTCACGGTCGCCGCGCTCACGCCGCGGGGGACGCGAGGAGGGACCGGCTTCCTGCTCGGCCTGGCGCTTGTCCTGCGCCATGGGATCGTGCTCGAGGATCTCGCCCTTGAAGATCCACACCTTGACACCGCAGGTGCCGTAGGTGGTGAACGCAGTGGCGGTGCCGTAGTCCACGTCCGCACGCAGGGTATGCAGCGGAACGCGGCCTTCCCGGTACCACTCAAGGCGCGCGATCTCCGCGCCGCCCAGGCGACCCGAGCAGTTGATACGGATGCCCTCGGCGCCAAGACGCATCGCCGACTGCACGGCGCGCTTCATGGCGCGGCGGAACGCCACGCGACGCTCCAGCTGCTGGGCGATGGACTCGGCAACGAGCCGCGCGTCGGTCTCCGGCTTGCGGATCTCGACGATGTTGATGAAGACCTCCGAGTTGGTCATCTCGGCGACCTTCTTGCGCAGCTTGTCGATGTCCGCGCCCTTCTTGCCGATGACCACGCCCGGACGCGCCGAGTAGATGGTCACGCGGCACTTCTTGTGCGGACGCTCGATCACCACGCGGGACACCGCCGCCTGCTTGAGCTGCTTGAGCAGCATCTCGCGGATCTTGATGTCCTCGTGCAGGAGCTTGCCGTACTCGCCCTTGCTGGCGAACCAGCGGGAGTCCCACGTGCGGTTGATGCCGAGCCGGAGCCCGACCGGATTGACCTTCTGACCCATCAGGCCCGCTCCTCGACTTCCCGCACCACGATGGTGATGTGGGAGAAGGGCTTCTCGATGCGCGAGGCGCGACCGCGCGCCCGCGGCGAGAACCGCTTCATCACCAGTCCCTTGCCCACGTGCGCCTCGGCGACGATCAGATCGTCGACATCGAGCTCGTGGTTGTTCTCGGCATTGGCGATCGCGCTCTCGAGGCACTTCTTCACGTCGCGGGCGATCCGCTTGTGGGAGAACTCGAGATCGGCGAGCGCCGTCGCCACTTTCTTGCCGCGGATCAGGCCCGCGACCAGGTTCAGCTTCTGCGGCGAGACGCGCAGGTTGCGCGCCACAGCCTTGGCTTCATTGTCCGCGAGCGCGCGGGGCTTTGCCTGCTTACTCATGACCGATCACCGCCGCTTCGACTTCTTGTCGGCCGCGTGTCCATAGTAGGTCCGCGTAGGCGCGAACTCACCGAACTTCTGACCGATCATTTCTTCGGTGACCGTCACGGGCACATGCTTGTGCCCGTTGTAGACGCCGAAGGTTAAGCCCACGAATTGGGGCAGGATAGTGGAGCGCCGGCTCCAAATCTTGATAACGTCCCTGCGACCCGAACCCTGAGCGGCTTCCGCCTTCTTGAGCAGGTAGCCGTCGACGAACGGGCCTTTCCAAACCGACCTTGTCATCTGTCAGGCCCTCACTTCTTCCGCTTGTGACGGCTGGACACGATGAACTTGTCCGTCGCCTTGTTGCTGCGGGTCTTCTTGCCCTTGGTGGGAATACCCCAGGGCGTGACCGGATGCCGGCCGCCCGAGGTGCGGCCTTCGCCGCCGCCGTGCGGGTGGTCCACCGGGTTCATGACGACGCCGCGATTGTGGGGGCGCTGGCCCAGCCACCGGCTGCGCCCGGCCTTGCCGAGCGAGATGTTCATATGGTCCGGGTTCGAGACCGCACCGACAGTGGCATAGCACGCGCCGTGCACGAGGCGCTGCTCGCCGGAGTTCAGACGCAGGATCACGTAGCCTTCATCGCGGCCCACAATCTGCGCATAGCTGCCGGCGGAGCGGGCGATCTGCCCGCCCTTGCCCTGCTTCAGCTCCACGTTGTGCACGATCGTGCCGACGGGAAGCGAAGACAGCGGGCCGGCATTGCCCGGCTTCACGTCCACCTGCGCACCGGCGATCACCTGGTCGCCGACAGCGAGGCGCTGCGGCGCCAGGATGTAGGCCAGCTCGCAGTCCTCATACTTGATGAGGGCGATGAACGCCGTGCGGTTCGGATCATACTCGATCCGCTCCACGGTGGCCGGCACGCCGCGCTTGGTGCGCTTGAAGTCCACCAAGCGATAGGTCTGCTTATGACCGCCGCCGCGGAAGCGGACGGTGATGCGACCGTTGTTGTTACGTCCGCCCGAGGAGCTCTTGCCCTCGGTCAGGGTCTTCACCGGCTTGCCCTTGTAGAGGCCGGAGCGGTCCACGATCACGAGCTGACGAAGGCTCGGCGTGACCGGCTTGAAATGCTTCAGCGCCATGGTCTTATCCCGTTCCCCTCAGCTCTCAGAGGCCCGTCGTGATGTCGATCTTCTGACCCTCTTCGAGGGTCACGACCGCCTTCTTGACGTCGCTCTGGACGCCCTTGCGGCCGCGGAAGACCTTCACCTTGCCCTTGCGGACCAGGGTGTTGACGCTCTTCACCTTGACGTCGAAGAGCTTCTCGACCGCTTCCTTGATCGCCGGCTTGGTGGCGGTTTTCGCCACCTTGAAGACGACCTTGTTCTGCTCGCTCTGGTTCGTCGCCTTTTCGGTGATGACCGGCGAGACGATCACGTCGTAATGACGCGGCTCGATATTGCGCGCGGAACTCATTTGAAGCGCGCCTCCAGCGCATCCACGGCGGCCTTCGTCAGCACCAGCGTGTCGCGACGCAGGATGTCATAGACGTTGATGCCCTGGACCGGGAGAACATCCACGTAGGGCAGGTTCCGGGCGGCAAGCGCCACGTTCTGCTCCACCTGGGCCCCGTCCACGATGAGCACCGACGCCCAGCCGAGCTGCGCGAAACGGTCCTTCAAGGCCTTGGTCTTCGGATCGGCGAGCGACACATTGTCGACCACCACGATCTGCTCCGCCTTCACCTTGGACGACAGAGCGTGCTTCAGCGCGAGGGCGCGGACCTTCTTCGGCAGCTCGATGGCGTGCGAACGCACCACCGGACCGAAGGCGCGGCCGCCACCACGGAACTGCGGCGCAGACGCCGCACCGTGACGGGCGTTACCGGTGCCCTTCTGCTTGTACATCTTCTTGGACGTGCGGTTGATCTCCGAACGGCCCTTGGTACGGTGCGTGCCCGCCTGGCGACGGGCGAGCTGCCACGTCACCATCCGGTGCAGGATATCCGCGCGCGGCTCGAGACCGAAGATCTCGTCCGACAGCGTCACGGAACCGGCGTCGGTGCCGTCGAGCGTCTTGACGGTGAGTTCCATCACGCGCCCTCCTCATTGGTGGCTTCGGCCGCAAGGGCGCCAGCCTCGGCAGCGGTCGCGATCTTGAACGCGCCCGGCTTCGGAGCGTCTTCCGGAAGCCGCTTCTTCACCGCGTCGCGCACGGTGATCCAGCCGCCGGCGTGACCCGGAACCGCGCCTTCCACGGCGATCAGGCCGCGCTCGACGTCGGTCATCACGACCTTCAGGTTCTGCGTGGTGACGGTGACGTCACCCATATGACCGGGCATCTTCTTGTTCTTGAAGGTCTTGCCGGGGTCCTGACGGCCACCGGTAGAACCGATCGAACGATGCGAGATGGACACGCCGTGAGACGCGCGCAGACCACCGAAGTTATGCCGCTTCATGCCGCCGGCGTAACCCTTACCAATGGTGGTGCCGGTCACGTCCACGTACTGGCCCACCACGAAGTGGTCCACCGTGATCTCGGCGCCGACCGGAATCAGCGCCTCTTCCGGAACCCGGAACTCGGCCATCTTCCGCTTGGGCTCGACCTGAGCCACCGCGAAATGACCCCGTTCGGCGCGGGTCACGTTCTTCGGCTTGCGACGGCCAGCGCCAAGCTGGACCGCGACATAGCCATTCTTATCGAGCGTACGGTGGGCAACCACCTGGCAGCTCTCGACTTTCAGCACAGTGACCGGAACATGCTCGCCGGCATCCGTGAAGATGCGGGTCATGCCGACCTTCTGGGCGATGACGCCTGACCTCATGGTCGTGTCTCCTCGCCTCTCGTTCAGAGCTTGATTTCGACGTCAACGCCGGCGGCGAGGTCGAGCTTCATCAGCGCGTCCACCGTCTGGGGCGTCGGATCGACGATATCGAGCAACCGCTTGTGAGTACGCATCTCAAACTGCTCGCGCGACTTCTTGTCGATGTGCGGAGAGCGATTGACGGTGAACTTCTCGATCCGCGTCGGCAGCGGAATCGGGCCGCGCACCTGCGCACCCGTGCGCTTGGCCGTGGCGACGATCTCGCGCGTCGAAGCATCGAGGATGCGGTGATCGAACGCCTTAAGGCGAATTCGAATGTTCTGGCCGTTCATGGCTCAAAGGCTCCGGGAATGAAGGGCACGCGCACCTGGTGCAAAGCACCGCGCGGCGTGCCCCCGTTTCTTTTCTTTTGGATCACTCGATGATGGAGGCGACCACGCCGGCGCCGACGGTGCGGCCACCCTCGCGGATCGCGAAGCGCAGCTTCTCTTCCATGGCGATCGGCACGATCAGGTGCACGTCCATGGAAACGTTGTCGCCGGGCATCACCATCTCGGTGCCTTCCGGCAGCGTGCACACGCCGGTCACGTCCGTGGTGCGGAAGTAGAACTGCGGGCGGTAGTTGGTGAAGAACGGCGTGTGACGACCGCCCTCTTCCTTGGTCAGGATGTAGGCTTCGGCCTTGAACTTGGTGTGCGGCTTCACCGAGCCGGGCTTGCACACCACCTGACCGCGCTCCACGTCCTCGCGCTTGGTGCCGCGCAGCAGGATGCCGACGTTGTCGCCAGCCTGACCCTGGTCGAGCAGCTTGCGGAACATCTCGACGCCCGTCACCGTGGTCTTCACGGTCGGACGGATGCCGACGATCTCCACTTCCTCGCCCACCTTGATGATGCCGCGCTCGACGCGGCCGGTCACCACCGTGCCGCGGCCGGAGATCGAGAACACGTCCTCGATCGGCATCAGGAACGGCAGGTCAACCGGGCGCTCCGGCTGCGGGATGTAGGCGTCGACCTGGGTCATCAGCTCCAGGATGGCGTCCTTGCCGAGCACGGGGTCGCCGTTCTCGAGCGCCACCAGCGCCGAACCGCGCACGATCGGGATGTCGTCGCCGGGGAAGTCGTACTTGGAGAGCAGCTCGCGCACCTCCATCTCGACCAGCTCGAGGAGCTCCGGATCGTCGACCATGTCGCACTTGTTCAGGAACACCACCAGCGCCGGCACGCCGACCTGACGGGCCAGCAGGATGTGCTCGCGGGTCTGCGGCATCGGGCCGTCGGCCGCCGACACCACCAGGATCGCGCCGTCCATCTGCGCCGCACCGGTGATCATGTTCTTCACGTAGTCGGCGTGCCCGGGGCAGTCGACGTGCGCGTAGTGGCGGTTCTGGGTCTCGTACTCGACGTGCGCGGTCGAGATCGTGATGCCGCGCGCCTTCTCTTCCGGCGCCTTGTCGATCTGGTCGTAGGCCGTGAAGGTCGCGCCGCCGGTCTCCGCCAGGATCTTCGTGATCGCAGCCGTCAGCGACGTCTTGCCATGGTCAACGTGACCAATGGTCCCGATGTTGCAGTGCGGCTTCGAACGGTTAAACTTCTCTTTGGCCATGGGACGCTCCGTTGGGTCTCTCTGGCGTGATATTCAGGGTGATGGAAATTCAGGCCGACGCGATCACGCGTACTTGGCCTGAACCTCCTGAGCCACGTTCGACGGCACCTGCTCGTAGTGGTCGAACTGCATGGTGAAGGTGGCACGACCCTGGCTGAACGAGCGCAGGGTGTTCACGTAGCCGAACATGTTGGCGAGCGGCACCATCGCGTTGATCACGTTGGCGTTGCCACGCATGTCCTGACCCTGGATCTGGCCACGACGGGAGTTCAGATCGCCGATGACCGAGCCCGTGTAATCCTCGGGGGTCACCACCTCGACCTTCATGATCGGCTCCAGCAGCACCGAGCCGCCCTTCTGCAGGGCCTCACGGAAGCCGGCGCGAGACGCGATCTCGAACGCAAGGGCGGACGAATCCACCTCGTGGAAGGCGCCGTCGATGAGCTGGACCTTGACGTCCACCACCGGGAAGCCCGCCAGCACGCCAGCACCAAGCACGCTCTCGAGGCCCTTCTGGACGCCCGGGATGTACTCCTTCGGCACCGCGCCGCCGACGATCAGGCTCTCGAACTCGAAGCCCTTGCCGGTCTCGTTCGGCTCCACCACGAACTTCACCCGCGCGAACTGGCCGGTACCACCGGTCTGCTTCTTGTGGGTGTAGTCCACCTCGGTCTTCTTCGTGAGGGTCTCACGATAGGCGACCTGGGGCGCGCCGATGTTGGCGTCCACCTTGTAGGTGCGCTTCAGGATGTCGACCTTGATGTCGAGATGAAGCTCGCCCATCCCCTTGAGGATGGTCTGGCCGCTCTCGTGATCGGTCGACACGCGGAAGGACGGATCCTCGGCGGCCAGCTTCGACAGGGCGATGCCCAGCTTCTCCTGGTCGGCCTTGGACTTCGGCTCGATGGCGATCTCGATGACGGGTTCGGGGAACTCCATCTTCTCAAGGATCACCGGCTTGTCGGTGGAGCACAGGGTGTCACCGGTGCGGACGTCCTTGAGACCGGCGAGCGCAACGATGTCGCCCGCATACGTCTCCTTGATGTCCTCACGGTTGTTGGCGTGCATGAGCAGCATCCGACCCACGCGCTCGCGCTTGTCGCGCGTGGAGTTCAGGAGGCTCATGCCAGCTTCCATCACGCCCGAATAGACGCGGCAGAAGGTGATGGTGCCCACGAAGGGGTCGTCCATGATCTTGAACGCGAGGACAGACAGGGGCTCGTCGTCAGACGGCCTACGCTCGGTCTCTTCCTCGGTCTTGAAGTCGATGCCCTTGATGGCGCCGCGATCGATCGGCGACGGCAGGAAGTCCACCACCGCGTCGAGCAGCGGCTGCACGCCCTTGTTCTTGAAGGCCGAGCCACAGAACACGGGGTTGAACTTACGACCGATCACCGCCTTGCGGATGAGGGACTTCAGGGTCGCCTCGTCCGGCTCGGTGCCGTCCAGGTAAGCAGCCATGGCGTCGTCGTCGAGCTCGACGGCGGCTTCCACCAGCTTGTTGCGGTACTCGGCAGCCTTGTCGGCGAGATCCGCGGGGATCTCCTCGTCATGGAACTTCGCACCGAGAGCCTCGTCTTCCCACACGACCGCCTTCATGCGGACGAGGTCGATGACGCCCTTGAAATTGCTCTCAGAGCCGATCGGGAGCTGGCAGCAGACCGGATTGCCGGCCACGCGGTCCACGATCATCTCGACGCAGCGGTAGAAGTCGGCGCCGATCTTGTCCATCTTGTTGACGAACACGATGCGGGGCACGTTGTACTTGTCCGCCTGGCGCCACACGGTCTCCGTCTGCGGCTCCACGCCCTGGTTGCCGTCCAGCACGCACACGGCGCCGTCCAGCACGCGCAGCGAGCGCTCCACCTCAATGGTGAAGTCCACGTGCCCGGGGGTGTCGATGATATTCAGACGCTTCCCGTGCCAGAAAGCGGTCGTCGCGGCAGACGTGATGGTGATGCCGCGCTCCTGCTCCTGGGTCATCCAGTCCATGGTGGCAGCGCCATCATGGACTTCGCCGATCTTGTGGCTCTTGCCGGTGTAGTAAAGGATCCGCTCAGTGGTCGTGGTCTTGCCGGCATCAATGTGCGCCATGATGCCGAAGTTGCGGTAGTCCTCGATCGCGTGAGTACGGGGCATGGGAAGCGTCCTCTCCGATCACCAGCGGTAGTGCGAGAACGCCCGGTTGGCCTCGGCCATACGGTGCGTGTCTTCGCGTTTCTTCACGGCGGAGCCGCGATTGTTGGCAGCATCGAGCAGCTCGGCGGAGAGACGCTCCACCATGGTCTTCTCGTTGCGCGCCCGGGCGGAAGCGATGAGCCAGCGGATCGCCAGGGTCTGGCGGCGCTCGTTGCGCACTTCCACGGGAACCTGGTAGGTCGCACCACCCACGCGGCGGGAGCGAACCTCCACCGCCGGCGCCACGTTCTCGAGCGCCTGGATGAACACTTCCACCGGGTCGTGCTTGGCCTTGGTCTCGACCACGTCGAGGGCGCCATACACGATGGATTCAGCGACCGACTTCTTACCGTCGCGCATCACGGAATTCATGAAGCGCGAGAGAATGGTGGACCCGAACTTCGGATCCGGAATGACTTCGCGGCGCTCGGCCTTGTGACGACGGGACATTTCTTAATTCCTCGCTTCAGCCGATCACTTGGGCCGCTTGGCGCCATACTTCGAGCGGCGCTGCTTGCGGTTCTTGACACCCTGCGTATCGAGCACGCCGCGCAGGATGTGGTAGCGCACGCCGGGAAGGTCCTTCACGCGGCCGCCGCGGATCATCACCACGGAGTGCTCCTGAAGGTTGTGACCCTCGCCGGGGATGTAGCCGATCACTTCGTAGCTGTTGGTGAGCCGCACCTTGGCGACCTTACGAAGGGCCGAGTTCGGCTTCTTCGGGGTCGTGGTGTAGACGCGGGTACAGACGCCGCGCTTCTGGGGGCTCGACTGGAGCGCCGGCGCCTTGTCCCGCGCCTTCTGCGCTTCCCGCGGCTTACGGATCAGCTGGTTGATCGTCGGCATGTACGCCTTCGCCTCGTCCTGATCTGCGGCCTTGGCCGCAACTTAAGTTCGACGATCTTTCGACCGCCACGACAGACCGCCTTGTGGCGGCCCGATGAATTCCCTTTGACCGCCCGAGAATCAGGCGATCGCACCACGAACAGAAAAGGCGCCGCTCGCCACCGCACACCGGCGGCGAACACGCCTTGCTCGCGACAGAGGATCACAACGCACATTCCGCGGGATTGAACCCCGTGGCGGCGCTGCGATCATGCACCTGAAGTTATCGCAGTGCTGTTCCTGGCAGCGCTTCGGCACCCTGAGAGACGCTGCGACCTGTGGACTTTCGTCCGAGTCTGGAGATGCGCCTCTCGTTCAGGCACCGACCGCCTGCCGCGAAAGTGGGCTGCTTCTAGCCGCAGAGTCGCTCTGCGTCAAGAGTTTCAACGCTTGCGCGACGGAAAAAGGGGTCGCGAAGCGGTTTTTCATCGCCCGGCGAAGGTCTAGCACCCCAGGGCGATGGGTTTTATGACAGCCCCAAAGCAAAGGGCGCGGCACCCTGGCGCCGCGCCCCATGCTCACCGAATCTTAAGGAATCAGCCGAGAAGGGAGGCGACGCCGTCGCGCTCTTCCAGCAGCTCCTTGAGGGTGACGTCGAACTTGCTCTTGGAGAAGTCGTCCATGGGCAGGCCCTTCACGACTTCGTAATCGCCATTGGCGCAGACCGCCGGCACGCCGAACACGATGCCCTCCGGCACGCCGTAGGAGCCGTCGGACGCGACGCCCATGGAGACCCAGCCACCGTTGGTGCCGTGGATCCAGTCATGCATGTGGTCGATGGCGGCGTTGGCCGCGGAAGCGGCCGACGACAGGCCACGAGCCTCGATGATGGCCGCGCCGCGCTTGCCGACGGTGGGAATCAGGGTATCGCGGTACCAAGCCTCGTCACCGACGAGCTCCGGCAGCGGCTTGCCCTTCACGGTGGCGAAGCGATAGTCGGCATACATGGTGGGGGAGTGGTTGCCCCACACGGCCAGCTTCTCGATGTCCTGGCTCAGCACGCCGGCCTTCTTCGCGAACTGCGAGAGGGCGCGGTTGTGGTCCAGCCGCAGCATGGCGGTGATATTGCGGGCCGGCAGGTCCGGAGCGCTCTTGGCGGTGATGTAGGCGTTGGTGTTGGCCGGGTTGCCCACCACCAGCACCTTCACGTCGCGCTTGGCGACCTCGTTCAGGGCAGCGCCCTGCACCTTGAAGATCTCGGCGTTGGCCTGGAGCAGATCGGCGCGCTCCATGCCCTTCGAGCGCGGGCGGGCGCCCACGAGGATGGCGGCATCGATGTCCTTGAAGGCCACCTTGGGGTCGGAGGTGATGACGACGTCGGCGAGGTTCGGGAACGCGCAATCCTCGAGTTCCATCACCACGCCGCCCACCGCGCCCTGGGCCTGCGGCAGGTCGAGAAGCTGCAGAATGACCGGCTGGTCCTTGCCGTACAGATCGCCATTGGCGATGCGGAACAGAAGCGAATAACAAATCTGACCGGCGGCGCCCGTGACGGCGACGCGAACGGCGGGTTTGGTCATGGGAAAATGCCCTTTGCCTTGAGTGAGCCCCGAAGGCTCGGGCGCGCAATCTATTCCGCCGGGCGGCGAATGCAAAGATGAATGCACACCAAGGTGCACCCCTGCCCCCGCTTCCTTCGTCTAGCATGGCCGCTGCCGTGGCAGGCGGGTCTGGCGCTCCTCCCCGGCTTCCGCCGGACCGGGAGGCGAAGCGCCAAGGTACCGCCGGCTCAGAGCCGCAGCGCGCGCAGCAGGCCGCCCAGGTCCGCGGCCCCATCCAGGCCGGGCGTGGGTGTGCGCGGCTCCAGAACCTGCCCGGCCAGCGCCGCCTCGCGCGCATCCGAGGGACTCATGCCGAACTCGCGCCGGAACGCGCGCGCGAAGCTCGACGGATCCGGAAAACCGTAATCCGCGGCGATGACGGAGACCGCCCCGCGCGCCAGCGGATCACGCAGCCGCCCCATGGCCGCGCGAAGCCTCTGGCTGCGAATATAGGCCGCGACGCCGCCGATGTCCTCGAACAGCCGGTAGAGGCGCGAGCGCGAGACGCCCACCGCACGGCAGATGCTTTCGGGCGTGAGCCCGGGCGACATCAGCTGCCCGGCCACATGGGCCCGCACCCGCTCACGCAGCGTGAGGTCGATGGCGCCTCCCGCCGCCTCACGGGCGTCGCCATCGGCGCCCGCCCAGGCGGCGAGCAGCGCGCGGGTGCTGCCGACGAGGCCGGGAAGGTCATCCCGCGAGAGCCCGCCCATGTGCCGCGACAGCGCCACCAGATAGTCCGACACGATGCCGGAAAAGGCCGTATCCGGGACATGGCCGGGAATGGCATCCAGCGCGCCCGCCTCGCGGGTGAAAAGGTCTCGGCAGATGTAGACCAGCAGCATGCTCGAATCATCGCTGTCCTGGTCGAAGCTGCGGCCAAGATGGCGCATCCGCAGGTGGCGGGAGCCGGGAGCGAAGGGCTCCTCGGCGCCGGTCCCGGGACAGCCCGTCAGTAGCAGGCACCAATGGTCGAGGGGGTCGCGGCGCAGGTTGCGGTAGCGCCGGCGAAATCCGGGACCGGGAAGGGTGGCCCGCACGAACGCCATGCTGCCCAGGTCCCAGACATCCATGCGCGTGGGGAAGCCCACGCGTTCCGGCCGCACCTGCGTTACTTCCGCTGTGGCGCCGACGAAGCAGCGCCACGCCTCGAACTGGTCACGGCCTGGGATATTCTCCGTGCTGAAACGCAGCGGCGCGAGGCGCTCGGCGCCGGCCGGCACAGCCAGGCGCGTCATTTCCCCACTCCGCTCCTCATCGCGCGACGACACCTTCCCCTCCCCGCGCCGGACATCCGCGCGACAAGGATAGGAAGCGGCAGCCCGGAGCGGTAGTCCGGGAAGTCCCTGGATGCACCCTCAGAGGATGACGACGCGGTCCGAGAGCTCGTTCACATCGCCGGGCCGCTGGGGCATGGGGCCGCCCAGGAGCTCCCCCGCCTTGCGCACGCCTGCCACAAGCCCCTCCGCCAGCGTGCCCTGGCGGGTCTGGCGGGAGATGGAATCGCGGATCTCCGCCCAGGCCACGGGCCCGAGCGGGGTATGCACGGCGTCGTCGGCCACCACCTCCACCAGCCGCTCGCGGGCGGCGACGAAGATGAGGATGCCGGTACGCCCACCGGTCTGCGCCACGCCGTGGGCGAGGAAGGCCTCGATGGCGGCCGAGCGCGCCGCCGCCTTCAGCGCGAGGCGCGGCACCGCCCGCTCGATCATCTGCGGCATCATCAGGATGCCCGCCACCACGAGGAAGACGATGGCCTGAATCTGCAGCACGGTCAGCGCCGAAACCGGCCAGAGCGCCACCACGGCCCACGGCAGCGCGAGCGCGATCAGCGACGACCACATCACGGAGAAGAATGGATGCTGCACCAGCGACGCGCGCGAGACCACCACGCGGATCTCGGCCGAGGTCTGCAGCTCGGCGGCGGCGATAGCCTCGCTCACCTCACGGATGTCCTCGGGAGAGAGGCCGACCTCGATGGCCGCCGGGGTGGCTGCTGGCGTAGTGGCGGCGACATAGCTCATGTCCGCCTTGCGATCTGCCGCCGGCTCGGGCGGGGGGTCCTGCGTCGTCAGCAACGCGGGCTTGGTGGGCGGCTGGGGCCGCCTGATGCGCCCCAGCGTGGAAGGGGCGGCCGCCTCGGCGCGCCCGCCGCGCGTAATGCCATGTCGGCGATCAACCACCATGACGGTCTCCGGCCCCTGCACTCATGGTCGAACGCTCCACTCATGTCAGAACTGGTGCGCGAACACCAGCGTCGATTGCATCGCGGGCAAAGGACGATGCTTTTGGTTACCACCGGCCGGAAGCCCCTCCGCCGCCCGAGGAGCCGCCCCCGCCCGACCAGCCGCTCGATCCGCCGGGGCCGCCGCCCCAGTCGAAGGACGACGAGGACCCACGGGAACGCCGCCGCCCGGAAGAACCACCGCCGCCGGAGCCGGAAATGCCGCGCCAGAGAATATAGAGCCACACCGCGACCACCAGCGCCACCACCAGGAGGCCCAGCCAATCCTCAAGCGTCATCTCCTCCTCGGCGGCGCGGGCGCGGGCGCGCGCTTCCTCGGGATCGAGGTTGAGCACCTCGATGATCGCGTCGGTACCCCTGGCGATGCCGTCCGCCATGTCGCCCGCCTTGAAGGCCGGCACAATGGCGTTGCGGATGATGGTGCCCGAGACCGCATCGGTGAGGATGCCTTCGAGGCCGTAGCCCACCTCGATACGAACCTCATGCTCCTTGGGCGCCACCAGCAGGAGCACGCCGTTGTTCTTGTCCGCCTGCCCGAGGCGCCAGGCGCGGAAGAGAGCGTTGGCGTAGTCTTCCACCGCGCCGCCTTCCAGGGAGGGGACGGTAGCCACCACCACCTGGTCGGAGGTCTTCTGCTCCTGCGCCGCGAGCTTCGCCTCCAGCGCCGCGCGGGCGGCGGGGTCGAGCACGCCGGCGGCATCCACCACCCGGCCCGTGAGCTCGGGAAAAGTGTAGGCCCGTGCCGTGGCGCCCGCGGCCAGCACCAGGAGAAAGCCAAGCAGCAGCGCCAGCCCGCGCCGCGCGGCGGCCGCCGCGGCACGGGAAATATCCGGTCTGCGAGCTTGCCGGGCGGCGATGCTCACGCGGGGTCCCTCAGTTGAACTTCACCTTCGGCGGCTGCCGCTGCTCCTCGGAAATCGTGAACGTCTCCATGGGCTTGTAGGAGCGGTAGAGGGTGGACGCCCACAGCACGCCGGGGAAGGTCTTCAGCTCGGTATTGTAGGCCTGAACGGCGCGGATGTAGTCCCGCCGCGCCACGGCGATGCGGTTCTCCGTGCCCTCGATCTGCGACTGGAGGGCGAGGAAGTTCTGGCTGGATTTCAGGTCCGGATACGCCTCCGACACCGCGATCAGCCGGCCGAGCGCGCGCCCCAGCTCCGCCTGGGCGGCCTGGAACTGCTTGAACTTCTCAGGATCGGTGATGGTGGAGGCGTCCACGTTGATGGCGGTGGCCTTGGCGCGCGCCTCCACCACGGAGGTGAGCACGTCGCGCTCCTGGGTGGCGTAGCCCTTCACGGTCTCCACCAGATTGGGAATGAGATCGGAACGGCGCTGATACTGGTTCAGCACCTCGCTCCATGTGGCCTTGGCCTGCTCCTCCGAGCTGGGGATGGCATTGACCCCGCAGCCAGCCAGCATCAGCGAAACCATCACCGCGAACAAGGGCGCCCTCAGCCCCGAGAGCCGCGCCGCGAACGAACCAGCCATCTTCCCCTCCCTTGCCCGTCGAGGAACGCTCCTACCGCGCGGCGGGCGCCGTGACCATGGGTCCAGAATCCGAAACGCACCAGATTGACATCCATTCCCCCGCCGCTCGCCTCAGGCCGGCCCAAGGTAGCCCGGCAGATCCTGTGCCTCGTCCAGATGGGAGACCTTGATCGCCAGATCCTCCGCGAGGTCGATATCGGTTTCCAGCAGGCGGATGGACATGTAGGAGCGATAGTAATTACCCCACATGAACTCCTGGAACGGCGTGTCCTCATTGGCATAGGCCCGGCCGCGCACGCCGCGCGCCAGGGTGCGCCAGGGATTGTCGGTGAGGTCCTTCACGTTGGCGGGGATCTTCACGCAAGGCCGCCGGTTGCCGTCCATGTCGATGGGCCAGCACAGGTTCTCGCGCTCCATCCGCAGCCAGAAGGTGTGAAGCTCGAGGTCGGAGAGGTCCGCCACCCGCGGGCCCAGCAGCACCTTGTTCTCGTCGATGCGCTGGAGCGCGCGGCACAGGTGGTGATGGTCCACCATGTAGAGGCGCCCGCCGGGACCGGCCACGTGCGGAATGGGCTTGGACGCCACCAGCGCCTTCAGATCGCCCTTCGAGAGGGCATCCATGGCCTTGGCGCGGCGCTTCACCTCGCTCATGCCGAGCGTGAGCTGCGTGGGATGCAGCGCGTCGATCCTCACTTCGTCGCCTTCCCGAAGCTGCCCCATCCGTGCCCCCTGCTCCCGTCGTCGCGCCACCGTTTGCGCGCGCAGGCACGATAACGCCGCGCCGCAGGCATGGGGAGGGTCATCTCACATCCCCGCGACAGCGATGCGAGGCCCTCCCGCCTCGGTCCCAAAACAGAAACGGCGCCCTTTCGGGCGCCGTTTCCTTGCGTTCCATAGCAAGCCGCGTCAGGCCGGCGAGATCATCTTCTCGGGGCGGACGATGGCGTCGAACTCCTCGTTCGTCACATAGCCGCCGCCCACCGCCTCGTCGCGCAGGGTGGTGCCCTTCTTGTGCGCGGTCTTGGCGATCTTGGCGGCGTTGTCGTAGCCGATCTTCGGCGCGAGGGCGGTCACCAGCATCAGCGAGCGCTCGAGACCCGCCTTGATGTTGTCCTCGCGCGGCTCGATGCCCACCACGCAGTGGTCGGTGAAGCTCACCGCCGCGTCCGACATGAGCCGGACCGACTGGAGGAAGTTGTAGGCCATCACCGGGTTGTAGACATTGAGCTCGAAGTGGCCCTGGCTGTCGGCGAAGGTGAGGGTGGCGTGGTTGCCGAAGATCTGCGCGCAGACCTGCGTCATGGCCTCGCACTGGGTGGGGTTCACCTTGCCGGGCATGATGGAGGAGCCGGGCTCGTTCTCCGGCAGCGCCAGCTCGCCGAGGCCCGAGCGCGGGCCCGAGCCCAGCAGGCGGATGTCGTTGGCGATCTTGAAGAGGGAGGCCGCCACCGTGTTGATGGCGCCGTGCGAGAACACCATGGCGTCATGCGCCGCCAGCGCCTCGAACTTGTTGGGCGCCGAGGTGAAGGCAAGGCCGGTGAGCTCGGCGATCTTGGCCGCCACCTTCTCCGCGAAGCCCACCGGCGCGTTGAGGCCGGTGCCCACAGCGGTGCCGCCCTGGGCGAGCTGCATGAGGCCCGGCAGCGTCATCTCGATGCGCTTGATGCCATTGGCCACCTGCTGGGCGTAGCCGGAGAACTCCTGGCCCAGGGTCAGCGGGGTCGCATCCTGGGTGTGGGTGCGGCCGATCTTGATGATGTGCTCCCACTGCGCGGACTTCTCCGCGAGGGCGCCGTGCAGCTTGTTCAGCGCCGGCAGCAGGCGGTGGGCGATCTCCTCCGCGCACGCCACGTGCATGGCGGTCGGGAAGGTGTCGTTGGACGACTGGCTCATGTTGACGTGGTCATTGGGGTGCACGGGCTTCTTGGAGCCCTTCTCCCCGCCGAGCATCTCGATGGCCCGGTTCGAGATGACCTCGTTGGCGTTCATGTTGGACTGGGTGCCCGAGCCGGTCTGCCACACCACCAGCGGGAAGTGCTCGTCGAGCTTGCCGTCCATCACCTCCTGGGCGGCGGCGGTGATCGCCTCGGCGAGCTTGGGATCGAGCCGGCCCAGGTCGCGATTCACCTCGGCGGCGGCGCGCTTGATGATGCCGAGCGCGCGGACCACCGGCAGCGGCTGCTTTTCCCAGCCGATCTTGAAATTACCCAGAGAGCGCTGCGCCTGGGCGCCCCAGTAGCGGTCGGAAGGAACCTCGATCGGACCGAAGGTATCGGTCTCGGTACGCGTGTTCATGCGTATACCCTCTCTCCTAGAGCGTTTTCGGGCGAAGTCGACATCGGTTCGCAGGTGGAAAACGCCTCAACTCAAGGTCCGCGGCGTCCGTGCCCGCCCGTGGAACGCGGGAGCCCCTGAAATCGCGCGGCGGGCGGGCTCATAGCACGGTCGCGGAGCGACGGGGAGCCATCCATCCGGCCCACGCATGGGCGGCGGCCTTCGGGTCGAAACTCGTAAGTGTTCCGTAGGGACGGTTAAATTTATTCCAGGATGGTAGCCGGTGGGGGCCGCGGTATTGGCGTTTCGCCATATCTTCACCACTGTCGCAGAGGTAATCTGCTCTCTGTGAACACCTTATGCTCCGGCGCAGGGCGTCGTGCATGATGTGTCCATAATGGCGGTGAGTTTTGGGGGAACCCGCCGCTCGGGAGAGGGTGAGAGTTGGGCGACGTGGTGAATCTTCATCGTGAGCGCAAGGCAAAGGCTCGCCGCATCGCGGAAGCGCAGGCCGAGGGGAACCGCATCCGATTCGGGCGGACCAAGGCGGAGCGTGAAAACGTCGCGCGCGAGCTCGAACGCCAGCGCCAGCACCATGAAGGCCATGCGCTGACCGAGAGGGAAGAACATGAAGAGCCCCGTGGTTAAGAGGTCCATCGTCATCGCCGGCCACAAGACCAGCGTGAGCCTCGAGGACGCGTTCTGGGAAGCGCTGAAGGAAATCGCCACGAGCCGTCGGCTCACATTGTCCGACCTCGTCGCCACCATCGATTCCGCGCGGAGCCAGGGCAATCTGTCCTCGGCGATCCGCCTGTTCGTGCTCGATCACTACCGTGGCGCCGCGCAAAGCACGCGGGCGGTGGGCGGCAGCGAGCGGGCGGTCGTCACCAGCCCTCCCGTTGCGTAATGCCCCTCGGAACCTTATCTGCTTCCATGGCGAACGGTTCGTCGCGTTGAAACGCGGCTTACGGTTTTCTATAACCGCACCCCTCGGGGGAATGGTGCTCCATTCCCGACCCTGCGGGTTCATGCCCCGCCGGGCGGCCTGACGGCCGCGCGGCGCTGGGAACGGGTGGAGCCGCGCGCTCCGCGCGGTGCTCGGACGAGACACGCTGTGACGCGGGCGCCGTAGCGCGGCACCGCCGACGGGAGACGACGGATGTCGTGGAAGAATCAGAGTGGCGGCCCATGGGGAAACGGGCCGCGCGGCCCCTGGAGCTCGGGGCCGCAATCCTCGGGACCCACGCCTCCTGACATCGAAGACCTCATCCGGCGCAGCCAAGACCGGCTGCGGACCATGATGCCCGATGCATTCGGCTTCAAGGGCATCATCCTCATCGTCGCGCTGATCGTGGGCGGCTGGCTGCTTTCCGGCTTCTACCGCGTGGAGCCGGACGAGCAGGGCGTGGTGCTGCGCTTCGGCAAGTTCGTCGGCCTCACCCAGCCGGGCCTCAATTATCACTGGCCCTACCCCATCGAGACCGTGATCACCCCCAAGGTGACGCGCGTCAATCGCATCGACATCGGCATTCGCGTCGCCGAGGACGGCCGCCGCGCCAGCATGGCCCGCGACGTGCCGGAAGAGAGCCTGATGCTCACCGGCGACGAGAACATCGTGGACGTGGACTTTTCCGTGTTCTGGGTGATCAACAACGCCGAGCAGTTCCTGTTCAACGTGCAGAACCCCGAGGGCACCATCAAGGCCGTGGCCGAAAGCGCCATGCGCGAGGTGATCGGTCGCACGGACATCCAGCCCATCCTCACCGGCGCCCGCCAGAACATCGAGACCGGCGTGCAGGAGCTGATGCAGCACACCCTCGACCAGTACAAGGCCGGCGTGCGCGTGACCCAGGTGCAGCTCCAGAAAGTGGACCCGCCGGCCCAGGTCATCGACGCCTTCCGCGACGTCCAGGCCGCTCGCGCCGACGCCGAGCGCGCCCAGAACGAGGCGCAGACCTACGCCAACCGCGTGCTGCCCGAGGCCCGAGGCGAAGCCTCCCGCATCGACAACGCCGCCCAGGCGTATCGCGAACGCACCGTGGTGGAGGCGCGCGGCCAAGCGGCCCGCTTCCTCAAGGTCTATGACGAATACCTGAAGGCGAAGGACGTGACGCGCGAGCGCATGTATCTCGAGACCATGGAACGCGTGCTCGGCGGTGTGGACAAGGTGCTGGTGGATCCCGGCGCGGCTTCCACCTCTGGTTCCGGCGGCCAGGGCGGCGTCGTGCCGGTCCTGCCGCTCAACGACCTCCTGCGCCGTTCCACGGCGCCTACCGCCCAGACGCAGGGAGCCACCCGATGAAGAATCACGTTTTCGGTGGCGTGCTCGCCGTCCTCGCGGTGATCGCCCTGGTGGTGGTCTATTCGTCCGCCTTCATCGTCAACCAGACCCAGCAGGCCCTGGTGCTGCGCCTCGGCGAGCCGCTGGAGCCGGTCACCATCCCCGGCTTGCACTGGAAGGCGCCCTTCATCGACAGCGTTGTCTATATCGACAACCGCATCCTCGACCTGGAGAACCCCTCCCAGGAAGTGATCGCCGCGGACCAGAAGCGCATCGTGGTGGACGCCTTCGCGCGCTACCGCATCACCAATCCGCTGCGCTTCTATCAGGCGGTCGGCACGGTGGAGGCGGCCAACTCCCGCCTCGCCACGGTGCTCAACTCGGCCCTGCGCCGCGTGCTGGGCGAGAACACCTTCATCGCCGTGGTGCGTGACCAGCGCGAGAACCTGATGCGCCAGATCGGCGAGCAGGTGAACCGCGAGGCGGCGAGCTTCGGCATCACCGTGGTGGATGTGCGCATCCGCCGCGCGGACCTGCCGGAGGCCAACAGCCAGGCCGTGTTCCAGCGGATGCAGACCGAGCGCCAGCGCGAAGCCGCCGAGATCCGCGCCCAGGGTAACGAAGCCGCCCAGCGCCTGCGCGCCCGCGCCGACCGCGAGGCCGCCATCGTCCTGGCCGAGGCGAACTCCAAGGGCGAGCAGCTGCGCGGCGAGGGCGACGCCGAACGCAACCGCATCTTCGCCGACGCCTTCGGCCGCGATCCGGACTTCTTCACCTTCTACCGCACCATGCAGGCTTACGAGGCCAGCATGAAGTCGGCCGACACCCGGCTGGTGGTGAGCCCGGATTCGAGCTTCTTCCGCTACTTCCGTGATCCGTTCGGCGGGGCCGCGCCGAAGCCGGGCGCGCACTGAAGCAGGCTCCGGGCGGCATGACCGACCTTCTTGCCGCCCTCGGGCTTCTGCTCGCCATCGAGGGCCTGTGCCTCGCGGCTTTCCCCGCGGCCTGGCGGCGCGCCATGCGCGCCGTGATGGAGGCTCCGGAAGGCCCCATGCGCATCGCCGGGCTCGCCGTCGGCGCCCTCGGGGTGCTGGTGGTCTTCCTGGTCCGGTCCGGGCCCCGCTGATGCCCGGCGCAGCCTGTGCCGCGCGGTTCGCGGCTTTGGCGATGATGCCGGCGGGAACGCCGGCATCCGGCGGCCGTGCCCGCCCACTCCCATAGGCGGCGCTTCCCCAGGCGCGCGGGCCTCTCGGGGCGATGTGAACGGGGTACGCGCATTTGGCCTTGCGCGCCGGCCGCGCCCGGCGCAGCCTCCGCAGGTCGCCGCAGCTCCGAGGAGACCGATGTCCCTGTTCCGACGCATCCTTCGCCGCCGGCCGCTGGCGGTTGCCGCCCTGGCCCTGTCCCTGGCAGCCCCGCTCCTCGCGGGTGGCCCGCTGGCGGCCGCGCCGGGCAAGGGCCCCGACACCGTGGCGGACGTGGCCGAGCGCGTCATGGACGCGGTGGTGAACATCTCCACCTCGCAGACGGTCGCGGCCTCGCGCAGCGTGCCCACCCCGCAGTTGCCCCCCGGCTCCCCGTTCGAGGACTTCTTCGACGAGTTCTTCAAGCACCGGCAGGAGGATGGCGGTGAGAGCCGCTCGCGACGGGTCTCCTCCCTCGGCTCGGGCTTCGTGATCGACCCCTCGGGGCTGATCGTGACCAACAATCACGTGATCTCCGACGCCGACGAGATCTATGCCAACTTCAACGACGGCACCAAGCTGAAGGCGGAGCTGATCGGCCGCGACACCAAGACCGACCTCGCCCTCCTGAAGGTGAAGCCCGAGAAGCCGCTCGTCGCCGTGAAGTTCGGCAATTCGGAAAAGCTGCGGGTGGGCGACTGGGTGATGGCCATCGGCAATCCCTTCGGCCTGGGCGGCACGCTGACCGTGGGCGTGGTCTCCGCCCGCAACCGCGACATCAATTCCGGCCCCTACGACAACTTCATCCAGACCGACGCGGCCATCAACCGCGGCAATTCCGGCGGCCCGCTGTTCAATATGGAAGGCGAGGTGGTGGGCATCAACACCGCCATCATCTCCCCCTCGGGCGGCTCCATCGGCATCGGCTTCGCCGTGCCTTCCGCCACCGCGCAGCCGGTCATCGCGCAGCTTGAGCAGTTCAAGGAGGTCCGGCGCGGCTGGATCGGCGTGCGCATCCAGGCGGTGACCGACGATCTCGCGGAAAACCTCGGCATCGGCAAGCCGCGCGGCGCCCTGGTGGGGGTGGTGAACGAGGGCGGCCCGGCGGCGAAGGCCGGCCTCAAGCCGGGCGACGTGATCGTCCGGTTCGACGGACGCGACGTCAAGACGGTGCGCGACCTCACCCGCTCGGTGGCGGACACCATGGCTGAGCGCGAGGTGGACGTGGTGGTGATCCGCAAGGGCAAGGAAGAGTCCCTGCGCCTCAAGGTCGCCCGCATGCCGGAGGACGACAAGGCCGAGGCCAAGGCCGGCGCGGACCAGAAGGCCGCGCCCAAGCGTACCCTGGGCCTTGAGCTCTCCCCCATGAGCGAGGAACTGCGCAAGCGCTACAACATCAAGACCGAGATCAAGGGCGCCGTCATCACCGCGGTGGAGGACGGTACCGAGGCTGCCGACAAGGGACTGAAGCCGGGGCAGATTATCGTGCAGATCGGCCAGGAGCCGGTGGCGAGCCCGGCCGATGTCCAGAAGCAGATCGAGGCCCTGCGCAAGACGAAGAAGAAATCCGCCTTGCTGCTGGTCTCCGATGGCCAGGGCCAGCAGGAGTTCGTGACCATCCCGCTCGACTGAGCCCCGCCCTCGGCTTCGGCGGCATCCGCGCTCCGCGCGGTGCCGCCGACAGCGCGGATCAGGCCGGATGGAACTCCTCGCGCATGTAGCCCTGCATGTAGAGCAGCGCGGTGAGGTCGCCATGGTCGATACGGGCATGGGCAGCGGCCGCCACCTGCGGCTTGGCGTGGAAGGCGATGCCCAGGCCCGCTTCCGCCAGCATAGCGAGGTCATTGGCACCGTCGCCCACGGCCAGGGTCTCGGAGGGCGCGAGGTGGAAGCGGTCGCGCAGCTCCACGAGGGCCGCGAACTTGGCATCGCGGCCGAGGATGGGCTCCGCCACCGCGCCCACGAACGCGCCGCCATCCACCAGCAGGGTGTTGGCGCGGTGCTCGTCGAAGCCGATCATGTCGGCGATGGCGGAGGTGAAGAGGGTGAAGCCGCCGGACACGAGGGCCGTGTAGGCGCCGTTCGCCCGCATGGTGCCCACCAGCTCCCGGCCGCCGGCCGTGAGGCGGATGCGATCACGCAGCACCTCGTCCACCACCGAGGCGGAAAGGCCGCGCAGCAGGGCGACGCGTTCGCGCAGGGCGGGCTCGAACTCGATCTCGCCGCGCATGGCGCGCTCGGTAATGGCGGAGACATGGGCCTTCACGCCCACCACGTCCGCCAGTTCATCGATACATTCCTGGCGGATCATGGTTGAATCCATGTCGGCGAGGAACAAACGCTTGCGCCGGCCGGCCTCAAGCTGCACCACCACGTCGATGGGCGCGCCACCGAGGGCGTCGCGCACCCGGCCGGCGATGGCGCGCGCATCGGCGCCGAGCGCAGGCGCGAAATGGATGTCGGCCGCGACCTCCGGGTCGAGGATCACCGGCTCCTGGGCATGGGGCAGGACGGCGCGCGCATCGTGGAGTGCCTCGCGCGTCACGGCCGGGGCGGATGGATTCGAAATCAGCGTTGCAACATAGGCCATGGAAGAACCGGAGACAGGACAGGAGAAGGGGACGGCGGTGCTCATCGCAGGTCCCACCGCCAGCGGCAAGTCGGCTCTCGCCCTCGCGCTCGCCGAGCGCACGGGTGGTGTCGTGCTCAATGCAGATTCCATGCAGGTCTATGGCGATCTTGCGGTGCTCACGGCGCGGCCGAGCGACGCGGACGTTAGGCGGGCACCTCATCTTCTTTATGGCCATGTGGACGCGGACAGCGAATATTCCGTCGGCCACTGGCTGGCCGACGCCAAGGCCGCCCTGCGCGGCGCCTGGGCGGATG
Organism: Xanthobacter albus; assembly: GCF_043194895.2. Lineage (NCBI taxonomy): Bacteria > Pseudomonadati > Pseudomonadota > Alphaproteobacteria > Hyphomicrobiales > Xanthobacteraceae > Xanthobacter > Xanthobacter albus. The sequence goes on along the minus strand of NZ_CM195532.1, from coordinate 2,740,852 downwards.
GCCGCCTGCCGATCCTCGTGGGCGGCACCGGCCTCTATTTTCGCGCGCTGACGCAAGGGCTTGTGGACCTGCCCGCGATTCCCGAGCACATCCGCGCCGAGATCCGAGACGAAGCCGAACGCGCGTCGAACGACACGCTCCACGCTCGGCTCGCCGAGGTGGACCCGACCGCCGCCGCGCGCATCGGCGCCAACGATCGCCAGCGCATCCTGCGCGCGCTGGAGGTCGAGGCGGCCACCGGGCGGCCCCTTTCCGCATGGCAGAGCGAGGTCCAGCCGCCGTTCCTCGCCGCCGAATCATGCGTGCGGATGGTGCTGGAGGTGGAGCCCGAGCTGCTCCGCGAGCGCATCGACGCCCGCTTCCTCGCCATGCTGGACGCCGGCGCGCTGGAGGAAGTCGCCCGCTTGGCTGCCCGCCGGCTCGATCCGGCCCGGACGGCGTTGAAGGCCCATGGCGCGCCCGCCCTCACCCACCATCTGGCCGGCGAGATGAGCCTCGCCGACGCCATCGCCGAGGGCCAGGGCGATACCCGCCGCTACGCCAAGCGCCAGCGCACCTTCTTCCGCCACCAGATGGCCGGCTGGGCCCATGCCCGGCCGGAACAGGCGCTCGACCTACTGCTCGGCGCCCTGCCCCCTCAGGCGTGAGAACGGATGGGACGGCCCGACCGGCGCGGCGCCGCGCGCTGGCGCAGGGCCGCGAGCAGCGCCACCGCGAGCCCCCCGGCCAGCACCCACCACACCGGGCGCGGGCCAAGGTCGAACGAGAAGTTCGCCTCCCCCACCAGCCAGGGATCGACCCGCGTGGCGAGGCCGTACCAGGCCATTTCCAGGAGCCCGGTGACCACCGCCGCCGCGAGCGCGAGCAGGGCGAAGGCGGCGGGCGTCACCTCCCCCCGCGCCTTGAAGGCGATGCGGTAGAGGAACAGGAGCACCAGGGCGCCGGTCACGAGCACGGGCTCGGTCACGTCGAGCTTGGACTGGATGAAGAAATGCAGCGCCGCGAGCACGGCGATCACATAAACCGCCCGGTGCAGCAGGTTCCAGCGCTGCGCCCCGAGCCGGCGCAGCGCCCCATCGGTGGAGGTGGCACCCAGCGCGATCAGCAGCGCCACGGCCACGGCACCGATGGTGAGATAAATCCGGAGCGCTATTTCCGACACGGCCCGCGCCGCGCCCTGATCGATGAAGAACAATGTGAGGTGCGCCAGCGCATAGGCCAGCGCCGCGAGGCCCAGGATGCGCCGTCCGAAGAACAGCTTCGGCGCCGCCAGGAGCCGGCGCAGCGGCGTCACCGCGAGGGTGAGCACCAGGAAACGGATGGCCCACAGGCCGGTGAAGTGGATCGCCTCGGTCCAGGGCCGCGGGCCAAGCCCGCCGGAGGCCGCGAGCCATGCCAGCCAGAAGGCTGGCAGCACCGAGAGCAGAAGGAAGAAGGTCTTCTCCCGGCTGAATGCGCCGGAGCGTTCGTGAAAGAGCGGCATGAACGGCCTTCGCGCTGCGGCGCCCCTGTGGAGCCACCCTTCGCATACGCCTTCCCGCGCCCCGGCGGCATCGCCCGAGGGCGCACGATGGCGTGAGCGCGCGCGGGCGTGAACAGCCGCGCCCTCAGGCCGCGACAGCCCCCGGAGCCGGCTCCCGCTCGCGCGCCTCGGTGAGCAGCAGGGCCGCGCCGAGCCCGACGATGCAGATGGCCGGCAGCAGCCCGATGGCGAGGAGGGGAAAGCCTACAGGTCCAGCCTGCTTCAGAGGGCGCAGAAGTGTCTCGCGGCGCGCTCCGCCGCCCCACCGTCTCCACCATGAAGGCGGCATCTGCCCTCCGGCCCGCGCCTCACACGGCCACCGGCGCCTTGATGGCGGGGTGCGGATCGTAGCCGGTGATGCCCACGTCCTCGTAGCGGAAGGCGAAAAGGTCGTGCACCTGCGGGTTCAGCTCCAGGCGCGGCAGGGCGCGCGGGCTGCGCGAGAGCTGCTCGCGCGCCTGCTCGAAATGGTTGGCATAGAGGTGGGCATCGCCCAGGGTGTGGATGAAGTCCCCCGCCCGAAGGCCGGTGACCTGCGCCACCATGTGGGTGAGCAGCGCATAGGAAGCGATGTTGAAGGGCACGCCCAGGAACACGTCGGCCGAGCGCTGGTAGAGCTGGCAGGAGAGGCGCCCCTCCGCCACCGCGAACTGGAACAGGCAGTGGCAGGGCGGCAGCGCCATCTTCGGCACATCGGCCGGGTTCCAGGCGGTGACGATGAGGCGCCGCGAATCGGGATTGCGGCGAATCTCGGCGACCACCTGGGCGATCTGGTCGATGGTGCCGCCTTCCGGCGTGGGCCAGGAGCGCCACTGGTGGCCGTAGACGGGGCCGAGGCTCCCGCTCGCATCCGCCCACTCGTCCCAGATGGAGACCCCGTTCTCCTTCAGGTAGCGGATGTTGGTGTCACCCGCCAGGAACCACAGGAGCTCGTGGATGATGGACTTCAAGTGCAGCTTCTTGGTGGTGACCAGGGGAAAGCCCTCGTCGAGGCGGAAGCGCATCTGGTGGCCGAACACGCTCAGCGTGCCGGTTCCGGTGCGGTCGTCCTTGCGGGCGCCCTCGCTCAGAATGCGGTTCAGAAGGTCGAGATACTGCTGCATGGTCCTCCTCCACCGGACGGCGGCCCGGACCCGAGCTTTACACCAATGCCCCGCAATCGCCATGGCCGCCCCGGGCGCGGCCCACAGGGAGCGCCGGACCAGCGAGCCGCGGACGCAACGAGCCTGTGCAAGACGCGCCCCGCTTCGACCTTGCCTCTTGCAATCTGCGGGGAGCTTGCGTAGGTTCCGCGCTCTCTCCGGCGCCCCGCGCTGGAGCGTGTGCAGGTGTAGCTCAGTTGGTTAGAGCGCCGGTCTGTGGAACCGGAGGTCGGTGGTTCGAGCCCACCCACCTGTACCACTGCATCCTCTCCGCATCACAGCTTCGATAAGGACGCGCTTCAGCCGCGCGATGTTCCCGTGGCACGGGGGCGGAAACCCACGCGCGGGCGCGGCGCCCCCTACATCCGACGGATCGGCCCGACGCCGGTGCGACTCACCCCTCCTTCGCCTCGCCCGCCGCAGCGGGGTGGCGGAAGATGCGCACGATCTGCCGCCCGATCTCCTCGGGCGAGAGGCGGCCGGGCCGGTACCACAGCCCCACATTGTTCAGCAGCGTGAGCAGCAGCAGCCGGTAGACGCCGCGATCGATGCCCGGCTCCAGCGGCAAATCGTCCACCAGATCCAGGAAGATCCGCTCGAAGGCGTCGCGCTTGGCGATGAGGCTCTCCTGCACGTGGCGGGGCACGGCCAGAAAGTCGTTCATCAACGGCATGGTGATGGACTGGGGATCGAGCTGGATGCCCAGCATGGTCACGCACGCCGCCTCCAGCCGCGCCCAAGGGTCGCTCTCTCGCTCGATGGCGGCGCGGATGCGGTCCTCCGACACCTGCAGCGCGGTGTCGTGGATCTTGATGAACAGCAGCTCCTTGGACTTGATGTAGTGGTAGAGCGAGCCGCCGAGCAGGCCCACCCGCTCGCCGATGTCGCGCACCGAGGTCGCGGCATAGCCGCGCTCCGCGAACAGGCTCGCGGCCGCCTCCAGGATGGCGCGGTAGCGCTCGCTGATCTCCCCCGCGAACAGGTCGCCGCGAACGCCGGTCGCCGTGCTGCCGGCCCGTTCCTCAGTGCTGTCCGCTCGCGTGCTGTCCTTCACCTGCCACCTCGTGCCGCGGCGCATGGCCTTTCGCCCGCGCCGCTCCGCCCTCGCCACGCAGGGCCGCACCCATAGCGCCCTGCCATCCCTCACTTACCGCGCTGCGCCGCCCGCGCAAACACCCGCGCGCCCTGGAAGCGACGCCAATGCGGAAGCGCCTCTTGCGGAGTGTAACAATCGTTTGGTACAGCACACAACAGAGCGGAGATCACCGGACGTGGCGAAACCTCTGGCGGGGCCGAAGGAGCAGGCGGATGGGCGGGCGAGAGCGCCGTGCCCGGCAGCTCCGGCATTCCGCAGGAGCCGCGCCCGCCGCGCCCCCGCAGAGCTTCCCATTCCCCGCTGCCCGGCCGCGTCCGCGCGCCGGCCCCGAACTCCAAGGACTCACCCATGGCCGCCTATGTTCCGCCCGTCGACGACATCGCCTTCCTGCTCGATCGCGTCTTCGGCTTCGATGGCGCCATGGCAGCCCTGCCCGCCTATCCGGAGGTGAACACCGAGCTTGCCGTGAGCGTGCTGGAAGAGGGCGGAAAGTTCTGCGCCGGCGTGCTGGAGCCGCTCAACCGCCCCGGCGACGAGACCGGCTGCACGCTCGAGGACGGGCGCGTGACCACGCCCAAGGGTGTGGCCGAGGCCTACCGCGCCTTCGCGGAGGCTGGCTGGTGCGCGCTTTCGGGTGATCCCGAATACGGCGGCCAGGGCCTGCCCCGCGTGCTTCAGATCCTGCTCGACGAGATGCTCTCCTCCGCGAATCTCTCGTTCGGCCTGTTCCCCGGCCTCACGCGCGGGGCGGTGGAGGCCATCGGCCACCATGCCGGCGCGGAGCTGAAGGCCACCTACCTGCCCAAGATGATCTCCGGCGAGTGGACCGGCGCCATGGCGCTGACGGAGGCCGGGGCGGGCACCGATCTCGGCCTGCTCACCACCCGCGCCGTGCCGAACGGCGACGGCACCTACGCCATTTCCGGCACCAAGATCTTCATCTCCTCCGGTGATCAGGACTTCGGCGGCAACGTCATCCACCTGGTGCTCGCCCGCCTGCCGGACGCGCCGAAGGGCGTGAAGGGCATCAGCCTGTTCCTGTGCCCGAAGGTGCTGGTGGAGGCGGACGGCAGCCTGGGCCGGCGCAATGCCATGTCGGTGGGCGCGCTGGAACATAAGATGGGCATCCACGCCCAGCCCACCTGCGTCATGAATTACGACGGAGCCACCGGCTGGCTGGTGGGCGAGGCCGGCCGCGGGCTCAACGCCATGTTCACGATGATGAACGCGGAGCGCCTGTTCGTCGGCATCCAGGGCCTCGGCGTCGCGGAGGCGGCGAACCAGAAGGCCGTCGCCTATGCGCGCGAGCGCCTGCAGGGCCACGGCGCGGACGGCACGCCGGGCCCGGTCGCCATCATCTCCCACCCCGACGTGCGCAAGATGCTGCTGAAGGGCCGCGCCTTCATCGAGGCGGCGCGCGCGCTCGCGGTGTGGACCGCGCTCCAGATGGACATCGCCGCCCACCACCCGGATGCCGCGGCGCGGCACGAGGCGGACGGCATGGTGGCGCTGCTGACCCCGGTGGTGAAGGCCGCCTTCACCGATTTCGGCTTCGAAACGGCGGTGGCCTCCCAGCAGGTGCTCGGCGGGCACGGCTACATCCGCGAATGGGGCATGGAGCAGTTCGTGCGCGACGCCCGCATCGCGCAGATCTACGAGGGCACCAACGGCGTGCAGGCCATGGACCTCGTGGGCCGCAAGCTCACCCTCGATGGCGGCGCCCTGCCCGCGCGCTTCTTCGCCCTGGTGGAGGCCGACCTCGACGCCGCCCTGCCCGTGGCCGGCGCGGCGCTGGTGAAGCCGGTTTCCGACGCGCTGGAGCGCCTGCGGGGCGCCACCGCCCGACTCGCGGAGAACGGCGGCGCCATCGAGGCCGGCGCGGCGGCGACCGATTACCTGCGCATGTTCGCCCTCGTCTCGTTCGGCTGGATGTGGGTGCGCATGGCGACGGCCGCCGCCGGCCTCGGCGAGACGGCGACGCCCACCGTCCTGCGCAAGGCAGCGCTGGCGCGTTTCTTCGTTGAGCGCATGCTGCCCGAGACGCTCGGCCTCGACGCCGCGCTCGCCCACGGCGCGCCCTCGCTCATGGCGCTTCCCGCCGACGCCTTCTGAACAAACGCCAACGTCCGGAACGACAACTTTCAAACGGAGGAAACGATGCTCGGAACGATGATGGATGTCCCGCTGCTGCTCTCATCCATCCTACGGCACGCGGAGGCCTACCACGCCGACGGCGAGGTGGTGTCCGCGGCCGTGGAGGGCGGCCTCCACCGCTACACCTACGGCGAGCTGGCACAGCGCACGCGCAAGCTCGCCAATGCGCTGGCACGGCTCGGCCTCAAGGACGGCGACCGGGTGGGCACCCTGGCGTGGAACGGCTACCGCCACATGGAGCTCTATTTCGGGGTCTCCGGCTCCGGACTCGTGTGCCACACCATCAACCCGCGCCTGTTCCGCGAGCAGATCGCCTACATCATCCACCACGCCGCCGACAGCGTGCTGTTCTTCGATCTCACCTTCCTGCCCATCGTCGAGGAGCTGGCCGGCGAACTGAAGGGCCTCAAGGCCATCGTGGCCATGACGGACGAGGCCCATATGCCGAGGTCCGAGGCCCTGCCCGGCCTGCTGTGCTACGAAACCCTCATCGCCGGCGAACCGGACACCTTCGAGTGGCCGGCGCTCGACGAGAACACCGCCTCCAGCCTGTGTTACACCTCCGGCACCACGGGCGACCCCAAGGGCGTGCTCTACAGCCACCGCTCCTGCGTGCTGCACGCCATGGCGGTTTCCATGCCCGACGCGTTCGGCTTCTCCAGCGCCGATGTCATCGCCCCCATCGTGCCCATGTTCCATGTGAACGCCTGGGGCCTGCCCTTCGTGGGCGCCATGGTGGGCGCGAAGCTGGTGCTGCCCGGCGCCCACCTCGACGGCGCCAGCCTCTACACCCTGTTCGAGGGCGAGGGCGTCACCTTCACCGCCGGCGTGCCCACCGTGTGGCTCGGCCTGCTCGACTGGATGGACACCCACGGACGCCGCTTCTCGGCCCTCAAGCGGGTGGTGATCGGCGGCTCGGCGACCCCGCCCATCATGATCAGCCGCTTCCACAACATGGGCGTGAAGGTGCGCCACGCCTGGGGCATGACGGAAACGAGCCCGGTGGGCCTTGCCGCCGCCCTCAAGCCCAAGCACGAGGCGCTCGACCCCGAGGCGCGCCTCGCCCTGGAATGCAAGCAGGGCCGCCCCCTGTTCGGCATGGAGTTCCGCGTGGCCGGCGCCGACGGCAAGCAGGTGCCGCGCGACGGAAAGAGCTTCGGCGCCATGCTGGTGCGCGGGCCGTGGGTCGCCGCCTCCTACTTCAACACCGAGCACAGCCCCGCCCACGAGGAGGCGCCCGGCTGGTTCAACACCGGCGACGTGGTGACCCAGGACGCCGACGGCTTCATTCAGATCGTGGACCGCACCAAGGATGTCGTGAAATCCGGCGGCGAGTGGATCTCCTCCATCGAGCTGGAGAACATCGCCCAGGCGCACCCGGCCATCCAGGAAGCCGCCATCGTGGCGAAGCCCGATGCGCGCTGGGGCGAGCGCCCGGTGCTGGTGGCGGTGCTGAAGCCGGGCGCGAGCTTCTCGCGCGCCGAGATGCGCGCCCACTACGAAGGCAAGATCTCCAAGTGGAGCATCCCGGACGACGTGGTGATCGTGCCGGAGCTGCCCCACACCGCCACCGGCAAGCTCTCCAAGAAAGCCGTGCGCCAGATCATCCTGGAGCATATCGGCGGCGGCGGTCCGGACGTTTTCACAAGCTGAGCTGCGGAGCCGGCTCCCCGTCCCGCGCGGCCCCTCGGGGTCGGGCGGGGCGGGGCCTCAGGCCCCGGTGCGCACCAGGGGCTCGTCCGCGCCCGGCAGGTGGAAGCGCTCTGCCACCACGCGGGCCATCATGTTCGCGTCCGGATTGTCAGAGCCATAGGGCCCGTGCGGCTCGCCCATGTCCCACAGCAGCGAATAGAGCCACAGCCCCCCGGCCTTCAGGCGGATGGCGGCGTTGGCGAAATCGATCACGTCGGTCAACGAGCGCTTCACGTCCCCGTGCCACGGCGGGCCGGACCGCAGGCCCAGGAATACCTGCGCTTCCGGGAAGTGGTATTGATAGGCTTCCAGCGCGCGCACCGGATCGTATCCCGGCTTTTCGTCGAATGACATGATGTTGATGGCGTCGATGGCGGCCCGCGCCTTCGGGTCCCGCGCCAGGGCCGCCACGTAGCCGTGGTTCCAGCCCACCGGAATCTGCTTCGCGAACGGGCCGAAATAGGCGCCCGTATTGTAGGCATCGATGGCGAGGCGATATTTCGGCCGCGGGAACTTGTCGCGGAATGCCTTGATGACGCGCACCAGCTCGCCGTCCGTGTAGCACCACACGTCGCCGCCAGCCTTCACGAGGCAGTGCTTGTCCCCGTCCATGGAGGAGGCCACGCACTCGTAGTCCACGTCGACGTCGCGAATGCCCATCTGGTCCATGAACAGGGCGAGGGCGCGGAAGTGGGTGCCGTTCATGCCGGCCCACCCGTCACGGTCATAGGGCTCGAAGCCGAGCGGCCCGCCCTGCTGCACCGCGAGCGCGACGCGGATGCCCGGCCGGCGCATGCGCAGCAGGTCGAGCGCGGTCTTCAGCTGGTGGCCGGTGCCCTGGAACTGGAGGCCGGTGGTGGCAAAGACATTGTCGTCCAGCCCCTCATAGGTCACCTGCGGCCGCGCGAAGCAGAGCGTGACGGTGGAGACGTAGGGCGGCAGATTGGTGAGGTGGAAGCCTTCGGGATAGGCGAGGTCCGGCTTCTCGTACCAGGAATCCCAATGCACGTGGAATTCCTGCCCCGAGGGCTGCGGCACGGACATCTTCCCCACCATGCCCAGCGCCACCACGCCCCCCGGCAGCACCGACATCTGGCCGGAGGTGATATCCACCACCTTGCCGTAGGCGAGCGTTGGCGCATCGAGCCGCAGGTCGGCACCCACCTGGCCGGTGAGGACCAGCGCGCCATCCACGGAGGCGAGACGGAAGCTCTCCACCGGCCCGTCACTGCGCGCGGTGCCGAACCAGAGGCCGGAGACCTGCTGCACGCCGCCGCCGGCCCTGAACGGCTCGAGCGGCAGCCGCACCCGCGCCATGAGCGGGGCGCCCGCCGCCGCCGGCCCCAGCAGATCCATGGTGCCGAGGGCGAGACGCGCCGCCACCGAGGCCGCATCGGAAACCGGCCCACCGCTGACCACCGAGATCGTCACGCCATCACCTCCGGCTCACGCGCTCCATACCCCGAAACCGCACCGAGCATAGGCAGCGCGCCCCGCGCCGGGCAAGCCGCCCCGGCGCTCATTCCCCCTGCGGCGGCGCCTCGCAGCGCCAGCGCCCGTAGCGCCACGGCAGATACCAGCGGCCTTCCGACGGCAGTTCCCCCGGCACCGGATCGTAGCCGTGTCCGCCCCAGGGATGGCAGCGGCACAGCCGGGCCGTGGCCATGAACAGGCCGGGCCACGCGCCGTGGCGGGAGATGGCCTCGTCGGCATATTCGGAGCAGGTGGGCAGGTAGCGGCACTGCCGGCCCATGAAGGAGGACAGGGTGTAGCGATAAAGCAGGATCGGCGCGCGCAGCACCATGCGCGGCACGCGGCCGATCAGACCGAGAAAGCCCCGCCCCCGGCGCTTCGGCGCCGTCCACGGCAGATCGTCGAGGGCGCCCCCTCCCCCGCGGGGCTCACTCGGCCGCACGGCCCGCCCCGCCGGCCCGTGCCCGCTCGATCTGGTCGATGCAGTCCACCACGGCGTCGAAGGTGAGCATGGTGGAGGCGTGGCGCGCCTTATAGTCACGGATAGGCTCCAGCACCTTGAACTCATCGAAGGCGCCCTCCGGCGGCGGGCCGTTCTCCTTCAGCATCTTCAGCACCGTCTGGCGCAGCGCGCGCAGGTCCGCCGCCTTCGCGCCGATGACGTGGCGAGCCATAAGGGAGGAAGAGGCCTGCCCCAGGGCGCAGGCGCGCACCTCGTGGGCGAAATCGGTCACCGTGTCGCCGTCCATGGCCAAGTCCACCACCACGGTGGAACCGCACAGGCGCGAATGGGCCTTTGCGGTGGCCTGCGGCGCGGCGAGGCGCCCGAGCCGGGGAATCTCGGCCGCCAGTGTCAGGATGCGCGCGTTGTAGATGTCGTTGATCATGGGCCCGAACCCGCCGGCCCTGCCGGCCTTGAACCAAACGTGATGCCCGCGTCGGCGCCGTGCCGGCGAAAGAACCGCGGCTGATCCCTATATAGCGCTGTGTCGGACGCCGGTAAGGCCCCCCGCTCCATGCGTGCCGCGCAGCTTGCGCCAAAGCGCGCGCCGCCCCATGATGGAGCTTCGCCTGGAAGCGCTCCAGGCTGGAAGGGTACGGACGGCATGGCCGCCGCTGCAAGGCGGGGCGCGGTTGGGGAAGGCTCCCGCGCATGCGTAGCCGACGACCGGTGACACTCCCGCCATCCGGCTTTGCGCCGCGGCGGGTCGAACGGAGTTGTGTACGTCATGGACGCGGTTGTGAAATTGTTCAAGGCGCAGGCGGAAAACGAAGAACGCCAGCGCCAGGCGCAGGCGCGCGAGATGGAAGCCGCGAAGAACGCCCGCAAGGGACACAAACCGGCCGCCGACGGCCAGCCGGCGCCCCGCCCGGTGTTTCCCCCCCTGCCGGACGGCAGCCCCCGCCCCTCCCGCGAGGAGGCCGAGGCCGCGGTGCGCACCCTGCTCGCCTACATGGGCGAGAACCCCGCCCGAGAGGGCCTGCTCGACACGCCCAAGCGCGTCATCAAGGCCTATGACGAGCTGTTCTCCGGCTATGCCGAAGGCGGCGACGAGATGCTCGACCGCACGTTCGGCGAGATCGGCACCTTCGACGACATGGTGCTGGTGAAGGACATCCCCTTCTATTCCCACTGCGAGCACCACATGGTGCCGTTCTACGGGCGGGCCCACGTGGCCTATTTCCCGGTGGAGCGGGTGGTGGGCCTCTCGAAGATCGCGCGGGTGGTGGACACGTTCGCCCGCCGCCTGCAGACCCAGGAGCACCTCACCTCGCAGATCGTCACCACCCTGGACGAGGGCCTGCGCCCGCGCGGCGTGGCGGTGATGATCGAGGCCGAGCACATGTGCATGTCCATGCGCGGCATCACCAAGGCCGGCGTCACCACCCTCACCAGCCAGTTCACCGGCGTGTTCCGGGACGATCCGGCCGAGCAGGTGCGCTTCATGACCATGGTGCGCGCCGGCAAGGCCTGATCCGCCGCTTCGCCGACGATTTCAACGGGGCCGCGCCGCAAGGGAGCGGCCCCATGCTTGAGAGCCTCTCCCATGACCGCCCCCGCCGCCCCCTTCGCCGCCCCTGCCTCCGGCGCGGCGCTGGAGGAAGGAACCCAGCTCACCCCCAGGTTCGACGCCAACGGCCTCATCACCTGCGTGGCCGTGGACGCGCGCACCGGCGAGGTGCTGATGCTCGCCCACATGAACGCCGAGGCGCTGGCCCTCACCATGGCCACCGGCGAGGCGCACTATTTCAGCCGCTCGCGCGGCAAGCTCTGGAAGAAGGGCGAAAGCTCCGGCCACACCCAGAAGGTGCTGGAGATGCTGGTGGACTGCGACCAGGACGCGGTGGTCATCAAGGTGGAGATGGGCGGCACCGGTGCCGCCTGCCACACCGGCCGGCGCTCCTGCTTCTACCGCACCGTGCCCCTGGGCGCCGCGCCGGGCCCGGACACCGCCCTCGGCTTCACCGGCGACACCCCGCGCTTCGACCCTGCCGCGGTCTACGGCAAGCCGCACGACCACTGAATAGCCGCCTGCCAGCACGCCGCGGGTCCGCAGCCCGCGCCCGTACCGCGATGGGAAAGTACGGCGTGGGCCTCCGCACGGCAGGGTTCGAGCCCTCTTGCTCCAGGCCAGGAGCGGCCATCGGACGTGCTCCTCCGGGGGGCATGATGCTTGAGCCTCCGCGGCAGCATCGCGGAAGGTCTCCGTCCGCTGTCGCCGCCGCCATGAGCGCGCTCGGGATAACCCGCAGCGCCATCGGCACCGGCGCCCGCCACGACGATCGCCGTCCGGCTTCGGCCACCATCCGCCGCATCGCATCCGCGCCGCGGCCACGGTTCCGACATCCATCTGTGGCAAGATACAGGTAATGGAGGGACGCGCCGGAACCGGCGCGTGGGCTGGGGCATTGCTACTGCAAAGCACGCGTCTCGACGCGGCGGCACTGCGAGGCGACCATGTTTCATCCCTTTCTCCGGCGTGGCGAAAGCGCTCTCGACCCCGCAGGCCCCCGGCTCGACGACACGCAGGCCAGCGCCCCGCCCGTGAACGAGGCCGAGCTGCGCCCCGATCTCGACGCCGCCCCGCCACGTCCGCCAGCCCATGTGCACCGGCCCGCCTTCGGCCTCGCCCTCGGCGGCGGTGCCGCGCGCGGCTTCGCGCACATCGGCGTTCTGCGCGCGCTGGAGAAGGCGGGCCTCCGGCCCGGCGTGGTCACCGGCACCTCCATCGGCGCGGTGGTGGGCGGGGTGTGGGCGTGCGGCAAGCTCGATATGCTGGAAGAATGGGCGCTCGCCCTCAACAAGCGGCGCGTGCTGGGCATGCTGGACTTCGCCCTCGGCGGCGCGGGGCTCATCGGCGGCCGCCGGCTGGTGGACCTGATGCGCCAGAAGGTGGGCGACCTCGCCATCGAAGACCTGCCCGTGGTGTTCGGCGCCATCGCCACGGAGCTCGGCAGCGGCCACGAGATCTGGCTCACGCGCGGCGATTTCGTGGACGCGCTGCGCGCCTCCTACGCCCTGCCCGGCATCTTCACCCCGGTGAACGTGGGCGGACGCTGGCTGATGGACGGGGCGCTGGTGAACCCGGTGCCCGTTTCCCCCGCGCGGGCTCTGGGCGCCCGGCTGGTGGTGGCGGTGAACCTGAACGCCGACGTGTTCGGGCGCGGCACCGTCATCCACGACCACGGCGGCGTGGTCGGCCATGTCGCGGATGCCGCCCTCACCGGCAAGCGCCGCAACCTGATGGGACGGCTGAGCCCGGACCGCCTGCGCCGGCAGTTCTTCTCCGCCCCGGACGAGGACGGCCCGCGCGGCCTCTCCAGCGTGATGATCGACGCCTTCAACATCACACAGGACCGCATCGCCCGCTCGCGCCTCGCCGGGGATCCGCCGGACCTGATGGTCTCCCCCAAGCTCGGCGCCATCGGCCTGTTCGATTTCCAGCGGGCCCGCGAGGCCATCGCCGCCGGCGCCGAGGCGGTGGAACGCAGCCTGGAGGACATCGCCGCCGCCGTGGCCACGCTGAAGTGAGCGCGCAGGGCGGATGACGGCGCCGGCGTGCGCGGATAACGATGGCGGCAGACCACCCCTCCCGCCCGGATGGACGCCGCGCATGTTCTACGAGCCCGCCCGCAACGACCACGGATTGCCCTACAGCCCGCTGAAGGCCATCGTGGCGCCCCGCCCCATCGGCTGGATCTCCTCCATTTCGGCGGAGGGCACGGCGAACCTCGCGCCCTATTCCTTCTTCAACATGGTGAGCGAAGCGCCGCCGCTGGTCATGTTCTCCTCCATCGGGCGCAAGGACAGCGTGGCGAACATCGAGGCCACCGGCGAGTTCGTGTGCAGCCTCGCCACGCTGGACCTGATCGACGCGGTCAATGCCTCCTCCGCCCCGCTGCCACGCGAGGTGAGCGAGTTCGCCGCCTGCGGCATCGCCCCGACCCCCTCGCGCCTCGTGAGGCCGCCGCGCGTGGCGGCGAGCCCCTGCGCGCTCGAATGCGTGCATGTGGAGACTGTCCGCCTGCGCGGACGCGACGGGCGCGTGAGCGACAATTACATGGTCATCGGCGAGGTCGTCGGCGTCCACATCGCCGACGAGAGCATCGTGGATGGGCGCCTCGACATCACCCGGCTGCACAGCCTCGCGCGCTGCGGCTACCTGGACTATGCGCCGGTGGACCGCGTTCTGGCCCGCCCGCGCCCGAAGGCGTGAGCCTTATTTCTCCGCCCGGCACGGCAGCGAGCGCTCGGCCGGAGCATAGATCAGGATGTCGGGCCTGAAGCGCTCCACTTCCTGCATGTCGAAGCCGCAGCTGCGGTGGTGGGTCCACATGTAGGCGGAGGCGCGGGCGGCCAGGAAGCCCGGCCAGAAGTTCTGGGTGAACGAATCGCCGATCACCATGATGCGCGGCCCCGCATGCCCGGTTTCGTACACCTGCGGCTGGAAGGGGTCCTTGGGCGAGCGCTGGGTCGCGATGTCGGGGATGGGCGTCAGGTCCTCGCGCCGCACCATGGCGCCCTTCCGCGGATAGTCCACGTCCGGCACCTCGGCCTTGGTGGCGCCCATGAGGCGCACGAGATCGCCGTCGAACCGCTGGCGGGGCGGGCCGAGCACGTCGGCGGGATCGAACGCGAGGTCGGGCCTGCCCAGGGCCTTCATGGTGGCGTTGAAGCCGAGAACGGCGCCGCGGTCGTTCCAGTGGGTGTCGTTGAGGCGGTAGACCGGCCCGTCCTTCCTCGCCTCCGCCATCACCGGGCGCAGGTCCACGAAGGGCATGCCGCGCGCCGCCATGGTCTTCGCGAGCAGGTCGTATTCGGTCGGCGCGCGCCGCAGGTCGCGCGCATATGCGGGCAGCCGGTCCCAGTTCACGGTCTGGCCGTTGGGCGGCACCACCATCACGAACCGGCCGCCGATGGACTTCATGTAGTTGTCCAGGCGTGAGGCGACATCCGCCACCTGCTCCACCACCCAGGGGCGCACGAGCTGGCCGATGGACTGCTCCACCGCCTGCTGGTCCTTGATGAACAGCGCGCCGCCCTCGCCCTTCATCACCCGCTCGCCGTCGACACCGAGCCAGCGGACGTAACGGTCGTGCGCCGCCAGCACCGCGCCGCGGAAGCCGAAGACGTTGTTGATGTAGGGGTCGAGCCGCTCGGAGGCCCTGAGCCACCAGCTCTCCGCCGGAGCCGTCACCGTGCGCAGGGGCGCCGGCAGGTCGGGCGCGAAGAAGCCGATGGTGGGCAATACCAGCACCGAGAAGAAGAAGACCGCCCAGTAACGGCGGAAGGACATGAGCAGCGCCATGAGGCTCCCCCCTTCTCAGAACTGGAAATAGAGGAAGGGGCTGTAGGCCGCCGCCCCCACCGAGAGCGCGCACAGGATGAAAAGCACCAGCATCACCGTGCTGTCGCCGAGGGCATAGAACGCGCTGCGCAGCCTTTCCGGCAGGCGCATCATGCCCGCGCCGGGCTTCGGCAGGCCGAAGATGGCGAGCGGCCATGCGAGGATGCTGACCGCGATGGTCATCCACTGCAGCTCCGCCAGCAGCGCAGCCGAGACCTCGCCCGTGCCGTTGAGGCCGATGAGGCTCCCGAACAACGTCTTCGACTGCTCAAGCGAGCTCGCGCGGAACCACACCCAGCTCGAGAACAGCACGGCCTGGGTGTAGAGGAAGCCCACCACCGGCGGCGAACGCTCGAGCCACGTGCCGAGCCGGGTGCGCTCCAGCATCAGGAAGAGGCCCTGGTAGAGGCCCCAGACCAGATAATTCCAGCTCGCCCCGTGCCAAAGGCCGCACAGGAAGAACACCGCCCAGAGATTGCCGATGGAGCGCCACGGCCCCTTCCGGCTTCCGCCCAGGGGAATGTAGACATAATCGCGGAACCAGCTCGACAGGCTCATGTGCCAGCGTCGCCAGAACTCACCGATGGAGCGCGAGCGGTAGGGCAGGTTGAAGTTGCGCGGGAACCGCAGCCCCATGGCGATGGCGAGCCCGATGGCCATGTTGGAATAGCCGCCGAAATCGAAATAGAGCTGGATCGCGTAGGCGTTCACGCCGATCCACGCCTCCCAGAGGTTGGGCACCGCCGTCTTGTCGAACACGACCGACACCACCGGCGCCACCTCGTCGGCGATCAGCACCTTCCAGGACAGGCCGATGACGAAGATGCGCAGGCCCGCCGAAACCCGCCCGAGCGTGGTACGCCGCTCGCGGATGCGGTGGGCGATGGTGGAGTAGCGCACGATGGGCCCGGCCACCAGCTGCGGGAACATGGTGATGTAGACCGCGATCTCCTCGAACCGCCCGTTCGCCCGCACCTTCCGGCGATAGACGTCCACCAGGTAGGAGATGGCGTGGAAGGTGAAGAAGGAGATGCCCAGCGGCAGCTCCGGATGCACCACCGGCAGCGCGAGCCCGAGGGGCGAGATGAGAATGTTGAGGTTGGTGGCGAGGAAGCCCGCGTATTTGAAGGCGATCAGCCCCGCGAGATTGACCGCGACCGCGAGCCCCAGCGTCTTCAGCCGGTAGCGTTCGGAGCGCGCGTCGATCAGCAGCGCCAGGAAATAGTTCGCCACGATGGAACTGGCGAGCACCACCACGTTCGCCAGCCCGCCCCAGGCATAGAAGACGATGGAGAAGGCCAGCAGAACGGTATTCTTGATCCGTATGCCCGGCGCCAGGAAGTAGCAGGCCAGGAATGCGGGCAGGAAATAATAAAGGAAGGTGACTGAGGAAAAAACCATCGGGCGTCGCGGGCAGGAGGGGTCTAATACACGAACTGCTCGCGCAGTATGCGCTCTTCCAGGCCGTGGTCCGGGTCGAACAGCATGTCGATGGACGATGAAGTGTCAAGCCGTGCCGAGACTGCGACGATGTTCCGCACCTCGTAATGGTCGGCCGCCGCGCTCACGGGGCGCTTCTCCGCCTCCAGCACCGCGATGTCGATGCGCGCCTTGTCCGGCACCAGCGCGCCGCGCCAGCGGCGGGGGCGGAAGGGCGAGATGGGCGTGATGGCGAGCAGGGCCGTGCCGAGCGGAAGGATCGGCCCGTGCGCGGAGAGATTGTAGGCGGTGGAGCCGGCCGGGGTGGCGATGATGATGCCGTCGCAGATGAGCTCCTCGAGCCGCACCTTGCCATCGATGGAGACCCGGAGCTTGGCCGCCTGATAGGTCTGGCGCAGCAGCGACACCTCGTTGATGGCCGGCGCGCGGTGGCGGGTGCCGTTGGCGTCCATCACCTCCATCACGAGCGGATGGATCCGCACGTGCTGGGCGGCGGCGAGGCGCTCCACCAGATCGTCCTCGCGGAAGGTGTTCATGAGGAAGCCCACCGAGCCGCGATGCATGCCGTAGATGGGCAGGCCCCGGTCCCGGAAATGATGCAGCGTCTGCAGCATCAGCCCGTCGCCGCCCAGCGCCACGATCACATCGGCGTCGGCCACCGAGGTGCCGCCGTAGCGCGCGGCGAGGCGATCGCGCGCGGCCTCCGCTTCCGGCGTCTGGCTGGCGACAAAAGCGATCTTGGGGGAAAGGCCGGCGGATTGGCTCATGGGTGAAGCGTTCAGGACGGCGGCCGGGGCCGCGAGGGGCGGAAGCACCCGCTTTCGTCTAATGCCCCGATCGGGTCTTGTCGAGGCAAAGCAATCGTCCCTGTCGCAATCCTCCGGCGGGAACGGGCGTCAGTGGCGCCGGCCCCGCCTTGGCGGCCGACGGCTTTGGCGCCATCCTGGCGCGGCGCCGGCCACTCCGGGCGACGCCCGGCCATCGAGAGGCGCCCATGAGCCATTCCGCAACCGCCCTGGTCTACACCACCTTCCCGGCGCTGGAGCCCGCGGAGGCCACCGCGCGGCTGCTGGTGGAGCAGCGCCTCGTCGCCTGCGCCAACATCCTGCCGGGCATGGTTTCCATCTACCGTTGGGCGGGCGAGCTGGAACGGGGCGAGGAAGTGGTCATGCTGTTGAAGACCACCGCGGCCCTTGCGGAAAAAGTGGTGGCGACGCTCCGCGCCCTCCACCCCTATGAGCAGCCGGCCATCGTGGTGGTGCCCGTCGCCGGCGGAGATCCCGGCTATATCAGCTGGATCGCCGCCGAGACCGAGCCGCTGCCGCCCGCATGAGCCCTCACGGCACCGGGTTCCACATCACCGGCACGTAGCGATAGCCATCGCCCTCCTTCACCACGTGTGCCGCGCCGGGGAAGGGAAAGTGATAGCCCGCCACCTTCATGCGCTCGGCGGCGAGGCGCTCATAGGTGCGCTGGCGAACCTCGGCGGCCTTGGCGCCGTCCATGTCGAACATCACCTGCCAGGAGGGATTCGCCACGAACAGGGCGGGAATGTTCGTGACATCAGACTGGATGAACAGCGCATCCGCCCCCGAGCCGAGCGTGAAGGAGGTGTGCCCGGGCGTATGGCCGGGGGTGCCGAGGCTGGTGAGGCCGGGCGCCACCTCCTTGTCCCAGGCATAGCGTTCCACCTCGCTCCCGAGCGGCTTGAACACGCGCCGCACGTTCTGGAAGCTGCTTTTCATGCGCTCCGGGGCGCGGCTCGCCTCGCCCTCATCCATCCAGAACGCCCATTCCGCCTCCGGCACGAAGACGCGCGCCTTCGGAAAGGCGGGCGCGCCCTCGGCCGTCAGCAGGCCGTTGATGTGGTCACCGTGGAAATGGGAGATGACCACCTGGTCGATGCTCTCCGCCGGCACGCCGATGGCCGCCAGCGTCTCCCGCGCGCGGCCCACCGGCCCCTGTCCGGGCCCGTTGCCCGTATCCACCAGCACCCGCCGCCCGCCGGTCTCGATCAGCAGCACGTTGAAGGGAATGGAGATCTGGTCCGGCGCGAGGAAGGCGGCGGCGAGCGCCCCGTTCACGGCCTCGCGCGGCGCGTTGCGCACGAAGCCCTCGGGCATGGGGAAGGTGCGCACACCATCGCTGACGGCGGTGACCACCGCATCGCCCACCTTGTAGCGGTAGGCGCTCGGGATCGGCCGCGCAGCGCCCTGCCCCTGCCCCGCGTCCTGCGCCTCGGCCGGCGTGATGCGGGCGCCCAGGAGGCCGGCGACGGTTGCGCCGGCGGTTCCGGCGACGAGGGTGCGGCGCGACAACGCGGTCATGGAGATCCTTCCGGCGCGAGGGAAAGCCTGTGCGGCCGGAGGATAGCCATGCGCGCCCAAACGGTCGACGCCACAAACGAAGGCGCCGCTCACATGCCTGCGAGCGGCGCCGGAAGCCTTGGAATGTGTCCGCGCCTCAGCGGATGGGCGGGGCGTACTGGATGCCGCCCATGCTCCAGAGCTGGTTGATCCCGCGCGGGATGCCGAGCTTGGAGGCGGCGCCGACGTTGCGCTCGTAGCTCTCGCCGTAGTTGCCCACGGCCTTCACCACCAGCACCACGAAGTCGTTGGGCAGGCCGAGGGAGGCGCCGTTGTCGCCCTCCACGCCGAGCAGGCGCTTCACGTCCGGCTTCTGCGACTTCTGCGCCTCATCGAGGTTCGCAGAGGTCACGCCCAGCTCCTCCGCGTTGATCATGCCGTAGAGCACCCACTTCACCACGTTGAACCACTGGTCGTCGCCCTGGCGCACCACGGGGCCGAGCGGCTCCTTGGAGATGACGTCGGGCAGCACGATATGGTCGGCGGGCTTGGCCGTGTTGAGGCGCAGGGCATAGAGCTGCGACACGTCGGTGGTGAGCGTGTCGCACTTGCCCGATTCGTAGGCCTTCACGAGCTCCTCGGAATTGGGCAGCGTGACGAGCTCCAGCTCCATGCCGTTGGCCTTGAAGTAGTCCTGCGTGTTGCCCACCGCGGTGGTGCCTTCCTGCACGCAGACCTTCGACTTGCCGAGCTCCAGAGCCGAGGTGATCTTGCGCGAGTCGCGCACGAGGAAGCCCTGGCCGTCGTAATAGGAGATGCCGGCGAACAGCAGGCCGAGCTTGCCTTCCCGGTCCAGCGTCCAGGTGGAGTTGCGCGAGAGCAGGTCCACCTGCCCCTTCTGCAGGGCGGGGAAGCGCTCCTCCGCCGAGAGGGGCACGAACTTCACCTTGTCACCGCTGCCGAGCACGGCGGCGGCGACCGCGCGGCACAGGTCCACGTCGAAGCCGCTCCACTGCCCCTTGGCGTCGGCTGCCGAGAAGCCCGGCAGGCCCTTCGACACGCCGCAGATGAGCTCGCCGCGGTCCTTCACGGTCTTCAGGGTCTGCGCCGGTGCCGCGGTCTCAGCCGAGGCGCCGGTGGCCGCGAGCGCGACCGCGCCGGCCAGAAGGGCCAGTAACTTCTTCATGAATGCCCCCGGTTCAGGAGAAGAGAAAAAGGGAAAGGGCCACCCTCAGAGGGTGGCCTGCTGGCGCACGATGACCTTCGTGCCCACCGGCACACGCTGGTAGAGGTCGATGATGTCGGAGTTCACGAGGCGGAAGCAGCCCGAGGACACCGCATAGCCGATGGTCTGCGGCTGGTTGGTGCCGTGGATGCGGTAGACCGTGCCGCCAATGTAGAGCGCGCGGGCGCCCATGGGGTTGCCGGGACCGCCGGCCATGAAGCGCGGCAGGTACGGCTGGCGCTCGATCATTTCGGACGGCGGGCGCCAGTCGGGCCATTCGGCCTTGCGCTCGATGCTCTTCAGGCCCGACCACTGGAAGCCGTCGCGGCCGACGCCGATGCCGTAGCGGATGGCGCGATTGTCACCCTGGACGAGATAGAGGAAGCGCTCGTTGGTGCTGATGATGATGGTGCCCGGCGGCTCGGTGGTGCGGAAATACACCGGCTGGCGACGGAAGGCGGGGTCCATCTGGGCCTCGTCGTCATCGGGAGGCACGTAGCCGGGCTGGTCGCCGATATCCATGGTGGCGCCGGGGGTACCGCGCGGCGCCGTCTGCGCATGGCCCGCGCTCACGCCGGCCAGCAGGCCAGCCTGAAGCAGGGCGGCGAAGGTCAAGGTCTTGAAGGTCGAGGAAATCATGCCCGCCTCATCTGTCGCGTCCCTTCGGGAGCAAACGTTGTCACCGGGTTCGGCTTAAGCGCGGCTTAACGCCGGCCGTTCCCCTCACTCACCCCCTCGCGCGGGCCGCGCCTGCCCCATCGTCCCCAAGAGGACTCATGCGGCGTGCACAACCCACATCCCCGCAATTCGATTAGCTGAGCCGCGCCCCGAGGGAAAGGGGGAGCAGCCCCCGCAAGGCGCCGCTTTCCGATCACAACCGCCTCATCCGCCCCGCCGGCCCATACGCCCGGCGGCCATCTGGACGCCGCCGGCCCTTCCCCCTTAAAAGGTGCGCCCCATATGGGACACAAGCCTACCTGCGTGGTGCGCAGGAGTGGGCAGGAGGATGCTTTATGATCTCGTTGACCTTCCCTGACGGCGCCCAGCGCGAGTACGCCGCGGGAACCTCCGGCGCCGACATCGCCGCCCAGATCTCCAAATCCCTGGCCAAGAAGGCGGTTGCCGTCACCCTCGATGGTGAGCTGGCCGACCTTGCCGCCCCCATCGGCGCCGACGCGAAATTCGAGATCGTCACCCGCGACGACCCGCGCGCGCTGGAGATGATCCGCCACGACTGCGCCCACGTGCTGGCGGAGGCGGTGCAGTCCATCTGGCCCGGCACCCAGGTCACCATCGGCCCGGTGATCGAGAACGGCTTCTATTACGATTTCGCCCGCAACGAGCCCTTCACCACCGAGGACCTGCCGGTGATCGAGGCGAAGATGCGCGAGATCATCGCTCGCGACCGCCCCTTCACCAAGGAAGTGTGGACCCGCGACGAGGCCAAGCGCGTCTTCGGCGAGATGGGCGAGAACTACAAGGTCGAGCTGGTGGATGCCATCCCCGCCGACCAGGATGTGAAGATCTACAAGCAGGGCGAGTGGTTCGACCTCTGCCGCGGCCCGCACCTGCCCTCTACCGGCAAGATCGGCAACGCCTTCAAGCTCATGAAGGTGGCCGGCGCCTACTGGCGCGGCGACAGCAACAACCCGATGCTGACCCGCATCTACGGCACCGCCTGGCACGACGAGAAGGAGCTCGCCGCCTACCTCCACCGCCTGGAGGAAGCCGAGAAGCGCGACCATCGTCGCCTCGGCCGGGAGATGGACCTGTTCCACTTCCAGGAGGAAGGTCCCGGCACCGTCTTCTGGCACCCCAAGGGCTGGACCCTGTTCCAGGAGCTGGTGGCCTACATGCGCCGCCGCCTGAAGGCCGACTACCAGGAGGTGAACGCGCCCCAGGTGCTCGACGCCGGCCTGTGGGAGACCTCCGGCCACTGGGGCTGGTACAAGGAGAACATGTTCAAGGTGCAGTCGGCGGGCGACGAGACCAAGGACGAGCGCGTGTTCGCCCTGAAGCCCATGAACTGCCCCGGCCATGTGCAGATCTTCAAGCACGGCCTGAAGAGCTACCGCGACCTGCCCATGCGCCTCGCCGAGTTCGGCGCGGTGCACCGCTACGAGCCCTCCGGCGCGCTGCACGGGCTCATGCGCGTGCGCGGCTTCACCCAGGACGACGCGCACATCTTCTGCACCGAAGAGCAGATGGCGGCCGAGTGCCTGAAGATCAACGACCTGATCCTCTCCACCTATGCCGACTTCGGCTTCGAGGAGATCATCGTGAAGCTCTCCACGCGCCCCGACAAGCGCGTGGGCTCGGATGCCGTGTGGGACCATGCCGAGGAGGTGATGACCCGCGTCCTCAAGCAGATCGAGGAAGCTTCCGGCGGACGCATTAAGACCGGCATCCTGCCGGGCGAGGGCGCCTTCTACGGGCCGAAGTTCGAATACACCCTGCGTGACGCCATCGGCCGCGAATGGCAGTGCGGCACCACCCAGGTGGACTTCAACCTGCCGGAGCGCTTCGGCGCCTTCTATGTGGATGCCGACGGCCAGAAGAAGACGCCGGTGATGATCCACCGCGCCATCTGCGGCTCCATGGAGCGCTTCACCGGCATCCTGATCGAGCATTTCGCCGGGCACTTCCCGCTCTGGCTCGCGCCCACCCAGGTGGTGGTGGCCACCATTACCTCGGAGGCCGACGCCTACGCCGAGGAAGTGGTGGCGAAGCTGAAGGCGGCGGGCCTGCGCGCCGAAATTGATCTTCGCAACGAGAAGATCAACCTCAAGGTGCGCGAGCATTCGCTGGCCAAGGTTCCGGTGCTGCTGGTGGCGGGCAAGAAGGAAGCGGCCGAGCGCACGCTCTCCATCCGCCGCCTGGGCTCCAACGCCCAGGAAAGCGGGAGCCTGGACCAGGTGCTCGCCGCGCTGAGCGACGAGGCCGTGCCGCCGGACCTGAAGCGCAGGGCGTGCGCCGCGGCGGCCTGAGCGGAACATCTCACCTGTCTTGAGGAGAACCCCGAAGCCCCGCTTCGGGGTTCTTTTTTGCCCGCCGAATTTGGCTCCCCCGGCCGTTTACAGAGTTCGCCCGGCGCCGCATGCCGCAGCCTTCGGAAAGGCAGGCTCGGGCGGCGCGGACCCGCGGGGGCAAGACGCTCCGGGAGCGCCGCCTGCCTTCCGGCGCAGGGGGTCATCGGCCCGAAACAGACTCACGCGGCGTCCGGTGACAGGGCGAGCGACTGTGCGCCTTCGCGACCCGCAACCCGCGAGGCTACTGGTCCTTCTCCAGGGTCCTGAAAGAGGCTACTGGTCCTTCTCCAGGGTCCTGAAATAGGCCGCGAGGTCCTCGGCCTGGGCGCGGGTCAGGGAGATCTGGGGCATCTGGGGATGGGGGGAGAGAAGCCGGAAGGCGATCCACTCCGCCGAGGGATCGAGCGCCCGGCGCACGATGGAGGCGAAGGGCGGCGCATCGCTCTGCGCCCGCTCCTGGGCGCGGTCCACCACATGGCAGCTCGCGCACCATGTCTTCGCCAGGGCCTGCCCCGCGGCGGCATCGCCGCCGGCCATCGCCGTGCCCTCCCCCGCCAGAACTGAAACGAAAACGACGGCCGCCGCCAGCGGGCCGGATGCAGGACGCAAAGGACGGATCACGGGCCTCGCCTTTCGCTGGGTCGCGGTCACAAACGATGATGCGCTATTGCATCATCACTTCCAAGTTCTGGTCCTTGCCGGCCTCCACCTTGAAGTCGCGGCTGAAATTCTTGCCGTCGTGGCGCCCGATGGCGGTGTAGTCGCCCTCTGAAAGCACGAAGGTGGGAAAGGCGCCAATGGATTCCTTGATGGTGTCGCCGCCGGGGGTGATAACGGTCCACTGGGTGTCGGGCTGCGCCTCGCCGCCCTTTGCCCTCACCAGCTTCAGCATCACCTGCGCGGCACGATGGTGCATGGTGGCGTCGGTGAGCTTGCCGTGCGTCACGTTCACGTCCGCGCGCACCACCGCGTTGGCGTCGCCATAGGTGGAGACCACGTGGTAGGTGCCCTCGGGCAGCAGGACCACCTCGCCGGCGCCGGCGCCGCGGTAATAGGGCTGGCTCGAGGCGCGCCCCTGCAGGAACGAGCCCTCGTAGATGTCGAAAGTGAGCTTCTGGGCGGCGATGGCGTGGTTTTCCACGTCCGCCTGGAGGCGCAGTCCGCCGGCCGGCAGCGCGAACGCCTCGCGCCGCGAGACGGCGCCCACCACCACACGCTGCGCCGTGGTGGCGAGCCCGTAGGTGACGTGCACGATGTAGCCGCCCGGGGTGAGAAAGAAGACCGGCGCCGCCTCCGCGCTTTCCGCCACAAGCGCGAAGGCGCCCGTGCTCTCCGGCTGGTCCGCGAACACCCGCCACACCAGCCCGCGCTGCACCGGCGCCCCCTCATCGCCGAAGCGGGCGAACACGCCGAGCGCGGCCTTGCCGGGCGGCGCGCTGGGCAGCACCGCGTGGGGCTCGCGCGATCCCGCGGAAGGCGGGCTTCCTGCGCCGGGCGCGAGCACGGGAGAGCGCTGGCCGGGGCCGGCGGGCGGGGCCGCGAAGGGGCCAGCCTGGGGCACCGCAGCCGTCGAGCCGAGAAACTGCATGCTCTGCGCACCCGCAGGAATGCTCCACGACAAAGCCGCCGCCAAAGCGAGCGCCATGAGGACCAGCGGCCGGCCGGTCGGGCCGGAGCTGCGGGAAAGACGCCGGAACAGGGGAGCGAAGCACGTCATTGCCTTGAGGTGCACAAAATTCGGGGCGGTTTCAAGTCGCCGCCGTCATGCCGCTGCGGCAGCGCGGCGCGGCAATGGCGCGCTTTCATCCCCTGCCCCCTCGCCTTTATAGATCGGCCAGACCCGCCCGGCTCGCAGCCGGCTACCAGCGAAGGCCCCGCCCCATGCCCGACGCCATCGAGCTCCTGAGCACGCGCCGCTCCTCCCGCATCATCGATCTCCAGGAGCCCGCCCCCTCCGCGGAGGAGCTGGACGCCATCCTCACCATCGCCGCCCGCGTGCCCGACCATGGCAAGCTCGCCCCCTGGCGCTTCATCGTCTTCGAGGGCGAAGGCCGTGCCCGTGCCGGCGAGGCCCTGGCCCACGTGCTCGCGGCCAAGGACGGCGAGGCGAGCGAAAGGCGGCTGGAGGAGGAGCGCGCCCGCTTCCTGCGGGTGCCGCTGGTGGTGGGCGTCGTTTCCAGCGCCGCGCCCCATGTGAAGATCCCCGAGTGGGAGCAGCTTCTCTCGGCCGCCGCCTGTTGCCAGAACATGCTGCTGGCGACGCTCGCGCTCGGCTACGGCGCCACCTGGATCAGCGAATGGCCGACCTATGACGCCGATGCGCGCGCGGCCCTGGGGCTGGCCGCCCACGAGCGCGTGGCAGGCTTCATCTACATCGGCACGCCGGCCCAGAAGCTGGAGGATCGCCCGCGGCCGGACCTCTCGCGGATCGTCACCCGGTTCTGAACCGGGGTCAGCGCTGTCCGGAGTGGCGGTAGCAATCCACCAAATGGTCGTCCACGAGGCCGCAGGCCTGCATGGCGGCATAGACGATGGTGGGTCCGCAGAACTTGAAGCCCAGTCCTTTCAGCCGCTTGGAGAGCGCGCGCGATTCGGGCGTCTCGGCCTGGGCTTCGGAGAGGTGCCGCAGGTGGTTCACCCGCCGCTCGCCGCCCACCGCCTCCCACATCAGGTCGGAGAAGGAGATCCCCTTCTCCCGCAGGTCGAGATAGGCGCGGGCGGAGAGCACCGCGCCCTCGATCTTGGCGCGGTTGCGCACGATGCCGGCGTCCTGCATCAGCGCCTCCACCCTGGAGGCATCATAGCGCGCGATGATCTCGGGCTCGAAGCCGTCGAAGGCGCGGCGGAAATTCTCCCGCTTGCGCAATATGGTGATCCAGGCGAGGCCGGCCTGGAAGCCGTCGAGCAGCAGCTTCTCGAACAGCGCCCGGCTGTCGCGCTCCGGCACGCCCCATTCCTCGTCGTGGTAGGCGACATAGAGCGGGTCGGTGCCGCACCACGGGCAGCGCAGCCGCCCGTCCCCGTGCGCGACGGCCTCGCCGGTGCCCATCAGCTCTTGGCTCCCTTGAACTTGGCGTCGAGCGCGCTCGTCTTGCGCTCCCACTCCAGCGGAAACTCGGCCCAGTCGGGCGCCTTCAGCTCCACCTCCGTCCCGGCCACGGTGAGGGGAACCCCCTCGGCCCTGGCATCCGTGGCGCGGTCGAGACGCACGGTGGCGATGGCCTTGGCGCCGGCCACGGACGACAGGCGGCCGATGCTCCTGTCGCCGGCCATGATCTCGGCCCCGGTCTCGGCCGGAGCGGGCAGAACCACCTCCACCAAGCGGTTGCGGGCGGTCGTGCGGTGCTCCATGCGGCTCACCACCTCCTGGCCCACATAGCACCCCTTCTTGAAGTCCACGCCGCCGAGCTGGTCCATGTCGGCCTCGTGGGGGAAGGTCTCGCCATAGGGGAAATCCACGCCGCCCTTGGGAATGCCGAGGCCGATGCGGTGCGCCTCGTAGGCGTCGAGACCGGCCGGCAACCCCTCGGCCACCGCCTTCGGCAGCACCAGCCGGCGCCCGAGGGCGGCAAGGCGCGGGTCCGTGAAGGCAGGCCCCTCGGGCACGTCCTCCGCCGCGCCGAACACGGCGGCAACCGCGAGATCGCCGGCCTTCTCGAACGCCACCTTGGCGCGCAGCCGATGGAAGGTGAGGCGCTTCAGCAGATCGTCGGCCTGCGCGGCGGGAACATCGAGGAGGAAGCTCTCCTCCCCGTCGCGATAGATGAGGAAATCGGAGAGAATCTTGCCCTGCGGGAACAGCAGGGCGCCGTAGCGCGCATCGCCCACCGCCATGGTGGCGACGTTGCAGGTGATGACGCCGTGGAGGAACTTGGCCGTCTCCGGGCCGGATGCACGAATGAGGGCACGATCGGTCAAATGAACGACGGGCATGGGACCGTCCTTTCTGAGGCAATCCCCAAGATGTAAGCCGAGCGCCCCGCCCCCTCAAGTGCGCCGCGCCGGCGCCCATCCCCGTCGCGCGGGGGCGCTTGAGGAGAACGCCCGCGACCGTGCCGCTTGCCACGCGCGCGCCCAGGGGCTTGAGTGGGGTGACCTCATCTCATCGCCGTGCCATGACCCTGCCTCATCCCCGCATCCTGAACGCCCGCGACCGCGCCATCCCGTTGGGCCCGCGCACCCTCGTCATGGGCATCCTGAACGTGACGCCCGATTCGTTTTCCGACGGCGGCCGCAGCGCCAGGCCCGACGACGCCCTCGCCAATGCCCGGCGGCTGGTGGCGGAGGGCGCCGACATCCTCGACGTCGGCGGCGAATCCACCCGCCCCGGCCACACGCCGGTGCCGGCGGACGCGGAATGGGCGCGCCTCGCCACGGTGCTGCCCGCGCTGGCGGCTGAGATGCCGGTTCCCATCTCCGTGGACACCTACAAGGCCGAGGTGGCGGAAAAGGCGCTGAAGGCCGGCGCCCACATCGTCAACGACGTATGGGGCTTCGCCCACGACCCCGACATGGCCCGCGTGGTGGCGGACCACGACGCGGCGGCGGTGGTGATGCACAACCGCGCCGAGGTGGACGAGACGCTCGACATCGTGGCCGACATGCTCGCCTTCTTCGAAACAGCCCTGGAGAAGGCCGAGCGGGCGGGCGTGAAGCGCGGGAAGATCGTGCTCGATCCCGGCATCGGCTTCGGCAAGACCTTTCCGCAGAACCTCGCCGCCATCCGCCGGCTCGACGAGCTTCGCGTGCTGGGCCTGCCGATCCTGCTCGGCACCTCGCGCAAGTCGCTCATCGGCAAGGTGATCGAGACCACCCCGGCCGAGCGCCTGCCGGGCACCATCGCCTCCAACGTCATCGGCATCATGGCGGGGGTGGAGATCATCCGCGTCCACGATGTCGCCGCGCATGTGCAGGCGGCGCGCGTCGCGGAAGCCATCCGGGACGCCTCATGAGCGCAGAGACGGCCTATCTGTGCCTCGGCTCCAACGTGGGCGACCGGGCGGGAACCCTCGGCCTTGCCCTCGGCGTGCTGGCGCGGGCGGGGCTCATCATCCGCGCCCGCTCCGCGCTTTACGAAACGCCGCCCTGGGGCCCGGTGCCGCAGGGCCCCTATCTCAACCAGGTGGTGGAGGTGGAAAGCCCGGTGGGCGCGCGCAGCCTCCTGTTCCTGTGCCTGCTGGTGGAGCGGATGCTGGGGCGCGACCGCGCGCGCGAGGTGCGCTTCGGCCCCCGGCGCATCGACATCGACATCCTGCTCCACGGCCGCGCGAAGGTGGCCGAGCCGGATCTGGAGATCCCCCATCCGCGCCTGCTGGAGCGGGCCTTCGCTTTGGTGCCGCTGGTGGAGATCGCGCCCGACATCGTCATCGACGGCACGCGCGCCGCCGACGCCCTGGCACGGCTCGATGCGGGTGGCATCCGCGCCTTCGCCCGCTGAAGCGCCGGCCGCGCGTCGGCTCCCCGACAGCGCTCGAAGTTCTGCATCGGCGCATGTCTTCACGCGAACCGGGAACCGCTATGCCGGGAAACGCTCCAAGGGGCGCACCCCTGACGAAAAAGCCCCCGCGCCGACGGGCGGCGCGGGGGTCGGAGGTTTCTTGAAGATGCGCGGGAGCGTCAGTTGAGGGTGCCCCCGAACTTATCGACCTGCCGCTTCACTTCGTCCTTCGTGAGCCCGTAGCGCTCCTGGATCTTGCCTTCGAGGGCCTCGCGCTGGCCCGCGATCTGGGTGAGGTCATCATCGGTCAGCTTGCCCCACTGGGCCTTCACTTGCCCGGAGAGCTGCTTCCAGTTCCCCTCGATGCGATCCCAATTCATCGGCTTCTCCTCCTCGGTAGCGCGGGCGGCGACCACCACGGCGCGGCCATGCCCGCCCGCCGTTGAGGCACGGCCCGAAGGCGCCGCGCCGGACATCCGGCGGCGGAGCGAAGGCTCCGGAACCGCCGGGTCGAAGTGGAAATTTGCCTGGACAACGCCCGCGGACCGTGCCGAGTTCCGTTGCAATGCGAAGACGAGGCCGGCGCTGTCCGGCCGCAGGGGAGAAGAAGGACGATGACGGCTGCGCGTGTGCTGGACGATGCGAAGCTCGCCGAAGGGGTCGCGAGGGGCGAGCGCGCCGCGCTGGCGCGGGCCATCACCCTCGTCGAATCGCGTCGCGCCGACCACCGCGCACGCGCGCAGGCGCTGCTCCAGTCGCTTCTGCCGCGCACGGGCGGGGCCTTCCGCGTGGGCATCACCGGCGTGCCGGGCGTGGGCAAGTCCACCACCATCGATGCCCTCGGCACCCACCTCACCGGCCTCGGGCACAAGGTGGCGGTGCTGGCGGTGGACCCCTCCTCCAGCCGCACCGGCGGCTCCATCCTGGGCGACAAGACCCGCATGGCGCGCCTCTCCATGGACGAGCGCGCCTTCATCCGCCCCTCCCCCTCGAGCGGCACCCTGGGCGGCATCGCGGCCAAGACGCGCGAGACCATGCTGCTGTGCGAGGCCGCCGGCTTCGACGTGGTGCTGGTGGAAACCGTGGGCGTCGGCCAGTCCGAGACGGCGGTGGCCGACCTCACCGACACCTTCCTCGTGCTGATGCTGCCCGGCGCGGGCGACGAGCTGCAGGGCATCAAGAAGGGCGTGCTGGAGCTTGCCGACATCGTCGCCGTGAACAAGGCCGACGGCGACAACGTGACCCGCGCCCGCGCCGCCGCGAGCGAATATCGCGCCGCGCTCCACCTGCTGGGCGCGCGGCAGGCCCACTGGTCGCCGCCGGTGCTCACCTATTCCGCCCTCACCGGCGACGGCATCGCCGAAATGTGGGCGCAGGTGGTGCTGCACCGGCAGAAATGCGAGGCCGCCGGCGCCTTCGCCGCCACCCGGCAGGCCCAGCAGGTGCGCTGGATGTGGACCCTGCTCAATGAACGGCTCGCCGAGAAGGTCTCCTCCGACCCCGGCGTGAAAGCCCGCCTGCCGGCGCTGGAGCGCGAGGTGGCGGCCGGCACCCTAGCCCCCGCGCTCGCGGCGGCCGAGATCGCCGGCCTCATCGGCCTCTAGCGCCATGCCGGCACGGGTGCGCGGTCGTTCCGGGACCGGGATTGCGAAGCGGCGGGATCTGGGGCGCATCCGCTCGCACCGCTTGGGCCCCGGGTTCGTGTGATGGCCGTGGGCCCGCGCATCCTCATCTGCGCCTTCGGGCCCTTTCCGGGCGTGCCGGCGAACCCGTCCGAACGCCTCGCCCGCGCCCTCGCGCGCATGCGCCGCCCGGCGCTCGCGGACTGCGAGCTTGCCCTCGAGATCCTGCCGACACGCTGGGAGGCCCTTGGCCTGCTCCAACGGCACCTCCACCGGCACGCGCCCGACGCGGTTCTGCTCATGGGCGTCGCCCCACGCCGCCGCGTCCTGTGCGTGGAAACCCGTGCGGTGAACGCCGCCGCCGACCGGCCCGACGCCGCCCGCAGGCATCCGCCCACGCGGCTCATCGAAGCCGCGGCGCCGCCCGTGCTGCGCGCGACGGCGCGGGTGCCGGCGCTTATCGCCGCCGCGCGCGAAACCGGCGTGCCCGTCCGCCTCTCGCGCGATGCCGGGCGCTATCTCTGCAACGCCAGCTACCTCACCGCACTCACACAGGCGCAGGGGCGGCCCGTGGTATTTGTTCACGTTCCCGGCCGCATGCCGGCCCGCCGTGCCGCCCTGCCCCGCGCCCTCGGCGCGCTGCTGGTGGCGCTGGCGGCCCAGGCCCGGCAGCGTTGAGATGCCTCCTGCGTCCACGCCGGGCATATCCAGAATTCATCTGGAAAACCCTCGGGGTAGCCATACTGAATCGGTGTTGGAACTCAGCAAGGGCCAACACCCGCCTTCCAGCCGAACCAGACCGCCGAAAAGGCGCGGATGGGGCGGCCATGGCACGCCTTTGGCCTTCTCAGGGCCGGCGCGATGGCGTAAAGCCGCCCCAACCGCCGTGACCCGCTACGGACGATCCCCGTGACCATCTACCTGCCGATCGCCGAACTGCCGGTGGTCATCTTCACCGTCTTCGCCATGGGGCTCGCGGTGGGCTTCATCTCGGGGATGTTCGGGGTGGGCGGCGGCTTCCTGATGACCCCGCTGCTGATCTTCACCGGCGTGCCGGCCGCCGTGGCGGTGGCGAGCGTGTCGCCCTACATGGCCGCCTCGTCCTTCTCCGGCGCCTTGTCCTACCTGCGAAAAGGCATGGTGGACCTGCCGCTGGCCGGCGTGCTGCTGATCGGCGGCCTGACGGGGACGGCGGCGGGCGTGGCGCTATTCCTCTGGCTGCGGATCATCGGCCAGGTGGATCTGTTCATCCACATCGCCTACACGCTGCTGCTCGGCGCCATCGGCACCATGATGCTGGTGGAAAGCGTGCGCGCCATCCGTCGCAGCCGGCGGGGCGAGGCCCCGACCGTGCGCCGGCCCGGTACCCACGCCTGGTTCATGCGCCTGCCGCTGAAGATGCGCTTCCGCCGCTCGCGGATCTACGTGTCCGCGATCCCGGTGGTGGGCATCGGCTTCGTCATCGGCGTGCTGGGGGCGGTGCTGGGCGTCGGCGGCGGCTTCATCCTGGTGCCCGCGCTCATCTACATGCTGCGGGTGCCCACCACCACCTCGGTCGGCACCTCGCTGGTGCTCACCCTCGTCACCATGGCCGGCGCCACCGTGCTGCATGCCGAGGCGAACGGAACGGTGGACGCCGTGCTCGCCCTGGTGCTCATGATCGGCGGCACCATGGGGGCGCAGTTCGGCGCCCGCACCGGCCAGACCCTGCGGCCGGAGAACCTGCGCTTCCTCCTGGGCCTGCTGGTGCTCTCGGTGGGGCTGCGGGTGGCGGTGGATCTGGTGCGCACACCGGCCGACCTTTACGTGGTCAACCCGATCGAGGTGCGCCGGTGAGCGCGCCGCGCACACGGCGCCGCCGCGCCCTACTGCAAGCGGCGGTGCTGGCGCTCGCCCTTGCCTGCGGCGCGCGCGCGGCCACCGCGCAGGAGGGCAAGGCGGATCGCCTGGTGGTTTCCGTGTCGCAGCCGCAGGTACGCATCACCTCCACCTTCACGGGCGCCGAGCTGGTGGTGTTCGGCGTCGCCGAAACCGCGCAGGCCGGCTCCGCGCCGGACGTGGTGGTGACGGTGCGCGGGCCGAAGCAGAGCTTCGTCACCTGGCGCAAGTCCCGCGTGCTCGGCCTGTGGGTGAACGCCGACAGCCGCACCTTCATCGAAGTGCCCGCCTTCCTCAGCGTGCAGGCAAGCCGCCCGGTCGAGGACATGGCGCCGCCCGAAGTGCTGCGCGTGGAGCAGATCGGCCTCTCGCGCAACGTGCTGACGCAGCTGGTCGGCCCCGACTATGCGGACGTGGTGCCAACCGACGCCTTCCGCCTCGCCTTCCTCAGAACCCAGGAGGCGGAGGACCTGTATCAGGAGAACCCGAACGGCGTCACCTTCCTCGCGCCGCGGGTGTTCCGCGCCAATCTCACCATTCCCGGCCGGGCACCCATCGGGCGCTATGATGTCAGCGTCAAGTTGCTGCGCGAGGGGAGAGTGACGGCACAAGAACTCCAGCATTTTGAAGTCAACAGAACAGGATTTGAACAGGAGATCGCCTCATTCTCCCATAATGATGCGCTCATATACGGCATCGTCGTCGCCATCGGCAGCCTTATTATCGGGTTCATAGGAAATTTCCTTTTCCGAAAAGAATAGCGCTCTGGAAATGGTAAATTGTGACCATTTGCATACCGAAGCGTAAAGTTGCAGTGAAGGATCTCCTCGCGGATTGATCTACGCGCGATTATCCCATCGCTCTTTTTTTTGCTTGAACTTCAAGCCCGATCGCGCCAAACAAACGGCCCATACGTGAGCTGAGAGCCGTTCGGCTCCCGCAGCTTCGGGTACCAAGCCCTGACCGGTGCCCGTAGGGGCGGGACGGTGCCTTCCGGCACCGTCCCGCATCCCCGAAAACACGCTCCCCTCCCGTTCATCCAGCTCCTGCCGTGGCAATGAGCCCCGCGCCTCTCCGCGAAATGCGCCGCCCGGTGCATTTCGCGTTTCAATGCCGCGCAAAAATGCTCTAGAGCCGGAACCCGGAGCAACCGCACGCGCACGCTGGAACTGGAGGCCGAGTTGGCTGGCAGCATCGCCATTACCGTCGAGGACGGCATCGCCCGTCTGGTCCTGTCGAATCCCGAGCGGCGCAACGCCATTTCGAGCGGCATGTGGCAGGCGCTCGCGGCGTTCGCCACGGAAGCCGCGCGCCGGCACGACATCCGCGTCGCCATCCTGCGCGGCGAGGGCGCGCTCGCCTTCTCCGGAGGGGCCGACATCTCCGATTTCGACGCCGCCCGTTCCGACGCCTCCGGCGCCCAGAGCTATGACGACATCGTGGAGAGCGCCTGCGCGGCCATCGAGGCGCTCGCCTTCCCTACCCTCGCGCTGATCCACGGCGCCTGCGTCGGCGCCGGCGCGGCCCTGGCATCGAGCTGCGACCTGCGCATCGCGGCCGACGACTCCTTTTTCGCCGTCCCCGCCGCACGCCTCGGCCTCGGCTACGACCCGCGCGGCCTGCCGCGCCTGCTGCGCGTGTTCGGCGGCCAGGGCACCCGGCAGCTCTTCTTCACGGCAGAACGGCTCGCCGCGGCGCGCGCCCATGAGATGGGCGCCATCGACCTGCTCGCGCCTGCCGGTGAAGTGGATGCGGCCGCCGACAAGCTCGCGCTGCGCATGGCGGAGAACGCCCCTCTGACCCTCAAGGCCGCGAAGCTCTCCATCCGCGCCGCCGAGAGCGCGCACGGCGCCCTGCTGGCGGAGGCCAAGCGCGCCACCGGTGCCGCCAACGCCAGCGCCGATTACCGGGAAGGCCGCCTCGCCTTCGCCGAGAAGCGGGCTCCGCGCTTTACCGGAGCCTGACGCTCCGCTCCTCCCGCCTCCGGACGGGAGGAGCGCTTTGGATATGTCGCACACCGCATTGGACAGGATGAGACCCGGACGATATTGTCCGCGGCCTCCCGTCTTGGGGCGTAGCCAAGTGGTAAGGCAGGGGATTTTGATTCCCCCATTCCCAGGTTCGAATCCTGGCGCCCCAGCCAGTTTCTGGATCCAAGCCAGCAGCATTCCGCGGGTCATCGCGCCACGAAGGGGCGGCCCGTGAAGCGCGCCGGAAGGGAGCCCGGCTTGAGTTTCGCGCGCGCCAATCGCGCTCATGTCGCGCTGACGGGCATTCTTCCTGCCTTCAACGCGCTCTCATTCGCAACGCCTCACGGGCAGCCGGAATCGGGCTGGCCAATCGCCGGCGAGCCCCCCCGAACGTGACCGCTCAGCTCGGCGACGAGGTGGCGGCAGCGGGCGCGGCGGCATCGTGCGCGGTCTGCTTGGCCGCCTCCCGAAGCACCGAGAAGAACGCGCGCGAGGCCTCGTCGGACTGGATGGAAAAACCCTCCAGCACATAGTTCAGCGTGCCGAGCCGCGGCAGGCCCACCTCCGCCGGGATCTCGGCGATGCCGGGCGTGCGGAAGCTGCGTCCGATAGCCATCACGCCGAGCCCGGCCTCCGCCGCCGCCAGCAGGCCGAGAAGATTGCTGCCCTCGGCGACATTCACCCAGGCGCGCCGGGCGGCGAGCAGGGCCGCTTCCGCGAGATCGCGGGTCATGCTCGGCTTGGTGTAGGTGATGAGGGGCAGCGGCTCTCCAACGGGAGGCAGCGCCTTGTGCCGGCCCACCCACGTCAGTTGCTCCTGCCACAGCACCTCGCCGCTGCCTTCCTGGTGGCTCTTGCCTAGAATGATGTCCACCTCGTGGGAGCGCAGCGCATCATGCAGATGCTCGTTGCGGCCGGTGATGAACTTCAGGGCGAAATGCGGGAACTGATCGCGGAAGATGGCCAGCACCAGCGGCAGCCGCGTGGTCGCGAACTCGTCCTCGATGCCCACCTTCAGCACCCCCTTCACCGCCGGACGCAGGAGGTGCTGGCGCGCGTCCTCGGCGATGGCGAGGATGGAGCGGGCGTAAATCAGCATCGCCTCGCCGTCGACGGTCAGGTCGACCCGGCGCGTGGTGCGGCGAATGAGCTGCCGTCCGAGCCGCTTCTCCAGCCGCGTGATGCGCTGGCTGATCGTGGACTGGGAGCACCCGAGCTCGACGGCGGCGAGGCTGAAGCTGCGCCGGGTGGCGACCGCATCGAATGCCCGAAGCTCATCGGTGTCTATGAGATTATCGTGTTCCGCCATGCTCAGACCGTCTGCTCCGCCTGCAAAGCCGCGCGCTCTTGGTAGCATGCCTGCAGCCACGAACCAGCCCCGGCACGGAAATCCCGAACATTCATCGCAAAGCAGAATAAGTATTCCATAAAAAATAATGTATATTCGAATAAATGATATAAATTCACGAATCTTGAAAATATTTTATATTTTTTGTTTTTATGAAAATAAGAGCCGCTCCATCACACCGCACACTCTTAGATTGACTGCGACCGAAAGACGAAATTTCCGGATCGCACGCATTGGACACTCATGCGGTAATCCACAGTCTTCCGACATTCATGAAGAGGCGAAAGACAAAGCGATTTGAATGGGCTGATGACCGTGCGCCTCCGCAGAGCCAGCCTTCCGGGGCAAGCGGGGCCCGGCGACGTTCACCACCATGCGCCCGCTGAGGCGAGCCGTCCGGTGCACTCGCGAAATATGAAGCCGGCATCGAAGCTTCGCGGCCCCACCCTTCCCATTTGGGATATGGCACTTCGCATCCGCATACGCTTACCTATCGATCCCAGGTGGCGCCTGCCTGCAGCCACACCGAGGATGCAAATCCCTCGAAGATGTGACGAAGTTACGTAAAGTTAAATAAAGATGGGTCGACTGCCTTAATATTATCGTCGTCTTAAATCTGTAAATGAAAATACGTCATGTCGATGCACCCCTGCGCGCATCATCTGAAACGCTGAAAACAGAGGTGAAGATGTCCGAGGCGACCATTCGTGACGTCACGTTCGCGCTTCTGCGGGAACTCGGAATCACAACCATGTTCGGAAATCCGGGCTCCACGGAAGAAACCTTCCTGAAGGATTTTCCCAGCGATTTCCGCTACATCCAGACCCTGCACGAGGCCTCGGCCGTGGGTGCCGCGGATGGATACGCGCAGGCGACCCGCAAGCCCGCCCTGGTGAACGTGCACACCTCCGCCGGGCTCAGCAATGCCATGAGCAACATCCTCACGGCATTCCAGAACAAGACCCCGCTCATCATCACCGCCGGCAACCAGACCCGCGACATGCTGCTGATGGAGCCCTGGCTCACGAACGTGGAGCCCTCCCTCCTGCCGCGGCCCTGGGTGAAGTGGAGCTACGAGCCGGTGCGCGCCGAGGATGTGCCGGCGGCCTTCATGCGCGCCTACGCCACTGCGGTCCAGGCGCCGGCGGGCCCGGTGTTCCTCTCCATCCCCCTTGACGACTGGGACAAGCCGGCCAGCGCCCCCGCGGTGGTGCGCACGCTGGCCACCCGCATCGCGCCGGACCCGGCCCGCATCGCCGATTTCGCCGCGGCGCTTTCCGGAGCGAAGAATCCGGCCCTGATCTACGGATCGGCCATCGCCCGCGGCGCAGGCTGGCCCCAGGCCATCGCCCTCGCCGAGAAGCTCCAGGCCCATGTGTTCGCCGCGCCCGCATCCGAGCGCCCGCCGTTCCCGGAAGCCCATCCGCTCTACAGCGGCGGCCTGCCCTTCGCCATCGGCCCGCTGGCGAAGAAGCTCGAAGGCTATGACGTCGCCATCGTGATCGGCGCGCCCATCTTCCGCTATTATCCTTATGTGCCCGGCCCCTACCTGCCGGAAGGGCTGCGCCTGCTGCACATCAGCGACGATGCCGCCGAGACCGCCCGCGCCCCGGTGGGGGACAGCCTGGTGGGTGACGCGGTGCTGGCCGTGGAGGCACTGGAGAAGCTGGTGACCGCGCGCGCGGCGCCGACGAAGCCGGTGACCCGGCAGCCCCACGGCGCCGCGCCCCATCCGGCGGCGGCCCCGGTCGATACCGCCGGCGTGATCGGCGCCCTCGATCTGTTCAAGACGCTGCGCGCGGCCACGCCGGCCGATACCGTGCTGGTGGAAGAATCCCCCTCCAACCTCGGCGAGCTGCATGCGGCGTGGCCGGTGGAGCGGCCGGACTCCTTCTACACCTTCGCCAGCGGCAGCCTGGGCTGGAACCTGCCGGCCAGCGTCGGCCTCGCCCTCGCCGAACGCGACAGCGGCCGCAACCGGCCGGTGCTCGCCATCATCGGCGACGGCTCCTTCCAGTATTCCATCCAGGGCCTTTGGACCGCGGCGCAGCACCAGCTGCCCGTCATCTTCGTGGTGCCGCGCAACAGCCAGTATTGCATCCTGAAATCGTTCGCGGTCCTGGAAGAAACGCCCGGCGTGCCGGGGCTCGACATTCCCGGGCTCGATTTCGTCGCGCTGGCGACGGGCTACGGCTGCGCGGGCGTGCGCGCGCAGACGCTGGACGAGGTCCGCGCGGCGGTGGCCGAGGCGCTCACCCGCAAGGGACCGACCGTCATCGAGGTGCCGATCGCGCCGAGCATCCCCCCGCTGCTCTGAGCGGCCCGCGACATGGCGAAAGCCCCGCCCGGAGCAGTCCCGGCGGGGCGCCATGCCGCGCGCATCGGGCAGCCATAGGCGGGCCGGATCATCCCCATCCGACCGCTCCACCCCCCACTTTCCGGCCGTAGACCGGAGACCGTCCCACCCGACGGAGACGCGTGCCATGCTGGAAACCATCGTCACGGCCCTGCTGCCCATCGTCGTCACCCTCATGCTGGGCTTCTTCGCCGGTTGGGAGCGCAGCTTTTCCCAGGACCAGGCCACGGTTCTCAACCGCATGGTCATGCTCTACGCGCTGCCCCTGCTGCTGTTTGCCGGCATCCTCGGCACACCGCTGGCGGAGATCGGCAGGAACGTGCCGCTGTTCATATGGACCACGGTCGGCATGGTGGGCGGGCTGGTCCTCGTTTTCGTCGTCTCGCTCCTGTTCCGCTCTTCGGCCAAGCTGGCGGCGCTGCGCGCCATCGCCATCGCCGGCCCGGCCGTGCCCTTCGTCGGCACTCCGGTGCTGGGCGTGCTCTATCCCTCGGACGCGGACCTCGCCATCGCCGCCGGCAGCCTGCTGATGAACCTCGTGCAGGTGCCGCTGGCGCTGATCTTCCTGGTGGGCAGCGGCGCGCAGGGTGCCCCGGGGCGGAGCCCGCTGGCGACAGCGGCGGCGAGCGTCGTCAAGGCCGTCAGGCAGCCGGTGGTGTGGGCACCGGTGCTGGCATTCGTGCTGCTGCTGGCGGGCCTCGATCTGCCAAAGATGCTGAAGGGCTCCTTCATCCTGCTCGGACAGTCCACCGGGGGCGTGGCGCTCTTTGCCGTAGGCGTCGTTCTGTTCTCGCAGAAGGTGAGCGTGTCGCTGCCCGTGGTCGTCAACGTGGTGTGCAAGAACCTGCTGCTTCCGGGCATCATCCTCGCCGCGATGGTCTTGCTGGCGGTGCCCGCCGCGGAGCGCGGGCTGGTGGCCGTCACGCTCGCCATTCCCACCGCTTCCATCGCCGTCATCTTCGCGGTGGAATACAAGTGCGGCGAGCAGGAAATGGCTTCCACCCTGTTCTGGAGTACCATTCTATCGGTTCTGTCCATGGGCGTGTTCATCTGGATCACGGCATAGCCACGTCCAGACGCGAGGGCTCCCGCAGATGGCGAGCAGCGGCGCGGCGTGCCGCTTCAACGACACCCGACCCCAACCAACCGGAGGAGTTTCGATGACCGACCTCGTACAGCCGATCGTGGGCACCAAGGGCGCGACCATCGCGGGGCCGCGCAACCCCCAGGTGGAGGCGCAGAACCCCGACATCCTGATCCCGCCCGCCACCGACAACGGGGGCATCCCCAATCTCAAGTTCCCGTTCGCCATGGCCCACAATCGCCTCGAGGACGGCGGCTGGGCGCGCGAGGTCACCATCCGCGAGCTCGGCGCGCTCAAGGAACTGGCCATCGTGAACATGCGCCTCGGCCCCGGCGTGGTGCGCGAGCTGCATTGGCACAAGGAGGCCGAATGGGCCTATGTGGTCCAAGGCCGCGTGCGCTTCTACCTGGTGGACGACCAGCGCCAGGTGCTGGTTGAGGATCTCAATCCCGGCGACCTTTGGCTCGCCCCCGCCGGCTTCCCCCACGCCATCCAGGGCCTCGAGGAAGGCACCGAGTTCGTGCTGGTCTTCAATGACGGCAATTTCTCGGAAAACCAGACCCTGCTCGTCACCGAGCTGTTCGCCCACACGCCGCGCGCCGTGCTCGCGAAGAACTTCGGCGTGCCGGAGAGCGCCTTCGAAGGCATCCCGACCTCGGAGAAGTACATCTTCCGCCTGCCGGTTCCCGGCCCCATCGAGGAGGTGCGCCGGCAGCTCGGCGCCGCCTCGATGACGGGGAAGTATGTGTTCCGCGCGTCCGAGGTGCCGTTCAATGCCTTCCCTGGCGGCGGCACCAAGATCATCGATTCGAAGAAATTCGAAGTGACCAACATGGCGGCACTGATGATCGATCTCGAACCCGGCGGCATGCGCGAGATCCATTGGCACCCCGATGCGGACGAGCTGCAATATTATCTCGGTGGAAAGGCACGCATGACGGTGTTCGACGCAGTCAACAACGCCCGCACCTTCGACTACACCTCCGGCGACGTGGGTTATGTGCCGAAGACCCTGGCCCACTATATCGAGAACATCGGCGACGAGCCTATGCGCGTGCTGAACGTGTTCAACAAGGGCGAGTACAGGGACGTCTCGCTGAACCAGTGGCTGGCGCTGACCCCGCAGGAACTGGTGAAGGGCCACCTCGACATCGGCGAGCCCTTCACCTCGTCCTTGCGCCAGGGCTACAGCCCCGTGGTCAAGGGATAACGACGAAAAGGCCGGTATCGCGAGGGCCCAGGCCCGCGATCCCGGCGCCGATCAGCCCCGGCCGGACAGCGTGCCGCCGGCCGGGGCGCCGCGGATGACCCCGCAAAACGTGATGCGGCTCGCCATTTGCGATGGCGAGCCGCATCAGGGCATGACACCGCCATTTCCGCCTCACGCAAGCCGGGCTGCTCCACCCGACAACGCTCCCGCGCGCGCCGCGCTACCGCAGGCATCGGCCACGGCGCCACGACACCTGAAGGCGCGATGAGCTTCATATATTTATTATGACATGCAGCCAACCTGCAACCATATGTATTGAACTCTCGATAAATTCAATAATTACGATAACCCTCCATTGACCCACGCAGATTGAGCACTATTTTCGGCACCGACAATGCTGAAATAAATCGCGAAAGCTCACATGAACGGGCTTATCCTTCATCCTGCACCAGGATGAGCCCAAACTCATTTGGTGATCTAGCGGTGGGCTGAAACGACGCAGACCTGCTGGAGGGGCAGCTTGGCGCCACTCCGTCAGGTGGCGTGTGCTTGACCGGTAACGTCAGGATCGGAGATCACACGATGGCAGACAAAGCGGCAGCAGACTATCCGGCGCTTCAGGACAGCCCGGTCGGGATCGAGGCGAGCGGCCTTCGTCACGAGACGGACTCCATGGGCGGTATCGATGTGCCGGCCGATCGGTACTGGGGCGCACAGACCCAGCGCTCGCTGGTCCATTTCTCCATCGGCGACGACCGCATGCCGAAGCGCGTCTACCACGCCTATGGCTATGTGAAGAAGGCGGCGGCGCTGGTGAATGCGGCCGCCGGGCGGCTGCCGGCCTGGAAGGCCGAGGCCATCGCCCGCGCCGCCGACGAGGCCATCGCCGGCAAGCTGGACGACCATTTCCCGCTCTATGTCTGGCAGACCGGCTCCGGCACCCAGTCCAACATGAACGTCAACGAGGTGCTCTCGAACCGCGCGATCCAGCTGCTCGGCGGCACGCTCGGCAGCAAGGCTCCCGTGCACCCCAATGACGACGTCAACATGGGGCAGTCCTCCAACGACAGCTTCCCCACCGCCATGCACATCGCGGCGGTGCTGGAGATCGACGAGGTGCTCACCCCGCGCGCGACCGCCCTCGCCGAGGTGATCGAGAGCAAGGCGCAGCAGTGGATGGGGGTGGTGAAGACCGGCCGCACCCATTTGCAGGACGCGACCCCCCTCACCGTCGGCCAGGAATGGTCGGGCTATGCGGTCCAGATCCGCGATGCGCTGGCCCGGATCGAGGCCTCCAAGAGCGGTGTCTACGAGCTGGCGGCGGGCGGCACCGCCGTCGGCACCGGGCTCAACGCGCCGAAGGGCTTCAGCAAGGAGATCGCGGACAAGATCGCCGAGCTGACCGGCCGCCCGTTCGTGACCGCGCCCAACAAGTTCGCGGCGCAGGGGTCGCTGGACGGCATCGTCGCCGTCATGGCCGCGGTGCGTGGCCTTGCCGTCGCGCTGATGAAGATCGCCAACGACATGCGCTGGCTGGCCTCCGGCCCCCGCTGCGGCCTCGGCGAGCTGATCCTGCCGGCGAACGAGCCCGGCTCCTCCATCATGCCGGGCAAAGTCAATCCCACCCAGTGCGAAGCCATGGTGATGGTCTGCATCCGGGTGATCGGAGAGGACAACGCCGTCGCCTTCGCGGGCAGCCAGGGCAATTTCGAGCTGAACGCGATGCGGCCGATCATCATCGAAAGCGTGCTGCACGCCGTCCGCATCCTGGGCGATGCCTGCGAGAAGTTCCGCCTCTACTCGGTGGAAGGAACGGAGCTGAACCATGCCCGCATCGACGCCATGGTCGGCCAGTCGCTGATGCTGGTGACCGCCCTGTCGCCCGTGATCGGCTACGACAAGGCCTCCAGGATCGCCCACATGGCGAACGACGAGGGCACGACCCTGAAGGAAGCGGCCCTGAAGTCCGGCTTCATTGACGAGAAGCGCTTCGACGAGATCGTCAATCCGTCCGCCATGGTCGGAGACGGCGTCGCGGGCGCCTGAGGGCGACGGGGACCGGCCGGGAGCCGGCGCGCGCCCCGCGCGCCGGCGGCGGCGGACACCTCCTTCAATTCCAGCCCGCCGGGCGACCGGCCAAGAGGCATGGAAGCAGCAACCACCCACTCCTGCCAATTTTGAAAGGCGACAGCCATGTTCAGCAGACAGGCCAAGGTCATCAAGGACGGCAACGGCCGGCGCATCACCACCACCGCACGCGGCTACGACGTGCTGCGCGACCCCGCGCTCAACAAGGGCACGGCCTTCTCCCTGGCGGAGCGCAAGGCCCTCGGCCTGCAGGGCCTGCTGCCGCCGGTCGTCACGACCGAGCTCGAGCCCCAGCTCGATCGCGCCTACCGGGCGTATCACGCGGCCCCGACCGACCTCGCCAAGCACATCTACATGTGGCGCCTGCACGACGACAACGTCACGCTGTTCTACGCGCTCCTGCAGCGTCACATGCTGGAAATGCTGCCGGTGGTCTATGACCCCGTGGTCGGCGAGGCGATCGAGAAATACAGCGAGGTGATGACCCGCCCGCGCGGCGTGTTCCTGAGCATCGACGATCCGGCTGGCGTGGAGGCGAAGCTGGCGGACTTCGGCGCCGGTGCCGACGACATCGACCTGCTGGTGGCCAGCGACGCCGAGGAAATTCTCGGCATCGGCGACTGGGGCTCGAACGGCATCGACATCTCCATCGGCAAGCTTGCGGTCTACACCGCGGCGGCCGGCGTCGATCCGCACCGCGTCATTCCGGTGGTGCTCGATGTGGGCACCGACAACGAGAAGCTGCTCAACGATCCCTTCTATGTGGGCTATCGCCACAGCCGCGTGCGCGGAAAGGCCTATGACGACTTCATCGACGCCTATGTGACCGCGGCGAAGAAGCTGTTCCCCAAGGCCATGCTGCACTGGGAGGATTTCGGCTCCACCAATGCCCGCCGCATCCTCGGCCGCTACCGCGACAAGGTCGCGACCTTCAATGACGACATGCAGGGCACCGGCGCCATCGTGCTCTCCGGCCTGCTCAATGCCGTCGCCCGCACCGGCACCGCATGGACCGAGCAGCGCGTGGTCGTCTTCGGCGCCGGCACCGCGGGCGTCGGCATCGCCGACCAGATCCGCGACCTGATGGTCCGCCACGGCCTCTCCAAGGAGGACGCCACCCGCCGGGTGTGGCTGGTGGACCTGCCCGGCCTGCTCACGGCCGACATGACCGACGGCCTGCTCGACTTCCAGCGGCCCTATGCGCGGCCTGAGGCGGAAGTGTCCGGCCTCGCCCGCACCCGCTGCGAGGCGATCCCCGCCGCCGAGACCCGCTGGCCCGAGATGTCGGCGCTCCGCGCGGCCGCGATCGCGAAGGGCGGCATCATCGACCTCGCGACGGTGGTGGCCGCGGTGAAGCCGACCATCCTCATCGGCACCTCCACCACGCCGCAGCAGTTCACGGAGGAAATCGTGCGCTCCATGGCCGCCCATGTGGAGCATCCGATCGTCTTCCCCCTCTCCAACCCCACCCTGCTGCACGAAGCCACCCCGACGCAGATCCTGACCTGGACCAACGGCAAGGCGTTCGTCGCCACCGGCGCGCCGTTCGACGACGTGGTGCTCGACGGCGTCACCTATGCGATCGGCCAGGCCAACAACGCCGCCCTATATCCGGGGCTCGGGTTCGGCGTCATCGTCTCCCGCGCCTCCATGGTTTCGGACGAGATGATCTTCGCCGCCGCCCAGGCCGTCGCCGGCCAGGCTCCGGAGGCGGCGCCCGGCGCCTCGCTGCTGCCGTCGAACGCGGACCTGCGCATCACCTCCAGCGTCGTCGCCATCGAGGTGGCGCGCACGGCCATCCAGCAGGGCCTCTCGAAGGAGAAGCTCGACGGTCTGGTCGAGGACGTGCGCGAGGGTCAGTGGTGGCCGGTCTACGACCCGGTCGAAGCGGTCTGACGCCCAGCCACCCCAAAGTGGCGAAGCCGCGGGTGCCCCGGCGCCTGCGGCTTCGCGCCTCCCGTCCGGCGGCAAGCGGCCCGAGACCTTCCGGCGCCCCGCCGCGGGAATGATCTCCCCGCGCATGTCCTGAGAACATCTTGCCTTGCAGCCCCTCCCGGCTGTACCTCTCGCTGGGAAGTCGGGTGGAGACGTTCTCCGCACGTGGCGCCCGGGCCGAACCGGAAACGCCCCAGCCGGATCGTCCGCCGCCGTCCGGCCTTGCTCGCGGGCCTGCTCCGGCCTCGGCGCCAAGGGGGAAAGCAGCATGGCCATCTCGCGAACCGCCACCGGCGCTCTTGTTGCCCTGTCTCTCGCCATCGCGCTCCCGCTGCCCCCGGCCTGGGCGGAGCCCGCGGCGCCGATGATCGAGCTCCATTACGCGCCAGCGGAGGATCTGGAGCGCATCGACGTGGCGCTCATCGGGTCCGCGCGCGCGAGCATCGACATGGCCGCCTATTTTCTCACCGATCCGGCGGTGATCGATGCGCTCCTGGAGGCGGCGAAGCGCGGCGTGGCGGTGCGGGTCGTGCTCGACCCCACCCACGAGCAGGCCTATGCGCTGCTGGCGCCGCTGGGCGAGCGCGTCCGCAAGAAGCCGCACCGTCCGATCATGCACCTCAAGGCGTTCGCGGTGGACGGAAAGGTGCTGCGCACCGGCTCCGCCAACTTCAGCACCAATGCCTTGAAGCAGCAGGACAACGACCTCCTCATCCTGCGCGATCCCGCGCTCGCGAAAGCCTATCTGGAGGACTACGAGCGCATCTGGAACGGCGCCGTGCCCCTTCAGTAGGGTCGGGCGCGGCCTATTCGGCGAGCGCCGCCTCCAGCCGGTCGGCCACCGTGCGCAGCACCTTC
Organism: Xanthobacter albus; assembly: GCF_043194895.2. Classification (NCBI taxonomy): domain Bacteria; kingdom Pseudomonadati; phylum Pseudomonadota; class Alphaproteobacteria; order Hyphomicrobiales; family Xanthobacteraceae; genus Xanthobacter; species Xanthobacter albus. The sequence continues at coordinate 2,696,138 of NZ_CM195532.1, read as the reverse complement.
ACGCGGGCGAAGTGCTTGTCCTCCGCCTCCACCAGCGTCCAGGGCACGGCGGGGGTGGAGGTGCGGTCCACCATCTCGGTGATGGCCGCCTCGTAGAGCGGCCACTTCTCGCGGTTGCGCCAGTCTTCCGGGGTCAGCTTGAAGCGCTTGTAGGGAATGGCCTCGCGCTCAGCGAAGCGGCGCATCTGCTCCTCCTGGCTGATGGCCAGCCAGAACTTCGCCACCACATAGCCGGCGTCGGCGAGCTGGGCCTCGAAATCGTTGATCTCGCCATAGGCGCGGCCCCACTGCCCGGGCGTGACGAGCCCTTCCACCCGCTCCACCAGCACCCGCCCATACCAGGAGCGATCGAAGATCACGGTGTGCCCGTGGGCGGGGATGTGGCGCCAGAAGCGCCACAGATAGGGGCGCGCCAGTTCCTCGTCCGTGGGCGCGGCGATGGGGTGCACGCGGAAGCGCCGCGGGTCGAGCGCGCGGCGCAGGCGCATGATGGTGGAGCTCTTGCCCGCCGCGTCGCTGCCCTCGAAGGCGAGGACGAGGCCGCGCTCGGCGAACAGAGGGGAGAGCGTGGCGCGGGTGATCCGGCTCTGCTCGTGCGCCATCTGCTCCTCATAGTCCGCCTTCTCCAGCCGCTGGCTCAGATCGAGCGTGGAGAGGATGGAGAAGGCGGGCAGCGCCTTGGGCACATGGGTGGGGCTCGGCGTGGGGCGGGGCGCGCTGGCGCCGCCGTCGGCGGTCATGGTCCGCAGCGTCTCCAGCAGCACGCTGCCCACGGTCGCGTCGCGATAGGCCTCGTCGGCGGCCGGCACCACCTGCCACGGCGCGAAATCGGTGGAGGTGAGGCGGGCGGCATCCTCCGCCGCCAGCTCCAGGCGCCGACGCTCCTTCGCGCCGGAAAGCTCCGCCCATTCGCGCACCACGGGGCGCTGGTAGACGCCCTCGCTCAACGCCTTCAGGCGCTGGCGCGCCTCCTCGGGGTCCACATAGAGCCACAGCTTCAGCAGGCCTACCCCCTCGGCGTGGAGCATGGCCTCGAAGCGGCGGATCTCCTCCATGGCGCGCACGAGCCCCGAGCGCCCCACCTCGCCCAGCGCCCGCCGGCACAGCGGCCGGTGATACCAGGTGCCGAGCATCATGCCGATCTCGCCGAACGGCGGCAGGCCACGCCAGTATTTCCACATGGAGGGGCGGCCCGAATCCGGGCTGCAGGGCGCCTCGAAGGTGAGGGTTTCCAGCTTGCGGACGTCGAGCCACTCATAGAGCCGGTTGAGCACCGCGCCCTTGCCGGCGCCGTCCGGCCCCTGGATCAGCACCAGGAGGCTGCGGCGCTTCTGGTCGATGAGCTGGGCCTGCGCGTTGAGCAGGTCCTCGCGCAGGCTGGGCTCCAGGGCCTTGAAGGCCGCCTTTTCCAGCCGGTGCTCCACCTTGGCGGATTCGAACATGGCAGCGTCATCCCCCCACGGGCGAGGCCGCGCCGGCCTCGCTTCACATGCGCGCCCTCAGGCCGAGACGACCTTCTGCGCGCCGGAGGAGGGAACCTTCACCCAGGCCTCGCCGTCCAGAACCACCTCGCCCTTCACCGAGCAGACGCAGGACAGGCGGGCGCGGCAGCGCTCGGGAATCAGCTCCATCACCTTGACCTCGACGTCCACCGTGTCGTCGATGCGCACGGGCGCCCGGAAATTCAGGGTCTGGGAAATGTAGACCGCGCCAGGGCCCGGCAGGCGCGTGCCGAGCACGGCGGAGATGAGGCCGGCGGTGTAGAGGCCGTGCGCGATGCGGCCACCGAAGGGAGTCTTCGCCGCGAAGTGCTCGGAAAGGTGGATGGGGTTGCGGTCGCCCGTCAGCTCGGCGAAGCCGACGATGTCGGAAGACGAGACCGTCTTCGACATGTGCTCGGTGCGACCCACCGTGAGGTCTTCGAAATAAAGATTCTGCAGCTCGAGAAACATGGGGCGCACCCGTCAAGGTCCAATCGGGGCGCGGACCTTAGATCATTTCCCCATGCCGGGGAAACCGCCCGACAAGAAGAAAAAGCGACAGCCTGGCTGTCGCTTTCTTCCTAGCGCCTGCGGCGGAGAAGGCTGGTCGCGCCCTCACTGCGCGGCGGAGCGCAGCTTGTGCATCAGCGCTTCGAGCTCGGAATCCTTCGCCTTCGGCAGCAGGATGTTCACGCGCACCAGCATGTCGCCGTGGCCGCCGGTGGTGTTGGGCAGGCCCTTGCCACGCAGGCGGAAGACGCGCCCACCGGAGGTCCAGGCCGGAATGGAAAGCTCCACCGTGCCCGACAGCGTCTCCACCCGCGCCTTCGCGCCCAGGACGGCATCGGAAAGCGGCACATCCAGGTTCTGGCGCAGGTCGTCTCCGTCGCGCTCGAACACCGGGTGCGGCGCGTAGGAGATGGTGACGTAGGCATCGCCCGGCGCGCCACCCATGACGCTGACCTCCCCCTGCCCCTTCAGGCGCAGGCGATGGCCCTCGCGGGTGCCGGCGGCGATCTTGATGTCGATCTGCTTGCCGTTGGGCAGGCCCACGCGCTTGCTGGCGCCGTGGGTGGCCTCCTCGAAGGTGACGGGCAGCGATATCTCCATGTCGTCACCTGCGGGGGGAGCGGAACCGCCGCCAGCGCCGCGGCGCTGGCGGCCGAAGCCGAACAGGTCTCCCAGGTCGTCGAAGCTGGAGCCGCCCTGGCTGCCCGCGCCCCCGCCGCGCCGCGAGCTGCGGCGCGCGCCGTCGGGGCCGAACGAGAAGCTCTCGAAGATGGTGTCGCCGTCGAACCCGGAGAAACCGCCCGGACCGGAACGCCGCCCGCCGCCGAAGCCGGAGAACTCGGGCGCGCGCGGCTTGCCCTCCGCGTCGATCTCGCCGCGATCGAATTGGCCGCGCTTCTCCGTGTCGGAGAGGATCTCGTGGGCCGTGTTCAGTTCCGCGAACTTGTCCTGGGCCTTGGGATCGTCGGCGTTGGCGTCGGGATGCAGCTTTTTCGCCAGCCGCCGGTAGGCGCGCTTGATCTCGGCTTCGTCGGCGGTCTTGGAAACGCCGAGGACGTCGTATGGATCACGCATGAAATCTCACCTCGCCGGCCGGCGCTCAGGCGGCCGGCCGCGTCCAAGATGTGGGTCGGCCTTAACCAAATTGCAACACTTATGCCGCGCTACCCCCGAGATTTCGTGCGTGTCAGGCCCGGCCGAGCACCCGCACCTGGGACAGCACCGTCTCGCCACGCGCCCGGCAGGCTTCGCCGTGGACCCAGCGGTCGGCGACCTTGCCGTCCACCACGGCGATCATGAAGTCGCGGCAGCCGCCGGAACGCACCGTTCCGATGGGGGTGGCGGTGCCGCGCGCCCCGGTATCGGCATTCTCCCAGGGCACGCTGATGTCGGCCTCGCGGGAGACGAGGGCCTGGTCGAGCGCAAGCTTGGCCGCGGTCCAGTCGGAGGCGGCGATTCCCTTCGGCGCATCACCTTCGGGGAGGCGGTAGGAGGCGGGGTGGGGCTTGATGGAGCCGGTCACGATGTCGTCGTCGGGCAGGGGCACGCTGCTGCAGCCGGCGCAGGCCGCGGCGGCGAGGAGCAGGGCGCCGCCCACCCCCGCGCGCAGGACTTCGCGCAGCCGCGCGAGGCTCCTATAAGGAGGCGTCCCGCCAGCGGGCGGGGCAACCGGGAATCGGCGAGGCACGGGGCGCTCCACATGACGACGAACACCACCATGGAACCCCAGGACCACTTAACAACTGGTGATTTCACCGAAGCGGACGAGCCCTTTCGCCTGTTCGGCGCCTGGATGGCCGACGCAGAGAAGAGCGAGCCGAACGACCCCAATGCCATGGCCCTCGCCACCGTGGACCCGGACGGCCTGCCGGACGTGCGCATGGTGCTGCTCAAGGGCGTGGACCAGGACGGCTTCGTCTTCTTCACCAACACCGGCAGTGCCAAGGGGCAGGAGCTGGCCGCGACCCCCAAGGCCGCCATCGTGTTCCACTGGAAGTCGCTGCACCGGCAGGTGCGGGTGCGCGGCCCGGTGGAGCGCGTGAGCGACGCCGAGGCCGACGCCTATTTCTCCACCCGCCCGCGCCTGTCGCAGATCGGGGCATGGGCGAGCCGCCAGTCCCAGCCTCTGGAGGGCCGCTTCACGCTGGAGGCCGCAGTGGCCACCGCCACGGCGAAGTATGCCATCGGCACGGTGCCGCGCCCGGCGCACTGGACCGGCTTCCGCATCTCGCCCGTGCAGATCGAGTTCTGGCACGATCGCCCCTTCCGCCTCCATGACCGGGTGGTGTTCCGGCGGCCGGAAGCCGGCGCGCCCTGGAGCAAGACGCGCCTCTTCCCCTGATGCGTGGCCGTTTCCTGTGGGAAAGAAGCTTTGCTTTCCCACAGGGCCGTGCCAAGAATTGGCGTCAGTGGAAGCAAAGTAACCAGATGTAACTTAATACCGCACCCGAGTTGCCCTGCCTGTCCACAACCCCTGATTTCGACACGACAGCAATGGCCGGCAGAATACACGCCGGACGTTTGTTGAATTGGGGGAGACAGCCGGCCCGAGAACGAGCCCCTGATGCGCCCGCACGAGCCCCCTCCCCTTTCTCCCGGCGGCATGACCGCCGCGGCGGGAGGCCGAGCTTCCGAGACGCTGCCGGGGGCGCCCCGCGGTTCCATCCCTGCTCCCCCAGAAGCCGGCGCGCTCTCCTCCTTCCGGTCGGCGGTCGCGCAGGTCGTGCTGTTCACCACCTTCTACGCCTGCCTGCTGCTCATCCTCATCTCCGCGCTGCGGAGCCTGCAGCTCGATTCCGCCATCTGGCCCGCGAACGCGCTGGCGGCGGGCATCTACCTGCTGGCGGTGGACGTCGCGCTCGGCTGGTGCGTTGCGGGGGTGGCGGGCGCGACCCTCGGCGCCCACCTGCTGTTGGGGGATGCGAGCGCCTACGCCGGCGCCAGCGCGCTGGCGAGCGGCGTCACCTTCAGCCTCATCGTCGTCGGCTGCCGGGGGGCCGACCTGCGCCCCGGAGGCCCCTTCGACGTGCGCCATGTGGCCGGGCTGGTGGCGGTGGCGTTCGCGGCCGGCATTCCGGGCGCGCTCATCGGGGCGGGCGCCAGCCTCGGCGACGCGGGCGGGCGCTACTGGACCATGGTGATGCGCTGGTGGCTGCCCGACATGGCGGCGGTGGTGCTTCTGCTGCCCCTGTTCCTGCTATGGCCGCAGGGCCAGCCGATGGCGGCGCTCCGCGGACGGCCGCCGCCGGCGCGCCGTGCGGCCGGCAACCGGATGGAGACCCTGGCGGCGGCGACCTGCCTCATCGGCGCGGTGGTGCTGGCCGCCTCGACCGGGGAGCCCCTGCTGCTGGATCTCGGCGCGTGCGTGCTGCTGTGGTTCGCCTTCCGGCTCGGGCCATTTCCCACCGCCGTCGCCGCGGGTGCGTTCGCCGGGGTGGTGCTGAGCCTCACCCTGGCCAACACCTGGCACGCGCCGGGCGGAAGCCTCGCGTCGGAGCTGCTGAAGGCGCAGGGCCGGCTGGTGCTGGCGGCATGCCCGGCGCTCATCATCGCCGCCATCATGGCGCAGCGCGAGCGCCAGCAGCGCACCCTTGAGGAAGACCAACGGCGCCTCGCCTATGCGCTCGAAGGCGCCAACGACGGCATCTGGGACTGGCACCTGCCCTCCGATACCATTTTCTTCAGCACCCGCGCCTATCGCATGCTCGGCTACGACCCGACAGTCGACACCGACACGCTGAAGCGCTTCCAGGAGCTGATCCACCCCGACGATCTGCCCCAGGCCGGCCGCGAGTTCAGCGAGCATGTCGCGGGGCGGCACCGGCTCTATCAGGCGGAGCTGAGGGGCCGGCACCGCAGCGGCTCCTATGTCTGGCTGCTCTCGCGCGGCAAGGTGGTGGAGCGCGATCCCTCAGGCCGGCCGCTGCGCGCGGTGGGCACCATCACCGACATCTCGCAGAAGAAGCACCTGGAAGAGGCGCTGGAGCACGCGGCGAGCCACGATCCGCTGACCGGCCTCGCCAACCGGGCCACCTTCGACCGGGCCATGGAGCAGGCCCGCCGCCGCCTCCTGCGCGATCTGGCGCCGTTCGCCGTGCTGCTGATCGACGTGGATCACTTCAAGCGCGTGAACGACATGCACGGCCATGTGGCCGGCGACCTGGTGCTGACCACCACCGCGCGGCGGCTGCAATCGGCCCTGCGCTCGGGCGACGTGGCCGCCCGCTTCGGCGGCGACGAGTTCGCGGTGATCGCCATGGGCAAGAGCCCGGAGGAGTTCGCGCCCATGGCCGACCGCCTTCACGATCACCTCTCCAAGCCGGTGGAGACGGAAGGCCTGGTGCTGCCGGCGTCGTTCTCCATGGGCATGGCGGTGGCGAGCGGCTCCGACGTGGACCCCATCGCCCTGGTGGCCCAGGCCGACGCCGCCCTCTATCTCGCCAAGAACGAGGGGCGCGGCACCTGGCGCGCGCTGGGCATGCGGGGCGAGAGCGGCCCGGGCGCCACGCTCCCATCCTGAGCCGGCTCGCCCGGGCAAGGCTTCCCCGCCAATGCGCCGCCGGACGATGCCGCGTGCCTGCACACGACGTCCGCTGGTGCCGGTCAGACATCGCACCATGTAAAGCCCGCGGGAGGCGATCGGCCCTCCCGCGGGATCTCTTCCTCAGACCATGGGCTCCGGTCTTCGGCCGGGTCCCGGCGGCCTTCGTTCAAACGCCGCGCGAGCCTCGCCAAAGGCCCATGGAACGCAGCCCCTGAAAACGGCCCGTGAGAACGGCTCACGGGCCTTTCGCATCAGTCGAGCGCGAGCACGCTCTCGGCGTCGAGCACGCTGGCGTGGCCGCCTTCCACCGCCTCTTCGAGGCCCTTGGCCTGAGGGCACAGATTCTCGGCGAAGAAGCGGGCGATGGCGATGCGGGCCTCGAGGCGCGGATCGGTGTTGCCCGCCGCGCGCTCCCTGTGGGCGGCGAGGGCCGCCTTGGCGAGGTAGGCGCCGCCGGCCGCGCGCGCGAACAGGCGCAGGTAGGGCGAGGCGCCGGCGAGGGCCTTCTGGCTCTCCTCACCCAGCCGGTCGAGCTGGATGCGGGTGGCGCGGCCGAGGGCGTCCACCGCCTCCGCCAGCCTCTCGCCCGCGCGGCCGAACTCGGGCAGCTCCAGGGCGTGCACCTCATCGGCGATATCGCGGAAATCGGCAATGAAGGTGGTCGCCACATCCCCGCCTTCCAGCGGCAGCTTGCGGGTGACGAGGTCGATGGCCTGGATGCCGTTGGTGCCCTCGTAGATCGCGAAGATGCGGGCGTCGCGATAGTGCTGGGCGGCGCCGGTCTCCTCGATGAAGCCCATGCCGCCGTGCACCTGCACGCCGATGGAGGCCACCTCGATGCCGATGTCGGTGGAGAAGGCCTTGGCCACCGGGGTCAGCAGGCTGGCCTCGGCGAGGGCGCTGGCGCGGGCCACCGGGTCCGGCAGGCGGCGCGAGCGGTCGAGCGCGTCGGCGGTCATCAGGCAGATGGCGCGGGCGGCGTCGGTCTCGGCGCGCATGGTGAGCAGCATGCGCTTCACGTCCGGATGGAAGACGATGGGCGCCATGCCCTCTCCCGTGTAGCCCACGGCCTTGCCCTGGCGGCGCTCCTTGGCATAGGCGAAGGCGCGCTGGGTGGCGCGCTCGGCCACCGAGACGCCCTGGATGCCGACGGCGAGGCGGGCGTTGTTCATCATGGTGAACATGCAGGCGAGGCCGCGATTCTCCTCGCCCACGAGATAGCCCACGGCGCCCTCGCCCTTGTCACCGAAGGTCATGGTGCAGGTGGGCGAGCCGTGCAGGCCGAGCTTGTGCTCGATGCCGGTGCAGTAGACATCGTTGCGCGCGCCCAGGGAGCCATCCGGGTTCACGAGATACTTGGGCGCCACGAACAGGGAGATGCCGCGCGTGCCGGCCGGCGCATCGGGCAGGCGGGCGAGCACCAGGTGCACGATGTTCTCGGCGATGTCGTTCTCGCCGTAGGTGATGAAGATCTTGGTGCCGAAGATGCGATAGGTGCCGTCCGCCTGCTTCACCGCCTTGGCGCGCAGGGCCGCGAGATCGGAGCCCGCCTGCGACTCGGTGAGGTTCATGGTGCCGGTCCAGGTGCCGGAGACCATCTTTTCCAGGAAGATCTTCTGCAGCTCGGGCGAGCCGTGGGCGGTGAGCGCCTCGATGGCGCCCTGGGTGAGCACGCCGCCGATGCCGAAGGAGGGCGAGGCGGTGTTCCAGAACTCGGTCAAAGCGGAAGTGATGGTGGTGGGCAGGTGCTGGCCGCCGAAATCTTCCTCAGCCGCCACGGAATTCCAGCCCGCCTCGTTCCAGGCGTGGAAGGCCTCCTTCCAGCCGGTGGGGGTGGTCACCGCGCCGTCCTTGAGGGTGCAGCCTTCCTTGTCGGCGCCACGGTCGAGCGGCTCGATGACGGAGGCGGCGAACTTGCCGGCTTCATCGAGCACCGGGTCCACCACATCGAAGGTGAGGTCGACGAGCCCCTGCTCCATGAGCTTCGGCAGTGAGGTGCAGGTCTTCAGGAAAAACGATACGTCCTCGACCGGCGCGCGATAGGCCATCACTCTCTCCTTGCGATGCGCGGGCACCCCTGTCCCCTCGGGTGCCCAGCGGCTTGACCGGACCCTTCACCCGCGCTCTAAGCACAGGCGCCGGCCGGCCCCAATTCGCGGCGATGGCCCCTGTTCGTCAAGTCGCGTCTACCGGCCATTGGTCGCACTCGCCGCCCCGCATGTAAGGCACGCATGGCTCACACCCAGGGTTTCAAGGCTCCTGTGATCGAGACCCGCACCGTCGCGGCGGACGCGGCCGGCATCGCCGAGGCCGCCGAGCGGCTGCGGGCAGGCGGGCTCGTGGCCTTTCCCACGGAGACGGTCTATGGCCTGGGCGCCGATGCGGCCAATCCCAGCGCGGTGGCCGCCCTCTATGCGGCCAAGGGCAGGCCCGCCTTCAACCCCCTCATCTCCCACCTCGCCAGCGCCGAGTCGGCCTTCGCCCACGGCGCCTTCAACGCCACCGCCCGGCGGCTGGCGGATGCCTTCTGGCCCGGCCCGCTGACGCTGGTGGTGCCCTATGCGGGGGGCGAGAAGGTGTGCGACCTCGCCCGCGCGGGGCTCGACACGGTGGCCCTGCGCGTGCCCGCCCACCCGGTGGCGCAGGCGCTGATCGCGGCCTTCGGCGGCGCGGTGGTGGCGCCCAGCGCCAACCGCTCCGGCCACGTCTCACCCACCGCGCCGGCGCATGTGCTGGGCGACCTTTCCGGCCTGATCGACCTCGTTGTGGACGGCGGCGCGACGCAGGTGGGGGTGGAAAGCACCATCCTCGACGTCACCGGCGAGACGCCGCGCCTGCTGCGGCCCGGCGGGGTGACACGGGAGGCGGTCGAGGCGCTCCTCGGCCGGCCCCTCGCCGATGCCGGCGCGGACGACGCCGCGCGTCCCGCATCCCCAGGCCGCCTCGCCTCCCATTACGCGCCGCGCGCCCGTGTGCGGCTCGACGCCGGGAGCGTCGCTCCCGGCGAGGCCCTGCTCACCTTCGCCGGCGCCCGCCCGACGGGCAGCGCCGACGCCTGCGCCATCCTCGACCTCAGCCCCGCCGGCGACCTCACCGAGGCCGCCGCCCGGCTCTACGGCGCCCTGCGCAGCCTCGATGCTTCGGGCGCACCGGCCATCGCCGTGGTGCCGCTGCCGCGCACCGGCCTCGGCGAGGCGATCGCCGACCGGCTCGGCCGCGCCGCCGCACCCCGTCCTTCCCCCCAAGACGAGCAGCAGCCATGACCGCTCAGTCCCTCACCGCCTCCGACACCCCGGACATCGTCATCGCCCACGCGGAGGACGGGGACATTCCCGCCCTCGTCGCGCTCTGGGAGCGGGCGGGCCTCACCCGGCCTTGGAACGATCCCCATGCCGACATCGCCCTCGCGCGGCGCGGGCCGCACTCCACCATCCTCACCGGCAAGGCCGGCGGCACGCTGCTGGGCTCGGTGATGGTGGGCCATGACGGCCATCGCGGGTGGGTCTACTATCTGGGCGTGGAGCCCGCGCGCCAGCGCCAGGGCCTGGGCAGCCTGCTGCTGACCGCGGCCGAGGACTGGCTGCGCGCCCGCGCGGTGCCCAAGCTGATGCTGCTGGTGCGCCCCGACAATGCGGACGTGCGCGCCTTCTATCATGCCGAAGGCTTCATCGAGGAACCGCGCATCGTCTTCTCCAAGCGGCTCGACGAAAAATAGAACACGCGGCTTTGAGCCGTCTCAAAGCTGTGCCCGCGGCTGCGACCTATGTTATGAGTTCTATAAAATAAAACTCATAGGGAGGTCCGCCGTTTCATGTCCACGCTGCTTGTCACCCATCCGGCCGGCCTTAATCACCTGACCCCGCTCGGCCACCCCGAGCGCGCCGACCGGATCCGGGTGCTGGACCGCATCTTCGAGCAGGAGAAGTTCTCTCTCCTGGTCCGCGACAGCGCCCCCCGCGGGGAGCGCGAGGACATCATCCGCGTGCACCCGGCGGACTTCTTCGACGCCATGGGCGGCGCCTCCCCGAGCGAGGGGCTGGTGCGCATCGATTCGGACACCGTCATGTCCCCCGGAAGCTGGGAGGCCGCGCTGCGCGCGGTCGGCGGCGCCTGCTTCGCCGTGGACGAGGTCATGGAAGGCAAGGTGGCCAACGCCTTCGTGGCCATGCGCCCGCCCGGCCATCATTGCGAGGTGCGCAAGCCCATGGGCTTCTGCCTCCTGAATCAGGTGGCCGTCGCCGCCCGCCACGCCCAGGCGAAATACGGCCTGGAGCGGGTCGCCGTCGTCGATTTCGACGTGCACCACGGCAACGGCACCCAGCAGATCTTCTGGGACGACGACAGCGTGATGTATTGCTCCACCCACGAGATGCCGCTCTTCCCCGGCACCGGCGAGGTGAGCGAGACCGGCACCGCCAACACCATCGTGAACGCGCCCCTGCGCGCCGGTGACGACGGCACCCAGTTCAAGGACGCCATGGACAGCCGCGTGCTGCCGCGGCTGGAGGCGTTCCACCCGGACCTGATCCTCATCTCAGCCGGCTTCGACGCCCATGTGCGCGATCCCATGGCCTCGCTGCGGCTGGTGGACACCGATTTCGCCTGGGTCACCCGCCGCCTCATGGACGTGGCGGACCGGGTGTGCGGCGGGCGCGTGGTGTCGCTGCTGGAAGGCGGCTACGACCTCGAAGCCCTCGCGTCCTCCGCCTCCGCCCACGTCTCCGCGCTCATGCGCGGGTAGAAGCCGCCCGGAACTGGCAGGCGGCCTCGCGTCCGCGATTGTGAAGTGAGGCTGATCGGGCGGCATTTACTGAACCTGTTGGGTAACGCCGCGCCTCTTCGGCGCGGCGAGCCCGCTCCGCCGCCCGGAATTGTCAGGGAAGGCACCTGCGCCCTGGTGAGCAACGGAAGCGGGGCTCCCGCTCCCGCCAGTCGCAAGTGGAACCCGAGGCCGCCCCGTGCAAAACGGCCCACCGGCCCTTACGGGGCGCGAGGCGGCGCCATCCCATTCCACAGACAACGGTGATCCGCGCGCATCCAGGGCGCCCTCACCCGCATTGGTACAGAAGAGGGCCGATCCCGACCGCCGCCGGAAGCCGGCCACGCGGGGCAGCAGGCGTCCGGAAACGTCCTTGCCCGGACACCATCCCGCATGAAAAAGGCGCCGCCGTCACCGGCAGCGCCTTGAAGAATCGGCAGTTCCCGCATGGGAGAAAGCCAAGCGTCCGGCAAGGCAGGCGTCCAGAAGCCAAAAGCAACCGGACGCCCTCTCGCATTTCATCGGCGACGGATCACTCCGCCGCTTCCACCGTCACCCGGCCGCGGGCAACGCGGTCGCGCTTCAGCAGCTCGGCCACCAGGAAGGCGGTCTCGATGGCCTGCTCCGCGTTGAGGCGCGGATCGCAGTAGGTGTGGTAGCGGTCGCGCAGGTCCTCGTCGGAAATGGCGCGGGCGCCACCGGTGCACTCGGTCACGTCCTTGCCGGTCATCTCCAGGTGCACGCCGCCGGGATGGGTGCCCTCGGCCGCATGCACGTCGAAGAAGGCGCGGATCTCCGCCTGCACCCGCTCGAACGGACGGGTCTTGTAGCCCGAGGCCGCCTTGATGGTGTTGCCGTGCATGGGATCGCAAGACCACACCACGGTGCGGCCCTCCTTCTCCACCGCCCGCACCAGCGCCGGCAGGTGATCGCCCACCTTGTCCGCACCGAAGCGGCAGATGAGGGTGATGCGGCCGGCCTCGTTGTCCGGCTGGAGAATGTCCAGCAGGCGGATGAGGCCGTCCGGCGTCAGCGAGGGGCCGCACTTGATGCCGATCGGGTTGTGGATGCCGCGGAAATACTCCACGTGCGCGTGGTCCGGCTGGCGGGTGCGGTCGCCGATCCACAGCATGTGGCCGGAGGTGGCGTACCAGTCGCCGGAGGTGGAATCCACGCGGGTCAGGGCCTGTTCATAGCCAAGCAGGAGCGCCTCGTGGCTCGTGAAGAAATCCGTCGAGCTCAATTCGGGATGGCTCTTGGGATCGATCCCGCAGGCGCGCATGAAGTCCAGCGCCTCCGTGATTCGGTTCGCCAGTTCCTGGTAACGGGAGGACTGGGGCGAATCCTTCACGAACCCCAGCATCCAAGCATGGGCGTTGGCGAGGTTGGCATAGCCGCCGTTGGCGAAAGCGCGCAGCAGGTTCAGCGTCGCCGCCGCCTGCCGGTAGGCTTCGAGCTGGCGGCGCGGATCGGGCACGCGCGCCTCGGCCGTGAAGGCGAGGTCGTTGACGATGTCGCCGCGGTAGCTGGGCAGCGTCACCCCGTCCACAGTCTCGTTATCCGAGGAGCGGGGCTTGGCGAACTGGCCGGCGATGCGGCCCACCTTCACCACCGGTACCGAGCCGGCGAAGGTGAGCACCACGGACATCTGCAGGAACACCCGGAAGAAATCACGGATATTGTCTGCGGAATGCTCCTCGAAGCTCTCGGCGCAGTCGCCGCCCTGGAGCAGGAACGCCTCGCCCTTGGCGACGCGGGCCAGCTCCGCCTTCAGCTTGCGGGCCTCGCCGGCGAACACCAGCGGCGGATAGGAGGCAAGCTTGGCCTCTACCTCGGAGAGCAGCGCCTTGTCCGGATAATCGGGCATCTGGACGCCGGGATAAAATCGCCAGCTCTCCGGACGCCAGCCTTCGGCGCGGCGAGACTTCTCGGCGCCAGAAACGGGTGCGGAGTGCGGGCGGGTCACCATTTGACTCTCCATGAGGTTGCCGGTGCGGGACTGTTCCCGGCCGGACCCGGACTGGCGTTCCTCTTGTGTTCGCCTAGCCGGAAGCGGGTTTATACATGAACACCGCGGCTTCCGAAAGGCGACGCCATCCGTGGAAGCCCATGTGGCGATGCTGCATCGCAGTTGCAAGATCCCCTCAGCCCCGCGCCCGATGCCCTTCTCTTCGCCGGCGCCTTCCCCTATGAGTGCACCGCCGCGCGCCAACGCTTTTCCGTTGCCGCAAGCCCCTGCGCGTGTCTGTTGCGGGACACCTCACCCCCGAGTGCGTCATGTCCCTTGCCCCCGGTTCAGTCGTGAAGACCACCCCCGGCTTCACCGAATTCGTCCTGCTGATCGCCCTTATGATGGGCATCACCGCCTTCTCGATCGACAATCTTCTGCCCGCCTTCGGCTTCATGCGTGACCATTTCGGCCTCGCCAACCCGAACGACGTACAACTTGCGGTCTATGCCTACCTCATCGGCATCGGCGCGGCGCAGATCGTCTATGGCCCCTGGTCGGATGTGGTGGGCCGCCGGCCTGTGCTGATGGTGGGCATCGCCATCTACATCGCGGCCGGATTGCTGGCGCTGTTCACCGATTCCTTCACCACCCTCATCGTGGCGCGCGTGATCCAGGGCGCGGGAGCGGGCGCGGCGCGGGTTCTGGCCGTCGCCATCGTGCGCGACCGCTTCGAGGGACGCGAGATGGCGCGCATCATGTCGCTCACCATGATGGTGTTCCTGGCCGTGCCCATCCTGGCACCGGCGGCGGGCAGCGCCATCCTGATCTTCGGCTCATGGCGGATGATCTTCGTGGCCATGGTGGCGCTCGCTCTCGTGCTCGCGCTCTGGTTCGGCCTCCGCATGCCCGAGACGCTGCACCCCGAATACCGCATCCCCTTCTCGCCGCGCGCCATCCTCGCGGGCATGAAGCTCTCGGTCACCACCCGCCGCTCGGTGGGCTACGCCACCGCCATGGGCCTCATGATGGGGTGCCTCATGAGCTATGTCGGCTCCGCCTCCCAGGTGTTCCAGACCGACGTGTACAAGCTCGGCGCCATGTTCCCGGTGCTGTTCGCCGGTGTCGCGGGCACCATGGCGGTGGCCTCCTTCCTCAACGCCAGCCTGGTGCGGCACATGGGCATGCGGCGGCTCTCCCATGGCGGCCTCCTGGGCTTCCTCGCGGTTTCCGTGGGGCTGGTGGCCGCCGCGCTGGCGTTCGGCGGAAGGCCGCCCTTCTGGCTGTTCTGCACACTGATCGCGGCGGGCCAGTTCCTGTTCGCGCTCACGGTGCCCAACTTCAACTCCATGGCCATGGAGCCGCTGGGCGCGGTGGCGGGCACCGCCTCCTCCTTCATCGGCTGCTACACCACGCTCATGGCGGCGCTGCTGGCGCTGGCCGCCGGCCGCGCCTTCGACGGCACGGTGCTGCCGCTGAGCCTCACCTATCTGGTACTGTCCACGCTCTCGGTGGTGGCGGCCCTTTGGGCCGAGAAATGGCGGCTGTTCGGGCACCAGCCGTGAGCGCCACTTTCATGTAAGCCTCACTTAAATGATTTATTGACGCGGGCACGGATTTCGCGATAGTCATACTATCATGAAATCCGTGAACGCCCCCTCCTCCGCAGATCCGCCCCGGCGCGCCTACAACCAGGGCGCCCGCGCCCGCGCCGCCGAGCAGACCGCCGAGCGCATCCTCGACGCCTTCGCCCGCCGCATCCGCGACGACTGGTTCGAGGAGATCACCCTTGAGCAGATCGCCCGCGACGCCGATGTCACGGTGCCGACCGTGGTGCGCCGCTTCGGCGGCAAGGACGGGCTGCTCGATGCGGTCAAGCAGCGCGTCGCCAGCGAGATCCACGAGCGGCGACGCATCGCGCCCGGCGACATCGCCGGCGCGCTCGCCGTGCTGGTGGAGGATTACGAGGCCGCCGGCGACCTGGTGATGCGCGTCCTCGCCCAGGAGGAGCGGCACGCCCCGTTCAGGGCCATGACCGATGCCGGCCGCGCCTCCCACCGCGCCTGGATCGCCGCCGTCTTCAGTCCCTGGCTGGAGCCGCTGCCGGAAGAGGCGCGCCGCGACCGGCTCGACACCCTCGTGGTCGCCACCGACCTCTACACCTGGAAGCTGCTGCGCCGCGACATGGGCCGCAGCGCCGCCGAGACACGCATTCTCATGCAATCCCTGGCGGAGGGCATTCTCGGCGCGCACGCCGGGACGCCTTCCGCCGCCGTCTGCCCGGAGGTGCCCCGCCGTGACTGACATGCCTGGAAAATCGTTCCTTCTCACCACCTTCGAGGGGGGCGGCTCGGTGCCGCCCTTCCTGGAGGTCGCCCGCCGCCTCGTGGCGCGGGGCCATCGCGTGCGCCTCATGAGCGACGCCTGCAACCGCGTGGACGCGCTCGCCACCGGCGCCCGCTTCGTGCCGTGGACGACCGCCCCCTCCAAGATCGGCCGCACGCGGGAGTTCGACCTCTTCCACGACTGGGCCGCGCCGACGCCGTTCGAGGGCATCATGGCCGCCTGCCGCGCCTTGCTCACCGGCCCGGCCCGCGCCTTCGCGGACGACATCATGGCCGAGCTGGCGCGCGAGCCGGCTGACCTCGTGGTGGCGAACGAGATGCTGTTCGGCACGCACCTGGGCTGCGAGGCGGCGGGGCAGAACATGGTGCTGCTCGGGGTCAACATCAATCTGTTCCCGCCCGCCGGGGTGCCGCCCATGGGGCCGGGCCTGATGCCGGCCGCGACCGCGCAGGAGGCGGCCGAGCACGAAGCCATCCGCGCCGGCATCCGCGCGGCGCTCGACGCGGGCGGCCTGCCGGCCCTCAACGCCGCGCGCGAGGGCCTCGGCCTTGCGCCCCTCGCCAGCCTCGCCGACCAGCACCGCGCCGGCCGCGCCCTGCTGCTCGCCACCAGCCGGGCGTTCGATTTCGCGCCCGACCCGGTACCGGAAGGGCTGCGCTACGTGGGGCCCATCCTGGCCGAGCCGGGCTGGGCGGCGCCGTTCGCATCCCCCTTCGCGGATGATGATCCCAGGCCGCTGGTGGCGGTGGCCTTCAGCACCACCTTCCAGAACCATGCGGGCGCGGTGCAGAAGGTGATCGACGCCCTTGCCCGCCTGCCGGCGCGCGGGCTGGTGACCCTCGGCGGCTCCCTGCTGCGCGCGGACCTCGGCGCGGTGCCGGACAATGTCGCGGTGATGGACAGCGCCCCCCACGGGGCGGTGATGCGCGATGCGGCGGCGGTGGTCACCCACGGCGGCCACGGCACGGTGATAAAGGCGCTCGCCGCCGGCTGCCCGCTGCTGGTGATGCCCCACGGCCGCGACCAAGCCGACAACGCCGCCCGCGTCGCCGCGCGGGGCGCCGGCCTCACGCTGGATGCGGCCGCAAGCGTGGATGAGATCCACGCCGCCCTGCGCCGCCTGCTCGACGAGCCGGCCTTCACCGACGCCGCCGTGACCCTCGGCCACCAGGTGCGCGCGGAGGCGGACGACTCGCCCCTCGTCAGCCTGCTGGAGGGGATGGCGCAGACGCCGCCGTGCTCCGGCGCCCTCTGCGCGGCCTGACCCCCGCCGGGCCGCGCGAGTGCCCGCCCGCGCCCCGGCGCGGGCGGGCAAAAGCCGTGTCGCTCAGGAGGCCTTGGTGCGCATGGTCACCAGTTCCTCGGCGGCGGTGGGGTGCACCGCGATGGTGCGGTCGAAATCGGCCTTGGTGGCGCCCATGCCCACGGCGATGCCGGCGACCTGGATCATCTCGCCTGACCCTTCGCCGACGATGTGGACCCCGAGCACCCGATCGGTCTCCCCATCCACCACCAGCTTCATGAACATGCGCGTCTCGCGGCCGGAAAGGGTGGCCTTCAGCGGCCGGAACGCGGTCTTGTAGATGTCCACCGGCCGCCCGGCCGCGCGCGCGGCCTCCTCGGAGAGGCCCACGGTGCCGATCTCCGGCTCGCAGAACACAGCGGTGGGCACCAGGGAATGGTCCATGGTCCACGGCTTGTTGCCGAACACCGTGTCGGCGAAGGCGTGGCCCTCGCGGATGGCGACGGGCGTGAGGTTCACGCGGTTGGTCGCGTCGCCCACCGCATAGATGGACGGCACGCAGGAGCGCGACTGCGCATCCACAACCACCGCGCCCACCTTGTCCAGCTCCACGCCGGCTTCCTCCAGGCCCATGTCACGGGTGGCGGGAATGCGGCCCACCGCCAGCATCACCTCGTCCACCTCCTGGGTGGAGCCGTCGGAATAGGTCACCTTCTTGCCGCCCTCCACCGCCTCGATGGAGGCGATGGACTGGCCCGGCATCAGCCGCAGGCCGGCGGTGGTGAATTCCTGCATCATGTGGGTGCGGACTTCCTCATCGAAGCCGCGCAGCGGCGCATGTCCGCGATAGACCAGCGTCACCTCCGCCCCCAGCGCCCGGAACAGGCAGGCGAACTCGACGCCGATATAGCCCGCGCCCTGGATGACGATGCGGTTCGGGAAGCGCGGCAGGCTGAACGCCTCGTTGGAGGTGATGGCGAGCTCGGCGCCGGGAATGGCCGGCCCCAGCGCCGGACGGCCCCCGGTGGCGACCAGGATGTAGCGGGCCTTGACCTCCTCCCCGGTGGAGAGGATGCGCACCGTGTGAGGGTCCACCACCACCGCGCGCGAGGCCACCAGCTCCACGCCCGCGGACTGGGCGTTGCGGGTGTAGATGCCTTCGAGGCGCGCGATCTCCTTGTCCTTGTTGGCGACGAGGGTGCGCCAGTCGAACTCCACCGCGTCCACCCGCCAGCCGTAGCCGGCCATGTCCTCCAGGTCATGGGCATAGCGCCCGGCATAGACGAACAGCTTCTTCGGCACGCAGCCGCGGATCACGCAGGTGCCGCCCACCCGGTACTCCTCGGCCATGATGACCTTGGCCCCGTGCTGGGCGGCGATCCGCGCCGCGCGCACGCCGCCGGAGCCTCCGCCGATGACGAACAGATCCACTTCCCTCTGCGACTGCGCCTGCGACATGGGGCTCCACCTTCTGGCCGCTCCGTATGGTGCCCAGACAAGTCAGGGCCGCTGCCCCGCGTCAAGCCGACACGGTGCCGCGATGCCTCCGCACGCGTCCGCGGGGGCGGCAGCCCTTGCCTTCGCCCACCCCTCGGTGGTGTAAGGCGGCCTGAAGCAATGCAGCGAGCGCGCACCATGGCCGACGAGATCCCTCCCCTTCCCCTGCGGCGCGGGCGGACGGGGCCCGAGGGCGTGGTGTTTCCCGTGCCGCTCGCCGTGCGCCTCAAGATGCGGGGGCGCGATGCGCTGATCGCCCTGCGCTTCACGGGGGCCGGGCCCGGCCTGATGCTGAAGGTGGAGGATGCGGACGGCGCGCCCCTCTTCTCAGCACCGCTGGCGACGGACGAGCCGCTGATTCTCGTGCCTTTGCCCCACGGCGCGGCGCGCATCGTCGTCACCGGCGCGGGCGCGGAGCTGCGCGCGGGCTTCCTGCCGGTACCGGATTCCTACCCCCTCAGCCGGCTGGTGCTGAAGCTCAACGCCTTCCTGCGCGGCCGCATCGAGATGCCGCCGGGCGCGAAGGGCGGCCTTGGCGGCCTCTCCCAGCGCTGGAAGATCGCCACCGATGCCGCCCGCGAGCTGCGCGCGCGCCTCTCCACCCTCATCGTTTCCTCGCCCTTCGGCCGCTATGCGCAGCAGGCCGATTACCAGCGCTTCCGCAGCCGGTGGGTGGAGGATTTCGCGGAGGTGGTGCCGGCCGAGGCGGCGCCACGCCTCGTCTTCATCAGCGCCGGGCCGGCCTGCGATGCCGCCGGGCTGCGCGCCTGCGCGGCGGCGCTGAAAGCCCAGGGCGACCCTGCCTTCGCGTGGCTGCTCGCCCTGCCCGCCGATGCGCCGGAGCTGCCGGACGAAGTGGCCGCGATGGCCCGGCGGGTGCCCGCGCCGGGGTCGGGCGCGGCGGAAGGGCTCGCGGCCGCCCTCGCCGCCACGGCGCCCGGTGCGCTCGTGACGGTGCTCGACCCCGCCGGCACGCCCACCCGCGACGCTGTCGCCATGATCCGCGCCGCATTCGCCGCGCACCCGGACTGCCAGCTCCTCTACACCGACGAGGAGCGCCGGGATGCGGCGGGGGCGCCGCTGGAAGGCGTGTTCAAGCCCGCCTTCAACCGCCACCTGCTGGAAGCCTGGCCCTATATGGGTGCCTTCACGGTGCTGTGCGCCGACACGGCGCGGGCGCTGGGCCTCGACCCTTCCCTCGGCTCCGCCGCCCTTTACGATCTCGTGCTGCGCTATGTGGAGGGGCTCGACAGCGCGCGCATCCGCCACCTGCCGCGCGTCGCCTATGTCGGCACGGCGGGCGAGCCGGGCTTCGCGGATGCCGCGGCCGCGGCCGAGGGGGCACGCGCCCTTGAGGCCCGCCTCGGCACCAAGGTGGAGGTGAGCGCGGACGGGCGCTTCCTGCGCCCCCTGTTCCCGGTGCCGGCGGCGGCGCCGAAGGTGTCCATCGTCATCCCCACCCGCGACCGCGCGGCCGTGCTGGGCATGACGCTGCGCACGCTGGTGGCCAACACCGCCTATCGCAACTTCGAGATCATCGTGGTGGACAACGGCTCGGTGGAGCCGGAAACCTTCGCCCTGTTCGAGGAGACCAAAGCCGCCTGGCCCGCCACGACCATCGTGCGCGACGACGGCGACTTCAACTTCCCGCGCATCTGCAACGCCGGCGTCGCCGCCATGACGGGCGAGCTGATCCTGCTGCTCAACAACGACATCGAGGTCATCGAGGGCGGCTGGCTCGACGAGATGGTGGGCCTGATCTGCCGGTGCGACGGGGCGGCGGACACTGGCGTGGTGGGCGCCAAGCTGCTGTTTCCGGACCGGACCATCCAGCACGCGGGCGTCATCGCCGGCCTGTTCCGCTACGCGGCGCACTGGTTCGCCCATTGCCCGCACTGGGCGCGCGGCTATGAGGGGCGCCTGCTCACCCGTCAGAACCTCAGCGCCGTCACCGGCGCCTGCCTCCTGATCCGCAAGGACGTGTGGGACGCCATCGGCCCCCTCGACGAAGTGCGCTTCGCCGAAGACTGCAACGATATCGACCTGTGCCTGCGGGCCCGGCGCGGCGGCTACGGCGTGGTTGAGACCCCGCATGCGCTGCTGATCCACCACGAATCCGCCTCGCGCGGGCGCCGCCGCACCGCCGAGCACCGGGCGCGGCTGAAGGCCCAGCGCGCGCGCTTCGACGCGATCTGGCACGCCACCACCCTGGTGGACCCCCACTACAGCCCGAACCTGAAGCGCGACAGCCTGCTCGCCGCCTGCGCCCCCGCCCCCGAAGGCCCCCGAGAGGCCCGCACCGACGCCATCTGAGCCCGGGAGCGTGAGCCGGGAGGCGTGCCCCAGGAGCCCCTTCCCGCATCAGGAAGGGGGCGCCACCGGGCCCGGACCCTCGGCTCCGCCTCTGCCGGTGCAAAGCGGGTTTCCACGCCGTATGCCGCGCGGGCCGGTCCGCGCGCCCTCAGGGCAGACTCACGGACCCGCGGCATCGGGCCCCGGAACGACGACGGCCGGCGAGGTCGCCCCCGCCGGCCGTCGAGATGTCACGGATGTGCCCCGGCCCGGTGCCGGAACGGAGAGCCTCAGAGATCGAAGCCCTTTTTCTTCATCTCGGCGCGCACGCGCTCCACGGCCTGGGCGTTGAGCTGGGCGCCCCAGCCCTGGACCCCCTGCACCGCCTGCTGCACGATGGCCGGGCGATCCGACACCAGCTTGCGGCCGGTGGGGGTCTGGTAGAAGGTCAGCGCCTCCTTCAGCTCGGCCTCGCTGAAGCGCGTGGCATAGGCAACGGCCAGGATCTGCAGCAGCTCGGGCTTGCGCTTCTCGAACTCCGGACGCACCGCGATCGCCACCTCACGCAGTTGCTTGGCGAGGTCGGGATTGGTGGAGAGGAAGGACAGCGCGGCTCCGTCCACGATATTGGCGATCACGCCGTCGAAAGCGCGGACCTCGCCGTTGGCTTCCACGAGCTGCTTGGCCAGATCGATCTGTACCGCCGTGGGGGCCGCCGCCTGCTGCGCCAGCGCCGCGCCGGGGCCGGCGAGGGCTCCGCCGAGGACGGACACCGAGACCGCCGCGGCCATGAGCAGGCCGAAACGGCGAGAGGCGAAGTTGGAAGAACGCATCATCTTCTCCGGAAAGCGCAATTGTTCACTCAAGCCTGGCGATCGAGGACCACGATGCCATCCGCCCCGGCCAGCACGGCCCGGCTGGCGAGGCCCAGAAACAGCCCGTGCTCCACCACGCCCGGCACCTCCGAGATGGCGCGCGCGAGCGCGGCCGGGTCCGGGATGCGGCCGAGATGGGCATCGAGGAGCACATGCCCCTGATCGGTGATGAAGGAATGACCGTCGCGATCGCGGCGCGGGCGCAGCTCGCCGGAACAGCCGGCCGAACGGATGGCTTCGTCGACGCTGCGGGTGATGCTGGCGGCGCCGAAATCCACGATCTCGATGGGGAGCGGGAAGCGGCCGAGCACGTCCACCTTCTTGGTGGCATCGGCGATCACCACCATTTCCTTCGCGGCGCGGGCCACGATCTTCTCGCGCAGCAGCGCCCCGCCGCCGCCCTTCACCAGGGCAAGGCCGGGGCCCACCTCGTCGGCGCCGTCCACGCACAGGTCCAGCTCGCCCACCTCGTCGAGGGTCGCGATCGGCACGCCGAGCTCCACCGCCTGAGCTAAAGTCTGCTCGGAGGTGGGAACGCCGATCACCTTGAGCCCGGCATAGACCTTCTCCGCCAGCAGCTCCACGAAGTGGCGCGCGGTGGAGCCGGTGCCCAGGCCCAGGCGCATGCCGTCCTGCACATATTCGAGGGCGGCGGCGGCGGCGCGGCGCTTCAAGTCTTCGGCAGGAGCCATGGGGCGTTTCCGTCGTTGTGCGCGAATGCGGGCCAGGGCACCCGACCCGCGCAAGGCGAAGGTGCCCCTCTCGCCCCCGGCTCTAGCCCCGATCGCTGCAGCGGACAAGCGCCGCGACGCCTCACCCGCCCGCGCGCTCAGCGGGCCTGGGGCGTGCACAGCACGGTGGGCTCGGTCTTGCCGTCCGCCTTCGGCAGGTCGCGGACGTAGCAGATGCTCATCTCGCCGGTCTCGTAATTCACGCGGAAGACGCCGGTCTCACCCGCATAATGGGTGGAGACGAGGCCATAGCGCCCCGCCTTCTGCGTGCCGGCCCCCTCGCCCTGGGCGAAGCAGCGCGTGACGCCCACGGACGACCCCGCCGGCCGCTCGAACTGGCAGGCGGAAACCTCGCCCGTCTTGCGGCCGACACCATAGACCCGGTTCGCCTCCGCCGAGGGCGGGGCGGCGAAATCGTAGGCGCCGAAGCTCTGCGCGGATGCGCCTGTCGCCGCCGCGAGGAGGAAGCCCGCCGCCGCCAGCGCCGAGATGCCGGCCCCGCGCCCGCCTTCCGCAACCCGCCCGACCGGGGCGAACGCCCACCGCCGCTTCATCCGCATGCGCACCTCCATCGGCTGCCTCGCGCCCGCGCTGTGTGGCCGCAGGCACGACAAGGGCCGCGACGCTGGCGCCGAAAAACGGCAGGATTTAAGGCGGGCCGCCGTCAAAGGCCCGCGACCCCACAGCACAGCCGAGGAACGTCCCATGTCTGCCCCGACACCAGCTGCCCCGACACCATCCGCCCCGTCCTCCCCCGCTCCGGCGACTTCCGCGCCGGGCGTGTCCGTCGACTCGCATCCCGTCGTCGCCTTCGACCTCGACGGCACGCTGGTGGACACCGCGCCCGACCTGCTGAACGCCCTCGATGCCATCCTCGCCGGCCACGGCCTGCCGCAGGTGGAGCGCGCCCACGCCCGCAACATGATCGGCGGCGGCGCGAAGCTCTTGATCCAGCGCGCGCTCACCAGCGCCGGCGTGCCCTTCTCCGAGGCCGAGCTCTCCGAGCTGAACCAGCAGTTCGTGGCCCATTACGCGGCCCACATCGCGGACGAATCGCGGCCCTTCCCCGGCCTGCTGCCGGCCCTCGACCGGCTGGCCGACGCCGGGGCGCGCCTGTGCGTGTGCACCAACAAGCTGGAGCGCCTCGCCCGCGAGCTGCTGGACGCCCTCGACCTCACCGGCCGCTTCGCCGTGGTCACCGGCGGCGACACCTATGCCCGGCCCAAGCCCGATCCCCTGCCGCTGAGCGCCACCATCGCCGCCGCCGGCGGGGCGCCCGCCCGCGCCATCATGGTGGGGGACAGCATCACCGACATCCGCGCCGCGCGCGCCACCGGCGTGCCCGTGATCGCCGTCTCGTTCGGCTACACGGAAATGCCCGCGGCGGAGCTGGGCGCCGACGCGCTGATTCACCACTACGACGAGCTCGCGCGCGCCGTCGCGGCCCTGCTGCCGCGCGCGGCGGCCTGAGCGGAAACCCCGCGCGGCGCCGTCAAACCCTTCAGGCACAGGGGTTTGACGACCATCCGGCGAAGACGGCCGCCGGGACGCGCCGGCAACACCTGTGGACAAATGGGGGTGCCCGAGGGGCTCGCGGGCACCCCCCTTGACACCAAGGGGCCCTAAGCTCTAACAAGCGCTCCTCCGCGACGGAATGGGCGATTAGCTCAGCGGGAGAGCACTCCCTTCACACGGGAGGGGTCGCAGGTTCAATCCCTGCATCGCCCACCATTCCGCATCTCACACAGATGAATAGATTAGCTATTTCGCAGGCACGGGGGCGATAGCCCAGCATCGCCATCTCGTCCGGCCGCGTACAGCCCTGGTCGGTCCGCCATAGAGCAACGCACCGACAACCTCGCCGACTTCAATGTCGCCCGAATGAGGCAGCCGAGTTGACGTTAAGCTAGGGATATGGCCCATTCCACCATGGATCCCGCCTCCGTGGGCATGCCATTTACCGGCGCGATTGACGTTGAAACTCGACCCTATTTCGAGGTGGCCGTGTGACCCAGTTTGCTTTCAGCGACTCGACGATCAAAGAGCTCATTGCACACGCCCTGAAGAACGCCAGCGGGCCGAATGATTGGCACATTACGCGGACCGCGATGTATAAAGCTCTCAGGGGTAAATTTGCGGCCCATGATTCCGAAGCTAAAAATTGTCTGGCGATTTCCAACTCGGGATGGTTTGGAAAAATACTTGGACTGACAAAGGTAAAATATACGCTTGCGAATTATCCCGAAGAAAACATCATAAACCTGTCATTCCAGGATCAATTTTTCGATTTTGTCGTTTCCGACCAAGTATTTGAGCACATAGAGGGCAACCCATTCGTGGCCTTCGCCGAAACCGCGAGGGTGGCAAAGCCGGGCGGACTGATTTGCCACACGACATGCTTCATCAATGAGATACACGGAGTGCCCAAGGACTTTTGGCGCTTTACTCCAGACGCCCTTGCATTACTCGCGACCAGCGCTGGCTGCGACGTCGTTGAGACCGGGTCGTGGGGAAACCGCGAAGCCTGGGCGCTTATCCATGCGGGCTTCCGTATGGCGAAAATCCCTGAGGACGAAACACACCCCTTGTACCGCCTCGCCACGCGCAACGAAAAGGAATGGCCAATCGTGACCTGGGTCATCGCGAAAAAACGTGAGGCTTAACCGCCTTGACCCGAACCCCATTTCGCGGCCGGCTTAAGAGAGAGTCCATGGAGTGATCGGCGGCTTCAGGCTCCGATCTCCCCCGACAGCTTCTCGTCGGGGGCCATCTCCAGCCGGTCGCGCCCGAGCTGCTTTGCGCGATAGAGCGCCCTGTCGGCGGCACCCATCACTTCGTCGAAGCGTGCGCCGCCGATGTCGCCGCGGGAAAGACCACCGCTGACGGTGGTCTTGAGCGCAAGCTCCGCATGCGCGCGATCGGTGAAGCGGCGGCGCAGCCGGTCCGATTGTTCCCGTACGTCCGCGATATTTCCGCGAGGGCAAACAAGAAGGAACTCCTCGCCCCCGAGGCGCGCTGCGACCTGACCCTGGGCAAGATGCTGCCTCAGCACCTCCCCGAACAGGGCAATGACCTCGTCGCCCCGCGCATGACCGTGAGTGTCGTTGATGCTCTTGAACCGGTCGATGTCGAACAGGACGAGCGTCGCCTCCCCGCTCAATCCCGCCATGCTTTCGAGCAGCGCGCGCCGGTTCGGCAAGCCGGTCAGCGGATCTGTGAGAGCCTGCTGTCTGTGAGCGCGCACGAGGCGCTGCTGGTTCAAGGCGAGGGTGAGCGCGCCGAGGGCCGGAACGGACGCCACGATCAACGCGAGGCTTGCGGTCTGCGCCCAGTTCTGTGGCGGGCCGGGCATGATCGCACGCCCGTCGAGGACAACGAGCGCCGCGCGTGGAAGAAAGGAAAGGCCGATCGCGAAGTAGAATGCGGAAAGGCCGATGAGCGTCCCCGGCGCCTCCCGGCGGGCAGCCCAGAAATTGAAAGACGCAAGGAAGAGCAGGGCGGCTGCCGAAAGAAAGCCGATCACGAAGCCGACGCCGTTGTACCCCAGCGCGTGCGGCGGCACGGTCAGGGCCAAAGAGACCGCTGCAGCGAAAATTACGACGCGCGACGGCGAGGCATCATACCGGAACTGCCAGGCTGTACCGTAAATAGTCGACAAGCCGCCGAGGAGAAGGATGTAGGCACTGGTGACGAGCCAGGGGCGCGGAGCCTGCGCATAAAAGGCGGAGCAGACCACGCTGATCGCCACGAGAAGCGCGCCAAGGCCGCACGTCAGCAGGAAACCGTCGCGTCGCGACGTTGCCCAAGCGGCGAACAGGACGACGCTGCTGCCCACGGTGGAGAAGAAAATCGCGAAAAGGAGAGATGAGAAGTCAAACATCTTCCTCGTTCGAGCCTCCGGGCGACACTCTCCTCACAGGGACGCAGCGCTGCAGGCAGCTCCAGGCGAATCGAATATAGGGAGCACGGCCAAGGTGCAATCCCGCCGTGCACTCTCATGCAGCATGAGGAGGCCCCGGTGCCGGACGATCCGCGGGTGCATCGGGAGGCGCGGGCGGGGATCAGCCGAAAGACGGCGCAGCATGGGTGACGACCGCGAACTCGTGTCGCGGGCGCCTGATCCGTGCCCGATTCCACTTTTTGCACGCTGGCAGGCCTGGGCCCCTGGCTGCCCCTGCTGTCGTGACGCCCCCCCTGCAGGAGCAAGTCCTTGTTGCGGGCAGCGGCGTCCAGCGTGCCGGAGAACCGCGTCATTTTCGCGGAAGGAAACAGCCCGAAAATCACCCGCCCCACACTTCGATAAAAATGGGACATCGCCTTCCCATCGCCTTCCCGGCGCGGACAGACCAATCCAGAGGGATCACACCCGGTCGGGAGGGCCATAACGAAAAAAGCTCCGCCTCATGGAGACGGAGCCTTCCGTGACATCGTCAGGGCCATTCTACGCCATTGCCAGTACATCCGTGGTCAATGGCGAGGAAAATCACGCAGCCTGAAGATTGCCAGCCGAACTCTTCCCGGACTTATTGTCCCGGACGATGTCGAACTGCAGCTTCTGGCCTTCAGCCAGGGTCTGCATGCCCGCCCGTTCGACCGCAGAAATGTGCACGAACACATCCGCGCCGCCGTTTTCGGGCTGGATGAAACCGAAGCCCTTGGTGGCGTTAAACCACTTCACCGTACCGATATTCATGACGATATCCTTTCAATCGCGCATGGGCGCCCGACCCGATGGATCGGGCCCGGCCAATAGTTAGAAATTGAAGGGAGTCATCGTCAGATGCGTCTATGCGCATCAGGAAATCAGCCGTCAAATTCAGACGGTGGGAAATTAGGAGGCAATTGTGTTTATTGCAAGGCCGGAAATTATTTGATCGGAAATCCAAAATTTCATCCCGCCGCAGCGAACCAATTACGCGCTTCCACTGGAGAACGGCCCTGCACCTGGAATGCGTCCTCCGCGAAGCCGCAGCTCCTTCCCGCGGCGGGACGCGCTCCACCGCCTGCCCAGGGCGGGCAAAGGGAGGGAGGCGCGAGCGATGCCACCGAGCCTTCCCGCCGCCGGATGCTCCAGCTTGAGATCCAGGATCTGCGATCCAAGGGAAGGAGACAGGCCATCACCCCGAGGCCTTTCACGGGGCAGGCCAAGCGCGCGCCACGGCAAGACCATTGAGGCGCGCTCCGGTGGCTGACCGCGCATCAGACCTCAGCGGGGCCCTCGCCTTGCGCGAGAGCCCCGGCGCGGATCAGGGCAGGAAGGTGAAGGTGCCGACCTCACAAACGTTGACCTTGCGCTTGATCACAGAGTCGCCGTCGGCGAACACCGCCTTGAAGTCGTAGACGCAGGCGTTGGTGCCGTCGTCGATGTCCGCGTCCAGCGTCTCGCCGTTCTTCAGCGTGTCGCCGTCGAGCATATCCTCTTCCCAGCTCTCCTGGTCGACGCTCGACGCGAAGAAAGACGTCATGGTGTGCCCGGTCTTGTTGATGACATCCACCTTCCTGTCTTTCGCGAGGGCGGGAAAAGCAAGGAAACCGGTGGCGAGAACTGCGGCAGCCAGGGTACGGACCAAGGACATTATCGTAGCCTTCGAGAGATGAAAAACATCACGCCACTTCTTACGTAAGACAGCAGAAGACGGCAAGGCTCACCTTACGCCAAAGAACAACCGCTGCGGGAAACCCCATTGGGGGAGCAACGCCGCCCCTCCGAGCCGGAGCAAGACACTTCGTATTTCCAATACCAGCGTCCAGCATCCCCGGATGCGGCCATGCCGATGCGTAGTCCCCCGCCGGGTTCGGCCGCCGGAAACATTCGGAAACACGATTTTCAACATTCGGAAACACAGCTTTGCGCCAGCCGCATCTTGCAGAAGACCATGTGGCCTGAGCCATAAGGAGGCTGGCATGGTTTCGGTTTCTTCGGTTTCAACGACGTCCACCACCGGCGGCGCCTCGAGCGGCGCTTCCGATATCGCTGCGCAGATCGCCCGCCTCAAGGCGAGCCAGGATGCCTATCAGAAGCAGATCTACGACGCGGAGGCTTCGACCGAGCTCTCCGACGAGGACAAGCAGAGCACCGTCAAGGCCGCGGAGGCGAACCTGAAGCAGGTGGCGGCCCAGATCACCGAGCTCACCGCGCGCCTCGCCGCGCAGAAGTCCCAGGAATCCTCCGCCACGTCCAACACCAACCCGCCGCAGCCGCCGCGGGACGATGACGACGCCGCCAACCCCTATGCCACCCTTTCCAAGACGGATCTCTCGATCCTGAACGAGAGCAACGGCTGAGGTGGCGTGATCTTCCATCGCGGGCGCGCATCGTCGCGTCTCGCGCTGTTCCGCCACTCGCGCGGTGGCCGGTCGAGCGGGCGGGCGGGCCCTCTCGGCGTGCCGGCGTCCCCGCGCCGGCCGGAAACATAGAGACATCCACCCGCAAACATTCGTTTCCCCCCGGTCTCACCGGAGACACCCGCGCCGCCGAGCATGCGCCATCACGCTTCACACCGCTCGGGTCCGCTCATGACACATGCCCACGCCTCCGGCGCTTCCGCATCCCGGCCCCGCCGGCTTCCGTTCCGGCTCTGGCCGGTCCTGGCCGCGCTCGCGGCGCTGGCGGCCGCAGCCTATGGCGCGCACGCCATTCCTCCGCTGAGCCGCATCGTCACGCGGCACGAGGCGGGCTCCTTCCTCACCGATGCGCCGGTGGCCCTGCTGGGCGACAGCATCGCCTACGCCAACGGCCCATCCAGATTGTGCGGGGAGGAGGTGTTCAATGCCGCCGTTCCCGGCGCCCGGCTCAAGGATCTTCTGGGGCGGGGCGCGCGCATCGCGGAGCGCATCCACGCCACCCGCGTGGTGGTGGCCATCGGCGTGAACGATGCCATCCAGCCGCATGCCGACATCGAGGAATGGACCACCCAATACCGGCGGCTGCTGGACCGCATCACCGCGCCGGACATCACCCTCGTGGAGATCAATCCCGTCGACCCGCGCTTCCCGGTGGCGGCGCACCTGTTCGACCGGGACTTCATCGCCAGGCAGAACGCGGTGATCCGCGCCCTGGCCGCCGAGAGCGGCGCGCGCCTCGTGTCCGCCCCCCTTTCCGCGCAGACGGAGGACGGCCTTCACCCGAACGCGGACGGCGGCATCCTCTGGCGCGCGCGCCTCGCGCGTGAGGCGTGCGACGCCTGAGGCGCTGCCGCGACCACATCCGTGACATCCGCGCCGGGATCGCGCCTGAGCGTCCGTGCGGCCGCTGATTCCGGACGGGCATCGTCCATGTGACATGAGGACAGGCGCCTCCGTCGTGGGCGATGGCCGACCATCGCCGCCGGCACATGCCTCGCGGGCCCCGCCCTTCTCCAAAAGCACTCTTTGCGTCCAGGCCGCCCCGCCGCGCGTCCCTTCGGCGCCGGCCCCAGGCGGCTCCCTTAACTCCACAGCACCACCGAAGCGCGCCTCCGGACGCCTCCGCGCATGCCCTGCTGGAACGGTGGGGATGCGCGGCGGCCGCTTGACTTCGCGCCATACACAAGTGTTTCTATAGAAAAAATTAATTATGGTGGTGCTCATGGCTCTCCCCTTCGCGTGCTTCGGCCGCCGAAAGCCGGTTCGCAGCCCTCGCGCCCTCCGGCGGGCCCCGCGAGCGCGCGACCGCGCCATGGCATCGGAGCGGGCGCCCTCGGGCTCGGAAGCCACCGCCGGGCGACGGCGCACGCGCCATGAGCAGGAAGACGCCAAGGCGGCCATCCCGCAGCGCGCCGTCCGCCGGCACGAGCGGGCCGCAAGCCGACGGCGCACCCGCGATATTCCGCCGGAGCCCATCGCCGCCGCCCACCCGGCCCAGGTCTGACCCCCCCTAGTTTCCGCGAGAACGAGCATGAACAAAGCTGTTGCCAAACTCCCCCTTTCGCCAGCATCCACGCCTTCCGCCGATCCTGCGGACTGGCAGGACCTGTTCGCGCGCATCGGCGCGGGCTCCGCGGAGCGGGAGCTCAAGCGCGTGCTGCCCTTCGAAGCCATCGGCCTGCTGAAGCAGGCGCGTTTCGGCGCCCTCCGCCTTGCGAAGGAAGACGGCGGGGCCGGCGCCTCCTTTCCGCAGGTCTACAAGCTCGCGCTGGAGCTGGCGGCGGTGGACGCCAACGTGGCGCACATCTTCCGCAACCATTTCACGGTGGCCGAGCAGTTCACCCGCCACCCCTATGACGATCGCAGCCGGGCCTGGCAGGCCGCGGTGCGGGAAGGAGCCGTCTTCGGCCTCGCCTCCACCGAATCCGGGTCCAGCCCGGCCGGCGGCGTCGCGCCCGATACCCGTCTCCTGGCCGATGGCGAGGGCTTCCGCCTTGAGGGCGTGAAATATTACAGCACCGGCACCCTTTATGCGGATTCCATGCTGGTGCGCGCCACCGATGAGGAGGGGCGCGTGGCCTCGGTCATCATTCCCACCGGACGGGAAGGCATCGAGATCGTGGACGACTGGGACGGCGCCGGCCAGCGCCTCACCGCCTCCGGCACCACCCGCTTCCACAATGTGCGGGTGGAACGCGACGAAGCCATTCTCGACACGCCGGAGTGGGGATACGGCCTCGCCTATTCCAACACCCAGGCGCAGCTTTTCCTCACCACCGTGGTGGCGGGCATCGTGAAGGGCATCCTGAACGATGCCATCGCGCTCGTGAAGCGCCGCAAGCGCAGCTTCTACTACGCCCCCACCCAGACCGTGACCGAAGACCCCTTCCTCCAGCAGGTGGTGGGCCAGATCGCCGCCCACGCGTTCGCGGCGGAGGCCCTGATCCTCGCCGCGGCCGAAGCGCTGGACCGGGCGAGCATCGCCCGCGACAAGGGCGAGCCGGCCGAGGCGCTCGCGGCCGAAGCGGCGAAGGCGGCGGCCCAGGCCAAGCTGGTGGTGGACGACCTCGCCCTGCGCTCCGCCTCGCTGCTGTTCGAGGCGGGTGGCGCTTCGGCCACCGAGCGCGCGGTAAACCTCGACCGGCACTGGCGCAACGCACGCACCATCGCCTCGCACAATCCCGCCAGCTACAAGGCGCGGGCCATTGGCGACCTGCTGGTGAACGGAACGCCCCTGCCCTCCAGGGGCTTCTTCTGAGGTGAGGCCGGGTCCGGTGATCGCCGACGGCAGCAGCCGAGGCGATCACCGGGCCGGTCGTTCCGCCTACAGCCAGGAAGGGCGGCTCACGCTCTCGGCCCATCGCCCGCGCGCGACGACGCACGGAGGCGCCTGCACGGAGCGCGCCCAGACGCCATGCGGCGCTTGGCGCCATTATCCGGACCGAGGAAGAAGTTGCGGCCAAGCCGGGCGTCCAGATGGGACCGCCGGCATGGCTTGCCGCGTGCGGATGCGGCAGGCCATGAGCGAGAACGGAGTCCTCCTTACCGCCCGGCGGCGGCGAGGGCGGCCTTCAGCCGGTCGTATTCCTCGCAGCCCTGCGGGTAGCAGAGCAGCCGCAGCAGCTCGAGGTTCTTTTCCGCGCGCGGAAAATCACGCTGCGCGATGAACAGCTCGCCCTGGTATTCGAGCGCCGGCCGATGGCCGGGATCGTAGAAGAGCGCCTCCTTGTACCAGCGCTCGGCCTCCCCGTAGCGCTTCAGGTTGCGGTTGGCGAAGGCGATCAGGTTGTAGAGATCGGCGTGGT
This sequence comes from Xanthobacter albus, assembly GCF_043194895.2. Classification (NCBI taxonomy): domain Bacteria; kingdom Pseudomonadati; phylum Pseudomonadota; class Alphaproteobacteria; order Hyphomicrobiales; family Xanthobacteraceae; genus Xanthobacter; species Xanthobacter albus. Next base: position 2,664,263 of record NZ_CM195532.1, on the reverse strand, counting down.
GGACGGTGGCCGTGAGCGGCATGAGCAGCGCCAGCGCCCGGTCATAATCCCCCGCATAGATGGCCGCCCGGCTCTCGGAGAGATCGGGCAGGTCGGTGGAAGGCGCGGTATCCATGCCCCGCGCCGGCCCGGCGGCAAAGGCCGCCACCAGCAGGGCGAGGCCGAGGCCGGCGGCGAACGCCCTCGGCCCGCGCGCGTCGTGGCGCCTCATGCGGCGCGCGACGGGGCGTGCCCGCTCCCCTCACCCATGGCTTCCAGGATACGCCGCTTCAGGGCGACGAACGCCACGTCCGCCCGGTCGCGCGGGCGGGGCAGATCGATCGCCAGATCCTCCACCACCCGGCCCGGCTTGGCCGCCATCACCAGCACCCGGTCGCTGAGAAAGATGGCTTCGTCCACATCGTGGGTCACGAGGATCATGGTGGTGCCTTCCTGTTCCCAGATGCGTTGCAGCTCTTCCTGCAGGTGCACGCGGGTGAGGGCATCGAGCGCGCCGAGCGGCTCGTCGAGCAGCAGGATCTCCGGCCGGACGACGAGCCCGCGGGCGATGGCCGCCCGCTGCGCCATGCCTCCGGACAATTCATGCGGATAGGCCTTCTCGAAGCCGGTGAGGCCGACGAGGGCGATGTGCTCGCGCACCGTCTCGGCCTTCTCCTTCGGCCCCCAGCCGGAATTCTCCAGGCTGAGGCCGATGTTCTGCTCCAGCGTGAGCCACGGCAGCAGGCGATGGTCCTGAAACACGATGCCGCGCGAGAGCGAGGTGCCGCGGATGCGTGCCTCGTTCAGCAGGATCTCGCCCTGGTAGTCGTCGTCGAGCCCGATGATGGCGCGCAGCAGGGTGGACTTGCCGCAGCCCGAGGGCCCGACGATGGAGACGAAGCTTCCCGGCGCCACGTCGAAGCTCACATGGGAGAGAACCTTGACCAGCGGCCGCCCGCGCGCGGCGAACGTCTTGGAGATGTCGCGGATCTTGAGATGTCCGGGGGTGCTCATGAACGATGTTCCTTCGAGACGCGCTCAGCCCTCATAGCCCTGCTTCCATTTCAGGACCCGCTTCTGCGCGAAATACATGGAGCGATCGATGGCGAAGCCGACGATGCCGATGATGACCATGCAGACCAGGAGCTGGTCGGTCAGCAGCAGGCCCTGGGCGCGGAAGATGAGGAAGCCCAGGCCCTCCAGGCCCGAAAGCCCCTCCGCCACCACCACCAGCGCCCAGGCAAGGCCCGCCGAATAGCGCAGCGAGACCATGATGGACGGCATGGCGGCGGGCAGGATCACCTTGCGCACCAACTGCCAACGCGTGAGCGTCAGCACCTTGGCGAGCTCCACATAGTTCCGCTCCACGTTGCGGATGCCCTGCAGGGTGTTCAGGAACACGGGGAAGAACACCGACTTGCCGATGACCAGGATCTTCGCCGGCGCGCCGATGCCCAGCCACAGGACGATGAGCGGCAGCCAGGCGATGCCGGGGATGTGGCGGATGGTGTCGAAGGTGGGGCCGAAGAACTCCTCCACCTTGCGCGAGAGGCCAGCCGCGATGCCCAGCGCCACCCCCACCAGCGCGCCATAGAGGAAGGCCTGGCCCACGATCCTGATGGAGGCCAGGAAATCGAAGGCCAGATGCTGCTTGGTCAGCATCGTCCAGAAGGCCGTGACCACCTTGAGCGGCGCTGGCAGGAAGACCGGATCGATCCATTTGTTCGCCGCCGCGGTCTGCCACAGGGCGAGGATCAGGAATGGCAGGATGAAGCCGGTGAGGTTCGGAATCCGGAAGCCCCGCCCCGCCGTCCCGGCGGCCGGCAGGTCCACCGTTCCCGCCTCCACCGCGGCGGCCTCGATGGTGTCGGAGGTATGCGCCATGTCTTCATTTCCGCTGTGTTGGTGTCCGCACGCCCTGAAAAGGAAGAGGTCGCCGGAGCACAGAGGCTCCGGCGACTTCCGTTCAGTTGTAGATGGAGTATTGGCCGCCGACGAAGAAGCGACCGTCGATGAAGGCGTCGATCTGCGGCGCCGTCAGGCCGCGCTCGGCGAGAATGTCGTCGCCATGGTCCACGTACCAGGCCTGGAAGGTCTTGATGGCATTGCGGGCGCGGTCGGCGTTGGGCTCGCCGGCCATGAACTCCCACTCGCCCGCGTGGGTGATCTGGAACTTCGCCACCTCCAGCGGCACACGGGTCTTGTCGGCGACGATCTGGGCCGCCTCGTCCACGTGGTCGAGGGCCCATTCGCGGGTCTTCTCGCGGGCGGCGAGGAAGGCCTTCACCACAGCAGGATACTTGTTCACGAAATCACGGCGGGCGAAGTAGGTGACGCGGCCGGCGTTGTTCACATAGACGCCGTCGTCGGGCGAGTGGCCGATCACCTTCAGCTTGCCGGAGAGCCACGCGCCGGTGAAGGCGCCCGCCGCGAGATGAGCTGTGGTGGCATCGGTGGCGCCGGACAGCACCGAGGAGATGGCGACCGCCGAATTGTCGATGGAGGTGTAGCGGATGCGCCCCTCCTTCTCGCGCGAATCGAAGGGCAGGCCCGCCTTCTGCGTGATCTCGAACGGCGACGACCAGTAGCAGGAGATGCGGCTCGACCCGAACTTCTTGCCGTCCAGGTCCGCCACCGAATTGATCTTGTCGTTGTCGGCGCGGGCGAGGATGGGTGCGCGATAGCGGTTGGAGGGCTCGGACACCCAGATCACCACGCCGTCGAGGCCGTTCGCCCGGTGCACGGTGGCCGGGTAGATCATGCGCTGGGCGATGGCGATCGCCCCGCCGCCCACGGCCGCGGCCTCCGCGCCCAGGAGCTCGCCGGCGCCGGAGGCGATGAGGTTCACCTGCTTGGTGCCGATCTTGTCGAACTCGTCTTTGAAGAAGCCCTTCTCCTGCGCCACCACCGTCCAGGGCGAGAGCTGGAGATTGATGGACGGCAGCACGGCCTCCTCCGCGCGGGCGGCGCCCGTCGATGCGGCGGACAAGGTCAGCGCCAGCGCGAGCAGGCCGGCGGATACGGAACGATGGGACATGGGTTCCTCGCGAATGGGACAGGCTTTTGGGAGGAGGGGCGAAACGACGTTTGCCGCTTGCTATTTTGATATTATCGACCTTTTTTATATACAAATGCAAGACCCCCGGTGCCATGCGTCGCCATGAACGGCCGGGAGCAGACGGCCCCGGCCCGCATCGCCGATCCACCCGGTCATTTTCGGTATTGAAATGCCTTTTTCCCGCAAGCACTTGGTCCGGCTGACGGCAGCCCTCTCCCTGGTCGCGGCGCTCGGCTGCGCGGCCATCCTCCTCGCGCCGGCACAGCCGCGTGCGGCGGGGCGCGACTTCGCCGGCCAGCCGCTGCGCGTCGGCGTCCCCTGGCTGCCCCCGCCGGATGCGCCCGATTCTCGCCTCTACATGGAGGAGGGCTTCGAGCTGGATCTCGCCAGCGAGATCGCCGCGGCGCTGGGCGCGGAGCTGCGCCTCGCTCGGGTTCCGCCAGAAGACGCGGGGCGCGCGCTTTCCGCTGGCGAGGTGGACCTCGTGCTGGCGCGCGCCGGCACCGGTGATCCCCTGCGGGGGAAGGCGCGCATCATCGCCACCGGCTTCACCTCCGGCCTCAGCCTCGCCATGCGCTCGGACCAGCCGCTCTCCTCCTGGAGCGCGCTGGCGGGCCGGACCGTCTGCGCCGCTGAGGCGAACGTCCACGCCCGCGCCCTTGCGGAACAGTTGGGAGCGACCGTGAAGGTTCTGCGCGCGCCCGCGCCGGCCCTGATCCTCATGCGCACGGGGGATTGCGACGCGGCCATTCTCGATCAGACGCTGCTCGATCCCCTGCTCAAGATGCGGTCGTGGCGGAAATTCTCCGCGACCCTGCCACCGCAGGAGCCGACCACGCTGGTCGTCGCCGTGCCGCCCGGCGATGCCGCGCTGGCGCAGGCCGTCGAGGCCGCGCTCTCCCCCCTCGACACGCGCGAACGCTGGCGCGGCCGCGAGGAGCGGTGGGCCGCCACCGTGTCGTTCGAGGTCTACCGCGACCAGGTGGCGGCGGACTGCCATTGAATATGCGCGGCCGCATCGCCAGGGCGGCGCTGCTCTGCGCCATGCTGACGGGCATGGCGGTGGCCGGTCCGCCCGACGACCTGGGGGAGATCTCGCCGCCGGACCTGCGCCGTGCCTATTCCGGACCGCCGCGGACATGGCCGGCGCCATGGCTCGACGCCGACGTCGCCTTCGTGGAGCTCGGCGCTCCACCTCCCGCGCCGCCAGCCGGACCGGAGGCCGCCCTCGGCGCGCGCCTGTTCGGCGAGCTGCGGCTGTCGGCGGACGGAACGGTGGCCTGCGCGAGCTGCCATGATCCCGCCCGCGGCTTCAGCGTGCCGGACAAGGTGGGAACGGGCATCGGCGGCGCCCAGGGGCGGCGCAATCCCCCCGCCCTGTTCTCCGTCGCCCGGCGGGCGCACCTCGATTGGGACGGCGGCGGCGGCGCGCTGGCGGCGCGCGTGCTCACGCCCCTCGCCCACCCGCTCGAGATGGGTCCTTCAGAGCCCCAGGCGCTCGTTTCGCGGCTCGCGACGGCGGGCTATGCGGGGCGCTTCTCGGCGGTGTTCGGCCCGCAGGGCCTGTCTGAAGGCACGCTGGCGCGCGCCCTCGCCGCCTATCTGGAAACCATCGACGCGGAAACCCGCCTCGACCGCTTCGCGCGTGGCGAGGCCGGCGCGCTCACGGATACCGAGCTTTTCGGCCTTCACCTGTTCCGCACCAAGGCGCGGTGCGCCAACTGCCACTTCGGGCCCCTGCTCACGGACGAGGGCTTTCACAACCTGCGCTTCTCCTTCTTCGGCGAGCCGGCGCAGGATCTCGGCCGGCACGGGGTGACGGGCGCGGCGGAGGATGCCGGGCGCTTCCGCACCGCGAGCCTGCGGCATGTGGAAAGCAGCGCGCCCTACATGCACAACGGCCTCATCCCAACCCTCGAAGGGGTCATCAATTTCTACGATCGCGGCGGCGGGGAGGTCTGGGCGCGCAACGCGGCCGAGGCCGCCCGCCCCCTCTACCGGGAGGCGGCCCGCCTTTCGCCGCACATCCGCCCGCTCCACCTCACGCCGCAGGAGAAAGCGGCGCTGGCGGCCTTCCTGAGGGCGCTCTGAGGACATTTCAGCCGCCGCGCGCAAAAAGAAGCCGGGCCCCGCTGAACGCAAGGCCCGGCCCAGGTGCCGCAGGGACCGGATGCCGGAAAGGCGGCGCTAGCCTTCAGGCGAGACCGGCGGAGAAGGCATCGAGGGGCTCCCCCTCGATGGAGGTGGAGGGCCGGCCGTCCACGCCCACCGGAACGTCGCCCTTGAGGGTGACGCGGTAGAGCTGACGGTCGAAATCGAGGCTGTAGATGTCACGCGGGGCGAGGTGGGCGGTGGTCCTGTTGTCCCAGAAGGCGATGGAGCCCGGCTGCCAGCGGAAGCGCACGGTGAATTCCGGCCGGGTGATGTGCTCGAACAGCAGTTCCAGGATCTGCTGGCTCTCGCGCGGGGAAAGGCCGGTGATGCGCTTCAGGAAGGACGGGCTGACGAACAGCACGCGCTCGCCGGTCTCGGGGATCACGCGCACCAGCGGGTGCTCGCTGACGAGCGGGCGGCGCTGGTTCCTGTCTCTGAAGTCCGCGGTGGCGCCGAGCCCTTCCGGCGGCGAGAAGGCATGGATGCCGCGCAGGCCGTCCACGAAGCCGCGCAGGGCGGGCGAAAGCGCCTCATAGGCCACCGCGAGGTTGGTCCAGAAGGTATCGCCGCCATAGGGCGGGATCTCGACCCCGCGCAGGATGGATGCGGCCGGCGGGTTCACAGCCGCCGTCACGTCCGTGTGCCAGCCGGTCCAGGGACGGATGAGCGGCTCGCCGGTGAAGCGCGTGGCGAAGCGGTCGCGGGCAACGGAATAGATCTGCGGGTATCCCTCCACGAAGCCGAACACCGGATGGCCGATGGTGGGCGCGCCAAAGGCGCCCGCGAGCGCCACATGCTGCGCGTGGGTCAGCGGCTGGTCGCGGAAGAACACCACCTTCCACTTCGAAAGCGCGGCGCGGATCTCGCCCACCGCTTCCGCGGCCAGGGGGCGGGAAAGGTCCACGCCCGCGATCTCGGCGCCGATATGGCCGGTGAGCGGGTGCACGCAAATGTGCCGCGGTTCCGGCCGCTCCGGCGGCGCGGCGGTGGCGAGGGCGGTCGCGGCGGTGCTCATGGTCGCTCCTGTCGTGGCACGGGTCTTCGCGCCGGCGGCGCGCCTTTCTTTAATTTATTCAGATCATCGATTTTATAGAAAATCAATTGACGAAATGAGCCGACGGCCTATCGTCGCCCTCCGAGCCGCCGCGATCCGGCCTGCGCCGCCGAAGCCCGCCCCGGCCCGTCCACGCGCCTGAAAGATCGAAGGAGAGAACCATGGCCATCGCGCACTCGAGCGCCGCGCCGGCCCGTCCGGGCCGCCAGCTGGTCCTCAACCTGTTCATCTATCCCGGCGGACACCACGAGGCCGGCTGGCGCTATCCGGGCTCGACGCCGGAACGGCTGCTGGACATCGGCTTCTACCAGGACCTCGCGCGCTCGGCCGAGGCCGCCAAGCTCGACGCCGTCTTCTTCGCGGACGGCCCGGCGCAGGTGGACGACATCCGCTACGCCTCGCGCTTCCGGCTGGAGCCCCTCACCTGGCTTTCCGCCATCGCGGCGGCCACCAGCCGCATCGGCCTCATCGGCACCGCCTCCACCACCTATTACGAGCCCTACAATCTCGCCCGGCTCTATGCCTCGCTCGATCATATCTCCGGCGGGCGCGCGGGCTGGAACATCGTCACCACCGCCGTGCCGCAGGCCTCCGCCAACTTCGGCCTCGCCGAGCCGCCGGGCCACGCCGAGCGCTACGCCCGCGCCGCCGAGTTCGTGGATGTGGTGACCAAGCTGTGGGACAGCTGGGAGGACGAGGCCCTGGTGGCCGACGCCGCCTCCGGCCTGTTCGCGGACGATGCCCGCATCCATCCCATCGAGCACGTGGGCCGCCATTTCCGGGTGAAAGGCGCGCTCAACCTGCCGCGCGGGCCGCAGGGACGGCCGGTCTACGTGCAGGCCGGCTCCTCCGACGACGGCCGCTCCTTCGCCGCGCGCTATGCCGAGGCCATCTTCACCGCCCACCAGACCATTGAGAGCGCCCAGCGCTTCTATGCGGACATCAAGCGACACGCCGCCGGGCTCGGGCGAAACCCGGACCATGTGAAGATCCTGCCCGGCATCAGCCCCTACATCGGCGCCACCGAGGCCGAGGCGAAGCGGCTCCAGGAGGAGCTCAACGACCTCATCCAGCCCGCCTACTCCCTCGCCCAGCTCAGACAGATCACCGGCGTGGACTTCACCGGCCATCCGCTTTCCGCCGAGGTGCCGCTCGATGCGTTCGCGGACGCCGCCCCGGCCAAGCAGGTGGCGAGCCGCTTCCAGCTCGTGGTCGACATCGTGCAGCGCGAGCGGCCGACCCTGCGCCAGCTCATCGACCGGCTGGCGGGGGCCCGCGGGCACTATGTGTTCGCCGGCACGCCGGAGCGGATCGCGGACGAGATCCAGCTCTGGTTCGAGAACGGCGCCGCGGACGGCTTCAACGTGATGCCGCCCTGGTTCCGCGGCGGCTTCGACCTGTTCGCCTCGGAGGTGGTGCCGCTGCTGCGCAGGCGCGGCCTGTTCCGCCACGACTACACCGGCCGCACCCTGCGCGAGCACTACGGCCTGCCGCGCCCCGCGAGCACCTACGCCACACACGCCCGCGCCACCGCCTGAGGCGCCCCACCCGCAGACAGGACACAGGACCATGACGATCGCCACTCCCCTCCGCGCCGCCGGCCACCCGGTGGAGCCGCTCTTCCTCGACCGCTGGTCGCCCCGCGCCTTCACCGGTGAGGAAATCCCCCAGCAGGTGCTCGATTCGCTGTTCGAGGCGGCGCGCTGGGCGCCCTCCAGCTACAATTCCCAGCCCTGGCGCTTCCTCTATGCCAAGCGCGGCACCCCGCAGTTCGAGACCTTCCTCGCGCTGCTGAACCCCTACAACCAGCAATGGGCGAAGAACGCGTCGGCGCTCATCATCGCCCTGTCGTCGCGCACCTTCGTGCGTCCGGGCACGACGGAGGTCATCGCCGCCCGCACCCATTCCTTCGATACCGGCGCGGCCTGGGCGCACCTCGCGCTTCAGGCGGCGAAGCTCGGCTGGCACGCTCACGGCATCGGCGGCTTCGACATTGAGAAGACCCGCGCCGACCTCAAGGTGCCCGAGGGCTACGAGGTGGAGATCGCCATCGCCGTGGGGCGGCGCGGCGACAAGTCCCTCCTGCCGGAGAGCTTCCATAAGGGCGAGACGCCCAACGGCCGCCGCCCGGTTTCCGAAACCGCCTTCGAGGGCGCCTTCCCGGCCGGTTGAGCCCCTCCGACGGCAGGGGCGCGGTGGGCACGCTGCCCGCCACGCCCCGCGCCGACGCCCGTCGCGAAGCCGGTCGCCGCAGTGCGGCACTCACAATTTAGTTTACTTATTTAATCGATTTAATTTATTTTATCCGTTGAAGTGCGCCGCGCTTCCGGATTCCCGCTCGGCCCTCCCCCAACGACGGACCCATCGCCTTGCCTCTCCTCGCCCGCTCTCTCCGTTCCCGGCCCCTCATCGCCCGGCCGTTCCTGTCGCGCGTCGTCGCCGCCGCGCTTTCGGGCCTCGCCCTCCTGTCGCTGTCCGCCGCCGCGCAGGCACAGGCGCCGGCCACCGACAAGCCGCTGAAGGTGGGCGTCTCCGCCGGCCCCTACGGCGACATCCTGCGTGAGGCCGCGCGGCTTTCCGAGAAGGAGGGCGTGAAGGCCGAGATCATCGAATTCACAGACTGGAACCAGCCCAACGCGGCGCTGGAGGCGGGCGACATCGACCTCAACAATTTCCAGCACAAATTCTACCTCGCCAATCAGGTGAAGGCGCGCGGCTACCATCTGGTGGCGCTCGAGCCGTCCATCCTGGTGCCGGCCGGTATCCACTCGAAGAAGTATGCCAAGGCCTCGGAGATCCCCGACGGGGCCAAGATCGCCATTCCCAACGACCCCACCAACGCGGCGCGCGCGCTGCTGCTGTTCGAGAAGGCCGGCCTCATCAAGCTCAAGCCCGGCGCCGGCCTGTCCGCCAGCGTGCTCGACGTGGCGGAGAACCCCAAGAAGCTCCAGATCGTGGAGCTGGACGCGGCCCAGCTGCCCCGCTCGCTGGATGATGTCGCCGCCGCCTTCGTTTCCTCCAACTACGCCTATCTCGCCGGCCTCGACCTCAACAAGGCGCTGGTGGCCGAGACCTCGGACGCGGAGGCCAAGCCCTACTTCACCCTTATCTTCGCCGCCCGCGACGACCGCAAGGATGACCCGCGCATTCGCAAGTTCATCGAGGTCTACCGCTCGCAGCCGGTGAAGGACTTCATCGCCGCCAAGTTCAACGGAACCATCCTGCCCACCTGGTGAGCAGGGCTGCGGCGAAGCGGGAGCATGCCATGACCAACGTGACCGTCCTAAACATCTCCGACGCCGGCAACCGGCAAGCCCCCGCCTTCGACTGGACCGCCGCCGCGGGGCAGGTGGCCGTCGAGCTCGCCAAGGATGCCGCCGCGCGCGACCGCGCCGGCGCCACGCCCCGGCGCGAGCTGGAATTGCTGCGCGCGTCGGGGCTCCTGTCGCTCATCAGCCCCCGCGCGCACGGGGGCGCCGGCGGCAGCTTCTCGGACGCGCTGGGCGCGGTGCGCCTCATCGCGCGGGCGGATGCCTCCATCAGCCAGCTCCTGGCCTACCACTACCTGCACCTCACCAACGCCCTCTGGCGGGCCGGCGCTGAGCAGGGCGAGGCGCTCTCGCGCGCCTCGGTGGCGGGCCAGTGGTTCTGGGGCGGCGCCTCCAACCCGCGCGATCCGGAATCGACCCTCGTCGCGGACGGGGACGGCTACCGCCTCAACGGCGCGAAGACCTTCGCCTCCAACGCCGCCCTCGCCGACCGCATCACCCTGCGCGCGCAGCTCGGCGACGGCTTCGCGGTGCTGGTGGTGCCCGGCGACCAGGAAGGCGTGAGCCACGGCGACGACTGGGACGCCATCGGCCAGCGGCTCTCGGAGAGCGGCACCGTGCGCTTCTCGAACGTGCGGGTGGAGAAGAACGAGATCCTCGGCGATCCTTCCGCCCCGCCGCCGGCGCGCACCAGCCTCGTGGTGCCCTTCCACCAGCTGCTCATCGTGAACATCTATCTGGGCACGGCCCAGGGGGCGCTCGCGGAAGCGAGCCGCTACATCCGCGAGGTCTCCCGGCCCTGGGCCGCCTCCGGCGTCGCGCGGGCGAGCGAGGACCCCTATATCCTGGAGCATTACGGCGACCTGGACGTGGAGCTTCGCGCCTCGGTCGCCCTCGGCGACGTGGCGGCCCAGGAGCTGGAAAAGGCCCTCGCGCGCGGCGATGCCATCACCCCGGCGGAGCGCAACCTCGCCGCCGCCGCCATCTACGCGGCGAAGGTGCACGCCACCCGCACCGGCCTGGAGGTGACCTCCAAAATCTTCGAGCTGATGGGCGCCCGTGCCACCGCCAGCCGCCATGCCTACGACCGCTTCTGGCGGAACATCCGCACCCACACCCTGCACGACCCGGTGACCTACAAGTCCCGCGAGGTGGGCAATTACGCGCTCAACGGCCAGCTCACCGCCCTGCCGCTCTACAGCTGAGCCGCCGGCGCTCCAACGGAGGACGAGACCATGGGCGCCCCCAGGCAGCTCCGCTTCAACGCCTTCAACATGGCCGCGCCCGGCCACACCTGGGCCGGCCTGTGGGCCCACCCGCGCGACAAGGCGGCGGGCTACAACAGGCTCGACTATTGGATCGAGCTTGCCCGCACCGCCGAGCGCGGCCTGTTCGACGGCGTCTTCATCGCCGACGTGCTGGGCATCTATGACGTCTATGGCGGCAGCCCCGAGGCGGCCCTGCGCTCCGCCGCGCAGACGCCGCAGATCGACCCGGCGCTGGTGGTGCCCACCATGGCCCACGCCACGCGGCACATCGGCTTCGGCGTGACGGCGAACCTCACCTATGAGCACCCCTACCAGTTCGCCCGGCGCTTCGCGACGCTGGACCACCTGACCGGCGGGCGCGTGGGCTGGAACATCGTCACCGGCTATCTCGACAGCGGCGCCAAGGGCATGGGCCACACCGCCAACCGCGCCCACGACGCCCGCTATGACGCGGCGGAGGATTTCCTTTCCGCCGTCTACAAGCTCTGGGAAGGCAGCTGGGAGGACGGCGCGGTGCGGCGCGACCGGGCGGCGCGCGTCTTCACCGATCCCACCAAGGTGCACCGGGTGCATCATGACGGGCCCTATTATCAGGTGGACGGCATCCAGCTCGCCGAGCCCTCTCCCCAGCGCACGCCGGTGCTCTACCAGGCGGGCACCTCGGAGCGCGGGCGGCTGTTCGCGGCCCGGCATTCGGAAGCCATCTTCCTGAACGGCCAGACGAAACCCATCCTCGCCGACGCGGTGAAGGCGGTGCGCGCGGCGGCCCGCGGCTTCGGCCGCGACCCCCATGATATCCGCATGTTCGTGGGCGCCACCGTCATCGTCGCGCGCACCCGCGCGGAGGCCGAGGACAAGCTCGCCGAATATGCGAGCTATATCGACACCGCCGGCCAGCTCGCCTTGCTCTCGGGCTGGACCGGGGTGGACCTCTCCAAGGTCGATCCCGACGACGCCATCGCCTTCGTGAAGAGCAACGCCATCCAGTCCACGCTGGAGAACCTCACCCTGCGCAGCAAGGTGCCGCTCAGGGTGCGCGATCTCGCCACCCTCTCCGCCACCGGCGCGCGCGCGCCGTTCGTGGTGGGCACGCCCTCGGAGGTGGCGGACGCGCTCGTCTCCTGGGCGGAGGAGACCGACGTGGACGGCTTCAACCTGAACCGGGTGGTCTCCCACGAGACGCTGGCCGATTTCGTGGACCTCGTGGTGCCCGAGCTTCAGGCGCGCGGCGTCTACCGCACCGCCTACGGCGAGGGCACCCTGCGCGAGAAGCTGTTCCCCGGCCGGGGTCCGCGCCTTCACCATACCCACCCGGGCGCATCCTTCCGCCACCTGGAGGCGCCGCAGCAGGAGCGCGCGGCCGCGCGGGCGTGAGCCCCGGTGCCTGGGAAAAGGCGCTTGCCGGTGCTAAGTATTCTCCACGCGACCGCGGGGGCAGGCTGGCGATGTCGGGATTTCAGGTGAACTGGCGCGGCTTCAAGTTCGACCTCGAATGGGGCCAGGTGGCCACCGAGACCGAGAATGAGCTGCGCATCATGCAGGCGGACGGTGGCGCCTGGATCATCCGCGACGAGCCGGGCAAGGGCGTCAGCGTCCTGTTCCAGGCCGCGCCGCCGGACCTGCTGATGGATCGCACCGCCGCCCCCTGGGTGCCGCCCCGCCGCCCCCAGGCCGGCGCGCCGGACGGCTCCCGGTCCTGAGGCCGGCGGCCCATCGAGGCCGTTGATTTTATCAACCTGTTGATATAGCTGGAGGGCAGAGACTCCCCCCGCAGGAGAGACCTGTTCCATGTGCCCGCCCCCAGATTCCTCGGGCGTGTCTGTCCGCCGCGAGGCTTCCCCGGAAGCCGAGCGATTCGAGGTGGCGAACCGCCTGTTCCTTCGCCTCTACCAGTGCTCGAACCTCCTGCACAAGAACGGCACCCGCCAGATGGGCGATTTCGGCGCCACCACCCAGCAGTGGGCGGTGCTGGGCGCGCTGGCGCGGCCGCTGGTGGCGGCCAAGGGCATGAGCGTGAAGGACCTCATCGAATTCCTGCTGCTCAGCCGCCAGAATCTCACCGCCGTGCTCGACCGGCTGGAGGCGCGGGCCTGGGTGGAGCGCGTGAAGGACCCGGAGGACGGCCGCAGCCGCCTCATCCGCCTCACCGAGGAAGGCGACCGCAGCTGGCAGGCCATGCGCGGGCCCATCGAGACCTTCTACAACCACGCCCTCTCCCCCCTCAGCGAGGCCGAGCAGGTGCTGCTGGTGCAATTGCTCGACCGCCTGAAGGGCGGGCTCAACGCCGGCTGAGCACGCGGGACGCCGCGACCGGCAGGACGTCCCTTCTGCCCACCTGACAGGACCGCCATGACGGGCGGCGCGCGCCGCCGGAACCGACGGATCGGCGCGCCCATCTCCTTGCAATCGCGCATGATGAGGCCCTTCGCCGCGAGGGACGCCGTCCCCTGCCCGCTTTCCGGCACACAGGAACCGCGAGCCGGGGCACAGGGAGCATGCAGCCCCGGCGCCTTGCACGGCTGTTTCTTATAGGGTACCACCCTATCCCATGGCACATACCCGCGACCCCAAGCAGAATGCCGCCCTGCTGATGCGCGTGAAGCGCATCGCCGGGCAGATCGAGGCCATCGAGCGTGCCCTCTCGGGCGGCATGGAGTGCGCCGACGTGCTGCATCAGGTGGCCGGGGTGCGCGGCGCCGTGAACGGCCTGATGGACGAGATTTTCGAGGCCCACCTCAACGAGCACGTGGCCCGACCCGGCCTCTCCGACGAGGAGCGCGCGCGGGGGGCGGACGAGCTCTCCACTGTGCTCCGCCGCTACGCCAGATAGTCCGCCGCCGCCCGGATGAAGGAACCCGCCATGTCCCACACCCACGCCGCCCCGCCGGCTGATGCCGCCCACAGCCACGTATTCCTCGGCGCGCGCCACGAGGAAAACACGCGGCGGACCGTGTGGGTGGTGATCCTCACCGCCGTGATGATGATGGGCGAGATCATCGCCGGCACCATTACCGGCTCCATGGCCCTGCTGGCGGATGGCTTCCACATGGCGACCCACGCCGGCGCCCTCGGCGTCGCCGCCATCGCCTATGTCTACGCGCGCCGCCACGCCGGCGATACGCGCTTCTCCTTCGGCACCGGCAAGGTGGGCGACCTCGCCGGCTTCGCCTCGGCGCTGGTGCTGGGGCTGGTGGCGGTGGGCATCGCCGTGGAATCCTTCGCGAGGCTGCTGGAGCCGGTGGACGTGGCGTTCGGGGAAGCGATCGCGGTGGCGGTGCTCGGCCTCGGCGTCAACATCGTGAGCGCGCTGCTGCTGAGCGGCGGCCACCATCACCACGGCCACGACGGGCACCATCACGAGGAGGCGCACACCCACGGCCATCACCACGAGGCGGACAACAACCTCCGCTCCGCCTATTTCCACGTGCTGGCCGATGCGCTCACCTCCGTGCTGGCCATCGCGGCGCTGATGGCGGGCCGCTACCTCGGCTGGGCCTGGTGCGACCCGCTCATGGGCATCGTGGGCGGCATCGTCATCGGCCGCTGGTCATGGACCCTCATGCGCGACACCGCCGCGGTGCTGCTCGACGCCACCGACGCCCACGTGGCCGAAGAGGTGCGCGAAGCGGTGGAAGGCCCCGGCGATGCCGTGATCCAGGACCTCCATGTGTGGCGGATCGGCCCGCAGGCGCGCGCCGCCATCGTCAGCGTGCGCGGAACGGGCCTCGACCCGGCGACGATCCGCGCGCGCCTCGCCCCGGTGGACGAGGTGGCGCATCTCACGGTGGAGTGCCACTGAAGCGGTTCCGGCGCACAGGACTGTCATTTCCACAAAGGCGCCGCGCCGGGATGGGCGCGGCGCCTTTTTCACATCACAATTGCGACTATCATCTTTATCCACATTCAGCTTGACGCGTTCGTTAAACAGAACAATACTCCCGTCAATCCAGCCGCCAGAGCATCCGGGCCGATCATGTCGATGTGTCGCTTCTTCCTGTGATCCGGCTGCCAGCCGCAAGCGAGGCCATGACGCTGAAAAGCCATCGCCTCCAGCGCGCGCCGGCGGATTTTCCTTCCAGCCCTGTGGCCGCGCGTCATGTCGACATTCCGTTCCCCCTCCGCGAACATCCGGTCTGACGAACGCACCCAGGGCTCCACCACGGAGCCTCCCGTGAACGCCCCCCTTTCCCATGATCCCGGGCCGCAGGCCGCCACGGCCGCGCCGGTCATCCTGTTCGACAAGGTCGAGAAGACCTATGCCGCCCGGCGCGGGCACCAGCCGGTGACCGCCCTGTCCGAGATTTCCCTCTCGGTGCCGGAGGGTGCCATCGTCGGCGTCATCGGCCGCTCGGGCGCGGGCAAGTCCACCCTCATCCGCCTCGTGAACGGGCTGGAGACACCCTCCGCCGGCCGCGTGGTGGTGGACGGGGTGGACATCGGCGCCCTCTCCGAGAAGGCACTGCGCGCCCAGCGCCGCTCCATCGGCATGATCTTCCAGCACTTCAACCTGCTGGCCCGCCGCACCGCCTATGACAACGTGGCGCTGCCGCTGGAAATCGCCGGCCTGCCCGCGCGCGAGATCAAGGCGCGGGTGGAACCGCTGCTGGAGCTGGTGGGCCTCGCCGACAAGCGCGACCGCTACCCCGCCGAGCTTTCCGGCGGCCAGAAGCAGCGCGTCGGCATCGCCCGCGCCCTCGCCACCCGGCCGCGCGTGCTGCTCTCCGACGAGGCCACCTCCGCCCTCGACCCGGAGACCACGAACCAGATCCTCGCCCTGCTGCGCAAGGTGAATGCCGAGCTGAAGCTCACCGTGCTGCTCATCACCCACGAGATGGCGGTCATCAAGGCGGTGGCAGACCAGGTGGCGGTGATCGACGGCGGCCGCATCGTGGAGGAAGGCTCCACCTACGACGTGTTCGCCCAGCCGCGGCACCCCACCACCCGCGCCTTCCTCTCCGCCCTCACCGGCGCCAGCCTGCCGCCCTATGTGGCGGACCGGCTGAAGGCCGAGCCGGGGCCGGGCCGCGACGCGCTGGTGCGCATCGTCTTCACCGGCGGCCATGCCACCGATCCCGTGCTGTCACGCGTGTCGCGGCTGCTGTCGGTGGATATCAACATCATCCAGGCGCAGGTGGACGAGATCGCCGGCAACCCGTTCGGCGTCATCGTCATTTCCGTGCCGGGGGACGCCGCCACCCTCTCCGCCGTGACCAACGCGGTGGAGCGGCTGAATCTCAGCTCCGAGGTGCTCGGCTATGTTTGACCTGACCTTCGGCCTCGTTTCCCCCGCCATGGCGGACCTCATCGTCGAGGCCACCAGGCAGACTCTCTACATGGTGCTCGTTTCCGGCGTGCTGGGCACCGCCGTGGGCCTGCCGCTGGGCGTGTTCCTGGCCACCAGCCGCCCCGGCGAGCTGTTCGCCGCGCCGTGGCTCAACTCCGCCCTCGGCCTGCTGGTGAACGCGGCGCGCTCCACGCCCTTCATCATCCTGGTGGTGGCCATCATCCCCTTCACGCGGCTGGTGGCGGGCACCACCATCGGCACCAACGCGGCCATCGTGCCGCTCACGGTGGCGGCGGCGCCCTTCATCGCCCGGCTCATCGAGGCCTCCATCCGCGAGGTCGACCAGGGCCTGGTGGAGGCCGCCCGCGCCATGGGGGCGAGCCCGCTGCAGATCGTCGCCAAGGTGCTGCTGCCGGAGGCGCTGCCCTCCATCAGCCTGGCGCTCACCCTCGCCGTGGTCTCGCTGCTCGGCTACTCGGCCATGGTGGGCGCGGTGGGCGGCGGCGGCCTGGGAGACCTGGGCATCCGCTTCGGCTACCAGCGCTTCATGCCGGAGGTGATGGCCATCGTGGTCGTCGTGCTCATCGTGCTGGTGCAGGGCGTGCAGAGCCTGGGCGACACCCTCGCCCGCCGGCTCGACAAGCGCCATCGCGGCTGACGCCGCCCGCTCCCCCTCCCCTGGCGGCCCGCCAGCCGCCCGTTCGTTTTGATGGAGAGACATCCATGAAGCTCACCGCATTCGCCCTCGCCGCGGCGTTCGGGCTCGCCGGCCTCTCGGCCGCGGGCGCCGAGACCATCAAGGTCGCCGCCACCCCCGGCCCCCATGCGCAGATCCTGGAGGCGGTGAAGCCCATCGCCGCCAAGAAGGGGCTCGACATCCAGGTGATCGAGTTCTCCGACTATGTGGTGCCGAACGCGGCCCTCTCTTCCGGCGAGATCCAGGCCAACTCCTTCCAGCACAAGCCCTATCTCGACGCGCAGATCGCCGATCGCGGCTACAAGATCACGCCCGTGGGCTACACGGTGAACTTCCCCATCGGCGTCTACTCCAAGAAATACAAGAGCTTCGAGGAGATCCCGGCCGGCGCCACCATCGCCATTCCCAATGATCCCACCAATGGCGGGCGCGTGCTGCTGCTGCTCTCCGACAAGGGGCTCATCAAGGTCGATCCCAAGGCCGGGGTGAAGGCCTCGGTGGCGGACATCCTGGAGAATCCGAAGAAATTCAAGTTCGTGGAGATCGACGCCGCCCAGCTTCCGCGCTCGCTGCCGGACGTGGACGCCGCCGGCATCAACACCAACTATGCCAAGGAAGCCGGCCTCGACCCGGTGAAGGACCCCATCCTGCGCGAAGAACCCAAGGGGCCTTACGTGAACGTCATCGCCGTGCGCACCGAGGACAAGGACAAGCCCTGGGTGAAGACCCTGGTGGAGAGCTACCAGTCGCCGGAAGTGAAGGCCTTCATCCTCGACACCTACAAGGGCGCGGTGCTGCCGAGCTGGTGAGCCGCCGCGGCCGAGAGGAAAGCGGCGCCGGCCTCAGCCGGCCCGCCGCGCGACGATGAACAGCCGCGGGAAGGCGAGGAGCACCTTGCCGTCCCGCTGCTCCGGATAGGGCGCCACCAGGCGCTGGCGGTATTCCTCCAGGAACTGGGCCTTCTCGTCGCCCACCAGGGGGTCGATGAAGGGCCGAAGGCCGGTGCCCTTCACCCACTCCACGATGGCGGCGGGCCCGTCGAGCGGATGATTGTAGATGGTGTGCCACACGTCCACCCGCGCCGCCGCGCCGATCATGAGGTCGTAATAGGCGCCGGGCGGCGGCAGGGTGGTGCGCCCCGCGATGGCGTTGCGCAGCCGGCCGGCCCAGGGGCCCATCATGGCCGTCTCCCGCATGGCGACATGGGAGGGCTCATCGAGATTGTCCGGCATCTGCACCGCCAGCACCCCGCCGGGGGCGAGCAGCGAGAGCAGCCGGGGGAAGACCGCCTCATGGTCCGGCACCCATTGCAGCACGGCGTTTGCGAAGATGAGATCGGCCGGGCGCGGCAGGGTGAAGGAGGCGGCGTCTCCTGCCTCGAAGCGCGCCGCCGGCAGGCGCTTGCGGGCCGCCTCCAGCATGTCGGGGGAGGTGTCGAGGCCCAGGATCTGCGCATCGGGGAAGCGGGCGGCAAGCAGCTCGGTGGAGTTGCCCGGCCCGCAGCCGAGATCCACCACGAAAGCCGCCCGCGCGAGCGGAACCTGCGCCAGGAGATCGCGCGCCGGCCGGGTGCGCTCATCCTCGAACTTCAGATACTGGCGAACGTTCCATTCGGCCATGTGGGTCTCCTCGCAAGGTCGAAACGTCACATTAGCACCCGCCGCACGGGAACGCGCCTCCGCTCACTATCGCAGTGACGTGAGCGGGGCTATGGTTCACCCTCGCCCCTGCCTGCGGAGTCCCGCCCCGATGCTTCGAGCCGCGCTCGCCGCTCTCCTGCTCCTGGCCGCCCTTCCCCTCCACGCCGAGGGCCTGCGCCCCGAATCGACCGCGCTCGTCGTCACGCCCCTCCAGGAGGCGAGCTGGGTGCCCGCGGACGACGGAAAGCTCCATGTGGAGTATGACCTGCTGGTGGTGAACACCTTCCCGGTGCCGGTCACCGTGAACTCCATCGAGGTCCTCGATTCCTCCGGGCGCGAGCTGGGCCGCTTCGCCCAGCCGGCGCTCGCCGAATCCACCAGCTACATCCTGGACCGGAGCAAGCTGCGCACCCTTCCGGCCAACAGCGCCACGATCATCGAGATCGACCTCGCGCTCGAAGGCGGGCCGGTGCCGGAGCACCTCACCCACCGCATCCTCGCCTCCGCCCCGGAAGCCGACGGCGCCGTGCGCGCCCTGCTGACCGGCGAGCCGATGGACGGGCCCGACGTGAAGGTGCGGACCACGCGCCCCATCGCCATCCGCCCGCCGGTACGCGGCGCGGGCTGGGTGGCGTTCAATGGGTGCTGCACGCCGAACGTGCACCGCAGCGCCCGCTATGCCGCCGGCACCCGCATCGCCGCCTCGGAAACCTACGCCATCGACTTCATCCGGCTGGAAAACGACCGGCCCTTCTCCGGCAGCGGCAGCGACAACGTGCACTATCCCTCGTTCGGAAACGCCGTGCTGGCGGTGGCGGAGGGCGAGGTGGTGGCGGCGGTCGACGGGATCGCCGACGCCATGCCGCACCGGCCCATCGGCGGCCTGCACGCGCCCCTCGATCTCGGCGGCAATTTCGTGCTCCAGCGCATCGCGCCGGATGTCTATGCCTTCTACGGCCACCTGAAGCAGGGCAGCCTGGAGGCGAGGCCGGGCACGATTCTCAAGGCCGGCGAGAAGCTGGGCGAGATCGGCTCCTCCGGCAACTCGGCCGCGCCGCACCTGCACTTCGGCCTGGTGGACCGGCCCGATTTCGTCACCGGCAATGCCGTGCCGTTCGTGTTTCCGGCCTACACCCTCACCGGCCGCATCAATAAGGTGAGCGAGGAGGGGCTCGACATGGAGAAGACCTCCGAGGCGGTGAGATCGGCCTATCCGCTGGAGGGCGGCATCGCCACCTACGAATAGGCGACGGCGCGGGCGCCATTGCCAAGCGTGACGCGCCGGGGTAGAGACGGCCTCACATCAAGAGTTGGGGCGACGCCCAACACCAACCTGCCGATCCGGGCAAGGTGGTACTCTTCCTTCCAGGGAGAGGATGTGGCCGAGCCGGCAAACCAACGGATCAAGCCACCGAGCGTCAGTCCCCCGAGCCGAGGACGACGCCGTGCCCATCAAGATCCCCGATCTCCTGCCCGCCCGCCGCACGCTCGAAGCCGAGGGCGTGATGGTGATGAGCGAAGGCGATGCGGTGCGGCAGGACATCCGCCCGTTGCGCATCGCGCTGCTCAACCTGATGCCGGACAAGATCACCGCCGAGGTGCAGATCGCCCGCCTCCTGGGCGCCACCCCGCTGCAGGTGGAGCTGACGCTGGTGCGCATCACCGATCACGTCTCGCGCAACACGCCCGAAGACCACATGTCCGCCTTCTACCGCCCCTGGGCCGAGGTGCGCGACGCGCGCTTCGACGGGCTGGTGGTGACCGGCGCGCCGGTGGAGCACCTGCCCTTCTCCGAGGTTTCCTACTGGGACGAGCTCGCCCGCGTGTTCGACTGGACGCAAACCCACGTGCACCGCACCTTCACCATATGCTGGGCGGCCCTTGCCGCCGTGTATCACTTCCACGGCGTGGGGAAGCACGTGCTGCCGCGCAAGGCGTTCGGCCTCTACCGGCACCGCATGCTCCAGCCGGCCTCGCCCTATCTGCGCGGCTTCCCGGACAGCTTCCGCGTCCCGGTCTCGCGCTGGGCCGAGGCGCGGGCGGGCGACATTCCCGCCGGCAGCGGCCTCGGCGTGCTGGCCGATAGCGCGGAAGCGGGCCTCTGCCTGCTGGACGATCCCCGCCACGGCGCCCTGCACATGTTCAACCACCTGGAATATGACGCCGGCACGCTCGCCGCCGAATACGCCCGCGATGCCGCCAAGGACCCGGCGACGCCCCTGCCGGCCCACTATTTCACCAATGACGATCCCGGCATCCCCCCGGAGAACCGCTGGCGCGGCCATGCCCATCTGCTGTTCGCCAACTGGATCAATGAGATATACCAGACGACGCCGTTCGAGATGGAGCGCATCGGCCGCCGGGCGTGAGCATCCATTGGAGCATTTTCAAGCGAAGCGGACACCGCTTCGCGTGAAGAAAATGCGTAAACTTAAGAGTCTGGCGCGTTATCCGTGAGCCGGTGCGAACGGAAAACGCGCCAGCAGGGAGGTCTCCACCCGGCGTCGCCACGGTATCGGATTGCCATCAACACAAAAAATGGGTCAGGAAGTATACATTGACAAGCCTGGATAGCCAACCTAGAGTTTTTACGGTAACTGTGCACAAAGATATAATGAAGTTGTTTTGATTTCCAACTAAGTTGGAGCATGGGCGGCAGGACTTCAATTCGCCATGGCTGAAAGCAATGTTTTGGAAAAGGCGCCGTCGCAGCGCGCCGGGGAAGCACCGCAATACTGGGTGTGGCAGCTTAACAAGAACTGCGAGTTCAGCTTCTCGTCCTCAGCCAGCAAGAGCATCCTCGGGTTGACGCCTTCTGAAGTCCTGGGGCGACCGTATTTCTCCGTGCTTCCGAATGCCGGCTCGGTGGACTTCGAAAATATCCTCTTCGCCGCGGTCACCGAAGGACGCTCTCTCGAAAACCTCGTCCACCGCACACGCCATACCGATGGAACACCACGCGTGCTCGAAGTTTCGGGCGCGCCCGTGCGCCGCGATGACGGCGCCCCCGACGGTTTCTTCGGCGTGACCACGGACATCACGGCCGAGAGCATCGAGGAAAAGAACCTGCTCGACCCCAGGACGCTCTATTCGGAGGCGCCGGTCGCCCTGTGCGTCGTCAACCGCCAGGGCCAATATACGCGCGTCAACGGCCAGTTCGCCCGCACCGCCGGCCTGCCGCCGGAGGATATCATCGGCCTGCCGGTCGCCGACCTCTCGCCCGAGGCCGCCCGCACCTTCGAGAGCAACATCCGCATCTTCGATCTCGGAGGCGAGAGCGCCGAGCAGGAGCTGAAATGGCGTGGCCGCTCGTTCCGCATGTCGGTGGAGCCGGTGCGCAGCATCGAAGGCGACGTGGTCGGCGGCTCCATCGCGCTCGTCGACATCACCGACTATGACAACGCCATCCGCGGCCTCACCACCGCCAACCGGCGCTTCCAGCTCCTGGCCGAGCGCGATTACCTGACCGGCCTGTTCAACCGCCGCCAGTTCGAGAAGATCTTCCGCATGGAGCTGGCTGCGGCGCGGCGGGAGCGCTCGCCCCTCTCCCTGCTCATTGTGGACGTGGACCAGTTCAAGCGCTTCAACGACCACTACGGCCACACCGCCGGAGACCGCAGCCTGCGGGAGGTGGCCAAGGCGCTCGCCAGCGCCTGCTCCCGCCCCCGGGATTCGGTGTGCCGCTACGGCGGGGAGGAATTCGTGGTGGTGCTGCCCGGCACCAACCACGCGGGCGCCGGCGTGGTGGCCGAACGCGTGCGACGCGCCGTGCTCGACCTGCAGATGCCCCACGAGATGAGCGATTTCGGCCAGATCAGCGTCAGCATCGGCGGCTCCACGCTCACGCTGATGCCCAAGGGCGGCGACATCCTGGACTTTCGCCACGCCCTGCTCATGTCGGCGGATGCCGCCCTCTACGAGGCGAAGCAGGGGGGCCGCAACACGGTGCGCATCGCCGAACCGCCCCTCGGCGAGGACTGAGCCCTCAGCGCTCACGCCCCCTGAAGGAAGGAGCCGGCGGCGCATGCCACCGCCGGCCCCGCGTTCTCAGCGCGAGAACTTCTTGTACTGGATGCGCTTGGGAATGGTGGAATCGATCCCCAGCCGGCGCTTCTTGTCTTCCTCGTAGTCGGCGAAGTTGCCCTCGAACCACTCCACGTGGCTGTCGCCCTCGAAGGCCAGCATGTGGGTGGCGACACGGTCCAGGAAGAAGCGATCATGGGAGATGATGACGGCGCAGCCGGCATAATCCTCCAGCGCCTCTTCCAGCGCGCGCAGGGTGTCCACGTCGAGATCGTTGGTGGGCTCGTCGAGCAGCAGCACGTTGCCGCCGCGCTGGAGCACCTTGGCGAGGTGCACGCGGTTGCGCTCACCGCCGGAGAGCATGCCCACCTTCTTCTGCTGGTCGCCGCCCTTGAAGTTGAAGGCCGCGCAATAGGCGCGCGAGGGGATCTCCTTCTTGCCGACGTAGATCACCTCGTTGCCGTCGGAGACCTCTTCCCACACGGTCTTCTTGTCATCGAGGGCGTCGCGGCTCTGGTCCACATAGCCGAGCTGCACCGACTCGCCGATGGAGATGGAACCGCCGTCGGGCTTCTCCTGGCCGGTGATCATGCGGAACAGCGTGGTCTTGCCCGCGCCGTTCGGCCCGATGACGCCGACGATGCCGCCGGGCGGCAGCTTGAAGGAGAGATCGTCGATCAGCAGCTTGTCGCCGAACGCCTTGTTGAGGTGGTCAAAAGCGATGACGTTCTGCCCGAGCCGCTCGGCCACGGGAATGACGATCTGCGTCGCCGAGGGCTGCCGCTCCGAGGCCTTCTGCACCAGATCCTCGTAGCGCTGGATGCGGGCCTTGTTCTTGGCCTGCCGGGCCTTGGGCGAGGCGCCGATCCATTCCTGCTCGCGGGCGAGCGCGCGCTGGCGGGCCTCGTCCTCGCGGCCCTCCTGCTGCAGGCGCTTCTGCTTCTGGCCGAGCCAGGAGGAATAGTTGCCCTCGTAGGGGATGCCCCGGCCGCGGTCGAGTTCCAGGATCCAGCCCGTCACGTTGTCGAGGAAGTAGCGGTCGTGGGTGACGATCAGGATGGCGCCGGGATAGGTGCGCAGGTGGCCTTCCAGCCAGTTCACCGTCTCGGCGTCGAGATGGTTGGTGGGCTCGTCGAGCAGCAGAACCTCGGGCTGCTCCAGCAGCAGGCGGCACAGGGCCACGCGGCGGCGTTCACCACCGGAAAGCCCGGTGACGGCCCAGTCGTCCGGCGGGCAGCCGAGGGCGTTCATGGCCTGCTCCACCTTGCTGTCGAGATCCCACAGGCCCTGGCCTTCGATCTCGTCCTGCAGGCGGGTCATCTCGTCCGCGGTCTCCTCCGAATAGTTCATGGCGAGCTCGTTGTAGCGGTCGAGGATGGCCTTCTGCTTGGCCACCCCGTCCATCACGTTCTCGCGCACGGTCTTGTTCGGATCGAGCTGCGGCTCCTGCGGCAGGTAGCCCACGCGCACGCCTTCGGCGGGCTTGGCCTCGCCGGAGTAGTCCTTGTCGATGCCCGCCATGATGCGCAGCAGGGTGGACTTGCCGGCGCCGTTGACGCCGAGCACGCCGATCTTGGCATCGGGGTAGAAGGAGAGATGCACGTTATCCAGGACCTTCTTGCCGCCCGGATAGGTCTTGGTGAGACCGTGCATGTGGTACGCATATTGGTAGGAGGCCATAAGCCGCCGGCTCCATTGGGGTTCGCGGAAGTTACGGCCGTTCTAGCGGTGCGGCCGGGACGCGGCAAGCAGCGCCTTCGGCGGCGCGGGCCGGCGTCGCTGCTGCGGCAGCCGGATAGGAACGCCCCATGCACCCCTCCCGCCCCGCGCGCGGGATGCGGCACGGCGGATTTTTCCCTTGAAACACAAAGCCATGAGAAGATTCGCCGGATACACAATCCACAGCCCCGAGCGCACCCGGCGCGAAGAATCTTGCATTCGCCGCCGGCTCCTGCCATATGAACGCACCGCTGGCGCTGACCACGGCGCGGCGAGATGGATGCGGGTGTAGCTCAGGGGTAGAGCACAACCTTGCCAAGGTTGGGGTCGAGGGTTCGAATCCCTTCGCCCGCTCCAGTTTATTCCTAAGAATCAGTTGTCTGGCAGACGCTCTTCGGGACGTTTTCTGCTTCTATTCTCCTTATGGCGGGAGGCTGGAAGCGCAATGGAAGCACTTGAGCGGAAATCGCAGGGGAACCGAACGTAGGATTCCCCCCGCCTGCCTCCTCAGCCTCGCCTCGTAAACGACCGCCCCCGCGTTCTTGAAGCCTTCGCAGGCCCGGTGAGAAGCGGCCGCTCTCTTCCACAAGCCGGGTTGACACGGGTAGGGTCGAGGTGGAGTCCGTCTCCCAGAGGCTTCTTGTGCATTGGTACCGGCCGCCCCAGCGCCCGTGACGTGACACATCAATCGCGCGCGCCAGCGCTCCAGAAGTCAGCCGATCCCACAGTACGTTTCCCAGCCGGCCAAGCATCCTCTGCGACACTTCGGCCACCTGTTCGCGCTCTCCCGGCGAACTGGCCAGGCTCAGGACTCGTTACTCAGATCCAGAAGAGAACAGTCGCGGCCAGGGCGAGTGCCGAGAAGAGCACGGTCGGGGACATCGATCGTATCGGGTTGCCGCGCAGCGCCAGTCTCCCAATCAATGGGTCCTGCGTCTAGATGCGTGTCGTGAAATTCTGCTGGCAAGATTCGAATCGCGTTGCTACTGGAATGCTCTGCCGTGACAGGCGGCCTCTGTCTTTTGTCGCCTGCTCGGCAGCCGTTAACTGTGAGGAGGGGTTCTATTTCATCTTCGTTCACCATTCCGACGAGACACAAACCCTCCTCAGCTCTCGACCGCCATTCTGAGCCGTGCGCCCCGACTCCGGACACCGCCGAGGTCATCCATCATATGGACATCAGTGGTTCAACCACCGACTTCAGCCGCCGGCGCTCAGGCTTGAAATCAAACGCTCCGCCGACTATGGCGTCACGATATTGAACCAGAAGTCGAAATTATCGAGAAGGCCAACAAATTCGACGACCTTGTTCTGGTTGCCCTCAATCTTGACGTGGCCCTCCTGAATGGCATCGCTCAGCTTCGTCTGCCCGAGATTGATGTCGTCCAGAAGGCTCCGATTCATGGTCACCGTGGCATCGGCCTGGTTGTTCTGACGGCCGAGGGTGTAGTTCATGACACCGTTGGTGACCGAGAGCGTGAACTCTTGATGCACATCGGGCATGACGAAGTTGAGGGCGATCTCGGTCTGCGCCGCCTTCGGATGGTTCAGCAGCACGGCCAGATAGTCGAGATAGATGCCGAGCGGCAGCGCGCGCACCATGTCGGGCGAGGCGGTGTCCGGCACGGCGGTCTTCACCACACCCTCGCGCAGTTCCTTTGCGCCCGACAGGTAGAAGTTGCGCCAGGGGCCGCTCTCGGCCTGATAGCCCATCTGCGAGAGCGCGTCGGCCAGCAGCTTTCGGGCCGCCATATTGTTGGGATCGGCGAAGACAACATGGTTCAGCGCGGTCGCGACCCAGCGATAATTGCCGGCGGCGTAGTCCATCTTCGCCTTCGCGATCACCGCCTCCGCCCCGCCGGCATATTCGACGAACTTCTTCCCCTCTTCCACGGGCGGAAGCTCGTGAAGCTGGGACGGATTGCCGGAGAACCACCCGAAGTAGAGCTGGTATTGGGCCTTTGCATTGTGGTTCACCGAGCCGTAATAGCCGCGATCGGCGAACTTCTTGGCGAGGCTGTCGGGCAGCTTCATCTCCTCGGCGATCTCGGTCATGGTCTCGCCCTTGTTCGCGAGGCGCAGCGTCTCGTCATGGAGATAGCGGTAGGTGTCCCGCTGGCCCTTCCAGAATTCGACGATCTCCCTGTTGCCCCAGGTCGGCCAATGGTGGCTGCCGAAGGAAACCTCGACCTCGCCGCCGAAGCGGTTGATGGTGTCGTTGATGTACTTGGCGAACTTGTCACCGTTGCGCACCTTCGCGCCGCGCAGCGTATAGAGATTATGCATCGTATGATTGATCTCTTCCGCCTGCATCATCGCCTTGAACTTCGGGATGTAGAACATGAACTCGGCCGGCGCCTCGGCGCCCGGCGTATTCAGGAAGACCATGTCGACGCCATCGACCTTGAGCGTGGTCGGGGTTTCCGAGACCGTAACGCTGGGCTCCACGATGCTCAGCGTTCCCGCGGCTGTCGTGGTGCCGAGTCCCGAGCCGAGCGTCCCGGTCGGCCCCTTCTTGAGCAGGTTGCCATACATGTAGCTGGCGCGCCGGCTCATGGCGTTGCCGGCGATCAGGTTCTCGCTGACCGCCTCCTCGAAGAAACCCTCCGGCGCGATGACCGGAATCTTGCGCGCGGCGACCTCCTCGGTGGTGAGGATGCCCTTCACGCCGCCGAAATGATCGGCGTGGCTGTGGGTGAAGATGACCGCGGTGATCGGCAGGTCCTCGACCTTCTCCCGCAGCAGCTTGTAGCCGGCCGCAGCCGTCTCGTTGGCCGTGAGCGGGTCAATGACGATCCACCCGTTGTCGCCGCGCACGAAGGACATGACCGCCAGGTCGAAGCCGCGGACCTGGTAGATGCCCCCCTTGACGACCTCGAACAGGCCATGGATCGCATTCAGCTTGCTCTGGCGCCACAGGCTCGGATTGGCGGTGTTCGGCGCATCTCCCTTCAGGAAATCGAACTGCGCCATATCGTAGATCACCCTGCCGTCCGGCGTGGTGATCTGCTCGGCCTCCAGCGTCGCGATCTGGCCCCGGGTGGCATTCTGGAAGTCGGTCTGGTCCGTGAAGGGAAGATAGTCGAGGAGCGCCTTGTTGGCATCGATCGTCGCTTTGCTGGCCTCCTGGCTTGACGCGCAGCTGATCGACCCAAGCAGCAAGGCCATCACGAGGCAGGGACGCTTCATTCCGAACTCCTTCGTTATCCGTTTCGTTGAAATTGCCAATTGCGCCGGCCACGACGATGAACGCGCGTGACCGCATCGAATGCGCGAGGCGTGTCTTGGGCCGCGTCGGTGCCCGAGCCGAAAGTCATGTCGTGCGCCGGTCAAAAGCGCCACGCCACGGCGAAAGTCGGACCATGCATGATTGTATTGTAACGAAAGCTCCCGGTCTTCGCCCCGGGCGCCTCATAATCTTCATAGAGGTAGCGATAGCCGAGCGATGTGGAGAAGCTCTTGGTCCACATGTAGCCGACACCCATATACCCCGTGCTGGACAGATCCGAACCCACGCCGAAGCCGCCGATATCTGCAATGGCATTGACAAACCACTTCTCGTTCAGGTCCAAATGAGCGAAGAAGCCTAGCGTCGGATCGAGCCACCATTGCCGCGCGTTGGCCGAAACGTCAGAAAGCGGGCCGAAGCCGCTCCAGGACAGGGAGCCCTTGACGCTCGCATATCGGAGGCCGCCCGTGATCGCGAAATCAAGGTCGGATCGGCCGGTCGGCAGCATGTAACCCACCGCGCCCATTGCGATGAGCTCGGTGATGCCGGCGCCGAGCTCGCCTCCAAAGGCGTCGATCGGCCGGGAGGCCGAGAGCTTGGCGAAGACGACATCCGCGAGAAGAAGCCATTCACCGTTGTCGGCAAAGACGGATCCCATCAGCGCACCGTCGAGATGCTTCAGCACCTCGGAAAACGGCACGTCGATGGAAGTCGTCGGCAGGTTTCGTATGCCGACATCACCCGTGAGAGACGTCGCCCAGCCGTAAAGCGTCACCTGGTACTTCCATTCCGAGGCGGACGAGGCCTGCTCGGAGGACCGGTCCGGCATGGGAGGCATCGGCATGTCCGCGGCATTGGCCATTCCTGTCGCAAGGCCAATGACAGCCGCACCCACCGCCGCACGCACCAACATCCCCGTGCCCGCACTTGACATGACGTCCATCCCCATCCTTCAGCGCATCGGAGCTGCTGGCGGCTGCGGCAGCACATCTGCCACTCCCGAACCGATGCCTGCTCCGAGCCCCCATCCCGCCGATGCAAGGACGGGGAGCCCCTTGACTGTTGTGTGATGCCCTCTTGCGTGACGCGCCTATTCGGCGACCTTCACCGCCGGGGGCTGCCATGTTCCTTCGAGGATCGGGGACTGCCCCCAGTAGGCGCGGATATAGAGCGAGAAGTCGCCCTTCGGCGCCGGCAGCCAATTGCTCTGCGGAGCGCCCTTCGGCAGCGTCGCGCTGACATAGAGGGTCAGCGAGCCATCGTCATTCCGCTTCAGATCCGTATTCTTGCTACCCAGAGAATACCGCTTCAGCTTGTTCTGGCCGAAGAAATGAAGCTTGTCATAGACCGTTAGCGACCAGAAGCCATTGACCGGAGGCTCCTCGGCCTTCGAGAAGGTGATGGTGTAGCTCTTGGAGGAATTCAGCTTGGCCCCGGATGTATCGAAGTCCGTGTAGAAATACTGTGTTTCGTTCGGACGGTTGTCGAACATGTTCGAGCGCGCCGTTCCGGTGCGATCGAAATAGTCGACGCCCCACTCGGCATTATGCAGCGACCGGTTCCAGTGGTTGCCGGCCGGCTTGCCGTTGTATTGCCACTGGAAGAAGGGGGTGATGACGTCCTTTTCCGCCTCGATCGCAGCCTCGATCATGGCTGCCTTGAGCGCCGGATGCTTGGCTCCAAGCTGCAGCAGCCAACGGAACTGCGCATACATGGCCTCCTCGCCCGGCAGCGGTGAAACCTGATCCAGCACCGTGCGCAGATCGTCGAAGAATTTCTCGGGCACCACCCAACGGGTCTCGCCGCTCTCCTCCGGAGCTGGATTGGGAATCGAGGGAAGCTTGGACCAGTCGACGACCTTCATCCTGCCGTCGAATTCACTCAGCGGATAGACAACAACCTGGTTGATGACACCCTGGATCGCCTTCCGATCTTCTTGCGTATCATTCATGAACACGCGCGGAACAAGGTTGGCGATCGAGGTGGCCGAGCGGATCACATCCGCAATCCCGTCGGGCACCTTGCCGTGCCAGTTGGGGCCAGTCAGCAGATAGAAGCCAGGGCTGGTACCGTACGGCTTGCCGAGGTGGCCGAACTGGTCCGTGCGCTGGTCATAGGCCGCATAGACCCAGAAGCGGTCTCCGAAATCAGGCACCTGGACGACTACGGGCTGCGCATCGAGGTCAAAGAAGCCGAGCCCGTAGACCACGTCCTGGTTCGGGCAGGCGACGAATCTTTCGTCAGCCGCGATGTAGTCGTGGAGCATAGCGATCCGACCGCGGGGCGCCACGGGAACGACGCCCCCAAGCAGGCCGGCCTCCGGCGCTTTGGTGATGCTCTCATAGCGGTTCAGCATGCTCACCATCGGCCAGCCCCAGATATAGGCCGTGCGCGCCAGAGCCTTCACATAGCCGGGCTGGGGCGTCACGTCGGGTGACGGCACCGCAAGATTGGAGAAGCCCCGCATCGGCTCTGTCTGCGCCGCAGCGGGTGAAATGCCGATCAGGCACGTGCCGACAAGGGCAGCGTTCAGAAGCCTGGATTTGATCATGGCAGGTGCCCATTCCCTACGAGCGGCCAAGGTGGATGATAAGAGGCAATGCTGTGGATTGGCCCGCCGGGAGGGCGAGATGCGCCCTCCCGAGAAGTGCTCTCCGAGATCGGCAGATGGGGTGAGCCGGCCATGGCAGCCTGTCACCTCCATTCAGCCTGATTCTTCGGAGGCGCCGGGGCTTACACGCGCAGCGCCCCGTCCCGTCGAAGCGCCTGATCCGAGCGCTGTCATTGCCTCTCGAAGTCGCCAGGCTTCCAGCTGAAATTGATCGCCGGCTCTTCCGGGCCGTAAAGCCTCAGAATGGCGAAGAAGCCTTTTCCTGGCGCGGTCGGCAGCCAGTTTGCCTCTTTGCCCTTCGGCGCAGTGGGACCGACATAGAGGTCCGTCGTGCCATCCGGATTGGGGACCGGCTTGTCCCGCGAGCCGAGGGAAGGGAAGCGGCGCGCCTTTGTCGCCAGACCGGAGGCATTGGCCGCGTCGTAGAGCGTCACGGACCAGAACAGCTTCGCTGGGATGTGCGCTGGCAATGTCAGCTTGTAAGCATTGTTCCCGGATAGCGGCGCACCCCGGGCGTCGTTGAAGGCGATCTCATAGGCGGCGCCGCGGCCTGGAATCTGCGAGACCATCCCCGGGCTGATCGAGTAATAATCGGTGAAGAACCAGACGCGCGGCTCGATCGCCGTGTAGCCGCTCGCCTTGTCGCGGAACTCGAGGTCGAGGGGCTTTTCCGGGCCCGGATAGGCGGCGTTGTTGAACGGATTGACCCACTGGCGGTCTGGCCAGACCAGATAGGAGCTGTTGCCAACCCCGTTGCTGAGGCCAATCACCCGGCTCATCTTGTAGGCCGTCCTGGCGGCGGCTTCGAGGATCGCCCGCGTCTCGCTGCCGGGATTGAACGGTTTGCCGGCGACGAGACCGATATTGGCGAGAAGGCCCAGCCCGTCGGCGCTCGCGAGATATGCGCCTTCCCGGTCGAGCAGCCCCTTCAACTGCTCGAAGGCCGAAAAGTCCGCGCGCGGCAGCATGTTCACCGGAACGCCAGAGGCGTCCGGGAACGTCATCGGCTTGCGCTCCGCCTCCGGCAGGTTGAGCGGGTAGATCTTGGTCTTCTCGAGGTGCTCCACCGCCGGGGTGAGGTTGTTCGGATCGTCGTAGAAGCCGCGCAGAAAGATAAAAATATTTTTCGTGCCGGAGCGGTAGACATAATAACCGTCTGGCACCTCGCCTTTATAGCCCGGCGGCAAAACGAGGAACTTTCCGCCCTTGCCCTGGTCGGGTCCCGGCAAGCCGATGTCGCCGAAGTATTTTCCACCGTCGACCGGGATCGGCCGCTGCCAGAAATCGAGCAGGATGCCCTGCAGGTCGGACGGGGCGTCCAGCACGACCGGACCAGTCTCGCCCATGTCGACATAGCTCATCGCATAGAGCACATCGGAATTGGGCGTGGTGACCAGGGTCTTTGGGTCGAGCCGTTGCTTCCAGATCGGCAGCACGTTGTAGCCGGCGCCGAAGGTTTTCTCCGAGCCATATTTCATGCCGAGCGTATTGATCAGCGGCATGGCCCACAGATAGGCCTGGGCGGCCTGCTGGAAGGCGAGTTCCTGCCTCAACTCGACGGCTGCCCGAGCCGTGGGCCGGCCCTCCTCGAAGGGCACATCCGATTGCGCCCGAAGCCCGCTCATATCCGCCATGGCGGCGCTGCCGACGGCTGCGGCTGAACACATGGCGACGCTCGCGAGCAAAGCCTTTCGGGTCATAGGATCACCTTCTGTGGCACGCCTTGTGCTTTATAGTTGATTTGCTATTTTCTTATTTTCTATTGCAGACCAACAATCCACATGTGCATACGACCTATTGGGACGAATTTTGCCACAGGCACATGGACGCCCTGCTTGCACCGACCGGATGTGATGTTAGGTTAGATGAGGTACGGACCCTTATCATTTCGCGTCAATGGATCGATATCGCCCAAGGGATCGAATTGGTCCCGCTCGTTCGTGCCAGCGGGCTGGGTTCTCTGCCTCAGCTTCTCGAAGAGCGGGCCGGCGAGCGTGCGTTGCTGAAAGCCCTCCACGGCCAAGGGCTGCCCATCGCGGTGCGCGAGCTCGGCGGCATGCTGGTTCCCGCGAGAGCCCGGATCGGCCAGTTCGCCCGGCCGGGTCCATGCTCGCGGACCGAACGCTCGGCCTGCAAATTGGCAAGCGCATGTCATATGCGGAATATGGTCCGTGGGCGGTGCGTGCGGCAATGGCGCCGAGCCTCTACGAGACAATCTCCCTTGCCAACTCTACCAGTTAGGCTCCCAAGCGTCGGTATATCGCTTTGATCCGGCGCGCCAAATACCCATTGGGTCTGAGGAATTATCGCAATCGCGCCCTGCGCGACGACATCAACCACATCGATCACCAGATCTTTCCGGTGATCGACCTTGCGCGCCCTTTTCTCGGTCCCGATTGGCGGCCGGATTGGATCGATGTCGATTACTGGCGAAGAAACCAGCTCGCCTCGTGACGGTTGCGCTGGCCAACAAGCTGGCGCGCCTCTTGGACCGTCATGTACCGAAAGGAAGATTTTCGCATGGCGCCAGCCGCAGCTTGAGCGCTGGGCAACCGCCTTGGGCAGGAGAGAACGGCACGCGTGATGCCGATCGGGTCAAGCCGGGGATCGGGACAAACTGAGGGTTTCAACGCGCGGCGGCTTGATGAGGATCCGATCCAGCGGCGCCATCATGGCCAGCGGCCTTCTCGCGCTGTGTAAAAAAGCCGAACACATGATTGATCCTGGCCGGAACGGCGAAAACATCCATTCCCCTCTTGCTCAACGGGGCCCGCCACACATGAATACGCCCAGCCAACGCCTTCAACCCATTATCAAACGGTCTCTTAGAAGCCGCTTTTGACCCGAAGGTGAGTATGCCGCGGTGATCCGCCGGGTTTATGCGTGTGCCCGCTGGTGTCTTCGGCCACGGGAATCAGGCTCAACGTGCCGTGCATCACACCCCGCTCGAGAAACAGAGCCTCGGCATAAGCGGAGATGTCCCCCACCTGCCCACGCATGACGGCGACATCGATCGAGGTCGTATGATCAAGCGGGATCGACAGGACCGACACCGTCTGGTCATGACGCTCCAGCCGGCCCTGCGGCACCCGCGCGGCCAAGCTCCGCACCGATTGATCGATGGTGCAGCTCACGACACCGAAGCAGTGGGCATCTTCCGGCTCGATCGGCCGTGCCGACAGGCCCCGCCGCACCAGGTCGCGAATGGCTTCAGAGCGGCTGACGGCACCGCTGAGCTGCATATAAGCATCCAGCTTGGCGGCCAGATCGTCGTCGATGGCGATAGTGATCCGCTGCATGGATGCCCTCCGCGCACGCCGGAACGTTAGGCCATCCCCCGAAGCGACGCAAGGAAACGCCCGCTGCGCCGCATTTTTCCGTTGCCGTTCAGCGAGCTTCTTGGGTATGATTTTTTTGAAAATATTTCATAACAGGATCTGCTCATGCCTTCGCGCACGCGCACCATCGCCCCCATTGCCACTGCGATGCTCGTTCTAGGCTTATCATTGCCGGCCTCTGCGCACTTCCAAGAAATCATCCCCTCCGCCGATGTGCTGCCGGACGGCGGACCGGTCACCGTCGATCTGGTCTTCACGCACCCCGTGGCTGGCGGCCCGGTCATGGAGATGGAGAAGCCCGCCGAAGTGGGTGTGCTCGCGGGCGGCAAACAAACCAACCTCACGGAGCGGCTGACGAAGAAGCCAGTGGATGGCAAGCAGGCCTGGTCCTTCCGCTACGATCTGGCGGAACCCGGCGCCGCCGTGTTTTTCGTGAAGCCGCGGCCCTATTGGGAGCCGGCGGAAAACAAGTACATCGTCCATTATGCGAAGGTGATCGCCGATGGCTACGCCTCCGGCGAAGGCTGGGATGCGCTCGTGGGCCTGCCGGTCGAGATCCGCCCGCTGACGCGTCCTACCGGGATCTGGACCGGGAACCTCTTCTCCGGCGTGGTGCTGAAGGCCGGCAAACCGGTGCCCTTCGCCGAGGTGGAGGTGGAGTTCATCAACGACGGCTCGGTCAAGCCACCGAACGATGCCTTCATCACCCAAGTGATCCGCGCCGACGCCAGCGGGACCTTTACCTATGCCATGCCCCGCGCCGGTTGGTGGGGCTTCGCCGCGCTGGTGGAGGGCGACACGCCGATGACGGCGCCGGACGGCGAGAGCGTCCCTGTGGAAGAAGGGGCGCTGATCTGGGTCAAGGCCACCGACATGGGTGCGAAATAGTCACCGCTGGAAGGTCGTTCCATGGCCCACATTCCTGACGGCATCC
This sequence comes from Xanthobacter albus, assembly GCF_043194895.2. Classification (NCBI taxonomy): domain Bacteria; kingdom Pseudomonadati; phylum Pseudomonadota; class Alphaproteobacteria; order Hyphomicrobiales; family Xanthobacteraceae; genus Xanthobacter; species Xanthobacter albus. The sequence goes on along the minus strand of NZ_CM195532.1, from coordinate 2,630,006 downwards.
TTTCGGCCCCGGTGTTGATCGCTGGCGGCGTCATCGCTGCGGGCGGCGTCGCATTGGCCCTGCGGCAGCTCGACGACCGCATGATTCCGCGCACGGCCATCCTGGCTGCGACCTTCTTTGCCGGATCGCTGATCGCGGTGCCGGTTGGCCCATCCAGCGTCCATTTGCTGTTTGCCGGGCTGATGGGGATCATGCTGGGCTCGGCCACCTTTCTCGCCGTGCTGGTTGCGCTGCTGCTTCAGGCTCTGCTGTTCGGGTTCGGCGGGCTGACCACCCTCGGGGTCAACACGGTGAACATCGCCCTGCCGGGCGTGCTGGTCGGCCTGGCGCTGGGCCCGGTGATCCGGACCACCACGCGGCCCCAGGTCCGGGTTCTGGCGGCGGCCCTGGCCGGCGCCCTGGCGGTGCTGGGAACAGGCGGGCTCGTTGCGCTGTCGTTGGGACTATCGTCCAGCGACTACACGATAGTAGCGCGCGTCATGATCCTCACCTACGTGCCCCTCGCCATCGGCGAAGCGTTCATCACCGGCGCCGTGGTAGGTTTCCTCGCGCGGGTGCAGCCCGAAGCGCTGCGGGCGCTGGCCTCATGACCCGCCGTCCCCTCTCCCTGGCGCTGCTGGCGCTGTCGCTCACCCTGGCTGGGCCAGCCCATGCCCACAAGCTCAAGGTGTTCGCGACAGTGGACGCCGGTGCCATCAAGGGTTACGCCTTCTTCATCGGCGGCGGCCGGGCGCAGAACACGCCATGGATCGCCCAGGATGCGGACGGCACTCGGATCGCCCAAGGCACCACCGACGACGAGGGGCGCTTCTCCTTCGCCCTGCCCGCGTCCCCGCAAGCGGACGTGACGGTCACCGTCGATACCCATGAGGGCCATATCGCTTCCGCGAGCGTCGCGGCCAAGCGCCTCGGGGCCCCCGCTCAAGCGACACGAGCAACCGCCACCAGCCCGGCGGAGCCACCACCAGCGGACCTCTCCACGGCCATGGATGCCAGGGTGGCCGCCCTGGTGGAGGCCGCCGTGCAGCGCCAGGTCGAGCCGCTGATGGAGCAGATCGAGCAGCTGGACTCCCGCCTGCGCTTCACCGATGTGCTCTCCGGCCTGTTCCTCATCCTCGGCCTTGCCGGCATGGGGCTGTGGGCCCGTGGCCGGCGCTCATGACCCCCATGCGGCTCCTGCCAGATCTCCGCCTCCGGATTGTCGCGGCGTTCGCCGCCATCGCCTGTCTCTCCCAGCTGCAGGCATTACCCGTCGCGGCGGGCGCTTTCGCGGCGGTGCTGCTCGGCGCGGCGCTGAGCCGTGCGGCGCTGCCCTGGCATCGGCTGCTGCATGCGGAAGGCTTCCTGCTGCTGCTGTTCGCCACCCTGCCCTTCACCATGTCCGGCCAACCGCTTTTCAGCCTCGGTCCGCTGACCGTCAGCGATGAAGGCGTGCGCCGCGCGGCCCTCATCGCCTGCAAGGTCTCGGCCTCCGTCCTGGTCATGATGACCTTGCTGCATGGGGTAGAGCCCGCTCGGCTTGGCCAAGCCCTGCGCAGCCTGTATCTGCCGGAGGCCGTGGTGCGCCTGTTCGTGCTCACCGCGCGCTACCTCTCCCTGATCCGGGAGGAGGCGCTGCGGCTGCACGATGCCATGCGGATGCGGGGTTTCCAGCCCCGCTCGAATGGCCACACCTGGCGCAGCTACGGCAATCTGGTAGGCATGCTGCTGGTGCGGGCGCTGGACCGCGCACAGAGGATCGAGGAAGCCATGCTGTGCCGGGGCTACAATGGCCGCTTCCCTCATCTTGCCGAGCCGGCCCCGGCCCTGCGAGATTGGGCGGGCTTTACCGCAGTCATCGGCTGCGCCGCCGCGCTTCTTCTGGTGGACAGGCTATGAGCGAGCTGCTCGCCCTTGATGACGTCACTGTCCTGCGCGACGGCGAGGCGGTGCTGCGCCACGCCAGTCTCAGCCTCGGAACCGGGGAGCGGCTGGCCATCGTCGGTCCCAATGGCGCGGGCAAGACCACGCTGCTTCGCACCCTGGTCGGGCTGGAGCGTGAGGTCCAGGGGCGGGTCCGACTGTTCGGCGCCGAATGCCGGAAGGAGGCGGCGTTCCGCGCCGCCCGTCCGCGCATCGGCTACCTGTTCCAGGACAGCGACGATCAGCTGTTCTGCCCCACCGTGATCGAGGACGTGGCGTTCGGCCCCCTCAACACCGGCTGCACGCAAAAGGAAGCGGTCCGCCGCGCCGAGGACGTGCTGGACCAGCTGGGCATCGGCTCCCTCGGCCCGCGCCTCAGCCACCGGCTCTCCGGCGGCGAGAAGCGCCTCGTCTGCCTGGCCGGGCTTTTGGCCATGAAGCCCGATGTGCTGATGCTGGACGAACCCACCAACGGCATCGATGCCGCCAACGGCATGCGCCTGCGCGCCGCGCTCCGCAGCTTCCCGGGCGCCATGCTTCTGGTGTCCCATGATGATGGCTTCATCGCCGAACTGGCGACGCGCGCCATGGCCATCGACAATGGAACCCTCCGCCCCGCGGAGATCCACATGCACCAGCACGCCCACAGCCACCCGCACATTCACCAGACCGGGCCTTAGCGCACCGGGTGGCGCCGCTGAGGCTGCGCCGCGGCCTCAGTGCAGATAGAGGATCCAGACCGCCCCCAGCAGCAGGCAGATGAGCGAGGCCGGCAATCCGGACTTCGCAAATTCGCCAAAGCTGATGCGAATGCCGCGGGCGCCGGCCTGTTCCGCGACGATGATGCCGGCAAGACTGCCGAAGATGATGGCGTTGGAGGAGAAGCCGGTGCCCAGGGCAATGGCGGCCCCCAGGGCTTCAGGGTGCTCCGCACCGGTCAGGAATGGCGCGGCGAGCATCACGGCGGGATTGTTGCCGACGATATTCGACAACACCGACATGATCACCAGCATGGACATGGGATCATGCAGATTGAGCCCGACGCCCCGCAGCGCCGCCAGGAGATCGCCCGGCAACCCTGTGGCGGCGACCGCCGCGTTGACGATGAACAGCCCGATCAGCAGCATCAGCAGGTCGCCATCCACCCGCCGGATCAGGGCCTCCGACGTCACGCGGCGGCTTATGAGCAGAAGACTGGCGCCGAACAGGGCAATGAGCATGTGCGGCCAATCGGTGGCGACGAAGGCGACGATCACCCCCGCCGTGACCAGCGCCGCCTTGAGGGTTTCGCCGAGGTCGAACGTCACCGGCGCGGGCGCCGGTGTGTCAACGGACGCACCGGCAGCGGCGACGAGATCCCACCGGCCACGATAGAAGAACACCAGCACCAGCCAGAGGATCGGCAGGCCGGCGATGGCCGGCAGGGCCGCCACCGCCATGAAGCCGGTGAAGGACAGGTGCAGCATCTCGGCGGCAATCATGTTCTGCGGGCTGCCGATGAGAGTGGCGGCGGCGCCCACATTGGCCGCGAAGCAGAAGCCGAGCAGAAACGGCACCGGATTGAGCCGCCGGGCGAGGCAGATCTGGCAGAAGATGGGTGTCATCGCCACTGCCACCACATCATTGGTCAAGAGCGCAGAGAGGCCCCCGGACACTGCAATCATGATGGCGAGCAGGCTTTTCGGCCCCACTTTCAGCGCGCCCACCGCGCGCGCCGCCCAATCATAGAAGCCGGCGACGCCGAACGCCGCGGAAATGACCATGAGCCCGAACAGCAGGCCCAGCGCGTTGTAGTCGATGGACTGCCAGGCCGCGGCCGGCGAGATCTCCTTCAATGCGATGAGCAGCATGGCGCCGACCAGCGCCGCGCCGGTGCGGTCCAGGCGGAAGCCCGGAAGGTGGCCGACGCCCATGGCGACATAGACGAGGACGAAAATGAGAAGCGTCAGGTCCATGGCAAGCCTTTGCGAACAGCCAACACCACACGGGCACATCATCGCGCCTCGTTTTTCCAGCGAGAGGCTGGGCCAGCGTCACCGGAAAGGTGCCGTGCACGCATCCGTCAGCGCTCGCGCCCCACACCAAAGGCCCGCGTGCTGACCACGCGGGCCTTTCCCATGTATAGCGCCCTGGGGGCAGAACCCCTGGGCGGAAAGCTCATTTCGACGTATCGCGCTCCATGTCCCACAGGTTGAAGGCCCGCTCGCCATACATGGCATCGTCGAGACCCTTTTCCTGGACCGAGCTCGACACCCGCAGCACACCCACGCCATCCAGAATCTTGAGCAGGATGTAGGTGACGAAGGAGGCGTAGGCGGCGACGATCGCCACCGCCAGAGCCTGGACACCCAACTGATGCACACCAGCGGACACCTGATTGATGCTCGAGCTGGCCAGAACGCCGATGAGCAGGGCACCGGTGAGACCGCCGACACCATGGGCCCGCCAGACCTCCAGCGAGTCGTCGATCTTCAGCCAGCTCTGCACATGCTTGGCATGGTAGCAAACGGTGGCGCCGACCGCGCCGATGACGAGCGCCGCCATGGGCTCCACATAGCCCGAGGCGGGCGTGATGGTGGCAAGACCCGCCACCGCGCCCACCAGCACGCCGGAGAAAGACGGACGGCCGCTGCCGCGCCATTCCCAGAACATCCACACCAGCATGGCGATGGAGCCGGCGAGCATGGTGTTGGTGAAGGCATAGGCCGCAAGCGCGTCCGCCGCATAGGCGCCGCCGGCATTGAAGCCGAACCAGCCAAACCACAGCAGGCCCGCGCCGAGCGCCACCAGCGGCAGGCTCGCCGGCGCGGATTCGCTCTCACCCGGCGCCAGCTTGCGCTTGCCGAGGTAGGCGGCGGTGACCAACGCCGAGAAGCCGGCCGCCGTGTGGATGACGATGCCGCCGGCGAAATCCACCACGCCGAGCTTCTCCAGGAAGCCGCCGCCCCAGATCCAGTGCGCGGCGGGCAGATAGACCAGGATCGTCCACAGCGCGATGAAGAGCAGATAGGCGCCGAACCGGAAGCGGCCGACGAAGGCGCCGGTCATCAGCGCCGGGGTGATGATGGCGAACATCATCTGATAGGCGAACACCATGATGAAGGGGATGCTCGGCCCGTAGGCAGGATTAGGCTGGATGCCCACGTGGTACATGCCGAAATAGGGCACGATATTGCCGATGACGCCGCCGATATCGGGTCCGAATGCCAGGCTGAATCCGCCGAACACCCAGATCAACCCCACCACGCCCATGCAGACGAAGTTCTGGATCATGATGGAGAGCATGTCGCGCTGCTTGACGAGACCGCCGTAGAACAGGGCCAGGGCCGGCGTCATCATGCACACGAGCGCGGTGCATAAGAGAATAAAGGCTGTATCGCCAGCATTAATGCCTTGCATGGCAGTCCCCCATGGTGTGCGAAAAGAGACGAGGCGTCAGACGAACGGTGCGGGGGAGAGCCCCCCGCGACACAGCTTTCATCAGGCCCCCGCGCGGCCCTTCGTGTCGACCGGATGGCCCGCCACAGGCTTGTGCGGATGGGGCGCCATGAGATCCTTGGGCGCGATGAACAAATACATGGTCAGCACATAGGGGGCGGTGAAGGACGGGATGCCGGCGGGCGCCACCATCACGTCGAGCGCCCCCTGCACGAACACCGTCACCACCGTCGCCAGCAGCGCGTAGAGCCCCACTTTCAGGCTCGGGTTCAGGAAGATGACACCCACCGCCATGGCCGTCAGCACCGGGCTGAAGCCGTAGAGGCCCTGGCTCACCACCGCCGGGCTCGCCCCCATCCCCAGCGCGACGACGGTGGCCACCAGCGACCCCAGCACCGCGGCGATGCCCGCCGGCACCGAGGCGATGAAGATGCCGACAAGGATGATGACGCCACTGATCCAGCTGCCCAGCAGATAGACCTGGCCGATGTTGCGGAAGAAGATCTCCACCAGCTCAATGGGGGCCGGAAGAGCCGAAAGCCCTTGCACGTAATCGGTGGCGAGCTTGGGGCTATCGCCGGTGACCTGCAGGCCGCCGAAGGAATAGGCGCCCGCCACCATCAGCCAGCCGGTGAGCACGAACGGACCGGTGGAGCCGGGAATGCCCCATTTGGCGGTCAAGGTGGCGCTGAAGGCCGCTGTGAAGACCGTGCTCGCCGCCGCACCAACGACCACATAGACCCACAACTGCGGCGAGGCGGCGATGAAGGTGGGCAGCGCCGCCCCCACCAGCACCCCGTTGAAGCCGAAGAGGCCCGAGGAGATGGAGGGCTTATCGCAGTCCATAAGGTGGGCGGTGAGGGTCGCGACCACCACGCCGATAGCGGCGCCGATGGTGGTGGCCCACACCCCCGTGTCATAGGACGCATAGGCCATCGCGGCGAAGAACAGCACGCCCGTCAGGGCATTCTCCATGAAGAAGACCTGGCTGGTGCCGCGCAGCACCTGGACTGCGAAATTGGCCTTGCTCTCAGACATCAACGCCCCCCAGCGATCACCGCCACAAGAATTCTTCCGGCAGGGTGCGGCCGCGCGCTTCCTCCCGCACGATCCGCCAGAAATCGCGCACCTGCCGGCGCACGTCATAGCTCTCGATGCCCACCACCCGCAGCATCAGGCCCGCCCCGTTGGGCAGGCGGCTCACACCCGACAGGGCGCGCGCCTCTTCCTGCGGGAAATGGGTCTCGCATCGTGCCTTGATGCGGGCCGCGGTCTCCGGCGGCGTCAGGCACATGATGTTGGCGAAGGCATCGAAGCCGCCCATGACTGCGGCAGCGTCGAAGCGGGCGTCGCCCTTCTCGATCAGGATCTTCTCGGTGAACAGCTTGCGCCCGTCCGGCCGGTGCACCGCCACGGCCATGGACAACAGATCCAGGCCGAAGCGCTCCTCGGCATGATGATGCTTGCGCCCGCTCATCATCATCTCGCCGTAGAGGAGGGTCGCATCTTCAGGGAGGACGATGTCGGTCTGGTTCAGGAACCGCGAGCCGCGATAGGGAATGGTGAAATCCGGCAGGTATTCGAGATAGCTGCCGGCTTCGAGGGTGACCGTCTGGTATTGCGAGGCGTAGTTCGCATCCATCTGGTGCACGCGGTTGGCGCTCTGCGACGTCACCAGGGCGCAGGCGCCTGCGCCCACCGAAATATCGATCTTGTAGCGGTCCCCCTGCAGAATGCCGCCGCCCACCGAGATGATCGAGCAGATGGGCAGCTCGGGCATCGCCTCATCCCAATAGAGGGCCTGCTGCACCAAAAGCGGCGCCACCCGGTAGAGGTCGCTCAGCACCGAGCGCCCATGGCGCAGCGAGAAGCCGAGCCGCAGCTCGCCCACCTTGCCGGGCGCGGCGGCGCGCATCTGCGCCGGCTGCGCGTGATAACCGGCAAGCTCGCGGGCCGCGTCGAGCCGGCTCAGCCGCTCGTGCAGCGTGGTCTGGTGCAGGGTGGCCTCGCGCACGCTCATTCAGGCGCCCACAGCCGTCGGCGGGGTCACCTTCACGTCGAACAAAGCCATGTCCAGGATCAGCCGGATCAGCTCGTCGATGCCCTCGCCGGTCTTGCAATTGGTGAAGATGAAGGGCTTCTTGCCGCGCATCAGCTTGGAGTCCCGCTCCATCACCTCGAGGCTGGCGCCCACATAAGGCGCGAGGTCCTTCTTGTTGATGACCAGAATGTCCGACTGGCAGACGCCCGCGCCGTTCTTGCGCGGAATCTTGTCGCCGGCAGCGACGTCGATCACATAGATGTAGAAATCCGCCAGCGCCGGGCTGAACGTCAAGGTGAGGTTATCACCACCGGATTCGATCAGGATCACGTCGCTGTCCGGGTATTTCTCCTCCAGTTCCTCCACCGCGGCGATATTCATGGAGGGGTCCTCGCGCACCGCCGTGTGCGGGCAGGCGCCGGTCTCCACGCCGACGATCTTCTCCTCCACCAGCACACCCTTCAGCGTGCGTCGTACCTGCTTGGCGTCCTCGGTCGTCACCACGTCGTTGGTGATGATGAGCGGCTTGATGCCAAGGTCGATCAGGCGCGGCGTGATGGTCTCGATGACCGCGGTCTTGCCCGAGCCCACCGGGCCGCCGATGCCGATGCGGGTGATCTTCTTCATGGACATGTCCTTTCCCGCGTTCAGTTCATGAATAGGCGGACGTGAGTGGTCGTGTGATGGGCCACGAGCACGTCGAAGATCGGCGCGAACGAGGCCATCTCGTCGAGGCCGAGCTCCCGCACGGCCTCATAATCATCCTCCACCCGCGCCTGCCCGGTGAACAGGATGCGCTGGGTATCGAGGTGGTCGATCCGCATCAGCCGGAGCGCGGCGCTGAGGATCATCGAGGCGACGCCATATTGGTGCATCACGAAGGTCTCGGCCTCATCGGCGCCCATATGGGCGAGAACGATCGCCTGGGCCACCGGGAAGCATCCCGGCGTCGTGTCGGCCTTGATGTCGGCGAGCCAGCGCTCCAGCATGGGCGAGGGGCTGATCTTCATGACCAGCTCGCCGAGCTTGCGGCCCATGCGCGCCAGCATGAGCTGCTGCTCCTCGCCGACGCGACGGCACATCAGCTCCCGGTCCGCCTCGATCACCCGGTCATAGGCACCGGCCCGCGCCGCCCGGTGGGCGTGGAGCAGCGCCACGCCATCCACGCGCGCGGTCTGGTGGAGGATCAGCTCCACATAGGACAAGAGGCCCGCGGGATCGCGGACGATGCCGGTCTGCAGGGCCGATTCAAGACCGTTGGAAAAGGCGAAGGAGCCGATCGGCAAGGTCGAATCCGCGAATTGCATCAGGCGCGCCAGATGCAGCATGTCGCGAGACCGACGCGGCGTTGCGGCTCCCTCCGTCATCATCAGCGCCCCGACGAATGGGAGTGGCCATGGCTGTGACCATGACCGTGTCCCTCATCATGGTCATGGGCGTGGCCGTGCGCATGGTCGTGGTGGTGGTCGTCGTCGTGATCATGGACATGAGCGTGCTCATGCTCATGCGACGCGGTGAGGCCACCGTGATGGTGATGCGGGGTGGCATCGGCTCCGGCGAACAGCAGCCGCACCTCGTTGGCATCGAGCTTGGCGGCGACCTCCTCACCGGGCGCGAAATGGGTCTTCACATGCTGGAAGGCATGGGTGCGCATGACCGAAGCCATCACCTTCTGGTCGACCGACAGCGGCACATAGACGGTGGATCCCTTGATCACCGCGGGCCAATGCTGGTTGCCAAGCCCATGGCCGAGCTCGAAGCAGGTCCGCAGGATCTCGATGGGGGACAACGTCTCCAGCCCATCGAGCTCGATCACCAGCACATCCTTCAGGGCGATGCGCGCCACCACGATGACCTGCTTCTCGGCATCGAAATGGAGAACGTCGTCATTGTGCAGATGCTCCGCACGCGGCAAGGAGATCGCGAGCTCGATGCCGCCCTCGCTCGCCTTGCGCAGACGGTTCTTCGGCGCCTCCCACTGCTCGAGCACCAGCGGATCCACCTGCGCCTGTGCCGCCCGCGCGCGCCATTCGGGGTCGCTCAGATTGCCCAGCGTTTTCTCGACCAGAATCATGTTGCCTCCCGGGGGGGGGAGCGCGTCCTGGTCGGCCACGCCGCAGGCCGCAGGCATCCCGTGGATGAAACTGCAAACGTGAACTTCCCGCCAACGACGCCAGCGCCGCGGAATGCGCCCAGATCATCGGAGAAGCGCCGCAGGCGGCGCAAACCATACCCCAAGCGGACACTCCCCCTCCACGGGGAGCCAGGCCGGAGCTGCGGAGGCCCCGCAGCTCCGGCGCCGCTCAGCTGAAGAAGTAAAGCTGGGCCAGCGGAATGCGCTTGGCCGGCTCCACCGTGGCATGCTTGCCGTTCACCGTGACGGCGAAGGTTTCCGGATTGACCTCGATGGCGGGCAAGGTGGAGTTTCGGACCATCGAACTCTTGCTGATGGTGCGCGTGCCATAGACCGGCATCACCTGCGACTTCAGCTGGTAGCGCTCGACGATGCCATTCTCCATCCCCGCCAGCGAGGTGAAGGTGACCCGCGTCTTGGCGAGAGCCGATCCCATGGCACCGAACATGGGCCGGTAGATGACCGGCTGAGGCGTCGGCAGGGAGGCGTTCGGATCGCCCATGAGCGACCAGGAGATCATGCCGCCCTTGATGACCATCTTCGGCTTGGCGCCAAAGAAGGCCGGCTCCCACAGCACGAGGTCGGCCATCTTGCCCACCTCCACCGAGCCGATCACCTGGCTGACGCCCTGGGCAATGGCCGGGTTGATGGTGACCTTGGCGACGAAGCGCAGCACGCGCTCATTGTCGTTGCCGGAGGTGTCACCCTCATAGGCGCCAGTGCGCTGCTTCATCAGGTCGGCGGTCTGGATGCTGCGCATCCAGTTCTCGCCGACGCGGCCCATGGCCTGGCTGTCGGACGACAGGATCGAGATCGCCCCGAGATCATGCAGCACGTTCTCCGCGGCGATGGTCTCGGCGCGCACCCGGCTTTCCGCGAAGGCGACGTCGGTCGGGATCTTCGGGCTGAGGTTGTGACAGATCATCGTCATGTCGAACAACTCGGCCTGGGAGTTGATCCCATAGGGCAGGGTCGGATTGGTGGACGAGGGAATGACGTTGGACAGGCCAGCCACCCGGATGATGTCGGGCGCATGGCCGCCACCGGCACCCTCGGTGTGGTAGGTGTGGATCGTCCGCCCCTCGAACGCGGCGATGGTGTTCTCGACGAACCCGGCCTCGTTCAAGGTATCGGTATGGATGCACACCTGCACGTCATACTGGTCGGCGACCTTCAGGGCGACGCGGATCGCCGCCGGGGTACTGCCCCAATCCTCATGGATCTTCAGACCCATGGCGCCGGCACGGATCTGCTCCTCGATCGGCAGCGGCGCCGAGCCGTTGCCCTTGCCGAGCACGCCCGCATTCACCGGCCAGGAATCGAAGGCACGGAGCATCATCTCGATGTTCCAGGTGCCCGGGGTGATGGTGGTGCCGTTAGTGCCGTCGCTGGGGCCGATGCCGCCACCGAACAGGGTCGTCACGCCGTTGGAAAGCGCGGCCTCCGCCTGCTGGGGCGAGATGAAATGCACGTGGGCGTCGATGCCGCCGGCGGTGAGAATGAGATGCTCGCCGGAGATGGCATCGGTGCCGAGCCCGATGGCGAGGCCCGCCGTGACGCCCGACATGGTGGAGGGATTGCCAGCCTTGCCGATGCCGCAGATCAGGCCATTCTTGATGCCGACATCCGCCTTGATGACGCCCTGCACCGCATCGAGGATGGTGACATTGGTGATGACGAGATCCGGCGCGCCGGCGGCGCTGGTCAGCTCGTTGTCATAGCCCATGCCGTCGCGCAGGGTCTTGCCGCCGCCGTAGACCGCCTCTTCGCCGTAAACCCGAAGGTCCTTTTCGATCTCGATGTAAAGATCGGTGTCGCCCAGCCGGATCTTATCACCGGTGGTGGGACCATACAGGTCCGAATACTGCTGCCGCGAGATCTTAGCCATCTCAGAGTTCCGTTCCCTGTCGGTTGAGGCGGATCAAGGCTTGTTCTTGAAGCCGTAGCGGGTCACGCGCTCCATGGCGTCGGCCAGCCGGGGACGATAATCATTGTAGTTCTCGTCGCCGACCCAGCCGTCCACGAGGCCATTGAAACCCAGCACACGCTGCTTGCCCTGATAGGGAACCAGAGTGACTTCCTTCTCGTCGCCGGGCTCAAAGCGCAGCGCCGTGGTTGCCGGAATGTTGAGTCGCTTGCCAAACGCCTTCTCGCGATCAAACTCCAGCGCGGCGTTCACCTCGAAGAAGTGATAATGCGAGCCCACCTGAATGGGCCGGTCGCCAGTGTTGCGCACCTTCAAGGTGGTGGTGGCATAGCCGGCATTGATCTCGATGTCGCCATCGGCGAGCACGAGGCCACCGACCGGAGCGCTCTTGGATGTCTCAGCCATGATGATCTCCGCCTCGCGTCACTTGATGGGAGAATGAACCGTCACGAGACGGCTGCCATCGGTGAATACCGCCTCCACCTGGACGTAAGGGATCATATCCGCCACGCCCTCCATCACGTCGTCGCGGGTAATCACCTTGCCCGCCGCCTCCATGACCTCTTCGAGCGTCTTGCCCGCTCGCGCCCCATCAAGGGCCGCAACAGAGATCAGCGCCACAGTTTCAGGATGATTGAGCTTCAGACCCTGATCTTTTCTTTTCTGGGCCACCTGCGCCATCACATGGATGAGAAGCTTGTCTATTTCTCGCGGTGTAAAGTGCACGGCAACCTCCTCCTTGAATTCCACCTAATGCGAACCAGCGTCCGCAGCGTCATTTGCCTTGCGACTGGGCTCCAACGAGGCCGACGATATACAACATCTTTCGCAGGTTTCGATATAGCTTATTTTTTTGTATCCAACGACGGATAAATATTCTAGACATTGAGCGGGTAGAGCCAAGCTAGCCACGTATGCATGCGGATGGCGACCTTACGCAAGGCGGCCCAAGCTCCCCGATCTCCGTCTGTATAGATGGCCGCAGAGCCCTGCGCTCCGATGGGGAACTTGGATTGCTCGGCGTCATCCAGCACGATCTTCACGGCATACTGTCCTTGAGGAATGCTGGGATCCGCTGCCTCGAACTTCGGTATCTCGGCGGTGGGCAAAAGCTGGCCCTGCCCATTCGCCTTCCAGATACTCGCCACGTGCCCTTTGAATATCTGGCCTGGATACAGGTCCAATGCCACCTCAACATACTGTCCCGGCTTTACGTACTTGAGATTCTCCTGGAAGAAGGAGGCAAGTAGATACCGATTCTCGTCGGCGATCAAGACGGCAATGCCACCGATTCGCAGGATGCCGGAGACCATTCCCGGACGCACCTGCAGGTTGATCACGCGGCCGTCTTCAGGCGCCGCGAGCGTCGTATTGTCGAGATAATATTGCGCCTGCTGCAAGTCCGCCTCGAGTTTCGCGACAGATGTATGAACCCCATCGATGTTTGAATCATATTGCAGGCGCGCAACCAAGGCTTCAGCTTCCGCGCCACGGAGACGCGCGGTATCCCCCTTCACAGTGTCGCGCCACTTGATGGCCTGATCCACGCGCCCCACCCCCTTCTTGACCAGAATGTCATAGTCATTCATCTGGGTGGTCGAAAAGGAGAGGGTCGCCTTGGCCTGCTCCACCTGAGCGTTAGCCGTGGAAATATTTGTTTCGAGGACTTTGACGTTCTGCTGCGCTTCGGCCAGTTGGGCCTTCAATTGATTCACTCGCGCTTCGTAGATCGTTCGGTCGAATTTGAACAGCGGGTCTCCCTTCTTGACCGGCGTATTGTCCTCCACCAGAACTTCGGAAATCAACGTGGGCTCCGACAGGCGCGGAATCAGCTGGATCGTATGCTGAATGATCGTTGCGTTGGTGGAATATGGGGTGACAAACCGCAGCCCAATCACAAAAATCAACGCCAGGTGGATGAAAAATACGCTGAACCCAAATATCCACCCCGGAGTAAGGCGCAACAATTTGAATTTTAAGAACACGACCCAAAACAATATGGCGGCGATGGCAAGAACTAGTATTCCGATCATCATGTCGCGCACTCTACTCGTCAATGTTTGCAGTTGTTTCACCGTCGGGCTTGGCCGCAAACGCAAGCGGCGTCGCGCCCTTCAATCGCGCGATCATCTCCTGGGTTTCTTTTTTCACCTGACGCGGTGTGTAGCGCAGATCAACGACTTCAGTCGGCTTGAACGCCCAGATAAAGGCATTGATCCACGGCACGACGCCGAGAAATCCCAGCCATCCCATGGTATAGACCGCATCTGCTTCCGGGTGATTTCGCCCAATGGCAATACGCCCAGGCAGGCCAAGGATGAAGATGACGATAAGAAGGCCAGATAAAGCTATGATGCTCAGGCCCAAAAGTGCGGCATAGTCCCAGCCATCCAGTACGAAGCCCATGACTTCTCTCTACATTCGTTTCACGCTTGACTGTTGGCGGCTTAAGTCTGGGCAGAGCAGCACGCTATCCGCCGCAGGCGTGTGAACCAGACGGGCGCCTCCCCGCCGCGACCTGAACGACGGCGTCTGGCGTAGGCGAAGCGGCGTTGTGTTACGCGGCACCAGTAAATCTGCGGTGAACCGACAGTGAAACCATGTTGCGCGCCCCACATAAGGCTCGCCCGGCCCTCTTTGAAGGGCAGATTCGCCTGCGCCCGAAGCCGGCTCATATCGGCCATGGCGGCGCTGCTGGCGGCTGCCGCCGAGCATACGCCTCCACTCACCAGCAAAGCCTCTCGCGTCATAGGATCATCTTTCGTGGCGCGCCTTATGCTTTGCAGCTGATTTTCCGTTTTCTTCTTTTCTGTTGCAGATGGATAATTCACATGCGCATACGACCTGTTGGGGGCGGGTTTTGCCACAGACACATGGACGCCCTGCTTGCGCCAACCAGATGTGATGTTAGGTTAGAAGAGGCAATGGTCCTTATCATTTTGCGTCAATAGAGCGATATCGCCCAAGGGGCAGTGGGCATCGCTGCCGGCCCCGGCTAGCCGCCGTTCTGGAGGCGCCGAAGGACTGTGCGTGGCCATGGGTTCGACCGCGCCGTTGGAAGTCGTGCGAACGCTCCATATTGAAACTACGCGAGTGCTTGCGATGAAGAAATCCGGATTGGTCCCGCTCGTTCGTGCCAGCGGTTTCGGCTCGCTGCCTCAGCTTCTCGAAGAGCGGGCCGGCGAACGCGCATTGCTGAAAGCGCTCGATAGCGAAGGACTGCCGATCGCGGTGCGAGAACTCGGCGGCATGCCGGTCCCCGCGAGAGCCCTGATCGGCCTGTTCGCCCGGGCCGGCTCCATGCTTGGAGACCGAGCGCTCGGTCTCCAGATTGGCAAGCGCATGTCATATGCGGGCTACGGCCCGTGGGCTGTGCGGGCTTCGATGGCGCCGAGCCTCTACGAGGCGATTTCCTTTGCCAACTCAACCAGTCAGGCTCACGCAGCCGCAGCATATCGTTTCGATATGGTGCATCAAGATACCCATTGGGTCTGGAGAATTATCCGCATTCGCGCCTTGCGTGGCGACATTCACCACAGCGATCATCAGATCTTCCCGATGATCGACTTTGCGCGTCCTTTTCTTGGTCCCGACTGGTGGCCGGATTGGATCGAAGTCGATTATGGAAAGGACCCGGGCGCCTTCAACATCGAACGCATCGTGGAAGCTCCCGTCCGGTTTGGCCGTCCGGGAGTGGGGGTCGCCTTCTCTCGCGAACAATTGGCCCACGCGCGGCGTGAAAAGCCAGACCCCTCGGCAATAGTGAACGTTCTGCCGCGCCCCATCTATGATGACATCATCTTGCCCGACGCACCCGAGCCGGTGCGTTCGTTCTCAGCCATCGTCGCGCTTCGTCTCATCGATGGACAGAGCGACATCGATGGCGCGGCGCGCATTGCTGGCGTTGGCGTTCAGAGACTTCAGCGCGATCTGCGAAGAGCCGGCTATTTCTACAGAGAGGTACTAGAAATCGCGCGGCGCAAGCGGGCTATTCACCTGTTGACCAAGACCCATATGTCCATCGCCGATATCGCCGCCTCCCTGGGCTATGAGGAGCATGCGAATTTCACGCGAGCCTTCGGGCGCTGGCAGCAATGCTCACCGTCGGAGTTTCGCAGGATGAACGGGCAGGACCTGCCGTAGCAGAGCCCCGTCGCCGGTTGATCCAGGCCGGAGCCGAGGGCCCTGTTCACATCGTCGGAT
Organism: Xanthobacter albus; assembly: GCF_043194895.2. Lineage (NCBI taxonomy): Bacteria > Pseudomonadati > Pseudomonadota > Alphaproteobacteria > Hyphomicrobiales > Xanthobacteraceae > Xanthobacter > Xanthobacter albus. The sequence continues at coordinate 2,614,361 of NZ_CM195532.1, read as the reverse complement.
TGCACCGACGCCTATCCGCAGTGCGGCAGATCGGCGCCCGGCCGCGGTCAAAGAGCAGGCCCGTCCGGCAGGACCCATTCTTTACATGACTTCAGGTTTTCCTGAAAATAGGTCGCAGGTACGTACCGCTCGGCGTTCGCGACGATGCCGGCGATACCGCCGGCGCGCCCGATGCCCGAAACCAACCCCGGCCGGACCGGAAGGTTGCTGATGCGGCTAAACTAGTCTCCCGGCAAGCCCAGGATCATGATGCCGGTAATCTTGTCATTCGTGCTCATCCCCAACAGCATGCTGCCGGTATCGCCACGAGGAAATGTCAATCGCAGCAAATAGACAGTCTGGCGGTCGCCAGCGCGTTGCTCCATGACTTCCGCCTTTTCGGGCGCCGTGCCGTAATCGCGAGAGTTCAGATACTGCGATAGGGCATGTACGGCCTCAGCAGTGAGCTGCGCGTTGTATTCGGCGCTCAACCGGCTGCGGTCGATGTCGCCGGTCTTCATGCGCCCAAACCATTCAAGGGCAAGCTTGGCGATCGGCTCACCCGTGGCGGCGGGGACGGCGTCAGCCTGCGCGACCGTGCCGTAGGCCATCACCAAGACTAGAATCAGTCGTATCGAGAATTGTTTCACTCGGCGGCTCCCCTGCAATTCAACGGGGCGGCCGAAGCCGCCCCGCACTCTGCATCGTTGCTGGTCCTTGGAATCAGCCGCCGCTGCCGCCGGTGCGGATCTTGTCGATCTGCTGGTTATTCAGCAGCGGGATCGGATTATTGGGCTGCTGCAAATTCGGAACCAGATCATTGGAGGCCCCGCCGAGATAACGCGGGATGCTCGGGAACTTGATGATCGTCTTGTCAAATTCCGCGATAACCGGCTCGATCAGTGCCAGAACCCAGCCATTGTCCTGTCCGGCATACCGACCGGGCGAGGTCGTCATCACGCGCATCGGCGCTGCGCCGTTGAACGTCATGTCGTACTTTTCGTAAGGGTCCATGGTGAGGTTGTAGGTCGCGCCGATACTACCAAGGTTCTGGTTCGGGCCGAGCCAGGAATCCTTCGCCGTGTAAAGGTACTTCCACGCAATATTGACCCACGGCTCCTTCGGGTCATCGCCCACGTCGGCCCGGGCCCCCTGGAAGACCTCACCGTCGATATAGACCCACGACTTGCGGGCGGAGTGCTGGCTCTTGCCAAGGATGTACGCGCTGTTGTCGATGCTGTCGAAATAGATCGGCTTGCCGTCGTTGCCGGTCCATTCCGGCGGCGGCGGCGTCACCCCCGCCATGCCCGCCAGCGTCGACCAAGCGTCGATGTGCGACATCATCTCATGATATTTCGCGCCGGCCGGAATCTTGCCGGGCCACCACATGATGCCGGGCACGCGCCAGCCGCCCTCGAAGGCCGAGCCCTTCTCGCCGCGGAACGGCGTCGTGCCGGCGTCGGGATAGGCGTCCAGCCACGCGCCATTGTCGGCGGTCAGGATGACGATGGTGTTCGGCGCCTCCTCGCGGATCGTCTTCATGATCTGGCCGATATTGTCGTCCAGCTCCATCAGCGAGTCGGAATAATCGCCGAGGTGCGACCGGCCGCGGAACGGAGGCGCAGCATTGGTCGGGTTGTGCATCTTCATGAAGTTGACATCCATGAAGAACGGCTTGTCGGACTTCGCATGCGCCTTGATGTATTCGACCGCGTTCTTCGTCTGCCGGACGTCGAATTCGGCGAGGTAGTCATAGGTGATCGTGGCGATGCGCTTGGCGGGCTCCCCGGCCTTGCCCTCCCATTCGCCCAGATTCACGACCTCGTTGTACATCTTGTTGAACGCGGCATTGTACGAGGGGAACCAGGGGTGGAACCACTTGCTGGTGTCGTTGTAGGCGTACACGCCGGGATAGTAGGCGGCGAAATTCTTCATCTCGTCGAAGCCGTGCTCGATGGGATACGAGTCGGGCTTGTCGCCGAGATGCCACTTGCCGGAGAAATAGGTCGTATAGCCGTTCTTCTTGAAGAACTGCGCGATCGTCGGCGTCTCCTTGCGCAGCCGGTTCTCATCGCCCGGCGCCACGACGATCGACAGGGCCGAGCGGATCGGAATCCGCCCCGTGATGAAGGACGCGCGGCCGGCGGTGCAGCTCGCCTGGCCGTACCAATTGGTGAAGACCGCGCCTTCCTGCGCCAACTGGTCGACGTTCGGAGTGGGATGGCCCAGCGCCGTGCCGCCGCCCGAATAGGCGCCGAAGTCGTTCCAGCCGGTATCGTCGGTCATCAGCATGACGATGTTCGGCCGCTTGGCGTCTTGCGCGGCGGCAAGCCCGCCGGGCGCCAGGGATGCGACTATCCCCAGCGTGCACATGGATATTAACGAGAGTGGCTTCATGAACTCGGCCTCCGTTGCAGGCAAAACTGGTCAAGGAGGGGGGTAGGACGGTGGCCTGTCTTCGTTGCGGCCTGCGTTCCGTCCACGCCCCTCGCATCGGATATCGCCCTGGCAGGCCCCGCGTTGGCGGGCGATCAAAGCTAGCCGCCCCCCGATCCAAGCGTGAGGTTCCAACAGGTTCGCACCTGTTCGAACCTCCAGATCCATGCTGGCGGCGCGGCCTGCGAGACCAGCGCACTCGATGATGGAACCGCACCGGACGGCCGTTCGCGTACCGTCGACCCCGACGAGATGGCGGGCGCGCAGCCCGCCTTGGCCGGCCGTCTATCCCTCGAAGGAAAAGATCCGCCGCCAGTCACGCTTCATGCTGATGATGGTCCAGCTCTGGCGGACAGCGAGATCGTACATCTCCTGGCTGAACGTCCCCACGGAGGTCGCGGGCAGGCCGGTCGCCGGGCCGTAGGCATACTCGCGTACGGAATCATCGTGCAGCACGGCGGCGGACAGGCGCGCCTCGCCGCCGGCCTTCACATATTCCAGCATCTGCTGATCATCGTCGGAGGAATTGCCGAAGGCCGCATGGGGGCGGCGTCCGTACATCAGCCAGAAATTCTCGATTTTTCCGGCACCGAGATTGTCGAGCACCAGCTTCGGATCTCGGGTGAGCGTGGGGCGATGCTCGGCATCAGGGCCGAACGTGAAAGCCTGCTCGGTGCCGCAGACCTGCTCCGGGGGAACCCCATACACCTTGCCGGAATATTCCCGCACGAAGCCGGCGCTGCCGCCCGTCGCGATGAAGGTCTTGAAACCTTTGGCACGCAGGTAGGTCAGCACCTCGAGCATGGGCTGATAGACGAGATCCGTGTAGGGCCGGCCCCAGCGCGGATCCCTGGCGGTAGCGAGCCACTTCAGGACCTCCGCGCGGAAGACCTCCACGGTCATTCCGCTCTGAACGGCGATCACGATCTCGAACAGCTCCCGCATCGACAGATGCGCGATCGCCTCGCGGCCGCCGGACAGGACGGCCTTGAAAGGCGCGCACTCCTTCAGCTCCGGCTTCTGGGCGACAAGGGCGGGGACACGCTCCAGACAGAACACCACCTGCGTGTAGAGCGGATGCTCGACCCAGAGCGTGCCGTCCTGATCGAACGAGGCGATGCGCTCCGCGGGGGGCACGAACTGGGGGCTGGCCCCGTCCGTCGTATCCCGGACGAATTTCAGGATCGCATCCTTGGCGGCGCCGGCGTTCCACGACGGGAGAGGGTCGTCCTGCGCGCCCGCCGGTGTTCCGGCGGCGAGACCGGCGGCCGCTCCGATCAGGAGGGCTGCGAAGTCGCGACGGTGAAGCTCCATGATGGCCTCCGGATTGCGGCGCGCGTCGTCGCCGCGATGGATCGCGCGGCGACCTGCCAGCCTCCGGTCGGCGGATAGGCTCGCGCCAATCCAACGAGGGCTACGACGACAGAACGGCGAACGGGAGGTGCCAACAGGTTCGAACCTGTTCTGACATCACCTCCGGATCGGCTCGGATGGGTTGGACCCATGTCGATCCAGGCTCGGCCGGCCCTCGATCGCCGGCGCCCCCGCATGCCTCAGCGTCCTTTCAGCCGGTCGGCGAGCCGCGCGAGGCCGGTATCATCCGGCTGCATCTGGGACAGGCGGCTGGCGAGATCCGCCGCAATCTCGACCTCCGATTGGCGCAGCGCATCCTTCAAGGCGAAGGTCAGCAACGTACCGTCATAGGGATGCCGGCGCAGGGCCTCCGTCACCACCGCCCGGACCTGATCGCCCTGACCCGTCGACTGGAGCGCGACGGCATAGACGTAAGCGAAGCGCGGCTCGTCCGGGACAAGCTCCATCCCGCGCCGGAGCTCGGCCAGGGCTTCCGCGTAGCGCTTCTGGCGCACCAGGGACAGGCCGAGCGCATGGTGAGCGGCACCCGCTTCCGGCGCCCTGGCGATGGCTTCGCGCAGCACCGCCTCGGCATCTGCCTCCCGGTTGAGCGCCCGGTAGAGATCGGCCAGGTTCACCGAAAGGGTTGTCGATCCGGGATAAAGGCGCAGGCCCGCGCGCAGCTCGGCTTCCGCGCCGGCGGGATCGCCCCGGCTGGCGAGGAAGCGCGCCAGGTTCGCGCGCGCGTCGGGCCGGTCCGCGTTCAACCGCTGCGCCGCTTCATACTCTGCCATTGCGGCGGTGAGGCGCATCCTGTCCGCCTCGGCCAGATCGGCCGTCGGCTGATCCGCCAGCAGCAGCGCGGCTTCCGTGCGCACGGCCAGGATCGGATCGCCGAGCAGGGGCGCCGCCAGCTCCCATCGCCGTGGCAGCGGCGCTCCCGCGAGGGCCCGCAGGGCTATGACCCGCACCATGGGATCGGCGTCCGACAGGGCCTTGGCCGTCGCCTCCGACGTGGCGTTCGAAGGGAAGCGCTGCGCCTCCGACAGGGCGGTCGCACGGGCGATGCCGGGCACGTCAGGAGCCGTGGCGAGCTTCAGCAGCAGCTCGCGCGCGGCCGGCTCGCCGGCGCGGGCCCGGTGGAAGGCCTCGGTCCAGCTCTGGAAGCCCTTGCGCACGGGGCCGTGCCAGCGCTCCACCGCCGCGGCGGCCCAGGACGCCGGCTTGTCGGCGTGGCAGTCGGTGCAGGCGTTGGAGGTCTTGAAGGCCTCCGAGAGATCCGGGCGGGGCACGCGGAAGGAATGGTCGTGGCGCGTGTCCACCCCCATATAGGTGCGCGCGGGCATGTGGCACGAGATGCAGTCCGGCGTGCCCGGGCCGGGCGCGTGGCCAGTGTGCGCCGCGCTCGAGAAGCGCTCCGGCGCGTGGCACTGCCCGCACACCTCGGCTCCTTCGGTTTTGAGCTTGCCTGAATGAGGATTGTGGCAGTCGCTGCAGACCACGCCCTTGGCGTACATCAGGCTCTGCTTGAAATTCTGGTCGTTGAAGACCTCGTCCCGCATCTGCCCGTCGTCCTCGAACAGGTCGGCCGACAGGAGGGCCGGCATATGCGTGTCCGTGATCGGGTGTCCGGGCTGCCAGTTCTCGGACAGGGCCCCACGCCGGCCATGGCAACGGGCGCAGGTCTCCACCTCATCCCCCGCGGGGCGCGAGGTGCCATGGGCGGGGCTGCCGGTCGCGGGGCTGGCGGTCCAGTCCGCCGGCGGGCGCTTGGGCGCCATCGACGCGAAGCCTTTGCCGGCGAGCCCGGGGTCGGCGCCCTCCGTGGCCCAGGTGATGTGCCCCGATGCCGCGCCGTGGCAGGATTCGCAGCCGACGCTGATTTCCGAGAAGGTGGTGTGGAACGTGTCGGAGGCGGCATCGTAATTCTTGCGCACGCCCGTCGAATGGCATTCCGCGCACATGAAGTTCCAGTTCTGGCCGAGCTTGGTCCAGTGCAGGGAATCGTCGTGGCGAACAGGCTCGCCGGGATAGAGATGGAACCAGCGCTGCCCGCCCTTCGCCTTCGGCCGGCCGTCCCACGCGAAAGGCAGGGCCTGGACGCGGCCGTCGGGGAACTCGACCAGATATTGCTGGAGGGGGTCCAAGCCGAAGGTGTACTTGACCTCAAAGGTCCCCATGGCGCCGTCCGGCCCATCCGTCGTCACTAGGAATTGTCCATCCTTACGGAAGAACCGGGTGCGGATTCCGAAGTAGTCGACGTCGACGCCGCCGAAGTCCCCAAGAACGGTGTCCTCGCGAGCGTGCTGCATGGCGGCGGCGTGCTGGGACGTGCGCCAGCTCTCGGCTTCGGCCGCATGGCAGCCGGCGCAGGCCTGCGAGCCGACCATGGCCGGAGGGGTGCTCGCCCCCGCGGTCAGGAATCCGCCCGCCAGGATGGCGAGGGCCGAGGCGAGCCCGATGGCCAGCGCGGCGAGGGTGCCATGGATCCGGCTCAAGCTTGTTTCCTCCGCCACGTCGCGCGCACCGCAGCCCTCTGCGGACGAACAGATTTCATCATCGGACGTCGATTCCTCGGCATGTCCGGCACCGCGGTCCCGCGTCATTCGGCTCTGGCCTGACGATCCGGCGCGCTTTTCCAGCCAGCCTGCCGCAGGCCGGCCACGAAACGCGCCCGGATGGCATCGCTGAAGCCGTGCTTCGCGCTCCAGGCATCGGCATCGCGGGCGAGATCGGGTGCGCGGGCGGCCATCATCGAGAGCGCATTGGCGGCTTCATCCCGATTCCCACGGGCAGCCTGGATGATCGCATACAGCGACCATCCGCCGCCGAAGTCGTCGGCCCTCGCCTTGCCCGCGGCATCCAGGGCCCCATCGAGATCCCCGCGCACATAGTCCTCCAGCGCGAGCGCGAAATAATACCATGGCGGCGGATCGAGGCTTTGGGCGATCGCACGGGCGAGAGAGGCGCGCCCCTCGTCTCCGCTGCCGCGGAGAACCAGGTGCCAGCCCAGCTGCGCCAACGCCTCCGGATCGCCGGGGCTCAATTCCGACGCCTGCCGCAGACGCCGTTCCGCCTCGTCGGGCTGCCCACGGTAGTGCGCCGCCGCGCCCAGCGCCTGGAGGCCCAGCGCGCTTCGCGGCGCAAGCTCCACGCTTCTTCGCGCGTTCTCGAAGGCGCGTTGAAGCTCCCGCGCCATCTCGTCCGGCGCGAGATCCTCGAAGCGGGCCGTGTCGAGATGCACCAGGGACAGGAGCGCGAAGGCGTCGGCATAGCGCGGGTCCAATTGCACCGCCTCCTCCAGGCACCGGCGCACCTGGGGCCGCGCCTGGGGCGAGAAGGTGCGGCGATAGGCATAGGCCCGCAGCACGCAGCCATAAGCCACCATTGACGGAAGCTGATGATCGGCGAGGCGCTCCATGGCGATGCTGCTGATGATCCCGTAGGGCTGGCCGAGCTCGGTGGCGATGAGACCGGCCAAGCCTTCCCGTACTTCCAGCAGGCTGTCCGATGCGAGCTGGCGATCATAGGTATCGCCCCACAGGACGCGGCCGGTCTTGGCGTCCAGGAGTTCGACATTGACCTGCGTGCGCCCCCCGCCGGATCTGACGCTGCCCTCGACCAGATAGACGGCGGGCAGGTTCTGGCTTGCCTTCATCGGGTCTACTGTCGCGCCATGCCGGGGGCTGAGCGGGGCTGAATAAAGGTTCAGCCCCGCAAAACGCGTCAATGCGGTGGCGATCTGCTGGGCGAAGCCGAACGCGAGATAGTCCTCTTCCTTGGAGCCACCCGACGACCGGAACGGCAGCACGACCACGGTGACCCCATGCTCCTGCTTGACCGCGGCCGATGAAAAGCGGGCCATCCAGTGTTGTGGCGGATGCTGCGCCACAATGCCCCCCGCAACCAGCGCAAGGGCAAGACCAGCCAGCGCAAGACCAGCCAGCGCAAGACCGGCAGGGACGCGACCACGCCACGGGCGAGAATGCCGCTGTTCCGGGGCGGACGGCTCCAGCGGCGCGGAAGAGTCGGCGGGAGGCTTGGCCTCGGCTATCGCGGCCTCCATCTCCACCATGCCTACGGCCGGGCTTCCGTGGCCCTCGCACCATGCGAAGGCTGGCACATAGGCGCCCTTGGGAATGCTGATCCGCACCGGATCGCGTGTTCCGGAGGTTCCATAATACACGTCGAGCTCGCGACGCAGCCGCATGGCTTCGACGCGGACCAGGGGATCGGCCTGGGCATCGAAGCTCTCGTCGCGCCCGAAGACCGCGACCGCAATGGCAAAGCCCTTCAGGCGGTCGCCCTGTCCTGCCAGGGCCTCCTCCACCAGATAGCGGAGCAAATTCCGACGTTGCGCGCTCGCGGTAAATCCGGGGCTCGCGAGGATTCGCTCAAGCTGGGCGCAGACATCGTCCTGTGACGGCTGCCGAGGGCCGCTATCAGTCTTCCGCGCGCGGAACATGTCTATCCGCCCCATCCCGCTCCCCTTCGCGCGCGCAGCCCGTGCTCCACGCGACACCACGGGCAGTTGCCGCCCGCATTCCACTTTCACGAGGGTTCCTGCCTGATGGCGCTCAGGGAGGGGGGAAGATGGTGGACCAGTCAGCCTTCATGCTGATCACGTGCCACCCTCCCTTGCGCGCCTCCTCCATCAGCCGCGGAGAGAATGTCCCGAAAGCGGTGTCCGGCAGGCCACCCGCGCACCTCGGCGATCCATCCCTTGATGATCTTCTCGAACTCTGCCGTGCTCATGCCAGCATGGGTTTCCATGACGATCTTCAAAAGACCGTCCTCACCCAGCGTCCCGAGGGTTTTCATGTCGCCTTCAAGGGCGGCCTTGAAAGGCTGGACGGCCTGCCATTCGGGATGTTTGGGCGCGAGCTTTTTCAAGCGATCGAGCGCGAAGGCGAGCTGCGTGTACACCGGGTGCTCGACCCAAAGCGTCCCGTCGTTGTCGAAGGTCGCGATGCGCTCGGCGGGCGGCACGTAATTCGGACTGGAGGCATCCGTCACGGATCTGAAGAACGCGATGATCGCGCTCTTGTTAACCCCTGCATTCCAAGACAGCGATGGATCGGCCTGAGCCAAGACGTCCTGAGCCAAGACGTCCTGAGCCAAGACGCACTGGGTCAAGACCGGAAATACGAGGGCGACGGCCGCGATTACAGAGACAGCATGGCGCACGACATTCAGTGGAATGCGCATCCTGTTCTCCTACGCTCCCGAACCGGGACATCACCGGACATCCGGGGACATTTTGTCATTTTATCAGCCTGATGAACGGCCGATTGGGGCGCTCTCGGACCAGATAAATTATGTTAATATGTGCGGTTATGAATTGGCCGCATGCGTATTTGTCAATTTACCCGCCTCTCCTGCCCCGCGTATCCGCGCGATGCCATTGCAGGTATATTTGCCGCAACTTGCAAGGCAGCTTGATCGTGATCATGATACCCAGAGACCTTTGATTCCAATTATCATTTTGCGTCAGGCGGGCCGATTTGCCCTCCGACCAGCCTGCGGTGGGCCATGACGGAACAACCGCGCTTGCGCCCCAGCACGCCAGAGCCACAATGTCCGCGGCATTATCATTGGGTCGGTCCGCAAGCGTCGTCAGAAGCGATAGCGGTAGCCGATCTCGATGCCCGTGTAGCTCGCCTTGCCGTTCGACCAGTCACGTTCCAACATCAGGGACACGGCGTTATGCGTATCGATGGTGTAATCGACGCCGCTGGCGATATCTGGAGCGTTATAATCGTTCAAACTATCGAATGAATTACGATAGCGAACGCGGAATACATTCAACGTCCATTTATCCGCGACCGGCGCAGCCCCGGATGACATGACATAATAATACAGAAATCTGGTCGGACCATCCTAATGGATGAAATGTTGACCGAAACCGATGGTGCCCGTCAAAGAAAGTTAGCCGTTTTGGTATCGGCATGAGAGGCCGTCCCGAAAGGGTCGAGCGGCTGGGGCGATCGTGATGCCAAGGGGTTGTTCAGGCCATCTTGGGAAGCGAGCGATGTGGGCCCCAGCCACTCGCCGAGAGCATAGTCGCGTCGGGGCTTCGATACGAAACGGATTTGACGGATGCGGAATGGCAGTTGATCGAGCCGCTGATGCCGGCGCCGAAGCGGACGGGGCGACCGCTGTCCTGGCCGCCGCGCGAGATCGTCAACGCGATTTTCTACGTGATGCGCGGAGGCGTCGCCTGGCGCCTGCATCATCGACGGCCAGAGTGTGAAGACGAACGAGGCAGGTGGGCCGTGCGGATATGATGTCGGCAAGAAGATCATGAGCCGCAAGCACCACGCCCTCGTCGATACCGACGGGTGCGGCCTCATTCTGTTCGCGCATCCCGCCAGCGTGCAGGACGGCGACGGGGCGGGCCTGCTGCTGGCGGCCTCGCGGCGCCCATTCCCGTTCATCGAAAAGGTCTTCGCCGACGCTGGCGACCAGGGTCCGCGCGTCGAGATCGTCCGCCGCAAGCCCGATCAGATCGGTTTCGCCGTCCAGCCGCGCTGATGGATCGTCGAGCGCCTCTTCGCCTGGATCAATCGAAATCGGCGCCTCTGGAAAGACGCCGAGGCCACCATTGCCTCGGCAACTGCCTTCCGCTACGCCGCCGCAGCAATGGTCCTCATTCGACGTATCGCACGAACGCCATGGGTTCCGGGACGGACGCTTAGAACCCGCTTTTGACCCGGCTTTCGCGCCCGAGGGCACCGTAGTGCCGGCGCGCCCAAAGTCCGCCGGAATGTTGGGGGAGGATGCGCTCATGAAACAGCTCCTCAACGTCTTCGGCGGTTTCGCCGGTCTCGCTGTGGCGGCCCTGGCGGGCTTTGCCTTGTTCACGCTGGTGGGCGGGCTCATCATCGTCGCGGGGGTGGTGGTGTCGGCATTGCTGCTGGGCGGGGGTGTCTATGCCCTCGTCAGCGGGCGGCGCGGCTTCACTGTGCGCCGGAGCAGCTTCGAAGGCGTGCGCATCTTCGATCTGCGCACCGGCCGCCCGGTCGACACTCCCTTCGAAAACGAAATGATCGACGTCACCCCGCCCAAGCCGCCGAAGGACCGCTGAGGCCTCCATCGCGGAAGACGGCAGCCGCGCGCGCCGCGGCTGCTAATGTCCCTCCAAGGCCGAATCAGGACCTGCGGAGGAGACGTTCGCGATGAACGAGGGGATCGCTTATGCCCATCTGATCCTGGTCTGCCTCGGGCTCGCCTTCCTCACCGTCGTCATTCACATGTCTGGGCTGTTCGTGCTGCGGCACTGGATCCGCCGCCTGCTGCGCAGCGGCAGCTTCAGCCATCATGTGATGCGCGAGACGTTCGTGGTGAGCGCCCTGGTGATCGGCCTGTGCGTCGTGCACCTCACGGAGGTGCTGGCGTGGGCATGGGGCTACCTGGTCACCGGCGCCCTCGCATCGTTCAACGACGCGCTCTATTTCTCCCTCACCACCTACACCACCGTGGGGTCGGACGGCGTTTCCATTCCCCGCGTCTTTCGCGGCATCGCCGGCTTCGAATCGCTGCTGGGCCCGATGATGGTGGCGTGGTCCACCGCCTTCATGGTGGAATATGTGACGCGCGTCATCACCCCTGATCCCCAGAGCAAGCCGCGCAATCCCTCCTGAAGACGGAGTTTTCCCGGCAGCCGGCCAACTCGTCCCCGCCCCCAAATTGCGCGAGGGCGTCGAGCATGCCATAAGGGAAGGTGACAGGACACATGCAGGGCGGGGCGGCGCGCTGCGGTGGCGGCATTCGCCGGCGCCGGCATGCGGAAGGCAGATGCCGGACGGCGCGTCTTCCAGGCATCTCTTCCCGATGATCTATTCCAGGCTCAACAATCTCCTCTTCCTGAAGACCCGCAAGACCGCGGGCACCAGCGTGGAGCTGGCGCTGCGCGCTGTCTGCGGCCCGCGGGACATCGTCACCCCCGTGGACGAGCAGGGCCCTTCCGGCGTGACCGAGCAGAACTACCTGATGCTGCGCCCGGACTGGCGGCTGAAGCACCGCATCCGCTGGACCCTGGGCCTGCGCGCGCCCCGCTTCAGCCCCTACATCCCCATCCCCGACCACATGCACGCGGCGGATGCGCGGCGCCTGCTGGGCCCCAAGGCCTTCGACGCCGCCTACCGCTTCTCGATCGAGCGCAACCCGTGGGATCGGCAAGTCTCCAACTACTTCTGGCAGACCCGCGCGCTTCCGGCCGAGCGCAAGCCCTCCTTCGCCGCATGGCTCCACGCCGATGGGCCGGGGCTGAAGATCGACAACTGGCAGATCTATGCCATCGACGGCCGCGTGGCCGTGCACAAGGTGCTGCGCTACGAGCATCTTGCCGAGGATCTCGCCGCGCTCGCACGCGAGCACGGCCTGAAGCTGCCGGAGCTGCCGCGCGCCAAGGGCGACCTGCGGCCGGGCGGCGGCTACCGCGACTATTACACCCCCGAGACGCGGGATCTCGTGGCCTCCTGGTATCGCAACGAGATCGAGGCTTTCGGCTACGAGTTCTGAGCGGGCTCACGGCGGCGCGGAGTGGACATGCAAAGAAAAAGGCCGGCGGGACGCCCCGCCGGCCTTTTTGCGTTACCTGTGGCCCGACCTCAGATGGAGGTCGGGTAATTGGGGCTCTCGCGGGTGATGAGCACGTCGTGCACGTGGCTCTCGCGCAGGCCGGCGGAGGAGATGCGCACGAAGCGCGCCTTCTCGCGGAACTCCTGCAGGTTGCGCCCGCCCACGTAGCCCATGGCGGCGCGCAGGCCGCCGGCGAGCTGGTGCAGCACCGCGCCCACCGGGCCCTTGTAGGCCACCTGGCCCTCGATGCCCTCCGGCACCAGCTTCAGCGTGTCGCGCACCTCGGCCTGGAAGTAGCGGTCGGCCGAGCCGCGCGCCATGGCGCCCACCGAGCCCATGCCGCGATAGGCCTTGTAGGAGCGGCCCTGGTACAAGAAAACCTCGCCGGGGCTCTCCTCGGTGCCGGCGAGCAGCGAGCCCACCATGGCGGCGGAGGCGCCGGCCGCCAGCGCCTTGGCGAGGTCGCCGGAATATTTGATGCCGCCGTCGGCCACCACCGGGGTGCCGGTGGCATAGGCTGCCTCCACGGCGTCCATCACGGCGGTGAGCTGGGGCACGCCCACGCCCGCCACGATGCGGGTGGTGCAGATGGAGCCGGGCCCGATGCCCACCTTCACCGCATCGGCGCCGGCATCGATAAGGGCCCTGGCCCCCTCGGCGGTGGCGATGTTGCCGGCGAGGATCTGGGTCCTGTTGGACAGCCGCTTGATGCGCTCCACCTGGTCCAGCACCTTCCTGGAGTGGCCGTGGGCGGTGTCCACCACCACGAGGTCCACGCCCGCGTCGATGAGGCGCTCGGTGCGCTCGAAGCCGTCGGGGCCCACCGTGGTGGCGGCGGCGACGCGCAGACGGCCCTGCTCATCCTTGGCGGCGCTGGGATAGGCCACCGCCTTCTCGATGTCCTTCACCGTGATGAGGCCGACGCAGCGATAGCCGGCATCCACCACCAGCAGCTTCTCGATGCGGTTCTGGTGCAGGAGGCGCTTGGCGTCGTCCTGGGTCACCTCGCCCTCGCGCACGGTGATGAGGTTCTCGCGGGTCATCAGCTCGGAAACGGGCTGGTCCGGATTATGGGCGAAGCGCACGTCGCGGTTGGTGAGCACGCCCACGAGGCGGCCCGGCATGCTGTCGGCCCCACGCTCCACCACCGGAATGCCGGAGATGCCGTAGCGCTTCATGAGCGCAAGCGCGTCGGAGAGGGTTTCGTCGGGATGAATGGTGACCGGGTTCACCACCATGCCCGATTCGTACTTCTTGACGATCTTGACCTGCTCGGCCTGCAGCTCGGGCGTGAGGTTCCGGTGGATCACGCCGATGCCGCCGGCCTGGGCCATGGCGATGGCGAGGCGCGCCTCGGTCACCGTATCCATGGCGGCGGAGATGATGGGCAGGTTGAGGGTGATGGACTTGGTGAGCTTGGTCACCGTATCCACCTCGCCGGGCATCACTTCCGAGGCGCCGGGGGTGAGCAGCACGTCGTCGAAGGTCAGCGCTTCGCGAAACGGGCCGGAGAGGGGGGCAGACGAGAGGGGCGCAGTCATGGCCAACTCCTGTTGGCGACGCCCGGAATGCGCGTCGCGCGACTTGGGTCGGAACGGGTGGAGGTGGACGACTTTCGTCTCGGCTCCCGCTTCGAGTTGGCAGTGGCCGATACCATGGGTGCGCGACGAAAAGAAGACCCGGCACGCAGAGTTTTCACGCAAGTGCGCCATGCGCGCCGCACATGCGTGGGGCCGCGCCCCCTCCGGACACGGCTTTCCCGGCCTCCGCCGGGGCGTGCGCGGCCTCCCTGGAGGACGCCCGTCAGCGTGTGATCTGGATCAGCGTGTCGCCCGGCCCATGGCTCTCGATCAGACCATAAAGCGTGGCGGCGTTGCTCGGATGAAGGCGGATGCAGCCGTGCGAGGCGGGCGCGCCGAGCTGGCTCACGGCATAGCTGCCATGGATGGCATAGCCGCCGCGGAAGAACACCGAATAGGGCATGGGTGAGTTATAGTATTTACGCGAGAAATACTTGCGATGAAGCCGCTGCGGCCGGTATGTCCCGATGGGAGTGACGTATCCGCGCCGCGCGGTGGAAACCGGCCAGCTAAAGCGCGGCACCCCGTTCACCAGCACCGTCATGCGCTGGGCGGAGAGGTCCACGCGGGCCACCACGCCGGCCTGCGCGGGCGCCGGCCAGAACGCCGCGCCGGCAAGCAGGAGGACGAGCCAGCTGGCGAGCCCGAATCCCTTCGTGCGGAAGATGCGCGCGGCCGCGCGCGCCGTGCCCCTCGCGCCCATGTCATTCCCCTCCGTCAGCCATACTGCCACGGCGCCGTTGCAACGCAAGGGCGAACATGGAGGACGCTACCTCTCCGCGCTGTGCGGCCCCGGCGGATGGCGAGGACCCGCCCCTCCCCTGCCCGCCCGCTCCTGCTGCATCCTCTCTTGCCGCATTCTCTCTTGCCGCATTCTCTTGCCGCATCCGCGCGCCTCGTGCACTTGAGGCGGGGGCACATGACGCCCCGGCGGAGACACTGCCATGATGATGATGGTTCTGGGCCTCGCGATCTTCCTCGGTATCCACGTGGTGGCGAGCTTGAGGGCGCTCCGGGCAAGGCTCATCGAGGCCGTGGGCGAGGCGGCCTACAAGGGCCTCTTCTCGCTGTTCGCGGCGGGTGGGCTGGTGCTGACGGTCTACGGCTTCGCCCTGTGGCGCGCGGCCGGGTCGGCCATCGTGTGGGAGCCACCGGTGGCGCTGCGCCATGTCACGCTGCTGCTGATGCTCTTCGCCTGCATCTGCGCCGTGGCGGCCTATGTGCCGAGCCACCTGCGCACGCGGCTGAAGCATCCACTGCTGGTGGCGGTGAAGACCTGGGCCTTCGGCCACCTGCTGGCCAATGGCGATGCCGCATCCATGGTGTTGTTCGGCGCCGTGCTCGCCTGGGCGGTCTACGACCGCATCGCCCTGCGCCGCCGTGGCGCGCCGGTGCCGGCCGCGCCGGCCGGGTGGGCGGGAGATGCCCTTGCGGTGGTGGCCGGGGTGGTGCTCTATGCTGTCCTCGCCTTCCTGTTCCACCCCTATGTGATCGGGGTGCCCGTGATGTGAGCGGGCGGGGAACGGGAGCCGCGGCCGCGCGTGCCGGCGAGCCCAGGGCAAAGGTGCCCGCGCCAAAATCTAGAGGAACGTCATGTCCAGCCAGGCAGACAGCCGCCGCATCACCGCGCCGGAGATCCAGGCCCGCAAGGGGGGCGACCCCATCGTTTCGCTGACCTCCTACCATGCCCACACGGCGCGCCTGCTCGACCGCCACGTGGACGTGGTGCTGGTGGGCGACAGCCTGGGCATGGTGATGCACGGGCTCGAAACCACCGTGCCCGTCACCGTGGAGCTGATGATCATGCACGGCCGCGCCGTGGTGCGCGGCACCAAGCGGGCGCTGGTGGTGGTGGACCTGCCTTTCGGCAGCTACGAGGCGAGCCCCACCGAGGCCTTCCACACCGCCGCCCGCGTGCTGAAGGAGACCGGCGCCGGCGCCGTGAAGCTGGAGGGCGGCCGCCGCATGGCCGAGACGGTGCGTTTCCTGGTGGACCGCGGCGTGCCGGTGATGGGGCACGTGGGCCTCACCCCCCAGGCCATCAACACGCTCGGCTCCTTCAAGGCGCGCGGGCGTGACGACGCGGAGGCCTCCGTCATCCTCGACGACGCGCGCGCCATCGCCGATGCCGGAGCCTTCTCCATCGTGCTGGAGGCCATCGCCGAGCCGCTCGCCCGCCGCATCACCCAGGAAGTGGCGCCGCCCACCATCGGCATCGGCGGCTCGGCCGCCTGTGACGGGCAGATCCTGGTGCTGGAGGACATGCTCGGCCTCGGCGAGCGGGTGCCCAAGTTCGTGAAGAAGTACGCCAACATGGGGCCGGACATCGAGAAGGCCGTCGCCACTTACGCGGAAGAGGTGCGCGCGCGCACCTTCCCCGGCCCGGAGCATGTCTACGCCCCGCGCCTCGTGCAGAAGGCCAAGGCGTCCTGAGGCACGGCGGGCGGCCTTCTCCGAACGGCCGCCCATCGCCGGCAATGCTGGTGCGAGACCATGCGCGAAGCGCCGGGGGTAGCCGGAAACGCAGCCAGCGGCGGGGGCGAGGCATCGCTCCCGGCCGCGCGACCTTGCAGGAACTTCGGTGCTTCCAGGCTTCAGGGGCGCTCGGCCATGGCTCTGGAGCCGGCCCGGCCCGCGCGCTTGCGCCCTGCCCGCGAAGGAGAGCGCGCTGGCGCGTTTTCGAGCGGCCGGTTCACGCCAGGAAAACGCGTCGACTCAGGACCTCAGAGCGCTTGCCTCCGAGAAGAGGCGCGCGGAAAGCGCCTCTATAGCGCGTCCCGCAGATGCTTCACGAAGGTCGAGAGGCCGGTGAGCCGCCGGCGCTTCAGCCGCTCCGCCTGCAGGATGGACTGCAGCTTGACGAGGCTGTCCTCCACCTCATGATTGATGAGGATGTAGTCGTACTCGTCGTAATGGCTGATCTCGTCGGAGGCCTTGGCCATGCGCTGGTGCACCACCTCGTCGGTGTCCTGGGCGCGGGTGCGCAGGCGCTTTTCCAGGTCGGCCGCGCTGGGCGGCAGCAGGAACACCTTCACGAGATCCTGCTGGGCGCTCTCACCGAGCTGCTGGGTGCCCTGCCAGTCGATGTCGAACAGCACGTCCCGCCCGGCGGAAAGCGCAGCCTCCACAGCCCCGCGCGGGGTGCCGTAGAGGTTGTTGAAGACCACAGCGTGCTCTAGCAGCTCCCCCTCGTCACGCATGCGCTCAAAGGTGGGCACGTCCACGAAGAAATAGTCCTTCCCCTCCACCTCGCCGGGCCGGGGCGCGCGCGTCGTCACCGAGACAGACATGGTGATGCGCGTGTCCACCTCCAGCAGGCGGCGCGACAGCGTGGTCTTGCCGGCGCCCGAGGGCGAGGAGAGCACCAGCATCAGCCCGCGCCGCGCAAGGCCGGCGCCGGCCCCCGGCTTCCAGCCGGGCAAAGCGAAATGGGGAGAGAGGGAGGAAGGCGTCGTCACCGCGGTCACTCGAGGTTCTGGATCTGCTCGCGGAACTGATCCACCAGCAGCTTCAGGTCAAGGCCGATCTGCGTGAGCGCGACCGTGTTCGACTTGGAGCACAGGGTGTTCGCCTCGCGGTTGAACTCCTGGGCCAGGAAATCCAGCCGCCGACCCACCGGCCCACCGGCTCCCAGCAGCTCCCGCGCGGCAGCCACGTGGGCCGCCAGCCGGTCCAGCTCCTCGCGGATGTCCGCCTTGGTAGCCAGCATCACCGCCTCCTGATGCAGCCGCTCGGGGTCGAGCTGAGGCCCCGCCTCCAGCAGCACGCGCACCTGCTCGGCGAGCCGGGCGCGAATCGCCTCCACGCTGCGTTCCGGCAGCCGCTCCGCCGCCTCCACCAGAGCCGAAATGGCGTCGAGACGGCCGAGCAGCACCACCTGCAGCGCCTGGCCCTCCCGCTCGCGCATGGCGCACAGCTCGGCCAACGCCACCTCGAAGGCCGCGAGGCAGGCGACGGCGCGGGCGTGCCGTCCGGCCTCGTCCTCCTCCGCCTCGGTGACCTCGACGATGCCCTTGACCGCCAGCAAGGCGTCGAGCCCCGGCGCCGGCGCGCCAAACTTCTCCGCGGTGCGGCGCACGGCGCGCACGAGGCTTTCGAGCCCCGCCTCGTTGACGCGGATCGCCACGTCCTCCCCCTCACGCGCCGCCGTGAGGGTGGCCGAAACCGATCCGCGCGCCAGCACGGCGCCGGCGCGGGCGCGCACCTGGGCCTCGATATCCTCGCAGCCCGGCGGCAGGCGCAGGCGCAGGTCCAGCCCCTTGCCGTTCACCGAGCGCACCTCCCACGCGAAGCGCCAGCGTCCTTCGCTCGCGGAGGCGCGGGCGAAGGCGGTCATGCTGGCCAGCGATGCGGGGCGCATCGCGGCGGGGGCGGAGGAGAGCGCGGTCATGGGTGCTCACGCGGGGGATGAGCCGCCGCGCGCCTTCTTCAGTTGCCGGCGGGCTTGGGGGCGCCGCCTTGGGGGGCCGCTGGCGCCGGCGTGGCCGGCTGGGGGGCCGAGCCGGACTGAGCCGCCTCGATGGCGCGCCAGCGCGCCACGTTCCTGTTGTGGTCGGCCAGGGTCTCGGCGAAGGCGTGGCCGCCCGTGCCGTCGGCCACGAAGTAGAGATCCTTCGTGTGGGCGGGATTGGCCACCGCCGCCAGCGCATCGCGGCCGGGATTGCCGATGGGCCCCGGCGGCAGGCCGTCCACCGTATAGGTGTTGTAGGCGGTGGGCGCGACGATGTCCGTGCGGCTGATGGGTCGCCCCAGCGATCCCTTGCCGCCGACGATGCCGTAGATGATGGTCGGGTCCGACTGGAGCCGCATCTTCTTGTTGAGCCGGTTGACGAAGACCGCCGCCACCTTGGCCCGTTCATCCGGCTCGCCCGTCTCCTTCTCGACGATGGAGGCGAGGATGATCATCTCCTGCGTGTTCTTCAGGGGCAGGTCGGGGTCCCGCTTTTCCCACAGGGTCTTCACCAGCTTCTGCTGGGCGTCCGCCATCTGCTTCAGCAGCTCGTCGCGGGACATGCCGCGGTGGATTCGGTAGGTCTCGGGCAGCAGCGTGCCTTCCAGCGGCACCACCGGCGTGCCGGTGAGCAGGTCGTTCGCCAGCAGGCGCTGCACCACCTGGAGGCTGGTGAGCCCCTCGGGGATGGTGACTTGGTGCGCCACCACCTTGCCGGAGGCGATGGCATCCACCACGCTCGCCATGGACTGGCCCGGCTTGAAGAGGTATTCGCCCGCCTTCATGCTGGCATCCGGGCGCATCATCTTCTGGCCCAGGATGAACACCAGCCAGTTGTCGATGACGCCCTCGCGCTCCAGCGTCTCCGCCATGTCGCGCACGCCCGCGCCGCGGGGGATGAGGACGGTCTTCTCCGCGGCCAGGGGGCCGGGGCCGTTATAGGCGTGCTCGCCGTACCAGAGGGCGAGGCCGCCGCCGAGCAGCACGAACAGCAGAAAGGTGAAGATGCCACTGCCGATCGTCACCGCCGGGTGGCGCGCGGCCTGGGAGGGCCTGCGGGCCTTGCCCTTGTCCCGGCGCCTGACGTGATAGGTGGGCGCGACCCCGCGATCGGGGTTCTCGTTCTCTGGTGTTTCCATAACGGGCCTCCCACGCGCGGCGCCGGGCAATCTGGCGCGGCCGCTGACGCGGCCACGCCCTGGACGCAGGCTGCGCCGCGCCGGCTCAGGCCGCGTAGCGCCGGAAGATCAGCGACGCATTGGTGCCACCGAAACCAAAGGAATTGGACAGCACCGTGTCGATCTTGCGGGGCTGCGCCTTCAGGGGCACCAGATCGATCGGCGTTTCCACCGACGGATTCTCGAGATTGAGGGTCGCCGGGGCGATCTGGTCGCGAATGGCGAGCACCGAGAAGATGGCCTCCACCGCGCCCGCGGCACCGAGCAGATGCCCGATGGACGACTTGGTGGACGACATGGCGGTCTTGCCCGCCGCGTTGCCCAGGAGCCGCTCCACCGCCTTGAGCTCGATCTCGTCGGCCATGGTGGAGGTGCCATGGGCGTTGATGTAGTCGATGTCATCAGCGGACAGACCGGCCCGCTTCAGCGCGGCCGACATGCAGCGATAGGCGCCGTCGCCATCCATGGAGGGGGCGGTGATGTGGTAGGCGTCGCCGGACAGGCCATAGCCCACCAGCTCGGCGTAGATGCGAGCCCCGCGCGCCTTGGCGTGCTCCAGTTCCTCCAGCACCACCACGCCCGAGCCCTCGCCCATCACGAAGCCGTCGCGATCCCGGTCGTAGGGGCGCGAGGCGCGGGTGGGCTCGTCGTTGAAGGCGGTGCACAGCGCCTTGCAGGCGGCGAAGCCGGCGAGCGCGAGGCGGTTGATGGGCGATTCGGTACCGCCGGCCACCATCACGTCCGCATCGCCCAGGGCGATGAGGCGCCCGGCGTCGCCGATGGCGTGGGCGCCGGTGGAGCAGGCCGTGACCACCGCGTGGTTCGGCCCCTTCAGGCCGTGCGCGATGGAGACGTAGCCGCCCGCCAGATTGATGAGTCGGCCAGGAATGAAGAAGGGCGAGATGCGGCGCGGGCCGCGCTCCTTCAGGGTGAGGGAGGCTTCCGCGATGCCCTCGATGCCACCGATGCCGGAGCCGATCAGCACGCCCGTGGTGATCTGCTCCTCGTAGGTGGAGGGATGCCAGCCGGCGTCGTCGAGCGCCTGGGAGGCGGCAGCCATGGCGAAGACGATGAACTCGTCGACCTTGCGCTGCTCCTTCGGCTCCATCCACTGATCGGGATTGTAGGTGCCGTCGGAGCCGTCACCGCGCGGAATGTTCGCCGCAATCTTGCAGGCAAGATCGGAAACATCGAAGTGCGTCACGGCCGTGACGCCGCTTTCGCCGGCAAGCAGACGCCGCCACGTGGGCTCCACGCCGCAGCCGAGGGGCGTCACCATGCCGAGACCGGTGACGACGACACGTCTCATGGGGAAAACTCCGACAGACGCTCGAAAGCGTGCAAACATCCCGGCTGAAGGCCACTGCGCTCGGACCTTCCACGCCCGCTTCCGGACCCGCCGCGGCAGCCGCGGCGGGCCGATCACAAGAACGGCCGCGGGCGCAGGGCGCCACGCGACCGGAGCCTGAACCTCGAGCCGCGGCTCAGGCCGCGTTCTTTTCCAGGAACTTGATGGCGTCGCCGACCGTCAGAATGGTCTCGGCGGCGTCGTCGGGGATCTCGCAGTTGAAGGCTTCCTCGAACGCCATCACGAGCTCGACGGTGTCGAGGCTGTCGGCGCCGAGGTCGTCGATGAAGGAGGCGCCATCGGTCACCTTCTCAGGTTCGACGCCCAGATGCTCAGCGACGATCTTCTTCACCCGCTCGGCGATGTCACTCATCGATGCAACCCTCGTTGTTCGGATAATCCCGTTGCCGTTCGGCGGCTGGAGGTGGGCATAATGCCTTTTTTCCGCCGTGCCCAGCCCCCTCGTCCACATCCGGTGCATGGGGCCGGCGCCGCCGGCGCTTGAGCCTGCCGGAATGGCGCCGCGCCGCACGTCTCCTGACGTTGCGTGACGGATCGGAAACGCCAAATGGCGCCCCGAATCCGGACCGGCTGTGCGGCTCGTACCATACTCGCGACGCCCTGACCAGCGAGGGTAAAGGCGCCGCACCGCAGCATTCAGATCATGGCCATGCCGCCGTTCACGTGCAGGGTCTGGCCCGTCACGTAGGCGGCTTCATTGGACGCGAGATAGACGCAGGCGGCGGCGATATCCTCCGGCGTCCCCAGCTTTGCGGCGGGCACGGCCTTCAGGATGCTCTCGCGCTGCTTCTCGTTGAGCGCGTCGGTCATGGGCGTGGCGATGAAGCCGGGGGCGACGCAGTTCACCGTCACCCCGCGCGAGGCCACTTCCTGCGCCAGCGACTTCGACATGCCGATCATGCCCGCCTTGGCCGCCGCGTAATTGCCCTGCCCCGCATTGCCGGTGACGCCGACGATGGAGGTGATGGAGATGATGCGGCCAGAGCGCCGGCGCATCATGGTGCGCACCGCCGCGCGCGAGAGGCGGAAGGCGGCCGTGAGGTTCACCGCGATCACCTGATCCCACGCCTCGTCGGAGAGGCGCATGAAGATGTTGTCACGGGTGATGCCGGCGTTGTTCACCAGAATGTCGATATGCCCGCCCAGCGCCTCCTCGGCGGCGGGCACCAGCTTCTCCACCTCTTCGGCGTCGCCGAGATTGCAGGGCAGCACCGCCACGCGCGCGCCGCCGAGTTCCGCCGCCAGGGCTTCCAGCGCCTCGCGGCGGGTGCCGGAGACGGCGACGGTGGCGCCCTGGGCGTGCAGCGCCTTGGCGATGGCGCCGCCGATGCCCCCGGTGGCGCCGGTGACGAGCGCGGTCTTGCCGGTCAGATCGAACATGAAACCCCAGTCCTCTGTTGGATGGTTCCGGCGACTGGCCGGTCAATGATGGCGACGCGTCCCGCCCGTCCGGGCCGGGGCGCGTCCGCGGTCGCCGGAGGCGGCGTCCGCGTCGAAACCTTGAGGAAGCTTCTGCCCCTTCCCGGCCGCGCCCCGCAAGCGCGGGAGGCCGGGAAGGGACGAAATTTCCGCGCCTCAGGCGACCGGAGCCGCGCTGCGGGCGGCGATGAAGGCCGCGACATCCTCGGCCGCGCCCACGTTGGAGCAGGCGATCGACTTGTCGATGCGCTTCACGAGGCCGCACAGCACCTTGCCGGCGCCCACCTCCACCATGCGGTTCACGCCCGCGCCCGCCATGTAGATGATGCTCTCGCGCCAGCGCACCGTGCCCGTCACCTGCTCCACCAGCAGACGGACGATCTCGGCCGGGTCGGTCACCGGGGAGGCCCGCACATTGGAGACCACGGGCACGCGCGGCGTCATCACGGTGGAGCCGGAGAGGGCCACTTCCATCGCCTCGGCGGCGGGAGCCATCAGCCGGCAATGGAAGGGGGCGGACACCGGCAGCAGAACCGCCTTCAGCGCGCCCTTCTCCTTGGCGATGACGATGGCCCGCTCCACCGCCGCCTTGGTGCCGGAAACCACCACCTGGCCCGGCGCATTGTCGTTGGCCGCCTCGCACACGTCGTCGCCGGCGGCTTCCGCCGCCACTGCGACCGCCTGCTCGTAGTCGAGGCCGAGCAGCGCCGCCATGGCGCCCTCGCCCACCGGCACGGCCTCCTGCATGGCGCGGCCGCGAATGCGCAGCAGGCGCGCCGCCTCGGTGATGGTGAGCGCACCGGCGGCCGCCAGCGCCGAATACTCGCCCAGCGAGTGGCCGGCCACGAAGGCGGCATCGCGCGCCAGGTCGAGCCCCGCCTCGGCCTCCAGCACGCGCATGGCGGCGAGGGAGACGGCCATGAGCGCGGGCTGCGCGTTGGCGGTCAGGGTCAGCGTCTCGGCCGGGCCTTCCCACATGATGCGGGTGAGGTGCTCGTTGAGCGCTGTGTCCACCTCGTCGAACACCGCCTTGGCGGCGGGGAAATTCTCCGCGAGCGCCTTGCCCATGCCCACGGCCTGGCTGCCCTGGCCGGGAAAGATGAAGGCGGTCTGAGAGGTCAAGCGCTGTCCCTCGCTCATGGGGCGGCCCTCCGGTGCTCTGGAAGCAGGGTTGAAATTGGGGAGCGCAGAGACACCGGGAATGTGGGCGAGTCAAGGCGGGGCGCTGTTGCGAAACCGTCTGCAATCGGTGCGATATATCCAAGGTTGTGGAATCGCGGGGGTAGCACGGGTGTCCAAAGTCATCTCCATCGTGAACATGAAGGGCGGCGTCGGGAAGACCACGCTGGCCGTGGCATTGACCGACTACATCGGCTGCGTGCTGCAGCAGAATGTATGCTTGGTGGATCTCGATGCGCAGGCCAACGCCAGCTACGCCGTGCTGGGCGAGGAGCGCTTCGAGGCGCTGATCGAGCAGAATGCGACCATCGACCGCTTCTTCCTCGACCAGGGCAAGCCCTTCAAGGACGACAGCCTGGACGACTACATCCTGGACGAGGCCTCGCGGCTGGAGGACGGGGGCGGGCGCGTCTCGCTCGTGCCGTCCAACCCGCGCCTGCGCATGGTGGAGCGCTCGCTGCTCATCAAGCTGGCCCGGCTCAACGTCTTCGACCAGGAGCTGGAAGGCCGCGCGGGCTCGGCCCTGCGGCGCGGCTTCGCCGACCTGACCGGCAAGGGCACCTACGTGGTGGTGGACTCTCCGCCCGGGATTTCCGGCTTCGCCATGGCCGCCCTCAAGGCGTCCGACATCGTGGTGGCGCCGGTCAATCCCGATTACCTCTCGGCCATCGGCCTCGACCTGCTCGGCCGCGAGATCATCCCGCGCCTGCGCCCCGAGGAGCGCCCGCCGCTCTGGGCCTGCCGCACCAAGATCCGCCCCGGCGTCCATTATCCCCGCATGGAAAAGTTCAGCGATCCGGCGTTCCAGGACACGGCGGACTTCTCGCTCATGAACACCGTCATCCAGCTCCGGGCGGATCTCGGCCGGATCGTCGAGGAGGGTGAGCTTTTCCAGTCCTTCAGGCAGAAGTACGGAACCGCCATCGATGACGTCATCTCCTTCGGGGAAGAAGTCATGAGCCTTGTGGACGGTGAAAGATGAGCAGCCCCATGTCCGCCCTGGAAGCCGCCCGCGCCCTGGCCGCCGTCGCCCAAGACGGCGAGCGGGAATTGAACGACCTTCTGATCCAGAAGTTCATTCTTCCGAAGCTGGAGGCCATCTCCGGCCTCGATGCCGCCCGCGCCAGCTTCAAGGCGCTCGGCCCCGCGCCGTTCCGCGCCTATGCGCTGCGCATGGCCGATGCGAAGGTCCGGAAGGTTCTCGAGGCGTGCGGCGGCGGCAAGGCCGCCATCAAGCCGTTGTCGGGCGTCGAGATCCGCAATCTCCTGGAGGAGCTCGCGTCCGGCGCGCGCGACACCTACGCGCCAGAGCCCCGGCCCTCCCGCTCCGCCCCCGCCGCGCGGACGCCGAAAACCGCCCCCAGCCGCGAGCCGAAGCCCCCGGCCACCCTGCCCGACGTGCGCGCGCTCTACCGGTCCGGCGGCACCGAAGCGCTCTACAAGGCCATCAAGCCGCTGAAGGTGGCGGAGCTGCGCGCCGTCATCACGGACCAGGGCCTCAAGCTGCCGTCGAAGGCCGGGGCCAAGAAGGACGACCTGCTCAAGAGCATCCAGACGGCGGTGCGCGACGAGCTGGGCGTGCGCGGCGACTGGGTCGGCGCCGTCGCGCGCAAGAAGAACGACGCAGACGAGGCGTGATCGCCCGTCGCGCTCACACCCACCTGCGCGCGCATGCGGCATCGATCCGCCCGTCGTGCAGGGCGCTCGCCACCAGCACGCCGGCGGCGCCGGCCGCCGCCAGGGCGTCCAGGTCCTGCGGCCCACGTACGCCGCCGGCGGCGTAGACGGCGACATCCGGCCGGCGGGCCCGCACCCGGCGCAGGGCATCGAGGTCCGGCCCCTCGCCGGAGCCCACCCGCGCCAGGGTCATCACGATGACCCGCTCCGGCCACAGGGATGCATCCTCGTGCACCGCGCGGGGGCCGAGGGGGCCGGTGCCGTCGTGGTCCAGGGAGAGGATGGCCCCGGCACGCAGCAGTTCGCGCGCATCAAGGCCCTCGCCGAGGGATTCGGTGCCCACCACGCTGGTGCCGAGCCCGGCCGCGGCACGGGCGCGCACGGCCTCGGCGCGCGCCTCCCCCGCATCCACCCACAGCTCCACCTGGGGGAAGGCGCGGCGCAGGGCGACGACCACGGGGGCATTGTCTCCGGCGCCGGTGATGGCGTCGATGTCCGCCACGTAGAGGGCGCGGAAGGGCGCGAGGGCGAGGAAGCCGGCGGCCACGTCCACAGCCTGGGCGGAGGCGCAGAGCGGGCTCGCGAGGGGCGCATAGCTCTCGCGCGCGCCGCGGCGGGCGTGGACCACGATGCCGCCCTTGAGATCGATGACCGGAATCAGCAGCATTCACCCCACCCGCGCCGGAAGACGCGCGGCAGCATCGCATTTCGGCCCGGCCTCGCGCCAGTCGCCCGGAGGGCATCGCCCGCCGCCGATGCGTGCGGTGCAGCATGGGACGGCGACGCTGATCCGTTGAAAGCCGGCGCGGAAAACAATAGGAAGTCACGACATCCACGGTGCGCGCGGCACCCCGGACCGGTCCCTCCCCGCCTCACGCGAGGCACATGGGGCGTGGCTGCCCCCATTGCGGCCGAGCTTCCGCGCGATCCGGCGTTCTGCTGCGCGCGCGAGGCCTGAATGACACCACCTGACGATCCCGAAATGATGGCCGATGCTTCCCTCTCCACTGAGGCGCTTCCCGCCGGCAGGCCCGCGCAGTCCGGCCGGCTGTTCCTGCGTGCCCTCCCCTTCTTCGCCCGTCACGGCGTGCACGAGGCGGAACGCGAGCTGGGCCAGCGATTCGTGATCGACGTGGACTGGTGGCTGGACACCCGCCCCGCCGCCTGGGCCGACGACGAAGCGCTCACCATCTCCTACCAGCAGGTGTATGAGCATGTCGCGGCGGTGGTGAACGACGACCCCGTGCACCTCATCGAGACCCTGGCCGAGCGCATCGCCACCCGGATGCTCGACCATTTCGCCCTCATGGAGCAGGTGCGAGTGGTGGTGCACAAGCCAGGCGCGCCGGTAACGGGCGTGTTCGGCGACGTGGGCATCGAGATCATCCGCCAGCGCTGAGCGGCGGCCGTTCGTCTTGCGGTAATTGCTTTGCCGCGCGGCGCGCCTTGGGCCATAAGGGCGCCGGCGGCGCGGGCCGCCGGTCGTGCCAGGGAGATGATGGTGAGTGAGATCGTGACCCTTCAGGCCTATCTCGATCGCTGGGCGGGAGCGGACGCGGAGCGCAAGGCCGTCGCCGGCGCGGTGCGCACCATCGCGGCGACCGGTGTCGGCATCGCCGACCTGGTGGCGCGCGGGCCGCTGGAGGAAGGGCTCGCCAAGATCCGCGGCACCGATCCCAACGCCGGCGGCGACGCGCAGAAGGAGCTCGACGTCATCGCCGAGGAGCGCATCGTCTCGGCCCTGAAGGGCACGGAAGTGGCGTTCCTCGCCTCCGAGGAGAGCGAGGAGCTCATTCCGGTGAACGCAGGCGGCCGGCTGGTGGTGGCGGTGGACCCCCTCGACGGCTCCTCCAACATCGACACCAACGTGTCGGTTGGCACCATCTATTCCATCCTGCCCTATGCGGCGGGCGAGCACCCCGACCCGGCGGCGGCGGTGATGCGTCCCGGCAGCCATCAGGTGGCGGCGGGCTTCCTGGCCTACGGGCCGGCGACCATCCTGGTGTCGACCCTGGGCGAGGGCACGCAGGTGTTCGTCCATGACCGGGAGAAGGGCGAGTTCTTCCTGGCGCGCGAGCAGGTGGAGATCCCGGCCGAGACCAAGGAATACGGGGTCAACCAGTCCAACGTGCGCCAGTGGCACGGGCCGATGCAGGCCTATCTGGCCGATTGCCTCGCCGGCAAGGAAGGCCCGCGGGGCAAGGACTTCAACATGCGCTGGGTGGGCTCCATGGTGGCCGACGCCTTCCGCATCTTCACCCGCGGCGGCGTCTACATCTACCCCTCCGACAAGCGCAAGGGCTACGAGAACGGCCGCCTGCGGCTGATCTACGAGGCCAACCCGGTGGCCTTCCTCACCGAGCAGGCCAAGGGCGCGGCCACCGACGGCAAGACCCGCATCCTCGACATCGTGCCCCACCATATCCACCAGCGCATTCCGCTGGTGTTCGGCTCCCGCGCCGAGGTGGAGAAGATCGCCTCCTATTACTGAGCCGGGCGGGCTTTGGCGCCGCCTTTCTCTTCCGTCACACCGCGCGGCGCCGGCCTC
Source organism: Xanthobacter albus (assembly GCF_043194895.2). Lineage (NCBI taxonomy): Bacteria > Pseudomonadati > Pseudomonadota > Alphaproteobacteria > Hyphomicrobiales > Xanthobacteraceae > Xanthobacter > Xanthobacter albus. The sequence continues at coordinate 2,586,610 of NZ_CM195532.1, read as the reverse complement.
CACCGCTTCCTCAATGCGTCAGCGCGACCAGGGACACGGTCTTGTCGGCGGCCGCGGGGTCAGCCCGGCGGCCGCGTCTTGTCGCGCAGTAGCCCTTCGACGCCTTCCTCCACGAAGCGCGCCTGCCAGCGCCAGACGATGGTCTCGGCCGCGCCGGTCTCGGTCATGATGGCATGGGTGCCGGCCCCATCGGCGCTCATGAGCACGATCCAGGCCCGCCAGACGTACTTCTGTGGGGGTGTTGCGATCCGCCACCAGGGCATCAAGCCGCCGCCGATGAGCCGCATCAAGGGCGGTGTGATCCCATCGCGTATGCGCTATCGGACCACATCAGGGGCACAAACGGAATCCATAAGCGGACTCTTCCGTCTCGGTCACTCCACAAGAGGTGCCTGTACGCGTCGCTGGTCGAGAGACGCGGGATAGCCCCGCGCCGCTCTCCATGTTTCCTCGATCGTCTACCGGTCGGGATCGACTTTGCAGGCAGCCAGAACTTTCCCGAAAGCTGCCTTCCAGTTACTTTCTTCTATTTTAAACACTCCTCCAGCAGCAGAAACAATCATGGGGCCGGATGCAGAATACATATTTCTCAAGCGCGCAATCCCACTTGCAGACCTTTCAACGAAGGCATAGAAGGAGACAAAGTTCGTCGCGTGCGTGAATTTTGATGGAAATGAGAATCTGGAATTTCCAATATTTATATTCAATGACTCTTCAACGCCTTCAGTAACACTGCGAGTTGTATTTGTTGATAGATATCCAATTCGAATCTTTTCACCTATACACATTACACTGATATTATCTTCAGAATCCGTTTTCTCTGCACTTATCTCCGTAAAAGAAAGCCCCGATGTCGGATTCTCGCCGACCTTAATCTTCCAAGCGCCTTCCGCCTCCGTCTCAATGGCGGAGCGGGTCGATGTGGAAGCCGGTGATTTGGAGATGCCACACGATTTAAGCACGGCTGTAAAAGCAGCCTCCCGGCCGGAGTCTTGAAAAATGTACGATCTTCCGTTGGCTGTAAACGTTAAATCACCGGAATTATGTGTTATATATTTTATCGCCTTGCTGTACATATCGCCATCGCTTGCGCGCAGAACATAAGCAACATTGCTTCCAACATTTTCAATGTTACTTTTTATCTTAAACCCAATATTCGATGAAAATTTTACGTCTAATTCTGGCGATAAATTTGATATTGACAGACCATTTGGCCTCGCCGTCGTCAATGCAATGATTATATTTTTAGTGTCTTCGCCAAGTTGACACTCAAAACTAAGCTTAGATCCTGCACTGTTATTAATTATAGCGACAGCGTATTTATATTCATTTCCATTGTCCGATTTGTCAAAGCCGCTACTAAGCTCCCAGGCAGATGCCTGCGCGATGCTTGACGTGAATGTGAAACAGAAAGCAAAGGCTGTGAATCTTAAAAGAAACGACACTCGATAGCCCCCCTCACTCCGATAGCGTTTCCGATGATAACGGGATCACCGAAAACGCTCTACCATTTTGTTTTTATGCATTTCCGGATGCAAAACCGTTTCACACTTTTTCTGGAAATGCTCCAGGCCGCGTGGACGGAATTTGGGCGTATGGGGGCCCTTCGCGGGTTTTGCGCGATTCATAGCGGGCCAGTCTTCGGTGAGGCCGGCCATGCTGATTCCGTGAAACCGGGAACGCCCCAGCCCCCTTGACCGCCGCAGGAAAAAAACGTTCGATCGTTTCCTGAACGCACGGAAGGCGCCCACCGGCGCCGGCCGCGAGCGGGGACTTCCCGCCGCGCCGGCGCGCGAGACGAAACGGCGCCATGCGGAGGAAACCGATGTCGCCCGCCAGCCCCTGCTACGAGACCCTTCGGCACGCCTTCTCCTGGAACATCCCGGAGCGCTACAACATGGGCGTCGCCTGCGCCGACGCCCATGCGGACGGCTCCGGCCGGCCGGCGCTGATCTTCGTGGAGGAGACGGGCGCCGCCCGCACCTACAGCTTCGATGAGCTGAAAGCGCTCACCAACCGATTCGCCAACGTGCTGACGGCGGCGGGCCTCCAGCGCGGGGACCGGGTGGCGGTGTTCCTGCCCCAGGCGCCGGAGACGGCCATCGCCCATATCGGCGCCTTCAAGGCGGGCATGGTCTCGGTGCCCCTGTTCACGCTGTTCGGCGCCGAGGCGTTGGAATACCGTCTGGCCGCATCCGGCGCGCGGGCGCTGGTGACGGACCTTTCCGGCCTCGCCAAGCTGGAGGAGATCCGCGCGCGCCTGCCGGATCTCCGCCATGTCTTCGTCACCGGCACGGACCCCGGCGCGGCCCATGCCCGCCTGTTCGACACGGCGCTGGAGGCGGCATCGGACCGCTTCACTCCGGTGGAGACGACGCCGGACGACCCCGGCATCATCATCTTCACGTCAGGCACCACCGGCAATCCCAAGGGGGCGCTGCACGGCCACCGGGTGCTGCTCGGCCACCTGCCGTGCCTCCAGGTCATCCACCGCGGCATGCCCCAGCCCGGCGACCTGCACTGGACTCCGGCCGACTGGGCCTGGATCGGCGGCCTGTTCGACGTGCTGTTCCCGACCCTGCACCTGGGGGTGCCGGTGCTTGCCCACCGCGCCCGGAAGTTCGACCCCGAGGCCGCCATGGCGCTGATGGCGGAGCACGGCGTGCGCAACGTGTTCCTGCCGCCCACCGCGCTGAAGCTGCTGCGACAGGCGGATGTGAAGCCGCGCGCGCTGAAGCTGCGCTCGCTCCTCACCGGCGGCGAGACGCTGGGGGCGGAGCTGGGCGCCTTCGTGGCAGAGCGGCTGGGCGTGGAGGCGCGGGAGATCTACGGCCAGACCGAATGCAACCTCGTGGTGGGTTCCAACTCGGATTTCTTCCCCATCCGCCCCGGCGCCATGGGCAAGCCCATGCCCGGGCACGACGTGCGCATCGTGGACGACGCGGGCCGCGAGCTGCCGGTGGGCCAGGAGGGCAACATCGCCGTGCGCAAGGGCGATCCGGTGATGATGCTGGAATATTGGCGCAACCCCGAGGCCACGGCCCAGAAATATGCCGGCGACTTCCTCCTCACCGGCGATCGCGGGCGGCAGGACGAGGACGGCTACCTCTGGTACGTGGGCCGGGCGGACGATGTCATCACCTCGGCCGGCTACCGCATCGGGCCGGGGGAGATCGAGGACTGCCTCCTGAAGCATCCGGCGGTGGCGCTGGCGGCGGTGGTGGGGGTGCCGGACCCGGTGCGCACCGAGGCGGTGAAGGCGTGGCTGGTGCTGAAGCCCGGCCATGCGGGCACGCCCGAGCTGGCGCGCGAGCTGCAGGAGCATGTGAAGAGCCGCCTCTCGGCCCACGAATACCCCCGCCAGATCGCCTTCACGGAAAGCCTGCCCATGACCGCCACCGGCAAGATCCTGCGGCGCGAGCTGCGCGCGCGGGGCTGAGGGCGGGGACACGCGGAAGCCCTGCGGAGAGGATGCGCCGCGCGGCGGGGGAGGAAGGCTTCCCCTCCCGCGCGGGCGCTGCCATGGTGCGGGAGAATCCATCCGCCCCCTGAACCCAACAGGCACCGCCGCGCTTCCCCGGGAGGACCGCCCGCCCATGCTGGACAGCTATGTTCCCAGCGACATCGTGAGCACGTTCAACGGCATCTACACCTCCGTCAGCACGCCGCTCATGGAGGCCTTCAACGATGCCTTGAGCTTTCCCTTCGACCGGCTCATCGTCGCGGTCGTGATCCTGGCGTTCTTCTTCGCCATCCGCCGTCCCATCCGCCACATCATCTTCCTGGGAATGGGGCTGCTGTTCGGCGTGGACAAGCGGGAATTCCGGGACAGCCTGCGGCGGGCGCTGACGGGGCCGGTGGAGCTCCTGCCCGTCGTCTTCGGGACGTTCCTCGCCTTCGAGGCCGTCAAGATCGGCGAGGACAGCCCGATCAAGCTGTTCTCGGAGCGGGTGGTGGAGACGCTGTTCATCGTCTTCGTCTACTGGACCATCATCGCGCTCATCGAGCCGGTTACCGAGCAGCTTCGGCCGCACGCCAGCAAGCTGACGGATTCGGTGGTGGACTGGATCCGCAAGGCGCTGAAGTGCTTCTTCGCCTTCTTCGCGCTGGCGGCCATCCTGCAGCAATGGGGCATCAAGATCGGCCCGCTGCTGGCGGGCATGGGCATCGCCGGCGCCGCGGTCGCCCTCGGCTCGCAGGCGCTGTTCAAGAACCTCATCTCGGGCGTGCTGATCCTGCTGGAACGCCGCTTCCAGTATGGCGACTGGGTGAAGGTGCAGGGCGTCATCGAGGGCACGGTGGAGAGCATCGGCTTCCGCTCCACCCGCGTCCGGCAGTTCGACGATTCCGCGGTCCAGGTGCCGAACTCGGATCTCGCGGACAATGCCGTCATCAACTACAGCCAGATGCGGCGGCGCCGCATCTACTGGATCATCGGCGTGCCCTATTCCACGACGGTGGAGCAGCTCAAGGCCATCCGCGACGGCATCGAGCAGCACATCCACACCTGCGACGACTTCGTGCCCTACACGCTCGCCTCAACCTTCGTGCGCATCGATTCCTTCGGCGCCTCCTCCATCAACATCATGGTCTACTGCTTCACGCAGACCACCAAGTGGGGCGAGTGGCTACAGGTGAAGGAGCGGCTGGCCTACAAGATCATGGAGATCGTTCTGGGCGCCGGCAGCAGCTTCGCCTTCCCCTCCACCTCTCTCTATGTGGAATCCGTGCCGGGCGGCAGGCCGGACCTGTTCCTGCCGCCGGAGGATGCCCGCCCGCGCATCCAGCCGGCCGCCGGCGCACAGGACGAGGCGCCTCTGATGCCCGAGGCGCCGCGCGGCTGATTCTCAGCCCGTGCCCTTCCGCGCGCCGTCACACCGCCAGATAGGCGTCGCGCAGCTCCGGGGCGGCCTCCAGCTCGGCCATGGTGCCGCTGAAGCGCACCCGCCCCCGTTCGAGGATATAGGCGCGGTCGCACACCAGCCGCGCGAAATGGAGGTTCTGCTCGCTCACCAGAATGCCGAGCCCCTCCCGCTTCATGGCCACGATGGCCTCGGCCATCTGCTCCACGATACGCGGCGCGAGGCCCTCGGAGGGCTCGTCGAGCAGCACCAGGGCGGGATTGCCCATGAGGGTGCGGGCGATGGCGAGCATCTGCTGCTCGCCGCCGCTCATCTGCCCGCCCCGCCGCCCGCGCATCTCGCCGAGGTTGGGGAAGAGGGCGCAGATGCGCTCCACGGTCCAGGTGGCGACGCCGGGGCGTGGCGGCCGCCGGCCCACCTCCAGGTTCTCCTCCACCGTCAGGTCGGTGAAGATGCGCCGGTCCTCCGGCACGTAGCCGAGGCCGCGCCTCGCGATCTCGTAGGGCGGCAGGCGCGAGATGTCCTCGCCCGCCAGCAGCACCCGGCCGGCGCGCCGGGGCACGAGGCCCATCAGCGAACGGAAGGTGGTGGTCTTGCCCGCGCCGTTGCGGCCCAGCAGCGCCACCACCTCGCCCTCGCCCACCGCAACGTCCACGGCGAACAGGATGTGGGCCTGGCCGTAGAAGGCGTCGAGGCCCTGCGCGTCGAGCCTCATCGCCCCGCCTCCCCGCCGGGCCCGGCCGCGTGGAGCAGGCCCTCGCCGAGATAGACCGCCCGCACCCTCGGGTCCCGCCGCACCTCCTGCGGGGCGCCGCGCGCGATCAGCTCGCCCCGGTCCAGCACCATCACGGCATCCGCGTGCTCGAACACCACGTCCATGTCGTGCTCGGTGAAGAGCACGCCCATGCTCCGGGCGCGGGCGAGGGAGGCGGCGAGGCGCATCAGCTCCGCCCGCTCGCCGGGGGCCATGCCGGCGGTGGGCTCGTCCATCAGCAGCAGGCGCGGCCGGTTGGCGAGGGCCATGGCCAGCTCCAGCCGCTTCAGGTCGCCATAGGCGAGCGCGCCGCAGGGCCGCTCCGCCTGCTCCGCCATGCCCACCTGCGCCAGCAGCCCTTCAGCCTCCGCGCGGCAGGCGGCGCCGGCACGGCCCACCGGCAGCCAGAGCCGGCGCCTGTGCGAGAGCAGCGCCACCTGCACGTTCTCCCGCACGGTCATGGAACCGAAGGTGGCGGTGACCTGGAAGGTGCGCCCCACCCCGCGCCGCCACATGGCGCGCGGCGGCAGGCCCGTCACCGTCTCGCCGGCGAGGGAGATGGTGCCGGCATCGGGGCGGATCTGCCCGTTGAGCATATTGAAGCAGGTGCTCTTGCCCGCGCCGTTGGGGCCGATGAGCGCCAGGATCTCCCCCGCGCGCAGCGAGAAGGAGACATCGCGCACCGCCTGCACCCCGGCATAGGACTTGGCGAGCCCCCGCGCCTCCAGCAGCACGGTCATGGCGCCGCCTCCGCCCCGGCCCGGCCCCGGCGCACGCGCGCGAGGAGGCTTTCGGCGAAGCCGGCGATGCCCTTCGGAAAGGCTACCACCAGCAGCACGATGACCGCCCCCAGCACCAGCTTGGAAAGATCGGTCTGGCTCATGAGCCAGATGGCGAGCGCCTTGTAGACCACCGCCCCCGCCACCGCGCCGGAGACCGTGCCGATGCCGCCCAGCAGCACCATCACCAGCGCATCCACCGAGAGCGGAATGGCCAGCACCTCGGGAAAGACCGAGCCCTTCAGGAAGGCGAACAGCGCCCCGGCGAGGCCGGCGAAGGCGCCCGCCACCATGAAGGCGGCCCATTGCACCCGTCGCGGATCGATGCCCAGCGCCTCGGCGCGCAGGGCGCTGTCGCGCGCGGCCCGAAGGGAATAGCCGAAGGGTGAGAACACCAGCATGCGCAGCACCGCCACCCCTGCCACGGCCGCCGCGAGCGCGAGCCAGTAGAAGCCTTGCGGGCTCGCGGCCCAGGCCGCCGGCCACACGCCCAGGATGCCGTTGTCGCCCCCCGTCACCTCCACCCACTGGAACGCCACCGACCACGTGATCTGCGCGAAGGCGAGGGTGAGCATGGCGAGATAGACCCCCGAGAGCCGCACGCAGAACCAGCCGAACAGCGCCGCCCCCGCGAGCGCCAGCAGCGGGCCGAGCGCCAGCGCCGCCCCCATGGGCGCGCCGAGCCACGTGGCGGCGAGCGCGGCACCATAGGCGCCGAGGCCGAAATAGGCGGCATGGCCGAAGGAGGCGAGCCCGCCGGTGGACATCATGAACTGCAGGCTCGCCGCGAACAGCACGAACACCAGGATCTCGGCGCCGACGCCGAGCGCATAGCCCCCCGCCACCAGCGGCAGCGCCGCCGCAGCGGCCACCGCCAGCGCGGTGCCGAGGCGCGCCGCCGGGGCGAGCGGGCGCCACGGCCGCGCGGAAAGGCCAGTGCCGGCGCGCGGGGCGGCATCCGGCCGGCCGAACAGGCCCCAGGGCCGCACCACCAGCACCAGGGCCATCACCAGGAACACCGTAACCATGGAGATCTGCGGCAGCACCAGGATGCCGAAGGCGTTCAGCTCCGCCACCAGCACCGCCGCCACGAACGCCCCCGTGACCGAGCCCAGCCCGCCGATGACCACCACCACGAACGCCTCCACGATGATGGAGAGGTCCATGGCATGGGTCACGGTGGTGCGCGGAATCTGCAGGGCGCCGCCGAGCGCCGCCAGGAACACGCCGAGGGCGAACACGCCGGTGAACAGCCACTTCTGGTTCACGCCCAGGCAGGCCACCATCTCGCGGTCCTGGGTGGCGGCCCGCACCAGCACGCCCCACCGGGTGCGGTGGAACAGCAGCCACAGCGCCCCCAGCACCGCCGGGCCCAGCGCCATGAGCAGGAGATCATAGGCGGGCACCAGCCGGCCCAGCACCGGCACCGCGCCGGTGAAGCCCGGCGCGCGTGGGCCCATCAGGTCGTCCGGCCCCCAGACCAGCACCACCAGATCCTCCACCATCAGCGTGACGCCGAAAGTGGCAAGGAGCTGGAACAGCTCGGGCGCCTGATAGATGCGGCGCAGCAGCGCCATTTCCATGAGCGCGCCCAGGACCGCCACCGCGAGGCTCGCCGCCACGAGGCCGCCCCAGAAGCCGAGCGGCCCCGAGAAGCGCGCGGTGAGGGTGAAGGCCACGTAGGCGCCGAGCATGTAGAAGGCGCCGTGGGCGAAGTTCACGATGCGCGTGACGCCGAAGATGATCGACAGGCCCGACGCCACCAGGAACAGGGAGGCGGCGCTGGCGAGCCCGCTCAGGGCCTGGATCAGCAGGAAATCCACGGCAGCGCCTTTCGTTCACCGGCGGGAAGGTCTTGTGGTGCCGGCCGACGCCCATCGGCGACGGGTCCGCATCCGGATGGCCGGAACCGTTGCGGCCGGGCGAGCCGGCGAGAGGCGGGCGCGGGACGGTCTTCCGGCCCTCGCGATCCGCTCGCCTTCCCGGCCACCCGTCGGCGGGAGAGGAAGGGCCCCTCCCCCTCTCGCGAGGGAGAGCGCGCGGCGCGGGCGCGACGAGGAGCCGGCAGGCGCCGCCAGCGCCGCTCAGTTCGCCGGGCGCATCTTCGCGGCGTCTTCCTCGCTCGGCAGGTAGTCGGCGCCCTTCTTGAACACCACGTCCACCATGATGCCCTTGCCGTCCTTCAGCGCGGTGCGGCCCACGAAGGCGCCGAGGGTCGACTGGTGGTCCGCCGCGCGGTAGACGATATCGCCGTAGGGCGTCGAAACCTTCAGGTTTCCCATGGCCTTGAGCAGGCTGTCGGTGGAAAGGTCGTCCGCCGCCGCCAGCGCCGCGGCGATGCTCTTCACCGTGGAATAGCCGATGACGGCGCCGAGGCGCGGATAGTCCTTGTGGAGCTGCTGGTAGGCATCGAGGAACGCCTTATGCTCCGGCGTGTCGACGGAATACCAGGGGTAGCCGGTGACGATCCAGCCTTCCGGCGCCTCGTCCTTCAGGGGGTCGAGATATTCCGGCTCGCCGGTGAGATAGCTCACCACCGCGCGGTCCTTGAACACGCCGCGGGTATTGCCCTCGCGCACCAGCTTCACGAGGTCGCCGGCGAAGGTGGCGTTGAGGATGGCGTCGGGCTTGGCCGCGTCGATGGCCTGGAGCACCGGGCCGGGATCGATCTTGTTGAGCGGCGGCCACTGCTCGGCCACGAACTCCACGTCCGGCCGCCGCTTCTTCAGCAGCTCCTTGAACACCGCCACGAAGGACTGCCCGAACTCGTAGTTGGGCGCGATGGTGGCCCAGCGCCGGGCCGGCAGCTTGGCCGCCTCCTCCGCCAGCATGGCCGCCTGCATGTAGTTGGAGGTGCGCAGGCGGAAGGTGTAGGCATTGCCCTTCGACCACACCATGGCATCGGTGAGCGGCTCGGAGGCGAGGTACATCACCTTCTTCTGCTTCGCGAAATCGGAGAGCGCCAGGCCGACGTTGGAGAGGAAGCCGCCGGCGATCATCACCACCCCGTCGCGGGTGACGAGCTCGTTGGCGGCGGTGAGCGCGTCGCCCGGCTTGCCGCCGTCGTCTTTGGTGATGATGACGAGCTTGCGCCCCTTGATGCCGCCGGCGTCGTTGATCTGCTTCAGCGCCAGCTCCATGCCCTTGCGGTAGGGCTCGGTGAAGCCGGGCAGCGCCGAATAGGAATTGATCTCGCCCACCTTGATGTCGTCCGCGGCCCGCGCGGCACCGCAGGCCGCGAGCAGGGCGGCGAGCGCCAGTGCCATCATCCGTCTCATCCGCTCATCCCCCTCCGCGCCGCCCGCGTGCCGGGCCGCGCCGCATGTCGCGCTTTCCGCCATCCTAGCGCAAGGCGGGCCCGCTTTTGACGCGCCCCGCGCCCTGCCGCAAGCCGGCGGACAAGGCGCCGGAGGCCATTCCGCGCCCATGCCCGCCCCGCCGCGTCCATATGCCCCAACGGGATGCCCCGTGCCACTTCCGCGGCGGAGCGGCGCGCGGCCCCTTGCGCCGGGCGCGCGCGAAATGTAGGAATGGCGCCATTCTCCCCAGTGTCGGAGCATAGCGCAGCCTGGTAGCGCATCTGCTTTGGGAGCAGAGGGTCGCAGGTTCAAATCCTGCTGCTCCGACCACCCCTTCCAAATCCGCACCCGGCCACCGCGCTCCGTGCCTTCGCGGCGCCCTTGCATTCGCCGGTGCGTTGCGCCTCAACTCCGACCCGCCCGAACCGGGCGGAATCGGAACCCCATGATGCGCATGACACCGGCCGTCCTCACGGCCTCCCTTCTGGCGACCCTGCTCGCCGCCGGCCCGGCCCTGGCGGACAAGCCGGCGGCCGATCGCTGCGCCGCGAAGCTCCCGCCCGATGCCCACGCCATCTATGCCGCGAGCGCCCCGAAGCTGGTGCCCGGCGCCGACGGGCGCGCCGTGGTGACGGAAGAGACGCGCAAGCTGGTGCTCGGCGGGCAGGTGGATTTCAACAGGGCGCATGATGCCGCCATGGCCGCCGCCGGCTGCCTCATGCTGCGCTGAGGGCGGCCCGGCATCGGTTGTCAGCGCGCCGCGCGCTCACTATAGAAACTCTCGGAAGAGACACCCTGGTGGGTCGGCGGGCATGCCCGCCGCGATGGGAAGCGGGCTGAAGGATCATGGTGGCACGCATCTACAAGCCGACACGCAACGCCATGCAGTCCGGCGTGGCCAACACCAAGCAGTGGGTGCTGGAATACGAGCCCGAGCAGCCACGCACCGTGGAGCCGCTCATGGGCTACACCGCCTCCACCGACATGCGCAGCCAGATTCGCCTCACCTTCGAAAGCAAGGAGGAGGCGGTGGCCTACGCGGAGCGCAACGCCATCCCCTACCAGGTGTCCGAACCCCACGAGGCGGGCCGGAAGAAGATCGCCTATTCGGACAACTTCTCCTTCCGCCGCATGGGTCAGTGGACCCACTGATTCCGCCGCGCAGCCCGCGCACCCTCCCTCGCCGGGCCGCACGCGCGCTTTGAAGCGTTTCCGAGCGAAGTGGAAGCCGGTTCGCGTGAAGGAAACGCGTCATTGTGAGAGGATGAATCGTTTCGGTGTTTCCATGAAACCCTGAAACGATCCAGAAGCCCGCCTTCGCCGCGACGGCTCTCAAACGGGCCGCGTGGCCGGCTTCCAGGCCGCGCTCCGCCGGCCTCCATGCCGATGCGGCCCCCGTGTCCGTCACGCGTCGCCGACGCGCTGGATGTGATGACCGCCGGGTTTGAAGACTTGCCGGTTTGAAGACTTGCCGGTTTGAAGACTTGCCGGCTTTCCGGCCCCGTAGCTCAACTGGATAGAGCACTCGCCTTCTAAGCGAGCGGTTGCGTGTTCGAGTCACGCCGGGGTCGCCATTTCCTCCGCCCGCATAGCGTTCAAGCGAAATTGAACCGGCTCCGGCCCGGAACCGGGGCCGGCGGGCTCAAGCCTCCTCCGCCGTCGCGCCGCCCTCCGGCGGTGCCGCGCCTGCCCCGCGATCATGCTTCGAGCGGTTGGCGGTCTTGCGCCGCTTCACCTTCGCCAGATCCTCCGCCGTGTATGGCGATGGCAGCGCGAGGCGGCGGATGCCGATCCGCGCATAGGCCTCGTTGATCTCGATGGAGATGGACCCCCGCCCCAGCCGCCGGGCCACCGCCCCCGTAGTGAAGGTGCCGGCGAAGGGGTCCAGCACCAGGTCGCCCGGATGGCTGGAGGCGCGGACGATACGCTCCAGCAGCGCCTCCGGCTTCTGGCTGGGGTGATTCTCGTATTCCCCCATGCGGAAGCGCACGCGCGGCAGGCTCCACACATTGCCCGGCACCTTGCGGCTGGCATAGGGCCGAGGCGGGTCCCTGCGATAATCGATCAGCCCGCGCCGCGCACCGGTCTTCGCCTCCACCAGGATGTCTTCGGCATTGAAGGTTGCGGCGCCGCCCGAGGCCACCATGTGCAGGATGGGCTCCCACATGGAGCCGAAGCTGCGACGGGCCTGCACGCCCGAACTGTCATAGGCCCACACGATGCGCGAGAGGATGGTGAAGCGCGCACGGCAGTAGAGGTCCAGGTGCGGCATCATCTGGGTGGAGGCCATCAGGTAGAAGCTGCCGCCCGGTCGCAGCACCCGCCGGCATTCGTCGATCCAGCGCCCGCACCAGGCGAGGTATTCTCCCTCCTCGCGCCGGTCGCCCACCCCGTCGAAATCCTTGCCGATGTTGTACGGCGGATCGGCGAACACGAGGTCCACCGTGCCGGTGCCGATGCCCGCCAGGGCCTCGAGCACGTCGCCGTGGACCACCTGATGCTCCCCGCTCGCGAATGTGCGCATTCCGCCCCGCCGCCTCCCGCCGGCGGGAGACTACCGCGCCCGCAGCGGCCCGACCACCGGCGCCATGCGCTGGCCGCAGGGCACGGCGCGCCGCCGGTCCTTGCGCTGCATGGCGGATTGCCCGATCAGGTTTATTCAAATGCAGCGGGCCCGTAACGAGGCACCGCGGCGGCGGCGCGCGCCGGCGCGGCGCCGGCACATGGGAGGAAGCATGCCGGCACCACATCTCCTGCGCCGCCTGTTCGACGCGCCCTATCTGCTCCTGGCCCTCACCTCCCTGCTGTGGGCCGGCAATTTCGTGGTGGGTCGCTACGTGGCGGGCCACGTGCCGCCGCTCACTCTGGCGCTGCTGCGCTGGGTGGGGGCCACGCTCATCGTGCTGCCCTTCTCCTATGCGCAGGTGATGCGCGACCTGCCGGTGATTCGCGCCCATTTCTGGTCGCTGCTGCTGCTGGCCGCCACCGGCATCTCCTGCTTCAATGCCATGAGCTATTACGCGCTCCAATATACGGAAGCGCTGAACGGCCTGCTGCTCCAGTCCATGGCTCCGCTGCTGGTGGGGGTGTGGAGCTTCGCCCTGTTCCGCGATCGGCTGAGCCTGGGGCAGGCGGCGGGCATCCTCACCTCCCTGTGCGGGGTGCTGCTCATCATCAGCCGCGGCGAGGTGGACACCCTGCTGCACCTGAAGCCCAACATCGGCGATGTGTGGATCCTCATCGCGCTGCTGATCTACGCCTTCTACGCCGCCATCCTGCGCACGCGGCCGCCGCTGGGCGGGCTTTCCTTCCTCACCGTCATCATGGCGCTCGGGGCGCTGCTGCTGGCGCCGTTCGGCCTGTGGGAGGCATTGAGCGGGCACGTGTTCGTGGTGGACACGCAATCCCTGCTCGCCCTCGCCTACGTGATGGTGGGGCCCTCGCTGGTCGCCTATCTCTTCTTCAACCGCGCGGTGGAGCTGGTGGGCGCCAACACGGCGGCGCCCTTCCTGCACCTGATGCCGGTGTTCGGCACCGGGCTCGCCATCGCCTTTCTGGGCGAGCAGGTGGCGTGGTTCCATCTCGGCGGCTATGCGCTGGTCATCAGCGGCATCGCCCTCGCCACCTTCGCCGCGCGCAAGGCGCGGCCCAAGGCGGCGGAGGGGACACCCACGGCCGGCGATCCGCACTGAGGCCTAAGCCAGAGGCCCGCGCGCCTTTCTCGCGGGTCCTTGGCCGAGCCCGCGCGGCGCTTGAACGAGGCTGAGCCGGCGCCGGGCGAAGGCCGGGCATCAGAAGGCGAGCAGCCGCGCCAGCCGCACCTGCGGCAGGGCGCGCGCCGCGTCCATCAACCCCGCCGGCAGGGACCCGTCCACCGCCACCAGGGCGATGGCATCGCCCCCCGCCCGGTCGCGGCCGAGGGAGAAGGTGGCGATGTTGACGCCCGCCGCGCCCAGCAGGCTCGCGAGCTGGCCCACGAAGCCCGGCTTGTCGATATTCTCCGCATAGATCATCGCCGGGGCGAAGGCGGCATCCACCTTGATGCCGTTGACGGCGACGATGCGTGGATGCCCGTCCGCGAACACGGTGCCGCAGACCGTGCGCACGGCGCCACCGGCGATCACCGAAAGGGTGACGAGGCTCTCATAGTCGCCCGCCGCGGCGCGGGTGGTCTCCTCGATGTTCACGCCCCGCGCCCGCGCCAGGGCCGGCGCGGAGACGAGGTTCACCTCCTGCAGCATGGGCCGCAACAGCCCCGCCACGGCGGCGGCGGTGAGCGCTTTCACGTTGAGGCCCGCCACGGCGCCCTCAAAGGTGACGCGCACGGTGGCGATGTCGGTGTCGGTGAGCTGGCCGAGGAAGGCGCCCAGCCTCTCCGCGAGCGCCAGATGGGGCCGCAGGCGCGGCGCCTCCTCGGCCGTGATGGAGGGGAAGTTCAGCGCATTCGCCACCGCGCCGGAGAGCAGGTAGTCGCTCATCTGGCCGGCGATCTGCAGGGCCACGTTCTCCTGCGCCTCGGTGGTGGCGGCGCCCAGATGGGGCGTGCACACCACGTTCTCCCGGCCGAACAGCGGGCTCGCCAGGGCCGGCTCGTCCTGGAACACGTCGAGCGCGGCGCCGGCCACATGGCCACTGTCCAGCGCCGCCGCCAGCGCCGCCTCGTCCAGCAGCCCCCCGCGCGAGCAGTTGATGATGCGCACCCCCGCCTTGGCGCGGGCGATGTTCCGAGCGGAGAGGATGTTCCGCGTCTTCTCCGTGAGCGGGGTGTGCAGGCTGATGAAGTCCGCGCGGGCGAGCAGGGCGTCGAGCTCCACCTTCTCCACCCCGAGGGCGAGCGCGCGCTCCACCGAGAGGAAGGGATCGAAGGCGATCACCTTCATGCGCAGCCCCAGCGCCCGCTCGGCGACGATGGAGCCGATGTTGCCGCAGCCGATGACGCCCAGGGTCTTGCCCGTGAGCTCCACGCCCATGAAGCGGTCCTTCTCCCAGCGGCCGGCCTGGGTGGAGGCATCCGCCGCCGGGATCTGCCGGGCGAGGGCGAACATGAGCGCGATGGCGTGCTCGGCGGTGGTGATGGAATTGCCGAATGGCGTGTTCATCACCACCACGCCGCGCGCGGTGGCGGCGGGAAGGTCGATATTGTCCACGCCCGTGCCGGCGCGGCCGATGACCTTCAGCCGCCCCGCGCGGGCCAGCACCTTCGGCGTCACGCGCGTGCCGGAGCGCACCACCAGCCCGTCATAAGCGCCGATGGCGGCGGCCAGCGCCGCCTTATCCGGCCCCAGCTCCGGACGCAGGTCCGCCGCGATGCCGCGATCCTCGAAAATGCGGATCGCGGCCGGGGAAAGCGGATCGGAGATGAGGACGCGGGGGGCCATGGCGGTGCTCCGGCGCCGGGGGTCGTCGCGCGGCCGCTCAGGCCGCCTGGGGCAGCGCGGCCCTGGCCTCGTTGAAGGCCCAGTCGAGCCAGTGGGTCAGGGACGCGACATCGGCGCGCTCCACCGTGGCGCCGCACCAGATGCGCAGGCCGGGCGGGGCGTCGCGGTAGGAGCCGATGTCATAGGCGATGCCGCCCTTCTCCAGCCCCGAGGAAATGGCCTTGGCGAACGCCGCCTGCGCCTCCGCCGGCAGGGCGGTGACGGCCGGGTCCACCACCCTGAGGCACACGGAGGTGTTGGAGCGCGTCATCGGGTCCCGAGCCAGGAAATCCACCCAGGGCGTCACCGCCACCCACTGGGCGATGGCCTCGAAGTTGCGGTTCGAGCGCTCCTGCAGCGCTTCGAGCCCGCCGATGTTCCGCGCCCACTTCAGGGCGTCGATATAGTCCTCCACGCACAGCATGGAGGGGGTGTTGATGGTCTCGCCCACGAAGATGCCCTCCATGAGCTTGCCGCCCTTCGTGAGGCGGAAGATCTTCGGCATCGGCCAGGCGGGGGTGTAGCTCTCGAGCCGCTCCACCGCGCGCGGGGAGAGGATGAGCATGCCGTGCGCGCCCTCCCCGCCCAGCACCTTCTGCCAGGAGAAGGTGACAACATCGAGCTTGGAGAAATCCACCCGCTGCGCGAACGCCGCCGAGGTGGCGTCGCAGATGGTAAGGCCCTGCCGGTCGGCCGGAATCCATTCTCCGTCCGGCACCATCACGCCGGAGGTGGTGCCGTTCCAGGTGAAGACCACGTCGTGGCTGAAATCCACCGCGGCAAGGTCGGGCAGGTCGCCGTAGGGGGCTGTGATGGCGCGGACGCCGGAGAGCTTGAGCTGCTTCACCACGTCGGTGATCCAGCCTTCGCCGAAGGATTCCCAGGCCAGCATGTCCACGGGGCGCGCGCCCAGCAGCGACCACATGGCAAGCTCCACCGCCCCGGTATCGGAGGCGGGCACGATGCCGATGCGGTAATCGTCCGGGATCTCCAGCACCTCGCGCGTGAGGTCGATGGCCTCCTTCAGCTTGACCTTGCCCACCTTGGCGCGGTGGGAGCGGCCGAGCGGCGCGTCCGAGAGCGCCTCAAGGGACCAGCCGGGGCGCTTGGCGCAGGGGCCGGAGGAGAAATTGGGATTCTCCGGGCGCGTGGCCGGAGCGGGGTTCGCAGTCATGAGCATCCTTCCAGATGATCGCCTCCCGTTGGGGGGAGGTGGCCCGCGCGTGGCGATACGCCCGCGGCGCGGGGGGCGTCAAGCGCGGCTCACGCGCTTCAGGCCCGTCCATCCGGAAGAGGTCGGGCGCCCGCCGACGATGCGGCGGGCTCCCCGGAGCGCCGATCAGAACTTGTAGTTCACGCCGGCCCGCACGGTGTGGAATTTGAAGTCGGCGGTGCCGTTGTGATAGGTATTATCCTCGGTGTTCAGGTAGGTGTACTCGGAGCTTCCGAGATCGACGTAAAGGTATTCGGCTTTCACGATCCAGTTGTTCGTCACGGCGAACTCGCCGCCGCCGCCGATGGTCCAGCCCCACTTCTCCTCGGACTGCGAGGGCAGGCCGACAGTGGTGGTGCGCACCCGGTCCGGCAGCCGCGCGCCGGTCGAATCCCACGACGCGACATTGGTCAGCGTGGTGTCGGAGCCCTCCACCGAGGTCCGCCCATAGGCGGCGCCGCCCGTGAAATAAGGCAGGAACCGATCCATCGCATAGCCGACACGCGCGCGGATGGTTCCAAAGTAATCGACACCGGCGCTCCTTTCGCCCTGACCGCCATAAATGCTCGCGACATTATTCGTATTCGTCACGGGATCATAGTAGTATTGATACTGGCTGACGAGGTTGCTGCTGGTATCGCTCCGCGTCTTTCCCTTGACGCCGGACCACTGAAGATCGGTCTCGAAGCCGAGCACGATGTTGTTGCGGAGCTGGTAATTATAGCCGACCTGCCCGCCGACCACCGCACCCGACGAGGTGACCGAATTCGAGCTGCTGCCCAGGAGCGTGCCCGGATTGTAGTTGCGGAACGTGTTGGTCCGGTAGTTGTAATAGGTCTGGTTGTTGGGCCCGACCGACCGCAGCTCATCGTTCTGCACCCGTCCGGCGCCGACGCCGGCATTGCCGCCGATGTAGAAGCCGGTCCAGGAAAAGGCAGGCGCGGGCGCGCTCTTGACGGGATAGGGGCTGCCCAGGTCGGCGGCGACAGCCGGGGCCGACACGGCGGCAATCGCAACGGCGGCGAGGATGACGGACTTCATATTCAGCTCCCAGACCACAACGGGCTAAATCAGGATACGGACTGAACAGAGCACCGCACGCGTGCAGGAGTACTACGTCGCCAGGATTGTTACATCAGGCACGACGCTTAAGACCAATCAGCGCATGTATATGTGCTCAGCAATATTGGTTTACGCTACGCATGGTTAAAGAACACTAAATGGTTGCATTTAGATGAGATCCGGTCCGGCGACGCGACTGCGATCCCCGTGAGCGGCCCCGCAAAAAGCTGGCGCGATGGAAAGGGAAAGGCCGCAGTGAATGGGAGCGATGTCGGCGCGGCCCGCCACAGTCGCCACACCACGCGCGCGGGCGGCAAGCGGCCGGGCCCACGGTGTCGGACGCCATGCCGGAGGCGCGCGGCGTCAGGCTTGTCCTGGAAATGACGGCGCGCGTGGGCGCCGCGTCACCCCAGACGCCATTGCGCGCGGCAACGCGCACGCCATGAAATCATGGAAACCCGCCTCCCGCGCCGCCATGCGGCACGGCAGGCAACCCGCGTGCCCTACCGTGCGTCTTCCGGCGCCGGGGCGGCGTTCGGTGGGGGCGGCGCCGCGTCCTCCGCGACGGGCTCTTGCGCGGCTTCAGCCGCGCGCTCCTCCGGCAACGGGGCCATCTCGGGAATCTCGGCCGCGGCCTCGGCCGGGGGCAGCACGTGGCCCAGCATGCCGCGCGCCACCTCGCGCTCGCCCATGATGATGAAGTTGGCGCCGGTGGCGCGCAGGCGGTCCACCTCTTCGTCGGAGTGGGCGCGGGCGATGATCTCGATGCCCGGATTGACGGCCCGCGCCTTCTTCAGCACGCCGCTCGCCTCGAAGCCATTGGGAATGGCGAGAATGAGCCGCTTCGCGCCGGCGAGGTTGGCGGCGGTGATGGCGGCGGGCGAGGCAGCATTGGCGTTGACCACCTCGAAGCCGCCCGCGCGCAGCTCCTCCACGCGGTCCTGCTGGTCCTCGATCACCAGCAGCGGCACGCCGGCGGCCTTCAGGCCATCGGCCACCAGCCGGCCCACGCGGCCGTAGCCGACGATGACCGTGTGGTTTTCCTTGTCGGTGATCTGGAGGGTCTCCGGGCTGTCCTCGTCCTGCACGGCCACGGTCGCCTCGCCGCCCGCGACGGCCTTCGCCTCCGCCTTGGCGGCGACCTTGGCGGCCTTGGCCTCCACCTTGGCCTGCTTCGCCTCGGCCTTGGCTTCGGCTTTCGCTTCCGCCTTGGCGGCCGCTTTCTCCTCGGCCTTCACGGCCTTGGCCTCCGCCTTCTCCATCTTGCGGGCCATGGTGCGCGCCATGTCCTGCGCCATCTTGCGGGCGCGGAAGCGGTCGAGCACCAGGAAGAAGAAGGGATTGGCGACGATGGAGATGATGGCGGCGGCGAGGATCAGGTCGCTGCCCTCCTTGGGCAGCAGGTCGAGGCTCATGCCCAGGGCCACCAGGATGAACGAGAACTCGCCGATCTGCGCCAGGGAGGCCGAGATGGTGAAGGCCGTGAGCTTGGCATAGCCGAACATGCGCACCAGCACATAGGCGGCCACCGACTTGCCCAGCAATACGATGGCGAGGGTCGCGATGAGCGGCAGCGGCTGGGTGATGATGATCTCCGGGTCCACCAGCATGCCCACGGAGACGAAGAACAGCACGGCGAAGGCGTCGCGCAGGGGCAGCGTTTCCTCCGCGGCGCGCTGCGAGAGCGGCGATTCGCTCAGCACCATGCCGGCGAAGAAGGCGCCGAGGGCGAACGACACGCCGAACAGCTTGGCCGAGCCGAACGCCACGCCGAGCGCCACGGCCAGCACCGCGAGGCGGAACAGCTCGCGCGAGCCCACGTGCGCCACCCAATGCATGATGAACGGGATCACCCGCCGCCCCACCACCAGCATGAGCGCCACGAACGCCGCGACCTTGGCGAGGGTGACGGCGATGGAGGTCCATATGTCCATGGGGCCGAACCACTCGCCGGCCGCCCCCGCGTGCACCGCCTTGCCGCCCAGCGCCTCGGACATGGCCGGCAGCAGCACCAGCGTGAGCACCATGGCGAGGTCTTCGACGATGAGCCAGCCGACCGCGATGCGGCCCTGCTCGCTCTCGATCATGCGCCGTTCCTGCAACGCGCGCAGCAGCACTACCGTGCTCGCCACCGAAAGGGCGAGGCCGAACACAAGGCCCCCGCCGATGCCCCACCCCATGAAATGGGCAAGGCCCATGCCCATCGCCGTCGCCACGCCGATCTGCAGCACGGCGCCCGGCACCGCGATGGCCTTCACCGACAGAAGGTCGCTGAGGGAGAAGTGCAGGCCCACGCCGAACATGAGCAGGATGATGCCCACCTCGGCCAGCTGCTCCGCCAGGTGCTGGTCCGCCACGAAGCCGGGAGTGAACGGCCCCGCCATGACACCCGCGAGCAGGTAGCCCACCAGAGGCGACAGCCGCAGCCGCTGCGCCAGCGCGCCGAAGGCAAAAGCCAGCACGAATGCCCCGACGAGGGTCGCGATCAGCGGCGTATCGTGGGGCAAGCATCACCTCCGGGGCATGGAAAGAAACAAAAGGTACCCGCGTGCCCGAGGGCGCGCCGATGTGCGAATGCAGGAAATGCCTTCAGATTAAGGGAAAGCTGAGGCGGGTCCAGCATTTCCCGCAAATCAGGTCGCATGGTCGCAGGGGGTGCCTGCCGTACCGGGGACTGGAATCCGATTCACATGAAGAACGCGCGTCAAAGACGGCCGCCCGACACAAAAAAGGGCACCCGCCGGGGTGCCCTTCTTTCAAGGGGGGTGCCGTGGTCAGAGCCAGGGCTGCTCGACCGCCTTGGCGGTCTCGTAGGAGGCGATGGCGGGCGCCTTCTCCAGGGTGAGGCCGATGTCGTCCAGGCCCTCCAGCAGGCAGCGCTTGCGGAAGGGGTCGATCTCGAACCGCACCTTGCCGCCGTCGGGCCCGCGAATCTCCTGGGCCGCGAGGTCCACGGTGAGGGTGGCGTTGGCGCCGCGCTCGGCATCCTCGAACAGCTTGTCGAGGTCGTCCTTCGACACCACGATGGGCAGGATGCCGTTCTTGAAGCAGTTGTTGTAGAAGATGTCCGCGAACGAGGTGGAGATCACGCAGCGGATGCCGAAGTCGAGCAGCGCCCAGGGTGCATGCTCACGCGAGGAGCCGCAGCCGAAATTGTCGCCCGCCACCAGGATCTTCGCCTTGCGATAGGCCGGCTGGTTCAGGACGAAATCGGGATTCTCCGAGCCGTCCTCCTTGTAGCGCATCTCAGAGAACAGGCCAGTGCCGAGGCCCGTGCGCTTGATCGTCTTCAGATACTGCTTGGGGATGATCATGTCGGTATCGACATTGACCAGCTTCAGCGGCGCCGCGACGCCTTCGAGAACGGTGAACTTCTCCATGGAACCTTCCCTCATTCGAACCCTGTCGGCGCGCCGGGCCATGCCCGCCCGGCGCGCGAATTCATGATCGCCCTCAGGCGGCCCCGTCCCGTCCGGGGAGCATCCGCCTCAGCACGTCGTCCTTGAGCACGAAATGGTGCCCGATCGCCGCCGCCGCATGCAGCAGCGCCACGACGACCAGCGCGTTCGCCAGCCATTCGTGCACCTCGATCACCTGCCGCGCGAAGGTGCGGTCCACCGCGATCGGCGAGGGGATCGTGAACAGCGAGAAGAAGGTGACCGCGTCGCCCCGCAGGAAGGCGAGGTAGACGCCCACGAGGGGCGTCGCGATCAGCAGCAGGTAGAGCAGGCCGTGCGCCGCCTCCGAGGCGAGCGCCACCGGGCGGCTGATCTGCGTCGAGGGCGCCGGCACCCGCCCGAAGATGCGGTTGGGGATGCGCACCGCCAGCAGGGCGATCAGCAGCAGGCCGAAGGAAATGTGCAGCCACCAGATCATGAGGCGCGGCGGCGAGCCGCGCTCGAACAGGCCGGTGAGATAGGTGAGGCCGAACACCACGATCACCGCGAGCACGGTGAGCCAGTGCAGCGCCCTGGCGAGGGGCGGATAGCGCGTGAGGGAAGGGTCGACGGACATGGAGGGCTCCTATTTCTGGAACTCTTCTAAAACGGTGCCATAAGCGGGTCCAGCGCCGCGCTCATTCCGCCTCCGCTTCCACGGCGGCCATGTCCTCGTCCGACAGGCCGAAATGATGCCCGATCTCGTGCACCAGCACATGGGCGACGATATCCCCCAGGGTCTCTTCGTGCTCGGCCCAGTAGTCGAGGATGGGGCGGCGATAGAGGAACACCATGTTGGGCATCTGCCCGGTCTGGGCCACGGCCCCGCCCTGCGCCTGCCCCACCCCCTGGAACAGGCCGAGCAGATCGAACGGCGTCTCGGCGCCCAGGGCGTCCAGCACGTCGTCGGTGGGGAAGTCCTCGATCACGATCACCACGTCCGCGCACAGCTTTCGGAAGTCCGCGGGCAGCCGGGCGAAGGCGGCGTGGGCCAGCGCCTCGCACTCGGCGAGGCCGGGCGCCTTCAGATCGTCCCATGCGCGCGCCGGCGCGCGCATCTCCGATTTGCTCCTTGCCGACATGCCCTGCTCCCGAAACACCGACCCGCGCGACCCGCCCCTTATGGTTAAGGAACTCTTAACGGCCCGCGACGTTCACCCTGAAGACAGCGATCAGGAGTGACACCATGCTTCGCAAGCTCGCGGTCGCCGGTGCGCTGGCGACCATTCTTGGAATTGCAGCGTTTTTCGCCCCTCACGAGGCCACCACCGCCGCTGTCGCGCTCAGCGCGTCCGCTCCGGCCTGAACCGGGGATCACGCGGGGGAATCACTTGCCCCGCGCGATCACGTGATCGTGACGAGAGACGCCCCAGCTTTCTCTGGCGCGTCTCCCGGATGCAACGCCGCGTCCGCGCTCAGCCCGCCTTCGGGAAGGCACGCACGTCCACGAAATGCCCGGCGATGGCCGCGGCCGCCGCCATGGCGGGCGACACCAGGTGGGTGCGGCCCTTGAAGCCCTGGCGGCCCTCGAAATTGCGGTTCGAGGTGGAGGCGCAGCGCTCCTCCGGCTTCAGCCGGTCGGCGTTCATGGCAAGGCACATGGAGCAGCCGGGCTCGCGCCACTCGAAGCCGGCGGCGCGGAAGATCTTGTCGAGGCCCTCGGCCTCCGCCTGCTCCTTCACGAGGCCCGAGCCGGGAACCACCATGGCGTTGACGCGCGGGTTCACGGTGTGGCCGGCCACCACCGCCGCGGCGGCGCGCATGTCCTCGATGCGGCCGTTGGTGCACGAGCCGATGAAGACGCGATCGATGCCGATGTCGGTGATCTTCGTGCCGGCGGAAAGGCCCATGTAGGCGAGCGCGCGCTTCTTGGCCGCGCGCTTCACGTCGTCGGCGATCAGCTCCGGATCGGGCACCACGCCTTCCACGGAGATCACGTCCTCGGGGCTGGTGCCCCAGGAGACGATGGGCGGCAGGGCCGCGCCGTCGAGCCGGATCTCGGTGTCGAACACCGCGCCTTCGTCGGTGCGCAGGGTGCGCCAGAAGGCGACCGCCTTCTCCCAGTCCGCGCCCTTGGGCGCCTTGGGGCGGCCCCTGAGATATTCGAACGCCTTCTCGTCCGGCGCCACCAGTCCGGCGCGGGCGCCGCCCTCGATGGACATGTTGCACACCGTCATGCGCCCCTCGACCGAGAGGTCGCGGATGACGTCGCCGGCATATTCGATCACGTAGCCGGTGCCGCCAGCGGTGCCGATGGTGCCGATGATGGCGAGCACAACATCCTTCGCGCCCACGCCTTCGGGAAGCTTCCCGTCGACGGTGACGCGCATGTTCTTCGCCTTCTTCTGGATCAGCGTCTGGGTGGCGAGCACATGCTCCACCTCCGAGGTGCCGATGCCGTGGGCGAGCGCGCCGAAGGCGCCGTGGGTGGAGGTGTGGCTGTCACCGCACACGATGGTGGTGCCGGGCAGGGTGAAGCCCTGCTCGGGGCCCACCACGTGCACCACGCCCTGGCGCTTATCGAAGCCGTCGTAATACTCGATGCCGAATTCCCTGGTGTTCTCGGCCAGGGCGGCGATCTGGGCGACGCTCTCCGGGTCGGGGTTCGGCAGGGTGCGGTCGGTGGTGGGCACGTTGTGGTCCACCACGGCCAGGGTCTTCTGCGGCGCGCGCACCGGGCGGCCGGCCATGCGCAGCCCCTCGAACGCCTGCGGGCTCGTCACCTCGTGCACCAGGTGGCGGTCGATGTAGAGCAGGCAGGTGCCGTCTTCCTGGCGGGCCACCACGTGGTCGTCGAAGATCTTGTCGTACAGGGTGCGCGGGCTGCCGGCGGGTGCGGTCATGGGTCTGTCCTTGGGTCTTAAGCCGAATGGAGGCCGGCGCGCGCATCGGGCGGCCGGTCCGAACAGGAAAGGCGGATGGGAGGGCGCGTCAGCGCCCGAGCACGGCCGAGGCGGCGGTGGTGAAGCGGCCGAAGAAACGGCCCGGCAGGCGCACGTGGTCCGGCACCGCCGCGAATTCCATGGTGGTGCGCGCGAACGGCCCGGCGGCGCAGAAGGCCGCCCGGCTCATGCTCGTGGAATTGGCGCACGCATAGGACATGAAGGGTTTGTAGCAGTTCCACGCTGCCGCGACAATCGTGCGCCGCCACATGCTCCGACACATGAGCGCGATGTGACCGCTTCGCACACCGGCGAAGGGGTATTGCCACGCTGGCGGCCTGCGGCTACGCACCGGCCGGGCCCGGGCGCCCGGCAATGTGGGGGAGACAGCGTGCGTTTCATCGCGGCCTTCGAAATGGCGAGCTTCCTCGATTCCATCATCAGCCTGGGCGCGGCGTTCGTGCTCGGCACCATCATCGGGGCGGAGCGGCAGTATCGCCAGCGCACGGCGGGCCTGCGCACCAATGTGCTGGTGGCGGTAGGGGCGGCCGCGTTCGCGGACCTCGCCAACCGCGTCGGCTCCCCGGAGGACGCCATGCGCGTGGTGGCCAACGTGGTCACGGGCGTCGGCTTCCTGGGCGCCGGCGTCATCATGAAGGAAGGCCTCAACATCCGCGGGCTCAACACGGCGGCCACCCTGTGGTGCTCGGCGGCGGTGGGCTCGTGCACCGGCTCCGACATGCTCGCGGAGGCCCTGCTCATCACCTTCATCATCGTCGCCGGAAACACCGTGCTGCGGCCCCTCGCCGCCTTCATCGACCGCATCCCCATCAACGAGCGCGTCTCGGAGATCACCTACGAGGTGCGGGTCTCCACCGGCACCGCCACGGCCGCCGTGGTGCGGGACCTCGTCAACGACATCCTCGACGCGGCCAAGTACCCGGCTGCCGACCTCGACACCGAGCATGGGGTAGGCGATGGCGTGGACATCGTGGCGCGGCTGGTCAGCACCGCCGTGGACCGCGCCGAGCTGGACGACGTGGTGGAGCGGCTGAAGCACGTGCCCGGCGTCACCTACGCCACTTGGGAGATCACCACCCAGAGCTGACGCCCTCACACCCCCGCCAGGTGGTGCAGCACGATGCCCGACGTGGTGGCGACGTTCAGGCTGTCGAAGCCCGGCGCCATGGGAATGGAGAGGGTGCGCGCGGCGGCGAGCACGTGGGCGGGCAGGCCCGGCCCCTCGGTGCCGAACAGC
This sequence comes from Xanthobacter albus, assembly GCF_043194895.2. Lineage (NCBI taxonomy): Bacteria > Pseudomonadati > Pseudomonadota > Alphaproteobacteria > Hyphomicrobiales > Xanthobacteraceae > Xanthobacter > Xanthobacter albus. Next base: position 2,561,647 of record NZ_CM195532.1, on the reverse strand, counting down.
GCCGCCACCCGCGGCGGCGGCACGAACGCCGAAAGCCGCTCGCGGCCCGAGGGAGAGAGCGCCACCACCGGCACCCCCGCCGCCTCCAGCGCCGCCATCATGGCGGTGGCGTCGGGCACGCGGGCGAAGGGCACGATGAGGCTTGCCCCCACCGAGACGCGGATGGCCTTGCGGTAGAGCGGATCGCAGCTCGCCGCGTCCAGCAGCACCAGATCCGCCCCGAAGGCGGCGGCGTTGCGGAAGATGCCGCCCATGTTGTCGTGGTTGGTGATGCCCGCGACCCCCACCACCAGCGCTCGCGGCCCCAGGCCCGCAAGCAGCGTGCCCGCCTCCGCCGGCGGCCGCGCCGCGCCCAGCGCCAGGATGCCGCGATGGATGGGAAAGCCCACGATGCGGTCCATCACCCCCTGCCCCGCCACATGCACCGGAAACTGCGGCGGCAGGCCCGCCAGCACGTCGCCGAGCCGCTCCGCCTGCCCTTCCGAGAGCAGCAGCGAGAGCAGGCGGTGGCCGTGGGCGGTGCGCCCTTCCGCGTCCACATGGGCCGCGAGGAGGCGCAGCACCACCTCGCCCTCCGCCATGAAGCGACCCTGCCGGCCCACGAGATCACGCTCGCGCACGTCGCGATAGTCGGCGATCCGGGGGTCGTCGGGGTCGGTGATGGGCAGGATCATGGGTGGCAGGCCGGCGGGGAGCGCGGAGAAAGGCCGCGCGGACGGCGCTTTATAGCGGCCGCCCGCCGCGCGCACCATGCCCGCGACGCAACGTCCGGTTTTGACGCACATCAAGGCGGATGGATGCCCGGTGGCGTTGATGGGCTCTGCTGATGAGGCTCATGCGCCACGGAGATGGCCGCATCCCATTGATCCGGGGCACCGCAAGGCCCTGGAAGGCATCCCCCCTTCCAAGGCAGGCGCGGCCGGCACAATGCCGCCATCCTCCGGGCGCATGAAATCAGGGTCGGCACGTCGTCGCGAGCACCGCCTCGCGGGGCGGGCCGGAACGTGTGATCGCGTTCGACTTCGCGCGTCCGGCGCCGGGTTCCATCCCCGGACGGGCGCGCAGCCGATGAGACAGCGGCGGCCCTGCCGCCGGTCATTATCCGCTTGAAGGAGACGATCATGGCCGACATCCAGAAAGTCCCCGTGAATGTTGATCCCAGCCGGGCCGCGGGTCCGGTTTCGGTGCCGTCCGCATCGCCGTTCGACCAGCTGCGGCGCGAGATCGAGCAGGTGTTCGAGAACGTCCGGCTCGGTGCGCTGGGCTTTCCGCTCACGCGCGGCGGGCTCGACTTGCCCTGGCCGCGCCTCGCCGGCTCGGCGCTGGCGCCGGCGGTGGACGTCACCGAGCGCGACGGCGCCTACGAGATCACCGTCGAGCTTCCCGGCATGGAGGAGAAGGACATCGAGGTGAAGCTCGCCAACGGCACCCTCACCATCCGCGGCGAGAAGAGAGAGGAACGGGAGGAGCAGGAGAAGGACTATTACCTCTCCGAGCGCCGCTACGGCGCCTTCTCCCGTGCCTTCAAGGTGCCCGAGGGCGTCGATCCCGAAAAGGTGGAGGCGCGATTCTCCAAGGGTGTGCTCACCGTGGCCCTGCCCAAGAGCGCGCAGGCCCGCAGCCAGGAGAAGACCATCGCGATCAAGGCCGCCTAGGGCATTTTCGAGCGAAGCGGATACCGGTTCGCGTGAAGGAAATGCGTGGCCTCGACAACCTGGAACGTGTTCCGCGCGCGATGGGAGCGGAACACGTTCCGGCGCGCTCAGCGCCCTGGCCTTTCGTCCTCCCTGGCGTCTTCCCCTGGCGCCTTCCCTGGCGTATTCCCCAGGGTGGCCATTGACAACCATTTGAACATGAATCACGCCTAGACATGCTGCATCGCAGCGCGCGCCTTTCCGCTTCGGGGCGGGAACGGGATGGGCGGGCCGGCGTTTCCAGCGAACAGCGGAGGTGGATGCGGTGGCGGATTCGCGCATCGTCAGCATTGATTTCTGGCGCGGCTTCGCCCTGCTCACGATCTTCGTCAATCACATCCCCGGCCACGTCCTCGGTGCCTACACCTTCCGCAACTTCGGGGTGTCGGATGCCGCCGAGCTGTTCGTGCTGCTGGCCGGCGTGTCGGCCGCCTTCGCCTATGCGCGCCCGTTCGAGCCCGGCCGCCGGCTGCGGGTGGGCGCACGCATCGTCACCCGCGCCTTCAACCTCTATGTGGCGCATCTGGCGCTGGTGATGGTGGCGGTGGCGGTCATCGGCGGCTTCGTGGTGGAAACGGCCGATACCCGCGTGCTGGCGTGGTACCACCTGGACGTCATCATGGAGGCGCCGCTGGAATCGCTGGTGGGCATCGCGATGCTCACCTTCCAGCCGGCCTACCTCAACATCCTGCCGCTCTACGTGTGCCTGCTGCTGCTGGCGCCGCTGCTGGTGATGCTCACGCGGCGCTCCATCGCGCTCGCGCTCGGCTTCTCCGCATCGCTCTATCTCGCCACCCAGCTCGCGAGCCTCGGCCCGCCGGTGTGGCCGGGCGCGGGGCGCTGGTATTTCAACCCGCTGGCGTGGCAGCTCCTGTTCACCATCGGGCTCGCCATCGGCGTGGTGCTGGACCGGGGCGGCGCGCGATTCGCGCGGCGCAGCCTCGACATCCTGGCGCCGGCCTACCTGCTGGCGGCGCTGGTGTGGGCGCAGCTCCACTTCCCCCTCTCGCTGGAGGTGTGGCCCCTGCCCGCCTTCATGTGGGATTTCGACAAGTCGTCGCTGGACCTGCCGCGCGTGCTGCACGTGCTGGCGCTCGCCTATTGCGCGGCGCGGCTGCCGGTGGAACGCTGGCTTCGCGCCACCCCCTTCAGCGCGCCGCTCACGCTCATCGGGCGGCACGGGCTGCCGGTGTTCTGCCTGGGCACGGTGCTGAGCCTCGGCGCCCAGGTGCTGCGGCCCGCATTCGATGGCGCTGTGTCGTTTGATTTGTTAATCGTTCTCGTCGGGTTTTCGCTTCAGTGGTTGCTCGCATGGGCGCTCGAATGGCAGAAGGGCGGACGCACGGCGGATGCACGTGCGCGAGGGGAAGGCGCGCCCGCGCCCCGGCCTCTCGCGCCGGGGGCGTGAGGGCGCTTCTGGCCCTGCTCCTGGCCGTCCTTCCCCTGCTGGCGGGGCCGGCGTGGGCGGATATGTCGAAGCCCTGCCGGGTGCCCGACATCCTCCTCACCTTCGACAGCGAGCTGAAGCGCACCGAGCGCCTGGTGGACCGTTCCCAGCCCGTGCGCATCCTGCTCATCGGCCCGCAGCCGGACCGGCAGGCATTCACCCCGCACAAGCGCAGCCGGCTGGAGGTGGAGCTGAACCGCCGCCTGCCCGACATCGCCTTCACCATCATCGAGGAAGGCCCCCAGCCGGGGCTGGCGCGGGAGGATTTCCAGCGCATCCGCAGCGCCATCGAGCAATACGAGCCCGACCTCGTGATCTGGCAGGTGGGCACGGGCGACGCCCTCGCCGCCACCGACCCCGAGGATTTCGGCCACACGCTGGAGCAGGCGTCCGATTATCTGAAGGGACGAAACATCGATCTCGTCCTCATCGATCCGCCGTTCGTGCCCAACGTCTCGCACGAGCAGCTCTACGGCCGCATCGTCAACCAGATCGACGCCGTCTCCGACCAGGAGAAGATGAACGTGGTGCAGCAATACGCGGCCACGAGCTACCTGCTCTCCCAGCCCGCCGCGCCCGGCCAGGCGCCGACACCGGTGAACGGCCCCTCCCCCGCCGAGCAGCGGACCCGCCTGTGCATGCCCGAGCTGGTGGCGGAAGCCATCGTGCGCGCCGTGACGCGGTGATGCGGAGGGCCCGCGACTTGGCGCATGGGCCTTTGCCAAGTCCGCGCTGCGCTTGAGCGAATGCGCCCGGCCCCGGCCGAAGAGCGGGCCGGCGGCACCGGGCGCCGCGCCCTTCACCCCGCCTTAACCCCTTGCAGCCATACTCCCTTTCGTGAGTAAGCGTTGCGTAGGGTTGCGTCATGCGTAGTGTGGTCAAGGGGGCACCCGCGCGGGCGCCCCGCCGGTCCGGCGAGCACCCGAGTGAGTTTGCGTCATTCGCCCCCTTGACCACAAAAACTCCGCCCGCATTGCCTCTCGACGAGGTGCTGGTGGGCGACAGCATCCTGGAGCTGTCCCGGCTGCCGGCCCATTCGGTGGACCTCGTGTTCGCCGATCCCCCGTACAATCTCCAGCTCGGCGGCGTGCTGAAGCGCCCGGACGAGAGCCGCGTGGACGCGGTGGACGACGCCTGGGACCAGTTCGAGAGCTTCCAGGCCTATGACGCCTTCAGCCGCGCCTGGCTCATGGCCGCGCGCCGCGTGCTGAAGCCGAACGGCACGCTGTTCGTCATCGGCTCCTATCACAACATCTTCCGCGTCGGCGCCACGATGCAGGATCTGGGCTTCTGGATCCTCAACGACATCATCTGGCGCAAGGCGAACCCCATGCCCAACTTCCGGGGCCGGCGCTTCACCAATGCGCACGAGACCCTGATCTGGGCCGCGCGCGACGCCGATGCCCGCTACACCTTCAATTACGAGGCGCTGAAGGCCGGCAACGAGGACGTGCAGGTGCGCTCCGACTGGCTGTTCCCCCTGTGCACCGGCCAGGAGCGGCTGAAGGACGAGAAGGGCCGCAAGCTCCATCCCACCCAAAAGCCGGAAGCGCTCCTGGCGCGCATCCTGCTCTCGGCCACCAAGCCGGGCGAGGTGGTGCTCGATCCCTTCTTCGGCTCCGGCACCACGGGCGCCGTGGCCCGGCGCCTGCGCCGCCGCTTCATCGGCATCGAGCGCGAGGAGAGCTATGCCGAGGCCGCCCGCGCCCGCATCGCGGCGGTGGAGCCCCTGCCCGAGCACACCCTGGTCGCCCCCCCGAGCGCGCGGGAAGCGCCGCGCGTCGCCTTCTCCGCCCTCGTGGAGCGCGGGCTGGTGACGCCGGGCGCCGAGCTCACCGACGCCAAGGGCCGCTTCCGCGCCGTGGTGCGGGCGGATGGCACCATCGCCCTTTCGGGAGAGGGGCAGAAGGTGGGCTCCATCCATCGCGTCGGCGCCCTCGCCCAGGGGGCCGAGGCCTGCAACGGCTGGACCTTCTGGCACGTGGAGCAGGACGGCCGGCGCCACCCCATCGACGTGCTGCGCGCCCGCCTGCGCTCGGAAATGGGCATCGCGGCGGAATAGGCCCCGCCCGCGTCAGCCCTTCGGCGGCGGCCGGTCGGCCCGGCCGTGGGCGATCACCTTGCGCATGAGGGAGGGCAGCGCCTCGCCCTCGAAATCGCGCGGCAGCACGAATCGCAGCCCCTCGGGGGCCCCGGCGCCGGCGGGAAGCTCCGCCCGCCACACCGTCATCTCCAGCGCGAAATGCGTGAAGACGTGCCGCACCGTGCCCGGCAGCGCGCGCCAGGGCGCCTTCACCGGCGCATGGCGGGCGGGATCCGTCGGAACCGTCCCCTGCGATGCGGACCAGGGAGTGGCCGGCACCTCGGTCATCTTCGCGAGCAGGCCCTTGTCCGGGCGGGTGCGCAGCAGCACCGCCCCGTCGGCCCGCACGGCCAGGAAGGCGACGGCGGCGCGCTCGGGCTTCGCCGCCTTCTTCTCCTTCAGCGGATAGCGCAGCGCCGTGCCCTCGGCCTCCGCCCGGCAGGCGCCGGTGAAGGGACAGAGCGCGCACGCCGGCGACTTGGGCGTGCAGATGGTGGCGCCGAGGTCCATCATCGCCTGGGCATGGTCTCCCGGACGCGCCCGCGCCACCAGGGCCGCCGCCAGCGCCTTGATGCGCGGCTTCGCCTTCGGCAGCGCCTCCTCCACCGCATGGAGGCGCGAGACCACCCGCTCGATGTTGCCGTCCACCGGGCTCGCCGGCAGGTCGAAGGCGATGGCGGCGATGGCGGCCGCCGTGTAGGGGCCGATGCCCGGCAGGTCCAGCAGTGCCGTCTCGTCGGCCGGGAAGCGCCCGCCGTGGCGCGCCGTCACCGCCTTGGCGCAGGCGTGGAGATTGCGCGCCCGCGCGTAATAGCCGAGCCCCGCCCAGGCCGAGAGCACTTCCTCCAGCGGCGCGGCGGCGAGATGCGTCACGCTGGGCCAGCGCCGCAGGAACGCGCCGAAATAGGGCACCACCGCCTTCACCGTGGTCTGCTGGAGCATGATCTCGGAAAGGAAGACGTGGTAGGGGTCCGCGCGCCGGCCCTTCTCCGCCCGCCACGGCAGGCGGCGGCGGTGGATATCGTACCAGGCGAGCAGGGCTGCGGGGTCGGGCGCCTTGGACGGCCTTGTCCCCGTGGCGGCGGCGGGCGAAGATGTCATGCGCCCAAGGTGGCCGCGCCGGCGCGTCGGAGCAAGGGGCGCGGCTGGGCGCGAGGCGCGTACCGCGCGCTCAACCCACAGCAAGCCGAACCCAGGACCCATGAAAAGCCCAGCCCCCCGCGTCTTCCGCCCGCGCGCCGCGCGCCCGCTCGCCGATTTCGTGGCCCCCACCATCGCCGACGTGTGCGGCAAGGCGGGCTTCTCGGTGGTGGAGGTGGTGACCCACTGGGACGAGATCGTGGGGCCGGATCTCGCCCCTCGCTCCCTGCCCGTGAAGCTGCAATGGGCGCGCGGCAGCGAGACAGAGCCGGCCACGCTGGTGGTGCGGGTGGAGGGTGCCTACGCCATCGAGATGCAATATGCGGCGCCGGTGGTGATCGAGCGCATCAACGTCTATTTCGGCTGGCGCTGCGTGGGGCGAATCGCGCTGCGCCAGGGGCCCGTTCCCCCGCGCCACGCCCGCCCCCGGCCCATGCCGCCGCCGGAACCCGCCACCGTGAGCGCGGTGCGCCGCGAGATCGGCGCCTTCGAGGACGAGGCGCTGGCGGCCTCCCTCGCCCGGCTCGGCGCCCTGGTGCGGCGCGAGCGCCGCGGGCCGGAGGGGGGCCGCAAGGGCGGCTCCTGACCCATCTGTGATCGCGCACCATTTGCCGCCGCCCGCCCGGCATGCTAGCGCGCTGCACATTGGCGTCAGGCCCCTCATTTCACGCGAATTCCCAGCGTTTTCGGCTTCCCATGGAGACGACCATGACCTTCGACCGCCGCCGCGTCCTTGCCGGAGCGGGCGTCGCCGCCCTCCTCGCCGGCTTCGGCCTGCCCCTCACCGCCCATGACGCGAAGGCCCAGTCGGCCGACGTGGCGAAGGTGATGGCGCCGGCCGCGAGCCCCCTCACCGTTCAGGCGCTGGGCAATCCCGACGCGCCGGTGACGGTGGTGGAATACGCCTCCATGACCTGCAGCCACTGCGCGGACTTCCACACCAAGGTGTTCCCGGAACTGAAGACGAAGTATGTCGACACCGGCAAGGTGCGTTTCATCTTCCGCGAGTTCCCCTTCGACCCGGTCGCCACCGCCGCCTTCATGCTGGCGCGCTGCGCCCCGCAGGACAAATACTTCCCCATGGTCTCGACCCTGTTCGAGACGCAGAAGACCTGGGCCTACGGCAAGGACCCGGCGGCCGCCCTGCTCGCCGTGGTGCGCCAGACCGGCATGAGCCAGGCCGAGTTCGAGAAGTGCCTGAGCGACAAGGACCTCGCCCAGAAGGTGCAGGATAGCGCCAAGTATGCCAACACCGAGCTGGGCGTGAACGCCACCCCCACCTTCTTCGTGAACGGCAAGAAGCTCTCCGGCACCCTCGACATCGCCGAGTGGGACAAGGAGCTGGCCCCGCTGCTGGCCGGCAAGTAATCTCCAAGCACGCCTCAAGTCATTCCATCGGAGGCGCCCTTCGACGGGCGGACCAGGAAACAAGAACGGCCCGGAGCCACCGCTCCGGGCCGTTCTGCCGTTCCGGCCTCCTCAGGCCGCAAGGCCCTCCTGCGCGAGGCGCCGCGCGATATAGCGCCGCTCCTGCGTCTGCCCGCCATAGCCGTAGGCGTCGGCCTTCACCTCGCGCACCAGAATGTAGCTTTCCGGGTCGAGGCCCGGCAGCAGGCCCGCCATGGCGGCGAACACCGCCTCCAGATAGGCGGCCTTCTCGTCCTTCGTATTGGTGCCGTCCACCACCAGAATGTCGAGCGAGAAGGAGGACGCCCCCCTCGCCGCCAGCGACACCCCGCCCGTGAACCAGCGCTCCGGAGGAACGAAGGCGACGGACACCGCCGTCACGGCGGGGTCCTTGCGCAGGATGCGGGCGGTGAGCGCGCTCAGGGTTTCGGCCACGGCGGCGGCCAGAGCGTCGTCGGGCGCGGCGGAAAGGGTCACGTTCAGCAAGGGCATGGGCGCCTCCTTTGGTGCTCGGGGGATGGGCTCACCCTAGCCGGCGCTCATCCATGAAAAAAATTGAATTCAAAAATTCAACTCTTTTGCTAATCTCATGGAATGATCCGGAACCTCGATCTCGATCTCCTGCGCAGCTTCGTGGCGGTGGCGGAGCTGGGCTCCATCTCCTCCGCGGCGCGGCGGGTGGGGCGCAGCCAGTCGGCCGTGAGCCTCCAGATGGACCGCCTCGCCGATACGCTCGGTTTCCCGGTGCTGGCGCGCAAGGGGCGCGGCGTGGTGCCCACCCCGCGCGGCGGCGCCTTCCTGGATGACGCCCGCCGCCTGCTCGACCTCAACGACCAAGTGCTCACCCAGCACGTCCACGGCAGCTTCGCCCAGCCGCTGCGGCTGGGCTTCGTGCAGGATGTGGGCGAGGCGGTGATGCAGCGCATCCTGGCGCGGGTGGCCTGCTCCTTCCCCCAGGCGCCCATCACGGTGCGGGTGTGCTCCACCGCCGCCATGCTGGAAAAGCTGATGGTGGAGGAGCTGGACCTCACCGTGGGCTTCCGCCACGACACCGACCTGCCCTCCACCGTGCTGCTGCGCGAGCCCATGGTGTGGATCGCCGCGCGCCACCTGAGGCTCGACCGAGAGGCGCCGGTGCCGCTGGTGCTGTTCGAGAACCCCTGCGTCTGCCGCAGCGCCGCCATCGCCGCGCTGACGGCGGCCGGGCGCGGCTTCCGCATCGCCTTCACCAGCCCTTCCCTGCCAGGGCTCATGGCGGCGGTGGGCGCCGGGCTCGGTGTCACCGTGCGCTCGCCCCGCTCGCTGCGGCACGATCTCGCGGTGGTGAACGACCTCGCCACCGCGCCGCTGCCGAACATGGAGTTCGTGCTTTATGCGCGGCCCGGCGCCCGCACCGCCGCCTTCATGAAGGTGGAGGAGATCCTCGGCGAGGAGATCCGCCGCGAGCATCCGCTCTACGCCGTGGCCTGAAGCTTGGCACATGTTGCGCTGGCGATGGGGCGCGCGATCTGTCACCTTGCGGCGCAGCACGGCGGGAGGCTTCGCGCATGGTGTTCTGGGTCCCGATCATCTCCTGGGCGGCGGCCCTGGCCTGCGCCCTCCTCGCCATCGCCCGCGCCCCGGCGCCGCGCACCTTCGGCCTGATCGCGGACCGGCTCATGCGCTACATCTGCCTGTTCCCGCTGGGGCTCATGGGGCTGTGGGGCGCCCTCGGCCACATCGCCTTCGCGCAGGAAGCGGCGCGCGCCATCGGCTGGGCGCCGAGCCCATTCCAGTTCGAGGTGGGGGTGGCGAATCTGGGCATCGGCCTCGCGGGCGTCATCGCCGCCATCTCTTCCAATCGGGGCTTCCGGGCCGGGGTGGCGGTGGTGGCCGCGGGCTTCCTGGGCGGCGCGGCGGTGGGCCACCTCGTGCAGATCTTCGAGACCGGAAACATGGCGGCCGGGAATGCCGGCCCCATCCTCTACACCGATGTGCTCACCCCCCTGTCGCTGCTGGTGCTGCTCGCGCTCACGGCGCGGACGGCGCGAAGCTGAGGCCGGGGCCCCGGCGCGGCGGAGGCAAGCATGGCTGACGACGAGAGAAACCGCTTTTCGGCCCGCGCCGCGCGCTACGCGAAGGTGGGCGCCAACGTGGGCGGGGTTGCCGCGCGCATCGCCGGCAACCGGCTGCTCGGCCGCGCCGACCGCGAGGGAGACAACGCCGCCGCCCTCGCATCCGCCCTCGGCGGGCTCAAGGGCCCGTTGATGAAGGTGGCCCAGCTCATGGCCACGGTGCCGGACCTCCTGCCCCCCGAATACGCGGCCGAGCTGCGGCGCCTGCAATCGGACGCCCCGCCCATGGGCTGGTCGTTCGTGAAGCGGCGCATGAGCGCCGAGCTGGGCCGCGACTGGGAGAAGCGCTTCGCCCGCTTCGAGCACCAGCCTTCCGCCGCCGCCTCCCTCGGCCAGGTGCACAAGGCGGTGACCCTCGACGGCGAGACCGTGGCTTGCAAGCTCCAGTACCCGGACATGCAGGCGGCGGTGGAAGCGGACCTGACGCAGCTCCAGATCCTGTTTTCCCTGCACCGGCGCATGGATTCCACCCTCGACACGCGGGAGATCGCCACCGAGATCGGCGCGCGCGTGCGCGAGGAGCTGGACTACCGGCGCGAGGCCCGCCACGCCGCCCTCTACACCTTGATCCTGAAGGACGAGCCGCGGGTGCGCGTGCCCTCCGTGCGGGCCGATCTCTCCACCGGCCGCCTGCTCACCATGCAGTGGCTGGAGGGCGAGAAGATCCTCGCCTTCACCCGCCACACCCAGGCCGAGCGCAACACACTGGCGCAGGCGCTGTTCACCGCCTGGTGGCAGCCCTTCAGCCGGTTCGGCGTCATCCACGGCGACCCGCACCTGGGCAACTACACCGTGTTCTTGGACGAGGCCGGCCATCCGGCGGGCATCAACCTCCTGGACTACGGCTGCATCCGCATCTTCCCGCCCTCGTTCGTGGCGGGGGTGGTGGACCTCTATCGCGGCCTTTTGGAAGGGGATGCGGCGCGGGTGGTGCACGCCTACGAGACCTGGGGCTTCAAGGGCCTCAACCGCGACCTGATCGACGCGCTCAACATCTGGGCGCGCTTCATCTACGGCCCCTTGATGGACGACCGTGTCCGCACCATCGCCGACGGCGTGGCGCCCGGCCAATACGGCCGCAAGGAGGCGTTCAAGGTGCACACGGAGCTGAAGCGTCTGGGGCCGGTGACGGTGCCGCGCGAGTTCGTGTTCATGGATCGGGCGGCGGTGGGCCTCGGCGCGGTGTTCCTGCACCTGCGCGCGCAGCTCAACTTCCACCGCCTGTTCGAGGCCGCCATCGGCGATTTCGACGCGGGCCGGGTGGCCGTGCGCCAGATGGCGGCGCTCGCCGCCACCGGCCTGCACTGAGGGGCGGCGCCGCGCGCCCGTGAGCGAACCCCGCTCTGGCCAGCGACCGGAGCCGATGCGATCAGAGCGCCCGGCCCTCGATGACGAGCCCGCCATCGGGCCCGCGCCGGGCCGGCAGGGGCGCGAGGCGGCGGTGCAGGTGCACCATGAAGGCGGTGCCGAACACCGGCACGATGAGGTTCAGCACCGGCACCAGCAGGATCGGCGTCATCACGAGGCCGGCGATGAACACCGCGGTGGCGTTGGCCTGCCGCAGGGCGCGCGCCTCCTCCGGGCTGCGGTAGCGCATGGCGGCCAGCTCGAAATATTCCCGGCTGATGAGATAGGCATTGGCCACGAAGAAGATGACCACGTTCACCCCCGGCACCAGCAGCAGCAGCAGGGCGGCGAGGTTCACCGCCAGCACCACGCCGAAGAAGCGCAGCGAATAGAGCAGCGAGCGCAGCACCGGCTGCGGCACGCCGCGCGGGTCCTGCGGATAGCTCGCTGCCTCCACCTTCTCGGCCACCTCGTCCAGGAACAGGCCGGCCACCAGGGAGGACACCGCCGGCACCAGATAGAACACCCCGAACACCAGGCCGAGCCCCGCCACCACCGCCAGCGTGGTCTCGATCCAGGGATAGGAGGGCACCTCGACGAAGCGGGTCAGCGCCGCCTCCAACCCGATGGCGAGCACCACCAGCAGGCCGAGGGCGAGGCCGACGGAACGCAGCAGCACGCCGCGCAGCAGGGGCGAGAAGGTCTGGCGCAGGGCTTCGAGGGCGGCGGCTAGCATGGGGCTTCGGGCTCCGGTGTCCGGCGAGAGGTAGGCGTTCCCGCCGCCGGGCTCAAGGGGCGGCGCCGCGCCGCAGCATGCGAACGAACGTTCGCTCTTGCCGGATGGAGCGGAAAGACGGTAGAAGCGCACTGAATGTGAACGAACGTTCGCTCACACCCTGGCGCCACGGCCCGCCGCCGGAACCGGAAACCGCTGCGAAGATGGCATCGCTCCCCACCGCGCGCCCCCACGCACCCCCTGCCGCGCCGCCGGCCGCCGCCGACCGGCGCGCGGAGCAGCGTCGGCGCATTCTTTCCGCGGCCATGGCCTGCTTCGCGCGGGAAGGGTTCCACGCCACCTCCATGCAGAAGATCTGCGCCGAGGCGGGCATGAGCCCGGGTGCCTTCTATCGCTACTTCCGCTCCAAGGAGGAGCTGATCGCCGCCATCGTCGCCGACGAGCGCAGCGCGCGCCAGCACCTGCTGGACGAGCTGGCGCAGGCCCCCTCGGTGCTGGACGCGCTGACGGACTGCATGCGGCTGATGCTGAACGAGCCCTCCCTGCCCACCGTGCAGCTCGGGCCGGAGATCATGGCCGAGGCGATCCGCAACACCGCCCTGCGCGAGGCCATCGAGCCCGCCGACGAGGAGGCCCGCGCCCAGCTGCGCGTGGCCCTCGGCGCCGCCATGGCGCGGGACGAGATCGACCCCGCCCTCGATCTCGACGACGTGATGATCATGCTCCAGGCCATGGCCGACGGGCTGATCCTGCACCACCAGCTCCATCCGGCCTGGAACGTGGCGGCGCGCGTCGATGCCCTCACGGCCCTGGTGCGCCGGATGCTCGCGCCCCGCACGCGGGACTGAGCCGCCATGACGCACCGTCCTTCCCGCCCCCTCCCCTGCCCCCGTCACGGGAATGCCGCCGTGGCCCGGCAGGGTGCCTTCCGCTTTCCGAACGAGGTTCGCTCCACCATGCCCGCCTTCGCCCGCCGCGCCCGCGCTCTCGCGCTCGCCACCTGCCTTCTGGGAACAGCGGGCAGCGCCTTCGGGGCAGCTCCCGTGCGCGCGGAGGGCGGACAGGCGGCCGCCGCCCCCGCGGCGCTCACCGTCTCGGTGCTGCGCCCGCGCCGCGAGACCCTGCCGGAAACCCTTCTCGTGACCGGCTCCCTGCTCCCGCGCGAGGAGATCGAGGTGGGGCCTGAGGTGGAGGGCCTGCGCCTGGAGAGCATCCTGGTGGAAGCCGGCGACCGGGTGGCGAAGGACCAGGTGCTGGCCCGCCTCTCCCGCGAGGTGCTCGACACCCAGCTCGCCCAGAACACCGCCAGCGCCGCCAAGGCGAAGGCCGCCATCGCCCAGCAGCGCGCCGCCCTCGACCAGGCCATCGCCCAGCAGACCGAGGCCGCCGCCGCCGTGGACCGCGCCCGCAAGCTGCGCGTGACCGGCACCGCCTCGCAGGAGACGCTGGACGAGCGCGAGCGCGCCGTGAAGGTCGCCACCGCGCAGGTGGCCGCCGCCCAGGAAAGCCTCGCGGCGGCCGAGGCGGAAGCCGTGCTGGTGAAGGCCCAGCGCGACGAGATCGAGGTGAAGCTCAAGCGCACCGAGATCCGCGCGCCGAAGGCCGGCATCATCCTCTCCCGCACCGCCAGGGTGGGCGCCATCGCCCTCTCCGCGCGCACCGCGCCCCTGTTCCGCATCGCCGAGGACGGCGCCATCGACCTCGACGCCGAGGTGCCCGAGGGCGCCATGCCGCACATGAAGACCGGCCTTTCGGCCGAGGTGACCCCCGCCGGCTTCGACACGCCGGTTCCCGGCACCGTCCGGCTGGTCTCGGCGGAGGTGGACAAGGCCTCGCGCCTCGGCCGCGCCAAGATCGCCCTGCCCGCCGATCCGCGCCTGAAGCCCGGCGCCTATGCCCGCGCGCAGGTGACCCTCGGTGCCCGCGAGGGGCTGGTGGTGCCCCAGTCGGCCGTGATGTTCGATGCCGACGGCGCCTATGTGCTGGTGGTGAGCGACGGCACGGTGGCGGCGCGGCGCATCACCCCCGCGCTCAAGAGCCGCGGCAGCGTGCTGGTCTCGCAGGGGCTCTCCGGCGACGAGCATGTGGTGTCCCGCGCCGGCGGCTTCCTGCGCGAGGGCGACAGGGTCAACCCGGTGGAAGCCCCGCTCTCCCTGGGCGAGGCGCGCTGATGGCCATCAACATCTCCGCCTGGGCCATCCGCAAGCCCGTCCCCACCCTGGTCCTGTTCGTCATCCTCACGGTGCTCGGCCTGGTGCACTTCCGCACCCTGCCGGTGACGCAGATGCCGAACATCGACGTGCCCATCGTCATGGTCACCATCACCCAGACCGGCGCCGCGCCGAGCGAGCTGGAAACCCAGGTGACCAAGAAGGTGGAGAATTCCATCGCCGGCGTGTCGGGGGTGAAGCACATCACCTCCTCCATCTCCGAGGGCACCAGCGTCACCACCGTGGAGTTCCACCTGGAGACCCAGGTGGACCGCGCGGTGAACGACACCCGCGACGCGGTCACCAAGATCCGCTCCGAGCTGCCGCGCTCCATCGATGAGCCGCTGATCCAGCGGGTGGACATCGAGGGCCTGCCCATCGTCACCTTCGCGGTCTCCTCCCCCTCCATGAGCACGGAGGAGATGTCCTGGTTCGTGGACGACACCATCGCCCGTGCCCTGCAGGGGGTGCGGGGCGTCGCCCAGGTGAAGCGCGAAGGCGGGCTCGACCGCGAGATCCGCATCGCCCTCGATCCCGACCGGCTGATGGCGCTGGGCGTCACCGCCGCCGAAGTCAGCCGCCAGCTGCGCGCCACCAATCTCGACGTCTCCGGCGGGCGCGGCGAGGTGGGCACCCAGGAGCAGTCCATCCGCACCCTGGCCGGCGCGGGCAGCGTGGACGACCTAGCGGAAACGCGCATCGTCCTTTCCAACGGCCGCTATGTGCGCCTCAAGGATCTCGGCACCGTCACCGACGGGGCGGCCGAGCCGCGGGTGTTCGCCCGGCTCGACGGCAAGAACGTGGTGGCCTTCGGCGTCTACCGTGCCAAGGGCTTCTCGGACGTGACCGTCTACGACCGGGTGCAGGAGGCGGTCGGCAGCCTGCGCGCCCTGCACCCCGACGTCACCGTCACCGAGATCGACACCACCGTGCGCTACACCAAGGCGGACTACCAGTCCGCCATGCACACCCTCATCGAGGGCGCCATCCTGGCGGTGATCGTGGTGTTCATCTTCCTGCGCGACTGGCGCGCCACCATCATCACCACCCTCGCCATCCCGCTCTCCATCCTGCCGACCTTCTCGGTGATGGACATGCTGGGCTTCTCGCTCAACGGGGTGAGCCTGCTCGCCATCACGCTCGTCACCGGCATCCTGGTGGACGACGCTATCGTCGAGATCGAGAACATCGTGCGCCACATGCGGCAGGGCAAATCCCCCTACCGCGCCGCCATCGAGGCGGCGGACGAGATCGGCCTCGCGGTGGTGGCGACCACGCTCACCATCGTGGCGGTGTTCGCGCCGGTGTCGTTCATGGGCGGCATCGCGGGGCAGTATTTCAAGCAGTTCGGCCTTACCGTAGCGATCGCGGTGCTGTTCTCGCTGGCGGTGGCGCGGCTGGTCACGCCGCTGCTCGCCGCCTACTTCCTGCGCGACAGCGGCCACCGCCACACCCACGACGGGCCGGTGATGGCCGGCTACATGCGGCTGCTGAACTGGTCGCTCCACCACCGCTTCCTCACCATCGCCATGGGGCTCGGCATCTTCGTCGGCACCATCTTCCTCTCGGCACTGCTGCCCTCCGGCTTCCTGCCCACCAACGACATCTCCCGCTCCATGGTCTCCATCGAGCTGCCGCCGGGCACCACGCTCGCGGAGACGCAGGGCGTGTCGGATCGCATCACCCGCATGCTGTTGGAGCGGCCGGAGGTGGCGAACGTCTTCTCCACGGCCGGCGCCGGGGGCGCGGGCGGGCTCGCCATGCTGGCCGGCGAGGTGCGCAAGGCGCAGATCGTCATCAACCTGAAGCCACGCGCCGAGCGGGCCCTGGACCAGAAGGCCTTCGAGGCCTCGTTCAACACGGCGCTCGCCGCCATCCCCGACATGCGCTTCACCTGGAGCTCCAACGGGCAGGCGGCCCAGCGCGGCTTCCAGATGGTGCTCTCCGGAAACGACGGCGAGGCGGTGGAGAAGGCCGCCCTCGCCCTCGAAAAGGAGATGCGCCACGGGGTGCCGGTGCTCACCAACGTGGTCTCCTCCGCCGCCCTGGACCGGCCGGAGATCCGCATCGTGCCCAAGCTGGACGAAGCGGCGGAGCTGGGCGTCTCCGTGGACACCATCGCCGAGACGGTGCGCATCGCCACCATCGGCGACGTCTCCGCCAACCTCGCCAAATTCTCCGCCAAGGACCGGCAGATCGACATCCGCGTGCAACTCGACGAGAAGGCGCGCACCGCCCTGTCCACCTTCGACGCCCTGAAGGTGCCCACCGCCTCCGGCGGCGCGGTGCCGCTCTCGGCGGTGGCGGACATCCAGTTCGGCAAGGGCCCCACCGCCCTCGACCGCTACGACCGCGCCCGCCGCATCGCGGTGGAGGCGGACCTCGTGGGCGACACCCCCCTCGGCACCGCCGTGGATGCGGTGAAGGCCCTGCCCACCGCCCGCGACCTGCCCCCCGGCGTGACCCTCAAGGAGGCGGGCGACGCCGAGATCATGGGCGAGGTGTTCACCGGCTTCGCGCTCGCCATGGGCGCCGGGCTCATGCTGGTGCTCGCGGTGCTGGTGCTGTTGTTCCACGACGTGCTGCAGCCCATCACCATCCTCATCTCGCTGCCGCTCTCGGTGGGCGGGGCGTTCATCGCGCTGCTCATCACCGGCAACTCCGTCTCCATGCCGGTGGTGATCGGCTTCCTGATGCTCATGGGCATCGTGACCAAGAACGCCATCCTGCTGGTGGATTTCGCCATCGAGTCCATCAAGCAGGGCGCGGACCGCTTCACCGCCTTGATGGAGGCCGGGCACAAGCGGGCGCAGCCCATCGTCATGACCACCATCGCCATGGCGGCGGGCATGCTGCCCTCGGCCCTGGCGCTGGGCGAGGGCGGTGGCTTTCGCGCGCCCATGGCCATCGCGGTCATCGGCGGGCTCATCACCTCCACCGTGCTGTCGCTGGTGTTCGTGCCGGCGGTGTTCACGGTGATGGACGACCTGAGCCGCCTGCTCGGCCGCCTGTTCGGCCGCTTCGTGGGCGGCAGGGACGAGCC
The DNA here is from genome assembly GCF_043194895.2 of Xanthobacter albus. NCBI lineage: Bacteria > Pseudomonadati > Pseudomonadota > Alphaproteobacteria > Hyphomicrobiales > Xanthobacteraceae > Xanthobacter > Xanthobacter albus. Next base: position 2,544,426 of record NZ_CM195532.1, on the reverse strand, counting down.
TGACGAACACGCCGGGCACGGCACCGGCCGCCCCGTGCATCCGGCGGAATAGCCCGGAGCGTCTTCGTCACCGGCCGTGCGGGCGCGTTGCTCCGCCGGCCACGAGGCTCCCTCTCCCCGCGCGGGGAGAGGGCCTGGAAAGCGCCGCAGGGGCGCCTCCCCGAGGCCCAGCCCACATCTTCGTCCCTCCGGCGGAAAAACGCAGCGCCGCCCGTCTCAGGCGGCGTTCCGGTGGCGATGGTCGGGCGAAACGCCGGCCGCGGGAGCCCTCAGGCGGCTTCGGCGCACAGCCCGCGCAGCAGCACGTCGGCGCTCTGGCCCGCCAGCAGGGCCACGTTGGAATCCTTGGTAATCATGGCGGCGACGATCGCGCCGTCGATCAGCAGGCCGAGCTGGTGGGCGAGGCCGTGCGGATCGCGCGCGCCGGCCTTGGCGGCGAGCTCGGTCAGCGTGTCCAGCACCACTTTCTTGTGGTTGAGCGCGATCTGGCGCATGCGGTCGTCGCGCTTGTCGGTCTCGGCCACGGCGTTGATGAAGGGGCAGCCGAAGAAGGCGTCGTCGTTGAACCACTCGCGCAGCACCGGGAACACGCGCCGCAGGCGCGCCTGCGGCGTTGCCTCCCCTTTCAGCAGCTCGCCTATGAACCAATCACGCCAGGCGGCCCCCTCCTTCTCCAGCACTGCCTCCACCAGCCGCTCCTTGGAGCCGAAGGTCTTGTAGAGCGTCGCCTTGGCGGTGGCGGCCTCCGCCACCACGGCATCCACGCCCACGGCGGTGATGCCGTATTGGCAGAAGAGGCGGGTGGCGGCGGCGATGATGCGGTCGCGCGCCTTGGGCTCCGCGCCCTCGGCGCTCTGCGCGGGGGCGCCATGGGGATTGCGCGGCTTGGACGGCGCGGCCGTGGCGGGCGCCGCCGGAACAGGCGCGGCCTTCGAGGCCGTGCGGGAGGGGGGATTGGTCAAGCGCGCCATCTTCGCCTTCGCTCTTTCCTGAAGCAGATCCTGCATCGGGCCTCGCCACTCTGCCGCATTTGCAGGCAAAAAGACAGACCTGTCTGACTACATCTAGCAGGGATCGTGCCGAGACGCAGCCGGCGAATCCCGGCGGGAATGTAGGCCACATGGGCGCTTGAGGCGATTCTCCGAAATCATGGCCGCAGCTCCGTCCGCTTGGCACGCCATCTGCATAAGACAGACCGGTCTGTCTGCACAGGCGCACCAAGGAGATTGAGATGTCTGCACCCGCCCCCAACACCGTGCTCACCGGCTGCCTCGCGCCGGAAGTGGCCACGGGTTGCCTCGCCCCCATCAGCAAGGACGGCCTCGACAAGCTGATCGAAGCCGGCAAGGCCGATCCGAAGGTCATCAAGACCCTCAAGTGCAAGACGGTGGCCGAGGGCCGCTTCCGCCACGCCAACTACATCCGCAGCCTGCCCCCCTACATCGTGGATGAGCCTCCGGGACTGCTGGGCGACGACACCGCCCCCAATCCCTCCGAGGCCTCCCTGGCCGCGCTCGGCTCCTGCATCGCGGTGGGCCTGCACGCCAACGCCATCCACCGCGGCTGGACCGTGCGCAAGCTGGAGCTGCACCTGGAAGGCGACCTCAACATCACCGCCGTGTGGGGCACGGGCGACGTGAGCGAGAAGCCGGTGGGCTTCACCGACGTGCGCATCAAGGTGGAGATGGAGTGCGACGGCGTCTCCACGGAGGAGATCGACGCCCTCATCGCCCACGTGAAGAAGTGGTCGCCGGTGGCCAACACCTTCGTCCGCCCGGTGAACCTCGAGGTCGGCCTGTCCTGAGCCCCGCCGCCGACGACGAACGACGCGCCCGGCACGGGGCCGGGCGCGCGCCCTTCCCGCCTTCGAGGATCGACATGCTCGCCGCCACCGCATCCACGGCCGAAGCCACCATCGCCCCGCCGCCCGAGGCGGTGCTCGCCGAGATCGGCAAGATCGCCTCGGGCGACCTTGCGGCCTGGGCCCGCGCCATCGACGAAGGCACCTACCCCACCACCCTGCTGCAGCGCCTCGCCGAGGCCGGCGCCTTCCGCCTGCACCTGAACGAGGGCCACAGGCTGGGCGACGCCATCGAGGGCATGTCGCTGGTGTCGGCGCAGTGCGTGTCCACCGGCTTCATGGCGTGGTGCCAGAACACGCTGGTGTGGTACCTCGTGAATTCCGAGAACGCCGCCGCCAGCGGGAAGTATCTCGACGCGGCCGCCCAGGGCCGCATCCTCGGCGGCACCGCCCTCTCCAATCCCATGAAGTCGTTCTACGGCATCGAGGCGCTGAAGCTGAAGGGCAAGCGCGTCGCGGGCGGCTATCGGGTGAAGGGCATCCTGCCCTGGGTTTCCAACCTGGGCGCCGACCATTTCTTCGGCGGATGCTTCGCGGTGGAGGGCCGCGACACGCCGGTGATGGCGCTGTTCGACTGCGCCGATCCGGCCATCAGCCTGAAGCCCTGCGAGCGCTTCCTCTCCATGGACGGCACCGGCACCTACGGCGTGCAGGTGCGCGACATGTTCGTGCCCGACGAGATGGTGCTGGCCGACGACGCCATGCCCTTCGTGAAGAAGATGCGCGCCGGCTTCATCCTGCTGCAGGCGGGCATGGCGGTGGGCCTCATCCGCGACTGCATCGCGCTGATGCGCGAGGTGGAAGGCCCCCTCGGCCATGTGAACCGCTACCTCGAGGTCCAGCCCGGCCAGATGGCCGAGACGCTGGCCGCCATCGAGGCGGAAGTGGCCACGCTCGCCGCCGACCCGCTCAATACCTCCGACGCCTTCTGGCGGCGCGTCGTCTCGGCGCGGCTGCTGGCCGGCGAGGTCGGCGTGCAGGCCGCCCACAACGCCATGCTCCATTGCGGCGCGCGCGGCTACGTGGCCGCCCACCGCTGCCAGCGACGCCTGCGCGAGGCCTATTTCGTGGCCATCGTGACCCCGGCCACCAAGCAGCTCCGGCTGATGCTGGACCAGATGCCGGCCTGAGGCCGGTCCCTCCCGCCATTCAAGACGGACGAGGGAAGAATCCCTCGCCGAAAACAAGATGGCAAAGCCATCACACCTTCCAGCCTGTCCCGGTTCAGCCTGATTTCCAGAGGGGATTACCATGAGCGGAGTGCTGATTACGCCGTCCGAACTGTCCACCCTCATGTCGTCCGAGCCCACGGTGGTCATCGACACCCGTGATGCCGCGAGCTATGCGGCGGGGCACATCGCGGGGGCGGTGAACCTCAACGAGATCTTCACCTATCTCGCCACCTCCACCCCGGAGGGCCATGCGGAGCTGCGGCTGAAGTTCGCCGATGCCTTCGGCAAGGCCGGCCTTTCCGGCGCCGAGACGGCGGTGATCTACGAGCAGTCCATGGCCTCGGGCTTCGGCCAGTCCTGCCGCGGCTATTTCCTGCTCACCTTCCTGGGCTATCCGAAGATCAGGGTGCTGCACGGCGGTTTCGCGGCCTGGAGCGCCGCCGGCCTGCCGGTGAGCGCCGAGGTGCCGAGCCCCGCCCCCGCCGCCTTCCCGGTGGACGAGGCGGCCGGCGAGGTCGTCATCGACGCAGCCGCCATGCTCGCCGCCGTGGCCGACCCCAAGGTCGCCAAGCTCGACGTGCGCGACGTGGACGAGTGGATCGGCGAAAGCTCCTCGCCCTATGGCAAGGACTTCTGCCCGCGCAAGGGCCGCATCCCCGGCGCCGTCTGGATCGAGTGGTACCGCATGATGAAGCCCACGGGAGAGGGCCCGCGCTTCAAGTCCGCGCCCGAGATCCTGGCCGAGTGCGCGACCGTGGGCATCTCTCCCGAGACGCCGGTCTATCTCTACTGCTTCAAGGGCGCGCGGGCGTCCAACACCTTCCTGGCCCTCAAGGAGGCGGGGGTGAAGGACGTGAAGATGTACTTCGGCTCATGGAACGAGTGGTCGCGCGACCCCGCCCTGCCCATCGAGGAAGGGCACCCGGCCGCCGCCCTCTGAACGTCGCGGGCGCGGCCGCCCTTGCGGCCCCGGCCGGGGCGGCGCAGCCTCGGCCGATCCCGCTGCGTCCCGATCCGCCGCGCGGCGCCCCCGTGCGGCACCGAGAGGGTTTTCGAGCGTAGTGGAAACCGGTTCGCGTGAAGAAAACGCGTCGGCTCGAGAATCCGGAGCATTTCCCCGTTTCCAAGACGCGGGGAAATGCGCGAGGCGATGCCTCCCCTCTGCCATCCAGGAGACACCCCATGAGCGCGCCCCTCACCATCGTCGGAGCCGGCCAGGCCGCGGCCCAGGCCATCGCCTCCCTGCGCGCGGAAGGCTTCGCCGGCGACATCGCGCTCTATGGCGACGAGCCCTATTTGCCCTACCAGCGCCCGCCCCTCTCCAAGGCCTATCTGGGCGACGAGATGAGCGAGGAGCGGCTGGAGCTGAAGGCTCCCAGATTCTATGCGGAGAGCGGTGTCGAGGTGCATCTCGACACCCGCGTCACCCGCTTGCTGCCGGCAGAGAAGGCGGTGGAGCTGGCCGGCGGCGCGCGCCGGCCCTATTCCACGCTCATCCTCGCCACCGGCACCCGCGCCCGCGCGCTGCCGGTGCCGGGGGCGGACCTGCCCGGCGTCCATTCCATCCGCTCCATCGACGACGTGAAGCGCTTCCGCGCCGGGGCGGTGGCGGGCGCGCGGCTCGTCATCATCGGCGGCGGCTACATCGGCCTGGAGGTGGCGGCCAAGGCGCGGAAGCTCGGGCTGGAGGTGACGCTGGTGGAAGGCCAGCCGCGCCTGCTCGCCCGCGTCGCCTGCGCCACCATCTCCGATTTCGCCCGCGCCCTGCACGAAGGCCACGGCGTGACCCTCCTCACCGGCACGGGGGTCGCGCGCCTCGTCGGCACGGACCGGGTGAGCGGGGTCGAGCTTTCCGACGGCCGGGTGCTGCCGGCCGATCTCGTGCTCAGCGCCGTCGGCGCCGTGCCCAACACGGAGCTTGCCGCCGAAGCGGGCATTGCCCTCGACAACGGCATCAAGGTGGATGCCCAGGCGCGCGCCAGCATCGCGGACGTGTATGCCATCGGCGACGTCGCCTCCTTCCCGAGCGCGCTCTATGGGCGGCGGGTGCGCCTGGAATCCGTGCAGAACGCCATCGATCAGGCAAAGGCCGCGGCGAAGAGCATCGCCGGCGCCGCCGTCACCTATGATCCGGTGCCCTGGTTCTGGTCCGATCAATACGATGTGAAGCTGCAGATCGCCGGCCTGCTGGACGGCTTCACCCGCACCGAATGCGAGGGCGACATCGCCGCCGGGCGCTTCAGCGTGCGGTACTTCGCGGGCGAGCGGTTGATCGCCGTGTGCTCCGTCAACGATCCCAAAAGCCACATGCTGGCGCGCCGCGCCCTGGCCGCCCCCGCCCCCGCCTGAGCCGACCCAGCGTCACCCGCTGGCACGCCTGTTGCGAAGCGTGCGGCGCTTTCCCGTTTCAGCCCCCAGGAGATCTGTCGATGTCGATGTTCTCGAACCCGTTCTCAACAAAGTCGAAGCTGTCGGGGCGGTGCGCCTGCGGGCGCCATGAAAGCGCGGAGGCGCACCTGGCGGCCGAGCGGGCGGGGAACCTCGACGACGAAACCCGCTACCGGGAGGTGGTCGCCTCCGGCCTCATGCGCGCGCTGTTCCCGCAGGACATGAAGCGCCGCGCCTTCCTGAAGGCTGTGGGCGCCTCCACCGCCGCCGCCGCGCTCGCCACCTTCTTCCCCCTGGACGCGGCGACCGAGGCCTTCGCCGACACGGGCAAGCCGGAGAAGACCGACCTGAAGGTGGGCTTCATCCCCATCACCTGCGCCACCCCCATCATCATGGCGCACCCCATGGGCTTCTACACCAAGCACGGTCTCAACGTGGACGTGGTGAAGACCGCCGGCTGGGCGGTGATCCGCGACAAGACCATCAACAAGGAATACGACGCCGCCCACATGCTGGCGCCCATGCCGCTGGCCATCTCCCAGGGGCTCGGCTCCAACCCCATTCCGTTCGTGGCGGCGGCCATCGAGAACATCAACGGGCAGTCCTTCACCCTCGGCATCAAGCACAAGGACAAGATGGACGTGAAGTCGTGGAAGGGCATGAAGCTCGCCATTCCCTACGACTTCTCCATGCACAACTACCTACTGCGCTATCTCCTGGCCGAGAACGGCCTGGACCCGGACACGGACGTGCAGCTGCGCGTAGTGCCGCCGCCGGAGATGGTGGCCAACCTGCGCGCCGAGAACATCGACGGCTTCCTGGCCCCCGACAACGTGGCCCAGCGCGCGGTCTATGACGGCGTGGGCTTCATCCATTCGCTGTCGAAGTCCATGTGGGACGGGCACCCCTGCTGCTCGTTCGCGGCCAGCCGCGAGTTCATGGCCACCATGCCCAACACCTATGCGGCGCTGCTGCGGGCCATCGTGGATGCCACCGGCTATGCCTCCAAGGCCGAGAACCGCAAGGCCATCGCCGAGGCCATCGCCCCGGCCGCCTACCTCAACGCCCCGCCCATCGTGCTGGAGCAGGTGCTGGTGGGCAAGTATGCGAACGGCCTCGGCCAAATCAAGGACGACCCGAACCGCATCGATTTCGATCCCTTCCCATGGGAAAGCTTCGCGGTGTGGATGCTGACCCAGATGAAGCGCTGGGGCCAGGTGAAGGGCGAGGTCGATTACCAGGGCATCGCCAACCGGGTCTTCCTCGCCACCGACGCGGCCAAGGTGATGAAGGAGATGGGCCTCACCCCGCCCGCCGCCACCACCAAGAGCTTCTCGGTCATGGGCAAGGTGTTCGACCCGGCCCAGCCCGAGCAATACCTCAACTCCTTCGCCATCAAGCGGAGCTGACGCGATGAAGAGCCTCGGCGTGCGCGCCGGCATCCTGTCGGTGGTGCTGTTCCTCGCCTTCTGCCTCGCCTGGCAGATCGCCGTCACCCCGAGCGCGAGCTCGGGGCCGGCCCTCGACCCGGAATATGCGAAGCTCATGGGCATCACCACGGCCGGGGCCCAGTCCGCCATGCCGGGGCCGCTCGATGTGGCGCACAAGCTCTGGGATGCCATGAAGGACCCGTTCTACGACAACGGGCCCAACGACAAGGGGCTGGGCCTCCAGCTCCTCTATTCCATCGGCCGGGTCGCCATCGGCTACGGGCTGGCGGTGCTGGTGGCGGTGCCGCTCGGCTTCCTCATCGGCATGTCGCCTTTGGCCTATCGGGCGCTCGACCCGTTCATCCAGGTGCTGAAACCCATCTCGCCCTTGGCCTGGATGCCGCTCGCCCTCTACACCATCAAGGATTCCAACCTCTCGGCCGTGTTCGTCATCTTCATCTGCTCGGTGTGGCCGATGCTGCTGAACACGGCGTTCGGCGTTGGCGCGGTGCGCAAGGAGTGGCTGAACGTGGCCCGCACCCTGGAGGTGGGCGCGTGGCGGCGGGCGTTCACGGTCATCCTGCCGGCGGCCGCCCCCACCATCCTCACCGGCATGCGCATCTCCATCGGCATCGCCTGGCTCGTCATCGTGGCGGCGGAGATGCTCGTGGGCGGTACCGGCATCGGATACTTCGTGTGGAACGAGTGGAACAACCTGTCCATCTCCAACGTGATCGTCGGCATCCTGCTGATCGGCCTCGTGGGCATGGTCCTCGATCTCATCCTGGCGCGCCTCCAGCGGCGCGTGACCTTCCCGGAGTGAGCGCCATGGGCGAGACCGACAGCAAATTCATCTCCATCGAGGGCATCGCCCGGCGCTATCCCCGGCGCGAGGGCGGCGAGACCACCATCTTCGAGAATTTGTGGCTCCAGGTGCCGCGCGGCGAGTTCGTGTGCATCATCGGCCACTCGGGATGCGGCAAGACCTCCGTGCTCAACATCCTGGCGGGGCTGGAGACGCCCTCCGAGGGCGCGGTGATCGTGGACGGGCAGGCCATCTCCGGCCCCAGCCTCGACCGCGCCGTGATCTTCCAGGGCCACGCGCTGCTGCCCTGGAAGAGCGTGCTCGGCAATGTCGCCTATGCGGTCTCCTCCCGCTGGCGCAAGGCGGGCAAGGCGGAGGTGGAGGAGCGTTCCCGCCGGTTCATCGAGCTCGTGGGCCTCAAGGGCAGCGAGGCGAAGAAGCCGGCCGAGCTCTCCGGCGGCATGCGCCAGCGCGTGGGCATCGCCCGCGCCCTCTCCATCGAGCCGAAGATCCTGCTCATGGACGAGCCCTTCTCGGCCCTCGACGCCCTCACCCGCGGCACGCTGCAGGATGAGGTGCGCCGCATCTGCATCTCCACCGGGCAGACCGTGGTGATGATCACCCACGACGTGGACGAGGCCATCTACCTCGCCGACCGGATCGTGCTCATGACCAACGGCCCCGAGGCCATGGTGGCCGAGGTGGTGGAGAACCCGCTGCCCAAGGACCGCGCCCGCGACAGCATCCACCGCCACGAGGACTACTACACGGTGCGCAACCACCTCGTGGACTTCCTGGTGAGCCGCAGCCGCACCTTCCGCGACGAGAAGCCCACCGGCTACGACACCCGCCGTCCGCCCCTCGTCAGGCTCGGAGCCGCCGCCCGCGCGGCGGCGGCCGTCGAGGCCGCCAACACCATCCGCTTTCCCGCCGCAGCCGCCGGCCGCGACTGAGGCGCGAGGACCCCGCTCGCCGACGGTCACGCCGGCGCCGGCACACTCTCCGACATCCGACATCCAAGCGTGGAGACGAAAATGAAGCGTGAGCAGCTCACCGAGAAGATTCTCGATATCAAGCGCGAGAAGGGCTGGAGCTGGAAGTACATCTGCGAGCAGATCGGCGGCATCTCGCCCATCCTCGTCACCGGCGCCCTGCTGGGCCAGATGAAGCTGGTGAAGCCCCTGGCCAAGAAGGCCGCCACCCTGTTCGGCCTCTCCGAGATGGAGGAGCGGATGCTGAACGAGGTGCCCATGCGCGGCACCCCCATGCCCCCCACCGATCCGCTCATCTATCGCTTCTACGAGCTGATCCTGGTGAACGGCCCGGCCATCAAGGCGCTGATCGAGGACGAGTTCGGCGACGGCATCATGTCCGCCATCGACTTCAACATGGATATCGCCCGCGAGGCCAACGAGAAGGGAGACCGCGTCGCCATCTCCATGTCCGGCAAGTTCCTGCCCTACAAGTATTACGGGGCGGAGCAGGGCATCCAGCAGCTCGGCTACAAGGAAGACTGAAGCCGGGAGAGCGGCGGCGCCCCGCGGGCCTGCCGCTCATCTGCCGCGCGCGGCGCGTCCCTTGTCGCGAAGCGTGAGATTCAAGAAAGGCCGGCGCCCTCGGGCGCCGGCCTTTCTCACATCAGCTGCAGCGCACGTAGACCATGGTGCCGTAGCGCTTGGCGACCTCGGAATCGACCCAGCGCAGCACTAGAACGTTGCCGTCGAAGCGCATCACCTGGCGGTCGGTCTGGGCGCCGGCGGGCTCGTCGGGCGGGCCGAGGAAGATGGGGCCGTTGCCCACCTGCTTCGACACCACCTCGGTCAGCTTGTTGTCGTCCGCGAGATACATCATCACGCCCCCGCCGGTGCCGGCGGTGATGACATACGGATTCGAGCACTGGGCCTTGGCCTGGGTCTCGGTGCGGCCGGCGTCATCGGGGCGGTGGTAGGCGGCAAGGCCCCAGCGGCCCACGAGGCGATCCGGCGGAATGGGGCTGGTGAACACCGGCCTTGCGGGCGGCGGCGGCTCGGAAGGCGTGGTGCTGCAGGCAGCGAGCGTCAGCGCCAGCGCGGTGGCGGCGACCCCGGCGAGGCCGGCGCGAGAGGACTTCCCGGAGCGCGCGTTCGATCGTGCAAGCGTGATGTTCATGGGATATTCCGAGGCCTCCGCCGTCTCAACTCCGGTCCTTGCCATCGCCCACACGGGTGCCGGCCGGCGCGCCGACCATAACTGCTCATCCCCGCGGCGTCGATAATGCTTCGTGCCGGCTGCCGCCGCGCGGGGCGAACCGCCTCGCCGGCCTTCGGAAATCGACTTTACGCGGCGCCGGTTACCGGTTCGTATCCCACCCCCGCGCGCAGCGAGTTTCAGCCGCCCGCCTTGACGGAGCGGGGAGGCGCGCTTATCTCCCCGGCGAGCTTGGCACTCCGCTTCGGAGAGTGCCAGCAGTCTGGGCAGCGGCGCGAGCCGCGGCAAATCCATGTTCCGAGAGGAATAGACCCATGTCCTTCCGTCCCCTGCACGACCGCGTGGTGGTCAAGCGCATCGAAGCCGAGCAGAAGACCGCCGGCGGCATCATCATCCCCGACACCGCCAAGGAAAAGCCCCAGGAGGGCGAGGTGGTGGCCGTGGGTCCCGGCGCGCGCGACGAAGCCGGCAAGCTCATTGCCCTCGACGTGAAGGCCGGCGACCGCGTGCTGTTCGGCAAGTGGTCCGGCACCGAGGTCAAGATCGACGGCCAGGACCTGCTCATCATGAAGGAAAGCGACATCCTCGGCGTCATCGCCAAGTGAGTCGTCGCCAGGGGGCCGCCGCCGGGTGCGTCGTCGCCGGGTGATGTGACCCCTCCGGTCGTTTAGAAATTCAAGTCAGGAGGCCGAAATGGCTGCCAAAGAAGTGAAGTTTTCCGCCGACGCGCGCGAGAAGCTGCTGCGCGGCGTGGATATCCTCGCCAACGCGGTGAAGGTGACCCTGGGTCCCAAGGGCCGCAACGTGGTGATCGAGAAGTCGTTCGGCGCCCCGCGCATCACCAAGGACGGCGTCTCCGTCGCCAAGGAGATCGAGCTCGAGGACAAGTTCGAGAACCTCGGCGCCCAGCTCGTGCGTGAGGTCGCCTCCAAGACCAACGACCTCGCCGGCGACGGCACCACCACCGCCACCGTGCTGGCCCAGGCCATCGTGAAGGAAGGCGCCAAGGCGGTTGCCGCCGGCATGAACCCGATGGACCTGAAGCGCGGCATCGACATCGCCGTCGCCGCCGCCCTCAAGGACATCCAGGGCCGCTCCAAGAAGGTCTCCTCCTCCGCCGAAGTGGCGCAGGTGGGCACCATCTCCGCCAACGGTGACTCGTCCATCGGCGAGATGATCGCCGGCGCCATGCAGCGCGTGGGCAACGAAGGCGTCATCACCGTCGAGGAAGCCAAGACCGCCGACACCGAGCTCGACGTGGTCGAAGGCATGCAGTTCGACCGCGGCTATCTCTCTCCGTACTTCATCACCAATGCGGAGAAGATGATCGCCGACCTGGAAGAGCCCTACATCCTCATCTTCGAGAAGAAGCTCTCCGGCCTCCAGCCGATCCTCCCGGTCCTCGAGGCCGTGGTGCAGTCCGGCCGTCCGCTGGTGATCGTCGCCGAGGACGTCGAGGGCGAGGCCCTGGCCACCCTCGTGGTCAACAAGCTGCGCGGCGGCCTGAAGGTCGCGGCGGTGAAGGCTCCCGGCTTCGGTGATCGTCGCAAGGCCATGCTGGAGGATATCGCCATCCTCACCGGCGGCCAGGTGATCTCCGAGGATCTCGGCATCAAGCTCGAGAACGTGACCCTCGCCCAGCTCGGCCGCGCCAAGAAGGTCATCCTCGAGAAGGAGAAGACCACCATCGTCGACGGCGTCGGCGAGAAGGCCGACATCGAGGCGCGCGTCGCCCAGATCAAGGCGCAGATCGAAGGCACCACCTCCGACTACGACCGTGAGAAGCTCCAGGAGCGTCTCGCGAAGCTCGCCGGCGGCGTGGCCGTGATCCGCGTGGGCGGCTCCACGGAAGTGGAAGTCAAGGAGAAGAAGGACCGCGTGGACGACGCGCTCAACGCCACCCGCGCCGCGGTGGAAGAAGGCATCGTCCCCGGCGGCGGCGTGGCCCTGCTGCGCGCCAAGGCCGCGGTGGAGGCTCTCACCTCCGACAACGCCGACATCAAGGCCGGCATCAAGATCGTGCTGCGCGCCCTTGAGGCCCCGATCCGCCAGATCGCCGAGAATTCCGGCGTGGAAGGCTCCATCGTGGTGGGCAAGGTGCTCGAGGCGACCGATCCGAACTTCGGCTTCAACGCCCAGACCGAGGAATATGTGGACCTCGTCGCCGCCGGCGTCGTGGACCCCGCCAAGGTGGTGCGCACCGCGCTGCAGGACGCCGGCTCCGTGGCCGGCCTGCTGGTGACCACCGAAGCCCTCGTGGCCGAGCTGCCGAAGAAGGACGCGGCCCTCCCCGCCATGCCCGGCGGCGGCATGGGCGGCATGGGTGGCATGGACTTCTGAGGACGTCCCTGCCGACCGAGACTTCGGGTGCCGAAGCCGGCTGGGCCGGCTTCGGTGGCGGCGTGGACTTCTGATCCAGCCGCCCCGTCGGTCTGTGAAAAAAGAAAAGGGCGCGGCTTCGGCCGCGCCCTTTTCTTTTGGCTGGAGGCGCCCGGCCTCCCCCGCCCTCGGCCCGGTCCCGCCCACCGGCCTTCGGAGCCCCCACGCGGCGTTCAAGCGAAAGCTGCTTGGGTACCGGTCAGGAACCGGGTCCGTGGCCTCACGTCCCGCAGAAGGTCTGGTAGTCCTTCATCTCCGGCGGCAGATCGGCATAAGCGGAAAAGCGCGGCTGCTCCTCGTAGGGCCTCTGGATCACGCCCAGCAGCTCCTCGAACGGGGCGTAGTCGGCGTTGTCCACCGCCGCCTCCAGCGCCCATTCCACCTGATGGTTGCGCGGAATGTACCTGGGGTTCACGCGGTCCATGGCGGCCCGGACGGCGGCGCCGTCGCGCCCCGCCTGCGCGAGCCGCGCCCGCCAGCGCTCCACCCAGGCGTCGAACGCCTCGCGATCGAGGAACAGGTCGCGCGCCGGGTCGGGGCCCTCGGTGCCTTCCGCGGCCGCGCCCAGGCGGCGGAAGAGAAGGGTGAAGTCCGCCTTCCCCGCCTGCATCACCTGCAACAGCTCCAGCGCCAGCGCCACATCCTCCGCCGTGCCGCCGGAAAGGCCGATCTTCTCCAGCAGGCCCGCGTGGTAGGCCGCCTCGAAGCGGCGCGGGAAGGTGCCCAGCAGCGCGTTCGCCTCCTCCACCGCCGGCTCCCGCTCCGCGTTCAGCAGCGGAATGAGGCATTCGGCCAGGCGCGCGAGGTTCCAGTGGGCGATCTGCGGCTGGTTCTTGTAGGCGTAGCGGCCCATGTAATCGATGGACGAGAACACGGTCGAAGGGTGGTACGCATCCATGAAGGCGCAGGGTCCGTAGTCTATTGTTTCGCCGGCTATGGACATATTGTCGGTGTTCATCACCCCGTGGATGAAGCCGATGAGCTGCCAGCGCGCCACCACCGCCGCCTGGCGTTCCATCACCTTTTCCAGCAGCCCGGCATAGGGCCGCGTGGTGGCGGCAAGCTCGGGATAATGGCGCGCGATGGCATAGTCGGCGAGCGTGCGCAGGCCCTCCACGTCCTTGCGCGCGGCGAAGAACTGGAAGGTGCCGATGCGGATGTGGCTCGCCGCCACGCGCGTGAGCACCGCGCCCGGCAGGGCCCGCTCGCGCCACACCGGCTCGCCGGTGGTGACGGCGGCGAGCGTGCGCGTGGTAGGCACGCCGAGGGCGGCCATGGCCTCGCTCACGATGTATTCGCGCAGCACCGGGCCGAGGGCCGCGCGCCCGTCGCCACGGCGGGAGAAGGCCGTGGGACCGGCGCCCTTGAGCTGGATGTCGCGCCGCCGCCCCGCCCGGTCGATCACCTCGCCGAGCAGGATGGCGCGCCCGTCGCCAAGCTGCGGCACGAACTGGCCGAACTGGTGCCCCGCATAGGCAAGCGCGATGGGCGTCGCCCCTTCGGGCACGCGCACGCCAGCGAACATCTCCACCGCCTCGGGCGTGGAGAGCGCAGCGGGGTCGAGCCCCAGCTCCTCCGCCAAGGCGGTGTTGAGCTTCACGAGGCGCGGCGCGGCGACCGGTGTCGGCCGGGCCGGAGCGAAGAAGCTCTCCGGCAGGCGGGCATAGGAATTGTCGAACGGAATGCGGAACGTCGGCGACGCGTCAGTGAGCGTGGACATGGCAATGCGTTTCTCCCCCGGGGGAAAATTGGGGCAGCCCCGGGACCTGGAAGGGAGGGTGATCGCTTCCGCCGGGCGTGTCCAGCTGCCGCTCATGTCATCGGCCCCGGTCCCGACCGGTGCCATGTGGGCTTTGGCCCTCGGCCTCAGTAGCGGAGCGCCCGGAAGCCGACCGCGCCGCCCTCCGCATCGTAGAGATAGTCGTAAGCGTTCAGGAAGCGCACGGAGGTGTTGAGGAAGGCCGGCTTGCCGGGGCGCCGCACCACGATCACCTCCGTCGGCGCCACCGGATTCATCCAGTCGCCCACCGTGTAGCCGTAGCGGGGCGCGGCGGCACCGGGCGCGGGCTCCACATCCACGCGTGTGCCGTCGGCGAGCCGGGGCGCGCCATCGGGCACGAGCAGGTCCGCGAACTCCGCCTCCGGCACCGTGAGGAAGCTGCGGACGACGCCCGTGTCCACCAGCATCGTGCCGCACGCCGGCGGGGTGCGGCCAGCGAGGGCGTAGCAGGCCGGCGCCGCCTGCCACTCGCCGGGAACGCTGCCCGGCGCCAGCGCCACGCGGGTGAAGCCCGTCCCGGCGGCGGGTGAAAGCCCCACCTGCACGCCCGTGCGCGAGACGATGTAGCCCCGCCCCAGCGGCCCGGCCGGGCCGCCCGGCGCGCCCATGCCCGGCAGGCTGAGGAAGGGGTTCTTTTCGGGCGTGCCTCCGCTCTGGTGATCGCTCTCGCGGGCGAAGCCCACCCCCAGCATGGCGACATGTTCCGGCGCCGCGCTGGGCTCGCAGTCGCGCGCGGTCGCCAGGCAGTCGATGCGGGTGACGGCAAGCACCGGCAGCGGCCGGGTGGTGAGGCTGGCGCCGTCCGCGCCCTTGATCGTCACGGCCGCCTCCACATAGCGCCCCACCATCACGCGGCCGGAGCTGGAATAGGTGAGCGTACCCGGCCCCAGGTCGGGCAGCGATTGCCAGCCGGGAATGGCGCTCGCGGAGATGACGATGCCGGTGGAGCCCGTGTCCATCACCGCCCGGCGCCAGCCGCCGTTGATGGAGAGGCCGAGCTGCGGGCTGCGCAGCAGCGGCTCGCCGTCCGGCGGCGCGTTCAGATAGCGCAACGCCACCGGCTGGGCGGCGCCGGGCGAGGCGGCACGCGCCGGAAGGGCGCCACCCCAGAAGGCGCTTCCGGCGGCTGCGAGCGCCAGCAAGGCCCGCGTCAGCGGCCGGGCCATGAACGGAAAGCGGATGCAGGCCATAAGTCCCCCTCGCCGAAAGGCCGTGCCGACGGCACAAGCCGCATCAAAGCACGCGCCGCCTCCGGCGCGCCGTGGCGTGATACCGCAGGGAACAGCCGCGAACACCGCCGCCGGCCGCGTTGCCGCCACGCCGCGATGCTGCTTGTCTGGGCCGGCGGCACGCCCCCTTCCGGCCGCCGCGCCCCGTCGTGAGCGAGGACGCCATGCGCAGCGAGATCACCGGCACCACCCTTCCCATCGTCACATTCACATTGGAGCCGGGAGAGGGCGTGCTCGCCGAGCCCGACCGCCTCTCCTGGATGACGCCCAATGTCTCCATGCGCACCACCGCCGCCACCGGCGGCGCGAGCGGGCTGTTCTCGGCCATCGGCCGCGCCATCTCCGGCGGCGGCCTGTTCATGACCGAATTCGTGGCGGAGGGCGGCGAGGGGCTGGCGGCGTTCGCCGCCACCGTGCCCGGCAATATCATCGAGGCCAAGGTGGCGCCCGGCCGCGGCTTCCTCATCCACCGGCACGGCTTCCTCGCGGGGTCGCTGGGGCTTTCGCTCGCGGTGGGGGTGCAGCAGTCCCTGGGCGCCGGGGTGTTCGGCGGCAACGGCTTCGTGCTCCAGCATCTCACCGGCTCGGGCAGCGCCTTCGTGGAGCTGGGCGGGGAAATCGTGAGCTACACCCTGCAGCCGGGCCAGGAGCTGCTGGTGCATCCCGGCCATGTGGGCATGTTCGAGGAGAGCGTGTCGTTCGAGATCACCACCATCGCCGGGGTGAAGAACGTGCTGTTCGGCGGCGACGGGCTGTTCCTGGCGCGCCTGCGCGGGCCCGGCAACGTGTGGCTGCAGACCCTCACGCCCGCCAAGCTCGCCCACGCCCTCGCGCCCTACATGCCGGCCCAGCCGCACTGAGGAAGCCGCTCCCGGCCCCGCCGCGGGGACGGGAGCGCCCGGCTCAAGCCGGCTTCGCCGCCTCGCCCCTGGTCTGGTCGTCCACCGTGGCGCCAGGGGCGTTCTTCTTGATGGATTCGATGGCGTCGAGGGCCGAGGCCCGGGCCTTGTAGCCCTCCGAGGAGAACATGATCTCCCCATTGGACGCCTTGTAGCGGAAGCGGAACTCGCCCGCCTTGTCCTTGAAGACCTCGAACTTCGCCATGGCTCGTTCTCCCGCTGACCGGCCGAAGCCGTGCGATGCGTGAACAGTGCAGCAAGTCGCGGTCACACGCCAGACGGCAATGCGACGGATAGCGCGACCATCAAGTGATATGCTTCGAGGGCAGCAACTGGTGCTCTGCTGGTTCAACCAAGGTGACCGAATGCCACGGCGCCATGGTCTACATGCGTTTGCACTACATCAGAGAATTGAATAAATGCAAACTGGCACCAGCTTCCTTGAGGCCCTGGCACGCCCACATCGTCAGCCCTTCTTTTGATTACAGTGTCTATGCACTAATTGTGCATTTTCTGGCACCGTTTTTCCACCATCCCAGTATCGCACGTCATGATCCATTGCTGCATCATCAATCAACATGATCTTCTGATTGCAAATTGCGCACGTTGAGTTACGTTCAAACAGTTCCATTTTTAAATTTTTTGAAAAAACACGAACCTTATCATTTCCATCGCGATTTTTCATAACTTCAGAAAGCCGATTGTTCCAAGTTTCGAATGTATAAAAAAGACGCGTAGTTTCCCCAGTTGCACGCCTAACACGATCAACCCACAACTGATCCGTATTGATTAAATCAACATACTCTTCGTAAATTGCATCTGAAGCCCTCGTAATTGCACCTAGATCATATTTTGCAAATGACGTAGCCATTACCTGAAAAATCGCCGCATTAGGCCTTGTCGACCATTCCCCAGAACTTTTAGAATTTGGTTTAGCTACATCAGACTTCAGGCGAAAACCCGAACGTCCAAAAACAGTTAGACATGCACGCATACATTTTGAGAAAACTTTTCTATATTCATCAATTTTATCTCCCCCCGCACTCCGATATGTTTCCAAAAATTCGTTTAGAAATCTTTTTAGGCCGTGGTCACATTTGAGATAAGTTCTTTCATAAAATGCCAGAAAACGCAAAACCAGAGCGCGATCTTGCATTCTATCACTATAAAGACGCTGATTTAAAGTTGATACAAAATCTCCATTAGTTGAAAGCTCCTTCAGTAGATTATTTAACGGCCCACGAAATAAGCAATTTCGAATCTCCATATCATTAAGCTTGACACTTCCTGTATTTATTCTCTCAAACACAATGAAGTGTACGTCACTAGACGTACTTGCAAGCTCAAATGAGCGCAAAACAGATGTTTCCAACTTGTCCTGATATTTTGCTCCGATATCTTTAAAAAATTTTCCAGATAAATCAGGTAGTAGCTCCATTTTTTGGAGCTCTATTTCATTATTCATAAATCGAAAAATAGACGTCAATCTTTGCAATCCATCTATAACTTCGTATTTTTCATCCTTAGTTTTTGCCAAGTAAATTACAGGGACGGGTATATCAATCAGGAAAGACTCGATAAGCTTCGAAGCCATCGAGTTTTTCCAAACATAATTTCTCTGCCATTCGGGATCGACAACAATTCGACCGTTTTTATACCATCTATGCAACTCAAATAGACTACGATCTGCCTTCTCAAGGATAACTTTTCTCTCTCCCGAAAACTCGAGTTCCCCTTCATCATCGGCCTCAAGAACAGAAACCGAATCAAATGCGCCAATCTGCTCGCCGCTCATCAATGCCTCCGGACACACGAATCCGAGATTCGTGCTGTATATGTCCAAACATAGATTGCGCACAAAATTTATTCAACTAAAAATTGATGACGATTTAGTTATGCAGACTCACATTTGTCGCATGCAGATTTAGTCCAAAGCCACACTCATCAAATCTACTCGTCCATCTTCAGCGCGGCGATGAAGGCTTCCTGCGGAATCTCCACCTTGCCGAACTGGCGCATCTTCTTCTTGCCTTCCTTCTGCTTCTCCAGGAGCTTGCGCTTTCTGGTGATGTCGCCGCCATAGCACTTGGCGGTCACGTCCTTGCGCAGCGCCCGGATCGTCTCGCGGGCGATGATCTTGGCGCCGATGGCGGCCTGGATCGGGATCTGGAACAGGTGCTGGGGAATGAGATCCTTCAGCTTCTCGCACATCACCCGCCCGCGCGCCTCGGCGCGGGTGCGGTGCACCAGCATGGAGAGCGCGTCCACCGGCTCGGCATTCACCAGGATCGACATCTTCACGAGATCGCCGGTGCGGTATTCGGTGATCTGGTAGTCGAACGAGGCGTAGCCCTTGGAGATGGACTTCAGCCGGTCGTAGAAGTCGAACACCACCTCGTTGAGCGGCAGGTCATATGTGACCATGGCGCGGGCGCCCACATAGGTCAGCTCGATCTGGTTGCCGCGCCGGTCCTGGCACAGCTTGAGCACCGCGCCGAGATAGTCGTCCGGCGTGAGGATGGTGGCGCGGATCCAGGGCTCGCGGATCTCCTTGATCTTCACCACGTCCGGCATGTCGGCCGGGTTGTGCAGGTCGATCACGGAGCCGTCCGTCATCTCGATCTCGTAAATGACCGAGGGCGCGGTGGCGATGAGGTCGAGGTTGAACTCGCGCTCCAGCCGCTCCTGAATGATCTCCAGGTGTAGAAGGCCCAGGAAGCCGCAGCGGAAGCCGAAGCCCAGCGCGGCCGAGGTCTCCATCTCGAAGGAGAAGCTGGCGTCGTTGAGGCGCAATTTGCCCATGGCGGCGCGCAGGTCGTCGAAGTCCGCCGCATCCACCGGGAACAGGCCGCAGAACACCACCGGCTGCGCCGGCTTGAACCCCGGCAGGGCCTCGTCGCACGGGCGCTTTTCCTCGGTGATGGTGTCACCCACGCGGGTGTCCGCCACCTCCTTGATGGAGCCGGTGAGGAAGCCGATCTCGCCCGGCCCCAATTCGCTCATGGCCACCATCTTGGGGGTGAACACGCCCACGCGGTCCACGTCATAGGCCGCGCCCGAGCCCATCATCTTGATGTGCTGCCCCTTCTTCAGCACGCCATCGACGATGCGCACCAGCACCACCACGCCGAGATAGGTGTCGTACCAAGAATCCACCAGCAGCGCCTTCAGGGGCGCGTCGCGGTCGCCCATGGGCGCCGGCAGGCGGGTGACGATGGCCTCCAGCACCTGATCGACATTGAGCCCGGTCTTGGCGGAGATGCCAATGGCATTGGAGGCGTCGAGGCCGATCACGTCCTCGATCTGCGCCTTCACTTTCTCCGGCTCGGCGGCGGGCAGGTCCACCTTGTTGAGGACCGGCACGATCTCGTGATTGTTGTCGATGGCCTGGTAGACGTTTGCGAGCGTCTGCGCCTCCACGCCCTGGGAGGCGTCCACCACCAGCAGCGAGCCCTCCACGGCGGCGAGCGAGCGGTTCACCTCATAGGCGAAGTCCACGTGCCCGGGGGTGTCGATGAGGTTCAGCGTATAGGTCTCGCCGTCATGCGCCTTGTAGGAGAGGCGGACCGTCTGCGCCTTGATGGTGATGCCGCGCTCGCGCTCGATGTCCATGTTGTCGAGCACCTGGTCCGTCATCTCGCGCTCGGAGAGCCCGCCGGTGATCTGGATCAGGCGGTCGGCGAGGGTCGACTTCCCATGGTCGATGTGGGCGACGATGGAAAAGTTGCGGATGTTCTTCTGGGCGCTGGCGGTCATCCGCGCCGCATAGCACCGGCGTGCAAAGCCCACAAGGCGCCGCGCGCGGCCTCAAGGCGCACGCCGCCCGGCGCGGCACGCGAAACCGCCGCCGAGGTCCAGCCGCACGCCCTTCGCCGTCTACGCACTTTCCCCGAATTGTTCGTGCCCGCCTTGGGGCGAAATATTTGCGCCAGATCAAAACGGGCTTCGGCGTGAGGTTCGTTTGCGTTTTGCGGATCGATCATTTTGTTGCCTGGAGGTTCATCGTGCCCATTGCCCAGAGCGCGGAAGAGGCCGCGGAAGCTGAAGGCCCGCTCGCCTTCTTCAAGGCCCAGCACAGCGGCTTCCTCGAAACCTTCGCCGCCCACCGGACCCGGCCCGACCTTCTCGACCGCCTCTGGATGCAGGCCTTCAGCAGCTTCGAGCGCAACGTGGAGGAGCAGACGCGCGAGCTGCCCCAGCTCGCCTGCCGCAAGGGCTGCGGCACCTGCTGCCAGATCCTCGTGGCCGCCACCGCCCCCGAGGTGCTGATGGTGGCCCGCTACGTGCGCGGCATGGCATCCGGCTTCAAGACCGTTGGCATCGATCTGGTGGGCCGCCTCTACGGCGCCGCCGATTTCGTGGAGCCCTCCGGCAACGTGCGGCCCATGGCGCTGGTGCGCGAGTGCCCGTTCCTGGCCGAGGGCATCTGCGTGATCTATCCGGTGCGCCCCCTCGCCTGCCGCGGGCATGCCTCGTTCGACGAGGAATCCTGCGTCTCCGCGCTCAAGGGCGGGCTCGACAACGTGCCCGTCTCCGAGCCGCACCGCACGGTGCGCGGGCTGGTGCAGAACGCCCTGCAATCCGCCATGCGCGACGCCGGCTTCGCCTGGGGGCTCTATGATCTGGTGGCGGCGCTGAAGATCGCCCTCGCCCGCCCCGATTGCGAGGCCGCGTTCGCGGCCGGCGCAGACCCCTTCGCGGCGGTGGCGCTGGACGTGGTGAGCCGCGAGGAGATGGCCTCCACCTTCGACCGGCTCAAGAGCTGAGCGCGCGGGGCGCCTTCAGCTCGCCCTTGACCCCGGCCACGGAAGGTCGCACCACAGGGGCGAACCCCTGGACGAGCCATGCGCATCCGCCGCCACCTTCCGATTCTCGCTCTGGCCGGGCTGCTGGCCGCGCCGCTCGCCCCTGCGCCGCTCGGCGCCATGGGCTCCGCCGCCGCTGCGCCCATGGCCGAGGGGGCCGCGCCGCCCTATGACGACGACCTGCTGCGGCTCGCCGAGATCCTCGGCGGCCTGCACTATCTGCGCCCCCTGTGTGGCGCGACGGCCGAGGCGCAGCGCTGGCGCGACGAGATGGCGGTCCTGATCGAGACCGAGCAGCCCTCCGAGGCGCGCAAGGGCAAGATGATCGCCTCCTTCAACCGCGGCTATTCCAGCTTCGCGCAGGTCTATCGCGGCTGCACGCCCGCCGCGCGCTCGGCCGTGGAGCGCCAGCTGGAGGAAGGCGCGCGCCTCGCCCACGAGATCGTGGTGCGCTACGGCGGCAACTGATTAACGGTCCCGATGCCCGTTAACCTTTTGGTTAGAATTGGCATTCACATGCCGCGCACCGTGGTAATGTCTTGCTGTCGCCGCCAGCGCGCGGCCGGAGGCCAAGACGTGTCCACACTGCCGAACCTAGCCATCGACCTTCCCGATATCGCGGACATGGCGGCGGACGATCGCCACGTGGCTCTGACCTATCTGAACGAGGCCTGGGTGGAGGCCGTGCGCGACGGCCTGGAAGAGGATTGCCTCGTGCAGGCGGCGCTGTTCATGGCCCTGCGGAATCTCGTCGCCGATTACGGGGAGGAGGCCTGCGCCGAATTCGTCGAGCGCCTGTCCGAGCGGGTGCGCGCGGGCGAATACACCGTCGCCATCAGCCGTCACTAGAGGCTTTTCCGCTCGCATCGGCGCGCGGCAACCGCCGCACACTTTCGCTGGAATTGCTCCAGGCCCCGTCCCTTTCCCTCGAAGGCGATCAGCACGGCACCTTCGAGATCTTGTTTCGAGTTTCAGGAACGCTTCCACCTGGGCGGATCGGCGCATAACCGGTCCGCCCTCTTTTTTTGCGCACCACGGCAGCGCCCCGCCGAAAACGAAACCGGCGCCCCGAAGGGCGCCGGCCGGTTCACGCACGCTTGCGAAGAGTAGCCTCAGGCCGCCGCGTCGCGCTTGTTCTGGCGGTTGGTGATGAGATCCTCCACCACCGTCGGGTCGGCGAGGGTCGAGGTATCGCCCAGGCTCTCGAACTGGTCCTCGGCGATCTTGCGCAGGATGCGGCGCATGATCTTGCCCGAGCGGGTCTTGGGCAGGCCCGGCGCGAACTGGATCAGGTCCGGCGAGGCGATGGGGCCGATCTCGCGGCGCACCCAGGCCACCAGCTCCTTGCGCAGCTCCTCGGTCGGCTCCTCGCCGTCCATCAGGGTCACGTAGGCGTAGATGCCCTGGCCCTTGATGTCGTGCGGGAAGCCCACCACCGCCGCCTCGGACACCTTCGGATGGGCGACGAGGGCGCTTTCCACCTCCGCCGTGCCCATGCGATGGCCGGAGACGTTGATGACGTCGTCCACGCGGCCGGTGATCCAGTAATAGCCGTCCTCGTCCCGGCGGCAGCCGTCGCCGGTGAAGTATTTGCCTGGATAGGTGGAGAAGTAGGTCTGCTCGAAGCGCTCATGGTCGCCGTAGACCGTGCGCATCTGGCCCGGCCACGAGTCGGCGATCACGAGGTTGCCTTCGCAGGCGCCGTTCAGCACCTTGCCCTCGGCATCCACAACTTCCGGCAGCACGCCGAAGAACGGGCGGGTGGCGGAGCCGGGCTTCAGCTTGGTGGCGCCGGGCAGCGGGGTGATGAGGATGCCGCCGGTCTCGGTCTGCCACCAGGTGTCGACGATGGGGCAGCGCTCATCGCCCACCACGCGGTGATACCACTCCCACGCCTCGGGATTGATGGGCTCGCCCACCGAGCCGAGCAGGCGCAGGGAGGCGCGCGAGGTCTTCTTCACCGGCTCCTCGCCGCCCTGCATCAGCGAACGGATCGCGGTGGGGGCGGTGTAGAAGATGGTGACCTTGTGCTTGTCGATGACCTCCCAGAAGCGGGAGGTGCTGGGATAGTTGGGCACGCCCTCGAACATCAGCGTGGTGGCGCCGTTCGCGAGCGGGCCATAGACGATGTAGGAGTGACCCGTCACCCAGCCCACGTCGGCCGTGCACCAGTAAACATCGCCGTCGTGATAGTCGAAGATGTACTGATGCGTCATGGACGCATAGACGAGATAGCCGCCGGTGGTGTGCAGCACGCCCTTCGGCTTGCCGGTGGAGCCGGAGGTGTAGAGGATGAACAGCGGGTCTTCCGCGTGCATGTGCGCGGGCGGGCACTCGTCGGTCACCTGCGCGGCGGCGTCATCGTAATAGACGTCGCGGCCGGGGGTCATGTCCACCTTGCCGCCGGTGCGGCGCACCACGATCACGTGGTCCACGCTGTCGCCGCCGATCTGGTTGATGGCCGCGTCCACATTGGCCTTCAGCGGCACCTTGCGGCCGCCGCGCAGGCCCTCGTCGGCGGTGATGATGACCTTGGAGCCGCAGTCCGAGACGCGGCCCGCGAGGCTGTCCGGAGAGAAGCCGCCGAACACGATGGAATGGACGGCGCCGAGCCGCGCGCAGGCGAGCATGGCATAGGCCGCCTCGGGGATCATCGGCAGGTAGATGGTGACGCGGTCGCCCTTCTCCACGCCGCGGTTGCGCAGCACGTTGGCGAGCTTGTTCACCTCGGTGGAGAGCTCGCGGTAGGTGATGACCTTCGATTCGTCCGGGCCGTCGCCTTCCCAGATGATGGCGGGCTGGTCGCCACGCGCTTCCAGGTGCCGGTCGACGCAGTTGTAGGCGACATTGGTGATGCCGTCCTCGAACCACTTGATGGAGACGTGGCCGGGATCGAACGAAGTGTTCTTCACCTTGGTGTAGGGGTGGAACCAGTCGATTCGCTTGCCGTGCTCGCCCCAGAAGGTGTTCGGATCCTCGACGGAGGCGGCATACATGGCCTTGTAGCGGGCATCGTCCACATAAGCCTTCTCGGCCCAGATGGACGGCACATCATAGACTTTATCGGACATGGCTTTTGCCTCCCTCCAGCGGGCCGGCCGGCCCGCAACCTTGGTTATTTCCACCGCCTGCGCGTCGCCGTGAGCACGGATCGTGGCGCCTGCAATCTTTGGTTTTCGGCGATTTGGGTTCGCCATTATTTGGCGGGATTATGCTGGCCTCCATCCCGCTCCACAAGGCACCCGGAAGCCCGACTTTGGGTGCATATCCTTCGCGCCGCGCCTGCGGCCTCCCGGCCGATTTCCCCGCCGGTGCTAGCGCCCTATAACGACATTCATGTGGAGGTATCGCGGCGATGGATCTGTGGATACGATTCCTGCTCCTGCTGGCGGGGCTCATGGGCGCCAGCGGCGTCGCGGCGGCGGCCGTCTCCGCCCATGTGGGCGGCGGCACCATGCTGGAAACCGCCGCCTATTTCCTGATCCTGCATGCCGCCGCCGTGGCCGCGCTGGCGGCGCTGGCGCTGCAGATCGGCCGGGGCGGGGTGCCTTTGCGCCTCGGGGCTTCGGCGCTGGTGCTGGGCGCGGTGCTGTTCTGCGGCGATCTCTCCTCCCGCGCCCTGCTGGAGGCAAAGCTCTTCGGCGGCAGCGCGCCGTTCGGCGGCAGCCTCATGATCGCCGGCTGGCTGGTGGTGGCGGGCTCCGCGCTGGTGGCGCGCCGCGCCTGAACTTTAAGCCCCCGCGCGCGGACGCCAGACGCAGGTGCGCTTGATCTCCATGTCCTCCAGCTCGCGCGTTACCGGAACATGGTACTCGGCGAGCTGCTCCAGCCGGTCCTTGGGCAGGTAGGTGCGGCCGGGATCGCCGATGAGCACCCGCGCCCCGCGCCGGGAGAGCGCCAGCAGCCACGCATACACCCGCTCGGCCAGATCCTTCTCGTAGCAGATGTCGCCGGCGAGCACCGTGCCCCAGCCAAGGTCGCGGCCGATGAGGTCCTCTCCCATCGGCGCGAGGGTCACGGCATTGGCTTCGCCGTTCAGGGCGATGGCGGCAAGGGCGAAGCCGTCGACATCCGCGCAGGTGACGCGCCGCGCCCCCGCCTTCATGGCGGCGATGCCCACGAGCCCGGAACCGGAGGCGAAATCAAGCACATCCTCCCCCGCCACCAGCTCGGGATGGTCGAGCACGTGGCGCGCCAGCGCCTGCCCGCCCGCCCAGGCGAAGGCCCAGAACGGCGGCGGCAGGCCCATCTCCCCCAGTTCCTCCTCGGTGCGATGCCAGATGGGCACGGCCTCATCCGCCACATGCAGCGAGATCTCCGGCACCAGGGCGGTGGGGCGAAGGCGCGTCTCGGCGCGGATGAAGGCGGCGGGGTCGGCGATGGCGCGGCTCACACGCCACCCATGGCGCAGAGAATCGCCCACTCCTCGTCGGTGACCGGCTGCACCGAGAGGCGGGAATACTTGATGAGCGCCATGTCCTGGAAGCGCGGATCGGCCTTGATGGTCGCGAGGCTGATGGCGTGCTCCAGCGGCTTCACCGCCTTGAGGTCCACCATCACGAACTTGCCGGTGGGGTCGGAGGGGTCGGGATAGGCCTCCTTGATGACCTCCACGATGCCGACGATCTCCTTGCCCTCGTTGGAGTGGTAGAAGAAGCCGGTGTCGCCCACCTTCATGGCCAGCATCTGCTGCTTGGCGAGGTGGTTGCGCACGCCGTCCCAGTGGGTGCCCTTTTCGCCCGCCTTCACCTGCATGTCCCAGGACCATTTGAAGGGTTCGGATTTGTAGAGCCAATGGGCCATGGGCGCGCTCGAAATGCTGGTGGGAAAAACCGCACCGGTGTGCCGCGTTCGCCGCCCCATTGCAAGCCGCGCGGGCGGGGCGGCAACGCGCGGCGGGGCCGGATCATGCAATGCCAAAGCCCGCGCGGCGCTTGAGCGGGCCCACTTGGCACCGGTCAAAGACCGGGGCCGATGGTATATGAAGGGGCCGGCGGCGCCGGGCCGCCGCAACCGAGGATGTCAGCATGGTCTATGAGGTCGCAACCATCGAGGTGAAGGACGGCGCCGGCGCGGCCTTCGAGGCGGCGGTGAAGGAAGCCGCGCCCTTCTTCCAGCGCTCGCGCGGCTGCCGGGGCCTCCGGCTGGAGCGCTCGGTGGAAGCGCCGAACCGCTATTTCCTGGTGGTGACCTGGGACAGCGTGGAGGACCACATGGTGCACTTCCGCGAGGCCCCGGAATTCCAGGAATGGCGCCGGCTCGCCGGGCCGCACATGGCCGCCCCGCCCCAGGTGGAGCACCACGAGGCCCTGTTCACCGCCTTCTGAGCCCCCGCGCACATGAAAAGGCCCCGGCGAAACCATCGCCGGGGCCTTTTCGATTCGTGCCCCTCGCAGCGGCCCCGGCGCTCCTGCCAGGGGCCCGCGCGCTTTCCGCCCGAGCCCTTGGCCTTCATGAGCTTCCGGCCAAACCCGCGGGGCGTGGAGCGGATGCGCTCAGATGCCGAAGAAGCGGCGCTTGGGCGCGGGCGGCTCCGGCTCCTCGGAACCCGGCCCCGGATCATCCGGCAGGGGCGGCATGGCGACGATGGGCGCGGCGGCCCGCCGGCGTGGCTGGGCCTCGGCCTCCCCCACCGCCGGCTCGGCCGGACGGTCCTCGGTGTGGACGTCCGCCGCTGACTTGTCCGCCGGATGATCCTCATCCGAGGGCCTGCCGGCATCTGGCCCGTCCGTTGCGCCCACGGGGTCGGCAACCGGAGCGGCGACGTGAAGCGCTTCGCTCTCCGCCGCGCGGGCGGCGGCTTCCGCCAGCGCCTTGGCCTGCTCGCCGGCGCGCACGGCGGCGATGGCGGCCATCACCCGCTCCGCGCCATGCTCCAGGATCGGCGCGGCCGAGACGCCGGGCGGCACCGCCCAGGTGAAGGCATCGAGCCGGCCGGTGACCGGGGAGATGGGCCTCCAGTGATCGGAAACCACCCCGTCGGCGATCCAGGCGGGATCGCGATCGGCGTGCACGGCGCGGGCGGTCCACTCGCGGGCCTTGCCCACGTCGCCGTTCTCGGCGGCCTCCAGCTCGGCCATCAGCAGGCACACCCGCTGGGTGGGCGCCTCCAGCAGCGGCTCCAGGGTGCGGCGGGCCTCGTCATATTCGTGGGCGTCGAGGGCGGCGCGGGCGAGCGCGATGGCGCTTTCCACATGGCCGGGCGCCTTGCCCGCCAGCATCCGCACCCGCCGCAGCCGATCGAGGGCGGCATCGCCGGGGCGCAGGTGCGCCTCCACCTCCGCCAGCTCGGGATGCGGGTTGGCGGCATAAGCGGTCTCGACGATCTTCGCCGCCTTCTTCAGCTCCCCGGCCGCGCCCATGAGCCGGCCGGCGCACGCGGCGGCGGGCACCAGGGTGGGCGCGAGGCGCACCGCCTCCTGCGCCAGCTCGCGCGCCACCAGCGGGTCGGAATGCTCCAGCGCCAGGGCCTCGGCGGTCAGCAGCACCGCGCGGCGGCGGCGATACTGGGCCTTGTCGATGCCCTTCTGCGCCATCTGCCGTTCCAGCACCGTGCGCGCGGCGCGGTAGTCGCCGGCCGCGCAATGGGCCTCGATGACGGCATCCGCCGCCCAGCCGAGCGTCGGCGCGTCGGCCACGGCCTCGGCGGCGATAGTGGCGGCAGCGGCGCGGTCACCCGCCTTGCGTGCCTCCATGTGCAGGCCGCGCAGGCCCAGAAGGCGCGTCTCCGGCCGCGCGGCCATGGCCGTGAAGGCGGCGATGGCGGCCTCGGGGTCGTTGTCGAACTGGGCGGCCTGGGCGGTCAGGAGGTGGGTGAGCGGCTCGTGCGGCAGCAGCCGCGCCGCCTCGGCCCGCGCCTTGCGGGCGGTGGCGGCATCGCCGGAGCCGATGGCGAGCAGGCCCCGGCTCACGGCCTTCAGGCCCTGGTCGCGCCGCTTGCGCCGCGAGAGCGCCGCCAGCAGCTTCGGCGAGGCGATGAGCAGAGCGAGCAGCCGCCAGATGGCGAGCATCACGCCCGTCACCACCGCGACGGCGGCGAGCGCCACCGGCACCGTGGTCTCCACCCGCCAGCCCTGCCAGACGACGGAAATCTCGCCCGGCCGGTCGGCGATCCAGGAGGCGCCGAAAGCCAGCGCGGCGAGAATAACGAGGATGAGGACGAGGCGGGTCACGGCGTCTTCCCCGAAATGGCGGCGAGCGCCTGCTGGTAGAGCGTGGTGGCGGCTTCGGCCGCGCGGCGGCGGGCGTCGAGCTCGGCCGTCACGGCGGCCAGCTTCTCCTGCACCGGGGGCGGAAGCTGCCTCAGGGCGGCGAGCGCGCCCGCGATGTCGCCGAGGCGCACGGCGGCCACCGCGCGGTCGAGGAGGCCGCGCAGGCTTTCCGGGTCCACGCCGTCGGCGGGGCGCACCTTCACGAGGCTCTGGGCGCTCGCGAGGAAGCGCGTCATCAGCGAAGCATCCGCCGCCGGCGCCTCGGGCGCGGGGGCGAGGCTCTCGATGGCGGCGCCACCGGTGCGGGCGAGCTGGTCGGCGAGCTGCGGCAGGGGCGGGAAACCCGCCTGCGCCTTGCCGGCGAACGGCTCCAGCGCCGCCGCGCGCGGACCCAGCAGGGCACGCGCGGCATCAAGCTCGGACGCGAACGGGCGGCCCGCGTCTACCGACTGCTTGAGGGTGCCGAGCACCAGCACGGAGGCCGCGCCGCGGTTGATCGCAGCGGCGGCGCTCGCCGCATCGGCCGCTTCCTTGCGCACCGCGTCGATGTGGCTGCCGAGACCGTCGAGCCGGGGGCCGAGCACCTGCGCCTGCGTCTGGGCCTGCTGCGCGGCCGAGGCCGCGGCGGCGACGGCGGACTGCAGGGCATCCTGGACGGATTTCAGGCCGTCCTGGCTGGTCTTCAGCGCGGCCACCCGCGCGGCGACATCGGAAACGGCGCCATCGGTCTTGCCGAGGGCCGCCTTCAGCGCATCCACGTTCGGCGCGGCGGGGGCAGCGGCGGCCGGGGCCGCCTTGAGCCCGGACACGGCTTTATCGAGGGCAGAGACGCGGGCATCCGCCTGGCTCAGGCCCTGCCGCAGGGCCGCAAGGGCGGCGCCATCGGCCACCGGGCGCGCCTCCAGCACGGCGATGCGGGCGGCAAGCGGAGAAAGGTCCACTGCCGGCGGTCGTGGCGCATTCTGCGCGAGATAATAGAACACACCGCCGCCGGCGGCGCCACCGGCGAGCGCCCCCAGCACCAGGGCCGCGACCACCGTTCCGGCCCCACCCCGGCGCGGCGCCTCCGCACGCGGTGCATCCAGGCTTCGGGCATCCGGGCTTCGAGCATCCGGGCTTGGGACCTCCGGAGCGGCGGGCCCCGGCGCCGAGGCGGCCTCGGAGGGAGCGCCTTCCGGCGTGCCGGCCGGGCTGGCCTCTCCCATGGCGGGCGCGACATCCGCCGGCGCCTCGGCGCCAGGAGCCCGCGATTCGGTGCCGGGCGCGGAAGGCGCCCTTCCCTCGGCGGCAGCTTCGCCTAGGGCCTCGGCGGCGGTCTCGCCGGCGGCCTGGGCAGGCGTCGCGGCTTCGGTGCCGGGCTCGGCGCGCATCTCCTCGGCCTTCAGGTCGAGGGTCGGCGGAGTGCGGGTGCGACGGGATGAACCGCCGGCCGCGTTGGGATTGTCGCTCGCCATGGGCCTCCTCGTGGGGTCGATCCGTCTTTTGCTCCCGATAGACCGCCCGGCGGTCCATCGCAACCTTCGGCGGGCGCGGCGCGATCAGAACAGCGCGAACAGCGCGTCCTCATTGGGCGCGGACGCCGCTTCTATAGGATAGCCGGCCTTCACCAGAGGACCGCCCACCTGCTCGGACAGGCAGAACTCCCGCACCGCCGCGAGCCGGCAGCCGAGCCCCGCCGCCGTCACGCAGGCGAGCAGGGTCTTCACCGTGCGCTGGGAGAAATGAAGCGCGGCATCGATGCGCCCCGCCTCCAGCGCGGCCCGCGCCTCGGGCGAGAGGGCGTCCGCCGGCTCGGCGGCGTAGATGATGGTGAGCACCAGCTCCAGCCCCGGCGCCTTCAGCAGCTCCGCGAGGTCCGCCGCGCGGTCCTCGCCGGCCGGGTTGAGCACGCGCGCGCCCTCCGGCAGCGCCTGCGCGAGGCGGCCGGCGAGGGCATCGGCATCGCCGGCGCAATCGGTGACATGGCTGAAGCCCACCGCCCGCGCCTCCTTGGCGGTGCGGGTGCCCACCGCGAACGCCGGCAGGCGGAACAGGCCCGGCCCCTCCGGATGGGCCGCGAACGCCTTCACCCCGTTGATGGAGGTGAAGGCCACCGCATCGAACGGCCCCGCCGGCAGCGGCGCGGTGGTGGGGGCGATGCGCAGCATGGGGTCCACCGTCGCCTCGTGGCCGAGCTTGCGCAGGCGCTCCGCGGTCTGGCTCGCGGCAGGCTCCGGACGGGTGATCAGGAAGTGCATGGCGTCTTGTCCCGTTCGCTCTGGCCGGCACGCGGGAGCTTTCCGTCGCGCGGCCAGAGCAGATCCACCAAAACCGCGCAGCGATTTTGCCGCCGGATTTGCGATCCCGCAAAGGGGTCGAGCCTGTCCAGTGAGCCGGCATTCGCCGGACAGGCCCTGGAGCGCTTCCCGCTCGCGTCTGCGCGCGGCAACCGTTCCAGGCTATGGAGAAGATTCCTGCGAACCGGCATCCACTTCGCAGGAAAAGGCCTTAAAGCCCGAGGGCACGGGCGGGCGCGCTCTGCCGCAGCCGCGCGCCGCAGCGCGCGCCGAGGGCCGCGGCCTCCGCGAGGGGGGCGCTCTCCTCGGTCTCGGCGGCGTCCGTGCCGTCGAGGGCCAGCACCAGGCCGGAAAGGCGCACCAGCCCCCCCTCCACCGTGGCGAGCCCCGCGATGGGGGTGCGGCAGGAGCCGTCGAGCGCCGCCAGAAAGGCGCGCTCGGCATCAAGCGCGATGCCGGTATCGCGGCAGGCGATGGCGCCGATGGCGGCATTGGTCGGCGCATCCGCCATGCGGCACTCGATGGCCACCGCCCCCTGCCCCACCGCCGGCAGGAAGTGACGCGTCTCCAGCACGGCGCTCGCCTCATGGGCGAGGCCGAGCCGGGTGAGGCCGGCGAGCGCCAGCAGGGTGGCGTCGAAATCCCCTTCCCGCACGCGGGCGAGGCGGGTGTGCACGTTGCCGCGCAGCAGCTCCACGGTCAGGTCCGGCCGCAGGCGCTTCATCTGCGCCGCGCGGCGCAGGGAGGCGGTGCCCACCTTCGCGCCGGGGGCGAGGTCGTCCAGGTGCGCGCCACGCTTCAGGATGAGCGCGTCGCGCACGTCGGCGCGCGGCAGGTAGCCGGCAAGGTGCAGGCCCTCGGGCAGCACGGTCGCCACGTCCTTGGCCGAATGCACCGCCAGATCGATGCGCCCTTCGAGAAGCGCGTCCTCGATCTCCTTGGTGAAGAGGCCCTTGCCGCCCGCCTCCGCCAGCGCACGATCCTGGATGGTATCGCCCGTGGTGCGGATGATCTCGACGGCGATCGTCTCTTCCGCCCGGCCGAGAGCCGCCGCAAGCGCCGCGCGCACGGCATGGGCCTGCCACAGCGCCAGCGGGCTACCACGGGTGCCGATGGTGAGCCGCGGCGCGGGCGCATCTGCGGAAATGCCTGAGGAATGGCGCTTTTGGGTGTTCGTGTCTGCACTCATGGGCGCGTACAATGCGCGCAGGAATCAAATCGGGGTAGAGCGGCGTTCCGGCGCAGCGCGGAAAGCGGGGGCAACTTGGCGGATCTTCTCGTTCTCGGCATCGAGACCACCTGCGACGAGACCTCCGCCGCCGTGGTGTCGCGCTCGCCCTCCGGCGCCAGCGCCATCCGCTCGAACGTGATCCGCTCGCAGATCGCCATCCACTCGCCCTATGGCGGCGTGGTGCCGGAGATCGCCGCCCGCGCCCATGTGGAGATCCTCGACCACGTGATCGCCGAGGCCATGCGGCAGGCGAATCTCTCCTTCTCCGAGCTGTCGGGCGTCGCGGCGGCGGCGGGTCCGGGGCTCATCGGCGGGGTCATCGTCGGGCTCACCACGGCCAAGGCCATCGCCCTCGCCGCCCGCAAGCCGCTGGTGGCGGTGAACCACCTGGAGGCCCACGCCCTCACCGCCCGCCTCACCGACGGGGTGGCCTTTCCCTACCTCCTGCTGCTGGTCTCCGGTGGCCACACCCAGCTTCTGGCGGTGGAGGACGTGGGCCGCTACACCCGCCTCGGCACCACCCTGGACGACGCCGTGGGCGAGGCCTTCGACAAGGTGGCCAAGATGCTGAGCCTGCCCTACCCCGGCGGCCCGCAGGTGGAGGCCCAGGCCGCCCAGGGCCACGCCGCCCGCTTCGCCTTCCCCCGCCCCATGCTCGGCCGGCGCGAACCCGACTTCTCCCTCTCCGGCCTCAAGACCGCCGTGCGGCTGGAGGCGGAGAAGCTCGCCCCCCTCACCGACGGCGACGTGGCGGACCTGTGCGCCGGCTTCCAGGCGGCGGTGGTGGAGGTGATCGTGGACCGGGTGAAGGCCGGCGCCCGCGCCTTCCGTGACCGGCTGGGGCGCGGCCCCACGGCGCTGGTGGTGGCCGGCGGCGTCGCGGCCAACGGCGCCATCCGCGCCGCCCTCGCCCGCCAGGCGGCCGAGCTCAACACCCGCTTCGCCATGCCCGCCCCGAACCTGTGCACCGACAATGGCGCCATGATCGCCTGGGCCGGCGCCGAGCGCCTCTCCCGCGGGCTGCAGGACACGCTGGAGGTGAGCCCCCGCGCCCGCTGGCCGCTCGATCCCGCGGCCGCCGCCTCCGCCCACGCGCGGGCCTGAGCCGTGGCGTCCTTCCAGACCATCGGCGTGGTGGGCGCCGGCGCCTGGGGCACCGCCCTCGCCAATGCCGCCGCCCGCGCCGGCCGGCAGGTGCGCCTCTATGCGCGCGACGCCATCCAGGTGGCGGACATGCTCGCCCGCCGTAACAATCGCCGCGCCCTGCCCGGCATCGCCCTCGATCCGGGCGTGACGCCCACCGCCAGCCTCGCCCTGACGGCGGAATGCGATGCCGTGCTGCTGGTGGTGCCGGCCCAGGCCTGCCGCACCGTGACGCGTGAGCTGGCGCCGCTGCTCGCGCGCGGCACGCCCGTGGTCTCCTGCGCCAAGGGCATCGAGCGGGGCACCCGCGCCTTCATCACCGAGGTGATCGCCGCCGAGGCGCCGGCCGCCGTTCCCGCCGTGCTCTCCGGCCCCAGCTTCGCGAGCGACGTGGCCGCCGGCCTGCCCACCGCCGTCACCCTGGCCAGCGCGGACGAGGCGCTGGCGCGCGCGCTGTGCGACGCTTTGGGCTCCTCCACGCTGCGGCTCTATTTTTCTACCGACGTGCGGGGCGTGGAGATCGGCGGCGCCACCAAGAACGTGCTCGCCATCGCCGCCGGCATCGTGGCCGGGCGGCGGCTCGGCGCCAGCGCGGGCGCGGCCCTGGTGGCGCGCGGCTTCGCCGAGCTGACGCGCTTCGCGACGGCCTATGGCGGACGGCCGGAGACCATGACCGGCCTTTCCGGCCTTGGCGACCTGATCCTCACCACCTCCGGCCCCCAGTCCCGCAACTTCGCCTTCGGCGCGGCTTTGGGCGCCGGCACGGCGGCGCCCGACAAGCTGGCGGAAGGCGCCTTCACCGCCGGCGTGCTGGTGGAGATGGCGGCGGCGCAGGCGGTGGAGATGCCGGTGAGCGCCGCCGTGGACGCGGTGCTGCGGGAGCGCCTCTCCATCGACGCCGCCATCGAAGCCCTCATGGCCCGCCCGCAGAAGGCGGAGCGCTGAGGCCGGCGCGCAGCCGGCCGCTCGCTTCCAGCCTGAGCGTCACGCCGAAGGACCGGGAACCAGAGAGGGCGGCCGCGCCCCTCAGCGGAACGACACTCGGGAACAGGCCCGACACGACATGGCGCGCGTCGTTTCGATCCATCCCGATGGTGATACCCGATCCCATGACGACGGACGGCCCGCGTCGATCCGCGTGGCGCCATCGCCGCGCGAGAGGCACCTTTTGCATCATGCCGGCAAGACCGCCCGGATGCTCTCCTGCGACGCCGGGGCGCACCGGCCAGCCTCGACGACATTACCCGCATATGCTCGCATGAGTTGTCATTCTTCGCGATTCGCGTTGCGGCCGGCAGTGCCCGGTTTCGGCGGCGAGAGGCGACTCCGGGAGCTTGCAGGCCGCCGCATGACGATGAAGCCCACCATCTCCGCTTTCTACGCGCACTCGACAGAACGGAACGACCAGGCGAACTGGGAGCCGCTGCAGGAGCACCTCGAAGCCGTGGCGCGCCTCGCCGCCGCTTTCGCCGCGGCGTTCGGCGGGTCCGCGGCGGCCTATCTTGCGGGCCTGCTGCATGACCTCGGCAAGTTCAGCATCCTTTTCCAGGCTTACATTAACGGCCAGGGGTCGAGCGTCGATCACTCCACGGCGGGAGCGCGCGCCATCATGCGCGCGGCGGAAACGGGCTCGCTCTACGACAAGCTCATGGCCGAGCTTGTCGCCTACGGCATCTGCGGGCACCACGCCGGCCTTCCCGACAAGCTCGGCGGCAGCGATTCCACACTCGAAATGCGGCTCAAGACCAGCACCGCGATCCCCGCCCTGGCCGACGCCTGGCGCGAGCTGCCCGTCCCACCGGTGCAGGGCCTGCTGCCGGAGGGCTTCAAGCTCGACCTGAAGGACAAGGACGCATTCGCCTTCCGCCTCGCAACGCTCGGGCGCATGCTGTTCTCCTGCCTCGTGGACGCGGATTTCATCGGCACCGAGTGCTTCTACGACTCCGTGGGCGGGCAGGCGCACGAGCGGGAATGGCCCCCCCTCGGCGCACGCATCGACACGCTGATCGCAGCGTTCGATACCCATATGGAAGCCATGCGCGCCGCCGTGCCGGAAGAGAGACGCGCGGAGCCGCTGTACCAGCTGCGGCAGGAGGTTCTCGCCCATGTGCGGGAGCGCGCGACGCTGAAACGCGGGGTGTTCACCCTCGATGTCCCCACCGGCGGCGGCAAGACGCTGGCTTCCCTCGCCTTCGCGCTGGAGCATGCGAAGCAGCACGGCATGGATCGTATCATCTACGCGATCCCCTTCACCTCCATCATCGAGCAGACGGCGGACGTGTTCCGCCGCGTGCTTGGCGACGAACTCATCCTGGAGCATCATTCCGCGCTGGAGCCAGGAGACGGCGCGGCGCTGTACAACGATCAGCGGCTCGACGCGAAGCGGCGCCTCGCCATGGAGAACTGGGCGGCGCCCATCGTGGTCACCACCAATGTGCAGCTGTTCGAGAGCCTCTTTTCCCACCGCACGTCGCGGTGCCGCAAGCTGCACAACATCGCCAACAGCGTCATCATCCTGGACGAGGCGCAGGTGATCCCGCTCAACGTGCTGCGCCCCTGCGTGGCCATGCTGGACGAGCTTGCGCGCAACTACGGCTGCACCGTCGTGCTGTGCACGGCCACCCAGCCGGCCCTGCTGGCCCCGCGCTTCAAGGGCGGCTTCTCTCCCGAGACCACCCAGGCGCTCGCGCCCGATCCCGAGCGCCTCGACGCCGCCTTCCGGAGGGTGACGCCGGAGGTCCGCCCCGGCAAGCTCGACGACGCGGCGCTGGTGGAGGAGATGCGGGAGCACCCCCAGGGCCTCGTGATCGTCAACGGCCGCCGCCACGCGCTGGAGCTCTACCGGGCAGCGCAGGCGGCGGGGCTGTCCGGCCTCATCCACCTCTCCACCCGCCAGACCGCCACCGACCGCCGGACAATCCTCGCCGAGGTGCGCCGGCGGCTTTCCGGCGGCGAGGCATGCCGGGTGATCTCCACCAGCCTCATCGAGGCGGGGGTGGACGTCTCCTTCCCCCGCGCCTGGCGCGCCATGGCGGGGCTGGATGCCATCATCCAGGCCGCCGGCCGCGTCAATCGGGAATGGCGCTGGAGCCGGGAGGAGAGCCGTATCATCGTCTTCACCCCCGCCGACGCGAAGCCCCCCAGCGAGATCGCCCGCTTCGCGCAGGCCATGGAATGGGTGGCGGGAAAGCACGACGACCTGTTCTCCAAGGCCGCCATCGAAGCCTATTTCAAGCAGGTCTACTGGCAGGCGGGGGACGCGCTCGACCAGATCTGCGTGCCGGATGCCGATGGAAAGCGGGTGGGAAAATCCGTGCTGTCGCATTTCGGGCTCAGCAACGGCACAGCTTTCGCCTATCGCACCGTGGGCGAGAACTTCCGCCTGATCGAGGACGGCATGGCGCCGGTGATCATCGCGCGCGCGGCGGAGGTGCAACAGGTCCTCGATGCACTGCGCGCCGGCGCGATGCCGGCCAGCGCTGCCGCGCGGCGGCTGCAAGGCCATGTGGTGGGCGTGCCGCCGCGCGACCGCGACACCTTGATCCGCAACAGCCATGTCGCCTACGTGGAAGGCTTCGCCGACCAGTTCGCGGTGCTGCGAACGGACAGCCTCTACAGCCCGGAAACCGGCCTCGCATGGGAGCGGGCGGACGAGCTGGGCGAGGACTTCATCCTGTAGCGCCGAGCCACGAATCAACCTAACCGTGTATTCCTACTTCCGTAGAGGGAAGGCATCCTCGGGAGCCCGCAGATGGGGTTTGGTGTCCGTCTCAAGGTCAGCGGCGCGCGAGCCTGCTATACGCGCCCGGAGATGAAGGTGGAAAGGGTCTCCTACGACGTGATGACCCCCTCCGCCGCGCGGGGCATCCTGGAGGCGATCCACTGGA
This sequence comes from Xanthobacter albus, assembly GCF_043194895.2. Taxonomy (NCBI): domain Bacteria; kingdom Pseudomonadati; phylum Pseudomonadota; class Alphaproteobacteria; order Hyphomicrobiales; family Xanthobacteraceae; genus Xanthobacter; species Xanthobacter albus. The sequence continues at coordinate 2,507,743 of NZ_CM195532.1, read as the reverse complement.
AGCCGGCGATCCGCTGGGTGGTGGACGAGATCCGGGTGCTGAGGCCCATCCGCTTCCAGTCCATCCGCCGCAACGAGGTGGGCGCCAAGGCGCCCACGCGGGCCATCGCCACCGCCATGAAGAGCGGAGACATCTCCGATCTCATGCTGGTGGTGGAAGACAACCGCCAGCAGCGGGCCGCCACGGTGCTGGTGGACGTCGCCTACATCATCTCAGCCCATTTCGAGATGACGGGGCGGGCGGGGCCGGACGACAACCCGGCCAAGCACCTCGACACCTTCAGCCGGCGGGCACGGCGCGGCCAGTGCTTCCACCAGCCCTGCCTGGGCACACGGGAGTTCGCGGCCGATTTCGAGCTGATCGAGCCGGACATGCCCATGGGGGAGGCGGAGGACCGGAAGCCGGAAGACATGACGCCGGACCTGGGCTTCGGCCACCCGCGCGACCTCGGCTTCATGCTCTACGACATCGACCACGCGGGCGACCGCGCCTCGCTCTTCTTCCGGGCCACCTTGAAGGACGGCGTGCTGAAGGTGCCCGCGCCGGATTCGCCGGAGGTGATGCGATGAGCGCTATCACAAACGACCGTGTTTGGAATGGCGTGGAATCCATCCCAAACACGGTGATGATGAGCAGCGAGAGCATGGGGTGGAGACCGGACTCTTCTGCGCAGCCGCTCAGCTGCAGCTTCGGGATAATTACCCTGATGCGGACTGAGTGTCAACGCATCTGCTACGCACATCATTCATCAGTTTTCAAAAGTGGATGCCGGTTTTCAGTTTTCAAAAGTGACATCGTGGAATGGCGCGGTATATTGGCTTGGGCTCACCTGAGCGATCCACAGTCACACGTCGCCTCCCGTGCGGAGGCGTGGATCGAAACTGAAAACTGAAAAATGAGTGTGCGGTAGCTGATCTGGTGAGCCCACCCTAACGCGAAGCCTGTCCATGACAATCCTGACCTCACTGGCCCTCGCCTACGACAACATGGCATCGCGGGGAGAGGTGCCGGCGTTCGGCTTTTCCCAGGTGGGGATCGGCTTCCTCATTTCCCTGAACGCGGACGGCACCCCGGATGGCGTGCCCATCGACCTGCGGCAGGGCACGGGCAAGAAGAAGGTGGCGCCGCCGATGGCGGTGCCCCAGCCGCCCAAGCGCACCTCCGGCATCGCCCCCAGCTTCCTGTGGGACAAAACGGCCTATGTGCTCGGCGTCACCGCCGGCGAGGGCAAGCGCACCGCGCAGGAGCACCAGGCCTTCATCGACAAGCACCAGGAATGGCTCGCCGGCACCGGCGACCCCGGCCTCAAGGCGTTCCTGGGCTTCCTCGGCTGGTGGAGCCCGGAGCGGTTCGAGGCGCTGGGCTGGCCGGAGGAGATGAAGGACCAGAACCTCGTCTTCGCCCTGGAGAGCGAGCGGCTCGACAACATCCGCATCCACGACCGCCCGGCGGCGCGGGAGCTGTGGGCGCGCCTGTCTGCGGAGGGGGAGAAATCGCAGGCCGCGTGCCTCGTCACGGGCGCCCACGCGCCAGTGGCGCGACTGCACCCGGCCATCAAGGGGGTGTGGGGCGCGCAATCCTCCGGCGCCTCCATCGTCTCCTTCAATCTCGACGCCTTCACCTCCTACGGCCACGAGCAGGGTGACAACGCGCCGGTGTCGGAGGCGGCGGCCTTCGCCTACACCACCGCGCTCAACCACTTCCTCGAACGCGGCAGCGGCCACCGCATCCAGATCGGTGACGCCTCCACCGTCTTCTGGGCCGAGGCCGAGGATGCCGCCGCCGCCGACAAGGCGGACGAGCTGGCGGCGCTCCTCATGGACCCCGACCTGAAGATCGAGGCCGAGAAGGTCTCCGCCATCCTTGAGCGGCTGAAAGAGGGAAAATCCATCGGCGAGTTCCAGCCCGCGCTTGCGCCCGGCGTGCGCTTCCATGTGCTGGGCCTCGCGCCCAATGCCTCGCGCCTGTCCATCCGCTTCTATGTGGAGGACGAGTTCGGCGCCATCGCCCGGCGCTATGCGGAGCACCACGAGCGCCTGCGGGTGGAGCCCCCGCCGCGAGAGCCCGCGCCCTCCATGTGGCGCCTGCTGGTGGAAACGGCCAGCCTGCGCAAAACCGAGAACATCCAGCCCAACCTCGCGGGCGAATGGATGCGCGCCATCCTCACCGGCGCGCCCTATCCGCTCACGCTCCTGTCCTCAGTCATCACCCGCCTGCGCGCAGACCACGATGTGAACGCGCTGCGCGTGGGCATTCTCAAATCCGTCCTCATCAGGAATTTCGACGTGGAGGCGCCCGTGTCGCTCGACCTCACATGCAAGGACCCCGGCTATCTCCTCGGGCGCCTGTTCGCCGTTTACGAGCGGGCACAGGAAGATGCGCTGGGCCGAAACGTCAACGCCACCATCAAGGACAAGTTCTACGGCGCCGCCTCCGCCCAGCCGCGCAAGGTGTTTCCGTATATCGATTCCAACTCGATCAACCACCTGTCCAAGGTGGGAAAGCAGAATCCCGGCCGCCGCGTGAATCTCGAAAAGCAGATCGGCGCCATCATGGAGCTGATGGAGCCGGGCGCCGACCCCTATCCTGCCAGCCTGCCCGATCGCAGCCAGGCCCTGTTCGCGCTCGGCTACTACCACCAGCGCAACGATTTCTTCCGCAAACCCGAGAAACCCGAGACCGCCGAGGCCGGGGAGGCCGCCCAATGACCGCGCTCGCCAACCGCTACGACATCGTGTTCCTGTTCGACGTCACCAACGGCAACCCCAATGGCGACCCCGACGCCGGCAACCTGCCGCGCATCGACCCCGAGACCAGCACCGGCCTCGTCACCGATGTCTCGCTGAAGCGCAAGATCCGCAACTACACCGAGCTCGCCAAGGGCAGCGAGCCCGGCTACCGCATCTATGTGCAGGAAGGCGCCATCCTCAACCAGCGCCACCGCGAGGCCTATAAGGCGCTGCGCAAGGACGACCCCAAGGTCGACAAGGACGCCAAGCTCAATCCCAAGGATGAGGCGGAAGGCAAGGCGCTCACGGCCTTCATGTGCAAGAACTTCTTCGACATACGCACCTTCGGCGCCGTCATGAGCACCGGCATCAATGCCGGGCAGGTGCGCGGGCCGGTGCAGGTGACCTTCGCCTCCTCGGTGGAGAAGATCCTGCCGCTCGAGATCTCCATCACCCGCATGGCCGCCACCACCGAGAAGGAGAAGGCGGACCGCGACAAGGACAGCGGCGACGAGCGCACCGAGAACCGCACCATGGGCCGCAAGCACATCGTGCCCTACGGGCTCTACCGGGCGCACATCTTCGTCAATGCCAAGCTCGCCGAGCGCACCGGCTTCGGCGAGGCGGACCTCGCCCACCTGTTCGAGGCGCTGAAGGTGATGTTCGAGCACGACCGCTCCGCCGCCCGCGGCGAGATGGAGACGCGCCGGGTGATCGCCTTCAAGCACGCCTCCGCGCTCGGCAACGAGGCCGCCTCCCGCCTGTTCAAGCGGGTGAGCGTGAAGCGGCGTGTCGAGGGGGAGCTTTACGACCTCGACAATTCGCGCCTCTCCAATTATCCGCCCGCCCGCCGCTTCGAGGACTATGAGGTGCTCCTGGACAAGGAGGGCCTGCCGGAGGGGGTGGAGATCGTGGACGTTCTCTGAACCAAAAAAGACCGCCCCCCTGCATTTCTACAGGGGGGCTTTCTTCACTGGAACTTCAACTACGATGTTTCAACCCACGCGCGTTGATGCGCGACTATATAGGCTCCCATTCGACATCAAGTACGGGGATGCCGAAGAGGCGGACTCGAAGCGTTGTTTTACGGCGCATGCTAAACCTCCTTTCTATCCGCTTCATCGTGGTTGACGTTCTAAACCATGTCAATCTCACCCCCGGCACCCACAGACGATCCCATCCCCCTCTCCGCGCTCCAGCACGCGGTGTTCTGCCTGCGGCAGGCGGCGCTCATCCATCTGGAGCGCCTGTGGGAGGAGAACCGCTTCACCGCCGAGGGGCGCGTGCTGCACGAGAAGGCGCACACGCCTTCCAGCCACGCCCGCGGGGTGGTGCGCCGCGTCACGGCCCTGCCCCTCGCCTGCCGCAGGCTCAATCTCTCCGGCGTCGCCGATCTCGTGGAATTTCACGCCGGGCCCGAGGGCGAGACGCCCTATCCGGTGGAATTCAAGCGCGGCAAGGCCAAGCTCCACCGCGCCGACGAGGTGCAGCTCTGCGCCCAGGCCCTGTGCCTGGAGGAGATGACCGGCCGGCCGGTGCCGGAAGGCGCGCTCTTCTATGGCGAGACGAAGCGCCGCGTGGTGGTGCCGTTCGATGCCGGGCTGCGCCGCCTCACCGAGGACACGGCCGCGACCCTCGCCGCCCTGTTCGCCTCCGGCCGCACGCCCCCGGCCCAGTACAAGGCGGAGCGGTGCCGCCCCTGCTCCCTGGTGGAGCTGTGCCGGCCGCGGCTCGGCGGACGCAGCGCCCTCGCCTTCCGCGCCGCCGCCGTCGGGGACGCGCTCGAACAGACAGGGGACGCGCCTTGAAGAAGCTCCTGAACACGCTCTACGTGACCACCGAGGGCGCCGCCCTGCGCAAGGACGGCGAAAACCTCGTGGTGGACATCGAGAATGCGGAGCGGGCGCGCGTGCCGTTCCACATGCTCGGCTCGGTGGTGGTTTTCGGCGCCATCCTCCTCTCCCCGCCGCTGATGGAAGCGCTGGCCGAGCGCGGCGTGGCGCTGGTGCTGCTGGACCGGGTCGGGCGCTTCCGGGCGCGGCTGGAGGGGCCGGTTTCCGGCAATGTGCTGCTGCGCCGCGCGCAATACCGGGCCTCCGATGCGCCGGACGAGATCGTGCGCTCCATCGTCTCGGGCAAGATCGCCAACCAGCGCGCGGTGCTGCAGCGCGCCCTCCGGGACTATGGGGCGGAGATGGCGCCCGAGGCGCGCGGCGCCGTCGATGCCGTGGTGGAGCGGATGGCCCGCATCCTGCGCCGGGTCGCCTTCGAGAAGGAGGGGCTGGACGCGATGCGCGGCGCGGAGGGCGAGGCCGCGCTCGCCTATTTCTCGGTGTTCGACCATCTGGTGCGCTCGCCGGACGAGGCGCTGCGCTTCCGCGGGCGGAGCCGGCGGCCCCCGCGTGATCCGGTGAACGCGGTGCTGTCCTTCCTCTACACCCTGCTCACCCATGATTGCCGCAGCGCCGCGGAGGGGGTCGGCCTCGACCCCGCGGTCGGCTTCCTCCACCGCGACAGGCCGGGCCGGCCCAGCCTCGCGCTCGACCTGATGGAGGAGCTGAGGCCCATCCTGGCCGATCGCCTCGCCCTCTCCCTCATCAACCGGCGCCAGCTGCGCTCGCGCGACTTCGAGGAGAAGGAGGGCGGCGCCGTCTTGCTCACGGATGAGGGCCGCCGCACGGTGCTGACCGCCTGGCAGGAGCGCAAGCGCGAGGCACGGCGCCATCCCTTCCTTGAGGAAGAGGCGCCCTTCGGCCTCGTGCCCCACCTGCAGGCGCAGCTCCTGGCGCGCCACCTGCGGGGGGATCTCGACGCCTATCCGCCCTGGATCTGGAAATAACCCCGCTATGCCTAGGGGAGGCCGCGCATGATGGTGCTGGTGACCTACGATGTGCGCACGAGCACGCCCGGGGGCGAACGCCGGCTGCGCCGCGTGGCCAAGGCGTGCCGGAATTTCGGCCAGCGGGTGCAGTATTCCGTGTTCGAGGTGGAGGTGGACCCCGCGCAGTGGACCACGCTGCGGGCCGAGCTGGAAAGCCTCATCGACCCCGCGCACGACAGCCTGCGCTATTATTTCCTCGGTGCCGAGTGGCGCCGACGCGTGGAGCACGTGGGTGCGAAGCCCGCCGTCGACCTGAACGGCCCGCTCGTGATCTGACCGGCGCGCCGGCCGGCACGCCTCCCCACGGCCGACATATGTCGCCCCACGCCTCCGCGCGGGAGGCGACATGTCACCGCGAGGCCGGCGCCAAGCGCGAGTGGTTTCTACCCACGCCTCCGCGCGGGAGGCGACCCGGGGCTGGACCCGGATGCGTTGCGGCGGGCCATGGTTTCTACCCACGCCTCCGCGCGGGAGGCGACTTGGATTCCGCGCTGGCCATCCACTTCGCGATGTTGTTTCTACCCACGCCTCCGCGCGGGAGGCGACCTCGCGGGCCTTGAGCATGTTGTGGGCAAGGTCCGGTTTCTACCCACGCCTCCGCGCGGGAGGCGACTCCTCGGCGCTGTTGTCGGACCCGTAAACGGCGGTTTCTACCCACGCCTCCGCGCGGGAGGCGACTGCCGCATGATCGTGGGATGATGTTCGGCCATCTTGTTTCTACCCACGCCTCCGCGCGGGAGGCGACTCGCAGGACGACTCACGAGAGTGCAGCACGCCGATGTTTCTACCCACGCCTCCGCGCGGGAGGCGACGGCGATCCGCACCGCCAATCAGAGTGACCTTCAGTTTCTACCCACGCCTCCGCGCGGGAGGCGACGGCGGGGATATCTCCCGCGCGAGCGCCACGAGGGCGTTTCTACCCACGCCTCCGCGCGGGAGGCGACGGATGCTTGGGCGCAAATCCACGATGACGCTCGTTGTTTCTACCCACGCCTCCGCGCGGGAGGCGACGGCCATCCGCGCCCTTCTGGCCACGCGTCCCGGGCGCACGTTTCTACCCACGCCTCCGCGCGGGAGGCGACCGCTTTCGGATAGCCGGTTCAGATCAGGTTGGAAATGGCGCTGTTTCCGCGAACCTTGGGTGCGGGGGCGTGTTTGATCGGTGGGGCTTCCAGGGGCGCGGGGCGGATTTCAGGCGTTCCAATGCTTCACGGGCTGGTGCGAACCCGCCGGGGGAAGCGGGATCGCTTCGGGTTCGCGCGGCGTCGGTCAGGGTCGCCTCCCCGTGCGGAGGCACGGATCGAACCCGACCTTGACCGCGGTCAAGGTTCCCGCCCCGCGCGGGCGTGGGGCCTCTCCTCTGGTGCACAGCAGGCATCGCTCAGAGGGCCCGGAAACAGAGCCGGACCCTATGGCCTGTCATCTAAAGCCGGCGCTCAAGGCAGCCCGGCGGCTCAAGGGGCGCGTTGGCCGCCCGGCCCGGGTGCATCTTCATTCCGCCCGCCTACGCCGTTCTCCGGCTGGGGCCACGGGGCCGCATCGCCACGCGCGCCGCAGCCGAGGAGATGCGCCGACGAACGCCAGGCATGATGCGCGATCCGGTCGAGCCGCCGGGCGGCGTCGATCCGCGCGAAGGCATCCGCGGCGGTCAGTTCTCCCGGAGCGACGGAGGCGAGGGTCGCGGCGCGATGATCTTTCTGGAGAGCGTGGAGGTCTCGCGTCGCGTCCTCCATCTCGGAGAGCGCGGCGGCGACCTCGGGCGAAACGCTCCAGGCAATGGGCGCGGCCTGCGTGCCGAGAGCGGATTCGGACGTGATCGAGCCGCACACCGTCCGGGCCCCGCGCATCGCCAGCCGGCACAGCTCGACGGCGCGAAAGCCATGGGGATCGGACGGCGGGCTTCCGAAGCCGCCGTCCGCCAGGGTGTCCACAAGCCGGGCGGCATGATCGAGCGCGTGCAGCGTGCTGGTCATGCGGAGCCGCTCAGCCTCCGTTTCGGGCGGCTCCTTCAATTCGGAGAGGAAATCCTGCACCTCCGCGAGTGCCGCCGCCGCGGGGGCCGGAGTGGCGGGGCCGGCCTCGCCCGACAGCGCGGAGGACACTGCGGCGGCGGTCCTCCCGAGGACATCGGCGACAACGCGCCGGGCGGTTTCGACCGCGATGACCGGATTGACGAGCGCGCTCGGATCGAGGGCGCGCTCGAGCGCCGTCTCCCTGGAAGGCAGGAGCCGCTCGACGATCCCGGTGAACCACCGCGTCGCGGGCAGCAGCACAGCGACCCCCACGACATTGTAGGCCGTATGGTAGGCGGCAAGGAGCGTCATCCCGTCGACGGAGACGGCGAAGGACTTCATCAGCTCCGTGGTGAAGGGAAAGGCGACGACCGCGATGATCGCCGCAATGACCTTGAACAGCACATAAGCAAGGGCGAGGCGCTTGGCCGTCACGCTCGCGCCGATGGCCGCCAATGCGGAGCTCGTCGCCGTCCCGATATTCTGCCCGATGATCAGCGCCGCGCCCTGCTCCAGGCTCACCGCACCGGCATAGAAGGCGGAGATGGTGACGGCGATGGCCGCCGTCGAGGATTGCATGACCGCGGTCATGGCCAGGCCGACGACGATCAGGGTCGCGAGGCCGCCCGCCCCCGCGATCCAGCCGACCCCCGGCATGCCCACCACCGCGGGCAGGTCGGAGGGATGCAGGCTCTCCGCGAGGCCGCCCATGCCCTGCTGAAGGGTCGTCAGCCCATAGAGCACCAGCGCGAAGCCCGCCAGCGCGCCGCCCGCGGCGGCGATCCGCCCGCTTCCCAGAAGCCTGGCAAGCGCGCCGGCGAAGATCATCGGCAGCGCGTAGGTCGAAAGCGAGACGCGCACGCCGATCAGCGCCACGAGCCAGCCCGTGCCCGTGGTGCCGACATTGGCTCCGAACACCAGGCCCAGCCCCTGCGGAAAGGTCAGCAACCCGGCGCTGACGAGACCGATCGTCGTCATCGTCACCGCGCTCGACGACTGCACGAGCAAGGTGACGATCGCGCCCCAGAAGGCACCCGAGAGCGGCGAGGCCGCCGCCTTGCCGAGAACGGTGCGCAAGGCCGACCCCGCCAGCGCCTTCAGGCCGTCGGTCATGACGGTCATGCCGAGCAGGAACAGCCCGACGCCGCCGAGAATGGCTATTGCTATCGACATGGGTCCTACCCCGCCTGCGCTTCGGGCTCGCCGTAGTCATAGCGCCGGCGGGCCCCTTGCCGATAGCCTCTGCCTGCGCCGCGGATGAGCCGGAGGCACCTTGGCGCGCGCATCCGGCGCCTCGGCGCGAAGCCGCCGTCCGGTCACGGTCGAGGGCATGTGTCCAGGGCCGGGGCCGGTTGAGTTGAATTTGCCGCAGTGGGGTCTTATGCGTGGAGCCCATGGATGCCCCAGCCACCGAAAAACCCTTGAATTCACTGCCCTGCCGCCGACCCCCTTCCGGCAAGGCGGCGCCGTTCCTGCCCATGAGCCGCGCCGAGATGGCGGCGCTCGGCTGGGACGCGTGCGACATCGTGCTGGTGACGGGCGACGCCTATGTGGACCATCCCAGCTTCGGCATGGCCATCATCGGCCGCCTGCTGGAGGCCCAGGGCTTCAGGGTCGGCATCATCGCGCAGCCCGACTGGCAGTCGGCGGAACCGTTCAAGGCGCTGGGCAGGCCGAAGCTGTTCTTCGGCGTCACCGGCGGCAACATGGACTCCATGGTCAACCGCTACACGGCCGACCGCCGGCTGCGCCACGACGACGCCTATACCCCCGATGGGGAAGGCGGCCGGCGGCCGGACCGCTCGACCATCGTCTACACGCAGCGCTGCCGCGAGGCGTTCAAGGACGTGCCGGTGGTGCTCGGCGGCATCGAGGCCTCGCTGCGGCGCATCGCCCATTACGACTACTGGTCCGACAAGGTGCGCCGCTCGATCCTGGCGGATGCCAAGGCGGACCTGCTCGTCTACGGCAATGCCGAGCGCGCCATCATCGAGGTGGCGAACCGGATCGCCGCCGGCGAGGCGCCGCGCGATCTCGATTCCATCCGGGGTGTCGCGCTGTTCCGACGCGTGCCCGCGGGTTACACCGAGCTGCACGCCGACGATCTCGACGCGGCTGACGAAGGCGCCGCGCGCCGCCCCGGCGATGTCGTGATCCGCCTGCCGGCCTACGAGCAGGTGGAGCAGGATCCTGAAGCCTATGCCCGCGCCTCGCGCGTGCTGCACCGGGAGAGCAACCCCGGCAACGCCCGCCCGCTGGTCCAGCGCCACGGCGACCGCGACATCTGGCTGAATCCGCCGCCCATCCCGCTGACCAGCGAAGAGATGGATTCGGTCTACGATTTGCCCTACGCCCGCGCGCCGCACCCCGCCTATGGCGAGGCGAAGATCCCCGCCTGGGACATGATCAAGTTCTCGGTGACCATCATGCGCGGCTGCTTCGGCGGCTGCACCTTCTGCTCCATCACCGAGCACGAGGGGCGCATCATCCAGAACCGCTCGGAAGGCTCGATCCTGCGCGAGATCGAGCTGATCCGGGACAAGACTCCGGGCTTCACGGGCGTGATCTCGGACATCGGCGGGCCCACCGCCAACATGTACCGGATGGCCTGCAAGGACCCGAAGATCGAGGCCGCGTGCCGGCGGCCGTCCTGCGTCTTCCCGGACATCTGCCCGAACCTGAACACCTCGCACGACGACCTGATCCGCCTCTATCGCAAGGTGCGCGAGGTGGAGGGCGTGAAGCGGGTGATGGTCGCCTCCGGCGTGCGCTATGATCTGGCGGTGAAGAGCCCGGAATATATCAAGGAGCTGGTGACCCATCACGTCGGCGGCTACCTGAAAATCGCGCCCGAGCACACCGAGCGCGGCCCGCTCGACAAGATGATGAAGCCGGGAATAGGAGCCTACGACCGCTTCAAGGAGATGTTCGACGCGGCCGTGAAGCAGGCCGGCAAGAAATACTATCTCATTCCGTATTTCATCGCCGCGCATCCGGGCACGACCGACGAGGACATGATGAACCTCGCGCTTTGGCTCAAGAAGAACCGCTATCGCGCCGATCAGGTGCAGACGTTCCTGCCCTCGCCCATGGCCACGGCCACCGCCATGTACCACACCGGCGTCAATCCGCTGCGCGGCGTGCGGCACGGGGCAAGCGACAAGGTGGTGACGGTGAAGGGGCTGCGGCAGCGCCGGCTGCACAAGGCATTCCTGCGCTACCACGACCCCGACAATTGGCCGCTGCTGCGCGAGGCCCTGAGGGAGATGGGCCGCGCCGACCTCATCGGCTCGCGCCCCGACCAGCTCGTGCCGGCGCACCAGCCGCCCGGCACCGGCAAGGCCGCGGGCACGCCGCGACCCGTGCGCCGCCCCGGCGGGACGCAGCGCTTCACCACGAAGGGCGTTCCCATGAAGAAGAAGTGAGCGGGCAGGCGGGGTGCCCCGCCCTCCCCCGCGCCCGGACTTACTCGGACGATGGCGTGTCTTCGGCCGATGGCGCGGCTTCCCGCTGCATGACGGCGGCGAAGAAGCCATCCATATCGTGCTGCGCGGGCGTCAGCGCCAGGTAATCCGGATGCGCCGAACCGGTTAGCTGCGGCGCGACCTCGCGCAGCGGCACCACATGGAATGCAGGATGCGCCGCCAGGAAGGCGGCCACCTGCTCCTCGTTCTCCTCAGCCAGCATGGAGCAGGTGGCATAGACGAGCCGCCCGCCGGGCTTCACCAGCCGCGCCGCGCTTGCAAGAATACGGGCCTGAAGCGGCAGGAGATTCTCAAGCCCCGGCCCCAGCACGCGCCAGCGCGCATCGGGATTGCGCCGCCACGTGCCGGTGCCGCTGCACGGCGCGTCGACCAGCACGCGATCGAAACCGCCCTTGTGGCGCTTCACCCAGCGATCCGTCTCGCTGGTCAGGGGCCGCGTCTCGATATTGTGCAGCCCGGCCCGCCGGAACCGCTCGGCGGCGCGCTTCAAGCGGGTGGCGAGGACGTCGCAGGCGATGACATGGCCCTTGTTCGCCATCTGCGCGGCGATGGCCAGCGTCTTGCCGCCGGCGCCGGCGCAGAAATCCACCACACGCTCCCCCGGCCGCGCGTCCACCACCATGGCGACAAGCTGCGAGCCCTCGTCCTGAATCTCGACCTCGCCGCTTTTCAGCATGGTCAGGCGGGCCAGTGAGGGGCGCTCATGCACGCGAATGCCGTAGGGCGCCATGGAGGACATCTCGGCCTCGAGGCCGAGATCCCGCAGCGCCCGCAGCATGGCCTCGCGCGTGGACTTGATCGGGTTGACGCGCAGATCGAGCGGGGCGCCCGTCAGAAGCGCGTCCATCTCGCGCCCGAAGGAATCCTGGAAACGCCGCCGCAAAGGCGCGGCGGCCCAGGATGGACACTCGAAGCGCACGTCGTCCGGCATGGCCGGATGGTCGATGGCGCAGCCCTGCAGCTTCACCAGCAGCGCGCGCTCGTGGTCCTTCAGGATGGCCGGCGCGAATCTTCCGCCGTTGAACAGGCCCTGGACCTGATCCGGCGTCTTGCCGCCATCGAGCGCGAGCCATGCCAGCAGCCGGTTGCGCGGCGTGTCCGGGCGTCCGTGCTTCGCCAGCCACCAGCCCAGCCGCGCGTAATGCCGGAGCAGGGTGTAGAGCAGTTCGGAAATACGGCCCCGATCCGCCTCACCGAGGTCGCGGTGGGCCCGAAACCAAGCCGAGACGACAGCATCGGCGGGGCGCGCGACACTTTCGACTTCATGCATCAGATCGAGAATAGCTTGCAGGCGTGCGGCAGGGGTCACGGAGAGGCGATCAGGCTGGGAAAAGGGGCGGCACCATAGAGGACGGCGCGGCTTTTGACCATTGGCTCGCAGTCTCGCCGGTTTCCCCAGCAAAGGGCACCACCGCGTGGACTTCCTCCGCGCAGCTCGCCAATCCGCCTCGCGCGACGATGGAGGGGGAAACGACCGATGGGGCACGCCCTCAACTCAACCTCAGGGTATCCCTCTACACGCGCTAGGGGAATGGCCACTCTAAATTGCGTCAGCTAAGGTATGAATCCTTACCATCCGGGGGATGGCGCGCGCATCGGGGGACAGGATGGTCGGCAGGGGGCCCGACGGTCGGGCATGTCGCGACGGCGCAGTGGCGCCGTTTCGTGTTTCTGGCACGCGCCCTGGCGCCGCCTGCCGGACGAAGCCCCGGCCTCGCGGCACGCGGCCCCTGGTCGAATCGGCACGAGACCTGACATGATCGGCATCACTTTTTTCGTGCCGGGCCCGGCACGCGTGATCCGCCGCCGGACCCTGGCACTGCTGTCGGGTTCGGCACTGGCCGTCGCCGCGCCCCACGCCTTCGCGCAGAGCGTTCTCCCCAGCGGCGGCGCGGTGGTTTCGGGCCGCGCGGCGATCTCGTCACCCTCCGCCTCCAGCCTGCTGATTACCCAGTCGTCGCGCAACGCCATCATCAACTGGGGCTCCTTCTCCCTCGGCGCGGGCACCGACGTGCGCTTCGAGAACGGCACCGGCGCCACCCTCAACCGCGTCACCGGCTTTTCCCCGTCGCAGATCGACGGCAGCCTTTCCGCCTCCGGCAGCCTCTATCTCGTCAATCCCAACGGCATCACCGTCGGCCCCACCGGGCAGGTGACCACCGGCGGCAGCTTCGTCGCCTCCACCCTTGATGTCTCCGGCGCCGAGTTCAATGCCGGCGGAGCCATGACCTTCCGCGGATCGAGCCCCGCGAGCGTGATCAATTACGGCACCATCGGCGCGCTGGGCGGTGACGTGGCGCTGATCGCGCGCCAGGTCGAGAACGCGGGCACCATCACCGCGCCCAACGGCACGGTGGGCCTCGCGGCCGGCTATGAGGTGCTGGTGCGGGACGCCGCCCTCTCCGACGGCAAGTTCGTGGTGAAGGTGGGCGGAGCGGACACCAGGGCCAAGACCTCCGGCGTCATCAAGGCGGCGGAAGTGGAGCTGAAGGCCAACGGCGGCAATGTCTATGCGCTGGCCGGCAATACGGACAGCATCACCAAGGCGACCGGCGTTTCCAGCAAGGGCGGGCGCATCTTCTTGACCGCCGGCGACGGCGGCACCGTCACCGTCGGCCAGAAGGTGTCGGCGCGGGCGGCGGCGTCCGGTGGCAAGGCGAAGGGCGGCCAGATCCGGGTTTCCGGCGGCACGGCGAAGGTGTCGGGAAAGCTCGATGCGGCCGGCGAGGGCGATGCCGGCGGCACCATCGTGGTGACGGGCCGGGACATCACGCTCGCCTCCGGCGCGAGCCTCGATGCGAGCGGCACCACGGGCGGAACCGTGCTGGTGGGCGGCGACTACCAGGGCGGTTATGACGCCACGACGAAGTATCTCGCCGAGGACGTGGCGACCGCGCAGACGGTAAGCGTGGACGCGGGCGCGGCGATCCACGTGGACGGCACGGCGGGCGCGGGCGGGCGCGCCGTGGTGTGGTCGGATGCGGGGACCATCTTCAACGGCACCATCACGGCCACCGGGGCGGGGAGCGGAAATGGCGGGCAGGTGGAAACCTCCGGCCATGTGCTTTCGCTCGGTTCCGAGGTGTTCATATCAACGCTGGCGGAGAAGGGCGCGACCGGGACGTGGCTGATCGATCCCTACAACGTGCTCATATCGACCGGCGCGAGCAGCAATGTCAGCGACAACCAGACCGGCTCCACCTCCACCTGGACGCCGATCGCCAGCGGCAGCACTATCAACACGAACAATCTGGAAATTGACCTAGCCACCTCCAATGTCATCGTGCAGACGAACGGCGCCGGGTCCGAAGCCGGCAACATCTTCGTCGTCGCGCCGATCACCTGGGGCAGCGGCAATACCCTTACGCTCAACGCCGACGCCACGAGCGGTGGCATCGTCATCGACGCTTCCATCCGCGGCCTGAACTCGGCCAGCAGCCTCGTGCTCAGCGCCGGTGCCGGAGGCATCTTCCAAACCGCGGCCATATCGGCCGGCACGGTGACCGCCACGGCCACGAACGGCGGCTCGGTCCATCTGGCCAACGGCGCCAACCTCGTCTCCACGCTCGGGGCCTCCGGCGCCGCGGGGTCGTTCGCCTTCACCAGCGGGCGGGCGCTGACCGTCTCGGGGCCGATCACGAGCGACGGCACGCTGTCGCTCACCACCACCTCGGGCGACCTCACCGTCAATGTGGCGCTCGCCGACAGCCACGCGAATTCCAGCCTCACGCTGTCGGCCGCCGGCAGCCTGATCATCGCCAGGGACATCACCCAGAGCGGCAGCGGCGCCGCCCTCAGCCTTTCCTCCGGCAGCGGCTATGCGCTGACGAACGGCGCGCGGGTGTCCCTGCCGGACAGCGGCGCCTCGCTCACGGTCAACGGCCAAGCCTACACGCTCATTCACGATGCCTCCGCGCTGCAGAGCCTGGGCGCTTCGGGCTTCTACGCGCTCGGCAACGACATCGACGCGTCGGCCACCGCGAGCTGGAACGGCGGCGCCGGCTTCGCCCCCGTGGGCACGCTTGCGACGCCATTCTCCGGCACATTCGCGGGCCTCGGCCATTTCATCGACAGCCTCGCCATCAATCGCCCCGGCACCAATGTGATCGGGCTGTTCGGCGCCGCGAATGGCGCCATCCTGCGGGATTTCACCCTGTCCAACATTGCCGTCACCGGGCAGGCGCGGGTCGGCGCGGTGGTGGGCGATGCCTTCAACTCGAATCTGAGCAACATCCACGTCACGGGCCGGGTCACCGCATTCCAGGAGGCTGGCGGCATCACCGGCTGGCTTGGGGATTCGACGCTCTCAAATTCGTCTTCGGCGGCATCGGTCTCGGCGACGGGAGACAGTATCGGCGGACTTGCGGGCTACGCCTATTATGCTTCGACGATCAGCAATTCTTATGCTACCGGCGCGGTGAGCGGCGCCAACAACGTGGGGGGTCTCATCGGCAGGAGCCTCGCGGGTTCTCCGCTCGCACTGACGAACGTGTACGCCAGCGGCCACGTCACCGGGACCAGCGGCGTGGGGGGATTCATCGGGGAAATCGACTCGGGCTCGGTGAACCTCGCCAATGCCTATTGGGATTCGAACTCCAGCGGGCAGCCCTACGGCATTGGCAGCGTTCCGGGTGCAACGGTGTCCGGCACCCTCACGGACATCGCCAGCGCGCCACGAACGCAAAGCAGCTACAACGGTTTCGATTTCGCCAGCACCTGGGTGCTGATCGCGGGCGAGACGCGGCCCATGCTGCGCAGCGAATATTCAACGGTGATCGCCACCCCGGCGGCGCTGCAACTGATGTCGCAGGACCTTTCCGCCAGCTACACCCTGGGCGCCAACCTCGACATGGCAAGCGCCCTCGCCGCGGGCGCCGGCGGCTATTATGGCGGACTCTGGGGGGCCTCGGGCTTTGTCCCGGTCGGCGACGGCGGCTCACAGTTCGCCGGCAGCTTCAATGGCCAGGGCCATGCCATCGCCGGCCTCGCCATCAATCGCGGCGGCACCGATTATGTCGGCCTGTTCGGCTACACGAGCGGCGCCACCGTCGGCAACGTGACGCTCTCCGGCGGCAGCATCATCGGTCGTGACGATGTGGGGCCGCTTATCGGCTACATGATGGGCGGCTCGGTGTCCTCCGCCTCGGCCAGCGCGACAGTGTCCGGGCAGGCCACGGGCGAGGCCAATACGGGCGGGCTCATCGGCGCCGTGAATGGCGGCGCCGTCAGCGGATCGTCCGCAAGCGGCAGCGTGACCGGCGCCGGATACCAGATCGGCGGCCTGGTCGGTTATCTGACCAATGGCGGCACCATCATCCAGTCCCATGCCACCGGCAGTGTGACCGGCACTTCCACGAGCGCCGGCAATGGCTATGTCGGCGGCCTCGTGGGCGCCAACGGCTTCAGCGGAGACGGCGGAACCATCTCGCAGTCCTACGCCGCAGGAACGGTCACCGGCATCTCGGGCCCAATCGGCGGCTTTGTGGGACATAACGAAGGAACGATCACCGATTCCTATGCCACAGGGCGCGTGATCGGCCTTGGGACCGCGAGCAATATCGGCGGCTTCGTCGGTGTGAATTACGTCAACGGTATCATCAGCAACGCCTATTCCACGGGCTATGTGACCGGCACCGCGACGGCCGGTGGCTTCGCCGGCTACAACAACAACAGTGCCTCGGCGATCACCAACGCCTATTGGGACACGCAGACCAGCGGCCAGTCGACCGGCATCGCAGGCGGCTCCGGCAGCGCCACCGCCCGCACCACGGCCCAGTTGCAGGGCAGCCTGCCGGCAGGCTTCTCATCCTCCATCTGGGGAACCGGCACCAACCTCTATCCTTACTTCACGTGGCGCTATTCCACGACGCCGGTGGCGATTTCCGGCATCGCCTATTGGGACACGGGAACGACAGCCCTGGCGGGAACGACGGTAACCGGCCTGTCCGCGGGCAGCGCGCTCGGCAGCGCGGTGTCGGGCGCCAACGGCTATTATTACATCCTCGCCCCGGCTTCGGCGCTCGCGGCCACTGGCGTGATGACCTATCTGGACAACGGCGCCGCCAAGGGGGCCGCCTTCTCCGACATCATCGGCACCAATGGCGTCCAGAACGTCTCCATCCATGGAACGGCCGTCCATGTCATCACCGGCGCGACGACGCTGACGGCGACGCAGGCCAATTACCTGGCGGCGCGCGGCAGCTATGCGGACAGCGATCTGTCGTTCCTCTCGTCCGCGTCGTTCGCGCCGCTGACCCTGAGCGCCGGCTACGGTGTTTATCTCAATGCCGCCGGCAACTATGCGCTCGACGCCAATCTCGGCGCCTCGGGCCCGCTGACCATCGACAGCGGCGGCGCGTTCAGCGTCAGCGGCGCGGTCACCCTGTCGGCCGCCGGCGCCCTCACGGTCGTGGATGCGGTGTCCTGGTCCGACGCATCGAGCCTGACTCTCTCCACCACCGGCGGCGGCAACATCAGCCTCGGGGGCGCCGTCAGCGGCACGGCGGGCTCGCTCGTCATCGCGGGGTCGGGCACGGCGACCTCGTCGAGCGCGGTCGATGTGAGCGTCTTCCGGCTCACCGGTGGCACATGGAGCCAGGTCGCGGCCACCCTGCCCGCTTTCGCCGCCACCAATTTCGCCCTCGGCAGCGGCGCCACCTTCCTGCGCGCCACGGGCGGCGACGGCGCGGCGGCGACGCCTTACCAGATCGCGGACCTCTACGGCCTGCAGGGCCTCGCCTCCAGCGGCCTGCTGGCGCAGAATTTCGTGCTGGTGGACGACATCAACGCGGCGCCGTCGTCCGGCTGGAACGCCGGCGCGGGTTTCCTCTCCATCGGCGACGCCACCACCGCATTCACCGGCAGCCTCGACGGCGCTGGGCACACCATCAGCGGCCTCGCCGTCAATCGGCCGACCATCTCGGCCGGCCTGTTCGGCACCATCGGCGGCGGCGGCAGCGTGAGCAACCTTACGGTAGCGGGCGCGGTGAGCGGCCTCGACGCGGGCCTGCTCGCCGGCACCAATGGCGGCACCGTCAGCAACGTCGCGACATCGGGCAGCGTCGACAATGACGGCGCGGCGAGCGCGGGCGCGCTGGGCGGCATCGCCGGCACGAACAGCGGCACCATCACCGGCTCTTCCTCCTCGGCTACGGTGAGCACCACGGACGCCAGCGCGGCCGGCGGCCTCGTCGGCACCAACACCGGCACGGTGAGCGCCTCCTTTGCGCAAGGCGTGGTGCAGGTGGGGGATGACGGGCGCGCGGGCGGCCTCGTGGGCTACAATTCCGCCGGCACCATCAGCGGCTCCCTCGCCACCGGCGCCGTCACGGCGGGCTTCGGCATCACCGGGACGGCCGGCGGCCTCGTCGGCGTCAATTCCGCTGCCATCACAAATAGCTACGCCACCGGCAACATCACCGGCGGGGCCACCGCGGGCGGCCTCGTGGGCGTGAACAGCGGCACGGTGGCGAACAGCTACGCGTCCGGCACCCTGCCCTCGGCCGCGGCGCCCTACGGCGGGCTCATCGGCAACAATGCCGGCACCGTGACGGCAAGCTTCTGGAACATGACCACCTCGGGCACCGGCCTTGGCGTGGGCGTGGGCTCGGCCAGCGGCGCCACCGGCCTCTCCTCCACCCAGATGACCTCACTCTCCACCTTCACCGCCGCCGGCTGGGATGTGGACGACGCGGGCGGAACATCCGCCGTCTGGCGCATCTATGACGGCTTCACCGCGCCGCTGCTGCGCGGCTTCATGGCCGGCCTGACGGTCACCGGCGGCAACGGCACCAAGACCTATGATGGCTCGGCCACCTCCACGGATGTCGGCACGCTCGTCTACAGCCCGGCGGGCTACACCACGGCCCTGGTGTCCGGCACGGCCGCCTACACCGCCTCCAGCGCCGATGCGGGCACCTATTCCGGCGCGGGGCTGAAGCTCTCGGGGCTGTATTCGAGCCAGTTCGGCTACGACATGTCCTTCGTATCCGGCACGCTCGTCGTCACCAGGGCGGCGCTTACCGTCACCGCCAACGACGCCGGCAAGGCCTTTGATGGCGCCGCCTATTCCGGCGGCAACGGCGTGACCTACAGCGGCTTCGTGGGCAGCGATACGGCGGCGAGCCTCGGCGGCACGCTGGCCTATGGCGGCACGGCCCAGGGCGCGGTGAACGTGGGCAGCTATTCCATCACGGTCTCGGGCCTGACCTCCGCCAACTACAGCATCGCCTACGCGCCCGGCGCGCTGACCATCTCTCCGGCCGCGCTCACGGTGACGGCGAGTGCACAGACGATGCATTATGGCAACGCCGTGCCGACGCCCACCTATGGGATCACCAGCGGGGCGCTCTATGGCGGCGATACCCTGACCGGAGCGCTGGCGACGCCTGCCTCGTCCACGTCCGACGTCGGCACCTACGCCATCACCCAAGGCACGCTCGCGGCATCTTCCAATTATGCGCTGACCTATGTCGGCGCGAACGTCACTGTCACGCCACGGCCGATCACCGTCACCGCCGACGCCAAGTCCATGATCTATGGCGACGCGGTGCCCGCGCTCACCTATGCGGTCGGCGGATCGGGCTTCGTGAACGGCGACACCCTCTCGGGCGCGCTGGCGACAGCCGCATCGTCCGCCGCCAGCGTGGGGGCCTATGCCATCACGCAGGGCTCGCTCGCGGCATCCTCCAACTATGCGCTGACCTATGTCGGCGCGAACGTCACTGTCACGCCACGGCCGATCACCGTCACCGCCGACGCCAAGTCCATGATCTATGGCGACGCGGTGCCCGCGCTCACCTATGCGGTCGGCGGATCGGGCTTCGTGAACGGCGACACCCTCTCGGGCGCGCTGGCGACAGCCGCATCGTCCGCCGCCAGCGTGGGGACCTATGCCATCACGCAGGGCTCGCTCGCGGCATCGTCCAACTATGCGCTCACCTATGTGGGCGCGAACGTTGCCATCGCCGCGCGTCCCATCACCATCGCCGCCGATGCGAAGAACATGATCTATGGCGACGCGGTGCCGGCGCTCACCTACACGGTCGGCGGATCGGGCCTCGTGAACGGCGACACGCTCTCGGGCGCGCTGGCGACAGCCGCATCGTCCGCCGCCAGCGTGGGGACCTATGCCATCACGCAGGGCTCGCTCGCGGCATCCTCCAACTATGCGCTCACCTATGTGGGCGCGAACGTCGCCATCGCCGCGCGTCCCATCACCATCGCCGCCGATGCAAGGAACATGATCTATGGCGACGCGGTGCCGGCGCTCACCTACACGGTCGGCGGATCGGGCCTCGTGAATGGCGATGCCCTCACGGGGGTGCTGGCGACAGCCGCATCGTCCGCCACCAGCGTGGGCGCCTACACCATCACCCAAGGCACGCTGGCGGCATCGTCCAACTATGTGCTGACCTATGTCGGCGCGAACGTCGCCATCGCCGCGCGTCCCATCACCATCGCTGCCGATGCGAGGAACATGATCTATGGCGACGCGGTGCCGGCGCTCACCTACACGGTCGGCGGATCGGGCCTCGTGAATGGCGATGCCCTCACGGGGGTGCTGGCGACAGCCGCATCGTCCGCCACCAGCGTGGGCGCCTACACCATCACCCAAGGCACGCTCGCGGCATCGTCTAATTATACGCTGACCTATGCGGGCAACTCCGTGACGGTGAACCCGCGCCCGCTTGTCGTGACCGCCGACAACCAGAGCCGGCGCGAGGGGGCCGGGAACCCGGTCTTCACCTACGAGCTGGGCGGCCTGGGCCTCGTCAATGGCGATGTGCTCACGGGCGCGCTCACGAGCCCCGCGGACGACACTTCGGCTGCCGGGCGCTACCCCATCCTGCAGGGCAGCCTTTCGGCGTCCGCGAACTATGCTTTGACCTATGTGCCCGGCACCTTGACGGTGGTCGGCACCACCGCGCCGACGCAGGCCCGGCCGGATTTCGTGGAGACGAGCGTGGCCGACCAGTATGTGGAGACGCTCGACACCTGGAGCCTGATCTCCGTCCTGGATCATCCGCAGCAGGGGCCGCAGCCATTGGCCTCGTGTGGCGGCTCGTCATCGGGCAACCCATGCGCCTTCCTGCCGACGCCGGACAATCTACCGGCCGGCCCGTGGCTGAGCTTCGGGGGGCGCTGAGCCGATGGCCGTTTCCGCACGCAAGATGAAGAGGCCCGGCGCGCTCGGCATGCTGGCCCTCGGCGGCATCTCCCTCAGCGCTCCCGCCCTCGCGCAGGTGATCGCGCCGGTGGAGCGCAACCTGCCGCCGGTGATGTCCGGCCAGGGGCGCCTCATCATCGGGCCGCAGGATCTCGCCGGCAGCCCCGACGATACACCCCTCGGCGTCGCCCTCTCCGGCATCAGCCTCATCGGGCCGAAGGAAAGCGTCGCCGGCAGGGCCGGGCGCGGCATCCGCATCGGCGCCGTCGGCGACATCGACCGCGTCGCGCTCGAGACGGCGCTCGCCCCCTTCATCGGCCAGCCCCTGTCGCGCAAACGCATCTCCGACATCCAGGCGGCCATCGCCAAGGTCTACCGGGCCGCGGGCTATCCCTTCGTCTCCGTCACCCTGCCGCCGCAGGAGGTCACCGGCGGCGTCCTCACGCTGCGGGTGGTGGAGTTCCGCACCGGATCGGTGAAGGTATCGGGCGCGGAACCAGGCACCGAGGCGGGCCTTGCCGCCCGCGTGCGCGCGGCACCGGGCCAGCGCATCGCCGCCGAAGCCCTGGATGAGGATCTCGCCTGGCTCAACCGCTATCCCTATCGCGCGGTCAATGGCGTGTTCGCGCCGGGTGATGAGCTGGGCCTCAGCACGCTCACCCTGGAGGTGACACCGCAAAAACCCTGGCAGGTGTTCGCCGGCTGGTCCAATACCGGCACCCACACCACCGGCTTCGACCGCTATTACGCTGGCTTCGGCGCCGCCGTGTTCGGCGTGCCGGAGAGCTTCCTGTCCTATCAGGTTACTGGCAGCCCCAATTTCTGGAGCGATCCCGCCTCGGTGGGCACCGGGCCGGACCAGCCCAGCTATTACAGTCAGGCGGCGCGCTTCGTCGTCTCCACCGGCGCACGCCAGGGCATCGAGATCGTGCCGAACTATGTGGCCACGCGCCAGAACGGTTCCGCCGGCCTCTTCGCCTATGACAACACCACGCTGGAGATCCCGGTCTATTACCGCACGGCGATCTCCAATCTCGCGCCCGGCCTCTATGCGGGCGACCTGATCCTGGGGGCCGCCGGCAAGACGGTATCGCGCACCAGCTATTTCACCGGCGAGAATATCGGCGGGGCGGACGCGGAGCTGTTCGAGCTGATCGCCGGCTGGTCCATCTCGCGCGCGGACCCCTACGGCACGACGAGCCTTGACCTGAAGCTCATCGGCAATCCGGGCGGGGTGATCGGCGGCAACACCGGCGCGAACTGGAGCCGCTATAGCGGCGGGCGCGTCACCGACGTGACCTATCTCTACGGCACCGGCGACCTCAACCGGGTGACGCGGCTGCCCGCCGGGTTCAACTGGGTGAGCGAGCTCTTCGGAACCGCGGCCGGCCAGCCCTTGCCGGATACGGAGCAATTGAGCCTCGGCGGGCTTTACGCGACGCGCGGCTACACGCTGGACGATGCCACGGTGGACACCGGCCTCGTGTGGCGCAACGAGCTGCGCGCGCCCACCTTCGCGCTGCTGTCCACCTTCGGCGCCGCGGGCGTCGGCGACCAGGTCTCGCCTTATGCCTTCGTGGACCTCGGCTGGGGCCGCGCCTATGGCTATGAGGGCGTGCTGGGGCCGGTTCCGCGGAACGACTATTCGCTGGCGGGCATCGGCCTTGGCGTGGACTACACGCTGGGCCGCAATTTCACCGCAACCCTCGTCGGCGGCGTCGCCCTCACCGACGCCACCTACACCCAGGCCGGCGACTTCACCTTCCAGGCGAGGCTCTACGCCAGCTATTGAGGGCGACCTGCCGGGACGCCCCGCGCATTTTCATCCGCGCGGCCGGCACCCGGCGGATGAGACGACCGCCCACCTGTTCCATATCGTCCAGCAGGCGCCGCAACGCGACGCCTTGAGCGCAAGCCCCTGATGGTCCGCCTTGTGGCGGCATCGCAGGGGCCGTGTCCGAGGCACAGCGCCCACGTCGCGCTTGCCCGCTCCAGCCGAGGCAGATCCCCCGGCCGTGGGGTGCAGCTCACTGTGCGTTTTTCGGGGCCACCTCACCTGCCCTCCTCCTCCACCGCCCCCCGCGTCGCCATGTCATCAAGCGTGCGGCCGCGCGTGGCGAACCCCGGAGGGCGTGGACTGCGGGCATTGATGAGGTGGGCCTCACGAGCCGGAGGCAGCGTGCAGGTCCGGGAAGGTGAAGTCCTTGAAGCTTTCAGGCTTCGCCTTGATGGCGCCGATGCTGTTCATGAAGTCCGCGAACTTCAGCGTGCCGAGCGGAACGAGAGTGTAGCGTGTATCCGGGTCCGACAGCACTTCCGTGACGAAGGCAGGGTCGAGCTTGGATTGCTCCGCCTTCACGTAGATCTCGGCGGCTTCGGCCTTGTGCTCCTCCACCCATTTCGTCGCCTCGGTGAAGGCATCGAAGAAAGCCTTGTAGGTCTTCGGATTGGCTTCGCGGAATTTCACCGTCGTGTAGGCGACGGTCGGCGTGATCGGGCCGCCGAAGATATCGTAGGAGGAGAAGACCTTGTGGACCTTGGGGTCCTTCAGCGCGCGGTTCTGGAACGGCGGATTGGACAGGTGCGCGGTGATCTCCGTGCCGCCGGCGATGAGCGCGGCGGTGGCGTCGGGATGAGGCAGGGTCACCATCAGGGGATCGAGCTTCCGGGCGTTGCCGGGGCCGAACGCCTGCTCCGCGGCAAGCTGGAGGATGCGCGCCTGCACGGAGACGCCGGCGGCCGGCGTCGCGATCTTGTCCTTCTCGGTGAAGTCCTTGATGGTCTTCACATTGGGATTGTTGGTGATGAGGAAGTTGGGCTGGGCTCCGAAGGCGCCGATGATCTTCACCTCGTTGGCGGTGCCGCGGGTGCGATCCCACAAGGTGAGGAAGGGGCCGATGCCGGCCGAGGCGACGTCGATGGCGCCGGAGAGCAGAGCGTCGTTCACGGCCGAGCCGCCCGAAAGGCGGGTCCAGTCCACCGTGATGTCGATGCCGAGCGCCTTGCCGTGCTTTTCGATGAGGCCCTTCTCTTTCATGACATGGAAGGGCGTGTAGAGGGTGCCGAACTGCTGGGCGATGCGCAGGGTGCCTTCGGCCACGGCCGGAACGGCCGAGACACCGAGGGCAAGGGCGAGCGCGACGAGACGGCCGAAGGCGCGGCGGGTGGTCATGGCGGGAATCCTTCTTCCGGTGCTCAGGAGGCGGCTGCGAGGTGCGGCTCTGCGCCGTGCGAGCCGACGGCGAATTCGTTGACGATGTTGTCGGAGACCTTGCGGCGGCGGCCGTCGATGCCAAGCTCGGGGAACAGCAGCTCCGCCGTGCGGTAGGCTTCCTCAAGGTGGGGATAGCCCGAGCCGATGAAGGTCTCGATGCCGATCTCCTGATATTCGCGAATACGGGCGGCGACGCTTTTCGGGTCGCCCACCAGGGCGGTGCCGGCGCCGCGCCGGACCAGGCCGACGCCCGCCCACAGGTTGGGCGCCACCTCCAGTTTCCTGCGGTCGCCCGGCTGGAGGGCGGCCATGCGGGCCTGCCCCACCGAATCCATCTCCTCCTTGAAGCGCTTCTGGGCGTTTTCGATCTGTGCATCGGAGACACGCGAGATGAGCTTCTCGGCCGCGGCCCACGCCTCGGACTCCGTCTCGCGCACGATGAAGTGCACCCGCAGCCCGAACTTGAGCGTGCGGCCCCGTGCGGCGGCGCGGGCGCGCACGTCGGCAAGCTTGTCCTTCAGCAGATGCGGCGGCTCGCCCCAGCTGAGGTAGACGCCGACATGCTCCGCGGCCACCTCGTGGCCCGCCGGCGAGGAGCCGCCGAACCACAGCGGGGGATGGGGCTGCTGCACCACGGGGAAGTCGAGCCGGCCGTGCTCGACCCGATAGTAGCGCCCGGTGAAGTCGACCTTCTTCCCGCCGACGAGATCGCGCCAGATGGTCAGGAATTCCGCCGCCTGGGCATAGCGGGCATCGTGGTCGAGGAAGATGCCGTCGGCGGCGAGCTCGGCCGGGTGGCCGCCGACCACCACGTTCAACAGGAGGCGACCGTCGGAAAGGCGGTCGAGCGCCGCAGCCTGCCGCGCGGCGAAGGCGGGAGAGGTGACGCCGGGCCGCAGGGCCACCAGGAACCGAAGGCGCTCTGTGGTGGTGGCGAGGCCGGCGGCGGTGATCCAGCTGTCTTCACAGCTCTGGCCGGTGGGCAGCAGGACGCCCTTGTAGCCGAGCCGGTCCACCGCCTGGGCGACCTCCCGGAAATAGGCGAATTCCGGCGGCCGCTGCCGCGTCTCCGAGCCGAGATAGGCGCCGTCGCCGTGGGTGGGAATGAACCAGAAGAAATCCGGGCTCTGGGAAACGCTCATGGGGGCAACCTCCGACCCTGGCGAGGATGCCGGCCTGAGGCGCATTATGTCAATTTATTTTATAGATATACTATATTCTATATCGATGCAGCCCTCTCCCTCCCGACGGAAGCCGGCGCCGCGCGATCAGATGTAGTCCACGAAGGCGGCCAGGGCCTCGTGGGAGAGGTCGCGCATCTGGGCGAGGGTGGTGGTGTCGAGCACGGTGCCGACGGCGTCGCGCACCTGCACCATCAAGAGGCGAACCTCGCAGCCCTCGACGTCGCAATCGGCGCACCGCTCGTAGGCGTCCCGGCTGGCGCAGGGGAATGCGGCGAGCGGGCCATCGAGCGTGCGGATCATGGCGCCCACGATGATCGTTTCGGGCGCCAGCGCGAGGCGATAGCCGCCGAGCTTGCCCTTGCGCGAGGCCAGGAAGCCCGCGTGTCGCAGCTCGCTCAGGATCACGTCGAGGAATTTCTTCGGGATGCGGTTGGCTCCGGCGATGTCGGAAACCTGCGTGAACACGCCCGGCGGCAGCCGCGCGAGATGAACGGCGGCCTTCAGGCCGTACTTGCCTTTCTTCGTCAGCATGCCGCGCTCCTTTCTCGTCCGTCGCAGCGGGGCCGCGGCGCGGGCGTTGCGGGCCCGATGCCGCAGGCGCCCGCGGCGCAGCCGATGGTTCGGCGGGCGACGGGGCGGGAGGCTGGGCACGGAAGGCGCGGACGCCCGGCCGGAGGCATGGGGGCTCTCTCCCGCCGGCGTCAGCTGCCTGCTGGCGCCGGGGCACCCACGCGGTAGGGCGCCGGTGGCGCGGCGCCGTTCACCGCGAAGTCACCGACGATGCGTTCGCGATAGATGCGCGGATTGTGGGAGGAGAGGGTGCGGGCATTGCGCCAGTGCCGGTCGAGACCGACGCCGCGCTTGGCGGACGATGCGCCGAGGGCGTCGAACAGAAGCGTCGTCGCGTCCAGGATGAGGGAGGTCACCACGGTCACGGCCTGGTTCACCTCCAGGTCGGCCACGGCGACGGCGGCATGGGGCCCCTCCGTCGCCTCATCCTGCCGCGTCTCATAGACACGCTGCAGGGCCTCGGCCGCCCTGAGCACGGCAGCGCCGGCACCGTAGGCGTTGGCGCGCACGCGGCCCACGACCTGCAGGATCTGCGGATCGTCGCTGACGCGGGCGGCATTGCCGTGGCTGAACACGCGCGTGCGGGCGCGGACCAGCCGGGCCACGTCGCCCGCCGCCGCGCGGCCGATGCCGGCGAGGGTCGCGAGGTGGACGAGCTGGTAGAAGGCCACGGAATAGCCGAAGCGCTGGCGCTGCGGGTTCACGTGATCGTCGGAGAGAAGCACGTCCTTGAATCGCGCGGTGCCGGACGCGGTAAGCTGCTGGCCGAAGCCGTCCCAGTCGTCGACGATGGTGACGCCGGGGGCGTCGGTGGGCACCTGGGCGAGGATGAAATCGCCATTCTCGTCGTCGGCGCCGAGATTGATCCAGTCGGCGAAGAGCGAGCCGGTCGTGTAGTATTTCTCGCCGTTGAGACGCCATGCGCCGTTCTCGCGCACGAGGCGGGTGGAGAAATGCCCCACCACGTTCTCCGCCTCCGAAAAACCGCTGCCGGCGGTTTCGCCGGCCGCGATGCGCCGGACCCAGCGGTCACGGTAGTCCTGGAAGGGCGAATTCAGCACCTCCTCGGTGAAGCCGAAATGGGCGCGCAGCGCATTGGTGACATTGGGATCGGCCTCGCCAAGCTCGATCAGCAGGTTGAACAGCTCCGGCAGGGTGGCCCCGAAGCCGCCCTCGGACTGGGGCAGGCGCAGGGTGGTGAAGCCGGCCGCCTTCAGCGCGGCGATCTCCGCGTGCGGCAGGCGGTGGGCCTGCTCGCGCTCCACCGCGCTCTCGCGGATGGTGCGGAAGAGGGGACGGAAGCGGCCCGCCAGTTCCTCGTAGCGCACCGAGGGGCCGGCGCCCCATGCCTCGTCGATCTGGGTCATGGTCTGGTCCTTCTGGGTGGGGCGGGCACCGAAATCCGGCGTCAGTGGGGGAAGGGCACGCCGTGTCGCTCGGCGATCACTTCCAGAATGCGGCGGGTATCGGCGACGAAGCGCAGCGCGCCATGGCTGAGGGCGTCGTCCGGCGGCGGCGCGCTGTCGCCGAGGAGCAGCACCGGCAGGCTCTGATTCTCTTCCCCGATGAGCGCCACGACCGGCGCACGCGGCCGGGCGAACGGCACGCGCACGACCTCGATCGCCTCGGCCAGCGCGGGATGGGAGGCAAGCACCCCCTCCACTGCGTTGCAGTGCGGGCAGAAGTAGGCACGGCCGGGATGGGCGGGGTCCTCGAAGCCGGGGGAGATCAGGAACAGGCGGTCGCGGCTCATGTCTGTGTCATGCCTTCGCGTGCGCGCCGGCATGGCGCACGCGCCCGCCGGACGGAGGAAAGAGCCGGACCCGCCTGCGGGCGGGGTCGGCACGAGGGGCCCGGTGGCGCGCCGCGGCGGCTGTCTCCGAACCGCGCGATCCAACGAACGCCTCATAAATACACTTAATGTATCGATTTTATATAAAATAAATTGACGAAATGGCCCGAGGTCCTATCGTCGGGGCTGTGATCCACCGCCGATGGAGATGGCGAATGCCCATGCCGACCCGTTCCGTGGAGCCCGATACGCCCCTTGGTGGCAACGGCGGAATTGCCCGTCGCTCGGTGCTCCTGGGCGCCGCTGCGCTGCTGCTGGGCGCCGGGCACCGGCCCGCGTGGGCGGCCGAGGCCGCGCCGGGCCCGGCCTCGGGGCCGGTGAGGGGCGGTGTCCTGCGCTTCCTGGTGGAGCACGAGCCCTCGACGCTGGTCACCATCGCCCACACCGCCGGGCCGACGCAGCGCGTCTCGCCGAAAGTGACGGAGGGCCTGCTCACCTACGATCTCGACTTCAACCCCCGGCCCGCATTGGCGACCGAGTGGAGCGTGAGCCCGGACGGCCTCAGCTACGTCTTCAAGCTGCGCGAGGGGGTGCGCTGGCACGACGGCCAACCCTTCACCGCCGAGGACGTGGCCTATTCCATCAAGCTGCTCAAGGAGGTTCATCCCCGCGGCCGCGGCACCTTCGCCGCCGTCACTGCGGTGGAGACGCCCGATCCCCACACCGCCGTCATCCGCCTTTCAAAGCCGGCGCCCTACCTTCTCACGGCACTCGATGCCAATGAATCGCCCATCGTGGCGAAGCACATCTACGAAGGCACGGACCCGCTCACCAACAAGAACGGCTCCGCGCCTGTCGGAACCGGCCCCTTCATCTTCCGGGAATGGGTGCGGGGCAGCCACATCATCCTTGATCGGAACCCCGATTATTGGGACGCGGGCAAGCCCTATCTCGACCGGGTGGTGCTGCGCTTCATCGCCGACCAGAGCGCGCGCTCGGCTGCGTTCGAGGCGGGCGAGCTGGACCTGGCGGGTGGCCCGCCGGTGCCCTATGCGGACCTGGCGCGCGTGTCGGCGCTTCCGGGCCTCGGGGCGGAGAAGCGCGGCTACGAATACGCCGCGCGGATGACCCAGCTCTACTTCAATTTCGAGCGGCCCCAGTTGCAGGACCGGCGGGTGCGTCTCGCCATCGCCCATGCCATCGACCTTCAGAAGCTGCTGGACGTCGTGTATTTCGGCTACGGCGAGGTCGCGGCCTCGGTCATCAGCCCCAATCTGAAGGCGTTCGTCGATCCGTCGATCAAGCCCTACGGCTACGACCTGAAGGCCGCGAACCGCCTGCTCGACGAGGCCGGCTATCCGCGCAAGGCGGATGGCACGCGCTTTCCGCTGCGCCTGTATGCCAACCCCTTCAACACGCAGGCGGCGGGCGATTTCGTGAAGCAGTCCCTGGCCAAGGTCGGGATACCGGTGGACTTCCAGTTCTTCGATTTCTCCACTTACATCCAGAAGGCCTATACCGGGCGCGACTTCGACATCACGCTGGAGTCCCTCCAGAACATCTTCGATCCCACCCTGGGCGTGCAGCGCACCCTGTGGTCGAAGAATTTCCGCGTGGGCCTGCCGTTCTCGAACGTCTCCCACTACGGCAATCCGGAGGTGGACCGCCTGCTGGAGGCGGCGGCGGTGGAGCCTGATCCGCAGGCGCGCCGGCAGCTCTGGTTCGACTTCCAGCGGGTGGTGCACGACGACGTCGCCGCCCTCGGGCTCATCGCCCCCGACGGCGTGACCGTCTACAACGCGAAGGTGAAGAACCACACCATCGGCGTGACCGGCGTCGATGCCTCCTTCGCCGACGTCTACATCGAGGCGTGAGCCATGACCCGCGACGCAGATCCCCGGCGCGGATGGCGGCCGGCCCGGCGGAGGCGGCCATGAGGCGGCTGCCACGCTTCCTGAGGGCCGTGCGCCGCACGGCGCTCCAGGCGGTGCCGACCGTCGTCGGCATCCTCATCCTCAATTTCTTCCTGCTGCGCCTCGCGCCCGGCGACGCGGCCGACGTGCTGGCGGGAGAGGCCGGCGCCGCCACCGTGGAGACGCTGTCGGCGCTGAAGGCGAAGTTCGGCTTCGATCTGCCGGTGTTGCAGCAGCTCGCCGCCTATCTCTCCAGCCTCGCCCATTTCAGCCTCGGGGTCTCGCCGCGCTTCAACCAGCCGGTGGCGGACCTCGTGGCCGCCCGCCTGCCGAACACGCTGAGCCTGATGGGCGTCGCCCTGGGCTTCGCGCTCCTCGCCGGCATCACCTTAGGCGCGGTGATGGCGAGCTTCGCAGGGCGGGTGCCGGACCGGGTGCTGAGCGTGCTTTCACTGCTGTTCTATTCCATCCCGAGCTTCTGGATCGGCCTGATGCTCATCGTCCTGTTCTCGGTGAAGCTCGGCTGGCTGCCGAGCGGCGGGGCGCAGACCATCGGCGCCGGCCTCACCGGCTTCGCCGCGCTCTGGGACCACGTGCGCCATCTCGTGCTGCCGGCGCTCTCCCTGGGGCTGTTCTACGTGGCCATCTATGCCCGCCTCACCCGCGGCGAGATGCTGGAGGTGCGTGCCCAGGACCATGTGCGCACCGCCCGCGCCAAGGGGCTTTCCCCGCTCGCCGTCACCACGCGCCATGTGCTGCGCAACGCGCTGATCCCGGTCACCACCATGGCCGGCATCCACCTCGCCGGCCTCATGGGCGGGGCGGTGGTGGTGGAAACCGTCTACAGCTGGCCGGGGCTCGGGCGCCTCGCCTATGAAGCGGTGCTGGGGCGCGATTTCCATGTGCTGCTCGGCATCCTCCTGCTGTCGTCGCTGCTGGTGGTGGCCATCAACGCGGCCATCGACATTCTCCAGGCCGCGCTCGACCCGCGGATCGAGGTGCGCTGATGCACGGCACCGATGCCCTCGCCTCCGCAGGCGCGCCCGCGCGGACCCATGCGCCGGATCTCCCGACGGCCCCCGCGGAGCCCGCGATCTGGCCGAATGTCCATGCGCCCGATGCCGCCCGCGCCGCGGCCGATGAGGTGCTGCGCCTCGCGCCGGCGGGCCGGCGCCGCGCGCTGCAGGCCTTCCTCGCCAACCCGACGGCGGCCGCCGGCCTCGCCATCCTCGCGCTGGTGCTGGCGGCCGCCCTCGCGGCGCCGCTCCTCTTCCCCGACGACCCGCTGGAGATGGCGGGCCGCCCGCTGCTGTGGCCGGGCCAGGACCCGCGCTTTCCCCTCGGAACCGACGCGCTGGGGCGCGATGTGCTCGCCGGCCTCGTCCACGGGGCGCGGGTGAGCCTGCTCATCGGCGCCGCCGCCACGCTGGCGGGGCTTTTCGCCGGCATCCTCGTGGGCGCGGCGGCGGGCTATTTCGGCGGCGCGGTGGACGATGTGCTGAGCAAGCTGGTGGAGATCTTCCAGACCATCCCCGGCTTCATCCTGCTGATCGTCCTGGTGGCGATCGCGGAACCGTCGGTTCCCGCCATCGCGCTCGCCATCGGCGCGGTGTCGTGGCCGCAGGTGGCGCGGCTGGTGCGGGCGCAGTTCCGGACGCTGCGGGAGAAGGAGTTCGTCGCGGCCGCCCGCGCGCTCGGCTACGGGCACGGGCGCATCATCTTCCGCGAGATCCTGCCCAATGCGCTGCCGCCGGTGATCGTGCTCGCCTCGGTGACGGTGGCGACCGCGATCCTCATGGAGAGCGCCCTGTCGTTCATGGGGCTCGGCGACCCCAACGTGGTGAGCTGGGGGTCGATGATCGGCGCGGGGCGCGAGCTGCTGCGCACCGCCTGGTATCTCTCGGCCATTCCGGGCCTTGCCATCGTGCTCACCGTGCTCGCGCTGAACCTGATCGGCGACGGGCTGAACGATGCACTCAACCCGCGTCTTTCGGCGGAGGCCTGAGATGAGCGCCCTCCTCGACGTGCGCGAGCTCACCATCGCCTTTCCGAAGGCGAGCCCGGTGCGTGGGCTCTCCCTCTCGGTCGAGGCCGGGGAGACCCTGGCGCTGGTGGGCGAGAGCGGTTCCGGCAAGTCGCTCACCGCCCTCGCCCTGCTGCGCCTGCTGCCCGAACGGGCGCGCATCGCCGGCGGCGAGATCCTGCTCGGCGGGCGCGACCTTGCCCGCCTCGATGACCGCGCGCTGCGGGACGTGCGCGGGCGCGACATCGCCATGGTGTTCCAGGAGCCGATGACCTCCCTCAACCCGGTGCTGAGCGTGGGCGAGCAGATCGCCGAGGTGGTGCGCCTGCACCAGGGGCTCTCGCGGCGGGCGGCGCGGGCGCGGGCGGTGGAGCTGCTCGACCTCGTGCGCATCCCGGAGCCGCAGCGGCGGGTCGACGATTATCCTCACGAGCTTTCCGGCGGCATGCGCCAGCGGGTGATGATCGCCATCGCGGTGGCCTGCTCGCCGCGCCTGCTCATCGCCGACGAGCCCACCACCGCCCTCGACGTGACCATCCAGGCCCAGGTGCTGGACCTGCTGGATGCGCTGAGGCGGGATCTGTCCATGGGGCTGCTGCTCATCACCCACGATCTCGGCGTGGTCGCCGAATGGGCGGACCGCGTGGCGGTGATGTATGCCGGCCGCAAGGTGGAGGAAGCCCCCTTCGCCCCCCTGTTCGCGGCGCCGCTCCACCCCTACACGCGCGGGCTGCTCGCGGCCTCGCCGCGGCTCGATGCGGGCCAGCATGCCTCACGCGGGCCGCTGAGCGAGATCCGCGGTTCCATCGCCTCTGCCGCCGGGCAGGAGGGCTGCGCCTTTGCGCCCCGCTGCCCGCTGGCGCAGGCCGCCTGCCGGGCGCAGGTGCCAGAGCTCGCGCGCGTCGCGCCCGGCCATTTCGCCGCCTGCCCGGTCACCACGCCCGTGCCCACGCCGGAGATCCGCCATGCCGCTGCTGTCGGTTGAGAACCTTCACGCCGCCTACGGCGCGGGCGGCAGCCGGCTGCGCGCGGTGGACGGGATCTCCTTCGAGGTCGAGCCGGGCGAGACGGTGGGGCTCGTCGGAGAGTCCGGCTGCGGCAAGTCCACCCTCGCCAAGGTGCTTCTGCGCCTGGTGGAGCCTTCCTCCGGCCGCATCGTCTTCGACGGCGCCGAGGTGGGCGGGCTGGCGGGCGCGGCGCTGAAGGGCTACCGCCGGCAGGCGCAGATGGTGTTCCAGGACCCCTTCGCTTCCCTCAACCCACGCCACACGGTGGCGGAGATCCTGACCGGCCCGCTGGAGGTGCACGGCATCGGCGACCGCGCGGCACGCAGGACGGCGGCCGAGGCGGCCATCCTGCGCGTGGGGCTCCCGCGCGAAGCTCTCGGCCGCTATCCGCATGAATTCTCCGGCGGACAGCGCCAGCGCCTCGGCATCGCGCGGGCGCTGATCCTGAAGCCGCGCCTCGTCATCTGCGACGAGCCCGTATCGGCGCTCGACCTGTCGATCCAGGCGCAGATCCTCAACCTGCTGTCGCGGATGAAGGCGGAGCTTGGCCTGTCCTACCTGTTCATCTCCCACGACCTTTCGGTGGTCCGCTATTTCGCGGACCGGGTGCTGGTCATGTATCTCGGCCGCATCGTCGAGGCCGGGAGCTGGCGGGAGATCTTCAGCCGTCCGCTGCATCCCTACACCCGCGCGCTGATGGAGGCCGTGCCCACGCCGGGGCGCCGGCGCCATGCCGCGCCGCTCTCCGGCGACCTGCCGAGCGCACGCAACGTGCCGGGCGGATGCCGCTTTCACCCCCGCTGCCCGCTCGCCACTCCCCTGTGCACGGAGGCCGACCCGGCCCTGCGCCCGGCCGGGGGCGGCCAGCAGGTGGCCTGCCACCACGCCCTGGAAGGCGCGCTGCAATAGAGGCCTCGCATGACCACTCCCGACTACCGGTATCTCGGCCGCAGCGCGCTCGCGGTGCCGCAGCTCGCGCTGGGCACCATGATGTTCGGCGGCCCCACCGACGAGGCCACCGCCCATCGCATCATCCACAAGGCGAAGGACGCGGGCTTCTTCTTCCTCGACACCGCCGACGTCTACCAGAAGGGCGCGACCGAGGAAGTGGTGGGCCGCGCCGTGCGGGCCGATCGCGACGCTTATGTGCTCGCAACCAAGCTCGCCAATCCGGGCGGAGAGGGGCCGAACCGCCAGGGGCTCTCCCGCAAGTGGGTGATCGAGGCGGCGGAAGCGAGCCTGCGCCGCCTGGGGACGGATTATATCGACATCCTCTATTTCCATCGCGCCATCTTCGATGCGCCGCTGGGCGAGGCGGTGCGGGCGGCGGCCGATCTCATCCACGCCGGCAAGGTGCGCTATTTCGCGGTCTCCAACTTCCGCGGCTGGCGCATCGGCGAGGTGGCCCATCTCGCCGACCAGCTCGGCATCGACCGGCCGATCGCCAGCCAGCCGCTCTACAATATCGCCGACCGCACGGCCGAGGTGGAGCAGCTTCCCGCCGCCGCCTTCCATGGGCTCGGCGTCGTCTCCTACTCGCCGCTGGCGCGCGGGGTGCTGACCGGCAAGTACCTGCCCGGCGCCCCGCCCGCCGCCGAGAGCCGGGCGGGACGCGGCGACCGGCGCATCCTCGAGACCGAATGGCGGGAGGCGTCCCTGGTCGTGGCGCAGAAGGTTGCCCGTCACGCGGCGGAGCGAGGCACAGACAGCGCCGCCTTCGCCCTGTCCTGGGTTCTGAACAACCGCCTCGTCACCGCCGCCATCGCCGGCCCACGCACGGAACAGCAATGGGATAACTACGTGGCGGCACTCGGCTATCGCTTCACGGCGGAAGACGAGGCGTTCGTGGACGCGCTCGTGCCCGAGGGGCATGCCTCGACCCAGTTCTACACCGATCCGAGCCACCCGGTAGAAGGCCGGACGCCGCGCACCGGTGGCGGCGACGCCGCCCTGCGGGTTGCCGCGCGGGCTCAGGACCGCGCCGCGGAGCGCTCCTCCGCCGCCTGAGGCGCCGCGTCCTTGAGCGGCCGCCTGCCTTCGCGCCCGCTCCGGGCCCGGCGCGCACCCGCCTTCCGTCCCGCCCCGCCGGGGGGAGGCGGGGCCTTCCATCGATCCAGTCACGAGGTTCGCCATGTCCGCAGGAGCCGCCGTTTCCACCCCTGACGTCACGATCAGCCCCGGCGCGGTCGCCGCCCCGGCGGCGGGGCCGGCGCTTCGCGGCCCGCTCGATTTCCCCGACAGCCCGCTCTCGCGCTCCGCCCGCCAGCCGCTCATGCTGGGGCTGTTCCTGAACCTCCAGGACATCCACTTCTCAGACCACCCCACGAGCAACAGCTGGACGTTCGACTATAACGCGGCCCTGGTGCGCAAGGCGGACGCGCTGGGCTTCGACATCGCCTTCTCCCGCACCCAATGGCTGCCGAAGGGCGGCTATGACGGGGAGGCTTCGCTGGACAGCTTCGTCGCCCTCGGGGCGATGGCCGCCCAGACCAGCAACATCCTGCTGATCTCCACCCTGCACGTGCTCTACGGCCCGTGGCATCCGCTGCACATCGCCAAGATCGGCGCCACCTTCGACCACATCTCGAAGGGCCGATGGGGCATCAACATCGTCACCGGCCACCGGGCGGTGGAGCATGAGATGTTTGGCTGGAACCGCATCGACCACGACCGGCGCTACGAAATGACGGCCGAGCTGTTCGAGGTGCTCCATCGCCTGTGGAGCGACACCGAGAACTACTCCCACGACGGGCGGCTGAACCCCTGGAAGATCGTGAACGGCTACATCACGCCCAAGCCGAATTTCGGGCGGCCCATCCTCGTCACCGCCACCGGCTCGCCGGCGGGCATCGATTTCGCCGCCGGCCACTCGGACCTCGTGTTCATCACCTCGCCGGGCGGCGCCCATATCGACAGCGCGCTGGAGACGCTGCCGCAGCACATCGCGGACATCAAGGCCCGCGCGCGGGCGAGGGGGCGCGAGGTGAAGACCATCATCAACCCCATCGTCGTGAGCCGCGACAGCGAGGCCGAGGCCTGGGCCTATGCACGCGCCATCGCCGAGGGGGTCCCCGCGCCCACCCACACCTCCTTCGGCCACCGCGGCTACGACAGCGATGCCGTGGCCTGGCGCGGGCGCAACGACCCCACGCAGAAGCAGGGGCTGAATCTCGGCGGCAACATCGAGATCATCGGCACACCGGAGCAGGTGGTGGACCAGCTCGCGGCGCTGAAGGCGACCGGCATAGACGGGGTGCAGCTCAACTTCTACGATTTCGCCGCGGATCTCGACCATTTCGCCGCCACCACCCTCCCGCTGCTGAAGCAGGCCGGCCTGCGGCTGTGACCTTCATGAGTCCGCTCCCGCGAAGGCCGCGGCGCGGCACAGGAGCGGATGGCGGTTCACGCTGGTGGAAGCGCCGGCTGCCGACGCATGCCGCAGAAGGTCGCCACCGCGTCATCCACGCCTCTGCTGCACCTCGTTCCGAGGTCGTGGGTGCAGGCGGTCAGGGTGACGTCCCGCAGGGCGCCGGCGCGTCAGTTAAAGTCCCGCCACGCCGTGGCAACGTCCAGCTCCCGCTTTGGTCGGCACCCATGCCAGCTTTTGCGAGCTTCGCAGGAGTGTTCGACGTGCACACGGCGTCTTCCGCTTTCCGGGCGAGGTCGTCGTCGATCGTAGAGGACAGGGAAAGAGGGCGTCGCCGGCGCGGGCGCAGGAACCGGTGACGAAGCCGCATCGGCTATCGGACGCGCGCCATGCACCCTGGCAAGCTGGGCCACGATGCGAACGTGGGGTCGTCCGTTCCGCCTCCCAAGCGGCTCCATGCGGAGCCCGCGCCACGCCCGAGCGTTTGTCGCGGGGCGCGAGACGAATCCCAATCGCTCCGCAGCGGCGGCCCGATGGCGCTCGTCCAGGGCCAGGTTCAGGCTCGGTGTCATCCGAGAACGGCCCCGGCAAGACGCCCACGCCCGAGGATTCCGCCTTGCGAAGAGCCACCAGTTCCGCGGCAAGCGACGCGAGGCTCCGCCTCATGAGGTCCCGATCGCTCCCCTGCCCCCAACATCTCCGTCGCCCGGCCCGCGAGGATACGAGCGCGACGGCGGGCTTCAAGGGCTTGCAGTCGACCAAGGAGAACACGGATCGGCGTCGGGCCGAGCCGGGCCACGAATCCCTTCGGCACATGGAATTGAAAGGTCCACGCCCCACCCCGCCGCCAGAAGTTCCCCATGTGTCGAGCAAGGTGTCGAACAGGGTCGGCGACAGAAAATTAATCCAGCAAAGTCAATGGCTTAAGGAGTGGCGGAGACGGAGGGATTCGAACCCTCGAGACCCTTTTGGGGGTCTGCTCATTTAGCAAACGAGTGCCTTCAGCCTCTCGGCCACGTCTCCCGCTCGCACTCCTATGCCGAACCAGAGGCGGCTTTGCAAGGCGGCAGAGCGCGTTTTCCAGCGAAACCGTCTCCGCAATCCGGCCGCCTGCCGCCACGCGGGCCGCGCCGGATCCGCATCTCACCGGCCGCGGCAGGGTTGATCCAGCGAGCGCCGGATGGCGCCGGGCCACCTGGCGCGGCGGCGGGTGAAATGACCGGCCTGCGGGCTTACGATGCCTCTTTCATCCGCAGCAGGTCTTCCACCGCCCCGGCGATGCGGGCGAAGACTTCGTCCCATTCGCCCGGCTTGCGCTGACGGAACAGGCGGACGCTCGGGTAAAGGGCGGCGCGCTCCCCCACGCGGCCCCAGCGCCAGTCGGGCACCACGCGCAGGGCGAGGAAGGCGGGGCGCCCACGGGCGCCGGCGAGGTGGACGAGCGCGCTGTCGCCGCTCACCACGAGGTCGAGGTGCTGCAGGATGCCGGCGGTATCCACGAAGGTACCGTCCGCGTCCCTGTCGGCCGCGAGACGAACAACGCCGACGCCGAAAGGCACGGCATCGAGCTGTTTCTCTGCCGCTCCGCCCTGCAGGCTCACCAGTTCCACATCCTCCAGCTCCGCCAGGGGCGCAAAGGCGGAGAGCGGGAGCGCGCGGCCGGGGTCCGCCGCAGGTTGGGAATCGTCCTGCCAGGCGATGCCGATGCGCAGGCGCGGCGGCCGGGGCGCGGGCGCTTCCTCCGGGGCCGGCTCGCCCCCCGCCGCGGAGAGGTCAGCTCCCGGTGGAGGGGGGGTGCCCTCCGGCTCCTGAGGCGCAATGGCGTCCGCGTCCGCCGGATCTGGTTCCGGCGGGGCCGGCGGCTCCGCGAGGCGCCATGTGCGCCAGCGCCCGACCCGTCCCGGATCGGCGGTGAGGTATGGCGGCTGCGGCCATGTGGCCGGATCGGGCGCCAAAAGGCCCGGCAGGCTCGCGAGCGGCACCCAGCGCAGGCCGGGCCGGGCAGGATCGAGCCCATGGAGATCGCTCACCACCCGCACCCGCGCGTCGATCCGCGCCAGCAGCGGCACATGTCCCGCCTGCGTGAGAAGACGGACGCGCAGCCCCCGGTCCGCCAGCACGCGCAGCAGCCGTCCGAAGTGGAGGAGGTCATCCATGCCCCGCTCGCCGAGCACGACCAGTTCCTCCACCGGCTCCTTCCCGTCCCAGCGCGGGAACGGCGGGAGCGGATGGACGGGCGGCAGCAGCCCTGCGCGGGCCTCGTAGAGATCCCAACCCTCGGCCCACCGCCCGTGGGCGAGATGCTCCATGCCGGCAAGGTAGCGGGCAGGCGGAAAGCCGGCGTCCGCGGCCAGAGCGGACGCGCGGGCGGCGGCGGCGCCCTCGGCATCGCCAAGGTCGAGCTTCAGCAGCGCGAGCGTTACCTGGGCGGCGGCCAGGGCGGGATCGAGGGCCGCGGCGGCCTCGGCATCCGCCAGCGCGCCGGAAAGGTCGCCCAGGGCGCGCCGCGCCTCGGCGCGTTCCTGCATCACGGCGGCGCAGGCGGGATCGCGCGCCAGGGCGGTGTCGCACACCGCCAGCGCTTCCTCCGGCTCGCCCTGATGGCGCAGCGCCCGCGCGAGATGGGCCGCCAGGGCAACCCGATCGGGCGCAGCCGCGAGCGCCGCGCCGAAGGCGAAGCGGGCCCCCGCCATGTCGGCACGGCCGAGACAGGCCTGTCCACGCAGGAAATGGGCATCCGCCGAGCCCGGATCGAGGCGAAGGGCCTCCGCGACCACCGCGCCCGCTTCGTCGAAACGGCCGAGTTCAAGCAGGGCGCTGGCCCGAGACAGCCAATGGCGCGGCTCCCACGGCTGCATGGCGGTCAGCGCCTCGCAGTCGCGCAGCGCATCATGCAGGCGCCCCTCGCGCGAGAGGGCGGCGGCGCGGTTGGAGAGGGCCTCCGCCGCGCGCGGGTCGAGCGCCAGCACGGCATCGAAGCGGGCCACCGCCTCCGCGTGGCGGCCCAGGGCCACCAGCACGTTGCCGGCGAGGTATTGGGCCTCGGCGAGGGCGGGATCCAGCGCGGCGGCGGCCTCATAGGCCGCGAGCGCCTTGTCCCAGGTGCGGCTCGCCTGGAAGGCCGCGCCCAGGAGCACATGGGCCCCGGCGAGAGCCGGAAAAGCCTCGCACGCGCGGCGCGCTGCCGCCAACGCATCCTTGAAGCGGCGCGTCTGCAGCAGAGCGAACACCAGGAGCCGCTGCACCTCGAACGCCGGGGTGGACTTGGCGAGCCGGCGGTAGATCTCTATGGCCTCGTCAAGCTTGCCCTGGCGATGGAGCTCGGTCGCCCGGCTGAAGGCAGCGCGTGCATCGGTCGACATGGCTCGGCGGCTCCAGACGGTGCGTGTGCGCGACTGTCTTAGAGCACCTTCCGGTTGGATGGAAACGCTATCCGCGCGTGGTCCCGCGGCCTCCGCCCGCGCCCCGGCGCGAGCGGCAGCGGGATGCAACCGGCTGCGGCGGGGGCGGCCTCAGCCGCGGGCGCGCTGGCCGAACAGGACCGCCTGGGCGTCCTTGTCCTTTGAGAGGTCGAAGCTGCCGCGCTCCTCCGCGCTCAGGGAGAGGCCGCGCTGCACCGCCGGACGCTCCAGCACGCGCGCGAGCCAAGCCTTGAAGTGAGGGAATTCCTCGATGTTCTGGCCCTGCCGTTCCCACAGCTTGGCCCAGCCCACGCAGGCGATGTCGGCGATGGAGTATGCGCCGGCCAGGAAGTCCCGGTCCTTGAGGCGGGTGTTCATCACGCCGTAGAGCCGGTGCACCTCATGGGTGTAGCGCTCGATGGCGTAGGGGATCTTCTCGGGCGCGTAGATGCGGAAATGGTGCGCCTGCCCCGCCATGGGGCCGAGGCCGCCCATCTGCCAGAACAGCCACTGGTCCACCTCCACCCGGGCGCGCTCGTCCGTGGGGTAGAAAAGGCCGGTCTTGCGGCCGAGATACTGGAGGATCGCGCCCGATTCGAACACCGAGATGGGCTGTCCGTCCGGCCCCTGCGGGTCGACGATGGCCGGCATCTTGTTGTTGGGCGAGATGGCCAGGAACTCGGGCTTGAACTGGTCGCCCTTGCCGATGTTGACGAGCCTCACCTCGTAAGGCAGCCCGCACTCCTCCAGCATGATGGAGATCTTCCAGCCGTTGGGCGTGGGCCAGTAATGGAACTCGATGGGCTGGGTCTGGACCTGTGCCACGATTCGCTCCCCGAAACTCTGTCGTTCCGGCCGATCATCGCGGCCGAGGGACGTGATCCGACGGCGATCGGGCGGAAGCCGCCATCTCGCCGGCTGCGTCTCGATCCTTCAAATCGGGACCTGCGCC
Source organism: Xanthobacter albus (assembly GCF_043194895.2). Lineage (NCBI taxonomy): Bacteria > Pseudomonadati > Pseudomonadota > Alphaproteobacteria > Hyphomicrobiales > Xanthobacteraceae > Xanthobacter > Xanthobacter albus. The sequence goes on along the minus strand of NZ_CM195532.1, from coordinate 2,467,045 downwards.
CCTGGTTCCGGCTTTCCATCCTGCCGGCGGCGCATGGTTAAGACCTAACCATACCGCGCGAAATCGGCAAGAGCGGCGCGGTTGCGCGCAGACAGGCCGGGAAGCGGCGCCCGCCTTCAGAGATCGATCTTGAAGCCGAGGTGGGAGGGGGCGAAGCCCAGCTTCTCATAGAAGCGATGGGCGTCCACCCGCCGCTTGCTGGAGGTGAGGGCCAGCGTCACGGCGCCGGCGGCGCGCGCCTCGGCCATGGCATGGCGCACCATGCGGGTGCCCAGGGTCTTGCCGCGCAGGTCCGGCGCCACCTGCACCCCCTCGATGAGGGCGCGCGGAGCGCCCCGCCCCGGCAGGGCGCACACGAAGATAAGCTCGAACGTGCCCACCACCCGCTCCTGGAATTCCGCCACGTAGAGCCGGGTGGAGGGATTGGCGCTGATGGCGCGGAAGGCCTCCAGATAGGCGCCGTAGGCTTCCGGATCGGTGGTGTCGCCGTGGCCGCCCACGTCGTCGGCCGCGAACATGGCGATCACGGCCGGCAGGTCCCGTTCGCGGGCGAGGCGGAAGATCAGTCCGTCGGGATGCAGTCTTATCGGCACAGCGGGTCATCCGGAGGTAGCGGCGTGAACTGCCAGTCGCTCCAGCGATGGGGATTCATCAGGGGCGACGACCACTTCACGGACATTTCGATGGTGTTGCGGCCCGGCGGCGGCAGAAGGCGGAACGGCAGGCCGTTGGCGATGCCGGTGATGCGCGCGCAGCCGGTGCTGGGGCGCGCCGGCGGGCGATACTGCGATTCGCCCACCACCACCACGCGGGCATCGGGGATGGCGGCGCGCAGGCGGCCGGCGGAGGTGCGGTCGTCCGCCACCAGGGTCGGCGCGGGGCCGAGCGCCTGCATCACGGTGGGCGCCAGCCGGTGCAGCGGCTCGGCGGCCACGCAGCGCCCGCACAGGCGCGGGTCCGGCCACAGGGGTATGGCCACCCGCACCGCCAGCACCCCCACCGCGATGGCGAGCAGGATGCCGAGATAGGCCGCCACCCGCGGCCGCCACCCGCCCATGCGCTCCAGCTCGGCGAAGACATAGACCGGCAGCAGCAGCAGGAAGACGTGGAAATAGCGATCGCGCAGGTTGGTGGTGCCCACCGCGACCACCGCGATGAAGGCCGCCAGCAGGCCGATGATGATGACGTTGCGCAGCACCCGGCGGGCCGCGTCGCGGTGCCCATCCATGCCGACGCGCGCGCCTTCGCCCCGGTTCAGCGGCAGGAACACCAGCGCCGCGAGGGCGATGAAGGGCAGCGCATAGCCCACCAGCGCCACCACGTAGCTCTGCACCACGTCGTCCCAGGCGAAATCGGTGGCGCCGATGGTCTGGGCGGTGGCTTCCACCACGTCCTGACCCAGCACGTGCAGGGCAAGGCCGTAGACCGCGAGCGGCCCGGCCGCCACCAGCGCCGTGACGAGGATGCGCCTGTCGAGCAGCGCGCGGCGGTAAGAGGGCTCAAGCAGGCAGGAGACCACCAGCACCCCGAGGAAGGCCGCGAAGCCGAACTTCCCCAGCAGCCCCACCGCGATCCAGGCGCCCAGGCCCGCATAGAGCTTCGTGCTCGGCCGCCGCACGATGGCGATGAGCGTCAGCATCGCCCCGGCGATGGCCACGATCATCACGTTGGAATGGGTGAGGATGCGGTGGCTGTGGTAGCCGATCACCCACAGCGCCGAGAGCGAGTAGACCGCGGCCGCCTGGAGGCGGGGATCGCGGATGATCCGCTGCGCCACGCGATAGACCAGCGCCGCGCAGGCAAACAGCAGCGCATAGCGCAGGATGGCGAAGCCCAGCCGCCCCGGCCCCACGATGACCTGCAGGCCATAGAGCAGCCAGTCGAAGAACGGCGGGTTGCGCGGAACGTAGCTCAGCTCCAGCGACTGGACGAGATAGCTCTCGATGGCGTCATCGACATTGATGGCCGATTCGAGGAAGGCGCCGACGATGGCGTGCAGCACGCACCAGATGCCGACGATGACGAGAACGCTCTTCGGCCGCGCCCAGAACGGCAGCTTTCCCGCGCTGCCCGCAGGGCTATCATCCAAAGTCCCCGCGCCGGGGTCACGCGCTTGATTTTCCATCACGAGACTGACGCACTCCAGGAGACGGCGGCCTCGTTTCTATAAACAGCATTGGGCCCGCGGCGCCACCGAGGCGCCAGCCATCATGACGCATCGCGGCAAAGGTGGTGCAAACGGGTCACAGGGTGTCGAGGATGACGAAGGCCTCCTCGTCCCCGGCCGCCAGGGCGGCCTCGGAGGCGTCATGGATGAGCAGGTCGTCCACCCGTGCGCCAGGCGGGCCGGCGCGGCAGGCATCCACCATGGCGGCCACCAGCGCCTCGTCGCCCGCCACCACCGCTTCCACCGCGCCGTTGGCGCGATTGCGCACCCAGCCCCTGAGGCCGCGCACCTGCGCCTCGTAGGCGCACCAGGCCCGGTAGCCGACCCCCTGCACCCGGCCCCGCAGGGTGATGTGCACGACACGAAAGGCTTCGGCCATGGTTTCCTCCGGCGCTCCGCTCAGCGCTCGCAGGCCGCCGCGCCCGCCGGCAGCGCCTCGAACGAGGACATGCTGCCGATCAGCGCGAAGCGGCCGTAATCGATCTTCAGCTCGCCCACGACGCCGTTGTCATAGAGCGTGAAGCTCATGACATAGGCCGGTCCCTCGTCGATGGCGCCGCGGTCATAGTAGCTGACGGCCACCGGATAGGAGAGATGCCCGGCGAGGGCCGCCTCCGCCGCCGGGGCGAGGCGGGCGCCGCCGCTGCGCGCGCGGCCGATCACCGCCAGGGTGTCGTACACCTTCTGCGGGTCGCTGGAGCCGTCATAGACCTTGGCGGCGAGGGTGCCCTCCCCTGCCGCCGCGGCGGCGAGCACCTTCAGCACGTGCTGCGTGGGCATGAGGATGACGCCGTCGAGGGTGAAGGCGCGGTCATCGGGCTTCGTCACCGCCACGTTCAGGCGGTCCGCCCCTTCGCGGGTGACGGTCGCCTCCACCTCTGCTGTATCGTCGCCGGTCTCGGTGGTGCTCTCGAAGCGGTAGGATTCGCCGGAGCCCGCCTCCCACGACTTGGAGGTGACGGTCTGGGTCAAGGGCCCGTTCTGCCCGCCCCGGCTCTCGCTCGCCTGGCGGGTGAGCGTGCTGTAGCCGGCGCAGGCATCGCCGGTCATCTGGTATTCGATGCGCCCGCTCATGTCCTCGAGCTGGCCGGTGGGGCGCGAGCCGTCGAGGGTGAGGGTGTAGCTCGCGCGGTGGGGCAGCAGGGGAAAGGCCGCCGCCGGCCCGCAGAAGGCCGCCGCCAGGGCGATCTGCCCGCACGCGCCCAGGAGCGCGACCATGACCGATGGAAGCCTCATGCCCGCCTCTCCTCACCTCGCCGCCGCCTGCCCTGCCGCGTGGCGCTTGCGTCCCGCCCCGCCTTCGGCGAAGAGGAAGGCCCAATTGCGCACACCGTGTGGCAGGAACCCACAAGGACTTACCATGACCTCTTCCGTCGAACGCAAGCTCGCCGAACTCGGCATCACCCTGCCCACGCCCAACCCGCCGCTCGCAAATTACGTGCCCGTGGTGCGCACCGGCAACCTGCTGTTCATCTCCGGCCAGGTCTCCATCGACGCCGCCGGCAAGATCATCACCGGCAAGCTCGGCGGCGGGGTGGAGATCACCACCGGCCAGGACGCCGCGCGCCTGTGCGCCATCAACCTGCTGGCCCAGACCAAGGCCACCATCGGCGACCTCGACAAGGTGGTGCGGGTGGTGAAGCTCGTCGCGTTCGTGAACTCGACGCCGGATTTCGTGGACCAGCCCAAGGTGGTCAACGGCTGCTCGGACCTGCTGGTGGAGGTGCTGGGCGACAAGGGCCGCCACGCCCGTTCCGCCGTGGGCATCGCCGCCCTGCCGTTCGATGCGGCGGTGGAAGTGGAAGCGGTGATCGAGGTCGCCTGAGGCACCCCGCCGGAACTGCCCCTGTGAGCGACCTTTCCTGGCTCACGGCACGGCCGGTCGCCCACCGGGGCCTCCACGATGCCGCCTCCGGCATCGTGGAGAACACGCCCTCGGCGGTGGATGCGGCCGTGCGGGCGGGGTTCGCCATCGAGGTGGACCTCCAGCTTTCCGCCGACGGCGTGCCCATGGTGTTCCACGATTCGACCCTGGAACGCCTCACCACCGCCGAAGGCCCCCTGCGGGCGCGCACGGCGGCGCAGCTCCAGGCCCTGCCCTTCCGCGCCACCGCCGACCGCATGATGCGCCTCGACGACCTGCTGGCGCGCGTGGATGGACGGGTGCCCCTCGTCATCGAGCTGAAGAGCGCGCGCACGCCGGCAACCGCGCTGGCCGCCCGTGCCGCGGCGCGCGTCGCCGCCTATGGCGGGCCGGCGGCGCTCATGTCATTCGATCCGCGCCTGCTGGCCGTGGTGCGCCGGGAGGCGCCCGCCGTGCCGCGCGGCATCGTGGCGGAGCGGAACTTCGAGGGAGAGGACGAGCCCCCGCTCGGCGTGCTCCGGCGCCTCACCCTCGGCCACCTGCTCCATTGGCCGCGCTCGCGCTTCCAGTTCGTGGCCTACCGGGTGGCGGATCTCGACGCCCTCGGCCCGCGCATCGCCCGCCGGCTGGGCCTGCCGCTCCTCACCTGGACCGTGCGCACCGCAGCGGACCGCGCCCGCGCCGCCCGCCTCGCGGACCAGATGATCTTCGAGGGCTTCCGGCCCTGACCGGAGGGCGGCGAAGGGGTGCGACCGTCCGTCGCGCTTTTTGGGCGGCGGTGCGGTGCACACTGTAGGCTCCATGCCCGAAGCCCGCATTCGCATCCTCTCTTCCCTCTCCGAGATCCCGGCGGCCCGGTGGGATGCCTGCGCGGCGGGCGGGGCGGGGCGGCCGGAACCCTTCGTCAGCCACGCCTTCCTCTCCGCCCTGGAGGAGGCCCGCTGCGTCGCCGCCAAGACCGGCTGGATGCCCCAGCATCTGGTGCTCGACGGCACGGACGGCACGCCGCGCGCGGTGGCGCCGGCCTATCTCAAGAGCCACTCGCGCGGGGAATACGTCTTCGACCAGGGCTGGGCGGACGCCTATCAGCGTGCCGGCGGGCGCTATTACCCCAAGGTGCAGGTGGCGGTGCCGTTCACGCCCGTCACCGGCCGCCGCCTGCTGCTGCGCGACCCCGCCGACACCGAAGCCCGCGCCGCCCTCGCCGGCGGGCTGAAGGAGCTGGTGCGCCTGCGCGAAGCGTCCTCAGCCCATGTCACCTTCTCCACGGCAGAGGAATGGGAGAGCCTTGCCGCCCAGGGTTTCCTGCAGCGCACCGACCGGCAGTTCCACTGGACCAACACCGGCTACGGCAGCTACGACGATTTCCTCGGCGCCCTCGCCTCGCGCAAGCGCAAGGCCCTGAAGAAGGAGCGGCGGGAGGCGCTGGCCGCAGGCATCACCATCGAATGGCTCACCGGCCGCGACCTGACGGAAGAAGCCTGGGACGCCTTCTTCGCCTTCTACATGGATACCGGCGCCCGCAAATGGGGCTCGCCCTATCTCAACCGGGCCTTCTTCTCGCTCGCGTCCGAGCGGATGGCGGACCGCATCCTGCTGGTGATGGCGCGGCGCGCGGGGCGCTACATCGCCGGCGCGCTGAACTTCATCGGCGCGGAAACCCTCTACGGGCGCTATTGGGGCGCCGTCGAGGAGCACCCCTTCCTGCATTTCGAGGTCTGCTACCACCAGGCCATCGACTTCGCCATCGCGCGCGGGCTCAAGGTGGTGGAGGCGGGCGCCCAGGGGGAGCACAAGCTGGCGCGCGGCTACCTGCCCGCCACCACATATTCCGCCCACCACATCGTCCACCCCGGCCTGCGCGCGGCGGTGGCGCAGTATCTGGAGCACGAGCGCACCTATATGGAGGAGGATGCCGCCGTGCTCACGGACCTCGGCCCCTTCCGTCGCGGCGGCGAGGCCGAGCACGACTGAGCCGCCCCCGAAAAGCGCCCCCTGGCAGGAACGCCACACCTCTGATCCGAATGGCATTCCCGCCCCGCCCCACGTTGCGGGACGGGAGGGGCCATCGCTATAGTCCGGGCTCCCGCAACGAGGGGGTGGATATGACGTATTGTTGTGGAGTTCTCGTGCGCGACGGCCTGGTGCTGATCGCCGACACCCGGACCAACGCCGGACTCGACAACATCTCCACCTTCCGCAAGCTCCATATCTTCGAGGAACCGGGCCGGCATGCCCTCGGCATCGCCTCCGCCGGCAATCTCTCCGTCACCCAGTCGGTCATCAGCCTGCTGAACGAGGGGGTGGACGACGCCGAGACCGGCGAGCGCCACCAGCTGCGCGAGGCGCGCACCATGTTCCAGGCGGCGCAGCTCGTGGGCCGCGCCATCCGGCAGGTGCACCGCATGAACGGCACGGTGATGGAGCAGTCGAGCGCCATCAATTTCGATGTGTCCTTCCTGCTGGGCGGGCAGATCGTCGGCGGCCCCATGCGGCTCTACATGATCTACTCCGCCGGCAACTTCATCGAGTGCACGCAGGACACCCCCTTCCTCCAGATCGGTGAGCACAAGTACGGCAAGCCGGTGCTGGACCGCGCCGTCACCTACGAGATGGAGATCGCGGACGCGCTGAAGACCAGCCTCATCTCCATGGATTCGACCATGCGCTCGAACCTGGGCGTGGGCCTGCCCATCGATGTGATGGTGGTGTGCCCGGAGAAGCTCCAGGCCGAGCTGAAGTATCGCATCGAGCCCGGCGAGCCCTATTTCCACGACCTGCGCGAGCGCTGGTCGGCGGCGCTGCGGGCCGCGCACAGCTCCATCCCGCGCCCGCCCTACCTGAAGGACGTGCAGACCTACGTTCCGCCCAAGCCGACGGAAGAGGTCTGACACCCAGGCCGCGTGACGTGAGCGGTGCCGACGCGCCGGCAAGCGGGCCATGAACCGCACACATGAAAAGGGCGCCCCGCGGGGCGCCCTTCTTTTTCAACCGTCGCGGCCCGTTCAGGCCTTGGGCTCGAGCTTGGCGGAAATGATCTTGTCGGGATCCTTCACCGGCTCGCCGCGCTTGATCTTGTCCACATTCTCCATGCCCGAGATCACCTCGCCCCACACCGTGTACTGGCGGTCGAGGAAGCGGGCGTCCGCGAAGCAGATGAAGAACTGGCTGTCGCCGGAATCGGGATTCTGCGCGCGGGCCATGGAGACGGTGCCGCGCTTGTGCGGCACGTCGTTGAACTCGGCCTTCAGCTTCTTGCCCGAGCCCCCCATGCCGGTGCCGGTGGGATCACCGGTCTGGGCCATGAAGCCCTCGATGACGCGGTGGAACGGCACGCCGTTATAGAAGCCCTCGGACACCAGCTCCTTGATACGGGCCACATGGCCGGGCGCCGCATCGGCGCGGAAGGCGATGGTCACGGGGCCCTGCGTGGTCTCCAGGACCAGGATCTCTTCACTCACGGGGTCATCCTTTCAGTGGGTGAGGGGTGCGGCGACCCCGCCGGCTGCCGGCGGGGGCCGATCTCGGCGCGACGGGCGACGACCTCACTTGGCGTCGGCGGCCACCTGCATCTTCACGATGCGATCGGGGTTCGAAACCGTGCCATTGGCAGAGGCCGAGCCCTTCTTGATCTTGTCGACATACTCCATCCCGGAAACCACTTCGCCCACCACGGTGTACTGGCCGTTCAGGCTCGGGGTCTCGTCGAGCATGATGAAGAACTGCGAATTGGCGCTGTTCGGGCTGGAGGAGCGGGCCATGCCCACCACGCCGCGCTTGAACGGCACGTTGGAGAACTCGGCCGGCAGGTTCGGATACTTGGAGCCGCCGGTGCCGTTGCCATACTGCCCGTCGCCGGTCTGGGCCATGAAGCCGTCGATGACGCGGTGGAACGGCACATTGTTGTAGAAGCCGTCGCGGGTGAGCTGCTTCAGGCGCTCCGCGTGCTTGGGCGCGAGATCGGGCCGCAGCGCGATCACCACCCGGCCGTAGGGCGTGTCGAGATAAAGCGTGTTCTGCGGATCGCTCTTCGACTGCGCGGCCGCCGGCAGGGCGAAGGCGAGCGCGATGAGAAGTCCGGCACAGAGACGGCCGAAGACGCGCAGCATGAGGTTCTCCTCGAAATGGCCCCGGAAAAGGGCGGAAACTTCGGCGAAGGCCGGTTGGGCTCAGCGCTGGAAGCGCGCCCTGAGGCGCGCCAACACCGCCGCCGGCACGAAGGCGGAGACATCCCCGCCCATGGCCGCGATCTGCCGCACGAGCGTGGCGGTGATGGGGCGGACGGAAGGGGAAGCGGGAAGAAAGACGGTCTGGATCTCCGGCGCCATGGCGGCGTTCATGCCCGCCATCTGCATCTCGTAGTCGAGGTCCGTCCCATCGCGCAGCCCGCGGATGAGCAGGCTCGCCCCCACATCGCCCGCGGTGGTGACGATCAGCCCGTCGAAGGTGATCGCCTCGATGGCCGCACCTTCCGCCGCCGCCACCGGAGTGCAGACCTCCACCAGCATGGCGAGGCGCTCTTCCGGGGAAAACAACGGCGTCTTGCCGGGGTGGACCCCCACCGCGATCACCAGCCGGTCCGCCATCCGGCAGGCGGCGCGCACCACGTCGAGGTGCCCGTTGGTGAGCGGATCGAACGAGCCGCCGTAGATGGCCGTGCGGTCTTTCATGAGCGCCTGCCCCCAGTTCCTGCCCTATGAATGCTGCCGCGATCAGCGCCAATGGGGCGTGCGGCCTTGGTGGGGAAGGGTTAGCGGCCCCGCGCCCCCAACGCAACCGGGGCCGTCCGCCGCGCGGGCCGCCGCCCGCCGCGAGCCGATGAAAATGCTGATGTCGAGCCTGTCGCACCCTTTCCGCCAGGGGCGCCGCCCCCTTCGCGAAGCCGCCCTGCGAATCGCGCGCCGCGCGCCATCACCAACGCCTGCGTCACGACGCACGAACCAGCGTGCGACCGCGCGTCATGCGTCGAAGCGCAAGCCGAGGCATTGCCGAGGGCTCGACATGAGTGAAGCACCCATCTCCCCTGCACAGGGGGAGCACATGCACCGCGAGCACGGCCCGGAGACTCGCCCCGCCCTATCGGCGCCCCGCAGCCAGCAGCACCGCCGCGCCGCCCACCAGAATGCCCGCCGAAACCCGGTCCGCGATCTGTGCGAAGCGCCCCGACAGGGCCGCGCGCGCCCTGTCCGCCGCCAGCGCCCACAGGATGTCGCCCGCCAGGGCCACCGCCGCGAACACCACGGCGAGAACCGCAATCTGAGACAGGGGATTGGCCGTGTCGGTCACGAACTGCGGCAGGAAGGCCGCATGGAACAGCAAGGTCTTGGGATTGGCGAAAGCCACGGCGAGCCCCCGCCCGAAGGCCGCGTGGGCCGAAGGCGCGGAGGTGGCGGGCCCGGCGCCGGCGCTGCGCCACTGGCGAATGGCGAGCCACACCAGATAGGCCGCGCCCACATAGCGCACGAGGTCGAAATTGTGGGAAAAGGCCTCCACCAGATAGGCAAGACCCGCCGCCACGACTGCAAGCTGGGCGATGAGCCCCACATTGACCCCGGCGGCGGTAAGGATGCCCGCCCGGTGGCCGTATCTCAGGCTGGTGCCGACGATGAGCGCCACGTTCGGCCCCGGCGTCGCCGCCAGGGCGAGGCACGCCAGCACGAACAGCGCGAGGCTGTCGAGCGGGATCATGCCTCTGGCGCCCCGTCTTCGCCTTCATCCTCCCCGGCGACCGCGTCCTCGCCGGCGGTATCGTCGCTGATGTGCTCCACCGAGACCACCCGCTCGCGATCCGCCGTATTGAAGACGATGACGCCCTGGCTGGCGCGCCCGACGATGCGGATGCCGTCCACCGGGCAGCGGATGAGCTGGCCGCCATCGGTGACCAGCATGATCTGGTCCGCGTCCTCCACCGGGAAGGAGGCCACGAGGCGCCCGTTGCGCTCGTTCACCGCCATGGCGACGATGCCCTTTCCGCCACGCCCGGTCACCCGGTACTCGTAGGAAGAGGTGCGCTTGCCGTAGCCGTTCTCGGAGATGGTGAGGATGAACTGCTCCTTCGCGCTCATCTCCGCGTAGAGATCCTGGCCGAGCTGCCCGTTGCCGCTCGCGCCTTCCTCCTGGTCCGCCTCCACGCCCTCCGCCGATTCGCCGCGCAGGGCCCGGCGCATCTTGATGTAGGCGAGCCGGTCGTCGGCGCTCGCCTCCACGTGGCGGATGATGGCCATGGAGATGACGCGGTCATCCTCCTCCAGCCGCAAGCCGCGCACGCCCACGCTGTCACGCCCCTTGAACACGCGGACGTCCGTCGCCGGGAAACGGATGCAGGCACCACCGGCGGTGGTGAGCAGCACGTCGTCGTCCTCGGTGCAGAGTCCCACGTCGGCGATGGCCTCGCCCTCGCCCAGCTTCATGGCGATCTTGCCGTTGCGGTTCACCTGGGCAAAATCCGAGAGCGCGTTGCGCCGCACGGTGCCGGAGGTGGTCGCGAACATGATCTGCAGGCGCTCGTTCTCGGCCTCGTCCTCCGGCAGCAGCACCACGGAGGTGATGCGCTCGTCGGATTCGAGCGGCAGGATGTTGATGAGCGCCTTGCCCCGGCCCTGCGGCGCAGCCGCCGGGAGGCGCCACACCTTGAGCTTGTAGACCTGCCCCTTGGAGGAGAAAAACAGCACGGGCGCATGGGTGGAGGCCACGAACAGCCGGGTGACGAAATCCTCGTCGCGGGTCTGCATGGCCGAGCGGCCCTTGCCGCCGCGCCGCTGCGCCCGGTACGTGGAAAGCGGCACGCGCTTGATGTAGCCGGCGTGAGAGACGGTGACCACCATCTCCTCCCGCTGGATCAGGTCCTCGTCGTCGAGATCTCCGAAGCCTTCGACGATCTCCGTGCGGCGGGGGGTGCCGAACTCCGCCTTGATGGCCAGAAGCTCGTCGCGGATGATGCCGCGCATCCGCTCCCGGCTCGCCAGGATGTCGAGATAATCGGCGATCTCGGCGGCGAGCTTGTCGAGTTCGTCGGCGATCTCATCCCGCCCGAGAGCGGTGAGGCGCTGCAGGCGCAGATCCAGAATGGCGCGGGCCTGCTCCAGGGAAAGGCGATAGGTGCCGTCCTCCTGCAGCTTATGGCGTGGGTCCGCGATCAGGGCGATGAGCGGCGCCATGTCCTTCGCCGGCCAGTCCCGCCCCATCAGCGCCTCGCGGGCGCTGGCCGGGTCCGGCGCGGTACGGATGAGGCGGATCACCTCGTCGATATTCGCCACCGCGATGGCGAGACCCACCAACACATGAGCGCGGTCGCGCGCCTTGCGCAGCAGGAATTTCGTGCGCCGACTCACCACTTCTTCGCGGAAGGCGATAAAGGCGGTCAGCGTATCGTGCAGGGTCAGCACGCCAGGCTTGCCGCCCGAAAGCGCGACCATGTTCACGCCGAAGGAGGTCTGAAGCAGCGTCAGGCGGTAGAGATTGTTCAGCACCACGTCCGCCTGGGCGTCGCGCTTGATCTCGATCACCACGCGCAGGCCGTCGCGGTCGCTCTCATCGCGGATTTCGGAGATGCCCTCCACCCGCTTGTCCCGCACCAGCTCCGCGATCTTCTCGATCATCGTCGCCTTGTTCACCTGGTATGGGATCTCGGTGACGATGAGCGCCTCGCGATCCTTGCGCAGACTCTCGATGGCGACCTTCGCCCGCATCAGAATGGAACCGCGCCCGGTGAGATACGCCTGGCGGATGCCGCTGCGGCCGAGGATGAGCCCGCCCGTGGGAAAATCCGGCCCCGGCAGCAGATCCAGGAGCGCCTCGGGCTCCATGGCGGGATCGTCCATGAGCGCCACGGTGGAGTCGATCACTTCGCCCAGATTGTGCGGAGGAATGTTGGTCGCCATGCCGACGGCGATGCCGCCCGCGCCGTTCACCAGCAGGTTCGGAAACTTGGCGGGAAGAACGCTCGGCTCACGCTCGGTATTGTCATAGTTTTCCTGGAAGTCGACCGTGTCCTTGTCGAGATCGTCCAGCAGCGTGTTGGTGATCTTTTCGAGACGCACCTCGGTATAACGCATGGCCGCCGGCGCATCGCCGTCCACAGAGCCGAAATTGCCCTGGCCGTCCACCAGCGGCACCCGCATGGCGAAATCCTGCGCCATGCGCACCAGCGCATCATAAACCGACTGGTCGCCGTGCGGATGATACTTACCGATGACGTCGCCAACCACGCGGGCAGACTTACGATACTGCTTGTTCCACTCGTAGCCGTTCTCGTGCATCGAGAATAGGATACGCCGATGCACCGGCTTCAGGCCGTCGCGCACGTCGGGCAAAGCGCGCGCGACGATGACGCTCATGGCATAGTCGAGATAGGAGCGAGACAGCTCCTCGGTGATGGAAACCGGCGTGATGTCCGAAGGCAGCTCGCTGCCGGGCTTCGGCGTCTCGGGCTCAGCCAAAAGTCGATACTCTCGTGGTGATTTTCGCTACCGACTTTTAGCCGATTCACGCGCCCGACGCCAGCGAAACACCATCCCGAGAGTGATTTTTTACCTCTTTAAATCAATAACTTACAGAAGCCCTACGGGGCACTGGAGAACATTCAGCCCCTTTTGTGTCGAAATGGCCGCCCGCAGGCGGAATGCCGGAGCGGCCAAGACAGGACGTCAGAACGGGATTTCGTCGTCCAGATCGTTGGAGGGGCGCCCGCCACCCGAGCCGCCGCCGGAGCCGGAGCCGGAGCCGCCTCCGCCGGACCGTCGCGCACCGCCCCCGCCATAACCACCGCCGTAACCGCCTCCCGCGCCTCCGCCCATGGGGCCCTGGGAGCCGAAATCGGAGCCGCCACCACCGAAGTCCTCTCCCCCCTCGCCACCGGCGCGGCCATCCAGGAGCGTCAGCTCACCGCGGAAGGGGCGCAGCACCACCTCGGTCACATAGACGTCGCGGCCATCCTTCTCATATTTGCGGGTCTCAAGCTGGCCTTCGAGATAGACTTTCGAGCCCTTCTTCAGGAAGCGCTCGGCCACATTGACGAGATTTTCGTTATAGATGGCAACCGCGTGCCACTCGGTACGATCCTTCCGCTCGCCGGAAGCCTTGTCGCGCCAGCTCTCGGAGGTGGCGATACGCAGGTTGCAGACTCGGCCACCGCTCTGGAACGTGCGGATTTCCGGATCGCGTCCCAGATTGCCGATCAGGATCACCTTGTTGACACTGCCGGCCATCGCCTCGCCTCCTGCTTCTGCCTGCGCGCGTTGCACGCCCATCTTGCCGCGCACCCTAGCCGGCATGCCGCGACATGCGAGGCCCAACCCATGTTGTCCACCGCAAAGACTTGGCGCCACCTCAAGCCCCGAACCAGGAACCATACCCACAGCAGACCGGCGCGTCGACGCTTGTTCTTGTTACGTTCTATTCAACCAATCCCGCCCAGGCAAGCGTCATTTTTCACGCAGCCCTTGAATTTTTGACTCGCACCACATTTAAGTTCTCGATATGTTCCCTTCCGCAATGCAAACGCTGCACTAAATTCGAGCCGTGGCCATGAGTGAAACTCCCGAGGCGGAATGGGCGAGCGATACGCGCACACCTGAGGTTGCCGCCCGTTCTTCCGGTTTCTGTATGACCCTCACCCGCGTCTCGCCGATGGCGGTCGCCTCCCTGCCCTGAATGTTTCGCGCCGGCGCCTGGCCGCGCGTGGTTGGATTTCATGTCGGATCGCGCTTCTTCCCTCAGGGGTACGGCCCCTTCTGCATCGCCCGTGTCCGAGACCGCCGATCGGACAGCGGGGCGGCGGGACGCTCGCACGCTCTCCGTCCGCGGCGCGCGCGAGCACAATCTGAAGAATGTGGACCTAGACGTTCCGCGCGATGCGCTGGTGGTGTTCACCGGCCTGTCTGGCTCGGGCAAAAGCTCGCTCGCCTTTGACACCATCTATGCCGAGGGGCAGCGCCGCTATGTGGAGAGTCTTTCCGCATACGCCCGCCAGTTCCTGGAGATGATGCAGAAGCCGGACGTGGACCAGATCGACGGCCTCTCACCGGCCATCTCCATCGAGCAGAAGACCACCTCCAAGAATCCGCGCTCCACCGTGGGGACGGTCACCGAGATCTACGACTACATGCGCCTTTTGTGGGCGCGCACCGGCGTGCCCTACTCGCCGGCCACGGGCCTGCCCATCGAGAGCCAAACCGTGTCGCAGATGGTGGACCGCACGCTCGCTTTGCCCGAGGGCACGCGGCTCTTCCTGCTCGCGCCCGTGGTGCGCGGGCGCAAGGGCGAGTACCGCAAGGAACTCGCCGAGTGGATGAAAAAGGGCTTCCAGCGGGTCAAGATCGACGGCACCTTCCACGAGATCGCGGACGCGCCCGCCCTCGACAAGAAGTTCAAGCACGATATCGACGTGGTGATAGATCGCATCGTCGTGCGCGCGGATCTTGCCCAGCGCCTCGCCGACAGCTTCGAGACCGCCCTCGCCCTTGCCGACGGCATCGCGGTCGCCGAGTTCGCGGACGAGAAGGACGAGACGGGCGCGCCGCGGCGCATCCTGTTCTCGGAGAAGTTCGCGTGCCCCGTCTCCGGCTTCACCATTCCGGAGATCGAGCCGCGCCTGTTCTCCTTCAACAATCCGTTCGGCGCCTGCCCGGCCTGCGACGGGCTTGGCGTGGAACAGACCATCGACGCCGACCTCGTGGTGCCGGACAGGATGCGTTCATTGAAGCAGGGGGCCATCGCACCCTGGGCGAAATCCACATCTCCTTACTATGGGCAGACGCTGGACGCCCTTGCCAAGCACTACCAGTTCAAGCTCAACGTGCCGTGGTGCGACCTGCCGCAGAAGGCGCGGGACGTACTGCTCTACGGCTCCGAGGGTGAGAAGATCACCTTCTCCTACAATGACGGCATGCGCGCCTACGACACGGAGAAGTCCTTCGAGGGCGTGGTGCGCAACCTGGAGCGCCGCTGGAAGGAGACCGATAGCGACTGGGCGCGCGAGGAAATCTCCAAATATTTCTCCACGGTGCCCTGCTCCGCCTGCGGCGGCTACCGGCTGAAGCCGGAAGCGCTCGCGGTGAAGGTGGCCGGCAGGCACATCGGCCAGGTGGGCGAACTTTCAGTGAAGGCCGCGGCGCGCTGGTTCGAGGCGCTGCCGGGCGAGCTGACGGACAAGCAGAACGAGATCGCCGGGCGCATCCTGAAGGAGATCCGCGAGCGGTTGCGGTTCCTGCTGGACGTGGGCCTCGAATATCTCACCCTGGCGCGCGCCTCCGGCACGCTCTCGGGCGGGGAGAGCCAGCGCATCCGCCTCGCCTCACAGATCGGCTCGGGCCTCACCGGCGTGCTCTATGTGCTGGACGAGCCCTCCATCGGCCTCCACCAGCGCGACAATGCGCGCCTGCTGGAGACGCTCAAGCACCTGCGGGATCTCGGCAACACCGTGATCGTGGTGGAGCATGACGAGGATGCCATCCTCGCCGCCGACTATGTGGTGGATGTCGGACCCGGCGCCGGCATTCACGGCGGGCGCATCGTCTCCCAGGGCACGCCGGCGGAGATCCTCGCCGATCCCGCCTCGCTCACCGGACGCTATCTCTCCGGCGCGCTCAGCGTCGGCGTGCCGGCGCGGCGGGCGCCCGATCCCAAGCGGATGCTCCGTCTCGTGGGTGCGCGCGGGAACAACCTGAAGAACGTGACCGCCGAGATCCCGCTCGGCCTGTTCACGGCCATCACCGGCGTTTCCGGCGGCGGCAAGTCCACGCTGCTGCTGGAAACGCTCTACAAGGCGGTGGCCCGCCGCCTCAACGGCGCCAGCGAGGCTCCGGCCCCGTTCGACCGTCTGGAAGGGCTGGAGCACCTCGACAAGGTCATCGACATCGATCAGTCGCCCATCGGCCGCACGCCGCGCTCCAATCCCGCCACCTATACCGGAGCCTTCACGCCCATCCGCGAGTGGTTCGCCGGCCTGCCGGAGGCCAAGGCGCGCGGCTACGGGGCCGGGCGCTTCTCCTTCAATGTGAAGGGCGGACGCTGCGAGGCATGCCAGGGCGACGGCGTCATCAAGATCGAGATGCACTTCCTGCCGGATGTGTATGTCACCTGCGACGTCTGCAAGGGCAAGCGCTACAATCGCGAGACGCTGGAGGTCAGCTTCAAGAACAAGTCCATTGCCGACGTGCTGGACATGACGGTGGAAGAGGGCGCGCAGTTCTTCAAGGCGGTGCCTTCCGTGCGCGAGAAGCTGGAGACGCTGGAGCGCGTGGGCCTCGACTATGTGAAGGTCGGCCAGCAGGCGACCACTCTTTCCGGCGGTGAGGCGCAGCGGGTGAAGCTCTCCAAGGAGCTGTCCCGCCGCGCCACCGGGCGCACGCTCTACATCCTCGACGAGCCCACCACGGGTCTGCACTTCCATGACGTGAAGAAGCTGCTGGAGGTGCTGCACGAGCTGGTGGAGCAGGGCAACACAGTGGTGGTGATCGAGCACAATCTGGAGGTCATCAAGACCGCCGACTGGGTGATCGACCTCGGCCCCGAAGGGGGCGATGGCGGCGGCGAGATCGTCGCGGCCGGCACGCCCGAGGCGGTGGCCGCCAGCCCGCGCTCCCACACCGGGCGCTTCCTGGCCGAGGTGCTGGAGCGCCGCCCCAATCCCGATGCGGCGAAAGTGGTCACGGCGGCGACGCGCCCCGGCTCCAAGACGGCGGGCAAGCCGCGTGACACTGAGGCCAGGACCGATGCCGCACCGGCGGAAGCCACCGCTTCGGAGGATTCGGAGCAGGCGAGCGCCCGCCCCTCCCGGCGGCGCATCCGCCGGACATCATGAGGCGCCGGGCCCGCTGAGGACAAGACACACGGGAAGGCCTTCGGGAGGGGTTGGTGGCGCCGGCCAAGCCTGCCCGTGCGCCGCCTCTTGGCGACCATCATCGGGAAGGTCGGGCAAGCCGCCTTTTGCAGCGCCCTCCATCAAACTCGCCTCACCGGAAGGTTCACCTGATACCACCAGCTCCACGCCCTGACCGAAGCTGGGTGTGTATCATTCAAACGCCCGGCGGGCTTGAGCAAAGACCATGAGGCAGGCGCATAGGCCGTTGCCATGACCGCGTGCACGCGGTCGCCGCTTCGCTCGACTATGCCGTCAGATGGAAACCGCAGATTCACCATGGCGAGCTGCCCCCATGGGTGGGTGCGCATTCACGCCGGTGCCCGGCTTCGCCATTCCCTGAATGGGCCGAGCGCGGAAGCGGCAGGTGGCGGCAAGGCAGCGATCAAGATATGAGCATGACGCTCACATCATAGGCGCATATCACTGCAACACATTGCGCTTGCTGCATTCATGAAAAGGGCCGCACGACGACTTCTGCATGTGACTTACGCATTGCTGCAATGCAGCGTCCCCCATTTTCCGATGTGTGGACCGCGTCTATGTTCACGGCAACCATCGGGGCGCGCCCTGCGGCGCCAGCCCCGGAAGAGTATCCAAGGAGATCAATCATGTTTCTCTGGGGCCTTCTTGCGCGCCAGATCCGTCGTTGGCAGGTCTACAACCGCACCGTGACCGAGCTGTCCGAGCTCGATGACCGCAGTCTTGCCGACATCAATGTCGCCCGCAGCGAGATCCGCGCCCTGGCGCGCGAGGCATCTCTTCGCGCCGCCTGATCCGGCACGACACGTCGTTCCTGTCACGCAGATGGCCCCGCACCGGGGCCATTTTCGTTTTTGCAACCGTGCGCGAGGCCCATATTCGTGCCGCGCCGCCGCCCACGGTGTCTGTGGGCTTGAAGCCGGCTTCCCGCCTGTGGCACACACGCCGCTCTGCGTGCCCGCCGGCGGTTTTCCCTGCGACGGCGCGGCGCGCGTTTCCCGCCACGCAAAAGGAGAAGGGCGCATGGAAGCCGTTCATGTGATCGGCGCCGGGCTCGCCGGTTCGGAGGCCGCCTGGCAGCTGGCCCAGCGGGGCGTGCCGGTGGTGCTGCACGAGATGCGCCCCCTGCGCTCCACCGAGGCGCACCAGACCGACGGCTGCGCCGAGCTCGTCTGCTCCAACTCCTTCCGCTCCGACGATCCGCAGGGCAATGCCGTGGGCGTGCTCCACGCCGAGCTGCGCCGCGCCGGCTCGCTCATCCTTTCCGCCGCCGACGCCCACCAGGTGCCCGCCGGCGGCGCGCTGGCGGTGGACCGGGAAGGCTTCTCGCAGGCCGTCACCCGCGCCCTCGCCGAGCACCCCCTCATCGAGATGCGGCGCGAAGAGATCAGCGCCCTGCCGCCGGCCGAGTGGGACAAGGTCATCATCGCCACCGGCCCCCTCACCTCCCCGGATCTGGCTGCCGCGGTGCTGGAGCGCACGGGCGAGGATGCGCTCGCCTTTTTCGACGCCATCGCCCCCATCGTCCACTTCGATAGCATCGACATGGAGAAGGCGTGGTTCCAGTCCCGCTACGACAAGGTGGGCCCCGGCGGTACCGGCGCGGACTACATCAACTGCCCTCTCGACGAGGATGCGTACAACGCCTTCGTGGATGCGCTGCTCGCCGGCGAGAAGGCGCCCCTGCGCGATTTCGAGCGCAAGACCCCCTATTTCGACGGCTGCCTGCCCATCGAGGTCATGGCGGAGCGCGGGCGGGAAACCCTGCGCTTCGGCCCCATGAAGCCGGTGGGCCTCACCAATCCGCACACCCCCGGCGTGAAGCCCTATGCGGTGGTGCAGCTGCGCCAGGACAACAAGCTGGGCACACTTTATAATATGGTGGGCTTCCAGACGAAGCTGAAGCACGGCGAGCAGGCCCGCGTCTTTCGCACCATTCCCGGTCTGGAGCGGGCGGAGTTCGCGCGGCTGGGCGGCCTGCACCGCAACACCTATCTCAATTCCCCGCGCCTCCTGGACAAGACCCTGTGCCTGAAAGCGGAGCCGCGCCTGCGCTTCGCCGGGCAGATCACCGGGTGCGAGGGCTATGTGGAAAGCGCGGCCGTGGGGCTGCTGGCCGGGCGCTTCGCCGCCGCCGAACGGCGCGGCGAGAGCGTAGTGCCGCCGCCCCCCACGACGGCGCTGGGCGCGCTGCTCGGCCACATCACCGGTGGGCACCTGGAGGCGGAGGGCGAGGGCCCGCGCTCGTTCCAGCCCATGAATGTCAATTTCGGCCTGTTCCCGCCCCTGGCGGAGGCCCCGAAGGGCGAAGGCGGCAAGCGGCTGCGCGGCGCCGAGAAGGCGCTCGCCAAGAAGAAGGCGCTCGCGGCCCGCGCCCTCGCCGATGTGGCGGCGTGGCTCGACTCCACGGCCGCGGCGGCTTAAGAGGCGGACATGGCGCGCACCATTCGTCCCGTTCCGCCCGTGGAATACCATGCCGACCCGTCCCGCTTCGTGGTGGACACGGTGCTGAAGCGCGACGTGTTCTCCGTGGTGGAGCGCGGCACCTGGACCGACTCCGCCGGACGCGCATGGCCGGCCGTGCGCCGGTGCTGGAACGAGGTTTCGCCCTGGCTCGCGCTGCTGGCGCGCCAGCTTGCGCACCACGAGGTGAAGGCGCTGGAGCAGGTGACGCGCACCGGCGTCACCACGCCGCTGCTGGCGGTGGGCCACCGCTTCCTCGTGCGCGGGTGGATCGAGGGCGTGCCGCTGCAGATCGCCCGCCCTGTGGGTGACAGCCATTTCTTCCATTCCGCGCGCAAGGCGCTGCGCACCCTGAACGCCGCCGGCTATGTTCACAACGATCTCGCCAAGCAGCAGAACTGGCTGCGCGGGGCGGACGGCGAAGCCTGGCTCATGGACTTCCAGCTCGCCCTGCCCATCAGCCGGCGCTGGAAGCTCGGCCGTGTGCTCGCCTATGAGGACCTGCGCCACCTGCTGAAGCACAAGCGCACATATTGCCCCGACGAGCTGACCGCGCGCGAGAAGGCGATGCTCGCCAAGAAGAGCGTGCCCACCCGGGTGTGGATGGCCACCGGTAAGAAGGTGTACCGCTTCGTCACGCGGCGCCTGCTCTCTTATTCGGATACCGAGGGGCGCGGGCCGCGCGTGACGCAGGTGGGGCCGCGCATCATCGCCGCCTTGAAGGAGCATCCGGCGGTCGCCGACGCGCACATGGCCGATTTCCAGACCCTGGGCGGCAAGGTGGGCCTCTACGCCTTCGTGGAGCCACGCGGACCCGTGACTGTGGAGGATCTGCGCGCCCACCTCGCACGCGCGCTGCCGGACCGGCCCCACCTTGACCATCTCCAGATCGTACCGGCCCTGCCGCGGGCCGCCGATGGCGCCGTGCGCGACGACCTGCTGCTGCTGATCGCCCGCAACCAGATCGAGATGCTGGAGGCGCTCGCCGGCTCCCAGGCGATGAGCGCCCAGGTGGCGGAGATCGCTCGCGCGCGCCTCAACCTCACCGACCGCATCACCCGCCCCGCCGCCTGAGGGCGAGCGGAGGGCGGGTCCCTCATGAGGCGGGCCCCGCCCGCGCACGGAAGAGACTCCAAGGGTCCTCCGCACAGTGTCGGAGCGGGGCACCCGCCTTTTTGTCACGCGCCCTTCACCCAGCTTTTGCCTGCGGCCGCCCGCCGCGCTGCCCGCCACAGGGCGAAGGTTCGCCAAAGGGGCGCGAGGCCTGCGATCTCACGGAACGGGTCGCGCACCCGCCCCAGCGCCTTCAGGTCCCCCGGCACCAGAGCCAGCGGTAAGTAGGGCGCGGCGAGCGCCTTGCGCGCGACGGGTGACAGCCCCGCGAGCGCGCCGCCGGCGAGGGCCAGATGGCGCCCTGCCTCCGCGCGCAGGTCGGCAAGCACATGCCGCAGCCGCTGCAAATCCCGCGCGCCCAGAACCGCCTCCCGATCAAGCCCGTGACGCACGAGGAGATCAAGGGGCAGGAAGCACTGGCCCCGGCCCGCATGGATGGGAAAGGCGCGCATCAGCCCGGTGAACGCGACGGCGACCCCGCCGTGCCCCGAGGCTTCCGCCGCCGCGCCAGCCGCACCGGGCGCGAGCATCATGGCGGAAAGCTGAAGCAACGCCCCCGCCGTCTCGCCCGCATAGCCCTCCAGGTCGGTGAGGCTTGGCATGGGATCGTCGTAGAGATCGAAGATACGCGCATCGATGAGATTGATGAGGCTCGCTGTCGGCAGGCCGAAGCGCGAAACCGTATCGAGCAGCGCGTGGGCTACGGGGTGGGCCTCCACCGCGCCGCGCCCCTCGCCCGCGATGGTCTCGCGCCACCAGGCGAGACGTACCTCGCCCGGCAGTGGCTCGCGCACCAGCTCGCGCACCCGCGCCACATCGAGATTGAAGGCGTAGAGGGCGAGCAGATGCCGGCGCACCGGCTCCGGCGCGAACAGGGCGGCCAGGAACCGGTCGCGATCCTGGGCACGCACCAGATCGGCGCAGTGGGCATAGGCCGCGTCGAGGCGGCCGGCGGATGAGGCTTCGGCAGACATCGCCGTTGGATACGCCGAGAGACAGTCCGCCGCCAAGGGCGAATGGAACAGCTCGAAGCCGGCGGAGACGCGCCCTTCCAGATGACCTCGCCGTTGCGCCGAAGCGCCACGCACCAGCTGCAGCTTTCCGAAGCCGGCCAGAGAGCCCGCCGCCCGGTGCACCGGAAGCGCTGGCCGCTACAGTGCGATCAGCGCCGCACCCACCGGCCGCCCCTCTTCCAGGAGGACATTGTAGGTGGACGCCGCCGCGCCCGTGGGCATCAGCTCGAAGCGCAGGCCCGCGTCGCGCAGGAGCTGCTTCAATGACTCTCTCAAATGGGCAGGGTCGCGGCCGGTGCCGATAAAGAGCAGCTCGAAGGCGCCCGCCTCCGCGAGGATGGGCGCGAACGCCGCTGCATCCAGTTCTCCCCAGGTCTTCGCCGCCCAAGGCCGCAGCCCGGAGGGCAGCGCCAACAGCGAACCGGAATGGGACATACCTGCGAAATGAAAGAAGTTCGCCCCATATCCGTCTATGGGCACCTGCCGCGGGAGAAAGGGCTCATCCGGCCGCACGCTCATGGCTCAGCTCCCGATTGACCCGGCGCGCACCCGCCGCGCCGAGCCGCCATGGCCCGGTGAACGCGGCGGTGCGGCTTAGCCGCGCCGCCTGCCGCCCTTTGGACCGCTCTTGGCGCCGCCGCCCTTGCCAGCCCTGCCACCCGGCTTGCCGGAGGCCTGGCCCGGAGCTTTCGCCGGCACCGGGGCGGACTTGCCCTCCGCAGTCTCCTCCGCCTCGATGAACTCGGCCGCCTCTTCCACGTCGAGCACATCCTCCGGCTCCAGCGGGCCGGCGACAGCGGCAGGCTTCGCCTCCTCCTTCGGCTCCACCGTGCTCGCCCGCAGGCCCAGGTGGATGAGGATGGGCGCGGCGACGCAGATGGTGGAATAGGTGCCGATCACCACACCCACCGTCATGGCCAGGGAGAAGCCGCGCAGCACCTCGCCGCCAAAGAAGTACAGGGCGAGCGTCGCGAAGAAGGTGGTGGTGGACACGATGATCGTGCGCGAGAAGGTCGCGTTCACCGCCGTATCCAGCAGTTCCGGCAGCGGCATTTTCTTGTAGCGCCGCAGCATCTCGCGGATGCGGTCATACACCACCACCGTGTCGTTGAGCGAATAGCCCATGATGGTGAGGATGGCCGCAATGGACGTGAGATCGAAATCGATCCCCAGCAGCGAATAGATCATCAGCGTGACGAAGATGTCGTGCATCGTCGTCACGATGGCGCCCACCGCGAACTGCCACTCGAAGCGGAACCAGAGATAGGCGAGCACCGCCGCCGCGCCCAGCACCATGGCGAGGATGGACTGGCGCACCAGCTCGCCCGAGACGCTCGGCCCCACCGTCTCCACGCGGCGGATCGTGTAGTCCGGCCCAAGCGCGTTCTTGACGTCGTTGACGATGGCCTGCTGCGCCTGCTCGTTCTCGCCCACATGGCCGAGGCGGATCAGCACGTCCCGCGGGGAACCGAACTCCTGGATCTGAACATCGCCGATCTCGATGTCGATCAGGTGCTCGCGCAGGGCGCCGACATCCGCCGCGGACTGCGAGGTCTGCGCCTCGATCAGCGTGCCGCCGCGGAAGTCGATGCCAAGGTTGAACCCCACGGTCACGAACAGGACCACGGCGAACAGGGACATGGCCGCCGAGAAGGGGAAGCTGAAGCGGCGCAGCTTCATGAACCCGATATGGGTGTGCGCCGGGATATAGTCGATCAAAGGCATGGGCGGCGCACCTTCAAATGGGCAGCTTCGCCGGGCGCTGCCACTTCACCCACCATGCGATCATCAGGCGGGTGAGGGTGTAGGCCGTGAACATGGTGGTGAGAAGGCCGAGGATGTAGGTGACGGCGAAGCCGCGCACCGGACCCGACCCGCCCATGAGGAACAGTATGGCGGCTGTGGCGAGCGAAGTGACGTTGGCGTCGAGGATGGTGCCGAGCGCGTTCACGAATCCCTTGTCGATGGCGGAAATGGCGGCCCGCCCCTCGCGCGCTTCGTCGCGGATGCGCTCGAAGATCACGACGTTGGAATCCACCGCCATGCCGATGGTGAGCACGACGCCGGCGATGCCCGGCAGGGTCAGCGTGGCCCCGAGCAGGGACTGGAGCGCGAACATGAGGGTGACATGAACGGCCAGAGCGATCAGTGCGAACACGCCGAACAGGCCGTAGACCGCGATCATGAAGACGGCCACGAGACCTGCGGCCACATAGGCGGCCACCTTGCCGGACTCGATGGAATCGGCGCCGAGGCTCGGGCCCACGGTGCGCTCCTCCACCACCTTCAAGGGCGCCGGCAGCGCGCCGGCCCGCAGCAGGATGGCGAGATCATTGGCCTGCTGCACCGTGAAGGAGCCGGAGATCTGGCCCGAACCGCCGAGGATGGGCTCGCGGATCACGGGGGCCGAGATCACCTGGTTGTCGAGCACGATGGCGAAGGGCCGGCCCACCGCATCCTGGGTGGTGGCGGCGAAGCGCCGGGCGCCGTTGGAATTGAAGCGGAAGGAGACGATGGGCTCGCGGGACTGGGGATCGAAGCCCGGCTGGGCGTCCACCAGATCCTCGCCGGAGACGCGGACCTGCTTCTCGACGAGATAGGGCCGGCCGTCCTGGCCGTAGAGCACATCGGAATCCGGCGGCGCGCGGCCCTCGAGCGCCTGCTCGGGCGAGACGGACTGATCCACCATGCGGAACGAAAGCTTGGCGGTCTGGCCCAGAAGCGCCTTCAGGCGCTGGGGGTCCTGCAGGCCGGGCACCTGCACCAGGATGCGGGTGAGGCCCTGGCGCTGGATGTTCGGCTCCACCGTTCCGAGCTGGTCGATACGACGGCGGATGATCTCGATGGACTGGTCCACCGCCGAGCGCATGCGCGCGTCGAGCCCGGCCTGGGTAAGCTGCAGCGTGATGGCCCCTTCGGCGCCGGAGGAGACGGTGAGATCCATCTCGCTGCTGGAGCTGCCGAACATGGCATTGGTGACGGGCGCGGCGAGCTTGCGCAGCTCGACGAGGGCCTTGTCCATGTCCGCGGGGTCGCGCAGGCGCAGGGTGATAGTGGTGTCTCGAACGGCGAGGTTGCTGTAGCCGATCTTCTGATCGCGCAGCACACGCCGCACCTCGTCACGCATCTGCTCGGCGCGTTCCTTGCGCAGCGCCGCGCCGTCCACCTCCAGAAGGATGTGGGAGCCGCCCTGCAGGTCGAGGCCGAGCGTCACGCGGCTCGACGCCAGCCAGGTGGGCAGGTGCGCGCGCACGCTCTGCGGCAGCACGTTTGGCAGCGCGAACAGAATGCCGAGGGCGACCGTGACGAGGATCGCCGCCGTCTTGAGTCGGGAGAAATGCAGCATATCGCGCGATCTATGGAATCAGGAGGCCGCCGGCTCGTCCTTCGCCGGCTCGCCCTTGGAGCGGACGGTGGCGATCTGGGAGCGCATCTGGCGGACGCGCACGTTGTCTGCGACCTGCAGCTCGATCTCGTTCTCGTCCACCACGCGCGAGACCTTGCCGACGAGGCCGCCGGCGGTGACCACCACGTCGCCGCGGCGGAGCGCGGTCACCATCTCCTGGTGCGCCTTGGCCCGCTTCTGCTGGGGGCGCAGGATCAGGAAGTACATGACCACGAAGATCAGCAGGAACGGGGCGAGCTGAATGAGCATGTCGGCCCCGCCGCCGGCAGCCGGAGCGCCCTGGGCGAAAGCAGGCGTGATGAACATTTGCGTCCTCGTTCGTCTGGGGATCGGAAGGTCGGGACCTGCCGGGGAGCGATGCCCGCCGGACGGAGCCCATGCAATGCCGGTGGCGGCGAAGCGGGCGGACTATACCCACCGCCCGGTGGTTTGCAAACGCGTCCTGAATTTCAGTGGCCAATATGACCCAGCGGAATGCGCGGACGCCGCCGCCGAAGGCTCCGGGTTCCCCCGAAACCCCTGGCGCGGGGGCGCCCGGCGCGCGCCTATTTCGCGCCCGGCACCGAAACCGCGTCGGCGCCCGAGGAGGCGGTGTCGGAGATGCTCGAGCCGAGCTGATGCATCTGAGTCGCGTAATTGTCGCGGGTGTTGGGGTCCACCACCGCCACCGGAGCGGCGATGACGAGGCCCGCCGCGGTACCCACGGTGGAGGCGGCATCGGCCGAGAACTGCACGATTCGCTCGCCCACGCCGACACGGGAATCGGTCATGGTCTGACCCTGGGCGAGGCGGGCGCCGATGGACTGCACCACCTCCGGGCTCGCCGCGAACTTGCCGTGGTTCAGCGGGTCATCGGTCTTCAGCTTGGTCAGGTCGAGCACGGTGATGTTGTTCTTCTCGAACTCGGTGCGGTAGGGCTCCTGGGTGGGATCCACCTGGCCGATGCGCGGCACGTCGCCCCACACCCGCTTCGACACCGCCAGCGCCTTGTCGTCCTGGGAGACGAAGAGCGTGAAATTGGGCCGCGGCTCGCCGAGCTCGCTGAAGATGCCGCGGAACACATCCGAATCCACGTCGGGCGCCGCCAGCATCACGTTCTTGATCTTGGGCAGGATGCGGCCGTTGCGGATGGCCATCTGCCTGAGGGCCTCCAGCGTCACCACATTGCCCATGGAATGCGCGAGGATGGAGATCTCGCCCACGTTGGGGTCCTTCGCCATGAACGTGAGCAGGCGCTCCAGGGCATCGCGCGAATAAGAGGTGCTCTCGCGGTCGTAGCCGTAGGCAAGCAGGCTGCCGCGCGAGGGCCACGTGAACAGCACCGGCGCCACGTCCGCTCCCGAATCGTGGATGATCTGGGCGAAGCGGAACACCGCGTCGTCGAAGCGCTGGTTGTAGCCGTGCACGAACACCAGCGCCTGCCGGCCGGGCGTGCGCTTGATGCGGACGTTGAACCACTTGATGGCCTGATCCTGCGTGAGGTCCTCGACCCGGGTCGTGACGAAATCGGTGGCCGGGTTGCCGGGCACGGTCTTCGGCCACTGCACGTCGCCCGGGGCGCGGGCGCTGTCGGGCGGAATGGAGACGTCGATCTCCATGAAGGTGGGCTTGGCCCCGCGCTCACCGGTGTAAATGTCCGGCCCGTCGGTGCGCGCACGCACGGTCGCGACGGCCATGTTGACGTGCGAGGTGCCGGGCACCTCGTTGGGCACCGGAATCAGCGCCCCCGTGGGACGCCCGCCGCATGCCGCGACCACGAAGGCGACCACCAGGAACGACACGACATCGCGCCACCGAAGCGCAGCCAGGATTCGCAACGTCTCACCCCACGTCCAATGTCCCACTGTGGATAGGTGAGCGCGGGCGCCTGCGCAATCGGCCCCCGCCGGCTTTCCACCCACGCGCGCACGATTCTTCTAAAGTGTGGCCGCAGTGCCCGGAATGAGCGGCAGGAAGCGTGCCGGCATCAGCTCCCGCACCTGGTTGCCGGAGTGCTCCTTCACCACGCGCACCAGCATCTGCACCTCGTCTCCCTTGCCGATGGGCATGATGATGACGCCGCCGAACTTGAGCTGGTCGAGCAGCGCGGGCGGAATCTCGCGCGCGCAGGCGGTCACCATGATGCGATCGAACGGCGCGCGCGAGGCCATGCCCTGGATGCCGTCGCCCACATAGGCCGTGAGGTTGCGCAGCCCCAGCACCTCATAGCGCGCCACGGCTTCGGAGATGAGCGTGCGGTAGCGGTCCACCGTCACCACCCGCGCCGCCAGATGGGCGAGCACCGCCGCCTGGTAGCCCGAGCCGGTCCCCACCTCCAGCACCGCATGCTCTGCGGTGACGCCCAGAGCCTCGGTCATGGCGGCGACGAGGCTCGGCTGGGACATGGTCTGCCCGCAGGGAATGGGCAGCGAGACATCGTCATAGGCATGGGCGCGCAAATGCGGGTCCACGAACAAAGGGCGCGGCACCAGCTCCATGGCGCGCAGCACCGCCACGTCGCGGATGCCGTGCTGGCGCAGGGCCAGGATGAAAGCCATCCGCTCGGCCTTCTCGCCCTCACTGTCGGCCCCGCTGATCATCTGCCTCAACCCCCTCCGATGACCCATTGAAGGAACAGGAAATTTGGCCATATCTCAAGTTGAACTTTAACTTTAAGTTCGCATGCTACTTTAAGAAACCAGCCACCCCTCCCCTGCCCCATGCGCCCGGCTTCGCTCGATCCAGTTTTTTCTCCGCTCGACAGCCTTCCCGGCATCGGACCGAAGCTGTTGCGCCCGTTCGCGCGCCTTCTGGGGCGGGAAACGCCGCGGGTGCTGGACCTTCTGCTGCACATGCCGTCCCATTTCGTGGACCGGCGGGCCCGCCCCACCATCGCCGAGGCCATTCCGGAAGCGGATGTGACCCTCGAAGTGCAGGTGGATGGCCACCAGCACCCGCCCGAAGGCAGCCGGGCCCCGCACCGCACCTATGTTTCCGATGCCAGCGGCAGCCTCGTCGTGGCCCATTTCAAGATGGATCGCGCCCGGCTGGAGCACATGCTGCCCGTGGGCGCGACCCGCTGGCTGTGCGGCCGCGTCTCGCTCTATGACGGCATGCGCCAGATGACCCACCCCGAGCGGGTGCTGGATGCGGCGGGCCTCGCCCGCCTGCCGCCGGTGGAGCAGGTGTATCCGCTGGTGGAGGGCCTTGCGGCCGGCTACCTGCGCCGCGCCATGGAGGCCGCCCTCGGCCGGGTGCCGGAGCTCGCCGAATGGATTCCGGAGGGCGCCGCCCCCGCCGGCCGCTGGCCCGCCTTCCGCGAGGCGCTGCTGCGGCTCCACCGCCCGGCGACGCCGGAGGAGGCTGTGCCCACCGGCGCCCCCTGGCGGCGGCTCGCCTTCGACGAGCTGTTCGCCCACCAGCTCACCCTCGCCCTGGTCCGCGCGCGGGAGGAGAGGGCCGGCGGGCGCGCGACGGTGGGGGACGGCGACCTCTCGCGGCGCATCCTCGGCGCCCTGCCCTTCGCCCTTACCGGCGCGCAGCAGCAGGCGCTTTCCGCCATCCGGGCCGACCTCGCGGCCGAGACGCGCATGCTGCGGCTGCTGCAGGGCGATGTGGGCTCTGGCAAGACGGTGGTGGCCCTGCTCGCCGCCGCTACCGCCATCGAGGCTGGGCGGCAGGCGGCGCTCATGGCGCCCACCGAGATCCTCGCCCGCCAGCACCTCGAAACCATCGCGCCCCTGGCCGAGGCCGCGGGCATTCGGGTGGCGGTGCTGACGGGGCGGGAGAAGGGCAAGGCCCGCGCCGCCCTGCTCGCCGACCTCGCGGAAGGGCGCACGCAGCTCCTCATCGGCACCCATGCCCTGATCCAGGAGGACGTGGTCTTCCGCGACCTCGCCCTCGCCGTGGTGGACGAGCAGCATCGATTCGGGGTGGAGCAGCGCCTGACCCTGGCCCGCAAGGGGCACGGCGTGGATATGCTGGTGATGACCGCCACCCCCATTCCCCGCACCCTGGTGCTGACCCTGTTCGGCGACATGGACTCCTGCGAGCTGCGGGAGAAGCCGCCCGGCCGGCAGGAGGTGGATACCCGCGCCCTGCCCATGGAGCGGCTCGACGAGGTGGTGGCGGCCGTGGGCCGCGCCCTCGCCCAGGGCGCACAGGCCTATTGGATCTGCCCCCTGGTGGAGGAGAGCGAGGCGAGCGAGCTCACCTCCGTCACCGAGCGGTTCGAGGATCTGAAGGCGCATTTCGGCGGCCGGGTGGACGTGGTGCACGGGCGCATGTCCGGCACGGCGAAGGATGCCGCCATGGCGCGCTTCGCCGCCGGGGAGACGCGGCTTCTGGTCTCCACCACTGTCATCGAGGTGGGGGTGAACGTGCCCAACGCCACCTTGATGGTGATCGAGCACGCCGAGCGCTTCGGCCTCGCCCAGCTTCACCAGCTTCGCGGCCGGGTGGGGCGCGGGGAGAAGGCCTCCACCTGCCTGCTGCTCTATCGCGGCCCGCTGAGCGAGACCGCCAAGGCGCGCCTTTCCGTGCTGCGCGAGAGCCAGGACGGCTTTCGGCTGGCGGAAGAGGACCTGCGCCTGCGCGGCGAGGGCGACGTGCTGGGCACGCGCCAGAGCGGCATGCCGGGCTTCCGCATCGCCCGCATGGAGTTCCACGGGCCGGAGATGGAGGCGGCCCGCACCGCGGCGGCGGCCATGGTCCGCGCCGATCCGGATCTTGCGGGGCCGGGAGCGCAGGCGCTGCACACCCTGCTCTACCTGCACGAGCGCGATGCCGCGGTGCGCCTGCTTTCTGCGGGATGATGCCGGCGCACCGCCCCGGCCCCAAGGGTGCGCGCCCGCCTTCCCCCTTGCCGTCCGGTGGAGGAGACGGCATGGTCGCGCCATGATCGCCCCCTCCCGTCCGCCTTCCGCTTCCCCGGACCACGGCCCGGACCAGGGCTTCCCCCGCGGCGCGGCGAATGATGCCGGCGCACGGGCGGCGCGGCGCCGGCGCATGGATGCTCGCGCTCTGCGGGCGGAGCTTTACCGGCGGGTACTGTTCGGTGCCGGCGTGGTGTTCCTGGCGATCGGGTGCATCGGCATGGTGGTGCCCATGATGCCGGGCACGGTGTTCCTCATCCTCGCCGCCTGGTGCTTCACCCGCTCCTCGCCGCGCATCGAGGCGTGGCTTCTCAACCACCGCTACCTCGGCCCGAGCGTCCGCCGCTGGCAGGAGACGGGGGCCATTCCGCTGGTGGCCAAGGGGTTCGCTCTCACGAGCTTCGTCGGCTCCTTCACCGGCGCGTGGTATTTCGGGGCGCCGCAGCCGGTGCTCATCTTCCTGGCGGCGCTGTTCGCCCTGCTCACCGTATTCATCGTCACCCGGCCCAACTGAGCGCCACCGCCTCAGGCCGCGCCGGACCGGCGAGGCGCGGCGCAGACGACACGATCGCGTCCCTCGTCCTTGGCCGCATAAAGCGCGGCGTCCGCACGGGCGATCGCATCCTCGACATCATAGGGCCAGGCGAGCTCCGCGACGCCGATGCTCACCGTGACCGGCGGCAAGCCATGGTCGCCGCAGGTCGCCGTCGCCAAGCGCAGCATCTCTGCGTGCAGGCGGGCGGCGTTGAGGGCGGTGTGGTCCAGCAGCACCGCGAATTCCTCGCCCCCTATGCGCGCTGCGAGCGCCGACTGCGGCACCGTCCGCAGCACCATCTCCCCGAACGCCCGGATCACCGCATCACCCACCGCATGGCCATGGGTGTCGTTGACGGCCTTGAAGTGGTCGAGGTCGAGCAGCAGCAGCGACAACGGGCGCCGCTGCGGCGCCGCCTCGGCCAACATGCGCTCCGCCCGCAGATCGAAGCCGCGCCGGTTGGCCACGCCGGAAAGGGGGTCGGTCTCCGCGTCGGCCTGCTTTTCCACGATCACCGTCTGCAGGGCCTTGATGAGCAGCACCAGCCCGGTGGCCACCAGCAGGATGCCGGAACTGACCTGGGAAATCAGGGCGTAGGTGGAGTTGATGTAGCCCGTCGCTCCATTGCCGGTTCCCACATAGGTCGCCACCACCGCCTTGGCCGGAAAGTGCAGGGCCAGCAACGCGAACATGCCGGCGAGAAGGAAATCGCCGGCGCGCCGGGAGCTCCACTTGAGGATCACCCACACGCAGCCGCCCATCGCCAGGAAGAAGGGGGATTGATAGAGCAGCTCATAGGCTAGGCTGTTGCGGCGCAGCAGCGACAGGATCGGCATGACCGCCAGCGCATAGACCGCAACGGCCCCCACCACGGCCCAGGGCGGGCGGCGGCGATAGAACACCGCCAGCGCCGGCACCATCAGCAGCAGGCCGGTGGCAAAGCTGAAAAACACCAGGGATGCGAACGGGCGGGTCCAGCCGCTATAGGCGAGCCCCAGTTGCGCCAGGGGCGTGAACATGCCCACGCCATAGCTGGCCGCGAACCAGATCGGCGCGCGATTGCCGCGATTGAGCAAGGCGATGGCCACATAGCTCGCCGCGAACAGCAGGGCGACCGCCATGTTCATCACCAGCGCGAACCCTGCCGACTGCATCCGCCGCGACCTTCCCCTTTCG
Source organism: Xanthobacter albus (assembly GCF_043194895.2). NCBI lineage: Bacteria > Pseudomonadati > Pseudomonadota > Alphaproteobacteria > Hyphomicrobiales > Xanthobacteraceae > Xanthobacter > Xanthobacter albus. The sequence goes on along the minus strand of NZ_CM195532.1, from coordinate 2,435,614 downwards.
ACGCCCTCCGTTCCGCGCGGAGCACGAGGTGAGCGGCGCAGCAGCCGCGCCCCCGCGAGGGCAAGCGCAACCGCAGCCATCCACTATGTCATCGCGCGCGCCGCCCTGACAGAACGGCGCGCTGCAGCCTGGGAACACCGTCAGCCCCTCACTCCACCGTCACCGACTTGGCGAGGTTGCGCGGCTGGTCCACGTCCGTGCCCATGATGACGGCGGTGTGGTAGGCGATGAGCTGCGCGGGAATGGCATAGACCATCGGGCACACGGCGGGCGGCATCTCCGGCAGGATGAGCTTCTGCGCCGCCTCCACATGGGCGGCCTCCGCGCCCCTGGGGTCGGTCACCAGGATGATCCTGCCGCCGCGCGCCGCCACCTCCTCCATGTTGGAGACGGTCTTCTCGAATATGCGGTCATGGGGGGCGATGACCACCACCGGCATCTTCTCGTCGATGAGGGCGATGGGGCCGTGCTTCAGCTCGCCGGCGGCGTAACCCTCGGCGTGGATGTAGGAGATTTCCTTCAGCTTCAGCGCGCCTTCCAGCGCCAGCGGATAGTTGGGGCCGCGGCCGAGGTAGAGCACGTCGCGCGCCTTGGCGAGGGTGCGGGCCAGCACCTCGATGTCGGGGGCGAGCTTCAGCGCCTCCGTCATCAGGCGCGGCACCTCCATGAAGGCGCGGACCAGCCGGCGCTCGTCATCCTCCGCCAGCCGGCCGGAGGCGCGGCCGAAGGCCACGGCGAGGCACGCCAGGGTCGCGAGCTGGCAGGTGAAGGCCTTGGTGGAGGCGACGCCGATCTCCGGCCCCGCCAGGGTGGGCAGAACCATGTCCGCCTCCCGCGCGATGGTGGAGGTGGGCACGTTCACCACCGCCACCACCTTCTGCCCGCACGCCTTGGCGTAGCGCAGGGAGGCGAGCGTATCGGCGGTCTCGCCCGACTGGGAGATGACGATGGTGACCCCGCCCGGCTCCAGCGGCGTCTCGCGGTAGCGGAACTCGGAGGCGATGTCGGTGGAGACGGGAATGCGCGCGAACTGCTCGATCCAGTATTCCGCCACCGCGCCGGCATAGAGCGCGGTGCCGCACGCGGTGATGGAGATGTGGCGCACCTCCTTGGGATCGAACGGCAGCTCCGGCACCGCGATGCGCTCGGCGGCGAGGTCGAGATAGTGGCCGAAGGTGTGGGAGATGACCTCCGGCTGCTCGTAGATCTCCTTCGCCATGAAGTGGCGGTGGTTGCCCTTGTCCACCAGGAGCGCGCCGGCCGGCACCCGCTGCACCGCCCGCTCCACCACCGCGCCGTCCTCGTCGCGGATGGTGACGCCCTCGCGGGTGAGCACGGCCCAGTCGCCCTCCTCCAGATAGGCGATGCGATCGGTGAGGGCGCCGAGGGCGATGGCGTCCGAGCCCAGGAACATCTCCCCGTGCCCGTAGCCGATGGCCAGGGGCGAGCCGCGCCGCGCCGCGATCAGCAGGTCGTCGTGTCCGTCGAACAGGAAGGCGAGCGCGAACGCGCCCCTGAGGCGCGGCAGGACCGCCCCCACCGCCGCCACCGGATCGCGGCCGGCGAGCAGCTCGCGATCCACCAGCTGGGCCACCACCTCGGTGTCGGTGTCGCTGCGGAAGGACACGCCGAGCTCGGTGAGGTCCTGCTTCAGCTCGCGGAAGTTCTCGATGATGCCGTTGTGCACCACCGCCACGCGCTTGGTGGCGTGGGGGTGGGCGTTGCGCTCGGACGGCTTGCCGTGGGTGGCCCAGCGGGTGTGGCCGATGCCGATATGGCCGCCGAGGGGATGCCGGTCGAGCTTGTGCTCCAGGTGGCGCAGCTTGCCCTCGGCCCGGCAGACCTCCAGGCGGCCCTGCTCCAGGGTCGCGATCCCCGCCGAATCGTACCCCCGGTATTCCAGCCGCCGCAGGGCTTCCTGAATGTGATCCGCGACCGGGCCCTTACCGAGGATGCCGACGATGCCACACATGCACTGAAGCTCCATGTTGCGTTGCGCCACGATGCGCCCGGAAGCGAATCAGGGTGCGCGGCGGGACTGAATCATTTCCTACCCCGCCACGGCGGCGGGAGCGGAATCACTTCAGCTTTCGGTTCCTATCCCGGCAGCCTTATGGCGGCGGGGGCGGCGCCTGGAGAGCCTGCCCGTTTCATGGAAGCGGCGAAACGCTCGAGCTTCTCGAGTTGACGCGCTGCCTTCACGCGAACCGGTGCCCACCTCACTCGAAAACGCTCTATTCCTTCTCGGCCGCCTTGCGGGCGCGGAAGGCGCGGGCCCAGCCGGCCTTCACCACCTGCCGGCTGCGCGCGAGCGCCAGCGCATCCTCCGGCACGTCCTCGGTCACCACCGCGCCGGTGCCCACGAAGGCGCCCTTGCCGATGGTCACCGGCGCCACCAGGGCCGAGTTGACGCCGATGAAGGCATCCGCGCCGATCTCCGTGCGGTACTTGCCGAAGCCGTCGTAATTGCAGGTGATGGTGCCGGCACCGAGGTTGGCGTTCGCGCCCACATGGGCGTCGCCGACATAGGAGAGGTGGTTGATCTTGGCGCCCCTTTCCACATGGGCCGCCTTGGTTTCCACGAAATTGCCGATGCGCACCCCGCTTTCGAGCCGCGTGCCCGGCCGCAGCCGCGCGAACGGGCCGATGCTCGCCCCCGCCTCCACCACCGCGCCCTCCAGGTGGCTGAAGGCGTGGATGGTCACGTCGTCGCCCACGGTGACGCCGGGGCCGAACACCACGTTCGGCTCCACCACCACGTCGCGGCCGAGCACGGTATCCGCCGAGAGGAACACCGTCTCGGGCGCCACCAGGGTCGCGCCCTTCGCCATGGCGGCGCGGCGCAGGCGCCGTTGCAGGATAGCCTCCGCCTCGGCGAGCTGGATGCGGCTGTTGACGCCGGCCACCTCCTCCGTGTCGGCCTCCGCCGCCACGGCGCCGAGGCCGTCGGCGCGGGCGAGCTCCACCGCGTCGGTGAGATAGTATTCGCCCTTGGCGTTGGCGTTGCCGATGCGCTCCAGCAAGGCGAGCGCCCTGGCACCGGAAAGGGCCATGAGCCCGGCATTGCAGAAGCCCACCGCCTTCTCCGCGGCGCTCGCATCCTTTTCCTCTCGGATGGCGAGGAGGGCGTCGCCTTCGGTCAGCAGGCGGCCATAGCCCGTGGGGTCCTCCGGCCGGAAGCCCAGCACCGCCACCGCCGCCCCCTCGGCCAGCGGCGCCCTGAGCCGCGACAGCGTCTCGGGGCGGATCAGGGGGGTATCGGCATAGAGCACCAGGATGTCGTCGGCGCCCTGCGCGATGGCGGCGCGGGCGGCGAGCACGGCGTGGGCGGTCCCCAGCCGCTCGCGCTGCACGAACACCTGCGCCTCGGGCGTCACGCGGCGCGCCTCGTCGGCCACGTCGTCGCGGTCGGGGCCCACCACCACGGCGGTGCGGGTGGCGCCGGCGGCGCGCGTCGCCTCCAGCACATGGTGGAGCATGGTGCGGCCGGCGATCTTGTGCAGCACCTTGGGCAGGCGCGAGGCCATGCGCGTGCCCTCACCGGCGGCCAGCACCACCACGAGCAGGTTCCGTTCACTCATGAGGCTCTCTCCTTGCGCGCTGTCCCTTATCGCGCCTTCCGCGCCACGGGAAGGGCGGCGCGGCCCCCCTTTCCTCTGGACGTCACCGGCCGCAGCTCTTAAAGCGGGCCGCCGAAGCTGATCTTCCGGACCCTCCGCCATGCCCGACCTCCCCTATGCCGAACGGCCCCTGTTCCGCCCCGGCCCCAAGAGCCTCAACTGGCTGATTCCCCTCGGCATGGGCGCGGTGGGCTGGGCGCTGTACATGCGCTACATGGTGGTGGAGCCGGCGCTGGTGGGCCTTGCCTGCGAGGCGGGGCTGGAGAGCATGGGCTGCTACGGCCGCGCGGCGGTGCTCACGCTCTCCCTGTGGAACGTGTTCGGGGTGCTGGCCCTCGCCGGAGCGCTGATCCAGCTGGTGGCGCCCTCCCTCGCCGCCTTCGCCATGACGATGGTGTTCAGCGCCTTCGCGCTGGTGTTCCACAACGAGATCGCCGGCGCCCTGGCGGCGATGGTGCTCATCCTTTCCTTTGCACGGCCTGGACCCGCCACAGCGTGAAGGCCAGCACCAGGCAGAGCGCGCCGAACCAGGCCGCCTGCCAGTTGGTGAAGCTTTCGTTGAGCGGCACATAGAGGCCGCCGATCAGCATCCCCCACGCCGCCACCGTCTCGCCCAGGCCCGAGCCCTCGCGATCGGCCCGCCGCACCAGCAGCGGCGCGAACAGCGCGGCGACGATGCCGGTCAGCGCGAACACCGGGAAATCCTTGTAGCGCGGGTCGAACACCAGCTCGAACGCCACCGTGCCCACGGCCGTGACGCCCAGCACCAGCATCAGAGCGGCGGCGACCGCCATGGCGCCTGAGCGCGCGCGCAGCCGCCCGTCGAGCGCCACCGAGAACGGGGCGAGCCCCTGCCCGGCGCCGATGGCCGCGGGCATCACCACCACGCAGGCGGCGGACACCGCCAGCAGCAGCCCGTTGCGCAGCCAGCCCACCACGCCGAGGCTCTCCAGCGGCAGTGCCGAAATGGCGGCACCCAGCGTCGCCCCGCCGGCGAGGGCCACCAGCGACACCGCGCCCCACTCGGCCGGCGTGACCTCCCGCCCGCGCCCCGCGCGCCAGGCGGCGCCGAAGGCCACGGCCACGGCCACGAGCCCGACCGCGATGTGCATCCGCCAGCCGGGGAAATCCTCCACCGGCTTGCCCCACTCGAACTTGGGGGTGCGGGTCGAGGCGTCGATCAGGCCCCAGTGACCGCCCACCGTGCCCTCGCTGCGGCGCTTCCAGGGCTGGTCGAACGCCTCGATGACGTTCACCCGGTAGCCGCGCTTCTTGGCGAGGGCGACCACGTCGTGCATCACCCGCGCCTGGTTCGAGGGAGAAGGCAGGGCCTCCTCGCGCATGCGGCCGGAGCTGGGCCAGCCGGTCTCGCCGATCAGGATCTCCTTGCCGGGAAACTCCTCGGCCATCTTCTGGCGGATCTCGTCCACGTGCGGCCCGGCCTCGGCGGCGGAGACCGGCAGGTCCTCCCAGTAGGGCAGGATGTGGATGGTGACGAAATCCACGTTCTCGGTCAGGCCCTTGTTGCGCTCCCAGAACTCCCACACGTCGGCATAGGTGACGGGCACGCCGCCCACCTGGGACTTCACCCAGCGCAGGGTGGAGGCGAGGTCGGTGGCCGACATCTCGCCCCGCAGCAGCACCTCGTTGCCCACCACCACGGCCTTAACCACGTCCGGATTTTCCTGTGCGAGACGCACGCCCGTGTCGAGCTCCACCCGGTTGCGGTCCACGTCCGGCCCCAGCCAGATGCCGAGCAGCATGGTGAGGCCGTGCTTGCGCGCGATGGCCGGCGCCTTGTCGAGCCCCATCTCGATGGAATAGGTACGCACGCAGCCCGTGATCTTCGCGAGGTGGGCGAAATCCTCCTCGATCTGCGCCTCGGGAATCGAGAGCCCCTTCTCGAACGGCGACTGGCCGTCGCGGAACGGCGCGTAAGAGACGCAGGGCAGCTTTTCCCCTGGCGCAAGGGGCGAGGGCGGCATGGCCACCGGCTGACCGAGCCATCCCCACAAAATGCTGACGAGGGCTGCGACGATGAACGCGAGGGCGAGCGGCAGCCGCGCGGATCGGGACATCAGGACTCCAGGGCAGAACTCCGGCGGGCGCCGGATCGGCGGATGCAACGACCCGCGGCAAATAAAGCTTCGCGGGGGCGGTGTGAAGCCCGGACGCGCGAGACCCAGGAAGGAGTGCCCGGCACCGCCGTGCCGTCATGCTGACAAAATCACCGCCTTCCCCTAACGTGTCGCCGCGGATCGCTCCGTGCATACCTTCTGAAGATCATGGCCCTCATGCAACGCTACAAGATCAAGGCCCTGGCGGGCGCCCTCGCCCTCGCGTGCAGCATAGGCGCGGGGCTCGTGCCGGCTGCGGCCCAGTCCTCCGCGCCTCCCGAGCAGAAGCCGGCGGCCCAGGAGCCGCAGCTCACCCCCGAGCAGAAAGCCGCCATCGAGGCGCAGCGCCGCTCGGTGGAGGAGTTCAACGAGGCCGCCAAGCTGCCCGGTACGGCCGGCTTGCCGGAATGCGTCTGGACGGGGCGGCGCATTGCCGCACTGCTCTGGAACGACGACATCGATACCGCGCGCCGCCAGCTCGAGATCTACGAGCGCTTCGGCTGCCCCACCGAGCACCTGAAGCTGTCCTTCCGCTGCCTCGTGCGGCAGGGCAAGCTCGACCCCAAGGCCCGCGAGCGGGTGGATGCGCGCGCCCACCAGTGCTGGGTGAACCCCGACTACATCGCCGCGCCGCCGTCGGCCACGACAGCTCCGGCGCAACAATAAGATCATCGCGGGGTCATGGGGCTGACGCAGCCACGTCCCATGACCGCCACGATCAGGATTTATCTCCAAAGCTGAGCATGTTAGTGTCTCGTCGCATTGCAACGTAAAAGGGCAAGCCCGCGTCTGACGCAAGGGCCGGCCCCCGTCGCGATGCCGACCGTGGGGCAGGTCGAAAGGATGCCCCCTTGTCTTTGGTCTTCCAGAACCCTCCGCCGCCCGTCGGCGCTCGGGGTTCGAGATATCCCGGATTTGGGTGGGCATCGCCATGCGTCCCGGTCTTGCCGCTGCGGCGGCGGTCATTGCGGTTGTGACATCGATCCACGCCGTGATGTGGATTTCCCTGCGTCCCGAGGTAAGCGCTCCGAACATCACGGATCGCTTCCAGAGCCTGTCGTTCGCCCCCTTCAGCCGGAACATGAGCCCCGAGGGTGAGGCGCCGACCAACGCGGACCAGATCCGCGCGGACGTCCAGGTGGTCGCGCCCTACACGCGCGGCGTGCGCACCTATTCCTCCACGAACGGCAAGGAACTGATCGCGCCCATCGCCGGCGAGCAGGGCATCAGGGTCACCGCCGGCGCGTGGCTGAACCGCGACAAGGACAAGGACACCGGCGAGGTCATCGAGAAGGCGAAGGCCGGGAACGACCGCGAGATCGCCGGCCTCGTCGAGGTGGCGCGCAAGAACCGCAACGTCCAGGCGGTGGTGGTGGGCAACGAGACCCTGCTGCGCGGCGACATGGACGACGCCGAGCTCGCCGGCCTCATCCGCGACGTGAAGCGGCAGGTGAACGTGCCGGTGACCACCGGCGAAATCTGGAACACCTGGCTCGACCACCCGGAGGTCGCCGCCTCCGCGGACTTCATCCTCGCCCACATCCTGCCCTATTGGGAGGACGTGCCGGCGGACCAGGTGGTGGACTACACCATCAACGCCTACAACCGCCTGCGCGCGGCCTATCCCGGCAAGCGCATCGTCATCGGCGAGTTCGGCTGGCCGTCCCACGGCTTCAACCGCGGCGCCAGCGTGCCCGACCCCATCGAGCAGGCCAAGATCATCCGCGAGTTCGCGGCCCGCGCGGACGCGCTCGGCATCGAGTACAATATCATTGAGGCGTTCGACCTGCCCAAGAAACAGAACGAAGGCTCGGTGGGCCAGTACTGGGGCGTGTTCGATGCCGACCGGAACCTGAAATTCCCGCTCACCGGCCCCATCTACGAGCACACCTACACCCAGACCATGCTCATGGCGCTGCTGCTCGGCGTGCTGTTCACCCTGCCGCTGCTGCGCATGCGCGAGCTGACCATGTCGCAGGGCCTCGTGCTCGCCGGCACCGCCAACGGCGTGGCCGCGTGGCTCGCCACGGTGGTGGACTACTGGATGAACCACTACGTCACCGGCGGCGACTACGTCACCCTCGCCCTCAGCGTGGTGATGCTGGTGCCCCTGGTGTTCGTGCTACTCTACCGGGTGGAGGAGATGGCCGCCATCGCCTTCGGCAACGGACCGCACCGGCTGGTGGAGTCGCTGAAGCCCGGAGCACCCTCGCGCTTCCCCAAGGTCTCCATCCACGTACCCGCCTACCGCGAGCCGCCGGAGATGCTGATCGAGACCATCGATGCGCTGGCGAAGCTCGAATATCCGAACTTCGAAGCCATCATCATCGTCAACAACACGCCCGACCCGGCGATGGTGGAGCCGGTGCGCGCGCACTGCGCCAAGCTCGGCGACCGCATCAAGTTCATCAATGCGGAGAAGGTCGCGGGCTTCAAGGCCGGCGCCCTGCGCATCGCGCTGGAACACACCGCTGCCGATGCCGAGATCATCGGCGTCATCGATGCCGACTATGTGGTGACGCCCGACTGGCTGAAGGACCTCGTGCCCGTGTTCGAGGACCCGACCGTCGGCCTCGTCCAGGCGCCGCAGGACCATCGCGACGCCGACCGCAGCCCGCTGCACGAGGCGATGAACGCCGAGTACGCCGGCTTCTTCGACATCGGCATGGTGCAGCGCAACGAGGATGACGCCATCGTGGTGCACGGCACCATGTGCCTCATCCGCCGCGCCGCCATGGTGGAGGCCGGCAACTGGTCGTCCGACACCATCTGCGAGGACACCGACCTCGGCCTTTCCATCGCCGAGAACGGCTGGAAGACCCACTACACCCGCAAGCGCTACGGCTATGGCCTGCTGCCCGACAATTTCGAGGCCTTCAAGAAGCAGCGCCATCGCTGGGCCTATGGCGGCTTCCAGATCATCAAGAAGCACTGGCGGCGCTTCCTGCCCGGCCGCTCGCGCCTGACGACCGCCCAGAAGCGCCACTTCGTGCTGGGCTGGATCTCCTGGCTCGGCTCGGAATCGGTGGGCGCCCTCATGGCGGTGGCCTCCCTCGCCTTCGTGCCCTTCGTGCTGCTGTTCGGCGTCTCGGTGCCGGCCTACGTGCTGACCCTGCCGATCCTGATGACCTTCCTGGTCTATCTCATGCACTTCGTCAGCCTCTACCGGCTGCGGGTGGAGACGACCCCGCTGCGCATGCTCGGCGCGGCGGTGGCGGCAAGCGCGGTGCAGTACACGGTGGCCAAGGCGGTGCTGGACGGGTTCCGCTACAAGGACCTCGCCTTCGCCCGCACCGCCAAGGGCCAGAACTGGCTCGCCGGCGCGGCCCGCCACTTCCCCGCCCTGCCGGAGGCAACCCTCGGCGGCCTGCTGCTGCTGGCGGGCATCGCGCTCATCGTGCTCAACAACCTGCCCGGCGTGGCGCTGACCAAGAACGACTGGCGCCATATCCGCGAGATCAACCTCTACGGCGTCGCCCTCATGGTGCAGAGCCTGCCGTTCATGGCGGCGGCGCTCATCGGCTGGTTCGAGAACTCGCGGCTGAACGACTTCGCGCCCTGGAAGGCGCTCGCCGCGCGCATCTCGGCGGTGCTGCCGCGCCGCCTCGGCTCCAGCCGTCCCCATCCTCCGGCGCTGGTGGATTGAGCGCGGCGCGCACGCCCCTCCCGCGAAAGCCCGGACATGGCACCGGGCTTTCCACCATTCGTCCCGATCAAGCGCCCGACCTTCACGGCCGGGCGTTTTTGCATGCAATCGAGGCGCGCCCGGCGATCCGCACAAGGAAACGCCGCCCGTGAGCGCTTCCCCCCTCCCCTTCGGTCTCATCCTGGCCGGCGGCCACGGGCGCCGCATGGCAGGCGCGCAGGTGCCCTCCCCGGCCCTCCCGAAGCCGCTGGTGCACCTCGCCGGCCAGCCGCTGATCGCCCACGTCATCGCCCGCGTGGCGCCACAGGTTCGCGCCCTCGCCATCAACACCAATGACCCGCCGGAGCTTTACGCCCCATTCGGCCTGCCCGTGATTCCCGACACCGTCGGCGAGCGGCCCGGCCCGCTCGCCGGTGTCCTGGCGGGACTCGAATGGCTCGCGCGGGAAGCGCCCGACGCATGCCTGCTGACGGTGGCGGCGGACACGCCCTTCCTCCCGCATGATCTGGTCTCCCGAATCATACACCGGTATGCCGAGACCGCAGGGGTGGTCTGCGCGGCCTCGGCGGGACAGATACATCATGTCATTGCCTTGTGGCCCCAGGCCGCGCGGGCGCCCCTTGCGGAGGCTCTTGCTGCGGGGCAGCGGAAAGTCGGGCTTCTCCTTGCCGCGCTTGGCGCCGTAACAGAAAGCTGGGATGCGGCGGACGGCGACCCGTTCTTCAACGTGAACACCCCGGAAGACCTTGCCGCGGCTGAATCCCGCTCCCATGCCTGCCGATGAAGCATGGTCATGCTTGCGGCAGGATTGGGGAGGGTTTAGGACTGCGCTGCGGCGGGTTCGCATTCGCGAAGCCGCCCAGTCCGCCCAAAGGATGAGGGATCCATGGACGCCACCAACAACTCCGGGGCCAAAGCCGCCAAGTTCAGCTTGGGCGAAAAGAGCTGGGATCTGCCGGTCCGCGGGGGAACTATCGGGCCTGACGTAGTCGACATCGCGAAGCTCTACGGCCAGACCGGGATGTTCACCTACGACCCCGGCTTTACCTCGACGGCCTCCTGCGAAAGCAAGATTACCTATATCGATGGCGATGAGGGCGTGCTGCTCTACCGCGGCTACCCCATCGAGCAGCTCGCCGAGAACGGCGACTTCCTCGAGACCTGTTATCTCCTGCTCTACGGCGAACTGCCGACCGCCGCCCAGAAGGCGGAGTTCGACCGTTCCGTGACCCATCACACGATGGTTCACGACCAGATGACCCGTTTCTTCAACGGTTTCCGCCGCGACGCCCACCCCATGGCTATCATGGTGGCCTGCGTCGGCGCCCTGTCGGCCTTCTATCACGACTCTACCGACATTTCTGACCCGAACCAGCGCCTGATCGCGTCGATCCGCATGATCGCGAAGATCCCGACCCTGGCGGCCATGGCCTATAAGTATTCTGTCGGCCAGCCCTTTGTTTATCCCAAGAATGAATTGGATTATACGTCCAACTTCCTGCACATGTGCTTCGCGGTTCCCTGCGAAGAGTACAAGGTGAACCCCATTCTCGCTCGTGCCATGGACCGGATCTTCATCCTCCATGCCGATCATGAGCAGAACGCGTCCACCTCCACCGTGCGTCTCGCCGGCTCCTCCGGCGCCAATCCCTTCGCCTGCATCGCCGCCGGCATCGCCTGCCTGTGGGGCCCCGCTCACGGCGGCGCCAACGAGGCGGCCCTCAAGATGCTCGCGGAGATCGGCTCCGTGGACCGTATCCCCGAGTTCGTCGCCCGCGCGAAGGACAAGAACGATCCCTTCCGCCTCATGGGCTTCGGTCACCGGGTCTACAAGAACTACGACCCGCGCGCCAAGATCATGCAGAAGACCTGCCATGAGGTCCTCGGCGAGCTGGGCATCAAGGATGATCCGCTGCTCGACGTCGCCGTGGAGCTGGAGCGCATCGCCCTGCACGACGAGTACTTCATCGAGAAGAAGCTCTACCCGAACATCGACTTCTATTCGGGCATCACCCTCAAGGCGATGGGCTTCCCCACCACCATGTTCACCGTCCTGTTCGCTCTCGCCCGCACCGTGGGCTGGATCGGCCAGTGGAAGGAGATGATCGAGGACCCGAGCCAGCGCATCGGCCGTCCGCGTCAGCTCTACACCGGCGCCCCGCGCCGCGACTATATCGCCATGACCCAGCGCAAGTGAGCGCTGGCCTGCGGGCGCCGCCCAGCCGGGCGCGCCTGCAGGGGACTTTCTTTGCGAAGGGGCGGAGCCACCACGGCGCCGCCCCTTCGTCGTTTCGGGCTCAGAGGCTGCACTGATACGGCTCCGGTGCCCGACCGGCCCTAACGGGTTTCACTCATACGTCGCGCGGGCTTGACCAGAGGCCCGTGAGTCAAGGGCGAGGGTCCTGGCATGAGGGCCACAGCCTGCCGGCCCACGTCCACCAAGGGATGGCGAAGCCCGCCTCCGTCTCCGCACGCCCCTTCGTCCAAGGCCGGCCTGGAGCGCCCACAGGTCTCCGCCGGCAGGCGGACGGCAGGGTCGTGACGGTACGGGAAGAGGGAAAAAGAGGCGCTTATTCCGGCGCCGGCAGCGCAGCCGTGCGGCCGTCACGGGCAAGGCGCAGCACCACCTCCGCAGCCCGGTGGCTGGGGCTCGGGCCGGTGATACCGAAGATGCCGTCGAGACGCGTGAACGCCTCTTCCTGACGGCGCCTCGCGGGCGTATCCGCGATCACCTCTCCCAGCGCCCCGACGAGGGCGGGCACCGTGCAGAATTCCTGCAGGAACTCGGGCACCACATTCTCGCCGAGCACCAGATTGGGCAGGATGACCGTGGTGCCTTTCAGCACCCGCCGCGCGATCTGCGCCTCCAGCCAGCCGAGCCGGTAGGCCGCCACATGGGGGATGTGGGACAGCGCCAGCTCCAGCGTCACCGTACCGGAAGCGGCAAGCGCCGCCCGCGCAGTGCGAAAAGCCTCGTGCTTCTCGCTCTCGCCGATGATGATCCGCGGCCGCACCGGCCAGCTCGAGACGGTCTGCTCCACCAGCTCCCGCAGATGCGGCAGCGTAGGCAGCACCAGGTCCAGTTCCCACCCCGACGCCACCTGCGCCAGCGCCGCGCCGAATTGGGGCCCCAGGCGCACGATCTCCCGCCGCCGGCTGCCCGGCAGCACCAGCACGCGCGCAGGGGCCTCCCGCCGGCGTGCATCATCCCGCGCACCGGGCCGCAGGTCGTCCAGCCGCTCCAGCAGGGGGTGGCCCACATAGAAGGTGGGCGGGCCACCGAGGCGCCGGTGCACCTCCGGCTCGAACGGCAGCAGCGCCAGAAGCGCATCCACATGGGGCCGCATGGCGCGCGCGCGCCCCTCGCGCCACACCCACACCGTGGGCGACACATATTTCACGATGGGAATGCGCGGATTTCCCGCGCGCACGCGCGCCGCAACCCGATGGGTGAAATCTGGAGCATCGATCAGCACCAGCACATCCGGCGGGTCGGCGAGCACCGCCTCCACCGTCTCGCGCAGCCGCCTCAGGATGGTAGGCAGCTTGGCCAGCACGGCGCTGACGCCGATGGCGGTGAGATCCTCCATGGGGTAGCGGCTTTGGAGCCCTTCCGCCGCCATGCGCGCGCCACCGACCCCCTGAAACGCGACATCCCCTGCAGCCGTGGCGCGCAACGTGCGCATGAGGGCACCGCCGAGCTGATCGCCCGACTCCTCCCCCGCCACCATGAAGATACGCGCCGTCACTCCCCCGCCCCCGGCACGCCCACCACGAACAGGTCGCTGCGGTCCGCTTCCAGAACCAGCGCGCCGACATCGGGCACAATGGCACCGCCCGCCTCGAAGGCGATGCCCGCGAGCCCCGCCTCGGCAGCGCGAGCGACAGTCGCCGGGCCGAGCGACGGCAGATCGATGCGCCGGTCCTGCCCCGGCTTCGGCGCCTTCACCAGCACGCCGCGCCCGGCCGGGAAGCGCAGCCGGCCGCTGCGCCGCATCTCGCCGTAGCGCGCCAGCATCTGGTCCGTGCCCTCCGCCGCTTCCACGGCAGCAACGAGCCCGTCCACCACGATGACCCCCTGCCCCACGTCGAAAGGACCGAGCGTGCGTATGAGATCGAGCCCGCGGGTGATGTCCTGCCGCGCCTGCGCGCTCGGCGCGCGCGTGCCCAGCACACCTTCCGGCAGCAGCAAGCGGGGCGCCACTTCGTGCGCGCCGCAAAGCTCGAAGCCCTGCTCCGCCACCAGGCCGAGCACGCCTGAAAGAAGATGATTGTCGCCGCCGCGGAACAGGCGCGCGATGCGCGGCAGCAGCCGCAGCATGGTCCAGTCGAGGCCAAGGTCCTGCACACGCGGACGCGTGAGGCCGCCCACCATCACCACCTGCCGGATGCCTCGCGCTTTTGCCTTCGCCGTCACCAGCCCCAGCGAGCCGAGGCGGAACCAATGGTGCTCGTAGCGTTCGAGCGCGGGATCGGCAAAGCCACGAATGAGGAAGAAGACCACCTCGCGCCCCTGGGCCCGCACGGCCTCCGCCACCGCAGCCGGAAACGCGCCGCTGCCCGCCACGATGCCGAGCGGCCCCTGCGCCCGGATCAGCCCGCCGGCAGCGCCGCCGGCGTCACTCTTTTCAGCCGACGGCGGTATGGGCAAGGCTCAAGCCTCCCCGCTCACACCGCGGGAGGGATGGCAAATGGCGCGCTTGCGATCGGCATCGATGAAGGTCACCACCTGCGCCGCGAATTCCGAGGTCTCCACCTTCTCCCGCAAGCGGTCCAGCCGCGCATCGAAGGTGCCTTCCCCGAAAAACAGCTCGCGGTAAACCGCTCGCGCCTCATGGAGCTGCGACTTGGTGAAGCCGCGCCGCTTCATGCCGATGACGTTGAGCCCCACCAGCTTACCCGCCTGCCCGAGCACATTGGCGAAGGGAATGACATCCTCACGTACGCCCGTGAGGCCGGAGATCATGCACTGGGCTCCAATGCGCGTGAATTGATGCACGGCGCACTGGCCGCCGAGGAAAGTGAACTCCCCGACGCTCACGTGCCCGCCGAGCACGGCGTTATTCGCGAAAATGACGTTGTCGCCCACCCTGCAGTCATGGCCCACGTGGGAGCCCGTCATCATCATGACGCGATCACCGATGCGGGTGACGCCGGTTCCGCCCGCCGTGCCGATGTTCGCGGTCGTATGCTCGCGGAGCAGGCAGTCCGCCCCCACCTCAAGCCGCGTGCGCTCGCCCTTGTAATGGACGGACTGCGGCGGCGTGCCGAAGGAGGCAAAGGGGTAGATTTCCGTGCGCGCGCCGATGGTGGTGTCGCCCTGGATGCTGACATGGGCATGGAGGCGAACCCCCTCCCCGAGCACCACATGGGGACCAACGACGCAATAGGGGCCGATCACCACGTCCTCGGCGAGACCCGCCGTGTTCTCCACACGCGCGGTGGGGTCGATCCTGGGCACGCTCAATTCTCCACGATCATGGCGCCGACCTTGGCCTCGGCCACCAACTCGCCCCGCACCTTCGCCTCACCTCGATACCACCACATATTCCGCCGCCGCGCGATACGCGTCATATGGTATTCCAGCACGTCTCCGGGCACGACCGGACGGCGGAACTTGGCCTCGTCGATGGTCATGAAATAGACCAGCGCGGGCTTGGCGTGGTCTTTTCCCATCACGCAGACGACGCCCGCCGTCTGCGCCATGCCCTCGATGATGAGGACACCCGGCATCACCGGATTCCCGGGGAAGTGACCCTGGAAGTGGGGCTCGTTGACGGTGACATTCTTGATGCCCACGCATGAGCGGTCGCCATCGATCTGCTCCACGCGGTCCACGAGCAGGAACGGATAGCGATGCGGCAGGCATGACAGCACACGCTGGATATCAGCGCTCTGCAGAACCTTCTCCTCCTGCGCGGCTTCCTGCGACAGCGTCTCGCTCATGCGTGTCATCCTTCCCCATCGTCGTCAGCGGCGCGCCGCGCGGCCAGCTTCTTCAGCGTCGTCACCTCGCGGAACCACTCCCGCACCGGCTTCGCCGGCGACCCGCCCCAGCGCACACCGGGCGGCACGTCGCCCTTCACGTTGCTGGAGGCGGCGATCTGGGCCCCGTCACCGATGGTGATATGCCCCACCACACCGACCTGGCCGCCGAGCATCACGAAATCGCCGAGCCGCGTGGAGCCGGAAATACCGGTCTGCGAAACCACGATACAGTGCCGGCCGATCACCACATTGTGGGCGATCTGCACGAGGTTATCGATCTTGCTGCCTTCGCCGATCACCGTATCCGAGAGCGCGCCGCGATCGATTGTGGTATTCGCGCCGATCTCGACGTCGTCCTGGATCACCACCCGCCCGAGCTGGGGCACCTTCTGGTGTCCCCGGGGGCTCGGTTGATAGCCGAAGCCGTCAGTCCCGATGCGTGCTCCGCCGTGGATGATGACGTTGTTGCCGACTAGCGCATGAATGACACTGGCTGCGGGACCGACCGCGCTGTTGCGGCCGATGCGCACCCTCGGCCCGATCACCGCGCCCGCGCAGATCACCGTGCCCGAGCCGACCTCCACCTCCGGCCCCACCACGGCACCTGGATCCACCGTGACCCCCGTTTCCAGCCGCGCGGACGGATGAACGAGTGCTCCCGGCGCAATCCCTTCCTGCCCGAATATGGGCAGCGGCCGCAGCGCCGATGGAAACAGGGCGCGCGTCACCGCCAGAAAGGCCGCGGCCGGACGCGGGGCCAGGAGCAAAGGCAGGTCGGGCGCCGCCGACGACGCGAAACGCTCGGCGGTGATGCACGCACCGGCTCGCGTTGTGCCCATCTTCTCCGCGAACTGTGCCGTGTCGCAGAATACTAGATCCTCCGGCCCCGCTGTATCGAGTGTAGCGACACCACGGATCAGCCGCGCCGAGAACTGAGCATCATCGGCACCGGACGGAGTGACCAGACGGGCGCCGCTCAGCTCCGCGACAGCCTCCAGCGTCAACGGCTCCGGAAGCGGAAAGAAGGTGGTCTGCGTCATGGCCAAAACACACTCAGGCGCCGGAGAGCCGCGGCCTTCGCCATGGCCCTCCGACGCCTGTCTGGAGGAAAGGGATCAGAAGCGGGTACCGCCGGAGAAGCGGAACTGCTGGATCTGGTCGTAGTCGGCCTTCGACATCGCCCAAGCATAATCGAAGCGCAGGGGACCGAAAGGCGACTGCCAGATCAGTGACGCACCGATCGAGGAGCGGACCGCATTCTCATCAGCCACGCAGACGTTGCCGATGGAGTTCTTGGTCGTGTAGCCCGTGCTCGCGCAGTTCACGAGGTTCGGGTTGCCATAGAAGTTGGTGCCGTTCCAGTTGTAGACGTTCGGGAAGGAGGTCGGACCATTGTAGTCGTAGACCGAACCGGCATCCGCGAACACCGCCATCTTCACCCCGATATCCTTCGGCAGGAAGGCGAGCGGGAACTGAACCTCGGCAGACACGCCCCAGTACACCGTACCACCCAGGGCGGTCGTGTTGTTCTGCAGGCAATTCACGTAGGACGGCGTGCCGGCATTCGAGGCGGCGCAGGGCGCGACGTCACGGGGACCGATACCGGAGGGCGCGAAGCCGCGGACCAGATTCGGACCCATGAAGAAGTTGTCGGTCATATTCAGATCCTGGTTGCCCCAGGAGTCCACATAACCGGCCTGACCGCGCAGGATGAGCACCGCATCGCCATAAGCGAGAGGCGTGTAGTGACGAATGTCGGTGGTGGTACGGAAGAAGTTCACATCGCCACCGAGACCCGCGATGTCCTGCTTCAGCTCGGCATAGAGACCTTGCGTCGGGTTCTGGTTATTGTCCAGACCGTTGAACGACAGGGTGTAACCCACCACCGAAGTGATGGTGGAGCCCTGCGCCACCGCCTCGCGCACCGCCCAGGAGGTGGTGGTCAGGCAGTATTCCTGCAGCGCCAGGGTGTAATAGCTCGAGGTATCGCAGATGGAGAGCTCGCGCTGGTAGAGGTTGTAGCGCAGAGCCAGGGTCACCTCATCGGTGATGGGCAGACCGAAGCGCAGACCACCGCCCACCATGTTCGTGGAGTAGGTGGTGTAGCTGGTCGGCTGCGTCTCCTTCCAGTAGAGGTCGAAGCCGGCGGCCAGGCGGTAGCCCAGGAAGTAGGGCTCAGTGAAGGAGAACTCGGCGCCCTGGGCGTTCTGACCCCAGGAACCGGACACCTTCACATACTGGCCGCGACCGAGGAAGTTCTTCTCACCCAGCGAGACTTCGCCGATCAAACCGTCCGAGGTGGAGTAGCCGCCGGACACAGCGAACTCACCCGTGGGCTGATCTTCCACGTCCACCACAAGAATGATGCGGTCGGGCGCCGAGCCGGGCTCGTTGGTGATCTTCACGGTCTTGAAGTAGCCGAGGTTGCGCAGGCGACGTTCCGCGCGATCCACGAGGACGCGATTGTAGGCGTCACCCTCACCGAGATCGAACTCGCGCCGGATCACCCAGTCACGTGTGCGGGTGTTGCCGCGAATGTCGATGCGCTCGATGTAGACGCGCGGCCCCTCCTCGACGACGAAGAGCACGTTGATCTTCTTCGTCTCGAAGTCGCGATCACCGCGCGGCCGCACCTGGGCGAAGGCATAGCCCTTCTTCGACACCTCGATGGTGAGGTTCTCAACCGTCTTCTCGACGAGCTCCGCGTTGTAGACCTGCCCTTCCTGGGCACGCACGACGCCGCGCAGGGAATCGCCGGAGATGTCATGGATGTTGGAAACCACATCCACCTTGCCGAACTTGTAGGGCTCGCCCTCGTCCAGCGTGAAGGTGATGATGTAGCCCTTGCCGGCGGGATCGAGCTGTGCCGTGGCGGACAGGATACGGAAGTCCGCATAGCCGTTCTTCAGGTAGAAACGGCGCAGCAGCTCCTGGTCGGAGTTCACCCGATCCGGATCGTAGACGTCGGTGGACTTCAGGAAGGAGAGCCAGTTGGTCGTGGTCGTCGAGATCACGTCCTTCAGCTTCCAGTCCGAGAACGCCTTGTTACCGACGAACTTGATGTCAGCAACGCCGAGCTTGTCGCCCTCGTTGATCTCGAACACCAGGTCCACGCGGCCGTTGCCGCGATCGATGGTGACCGGATTAACGCGCACATTCATGCGGCCGGAGCGATGGTAGACGTCGATGATCCGCTGAGTGTCGGCCTGGACGGTCGACTTGGAGAGGGGCGCGCGAGGCTTGGACTGCACCTCCCCGGAAAGGACCTCGTCCTTGATCTTCTTGTTGCCCTCGAAGGCAACCTTGTTGATCACCTCGTTCTCGGACACGCGCACGATGATGCGCCCGCCGGACTGAGTCACCTGCACGTCAGAGAAGAGGCCGGTGCCGTAGAGCGCCTTCCAGGCCTCGTCGATCTTGGCGGCGGTGTAGGGACCGGAACCGAAATAGGAGCGGATGGTATCCGCATCCACTCGGCGGTTTCCTTCCACCACGATGGAACTCGACTGGGCCGCGGCCGGCCCTGCCACCACGAGGGAACCGGCACCCGCGGAAACCGCCACGCAAGCGGCGATTCCCACTGCGGCGGCCAGCTTTCTCAACACCCGGAGCGGAGCAGTCATGTGGCGCGCAACCCTGAAAAATTTGACGAACGCAAACCCGCAACGAGACCGCCGCGGATTCTCACCCTGTGGGGCGCTTGTACAAGCTTTTCACCGCGCTGCAAACCGAGCCCGATGTCCCGCCCGTCCTTTTTGCCGGTACCGTTGCGTTCCCGCCACGACTCCCGGCGCCCCCACAAACCCCTTACATTGCAGCGATATGCAGAACATCGTTCCAGGTCGCGAAGATCATCAGCATGAGCACCAGCGCAAGCCCGATCCGAAACCCGATGTCCTGCGTGCGCGCGCTCAAAGGCCGACCACGCATCGCCTCAAAAGCGTAGAACAGGAGGTGCCCCCCATCCAACATCGGAATGGGAAAGAGGTTAAGAAGCCCGATCGACACCGACAGCACCGCCGCCAGCGACAGCAGCGCGCCGATTCCGAAGGTCGCCACCTGGCCGGACACCTGAGCGATGCGGATGGGCCCGCCGAGCTGGTCCGCCGATTCCCGCCCGGCGATGAGCCCGCCGAGGTAATCGAAGGTGCGGGCCACCACGAACCAGGTTTCCTGCACGCCCATCCCCACCGCTTCCACCGGGCCGTAGCGGTGGATGGTCACGTCGCCCTCCGCCAGGGAGCGCGAGATGCCCAGGAGGCCGGTGCGGTGGACGTTGCCGAATCCGTCCTTCACTTCCTTCAGCTCGGGCGTGGCCTTCAGGCTCACCTCGGCGCCGCCGCGCTCCACCCGGAAGGTGAGCGTCTGCCCGGCATGGATGCCGACGATGCGCTGCATGTCGGCGAAGCTCTCCACCTTGTCGCCGTCGATCTCCAGCACCAGGTCGCCGGGCTTGAAGCCGGCCACCTCGGCGGCGCTGCCCGGGCTCACCTGATCCACCCGCGGCGCCGAGACCGGACGGCCGAACACCATGAAGACGAAGGAGAAGATGACGATCGCCAAAATAAAGTTGGCGATCGGGCCGGCGGCCACGATGGCGGCGCGCCAGCGCACCGGCTGGAAGAAGAAGCTCTCCTTGCGCTCGGCCTGCGTCATGCGCGCGAGCGCCTGCTGGTCCGGCACGGAGGCGGCGTCTTCATCGCCGTAGAATTTCACGTAGCCGCCCAGCGGAATGGCGGAGAGGCGCCAGCGGGTGCCGTGCCGGTCATTGAAGCCGGCGACCTCCGGCCCAAAGCCCAGCGAGAAGGTGAGAATGCGCACCCCCGCCCGCCGCGCCACCCAGAAGTGGCCGAGCTCGTGGAAGAACACCACCAGCGTCAGCACGAACAGGAATGGTATGACGTAGCCCAGCAGGGATGAGCCGAAACCGGTGAGTGTCGTCCCCAAAGCCGAAACCGCGTCCATCGTTCCTCGTCCTCGCACGCTGCGGAAGGCGCAGCCACACTGCGCGCTTCCTGCTCTTAGGATGCCTTTGCGGCAAACTTAGGCAAGAGTCCCGCGCTGAGGCGTCGCGCCTCGGCGTCGAGCGCCAGCGCCTCCTCAGCGGAGCCGGGCGCCCCGGCCGCGCCCAGCCGCTCCAGCGTCTCCGCCACGAGATCGGTCAGGCCGTAGAAGGAAAGGCGCCCTTCGAGGAAGGCGGCGACCGCCACCTCGTTGGCAGCGTTGAGGCGCGTGGGCGCCGCCCCGCCCGCCGCCATCGCCTCGCGGGCGAGGCGCAGGGCCGGGAAGCGCCCTTCGTCCGGCGCCTCGAAGGTGAGCCGCCCGGCCTTGACGAGATCGAGCCGCCGGCTGGTGGTCTCGAAGCGCTCGGGATAGCTGAGACAATGGGCGATGGGCACGCACATATCCGGCACCGCGAGCCCCGCCACCACCGAGCCATCCACGAACGACACGAGCCCGTGCACCACCGATTCGGGATGCACCACCGCGTCGAGCCGCTCGGGCGGCAAGGCGAACAGGTGGTGCGCCTCGATCAGCTCCAGGCCCTTGTTCATCAAGGTCGCCGAATCGATGGTGATCTTGGCGCCCATGGACCAGTTGGGGTGCTTCAGCGCATCCGCGGGGGCCGCGCGGGCGATCTCCTCGCGGCTGCGCAGGCGGAAGGGGCCGCCGGAGGCGGTGATGGTCACCTTCTCCACCGCCTTCGCGGGCGCCGCGGAAAGGGCCTGGAAGATGGCGTTGTGCTCGCTGTCCATGGGCAGCAGCTCGGTGCCGCGCCGGGCCGCCTCGGCCATGAAGAAGGCGCCGGCCGCGACCAGGCATTCCTTGTTGGCGAGGGCCATCCGCCGCCCGGCACCAAGCGCCGCCACCGAAGGCGCGAGCCCGGCCACGCCGACGATGGCGCTCACCACGAGATCGCTCTCGCGCGCCGCCGCCTCCAGCACCGCCGAGGGGCCGGCGCCGCTGTCGATGCCACTGCCGGAGAGCGCCTCCGCCAGCGCCCGGCCGGCCGAGGGGTCCGCGATGGCGGCGAAGCGAGCGCCCAGGGCGCGGGCCGCCTCCGCCAGCGCCTTGGCATCGCGCCCGCCGGCCACCGCCTCCACCTGGAAGCGGCCGGGCGTGTCGGCGAGGACCTTGGCCACGCTGCGTCCGATGGAGCCGGTGGCGCCCAGGAGCGTCAGGCGTTGGCGGGGGAGGTCCGATCCGTGTTCCATGGGTCCCTTCCTACCACATCAGGAGGGCGGCGGCGGGGCTCGGCCCGCCGTGCAGCTCCGCCAGCAGCAGGGCCGCGAGCGAGGCGGCGGCGAAACCGTCGAGCCGGTCGAGGATGCCGCCATGGCCGGGAATGAGCCGGCTCGCATCCTTCACGCCGCAGCGCCGCTTCACAGCCGATTCGGCGAGATCGCCGCCCTGGCTCAGCACGCTGAGGGCAAGCGCGACGAGACCCACCGGCCAGAGGTTCCCGATGCCGCCGACGGCCGCGACCGCCACCCCGGCGAGAATGCCGGCACCCGCGCCGCCGAGGGCCCCCGACCACGTCTTGTTGGGCGACACGCGCGGCCACAGCTTCGGCCCGCCCAGGGCACGGCCGACGAAATAGGCGAAGATGTCCGTGGCCCACACCACCGCATAGATATAGAGCACGGCGAGCAGGCCCAGCGCCCCCTCCCCCCGCAGCGCCACGATGGGCAGCGCCGCCGCGCCCGCCACCAGCACGCCCGAGAGGCTCCACGCGCTCTGGCGCGGCACCGCCAGCGCCGCCACCGCCGCTCCCCCCAAGACGAGGCTGAAGGCGTAGGGGCGATAGCCGAGCAGCACCAGGGCACCCGCCCCCGCCAGCACCAGCGCGCCGACCGCGAGCCAGGGGATGCGATGGGCGAGCCGCGCCATGGCGGACCACTCGTAGAGGATGGCGAGCCCGGCCAGCACCCACATGGCGGCGAAAAGCCAGCCGCCCAGGACCGTGACGCCCAGCACCACCGGCACCAGCACCAGGGCGGAGACCGAGCGCAGCTTCAGATCGCTCGCGCGGGAGGCGCCGGCCGCCTTTCGCGCCGGATCTTCCGCCGGCGGGGCCGGTTCAGGCGCAGGCATCAGCGCGCCGGGGACGGCGCCACACCGCCGAAGCGGCGCTCGCGCCGCGCATATTCGTTGACGGCGGACAGGAGCGCGGCCTTGTCGAAATCGGGCCAGTAGATGGGCAGGAACACAAATTCCGCATAGGCCGCCTGCCAGAGCAGGAAGTTCGAGAGCCGCTGCTCCCCGGAGGTGCGCACGATGAGATCGGGATCGGGAATGCCGGCGGTCTCGAGCCGCTCGGAGATCATCTCGACGCTCACATCCTCGGGCTTGATACGCCCGGCGGCGGCATCGGCCGCGATGGAGGCGGCAGCGGCGGCGATCTCCTGCCGCGCGCCGTAGTTGAAGGCCACCACCAGAGTGAGCCCCTGGTTGGCGCGGGTCAGCGCCTCCGCTTCGTCGAGCAGGGCGTGGATGTCCTTGGAGAGGCCCCTCCGCTCGCCGATCACCCGCACCCGCACGTCCTGGGCATGCAGATCGGCAAGGTCGTGGCGGATGAAGAACTTCAGCAGCCGCATCAGTTCCGACACCTCGGACACCGGCCGCGACCAGTTCTCGTGGGAGAAGCTGTAAATGGTGAGGTAGCGGATGCCGATATCCTGGGCCGCGCGCACGCAGCGGCGCAGGGCTTCGACGCCCCGGCGGTGCCCCTCGATGCGCGGCAGCTTGCGCGAGGTGGCCCAGCGCCCGTTGCCGTCCATGATGATGCCCACGTGCACGGGCACCACCCCCGGCACCTCCTCGGCACCGGTGGCGTCACGCGCGGCGGCGCGCAGGGACATGGCTTGCTCAGGGCTCAAAGGCGTGGGCTCCTTCCCGCGCGGCTCAGACCGAGAGGATTTCCTTTTCCTTGTGGGCGACCACCTGATCCACCTCGACGATGGCCTCGTCGGTGGCCTTCTGGACGTCCTTGGAGAGCCGCTCCAGATCATCGGAGCTCATCTCGGCGTCCTTTTCCAGCTTCTTGAGCTGGTCCATGCCATCGCGCCGCACATGACGCACGGAGACGCGGGCGGCCTCGGCATATTTGTGGGCGACCTTCACCAGCTCCTGGCGGCGCTCCTGGTTCAGCTCCGGAATGCGCAGGCGCAGCACTTGGCCCTCGGTGTTCGGGTTGAGACCGAGGTTGCTGTTCTGGATCGCCTTCTCCACCGCGCTCACCATGCCGCGGTCCCACACCTGCACCTGCAGCAGGCGCGCCTCGGGCACGGAGACGGTGGCCACCTGGTTCAGCGGCATGCGCGCACCGTAGGCTTCCACCATGATGGGCTCCACGAGGCTGGCGGACGCGCGGCCGGTGCGCAGGCCGCCGAGCTCGTCCTTGAGCACGCCGATGGCGCCCTGCATGCGGCGCTTGATGTCGGCCAGATCGAAGGAAGCGGTGGTCATGGCAATCCTCTGTGCTGTCTCGTCTCGGCTCTTGCGGCCGAACCTTTTAGCCTGTCGTCCCGCCGAGGGCGACGGCGAAATGAACAAATCTGTGTGCCAGCTTCACGGCCCTCTCGCGACGCGGCCAGGCGCGCCGAAGCACCGGACGATGGAACCGACGAAAAACCAGACCCCGCTGGTTCCGAGAGCGCCACGGCCGCGCCGCGCATCCCGGACCATGCACGACGCCGCGCCGGACGAAAGCCCGGCGCGGCGTGTGAAGACTGTGAACGAACACGGCTCCTCGCCGAAGACGCCAAAACGCCGCGTCTTCCGCCTCAGGGCGCCACCACGGTGACCCGGCCGGAACCGGTCGCCGCCTGGGCGATGGCTCCCGGCTCGCGGATGGAGAAGACGATGATGGGCAGCGCCGCCTCGCGGGCGAGGGCGAACGCCGCGGCATCCATCACCTTCAGATCGTAGGCGAGCGCCTGATCGTGGGTGAGCCGCTCATAGCGGGTAGCGGAAGGGTCCTTCTTGGGGTCGGCGGTGTAGACGCCGTCCACATTGGTGGCCTTCAGCACCGCGTCGCAGTCGAGCTCGGCGGCACGCAGCACCGCGCCCGTGTCGGTGGTGAAATAGGGATTCCCGGTGCCGCCGGTGAGCAGCACGATGCGGCCGCGCCGCAGGTGCCGCAGGGCCGGCTGGCGGGCATAGGGCTCGCACACCGTGGGCATGGGCACCGCCGAGAGGGTGCGGGCGGGTGCCCCCGCCTTCTCCACGGCCTGCTCCAGGGCGAGGCCGTTCATCACGGTGGCGAGCATGCCCATGTGATCGGCCGTGGCTCGGTCGAGATCTTCGCCGGCCACCCGCGCGCCGCGCAGGATGTTGCCGCCGCCCACCACCACCGCCACCTCGCAGCCGAGCGCGCGCGCGGCCACGAGATCACGGGCGATGGCCGCGACGGTCGGCGGATGCAGGCCGAACGGCTCCGACCCCATCAGCGCCTCCCCCGACACCTTCACCAGGATGCGGGGATAGGGAAGCCCTGGTGCCGCATAGGGGTGCCGGGGCTCGGGAACATCCGAATCGTCGAACGACATGGGGACGCCCCTTCCCCGTTCGCTCAGGACTGGCCGGCGGCGGCGGCCACCTCGGCCGCGAAGTCGGTCTCTTCCTTCTCAATGCCCTCGCCAAGGGCGAAGCGCACGAAGGCGATGAGGCTGATCGGCGCGCCAACCTGGCCCTCGGCCTCCTTCAGCACCTGGGCGACCGACTTGGAGCCGTCATGCACGAACGCCTGGTCGAGGAGGGTGTTCTCCTTGAAGAAGCTCTTCATGCCGCTCTCGGCGATCTTGTCCTGCACGTTGGCGGGCTTGCCCTGGTGCTTCTCGAGCAGGATCGCCTTCTCGCGGGCGATGGTCTCCCCCGGAATGCCGGAGGCATCGAGCGCCAGCGGGTTCAGCGCCGCCACGTGCATGGCGATCTGGCGGCCGAGGGTGGTGAGCTTCTCCACGTCGCCCTGGGATTCCAGCGCCACAAGCACGCCGATGCGGCCCTGGCCCTCGGACACCTGACCATGGACATAGGTCGCCACCACGCCGGCCGAGACCTCGATCTTGGCGGTGCGGCGCAGGGTCATGTTCTCGCCGATGGTGGCGATGAGGGCGGTGAGCTTGTCGGCCACGCTCACGTCCGAGCCGGGGAACTTGGCGTTCGCCACGGCGTCGAGGGTGCCGTCGGTGTTGAGGGCGACCTTGGCGGTCTCGCGCACGAAGGCCTGGAAGTCGGTGTTGCGGGCGACGAAGTCGGTCTCCGCGTTCACCTCGACGGCAGCGGCGAAGCGGCCCGAGGATTCCACGGCGACGAGACCCTCGGCGGCCACGCGGCCGGCCTTCTTGGCGGCCTTGGCGAGGCCCTTCTTGCGGAGCCAGTCCACGGCGGCCTCGACGTCGCCGCTCGTCTCGGTGAGCGCGGACTTGCAGTCCATCATGCCTGCGCCGGTCTTTTCGCGCAGTTCCTTGACGAGCCCGGCGGTGATCGCAGCCATGTTCAATCCCTTCTTCTCGCACCACGGCCGGCCAGGGTTGTCCCGAGCCGGCCGCCGGGGACGCCCCGCGCCCCCAATTACTCTTGATTCGTTTTCAGCCTCGCGACGAGATCACGCTCTCGCGCAGATCACTCGGCCTCGGCGGAAAGCTCCTTGGCCTGGGCGATCCAGCCGTCCACGCGGCCCGGCAGACCCACCTCGTCGCCGATGCGGTCGGCGTCGATCTGGTCGAGGCCGGCGATCTGCGAGAAGTGGAACACGCCCAGCTCGTTCAGCTTCTGCTCGATCTCAGGAGAGATGCCGGTGAGCTTCTTCAGGTCGTCGGCGACGCCGCGCGGACCGGAGAGGGGCTCGAAGGTCATCCACACGCCTTCGGCGGGCAGATCCTCGGGCAGCGGAACTTCCTCGGCACCCATGTCGATGCCCAGGTCGCCCTGGCTGCGGCCGATGCCGTCGATGGCGGCGCGGGCGATGAGGTCGCAATAGAGCTGGATGGCGCGGCCGGCGTCGTCATTGCCCGGCACGGGGAAGGCGATGCCGTCAGGGTTGCAGTTGGTGTCGAGGATGGCAGCCACCGGAATGCCGAGGCGCTGGGCCTCCTTCACGGCGATGTCTTCCTTGTTCGTGTCGATCACGAACAGCAGGTCCGGCAGGCCGCCCATGTCGCGGATGCCGCCCAGGGCCTTATCGAGCTTCTCCTTCTCGCGCGACAGCGTGAGACGCTCCTTCTTGGTGTAGCCGGAGGACGCCTCCGGAGCCGAGAGGGTCTCCTCCAGCTTCTTCAGCCGGGCGATGGAGTTGGAGATGGTCTTCCAGTTGGTGAGCATGCCGCCGAGCCAGCGGTGGTTCACGTAATACTGGGCCGAGCGGCGGGCGGCATCGGCCACCTGGTCAGCCGCCTGACGCTTGGTGCCGACGAATAGCACGCGGCCGCCCTGGGCCACGGTGTCGGACACAGCCTGCAGCGCGCGATGCAGCGCCGGCACGGTCTGCGACAGGTCAAGAATATGAATGTTGTTGCGAACGCCGAAGATGTACGGAGCCATCTTGGGGTTCCAGCGGTGGGCCTGATGGCCGAAATGCACGCCAGCCTCGAGCAGCTGACGCATCGAGTAATCGGGAAGAGCCATTCTTATCTCCGGTTGAACCTCCGCGGACGTACCCTCGATCCCGACAGGGAAAGAGAGCACCGGATGGCCATAGGCCTTTTGTCCGCGTGTGGGATGGCGGCGCATATACGCGAACCCATGCAAAGAGGCAAGGGGCAGGCGTCCGCCCCGTGTCCGCGGTCGAAATCATTCCGCCTTTTCGGCGGGAGAGAAGCTCTCTAGCTTGACGGCCAGCACGGGACATCGGGCGCGGGGCGAGGCGATCATGCGGAACGAAACGAAGCGGGGCGTTCAGGCTGGAGGGCCGGACAGATCCCAGGCGGGTGTTCTGTCGCGCCGCGCGCTGCTGGCGGCGGGCGGCGGGGTGGCGCTGTTCGCCATTACCGGCCGCGCCAGCCGCGCCCTGGAGGCGCCCAAGGCCAGCCCCACCGCGTGGGCCGACCTGGAGCGCCGCCTGTCCGGACAGCTGCTGCGACCTGACGATCCCCGCTTTGTCGAGCGCGCCAAACCCTACAATCTCCTGTTTGCCGATCGGCGCCCCGCGGGCATCGCGCTCTGCCGCACCGAGGCCGATGTGGCGACTGCGATTCGCTGGTGCAGGGAAAATGAGGTGCCGCTCGCGGCCCGTGGCGGAGGGCACAATTACGCCGGCTATTCCACCACCCAGGGCCTCATCATCGATCTCGGCGGGC
This sequence comes from Xanthobacter albus, assembly GCF_043194895.2. Classification (NCBI taxonomy): domain Bacteria; kingdom Pseudomonadati; phylum Pseudomonadota; class Alphaproteobacteria; order Hyphomicrobiales; family Xanthobacteraceae; genus Xanthobacter; species Xanthobacter albus. Next base: position 2,407,944 of record NZ_CM195532.1, on the reverse strand, counting down.
TGCGCGACCTGCGCTTCGAGCGCGAGAGCGGCCGGCTGTTCGTGGGCGCGGGGTTGAAGAATGGCGACATCCGGACCGCGCTGGGGGAGTCGGGGCACGCACTGGTGCATGGCCGCTGCTCCAGCGTCGGCATCGCCGGCTTCCTGCTTGGCGGCGGCATCGGCTTCAACATGCGGCGCAATGGCATCGGCGCCGACCTCTTGCGGTCGAGCCGGATGGTGGGCGCCGACAGCGCGCTCTACACTCTGAGCGACACTGAAAATCCGGACCTGTTCTGGGCGTGCCGTGGCGGCGCCGGCGGCAATTTCGGCATCAATACCGCGTTCGAGCTTCAGACCTTTCCGGTCCAGGATATCACGGTGTTTCACCTGCGTTGGCAGGAGCGGCCGGAAGAGGTGCTCGCCTCCCTCGTCCGTGGGCTTGATGGCGCACCCGACACGCTGGGTACCCGAATCGCCCTTCTGGCGCCGCGCCCCGGCCGCGACCGGGGCCCCATGGTCGACCTGCTGGGCCAGATGTACGGCACCGGCGACGACGTTCGCGACTTGCTCGGCCCGGCGCTGCGGACGGCGGCGCCCTCGCGGGAGCAGATAGAGACCTTGCCCTATTGGCAGGGACAGGACGTGCTGGCCGAGCACTCCGAGCGCGAATATTATCGCGAGCGCTGCCGCTTCGTGTCGCAGCCGCTGCCACAGGGCGCATTCGATGTCGCGTTCGACTTCGCCCGCCGCTATCCGGGCCAGCACGGCACCGGCATGTTCAAGCTGTTCCAGACCGGGGGCACCATCAACAAGGTGGCCGCCGCGCGGACCGCTTTCGTCCACCGCGACAGCCGCTGGCTGCTCACCGTCGCCAATGTGTGGACGGCGGACGAATCCCCTGCCGCGGTCGCGGCTGTCGCCGACTGGCTCAATGCCTATTACGAAGCCCTGCTCCCCTATTGCGGCCAGGGGGCTTTCCAGAACTTCCCCGATCCCGAACTGAAGGACTGGGCGCAGCAGTATTACGGCACCAACCTCGGTCGGCTGCGCCAGGTGAAGGCGCAGGTGGACCCGACCGAACTGTTCCGCTTTCCCCAGTCCATCCGGCCGGCCGGCGGCTAGCGCATTTCATCACTTCTTGGAAACAAGAAAGCGCTCTCGCCCTTTGCGCTATTGCATTTTCTTCGCGCGAAGGTGCGGCACGAGCAGCCTAGAGGCTGGCGCTCAGGCCGCCTCCACCGCAACCACGCCGGGAATGGCCTTGATGGCGCCGGCGATCTGCGGCGAGACGGCGAACTTGCCGTCGAGCCGCACCTCCACCTCGGCGCGGCCGTCCTCCATCAGCAGCACGAGGCTCACCTCGCCGTCGCGCTTGGCCTGCCCCACGCCGGCCTCCAGACGCTTGGCGATGCCGTCCAGCGGATCGGGCGAGCGCACGAAGATGCGCAGCGCCTTGTGGGCACGGGAGGCGACCTCGTCCAGGCGCTCGCAGGAATTGATGCGCACGCGCACGTCCTCGCCGTTCATCTCGGCGGCCACCATCATCAGGAGCGGCGTGCCGGGTTCCAGCAGGTCGCGACAATGGGCCAGCGCCTCCGAGAACATGACAGCCTCATAGGTGCCGGAGGGGTCCGAAAGGCCGACGATTCCCATGCGGGTGCCAGACTTGGTCTTCTTCTCCTGCTTCGACACCACGGTGGCCGCGAGCCTTCCCGCCGCAGCGCCCGCCCGCACCGAGCGCGAGAAGTCCGCGAAGGTCTGCACCCGCATCTTCTTCAGCGCCTCGGCGTAATCGTCCAGCGGGTGGCCGGTGAGGAAGAAGCCCACCGCGTCATATTCCTTCTGCAGCCGCTCCGCCGGCAGCCAGGGGGCAGCCTCCGGGATGGGGAGCTTGGCCGCCACCGGGCCGGAGCCGAACATGTCGTTCTGGCCGGACTGGGCGTCCGCCTCCACCCGCTGCGCCTCGGCCACGATGGCGTCGAGCGCCCCGAAGGCGCGGGCGCGGTTGGGCTCCAGCGCATCGAAGCAGCCGGCGGCCATCAGGCTTTCGAGGGTGCGCTTGTTCACCATCTTCACCGGCAGCCGGGCGGCGAAATCGGCGAGGCTCTTGAAGGGCCTGTTCCCGCGCGCATCGACCAGCGCGTCCACCGCCGCGCCGCCCACCCCCTTGATGGCGGCCATGGCGTAGATGATGTCGCCATTCTCCACCGCGAACTCCCGGAACGAGCGGTTGACGGAGGGCGGCACCACCTTGATGCCCAGCCGCTGCGCCTCCTGCCGGAATTCGGCCAGCTTGTCGGTGTTGCCCATGTCCATGGTCATGGAGGCGGCCAGGAATTCGTTGGGATAGTTCGCCTTCAGCCATGCGGTCTGGTAGGCGACGAGGGCATAGGCCGCCGCGTGGGACTTGTTGAAGCCGTAGTCCGCGAACTTGGCCAGAACGTCGAAGATCTGGTCCGCCATGGCCTTTTCCACGCCGCCCGCCATGGCACCGTCGACGAAGCGGGTGCGCTGCTTGTCCATCTCGGCGCGGATCTTCTTGCCCATGGCGCGGCGCAGCAGGTCGGCTTCTCCCAGCGAATAGCCCGAAAGGGCCTGGGCGATCTGCATCACCTGCTCCTGGTAGATGATGACGCCGAACGTCTCCTTCAGGTACGGCTCCAGCTTGGGGTGGATATAGTCCGGCTGGGCGCGGCCGTGCTTGCAGTCGCAATAGACCGGGATGTTGGCCATGGGCCCCGGCCGGTAGAGCGCCACCAGCGCCACGATGTCCTCGATGCGGTCGGCCTTCATGTCCACCAGGGCGCGGCGCATGCCCGCGCTTTCAACCTGGAACACGCCCACCGTCTCGCCCTTGGCCAGCATGGCGTAGGTCTTCGGGTCGTCGAGCGGGATCTTCGAGATGTCGAGATCGATGCCGCGCTGGTGGACGAGCTTCACCGCCTTGTCGATGGTGGTCAGGGTCTTGAGGCCGAGGAAGTCGAACTTCACGAGGCCCGCCTGCTCCACCCACTTCATGTTGTATTGGGTGACCGGCATGTCGGACTTCGGGTCTCGGTAGAGCGGCACCAGCTCGTGCAGCTTGCGATCCCCGATCACGATGCCCGCCGCATGGGTGGAGGCGTGGCGGTTCAGCCCCTCCAGCTTCACGGCGATGTCGAAGGCGCGCTTCACCACCTCTTCCTGGTCGCGCGCGGCCTGGAGGCGCGGCTCCTCCTCGATGGCCTGCTTCAGCGTAACCGGATTGGCGGGGTTCTGCGGCACCAGCTTGCAGAGCTTGTCCACCTGCCCGTAGGGCATCTCCAGCACACGCCCCACGTCGCGCAGCACGCCGCGCGCCTGCAGGGTGCCGAAGGTGATGATCTGCGCCACCTGGGCGCGGCCATAGCGCTCCTGGACGTAATGAATCACCTCGTCGCGGCGCTCCTGGCAGAAGTCCACGTCGAAGTCGGGCATGGAGACGCGTTCGGGGTTCAGGAAGCGCTCGAACAGCAGGTGGAAGCGCAACGGGTCGAGATCGGTGATCTGGAGCGAATAGGCCACCAGCGAGCCCGCGCCCGAGCCGCGCCCCGGCCCTACCGGGATGCCGTGGGCCTTAGCCCACTTGATGAAGTCCGACACGATCAGGAAGTAGCCGGGGAACTTCATGCGGTTGATGATGGAGAGCTCGTAGGCGAGCCGCTCCTCATAGGCGGCCACGTCGAGCCCCTCGGCGGGCCCGTGCTTGGCGAGGCGCTGGGCAAGCCCCTCCCTGGCCTGCCGCTCCAGCTCGGCGGCCTCGGCTGCCTCCGCGTCCATGCCCGCCTCGGTCTCGTCGGCGGTGGTGAAGCGGGGCAGGATGGGCTTCACCGTGCGCACCCGGTAGGCGCAGCGCTTGGCGATCTCGATGGTGTTGGCGGTCGCCTCGGGCAGGTCGGCGAACAGCTCCAGCATCTCCGCCTGGGTCTTGAAGCGATGCTCGGGTGTCAGCCGCCGGCGGTCGCCGTCGGCGACGATCTTGCTTTCGGCGATGGCGATGAGCGCGTCGTGGGCCTCATAGTCCGACTGGGCGGCGAAGAAGGGCTCGTTGGCCGCCACCAGCGGAATGCCCCGGTCGTAGGCGAGATCGACGAGCGCCGGCTCGGCGAGGCGCTCGGTGTCGGCGCCGTGGCGCTGCAGCTCGATATAGAGCCGGTCCCCAAACAGGCCGAGCAGCTTCTCCAGCCGGTCGGCGGCGAAATCCGCATGGCCGGAGGCGAGCGCCATGTCCAGCGGGCCAGTGGGGCCGCCGGTGAGGGCGATCAGCCCGCCCGACGATTCGGCCAGCCAGTCGAGCAGAATGCGCGGCTCCTCGTCGCTCGGCGTCTCCAGGTAGGAGCGCGAGACGAGGCGCATGAGGTTGCGCCAGCCTTCCTCCCTCTGCGCCAGCAGCACGATTCGCGGCTTGCGCGCACGGATGACGCCGCGCGGCCCCGGCGGCTCCGGCACCTCCAGCGCCAGGGAGACGCCGGGAATGGGCTGGATGCCCGCGCCCGCCATCTTCTCGGAAAACTCCAGCGCCCCGAAGAGGTTGCCCGTATCCGTCAGGGCCACGGCGGGCTGCGCGTCGCCCTTCAGGAACTCCGCCAGCTTGCCGATGGTCAGCGCCCCTTCCAGCAGCGAATAAGCGGAATGGACGTGCAGGTGGACGAAGCCGAGCTCGGACATGGAAACGCATTCTCTCGGGGGAGGCTTGATGGGTGCCAGAAGACACCCGCCGGCGGGGCGCGGTCAACGCCCGCAGGGGGTGCGACGCCCGCCCGCGGCGCGCCGCTGCGCCGTTCGCAAGGAAAATTGATCGACTGTGGCGAAAACCCGCCGTCACCCGCGCGCGGCCCAGGATACGCACTGGGGACGCTTACTTCAGTACCCTTCACGGACCCACGCCGGGGCCCATTCGTCTTTGGACAGCAGGCATGCCGTGTGATAAGCGCAGGGACCCGTCCGGATGGGGCTCTTCTCGTCAGACACCTCCCCTCCGATCGGTCCACAGTACCCCGACATCACCGGAGACCTGCCATGGCCTCGCAGGACGCGAACCCCGCCTCCATTCTGGAGGAAAAGAACCGCTTCTTCACCGCCTCTCTCGCCGAGACCGATCCCGAGATCGCCGGCGCGGTGGACGCGGAGCTGGGTCGCCAGCGCGATGAGATCGAACTGATCGCGTCCGAGAACATCGTTTCGCGCGCCGTGCTGGAGGCGCAGGGCTCCGTCCTCACCAACAAGTATGCCGAGGGCTATCCGGGCAAGCGCTACTACGGCGGCTGCCAGTTCGTGGACGTGGCCGAGAACCTCGCCATCGAGCGCGCCAAGAAGCTGTTCGGCTGCGCCTTCGCCAATGTGCAGCCCAACTCGGGCAGCCAGGCGAACCAGGGCGTGTTCTTCGCCACCCTGCAGCCGGGCGACACCTTCCTCGGCCTGAACCTGGCGGCCGGCGGCCACCTGACCCACGGCTCGCCGGTGAACATGTCCGGCAAGTGGTTCAAGGCCGTGCCCTATACCGTGCGGCAGGAAGACCAGTATATCGACTATGAAGAGGTCGCCCGCCTCGCGGACCAGCACAAGCCGAAGATGATCGTGGCCGGCGGCTCGGCCTACCCGCGCGTCATCGACTTCCCGAAGATGCGCGAGATCGCGGACAGCGTCGGCGCGCTCCTCATGGTGGACATGGCGCACTTCGCGGGCCTGGTCGCGGGCGGCGCGCACCCGAGCCCGTTCCCCCACGCGCACGTGGTGACCACCACCACCCACAAGACCCTGCGCGGCCCGCGCGGCGGCATGATCCTGACCAATGACGAGGATCTGGCCAAGAAGATCAACTCGGCCATCTTCCCCGGCATCCAGGGCGGCCCGCTCATGCATGTCATCGCCGCCAAGGCGGTCGCCTTCGGCGAGGCGCTGCGCCCCGAGTTCAAGCTTTACGCCAGGAACGTGGTGGAGAACGCCAAGGCCCTGGCCGAGACCCTCAAGGGCCACGGCTTCGCCATCGTCTCCGGCGGCACCGACACCCACCTGATGCTGGTGGACCTCAGGCCCAAGAAGCTCACCGGCAAGGTCTCCGAGATCGCGCTCGGCCGCGCCCACATCACCTGCAACAAGAACGGTATCCCGTTCGACCCCGAGAAGCCGTTCGTGACCTCGGGCGTGCGCCTCGGCACCCCGGCGGGCACCACCCGCGGCTTCGGCGTGGCGGAGTTCCAGCAGATCGGCGACCTCATCGCCGAGGTGCTGGGCGTGCTCTCCCAGAAGGGGACGGACGAGGATTCGCTGGTGGAAGCGGCGGTGCGCGAGAAGGTCTCGGCCCTGCTGAAGCGCTTCCCCATCTATCCCTGAGCGTTGAGCGCCGGAGGCGGACGATAGATGCGGTGCCCCTATTGCGGGAGCCTGGACACCCAGGTGAAGGACTCCCGTCCCACCGAGGACAACACCGCCATCCGCCGCCGGCGCATCTGCCCTGATTGCGGCGGGCGCTTCACCACCTTCGAGCGCGTGCAATTGCGCGAGCTGATGATTGTGAAGCGTTCCGGCCGCCGGGTGCCGTTCGACCGCGACAAGCTCGCCCGCTCGGTCCAGATCGCGCTGCGCAAGCGGCCGGTGGACGCCGAGCGGGTGGAGCGCATGATCACCGGCGTGGTGCGCCAGCTCGAAAGCATGGGCGACGGCGACATTCCCTCCGGCACCATCGGCGAGCTGGTGATGGCCGGCCTGAAACAGATCGACGACGTGGCCTACGTGCGCTTCGCCTCGGTCTATCGCGACTTCCGCGAGGCCAAGGATTTCGAATCGGCGCTGGCCGAGCTTTCCGGCGACGGCGAGCCCCCCGCCCTCGACATCGACGCGGAGACGGCGGCCGGCCGCGACGCGCCGGAGCGGCTGGAAGGCAAGGCCGGCGCCCGCGTGCCGCGCAGCGTGGATTGATCGGATAAAATGGCGCCCGCCTCCCCGGCCCCCGTTCATGTCGCCTCCCCGGAGGAAGACGAGCGCTTCATGGCCCAGGCCCTCGCCGTGGGCCAGACGGGCCTCGGCCGCACCTGGCCCAACCCATCCGTGGGCGCGGTGGTGGTGCAGCACGGCCCGGAGGGCCCGCGCGTGGTGGGCGCCGCCGCCACCGCCGCTGCCGGCCGCCCCCATGCCGAGCCCCAGGCCCTGGCCCAGGCGGGCGCCGCCGCGCGCGGCTCCACCCTCTATGTCACGCTGGAGCCCTGCTCCCATCACGGCCGCACCCCGCCCTGCGCCGATGCGGTCATCGCCGCCGGTGTCAAGCGCGTGGTGGCGGCCCTGGAAGATCCGGACCACCGGGTGAAGGGGCGCGGCGTCGCGCGCCTGCGCGCGGCGGGAATATGGGTGACTGTCGGGGTGGGGGCCGAGCAGGCGCTGGCCGACCACGCCGGCCACATCCGCCGCGTCACCGCGGGGCGGCCCCACATCCTGCTCAAGATGGCCGTCTCGGCCGATGGCAAGGCCGCCCTGCCCGGCCCGCGCCCGGCCGTCATCACCGGCCCTGAGGCGCGGGCGCGGGCGCACCTCATGCGCGCCCATGCGGACGCGATCCTGGTGGGCATCGGCACCGTGCGCGCCGACGACCCCATGCTGACCACGCGCCTCGAAGGCTTCGAGGGCCGCTCGCCGGTGCGCGTCGTGCTCGACAGCGCCCTCTCCCTGCCGCTCGATTCCGCTCTGGTGCGCACCGCCTGCGAGGTGCCGCTCTGGGTGGTCACGGCTGAAGATGCCCCGGCCGACCGCGCCGCCGCCCTCGCCGAACGCGGCGTGGAGGTGCTGCGCGCGCCGCGCGGCGGCCCGGAGGACCGGCTCTACCTGCCCGCCGTGGCGAAGCTGCTCGGCATGCTCGGCGTCACCCGCCTGATGGTGGAAGGCGGCCCCGCCACCGCCGCCGCCTTCCTCGACAGCGGGCTGGTGGACGAGGTCGCGCTGTTCACGAGCCCCGTGGTGCTGGGCGCCGACGCCGTGCCCGCCCTGCCGGGCCGCCCGCTCCAGCGCCTGTTCGCGCCCGTCGGCTTCGCCGAGGTGGGGCACGAGGAGCTCGGAGCGGATCATCTCTTGCGCTTGTGGAGACGCTGAATGTTCACCGGCATCATCACCGACGTGGGCGACGTCGTCGCGGCGGAGCCCCGCGGCGAGGTCAAGACCCTCACCATCGCCACCGATTTCGACGCCGCCACCATCGCCCTCGGCGCCTCCATTGCGTGCTCGGGCGTATGCATGACGGTCACCTCGGCCACCGCCGGCGGTCCGCGCAGGGCCCTCTTCACCGTGGACGCGGGGCCCGAAACCCTCGCTATCACCACCGTGGCCGAATGGCAGCCGCGCCGCCGCATCAACCTGGAGCGCTCGCTCAAGCTCGGCGACGAGCTGGGCGGCCACATGGTCTCCGGCCATGTGGATTCCACAGCGAAGGTGCTGAAGCGCGAGGATCTCGGCGCCACCACCCGGTTCGAGTTCGAGGTGCCGGAGGCGCTCGCGCGCTTCGTGGCCGTAAAGGGCTCGGTGGCGCTGGACGGCACCTCCCTCACCGTGAACACGGTGGAGGGGCGCGTCTTCTCCTGCCTTCTCATCCCCCACACGCTGGCGGTCACCACCTGGGGCGGCGTGCGCCCCGGCGAGGCGGTGAACTTCGAGGTGGACGTGATGGCGCGCTATGCCGCCCGCCTCGCGGAATTCCCCCGCGCCTGAGTCCCCGCCGGGGGCGGAGCGGCCTATATTCAAGAAGTTGGGGTGAGGTCTGCGCCAGGGGCGCAGGCCCCGCGCTTGCGCAGGCGGGCGCGCTCTTGTACGCCTCGCGACCTCACGTTCGGAGACGAAGCCCATGGTGACGACGCGCAGGGATGGCTCCCAGGCCAAGGACGAGCTGCTGGAAGGCGCCCGTGTGCTCATCGTCGAGGGGCGCTATTACGAAGCCCTTGCAGATGAATTGCTCGCCGGCGCCCGCGCCGTGCTGGAGGCGGCGGGCGTTGAGGTGAGCGTGATCACGGTGCCCGGTGCGCTGGAAGTGCCCATCGCCGCCGAGATCGCCCTCGACGCGGCGGAGATGTCCGGTGACGGCATCGATGCAGTGGTGGGGCTCGGCGTCGTGATCCGCGGCGAGACCTACCATTTCGAGATCGTCGCCGGCGAATCGGCGCGCGGCCTGATGGATCTCGGCCTCGGCCGCGCCCTGCCCGTGGGCAACGGCATCCTCACCGTGGACACCGAGGCCCAGGCCTGGGAGCGCGCCCGCGTGAGCGAGGGCGACAAGGGCGGCGGCGCCGCCACGGCGGCGCTCTCGCTGCTGCGCCTGCGCAGGAGCCTGGAGCAATGAGCGAAGCCGCCAACGGTCCCGCGACCGGTCCCGTCACCACCTGGCCCATGAAGAAGAGCGCGGCGCGCCTCGGCGCCGTCCAGGCGCTCTACCAGATGGATCTGGCGCAGACCCCCATCCACGACATCCTCGCCCAGTTCGAAAGCCACTGGCTCGGGCAGGAGGTGGAAGGCACCCAGTTTCCGGAGGCGGACGTCAAGCTGTTCCGCATCGTGGTGGAGGGCGTGCTGGCCGATCAGCGGCGCATCGACCCGCTGGTGGACAACGCGCTCGCCCACGGCTGGCCGCTGCGCCGCGTGGAAGCGGTGCTGCGCGCGGTGCTGCGCGCCGGCGCCTTCGAGCTGCTCTCCCGGCCGGACGTGCCGGCCCGCGTGGTCATCGCTGAATATGTGAACGTGGCCGGCGCCTTCCTCGACCGCGACGAGACCGGCATGGTGAACGCCGTGCTCGATGCCCTCGCCCGCGAGCTGCGCGCCCGCGAGTTCGCCGGCCCGGGAGCCGCCTGACATGACCGGCGGCGCGCGCGAGCCGGGCTCGGGCGAGGACCGCTTCATCGCGCGCTTCTTCGCGCCCGTGGCCAGCGCGCCCGAGGCGCTCGGCCTCAGGGACGATGCCGCCCTCCTCTCCCCGCCCGCGGGCGGGGACCTCGTCCTCACCAAGGACGCCATCGTGGCCGGCGTGCATTTCTTTCCCGACGATCCGCCCGCGAGCATCGCGCGCAAGCTGCTGCGCGTGAACCTCTCCGACCTCGCCGCCAAGGGCGCCACGCCCCTGGGCGCGCTCCTCGCCATGGCCGTGCCCAGGGACATTCCGGATGTGTGGATGGAGGCGTTCGCCACCGCCCTCGGCGCCGATTCCACCGCTTACGGCTGCCCGCTGCTGGGCGGCGACACTGTAGTGACGCCGGGCCCGGTCACGCTCACCCTCACCGCCCTCGGCACCGTGCCGAAGGGCGCTTTTGTGCCGCGCACGGGCGGCCGGCCGGGGCAGGCCATCCTCGTCTCCGGCACCATCGGCGATGCCGCCCTCGGCCTGCGGCTGCGGCAGGCGCCGGAGCAGGCGGCGTTCACGGGCCTTTCAGGGGAGCAGCGCGCCCACCTTCTGGACCGCTACCTCGTTCCCCAGCCGCGCCTCGCCCTGGCGCCGGCGCTGCGCGCCCATGCGGCTGCGGCCATGGATGTCTCGGACGGGCTCGTGGGCGACCTTGCCAAGATGCTGGCGGCCTCCGGCTGCGGCGGGCGCATCGAGGCGCATCGCGTGCCGCTCTCCGCCGCCGCGGCCGCTGCGGTTGGCCATGACAAGGCGCTGCGCGCGGCCGCCCTCACCGGCGGCGACGATTATGAGATTCTCGCCCTCGTCCCTCATGGAGAGGTGCACGCCTTCGTGCACGCGGCGGCGGAAGCCGGCGTGCCGGTGGCGCTGATCGGCGAGACGCGGGCGGAAGAGGGCCTCGACGTGCTGGACGCCAGCGGCCACCCGCTCGACCTGGGCCCCGGCAGCTACAGCCACTTCTGACGCGCGGCTCTAAAAGAACAAGGGCGCCAGAGCGTTTCCGGGCGAAGTGGAAACCGGTTCGCGTGAAGGAAACGCGTCATTGCAAGAGGCTAGATCGTTTCGGCGTTTCCATGAAACGCTGAAACGATCTAGCCCAGGGCGACGAGAACAGAGCCGGTGGCGATCAGCAGCACACCGAAGGAACTCAGCGCGCTGAGGCGCTCGCCCAGGAACACGATGCCGAATACCGCCACGAGCACCACGCTCAGCTTGTCCACGGGCGCCACCCGCGCCGCCTCGCCCAGCTTCAGCGCACGGAAGTAGCACAGCCAGGAGGCCCCGGTCGCGAGGCCCGAGAGCACCAGGAACAGCCAGGTGCGCGGCGCGATATGCGACGGCGGGCTCCATGCGCCCCCAGCCGTCACCATGGCCGCGATCAGCACCAGGATGACCACCGTCCGGATCAGGGTCGCGAGATCCGGATGGACGCCCGAGACCCCGACCTTGCCGAAAATCGCCGTCAGCGCCGCGAACGCCGCCGACAGCAGCGCCCAGAAAAGCCAGGATGCGGGAAGGGATGACATATGGCGCGCCTCGCGTCCGGGCGGCTCCGTCCGGCAGCGTGACCATAGCCGAAAGCGCCGCGCAGGGAAGGCCAAGGGCGGTGGTCAGCCATGCAGGCCCGTCTGCCGCATGAAGCTGGGCAGGTACTTCGCCTCAATGCGCCGCGCGACGGCCTTCATGTCGTCCGTGGCCGTTCCCGCGCTCACGTTGACGCGGGTCTGCCGCAGCTCTCCCAGGCGCGCGGGCGCATCCATGGCGCGGACGAGCTCGCCCACCACGCCGCGCCCCTTCACGGCCGCGTCATAGGCGATGATCCTCAACTCGCCCTTGGTCATGGCCCGCCATTTGGCGACCAGGAGATCATAGTCGAAGTGCAGCACATGATCCTGCCGGGAGCGGAAGGTGCCCCGCGCCAGCACCTCCTCCGAGAACGCGCCGAAGCGCACATGGTCCTGGCGCTTGCTCAGCTCATGATAGACCGAGAGCGTGTAGGAGCCCTGCGCGCGCAGGAACATGATGTAGACGGGTGTCCACCCCGCGCTCAGGATGCGCCCCTCGAACCGCCTCAGGTCGAAGGGGCGGTCGGCGAGGAACTCGAAATCCTCCGAGGACAGCACGGCGCGCGCCGCGCGGGCCAAGTCCAGCTCGATGAGCACGGCATCGAGGCCGCCTTGGCGCGGCTCTGCCCGCGCATCCTCCAGCATGGTCCAGGCGACGTTGTGGTGGCCGGCGAACGCGCGCGCGATGCGCCCCGCCTGCGGCACATGAAAGCCATAGCCCCGGAAGGTGCGGGCATGGCGACTGAGATACCACTGGATGGAGGTGGTTCCCGTCTTGTGCGTTCCAATGTGGATATAGAGCCGCCTCATCTCCGCAAGCGCCCCGGTTCCGCCAGTGAACCGCCCTGATGGCGTAGCGTTAGCAGAGGCTTCCCCAGGGGTAAAGGCAGCGGTCCCCTGGGCGCCTGGCCGACCCCGGCAAGGAGGAGCCGAACCGGCGCCGGCCATCGGCGGCGCCGGTTCCTTGCTCGTCAGCGGTGCGTGAAGTTCACCGGCACGCTGAAGCTCGCCCCGCGCCCGTCCGGCGGCGCCGGGAAGGGAGAGGCCCGCCGCACCGTCGCCACCGCCTCCTCGTCGAGGGCGGAAGACCCGGAGGAGCGGATAAGGCTCGCGGAGGTGACGCGGCCCGCCCCATCGAGCGAGAACCGCACCGAAGGCCGCCCGGTGACGCCCTCCGCCCCCGGCGGATAGCGCTTGAAGCGGTTGAGGTGAGCCGAGATCATGGCCGCCCAGGTGGCCCGAGCGCGGGAATTCGACGCCTCGACGCCCGGCGAGGGCGCGGCCGTGGTCTGCGCGGGGGCCGCCTCCGAGCGGGGGGCCGCCGAGGTCACCGGCGCCTGCTTGCGGCGTGTGGGCTTGGCCTCCTTCTTCGGCTTTTCCTCCGGCTTGGGCTTCGGCGCCTCCACGGGCTTGGGCATGGGCTCGGGATGCGCGGCCGGCAGCACCACCTCCGAAGGGGTGGGTGTAGGCGGCAGCTCCGGCGCATCCTCCGCCACGTCCTGCTTCAGCGGCTCCGGGGGCGGCGGCGCATCCTCGACGTTGTCGGGGGCGTCCGGCGTGGTCACCGGCGATTGCATCATCTCCGGGCCGGGGGCCACATCCTGGTTCTGCGAGGGCGTGCTCACCGGCATGGGGGCGAGCTCGATCATCACCGCCGCCGGCGGCGCCGATGCGGCCTCCATCTTGTTCCAGAACAGCGCGGCGTAGACGAAGGCGGTATGGAGGACGACGATCAGCAGCCCCGCCGCCAACCATCGGAGCACGGAATTCCGGAAGTGATTCCCGTCGAAGTCGTGCCAGTGCACGGCGCTCACCGTGCTGCTCCCGCAGCCGGGGCACCGGCGGGCGGAAGCGCCGCGGGCGTGGCGGATGCCCCGCCGCCGGGCGGCCCCTCCAGCCCCACCAGGGCCACCTTCAGGTAGCCGGCGGCACGCAGCAGGTTCATCAGCTCCATCACCGCGCCATAGTCCACCGACTTGTCGGCCCGCACGAACACCCTCTGCTCACGGTCGGCATTGCTGGCCTTGTCGAGGGCGAGACCGAGCGCGGTGCGGTCCACCGTGTCGTCACCGATGGCGAGCGAGTGATCCGCCTTCAGGGACAGGTAGATGGGCTTGTCGGGGCGCGGCTGGGGCTGGGCGTTGGAGGTGGGCAGGTCCACCTTCACGTCCACGGTCGCGAGCGGGGCCGCCACCATGAAGATGATGAGCAGCACCAGCATCACGTCGATGAACGGCGTGACGTTGATTTCGTGGTTCTCGGCGAGATCGTCGCCGCCGTGGTCGAGCTTCGCGGCCATGGCGCGCGCCTCTCACTCGGCCGCGGCGCGCAGGTTGCGCGCGGTGCCGGCCTCGCTCGCGCGGTCGAGATCGCGGGAGAGATGCCGCATCACCTCGGCGGAGGTGTCGGCGAGGCGCGCCTTGTAGGCGGCGATGGCGCGCGCGAACAGATTGTAGATGACCACGGCCGGAATGGCGGCCACGAGGCCGATGGCGGTGGCGAGCAGCGCCTCGGCGATGCCGGGCGCCACCACGGCGAGATTGGTGGTCTGCGCCTTCGAGATGCCGATGAAGGCGTTCATGATGCCCCACACCGTGCCGAACAGGCCCACGAAGGGGGCCACGGCGCCGATGGTGGCCAGCACGCCGGTTCCGCCGGACATGCGGCGGCCGGCGCCCGCCTCGATTCGACTGAGCGAGATGGCCACGCGCTCCTTGATGCCTTCCGCGGAAAGGCCCTCGGAGACCTCGCACTCGTCGAGCGCGGCGTGAACGGTGGCCGGCGCAGGGCCGTTGCCCTTGGGGATGGCGCGCGAGGCGGCGATGAGGGTGGGGGCCGCGCGCAGCGCCTTCAGGGTCCGGCTCACCTGCCGGCGGGCGAACACCAGCTCCAGCGACTTCACGAACCACACGGTCCAGGTCATCACCGAGGCCAGGGCGAGGCCGACCATCACGCTCTTCACCACCATGTCGGCGGCGAGGAACATGCCCCAGGGGGAAAGATTGTGCGGCAAGGTCGAATCCACTGCGGCCGGCGACATCACCTCGGTGGCCACGGGAGCGGCGGCGGGAATGCCGGTCGCGGCGCCGCCCACGGCTGGGTGGACGACGGCAGGCTCAGCAGGAGCCGACAGTGCCGCGGCAGGAGCGGCCAAGGCAGGCGAGGCCAAGGCAGGCGCGGCAAGGGCAGGCGCGGAAGGAGCCACCGGCGCGGAGCCGGAGTGCATGGCGTGGGGCGCCGCGGACTCGGCAGGCGCCTGCGCAGCGGCAGGCGCCGACGAGAGGCCGGCGCAGGCGAGCAACGCGACCGCACAGAAACCAGAACGAATGAAATACGCCGCCTGCGGCAGCGAGGCGGAAATGCAGAGGGGCATCGCGCGTCACCGGAATTGCTTCAACTATCGGGGGTCGCTGGCGATCCCGCAATCGGGAAATGGCTCGCAAGAGCGTTATACCCCCATTTGCCCCGTTCGCTAACCCCCTTGTGCCCACGACCGGGCAAGCCGCTACGGAAGGATGGCGTTACCTTGATACTGCAGCGTTCCGAGGGCGCCCGACCCTGCTCCCGACACCCCGCGCGGGAGCGCCTTCCAAGTGGAACGGCGCGCCTCAGGCCATCTCCACCAGCTTGCCTTCCCGCAGCGTCACCCGCCGGTCCATGCGGGCGGCGAGTTCGAGGTTGTGGGTGGCGATGAGGGCGGCGACGCCCGTGGCCTGCACCAGCTCGGTAAGCGCGCCGAAGACGTGATCGGAGGTCTTGGGGTCGAGGTTGCCGGTGGGCTCGTCGGCCAGCAGCAGGCGCGGCGCGTTGGCGAGCGCGCGGGCGATGGCCACGCGCTGCTGCTCGCCGCCGGAAAGCTCGGACGGGCGGTGCGACAGCCGCGGGCCGAGGCCGAGATAGGTCAGCAGATCCTTGGCGCGGGCGTTGGCTTCCTTGTGGGACAGGCCGCGGATCATCTGCGGCATGGCCACGTTCTCGAGCGCGGAGAACTCGCCCAGCAGGTGGTGGAACTGGTAGACGAAGCCGATGTGCAGCCGGCGGATGCGGGTGCGCTCCGCATCCGGAAGGCGGGCGGTGGGCTTGCCGTCGATGAACACCTCGCCCGCGTCGGACTGCTCCAGCAGGCCGGCGATGTGCAGCAGCGTGGACTTGCCCGAGCCGGAAGGCGCCACCAGCGCCACCGACTGGCCCGAGGAGATGGTGAGATCCACCCCGCGCAGGATTTCGAGCGCTCCCTCCCCTTCCGAGTAGCGGCGGACAACGCCCGAAAGGGCGAGGGCGTGGTTCGGGCGGGTCGGCATGCCGGGGGAGCCTGTGGAACGGCGGGTGGGTTGATCCATCACTCGTATCTCAGGGCTTCCACCGGATCGAGCCTCGCGGCGCGCCAGGAGGGGTAGAGCGTGGCGAGCAGGGAGAGCACCAGCGCCATCACCACCACGGTGGCGGTTTCGCCGAAGTTCATCTCCGCCGGCAGCCGGGAGAGGTAATAGAGCTCGGGCGAGAACAGCTCCGTGGCGGTGAGCCAGGAGATGAACTGGCGGATGCTCTCGATATTGAGGCACACCACCACGCCCAGGATGAGCCCCACAAGCGTGCCCACGACGCCGATGGAGGCGCCGGTGATGAGGAACACCCGCATCACCGCCCCCTGGGAGGCGCCCATGGTGCGCAGAATGGCGATGTCGCGCCCCTTGTCCTTCACCAGCATGATGAGGCCCGAGACGATATTGAGCGCCGCCACCAGCACGATCAGCGTGAGGATGAGGAACATCACGTTCCGCTCCACCTGAAGGGCGTTGAAGAAGGTGGCGTTGCGGCGCCGCCAGTCCACCAGGTAGACCGGCCGCTCGGCGGCGGCCTGGATGGCGCCGCGCAGCTCCTCCACATCGTCGGGGTGGTCGATGTAGACCTCGATGGCGTTCACGTCGCCGTTGCGGTTGAAATAGGCCTGGGCCTCCGGCAGCGGCATGAAGACGAAGGCGCTGTCGTATTCCGACATGCCCACCTCGAAGATGGCCGCCACCTTGTAGACCTTGATGCGCGGCGAGGTGCCCATGGGCGTCACCGCTCCGCGCGGGGCCACCAGGGTGATGTTGTCGCCCGCGCGCAGGGAGAGCTGGTCCGCGAGGCGCTTGCCGATGGCAAGGCCCTGCCCGGTGTCGAAGCCCTCCAGCGTGCCGGAACGGACATTGTGCGCGACCGAGGGCAGGCCCCTCAGGTCCTTCTCGGTCAGGCCGCGCACCAGCACGCCCGAGGCGCCGAACTGCGAGGAGGCCAGCGCCTGCCCCTCCACCAGCGGCACCGCGAGGCGGACGCCGTTGAGCTTGGAGATGCGCTCGGCGACGGAGGTGTAGTCGGTCAGCGGGGTTTCCAGCGGCTGCACCAGCACGTGGCCGTTGAGGCCGAGGATCTTGCTGAGCAGCTCCTGGCGGAAGCCGTTCATCACCGCCATGACGATGATGAGCGTCGCCACCCCCAGCATGATGCCGAGGAAGGAGAAGCCGGCGATGACCGAGATGAAGCCTTCCTTGCGCCGCGCCCGGAGGTAGCGCAGCGAGAGCATCCACTCGAAGGGCGCAAAAGGCCGGGTTCCGGTGGGTTCCTCGGCCTTCACCCCCGTGGACGCGCGCGCCGTCATGCCTTCAGCCTCTCCAGAATGTCGCTCGGCGCGATGAGCTCGCGCTCGCCGCCGCGACGGCGCTTGAGTTCCACCTTGCCGTCCGCGAGGCCCTTCGGCCCCACCAGGATCTGCCACGGCAGGCCGATGAGATCGGCCGTGGCGAACTTGGCCCCGGCGCGCTCCTCGGTATCGTCATAGAGCACATCGTAGCCGGCGGCGGTCAACTCCGCATACAGCTTCTCGCAGGCGGCATCGGTGGCGCTGTCGCCGCTCTTCAGGTTGAGGATGCCCACCTGGAAGGGGGCGACCGCGTCCGGCCAGATGATTCCCGCCTCGTCATGGGAGGCTTCGATCATGGCGGCCACGAGGCGCGAGGGACCGATGCCGTAGGAGCCCATGTGGACGGTATGCGCGTTGCCGTCCGGCCCCTGCACCGCGACCCCGAAGGGCTCGGAATACTTGGTGCCGAAATAGAAGATGTGGCCCACCTCGATGCCGCGGGCGGCAAGGCGCTTCTCTTCCGGAATCGCGTTGTAGGCCGCCTCGTCGTGCTTCTCCGAGGTGGCGGCATAGAGCGAGGTGAAGTCGTCGAACACCTTCTGCAGGCCGGCGGCGTCGTCGAAGTTCACATCGGCCGGGGGCGGCGCCATTTCCAGGTAGTTGCCGTGGCAGAACACCTCGCTCTCGCCGGTGGAGGCGAGGATGATGAACTCGTGCGAGAGATTGCCGCCGATGGGGCCGGTATCCGCCACCATGGGGATGGCCTTCAGCCCCATGCGCGCGAAGGTGCGCAGATAGGCCACGAACATCTTGTTGTAGGAATGCCGCGCGCCGGCCGCGTCGAGATCGAAGGAATAGGCGTCCTTCATCAGGAACTCGCGGGAGCGATAGACGCCGAAGCGCGGGCGCACCTCGTCCCGGAACTTCCACTGGATGTGGTAGAGGTTCAGCGGCAGCGACTTGTAGGACTTCACATAGGCGCGGACGATATCGGTGACCATCTCTTCGTTGGTGGGGCCGAACAGCATCTCGCGGTCGTGCCGGTCCCTGATTCGCAGCATCTCCTTGCCATAATCGTCGTAGCGCCCGCTCTCGCGCCACAGGTCGGCGCTCTGGATGGTGGGCATCAGCATCTCGACGGCGCCGGCGCGATTCTGCTCCTCGCGGATGATTCCGCAGATCTTGTTCAGCACGCGGTGGCCCAGCGGCAGCCAGGCGAAGATTCCCGCGGCCTCTTGGCGGATCATGCCCGCACGCAGCATCAGGCGGTGGGAGACGATGTCCGCCTCCCGGGGCACTTCACGCAGGATCGGCAGAAAATAACGGGAAAGGCGCATCGCAAGGCTCGACGGCTATGGAGATCGGAAAGGGTCGCGCGGAGTGAAAGCGGAAGCGTCGGCAAAACACAAGAGCGCCGCCGAAATGCGGTTCAGACCGGCTTCATGTTGCGGCGCAGCGTACATCTTATTGCGGCGCAAGGATGACAAACGACAGAATCTTGTTCTAGTTTGGGCCCGCACAAGAAAGGGGATCGTCCCCAGCCCGGTATACCGGGCGGGACATTCGGTCCGGGTCTCGGGAGGAATCGAAAAACAACAGCCGGCCGGGCACCGCCCCAAAGGGCGTAGGCTTACGGAATCGGCATCACGGATTGGCCGGGCCATCCCAGAGCGGGCATCAGACTCGCAGGTGGCACAGGAGCCGTGGGAATAAAAAAGGCGAGACCATCGGGTCTCGCCTTTTCTTTTTCCATCAAGGTGTTAGCTGTCACCCTGCCACCAGTCGCCCCCCGGACGCGCGCCGACTCGCCAAGCCCGAAGCGACCCATCCAGCCCTCACGAGCCAAGCCCGCGACCATCACGCGCGCCCCTGCCCTCACCCGCCATCACCCTCGCCGAGAAGGAGCATCGGAGATCGCAGCCACGGGGCGCGGAGCCGGCAAAATATAACAAGGATTTGCCATAACTGCCGCCATCCGAGTCGCGGCCGGCGGCCTCGCACGGGCAGATAACGCCACTTCCGGCGCGCTGCATTGCAGCAAATCGCCCTGTTTTCGCCTGCTCCGGAGCTGAGCTCAAAAAAAAATTTTGAACCTCTCGGTTGCACGCAGCAAGGCGATGGCGCAGCCCCGTCCTGCGGATGCCAGAGCATCAGCCGTCACGCGTGTCGAAGGGCATGGGGAGGTCTTCCAGGGCGACGATGCCGCTCGTCACCAGATAGACGATGGCGCCGGTGACGAGCGCGGAGAGAAGGGTCGTCACCAGCACCTTGCGCAGGAGCATGGGCCGCGCCGGCGCGCCTGGATCGGTTCCGGGAGCAACGCCAGCCCCCGTCCCCTGCGCGCGCACACCCCAGGGGAGCACCGCGAAGAGGGTGATCCACCACGCCACGAAATAGATGGCGACGACGGCTGCGACCGACATCGCCGTCTCCTCACGCCTGCTCGAGTTCGACCAGGGTGCCGTTGAAGTCCTTCGGGTGCAGGAACAGCACGGGCTTGCCATGGGCGCCGATCTTCGGCTCACCCGAGCCCAACACGCGCGCGCCCTTGGCCTTGAGCTGGTCGCGGGCCTGAAGGATGTCCTCCACCTCGTAGCAGATGTGGTGGATGCCGCCGTCGGGGTTGCGCTCCAGGAACTTGGCGATGGGAGAATTCTCGCCCAGCGGCTCCAGGAACTCGATCTTGGTGTTCGGCAGCGTCACGAACACGGTGGTCACGCCATGCTCTTCCTGCGGCACGGCGGCGGAAACCTCCGCGCCCAGGGTGTCGCGATAGAGCTTCGAGGCGGCAGCGATGTCGCGCACCGCGATGGCCACGTGGTTCAGCCGTCCGATCATGGTTCCCTCATTCTTCTGGCCGGCGCGGCGGCCGGCGGCGCTTTTCATCCATCACACTTCAAGAACGTGGACGTGGCAAACGGGCTTCTTGCCCCACACCGCATTCACCGCACCGCGCACCGCCCGCTCCAGCGACTCCGCCAGGGCGTCCGCATCGCGTCGGCGCGCCTTGGGCAGACCCTGCAAGGTGGTGACCACGGTGTCCAGGACATGGTCCAGCATGTCCACATTGCCCTCGCCGCGCTCCGGCACGCCGGTGAGTTCCACGGAAGGGTCGCCCGCGAGGCCGCCATGCTTGTCGATGGCGACCGCCACCGAGACCGCCCCCACGTAGCTCAGCTTGCGCCGCTCCGGGAGCGCGCGCGCGCCCTCGGGCAGCAGCAGGCGGGCATCCTTGTAGAGGCGGCCGAACGGCACCTCCCCCACCCGCTCCACCGGACCGGGCGCGAGCCGCAGCATCTGCCCGTCGTAGCAATTCGCCACCTCAGGCACGCCCAGGCTGCGGGCAAGCTTGGCATGCTCGTGCAGGTGCAGCGCCTCGCCGTGCACCGGCACCGCCACCTGCGGCCGCACAAGGGCGTACATTTTCTCGAGCTCGCCCCGCCGCGGATGACCGGAGACGTGCACCAGCCCGTCCCGGTCGGTCATCACCTCCATCCCGCGCTTGATGAGGGCGTTGACGATGTGGTTCACCACCTTCTCGTTGCCGGGAATGGTGCGCGAGGAGAACACCACCAGGTCCCCTGGAGAGAAGGCGATCTCCGGATGGTCGTCGTCGGCGATGCGCTTCAGCGCCGCGCGCGGCTCACCCTGGCTGCCGGTGAGAATGGCCACCACCCGCTCCCGCGGCAGGTAGCCGTAGAAATCCGCGCTGCGGAAGGCCGGGATGCCGTCCAGCAGCCCCTGCTCCCGCGCCACGCCGATCACCCGCTCCAGCGCGCGCCCCACGACCACCACGTCGCGCCCGGCAGCCATCGCCGCCTCGGCGATGCCCCGGATACGCGCGACGTTGGAGGAGAAGGTGGTGAAGGCCACCCGGTGTTTCGCCTTCGCCACGATCTCCTTCAGAGAGGCCGCGACATCCGCCTCCGAGGGCGAGACGCCGTCCCGAATGGCGTTGGTGGAATCGCACACGATGGCGCGAACGCCTTCGTCGCCAAGGGCCGCAAGCCGTGCCGTATCGGTCGCCTTGCCCACCATGGGCGTGGGATCGAGCTTCCAGTCACCCGTGTGCACCACGAGCCCCGCTCCAGTGCGGATGGCGATCGCGTGGCTATCCGGAATGGAATGGGCGACAGGCACGAACTCGATATCGAACGGCCCGATCTGAACCCGCTCGCCCGAGCGCACCACGGTCACCGGAAGCTCGGACGGCGCCCCGGGCTCGCCCGCCCTTTTCGCTTCCAGCAGGCCCGCGGTGAATGCCGTCGTGTAGATGGGGCATCGCAGGCGCGGCCACAGGTCGAGCACCGCGCCGATATGGTCCTCGTGCCCATGGGTGATTACGAGGCCCGCAATATTCTTCTTCTCGCCTTCCAGGAAGCGGATGTCCGGCAGCACCAGATCCACGCCCGGCGCCTCATCCCCCGCAAAGCTCATGCCGAAATCGACCATGAGCCAACTGCGCGCCTTCTTCGGCCCGGAGCCATAGAGCGCGAGGTTCATGCCGATTTCGCCCACTCCGCCGAGGGGCGCGAATACGAGTTCGTCCGATGCCGCCATTGTGCCGATCACTTCCTCCCGCAGGGTTCCACCCGCCGCTGGAGGATCGCGGACGGTGCCTATCCAAAAACCTTCACCGCTGCGGGCTACCACGGGCCAGCCGCGGCGGCTCCGCCTCCCGCCTGCGTGCCGGGGCCCACAGCCGGCTCCCGCAATACGTCTCGCGCTACTCCGGCAGACGCAGAGAGACGTCGCCGGCGGTGATGATCTCGGCGATACCGTCGCGCCGGCGCAACATCATGGCGCCTCGGGCATCGATGTTCTCGAACCGGCCCACCACTTCGCGCTCACCGATCTTGACGCTGACCTGATCCCCCATGCCGAGGGCATGCCGCATCCAGTCGGATCGAATGCCGGCGAAGCCGGCGCCCGCATGCCACTGGTTGAGCCGCACCGCCATGGCGAGATCAAGCGCCTCCAGCAGGCGATCGGGTGCGGTCGGCGCCCCGGCCTCCTCAAGGCTGGTCGCCTTGTAGGGGAGGTCCTCGGGATGGTGCAGGCAGTTCACGCCGAAACCGATGACCGCCGCTGGCCGGCCATTCGCGTCAGTGCCGCCCTCGACCAAAATGCCCGCCAGCTTGCCACCGTTGAGCAACAAGTCGTTGGGCCACTTCAGCTTCAGTGCGTCAGCGGGGATCTGGGGTGCAGCCGCAAGCGCGGCGTCACGCACCGCCAAGCCCGCCACGAAGCAGAGCTGGGCGAGATTGGCGAGCGGCGCCGGATTGGGCAGCACCAGCGTGGCGAAGAGATTGCCGAGCTCCGAGGTCCACGGCCGGCCGCGTCGCCCGCGCCCGGCCGTCTGGATATCCGCCACAAGCCAGACCGGCATGATCTCGCCCCGCGCAAGTCGGGCGAGACCCTCCGCATTGGTGGAGCCGATCTCGGTGAAGCGGATGATGGGAACCGTGGAACCCTGGAATTCGTATTGTGCCATCGATCAGAAAAGCGAGCGGGCGGCGGCCCCCGCCGCCTCAATGAGAGGAGCGGGATAGACGAAATAGAAGATGGTGAAAAGCCCGCTCAGCGCCAGAACCGCCTTCAGCTCGGTCGGCATGGGGTCGAAGGCATCCGCCGGCTCGTCGAAATACATGACCTTGACGACCCGGAGGTAGTAGTAGGCGCCCACCACCGACGCGAGCACGCCGATCACGGCCAGCCCATAAAGGCCCGCCTGGATGGCCGCCACGAAGACATAGTACTTCGCCAGGAAGCCCGCCAGCGGAGGAATGCCCGCCAGCGAGAACATCAGCGCGGCGAACATGAGCGCCATCAGGGGATTGTTGCGCGCAAGTCCGGCGAGATCATCGATGTTCTCAACCGCCCGGCCCTGCCGGCGCATGGTGAGCACGCAGGCGAAGGAACCCAGGGTCATCGCCACATAGATGGCGATATACACCAGCACGCCTCGCACGCCCTCCGCCGTGCCGGCCGCCAGGCCGACCAGCGCGAAGCCCATGTGGCCGATGGAGGAATAAGCGAGCAGGCGCTTGATGTTCCGCTGGCCGATGGCGGCGAAGGCACCGAGCACCATCGAGGCGATCGACACGAAGGCGACGATCTGCTGCCACTGCGAGGCGATGTGCGGGAACGCCTCAAGCACCACGCGGATGAAGATGGCCATGCCGGCCACCTTCGGCGCCGTGGCGAAGAAGGTGGTGACCGGAGTGGGCGCGCCCTCATAGACATCCGGCGTCCACATGTGGAACGGCACCGCCGAGATCTTGAAGCACAGGCCGGCGAGCACGAACACGAGGCCGAAGATGAGGCCGATGCTCGGCTCCTTCACCACCGTGGCGATGACCTCGAAGTTCACCGAGCCGGTGAAGCCGTAGACCAGCGAGGCACCATAAAGAAGCATGCCAGAGGACAGGGAGCCCAGTACGAAATACTTGAGGCCCGCCTCCGTGGAGCGCACCGAGTCGCGGTTGATGGCCGCCAGCACGTAGAGCGAGAAGCTCATCAGCTCCAGGCCGAGGTACAGAGCGATCAGGTCGCCCGCCGACACCAGCATGCACATGCCGAGCGTCGCGATGACGAACAGCACCGAATATTCGAAGCGCGCGAGCTTCTCACGGTTCTGCCAGTCAACCGCCATGATGAGGGAGACCGTGGCGCCCAGGATGGCGAGCCCCTTCATGAAGCGGCCGAAGGGGTCGATCACCAGCGAACCGTTGAAGGCGACCGTCTCGCCGCCCGGCCCGAGGAGCACCAGGACCCCGGCCGCCGCAAGCACGGCGATGGCAAGGCCGGTGATGAAATTGGCCGCCCCCTCGCCGCGCACCGCGCCGATGAGGATCAGCACGATGGCGGAGACGGCCAGCACCAGTTCGGGCAGGACCGCGCCGAGCGGAGGCAGGAGCTGCGTCATGACAACCTCGAAATCAGAAGGTGAGGAGGAGCGCGGTCTTCACCGCACCCGCCACCTGATCGGTGCGCGCGACGACCGCGTTCACCGCATGGGACGTCATGTCGAGGATCGGCGCCGGCCACACCCCGAACAGAATGGTGAGCACCACCAGCGGAACCATGATCACCACCTCGCGGGGCGACAGGTCCATGATGTTCTTCAGGCTGTCCTTCTCGAGCTTGCCGAAGATCACCCGCCAGTAGAGGTAGAGCGCGTAGGCGGCCGAGAGGATCACGCCCGTGGCCGCAAGGAATGCCACCCAGGTGTTGGCCTTGAACGCCGCCAGCATCGTGAGGAACTCGCCCACGAAGCCGGAGGTGCCCGGCAGGCCGATGTTCGCCATGGTGAAGATCATCATCACCGTGGCGTACAGCGGCATGCGGTTCACGAGCCCGCCATAGGCCGCGATCTCACGGGTGTGCATGCGGTCGTAGATGACACCGACGCACAGGAACAGCGCGCCCGAGACGAAGCCATGGGAGATCATGAGGAACATGGCGCCCTGGAGGCCCTGCTCGTTCATGGTGAAGATGCCCATGGTCACGAAGCCCATGTGCGCCACCGACGAGTAGGCGATCAGCTTCTTGATGTCCTGCTGAACGAGGGCCACCAGCGACGTGTAGATGATGGCCACCACCGAGAGGGTGAACACCAGAGGCGCGAAATAATGGCTCGCCTCCGGGAACATGGGCAGCGAATACCGGATGAAGCCGTAGCCGCCCATCTTCAAAAGGATGCCGGCCAGGATCACCGAGCCCGCCGTCGGCGCTTCCACATGGGCGTCCGGTAGCCAGGTGTGCACCGGCCACATGGGCATTTTCACCGCGAACGACGCGAAGAAGGCTAGCCACAGCCACGTCTGCATGTGCGACGGGAAGCCGTAGGTGAGCAGCGTCGGCACGTCGGTGGTTCCCGCCTGCCAATACATCGCCATGACGGCCAGCATCATCAGCACGGAGCCGGCAAGGGTGTAGAGGAAGAACTTGAACGCCGCGTACACGCGCCGCGGTCCGCCCCAGATGCCGATGATGAGGAACATCGGGATGAGACCGGCCTCGAAGAAGAAGTAGAACAGCACGAGGTCGAGCGCGCAGAAGGTGCCGATCATAAAGGTTTCGAGCACCAGGAAGGCGATCATGTACTCCTTCACCCGCTTATGCACGCTCTCCCAGGAGGCCAGGATGGCGAACGGCATGAGGAAGGTGGTGAGGATCACGAACGGCAGCGAAATACCGTCGACGCCCATGTGATAGGCGGCGATATCGCCGAGCCACGCTTTCTTCTCGACGAACTGGAAGCCCGGCGCGGCCGGATCGAAGCCCGGCAGCAGCAGCAGGGACACCACGAAAGCCACCAGCGTGGTCCACAGCGCCACCCAGCGGGCGTTGCGGGCCGACACCTCGTCGTCACCGCGCACCACGAGGATGAACAGCGCGCCGACGAGGGGCAGGAAGGTGACGACGGATAGGATGGGCCAGTCGGTCATCGGCGTCACACTCCGGAGAACATGAACCAGGTGAGAAGGGCCGCGACGCCGATGAGCATCACGAAGGCGTAATGATAGAGGTAGCCGCTCTGCAGCCGCACTACGCGGCCGGTGACGTCGAGCACCCGGGCGGACACGCCATCAGGGCCGAGGCCGTCGATGATGGTGCCGTCACCCCGCTTCCAGAGCACGCGGCCGATCCACATGGCCGGACGGACGAACAGGAAGTCGTAGAGCTCGTCGAAGTACCACTTGTTGAGCAGGAACCTGTAGAGGCCCGGCAGGGCCGACGCGAGCGCGCCGGGGAGCCGAGGATTGGCCACGTAGAACCAGTAGGCGATGGCGAAGCCGACCACCATCATCGCGGTGGGCGCGAGCACGATCAGCTCCGGAATCTCATGCATGGCGTGGAGAATATGGTTCTCCGCACCCATGAAGATGGAGGAGCGGAAGAAGGCGTGCACATCCTCGCCCACGAACACGCCGTAAAGTGCGAAGCCCGCCACGACCGAGCCGACGCCAAGCACCGCCAGCGGCAGGGTCATGACAACAGGCGACTCGTGCGCGTGGTCGTAGTGGTGCTGATCATGCGGCTTCCCATGGAAGGTCATGAAGATCAGGCGCCAGGAATAGAAGGACGTGAGCGCCGCCGCGAGCACCGTCATGGCCCAGCCGTAAAGGGCGAAGGCATTGTGGCTGGCGTAGGCCGACTCGATGATGGCGTCCTTCGAGTAATAGCCGGCGGTGAACGGGAAGCCGGTGATGGCCAGGGTCCCGATCAGCATCATGGCGTAGGTGAAGGGCACCTTCTTGTAGAGCCCCCCCATGTGCCGCATGTCCTGCTCGTGGTGCATCGCGTTGATGACCGAGCCCGCGCAGAGGAACAGCAGCGCCTTGAAGCACGCGTGGGTCAAAAGGTGGAACATGCCCACCGAATAGGCCCCCGCACCCATGGCGGTGAACATGTAGCCGAGCTGCGAGCAGGTGGAGTAGGCGATCACCTTCTTGATGTCGTTCTGCACCAGCGCGATGGTCGCCGCGAAGAAGGCGGTGGTCGCGCCGATCAGCATCACCACGTCGAGCGCGGTCGGCGAAAGCTCGAAGATGGGCGACATGCGCGCCACCATGAACACGCCGGCGGTCACCATGGTCGCCGCGTGGATAAGCGCGGACACCGGGGTCGGGCCCTCCATGGCATCCGGCAGCCAGGTGTGCAGCAGCAGCTGCGCCGATTTGCCCATGGCGCCGACAAACAGCAGCAGCGCGATGACGGTCGGCGCATCCCAATTATGGCCAAGGAAGTTGATGGTCTTGCCGGCAAGCGAAGGCGCCGCCGCGAACACCTGATCGAAGGCGACCGAGCCGGTCATCACGAATACGGCGAAGATGCCCAGCATGAAGCCGAAGTCACCGACGCGGTTGACCACGAACGCTTTCATGGCCGCGGCGTTGGCCGAGGGCTTCTCGTACCAGAAGCCGATGAGCAGGTAGGACGCGAGGCCCACGCCTTCCCAGCCGAAGAACAGCTGCACCAGATTGTCCGCCGTCACGAGCATGAGCATCGCGAAGGTGAACAGCGACAGGTAGGAAAAGAAGCGCGGACGGTGCGGGTCCTCGTGCATGTACCCCATGGAATAGAGGTGCACGAGGCTCGACACCGTGGTCACCACGATCAGCATCACCGCCGTGAGGCTGTCGATGCGCAGCGCCCAGTCGATCTTGAGGCCGCCGACGTCGATCCACTCCAGGAGATGGATCCGCACCTCGTGGTCGTCGAAGCCGACGCTCACGAAGGTGATCCACGCGAACAGGCACGAGATGAAGAGGAAGGTGGTGGTCACCACCTCGCTGGCGCGGGCGCCGATGGCCCGGCCGAACAGCGCCGCGATGAGGAAGCCTGCGAGCGGCAGGAAGACGATCGCCTGATACATGGCCTCAACCCTTCATGGCGTTGATGTCCTCGACGGCGATCGAACCGCGGTTGCGGTAGAACACCACGAGGATGGCGAGGCCGATGGCCGCTTCGGCTGCCGCGACGGTGAGCACGAGCAGCGCGAACACCTGGCCCGTGAGGTTCCCGAGGAAAGCCGAGAACGAGACGAGATTGATGTTCACCGACAATAGGATCAGCTCGATCGACATCAGGATGACGATCACGTTCTTCCGGTTCAGGAAGATGCCGAGCGTTCCCAGCGTGAACAGGATCGCCGCCACCGTCAGGTAGTGGGAAAGACCGATTTCCATGGCGACCCCCTCAGAGACCCTGGCCGGGCCGCACCTTGACCACCTTGATGGCGGCCTCGGGCGTCCGTGCCACCTGGGCGGAGATATTCTGGCGCTTGACGTTCACCTTGTGGCGGAGCGTCAGCACGATGGCGCCGATCATCGCCACCAGCAGCACGAAGCCCGCCGACTGGAAGTAATAGATGTAGTCGGTGTAGAGCACCTTCGCGATCGCCTGCACATTGCCGACCTCGCTCACATGCCCCGCCGCCGCGCCCGCGGAGACCGCGGCGGAGATGCCGGGGCCCGTGACCCAGGCCCCGACCACCAGCACCAGCTCGGCCAGGAAGATCAGGCCGATCAGCACGCCGATGGGGAGGTACTGCAGGAAGCCCTGACGCAGCTCGACGAAGTCCACGTCGAGCATCATCACAACGAACAGGAACAGCACCGCCACGGCGCCCACGTAGACCACGACCAGGATCAGGCCGAGGAACTCGGCGCCGATCAGCAGGAACAGGCCCGCCGCGTTCACGAACGCGAGGATGAGGAACAAAACCGACTGAACCGGGTTTCGCGAGGAGATGACCATGAAGGCCGATCCCACCAGCACGAACGCGAAGAGATAGAAAAACGCTGCCGCGACACTCATGCGGAGAGCCCCCCTCTGCGCGCCAGTTCCGCGCTCGTTTGCGCCACCTTGAGCGCCGAGCTGCCCCTCACGGGCAGCGGCACCCAGCGGCCGATGCGTCGATAGCTCTGACCCATCCCACAAGTCCACCGTTTCGAGCACGGCCGCCCGGCCGGTACGCCGGCGGACATCCTTGCTCACAAGTCCAGTTCGAACGTGCCGGACCTGCCCTGGTGGACCGCCCTTACGTTCCCGCCGTGCTCATCACGGCGCCTCAACTTCTCGCCTCCGCCGGCTGACGCCGCCGCAGACCCGTGCTCAGCGATACGGCGCATCGAGCGCGATGGAGCGCGCGATCTCGCGCTCCCACCGGTCGCCGTTCGAGAGCAGCTTTTCCTTGTCGTAGTAAAGCTCCTCGCGGGTTTCGGTCGCGAACTCGAAGTTCGGCCCCTCCACGATCGCCTCCACCGGGCAGGCTTCCTGGCAGAAGCCGCAATAGATGCACTTCACCATGTCGATGTCGTAACGCGTCGTGCGGCGCGTGCCGTCGTTGCGGCGCGGCCCGGCCTCGATGGTGATGGCCTGCGCCGGGCAGATCGCCTCGCACAGCTTGCAGGCAATGCAACGCTCTTCGCCGTTCGGGTAACGGCGCAGCGCATGCTCCCCCCGGAAACGCGGCGAAAGCGGCCCCTTCTCGAAGGGGTAGTTCAGCGTCGCCTTCGGCGCGAAGAAATAGCGCATGGTGAGGGCGAAGGCGGAGACCAGCTCCGTCAGCAACAGGGCGCGCGCGGCCTGATCGAGCTTCATGGGCGCTCTCCCGCCGCCATCGGGCGGCTCATCTGAAAGTTCGGATGCACGTTCATTGGGGGGCGGTCCCGGTGAAGTGCAGGACGCAGGCCACCACGACGACAGCCACCAGAGAAATGGGCAGGAACACCTTCCAGCCGAGGCGCATGAGCTGGTCGTACCGGTAGCGCGGAACGATCGCCTTCGCCATGGCGAAGAGGAAGAACATGAAGCTGACCTTCACGACGAACCACACCACCCCCGGCACCCAGGTGAAGGGCGCGAATGGCAGCGGCGACAGCCAGCCTCCCAGGAACAGGATGGTGGCCATGGCGCACATGGTGATGATGGCCACGTACTCGCCGAGCATGAACAGCAGGTAGGGCGTGGAGCCGTACTCGGTCATGAAGCCCGCCACCAGCTCCGACTCCGCCTCGACCAAATCGAAAGGCGGCCGGTTCGTCTCGGCCAGGGCCGAGATGTAGAAGATGACGAACATGGGGAACAGCGGCAGAAAGTACCAATTGAGGAAGCCGAGCCGGCCGTTCTGCGCCTCAACGATGCCGCTCAAGTTCAGCGTGCCCGCGCACATCAGCACCGTGATGATGACGAAGCCGATGGAGACCTCGTAAGACACCATCTGCGCCGCCGAGCGCAAGGCGGCGAGGAAGGGATACTTCGAGTTCGAAGCCCAGCCGCCCATGATGATGCCGTACACGCCGAGCGACGAGATGGCGAAGATGTAGAGCACGCCCACGTTGATATCGGCGATCACCCAACCATCGGCGATCGGAACCACGGCCCAGGCCGCCAGCGCCAGCACGCACGTCACCAGCGGCGCCAGCAGGAACAGCACCTTGTTGGCGCCGGCCGGGATGGTGGGCTCCTTCAGCACGAACTTGAGCAAGTCCGCGAACGATTGGAACAGCCCAAACGGCCCGACCACGTTGGGGCCGCGCCGCATCTGTACCGCCGCCCAGATCTTGCGATCTGCCAGCAGGATGTAGGCGATGAAAACCAAGAGCGCCACCAGCAGAGCCAAGCTCTGGCCGATGATGATCAGTACCTGGATAAGGGTATCCTGCCAGCTCATCGGTGCTCTCGCCCCCTCACGCTTCCCGCACGCAGGCCGTCGCCCGCGCCGGGCGCGCCGCTTGCGGCGCGAACTGTTGTGTTTCGTGACGAACCATGCGCCTCACTCCGCCGCCTCCGCGGCCGAAGCCGCGCGCAGGGCCGAGCACTCCGCCATGACGGCGGACGCGCGGGCGATGGGGTTCGTCAGATAGAAATCCGAAATCGCTGGCGCGAACGGCGCCTTGTCCACGCTTCCGCCGACTTTCGCCAGCTTGGCGATGGCGGCGCCATCTCCCGGCTCGATCTGGTCCACGCGGCCGAGATGCGGATGCGCCGCCATCAGCTTCGCGCGCAGCGCCGTGACGCTGTCAAAGGGCAGCGTCTGGCCCAGAACCTCGGAAAGGGCCCGCAGGATCGCCCACTCCTCGCGCGCTTCCCCCGGCGGGAAGGCCGCGCGATTGGCGAACTGCACCCGGCCTTCGGTGTTCACGTAAAGGCCGGACTTCTCCGTGTAGGCCGCGCCCGGAAGAATGACATCCGCCCGGTGCGCGCCACGGTCACCATGGGTGCCGATGTAGACGACGAAGGCACCCGGAGCGACATCGACCTCGTCAGCACCCAGCAGGAACGCGACATCGAGCGCGCCGGCAGCCGCCATGGCCTTGGCGTTCAGCCCCTTCGCCCCCGGCACCGCGCCGAGATCCAGCGCACCGACACGGGCGGCTGCGGTGTGCAGCACCGCAAAGCCGTTCCAGCCGTCCTTCACCGCGCCGCATTCCGTAGCCACGCGCGCCGCCAGCGAAAGCACCGCCGCGCCGTCCGCGCGCGAGAGCGCCCCCTGGCCGATGATGATCATCGGACGCTCGGCCTGCCTCAGCACCTCGCCGAAAGCGCCGAGATTGGCGAGGCTTTCGGGGCCGGCGCCGACATAATCGTAGGTGTAGGTAAGGTCCACCTGCTGGCCGATGAGGCCAACCTTGAGGCCGCCCTGGCGCCAGCGCTTGCGGATGCGAGCGTTGAGCACCGAGGCTTCATGGCGGGGGTCCGTGCCCACAAGCAGGATCGCATCCGCATCGTCGATGCCAGCAATGGAGGGATTGAACACATAGGTGGCACGACCCAGCGCCGGATCCAGCGCCGCGCCGTCCTGGCGGGCGTCGATGTTGGCGCTGCCGAGCTTGGTCATCAGTCCCTTGAGCGCGAAGATCTCTTCAACGCTCGCGAGGTCGCCGATGAGCGCGCCAATCCGCTCGGGCTTCGCGGCCTTCACCTTGCTGGCGATGGCGGCGAACGCCTCGTTCCAGGAGGCCGGCACCAAGCGCGTGCCCTTGCGCAGATACGGCCGATCAAGGCGCTGCACCTTCAAGCCGTCCCACACATAGCGCGACTTGTCGGAGATCCACTCCTCGTTCACGAGGTCATTGGTGCGCGGAAGAATGCGCATCACCTCGCGGCCGCGGGTATCCACGCGGATATTCGCGCCGACCGCGTCCATGACATCGATGGACTCGGTCTTGATGAGCTCCCACGGCCGGGCGTGGAAGGCATAGGGCTTGTGGGTCAGCGCGCCCACGGGGCACAGGTCCGCCACATTGCCCTGCATCTCCGAGCGCATGGCGTGCTCGAGATAGGTGGTGATCTCCGTGTCCTCGCCGCGGCCGATGGCGCCGAGGTCCGGCACGCCTGCCACCTCGGTGGTGAAGCGCACGCAGCGGGTGCACTGGATGCAGCGCGTCATGGACGTGCGCACCAGAGGACCGATGTATTTGTCCTCGACCGCGCGCTTGTTCTCCGCGAAGCGGGAGGTGTCGGCGCCGTAGGCCATCGCCTGGTCCTGCAGGTCGCACTCGCCACCCTGGTCGCAGATGGGGCAATCCAGCGGGTGGTTGATGAGCAGGAACTCCATCACCCCCTCGCGCGCCTTCTTCACCATGGGGCTCTTGGTGAGCACCACCGGCGGCTCGCCGTTGGGGCCGGGACGCAGATCCTTCACCGCCATGGCGCACGAGGCGGTGGGCTTGGGCGGGCCGCCCCTCACTTCCACCAGGCACATGCGGCAGTTGCCGGCGATGGAGAGGCGCTCATGGAAGCAGAAGCGCGGAATCTCGACCCCCGCCGCCTCGCACGCCTGAAGCAGCGTGAACTCGGCCGGGACCTCGATCTCGGAGCCGTCGACGACGATCTTCGCCATCCCTTCCACCTCGCCTCTTGCCGCGCCCGGCGCGGACCCTGCTTCAGGCCGCTTCCGCGGCGGCCACCGGAACACCGAACCGCAACAGATTGCCGTCCGGGTCCCAGACATAGAACTCGCGCATTCCCCAGTCCCGATCCGCGACCGGAGAGATGCGCCCGCCTTCCGCCGCGCCCGCGAACTCCGCGTGCATGGCGTCGATGTCGTCCACCCTCACGTAGGCCGAGGTGGCTTCCGCGATCGCCCGGTCGGCGCATCGCCAGAAGTGAATTTCCACATCGTCCCGGCCTACGTTCGCGTAGCCGTCCATCTGGAACTTCACCGCAAATCCCAACTTGTCCCGATACCAGCCAGACGCCGCCTGCGGGTCCGCGGCGGGGAAGGTGGGGCACAGCCGGGTGATGCGGGCCATCACTTCATTCCGCAGCGACAGGGTGCGGATGCGGGTTCGCCGCATACTGATCGATGCGCTCTTCGATCACATGACGATAGTGACGGATGAGCCCCTGCACCGGCCACGCCGCGGCATCTCCCAATGCGCAGATGGTGTGACCCTCGATCTGGGTCGTAACCTCCAGCAGCATGTCGATCTCGTGCTTGTGGGCGCGGCCCTCCGCCATGCGGTTCACCACGCGCCACATCCAGCCCGTGCCTTCGCGGCAGGGCGTGCACTGGCCACAGCTCTCGTGCTTGAAGAAATACGAGATGCGCGCGATGGCCTTCACGATATCCGTGGACTTGTCCATCACCAGCACGCCGGCGGTGCCGAAAGAGGACTTCACGGCGCGCAGGCCGTCGAAATCCATGATGAGGTCTTCGCACTGCTCTGCCGGCACCACTGGGCACGAGGCACCGCCGGGGATGATGGCGAGCAGGTTATCCCAGCCGCCACGCACGCCACCGCCGTGCTTCTCGATCAGTTCCTTGAAGGGAATGCCCATGGCATCCTCAACCACGCACGGCTTATTCACGTGCCCGGAGATGCCGTAGAGCTTCGTGCCCACGTTGTTCGGCCGACCGATGGACGAGAACCACGCAGCGCCGCGCCGCAGGATGGTGGGCGCCACCGCGATGCTCTCCACGTTGTTCACCGTGGTGGGGCAGCCATAGAGGCCCATGTTCGCGGGGAACGGCGGCTTCAGCCGCGGCATCCCCTTCTTGCCCTCAAGGCTCTCCAGCAGCGCCGTTTCCTCGCCGCAGATATAAGCGCCGGCACCGTGATGCACATAGAGGTCGAACGGATAATCGTGGACGTTGTTCTTGCCGAGGAGGCCGGCGGCGTAGCACTCGTCGATGGCCTGCTGCAGGCGCTTGCGCTCATAGATGAACTCGCCGCGCACATAGATGTACGCCGCGTGCGCGCCCATGGCGAAGGAAGCGATCAGGCAGCCTTCGATCAGCGTGTGCGGATCATTGCGCAGGATCTCGCGGTCCTTGCAGGTGCCCGGCTCGGATTCGTCGGCATTCACCACCAGATAGTGGGGCCGCCCGTCCGACTGCTTGGGCATGAAGGACCACTTGAGACCGGTGGAGAAGCCAGCGCCGCCGCGACCGCGCAGGCCGGAGGCTTTCATCTCGTTGATGATCCAGTCACGCCCCTTCTCCAGGATGGCCTTGGTGCCATCCCAGTGGCCACGCGACATGGCGCCCTTCAGGCTGAAGTCCTGCAGGCCATAGAGGTTCGTGAAGATGCGGTCCTTGTCGGCGAGCATGAGCGTCACTCCCCGGCGGTCGGCGCGGGCGCGGAGGAAGTCTCCTCCTGCTTCGCGCGCGGCGCATAGATGGCAGGATCGGTGAGCGCGATGGGCCCGCCGATGGGCTCACACCCATGGCGGCCGTTCTGCGGCCCCACCTTCACCGGGCGGCCGGCCGCGAGATCATCCAGCAGCTTTTCCAGGCTCTCCGGCGTGAGATCCTCGAAAAAGTCGTCGTTGATCTGAACCATGGGCGCGTTGGTGCAGGCGCCCAGGCATTCGACCTCCAGCCAGGAGAAGGTGCCGTCAGCCGAAACATGGCTCTGATCGCCGATCCTGCGCTGACACACCGACTTCAGATCGTCCGATCCGCGCAGCATGCAGGGGGTCGTGCCGCAGAGCTGCACGAAATACTTCCCCACCGGCGCCAAGTTGAACATGGTGTAGAAGGTGGCCACCTCGAGCACGCGGATATGCGCCATCCCGAGGCGGTCCGCGACGGCGCGCAGCGCCGGCTCCGGCAGCCAGCCGCCGGCCGCCTTCTGCGTCTCCCACAGCAGCGGAACCACGGCGGAGGCCTGGCGCCCCTCCGGATACTTGGCGATGAGCGCGTTCGCGATCTCCTCCAGCTCGGACGTGAAGGCGAAGCTCTCGGGCTGCTCGGCAGCAAGGCGACGAACGGTCATGTCAGACCTCCAGGCCAGCGGCGGAGCCGGCCGCAGAGCGGCGCTCACACACGGGGCAGATGGCGGACGGGCGGGACATCAGCGGTCCACCTCGCCGAACACGATATCGAGCGAGCCAAGGATGGCCGACACGTCGGCCAGCATGTAGCCGCGCGAGAGGAAATCCATGGCCTGCAGATGGGCGAAGCCGGGAGCGCGGATCTTGCAGCGGTACGGCTTGTTGGTGCCGTCCGACACGAGATACACGCCGAACTCGCCCTTCGGAGCCTCCACCGCGGCGTAGACGTCGCCCGCCGGCACATGGAAGCCCTCGGTGTGGAGCTTGAAGTGGTGGATGAGCGCTTCCATGGAGCGCTTCATCTCCTGGCGCGAAGGCGGAGACACCTTGCCGTCCGAGGTGGAAACCGGCCCGCCTTCCTTCAGCAGGCGCTCCACGCACTGCTTCATGATCTTCGTGGACTGGCGCATCTCTTCCATGCGCACCACGTAGCGGTCATAGCAGTCGCCGTGCACGCCCACGGGAATGTCGAAGTCGAGCTCCGAATAGCACTCGTAGGGCTGGGCGCGGCGCAGGTCCCAGGCGGCGCCCGAGCCACGCACCATCACGCCCGAGAAGCCCCAGGCCAGCGCATCCTCCAGCGACACGTTGCCGATATCGACGGTGCGCTGCTTGAAGATGCGATTACCCGTGACCAGCCGGTCCAGATCGTCCAGCACCTTGGGGAAGGTCTGGCAGAAGGTGCCGATATCCTCCACCAGCGCGCGTGGCAGGTCCTGATGAACGCCGCCCGGCCTGAAATAGGCGGCATGCATGCGGCTGCCCGAGGCGCGCTCATAGAAGATCATGAGCTTCTCGCGCTCCTCGAAGCCCCACAGCGGCGGGGTCAGCGCGCCCACGTCCATGGCGAACGTGGTCACGTTGAGGAGGTGCGACAGCAGGCGACCGATCTCGGAATACAGCACGCGGATAAGCTGGCCGCGCCTGGGCACCTCGATTCCCAGGAGCTTCTCCACCGCAAGGCAGTAGGCATGCTCCTGGTTCATGGGCGCGCAATAATCCAGCCGATCGAAATAGGGCACGGCCTGGATATAGGTCTTGGATTCGATGAGCTTCTCGGTGCCGCGGTGCAGAAGGCCGATGTGCGGGTCCACCCGCTCCACCACCTCGCCGTTCAGCTCCAGCACCATGCGCAGCACGCCGTGGGCCGCCGGATGCTGCGGGCCGAAATTGATCTTGAAGTTGCGGACCTTGTCGGCCGGCTTCAGCTCTTCGACGTCGGTTGCGAGTTCCTGTGCCATCGTTCGCTCCCTCAGCCGGCCTTCGATGCCTTCTCGTCGCCCGGCAGGACGTATTCCACGCCCTCCCACGGCGAGAGGAAGTCGAAGTTGCGGAACTCTTGCGCAAGGCGCACCGGCTCGTAGACGACGCGCTTCAACTCATCGTCGTAATGCACCTCCACGAAGCCGGAGGTGGGGAAATCCTTGCGCAGCGGGTAGCCGTCGAAGCCATAGTCCGTCAGCAGGCGGCGCAGCTCGGGATGCCCGGTGAACAGGATGCCGTAGAGATCGTAAGCCTCGCGCTCGAACCAATTGGCGCCTGGAAAGACGCCGCAGATGGACGGCACCGGCGTCTCCTCGTCCGTCTGCACCTTGAGACGGATGCGCAGGTTCTGCTTGAGCGAGAGGAGATGGTAGACCACGTCGAAGCGCTTCTCGCGCTCCGGATAATCGACCCCACACACATCCACCATGCAGTGGAACAGGCACGCCGGGTCGTCGCGCAGGAAGGTGGTCACCTTCACGATCTGGGCCGGCTCCACCTCAAGGGTGAGCTCGCCGAAGGCGACCTGCCAGCCCTTCACCGCGCCCGAGAGGACGCCGGCGATGTGAGCGGCCAGATCTTTCAGGGTCTCGTCCATCTCAACAATCCCGTCCTGAGCCCTCAAGCCTCAGCGCTCGATGGTGCCGATGCGGCGGATCTTCTTCTGCAGCAGCAGCACGCCGTAGAGCAGCGCTTCCGCAGTGGGCGGGCAGCCCGGCACGTAGATGTCCACCGGCACCACGCGGTCGCAGCCGCGCACCACCGCATAGGAATAATGGTAATAGCCGCCACCGTTGGCGCACGAGCCCATGGAGATGACGTAGCGCGGCTCCGGCATCTGGTCGTAGACCTTGCGAAGAGCCGGAGCCATCTTGTTGGTCAGCGTGCCGGCGACGATCATCACGTCCGACTGGCGCGGCGAGGCCCGCGGGGCGAAGCCGAAGCGCTCCACGTCGTAGCGCGGCATGGAGACCTGCATCATCTCCACCGCGCAGCAGGCAAGACCGAAGGTCATCCACATGAGCGAGCCGGTGCGCGCCCAGGTGATGAGGTCGTCCGCCGTGGTGAGCAGGAAGCCCTTGTCCGCGAGCTCCGCGTTGACTTCCTTAAAGAAGGGATCGGTCGCGCCCACCGGCTTGCCGGTGGAGGGATCGATGATGCCCTTGGGGGCCGGTGCGATCTCCGGCTTGGCCGCAGAGGGGGTCAGTCCCATTCCAGAGCTCCCTTGCGCCACTCGTAGATGAAGCCGACGGTGAGGATGCCGAGGAAGATCATCATGGACCAGAAGCCGAGGTCGCCCAGCCCGCCGAAGCTCACGGCCCACGGGAACAGGAACGCCACCTCGAGGTCGAAGATGATGAACAGGATCGACACCAGGTAGAACCGCACGTCGAAGGTCATGCGGGCATCATCGAAGGCGTTGAAGCCGCACTCGTAAGCCGACAGCTTCTCTGGATCGGGATTGCTGTAGGCCACGAGGAAGGGCGACACGAGCAGCGCAAGCCCGATCACCAGCGACACGCCGATGAAGATCACCACCGGCAGATAATCCATGAGCAAGGCGTTCATGTTGCCCGCACCTCGGGACGCATGGGCGGCAGACTGGAAGGAGCTACCGCACCGGCCTCGGTTGGAGAAGTTCGAAACGACGCCGCAGCCTTATCCCAGCCCCACATGCGAGGCAAGTGCGCGCTTCGGTGGAGAACGCGCCCCGCAC
Organism: Xanthobacter albus; assembly: GCF_043194895.2. NCBI lineage: Bacteria > Pseudomonadati > Pseudomonadota > Alphaproteobacteria > Hyphomicrobiales > Xanthobacteraceae > Xanthobacter > Xanthobacter albus. The sequence continues at coordinate 2,370,116 of NZ_CM195532.1, read as the reverse complement.
GACGCGGGCGGAGCCGCGAAAAGTCTTGCGGGCACAACGCTCCCGCGCCCGCTGAAGGCACCGGTACGCTATTGCACACAGGCAACAAATTTCCCGCGAAGGATGACGGAAACCTGCGCTGAAAAGCCCGCGACGGGGGCGCCGTCACGTCCACCGAAGCACCCGGCGGACCTGAGGGCTGCGGCAAATTCAAGGCATCAGAAGGGCTCTTGCGGGGAATCACCCGGCGGCGGCACCGCCGCCGGGACGAGCGCCCATGGGTCCGGCTCAGCGGCCACCCCTGGGCATCGGCCGCCCGCCGCGGGGCGGCATCTTCGGCATGCCCTGCCCGCCGGCACGCGGCGGCGGACGGAACTGAGTCGGGTTCCCCCCACGCCCAGGGCCCATGCCATAGCCGGCGCCCTTGGGCGGGCGCATCTGCGGGTTGCGCATCATGGGACCACCCATCTGCGAGCCGCCCATCTGCGGCGGGCGCATATTCGGCCTGTTGAACTGCGGCGTGCGCAGCTGGGGCGGGCTGACATGCGGCGGACGCACGAAGCTTGGCTGGCCGGGCGGCGGCTTCATGCCGGGGCCACCGGGACGATGCGGACGGGCGCCCGGCATACCCGGGCCTCCCGGACGACCGGGACCGGCCCCCGGGCCGCCGGGAAAACCGGGACGGAGGCCGGAGCCAGGACCCCCTGGCCCGCCACCGGGGTAGCCCGGACCGCCCGGTCGGCCGGGTTTTCCGGGACGGCCGGGATAGCCGGGACCGACACCGGGGCCGCCGGGAAAGCCGGGTCCGACGCCGGGACCAGGAGCGCTAGGCCCGCCACCGGGATAGCCCGGACCACCGGGCATGCCAGGACCGCCCGGCCGGCCGGGTTTTCCGGGACGACCGGGATAGCCAGGACCGACACCAGGGCCGCCAGGAAAGCCGGGTCCGACGCCAGGACCAGGGCCCCCAGGCCCGCCACCGGGATAGCCCGGACCGCCCGGCATGCCAGGACCGCCCGGCCGGCCGGGCTTGCCAGGACGCCCCGGATAGCCGGGACCGACACCGGGGCCGCCGGGAAAGCCGGGTCCGACGCCTGGACCAAGCCCCCCAGGCCCGCCACCGGGATAGCCCGGACCACCGGGCATGCCAGGACCGCCCGGCCGGCCGGGTTTTCCGGGACGACCGGGATAGCCAGGACCGACACCAGGGCCGCCAGGAAAGCCGGGTCCGACGCCAGGACCAGGGCCCCCAGGCCCGCCACCGGGATAGCCCGGACCGCCCGGCATGCCAGGACCGCCCGGCCGGCCGGGCTTGCCAGGACGCCCCGGATAGCCGGGACCGACACCGGGGCCGCCGGGAAAGCCGGGTCCGACGCCTGGACCAAGCCCCCCAGGCCCGCCACCGGGATAGCCCGGACCACCGGGGCCACCCGGCCAGCCGGGCTTGCCCGGCCCGCCCGGATAGCCGGGCCGTCCCGGATAACCGGGACCGCCGGGGCCGGGACGCCATGGCTTAAGGCCGCCACCGGGCCCTGGAATCGGCGCCGGGCCGGGAATCGGCGGATGCGGCCAGGGACCAGGACCTGGACCTGGACCCGGGCCGGGCCAAGGGCCGGGACCCGGCGGGCGCGGCCACGGTCCCGGAGGACGAGGCCCGGGGCCGGGCCAGGGACCCGGACGCGGCGGGCGCCATCCGGGATAACCGGGCCACACCGGCGGATAGACCCAGCCGCCGCCCCAGTTCCACGAATTGTCCCAGGCGCTGCCCACCAGCACGCCCGCGCCGAAGCCCAGGAGGCCGAGGCCCGCCGTGGTGTAGATGCTGGAGTAGTCGTATTGCGGCACATAGACCACGTCCGGCTGGGCCGGGGTGATGTAGATGGTGCTGCCGCTGCTCCCGCCGCTGCCGCGCTGCGTGGTGACCACCTGCTCGGGCGTGGTCTGGAGGTTGCCGGCCGCCTCCGCCTTCGCGCGCAGGGCCTGGATGGCGACGGAGACGTCCTCCGGCTGGTTGGTGAAGGCGTAGCCGATGGCGGTGGTCGCCTCCAGATCCTTGTCGAGCTTTCTCACCACCTCCGGAAAGCGCGCCAGCGCCTTCACCGTGGGGTCCCATCTCTGGTCGTCGACGCCGGAGAAGTCTCCCTTCGCCACTGCTTTCTTGTGCTTCTCCAGCCAGCGCGCGGCCTGGACGATCTGCAGCGGGAAGGTGGTGGCGGGAAGCATCTGCGCCAGCAGCGGATCGGGATAGAGGGCATAGGGCGCGAGCAGCTTCTCCAGCTCCGCCACCGTGTAGAGATTCGCGGCAGGTGCCGCCCCGCTGGGTGCGGGCGCCACCTGCCCGGAAACCGGGGGCTGCGCCGGCGCGGGCGGCGGGCCGGCCTCTCCGGCCGCAGGCAAGGGCGGCACGCCCGAGGCGGCCGCAGGCGCGGGAGCTACGGCGGAAGCAGCGGCGGGCGCCGCTTCCGGCCCGGCCACTGCAGGAGCGGCGGCGGCCGGCACGGGAGGCGCTTCGGCAGCGGAAGCGGAGGGGGCCGTTCCCTGGCTCGGGGTCTCGGCCCTTCCGTCCGAGGTGGATATCCCGGCAGCGGAAGGCTGCGCGGGTTCGGGCGCCGGAGCCGCCGGCGCATCTCCAGGCGTGCCGCCGGACGCCGGAGCAGCGCTCGGCGCCGCTTCCGGGACAGGCAGCGCCGGAGGCGTCTGCGCCAGGACCGGCCCCACCGTCGACGACCAGCCGAAAACCAGCGCCACCGCGAGCCGGGACCAGCCGGCGAGCCCTTCGCGTCTTCTCACATCGAGCCCGGAACGCCTGCCCCGCCCCATGGCTATCCTCCCGCCGAATACCGTTGCCGCCAAGCCTAGGTTGGTGCGGGTATTAAGTCCATGCGGAGTTGTGGGAAGCCGCGCCGCGGCTTTCTGCCCTTAGGGCAGCACCGGCCAGGGAAAGTCGAGCACGCCACGGGTGTAGCTCTCCACCAGCGCGCTGAAGGGCGTGCCATCCGGCAAGGTCAGCACGGCGCGATGCTCCAGCACGTGGGCGGGCGGATCGAGCCGCGCGCCCGCAGCCGACGGCACGGCGGCGCCCATCTCCCAGCCCTCGGGCAACGGACGCCACAGCAGCGTGGCGGACAGGGTCCGACGACGAAAATCGAGGGGCTGCACCACCCGCCCGAAGGCGGTATCGGTGGTTTCGAGCCGGTGGTTCATCTCCGGTGTCAGCAGCGCGGGGAGGTACCAGTTGTCGGCTTCCGAGAGCACCTTCTCGCCGCAGCGCAGCCGCACGCGCCGGTAGGCGATCCGCTCCTGCGGCCCGGCCCGCAGCGCCTGCCGCACGGCATCGTCGGCCGGCTTTTCCGCCCCCGGAACGCGCTCGGCCACGATCCTGGTGCCCTCGGGCGCCAGCCGGTGCGTCGCGCACCAGCGGTCCAGCGTCAGCGTCGCGCTGGGATGGCTCAGGAGATCCGCGTTCAGGCTCTCCAGCAGCGCGAGGGCCGCGAGCCGCGCGGGGATGCTGTCGGGCCAGGCGGGGCCGGGCGACGGCTCGAAGGCGCGCGCAGATGGAATCATGACACCGAAGGCGGATGCGGCGAGGAGCGCGGCGGCGAGGGCCGCGCGCGAGGCGGGCGAGAGCATGGCGGGGCCGTTTCCTTCCCGTTGGGCGCGGAAAAGCGGGCCCCCTCCTCCGCACCATGGCTGGAAGGAGGGTGGCCCACCCGGCGGCGCAGACTATTCCCCGCCGCGCATGGCGGTGTTCACGGCCGCCACCAGCTGCTTCAGCGAGAACGGCTTCGGCAGGAAGGCGAAGTGCTCGGACGGCGGCAGGTTGCGGGCGAAGGCCTCCTCCGCGTAGCCGGAGATGAAGATCACCTTCATGGCCGGATCACGCGCCCGCAGCTCCTTGAGCAGGCTCGGCCCGTCCATCTCGGGCATCACCACGTCGGAGATGACGAGATCCACCGGCTGGCCGCCCTTGGCGAGCAGCTCCAGCGCCTCCACGCCGCTGGCGGCGGTGAGCACCTCGTAGCCGCGCGCGGAGAGGGCGCGGCTGGCGAAGGCGCGCACGGCGTCCTCGTCCTCCACCAGCAGGATGCGCCCCTGCCCGGTGGAATCGCCCATCTTCACCTCAGGCTCAGCCGGGCGCTGGGGCTCGGCCTCCTCCGAGGGCACGTAGCGCGGCAGGAACACCCGGAACACGCTGCCCTTGCCCGGCTCGCTCGCGGCCAGGATGGTGCCGCCCGTCTGCTGCACGATGCCATAGACCGTGGAGAGGCCGAGCCCGGTGCCCTTGCCCACTTCCTTGGTGGAGAAGAAGGGCTCGAAGATCTTGTCGATGATGTCCGGCGGAATGCCGGTGCCCGTGTCCTCCACCTCCACCACCACATAATCGGCGGGGGTGAGGTTGCCGGCGCCGTAGGCGGCGCAGGCGCCGGCCGGCACGTTGGCGGTGCGCACGGTCAGCGTGCCGCCGTCGGGCATGGCGTCGCGCGCGTTCACCACCAGGTTGACGATGACCTGCTCGAACTGGTTCACGTCCACCTTCACCGGCCACAGGTCGCGCGCGTGCAGCACCTCCAGCGTGATGCGCTCGCCGATGAGGCGCCGCAGCAGCTCGGACACGTCGGAGATCACGTCCGTGAGCTCCACCGCCTGGGGGCGCAGGGTCTGCCGCCGCGAGAAGGCGAGCAGCTGGCGCACCAGGGCCGCCGCACGGTTGGCGTTCTGCTTGATCTGCATGATGTCCGGGAAGGACGGGTCGCTCGGCCGGTGCTTGGCCAGCAGCAGGTCGCAATAGCCGATGATGGCGGTGAGCACGTTGTTGAAGTCGTGCGCGACGCCGCCGGCAAGGTGCCCCACCGCCTGCAGCCGCTGGGATTGCGCGAACTGCGCCTCCAGGGCCTTCTGCTCGGAGGTGTCGATGGCGCACAGGGCGATGTCGTCCCCCGGCCCGGCCGCCACGCCCAGGGGCGCCGCATAGAGCCGGGCCGAGCGACCGCCGGCCCCGGTGGCCGAGACATCGCACGAGCCGGTCGGCTGGGCGCCGGAGCGCGCCTCGCCCAGGAAGGCATCCACCGCCGGGGCGTCGCGCTCGGCGATCACCGCGCGCAGGGGCTTGCCGGCCGCCGCGGCATCGGGCCCGAACAGGCGCGCGAAGGCGGCGTTCGCGGCGCGAATGCGGCCCTGGGCATCCAGCAGCGCGAGCGCGACCGGCGCCCGCAGGAAGAAGCGGTCCACGTCCCCCGCCGCCCGCGCCGGGGCAGCCGCCGGAATGGGCTGGGCGGACGGCGCCGCCGGAGCCGCGCCGGAAGCCGACAGCACCGAACGCGGCAGGATGATCGCCGTGGCCTCGCCGGCGGCATCGCACACCCCGAGGCGCATGAACACGGCGAGAGGGCGCCCGTCCTTGCGGGTCAGGTCCAGCTCCAGGCTGGCCGGGCCGCGCCCGGCGCCGAGCGCGCCCCGCAGATAGGAGAGATGGGCGGGCGCCACCACCTCCTGGAGCGCCATGCCTTCCACCGGCCATTCGGCCAGGCTGTAGCCGAGCAGGCGGCACAGGCTGGCGTTGGCCAGCCCCACTTTCTCGCGGCCGAAGCGGGCGACACCGGCCGGCGCGCGCTCCCACGCCTCCAGCAGGGCGGCGGCGGTTTCCTCGTCGAGCGCGGCGGGCGGCGCAGCCTCCACGACCGCTTCCGCCGGGCGTGCGGCTGCCGCCTTGGCGGCCGCGGGCGGCACGACGGCAGGCGCCGCCCCGGCGGCCTGCGGCGAAGGCTTCACAACGGAAGGCTCAGGACCCCTGTTGATCGTCGTCGCAGCGTGCGCGGCCGATGCGGACGACGCCGCAGCAGGCGCGGCCGCCACGGGTGCGGCGACAGCCTCCGGCCCGCGCGCCGCACCAGAAGATGCCGCTGAAGCGGTATTGGGTGCCGGTGCCGCGGCTGCGGCGACGGGCGCTGAAGCCGGTGTGGCGGGCGCAGCCCGGGATGCGGCGGACGCCGAAGCGGCGGCAGATGCAGGAGCAGCGGCAGTGGCAGTGGCCTGAGACGCGGCGGCAGATGCCGTCGCCGCAGGAGCGGCCTGGGGTGCGCCGGCGGATGCGGCAGCGACCGGGGCGGCCGGCGCGGCGGCGGGGCTGGCCGCCTCCTGCGCCTCTATGACGCGAAGGCTCCACAGCACCCGGCGCCGGCTGTCGAGGGGCTGCACGGAAATCTCGATCTGCCGCCCGCCGCTTCCGGAATCAAAGCTGATGCGCCGGGTGAAGGCCGTGCCGTCCGCCACCGCATTGAGCAGCTCGGACATGGCGGCCTGGGTGCCGGGCACCCGCGAGAGGAAACGCTCGGGGCTCGGGGGCTCCCCGCGTTCGTTGCGGCACATGGCGCGATAGGCGGCATTGGCCTCCACCACCCGGTCGCCATCCTCCACCACGGCCATGGCATCGGCGGAATCGGCGATGACCGCCGGCTTCGCCGCCTCACGCGTCTCGGCCGTGCCGTTGAGCCCCTTCCACAGCCGGGAGAGCGCCCAGAGCGCGCCGAACACGGCGAAGCCGCCGATCAGACCCGACAGGAAGGGACCGGCCGCGCCCGTATAGGCCACCACCGCCACCGCGACCGAGGCCAGGAGGGCGACGCCTGCCATGGCCACGGCACGCAGCGCCTGGCCGCCGAGAGGCGCCCGGGTGGTCGACCGGGGTGCGTGCCCCGCCGCATTCGTCTTGCTCATCGCACACCCTTTTTTCTTCCGCGCCGAGGCGCCGGGCCGCTCCGCGCGCAGAGCCCCATGCATACGCGCAGATTCGTCACCGACTGAAATCCTGCCATGATTATCAACAAATGCTTAAGTGGTGAGCCTTAACATGCAGACGCAGAGTCATCCGCCCGCTATGACTCGAAACCCCGAAGGCTGCGCGACGGAGGCGTGATGTTACAGCAGTTGTTTGGCGCGGAGCTCGATTTTTCGGTTCGCCTCGCGGTCTCGCTGGTCGTGATCGCCGCCTTGCTCGGCATCACCGTCTTCGTGATGCGCAGGCTTGGCGCCGGCATGCCGGGACGAGCCGCCGGACGCGGACGCACCGGCCCCCGCCTCTCCATCGTCGACGCGATCTCCCTCGATCCGCGCCGCCGGCTCGTGCTGGTGCGCCGCGACGATGTGGAGCACCTGCTGCTCACCGGCGGCACCAATGACGTGGTGGTGGAGCAGAACATCAACGGCGGCCGCGCCGCCGCCCCGGCGCGCCCCGCCACCCCCATCGAGCGCGAGGCGCAGCGCTCCGTCCCCTCCGCCGCGAAGGCGCCGCTCGCCGCGCCCCGGCCGGACGCGGCCCGCGAAAAGGCACAGCTTCCGCCCGCGCCGCAAACCGAGGCCCTGGCCGCCGCCGCGCCGGCGGCCGCGCTCACGGCTCCGGCAGCGGAGCCGCGCATGCCGCCCCGCATGCCCGAAATCCAGCGCCGCCCGGCGCCGGTGGAGCCCGCGGCCGTGGAGCGGCCGTCCGAGCCCGCCGATACCGAAGGGGCGGCAGAGGAAGAATATGCCGCCGGACGCCCGCCGCAGCGGGTGATCGCGCGTGCCCCTGCGCCGGAGCCCCGGCCCGCCGCCGAACCCGCCCCGGCTCCTGCCGCCGACAAGACGCCACAGGAGCGCGCCGACGAGCTGCGTCTCGCCGCCGATCGGCGCAAATCACAGGCCGCAGCCCTGCGCCAGCGCCTGCCCGCCCTGCCCGATGACCAGAAGCGCGAAGCCGCCGAGACCATCAAGCGGATCGACCGCAGGGTCGCAGCCTTGCTGCAGGAGGCCGACCGGCTGGTCTCCGGGGAAGCGGAGCCCGCGCCCCCTGTCGTCCAGCCCCGCCTGTCCGAGGATGCGGCCAAGCGCGGCCTCGCCCTTCTGCTCGGTACCGGAAGACCGGCGGTGAAGGGCAGGGAGACAGCGGAAGAGCCGTTCAATGGTGCCGCACCGGATGTGAGCGAGGACGAGAAGACCACCGCCCGCAAGGTTGCCGCAGAGAGGGCTGCCGCTGAGAGGGCCGCCGCTGAGAAGGCTGCCGTCGAGAGGGCCGCCACTGAGAAGGCCGCTACCGAGAGGGCTGCCGCTGAGAAGGCCGCTGCCGAGAAGGCTGCCGCTGAGAAGGCCGCTGCCGAGAAGGCTGCCGCTGAGAAGGCCGCTGCCGAGAGGGCTGCTGCTGAGAAGGCCGCTGCCGAGAAGGCTGCCGCAGAGAAGGCCGCTGCCGAGAAGGCTGCCGCAGAGAGGGCCGCTGCCGAGAAGGCTGCCGCAGAGAGGGCCGCTGCCGAGAAGGCTGCCGCAGAGAGGGCCGCTGCCGAGAAGGCTGCCGCAGAGAAAGCCGCTGCCGAGAGGGCCGCTGCCGAAAAGGCCGCTGCCGAGAGGGCCGCTGCCGAAAAGGCCGCCGCCGAGAGGGCGGCGGAGAACGCGCTCGCCGATCAGATCGCGGCGGAGATGGCCGAGGCGCTGGAAGTGTCTCTGCAGGACCGCGCGGCGCCCGCCGTCGCTCCCGCGGTGGAGGCACCGTCCCACCCCGCGCTCCGGCCCGCTGCCCGCCTGGATGCCGCACCCGAGGTGCGCCCCCACGCGGCTGTGGAGCCGCAGCTGCGGGAAATGGCGCAGCGCCTCGATGCGGCGCTCGCCCGCCCGCAGGACGACAGCCTGCGCCTCTCCCTTTCCGATCTCCTGGAGGACATCGAGGGCGCCGCCGCCGAAGTGAACGCGCCCGTTGCCGCGCCGGCCGAACGGCCCCGCATCGTGGCGGCGCCGCGCCCGGCCGAGGCCACCACGCCGCGCGTGGAGCCCAAGGCCCGCGCCGGTGCCGCCTCGGCCGACTACGCGCGTTTCCTTTCGGACGAGACGGCAGCACCGGCGACCGCACCGGCAGAGACGCCAGCCCGCACCAAGGCGCGGGAGCTGTTCTCCGATGGCTGGCTGCGCGCCACCCGGCGGGCGGATCATCCGGAGGAGCCGGCGCGCAAGGCCCCCGAGGTCACCGCCCTGCCGAGCCGCTCCGCCGAACCCGTCCGCGTGGTGCGCGAGCCCGTGCTCTCCGCCCGCCCCGCCGAGGTGGGACCGCTCGCGGATGTCCTGCCCAGGATGGTGCCTGACGCGACCGTCACCAAGCCCCAGGCCGCGACGGCCGAGGAAAAGAAGGCGGCGGACGACGATGCCGGCTTCCTGGACGAGTTCGACGCGGAGATGGCGACCCTGCTGGGACGCACGCCCTCGTCGCGATGACCGGCTCCGGGGGAGCGGGCCAAGGCCCCCTCCCCGCCCCGGAAAGAGCGGAATGAAAAAGCCGGCCCCGATGTCTCGGGGCCGGCTTTTTCATTTGTCCGCACCACGGGCTTGGCGGACTGGGCCGCGCGGCGCCCGCGGAACCGGGCCTCAATCGTCGCGATACACCCGCTCGCGACGCTCGTGCCGCTCCTGCGCCTCCACCGAAAGGGTGGCGATGGGACGCGCTTCCAGCCGCTTGAGCGAGATGGGCTCGCCCGTATCCTCGCAATAGCCGTAGCTCCCGTCCTCGATCCGCTGGAGGGCGGCGTCGATCTTGGAGATCAGCTTGCGCTGGCGGTCGCGGGCCCGCAGCTCGATGGAGCGGTCGGTCTCCGACGACGCCCGGTCGGCGAGGTCGGGGTGGTTCTGGTTCTCGTCCTGAAGGTGCTGCAGGGTTTCACGCGCTTCCCGCAGGATATCGTCCTTCCATCGCAACAGCTTCAGCCGGAAATACTCCCGCTGCCTGTCGTTCATGAAGGCCTCGTCCTCGCGGGGCCGATAGTCCTCGTCGAGTTGGATCGACATCAGCCGTGTCCTCAAAAAAGCGTCGTTGATCCCCGCGGCACAGGATCCGCCCGCCCGGCCTCCGGCGGATGCGGCGAAGCCTGCCCCGTCGACGAACTGGAGCGGCGTCCCACCATCGAGCGCGGCGAGGCGACCTTTCCCGGCAGGAATGACGCTCCAAGGTCGCCGCGCTTATATCGACGCCGTCCGCCCACGACAACTGTCATTGCCAGCGGCCCCGATCGGGCGCACATCGCGACGGGGCTTGACGAAGGCCCCGCCCCTGCCGACCCTGCCGCAGCGCAGCAGCGGCCGCGGGGCCTCCGCCCACGGCCGGCGCCCGTGCGATGCCGCCGCAACCACCGGATGCGCGCGCGACCGCCGCGTCCCCGCGACGCAAGGCCGCGCGCGGAGACAGGGAAGGCCCGCCGGCCCAACGAGGAAGAGAGCGTCCATGCGTTTCGAGGGCACCGACAGCTATGTCGCCACCGACGACCTCAAGGTCGCGGTCAACGCCGCCATCGTCCTGGAGCGTCCGCTGCTGGTGAAGGGCGAGCCCGGTACCGGCAAGACCGTGCTGGCCCAGGAAGTGGCCCAGGCCCTGGGCGCGCAGCTCATCGAGTGGCACGTGAAGAGCACCACCAAGGCCCAGCAGGGCCTCTACGAGTATGACGCCGTCGCCCGCCTGCGCGACAGCCAGCTCGGCGACCCCAAGGTGCACGACATCGCCAACTACATCCGCAAGGGCAAGCTCTGGAGCGCCTTCGCGGCCGATGAGCGCCCGGTGCTGCTCATCGACGAGGTGGACAAGGCCGACATCGAGTTCCCCAACGACCTGCTGCAGGAACTCGACCGCATGGAGTTCCACGTCTACGAGACGGGCGAACAGGTAAAGGCACGCCGGCGCCCGGTGGTCATCATCACATCCAACAACGAGAAGGAGCTGCCCGACGCCTTCCTGCGCCGCTGCTTCTTCCACTACATCCGCTTCCCCGACGCCGAGACCATGCGCGCCATCGTGGAGGTGCACTTCCCCGGCATCAAGCAGCGGCTGGTGAGCGAGGCGCTGCGCCTCTTCTACGAGCTGCGCGAGGTGCCCGGCCTGAAGAAGAAGCCCTCCACCTCCGAGCTCATCGACTGGCTGAAGCTGCTCATGGCCGAGGACGTGGACGCCGACACCCTGCGCGCGCAGGACCTGCGCAAGGCCATCCCACCGCTCCACGGCGCGCTTTTGAAGAACGAGCAGGACGTGCACCTGTTCGAGCGCCTCGCCTTCCTCGCCCGCCGCGAGGGGCGCTGAAGGTGGACGTCTCCATCATCCTGCCGCTGCTGGTGGCGCTGGTGCCCATCGCCCTGTTCTTCGCCCTGGTGCGCCGCCGCCGCGGGCCCGAGGCGCCGCGGCGCGCGCCGAGCACCGAGGTATCCGAGCCCGCGGCCGACTTCGGCCTCGCCCGCGACACCGAATCGGAAGCTCCGGGCCCCACGGCCGAATCCTCCGGAAGCAGCACGGCCGGCGCCGCGGCGGCCGCGGCCGGCGGCGCCCTCATCATCGGCTATGGCGCCAGCCACCGGTCGGGCTCCGGAGAGGAGAAGGGCGGCGACAATGCGCCGGATCGCGACGGAGGCGGCCACGGCGGGCGGCAGGGGTAGCGCCTGCCGAACCGCCGCCCCCGCGAACGGGCCATCCGCGCGGAAAAACGCTGCTCACCGGCCTTCACAGGAGGGCGGAGGGCCGGCGACCACGCGCTCGGGCGCCGAAAAGAGGCGTGGCACCTGAAGCAATCTCACTCGGCCGTCAGTGAACCGAGCCCCAGGCCCCGCCTCCCCTTTGACGGGAAAACGCGCGGCCAGGTCACCCGAAGCTCCGGCGGAGGCGGGACAGCGGACGGAAGCGCCCCCTCAGGCGCGCGGCGCGGCCGCGCGGCTCACCACCAGGCCTTGCCGATGTTGAAGGTGTAGCTCAGCGAAACGCCGGTCCGGAACTGGTTGCGGTCGCTGGTGAGCGGGGAATCTCCCGCATCGCCGAGCAGGTAGCCGTAGCCGCCGTAAACGCCGGCCTCGAAGCCGTTGCGGAAATTGTAGGTGAGCTGGCCGGTCACGCCCACGAGGTCGAAGCCGCCGCCCGCCTGGTACACCGGCAGCGGATTGCCCATGGCGGTGGCGGTGAGCGACTGCAGCGGCGTGATGCCGAAATAGGTCTCCATATAGCCGGAGCCGGCATAGGAGAGGCGCGGGCCCACCGCGAAGCGCCAGCGGTCCATGGTGTAGATGACGTCGGCCGCGAGATCGCCGGCGAAGCCAGAGAAGCTGCCCATGCCGTAGCGCAGCTCCGCGCGCAGGCGCAGCCAGTCGAGGGCATACCACTCGGCGAAGCCGCCGGCCTCCACGCCCATGCCGATGTCGCCCATGCCGGTCAGGCGGTCGGAGGCGTCCTCGTCCCGCCCCCAGTCGAGCCGGCCCACGGCGCCGGCGCGGAAGGTCCCAGTATCGAGGAAGGCGATGGAGGGATTGTCGTCGACGCTGCGGAAGACGTTGAGCTGGCTCGCCTTGGCGATGGAGAAGATGGCGCCGGGGCGCACGGTGTAGCTGCCCGAACCGGGATAGTCCGGCTCCAGGCGGCCAGAGAGGCCGATGGTGAGGTACCAGTCCTCGATGGTGGCCCGCGGCGCGGCGGACGGCGACGACGCGAGATCCCCCGCCATGGCGCTTCCGGTGGCGCAGAGCGCGAGACACGCCGTGATGAGACCCCGCCCGAACACCGCCATGGAACACCTCGAATGGACACGCCGACCTGTGCCTCCGCCAGGAGGAGACCCCGGCCGGCGGCCCGCGCCCGGCGCGCCTCGAATCAGCCCGAGGCATCGCGCATGGCTGCGAAGCTGAAAATCTAGCCGGACAGAGTTCATCGTTGGTTGCAAAAATGACACTGCGGGCCCGTCCTCATTCCGACACCACCCCCGCGCGGACAAGGGGAGCGGCCCGGCATCCCCTTCACGCGGCAAACCCGCGCGACGCTCTTCCCCGCCCGAGTTTTCCGGAAGTACAATCCCCCGCCGGCGGCGAAACAGCTTCCATGGAGCGGGAAGAACGACACGCCAAGGGAGGGAAAGACGCGCCATGACTGGACGATTCCGCGGCTTCGCCTGGCCATGCGGCCCGAAACGATGAAAATCGAGGTATTCTCGAACCTTCTATACATGCCCCACCGGCATGGCGCGGCGGTGCTTTCGCCATTCATGGTTGACATGCCGTAAAGCCGCCGTCCCGCCGCCGCTGCAGGATGGTCCCGCAGCGTGTTTCCCACCTCGCGTCAGAAGGACTTTGTCATGACCGGAGCAGCCACCGAGCAGCATGCCACCCTGGGCGACGAGAGCTTCATGTCGGCAGACGACCTGCGGCACTACATGCAGGAGCTGGAGCAGGCGAAGCTCAGCAAGGAGCTCGCCGCCATGGACAGGGAGGAGAAGGCGCGGGCCGAGCTGGTGAAGACCCTCTCCGCCCCCCTCGACCTGACCCCCGACGTGCTGCACGGGATCGCCCAGAACCTCATCAACAAGATGAAGCTGGCCGCCCAGCGCGGCGAGACCGAGATCATGGTCATGCGCTTCCCCAACACCCTGTGCACGGACAAGGGGCGCGCCATCAACAACGCCGAGGAGGGCTGGCCCGACACCCTCACCGGCCGCCCGCGCCAGGCCTTCGAGCTGTGGCGCGACCACCTGCGCCAGGGCCACTACAAGCTGAAGGCCATGATCGTGGACTGGCCCAACGGCATGCCGGGCGACGTGGGCTTCTTCCTCAGCTGGGGCTGAGGGGCGCCCGCCCCCGTGAAGCGACGCCTCCTCCGGCCGGCACCGCCCGCCGGAGGAGCACGCCGTGGCGAAACGACGAAACAGGCCAAGGAGCACCGCCATGAGCAAGGACAGGAAGGACAAGCACGGCAAGGGCAAGGCCGAGGACGCCAAGGCCGCAAACGACACCGCCCTCCCCGATGGAAACGGCGCTCCGCAGGACGCCGCCGCCGCACCGGCCGAGCCCGGCCCGGCGGAGCGCATGAAGCGCAAGGCGTATGAGTCCCACCTGAAGGATCTGCACGCCGAGCTGGTGAAGCTGCAGCTCTGGGCGAAGCAGACCGGCGCCAAGGTCTGCATCGTGTTCGAGGGCCGCGACGGTGCCGGCAAGGGCGGCGTCATCAAGGCCATCCTCGAGCGCGTGAGCCCGCGCATCTTCCGCGTGGTCGCGCTGCCCCCGCCCACCGAGCGGGAGAAGTCGCAGATGTTCATCCAGCGCTACGTGCCCCACTTCCCCGCAGCGGGCGAGATCATGATCTTCGACCGCTCCTGGTACAATCGCGCCGGGGTGGAACGGGTCATGGGCTTCTGCACGGATGAGCAGGCGAAGAAGTTCCTCATGGCCACGCCGCTGGTGGAGAAGGCCATGGCGGAAGCCGGCATCATCCTGCTGAAATACTGGCTGGAGGTTTCGGAGGACGAGCAGACCCGCCGCATGGAGAGCCGCATCGACGACCCGCGCAAGGTCTGGAAGCTCTCGCCCATGGACCTCGAATCCTATTCGCGCTGGTACGATTATTCCCGCGCGCGCGACGAGATGTTCGCCGCCACCGACACCGAGTGGGCACCCTGGTACGTGGTGCATTCCGACGACAAGAAGCGCACGCGGCTCAACGTCATCTCCCACATCCTCTCGAAGATCCCCTACGAGGAGGTTCCGCGCGAGAGGGTGAAGCTGCCGAAGCGCGACAAGCCCCACGGCTATGAACCCTCCGACCGCCCCTTCCGCACGGTGCCGGAACGCTTCTGAGCCGGAGCGCTTCTGAGCCGGAGCGCTTCTGAGATCGAGGGGGCGGCTTCGACGCCGCCCCGCTCGTCCTATTCCGCGGCCGCGCGCGGCTTGTGCGCCTGAACGGCGGCTTCGGCGGCGGCATCGGCCGCCTCCTCCTGCGCGTGGCGGCCGGAGATGGCGTGGTGCACCACCTGGTCGAGCCGGTCGAGGTAGAGATAGACCACCGGCGTGATGAACAGGGTGAGCATCTGCGACACCATGAGGCCGCCCACCACCGCCACGCCCAGCGGCTGGCGCAGCTCCGATCCCGCGCCCGCGCCGAGGGCGATGGGCAGCACGCCGAAGATGGCGGCCAGCGTCGTCATCATGATGGGCCGGAACCGCAGCAGGGCCGCGGTGCGGATGGCGTCGTGGGCGCTGAGGCCGGCGCGGCGGCGCTCCAGGGCCACGTCGATCATCATGATGGCGTTCTTCTTCACGATGCCCACCAGCATGATGATGCCGATGATGGCGATCACCGACAGCTCCATGCCCGCCACCATCAGCGTGATGAGCGCGCCGATGCCCGCCGAGGGCAGGCCCGACAGGATGGTGAGCGGGTGGACGAAGCTCTCGTAGAGCACGCCCAGCACCATGTAGATGACCAGCACCGCCGCCAGGATGAGCAGCACCTGGTTGCCGAGCGCATCCTGGAACACCTGCGCCGTGCCCTGGAAGCCGGTGATGATGCTGGCCGGCAGGTCGGCCGCCCGCGTCGCCTGCTCGATCTCCGCCACCGCCTGGCCAAGGGAGGTGCCGGGCGCGAGGTTGAAGGAGATGGTGACGGCAGGCTGCTGCTGCTGGTGGGCCACCTGGAGCGGGCCCACCGTGCGGCGAATGTCGGCCACGGTCTCGATGGGCACCACCGCGCCGGAAGCGGTGCGCAGGTACACGCGCGAGAGGTCGGCCGCATCCTTTTGGAAGCGGGGCTGCGCCTCCGCGATGATGGAATACTGGTTGGTGTCGGTATAGAGGGTGGCCACCTGCCGGGTGCCGAACTGGGTGTAGAGGGCGTCGCGCAGCATCTGCTCGGTGATGCCGAGGGCGGCGGCCTTGTCCTTGTCCAGGTCGATGGTGAGCTGCGGATTGGTGATCTGCAGGTCGCTCGTCACGTCCCGCAGGCCCGGCAGCTTGCCGATTTCCGCCTCCATGCGCTGGGCGGCCTCGTAGAGGGTCTTCGAATCCGAGCTTTGCAGGGTGAACTGGAACTGGCTCTTGGACTGCACGCCGCCCACGGAGATGTTCTGCACCGGCTGGAAGAACACCCGCACGCCCGGCACCTGCGCCACGCGCTTGCGCAGTTCCTGGATCACGCCGTTGGCGGAAAGGGCCCGCTCGTCGCGCGGCTTCAGGGCCACGAAGAGGCGGCCGGTGTTGGTGGTGCGGCTCGATCCGGTGGCGCCCGCGGTGGACACGAGATAGGCGACGCTCGGGTCCTGGCGCACCACCTCCGCCACCTGGCGCTGGCGCTCCACCATGGCGTCGAAGGAGGTGTCGGTGGCGGCCTCCACGGTGCCGGTGATGAAGCCGTTGTCCTCCTGCGGGAAGAAGCCCTTGGGAATGATGACATAGAGATAGGCCGAGAGGCCGATGGTGGCGAAGGTCACCAGCAGCATCAGGAAGCGGTGCCGCAGCACCGCGTCCAGCGCCACCCGGTAGGTGCCGAGCCACGCGTCGAACATGCGCTCCGTCACGCGGAAGAACAGGCTCGGCCGGCGGGTGTGGTCGGGCGCCTTCATCACGCGGGCGCACAGCATGGGCGTGAGCGTGAGCGAGACGAAGCCCGAGACCAGGATGGCCACAGAGATGGTCACCGCGAACTCGCGGAAGATGCGCCCCACCACCCCGCCCATGAACAGCACGGGGATGAACACCGCCACCAGCGAGAGGGTCATGGAGATGATGGTGAAGCCGATCTCCCGCGAGCCGATGATGGCGGCGCGGAACGGCTTCACCCCTTCCTCCATGTGCCGGTAGATGTTCTCCAGCACCACGATGGCGTCATCCACCACGAAGCCGACGCACAGGGTGAGCGCCAGCAGCGTCATGTTGTTGATGGAGTAGCCGAACAGCCACATGGCCGCGAAGGTGGCGATGATGGAGAGCGGCAGCGCCAGCGAGGGCACGATGGTGGCGCGCACGTTCCGCAGGAACAGGAAGATCACCAGCACCACGAGGATGATGGCCTCGAACAGGGTCTTCTGCACATCCGCCACCGCCTCGCGGATGGAGGTGGAGCGGTCCATCAGGACATTGATGTCCACGGAGGCGGGAAGCTGCGCGCGGAAGGCCGGCAGGTGGTTCTTCACCTCGTCCACCACGGCCACGGTGTTGGCATCGGGCTGGCGCACCACGGCGACGATGATGGCGCGGTCGTCGTTGAACCAGCTCGCCACGCGTTCGTTTTCCACCCCGTCGCTGACGCGGGCGATCTCGTCGAGCCGCACCGGGGCGCCGTTGCGCCAGGCCACCACCAGCCGGCGGAACTGCTCCGCGCTGGCGCTGGCGGTGCCCATGTCGATGGTGAAGGTCTGCTTGGGGCCGGAGAGCACGCCGATGGGCGTGTTGGAGGCGGCCGCCTGCACCGCGCCCTGGATGTCGGATGCCGAGATGTTGCGCGCCGCGGCCGCCGCCGGGTCCACGCGGATGCGCACGGCATATTTCTGGCTGCCGTAGATCTGCACCTGCGCCACGCCGGGAAGCTGGGAGATCTGCTGGCCGATCAGCGTGTCCGCATATTCGTTCACGGCCGAGAGCGGCAGCGTGCCCGAGGAGATGGCCAGCAGGATCACCGGCGCATCGGCCGGATTCACCTTACGGAAGCTCGGCGGCGTGGTCATCTCGTCCGGAAGCTGGCGCTGCGCCACGGAAAGGGCGGACTGCACGTCGAGCGCGGCGGCGTCGATGTCGCGGTTCAGGTCGAACTGGACGGTGATGGACGTCGAGCCCTGGGTGCTCGACGAGGTGAGCGAGGAGATGCCGGCGATGGTGGCGAGCTGGCGCTCGATGGGCGTGGCCACCGCCGTCGCCATGGTCTCCGGGCTGGCGCCGGGCAGGGTCGCGCTGACGGTGATGGTGGGGAAATCCACCCGTGGCAGCGCGGCGACGGGAAGCTGGCGATAGGCGAAAAGGCCGGCCACCACCAGCGCCAGCATCAGCAGCGTGGTCATGACCGGCCGGCGGATGCACAGTTCCGCGAGCATGGCCTCAGCTCCCCGTGGCCGGCGCGGCGGGCCGCTTGACGCTCACCCGGCTGCCGTTGCGCAGGGCGAGCTGGCCGTCGGTGACCACCGTCTCCGTACCGTCGAGCCCCTTGGCGATCACTGCCTCCCCATCCACGGTGCGGGCCACAGTCACCGGCCGCACGCGGGCGAGCCCGTCCTCCACCACGAACACGAACGCGCCGTCCTGGCCCACCTGCACCGCCTCACCGGGAATGGCGACCGCATTCTCCTCCACCCGCAGCGTCACGGTTACGGCGCCGAGGGTGCCGGGCCACAGGCGCTCGTCCTCGTTGGGGAACACGGCGCGCACGGTGATGGTTCCGGTCTGCGGGTCCACGGTATTGTCGATCACGGCGACCTTGCCGCCGGAGATGGTCTCGCCCGAGCCCTGGAGGGTGATGTCCACATGGGCGTCATTGGCCCGGCGCACCTCGGTGAGGTAGCGCTCGGGCAGGCCGAAGGCGACGTAGATGGGCTTCAGCTGGCGAACGGTCGCGAGGGTATCGTCGACCTTGATGACCGCGCCGGCGCGCACCGCCGAGACGCCGATGCGCCCGCTGACCGGAGAGCGGATCTCGTAATAGCCGCGCTGCACCTTGAGGGAATGGAGGTTGGCCTCGTCCTGCGCCACCGTGGCCTGCTGCATGTCGGCGGTGGTCTTGGCGTCCTCCACCTGCACCTGGGACACCGCATTGCGGGTGACGAGGCTCGAATACCGCTGCACGTCGCGCCGCGCCTTGTCGAGCTGCGAGCGATCCTTGGCGAGGGTCGCCTCGCCCTGGCTGATCTGCGCGTCGATGACACGGGAATCGAGCACGAACAGCAGGTCGCCGGCCGCCACCACGGCGCCGTCCTGGAAGCCCACCTTATCCACCTCCCCCGCCACGCGGGAGCGGATGGGAACCGTCACCATGGCCTCGACGGTGCCGAGCGCCTCCACCCGCACCGGCATGGGCTTGCGCGCCGCGCGGGCCACCAGCACCGCGGTGCCGCGAGGCTGCGTCTCCGCGGTGCCGGCCGGAGCCTTCGCCGCCCAGGGCTTTTCCTGCCACGCCCACGCGGCGGCCCCCGCCGCCGCGAGGCAGACGACAGCCACAAAAACCTGTCCGCCGCGCCTTCGCCCGTCTCTCGCCATACCACCCTCGATCCCGTCCCCGGCCGCCCGGCCCTCGATATCGCTGCGATGCAACGCCACTCAGGCGGGCAGGTCCAATTACGGTTTGGACAGGTTTGAAGGCGAATGCGCGGCGGATGGTCGCCACTGACGCAAGGAAATGCCTACATTCCCGAAGGTCAGGCGCCCAGCCGCAGCCCCGCGAGCCGCTCCAGGGCCCGGTCGAGGGTGGCATCGCTCTTGGCGAAGCAGAAGCGCACCACGCTCTTCACCGCATCCTGCGCATAGAAGGCCGAGACCGGAATGGCAGCCACTCCATGCGCCTTCACCAGATCGAGGCAGAAGGCCTCGTCGTCGGGCGCGTTGGAGTGGGCGGAGAGGTCCACGGTGAGGAAATAGGTGCCCTTTGCCGGCAGCACCCGGAAGCCGAGGTCCGAGAGCCCTCGCGTCAGCCGGTCGCGCGAGCGCTGGAGGCCTGCGCGCATGGCGGTGAAGTAGCCGTCCTCCTTGCCGAGCCCATAGGCCACCGCCGCCTGGAGGTTGGGCGGCGTGGTGAAGGTGAGGAACTGGTGGGCCTTGGAAACCACTTTCATCAGCGGCGGGGCGGCGAACACCATGCCCACCTTCCAGCCCGTCATGCCGAAGATCTTGCCGGCGGAGGAGATTTTCACCGTGCGCTCGCGCATGCCGTCGAGCGCCATCAGCGGCTCGAACCCGAGGCCGTCGAACACGATGTGCTCCCACACGTCGTCGCACACGGCATAGGCGCCGAAGCGCAGGCAGAAGTCCGCGAGGAGCTGCAGCTCCGCGCGGGAGTGCACGGTGCCGGTGGGGTTCTGCGGATTGTTGAGCAGCACCAGCTTGGTGCGGTCGGAGAAGGCCGCCTTCAGCTTCTCCTCGGTGATGGCCCAGGAGGGCGGCTCCAGGCGCACCAGCCTGGCGATGCCGCCGGCCCGCTGCACCAGCGGCAGGTAGGCATCGTAGAGCGGCTGGAACAGCACCACCTCGTCGCCGGGCTCGATGAGGGCGAACAAGGCGGCGGCCAGCGCCTCGGTGGCGCCGGAGGTGACCATCACTTCCGTATCGGGATTAAGATCGAGGCCCTGCCAATGTCGGAAGTGGGCGGCCGCCGCCTGCCGCAGCTCCGGCAGGCCCATCATGGAGGGATACTGGTTCCAGCCGTTGAGCACCGCGTCGGCCGCCTTCTCGCGCACGTCGAGCGGGCCGGGGTCGTCCGGGAAGCCCTGGCCCAGGTTCACCGCATCATGGGTGCGGGCGAGCTGCGACATCACCTCGAAGATGGTGGTGGGCAGGGCCGAATAGATGGTGTTGAGGGGACGCAGCGGGGCGGAAAAGGTCATGGTGCGCATCGTCTGATTGGGGCCGCGCCCGGCGGCGCCGGCCGCCTGCGGTTTAAAGCGTTTTCGAGCGAAGTGGAAACCGGTTCGCGTGAAGAAAACGCGTCAACGCTGGAATCTAGAGCCGTTTTCCCGATTCCATGAAACGGCGAAAGAGCTATCCATCCCCGCACCGGCGCGCTCAGCGCGCGCCTTCCGGCCCGGCGAGGGGCTTCAGCGCCGCCAGCAGCGCCTCCTGCGTCACCTCCGCCATGGGGCACAGCACCTTCGCCGCCTCGGTGCGGCGGCCGGCGCGCATCACCAGCACCACCGTCTCGGCACCGCCGCAGGCGGGATCGCCGCACGAGATCTCGGACACGGAAACCGTCGCCTCCGCGTCGAGGTGAAGCGCTTCCCGCACCCGCTCCGCGAGCGCGCGGGCCGCGTCGCGGCTTCCGTCCGCCTCGCCCCGCCTCCGCATGAACAATCGCATGGCCCTGCTCCCGCCGTGGCGCCGGCCCCCTTCTGCCCGCGCCGCGGGGCGGGAAGATGACCGCCCGAGGTTGCCGAACCGCAAACCGGCGCCTGGAGCGTTCTCCGCTCGCGCCCGCTCGCGACAACGGCTCTAGATTATTGAGATCACGCATTTTCTTCACGCGAACCGGGAACCACTTCGCTTGAAAATGCTCCAGCCCGCGCGGCGCGCGTCACTCGTCGTCCGCGTCCGGCTCCGGCAGGCGGAGCACGCGGCGCAGCCGGCGCAGGCCACGCCGCAGCCGCCCGCCCTCCAGCCGCAGCACCGCCCAGGTGACGCGGCCGTCGTCCACGTCCCGCACCTCGATCGTCGCCCGGCCGTAGACGATGCGCATGCCGGGCGCCACCCGGTCGCTGGCGCGGTCGGCGAAGGCGTCGGCGATGCTGAGGCCCCACTCCTCCTGCGGCACCGGCAGGCCGTAGAGCCCCGCGAGGTCTCCCAGCCGCACCGCGCCGACGAAGGGGAAGGCCGCGACATCGGTGATCGCCGCCGCCTCCTGGGGGCGGAACAGGCGGTCGAGCCCGTGCACCCGCTGCGGCGGGGCGAGCACATAGGCATAGTCGCCGGAGCGCAGCTGGCCCGCGGCCTCTGGCGTCAGGGTCTGCCCGCCGCGTGCCACCATCACCAGCCGCGCCCAGGCGGGCAAGGCGCCGGGCGTCCCGGCCGGCGCGCCCTCCGCGACCGGGTAGGCCACCAGATCCACGTCCATCTGGCCCGGCAGGTCGATCTCGAACCGGCGCACCGCAGGCGTGGGATCGGCCAGCGCCACCCCGAACCGCCGGGCGGCGGGCACCATGGTCCAGCCGTGCAGCACCAGGGACACCGCCACCACAGCGAAGGCCACGTTGAAGTACACTTCCGCGTGCGGCAGGTGCGCCAGCATCGGAATGGTGGCGAGGAAGATCGACACCGCCCCGCGCAGCCCCGCCCAGGAGATGAACGCCTTCTCGTCCAGCGAGAAGCGGAACGGCGACAGGCATGCGAACACCGCCGCCGGCCGGCCCACCAGGATGAGGAACGCCGCCACCCCCAGCGCCGGCAGCGCGTATTCCAGGATCTTCTGCGGCGATACCAGGAGCCCCAGCATCACGAACATGACGATCTGGCACATCCAGGTCACGGCATTGAGGAAGCTGGTGATGGGCGCGATGGCGCGCACCGGCCTGTTGCCCATGACGAAGCCGGCCAGGAACACCGCCAGGAAGCCCGAACCGTGGGCCAGCGAGGTGAGCGCGAACAGGAGAACCGCCACCGCCACCGCCAGCACCGGGTGCAGCCCGACCGGCAAAGCGAGCCGGTTCATGAGCGCCGCCAGCACCACGCCCCCGGCCACCCCGAATGCGGTGCCCACCGCCAGCTCGCGTGCCACCCCCAGCAGCACCATGGGGCCGGGATCGGACAGGTTGGAGGAGAGCAGCTCCACCAGCAGCACCGTGAGGAACACCGCGGCGGGATCGTTGGTGGCCGATTCCAGCTCGATGGTGGAGCCCACCCGCCGGCCCAGGTGCAGGCCCTGCGCATGCATCAGGAAGAACACGGCGGCGGCATCGGTGGAAGCCACGATGGCGCCCACCAGGAAGCCTTCCATGGGCGAGAGCTTCAGCAGCGGGGTGGCCACCAGCCCCACCAGCGCCGCCGTCAGCACCACCCCCACCGTGGCGAGGGCGACCGCCGGCGCCACCGCGCCGCGCAGGGCGCTCATGCGCATGCGCAGCCCGCCGTCGAACAGGATCACCGCCAGCGCCGCCGAGCCCACCATGTAGGTGGCCCAGTAATCATTGAAATGGATACCGCCGGGCCCGCCCTCCCCCGCCAGCACGCCCACCAGCAGGAACAGCAGCAGGATGGGCGCGCCGAAGCGGGCGGCGAGCAGGCTCGACAGGGTGCCCGCGACCAGCAGCGCGGCTACAACCAGGAGAACGGCATTCGAGACGACCACAGATCCCATTCCGCTACGTCACCTCCGCCGCCGGCAGCTCATGATGCGCACCTGCAACAGTAGCGCCTCCGGCCACCGACGCGTAAGGTCCGGATCGTTGCGGAAATTCTTGGGCGGTTCCGGGGGCACACCGAACGCGTTCGCAAGGATTCTGGAAATGCCGTGGCTCGGCAACGTCAGCGCATATCTCGTCGTCCCGTTCGCCATCGTGGCCAACGGCCTGTGGGCGAGGCAGGCGGAAACCATCTGCCTCGATCGGGACCTGGCGATCGATATCGCTCAGACGGAAAGCGAATATGCATCGGGAGTTGGCGTCTATCCGCTGGATGCGGAGGGCCGGTGCCTGACGGTCGCGCCGATCGCCTGGTACGGCCTTTCCGAACCGCCGACGGACGCCAGCGCGAACCTCGCGCTCATCAGCACCATCCGCGTGGAAACCGCCGCAGTGGGCGGGGGACCCGGCCTCAGGCTTCATTGAACACGGGCGGAATGAACCCGAACATAGTTCAATCCTGAAAATTCAAGCGAATCCATAACCGGCGCGCCCCCGACGACGCAACACCCGGCCTTCGGCGGCCGGCGCCGTCGCGCCGAGACCTGTTCGCGAACGGTCACGTCACGAGGCTTTATCTTTATACCGCAAGGCACGGAAATTCCTTGCCGAATCGCCCAGCGCGACGAACGGCCGCAGCCCTGATTCCAGCGGGAAAATGACCTGCGGACAGCGACCAGCACGCTCTCCGAAAGGCGGGCCGGCACAACCTGAGGTATCCCACCCACGGCCGCCCGAAAACGGCGTCCGTTCAGTCGCGGCCTCTTCAGCTCCGGCAGCGCGGACGTCCTGGCATCAGTAGTCCCACTGCGCGCCGATGCCGACCGAGGTGTTCCCGTCCGCGCCCGTGGCGCCCTGCAGGCGGATGTTCTTGGTCACGTCCACATCCACCGTGACCTGGCTGGAATTGGGCGTCGTGCCCTGGCGCACGCCCATGTAGATGCGATCGTTGATGCGCCGGCCGAGGCCCACCTGCCCGCCGGTGCCGGCGGCGTTGGTGCCCACGTCCAGGCTGTCCACCCCCAGCGAGCGGCGCATCTGCTCCAGAACCCCGCCGCCGCCCGAGAACTGGGCGATGGTCTGGGCGATCTGCAGGCTCTGCGCCGCCGTGAGCGAGCCGGCGTTGCGACCGAACAGCAGGCGCGCCAGCACCTCGTCCTGCGGCAGGGTCGGCTCCGAGGTGAAGGCGATCTCCGGCTGCGAGGCCGGCCCCGTCACCAGGATGCGGGCGGTGATGTCGTTGGCGGTCGTCTCGGCGATGAAGTCGAGGTCCGGGTCGGTGCTGCCCGTGAAGGTGATCTTGCCGCGCGTGAAGTTCAGCCGCTTGCCGAGGATATCGAAGCGCCCGCGCCGCATGTCGAAGCCGCCCTGGGTGACGGGCGCGCGGCTGGTGCCGCTCACGCGCAGCTCGCCGCCCAGCTCCGCCTCCATGCCCATGCCGCGCACGAAGATGTTGTTGCGCGCCGCCACCGTCAGGTCGAGCGTGATGCCGCCGCTGCCGCCACCGCGCTCGCGCTTGGGCGCCTCGGGGGTGGCGCGGGCCGCGTCGCGCCCGCGCGGATCGTTCACATGGCGCACGTTCAGCGCCTGCACGCCGCCCGCCCGGTGCTCGGCGAGGTTCACGTCCATGGCCCGGATGTCCACCCGGCCGGTGACGTGGGGATCATTGGTGAACTGCCCCTCCACCGCGATGCGCCCCTCGGTGACGAGGCGGATCATCTCGCTGTTCACGAGCCCGGCGTTCTGCATGGTCACCTCGATGCGGCCGGGGAAGTTGGCCGCCGGGTCGAGGCCCACCGAGCCGCGCGCGGAAATGCTGCCGCCGTTGGGCGTGCGGGCGGTGAGGGAATTGACCGTCACCGAGCGCTCGGTGCCGGCGATCACGCCCTCGATGCGGTCGAGGGTGATGCCGTTGGCACCGTCGTTATAGCGCGCGCCGGAG
The DNA here is from genome assembly GCF_043194895.2 of Xanthobacter albus. Lineage (NCBI taxonomy): Bacteria > Pseudomonadati > Pseudomonadota > Alphaproteobacteria > Hyphomicrobiales > Xanthobacteraceae > Xanthobacter > Xanthobacter albus. The sequence continues at coordinate 2,345,378 of NZ_CM195532.1, read as the reverse complement.
ATGCGCACCGTGCCGCCGGCGCGCGGCGCCGCGGCGGTGCCGCGCACGGTGGCGTCGATGGCCGCGTTGCCGGTGAGCTGGCTGCCCATGGCGGCGAGGGAGGCATTGGCGATGCGAAGATCCACCCCGCCCCGCACCGCGAGGTCGAGCTCGCCGGCCCCCAGCGGCGCCGAGCCGGTGATAGCGAAGTTCGAAAGGTGGTTGCCGGTGATGGTGGTGCGCGTGGTCACCCGCCCGCCGCCCAGGGCGCCGGCGGTGCGGATGTCGAACGGGCCGGCGCCCGCCTTCGCGAGATCGGGCGTGGAGAGGCGCGAGACCTGGATGTCGTAGGGGCCCTCCGGGCGGTCGGCGGAGCCGCGCACCCGCGCGGTGCCGCTCACGGTGCCGGCGAGGCCGAGCCCCGGCGCCGCCAGCTCCGCCACCGCCAGCGGCAGGGCGCGCACATCCACGCTGAGGTCGAGGCTGGAGCCAGCGCGGCCGGAGACGGTGAGCGCGCCGCCCCGGCTCGCCAGCGCCAGCCGGTCGATGGCGACGTCGCCGCCGGAGATGGTGATGTTCGCGGGCGCGGAGGTGGCGAGGGTGGTGCCGCCGCGCGCCACGCTGAGGCGGTCGAGCCGCACGCGGGAGGTGGCGTCCTGGTAGGCGACCTGTGCGGCGGCGGCCACGTTCGCGCCATTCACCTGCGCGTCGAGGGTGAGGGCGCTGCCCTGCCCCGCCCTCCGCGCCTGCAGGTTTGCACGCGGAATGGAGACGCCCGCCTCCACATTGGTGAGGCTCACGGTGCCGTCGAGCACCGGCTGGCCGGCGGGGTCCGCCACGTTGAGGTTGATGCGCGCCGCGCCCACGCTCTGGCCGGCGGCGCGCACGTTGTCGGCGGTGGCGTTCACCGCCACGGTCTGCCGCCCGGCGGCGGCGCCGAGATCCACCTTCGCGTCGAGGCGGCCGGCGAGTTCGGTGAGCGCCAGGGCGGAAAGGTCCGCGAGGTTGCCGGCCGCGACCGCGAGCTGCCCGGCGAGGAGACCGTCCGCCCCGCGCGCGACATCGCCGCGTGCCGTGACCGAGCCGATGGAGAGATCGAGTCCGTCGAGCCGCGCCGCCCCCTGGTCGCCCAGCGCGAAGGCGCCGCCGCCGGTGGCGGGCTTGCCGGCGATGCGCCCCTCGAGCGTGAAGCGGCCCGAAGGCAGGGCGGTCAGGTCGCGGGCATCGAGGCCTAGGGCGAGCCCCTCGATCTTCTGCCCCATGGCCGCGCCTTCGGGCACCGCCAGCCGCGCCGTCACCGCCAAAGCGTCGAGGCTGCCGGAGAAGGCGGCGGAGCCGTCCAGCCGGCCGGCGAGGCGCGGTTCCACCCGCTTCAGGTCGTCGAGGACGAGATTCGCCTTCAGGTCCGCGAGGCGGCGCGAGAGGGTTCCGTCCACCTTCAGGTCGAGCCCGGTGGCGGCCAGCGACAGCCCCTCGACCGTGAAGGCGTCGGCGCCCGCGCGGGAAAGGGTGCCGGCGAGCCGGCTGGTGGCGCCGAACAGGCCGTCCACGGCGGCGATGCCGGTGCGGATGCTCTCGGTGCCGCCGGCGAGCTTCAGCGTAAGGCGCTCGTAGCCGTCCGCGCCCGTCACGTCCGCGTCGAGCTGCGCGGTGCCGGCGAGCGGCCGCCCGGCGAGGGGCCCGAAGGCCGCGAGGTCCAGCCGCTCCAGCCGGAAGGTGCCGCGGGCGGCATCGGCGCTGGCGGTGCCGGAAAAGCGGGCGGAGAGCGCGGCGAGCTGGGCCGTGAAGCCGGTCAGCGCCACATCGCCGGCCGCAGGCTTCACGGCGGTGGCGGTGATGTGCGCGGTGTCGCCGAGGGCGCCGCGTACCTTTGCATCGGCGGCGGTGAGGCCGGAGGCGGTGGCGTCGAGGGCGATGTTCAGGGCGCCGTTGTCGGGCGTGGTCTTCACATCGGCGGCGAGCGTGCCGGCGCCATAGCCGGCGCCGGAAAGGCTGGCGGCATCGAGCCGCGCCGAGAGGGCGGGTGTCGCCAGCAGGCCCTTGAGGCCGCCTTCGAGCTTCACCGATTTCCAGCCGACGCCCGGCGCCAGCTTCTGGAAGCGATCCGCATCCCCCGCCACGGCGCTGAAGGCAAGGTCTGTGGAAGAGCCCTCGGCATCCACCCTGCCCTTGGCGGCGAGGCCGAAGCCGGTGGCGCGCACGGTGAAAGTCTCCACCTCCACCGGGCCTGCTGTCTCCACGAGGGCGGTGGCTGAAATCTCGGTGCGCTCCTCCAGCAGGGGCGCGACGGCCGGCGGCAGCAGCTTCGAGACGTCGGCATCGAGCGCGATGTTGACGCGGTGTCCGCCGCCCACCGCGCGCACCCCGGCGGCGCCCGTCACCTGCGCCACGTCGCCGGCGGAAAGGGAGAGCCGGCCGTCCCAGGCGTCGATGGGTCCCTTGCCGCTCACGCGCGCGTCGAGGGGCGGCAGCCCCTCCATGCCGGCGGCGCGGGCCACGAGCCCCCCGGCCGGCTCGCTGGCCGCGATGTCCACGTCGAGGATGCGGGTGTCGGGCGTGTAGTGCACCCGGCCCTTCACCGTGCCCGGCGCATCCTTGCGATCGAGGGCGAAATCGGCCGCGAGGCCCTTGCCCGCCGCCATCAGGTCCGCCGAAGCCGTGAGCGAGAGCTGCGCGGCATGGCCGAGCACGGGCGCGCCGATGGAAATGTCCTCCACCGCCAGCCGGCCGAGCCGCACCGGCATCATGAAGGACGAGCCGCCGGATGTCGGCTTGGCGGGCGCGGCCTGGGCGGGCGGCAGCTCGGGCAGGCGCTCCACCGCGATGCGGCGCGCCTCCAGCGCCTCCACGTTCACGACGCCGGAAAGCAGGGAGAGCGGGTGCCAGGAGAGGCGCAGCGCCTCCACTTCCGCCACCGGCCCCTTGCCGTCCGCCACGGCGACGCGGCCGATGCTCATGTCCCACGGCACGCCGCCGCGGATGTCGGTGATGGACACCGTGAGCCCGGACACGGAGGCGAGCGAGGACGCGACGCGGGCGAGCAGCGTCTTGCCCGGCCCGGTCTGCAGCCCCGCGAACAAAGCGAGGAGAATCACCACCACCGCGGCGAGCGTGAAGCCGATGCCGCGCAGGAGAAGGGAGGACATGCCGCGCGCCGCCATCAGAACGCCTGCCCCAAGCTGACATAGACGCCGTACGAGCCGTCGTCGGGTCCCGGATTGAGCGGAATGGCGAGATCGAGCCGCAGCGGCCCGATGGCCGTGTAGTAGCGCAGGCCGATGCCGGCGGAATATTTCATCTGGCTGAAGTCGGGATATTCCGTGGCATAGGCCGAGCCCATGTCGAGGAAGGGCACGATGCCGATGGTGTCGGTGATGCGCACGCGCATCTCCGCCGACGCCTCGAAGAAGGAGAGGCCGCCGATGATGACGCCGCGGGCGTTGCGCGGGCTCGCCGACTGGTAGTCATAGCCGCGCAGGGAGCCGCCGCCGCCCACGTAGAAGCGCCGCTGGGCGGGCACGTCCTGGAGATCGGCGCCGATGTAGCCGCCGGTGGAGACCCGCCCGGCGATGATGTAGCGCTTCTCCTCGTCGAAGGCGTGGTAGGCGGAAAGGGTGGCCTTGGCCATCACCGGCCCGGCGCCGCTCTCGCCCAGGTAGGCGAAGGGCTCCACGGTGGCCGCGAAGCGCATGCCGCGCGAGGGGTCGAGCGGAGAATCGGTGCTGTCGAAATTGAAGTCCACGGGCACGCCGAGGATGAAATAGTCGCCCTTGGTGTCGGCGTCCTGGACGTTGGAATCCTCGAAATCGATACCCACCTGGGCCGAGAACTGGTCGTTGAACCGGCGCCGGATGCCGGTGACGAGGGTGACGCCCTCACGCACATAGGCGTTCGTCACCTCGCGCAGCACCGCCGCCTCGGCCACGAGGTCGTCGGCGGAGGTGATGATGCCGGGCTTGGTGAAGGTGGCGGCGAGCCGGTAGCCGAACGGGTCCGCGTCCGGCACCGCCTCGGATTTCTGGCCGAACCAGGAGACGCTGGAATCGAGGCGCAGCGTCTCGCCCCCGCCGAACAGGTTGCGATGGCCCCAATAGGCGTTGAGCGAGGAGCCGTCCGTGTTGGAATACTTCGCGGAGAAGCCGAAGAAGCGCGGCGCGCGCGGCGTCACCTCGATGGTGATGGGCAGCTCACCCCGCGCGTTCAGGTGGTCCGCCTCGCGGATGCGCACGCCGGATATGGCGTCGATCTTGGCGAGCCGCCGGCGCAGCGCCGCGAGGCGCTCCGGCGAGAAGGGCTCGCCGGGCCGGATCTCGATGCGGTCCTCGATGAAGCCGGGCGGCAGGAAGTCGGCCCCCGTCACCGTGAAGTCGCCGAAGGTGGCCTGCCGGCCGAGGGACACCAGCAGCGTCACGTTGAGCCTGTTGTCGGCGTGGTCCGCCACCACCTGCTTGTCGGCCACCTTGGCGAAGGGATAGCCCAGCTCGCGCCAGTGGTTGGACAAGGTGGCCTCGGCCCCGACGATGGCGTCGGCGCGGGCGGGCTGGCCGGGCTCCAGGCGCAGCAGGCGCAGGGAGGGCGCATCCGTGAGCGGCTGCCGCGTGGCGGCGTCGAGGATGCGCACGGTGCCGAAGGTGAAGGCGGGGCCGGGATCCACCACGATCCTCACCGGCACCGGGCCGCGCGCGCGGCTCGCCTCCACGATGTCGAAGATGTTGGGCGTGTCCAGGCGGTTGCCGGAGATGGTGATCTCCATGGTGCCGCCATAGTAGCCGTTGGCATAGAGCGCGGCGATGATGCGCTCGCGGTCGGCCGTCACCCGCCGCACGAGGCCGGCGGCGCCGGCCGGCGGGCGCGACTTCAGGCTCTCCAGGTTGGAGGCGTCCAGCACGGCGCTGCGCACGCTGCGATCGGCGTTCACCACCTCGATGTCGATGGTGTAGGGCACCGCGTCGATGGCGGGAGTGTCGTCGGCCGTCTCGCGATTCGGATTGAAGAAGTTGATGATGGGGTCGAACAGGCCGCCCTCGTCGGCCTTCGCCGGCAGCACCCCGAGCGCCGTCATCACCGCGGCCAGGGCCACCGGGCGCAGACGGAAGGTGCCAGAAGATCTTGCCGGGTTCGCCATTTCCGCTCGTGTCGAAGTCCACTCGTGTCTAACAAACGATCCCCGCCCTGCGAAGGCGGAATATCGCCGGCCCGCGCCGCGCGGATCGCCGGCTCTCGCAGGGGACGCTACGAGCAGTCCGTAAATTTCGCCTTAGGGTAGCCCCTTCCTCTGTCTTCTCTTCTTTTCCGCGGCGGCGGGTCCCGCATCTTGTCGCGACGCGCAAGCCGGACGGCGCCGCGGGGGGAAGGCCCGCCCCATGCGGAACGGGTCGGGGCGGCAGGGCAGACCGGCCGCTCACGCGAATCCGAAGGGGCCGGAATCACTCGCGGGAGGTGCGCTCCGCGGCGCTGCGGCTCAGCCGTGCGGCCGAACGCGCGAGGCGGCGCCAGAAGGCCGCGACAGTGGCGGCGCAACGCGCAGGCGCGCCTGCGCGTTGCGCGGGGGAGACTGGCGCCGTGGCGCCCGCCGGGCCGGGCAGCCCGTCGGCCACGTGCCGGCGCCAATAGTCGGCCATGCGGCCCAGCGGGGGCACCGGGCGCGTTTCCGCCGGCTCCAGCCCGAAGGGGCCGAGCAGGCGGATGCGGTCGTCATGGTCGGCGATGGCGCGCACCACGAGGTCGGCACCCATGATGGCGTGGGTGAGCGCGTCGCCGCCGGGCGTGACGCAATACCACACGCCCTTCGGTCCTTCCTGGATCAGCGGCATCAGGCGGCGGGTCTGCGCGAGGAGAAGGCCGCGCGTGCCCTCGCCGGGCGCATCCTCGATGCCGGGGGCGACGGCGGCGCCGTGGCGGCGCAGGATGCGGGCGGCGGCGGCGCGCCCGGCCACCCGCGTCGCCGTCTCGGCGGCAAGGGCGAGGCGCTCCCCGTCCCAGTGCCAGCGCAGGCCCGTGCCCCCCACCTCCTCGGCAAGCCCCGCGAAGGGGACGGCGGCGCCCGCCACATGGAAGCGGCCACAGACCCAGGGCGTGGGCACCAGGCTCGGCACCAGCTCCGGCGCCACCCGGCTCAAGGCCGCGCCGCCGCTGAAGACCACATGGAATGCCCGCACCCGCACGCCCGGCGCGGTCACATACTTGCGCAGCCCGTGCACATCGGCCGAGAGCGCCTGGGTCGGCGGCATGATGGCGAGCTCGCCCTCCGCCGCCGCGGCCGCCAGCACCCCGCGGAACGCCGCAGCGTCCAGCCGGTGCGCAGGCGCGAGGCCGAGGGCCGCGGTGAAGGCCGGGGTGCCCAGCAGGCCGGCCACGTCGGCCGCGCCGAGCAGCACGCTCGAATCGGGGGCAAGCCCCTGGAGGGCCTCATGCTCGGCGGCGAGCTGCCCGGCCGCATGGGCCCGCGCCACCTTGAGCCGCCCCTTGGGGCCGATGGCGAGGCCCGCCTCCTGCGCCAGCAGCAGACCGCGCTGCGCGGCCTCCACCGAAAGGGCGAGCAGTTCCGCGGCATCGACGGCGCCCACCTGCGCCACCAGATCGCGCGCCGGAAGGGCGAAGCCTGGCGCGAGGGAGGCATCAAGGCCGAGCGTCGGCGCCTCGCCGGGTGTCGGGAAAAGCACGACATCCTGGCCGCGCGCCGCAAGGTCGCAGGCGACGAGAAGGCCCGCCGCATCGTCCCCCACCACGCACACGTCGCAGTCGCGGGTGGGGGTGAGGGCGGCGCCCCGCGCGGGGGCGGCGGCCGGCTGCGGGGTGGTCCTGGTCGTGGGTCCCGTCATGTCATGGCATCCGTCATGTCATGGCACCCGCTGCGGCGCCTTGCGGAATCGAGCGGCACGGGCGGACGACCCTCCGAAGGGGGGCGCCGCGCGGGCAAGTCTGCCCCAAATCTGCGCCGACAGCTTTGAAAATGCGTTTCCGCCGCTGCGAAAAGCCGTGGAATGGCCGTGAGATACCGCCCGGCGGCCGGCGCGACGCGGCGGCGCGGGAGCGTGCGGGTTGCGGCGCGGCAGCGAGCCCGGCATAAGGGGCCCGTCTTGAAGCAGCCTGGTCATCCCATGCGCCGTCTCATCCTGCTGCGTCACGTGAAGTCCGACTGGCCCAACGGCGTGGCGGACCAGGAACGCCCGCTGGCCCCGCGCGGCCGCGGCGCGGCGCCCCGCCTGGGAGCCTACATGGCCCAGCAGGGCCTCGCCGCCGATCGCGTGCTCGTCTCCCCCGCCCGCCGCACCCGCGAGACCTGGGAGCTGGTGTGCGGGCAGATGCCCCCGGTGCCCACCGTGGCGAGCGAGCCGCGCCTCTACGAGGCCAGCGCCTCCCGCCTGCTCGCGGTGGTGCGCGAGCAGCCCCGGCAGGTCCACACCCTCATGCTGGTGGGCCACAACCCCGGCATGGAAGACCTGGCGGCGAGCCTCATCGCCAACGGCGCCGCGCCCGATCTCCAGCGCCTGTCGGAGAAATTCCCCACCGGGGGGCTCGTCGTCATCGACCTGCCGGTGGACGACTGGAGCGCCGCCGCCCCGGCCAGCGGCCGCCTCGACCGCTTCATCGTCCCGCGCGACCTGATGGGAGGCGCCTGAGCCGATGGCGCCCTTCACCCGAGCCGTCGAGGACGCACGCATCGCGCTCGCGACCCTGGCCGACCGGGTTGAGGGCCTCGCCCACCCCACGCTGCGGCTCGGCGTCACCGGCCTGTCGCGGGCGGGCAAGACCATCTTCACCACCGCGCTGGTGCACGCGCTCATCCAGGGCGGGCGCCTGCCGGTGTTCGAGGCCCTGCAATCGGGCCGCATCGCCCGCGCCGAGCTGGAGCCCCAGCCGGACGACGCGGTGCCGCGCTTCGCCTACGAGGCCCATCTCGCCACCCTGGCCGGGGCGCGGGAGTGGCCCGCCTCCACCACGCGGGTGAGCGAGCTGCGCCTCTCCATCCGCTACGCCACGAAGCGCGGCGCCGCGCGCACCCTCGCCCTCGATATCGTGGACTATCCCGGCGAGTGGCTGCTGGACCTGCCGCTGCTCGACATGAGCTACGCCAATTTCGCCCGCCAGAGCCTGGAGCTGGCCCGCGCGCCGGCCCGCGCGGCGGTGGCGGGGCCGTTCCTGTCGGCGGTGGCCGCGCGCCGCGCCGACGCGCCGGCGGAGGAAAGCGATGCGCGCGAGCTCGCCACCCTCTTCACCGCCTATCTTTCCGCCTGCCGCTCCGAGAAGCTGGCCATGAGCCTGCTGCCGCCCGGCCGGTTCCTGATGCCCGGCGACCTCGAGGGCTCGCCGGCCCTCACCTTCGCGCCCATCGACCCGCCGAGCGTCGGCGCGCCCCTGCCGGGCTCGCTCGCGGCCATGATGGAGCGGCGGTTCGAGGCCTACAAGAACGCGGTGGTGCGCCCTTTCTTCCGCAATCACTTCGCCCGGCTCGATCGGCAGATCGTGCTGGTGGACGCCCTTTCCGCCCTCAATGCCGGCCCCGCAGCGCTGGCCGACCTGGAGCGGGCGCTCGACGGCATCCTCGCCGCCTTCCGCACCGGGCGGAACAGCCTCATCAGCGCCCTGTTCCGGCCGCGCATCGACAAGGTGCTGTTCGCCGCCACCAAGGCCGACCACCTGCACCATTCGAGCCACGACCGGCTTGAGGCCATCCTCGCTCGCCTGGTGGAGCGGGCGCGCGGGCGGGCGCACGAGCATGGCGCGCGCCTGGACGTGGTGGCGCTGGCCGCCATCCGCGCCACCCGCGAGGCCCGCGTGCGCCGCAACGGCGACGAGCTCGACGCCATCGTGGGCACCCCGGAGCGGGGCCAGGAGGCGGGCGGCCATCTCTTCGACGGAGAGGAAGAGGTGGCGGTGTTCCCCGGCGACCTGCCGGCCGACCCGGACGCCCTGTTCGATCCCTCCGGCGCCGGCTTCCGGGGCCTCGCCAGCGCCCATGTGGACGAGGCGGACTTCCGCTTCCTGCGGTTCCGCCCCCCGGCCGGCATTGGCGCGGCGGCGGCCATTCCCCATATTCGCCTGGACCGGGCGCTTGAGTTCCTGCTGGGCGACCGGCTGGCGTGAGGCCCACCACGCATGCGGCCCCTTTTCGCGGGGGACCGCAGGGAGAGGACATGACCGACGACCGCGTGAGCCCGCAGCGCCCCCCGCGCCGGCCGCAGGTGTTCAAGCTCGACGACAAGGACAGCGACATCGCCCTCGCCCCGCCGGAGCCCCCACCGGAGGCGGACCTGCCAGTGCCTGTTCGCGGCGAAGCCCCCCGGCGCTCCCGTTTCGGCATGACGCTCGGCGGGCTGTTCTGGACCGCGGCGGGCGGCGTGGCGAGCCTTGCGCTCTATGTGGGCCTGAGCCGGCTGGTGAGCGACCTCTACGCCCAGTCGCCGGTGCTCGGCTATGTGGGGCTCGGCCTCTCGGCGGCCCTGGTGGCGGCGGGCGCCGCCGTGCTGGCGCGCGAGGGCCTCGGCCTTGCCCGCCTCGCCCATCTCGACAAGGTGCGCGAGAAAGCCGCCGACGCCCTCGCCCAGGACGACCGCGCCCTGGCCGAGGCGGTGGCCCGCGACATGCTCCGCGTCACCGCCGCCGAGCCCACCCTCGCCCGCGCGCGGGGGGAACTACAGGGCCACCTCGGCGGCATCATCGACGGCGCGGACCTCGTCCGCCTCACCGAGCGCACGCTGCTGCCGTCCCTTGATGCCCGCGCCCGGCAGATGGTCGCGGAGGCGGCCAAGAACGTCTCGGTGGTCACGGCGGTGTCGCCGCGGGCCCTGGTGGACCTCGCCTTCGTGCTCTACACGGCGGTCTCGCTCATGCGGCGGCTGGCGCAGCTCTACGGCGGACGGCCCGGCGCCCTCGGCATGGTGCGGCTGGTGCGCCATGTGCTCGGCCACCTCGCCATCACCGGCGGCATGGCGGCGGGCGACACGCTGGTGCAGCAGATCATCGGCCAGGGCCTCGCCGCCCGCCTTTCCGCCAAGCTGGGCGAGGGGGTGGTGAACGGCCTGCTCACGGCGCGACTGGGCCTCGCCGCCATCGCCGTCACGCGGCCCCTGCCCTTCACTGCCTTGCCGGCACCGCGCCTCGCGGATGTCGCCACCGGCCTGCTGCGCAAGGCGGAAGAGGAGTGATGCCGAAGGCCCGTGAGCGGGACTCACGGGCCTCTGATCAAGCCCGGGCGATCCTTGAGCGAAACCGCTCTGCGCGATCGAAGACCGGGCCGATGGAATCAAAGCGCCTCACGCCGGCAGCAGATGGGCCGGTGGCTTGGCGAGGGGGTAGCGCAGCGGGCGGTTGCGCGCCAGGGTCTCCGCCGTGGGCCAGCCCACCACCGCCGAAAACAACGCGATGAGCCCCGCCGTGCTCCACTGGCCCTGGGCCAGGGTGAAGCCCACCACCGCCGCGAGCCCGAACGCTGCCACGATCCCGAGGACCACCATGAGCCACCATCGCGGCGCGCCATAGCCGCCCCGGCATTCCACCGTCGCACCCGCCTGCGCCAGCGCGGCGTGGAGCGCGCGGACGAAACGGGCATAGTCCGGCCCCTGGTCCTGCACCGCCGTGAGCGAGGTGCGCGAGGCCGAGGCGGCGACGAGGCGCGAGCCTTCTCGGCCGATGATCTCCATCTCGAAGGTGGCGCTCGCGAACTTGGCCGGCTGGAAGCGCAGGGTGAGCCGCGTGACATCGGCAAGCCGCAGCCGCCCCTCGCGCGGGCCCACCAGCCACTCGAGCGCATCATCCCCCAGGGCGAGCCGGACGCCGGCGCCGCCCAGGCGGGGGTGATAGGAATAGGTCAGGGCTTCGGTCGGTTGGGGCATGGCACCTCGCTACGGCGCCTGTGTCGGCGAAGGCGCCGCCCCGCGCAAGGCCGTTCTCGCTGGCCGATCGCCTGCGATACGCGAGCGCCGGCACAGGCACCGGGCCGCCACCGCGCATCATCCGCCGCAACACAGGGCCACCGAAACGTGCCACCCCAAAAGAAAGCGCCGCGCCCCCGAGGGGACGCGGCGCCGTCATCTCGATCAGACCCGCCGGGCCGGAGCGCTCAGGAGCGCTCCCGCACGTAGCGGCCCGGCGCGTCCTCGATGGGAGTGAGGCGGCCGCCGCCCACCTCGCGGGCGGGCACCTCGTCCGGGTGCCAGGAGGAGAACCAGTTGAGCCAGTCCGGCCACCAGGAGCCCTTGTGCTCCTGCGCGCCTTCGAGCCACAGGTCGAAGTCCGGCCCGATGGGACCATCGGACCAGTACTGGTACTTGTTCTTGGCGGGCGGGTTCACCACGCCGGCGATGTGGCCGGAGCCCGAGAGCACATAGCGCACGGGGCCCGAGAGCAGGTTGGCGCCCACATAGACCGACTTCGGCGGGGCGATGTGGTCCTCCCGCGTCGCCAGCGAATAGACCGGTACCTGCACCTTGTGCATGTCGAGCCGCACGCCTGCCAGTTCCGCCTTGCCCTTGGCGATGTTGTTGGTGAGGTAGCAGTTGCGCAGGTAATAGGAGTGGTTCGTCGCCGGCATGCGGGTGGAATCCGCATTCCAATAGAGCAGATCGAACGGGAAGGGCGACTTTCCCTTCATGTAGTTGTTCACCACGTAGGGCCAGATGAGATCATTGGAGCGCAGCATATTGAAGGCGGTCGCCATCTTGCTGCCCTCCAGGTACCCCATCTTCTTCATCTTGCGTTCCATCGCCGCAATCTGCTCCTCATCCACGAACACCTTCAGATCGCCGGCATGGGTAAAGTCGATCTGCGTGGTGAGGAAAGTGGAGGAGGCGATGCGGTCGTCGCCCGTCTCCGCCATATAGGCGAGGGTGGCCGCGAGCAGGGTGCCGCCCACGCAATAGCCCACGGTGTGCACCCGCCGCTCGCCGGAGGCGATGGCGACCGTGTCGAGCGCGGCCATGATGCCGTCGCGCATGTAGTCGTCGAAGCCCTTGGCGGCGAGGCGCGCGTCGGGGTTCACCCAGGAGATGGTGAAGACCGTGATGCCGTGGTCCACCAGCCACTTGATGAGCGACTTCTCCAGCGTGAGATCGAGGATGTAGAACTTGTTGATCCACGGCGGCACGATCAGCACGGGCGTCTTCTTCACGCTTTCCGTGGTCGGCGCGTACTGGATGAGCTGCATCAGCTCGTTCTCGTAGATCACCTTGCCGGGGGTGAGGGCGAGATTGCGCCCCACCTCGAAGGCGGTCATGTCGGTCTGGCGGATCTTCAGCGTGCCGCCGCCCTCGGTGAGGTCCTCCGCGAGGTTGCGCATGCCCTTCACGAGGTTCTCGCCGGATGAGGAGAGCGTCTCGCGGATCAGCTCCGGATTGGTGAGCACGAAGTTGGAGGGCGAGACCGCATTGGAGATCTGCTTCACCAGGAACTCGGCCTTGTGGCGCACATGGGGGTCGAGGCCCTCGGCCTCCTGCACCATGTCGTTGGCCCAGTTGGAGGTGACGAGATAAGCCTGCTTCAGGGCGTCGAAAATGGGGCTTTCCTGCCAGCCTTCGTCCTTGAAGCGGGCATCCCTGGGGTCGGGTGCCGCCACCGGCTCCGCCTTCTCGCCGGCGAGCTTCTTCATGGTGCTCGCCCACACCGAGAGATAGCCGCCCATCAGGCGCGTCTGGGCCTCCACGGCGCGCTGGGGGTCGGTCATCCAGTATTCGGCCACGTGGCCCACGGTCTTCAGCGCGTCGGCGATGTCGTCGGCGAGATCGTCGGTGCGGCCCGCCTCGCGCGGGGAGAGATAGGCCGCCACCGCCTTGCCGCTCTCCTCCACCAGCTGGGCGAGGTTGTGGGCGAAGGTCTCCACGTTGAGGCTCTTGGGCTCCTCCGCCGCCGGGGCCGCGGGCTTGGCGGGAACGGCGGCGGGCGCGGCCGCAGGCGCACTTTGGACCGGCTGCGCGGGGGCGCCCCCATTCGGCTCCGGCGGCGGGGCGGAGGGGGCGGCGGAAGTGGTCATGTCACGCTCCATGGGGCTGCATCCCTGAATTGCAACCATTGGGTGAGAGACGTGGAGGCCGGAGCCGGGCGGCTCCGCGGTGGCGGCAGGCGCCCCGCCCGCCCCGGAAGGGCGCGGCGCGAAGGCCTGCGGAAATTCGATGTCGGGCGTTCCCTCGCGTGCGGACATTCCGCCATCCCCTTGTTGCGTTCCGCTTTTTTAGCGGACTTTGGTGTCGCTTGTTTCGCGTTTCCGATTTTTGCGCATATTAGCGGACGAACGCACCCGGATCGAGCCTCGCGGGACTACGGAGGCCGCCCACAACCCGAGGGACACGCGTGCAGTCATGTCCATGATGCGCCCCTGCAACCGGACCCGCCTCGTCCTGGCGCTGCTCGCGGCGGCGGGCGCCCTCGCCGGCTGCTCGGGCGACGGCGCGCTCTCGTCGCTCCTGCCGCCCAATCCGCAGGTACCGGAAGTCCAAGGTGATTCCCACCCCACCCTGGGCACCACCACACGCGCCGGCGCGCAGCCGCTTTCCGAGGCCGACCGCGCCAAGCTGCAGGGCGACCTCGAGCGCGCCTCGCAGGCGAACGTGGCCAAGGCCGACGCCGCCACCCAGGCCGCCGCGACACCCGGGAATTGATGCCTCACACGCCTCTTCGCCCCAGAACCATCGCATTCGTTGCTTCTTGATTCCGCGAAGAGTGCTAAAAGACCCGTCCGCCGCGCCGGGAGTGACAAGACGCGCGGCACCCTGGAGCAATACGATGACCACCGATTTCCACCGCATTCGCCGGCTGCCGCCCTACGTGTTCGAGCAAGTGAACCGTGTGAAGGCCGCCGCCCGCAATGCCGGGGTGGACATCATCGACCTCGGCATGGGCAACCCGGACCTGGAAGCGCCCGCGCATGTGATCGAGAAGCTCAAGGAGACCATCGGCCGCCCCCGCACCGATCGCTACTCCGCCTCCAAGGGCATACCCGGTCTGCGCCGGGCGCAGGCCGGCTATTACGAGCGGCGGTTCGGCGTGAAGCTGGACCCGGAGCGCCACGTGGTGGCCACCCTCGGCTCGAAGGAAGGCTTCGCCAACATGGCGCAGGCCATCACCGCGCCCGGCGACGTGATCCTCACCCCCAATCCCTCCTATCCCATCCACGCCTTCGGCTTCCTCATGGCGGGCGGCGTCATCCGCTCGGTGCCGGTGGAGCCGGGGCCGGAGTTCTTCCATGCCATGGAGCGGGCGGTGCGCCACTCCATTCCCAAGCCCATCGCTGTGGTGCTGTGCTATCCGTCCAATCCCACGGCGTGCGTGGCGGATCTTGAATTCTACAAGGACGTGGTGGCCTTCGCGAAGAAGAACGAGCTGATCGTTCTCTCCGACCTCGCCTATGCCGAGCTCTATTTCGACGACAACCCGCCGCCCTCCGTGCTGCAGGTGCCGGGCGCCATGGACGTGACGGTGGAGTTCACCTCCATGTCCAAGACCTATTCCATGGCCGGCTGGCGCATGGGCTTCGCGGTGGGCAACGAGCGCCTCATCGCCGCGCTCTCGCGCGTGAAGTCCTATCTCGACTACGGCGCCTACACGCCGATCCAGGTGGCCGCCACCGCCGCCCTCAACGGCCCGCAGGAGTGCGTTGCCGAGATGCGGGAGACCTACAAGAAGCGCCGTGACGCGCTGGTGGACTCCTTCGGCCGCGCCGGCTTCACCGTGCCCTCGCCCAAGGCCTCCATGTTCGCCTGGGCCCCCATCCCCGAGCCCTTCCGCGCCATGGGATCGGTGGAGTTCGCCAAGCTCCTCATCGAGAAGGCGGAAGTGGCGGTGGCGCCGGGCGTCGGCTTCGGCGAGCACGGCGACGGCTTCGTGCGCATCGCGGTGGTGGAGAACGAGCAGCGCATCCGCCAGGCGGCGCGCAACATCCGCCGCTTCTTCGACCAGGCCGGCCACACCCTCCACAACGTGGTGCCCCTGACCGCCGCCGGCTGACGGCGCCGGCGCGGCACTCCCTCCAGACATCACGCCCGCCCCGCGCGGGCGTCCTGTTCCCACCGAAGAACCGGTCCGATCCATGAGCGACTTGAAAGTGGGCCTCGCCGGCCTCGGCACCGTCGGCGCCGCCGTCATCCGCATGCTCGAACGGCGCGCAGGCGACCTTGCCGCCCGCACCGGCCGCGGCATCAAGGTGGTGGCGGTCGCCGCCCGCGACCGGACCCGCGACCGCGGGGTCGATCTTTCCGGCGTGCGCTGGCACGAGGACCCTGTGGCGCTGGCCCGCGACCCCGGCATCGACGTCTTCGTGGAGCTCATGGGCGGGGCCGACGATCCGGCCAAGGCCGCGGTGCTGGCGGCGCTCGACCTCGGCCGCCCGGTGGTGACCGCGAACAAGGCCCTGCTCGCCAAACGGGGCGCGGAGCTGGCCCGGCGGGCCGAGGCCACCGGCGCCAGCCTCCATTTCGAGGCGGCGGTGGCCGGCGGCATCCCCATCGTGAAGACCCTGCGCGAATCGCTCTCGGGCAACGCGGTGGAGCGGGTGTCCGGCATCCTCAACGGCACCTGCAACTACATGCTCACCCGCATGGCGGACGAGAAGCTCGCCTTCGACACCTGCCTCGCCGAGGCCCAGCGCCTGGGCTATGCGGAGGCCGACCCCACCTTCGACATCGATGGCTTCGACACCGCCCACAAGCTCGCCATCCTCACCTCGCTCGCCTTCGGCACCCAGGTGGATGCCGACGCCATCTATGTGGAGGGCATCCGCCAGCTCACCCTGGAGGATATCGAGGCCGCCGACGACCTCGGCTACAAGGTGAAGCTGCTGGGTGTCGCCCTGCGCACCGAGACCGGCATCGAGCAGCGCGTGCATCCCACCATGGTGCCCAGGCACTGGCCCATCGCCCAGGTTTCCGGCGTCACCAACGCGGTGGCGGTGGACGCGGACGCGGTGAACCTCACCCTGGTGGGCCCCGGCGCGGGCGGCGACGCCACCGCTTCCGCCGTGGTGGGCGACCTCGCGGACGTGGCGCGCGGCGCCAGGGGCTTCGCCTTCGGCCAGCCGGTGGCCACCCTGATGAAGCCCGAGCGCGCGCCCATGCAGCGCCATGAGGGCGGCTACTACATCCGCCTTTCGGTGGTGAACAAGCCCGGCACCGCGGCCACCATCGCCCGCCGCATGGCGGACGAGGGCATCTCGCTGGAATCCATCGTGCAGCGCCGCCCCGACGGCGCGCAGGGCGAGCGCGCCCAGGGCACGGCGCGGGTGATCCTCATCACCTACGCCACTTCGGAGGCGGCCGTGCGGCGCGCCATCGCCGCCATCGAGGCGGATGGCGTGGTGAGCTCGCTCCCGCAGGTGATCCGCATCGAGAAGGACTGAGGCGAGAGGTTTCGAATCATGTGCGCCGCTCCCCTGGCCCAGAGAATGCCCCAGACACTGGACCGCCGCCTCGCCCTCGATCTGGCCCAGATCACCGAGCGCAGCGCCGTGGCCGCCGCCCGGCTGCGCGGCCGTGGCGACGAGCAGGCCGCCGACCTCGCGGCCATGGCCGCCTGCCACCGCGAGATGAAGGGCCTGCCGGTGAACGGCACCCTCGTCATCGGCGAAGGCGTGAAGGATGAGGTCGAGCTGCTGTTCGTTGGCGAGACGTTCGGCACCGGCGGCGAGAAGGTGGACCTGGCGGTGGATGCGCTCGAAGGCACCACCCTGTGCGCCAAGAACATGGAGGGCTCCATCTCGGTGCTCGCCATCGCCGAGGCGGATTCGCTGCTGAAGGTGCCGCCGGTCTACATGGAGAAGCTCGCCATCGGGCCCGGCTATCCGGAGGGCATCGTCTCGCTCTCGCAGGCGCCGGAGGAGAACGTGCGCGCGCTGGCGGAGGCCAAGGGCGTGCCGCCCTCGGAGATCACCGCCCTCATCCTGGACCGCCCCCGCCACGCCCCGCTCATCGAGGCGGTGCGCAGGACCGGCGCGGCCATCAAGCTCATCACCGACGGCGACGTGGCCGGCATCATCCACACCACCAATCCGGAAGAGAGCGGGGTGGACATCTACCTCGGCCTCGGCGGCGCGGCGGAAGGAGTGCTGGCGGCGGCGGCGCTGCGCTGCATCGGCGGGCAGATGCAGGGCCGCCTCGTCATCGACAGCGAGAGGAAGCGCGAGCAGGCCAAGGCGCTCGGCATCCGCGACGGCTCCAAGATCTACCAGCTTGAGGAGATGGTGCGGGGCGACTGCATCGTCTCCGCCACCGGCATCACCGACGGCGCGCTGCTGAAGGGCGTGCGCTTCGGCCGCGAGGTGATCGAGACCGACACCGTGGTGCTGCGCGCCGCCACCGGCACCGTGCGCCGCATCACCACCCAGCACCGCGATTTCCGCAAGTTCCGCATCGAGGCGTAGGCCCCCCGCGCGGCTGTCTTTTCCCTGATACGGGAAGGGTGTAGAGAGCTTCGCCCCAGGGTGCCCGCACCGGTCGCGGGCGATGAGGCGAGGAGAGCAAGATGGCGGAAGCAAAGGCAAGGATCGCGGTTCTCGGCGCCTCCGGCTACACCGGTTCCGAGCTGGTGCGCCTGCTGCTGCGCCACCCGCGGGTCGAAATCGTCGCCCTCACAGCCGACCGCAAGGCCGGCATGTCCATGGCCGACGTCTTCCCCCAGTTCGCGCCCTTCCCCCTGCCCACGCTCGTGACCATCGACGCGGTGGACTTCACCGCCGTGGACCTCGTGTTCTGCGCCCTGCCCCACGGCACCACGCAGGAGGTCATCCGCAAGGTGCTGGCGGCCTCGCCGACGGTGAAGGTGGTGGACCTCTCCGCCGACTTCCGGCTGACGGATCCCGGCGCCTACGAGCAGTGGTACGGCCACCCCCACGCCGCCCTGGAGCTGCAGCAGGAGGCGGTGTTCGGCCTCGTCGAGATCTATCGCGAGGAGATCCGCAAGGCGCGGCTGGTGGCCAATCCCGGCTGCCACACCACCACTTCCATCCTGCCGGTGGTGCCGCTGCTGGAAGCCGGCGCCATCGACCCCGAGACCATCGTGATCGATTCCAAGACCGGCATGTCCGGCGCCGGGCGCTCCGCCAAGGAGGCGATGCTGTTCTCCGAGGTTTCGGAGGGCATCCACGCCTATTCGGTGGGCTCGCACCGCCACATGGCCGAGCTGGACCAGGAATATACCAAGGCCGCCGGCCGCCCGGTGGCACCCATGTTCGTGCCGGTGCTGGCGCCCATGAACCGGGGCATCTACGCCACCATCTACGTGCGCACCACCGGCGCCACCGCGCAGGACCTGCACAATCTCATCGCCACCTATTACAAGGGCGAGGGCTTCGTGCACGTGCTCCCGTTCGGGGCGGTGCCGCAGTCGCGCCACGTGCGCGGCTCCAACATGGTGTTCATCGGCGTGGTGGCGGATCGCGTGCCCGGCCGCGCCGTCATCCTGTCCACGCTGGACAACCTGGTGAAGGGCGCCTCCGGCCAGGCGGTGCAGAACATGAATCTGGTGCTCGGCTTCCCGGAAGCCATGGGCCTGGAGCAGATCGCCCTGATGCCCTGACCCGGCGGCCCCGCCGGCTTCGGCCTTCGACGACCGCCTCGGCCCCGCCGTGGCGGTCGTTTTCGTAAGGGAAGCTCGTCTGCGGAGATATCGTTCCGTTACGGCATGGTTACCAAATCGTAAATATCGTGGTGGATATCAACCTGGAACGAGTCGCCGCCTCGATTATGGCAGGATAGCTTCCCCATGCCTGTGCATGCACAGGCATTTCGACTCGACGTTCCCTCCATTCGTGCCTTTTGGATTCAACGCCGATGAGCTTCATCATCTGCCTAGCGGCGCTCTTCTTCCTGATGTTCGTGGCCTACCGCGGCTTCAGCGTCATCCTGTTCGCGCCGGTCGCCGCCCTCGGCGCGGTGCTTTTGACCGATCCCGGCGCGGTTCCCGTCGTCTTTTCCGGCCTGTTCATGGAAAAGATGGTGGGCTTCATCAAGCTCTACTTCCCCGTGTTCCTGCTGGGCGCGGTGTTCGGCAAGCTCATCGAGCTGTCGGGCTTCTCGCGCTCCATCGTCTCGGCCATCGTGAAGCTGCTGGGGCCCTCGCGCGCCATCCTGTCCATCGTGCTGGTGGGCGCGCTGCTCACCTATGGCGGCGTTTCGCTGTTCGTGGTGGTGTTCGCGGTCTATCCGTTCGGCGCGGAAATGTTCCGCCAGGTGGGCATTCCCAAGCGCCTGCTGCCGGCGGTGGTGGCGCTCGGCGCCTTCTCCTTCACCATGGACACCCTGCCGGGCACCCCGCAGATCCAGAACATCATCCCCACCACCTTCTTCAAGACCACCGCCTACGCCGCGCCGATCCTCGGCTTCGTGGGCACGGCCTTCATCCTGGTGGTCGGCCTCTCCTACCTGGAGTTCCGCCGCAAGCAGGCGCAGAAGAAGGGCGAGGGCTACGGCACCGGCCACCTCAACGAGGTGGTGGTGGACGAGAGCGTGCCGCTGGTCTCGCCCCTGCTCGCCCTCTCCCCGCTGGTGGTGGTGGGCATCGCCAACCTGATCTTCGCCCGCCTCATCCCCACCTGGTTCGAGCCCACGGCCAGCGCCACGCTGGTGCCCGGCGCGGCGGCGGTGAGCGTGCCCACGGCCACCTGGGCGGCCATCTGGGCGGTGCAGGCGGCGCTGCTCCTGGGCATCGTCACGGTGACCGTCCTCGGCTTCAAGGCCATCGCCGGCAAGTTCTCCGGCGGCTCCAAGGATGCCGTGGGCGGCGCCCTGCTCGCCAGCCTGAACACCGCCACCGAATACGGCTTCGGCGCGGTGATCGCGGCCCTGCCGGGCTTCCTGGTCATCAAGTCGGCCCTGTCGGCGATCCCCCATCCGCTCATCAACGAGGCGATCACCGTCACCACCCTGGCCGGCATCACCGGCTCGGCGTCGGGCGGCCTCTCGATCGCGCTCGCGGCCATGTCGGAGCAGTTCATCGCCCAGGCCCACGCCTACGGCATCCCGCTGGAGGTGATGAGCCGCGTGGCCTCCATGGCCTCCGGCGGCATGGACACCCTGCCCCACAACGGCGCGGTCATCACCCTGCTCGCGGTGACCGGGCTCACGCACCGCCAGTCCTATGGCGATATCTTCGCCATCACCCTCATCAAGACGGCGGCGGTGTTCTTCGTCATCGCCTTCTACTGGCTCACGGGCCTTTACTGAGACCATCGGCGCCGGTCCCCGGCCGGCGCCGAGCGCCTTTCGCGCACCCCGCCCGGGCCTTGCCAAGGCCCATGGCGAGACCCAGCAGAGACCCCCGCGCGCCAGCCGGTGCGCGGGGGTTTTTCATTTGGGAGCGCGGCTTCAGCGCCTCCCGCCGCCCTTCCCGGCCTCCGCTTCCGGAGGCAGGGAGAAGATTTCGGCGGCCGCCACCAGCGGCGGCACCATCAGCGCCCACATGCCCAGCAGCAGGTACAGGAAAGCCGCCATGCCGCAGCCGCCGACGAAGGCGGCGAAATTGGCGCTGAAGCGGACCAGGCGCTCGCGGGTGGCGGGGCGGTCGGTTTCCGGATGGGGGCGCCACAGGGCCATGGCATCCACCAGGATCTGGGTGATGGTGCCGGTGACCATGGTGGAGGGCGGCAGGTCCTTCAGATGGGTGCGGTGCAGGGCGTTCTGCAGCGCCATGGCGCTCACCAGGGTCATGGCGGTCATCAGCGCGCTCGGCGCATCGGGATCGAGGAACGGCCCGAGGGTGATCGCCACCAGGGCCGCATGGGCCAGCAGCACCAGCTTCATGGCCATGAGGATGCGGAAGTCGCTGTGGCCGCGCATCGCCATGGCCCTGCCCAGCAGGTGCGCCGCCGCCACCACCGCCGCGAACACCGGAATGGCGATGACCTTCCCGATGTCAGGCGCGCGGCCCTCGGCCACCGCGGCGGAGAAGGTGACGATGTTTCCCGTCACATGGGCGGTGAAGAGCCCGCCCAGGGCCACGAAGCCCGCCGTATCCACGAAGCCCGCATTGAAGCACAGCAATATCGGCAACACCCGGCGCACGCGAACCCCCGCAGAATCGACGCACCGGCGCGGATAATGCCCCGCCGGCGCCATGGCCGCACCGCCATATGCCGCCGCCCGCGTCCGCTGCCGAGCGCGGCCTCAGCCCCCCATCTCGGCCACATCCTTGATGCGCAGGGAGACCCGCGTCTCGCCCTGCCAGGTGTCGGGCTCCAGCGTGCCCGCCACGTGCAGCGGGCGCCCGCGCGCCGCCAGCAGGGCGCGGCCCAGCGGCTCCTCCGCCACGCGGAACGCCACCGCCCGCAGGCCCGATCCGTCGCCCGCCATGAGCCGCGCCCGCACGTGGCCGGCGCCGAAGCTCTCCACATAAGCGAGCTTGTGGTTGGGGAAGGCGAACACCGGCTCGGCATTGCCTGCGCCGAAGGGCCCGGCGCGGGCGATGGTCTCGGCCAGCGCCGGGGTGGCGGCGGCGGCAGTCAGGGCGCCATCCACCGTCAATGCGCCCTCGGCGCGGGCGCGCTCCACATCGGCGGAGAGCTTCGTCTCCAGATGGGCGCGCAGATCGCCGAGGCGGGCGCGCTCCACGGTGAGGCCGGCCGCCATGGCGTGGCCGCCGCCCTTCACCAGCAGCCCCTTCTCCACCGCCTCGCGCACAGCGCGGCCGAGGTCCACCCCCGGCACCGAGCGGCCGGAGCCGGTGCCCGTCGCCCCGTTGAGGGCGATGGCGAAGGCCGGGCGCTGGAAGCGCTCCTTGAGCCGCGAGGCGACGAGGCCCACCACGCCGGGGTGCCAGCCCTCGCCGCTCACCACCACCACCGGCCCCTCGTCGTTGAGGCCGAGGGCCGCCTGGGCCTCCGCCTCGGCGGCCGCGACGATGGCCCGCTCCACCTCCTGCCGCTCGGTGTTGAGGCGGTCCAGCTCGGCGGCGATGGTCTTCGCCTCCATGGGATCGGGGCTGAGCAGCAGGCGCGCGCCCAGGGCGGCATCGCCGATGCGCCCGCCGGCATTGATGCGCGGACCCAGGATGAAACCCAGGTGATAGGGTCGCGGCGGCCCGTCGAGCCGCGCCACGTCCATCAGCGCGGTGAGGCCCACCCGGCTGCGCCGCCTGAGGGTGATGAGCCCCTTGGTGACGAAGGCGCGGTTGAGCCCCTTCAGGGGCACCACGTCCGCCACCGTCGCCAGGGCCACGAGGTCCAGCGCCTCCAGCAGGTCCGGCGCCGGCCGCGCGGTGCCGAAATGGCCCTTCTGCCGCAGCGCCCGCACCAGCCCCACGGCAGTGATGAAGGTGAGCCCCGCCGCGCACACATGGCCGAGGCCGGAGAGGTCGTCCTCCCGGTTGGGATTGACGATGGCATGAGCGGGCGGCAGCGCCTCGCTCGCCTGGTGGTGGTCGATCACCACCACGTCCATGCCGAGGCGCCGGGCGGCGGCCAGCGGCTCGGCGGAGGTGGTGCCGCAATCCACCGTCACCAGCAGCGTCACGCCCTCGGCGGCCAGCGCCTCGATGGCCGGCACGTTGGGGCCGTAGCCTTCGTAGATGCGATCCGGGATGTGGAAGCGGGGGTCGAGCCCCGCCGCCCGCAGTACTCCCACCAGCAGCGCCGTGGAGCAGGCGCCGTCCACGTCATAGTCGCCGAACACGGCCACGCTCTCGCCGCGCATGGCGGCATGGGCGAGGCGCTCCACGGCGGGGGCCATGTCCGTCAGGGTATCGGGATCGGGCAGCAGGGTGCGGATGGCGGGGTCGAGATAGGTCTCCACCTCCTCCAGCGCCACGCCGCGCCCGGCGAGCACGCGGGCGAGCAACTCGCTCACGCCATAGCGCTGGGCCATGGCGAGCGCGGTCTGCGCGCCGCGCGCGTCGAGCCGCTCCCGCCAGGCGCGGCCGGTGGCGGAGTGCGACACATTGAGGAAGGGGCGATTCGTCAGGGCGATGCTCACGCCGGCATGAAGCCAGAGCGGAAAGGCCGCGTCGAGGCACCCGCGCGCAGGGCCTCCATGCGGCCGCGTCCAACCCCGCCCGCTCAGAGCGCGTGCGTCACCAGCAGCATCGCGAGCGCCGCCGCGGCGGCGACGCCGGTGGCGGCGGAAAAGCGCGCGGTGAAGGCGCGCGTGCCCCCGGCGGCGGCGAACGCGACCCGCCCCACCCCGTTCATGCCCAGCGCGATCAGGATGCACAGGGCCGCGCCCTCCATGGAAAGGCCGTTTCCGGCGAGACGCGTGGCGTTCAGCGAGGGCACGTCCACGTCCACGAGGCCGGCGACCGCGCTCACCGCATAGAGGCTGTCCGGCCCCACCGCCTTCAGCAGGAAGCCGCTGACGGCGGAGACGACACCGAACAGGGCGGCGAACGCCGCGAGGGGGGCGATGTCGATGGGGTTGCCGAGCCGGGCCTCCCCCCGCGCGCCCGCGCCCCGGCGCATCATGAGCAGGCCGCAGATGCCGAAGCCGGCGGCGGCGGCCAGGGCCGGCGGGCCGAGATGAAGCAGCAGCTCCGGCCGCACCAGCAGGCAGATGGCCAGCACGCGGAGCACCGAGACCATGGCCGCCAGCGCCGCGCCCCCCGCCAGCAGGCCCGCGGGCTCGCCGCCGCTGGCGCGCCGGGCAAAGGCGATGGTGACCGCCGTGGAGGACACCATGGCGCCCCCGAGCGCGGAGAAAAGGATGCCCTTCTCCGGCCCCGCCACCTTCACCGCCACATAGCCGGCGAACGAGATAGTGGCCGTAAGCACCATGAACAGCCAGATCTGGCGCGGATTGATGCTGTCGAAGGGGTCGATGGTCCGGTCCGGCAGCAGGGGCAGCACGATGACGGTCATCACCAGCAGCAGCAGGGCCGAGCGCAGCTCCGGCCAGGTGAGGTGCCGCACCATGCGGTGGAGCATCTCCCGCTCGGCGAGCAGGGCCGTGACGGCGATGGCGCCGGCGGCCGCCGCCTCCGTATCGCCCACCACCGCCAGCGCGCCGAGGGCGAACACCAGGATGGCGGCGACGATGCCGGTAATGGAATAGTCGTCGTCGCGCACCATCTCGCGATACTTGAAGGCGGCAAACAATGCGCTGGCGGCGAGCCCGGCCATGATCAGCAGCGCCGGGCTCGCCAGCGCCTGGGAAAGGGCGGCACTGACGCCGCCGAGGAGCCCGATCAAGGCGAAGGTGCGGATGCCGGCGGTGCGGCTGCCCTCCTCCTCCTTGCGCTCGCGCCACCCGCGCTCCACGCCCACCAGGAGGCCGATGGCGAGGGAGACCGCGAGGTGAAAGATCAGATGGTCCATGATGCTCCGGGCCGCTCGGGCGGGACTGCCGCTTCCGCTGATCCTAGCCGAACCGGCGGCCGAGGTCCGCCATGCGGTCGCGGCCTCCTGGCGCCATGGCTGCGCCGCTGCCCGCGCGCGGCGCGTTTCTATTTTGTTCCCGTCAGGCGCAAGCTCTGCCATCATCTGGCCAGCGATGGTCGCGCCGGAACACGATTCGCGTGCGCGGTCCCCTGCCCTCTGCTATCGACGGCCCATGTCCGATACCGACGATCTCTTCGGCTCCGCCTCCCGCTCCCGCGCTGCTGCCAAGGCGCCGGCGCGGGGCAAGGCTGCCGCCGTTCCCACCATGGCCTCCGACTACACCGCCGCCCACATCGAGGTGCTGGAAGGGCTGGAGCCGGTACGCCGGCGGCCGGGCATGTACATCGGCGGCACGGATGCCAAGGCGCTGCACCACCTGTTCGCCGAGGTGGTGGACAATTCCATGGACGAGGCGGTGGCGGGCCACGCCTCCTTCATCGAGGTGCACCTGGGCACCGACGGCTACCTCACCGTGACCGACAATGGGCGCGGCATCCCGGTGGAGGACCACCCCAAGTTTCCCGGCAAGTCCGCGCTGGAGGTCATCATGACCACCCTGCACGCGGGCGGAAAATTCGACAGCAAGGTCTATGAGACCTCCGGCGGCCTCCACGGCGTGGGCGTCTCGGTGGTGAACGCCCTCTCCGACCACCTGGAGGTGGAGGTGGCGCGCGAGCAGACCCTCTACCGCCAGCGCTTCTCCAAGGGCCTTCCCGAGGGGCCGGTGGAGAAGGTGGGCCGCATCACCAACCGGCGCGGCACGCGGGTGCGCTTCCACCCCGACCCCGAGATCTTCGGCCCCGCGCTGCGCTTCGAGCCGGCGCGCGTGTTCCGCATGGCGCGCTCGAAGGCCTACCTGTTCGGCGGAGTCGAGATCCGCTGGTCGTGCGACCCGGAGCTTCTCAAGGGCGTCGAGGGCGTGCCGGAGAAGATGGTGTTCCGCTTCCCCGGCGGCCTGCGCGACTATCTCGCCGCCGATCTCGAAGGCCACACCCTGGTGCATCCGGACCTCTTCTCTGGCCGCATCCAGAAGCCGGGCGGCCATGGCTCGGTGGAGTGGGCGGTGGCCTGGGTGGCCGATGGCGACGGGGGCATCGCCTCCTACTGCAACACCATTCCCACGCCCGATGGCGGCACCCACGAGAACGGGCTCCGGGCGGCCCTGCTGAAG
This sequence comes from Xanthobacter albus, assembly GCF_043194895.2. NCBI lineage: Bacteria > Pseudomonadati > Pseudomonadota > Alphaproteobacteria > Hyphomicrobiales > Xanthobacteraceae > Xanthobacter > Xanthobacter albus. The sequence goes on along the minus strand of NZ_CM195532.1, from coordinate 2,319,945 downwards.
GGCCTGAAGGACCATGCCGAGCGCTCCGGCCAGGGCAAGCGCGGCGCCGTCATCACCGGCGATGACGTGACCACCGGCTGCGCCGCCATGCTCTCCGTGTTCGTGCGCGAGCCGGAATTCCAGGGCCAGACCAAGGACCGGCTGGCCACCACGGAAGCCGCGCGTATCGTGGAAAGCGCCCTGCGCGACCCCTTCGACCACTGGCTCGCAGCCAACCCCAACCAGGCGAGCCGGCTGCTCGAGCATGTCATCGACCGGGCGGAGGAGCGCCTGCGCCGCAAGCAGGAGCGCGAGATCTCCCGCAAGACGGCGGTGCGCAAGCTGCGCCTGCCGGGCAAGCTCGCCGACTGCTCCAACACCGAGGCGGCCGGCTCCGAGCTGTTCATCGTGGAGGGCGATTCGGCCGGCGGCTCCGCCAAGCAGGCGCGCGACCGCAAGACCCAGGCCGTGCTGCCCCTGCGCGGCAAGATCCTCAACGTGGCGAGCGCGGGGCGCGACAAGCTGGCCCAGAACCAGCAGATCTCGGACCTCACCCAGGCGCTGGGCTGCGGCACCGGATCGACCTACCGCGACGCGGACCTGCGCTACGAGAAGGTCATCATCATGACCGACGCGGACGTGGACGGCGCCCACATCGCGTCCCTGCTCGTCACGTATTTCTTCCGGCAGATGCCGCACCTCATCGAGGAAGGGCACCTCTATCTCGCGGTGCCGCCGCTCTACCGCATCACGCAGGGGGCGAAGACCCTCTATGCGCGTGACGACGCCCACAAGGAAAAGCTGCTGAAGAAGGAGTTCACCGCCAAGGGCAAGGTGGAGGTGGGCCGCTTCAAGGGCCTCGGCGAGATGATGCCGGCCCAGCTCAAGGAAACCACCATGGACCCGAGGACGCGCACCCTCCAGCGCGTCAGCATCCAGGATGCCGAGCGCGCCGCCACCGCCGACATCGTGGAGCGGCTGATGGGCAACAAGCCGGAGGCGCGCTTCATCTTCATCTCCGAGCACGCCGCCTTCGCGGACGAGGATCTGCTCGACATCTGATACCGGCAGTCCCGGACCCTGGCCCGGCGCCGGGCGGGGCTCCAGCGCCGCGCAGGCTTGGCGCAGGGGTCCGCGGGAGACCCGCGCCCGCCCCAGGCATGACGGGCGGGGCAGCCGCCCGCCGCCTCAGCCCGGCTTGCCGCTCCCCCGCGGCGCCAGGCGCGAGGCGGGATAGGCGAGCGCGATCAGCACCGCGCCGGCCATGAGGAACACCGGCTCCACTCCGGCGCGCGCGGCGGCCTGCGCCATCACCAAGGCGCCCAGCGCCTGGCCGATGAAGAAGGACGAGGCGAACAGCGCCACCGCCGAGCCGCGCGCCTCCGGCGCCAGCTCCGTGGCGAGGATTTGCAACACGTTGTGCAGCATGTAGAAGGTGAAGCCGCCGAGGGCGAACAGGCCCGCCACCACCATGAGCTGCGGCACCAGGGCGGAGGCGATGAACAACAGGCCGAGGCTCACCCCGCCCACGCCCATCATGCCGCCGAGGCCGAGGGTGCGCACCAGCAGCGGCACCGCGAGGCTGTAGAAGGCGCCGCCGATGGCGAAGGCCGCCAGCACCAGCCCTGCCTCCACCGCATCGCCCAGGCCATGGGCCACCATCAGCGGCGCCACCATGGGGAACACCCCGAAGGAGAAGGCGCCCTCGATGGCCACCACCGCGTAGACCTTGATGGAGAGGGGGTTGCGCAGCACCGTGCCGTAGCGGGCGAGGGAGGCGCCGAAGGAGAGCGGCTCGCGCGCCTTCAGCTCCTTGATGCCGAGGAAAGTCGCGAGGGCCGCCGCGCCGGCGATGACGCTCGCCGTGGCGAACACCTCCCGCCACCCCACCCATGCGGCGATGAAGCCCGAGGCGGCGGAGCCCAGGAGTTGCCCCAGCACCAGCGCCAGCAGGATGCGGCTGAGCGCCACGGGGCGCCTGTCGAAGCTCACCCGGTCCCCGACCATGGCCAGCACCACCGGGATGATGCCGCCGGCGAAGGCGCCCGAGAACACCCGCGCGGCCAGCAGCATCTGGTGGCCGGTTGCCAGCGCCGAGGCGGCGAGCCCGAGCGTCAGCAGCACCAGATTGAACCGCACGAGCCGCACCTTGCCCACCGCATCGCCGATGGGGCCGAACACGAGCTGCATGGTGGCATAGGGCAAAGTGAAGGCGCTCGCCAGCATGGCCACCTGCTGCAGCGTCACGTTCAGATCGGCCGCGAGGATGTTGAGCATGGGGTCCACGGCACGCATGGAAAACGTGCTCGCGAAGGTGGCGAGGCCGAGAACGAGCAGGAAGGGCATGAACAGAACCAGGGCGGGACAGGAGCGGAATACAGCCCTCCTCCAACATGGCGAGCAGGTCAATACGCCGCATGCGGGCAATGCCCCGCCCCCGCGCTGCCCTGACGAAGCGGTAAGGCTGACGTACGCATTGACACGGCGCTTGTTTTTCATATGGTGCTAACCGTCGTCCGAGTTATGTCGAATCCAAGCGCGCCGACCGACGACCACTCGTCTGAGCCCGTACGGCACGGGACGTTCGATCAGCGGCGCGCCGCCGCATCCAAAAGATGCAATGTCATTTTCCGAACTCGGCCTGAGCGAGAAGGTTCTCGCGGCTGTCGCCGACACGGGCTATACGCAGCCCACACCCATTCAGGCCCAGGCCATTCCGCATGTGCTGGCGCACCGAGATGTGCTCGGTATCGCGCAGACCGGAACCGGCAAGACCGCGGCCTTCACCCTCCCCATGCTGACGCTGCTGGAGCAGGGGCGCGCCCGGGCACGCATGCCCCGCACCCTGATTCTGGAGCCGACGCGCGAGCTTGCCGCCCAGGTCGAAGAGAACTTCGTCCGCTACGGCAAGAACCACAAGCTGAACGTGGCGCTGCTCATCGGCGGCGTCTCGTTCGGCGACCAGGACTCAAAGCTCCTGCGCGGCGTTGACGTGCTCATCGCCACCCCCGGCCGCCTGCTCGACCACGTGGAGCGTGGCCGGCTGCTGCTGTCCGGCATCGAGGTACTCGTCATCGACGAGGCCGACCGCATGCTGGACATGGGCTTCATCCCGGACATCGAGCGCATCTGCAAGCTCGTGCCCTTCACCCGGCAGACGCTGTTCTTCTCGGCCACCATGCCGCCGGAGATCCAGCGCCTGGTGGACCAGTTCCTGTCGAACCCGGCTCGGATCGAGGTGGCCAAGCCCTCCTCCACCGCCGCCACGGTGGCGCAGCTTCTGGTGGCCTCCGGGCGGGAGGACTGGGAGAAGCGCGACGTGCTGCGGGGCCTGATCCGCGACAGCGAAAACCTGCAGAACGGCATCATCTTCTGTAATCGCAAGCGGGATGTGGCGGTGCTGCACCGCTCGCTGCAGAAGCATGGCTTCAATGCCGTGTGCCTGCATGGCGACATGGACCAGCACGCCCGCATCAAGGCCCTGGACCAGTTCCGCAACGGCGAGGCCACCCTGCTGGTGGCCTCCGACGTCGCGGCGCGAGGCCTCGACATCCCCGCGGTGAGTCACGTCTTCAACTATGACGTGCCCCACCATGCGGAGGACTATGTGCACCGCATCGGCCGCACCGGCCGCGCCGGGCGCTCCGGCACCGCCTACACGCTGGTGACCCACGCCGACGTCAAGTCCCTCGCCGCCATCGAGAAGCTCATCGGCAATGCCATTCCCTGGCACGGCGCCCCCCTGGGCGAGGCCCCGCCGCGGGAGAAGGAGCGGAAGGACGGCCGCGAGCGCGAGGGTGGCCGCCTGCGCGGCAAGCGCAAGGTGGAGAGGGAGGGCAGCGGCGAAGGCCGCCGCGAGCGCGAGAAGGAGCCCCGCAAGGAGCAGCCGCGCGCCGAGGCCCCGGCCCGTGCCGAGGAGCAGCCCCGTGCCGAGCGTCCCCGTCGCCCGCAGCGCGAGGAGGCTGCCGAGGCCCGCCCCGTCCGCCGCGAGCGTGCGCCGGTGAACGAGCCGGCCGACATGTCCCACCTGCCCGCCTTCCTGCTCCGCCCCGTGCGGGTGAAGGCGAGCTGAGAACTGCCGCGCCCCCGGTGCCTCCTCTCCCATGGGGCAGGCGGCGCCGTTTCGGGGCGCGTCGGCATTTGCCGTGGTTTGCATGTCCCCTGGCCCTCTGCGTGGCGCATGCCCGCGCCTCGGCGGACGAGGCGGCCATGCCGGCCACGGCCATCCTGCAAACCGCCGCGCCACCGCTGTCCGTCCTTTCCATGGAAACCTTCGGCGAGCATGAGGTCGCCAACGGGCCCTTGCGCGGCACGCTGGCCCTGCCCCGCGGCCGGACACAAGCCCCTCTCGCCCTCATCCTCGCCGGCTCCGGGCCAATGGACCGGGATGGCAACCTGCCCCAAGCCCGCAATGACAGCCTGAAGCTCCTCGCCCACGGGCTCGCCGCCCGCGGCATCGCCACCTTGCGCATCGACAAGCGCGGCGTCGCCGCGAGCGCCGCCGGCGCCCCGCGCGAGGCGGAGCTACGCTTCGACACCTATGTGGACGATGCCCTGTCCTGGCTCAAATTGCTCACGGCGCAGGCGCGCGCCGCCGGCCTCTCCCCTGCGCCGGTGTTCCTGATCGGCCACAGCGAGGGCGCGCTGGTCGCGACCCTCGCGGCGCAGCGCCGGACGGTGGATGGGCTGATCCTCATCGCCGGCGCGGGACAGCCCGCCTGCGCGATCATCGCCCGCCAGCTCGCGGATGCCGGCGTGTCCGAGACGCTGCGGACGCGATCGGGCGGCATCTGTGCCGCTCTCGAGCAAGGACAGCCGGCCGCCGACGTGCCACCGGAACTTCTCGCCCTCTACCGTTCGGGCATCCAGCCCTATCTGATGTCCTGGCTGCCGCTCGACCCTGCCAGCGCGCTCGCCAAAGTCCCCGCCCCTACGCTCGTGGTGCAGGGCACGAGCGATCTCCAGGTCTCCTTGGCGGATGCCGAGCGCCTCGCCGCCGCCCGTCCCGGCACGCGCCTCGTCTCCATTTCCGGCATGAACCATGTGCTGAAAACCGCCCCGACGGAGCGCGACAAGAACCTCGCCACCTACATGAATCCCGCCCTGCCCCTGGCCCCGGCGCTCATCCCCGCCCTTGCGGACTTCATTTCCACACGGTGACGGGTTCGGATCGCTCACTCTTTTGGATGGCCGAAGACGGATAATAGCCGTGTCACCCGCGCCGGAGGCGTCCTCTGGGGAGAGAGCTGGCAAGCCCCGATGTCTCGCGCGCCGGGCGTCCAGCGGGCCACGGTGCAGGACTGGCGGCAGGACCACACTTCCCCGCGGCCCGGCGTCTACATGGACCTCCTGCGCCTCGCGGAGGAGCGGAGGGCGGAGCTTGACGATCTCATGGACCGCCCTCACACACCATATCGCCGCGCGGTGACGGCCCGCGCCCTCACGCGGTTGGAGCAACCCGGCGGCGGGGCGCGCCCCCGGCAGCGCGTGCGATGCTCCGCGCGGCCTTCTGCGATGCGGCCGCGCGCGCCACATCCAGCGCCCTGTGCGCGAGGGCGGCGAGGTCATCGGCGTCGTCCAGCGCCGTGTCGGGCGCGCGCCAGAAGCTCGCGATGGTGCGCGGACCGGTCTTTGCCACATAGCCGAACGGGGCCGAGCCGCGCTCCGCGAGATCGGCGGCGAAGGCGGCATCGGCCTTCAGGTAGAGAAGGCCGCCCGCCTCCAGGGCGAACATCACCCCATCGGCATAGATGCCCGCGCCGCCGAACATGCGCCGCAGGCGCACCGGCCCGAAGGCGCTGAACAGGTCGCAGATGGTTTCCGGGTCCATGCCGATGTGTCCGTGCCGCGCGGCCCGAGGGCCGCACCGAAGCGTATCCGGCGCATGCCAGTCACCGGATGCGCTTCAACTCAATGCCCTCTGGCAATTCCGAATGCAAAACGGCTGCGCGCCGTTGCTCGAATGGCCTCAGCCGCCGAGATTGCGCAGCTCGTTGAGCAGGAAGTTGCCCACGCGCTTGCCGCGGTTGCGGAACGCCAGCATGGGCGTGTTGTCCACGAAATAGGTATGGAGAATGGTGTCGCGCGTGCGCACCTCGGGCCCCAGCTTGTCCACCGAGTGCCAGGTGTCCGGGCCCACGGCGAAGGCGTAGCCGGTGTTGGGCGCGAAGCGCATGCGCTGGGCAAGTTCGAAGCCGCCGTCGGCCCGCCGCCGGTCGAAGCGCGTGCCCACATGGGCGATGCTCTCGTCTTCCGGCAGGTAGAACTGGATGGTGATGCCCTTCCACTTGGTGTCCGTGTGGGGCGGGATCTCATAGCCAGCGACATCGCGCGTGAGCATGGGCACCGGGAACAGGCCGGTCTCCATGTATTGCGGGCCGAAGCGGCGGCTGAGGCCGGGCTCAAGCCGCCGCTTGAACGCCTCCTTCACCTCATCCGCGCACAGCGCCTCGCCCACCAGGGCCCACACGCTGCGCTTCTCGGACGGAAGGTGGCGGATGTATTCGGGGTAGAGGTCGATCTTCACCCGCGTGGCCGAGCCGTCGGCCATGATGTTCACATTGTTGCGGCCCTTGAGCGCGCGATAATCGCTTCCCTCGGGCATGGCGGCGCGCATGGCGCCGTAAAGCTCCTGCGGAAAGATGCCCGAAAGCTCGAGGTGCCAGAAGGGCTCCTCCACCAGCGGCGCGCGCTCTACGGCATCGACGATGTGGGCCACCACGGCGGTGATGGGCGGCAGGGCGGATGTCATAAGCGGATCTCCAGCGATGGCGGGGCGGCCGGGCACGGGGCGTCGCCACCCATCCGGCGGCGGAAGCCCGACCTCCCTCTTGAGTTCAATCATACCTCCAACACCCACCGCTGCGAAATGGGTGCGAAGCGACCATACAAGCGGAGGACGCATTGGCAATCCCGCCTCCCGCGAAAAGACGCCTGGCGCCGCCGCCGAGCGAGAGCACGGCCGGGTTGCCAAAGGAGGCGCACAGCCCGCACTCTCGCAGGCCGCGCCCGCGCGCCACGGTGATTCCTTGATGTCGTCCCGCTCGTTCCAGTTCCTCCATGCCGCCGACCTGCACCTCGACAGCCCCCTGCGCGGCCTCGCCCGCCGCGGGCCGGAGGCCGCGGCCTTCACCGGCGCCTCCCGGCGCGCGCTGGACAACCTCGTCTCGGCGGCGCTGGCGCGGCAGGTGGACTTCGTGGTCATCGCCGGAGACATCTACGACGGCGACTGGAAGGACTTCTCCACCGGCCACGCCTTCGTGCGGCAGATGGGCCGGCTGGCGCGGGAGAACATCCCGGTGTTCATCCTGCGCGGCAACCACGATGCCGCCTCGGTCATCAGCCGCGAGCTGCCGCTGCCGCAGAACGTGCGCGGCTTCTCGGTGGAGGCGGCCGAGACCGTGACGCTGCCGGAGCTGAAGGTCGCCCTGCACGGGCGCGGCTTCGCCCAGCGCCATGTGGCGCAGAACCTCGCCCTCGGCTACCCGGCGGCCGTGCCGGGGCATTTCAACATCGGCGTGCTGCATACCTCCCTCACGGGACGGGAGGGACACGAAGTGTATGCCCCCTGCACGGTGGCGGACCTGGAACGGGCGGGATACGATTATTGGGCGCTCGGCCACATCCACCAGCGCGAGGTGGTGAGCGAGCGCCCCGCCATCGTCTTTCCCGGCAACCTGCAGGGTCGCCACGCGCGCGAAACCGGGCCCAAGGGCGCCACCCTGGTGCGGGTGGCGGACGGGCGCATCGCCGCGCTCGACGCCCTGACCCTCGACGCCGCCCGCTTCGACGCCGTTGACATCGACCTTTCCGGCGCGGCCACGCGGGAGGACATGCTGGACCGCGCGCGGGCCGCCCTCACCGAAGCGGTGGAACGCGCCGACGGCCGCCCGCTGGCCGTGCGCCTCGCCTTCACCGGCAGCACCCCGCTGGCGGCCGCCCTGCGCGCTGAACCGGCGCAACTGCACGAGGATATGGCTGCGGTGGCCGCCGAGGCCGGAGACCGGCTGCTCATCGAGAAGGTCTCGGTGCGGCTGGAAGGTCCCCCACCCCGGCCCGCGCCCCTGCTTGGGGACTTCAGCGACATCCTGGCCGAAGTGGCGGCCGATGCCGGCCTGCGCGACGACATCGGCGAGGCCCTGCGCAAGCTGCGCGATCGCGCGCCCAAGGCGGGGCTGAAGGCCCTCGGCCATGACGGCGCGGACCTCGATCTGCTGATCGAAGAGGCGGTTGCGGAGGCGCGGGAGATGATCCTGGCGCGGCTTTCCGATGGCGAAGGGGACGCGTCATGAGATTCCTCAGCCTCGGCCTCGACCGCTACGGCCACTTCACCGACCGCCGGCTCGATTTCGACCCCGCCGCCCGCGTGGTGGTGGTGCTGGGCGCCAACGAGGCGGGCAAGACCACCGCCCTTGCCGCCGCCTGCGACGTGCTGTTCGGCATCGAGGAACGCTCGCGCTTCAGCTTCCTGCACGATTACAAGTCCATGCGCCTCTCGGCCACCATCGCCGGCGCGGACGGGCGCCCCCTCTCCTTCGCCCGGTTGAAGCGCAGGCAGGCGACCCTGGTGGACCCGCAGACCGACGCCCCGCTGCCAGACGACATGCTCGTCCCCTTCCTCGGCGCCCACGACCGGGACGCCTTCCTCGCCATCTTCGGGCTCGACCAGGCGCGCCTGCGCGAGGGCGGCGCCAAGCTGCTCGCGGGTGGCGGCGACCTCGCCGACACGCTGGTGGCGGCAGCGCCCGGCCTCGGCCGGGTGGCGGCGCTGCGCGACGAGATGAAGGCGGAGGCGGCGGCCCTGTTCAACCCCGCCCGCGCGGTGGCCGCCCTCCCCTTCTATGCGGCGGTGACGCGCTACAAGGAGGCCGACAAGGTCCGCCAGGACAGCGAGCTGCGCGGCGAGGCCGTGGCCCGGCTGCGCGCCGATGCGGAAGAGGCCGCGCGGGCGTGCGCGGAAGCCAGAGACGCGGAGGAAGCCGCCCTGCGCGCGGCCAACCGCGCCCGCGCCCTGCTCGGCGCGGCGCGGGAGCTGCGCGCCATCGCGGCAGCGGAAGCCGCCCGCGCGGCCCTCGGGCCCCTGCCGGAGGTGGACGCCGCCTTCCCGGCCCAGGCGCGCGCGCGGCTCGATGCCCGCAACCGCGCCGCCGAGGCCGCCGCCCAGGCCGCCCAGGCCGCGGAGCAGGCCGGCGCCGCGCGCGCCGCCGTCACGGTGGACGACGCCGTTCTCGCCCGCGCCGACGACATCGCCCGGCGGGATGAGGAGCGCGCGCAGGTGGAGAACAAGCTGGCGAGCCTGCCGAACCGGCGGCGGGAGGCCGATGCCGCCCGCGTGGGCCTCGCGCGCATCGCCGCCGGGCTCGACCTGCCGGACGTGGAAGCCCTGCGCGCCCGCCTGCCCGGCCGGCCACTGCTGGCGCGCGCAGGGACCCTGGCCGACGGCCTGCGCGCCCATGCCGCCCGCCGCGAGGCGCTGGAAGCCGATGCGCTCTCCCTCGCCCGACGCCGCCGAGACACCGATTCCGAGGAACTTCCGCCCGTCGCGGACCCCGCCCCGCTCCGGCGCCGGCTCGAAGCCCTCGACGGCGCCGAGACCCGCGCCAGCGCCGCCGAAACCCAGGGCCGCCGCCTCGCGGCCGCCCGCGAGGCGCTCGCCGCCCGCGTGGCGCGGCTGCCGTTCGGGCCATGGCGCGCGGACGACCTGCTGCGCCGCCCCCTGCCTGACCATGAGGTGGCCGAAGCCGCCCTCGCACGCGTGGCGGATGCAGAGACCGCGCATGCGCGCGCAGATGAGCAGCGCGAGGACCTCGCCGCACAGAGGAACCAGATCCAGGCGCGGCGCCGGGTGCTCGACGGTGCCGGCACCGCCCCCACGGCGAGCGCCATCGCCGCCGCGCGCGAGGCCCGCGACGCGCGCTGGCGCGCCCTGCGCCCGGTGCTCCTCGCCCAGCGCGCCGTGCTTCCCGGCGATACCGCCGAGGCAGAGACATTCGAGCGCGCGCTGGCCGCCGCCGACCGGCTGTCCGACGAGCGCCAGACTGAGAGCCGGCGCCTCGCCGATCTCGCTCGCGCGGAGCTCGACCTCGCGGAGCTGGACGCGCGCCTCGCCACGGCCGAAGCCCGCGTGGCGGCCGCTCAAGCCAGCCTCGACGCCGCGCGGGAGGCGTGGCGCGCGCTGTGGAGCGCGAGCGGGCTGCCGGCGGAGGAAGCCTCCCTGCCCGTGCTGAGCGATGTGGAGAGCATCCGCAGGGATGCCGACGCCCTGCTGGCGCAGCAGGCCGAAACCACCCAGCAGGTGGAGGCGGCGCGGCGCGACCGGGCCGAGGCCGAGGCGCTGCGGGCCGACCTTCACCTGCCGCCCCTGGGCGAGGCGCCCCTGCGCATGGCGGAGCTGCGGGCCGCCGTGGCCGCGCTCGAGACGGCCTTCCAGCGCCAGCGCGAGCTGCGGCGCGACCGTGAGCGCCACGTGCGCGACGCCGCGGAGCTGGACGCACGCCGCTCCACCCTCGACACCGAGCGTGACGCGCTCGCGGCGGAGGCAGCGGAGGTGTTTCCCGCCCTCGCCATCCGCCCCGGCGCGACCGCGGACGAAGCCCGCGCCGCCCTCGGCCTCTGGCAGGAGGCGGCCACCCTGCACGGCGAGCTTGCGACGGCGGAACGGCGCATCGCCGGCATCGAGCAGGACGAGCGGGCCTTCACCCAGCGCATGGAGGAACTGCTCGGGCAGCTGGAGGAAGCGGCCTCCGGCGATCTCTTCGCCACCGTGCGTGCGCTGCGGCGCCGGGTCGAGGCCGCGCTCCAGGCCCGCACCCGCGCCGAGGCGGCGCAAGCCCTGCTGGCCGAGCGCGACGCCGCCGGCGATGCCGCGCGCGCGACCCTGGAGCGGGCCGACGCAGGGCTTGCCGAGGTGCTCGCCCGTGCCGGCGTGACGCAGCCGGCCGAGCTGCCGGCACAACTGGAGCGCCTGGAGCAGGCGGCCCGCTGCGACGGGGAGATCGCCGCCGCCCGGCAGCGCCTGGACAGCCTGCGCGGCGGGCGGGCAGTCGAGGAGATCCGCGACGAGATTGGCGGGCGGGACGACGAAGCCCTCGCGCGCCACGCGGAAGACGCCGCCGCGGCCCATGACGCCGCGCGGCAGGCCCGCGACGCCGCCATCGTGGCGGACACGCGGGCGCAGGAGGAGCAGAAGGCCCAGGCCGGGCAGGCCGGCGCCGCCGGCGCCGCCCAGGACATGCAGGACGCCATCGCCGACCTGGGCGACGCCATGGAGCGCTTCACCCGCGCCCATGTGGCCGCCCGGCTGCTGGCCTTCGCTGTCGAGCGCTATCGGGAGCGCCACCAGAACCCCATCGTGACGCGAGCGGCGGAAGCCTTCGCCACCCTCACCGATGGCCGCTGGAGCGGCATCGGTATCGACTACGACAAGGACCCGCCCCGCCTCGCCGCCATCCGCGACGGGCGTCTGCACGGGGTCGACGCCCTTTCCGAGGGCACGGCGGACCAGCTTTTCCTCGCGCTGCGGGTCGCCGCCATCGAGGAGCACGCCCGGCGGGCGACGCCCCTGCCGTTCCTGGCGGACGACCTGTTCGTGAGCTTCGACGAGGGCCGCACGGAAGCGGGCATGCGGCTGCTCGCCGGCCTCGGGGCGGTGACGCAGGTCATCGTCTTCACCCACCACGCCCATGTGGCGGAGTGCGCGACCCGTGCCCTGGGGCGGGAGGCGTCGGTCATCCCGCTCTGATGCCGAGAGACCGCGAGCCCGGCGCGCGGGGCCCTCCGACGGAGCGGTGGTCGGCTCGGGCGCCCTTTGCGCGAAGCCCCGCCGGCGGCGACCAAAGGCCGGGGCCAGGGCATGATGCGCCCGAGGAAGCGTTGCGACGCACCGGCGCGACGACAGCCCCGCCGATGCGTCGCTGGCCCCGGCATGGCGAAGGCCGGCGGCACCCGCCGCCGCGCGCCGACGACATCCTCAAGGGCGGGGGCCAGCCAGACCGGGAACCACCGGCGCGCCTCATCGGCCGTGGCCAGGGCGGCCTGGCCATTCCGCCCGCGCCCGGAGGCCATTCCCGCTCGGGCGCTGCCGGTGTCGGCGTGGCAGCGCGCACCATGCTGAGCGCGCGGCGCAACCGCGCGACCGATTCCCGCCAACCGACGCCTGGGAAAGACTGCCTGCGCCCCGCCACCGCGCGACAATGAAGTCCTCAATGGCGGGGACCAGCCCCGGCGCCGCTGGTGCGCGCCTCACCAGCCGCGAGCGGCGCGGCCGGCCCATCCCGCCTGCGCCCAGCGGCCGATGCGGCTCGGGCGCGGCTCCGGCTTCGGCATGGCGGCGCGCGCGGGACGCACCAGGCTGAGCGCCCGGCGCACCTCGGCGCGTCGCTCCTGCTGCACCGGGCGCAGCCGCGGCCCCAGCGCCTGACGGTCCAGCCGGTGCAGCAGCCGCTTGCGCTTCAGCCTGCGGCTCGCGATCCGCGCGGCGGGCCGGCGCAGCAGGCGGCGCAGCAGACGACGCCGCCGCAGCCGCTCTGCGGCGTTCTCCACGTCCGCGGAAAGGAAGATCTGCTCCAGCACCACCGCGTCCAGATTCACCGCATCGACTGTCGTCTCCTGCGCACCCGCAGCGCCGGCCCGCCCTTTCACCCTGCTCATTCGGACACACCCGGTTTCCGCTTCACCTGTCGGTTGATCTTTGCACCGGCGCGGCGCGGAACGGATGAGCGCTGCGTCCCGCCCCTGTCCCGCTCATCCCAAACGCGGCAACGGTGGCGAGAGCCGCGCCCTCGATTACCGTTGCGCTTGAAATGTCCTTTGGTGAGCTGGCAGGCGGCGGCTATAGAGCGCCCTCGGTCGCCCCTCCGGCGGCGCGACAAGGCGGGGAAGGAAAGCGGCATGATCCTCGGTTGGCTCTGGCGCTGGACGCGGCGGATCGGCATCGGCCTTCTCATCGTGCTCGCGACCATCCTCACCGTGCGCGCGGTGGATGCCTGGCGGGGCCCGCCGCTGGAGCCGTGGCACACCTTCGTGCCGCAGGAGATGAGCCGGGCCGCCCTCGCCACCGCCGACCTTTCCGCCTATCTCGCCGCCGAGGACAAGGTGTTCGAGGCCGTGCGCACGCAGGTGACGGACAAGTTGCCGCCGCGCGACCGCGAGCGCTTCAACCGCTACTTCGCGCAGAGCCCCGCCTATCCCGGCCACTTCGCGCAGGATTTCAACCGCACCTTCGTGCTGGAGCCGGAGGGCGACCCGGTGGGCGCCGCCGTGTTCCTGCACGGCCTCACGGATTCGCCCTACAGCCTGCGCCACCTCGCCCGGCGCTATGCGGCGCGCGGCTTCCTCTCCATCGCCATTCGCCTGCCGGGGCACGGCACCGTGCCGGGAGGACTGACGGCGGCGGACCACGAGGACTGGATCGCCGCCACCCGGCTCGCCATGCGCGAGGCGCGCCGGCGCGTGGGGCCGGGCAAGCCCATCCACATCATCGGCTATTCCAATGGCGGCGCGCTGGCGCTGATGCACGCCCTCGACGCGCTCGACGACCCGAAGCTGGTGGCACCGGAGAAGATCGTGCTGATCTCGCCCATGGTGGGGGTCACGCGCTTCGCCCGTTTCGCCGGCATCGCGGGCTGGCCGGCGGTGTTCCCCGCCTTCGCCAAGGCCGCGTGGCTGTCCATCATCCCGGAGTTCAACCCCTTCAAGTACAACTCGTTTCCGGTGCAGGCGGCGCGCCAGTCCTTCCTGCTCACACAGGCGCTTCAGGCCAATATCAACCGCCACCTGCGCGATGGGCGCCTCGCCGGGCTCGCCCCCGTGCTCACCTTCCAGTCGGTGCTGGACCATACGGTGAGCACCCGCGCGGTGATCGAGACGCTCCACGCCCGCCTGGAGGACAACGGCAGCGAGCTGGTGCTGTTCGACATCAACCGCGACACCCATTTCGAGCAGCTTCTGAACGCCCGCGCCGACACCGCGCTCTCGCGCCTGCTGCCGCCGGCGCCGCGCCGCTTCCGCACCGCCGTGGTCACCAACGTGAGCGCGGACTCAGGCCTGGCGGAGGTGCGCGTGACGCCCGCCGCCGCCACGGAGGAGGTGGTGACGCCCCTCGCCCTCTCCTACCCGCCCGATGTCTATTCGCTGTCCCACGTGGCGCTGCCGTTCCCGCTCACCGACGGGCTCTATGGCCTCAACCCGGACCCGGCTGATGATTTCGGCGTGCGGCTCGGCGACATCGCCGCGCGGGGAGAATACGGCGCGCTCATCGTGAACGTGGACATGCTGGTGCGCATGTCCTCCAACCCGTTCTTCCCCTACCTGCTGGAACGGGTGGACGCGGGCCTGCCGGCCCGCCCCTGAGCGGGCAGGGCCTGAACCTCAGGCCCCGTGCCCCTTCGCCGCGTGCTCCTCCTGGGCCGGCTGGCCGGAGAGCACGTCGGCCACCGCCCGCGTCGCCGGATGGTGGGCGAACAGCGTGACCGCGCTGATGAGGATGGGCACGCCGATGAACGCCCCCGGCACGCCCCACAGGAAGGCCCAGAAGAACACCGCGAACAGCACCAGGAAGGGCGAGACCGCCGTCGCCTTGCCGGCGAGGCGCGGCTCGATGTAGCTGCCCGACAGGAACTGGATGAGGTTCAGGCTCACGAACACGAACAGCGCCATTTCCCACGATTCGAACTGCGCCAGCGCGAACAGCGTGGGCAGCAGGGTGGCGATGAAGGGGCCGATGAAGGGGATGTAATTGAAGGCGAAGGCCATGGCGCCCCAGGCCAGCGCCAGCTCCAGCCCCGCCGTGAGGGTGAACACCCACACCACCGCGCCGGTGGCCACGCTCATGAGCGTGCGCACCGCCATGTACTTCTGGAGCTTGCGGGCGATGTCGGCGCCCGCCGCCAGCAGGAAGGCGCCGGAGAAATCGCCGCGGCTGCGCCGCTCCAGGGCCTTGAGCTGGCTCGCCAGCGCGTCCACCTCCAGCAGGCCCAGCAGGACATAGACAAAGGTGAAGACGAGGAAGCTCGCCAGCCCCTGCACCCGCCCCGACACATCCTGGAACAGGCGCAGCAGCCAGCGCACGTCGAAATGCTCGGCGACCACGGCCGCGAGCACGAAGCCGTGGCCCTCCAGCCAGACCCCGAGCTGGGCATAGAGCAGCTGGAAGCGGGCGGCGTTCAGGAACACCCACTGGCCCACGTGGCCGAAGCCCCACACCACAACGGAAGTGACCGCCCCCACCACCGCGAGGGTGACGACGAGCGTGACCAGCACCGCCACCAGCTTCGGCAGATGGGCCTGGAGCCGCCTCTGCAGCGGCCACACCACGGCGATGACGAACAGCGCGAACGCCACGGGCGCGAACAGCCCTTCCGCCACATAGAGGGCGCAGCCCACCGCCACCGCCGCCACCAGAGCGATCAACACCCGCATGGTTCACCCCTTCCCCCGGCCATAGGCCTCAGACCGCCTCGTGATCGAACGCGAAGTCGAGCCGCATGGACCTGATCTTCTCATAGAGCCGGATGTCCTGCGCATTGGGCCACCAGGCATAGAGCAGCACCTCCAGCGGGTGCCAAAGGCCCACCCATCCGGCGATGATGAAACCTTCCACCAGCACCTGCCCCACCAGCAGATCCGAGCCCACCAGCTTTTCCGTCGCAGCGGAAAGGGCGAGGCAGACGAAGAGGAACAGCAGTCCCACCCGCAGGGCATGGCGGCCCTCGAGCCTCAATTCAGCAATCTTGCGGCGATTGTACTGGATCTGCTTGTCGCAGTAGCGCTCAAGATACTTCGTCATGTTGCCGATGCGCGGATCCTCCGCATCGGCCGCGGGCAGATGAACGACCGCGCGCAGGCTTTTGCGCTTCCAGTCCCCCTGCGCCTTCAGCGCATCCATCAATTGATCGATGCCGGAAATGTCGAGATCATCGCCTTCGAAGGGGTCGATTTCGGGAACCTGGAAGAAATTCTTCACGTCACTGAGGTGAAGATGAATCTCGTTCGCCGTCCCGCTCATGGATAACCCGCCTCCCGCAACGCATCACAGCGCAATAGCAGAGCCGGAGAGCGGTGGCGAGGCTGCGCGAAATCTGGCCGCGTCGCCGTCACAAGCGGCACAACCCGGCGGAACGACATGAGGCATTTATTCACCTTTGGTCGCATCGGGCACGATCCCGGCCCGTTCTTCCCGAAAGATCATTCTCATCTTTCGCGGGATACTCTATGAGGGACGGCGAAGGCTCCTTCAGGATACGCTCCACGACCATGGCAACAGGCAACAGCAGCCTCTTCTTTCGCGCGGGACGGATGCTGGCGCTCGCGGCCGCGTGCGCCGTGCCGCTTTCCCTTTCCGGCTGCGCGCGGCCGGAGGGCGTGCTGGTTCCGGTGGCCGTGGGCGCGGAGGCTGGCGCCTCCAAGGTGGACATGCTGGTGGCCACCACCCGTGCCCCTTCGGAGGTGGAGGGCGTGCTCTTCACCGGCGAGCGCGGCGAAAGCCTCTCCTTCGCCAATATCGTGGTGAGCATCCCGCCCAATCGGGAGCCCGGCTCCATACAGTGGCCCACGCGCGTGCCGGGAGACCCCGCGCGCGAGTTCGTGGTGACGCAGGTCGATCCCCTCACGCGCAAGCAGGTGCTGCCCTGGTTCCAGGGGCTGCCGAACAACAAGCGGCGGGTGCTGGTGTTTGTGCACGGCTTCAACACGCCGTTCGACGCGGCGGTGTTCCGCTTCGCCCAGTTCGTGAACGACAGCCGCTCGAACCTCGCGCCGGTGCTGTTCACCTGGCCCTCGCGCGGGCAGGTCACCGGCTATGTCTACGACCGCGAGAGCGCCAATTTCTCGCGCTCCGATCTCGCCTACGTGCTCGGCGCGGCGGCCCGCAGCCCCCATGTGGACGAGGTGGTGGTGCTGGCCCACTCCATGGGCGCCTGGCTCGCGGTGGAGGCGCTGCGCCAGCTCGCTTTGCAGGACGGGCGCATTCCGGCCAAGATCAGCAACGTGATCCTCGCCTCCCCCGACCTCGACATCGACGTGTTCGAGCGGCAGGTGCAGGAGATGGGGCCGAAGCGGCCCAAGATGACCATCTTCGTCTCCCGCAACGACCATGCCCTCAGCCTTTCCCGCACCATCGCGGGGGATGTGCAGCGCGTCGGCGCCGTGGACCTTACGAACCCCGCCTATGCCGCGCGGCTGGAGCAGGGCAACGGCATCACCGTGCTCGACCTCACCGCCCTGCAGGGCGGCGACGGCCTCAACCACTCCAAGTTCGCCACCCAGGCGGACATGGTGCGCCTCATCGGCGACCAGCTCGTGGCCGGGCAGCAGATCTCGGAAGGCGTGAGCGGGCCGGTCGGCGCGGTGGATGCGGTGGGCGGCGCCGTGGGCGCCGTGGTCACCGCCCCCATCCAGGTGTTCCGCGCCGGGCTGTCGCGATAGGCGCACCCGCGCGGGTGCTCAAAGGTGCCCGTCGAGGCGCGTGGACGGAAGGACGGCGTCCGGCGCGCGGCGCCGCCCCTCGCCACTGAGGCCGGCGCGCGGCGCCGGCTCCCCTCAGCGCACCCAGCGGCCGGGAATGAACACCCACTCGCCGCGGCGGAGCACCCATTGCGGCCCCACGTAGCGATAGCCGGGCCGATCGCGCATCCAGGAGCCGTCATTCCACACATAGGTGCGGCGACGGCTGCTCCAGGACCAGTAGCCGGGCACCCAGGTGTAGCCCCGCCGGGGCGGCGGGCGGCTCTGGCTGCGCGGCGCCGGAGGCTGGTTGACGGGCGGACCCATGGAGCGCTGGTTCGGCGGGCGCCACTGCTGGGCTTCCGCCGGCACCGCCGCCGCGACGGCGGCCGCGCCTGCACCGATGAGAAAACTGAAAATACCGCGTCGGGACAGCATCTGCCGACCTCCTCGATGGGTGCGGGCGCGGCACGGGGCCAGGCCCGTGCCGCGCCTTTCCGTGACACGGCGGCCACTCCCATCCGGAGGGGGTGATGTCCGATGGGAGTCCCTCGGGGAGGCGGCAGGTGACGTTCTGGCCTCACCTCCCCGCCGCAACGCGGCCGGCCTGCGCGCATCACACCCGCGAATCTAGCGCCAAGGAACGCCCGTGCCATGAGCGCGACGTACCGCGCCTGTGCCGGGCGTCCCAATCACGCCCCGCGGAACACCCGCGTGATCGCGCGATTGCAGCCATGCTCGCACCACAATCGCAATGGAAAGCCTTATGAACGAACCGTCGGCGGGGCGCTTGGACGCCCGCGCGGCGCGCCGCCCTTCCCGCCCGCCCCCGGACATCGCCGCACGCCAGATGGCCTCCTTCGTTCCTTCGCCATCGCCGAGCCCGGCGCATGCGCAAGCCGAGCCCGCGGCGCCGCGGCGGTTCAGCACCCGCGCCTTCGCCCCGGCGGACCAGTTCGCCGCGTGGCGTGACTTCACGGCGCCGGTGGTGGACCTCTCGCTGGCGAGCGCGCCGGACGGCGCCTTCGTGGCCGAGCAGGAGGTGTGGGACCTCGGCAGCATGGCGCTGACGGTGGCCACCATGCCGGGCACCGGCTACGTGCGCTCGTGGCGCCACTGGCGGCAGCCGGCGCTGGACCACTGGTGCCTGGTGCTCTGCCCTCCGGCGGCGGGCGGCACCCCCGTGTTCGGCCTGCGCTCCCTCGCCTCGCCGTTCCACGGCATGGGGGCGGACGAGCAGGTGATCAGCCTGTTTCTCCCGCGCGACCTCTTCCCCCAGCTCGCCACGCGGCTCGACGATGCCCCGGCGGACCTGCCGCTGGAGGGCCTCGGCGGCATCCTGGCCGATCATCTGGCGAGCCTCGCGCGCCACCTGCCGCGCAGTTCCGCCCAGGACCTGCCGCAGATCGCGGCGGCAACCCGCGCCCTGGTCGCCGCCGCCGTGGCGCCCCGCGCCGACGATGCCTCCGGCGCTGGCGCGCTCGTGGCGCATACCTTGCGGGAGCGGGCCCGGCGCATCATCCGGCAGAACATCGCCTCCGCCACCCTCTCGCCGGAAAGCCTGTGCCGGGCGCTTGGCGTCTCCCGCTCGCGGCTCTACCGGCTGTTCGAGGAACTGGGCGGCGTCTCCCGCTACATCCAGCGCCAGCGGCTGCTCGCGGCCTTCGCCATGCTGGGCGATCCGCGGGAGCGGCGGACGGTGGCGCAGATCGCCGAGACGCTCGGCTTCATGGATCACTCGGGCTTCAGCCGGGCGTTCAGGGCCGAGTTTGGCCTTTCCCCCAGCGCCGCCCGCGCCTGCGGTACGCCCGCGCGCCCCGCTCCGCCTCCGGCCGAGCCCGCGCGGCACCACGGACTGTGCGACCTCGGCGATGTGCTGGGGCGCCTCCAGCCTTAGCCGGCAACCCATATGCCGCTGCGGAAGGCTCCGCTCAAGAAATCGTGAGCCCCTTTTCCGGCACGACGCGGCTCCCCAATTGATCCTGAGCAAGGACCCGCGCGCCGCCCGGGGCTCTCATCCCAATCGCGGATGCCGCTCTTGCACGGCCTCCGGCCAAGCTCCCAGGAGGGAGGCTGCCATGTGGTCCCTGGTCCCGTTCGCCTTCATCGCATCTCTCGGCATCCTGGCCCTGCGCTTCGGCGCCGCGCGTCCGGCCGAGATGAAGCGCGTGCCCGTGCGGGCGCGCCGCCGGCCGTGAAGGAGTTCGCCCTCGGCGAGGTCTATGGGCTGCTGGAACCGGGGCCGGTGGTGCTGCTCGCCACCAGCCGCCGCGGCCGGCACAATGTGATGACCATGTCGTGGCACATGATGGTGGAGTTCACCCCGCCGCTCGTCGCCTGCGTGGTTTCGGTCGCCGATTTCAGCCATGCCGCGCTGAAGGCCACGAAGGAATGCGTCATCGCCATTCCGGACGTGGAGCTGGCGCACAAGGTGGTGGGCATCGGCAATTGCTCCGGCGCGGATACCGACAAGTTCTCCGCCTTCGGGCTCACCCCCCTGCCCGCCACCGAGGTGGCCGCGCCGCTCATCGCGGAATGCTTCGCCAATCTCGAATGCAGGGTGGTGAACACGCGGCTGGTGAACAGCTACAACCTGTTCATCCTGGAAGTGGTGAAGGCGTGGCGCGACCCCGCCCGCAAGGCGCCGAAGACCATCCACCACCAGGGCTACGGCAGGTTCGCGGTGGACGGCGACATCATGACCATCCCCTCGCGGATGCCCTGAGGACCGCGCCCCGCGGAACCTCCGTCCGAACCCGAGGGGGACAGCGGTGAGCGAGTCGGAAGATGCCATCGAGATCCGCCTGGAGCGGGTCCTTCAGCTCTTCAACATGCTCGATCCCTTCCCCTTCCGCGAGCGGGACCTCGACGCGGACGCGGAGGAGTTCATCGTCGGCTGGGCACGGGAGCTGCCCGCGCGCGCGCCCATCCGCATCCTCATCCACCTGCCGGCCGAGGAAGCGGAGCGCCCGGAGGCGCGCGGCGTGGGCGAGGCGATCCGCAACTTCTTCGGCGAGCGCGCCGCCGCCGTCTCCCGCGAGCTGCGGGAGCTGTTCCGCATCGGCCGGCGCATGCTGGTCATCGGCGGCGCGGTGCTGGCCCTGTGCCTGTTCCTCGCCCGCGAGGCGGCGGGGATGCTGGGCGCGGGCACTTTCTCCAGCTTCGTGGTGGAAAGCCTCGTGATTCTCGGCTGGGTGGCGAACTCCCGCCCGCTGGAAATCTTCCTCTACGAGTGGTGGCCCCTGGTACGCCAGCGCAACCTGTTCCGCCGGCTGGCACGGGCGGAAGTGGTGGTGGTCCCTTCCGGCGGCGCGCGGGTTTGACGACGCTCAACGCCCCGGAACCCGCGCGGCGTGAAAATGCGTTACGTACATGCGGCGGCAAGCGTCGCCGCGAACCTTGCGAGGAGACACGCCATGGCCGAGACGCCAGACCTTTCCATCCCCGTCGAGAAGGTGTGCTTCCTCGTGCAGCTGGCGCGGGAGTTCGACGTGAAGGATGCGGTGACCGAGCCCGATCCCGGCTCGAACGCCACCGACGACGCCATGCTCTCGGTGCTGGAGGACCATCCCGACGATCCGGTGCGCAGCGAGATCGTCAGCTTCATCCGGGACCTGAACGAGGACGAGCAGGTGGACCTCGTCACCCTCGCCTGGCTCGGCCGCGGCGACGGCGAAAGCGCCACCTGGGACGAGCTGCGCGCCGAGGCCGCGCGGGCGCACAACAACCGCACCGCCAGCTACCTGCTGGGCATGCCCCTGCTCTCGGACTATCTGGAGGAGGCGCTCTCCCAGCTCGGCTATTCGTGCGAGGACATCGAATCCGAATCATGACCGGGCGGCGGAGGCCGCGGGGAGGCGATTCGCCATGCCCTACCAGAGCAATGCCGACCTGCCGCCAGCGGTGCGGCACCACCTGCCCGAGCATGCGTGCGACATCTACCGCGCAGCGTTCAACGCCGCCTTCGCCGGGCACCTCGACGACCCCCGCCGCGAGGAGGCGGCGCACCGCATTGCCTGGGCGGCGGTGAAGCGGAGGTATGTGAAGGACGGCACGCGCTGGGTTCCCATCCAAACGTGATGTTCCCGATTGCAGGAGAGCCGCGCGGCTGTCATGGAGATCGCCCACCGATCTCAGACCGCCGCCGGCAGCGCGGCGTTCCGTCGGATTTCCCCTGCCGCAGCGGCACCGAGGAACATTTCGATGCGCCTGTTCTCCCCGGCCTTCGCCAACGGCCAGCCCATGCCGCGCCGCCTCACCTGCGACGGCGAGAACCTCTCACCGCCCCTCCAGTGGAGCGCGGTGCCGGCCTCGACGCGCAGCTTCGCCCTGGTGTGCTACGATCTCGATGCCCCGCGCGGCACCTTCCACCATTGGGCCATCTTCGATCTGCCCGCCAATCTCTCGGGCCTCGACGAGGGGCAGGTGCTTTACGGCATCCGCGGCGGCATCAACGATTTCGGCAAGCTGGGCTATGGCGGCCCCTGCCCGCCCCGCGGCCACGGCACCCATCGCTACGTGTTCGAGCTGTTCGCCCTGAACGCCCAGCGGCTGGAATGCGGCCTGCAGCCCTCGGCCGCCGACGTGGCGCGGACCGCGCGCCTTCAGGCCGCCGACACCGCCCGCATCACCGGCCTCTACGCGCGCTGATCGGGCACCGGCACCGGGCATCGGGCGAGCGCGGCCTCCACCGCTGCGTCGTCCACCTGGGTGAAGTCATCGTAGAAATAGCCGATGGCGTCGAACGCCTCCGGCGTCAGCGGGCACACGATATCGTCCACCAGGGGCCGCAACGCGGCGAGGACCTGGGGCGGCGCCACCGGTACCGCGAGCACCAGCACCTGGGGCCCGCGCGCGCGGATCGCCTCCAGCGCCGCCTTCACGGTGGCGCCCGTGGCGATGCCGTCATCCACGACGATCACCACCCGCCCGGCGATGGGCGCGCGGCGCCGCGCGCCGATGTAGCGCGCCCGCCGCCGCTCGATCTCCGCGAGCTCGCGCCGGCAGACGGCCTCGAAGGCCTCCTCATCCACGCCCGAGAAAGCGATGATGTCGCGGTTGCGCACCACGATGGGCGCCGCCCCATCCACCACCGCGCCCATGGCCAGCTCCGGCTGTTCCGGCAGGCCGATCTTGCGCACGAGCAGGAGATCGAGCGGCGCATGGAGCGCCTGCGCCACCTCCAGCGCCACCGGAACCCCGCCGCGCGGCAAGGCGAGCACCACCGGATCGCGCCCGGCATAGCCGGAAAGGGCGGCGGCGAGCCGGCGCCCGGCATCGGTGCGATCGCGAAAACGATTCATGGGCCCCTCCTCCAGAGCCTTTTCCGCTCTGGATTCTTGAGATCACGCATTTTCTTCACGCGAGCCGAAATCCACTTCGCTTGAAAGCGCTCTAACTCATTGGTTTGACGCAATTTCGGACGCGGAACCGCTCCGCATTTTTGCAGGAATCGCTCTAGGCCCCCCCGCCGAGATGGCGCAGGAACCAGGCCGAGGCACGCAGCGCCACCTGATCGAGCGTGCCCGGCTCCGCGAAGAGATGCCCGGCGCCCGGCACCACCTCCAGCGCCACCGGCCCGCCGAAGCGGATCAGCGCGCGCCGGTTCAGCTCCAGCACCTCCTCGTCGGCGCCGCCCACCAGCAGCAGGGTCGGCGCCCGCACCAGGGCCAGGACCGGCAGCACCAGATCCGGCCGCCCGCCGCGCGCCACGACGGCGTCGATGCGCTCGGGGAAACGGGCCGCGACCGCCAGCGCCACCGCCGCCCCGGTGCTGGCGCCGAACAGGCCCACCGCCAGCCCTCGCGCCTCGCGCACACTGCCCGCCCAGTCGAGCGCCTGGAGCAGCCTGTCGGACAGGAACAGGGGATCGAACATCTTGCGGCTGTCGCCCTCCTCCTCGGGCAAAAGCAGGTCGAACAGCAGGGTGGCGAGGCCGTCACGGCGCAGATGATCCGCCACCGCGCGATTGCGGGGGCTGCCCACACCGGAGCCGCTGCCGTGGGCGAACACCACCAACCCCCGCGCGCCCCGTGGCACGCCGAGTTCACCGGGCAGGCCGAGCGGCGGGATGGCGCACGGGCGCGCCGTGGGCGTGGCTTGCGAGACGGCCTGTTGCACCATGCGATGCACTCCCTCGGTATCACCGGGGCCGATCCAGAGCTGCGGCGCCGAGAGGATACACCCCGAAGGCAAAGGCAGGAAGGATCGCCCACGGACGGGCCGGCGGCCGCCGGCCCCGGCTCCCCCCCCGTCGGCCGCATCCTGAAGTTTCGGTGCAACGGGGCTCGGCGATCATTGATCGAGCGCAAAGCCAGCACACGCGGGTGGCGTGCCATGCTGCGCGACATCACCCCGAGGTCGCACGGCTGCGCTAGGATGCTCCATCTCGTCCGCTGGCCGAACCGGGCATCCCGCCATGACTGATCCATGGTCCTCACCGCTCCCCGACGTCCTTGCCGCGCTGGAGGCGCGCCCCGAGGGGCTCACGCCCGAGGAAGCGGAGCGCCGGCGCGCGCAATTCGGCCCCAACCGCCTTTCCGCCAGCCGCCGCGCCAGCGCGCTGCGCCTGCTGCTGCGGCAATACCAGAGCCCGCTGGTGCTCATCCTCGTATTCGGCGCCATCGTGTCGGCGGCGGTGCGGGAATGGACGGACGCCGGCATCATCATGGCGATCGTGCTCGGCTCGACGCTGATGGGCTTCTTCCAGGAATACCGGGCCTCGCAGGCGGTGGCGGCGCTGCGCGCGAAGCTGGCGCTGCGCACCGTCGCGCGCCGCGCCGGCGAAGCCCGGACCATCGCCGCCGAGGACCTCGTGCCCGGCGACGTGGTGGAGCTTTCCGCCGGCAATCTGGTGCCCGCCGACGGGCGGGTGATGGCGGCGCGCGACTTCCTCGTCTCCCAGGCCGCGCTCACGGGCGAGACCTTCCCGGTGGAGAAATCCCCCGAGCCGGTGGAGGCCGGCGCCGCCCTCGCCGGGCGCACGAACATGGTGTTCCTGGGCACATCGGTGCAGAGCGGCACCGCCACCGTCCTCGTCACCCGCACCGGCAGCGCCACGGAGCTGGGGCAGATCGCCGGCCACGTCTCGCGCGAGGGGGCGGACACCGAGTTCCAGCGCGGCATTCGCGGCTTCGGCTACCTGCTCACGCAGGTGATGACGGGCATCGTCATCTTCGTGTTCACCGTGAACCTGCTGCTGCACCGGCCAGTGGTGGAATCGCTCCTGTTCTCGGTGGCGCTGGCGGTGGGCCTCTCGCCGGAGCTGCTGCCGGCCATCGTCTCCATCACGCTGGCGGCCGGCGCGCGGGGCATGGCGCGGCGCGGCGTCATCGTGCGGCGGCTGGAGGCCATCGAGAACCTCGGCAGCGTGGACGTGCTGTGCACGGACAAGACCGGCACCCTCACCAAGGGTGTGGTGGAGTTCAACGCCGCCCTCGATCCGGCGGGGGCCGAGAGCCTCGCGGTGTTCGGCCTCGCCGCCCTCAACGCGCGGCTCGAAAGCGGCATCGCCAATCCGCTCGACGCCGCCATCGTCGCCGCGGCGGACGCGAAAGGCTGCCCCTGCCCCGGCGGCGCCAAGGTGGATGAGATCCCCTACGATTTCGTGCGCAAGCGCCTCACCATCGTGGTGGAGGAGGACGGCCGCCACCTGATGGTGACCAAGGGCGCCTTCGACCCGGTGCTGGAATGCTGCGACGCGCTCGCCTCACCCTCTGGCCCGGTACCGCTGGACGAGGCCGGGCGGACACGCCTCCAGGAGCTTTTCCGCGCCCGCGGCGAGGCGGGCTTCCGCGTGCTCGGCCTCGCCAGCCGCCGGCTGGCGCCGCAGCCGGGCTACGCCCGCGCCGACGAAACCGGCATGGTGTTCGAAGGCTTCCTGCTCTTCTTCGATCCGCTGAAGGAGGGCATCACCGAGACGGTGCGCGAGATCGAGAAGCTCGGCATCGCCGTGAAGATCCTCACCGGGGACAACCGCCACGTGGCCGCCCACGTGGCCGCCGCCGTGGGGCTCGACACACGCCACCTCGTCACCGGCCGACAGATGAACGAGATGCGCGACGAGGCCCTGTGGCACCTCGCCGAGCAGGCCAGCCTGTTCGTGGAGCTGGACCCGCAGCAGAAGGAGCGCATCATCCGCGCGCTCCAGCACCGCGGCCACGCGGTGGCCTACCTGGGCGACGGGGTGAACGACGCCCCCGCCCTCCATGTGGCCGATGCCGGCGTCTCCGTGGACCATGCGGTGGACGTGGCGCGCGAGACCGCCGACATCGTGCTGCTGAAGCAGGATCTCGATGTGCTGCGGCAGGGAGTAGTGGACGGCCGGCGCACCTTCGCCAACACGCTGAAGTACATTTCCATCGCCACGTCAGGCAATTTCGGCAACATGATCTCCATGGCCTTCGCCTCGGTGGTGGTGCCGTTCCTGCCGCTGCTCGCCAAGCAGATCCTGCTCAACAACTTCCTCTCCGACATCCCGGCCATGGCCATCTCCACCGACAATGTGGACGAGGAGGCCCTGGCGGCCCCGCAGCGCTGGAACATCCGCGCCATCGCCGTCTTCATGCTGGTGTTCGGGCTGGTGAGCACGCTGTTCGATTTCCTCACCTTCGCGGTGCTGCTCGGCGTGTTCCAAGCCGGCGAGGCGCTGTTCCAGAGCACATGGTTCGTGCTCTCCGTGCTCACCGAGCTGTCGGTGATCCTGGTGCTGCGCACGCACATGCCCAGCTGGCGCAGCCGGCCCAGCCGCTTCCTCTTCATTGCCGCCGCGCTGGTGGCGGCGCTCACGGTGTCCCTGCCCTTCATCCCGCCGGTGGCGGAGGCGTTCGGCTTCGTCCCGGTTCCGGCCAGCCTTCTCGCCGCGAGCGCGGGCATCGTGGTGCTCTATGTGGCGGGCGTGGAGTGGACCAAGAAGCGCTTTTATTCCGGCGCCCATGTCTGGCATTTCCACCGCCGCGCGAAGTCTTCCCGTGAGCGCTGACATCCTCGCCCCCATGAGCCCCCTCCTTCGCATCTCGCGCCGGAGGCGCCAAGGGCGCCGCGCGCCCCGGAATGCATAGCCAACAACACACAACGATGTAATAATACTACATTATTGCAGTATATAGTAATTTAATTCACCGCAAGACAACGCGTATGACTTTATATATATTAATTTTATTTATAAGTAGAAATATTACACGCATTTTACGATGCAGCCATCATTCCGCCACCAAATAAACGAGCGGATATCCAGATCCATAACGGAGAGATTTGACACACACGCCATATTGCAAATATGATACATTCAATGATCCATTGAGGAATGGGCTTTTTCGAAGGCCTCTCCGGGCAATTCTTGCCCCGTCGCCACCCGCTTCACGCGGCGTGCGGCACGCCCTTGCAACACAGGGGGACCCCATGACCGACTTCAAGACCCTGTCGCGGCAGCCACGATGGCCTGCGAGCCACCCGCCGCCCATGGCACCGAGGCCCTACGGCACGCTCGCCGTGCTCGGCGGCGGAGCGTGGGGCACCGCCCTCGCCGTGGTCGCGGCCCGCGCGGGCTGCGCGGTGCGCCTGTGGCTGCGCGACGCCGCCCGCGCCGCCGAGATCGCCCGCACCCGGCGCAACGCCGCGCGCCTCGGCGACATCCCCCTGCCCGACGGCATCGCTCCCACGTCCGATCTCGCCGCCGCGCTCGATGGCGCCGGGGCGGTCCTGCTCGTCACGCCTTCTCCCACCATCCGCGAGATGGCCGGGCGCATGGGCGCCCTCGCCGCGCACGAAGTGCCCCTGTTCGTCAGCGCCAAGGGCATCGAGGCCGGCACCGGGCTCATGATGTCCGTCGTGGCGCAGGAAGCGGCGCCGGGCCGCGTCATCGGCGTGGTCTCCGGTCCCACCTTCGCGGACGAGACCGCCGCCGGCCACCCCACCGCCGCCACCGTAGCCTGCGCGGCGGGGCCGGGCGTGCCGCCCCACGCCCGCCCCGGCGCCCGCATGGCCGCCAGCCTCACCTGCCACAGCTTCCGCCCCTACGTCTCCGACGACATGGCCGGCGTGGAGGTGGGCGGGGCGGTGAAAAACGTGGTCGCCATCGCCTGCGGCATGCTCGCGGGCGCCGGCTTCGGGGAGAATACCCGCGCCGCGCTCATCACCCGCGGGCTCGACGAGATGAAGGAGCTGGCGGTGCGCCTCGGCGGCCGGCGCGAGACGGTGACGGGACTTTCCGGCCTCGGCGACCTCATGCTCACCTGTTCCAGCCCCAAGTCGCGCAACTTCCGCTACGGCTTCGCCCGCGGCGAGGGCCGGTCCGACGCCGAAGCGTTCGGCGGCGCGCCGGTGCTGGTGGAGGGCCGCCACAATGCGGTGACGGTGACGGACCTTTCCCGCCGCCTCGGCCTCCACATGCCCATCTGCGAGATGGTGCGCGCGGTGGTGGCGGGGGGGCGGCCCATCGGCGAAGCCTTCGCCGCCTTCTGGGCCGCGCCCATCCAGGCCGAGCCGCGCGCCCTCGACCTCGCCTTCCCCCACCCGGCCGAGGCCGAGGTGACGCGCCGCTTCGAAGCCCTGCTGCCGTGACGGCGATGACGGACACGCGCGCCGCCTCCCCCGGGACGGCGGCCGGCTGGCGCCTCTTGCTCGCCACCGATCTCGACGGCACCTTCCTGGGCGGCACGCCGGCCATGCGCGCGGCGCTCTACGGCTGGATCTCCCGCCACCGCGACAGCGTGGGCCTGGTCTTCGTCACCGGCCGCGATCCGGACTTCATCAGCGCCCTGTGCGCGGGCGAGGCGGGGGACGGCCCGCGCGTGCCCGTGCCCGATTATGTGGTCGCCGACGTGGGCACCACGGTGGCGCGCATGGAGCTGCGGGCGGGCCGCCCTGCTTTGTCCTTCATCGATGCCCTGGAAGCGCCCATCGCGGCCGCCTGGGGCGCACGCTCCGCTTTCGTGCGGGAGACCCTCAAGGGGGCGCCGGGGCTGCGGCCGCAGGACACGCCCTTCCGCCACCGCATGTCCTACCACTACGACCCCGGCGCCTACGATCCGGCGGCGGTCCGCCCGCTGGAGGACGCCGGGCTCGACATCCTCACCTCCGCCGGCTGCTTCCTCGACGTGTTGCCGGGCGGCGTGAACAAGGGCTCCACCCTGCTGTCGCTCATCGACCACCTCGCCCTGCCGCGCGAGAGCGTGCTGGTGGCGGGCGACACGCTGAACGACCTCGCCATGTTCCGCACCGGTCTTCACGGCGCGGTGGTGGGCGGCGCGGAAGCCGCTCTCCTGGAGGCGACGGCGTCCCTGCCCCGCGCCCTCCACTGCCGCGCGCCCGGCGCCGGCGGCATCGCGGAGGCCATCGCCGCCTTCGACCTTCACCCCACGCCTCCGGAGGGGAGCTCATGAAATCGGATCTCGTCATCGTCTATCACCGCGCCCCCTACGAGGAGGTGGTGGAGGATGGCGCGACCGTCCTGAAGGAGCATGGGAGCCCCAACGGCATCGTGCCCACGCTGAAGGCGCTCATCGGCCGCATCGACCGTGCCGCCTGGGTGGCCTGGAAGGAGGCGGAGGACCCCGCCGCGCCGGGCTTCGCGCGCGTGGTGGAGATTTCCGACAGCTTCGGCACCTATGCCGTCAGCCGCCTGCCGCTGACCGCGGAACAGGTGCGCAGCTTCTACCACGTCACCTCCAAGGAAGCCTTCTGGCCCATCCTTCACGGCTTCAAGGAGCGCTACAATTACGATCCGGTGGACTGGCCCACCTTCCGGGCCGTGAACTGGGCCTTCGCGGAGGCGGCGGCGCAGGAGGCGGCGGACGACGCCGTGGTGTGGGTGCACGACTACAACCTGTGGCTCGTGCCGGGCTACCTGCGCCAGCTCAAGCCCTCGGCGCGGATCGCCTTCTTCCACCACACCCCCTTCCCCGCGCCCGACATGTTCAATGTGCTGCCCTGGCGGCGGGAGATCGTGGACAGCCTCCTCGCCTGCGATGCGGTGGGCTTCCACGTGCCGCGCTATGCGCAGAACTTCATGGCGGTGGCCCATTCCATCGCCGGCGCCCGCCCCCTGCGCGACGCCGAGACCGACCCGAGCATGACCCACGAGGGCACCGCCCTGAACGAGATGTTCACCCCCCTCGCCCTCGCCGCGCGCGGGCGCACCGTGCGCATCGACACCACGCCGGTGGGGGTGAACTTCCGGCACATCGAGGCCCTCGCGGCGGCGCCGGCGGTGGCGGAGAAGGTGGAGGCCATCCGCGCCGGGCTGGACGGGGCGCAGCTGGTGCTCTCCGTCTCGCGCACCGACTACACCAAGGGCAACATCCAGCAGCTCGAAGCCTTCGAGCGCCTCCTGGCGCGCCGGCCGGAGCTGCACGGCCGGGTGCGCTTCATGCTGGCCTCGGTGGGCGCCAACCGGGGCATGAGCGCCTATGAGGACGTGCAGCAGCGCATCGAGGAGCTGACCGGGCGCATCAACGGCGCCTTCGGCAGCTTCGAGTGGCAGCCCGTCTCCCTGGTCTCCACCGCCATCCCGCTGCCGGAGCTGGTGGCCTACTACAGGGCCGCCGACGTCGCCGCCATCACGCCCCTGGCCGACGGGCTGAACCTGGTGGCGAGCGAGTTCTGCGCCGCCCAGGGGGAGGACGGGCGCGGCGTGCTCATATTGTCCGAATTCGCGGGCGCGGCGGTGCTGCTGGAGGGCGCCATTCCCGTGAACCCCTTCTCCAATGCCCACATGGACAAGGCTCTCGACCAGGCTCTGGCCATGCCCGAGGCCGAGGCCCGCGGCCGCATGGGGCTGCTGCGCGCCTCCGCCCGCCGCTTCACCCTGGAGGACTGGGCCGAGACCACCCTCGCCGGCTTCGAGGCATTGCGCGCCCAGCCCGCGCGTGACGCGGCGGCGCGCGATGTCGCCTGCGCGTGAGAGGGCGTGGATGGCGCCATATTCCGGCTGGCGCGGCGGCGGGCGCGCCGTTATATGAGGGGCAGGTCCCCGTAGCTCAGCAGGATAGAGCACAGGTTTCCTAAAATTGGGCACCCGTGGCGGAAACGCCCGGTGTGAATCCGCTCAAATTCGGGGAAAGCTTCGGCCATCCGGCCATGCCGATCCCGAGCCAAGCCGCCCGGCCCGCGATGCCTCCATCCGGCCGGCGGAAGGTGTAGAGACTAGACGGGCGGCGCCTAAAGCCTCGCGGACCTTCCGCGGGCCATGGCGAAGGGATAGTCCAGACCACGAACGCCGGCGGCCCGAGGGCCCGAGGCGGCGGCGAAAGCCGAGGTGGGATGAAACCTGGTGTCGCGTGTTCGAGTCACGCCGGGGACACCACTCTGCTTTTTCGGCTTCCGCCGACGGCGCCACGAAGGCCGGCGCGGGCGCGGCGATGTCGCGCAATCGAACGATCCCGGCTGTGCCCGTCATGGCGCCAGCGGCCTTCGCGGCTCACGCCACCGCACCCTTCGGCTCAAGCATGACCGGCCGCGGCGGCCGCGCCGCTCCCCCCGGCGGGGGCGGCAGACGCCCTCCGGCAGCCTGCGGCCTGCGAGATCGCCCGATGCCCCTCCGCAGGGATCTCGGGAAACGGGAAGGGCGGCAAAGGCTCGCGAGCGTCACGCATGGGCTTTTGGTCAGCCCGTGCGACGGCTGACGACACCCACTTGGCGCCGGTCAAACACCGGACCAATGGCATGAAGCGCCGTCAAGGACCGGCCTCGGATGCGCGCGGCCACCCCGGTCGGCCGCCCAGGGCCGGCGGCATGCGCCGGCACGACCAGCGCCCGGCACGACCTGAGAAGCCGGGGCGCCACGGAGAGGCCGCGAGGCGGACGCGCGGGTGCCCCGCCGCCGCGTCGCCACTTTCCCCGGCTACGGGAGCCCCCTGCCGCGCGCACGACCGGAGCACCATGCCTGCCCTGCCCCTCAGCCGACGCCACGTCCTGGCCGCAGCCGCCCTCGCCGGCGCATCCGGCCTTTGGGACGTTCCGCGCGCGCGGGCCGAGACCCTCGCGCCGCGCCTCGCGGAGATCGAGGCGCGCACCGGCGGGCGCCTCGGGGTCGCCATCCACGACACCGGCAGCGGCCGCCGCTGGAACCACCGCGCGGACGAGCGATTCCCGCTCATGAGCACCTTCAAGGCGTTCGCCTGTGCCGCCGTGCTGGCGAAGGTGGATCGCGGCGAGGCGCGGCTCGATGATCCCGTGCCGGTGGCGCCCGCCGACATCCTTCCCCACTCCCCGGTCACCGGCGCGCATGCGGGCGGCGAGATGTCCCTCGGCGACCTGTGCGCGGCGGCGACCGCCGTGAGCGACAATACCGCCGCCAACCTCATCCTGCCGCGGATCGGAGGCCCGGAGGGACTGACACGCTTCATGCGCGCCATGGGCGACGCGACCACCCGGCTCGACCGCTGGGAAACCGCCCTCAATGCGGGCACGCCCGGCGACATGCGCGACACCACCACACCGGCGGCGGCGGCCCGCAGCCTTGAGGCGCTGCTGCTCGCGGACGTGCTTTCGCCCGCCTCGCGCGGGCAGCTCACCGCGTGGCTGGAGGCAGATGCCGTGGCCGGGGCGCTTCTGCGCGCCGGGCTTCCCGCCGGCTGGCGCGTCGCCGACCGCACCGGCGCGGGCGGCCACGGCTCGCGCGGCATCATCGCGCTGATCTGGCCTCCGGGCCGGCCGCCGGTGGTGGCCGCCGTCTATCTCACGCAGACCGGCCTTTCGCTGGAGGCGCGCGACGCCGTCATGGCCGAGATCGGCCGCGCCCTCGGCGAAGCGCTGCGGTAAGGGCCGGCGACCCGCGACTCAGGCGCGCCGCCGGAACACCAGGGAGAGATTGTTGGCCGGCATCTCGACGACCTCATCAAGGTCGAGCCCCCGCCCGGCGGCGCAGGCCGCCACATCCTCCAGCATCCTGAGGCCCCAGCGCGCGTCGCGCCGGCGCAGGTCCGCGTCGAAGGCCGCGTTGCTCTCCACGGTGGGCAGGCCGGCGCGGTGGAAGGCACCGTAGACATAGAGCAGGCCGCCCGGCGGCAGGAGACGGGCGGCGCCGCGTATCAGCCCCTCGGTGGCCGCCCAGGGGCTGATGTGGAGCATGTTGATGCACACCACCGCCTCCACCCCCTCCACCGGCCATTCGGCCGCGCTGGCATCGAGGGCGAGGGGGGCGCGCACGTTGGCGAGGCCCTCCGCCGTGATCCAGGCGGCGATGGAGGCCCGCGCTTCCGGCGAGGGATCGGAGGGCTGCCACGTCAGGTCCGGCCGCGCCCGCGCCATGTGCACCGCGTGCTCGCCGGAACCCGAAGCCACCTCCAGCACCCGCGCGCCGGGCGAAAGCAGCGGGCTCAGCACGGCGCGGATGGGCTCTCGGTTGCGCGCCGCCGAAGGCGCGGACAGGCGGGCCTGAGTTTCGATGCCGGACACGCAATGCCTCCCTCGCGCTGCGGCTCGCGACGAGGCGAACCGCCGGGGCATGGTGCCCGAGGCGGCCGCCCGCCTCAACCGCGCGGAAGCGGCAACGCTGCGTAAGAAAGGGTGAACGGCCGGCAGCGGCACGTGCCTTCAATGGCGCACCGGATTGCGGTAGCCTTTGGCTATGCCACAGGCTCTTTCGAATGCGACGTCGGGCGGCGCGCACGCGGGAAGGACACGGCCGGAGCGCGCCGCGCCGCGCGCGCGAGGGGCCGCCAAGGCCGCGCGCATCGCCGCGAGCGTGCTCGGCGCGCTGGCGGCAGGGCCTTTGCTTGCCCCCGGCGCGAATGCGGCCGCGGCGAAGCGGCCCGTCTGCGCCGCCGGGGAATCGAGCTCCGGGCCTTCCGCCCGCATCGTCGGCATGGCGCCGGACGGCAGCCTGCTGCTCCAGGACGGCCGGCGCTTCGTTCCGGACGGCATCGTCCTGCCCACGCGCCTGGAGCCGGTCAACGGGCTCGCCGAAGCCGCGGCCCGCGCTACGACGGACGCCGTGGGCGGACGGGAGATCACGTTTTCGCGCGTCGGCACGGACCGGCATGGCCGCCTGACGGGTGCGGCGCGGATGACCGGCGCCGATGGCGCGGGGGCCGACATCGCCGCCCGCCTGGTAGCGGCCGGCGCTGCTTATGCCAGCGCTGACGGCGCGTGCGCGCCGTCTCTGGTCGCGGACGAGCACGCGGCGCGCGCGGCGCGGCGCGGCCTGTGGGCGCGGCCGGGTGCCATCGCCCCGGCGGGAAACGAGGAGGAGATGGGGCGCCGCCTCGGGCTTCATGCCGTAGCGGAAGGACGCATCAAGGCGGTTGGCGGACGGCGTGAAACGACCTATCTGAATTTTGGTGAGATCTGGCGACGGGATTTCACCGTGCTCGTGCCGACCGGGGATTTCGCCATAATCTTCGGGCATGGCGCAGGCTCCGGCCACGATCCCGACACCTTGCGGGGCGAGCGGGTACGCGTGCGCGGCGTGGTGCGGGAACAGGGCGGCCCGGCGATCATGGTCCGGTCTCCAGCCGGCATCGAGCGGCTCGGCGAGCGAGCGGGAAGCGAGGAGTGAAGTTGAGCGCTGAGGCCCGAAACGCGAGCGTGCTCCGGCGTGATGCGCCGCGGCGTGGGCTGCGGGCGGGCGTCGTTTTTCTTGCGCTGCTGCTGGCCGGCTGCTCCACGGCCGAGCTCGACCAGGCGAGCATGCCCCTTTCCGGCGCGCAGGCCTCCGAGTTCGCCGACATGTCCCCCACCCAGCGGCGCGAGCACGAGCGGCTCGTGGCCAGCTATGGCGGCGCCTACAACGATCCCGAGCTGAAGGCCCTCATCCAGCAGGTGGTGGAGCGGCTGGTGGCGGCCTCCGAGCGGCCGGACCTGAAATACCGCGTCACGGTGCTGAACTCGCCGGCCGTGAATGCCTTCGCCCTGCCCGACGGCTCCCTTTATGTCACACGCGGGCTGCTGGCGCTCGCCAACGACACCTCCGAGATGTCCTCGGTGCTGGCGCACGAGATGGCGCACGTCATCGCCCGCCACGCCAATATCCGCGAGGACCAGGTGAAGCAGGCGGTGCTGGTGAGCCGCGTCATCTCCGACGTGGTGAACGACCCAGACCTCGGGGCGCTCGCCATGCAGAAGAGCCAGCGCACCCTCGCCTCCTTCTCCCGCGGGCAGGAGCTTGAAGCGGACGCCATCGGCGTCGGCATCGCCTCGCGCGCGGGGTTCGACCCCTACGGCGCCTCGCGCTTCCTCACCGACATGGGCCGATCCTCCGAGATGCGCTCCACCGCGCTCGGCGGCTCCGCCACGCCGCCGGAGATGGATTTCCTCTCCTCCCATCCGGCCACGCCCGAGCGCATCTCCATCGCCATCGCCAACGCGCGCCAGTATGCCGTTCCCGGCAACGGCGAGCGCGACCGCAGCGCCTATCTCTCGGCCATCGACGGCATGGTCTATGGCGACGACCCCAAGGAAGGCTTCGTGCGCGGGCGCAAGTTCTTCCACCCCAAGCTCGGCTTCACCTTCACCGCGCCCGAGGGCTTCTCGCTGGAGAACACCTCCCAGGCGGTGCTGGGCGCCACCGGCTCCGGGCGCGAGGCGCTGCGGCTCGACGCCGTGCGCGTGAGCCCCGACCAGTCGCTGGCGCAATATCTCTCCTCGGGCTGGATCGACGGGGTGGAGATCAACACGGTCGAGACCCTGAGCGTGAACGGCTTTTCCGCCGCCACCGCCATCGCGCGCGGCGACCAGTGGTCGTTCCGCATGTTCGCCATCCGCTTCGGCTCGGATGTCTATCGCCTCATCTTCGCCGCCCGCGAGCTGACGCCCGAGCTGGACCAGCGCTTCCGCGCCGCCGCCAGCACCTTCCGGCGCGTCTCCTCCGGCGAGGCGGAGACGGTGAAGCCGCTGCGCCTGCGGCTGGTCACGGTGGGCTTCGGCGACACGCCCGACAAGATCGCCACCCGCATGCAGGTGCCCGACCGCCACCTGGAGCGCTTCCTGACGCTCAACGGCCTCGATGCCAACGCCAAGCTGAAATACGGCGACAAGGTCAAGATCATCGCCGAGTGAGCCCGCGGGTGCATGTTGCACCGCAGCGAAATGGGCGTAATCTGATAGCCGGCAAATCATAATGACGGAGATTCCGGCGTTTCGTCGCGCCGGCCTCCGCCGTCCGCCGGCACCGAAAGAGCGCCTTCGAGCCGCGTCGGGATGAACTTGAGGAAGGGGTGGCCATGACCTTTTCCGTCACGCTGATCGATCTCGCCGGCTACGCGGCCTTGCTGCTGTGGGGCACGCACATGGTGCGCAGCGCCGTGGAGCAGGCCCTGGGGCCGCGGCTGAAGGCGGTGCTGGCGCGGGCATTGCGCAACCGCTGGCAGGGGTTCGCGGCCGGGCTCGCCATCACCGCCCTGCTCCAGAGCAGCACCGCCACCGCCTTCATGGTCTCCGGCTTCGCCGCCGCGGGGTTCGTCGATCTGGTTCCCGCGCTCGCCGCCATGCTGGGGGCCAATGTGGGCACCACGCTGATCGTGCAGGTGCTCTCCTTCGATGTCGCCGCCGCCGCGCCGGGGCTGGTGCTGGCGGGCCTCATCATGTTCCGCACGCAGCGCGGCTCCGCCGCCCACGACCTCGGGCAGGCCGTCATCGGTCTCGGCCTCATCCTCATCGCCCTGCACCAGCTCGTGGAGCTGATGCGGCCGCTGGAGGATGCACCATCCCTGCGCATGCTGCTGGGGCAGGTGGCGACCGTGCCCATGCTGGACGTGATCCTGGCGGCCGCCCTCACCTGGGCGGTGCACTCCTCGGTGGCCGTGGTGCTCATCGTCATGTCGCTGGCGAGCCAGGGCGTCGTGCCGCCCAATGCCGCCTTCGCGCTCATCCTCGGCGCCAATCTCGGCAGCGCCCTGGCACCGGCGCTGGAAGCGGCGGGCGGAAGCGACCCCGCCGCCCGCCGCCTGCCCTGGGGCAATCTCATCAACCGGGCACTGGGGGTGGCGCTCGCCCTCGCCTTCATCGAGCCCATCGGCCGCTTCATGGTGACCATGCAGAGCGATCCGGGCCGGGCGGCCGCGGACTTCCACACCCTGTTCAACCTGGTGACGGCGGCGGCCTTCCTGCCGCTGCTCTCGCCCTTCTCGAAGCTGCTCCGCCGCCTTTATCCCGACCGCGAGGACCCGGCCGACCCGAGCCGACCCATCTATCTGGAGCCCGCCGCGCGCGAGACGCCCATCGTGGCCGTGGGCGCGGCGGCGCGGGAGGCCATGCGGCTCGCCGACACGGTGGGCGACATGCTGGCGAGCGCGCGCGAGGCCCTCATCTCCGGCGACCGCAGGCGGCTGGCCGAGACCCAGGGCATGGACGACATCCTCGACCGGCTCAACCGCGAGATCAAAACCTATCTCACCGCCATCGACCCGGCCGAGCTCACCGAAACCGACCGGGCGCGGGTGGACGAAATCCTCACCTTCGCCACCAACATGGAGCAGGCGGGCGACGTGGTGCACCACAACCTTCTGCTGCATGCCGCGAAGAGGCTGAAGCGGGGCCTCTCCTTTTCACCCGAGGGCCGGCGTGAGCTGGAAATGCTGCTGAACCGGCTCGCCGACAACGTGCGGCTCGCCGCCTCCCTGTTCCTCACCGCCGACCCGCGCGCGGCGCGGCTGCTGGCGGGTGAGAAGGCGGCCTTCCGCGCCAGCGAGAGCCTCGCCACCCGCACCCACTTCGACCATCTGCGCTCGGGGCTCGTGCACCTCGCGGAGGCGAGCACGCTGCACCTGGACCTCATCCGCGACCTGAAGCTCATCAACGCCCATATCGTCGCGGCGGCGGCCTATCCGGTACTGGAGCGCTCCGGCGAGCTGCTGGCCAGCCGGCTTGCGGACGAGGCCGTCGCCCATCCGGGCTGAGGGGCGCCCCATCGAAAACTCCTGAGCCACCTTGCGATATGGGCCCGGCCGTGGATAATGCGCCTCGGCCTGGGGTGCCGCGCGTGCACGCGGCTGAGATCATACCCATCGAACCTGTCTGGATCATGCCAGCGTAGGGAGGTGCCGATGAGCGAGAGCTTGTCGCCTGTTTCATCGTCTTCCGCCACATCCCCCG
Source organism: Xanthobacter albus (assembly GCF_043194895.2). NCBI lineage: Bacteria > Pseudomonadati > Pseudomonadota > Alphaproteobacteria > Hyphomicrobiales > Xanthobacteraceae > Xanthobacter > Xanthobacter albus. The sequence goes on along the minus strand of NZ_CM195532.1, from coordinate 2,282,496 downwards.
CGCGCCCGCGGGTCGCCATCGTGGGCGCCGGCGTCATGGGCCTTTCGCTGGGCTGGCGCCTCGCGCGCGCCGGCTGCGCGGTGGATATCTACGAGGCCGGCGTTGCCGGGCGCGGCGCCAGCCATGCGGCCGCCGGCATGCTGGCCGCGTGCGCCGAGGCAGAGCCCGGCGAGGATGAGCTGCTCGCCCTCAACCGCCTGAGCCAGGCCCTGTGGCCGCAGTTCGAGGCCGAGCTCGAGGCCGAATCGGGCACCAGCGTGGACCTGCGCACCGAGGGCACCCTCACCATCGGCCTCACCGCCGACGACGCCGCCCGCCTGCGCCACCTGTTCGCGCTCCAGACCTCCCTCGGCCTGCCGGTGGAGTGGCTCGGCGCCGCCGCCGTGCGCCGCCTGGAACCGCACCTCGCCGGCCAGCTTTCCGGCGCCATCCTGAGCGCCGAGGACCATCAGGTGGACAACCGCAAGGTGGTTTCCGCCCTGCTCACGGCCGTCGCCCGCGCCGGCGCGCGGCTGCACGAGAACAGCCCCGTCAGCCGGGTCGCCACCCAAAGCGGCAAGGCCATGGGCGTGGTGGTGGGCGACGAGCTGAAGGCCGCCGACATGGTCATCCTGGCCGCCGGCGCCTGGAGCCGGGGGGTGGACATCACCCCCGCCGCGCCGCTGCCGGTGCGCCCGGTGAAGGGCCAGATGATGGCCCTGCGCATGGACCCTGCGGCTCCGCTCGTGAACCACGTCATCTGGGCCCCCCATTCCTACATCGTCCCCCGCCGCGACGGCCGCCTCATCCTGGGCGCCACCACGGAGGAGAAGGGCTTCGACACCGACCTCACGGCCGGCGGGCAGCTCGCCCTGCTCACCTATGCATGGCGCGCGCTGCCGGCCATCGAGGAATTGTCCATCCACGAGCAATGGGTGGGCTTCCGCCCCGGCAGCCGCGACGACGCGCCCATTCTCGGCCCGGCCGAGGAGGTGGACGGGCTGGTCTATGCCACCGGGCACCACCGCAACGGCATCCTGCTGCTGGCCGTGACCGCCAAGGTGGTGGCCGACTTCGTGCTCGAAGGCCGCCTCAATTCGGTGGCCGCCCCCTTCCGCGCCGGCCGCTTCGCGCCGCGCGCGGCGGCGGAGTGAGAGCCATGACGGCCCCCCTGGAGCTGACCGTGAACGGCGCCGCCGAAGCCCTGCCGGCCGCCACCATCGCCGACCTCATCGGCGCCAAGGGGCTCGACCCGGCGCAGAAGGGCATCGCCGTGGCGCTCAACGGCGCCGTGGTGCCGCGCCGCGCATGGGGCGACACCCGCCTTTCCGCCGGCGACACGGTGGAGATCATCACCGCCAAGCAGGGCGGCTGAGCCGGCGCGACAGGACACGAGAACGACCATGAGCACGAATGCCGATCCCCTCGTCATCGCCGGGCGCACCTTCCAGTCGCGCCTATTCCTCGGCACGGCGGGGTATCCCAACCAGAAGGTGTTCCTCGACGCGCTCGCCGCCTCGGGCGCGGAGATGGCGACCGCCTCCATCCGCCGCATCAGCCTCAGCGGCTATGAGGAGAGCCTGACGGACCTCCTCACCGGCCGCGTCCACATCCTGCCCAACACCGCCGGCTGCCAGACCGCCAAGGACGCCGTGCTCACCGCCGAACTGGCGCGCGAGGCGCTGGAGACCGACTGGGTGAAGCTGGAGGTGATCGGCGACCGCGAGCTGCTCTACCCCAATGTGGAGGAGCTGCTCAAAGCCACCGAGGATCTCGTGAATCGCGGCTTCGTGGTGCTGCCCTATTGCAATGACGATCCCGTCACCTGCCAGAAGCTGGCGGACCTGGGAGCCGCCACCGTGATGCCCCTCGGCTCCATGATCGGCTCAGGCCTCGGCATCGCCAATCCGCACATGATCGAACTGATCTGCACGCGCTCACCGGTGCCGGTGGTGCTGGACGCCGGCATCGGCACCGCCTCCGACGCCGCGCTCGCCATGGAGCTGGGCTGCTCGGCGGTGCTGCTCAACACGGCGGTGTCCAAAGCGCTCGATCCGGTGCGCATGGCGCGCGCCTTCCGCCACGCGGTGGAGGGCGGGCGTCTGGCGCGCCTCTCCGGGCGCATCCCCAGGAAGCTGCATGCGGAGGCGTCCAGCCCCGAGTTCGGCCTCGTGGGAAGCTGAACGGCCGTGCTGCCGGCGCCGCCGCTGCTTCTCATCACCGACCGCCGGCAGGCGCGCGGCGACCTCGCCGGGCTCGTGGCCGCCGCCTGCGCGGGCGGCTGCCGCTGGATCTCCCTGCGCGAGAAGGACCTGCCGGAGGCCGAACAGCTCGCCCTCTTTGCCCGCCTGCGGGCCGCCGCCGCCCCATTCGCCGCCCGGCTGACGCTCCACGGCACGCCGGAGCTGGCGCGGACGGCGGGCGCGGACGGGGTGCACCTGCCGGATGGCGGCGACGTGGCGGCCGCGCGGGCGCTGCTCGGCCCCCGTGCCCTCATCGGCCTTTCCGTCCACACGCTCGCGGATGCCGGCGGGAGCAACGCCGCGCGCGCGGACTACATCACCGCGAGCCCCGTGTTCCAGACGATCTCCAAGCCCGGATACGGCCCGGCGCTGGGCGGGGCCGGCCTTGCCGCCTTCGCCGCCACGGCGGCGGTGCCGGTGGTCGCCCTCGGCGGGATCGAGGCGCACACCGCGCGCTCCTGCCTGGATGCGGGGGCGCGGGGCGTTGCCGTCATGGGCGCGGTGATGCGCGCGGATGACCCGGCCGAGAGCATTCGCCGCCTGATCGCGGCGCTGGATCACCTGCCCGCGCCGGGCGGCAAGCCCGCTTGAGCGCCCGGCGCGACGATCCGCTGGGTTACTCCGCCCATTCCATGTCGCCAGTGAAGATGATGGTGAGCCACCGGTCCGGGCTGTCCGGCCCGATGGCGCTGCCGATGGCGTCGCGCATGGCGTCCCACTCCGTGATGGCGCGCGCCGGCGCGTCGGCGGGGACGATGAAGTACAGCTCGATCTGCTGTGCCCGCCCCACCTTCGCGACATAGGCCCTGAAGGACCTGAAGCCGTAGGTCGCCATCGCCTTGCGGGCGACCTCGTCCACGTGCGCCTTCAGGTCGCTCGGGGTCACCAGCAGGATGTCGGCCAGCGCCTGCTTCACCGTGCCCACCGGCAGCGGGATGAGGACGAGGCAGACCACCGCCAGCACCGCCGGGTCCACATAAGGCGCGAGCCAGCCGTAGGTCGTGCCCTCGATGGCCGCGCCGATGGTGAAGGCCACCAGCAGCGCCAGGGTGATGCCCCCCGACATGACCCAGGCCCGCGCGTCGAGGGCAATGAAGTCGGAGCGGATGCTGCGGTTTGCCCGCATCTCCAGCACCGCCGCCAGCGCGCAGGCGAGCACCGTCACCACCGCATAGACGATGGCGAAGCCGAACTCGAGCGGACGCCCGCCGTCCAGGAGCAGGCTCACCGCATTGAAGAAGGCATAGGCGGAAACGCCCATCAGCAGGATGCCGTTGAGCCCGAGCACCATGGGCTCCAGATGCCAGAAACCCACCGTGAACCGATCCCGCAGCCGCTTCGAGGCGGCGGCGGCATCGGTATAGGAGCGGATCAGGTTCACCACGGTGAGGGCGAGCAGGCTCATGCTCGCGTCGATCAGCGAATAGACGCCGTCGAACAGGATCGAGAAGGAGCCGGACAGGAGCCCGAACCCGACGCCGAAGGTCGAAATGACGATGGTGACGGCGATGGACATGCGCAGCACGCCGCATTCGTCGCCGAGATCGAAGATCGTCTTCAGGGACCGCATGATCGCTCCGTCCGGCTGGCACCGTGCCTGCCGGACTTTCAGCATCCGGCGCGCCGGGGAGCAAGGCCGGGCCGCCCGCCCTGCCGCGCGCAAAAGAAAAGGGCCGGCATTTGCCGGCCCCTTCCGTGTTCGACGGACGATCGCGGGAAGCGATCAGTCCTCCTTGGTCTCTTCGGCGCGCTGCTTGAGAGCGGCGCCCAGGATGTCGCCGAGCGAAGCGCCCGAATCCTGCGAGCCGAACTGCGCCACGGCCTCACGCTCCTCGGCGATCTCCATCGCCTTGATGGAGACCTGCACCTTGCGCGCCTTGCGGTCGAACAGGGTGACGCGGGCATCCAGCTTGTCGCCCACCGAGAAGCGCTCGGGGCGCTGGTCGTTGCGGTCGCGGGCGAGCTCGGAGCGCTTGATGAAGGCCGACAGGTCGGTGCCGGTGAGCTTCACCTCGATGCCGCCGTCCTTCACGTCGGAGACTTCGCAGGTCACGACGGCGCCCTTGCGGACATCGCCAGCCTCGGCGAAGGGATCGCCGGCGAGCTGCTTGATGCCGAGCGAGATGCGCTCCTTCTCGACGTCCACGTCGAGCACCACGGCCTTCACCATGTCGCCCTTGCGGTACTCGTCGATGACCTGCTCGCCGGGACGGTTCCAGTCGAGGTCGGAGAGATGGACCATGCCGTCCACGTCGCCGTCGAGGCCCAGGAACAGACCGAACTCGGTCTTGTTCTTGACCTCGCCCTCGACCACCGCGCCGGGGGCATACTTCTCGGCGAAGGCCTCCCAGGGGTTCTGGAGGGTCTGCTTGAGGCCGAGGGAGATGCGGCGCTTGGCCGAATCCACTTCCAGCACCTGCACTTCCACTTCCTGGGAGGTGGAAACGATCTTGCCGGGGTGGACGTTCTTCTTGGTCCACGACATCTCGGAGACGTGGATGAGGCCCTCGATGCCGGGCTCCAGCTCCACGAACGCGCCGTAGTCGGTGATGTTGGTGACGCGACCCTTGAAGCGGGCCTCCACCGGATACTTGGCCTCGATGCCCTCCCAGGGATCGCCCAGGAGCTGCTTCATGCCGAGCGAGATGCGGTGGGTCTCGTGGTTGATCTTGATGATCTTGACCTTGACGGTCTGGCCAATGGACAGAACCTCGGTCGGGTGGTTCACGCGGCGCCACGCGATGTCGGTGACGTGCAGCAGGCCGTCGATGCCGCCCAGGTCAACGAACGCACCGTAATCGGTGATGTTCTTGACCACGCCCTCGATGGCCTGACCCTCTTCGAGGTTCTGCACCAGCTCGTGGCGCTGCTCGGCGCGGGTCTCTTCCAGCACGGTGCGGCGGGAGACCACGATGTTGCCGCGGCGGCGGTCCATCTTGAGGATCTGGAAGGGCTGCTGATTGTGCATCAGCGGGGCCACGTCGCGGATCGGGCGGATGTCGACCTGGGAGCGCGGCAGGAACGCCACGGCGCCGTCGAGATCCACGGTGAAGCCACCCTTCACCTGGTTGAAGATCACGCCGAAGACCTTCTCGTTGGCGGTGAACGCCTTCTCGAGCTTGACCCAGCTCTCCTCGCGGCGCGCCTTGTCGCGCGAGAGAACGGCCTCGCCCATCGCGTTCTCGACGCGCTCGAGATAGACCTCGACCTCGTCACCGACCTTGATGGGGGTGTCGCGGCCGGGGCCGGCGAACTCGCGCAGGGCCACGCGGCCTTCGGTCTTCAGGCCGATATCGATGATCGCCAGATCCTTCTCGATGGCGACCACGATGCCCTTGACGACCGAGCCTTCGGCGGGCTCGGCGCGGCCAAAGCTCTCGTCCAGCAGGGCGGCGAAATCTTCACGGGTGGTTTCTACGGCGGACATTCACACTCCAGATCTTTTGCGCCAGCGGCTCGCGTTGCGAGGCCCGTACCGAACGGGTGTCCCGTCGTTCTCCTTGCGGATGAACGCCAGGACGGCCGCCGACGTTCCATCGGCGGGCCGGCGCTGAAGCCGAGCGGTACAGGCAATGATTGAATGACGGCCCATCCGGGCCAGGGACCGAAGCGCGCTCAGCGAAAGCCTGGGCGGGGAGCCTCCGACCATCAGGGCGCGTATCCCGCGGACCCTGCCCCACCCGGGCGGCTCCCCGCCTTGGGGAGCGCAGCCTCGAATGCCGGTCACTTAATGGAAAGCGCGCCCCATTGCAAGGGTGCCCCGGCCCGGACGGCTCCGGGCAAAGAAAAACCGCCGCGCCCGGGAGCGCGGCGGCATCGCGAAACGGAAATCCGACGGAAGATCAGCCGGCGCAGGCTTCCAGCACGTCGTCGAAGGTGCGCAGGCCGGCGCGGGGCGAGTTCACGAGAACCGCCATGTTGCCGGGGGCGTGCTTGTTCTGCCACATCTTGGTGTGCGCCTCGGGGATGCGATCCCAGGGGAACACTTCCGACATGCAGGGGTCCACGCGCCGGTCGACAATGAACTCATTGGCGGCGGAGGCCTGCTTCAGATGGGCGAAGTGCGAGCCCTGGATACGCTTCTGGCGCATCCACACGTAGCGGGCGTCGAAAGTGATGTTGAAGCCGGTGGTGCCGGCGCAGAACACGATCATGCCGCCGCGCTTGCCCACCAGGGTGGAAACCGGGAAGGTGGTCTCGCCCGGATGCTCGAACACGATGTCCACGTCGCGCTTGCCGGTGATGTCCCAGATGGCCTTGCCGAACTTGCGCGCTTCCTTCAGCCAATCGGCATATTCGGGCGAGTTCACCTTGGGGAGCTGGCCCCAGCACTTGAACTCCTTGCGGTTGATGACGCCCTTCGCGCCGAGGCCGAGCACGTAGTCGCGCTTCGACTCGTCCGAGATGACGCCGATCACATGCGCGCCGGAGGCCGCCGCAAGCTGCACGCCGAACACGCCGAGGCCGCCCGAGGCGCCCCACACCAGCACGTAGTCGCCCGGCTTCACGGTGTGCGGCGGGTGGCCGAACAGCATGCGGTAGGCGGTGGCGAGGGTGAGCGTGTAGCAGGCGCTCTCCTCCCAGGTGAGGTGCTTGGGCCGGCGCATGAGCTGGCGCGCCTGCACCCGGCAGAACTGGGCGAAGGAGCCGTCCGGCGTCTCATAGCCCCAGATGCGCTGGGTGGGGGAGAACATCGGGTCGCCGCCGTTGCACTCCTCGTCGTCGCCGTCGTCCTGGTTGCAGTGCACCACGACCTCGTCGCCGACCTTCCAGCGCTTCACCTTGGAGCCCACCGCCCAGACGATGCCCGAGGCGTCGGAGCCGGCGATGTGGTAGGGCACCTTGTGCACGTCGAACACGGAGATGGGCTCGCCGAGGCCGGCCCAGATGCCGTTGTAGTTCACGCCGGCGGCCATGACGAACACGAGCACATCGTTCTCGCCCAGCTCCCAGGTGGGCACCACCTCGAGCTGGAACGACTGCTCCGGAGGGCCGTGCCGATCACGGCGGATGGCCCAGGCATACATCTTCGAGGGCACATGCCCGAGCGGGGGAATCTCGCCCAGCTCGTAGAGATCCTTCACCGCCGCATCACCCGCAGCTGCCGTCTGGCCCATAGCGTCCCGTCCTCTCATCTCGACCGGCAGCGGACTCTTCGGTCACGTCCGCCGGCACCCCTATCGCGATGCAAACTAGCAGAGAAGGATTTCAAGTCGATAGTCCCCGCCTGTTGAACCTTGTATCTATCCGTTGTCACAATATGGCGTGCCGGCGCGCCGCCCTTGAACGAGAACCCCCTGGACAAGGCCAACGCGAGGCCCCATGCCGTTGAGGCTGGCGCCTTCGCGCCTGCGAAGGCACGAGGAGAGGGTGAGGGATATGGGCATCTTGTGGATGATCATCGTCGGCGCCGTCGCCGGCTTCCTCGCGGGGCAGGTCTTCCGCGGCTACGGCTTCGGCTTCGTGGGCAACGTGGCCGTGGGCATCGTGGGCGCGCTCATCGGCGGCTTCCTGTTCGGCAATGTGTTCCTGGTGGGCGGGCTCGTGGGCCAGATCATCTCGGCCACCATCGGCGCGGTGATTCTGCTGTTCGTCATCTCGCTGGTGAAGCGCTAGCGCAGCCCTGCCCGGCAGGGCCCCACGCCGACGGCGTCGATGGGAAAAATTCCCGTCGACGCAACCTTCATCGCGACGCACAATCGCGCGTCTCACAAAGATACGAACAACGGGGATTGAAGGATGGTGGTCCGCGACAAGCCTTGGCTCTTCCGCACCTATGCGGGGCATTCGACCGCGTCGGAGTCGAACAAGCTCTACCGCTCGAATCTCGCCAAGGGCCAGACGGGCCTGTCCGTCGCCTTCGACCTGCCGACCCAGACCGGCTACGACAGCGACCATCCCCTCGCCCGCGGCGAGGTGGGCAAGGTGGGCGTGCCCATCTCCCACCTCGGCGACATGCGCACCCTGTTCGCGGACATCCCGCTCGCGAACATGAACACCTCCATGACCATCAACGCCTGTGCGGCGTGGCTCCTGTCGCTCTACATCGCGACCGCCGACGAGCAGGGCGCGGACCGCACCAAGCTCCAGGGCACCACGCAGAACGACATCATCAAGGAATACCTCTCGCGCGGCACCTATGTGTTCCCGCCCGCGCCCTCCATGCGCCTCACCAAGGACACCATCATCTTCACCACCGGCAATTTGCCCAAGTGGAACCCGATGAACGTGTGCTCCTACCACCTGCAGGAAGCCGGCGCGACGCCGGTGCAGGAGCTGGCCTTCGCGCTCGCCAACGCCATCGCCATCCTCGACACCGTGAAGAAGTCCGGCGAGGCGGAAGGCCCCGTGTTCGGCGATGTGGTGGGCCGCATCTCCTTCTTCGTGAACGCCGGCATGCGGTTCATCACCGAGATGTGCAAGATGCGCGCGTTCGTGGATCTTTGGGACGAGATCTGCGTCAACCGCTACGGCATCACCGACGCCAAGCAGAAGCTGTTCCGCTACGGCGTGCAGGTGAACTCCCTCGGCCTCACCGAGCAGCAGCCGGAGAACAACGTCTACCGCATCCTGCTGGAGATGCTGGCCGTCACCCTCTCCAAGAGGGCCCGCGCCCGCGCCGTGCAGCTTCCCGCCTGGAACGAGGCGCTGGGCCTGCCGCGCTCGTTCGACCAGCAATGGTCGCTGCGCATGCAGCAGGTGGTGGCCTATGAGACCGACCTGCTCGAATATGGCGACATCTTCGACGGCTCCGTGGAGATCGACCGCAAGGTGGAGGAGCTGAAGGAGGAGGCGCGCGCCGAACTGGCCCGCATCGAGGCCATGGGCGGCGCGGTCGCGGCCATCGAGAATTCCTACATGAAGCAGGCGCTGGTGGAATCCAACACCCGCCGCCTCGAGAATATCGAGCGCGGCGACCAGGTGGTGGTGGGCGTCAACCGCTGGACCGAGAGCGAGCCCTCGCCCCTCACGACCGGCGAAGGCGCCATCCTCACCGTGCCTGAAGGCGTGGAGGCCGAGCAGATCGCCCGCCTTCAGGCCTGGCGCGAGGCCCGCGACGGCAAGGCGGTGGCCGCCGCGCTGGCGGACCTCAAGAGCGCGGCCCAGGAAGGCCGCAACATCATGGAGCCCTCCATCGTCTGCGCCAAGGCCGGCGTCACCACCGGCGAGTGGGGCACCTGCCTGCGCGAGGTGTTCGGCGAATATCGCGCGCCCACCGGCGTCGGCCGCGCCGCGCGCGTGGACACCCAGGGCCTGGACGAAGTGCGCAACGCGGTGGACGCCGTCTCCGAGAAGCTCGGCCGCCGGCTCAAGTTCCTGGTGGGCAAGCCGGGCCTCGACGGCCACTCCAACGGCGCCGAGCAGATCGCCGTGCGCGCCCGCGACTGCGGCATGGAAGTGGTCTATGAGGGCATCCGCCTGACCCCCGCCGAGATCGTGAACGCCGCCCTCGAGGAGAGCGTGCACGTGGTGGGCCTCTCCATCCTCTCCGGCTCCCACGTGCCGCTGGTGCGCGACGTGATGGACCGCATGCGGGCCGAGGGCCTCACCGACATTCCGGTGGTGGTGGGCGGCATCATCCCGCCGGAGGACGAGGCCCAGCTCAAGGGCTTCGGCGTGGCGGCGGTCTATACGCCGAAGAACTTCGAGCTGAACCGCATCATGGCCGACATCGTCACCATCGTGGACGGCGGCACCAAGAAAGCGGCCTGAGCCCGCGACGCGGTGGAGGCGTCCGGCCTTCCACCGCGTCCAACGCACCTCGGCGGCCGTGCCGCGAGAGGTCGCAAAGACGGCACATGCTCCACCGGGGCGGAACCCGTCCCCCAAACGCGCAACTCCCCAAGGCCGTGGCCCAAGGCCGTGGCCCAAGAGCATGGCCCCCAAGGGCATGCGCGCGAAAACGCGCGAGCGCGGCTCCACCTACCCGTCTCACATCTCCTGTCCTCGGCCCGCGAACGCGCGGGGGCTCGGCACGCTCTGCATGGGCCAAAAATCGGGGCGGAGATACGCAATCTGATAAGCGGGACGGTTTGGTTCGCTGCTACCGGCACCGCAGCATTCCCTTCCGCCTCCCGAGATCGCCATGGACCTTCTGATCCAGCTTGCCACCTCCAGCGTCATCGCCGTCATCGTCCTGCTGTTCGCGATCCAGGTGGCGGCGCGGGAGGCGGGGCTGTGGCTCGGCAGCCGCCGGCACCTGCTGGGCACCGCCGAGCGGGACAACGTCGGCGTGCTGGTGGGGAGCATGCTGGCCCTGCTGGCCTTCGTCCTCGCCCTCACCCTGTCCTTCGCCAACGGCCGCTTTCAGGAGCGCCGCGCCGAGATCGAACGGGAAGCCAGCGCCATCAGCTCGTCCTGGACGCGGGCGCAGGCCATCGGCGCCCCCCAAAGCCTGGAGATCGCAAGGCTGCTGGCGGAATATGCGGAGCTGCGCAAGTCGTTTGTCGAGGCCCCGCCCGATGCCGCCGCCCTGGCGCCGATCAATGCGCGGAGCGACGCCATCCAGGCGCGGATCCTGGAACACCTCACCGCGCTGCTGCGCGAGCGGACCGACCCGGCCGTGGTGTCCCTGATGAACAGCCTGGACGACGCCTTCGGCGCCACCACCCGGACACGCTTCGCCTTCACCTCGCACATGCCGGCACAGCTGTTCTGGCTGCTGATCGGCATGTCGGTGTCCACCATGGCGGCGCTGGGCTACCAGATCGGCCTGCGCGGCCAGAAAATGCGCGTGCTGTCGCTGCTGCTGACGGCCATGTGGACCATGGTCATCACCGACATCCTCGATCTCAGCTCGGCGCGTGTCGGCAACCTGCGCAACGACACCACCGTATTCGACTGGACCCTGGAGTCGTTTCGCACGGAGAACCCCGGCCCCGCCCAGCCGCCCGCGCATTGACCGGAACGCGCGCCGCTCACGGCCCCGGCGCGCGCCCGCTCACCACCGTGCGGATGGCGAAGGACGACTGGATGCGCGCCACCCCCGGCAGGCGCGAGAGCACCTCCTTGTGCAGGCGCTCGTAATCCGCCGCGTTCTTCACCTCGATCTTCAGGATGTAGTCGGCGAGCCCGGTCATGAGGTAGCAGTCTGCCACCTCCGGGCAGCGGCGCACCGCTGCCTCGAAGCGGTTCAGGAACTCCTCCGTCTGCCGGTCGAGGGTGATCTGGGTGATGACCACCAGCCTGTCGTCCGCCCCCGCGCGGGCGACGAGGGCGGCATAGCCCCGGATGACGCCGCTGCGTTCCAGCTGCCGCGTGCGCCGCAGGCAGGCGGAGGGCGAAAGGCCCACCTGCGCCGCGAGGTCCGCATTGGAGATGCGGCCGTCGCCCCGCAGAACCCGAATGATGCGCTCGTCCGCGTCGTCGAGGGTCGGCATAGGCAGGATCTTCCGCAAAACGGCAGAAAATTGCAATGCCGCCGCCTGCCCGCGCAACTCCTGCCGCCGATTCGTGTGAAATGCCGCGTCGCCAAGCGTACACTTTCCATTAATCAGTCAGCTTTGCACCGGTGAGCCATCATGCGGATTCTCATTCTCGGCAGCGGTGTGGTGGGCGTCACGTCCGCGTACTATCTCGCGCAGAAGGGCCATGAGGTGACCGTGCTCGACCGCCAGCCGGCGGCGGGCATGGAAACCTCCTTCGCCAACGCCGGCCAGGTGTCACCCGGCTATTCGGCGCCCTGGGCCGGCCCCGGCATTCCGCTCAAGGCCATGAAGTGGCTCATGATGCGCCACTCCCCGCTGGTGATCCGCCCCGGCCTCGACCCCAGGCTCTATTTCTGGCTGGCGAAGATGCTCGCCAACTGCACGGAGGCCGCCTATCGCCGCAACAAGGCGCGCATGGTGCGCCTCGCCGAGTTCAGCCGCGACGCCCTGCGGGAGCTGCGCGCCGAAACCGGCATCGCCTATGACGAGCGCGCCAAGGGCACGCTGCAGCTGTTCCGCACGCACAAGCAGCTCGACCACGTGGGCGACGACACCGTGGTGCTCGACGCCCACAACGTGCCCTACGAGGTTCTGGACGTGGCTGGCTGCATCGCCGTCGAGCCGGCGCTGGCGCGGGTGCGGGAGAAGTTCGTGGGCGGCCTGCGCCTGCCCGGAGACGAGACCGGCGACGCCCACCTGTTCACCCAGCGCCTCGCCGCCATCGCGCAGAAGCGCGGCGTCTCCTTCCGCTACGGCGTGAGCGTGGAGCATCTGCGCACGGAGGGCGGGCGCATCACCGGCGCGGCGCTGGAGGGCGGGGAGCTGTTGACGGCCGATCTCTACGTGGCGGCCATGGGCAGCTACACGCCGGCGCTGCTGAAGCCGCTCGGCATCGACCTGCCCATCTACCCGGTGAAGGGCTATTCCCTCACCCTGCCCATCACCGATCCGGCGGCGGCGCCCGAATCCACGGTGATGGACGAAACCTACAAGATCGCCATCACCCGCCTCGGCGATCGCATCCGCGTGGGCGGCACGGCGGAGCTGGCGGGCTTCAGCCTGGACCTGCCGGAATCCCGGCGGCGGACCCTCGCCTTCTCCGTGGGCGATCTCTTCCCCGACGGCGGCGATCTCTCCAAGGCCACCTTCTGGACCGGCCTGCGCCCCATGACGCCGGACGGCACGCCCATCGTCGGCCCCACCGCCTATGGGAACCTCTACACCAACACCGGCCACGGCACCCTGGGCTGGACCATGGCCTGCGGTTCCGGCCGCGTGCTGGCGGACCTTATCGGCGGCCAAGCGCCGGACATCGCCTCCGACGACTTCGCCGTCTCGCGTTACGCGGCGGCGGCCTGAGGGTAAACTCAGCCGGGGCTCCGGCGGCCGGAGCCCCATTCGGCGCCCCAGGCCTCGGCCGGGGCGCCCGCCTGCTCCAGCTCGATGGCGAAATCCACGGCGCGCGCGATGATCTGGTCCACGCGCTCGATGCCGCTCACCTGCGCCGCGGGGTCCGGCGCCACTTCCGCCAGCATGTCGCCCGCGCGCAGCTCCCATGGCGACCGCAGCAGGCCGCGCAGCCGCCCGTCGCACGGCGCCACCACCAGCGCCGTGCCCATGAGGCCGATCATCTCCCCCGCCCGCACCCGCTCGCCGATGCTCCGCTCGCTCCGGAAGATGCCGGCGGCCGGCGCGCGCACCGCCGCATCATAGCGCCCGAAGGCGCGCGGGCCGCCCCGCGCCGCCCCCTCCCGCAGCACCGCGCCCGGGTCCGCGCCGCCGATCTCGATCACGAGGTCGCAATCCACCCCCGCCGTGGCGCCCGGCCCGAGCACGATGGTGAGCTCCACATCGCAGCCTTCCGCGCCGCCCTCCCCCGCGCCCCGCGCATCCACCACCACATCCCACGGCCAGCGGCCGATGGCGGCGAGGTCCGGATGGGTGAGGAGCGGCACGAACATGCCGCCCGAAAGGCCGGCGAGCAGGTCGGCATCGCACGTCGCGCGCCGCGCCTCGACACCGCCGAGGGCCGCGACACCGTCCCACCACGCATCCGCGAAGGCCATCTTCCGGCGCAGCACCGGCACCGGCGCCGGCTGGTGGAGCGCCACCGCATGGCCCGAGAGCAGCAGCGTGCGGGCCACCGCCGAGGCCAGCTCGTTCACGCCGCGCACCAGCACGCAGCTCTTGTCGGGCATATCCTCCCCCTGCCGCGGGATGATGCGGGCGCCGATGCGATCCGCCACACCTCCAGCCGTATCGTCCGCAAGCAAAGGTGGTGCCGCTTCAGTCGGCGGCATCGCTCTGCGCGCAGGACGGCACGGCCACGGATCGGAGGACCAGCGCGCGGCTTACGGGCGAGAGGCGATGGCGCGACACCAGCCGCCGCCTTCAAGGCCCGCGCGGTGTCAGGGACGAGCCCGCAGCCCGCCTCCTGCCCTGCCATCGCCGCGCGGAAGAGAAACGCGATGTAAATCGGGCGCCGGCCCACGCAAAAACGGAAGTGGCCGGCCGCTGCGACCCGGCCGGCCACCCCACGGGGCTTACCGCGCGATCAGGCGCTGAGCTCGGCGGCGGTCTTGCCGACCTGGCTCTCGTCCACGGCGTTCAGGATGCCGTGCTCCATGAGCAGGTCTTCGAGCTCGTCCATGGTGATCGGGGTCGGGATGATGCCGTTGCCCTTGTTCTCATGCACCTTTGCGGCGAGGTTGCGGTAGTGCTGGGCCTGCTCGCTTTCGGGCGCATACTCGATGACGGTCATGCGGCGCAGCTCGGCATGCTGCACGATGTTGGCGCGCGGCACGAAGTAGATCAGCTGGGTGCCGAGCTTCTTGGCGAGAGAGTCCGCCAGCTCGTATTCCTTGTCGGTCTGGCGCTCGTTGCACACCAGGCCGCCCAGGCGCACGCCGCCGGAATTGGCGTACTTCAGGATGCCCTTGGAGATGTTGTTGGCCGCGTACATGGCCATCATCTCACCGGACATGACGATGTAGATCTCCTGCGCCTTGTTCTCACGAATGGGCATGGCGAAGCCGCCGCACACCACGTCGCCCAGCACGTCGTAGGAGACGTAGTCGATGTCCTCATAGGCGCCGTTCTCCTCAAGGAAGTTGATGGAGGTGATGACGCCGCGGCCAGCGCAGCCCACACCCGGCTCCGGACCGCCGGACTCCACGCAGCGGATGTCCATGAAGCCCACCTTCATCACGTCCTCGAGTTCCAGGTCCTCCACCGAGCCGGCGTTGGCGGCCAGCGAGAGGATGGTGTCCTGCGCCTTGGCGTGCAGGATCAGGCGGGTGGAGTCGGCCTTGGGGTCGCAGCCGACAATGAGGATCCTCTGGCCCATCTGCGCCAGGGCGCCGAGGGTGTTCTGGGAGGTGGTGGACTTGCCGATGCCGCCCTTCCCGTAGAAAGCGATCTGCCTCAGGGCCATTCTCGTCTCCTGCTTCAAGAGCACCCGCCGCAGCCGGCCACGCTGGCCAGAACAGGGCATCACACGACGAAATGCTGTGATGTTCTTGAGCAAGAGCAATGCCAGGCCGCACCTCTTCTTGTCCCTCGGCATGAGGAACGAGGCCGCTCAATGACATTGTGCATACAAACCAAATGGTTATGCCAACGGGACGGCACGACGATGCGTCATAGCCAGACGCTATGATCTCTTTTTATATGACGATCAGAATGAGCCGCAGCGTCCCCACAGATCGTCCGGCGCCCCTCTTCCCATTGAGATCGTGGAGATTTCCAAGCCAGATCCCGCCCTCGCGGAGCAGCTCGGCCCCATGTCGGCAAGGCACCACATCGCTGGCGATGATTTTCCTCTACGCACCCAGCCATGTCCGAAACCACACACCGCTGTCATAAAGCACACAGCAGAGAATTACGGGACGCAGAGCCTTCCTATACGTCCAGTCCCCGCAAATATGTAATACGACTATATCACGCCACGCGCGCCATGCGCCCATGCCGCCCCCGCGCGCGATATGCTAGGCTCAAGCGGAAGCCAGGGAGCCGGCCGCGCCGCGGAAATGAGGATGGGTTCTGCCACCAAGATCGATGCCATGCTCGCGCTCCGCTCGGAGGGGCGCTTCCTGGTCGGGCGGGACCGTATCGCCATCCTGGAGGCGGTGGCCCGGCACGGCAGCATCACCGAGGCGGCGAAAGCCCTCGGCTTCAGCTACAAGACCGCCTGGGACGCGGTCGCGGCCATCAACAACCTGATGCCGCGCCCCGTGCTCATCGCCAAGGCAGGCGGCAAGCGCGGCGGCGGCGCCACCCTGACCGAGGAAGGCCATCGCCTCATCGCCGCCTTCCGCCGGCTGGAGGAAAAGCTCGCCCGCATCTCCACCCTCATCGCCGAGGAGGGGCTGGACGGCCCCACCGATCTGCTGTTCTGGAGCGTGGCCATGAAGACCAGCGCCCGAAACGTGTTTCACTGCACCGTCACCGACGTGCGCCGCGCACCGGTGAACGTGGAAGTGGTGCTGAAGGTATCGGACGCGCATTCCATCGTCGCCGTCATCACCAATGACAGCGCGGACGACCTGGGCATCACCGTGGGGCGCGAGGTGATGGCGCTGGTGAAGGCCTCGTTCGTGATGCTCGCGCGGCCGGAGCCGAAGCCCCGCCTTTCCACCACCAACCTCATCTGCGGCACGGTGCTCGAGCGCATCGACGGCGGCGTGAACACCGAGATCGTGGTGGACCTCGGCAGCGGCAAGACGCTGACGTCCATTATCACCCGCTCCGGGGCCGACGAACTGGAACTCTCGGCCGGTGCGCAGGTGTGCGCCTTCTTCAATACCTCGCAGGTCATCCTGGCGGTGGACTGAAAGGCCTGCGCGCGGCCTCCGCGCGGTGCCCGGAAACGTGTGCGGCGGACGACGCTACCGCCGCCCGCCGCACATCCGAGGCCGGTTCGAAACAGGCCCGCACCCCACGCCGCGCTTGCGAATTCCCGGAGCCGGAGAGCAAGGATCGCCCCGGGTCCTCGGACAGCACGGCATGATCGGCACGATGCCCGGCCCGGTGGGCCGACCCGGTTTCCACCCCGCCCGCAAACCGAAGAAGCCTCGCCCGTGACGGAACGCCGAGGCCCTGCGCCAACGCGGAGGTCAGGCCGCGAGGTCGCCCATCAGCGTGTCGAACACGGGACGGGGAAGCCGGAAGAAGCCGCGGCCGTTGGCGCGCGCCTGATAGTATTGCGTATAGCCCATATAAAGCTTGTTGTACCACTCACGCGGCGACAAGCTCTCCGGCTTCGCATCGATCGTGAAAATTTCCGCGCTCGGAAGGAAGCGCACATGGATCATCACTTCATCAGCCTTGTCACCAATGGCGACTGTCGGCTCCGTGATCGTCGCGAGAGCGGTCATCATTTAACTCCGGAAGGATTGTAACTTTTTATACGCTATATGAATCGTAATATATTTTACTTATATAACGCGTCAAGCGAGAAATCGCCCCACCTCCACACGGATTTCCGCGCACCAGAAATAAGTCGATCATGAAGGATGCGGCGGCGAGACCACCCTCGCCTTGAACGAGATCAATTTTCGCGAAAGAGGCGCCAGGCTCGCTCCGCCGCGCGCATATCCACCCGCAGCCCGAGCGACATCGCCATGCGCCGGTTCAGGCTTCCCTCGGCACGCCTTCGATGGCCCCGGGACGCCGCGCCCCTCGCACCGCTGCGCTACCGCGAAAGCGCGGGCACGCGCGGGCCGCCGCCCGGCAGCGCCGGCTTGCCGGCGGCGCCAACGGCATCGACGATGGCCCCGCCCAGCTCCTCGGCGAGGCACGCATAGCCCTTGTCGTTCATGTGAAAACGATCCCAGGAGAACAGGCCCTTGAAGCCGGCGGGGTCGTCCGCCGCCCATTGCTTCATCATGCCGTAGCGGCGCAGCAGCGGCGTGCCGTGCTCGGCCGCCGCCTCGTCCACCGCGCTCACGAAATGCTCGTAGCGGCCCACGTCCAGGATCAGAGGGAAATACTGCTGGTCGATCACCACGATCGGGACGCCCGCTGTCGCGGCCGCCTCCAGCCCGCGCCGCACAAGGGCCCCAAGCTTCTCCGGCGTGCCGCCGAAGATCACGTCGTTCGTGCCCACCTGCCAAAGCACCAGATCAGGCTTCTCGCCATGGGCCAGGAATGCCTCCAGCCGCTTCACGGTGGCCGGCGCGCTCTCGCCGGAGACGCCGGCGTTGATGATCTCCACCCGCCCCTCCCCCAGCGCCCCCACCAGAAGGTGAGCGAGCTGGGCGGGATAAGTCGTCTCCGGACGCGATGCACCGACGCCGGCGGTGCTCGACGAGCCGATCGCGAGGATGCGCAGAGGCACTCCTGCCCGCAACCGCTCCGCCGCCTGGCTGCCCAGCACCAGCGCCGGGGTCGGACGCACGCCCGCAGGGCATGCCAGCACCGGCGCAGCGAGCAGAACCACGCCGAACAGGACGAAACCCCGCGCGAAGACCTGCAACACTCCACCTAAGTGGCGCCCTCTGCGCGCTTGCGACGCAGGGTGACACCGATCAGATTCACTGCGATCTGAGTTTGAAGGGAATATTTGAGATGTGGGCACTTGAGGGATCTGCCCCGATCCGAAGAAAGCCCACAAAAGTGGCGGGAGTGACGGGGCTCGAACCCGCGACCTCCGGCGTGACAGGCCGGCGCTCTAACCAACTGAGCTACACCCCCAACCGGCGCCGCGCAATCCGTAGCGCCGTGGAGGAGCTTCTGATAGGGCAGGACCCGCCGCGCCGTCAAGCGAGGTTCCGCGTTTTTGCGACAAGGGTGTGGAGAACTTTGCCGGCATCGCGCGCGGAGCGGTACCAGCACGTGATTTCCAAAAAACACATACCAAGCGCCGCCAGGCCCGGTCGACGGCCACAACACCCCAGCGCGTTTCTCGAGCGCTATCGGATTTACGGCAAAAGATTCGGCGCACCGGGCATTCGCGCGGAAAGGAATGCACATTCGGCCCCGCGCCGCGCCGGCGCCGAGCCCACCCCGATATGCATGGGCCCGCGACCTGGATACGCGGCCGACGCGCGGGCAGGCCTGCGCCACGTGGATGACGCAGCACGGCGCAGAGCGATGAGAGGGCGCGCGCTTTCTCGGGATGACGGCGCAGCGGTTGGAAGCCACATACGGCCACCACCACCCGGGTTCTCAATCTGCTGCCGCAGCGGCTACGGGCAAGCCACGGACTAGCACTACTTTGGCAGATTAACGGATTGATAACGTTAGGGTGGTGAGGTTTGCGCCCGGATTGGAGCGCAGGCCATGGCGAGCTGGGATGAGGCGCTGGGGGAGTTCCTAAAGCCGTTCGTGGCCCTGTTGGGGCACAAGAAGCGGCGGCAGATGTGTCCGCTCTACGTGGCGGGGCTGATTGGTCCGGGCGAGCGCAAGAGCATGCAGCCCATGGCCGAGCGGCTCGAGCCGACACGGTATGACCGCTTCCACCACTTCATCTCGGATGGTCTATGGGACGAGGCCCCCCTTGAAGCGGAACTCGCTCGCGCCGCCGACCGCCTGGTGGGTAGACCCGATGCCATCCTCGTCATCGACGACACCAGCCTGCCCAAGAAGGGCAGCCATTCGGTAGGCGTGGCGCCGCAATACGCCTCCATGCTGGGAAAGCGCGCCAACTGCCAGACTTTGGTCTCCGTGACGCTCGCACGTAACGAGGTCCCTGTCGCTCTGGGCCTGCGGCTGTTCCTGCCTCAGAGCTGGACCGACGATGTCGAACGCATGGTCACCGCCGGTGTACCAGAGCCGTTCCAGGCGCCGCGCTCCAAGCCCGAGATTGCCCTTCAGGAGATCGATCGCGCCAGGGCACAAGGTGTGCGTTTCGGACTGGTCCTGGCCGATGCCGGCTACGGCCTGTCCGCCTCCTTCCGCCAAGGCCTGAGCACGCGCGGTCTCACCTGGGCCGTGGGCATCCCCAAGCACCAGAAAGTCTATGGCGCCGATGTCGCGCTCATCTTCCCCGTTGCCGGGCGCGGTCGGCCCCGCAAGAACCAGATCCCCGATCAGCTCTCCGTGTCCGCCGAGACGGTTCTGGCCGAGGCCCGATGGCGCAAGGTCTCCTGGCGGCGCAGCACCAAGGGTCCATTGAGCGCGCGCTTTGCTGCCTGCCGCATCCGGATCGCCGATGGACCACCCCAGCCCATCCACGACAAAGGCCAGCAGCACATGCCGGGAGAAGAAGCCTGGCTGGTGGGCGAATGGCGCAGCTCGGGCGAGCGCAAATGCTATCTTTCCAATCTGCCGGCCGGAGCCTCCCTGAAAAAGCTCGCCGCCGCCATCAAGGCGCGCTGGGTATGTGAGCAGGCCCACCAGCAGATGAAGGAGGAACTGGGCCTCGACCATTTCGAGGGCCGCTCCTGGCGCGGCCTCCACCGCCACGCCCTGATGATCATGATCGCCTACGCTTTCCTCCAGCATCGGCGCCTGGGCCAGGCCGCAGGAGAAAAAAAGCCTGCGGCAGGGACCGCCCAGACCAACCCTGCCTCAGGTCCGCCGGGCCGTCCTCAAGGCACTCTCCTCAGCATCAACACCGCCAACTTGCCCCCACTGCCGAAGGCCTATCTGGAGGCCACCAATCTGATTCTGCCAAAGTAGTGCTAGGCTCAGGACTCATTGATCAGAGCCAGAAAGCGACGGTTGCGGCGATGCAGATGGCGGAGAAGAAGGTGTGGGCGCATCGGTCGTAGCGGGTGGCGATGCGCCGCCAGTCTTTCAGTTTGGCGAACAGGTTCTCCACCTTATGACGTTGGCGATAAAGGGCCCGATCATAAGGGTAAGGTCGCCTACGGCTTTTCGACGAGGGAATGCAGGTCGCGATGCCCCTGGCTGCGAGGGCTTTGCGGAACCAGCTGCTGTCATAGCCTTTGTCGGCAATGAGGACCTTGGCCGGCGGCAGGACTTCGAGCAGGATGCGCGCCCCCTTGTGGTCGCTCATCTGGCCCTCGGTCAAAAGCATCACGACGGGCCGGCCCCTCTCGTCGCAGACCGTGTGCAGCTTGGAGTTCAGCCCGCCCATGGTGCGCCCGATATGGCGGGGAACAGCCCTTTTTTTATGAGGCTCGCCGCCGTGCGGTGAGCCTTGAGGTGGGTGGCATCGATCATGATGCGTTCCGGTTTGGGACCTTCACCCGTCAGGGCGGCGAAGATCCTGTCAAAGACGCCGAGCCGGCTCCAGCGGATGAAGCGGTTGTAGAGCGTCTTGTGGGGGCCATAGCCCGTGGGCGCATCCTTCCACTGCAGGGCGTGCTTGATCACGTACACGATGCCACTGACCACCCGACGGTCATCGACCCGAGGCACCCCGTGGGACAAAGGAAAGAATGGCGAGATCCGCGCCATCTGCCGCGCGCTCAACAGAAAAAAATCACCCATGCCAGCCTCCTCAGCGGAGGCGTTGAATCACAACTCAATCGAAATTAACAGGTCCTGAGCCTAGGCGGTGTGGACGGATTTGATGAGGATGAATGAGAAGGCGAGCGCGACGATTGCGGCGAAGCCGCGCTCTGTCTTCTCGCAGCGCAGGGCGACGCGCTTGAAACGCTTGAGCTTTCCGAAGCACTGCTCGATGCGGGCCCGGCCCTTGTAGAGCGCCTTCGGGAAGAAGGCGGGACGATCCTTCGCGTTGGATTTGAACGGGATGGCGGGCGCGATGCCGCGCGCTCGGGCCAGCGCCCGGTTGGCCTTGGCGTCATAGCCCTTGTCGGCGAGCGCCGCGCGGGGCTTCACATCGGGACCAAGATCCAGCAGCAGCTTGAACAGCGGGCTGTCGCCGGCCTCGCCGCCGGTCAGGTGGAAGGCGATCGGGTGGCCCTCGAAGTCACTCTTGAGGTGGATCTTAGTGGAGAAGCCGCCGCGTGAGCGCCCGAGGGCGTGGCCTTGCTGCCCCCTTTTGCCCCGGCGGCGGAGACGTGGGCACGCACCACGGTGGAATCGAACATCTGAACCAGATGCGCGGTGCGGCTGAGCGAAGCCAGCGTTTCGAAGAACAGCTCGAACACGCCGGCCTGGCGCAGCCGCCAGAACCGTTTCCAGACGCTGTTCCAGGACCCGAACTCCGCCGGCAGCGCCCGCCAGGAGATGTTGTGCACGGTGAAATAGTGCATGGCTTCGAGGAACTTGCGGTCGTCTCGCCCCTTGTCGCCCCGCCGCGAGCGGCAGGCGTGGAACACATCCAGCGCCACCGCCCAATCCTCGTCCGTCATCCGCGTCAGCATGGTCGACCTCGCCAAAAGCCGACCCTCTATGAATCACCGAAACAGCCGGAAGGGAATCCCCCCGCTTCGACCCCGCCAAATCCGTCCACACCGCCTAGGAGACAGCGGACGAACGCGGCCGGGCTCGAAGCTGTCGCCGCGGCTGTCCCCGTTGATGGGACAGAAATACGTAAGCCACTGAAATTATGGTGGGCAGTGACGGGCGGACACTACGCCACGAACACAAGTGCTTGACACTCAAATAAAAACTGACCTCGCCGAGCGAGACGCTCGGGCTGAATACTACAATAACGTGTAAAAAACTGGAGGTCCCTGTCAACAATTTGCACTTTACGACGTGCCGCGGCGGTCTACATCCGGAACTATAAGGGGGACTGGATGATGCGGGCGGTTACGGCAGTCGCGATCCTCTTTCTAGGCGCAACGGCCGTTGAAGCCCGGGACCGATGGACCGGCGAGTGGGGTGGAGATTGCGGGCAGGACGTCCAGTGTTGGGTGACCATCACGTCTGCTTCGGCCGGCTATGCGATTTCATGGATCGTCGCCGACAGGATGGATGCCAGGAAAATCCTGTGTCGCATTGATGCGAGGACACCAAAGGCATCATGGCGCTTGACGGGAGTAACCGCGGACGGCGCTGCGATGATCGTGACCGGCGGCGGCGCGGCGATCGAAGTGGGCGGCACGGGTGCCGTCGATTGTGCCGGCAAGCGGCGGCAGGTTCCGGGCACCTATTCGGCGTTTGGCGGCCGACCTTTGATGTGCCCCCGCACAACGCCGCGAATCCGAGCCCCGCGCCAAGCGCCGAAAGAGACGACCCGTGCTCTCGCAATTATCGCTCGGCCTGGATCTCGCGCTCGATATCCTCTCCCTTGAAGCCAACCGCCTCGGCTTGCGTGATACCCGGCAAGGCGGCCACGTCGTAGAGTTCCTCGATCGTGTGACGAAAACGCAGCCAGGCGACGATCGAGCCGGAGGCGAGATCCACCGCGATCACGCCGCAGCGGCTCTCCGCACCTTTTTCTTTCAGCCGCTCATCAAGCAAAAGACCTTCGAAGGTCGAGCCATGCCTCGGCCTTGATAGGCCGATCAGCGCATGGCCATCGATGAATGCGAGGCCGCGGGCATAGCCCGGACAGAAGACGGCGGGCTCGAACCGGCCATTTGCCGGATCAAGGAAGCCGAACTCGCCTGTGCCGGAATTGAGCAGCCAGAGCTTGCCGCCGTAAAGACGAGGCGAATGCGGCATGGACAGCCCCGTCGCGGCGATTTCGCCCGAAGCAACGTCGATGACGATGCCACCGGCGCGGCGGTGGTCCCGCCAGCCATCGGCGACGTCCGACTTCGCAACCGCCGTCACGAAAGCCGGCCGGCCACCGGCCTGCATGGCTAGTCCGTTGAGATGGCAGCGATCTTCTGGCAGCAGCGCCGAGATGAAGCGTGGCCGCCAGAGCGGCTGGAACGCGGCACTCTCGCTGATCGTTGCGAGGCAGGAATAGGCGGTATTGACGAAGATCGGCCGCCGGGCCTCATCGACGCCGATATCGTGGATGTCGAGCCGCCCCGTCACCCGGCCCTCGCGCGGCACGAATTTCCGAACGGCACCCGCTACCGTCGTTTCGCCGGGACGTAACGCATTGACGAAGCGCCAGAGCATCGATCTCGCGCTGATCCACACCTCAATACCGTCTGTCCATAGCCCCTGGCAGTGCTCGAGATAGCGCTCGTGCGCGCGGATCGTCCCCTCGGCCTTGCGGCCGATGAAGATCAGCCGGCCTGCCTGATAGGTGGTGAGTGCGAGACTGCCGCCCACGCGAGCCAACCATTCGATGAAGTTCGGCGAGTACATCAGAATTGGACTTCCGCCGTCGGGCGGTAGCGGCTGATCCTCGGGCATGCGCCAATCCTCTTCTCGCGCTCCGCGCGACGCCATCGCATGTCCGGAAGGGATCGAGCAAGAGGGGCGCCAAGACGGGCATGACGGCGCTCGACACAGTCGGTGGAAAAGCCGCGAATCCCCTCCTGAAAGCCTCTCGCTTGATCGCCAGACGAGAGCTGGCCGGCGGGGTCGGGCCTGCCGGGGAAATGTTCTTGAGATTATTATACCGCTATCGTAGAGCTCGCTAAGTCGCAATGCCGCATCGGCCGCCACAAGCGTGTGACCGAGGCATTTGCACGCTTGGGTTTCGCGTCGTTCTTTGGCAGGAAATTGAAATGGCAGCGCAGACATTGAGCGATCTCGATTCGACGGTGACGTTCCTCGAGAACACGGTCAATGCCACGCCACAGCTTTTGGATTCAGCCGTCACCTTCAGCGACCCGAACGGCAGCTTAAACGGCGGCGCGCTCACGGTCTTCGGCGCCCTGGCGGAGGACCGCATCTCCATCCGCGACCAGGGTGCCGGCGCGGGTTTGATCCAGTTCGACAGCTCAACAGGCGCGGTGTCGTACGGAGGCGTACAGATCGGGACGGCGACTGGCGGCAGCGGCACCACATTCAAGGTGACCTTCAACGCCTCGGCCACGGCGACCGCGGCCGAGGCGCTCGTCGAGAACCTGACTTACGCCAATACGTCGGACACGCCCACGGCGAGCCACACACTGAGCGTCCAGGTGGTATCCCAACTGACGGGCACGTCCAATCCCTTAAATAGCGCCAGCTTGGGCGGGACCTATCCGGGCATTGCGCTCGGCGACATCGACCATGACGGTGATATCGACCTCATCGCAGCGCTTTCGAACGGCACCCTTCGCACCCTCACCAATACCGGCACAGCGTCCGCACCAAGCTTCGGCACATCCACGCAAATCGGCACCATCGACGTCGGGTCGTTCGCATCAGCCACCCTCGGCGATCTCGATGGCGACGGTGACCTCGACATCGCCGTGGGGGATCTGGCAGGCGTTCTTTACACGGTCACCAATACCGGCACGGCGACGGCCCCGAGTTTCGCCACGGCCGTATCGCTCGGTATCAGCGGCCTCGGCGGGTATGCGAAGCCGGTCCTCGGCGATCTCGACGGTGACGGCGACCTCGACCTGGTCGTCACAAACAAAACAGGTCAGCTCTTCGCGGTGATGAATGTCGGCTCGGCGACAGCCGCGAGCTTCGGCACCGCCGTGCAAATCGGCACCCCGAATATCGGCCTATTCCTGTCTACCGCCCTCGGCGATCTCGACGGCGACGGCGATCTCGACATCGTTGCGAGCAGCCAGGCGGGCCAAATCTTCGCCATCATGAATGAGGGCTCCGCGACGGCTGCAAGCTTCGGCGCGCCCGTGCAGATCGGCTCCTTTGACGTCGGATCCTTCGGAACGCTCGCGCTCGGCGATCTCGACGGCGACGGCGATCTCGACATCGTCGTGGCCAACCAGTCGGGGCAGCTCTCCACCTTCCTCCGTTCGTCCGCCGAAATCGTGGTCAACGTCACGGCGGAGAATGACACCCCCACTGGCGCGCCGACGGCCACCCTGGCCGCAGGCACCGAGGACACGCCCTACGTCATCCATGCCTCGGATCTGCTTGCCGGGTTCTCCGATGCAGATGGCGACACGCTATCCGTCTCCGGCCTCTCCACCTCCTCGGGCACACTCGTCGATAATGGCGACGGCACCTGGACCCTCACCCCGGCTGCCAACTTCAATGGCGCGGTCACCCTGACCTATGCCGTCACCGATGGTCATGGCGGGACGCTCTCGGGCCAGACCCGAGGCATCACGCTTGCCGCCGTGAACGACGCCCCCACCGGCACACCGACCGCGACGCTCGCTGCCGGCAGCGCAGGTTCTGCCTACGTCATCCACGCCTCCGACCTGCTTGTGGGTTTCTCGGATACCGAAGGCGATACACTCTCCGTCTCCAGCCTCTCCACCTCCGCCGGGACCCTGGTCGACAATGGCGACGGCACCTGGACCCTGACGCCCGCCGCAGGCTTCTCCGGCGCGGTCACGCTGACCTACGCCGTCACCGATGGTCACGGCGGTTCCCTGTCCGGCCAGACCCAATCGCTGACCTTCGCCGCGGTCAACCACGCCCCCACCGGCGCCCCCACCGCGACCCTGGCCGCAGGCGCCGAGGACACGCCCTACGTCATCCATGCGTCCGACCTGCTTGCGGGGTTCTCGGATGCCGATAGCGACACCCTCTCGGTCTCCGGCCTCTCCGCCTCAGCCGGGACGCTGGTCGACAATGGCGACGGCACCTGGACCCTGACCCCGGCGGCCAACTTCAACGGCGCGGTCACCTTGACCTATGCCGTCACAGATGGCCATGGCGGGACGCTCTCGGACCAGACCCGAGGCATCACGCTTGCCGCCGTGAACGACGCCCCCACCGGCGCCCCCACCGCGACCCTGGCCGCAGGCGCCGAGGACACGCCCTACATCATCCATGCGTCCGACCTGCTTGTGGGGTTCTCGGATGCCGATAGCGACACCCTCTCGGTCTCCGGCCTCTCCGCCTCAGCCGGGACGCTGGTCGACAATGGCGACGGCACCTGGACCCTGACCCCGGCGGCCAACTTCAACGGCGCGGTCACCCTGACCTATGCCGTCACAGATGGCCATGGCGGGACGCTCTCGGACCAGACCCGAGGCATCACGCTTGCCGCCGTGAACGACGCCCCCACCGGCGCCCCCACCGCGACCCTGGCCGCAGGCGCCGAGGACACGCCCTACATCATCCATGCGTCCGACCTGCTTGTGGGGTTCTCGGATGCCGATAGCGACACCCTCTCGGTCTCCGGCCTCTCCGCCTCCGCCGGGACGCTGGTCGACAATGGCGACGGCACCTGGATCCTGACCCCGGCGGCCAACTTCAATGGCGCGGTCACCCTGACCTATGCCGTCACAGATGGCCATGGCGGGACGCTCTCGGGCCAGACCCGAGGCATCACGCTTGCCGCCGTGAACGACGCTCCCGCCGGCACACCGACCGCGACCCTGGCCGCAGGCACCGAGGACACGCCCTACGTCATCCATGCGTCCGACCTGCTTGCGGGGTTCTCGGATGCCGATAGCGACACCCTCTCGGTCTCCGGCCTCTCCGCCTCAGCCGGGACGCTGGTCGACAATGGCGACGGCACCTGGACCCTAACCCCCGCGGCCAACTTCACTGGCGCGGTGACCCTGACCTACGCCGTCACAGATGGCCATGGCGGGACGCTCTCGGGCCAGACCCGAGGCATCACGCTTGCCGCCGTGAACGACGCTCCCGCCGGCGCCCCCACTGCGACCCTGGCTGCAGGCACCGAGGACACGCCCTACGTCATCCATGCGTCCGACCTGCTTGCGGGGTTCTCGGATGCCGAAGGCGATACGCTCTCCGTCTCCGGCCTCTCCGCCTCCGCCGGGACCCTGGTCGACAATGGCGACGGCACCTGGACCCTGACGCCCGCCGCAGGCTTCTCCGGCGCGGTGGCGCTCTCTTATGCCGTCACCGATGGTCATGGCGGCACCCTCGCAGGCCAGACCCGCGGCGTCACTTTCGCCTCCACCGTCATACCACCCACCGGCGTGTCCGACACCTTCACCCTGCTCCAGAACGCCAGTGGAGTCGCGCTCGACGTCCTCGCCAATGACGAAGGCGGCGATCCAACCACCCGGCGCATCACCCAGGTCAACGACACCGCCCTCGCCGTCGGTCAGATGATGGCGGTGGCCGGCGGCACGGTCCTGCTCTCCGTCGCCGGCCAGCTCGTCTTCACCCCCGGCACCGATTTCCACGGCTCCACCGCCTTCACTTACGGCTTTACGGATTCCACCGGCGCCACCGGCACCGGCACTGTCACCGGCGCGGTGGTCCGGGCGGACGAGCTCCCTCTCGCCACAGCCGACCACTTCACCCTTGGTTCCAGCGGCAGCTCCGTCGCCATCGACGTGGTGGCCAATGACAGCCATCCCGGCGGCGCCGCTCTCACCATCACCCAAGTCAACGGCCACAATATCGCCGCCGGCCGGAGCGTCGACGTGCGCGGCGGCCAGGTATTGCTCAACGAGCACAACACCCTCGTCTTCACCGCCGATCCCGCTTTCTCCGGGTCGGTCAGCTTCTCCTATACGGCGGTGGACACAAACGGCTTCGGGGCCGAGGCCACCGTCACCTCCTCGGCGGCGCTGGCAACCCTGGCGCCCCAGATCGATGCCGCCCTTGACGCCCATGGCCTGCCCCGCGTGGCCGATCTCGGCGACCTCCTCGCCATCGCCTCAGTTGTGGCGCCCGGCGCGTTCGGCACGGCCGAAACCACCCAGGGCTACCACGCCGGCCCCGGCTACGCCCTCGACCTCGACACCGCAAACGCCAATCCCGATTTGCTCATGCAGGCTTTGCTTGCCATCGTCGGCGCACAGACCTCGGGCACCGGGCATGAGGTGCTCACCGCCGATGCCAGCGGCAGCTGGACAAGCTCCATCGACCAGAGCCTCGTTTTCCAGGCGGCGCTCGCCGACAGCAGCGATCTGGAGCTCGACTTGGGCGCCGACGGCACCAGCGCCCTCAGCCTGCAACCGACCATGAGCGCCTGGTCCAGGGCGTTCGCCCAGCAGATGCTGAGCGCCGATGTGTCGGCCGACTTCGTCACCCAGTCCGACGGCCACGCCCAAGCCTATTCCTATCAGTCAACCGTGGCGGCGGGTTCGCAGCTCTCCGTGGACATCAACGGCCAGACGGCCGGCACCCCCCAGGCCGCCCTTTCGAACCTCTACGGCTTCGTCGATTTCGTCTCCGCCGACGGCCAATCCTCCGTGGAGGTGGCCCGCACCGTCATGGTGGCTCAGACCGCCGGTGGCGCCGATGACCAACACGCCACCGTGACCATGCGCCAGAACGGCGTGCTGCATGTGCAGGTCGAGTTCTACCGGGTAGACGACTATTCCGGCACCATCGACGGCCTGCATCCCGGCGATGCCGGCTATGATGCGGCGAGCCAGGCCCGCGCCTACCAGACGACGGCCGGGGGCACGTGGATCAGCGGTGCCGGCTATGGCGAGCTCAGCACGGCCGAACTCATCGGGATCAATTCCGGTGACCTCGTGGTGATGCGCCTGGAAACCCCCGACCACGACTTCTACGCCTTCGCCGAAGCCAACGAGGTCAGCAACGGCACGCACGTCAACCACATCTGGAACTACGGCCTCAACACCTGGGGGTGGGAAGACCTCTATGGCGGCGGTGACCAGGACTTCAATGACCTCGTCGTCAGGCTCGACTTCAATCAGCAGAACGCATTGAGCGGCGAACTCGTATAACGACCCAGTGTTGAGTCCCAGCATGTCATTGAGGTGGCCCCATTCCGCGGACAGTTTGGCGGCTTCGCTAAGCGTGGTTCTGGTGTTTGTTACGCCGCCATGTTGATGCCGTCGCAGGCCATGTGGACCTCGTCCGGCGTTTTGCCGCCGAGGGCCGAGTGGGGCCTCGCGCGATTGTAGGAGGTGACCCAGCGGCCAATCCCGGCCGGGGCCTCGGAGCCGGGCTCGAAGGCGTTGAGGTAGATGCACTCGTATTTCAGCGACCGCCGGAGGCATTCGATGAACACGTTGTCCATCCACCGGCCGCGGCCATCCATGGAGATCCGCACGCCGGCCTCCAGCAGCACCTGGGTGAAGCGCGGGCTGGTGACGTTGCCCCCCTGGCTAATCCAGCTTGAAGTTTGTTCTGGCCCGACATGAGGACCAGGACATGAAGCGCAGTCGCTTTTCGGAAGAGCAGATTATCTCGATCCTGAAGGAGCATTAGGCCGGGATTCCGGTCGCGGAGCTTTGCCGCAGCACGGGGTCAGCGACGCCAGCATCTACAAGTGGAAGGCTCGTTTCGGCGGCATGGAGGTGTCGGAGGCCAAGCGGCTGCGGGCTCTGGAGGATGAGAACGCCAAGCTGAAACGCATGCTGGCCGACGCGATGCTGGACAATGTCGCGCTGAAGGATCTCCTGGGAAAGAAGCGGTGACGCCCGCTGCCGAGCGCAAAGCCGTCGCCCATGTCATGAGCCCCACCACGGGATGAGCGAATGGCAGGCGTGTAAAGCCACCAGCTTCTGCCGCATGACCATGAGATACCAAGCGAAGCGGGCCAACGACGGCGCCCGGCACGAGCGCATGAAGGCCCTCGCCCATGAGCGGCGACGCTTCGGCTATCCATTGGCCGGCAGGCAATTGATTGCAATTGCCGTAAGGCGGCGCCTGCACGTGCGGCGGCGGCGGGAGGGCGGTCAACCACAAGCGCCTGTTCCGGCTCCATCGCGAGGAGCGCCTCAAGGTGCAGCGGCAAGGTGGCCGCAAGCGGGCCATCGGGACGCGGGCGCCCATGATGATCCCCATGCGGCCGAACGCGCGCTGGTCGCTCGACTTCGTGTCGGACCAGTTCACCGATGGCCGCCGCTTCCGCATCCTCACCGTCGTGGATGACTGCACCCGGGAATGCCTCACCCTGCTGGCGGACACATCGCTGTCCGGCCTGCGGGTGGCCCGGGAGCTGGATCGCCTTGTGTCCGAGCGCGGCAGGCCGGGGATGATCGTCAGCGACAATGGCAGCGCGTTCACCTCCAATGCCATCCTTGCCTGGGCGGATGCGGCAAAGGTCGACTGGCGTTACATCGCTCCGGGCAAGCCCATGCAGAACACCTTCATCGAGAGCTTCAACGGCCGCCTGCGCGATGAGCTTCTCAACGAGACGCTGTTCTCGGGGCTGAGCCAGGCCAGAACGGCCCTGAGCAGGTGGCGGTCCGACTACAACGGATCACGCCCGTACTCCGCCCTCCGCTGGCAGACCCCTTCCGCCTTCCACCCGCGACGGGATCTGCCGCTGCGCCAAGCCAAAAGCTCCGCGCCAGATCCCGCCGCTCACCGGCCGACAAGCCCAAACCCAACCACCAGAACGAACTCAACGCCAGATAAAGGCGGGGGAAACGTCAATGCCGCGTCTCGCCCCCAGGCTCAGCGCCCGGAGGCCTGACGGAAAATTCCCATTCCACCACCAATTGGCCGATCTTCGCGTGGAGTTGGTCGATCTCGTTCTCGCGGGCGGCATCGGCGGCTTCCGCCTTGCCGGAGAACACCGAGGCCATCCCCTCGACCGCCTGCTTCTTCCAGGCTTTGATCATGGTCTGGTGGAAGCCGTGCTCCGCTGCCAGCAGGGCCAACGTCTGCTCCCCGCGGAGCGCCCCACAGGGCCACCTTCGCCTTGGAATCCGCGGAACGCCGCTTCCCTTTCCCGGTTATCAGGCTCGTCCTTCCGTCAGGCCGAACCAAGCTTAACGCCCTGTCCAACTTTCGGGGACCACCTCACTGCAATGTGGCGACGGGGTACCCGGAGGGAGAACCAGTATGTCAAGCCTCTTAACCACAAATGCATCCGAAACGCCCCGATGTGAACATTGGGGTGCACGCCTCGATCAGTTCAATCAATTTTCTTATTGAATATCAATAGACTGGAGCGATGGTGGGCAGTGACGGGCTCGAACCGCCGACCCTCTCGGTGTAAACGAGATGCTCTACCAACTGAGCTAACCGCCCCACCGGCGGCATGCGCCGTTAAATCATCCCCCGCCCACAGCGGCAAGGCCGCTTGGGGATAAGGCATACGTGACACGGGGGATCACGTCACGCCCCAACGCCCAGCCAACCGCTGGCGACGCATCGGCTAAAGAACGCGCGCCCGCATCATCTCATGAGGGCATGATGCCGTCGCGCACCAGCGCTGCCTTGCGACAGCCTCACACGGCACCCTCTCGCATGGCAAACGAAAGTGAGCCGGCCGCCTCGCCGAAGGGCTGACAGGCGGCCGTCCAAAAGCGAAACGGAAGATCCTTCGTCGTTTCGGACGCCGCGCCACCGCTGCGGCGCCCGAAACACGGGATCACTCGTTGACGGCTTCCTTCAGGCCCTTGCCGGGCGTGAACTTCGGCGCCTTGGAGGCGCTGATCTTCACCGGCTTGCCGGTGCGGGGATTGCGACCCTCGCGGGCGGCGCGGGTCACCACCGAGAAGCTGCCGAAACCGATCAGCTTGACTTCCTCGCCCTGCTTGAGCGCCTTGGCGATGATGTCGAAGGTGGCGTCAACGGCAGCGGCAGCAGCCGTCTTCGTCAGCTTGGCCTCCTCAGCCACCGCGGCGATCAGTTCGTTCTTGGTGGTCATCTGACCATTCCCTTCCGTTGTCAAAACGCGAATCGTGAGGGGCAGGGCCCCGACGATCGGCGCGAGCATCACGGAAAATACGGCTTTTGCAAGCACCATCCGCTTCAAACCCGCGCCAATGCACGATTTCTCGCATTGCAACCGCGAAAAAAAGACGGGCGACCCGAGAACCGGACCGCCCGCCGATATCTTCTAACCCATTGAAATCAAACACATCGACTTCCGCTTTTGCGGAGCCCTCCGCCGCGACCGCCCGCACGGGCCCCGCGGCGGGGAAAATGAGCCGGCAAGGATATGCCCCGCCGGCTCAAACCCTCAGTGCGCAACGACTCCGGAGGAGTCCTCGCCGCCCACCGGGGCGTTCACCGGCTTCTCTTCCCAGGTGATGGGCTCGGGCGAGCGCACCAGCGCGTTGCTGAGCACCTCGTCCATCCGCGACACCGGCACGATCTCGAGCGCGTTCTTCACGTTGGCCGGAAGCTCCGCCAGGTCCTTGGCGTTCTCCTCCGGGATCAGCACCTTCTTGATGCCGCCACGCAGGGCAGCCAGGAGCTTTTCCTTGAGGCCGCCGATGGGCAGCACCCGGCCACGCAGGGTGATCTCACCCGTCATGGCCACGTCGCGGCGCACCGGAATGCCGGTCATCACCGAGACGATGGCAGTCGCCATGGCGACACCCGCCGAGGGCCCGTCCTTCGGGGTCGCCCCCTCGGGAACGTGGACGTGGATGTCCCGGCGCTCGAACAGCGGCGGCTCGATGCCGAAGTCCACCGCCCGCGAGCGCACGTAGGACGCCGCGGCCGAGATGCTCTCCTTCATCACGTCGCGCAGGTTGCCGGTGACCGTCATCTTGCCCTTGCCGGGCATCATCAGGCCCTCGATGGTGAGCAGCTCGCCGCCCACCTCGGTCCAGGCGAGGCCGGTGACGACACCCACCTGGTCCTCGGTCTCCATCTCGCCGTAGCGGTAGCGCGGCGCCCCGAGGAAATCCTCCAGGTTCTTGGCGGTCACCTTCACCGACTTCTTCTTGGAGAGCATGAGCTCCTTCACCGCCTTGCGGGCGAGGGTGGAGATCTCGCGCTCCAGGTTGCGCACGCCCGCCTCGCGGGTGTAGCGCCGGATCACGGTGGTGAGCGCCGCGTCGTCGATGGACCATTCCTTCGTCGACAGGCCGTGCTTCTGCAGGGCGTTGGGGATCAGGTGCTTGCGCGCGATCTCCGCCTTCTCATCCTCGGTGTAGCCGGCGATGCGGATCACTTCCATGCGGTCCAGGAGGGCCGGCGGAATGTTCAGCGTGTTCGCCGTAGTCACGAACATCACGTTCGAGAGGTCGTAGTCCACCTCAAGATAGTGGTCCGCGAAGGTCTTGTTCTGCTCGGGGTCGAGCACCTCAAGCAGGGCCGAGGACGGGTCGCCACGGAAATCGGCGCCCATCTTGTCGATCTCGTCCAGCAGGAACAGCGGGTTGGCCTTCTTGGCCTTGCGCATGGACTGGATGATCTTGCCGGGCATGGAGCCGATGTAGGTGCGCCGGTGGCCGCGGATCTCGGCCTCGTCGCGCACGCCGCCGAGGGCCACGCGCACGAACTCACGGCCCGTCGCCTTGGCGAGGGACTTGCCGAGCGAGGTCTTGCCCACGCCGGGCGGGCCGACGAGGCACAGGATGGGCCCCGTGAGCTTGTTGGCGCGGCTCTGCACGGCCAGATACTCGACGATGCGCTCCTTGACCTTGTCGAGGCCGTAGTGCTCGGCGTCCAGCACCTCCTGGGCGTAGTTGAGATCCTTCTTGATCTTGCTCTTCACGCCCCACGGGATGGAGAGCAGCCAGTCGAGGTAGTTGCGCACCACGGTGGCTTCCGCCGACATGGGCGACATCTGCCGGAGCTTCTTCAGCTCGTGCGTGGCCTTCTCGCGCGCCTCCTTGGTGAGCTTGGTCCGCTTGATACGGTCCTCCAGCTCCTGGAGGTCGTCCTTGCCGTCCTCGTCGCCCAGCTCCTTCTGGATCGCCTTCATCTGCTCGTTGAGGTAGTATTCGCGCTGGGTCTTCTCCATCTGCCGCTTGACGCGGGAGCGGATGCGCTTTTCCACCTGCAGCACGGAGATCTCGCTCTCCATGAGGCCGAGCACCTTCTCCAGCCGGTCGGAAACCTTCACGGTCTCCAGCACCGCCTGCTTCTCGGGAATCTTGACCGCGAGGTGCGAGGCAATGGTGTCGGCGAGCTTGGAGTGGTCGTCGATCTGGCCGACAACCCCCACCACCTCGGGCGACACCTTCTTGTTGAGCTTCACATAGTTCTCGAACTCGTTCACCACCGAGCGGGCAAGCGCTTCCGCCTCCACCTGATCGCCGGGATCGTCCTCGATCATGATGGCTTCCGCCTCATAGAGGTCGGTGCGGTCGGTGTAGCGGGAGACGTGCGCGCGCGAGACGCCCTCCACCAGCACCTTCACGGTGCCGTCGGGCAGCTTCAGCAGTTGCAGCACGGTCGCGAGCGTGCCCACACCGAAGATGGCATCGGGCGCGGGATCATCGTCGGACGCATTCTCCTGCGTGGCGAGGAGGATGTAGGTATCGCCGCGCATGACCTCCTCGAGGGCGCGGATCGACTTCTCGCGGCCCACGAACAGGGGAACGATCATATGAGGGAAAACCACGATGTCCCGCAGCGGGAGCACCGGGTAGGCTTGCGACACACCGGCAACGAGCGGGGGGCGCGGCTTCTGGCTCGTCATGACCCAATCCTTTCTTTGGTGCACACGCGAAGGCGCTGCCGCGCGTGCACGCAGCCGGGTTACCGGAACGGCTTTTCGATGCTGAAGCGGTGGACACCGCGGGAGGCATGAGGTCCGAGCACGGAGACCGGATCTTTCCCCAACAACATGGATACGCCAGCAGCCCGTTTCAAGGGCTGCTGCAGGCGCCCCGGAAGAACGGCGCGGGGCGGGAGACGAACGTCAAATCGATCAAAAAGCGTTGCTTCCCCCGCGCTTGCGGCGCGGGGGAGAAATGTCGGAGCCGCGCCCTCAGGCACTGGCGCCCGCGTCGCCGACGCGGTCCGCGTAGATGTAGAGGGGGCGTGCGTTCTGCTCCACCACCTCGCGGGAGATGACGACTTCCTCCACGCCCTCCAGGCCCGGCAGGTCGAACATGGTGTCGAGCAGGATGCCTTCCATGATCGAGCGCAGGCCGCGCGCGCCGGTCTTGCGCTCGATGGCCTTGCGGGCGATGGCGCCGAGCGCCTCCTCGTGGATGGTGAGGTCCACGTTCTCCATCTCGAACAGCCGCTGGTACTGCTTCACCAGGGCGTTCTTGGGCTCGGAGAGGATCTTCTTCAGCGCTTCCTCGTCCAGGTCACCCAGCGTCGCCAGCACGGGCAGGCGGCCGATGAACTCGGGGATGAGGCCGTACTTCAGCAGATCTTCCGGCTCCACTTCGCGGAACAGCTCGCCGGGGCGGCGATCCTCCGGCGGGGCCACCTTGGCGGAGAAGCCGATGGAGGTCGAGCCCTTGGAGCGCGACGAGATGATCTTGTCGAGCCCGGCGAAGGCGCCGCCGCAGATGAAGAGGATGTTGGTGGTGTCCACCTGCAGGAACTCCTGCTGGGGATGCTTCCGGCCGCCCTGGGGCGGAACGGAGGCCACCGTGCCTTCCATGATCTTCAGCAGCGCCTGCTGCACGCCCTCGCCCGAGACGTCGCGGGTGATGGACGGATTGTCGGATTTGCGACTGATCTTGTCGATCTCGTCGATGTAGACGATGCCGCGCTGCGCCCGCTCGACATTGTAGTCGGCCGCCTGGAGCAGCTTGAGGATGATGTTCTCGACGTCCTCGCCCACATAGCCGGCCTCGGTGAGGGTCGTGGCGTCGGCCATGGTGAAGGGCACGTCGAGGATGCGCGCCAGCGTCTGCGCCAGGAGCGTCTTGCCCGAGCCGGTGGGGCCGATGAGCAGGATGTTCGACTTGGCGAGCTCCACGTCCCCGTGCTTGGAGGCGTGATTGAGGCGCTTGTAGTGATTGTGCACGGCCACCGAGAGGACCTTCTTCGCATGGTCCTGGCCGATGACATAATCATCGAGAACCTTGCGGATCTCCTTCGGGGTCGGGATCCCATCCCGCGACTTCACCAGAGAGGACTTGGACTCTTCCCGGATGATGTCCATGCACAGCTCGACGCACTCGTCGCAGATGAACACGGTCGGTCCGGCGATGAGCTTCCTGACCTCATGCTGGCTTTTGCCGCAGAACGAGCAATAAAGCGTGTTCTTGCTGTCGCTGCCGCCGGTCTTGCTCATCTTCGTCTCCTACGATCTATCGATACGGACACAAAGCGCGCCTGTGTCGTACAGATCACCAGTGGGGGATTAGGCCAAGCAAGAAGCTCGCCAATCCCGTTTCGGTCCCATTCGGGCTATGGCCGAAAGCCAGCCAATCACCCTCCAACGGCGCGATCAAGGCAGCGGCGGGGGTTTCCCTGCGGCATCATGGGCGCTGGTTAAAGCGGACCACGGCCGCCCGCCGGGGCACCTGCCCCATCGCGTCGTCGCCCGGCCCTCTTCAGCGCTGGCCACGCCCTTCGGCATGGCCTTGAAACGCGACGACCCCCGCCATTAAAGGGCGAGGGCCGACACGCGGCATCCGATGCCGGCTTAGGGACATGCAAGCGCGATCTCGCACCGCACGCAAGGGGGACAAACAGGGACCATCCTCCGCGCGGGCCATTTATCGCGCCGGAGCCCTGCCGCGGGCACCGGCCGAGCCGTCGTCACACGCTCTTGGGCGCCTCGTCCGTCGGCCGCTTCTCGATCACCGAATCGATCAGGCCAAACTCCTTGGCGGCTTCCGCGGTCAGGAAGTTGTCGCGCTCGAGGGCATCCTCGATCGCCTTCAGCTCCTGGCCGGTGTGCTTCACGTAGATTTCATTCAGCCGCTTCTTCAGGTTCAGGATTTCCTGCGCGTGCAGCATGATGTCCGTCACCTGGCCCTGGAAGCCGCCGGAAGGCTGGTGGACCATGATTCGCGCGTTCGGCAGGGCGAAGCGCATGTCCTTCTCGCCGGCCGTGAGCAGCAGCGAGCCCATGGAGGCCGCCTGGCCGATGCACAGGGTCGACACCGCCGGCTTGATGAACTGCATGGTGTCGTAGATGGCGAGGCCCGACGTCACCACTCCCCCCGGGGAGTTGATGTACATCGAGATTTCCTTCTTCGGATTGTCCGCTTCCAGGAACAGCAGCTGCGCCACCGCGAGGGTGGACATGCCATCTTCCACCGGGCCGGTCAGGAAGATGATGCGCTCCTTCAGGAGGCGCGAGTAAATGTCGTAGGCCCGCTCGCCACGGTTGGTCTGCTCGACCACCATGGGAACGAGGTAATTCATATAAGTATCGATAGGATCACGCATCTGATGCCCTCAGGCGCTGTCGGTCCAGATCAGCTGAAATCTGCTGTCCCGTCGCGCTGTCGTTTCTACGGCGCAAGCGGTGGCACGCCGAAGCGCGCCACCCGGGTTCATCCTGGACGATAGCGACCCGATTCGTCAGGCCGCCGCGTCCTCGTCTTCCACCTTGTAGAGCTCTTCCTTGGTCACCGGCTTCTCGGTGACGTTGGCGAGCTCCAGCAGGAAGTCGACGACCTTTTCCTCGAACAGGGGGGCACGCACGGAAGCCAGCGCCTGCGGATTGCTGCGGTAGAACTCCCAAACCTGCTGTTCCTGGCCGGGGAACTGACGCGCCCGCTCCACGACCGCGCGCGTCACTTCGTCGTCAGAGACCTGGATATTGTTGCGCTCGCCGATTTCCGCAAGGACCAGGCCGAGACGCACGCGCCGCTCGGCGATCTTGCGATAGTCCACGCGGGCTTCCTCCTCGGTGGTGCCCTCGTCGGCGAAGCTGCGCTTCTGGGCGGCGAGGTCCTGCTGCACCTGGTTCCAAACGCCCTCGAACTCCTGGCTCAGGAGACCTTCCGGCACGTCGAACTTGTGCAGGCCGTCGAGAGCGTCGAGCAGGGCGCGCTTCACCTTCTGGCGGGCGACGCCGGCGTGCTCGGCGCCGATGCGCTCGCGCACCATGCCCTTGAGCTTCTCCAGGCTTTCCATGCCCAGGGTCTTGGCGAACTCGTCATCCAGGGCGACCTCGCCCGGGGCGGCCACGGCCTTGGCGGTCACCTCGAAGGTGGCGGCCTTGCCGGCCAGCTCGGCCGCGCCGTAATCCTCCGGGAAGGTCACGGAGATGGTGCGGCTCTCGCCGGTGGAAATGCCCACCAGCTGGTCCTCGAAGCCGGGGATGAAGCTCTTGGAGCCGAGCAGCAGGTCGATGTCCTGCCCCTCGCCGCCGGGGAACTTCACGCCATCCACATAGCCGGCGAAGTCGATGGTGACGCGGTCGCCGTCAGCCGCGGCGCCCTCCTTGGGGGCGAACGGACGGTTGCCCTCGGCGATGCGCTGGACGGTCTCGTCCACCTCGGCGTCCGTCACCTCCAGCACCGGCTTCTCGATGGCGATGGACTTGAAGTCGCCCAGCTCGATCTTGGGCAGAACCTCGATCTCGACGTCGTAGGCGAGATCCTTGCCGCCATCGAGCAGGCCCTGGCCCTGCGGGTCCTCCGCCGGCAGGCTCACCTTCGGCTGGAGCGCCAGGCGGAAGCCGCGCTCCTCGACGATCTTGCCGTTGGTGTCGTTGACGGTCTGCTCGATCACTTCGCTCATGATCTGCTTGCCGTACACGCGCTTCAGGTGCGCGGCCGGAACCTTGCCGGGGCGGAAGCCGTTGAGCTTCACTTGGCCCTTGAGTTCGTTGAGGCGCGCGTCGGCCTTGGCGTCCAGGTCCGCGGCGGGAACCACCACGCGGAACGCGTGCTTGAGGCCTTCGGCTTTGGTCTCGGTCACCTGCATCGTCTTGCCTTCACATCCTTGCCGCCGCGCCGGGCGGGAACTTGAGAATCCGGTGGCTCCCACGACGGACGCCGCGGCCACGCGATGGAGCGCGCCCTTCGGGGGAGCGCCAACACCAGCCGCGCAAGCCGCGCAAGCCCTCGCGACACGGCGAGCTGCGGCGGAACGACCGGCTGCGACCTGGATGAAACCGGCACCGTGGTGCGGGCGGAGGGTTTCGAACCCCCACGACTTGCGTCACGGGAACCTAAATCCCGCGCGTCTACCAGTTCCGCCACGCCCGCGTGCGCAGCCGACACCCTCCGGCCTCGGCCACAGGCTGCCTGCCCCGCGCCGCCGCCACGAACCATCGCCGCGTTCCCGCAAGGGCACGCGCCATGGGAGGCTCGACCCGGCGCGCGAACGCCGGTCGGGTCGCGGCTTATATCATGCTCTTCGCGGGGTGCAGCAAGAAAATGGTGCGGTTTCCCCGGCCGCGCAAGGCGCCCGGCGGCCACCTCGCCACGCCGGTGACAAGCGGCGCGAATGGCGCTTGCCCTTTTCCGCGCGAGGTCAGTAAGGTCCCGCCAGCGACCCGGCGCAACGGCCCCAGGGGCACTGCCGGGTGCGCGGCCGTGCCCCTTTGGAGAGCCTCGCGTGAGCACGCACACCTTCTCCCGGCGTACCGTACTGAAGGGGGCGGCCGCCCTCTCCTGCTCCTCCCTCATCCTGCCCGCGCTTGCGCCGCCGGCGGCTGCGCAGGGCCAGGGCGGCCCCATCGCCCTGCGGGCGGCGGAAGGCAGCCTTCCGGAGCTTGCCGGCCAGGGGCGGCTCGCCCTGTTCAACCAGGCCCTGCCCGGCCCCGTGCTGCGGGTGAAGAAGGGCAGCGCGCTCGCCGTCTCCCTCGACAATGCGATGAAGGAGAGCCTCTCGCTGGTGTGGCAGGGCGTGCGCACGGCCGCGGGCACCGATCCTTCCGCGCCGGTGGTGGCGGCCGGGGCCAAGGCCGACATCGGCTTCACCCCGCGCGATGCCGGCACCTTCTGGTACCATGCGGCGGACCCCGCCCTCGCCCGGCGCGCCCTCGCCGGCGCCCTGGTGGTGGAGGAAGACGGCACGCCGGCCTACGAATCGGATCACGTCCTGTTCATCCAGAGCTTCCCGCCGGAAACGGGGCTGCCGCTGTTCCCGGTGAACGGCGCCATCTCGCCCACTTTCCAGGGCCCCGCGAGCGGGCGCACCCGGCTGCGGCTCATCAATGCCACGCCGCTGTTCCTGCGCATCCGCGTGAACGCGCCGGAGAGCTATGTGATCGCGGTGGACGGCCAGCCGGCCGAGCCGTTCGCGCCGAAGGATTCGCGGGTGCAGATCGCGCCCGGCGGCCGGGTGGACCTCGCCGTCACCCTCGGCGGCGCCGACCCCGCCATCCTCTCCATCGAGAGCAGCCAGGATCCGGTGCAGCTCGCCATCGTCACGCCGGTGGGCGCCGGCGGCACCGCGCCGAGCGGCCCGCCGGCGCCCCTGCCCGGCAACGGCCTGCCGGCCGAGCTGCCCTTCTCCGACGCCGCCCGCTTCACCTTCAAGCTGGAGGGCGGAGCGACGGAAGCCACGCCGCCCTTCCTCGGCAGCGTGAAGACGGGGCGCGTGGTGGTGCTGACCCTGGACAACCCGCTCGACGCGCCGGTGACGGTGCGCATCGACGGCCATCCGGTGCGCCTGCTCGACGCCAATTACGACGGCTGGAGCCCCTGGTGGCACGATACCGTGCCGATACGGGCGAAAGGCACCGCCCGCGTCGCCTTCAAGGCCGAAAGCGCCGGCACATGGTCCATCGTCGCCCAGCGCTCGGGCGACAGCGCCCGCGTGGCGGCCCGCACCTATCAGGTCACGGCCTGACATCTCCCGCGAAACCGGCGCCCCGCTGCGGCGCGGCGCCGGTCCACTCGCCTATTCGACGCCCAGGGTTTCGTAGAGAGAGGTGTAGACGATGCGCAGCGCCTCCGGCAGGTCGTCGGCCACGAGGCCGGGGCCGGCCGCACGCGCCGCCTCGCCGTGCACCCAGACCGCAGCCGCCGCGGCCTCGAATGCCGGCATGCCCTGCGCCAGCAGGCCGAGGGTGATGCCCGCCAGCACATCCCCCGCACCGGCGGTGGCGAGATAGGGCGGCGCATTTTCCGCAATGGCGGCGCGGCCATCGGGCGCCGCCACCACCGTGTCGGGCCCCTTCAGCACCACCACCGCGCCGAGCCGGGCCGCGGCAGCGCGCGTGCGCGCCAGCTTGCCGGGCGCGCCGCGCACCTCCGCCTCGTCCTGGAACAGGCGCGCGAACTCCCCGTCGTGGGGCGTCACCACCAGCGCCTGCGCCAGCCGCGCGAGTTCCGCCACGGCACCAGCCGCCCCCGCGTGGGCGGTGAGCGCATCGGCATCGAGCACCAGCCGCCGGCCCGGCGCCGCCAGCGCGGCCAGCCGCCGCGTCGCTTCGCCCACGCCGAGGCCGGGACCGAGCAGCACCGTGTGCAGCCGCGCATCGGCGAGCAAGGCGGAAAGGTCGTCCGGCCCCTCCATGGGCCGCGCCATGATGGCGGCATAGGAGGCCGCCTGGAGCGGCAGCGCCGCTGCCGGGCACGCCACGGTGACGAGGCCCGCCCCGGCCCGCAGCGCGCCGCGCGCGGCCAACCGCGCCGCGCCCGAGGTCCAGGCGCCGCCGCTCACCACCACCGCATGGCCGCGATCATATTTATGGCCGCTCCGGCGCGGCACCGGAAAGGCGCCCTCCCAAAGCTGCGGCCCGTTCGCCCATGCGCGCGGGCTCACCACGTCCAGCGCCGCCTCCGGAATGCCGATGTCCGCCACGCGCACCTTGCCGCACAGACCCCGGCCCGGCTCCAGCAGGTGCCCCGGCTTGCGGCGGAAGAAGGTGACCGTCTCCACCGCAGGCGCCGCCGCGCCCCGCACCAGCCCGGTGGCGCCGTCGAGGCCCGAGGGCAGGTCCACCGCCACGATGGGCCGCCCGCAGGCCGCCATGCGCTCCACCAGCGCACGCGCGTCACCATCGAGATCGCGCGAAAGGCCGGCGCCGAACAGCGCGTCCACGATAAGATCCGCGGCCGAGAGGTCGGCCGTGCGGGCATCCCCCACCGGACCGGCCCAGAGCGCCGCCATCGCGGCCGCATCCCCCGCGAGATGCTCGCGGCTGCCGAGCAGGGCGAGATGAACCCGAAAGCCGCGCCCGGCGAGGATGCGCGCCGCCACGAAGCCGTCGCCGCCGTTGTTGCCGGGGCCGCACAGCACCAGCACGCGAGCGGAGGGCGACCGGCGCGCGACCACGTCGGCTACGGCCCGCCCCGCATTTTCCATCAGCTTGAGGGAGGGCACGCCCATCTCGACGGCGCAGCGGTCGGCCCGGTTCATTTCCTGGGGATCGAGAAGCGCGTACACTCAGGTCTCCTTCCGGCGATGCCTAGTTCATGCACAGCTTCGGCTGAGCGGACGGGCAGCCTTGGCACATTTATTGGGCAAGCTGACCATTTTTCGTGCAATCATGAGCTTGTCCCTGGCCTCGCGGCGGCATCCCCCCGTGGACAGCCTTGTGGCACGCATCCTGCTTAATCCTCGCCGGCCCGACCCAGCGGCGGCGGGTTGGGCCACCGGGAGACGGAGCGCATGAAGAAGATCGAGGCAATCATA
Organism: Xanthobacter albus; assembly: GCF_043194895.2. Lineage (NCBI taxonomy): Bacteria > Pseudomonadati > Pseudomonadota > Alphaproteobacteria > Hyphomicrobiales > Xanthobacteraceae > Xanthobacter > Xanthobacter albus. Next base: position 2,239,925 of record NZ_CM195532.1, on the reverse strand, counting down.
AAGCCCTTCAAGCTTGATGAGGTGAAAGAAGCGCTGCAGGACGTGGGCCTGCAGGGTATCACCGTCACCGAGGCGAAGGGCTTTGGGCGCCAGAAGGGTCACACGGAGCTTTATCGCGGTGCCGAGTACGTGGTGGACTTCCTCCCGAAGGTGAAGATCGAGATCGTGATCGCCGACGAGATGGTGGAGAAGGCGGTCGATGCGATTCGTCGCGCAGCTCAGACGGGACGGATCGGCGACGGCAAGATATTCGTCTCCCCGGTAGAGGAAGCGATCCGAATCCGCACCGGCGAATCCGGCCTCGACGCCATCTGACGCCTCCCAAGGTTTCACCTGCAGTTTTTCCCAGAAAGGCAGACATCCACATGACGACCAAGACGGCCAAGGACGTCCTTGAGCAGATCAAGGCTGAGGACGTGAAGTACGTCGACCTGCGCTTCACCGATCCGCGCGGCAAGTGGCAGCACGTCACCTTCGACATCTCCATGGTCGACGAGGAATTCCTGACCGAGGGCACCGCCTTCGACGGTTCCTCCATCGCCGGCTGGAAGGCCATCAACGAGTCCGACATGCTCCTGATGCCGGACCCGGCCACCACCTCCATCGACCCCTTCTTCTCGGAGACCACGCTCTCCATCGTCTGCGACGTGCTGGAGCCGACCACCGGCCAGCCCTACGGCCGCGACCCGCGCTCCATCGCGAAGAAGGCCGAGGCTTATCTGAAGTCCACCGGCGTGGGCGACAGCGTCGCCTTCGGCCCCGAGGCCGAATTCTTCATCTTCGACGACGTCCGCTTCAAGGCCGACCCGTACAACACGGGCTTCAAGCTCGACTCCGTCGAGCTGCCCACCAATGCCGACACCGAGTATGAGGGCGGCAACCTCGGCCACCGCGTGCGCACCAAGGGCGGCTACTTCCCCGTGCCCCCGATCGACAGCGCCCAGGATATGCGCTCCGAGATGCTCGCCTCCATGGCCAAGATGGGCGCCGTGGTCGAGAAGCACCACCACGAGGTGGCTTCCGCCCAGCACGAGCTCGGCCTGAAGTTCGGCTCGCTGGTCACGATGGCCGACCACCTGCAGGTCTACAAGTACTGCATCCACCAGGTGGCCAACATCTACGGCAAGACCGCGACCTTCATGCCGAAGCCCGTCTTCGGCGACAACGGCTCGGGCATGCACGTCCACCAGTCCATCTGGAAGGACGGCAAGCCCCTCTTCGCCGGCGACAAGTATGCCGACCTGTCCGACTACTGCCTGTGGTACATCGGCGGCGTCATCAAGCACGCCAAGTCGCTGAACGCCTTCACCAACCCGCTGACCAACTCCTACAAGCGTCTGGTCCCCGGCTACGAGGCGCCGGTGCTGCTGGCCTACTCCGCGCGTAACCGCTCGGCGTCCTGCCGCATCCCCTACACCAACAACCCGAAGGCCAAGCGCGTCGAGGTCCGCTTCCCCGATCCCGGCGCGAACCCCTACCTCGCCTTCGCCGCCCTGTTCATGGCCGGCATGGACGGCATCCTGAACCGCATCGACCCCGGCCAGGCCATGGACAAGGACCTGTACGACCTGCCCCCGGCCGAGCTGAAGCAGATCCCGACCGTGTGCGGCTCGCTGCGCGAAGCGCTTGATTCGCTCGCCGCCGACCACGACTACCTGCTGAAGGGCGACGTGTTCCAGAAGGACTTCATCGAGTCCTACATCGAGCTGAAGATGGCCGAGGTGATGCGCTTCGAAATGACGCCGCACCCGGTCGAGTTCGAGATGTACTACTCGGTCTGATATGGCGTGCGGCCCGTTCTGAGGGCCGCACCTGCCCATCGGCACGTTTCTGCGACTGGGGCGCCTCCTGCGGGGCGCCCCTTTTCTTTTTCGGAGCCGGCGGCATGCCTTTGGAAAACTCGGCGCCGGGTGCTTGCCGAACGAAAATGCCCCGCCTATAAGGACCAGCGCTTAGCGCCCTTCGTCTATCGGTTAGGACGCCACCCTTTCACGGTGGAGAGAGGGGTTCGACTCCCCTAGGGCGCGCCACAGCACTGCTTCGGAAATTTCTACTGTTTCCCAAGCGGCTGGTGGCGCGGACAGCGACCTCCAAATCCTAAGCGCGCCAGCCTGAAGCAAAGCGGGCCATCACGCTGGCACGATCAGCCCCCAAAACAGATGGGCGCCCGGCCACGCGCCCTCCCTCGCAGGAAGACCGTGGGATCCGGCTCGCAGCGGGCGCGGCAATCCCGCGGCCGATGCCGCCCTCATCACACGATGACGTCCCCGCCCCCCGCGGCGATACTCCAGCGGCGAGCATCCCATGCGACGAGCAAAGGCGCGCGTGAAGGCCGCGTGCGTTTCGTAGCCGAGAGACAGCGCGATCGACAGCACGGACATCCGCGTCTCCAGAAGCAGCCGCATGGCGCGCGCGGCCCGCGCCGCGCCCACGATTTCCCGGTAGGTGTAGCCCTTCTCGCGCAGGCGGCGCTGGAGCCCCTGAACGCTCAGGCCGACGAAGGCGGCCGCGCCCTCGATGTCGCTTCGGCCATCCAGCAGGCGCAGCGCCACCACGGCCGAGATCGCGCGCGCGGGCTCCGGCGCGTTGGCGAGGATAACGTCCGCGAGGACATCTCTCAGGGTGATGACCCTGTCCAGCCGCGGGATAGGATGGCTCTGGCCACGGCGGCGGCCCAGCTCGTCCCCCCTCACGGCGACGCCTGCGCCAGGCCGCTCGCATCGAAGCGCCGCCTGAAGCCGGTCCTCGACCGCGCCGGCTCCGGCATCGCGCGTGTAATCCACCTCCGCCCATGCGGGGTTCCAACGCGGCCCCAGATACAGCCTCATGAAGGCCCGCATGGGCGCGAGCATATGGTCTGAGTGCTGAACCCTGCTCAGGGCCGTCGCCGGCGAGCAGAACCGCAGCACCTTGTGATCGCCCTCTTCGACCAGCTCCATGCGCCCGCCGCTCTGATGCGCCCAGCTCGTGGCCACGAGGCGATGGAGCGCCCCACCGAGGGTCTCGGCACCCGTGCTGTAATCGATCCACAGGCCGTATCCCCTGTGGGTCATCTGCTCGCCCACCTCCAGCCCGAAGGCCCGATTGTCCAGAGCACACGCCGCACGCTCGAACAGGTTCATCATGGAAGGCAGCGGCAGGGGCATCATCGGATCATCGCGGAGCGCCAGCGGCAGGCCCACCTTCTCGAAGATGTCGACGAGGGTCCGCTCGCCGGCCTGCCTTTCCACGAATTCAGGCAGGTTGCCGAAGCCGCGCGCGCGCACCAGCGCAACCGATCCCGAGTAGCCCGTCATACATTCCCCGGCGACGCAAAATGAGAAGAACCGGCAGCGACAATGTGGCCTGAATTCGCCACCCGCTCAAGATGCCTGATCAACATACCTGCACTGTCGCTAAAATGTATCATAATAACATAAATTATATGCAATTTGGCACATGAACAATACATTATAATCTTGTAAAATAAATATACGATCATTTATGCCATTCAATAATTATATGTTCCATATAATTATATAAAATATTCTTTTGCAAGTGCGGAATGAGGCGCAGATATGGGCTGGAAGCGTGTATTCGCACACATCGCCTGCATTGCAGGACTACTCTCCATTCTCGGCACACCAGCGTTCTGCGATCCGCTGGCCTCCTGGAACGACGGGCCCGCCAAGCAGGCGATCGAGGCCTTCGTGAACAGGGTCACCGACCGGCAGGGCAAGGACTTCGTGCCGCCCGAACAGCGCATAGCGGTGTTCGACAATGACGGCACGCTTTGGGTGGAGCAGCCCATGTACACCCAGCTTGCCTTCGCGCTGGACCGGCTCCGCGAACTCGCCCCAAGCCACCCCGAATGGCGCGACGACCCGACCCTCAAGGCGGCGATCGACGGCGACCTGAAAACGCTGGCCGCATCCGGCGAGAAGGGGCTGATGCAGCTCGTCATGGTCACCCATGCCGGGATGACCCCGGAGGAGTTCCAGCAGACCGTGACCGAATGGCTGGCCGAAGCCCGGCATCCGCGCTTCAAGAAAGCGTATACCGACCTCGTCTACCAGCCGATGCTGGAGCTGCTCGCCTATCTGCGCGAGAACGGCTTCACCAGCTACATCGTCTCCGGCGGCGGCATCGAGTTCATGCGGCCGTGGTCGGAGAAGGTCTACGACATACCGCCCGCGCAAGTCGTCGGCTCCAGCATCAAGACCCGGTTCGAGGTGGTCGACGGCAAGCCGATGCTGATCCGCCTGCCGGACATCAACTTCATCGACGACGGCGCCGGCAAGCCGGTGGGCATCAACCAGCATATCGGCCAGCGGCCGATCGCGGCGTTCGGCAATTCGGACGGCGACCTCCAGATGCTGCAATGGACGACCGCGGGCGATGGCGCGCGCCTCGGCATGATCGTGCATCACACCGATGCCGTGCGCGAATACGCCTATGACCGGGTCTCGTCGTTTGGCCGCCTCGACAAGGCCATGGACATGGCTCCCGCGGAAGGCTGGGTCCTCATCGACATGAAAAACGACTGGAAGCGGATCTTTCCGGACGTGAAGTGAGTTGGCCTCGGTCAGCTCGGGTCATCCAAGAAAATGGGAGCGGTCCATTGAGCCTGCCTAAGCACACATCATTGTGCGCGATTGCCGTGACGACGCTTTTTGCGTTCGCTGGCAGCGCGCATGCGCAAGGAGCGGCGCCGGCCAAGAAGCCCAACATCCTGCTCATCGTCTCCGATGATACCGGGTGGGGCGATCTCGGCGCCTATCTCGGCGGCAAGCGACGTGGCATGCCCACCCCCAACCTCGACGGACTGGCCGCCGAGGGCATGACCTTCACCAGCTTCTACGGCCAGCCGAGCTGCACGCCCGGCCGCGCGGCCATCCAGACCGGCCGCATCCCCAACCGCTCCGGCATGACCACCGTGGCGTTCCAGGGGCAGGGCGGCGGGCTGCCGGCGGCGGAATGGACCCTGGCCTCCGTGCTCAAGCAGGGCGGGTACAAAACCTACTTCACGGGCAAGTGGCACCTCGGCGAGGCGGACTACGCCCTGCCGAACGCCCAGGGCTACGACGTGATGAAGTACGCCTTCCTCTACCACCTCAACGCCTACACCTATGGCGATCCGAAGTGGTTCCCGGACATGAACCCCAAGCTTCGGGAGATGTTCGAGAAGATCACGAAGGGCGCGCTTTCCGGCAATGCCGGCGGGCCGGTGAAGCAGGACTTCAAGGTGAACGGCGAGTATGTCAACACGCCGGAGAAGGGCGTCGTGGGCATTCCGTTCCTCGATGAGTATGTCGAGAAGGCGGCGGTCGAGTTCCTCGACGATGCCTCCAAGAACAAGAACACCCCGTTCTTCATCAACATCAACTTCATGAAGAACCACCAGCCCAACCTGCCGGCGCCGGATTTCATCGGCAAGTCGATCTCGAAGTCCAAATATGCGGATTCCGTGGTCGAGCTCGATACCCGCATCGGCAACGTGCTGAAGAAGCTGGATGAGCTCGGCCTCGCCGACGACACGCTGGTCTTCTACACGGTGGACAACGGCGCCTGGCAGGACGTGTATCCCGATGCCGGCTACACGCCCTTCCGCGGCACCAAGGGCACCGTGCGCGAGGGCGGAAACCTCGTCCCGTCCATGGTCCGCTTCCCCGGCAAGGTGAAGGCCGGCGTGAAGAACGACGACATCATCGGCGGCCTGGACCTGATGGCCTCCTTCGCCGCGCTCGCGGGGGTTCCCCTGCCGACCAAGGACCGCGCCGGCGAGCCGATCATCTTCGACAGCTACGACATGACCCCCGTGTGGTTCGGCAAGGGCGAGACGCCGCGCCACGAGTGGTTCTATTTCACGGAGAACGAGCTCTCGCCGGGCGCCGCGCGCGTGGACAACTTCAAATATGTCTTCAACCTGCGTGGCGATGACGGCGCGCACACCGGCGGCCTCGCGGTCGACACCAATCTGGGCTGGAAGGGCGCCGAGAAGTATGTCGCCACGGTTCCGCAGGTCTTCGACCTGCAGCAGGATCCGCAGGAGCGCTACGACATCTTCATGACGACCTTCACCGAGAGCACCTGGGCACTCGTTCCGGCCAACGAGGCCATGCAGAAGCTGATGAAGACCTACGTCCAGTACCCGCCGCGCAAGCCGCAGAGCGAAGCCTATGCCGGCCCCATCACCCTGTCGGGTTATGAGCGCTTTAAGAACGTTCAGGAAAGCCTGAAGGAGCAGGGCTTCTCGCTGCCTCTGCCGACCGGCAACTGAGCCACAGGTTCCTGATGACCTGACGAAACGAGGGCAGCGGTGCGCGATCGCACCGCTGCCCTCTCTCGCAAAGGGACAATGGTTCGGAGGCTCATCTCCCCAGGACCGGACATCGCGAACGCGCCTTCGTGCGCGCGCCACCCGCCTTGCCTGAAAACGCCCCGGCCCCCGTGGCGCTCAGAAGCACTCCTCCTCCAGCTTCCGCAGGTCCGCCAACGCCTCCTCGTCGTCGTGGTCCTCGAACAGGTCGACCATGTAGTAGGTGTGGGAGTGGAGCAGCAGCAGCTTGTCGCAGATGGCCGACCCGCCTTCCCCCGTCGCCGCGAGCCGCGCCTTGAACCGCGCCCAGAACGCGTTGCCATGGGCGGGATCGTCGATGTAGCGGAAGAGGTGCGCGAGCACGCGGGCCATGTTGCCCTCGAAATCGATACCGCGGAACGTGACGTAACGATCGGGGCTGTCGAGATCGCTCGGCAAATGGGAGAAATCGGCGGGAACGGACGAGTCCATGGGAACACCCCTCTGCGGAGGCGCCGGATCAGCGCATGGCAGAAGGGTGGCGGCCGGCGGCCGGACGCTCAACGCGGCAGGAACGGCTCACGAGCTGTGTGCACGAACGGCATCCAGGCTGCACGAACGGCACCTCACACCGCCAGCATCCGGCGCATCGCCTCCACCTTGGCCCGGCTCACGGGCACCCGCGTCGCGGCCTTGTCGGCGAGGATGAGGTGCCAGCCGCCATCGGCCCGCTCGGCCCCGCGCACGTGGCGGATGTTCACCACATAACGTCGGTGCACCCTGAGGAAGACCGAGGGATCGAGCCGCCGCTCCAGGTCCGCCAGGGAGCGCGGGCAGAAAGCGGAGAAGGAGAGCGTGCGCGCCTCCGCATAGTGCCCCTGGGCGACGAGGCACACCACCTCGCCCACATCGATCAGGGAGATCACTGCCCCCCTGCCGCGCATGAGCGGCAGCTTCATGAGGGGGCACAGGGGCTGGCCGGCCTCGGCCGCCACCGGCACCGCTTCCACCCGCAGCTCCGCCGGGTCCGAATCGGCCCGCCCCATCACGGGCGCGTCGGCAAGGGCGTGGATCATCATGCAGTAGCCGGCGGCCACGCCGCCCGCCCCGTCGAGGCGGCTCACCTTGGCGACGAGGCTGCCCATGGCCGTCGTCACCACCAGCGAGGCGGTTCCGTCCGCGCCCGTGGCCGCGCGCGAGATGAGCCAGCCCACCTTGTCGCGCGCCTCATCGGGGTGCAGGTCGAGAAGGTTGACGCCGAACAGGCTCGCCCCCGCCGGCGCCAGCAGCCGCAGGGCCACGGGGTTCACAGCGCGAATGACGAGATCGGCGTCGAGCATCACGACGCCGACCGGGGTGCGGTTGAGCTGGTATTCAAAGGACGGGGCGGCCGCGCGCGGCGCCTGCTCGTCCGTCGGCATCGACATGCGGTCGTCCCCGTCTCCCCCGCGCCCCAGGGCCGGCGGCGGGCCCAGGTCCATCCTAAGGGCGGGACGCGGCACGGCAAGCGCATGTCGCCCACAGGCACGGCCACGCCGGGTTTGCCACGATGAAGCCGCATGGATAGGTTAGCCGCCCTGAGCCGGCGCGACTGCGCCCTGCATCTGCGGACCTTTGATGACCGACATTTTCCACGAGATCCAGGAAGACCTCCGGCGCGAGCGGATGCGCAAGCTGTGGGACCGCTACGGCATCGTCCTCATCGCCGCCGTGGTGCTCGCCATCGCCGGCGCGGCGGCCTGGAGCGGCTACAGCTACTGGCGCCAGCAGCAGGCCATTGCCACCTCCGTCGCCCTCGATGAGGCCGGGGCCCTGAGCGCCGCTGGCAAATATGCGGAGGCCGAGGCCGCCTTCCAGGAGATCGCCAAGACCGGTCCCGCCGGCTACCGCGCCATCGCCCTGTTCCGCGCCGCCGAGGCCGCGGCGAAGCGCGACCCCGCCGCCGGCGTCTCCGCCTTCGACGCCATCGCTGGCGACAGCCGGCTGCCGCCCCTCGCGCGCGATATGGCGCGCCTGCGCGCCGGGCTCATGGTGCTCGACACCTCCGATCTTTCTGCGGTGAAGCAGCGCGTGGGCGACCTCGCGGCCGGCACCGGCCCGCTGCGCAACCCCGCCCGCGAGGTGCTGGCCCTGGCGCAGATGAAGGCCGGGGACCTCCCCGCCGCCAACAAGACCGCCACCGAGATCACCGAGGATGCGGAAGCCACCGGCGGCATCCGCTCCCGCGCCGAGCTCATCCGCCGCCTCACGGCGACGCCCGCCGCCCCAGCCGAAGCCCCCGCGGCGCCCGCCGCCCCGGCCGCCGCTCAATAAGGATGCTCCCCATGGGACAGTCCCGCCTTGTTTCGAGGTCGCTGCGCGTCGCCATCGGGCTCGCGCTCGCGCTCGCCGCCGCCGGCTGCGAGACCTTGGAGAAGTTCAACCCGTTCGACGAAAACAAGAAGCCCCTGCCCGGCGCGCGCCAGCAGGTGTTTCCCCAGGGCGTGCCGGGCGTCGACTACTCCACCGGCCCCGGCCAACCCTCCAACGCCAACGCCGTCATCGACCTGCCGAACCCGCCGCCCGCGGGCTCCGGCCAGTCCCGCTGAGGCGCGCTTCAGGCGTTCCCACTCCATTCTCTCCGGGCGACGAGCCGCAATCCATGACCTTCACCCTGGCCATCGTCGGCCGGCCCAATGTGGGCAAGTCCACCCTGTTCAACCGGCTCGTGGGCAAGAAGCTCGCGCTGGTGGACGACCGCCCCGGCGTCACCCGCGATCGCCGCGAGGGGGATGCCCGGCTGGGTGACCTCTCGTTCCGCATCGTGGACACCGCCGGCCTGGAGGAGGCGGACGCCGCCAGCCTCGAAGGCCGCATGCGCGCCCAGACCGAGGCCGCCATCGGCGATGCCGACGCCATCCTCTTCCTGATCGACGCGCGGGTGGGACTCACCCCCACCGACCAGGCATTCGCGGCCCTGGTGCGGCGTGCCGGCAAGCCCACCATCCTCGTCGCCAACAAGAGCGAGGGGCGCGGCGGCGAGGCGGGCGCCATCGAGGCGTTCGCCCTCGGCCTCGGCACGCCCGTGCCCTTCTCCGCCGAGCATGGCGAGGGCCTCTCCGACCTCTACGACGCCATCTGCGATGCCCTGCCCGAGCAGACCCGCCCGGAGGCGGAGAACGAGGACGGCGAGGACGCGGAGCCCGAAGAGCCCGCCGAAGCGCCGAAGCGGCCCATCAAGGTGGCCGTGCTGGGCCGCCCCAACGCGGGCAAGAGCACCCTCATCAACCGCCTGTTGGGCGAAGACCGCCTGCTCACCGGCCCCGAGGCGGGCATCACCCGCGATTCCATCGCGGTGGAAGTGGATTTCCGCGGCACGAAGCTCGAAGTGTTCGACACGGCGGGGCTGCGCAAGCGCGCCCGCATCGAGGACAAGCTGGAGAAGCTCTCCGCGGCGGACGCGCTGCGCGCCATGAAGTTCGCGGAGGTGGTGGTGGTGCTCATTGACGCCACCCACCCCTTCGAGGAGCAGGACCTGCGCATCGCCGACCTCGTCGCCCGCGAGGGTCGGGCCGTGGTGATCGGCTACAACAAGTCCGATCTCATCCCCCGCGGTGGCCTCGCCACCCGCCTGCGCGAGGAGGCGGACCACCTGCTGCCTCAGATCAAGGGCGTGCCCATCGTCGCGCTCTCCGGCCTCACCGGCCACGGGCTCGACAAGCTGGTCGAAGCCATCGCCAAGGCCCACAAGGTGTGGAACAAGCGCGTGGCCACCAACCCGCTCAACCGCCTGCTGCAGCAGGTGGTGGACAAGCACCCCCCGCCGGCGGTCTCGGGACGGCGGGTGAAGCTGCGCTACATGACGCAGCCCAAGGCGCGCCCGCCCTCCTTCGTCCTCTTCTGCTCGCGCGCCGATGCGCTGCCGGAGAGCTACCTGCGCTACATCACCAATGCTTTGCGCGAGACCTTCGACCTGCCGGGCGTGCCGATCCGACTGACGCTGAGGCAGAAGGACAATCCCTACGCCGATTGAACGCTTCGGGCGTCGGTGCAGACGCCGGACGCCCCTTGCCGATCACGGGCGCGGGTAACCCTGGGGATGGACCTTCACGCTCCCGCTTCGGAGGAAATGCCTTCGCGCGAAGCGGGGGACGGTTCGCGTGAAGATAGCATGATGGCCCCATGAGCGCGGGCCCTTCCCGATCGCCGATGCGAACGGAAAATGCTCCAAGCTGCGGTCCTTCACGCGCGCGGGGAGGCCCAGACAGGGCCGCGCACGCAGAGGCGCTCGCCGTCGGGAGCCCGACAGGGCAAAGTCCATTCCGCGACGTGCAGCGTCCGGTCTCGATCGTTTCAGCGTTTCATGGAAACACCGAAACGATCTATCCTCTTCCGATGACGCGCTTCTTTCACGCAAACCAGTAGCCGCTTCGCTCGGAAACGCTTGGGGGCCGCCGGCGCTGCCTTGCCGTTTCCCCGCTGCGGAGAAGCTCAGCGCCCACGCCGAAACCGCCTCTCCGGGGGCCGGGGCCACCGGCCGAAGCCTTTCGCCGGGCCTTGCAACCCCGTCCGAGGCGTTAGCGGGCGTTACTGGAGAGTTGCGGACGAGGCATCACGCGGCACCGCCGGCATCGACGTTGCGTGGCCCGGCGTGTGCAGCGGCCGGGCGTGTGCACATGTCAGATGAGAGGCGGAGAGCGATACGCCCCCGGCTCCGCGTTCGAGCCTGCCACCGTGGCGGGCAGGCGAACGCGGGGATGGGCATCGCTCTCGCGGCGGCCGGAATTCACGCCCGAGCCGCGCTTCTCCGCTGCGCGAGGATCACCCGTTGAGGGCGGCCGTCATGGCATCGCCCAGGCCCTTGAAGGACACGGGCAGGATGATGGGGCTGCGCGAGCCGTTCTCGAAGGTCAGGTCGCCGTTGCCGGAGCTGGCCTTCAGGGCCGCGAGGCTCTCCCGCGTCAGGGCGACGCTGGCCACGCAATACTGGCCGCAGCGCTTGTAGGTGAGCACCACGTCCGGCACGCCGCCCACCTTGAGGGTCACGTTGGAGGGCAGCCACACCCCCGGCGGGGTGAGAACGATGAGCAGCACTTCCCCGCCCTTCTGCGCGCGCACCGCCACGTGGGCGAGCACGCCCTTGAGGTCGGGGGTCTGCAGGGTCTGCACGGCCTCGCACTCCTTGGGGGAGGCGTCCTTCTTGCAGCGCACGGTCCAGTCGTCGTGGGTGGAGCGGGTCACGGTCTCCGCGGGGGTCTCGGCCCGCGCGGCCGGCGCCTGCAGCAGGAGGCCGCTGCCGAGCAGCGCCGCCGCGGCGCAGGCCAGCACCTTGCGGGCGCCCATGGCTTGCGCCCCGGCATCCACCATGGCCCCAGCGGACCGGAAAACCTTGCGCGACATGCTGATCATAGCGTTCCCCGAGGTTCGACGGAGCCATGCCCGCCGCTGCTTGCGCCGGGATATCCGAATTGCGGCCGGTTCGGCAACTCCTATCCCGGCGGCAGGCGGGCGCGGGGGCCGGCGGAAATCACCGGTCCCCGTAGCCTCAGCCGCCGTGGGCCTTGGCGGTGTCGGCCAGGAAGTGCTCCAGCCAGTGGATGTCGTATCGGCCTTCCGCGATGTCGCGGGTGCGCACCAGCGTGCGGAACAGGGGCAAGGTGGTGTCGATTCCGTCCACCACGAACTCGTCGAGGGCGCGGCGCAGGCGGCGCAGGCACTCGTCGCGGGTCTGGCCGTGCACGATCAGCTTGCCCACCAGGCTGTCATAGGTGGGGGGGATCACATAGCCCTGGTAGGCGTTGGAATCCACCCGCACACCGAGGCCGCCCGGCACGTGATAATGGGTGATCCGCCCCGGCGAGGGCCGGAAGGTTGTGGGGTGCTCGGCATTCACCCGGCACTCGATGGCATGGCCGTTGATGACCACGTCGTCCTGGGTGACGCTCATGGGCTCGCCGGCCGCCACGCGGATCTGCTCGTTGATAAGGTCGATGCCGGTGACCGCCTCCGTCACGGGATGCTCCACCTGGATGCGGGTGTTCATCTCGATGAAGTAGAAGCGGCCGTCCTCGTACAGGAACTCGATGGTGCCGACGCCGAGATACTTCAGCTTGCGCATGGCGCTGGCGCAGGTCTCGCCGATCTCGGCGCGCTGGGCGGCGGTGATGACGGGTGAGGGCGCCTCCTCCCACACCTTCTGGTGGCGGCGCTGGAGCGAGCAGTCGCGCTCGCCAAGGTGGATGGCGTTGCCCCTGCCATCGCCCAGCACCTGCACCTCGATGTGGCGCGGGGTGGAGAGGTACTTCTCCAGGTAGACCGCATCGTCGCCGAAGGCGGCCTTGGCCTCGATACGCGCGGTGGAAAGGGCCTGGGAGAGGTCCTCCTGCGTGTGCGCCACCTTCATGCCGCGTCCGCCGCCGCCGGCGGCGGCCTTCACCAGCACCGGATAGCCGATGCCGGCCGCGACGCGATGGGCCTCCTCGTCGTCGCGGATGCCGCCTTCCGAGCCCGGCACCACCGGAATACCCAGGGACTGGGCGGTGCGCTTGGCCTCGATCTTGTCGCCCATGATGCGGATGTGCTCCGCCTTGGGGCCGATGAAGCCGATGTTATGGTCGGCCAGGATCTCGGCGAAGCGGGCGTTCTCAGCCAGGAAGCCGTATCCCGGATGCACTGCGTCCGCCCCCGTGATCTCGCAGGCGGCGAGGATGGAGGGGATGTTGAGATAGCTCTCGCGGGCCGGCGGCGGGCCGATGCACACGCTTTCGTCGGCGAGCCGCACATGCATGGCGTCGGCGTCCGCCGTGGAGTGAACCGCCACGGTGGCGATGTCGAGCTCCTTGCAGGCGCGCAGGATGCGCAGCGCGATCTCGCCGCGGTTGGCGATGAGGATTTTCTTGAACATCTGGCCTGCCCCTAGAGCAATTCCAGCAAAAGTGCGCAGCGGTTTTGCGTCCGGAATTGTGATAAACTAATAATCTGGAGCGTGTTTGGTGAACATGCTCTAGAGCGTTTTCGAGCGAAGTGGATGCCGCTTCGCGCGCGGAAGGCGCATCGGACGCCGGGACGGAACGCGCCGCCGCCGGATGGCGGCGGGGGCGCCCGCCGGGCACCGGTGTCACTCGATGATGAGAAGCGGCTCGCCGTATTCCACCGGCTGCGCATTGCCCACCAGCACGCGCGTCACCGTGCCGGAGCGGGGCGCGGGGATGGCGTTCATGGTCTTCATGGCCTCGACGATGAGCACCGTCTGGCCTTCCTTCACCGTGGCGCCGACCTCGACGAAGGCCGCGGCGCCGGGCTCGGGCGAGAGATAGGCCGTGCCCACCATCGGCGAGGTGACGGCGCCGGGATGCTTGGCGGGGTCGGCGGGAGCCTCCGCGGCCGGGGCGGCGGCATGCGCGACGACGGGCGCGGGCGCGGCGGCCAGCGCGGCCGGAGCGGCGGCGATCACCGGCGCCGGGGCACGCACCACGCGCACGCGCAGGCCCTCGTGCTCCACCTCGATCTCGGTCAGGTCGCTGTCCGACAGGAGCTTCGCGATGTCCTTGACGAGGTCGGTATCGATCTGGGGTTTGGTCGGCTTCATCATCATCCTGCTCTTGCCGGCTGCGTCCGCGCCCGCGATCCTAGGGCACGGCGCGCCACCAGCTTCTTAAGAAAGGCCCGCCAGCGCCTGGATTCCGAGCACGTAGCTCTGCGGTCCGAAGCCGCAGATGACCCCGCGCGCCACGGGCGAAAGATAGGAATGGTGGCGGAACGGCTCGCGCGCGAACACGTTCGACAGATGCACCTCGATGGTGGGAACCCCCACCGCCGCCACCGCGTCACGGATCGCGACCGAGGTGTGCGTATAGGCGGCCGCATTGAGCACAATGCCCCGCGCGCCGCGCGCGGCCTGGATGAGGTCCACCAGCGCGCCTTCGGAATTGGTCTGCCGGAACACGAGGCCGAAGCCGTGCCGTTCCGCCTCGGAGCGGCACAGCGCCTCCACGTCGGCCAGCGTCGCGGCACCGTAGATGCCGGGCTCGCGCGTGCCGAGGAGGTTGAGGTTGGGCCCGTTCAGAACGTGGATGGTATCGGACATCCCAGAAACATCTGTCGCCGGCACACCATGTCCGGGTCGGCGGCACTTATAGGGGTGCCCGCCGCGCAAGGAAAGGGCCCGCCGCGCGGCCCGGGGCCGGCGGCGGGCGGAAGCTCGGCGGTGCTCAGTTCGCCTTCTTCGGCGCCCGGCTCTCGGCGATGGCGGCCTTGAGCTTGTCGAAGCCCACGGCGCCCACCACCACCTGGTCGCCCACCACATAGGAGGGCGTGCCGTTGAGCGAGAGCGCCTCGGCGAGCTTCATGTTCTCGTCCAGCGTCGCGTTCAGCTCGGGCGAGGAGGCCTGCTTCTGGATCAGCGCTGGGTCGATGCCCGCCTCCTTGGCGGCGGCGAGGGCCTTGGCGCGGTCCGCCTGGCCGCGGCCGTTCAGCAGCGCCTGGTGGAAGGCCATGTACTTCTCCGGCGCCACCATGCGCACCGCCACCGCCACCTGCGCGGCCTCCACCGAGCCCGGTCCGAGCACCGGGAACTCGCGCAGCACCACGCGCAGGTTCGGGTCTTCCTTGATGAGCTCCTGCAGGTCGGAGAGCGCCTTCTTGCAGTAGCCGCAGTTGTAGTCGAAGAACTCCACCAGGGTCACGTCGCCCTTGGGATTGCCGACGACCACGCCGCGCGGGCTCTCCATGAGCAGCGGTTTCACCTGGGAGAGGGCCTTGCCGCGCTCCTGCGCCTCGGCGGCGTTGTGGCGCGTCTCCAGCACGGCGATGGCCTCCTGGAGCACCTCCGGATTCTGGAGCAGGTACTCGCGGATGACCGGGCCGAGCTCCTTCTTTTCCTCGTCGGTGAAGGCGGAGGCGGGGCTGGAGGCCAGGGCGGCCGCCAGCGCCAGCGGAATGAGGCCGGCGCTGAGGCCGAGGCGCGAAAACATGCGTATCTCCATCGCGTGAGAAAGGTCTGTTCCAGGGCATCCCACGCGCACCGATGCGCGGGCGAGGCCCTCGGCTTCCGGCGTCCGCGCACTCCCCAGCGCGAACAGGTGCCCGGCTTGGGCAAAACGCAGGCTATCCGCCGCCACGGCCGCCCCGGTCGGCGCCCTTGGGCGGCTTGAAGTTCACGAGGTCGTCCGCCTTCAGCCACCCCGGCGAGCCCTGGGGAAAGCGCTGGCGGGCGCGGGCGGCGAGCTCCCGGCCGGTCTTGAAGTCGCCGGAGGCGAAATATCCGCTGGCCGCCGCGAGATCGGCATTGGCGAGGTCGCCCTTGCGCCCGTAGGCGATGGAGAGTGAGCGCCACGCGCCCGCCGAATTGGGGTCGCGCTGGGTGGCCTGGATCAGCTCGCGGATGGCGTCCTCGGGATTGACGTTGCTGCCCGACTGCACCATCGCCTGGCCGAGCATGGCGCGGATGAGCGGCGCGCCGTCGGTCATGGAAACCGCCTTGCGCAGCGGCGCCACGGCCTCCGCGGCGCGGCCGCTTTCCAGCAGCGCCTGGCCCTTCAGCTCGTAGAAATAGGGATTGCCCGGCTGCTTGGCGATGAGGGAATCGATCTGCGCCAGGGCGCCGTTCACGTTGCCGAAGCGATAGGCCGAGATGGCGCGCGCATATTGTGCCGCCAGCGAGTTGTCGGAGATGGGATACTGGCGGTTCACCGCATCGGGCCGCTCGATGAAGGCGATGAGCTTCGCCCGCATGAGATCATGCCGGGCCTGGAGGTCGGCCGGGTCCTTGGTGTTGTAGTAGGGGCTCGACTTGGCGAGCTGCTCCAGCGCTGCGATGCGCTCGCGCGCCATGGGGTGGCTCAGGAGATAGGGATCCACCCTCTGGCTCAGGAAGAGCTGGTCGTTCTGGAAGCGCTCGAACGTCTCCAGCATGCCCTTGGACGACTGGTGGGTGGCGTCGAGATATTTCACCGCCGAGCGGTCGGCCGCCTGCTCCTCCCCGCGCTGGTAGGAGAGCAGGGAGCGGCGAATCATCTCCTGGGGGGCGCTCATGCCGGCGGCGGCGGCGCTGCCCAGGTTGCTGCCGCCCATGCCGCCGGCCGCGCCCGCCGCCACGCCCGCGCCGGCCAGCAGCATGGCGACGATGGCCATGGTCTGCGCCCCCGCGAGCTGCTCGCGCATGCGGGCGAGATGGCCGCCGGCGATATGCCCGGTTTCATGCGCGAGCACGCCGATGATCTGGTTCGGCGTCTTGGAATCGATGAGCGCGCCGGTGTTCACGAAGATGCGCCGCCCGTCCGCCACGAAGGCGTTGAAGGAGCGCTGGTTGATGAGCACCACCTCGACATTCTGCTGGGCGAGGCCCGCGGACTTCAGGATCGGGCGTGTATAGTCGCGCAGCAGGGCTTCGATCTCGGTGTCGCGGATGGTGGTGACACCACCCTGCGGCTGCTCCTGCGCGCGCGCCGCGTGGAGCGGGAGCGCCGCCACCGCCAGCACGGCCGCCACGCGCCCGGCGCGCGACGCCATCCGGCGCAGAAGGGAGCAAGAAGGTGATCGGTCCATGAGCCCTGACGCTTGTCCTCGCCTCGCCGCGCGCACACCGCCCGTTCCGTCTCCCCTTGGCGCGCCGGTGCGCGCGCGCTAGGAAGCCGCCGGACAGTGGAGCCCCGCGCCGGCCGGGTCAACGGGCCCGGCCTCACATTGGGGCGACCTTATCTCAAGGACCGCGAGAATGCGGCGGCAGCGCGGCAGGCGCCGCCACCCGGCCGCCTTCCCCCCGCGCCGCAGCCCCTGGCCGAAGGACCTTCGCCCGTGACCGCTTCTTCCACCTCCCTCCCCCGCGCCGGCGTCAGCCTTCAGCCCTCGCGCCGCAGCGCCGTCGCCCCCTTCATCGTCATGGACGTGATGGAGCATGCCGCGCGCATCGAGGCCGCCGGCGGCCGGGTGATGCACCTGGAGGTGGGCCAGCCGGCCGCGCCCGCGCCGCGCGTGGCCCGGCAGGCGGCGGCCGATGCCATCGCCGCCGGCCAGGTGGCCTACACGGCGGCGCTCGGCATTCCCGGCCTGCGCGCCCGCATCGCCCGCCACTATGAGGAGACGCACAAGATCGCGCTCGATCCGGAGCGGGTGGTGGTGACCAACGGCTCTTCGGGCGGCTTCATCCTCGCCTTCCTGGCCCTGTTCGAGGCCGGCGACCGGGTGGCCATCGCGGCGCCGGGCTATCCGCCCTACCGCCACGTGCTCTCCGCCCTGGGCTGCGAGCCGGTGCTCATCGAGACCCGCGCCGAGGACCGCCACGCCCTCACCCCGGAGCGGCTGATGGAGGCCCACCGCGCGGCGCCGCTGAAGGGCGTTCTGGTGGCGAGCCCCGGCAACCCCACCGGCACCATGATGGACCGCCCCGCCCTCGCCGCGCTCTACGACTGCGCGCGCGAGCTCGGCCTCGCCTTCGTCTCCGACGAGATCTACCATGGACTCGATTATGCCTTCCCGGCGGTGAGCGCGGTGGAGATCGCGGAGGATGTCACCGTCATCAACTCCTTCTCCAAATACTTCTGCATGACCGGCTGGCGCGTGGGCTGGATGGTGGTGCCGCCCGGCCTCTCGCGCACCATGGAGCGGCTGCAGCAGAACCTCTCCATCTCCGTACCCACCCTCTCGCAGATCGCGGCGGCCGCCGCCTTCGAGGGCCGCGAGGAGATGGACAGGGTGAAGGCCGGCTATGTGGAGAACCGGCGCATCCTCACCGAGGGGCTGCCGAAGGTCGGCCTCAGCCATTTCCTGCCGGCGGACGGCGCCTTCTACCTTTATGCGGACGTCTCCGCCTTCACCGGCGATTCGGCTGCCTTCGCCACCCGCATGCTGGACGCCGTGCATGTGGCCACCACGCCGGGCGTGGACTTCGACCCCTTCCGGGGCAAGCAGTTCCTGCGCCTCTCCTATGCCGGCTCGGCCACCGACATGCGCGAGGCGGTGGAGCGCATCGGCGCCTTCCTGAAGAAGGAATAGGCCGGAGCAGGGGCGGCCCGCCGCCATACAGTCGCACGATTTCCTGCTATCCTGGCGCCATGAGCCGGATGAGCGACCAGATCGTCGAGATCACCCCGGAGGTGCTGCTGAAGGCCTATGCCTGCGGCATCTTCCCCATGGCCGAGAGCGCCGAGGACCCGGGGCTCTACTGGATCGAGCCGGAACGGCGCGGCATCATCCCGCTCGACGACTTCCGCATCTCCTCCCGCCTCGCCCGCACCGTGCGCTCGGACAAGTTCGAGGTGCGGGTGGATACCGATTTCGAAGGCGTCATCGACGGCTGCGCCGAGCCCCAGGAGGGCCGGGAGAAGACCTGGATCAACCCCCGCATCCGCCATCTCTACGGCGAATTGTTCGCGCGCGGGCGCTGCCACACGGTGGAAGCCTGGCGCGACGGAAAGCTGGTGGGCGGGCTCTATGGCGTGCGGCTCGGCGCCGCCTTCTTCGGCGAAAGCATGTTCCACCGCGAGCGCGACGCCTCCAAGGTGGCGCTGGTGCATCTGGTGGGGCGCCTCATCGCCGGCGGCTTCCGCCTGCTCGACACCCAGTTCGTCACCAGCCACCTGAAGAGTTTCGGCGCGGTCGAGGTCTCGCGGCGGCAATACCACCGCCTGCTCGATCACGCCCTGGCCGCGGAGGGCGACTTCTACTGCTGGCCGGCGGGTGCCGCGGTGACGGGTGCCGGCGCCTTGCAGCCGATCAGCCACACGTCATAGACCGGGTGCTCCACGCCGTGGAGGCCGGGGCTGGAGGCGAACATCCACCCGGTGAAGATGCGCTTGGCCTCACCCTTCAGGGTCACCTCGTTCACCTCGGTGAAGGAGGTGGTGTTCTGCGTCTCGTTGGCGGGGCGGGTGTAGCACACCCGCGGGGTCACCTGCAGGGCGCCGAACTGCACGGTCTCGCCGATGGCGACATCGAAGGAGGTGATGCGGCCGGTGATCTTGTCGAGCCCGGCATAAACCGCATAGCCGTTGGAGATCTTCACTGCCGGTGGCTGCACCACCATGCCGTCCGGTTCCGCCTGGGCAGGGGCAGCGCCGCCGGGCGGGGCGGGCGCGGTGGCGGCCCGGGCGGGCGCGGCGCCCGCATTGCTGCCGGGCGGATAGGGCAAGGGCTCGTAGGGGGTCGGGGAATAGGGCGTGGGCGCGGCCTGGTCCGGGCGGCGCGGCTGCGGCGCGGTGGGCGCGCCATAGCCCGTGGGAGGCGGCACGTTCGACTGCTCGATTCCCGAGCGCTGGAGCTGGGCCGCCGCGGGCGAGAGGCTTGCCGCCTGCGCGACCGCCACCATGGCGAGCGCCGTGAGGCCCTGGGACATCCGCATCATGCTACAGGCGCACCGGTCTAGAGCGTTTTCGAGCGAAGTGGAAACCGGCTCGCGTGAAGAAAACGCGTCAACGCAAGGGTCTGGAGAGCTTCCCCGTTTCCATGAAATGGGGACCCTCTCCAGTATCGTGAACCTGGGCGCTTCCTGCTGCCGGCCGCGGCCGGCCGCCGGCGAAAGGCGCCCTTGGCGAGGCGGACGCGCCGAGCGGCACCTCCGAACCGAATGGATCTTCGTCTGGAGCCGATTAGCACTCACAATGCGGCCTGAACAGGGCATGCGGGGCGGCGCGCACCCCGCACCGCCACAGCGGAGCCAAGCGCGGCGCGCTTGGCCTCACTCGCCGGGAACCCAGGCCTTGTAATCGCCGGTCACGGCCGGGCGATGGCCGGTGGCCAGCACCGAGCCCTTGGGGTGGTAGGCGGCAGCGGTGCCGGTGGGATTCGGCCGATGCTCCTTCTGCCACTCGCGGGGCGTGTAGGTTTCCTTGGACGGCGGCGTGTCGACGCGGTGGTGGATCCAGCCCCACCAGCCCGGAGGAATGCTCGAGGCTTCGGCATAGCCCGGATAGATCACCCAGCGCCGCTCGAAGCCGAGAAGGGGGTCGATGGCGCCGCCCTTGGTGCGGTAGTAGCGGTTGCCGAGCTCGTCCTTCCCGACGAACTCGCCATAGCGCTTGGTCCACCACCAGGTGCCCACGGTCTGCTTTTGCCACCAGGTGAAGATGTAGAGCAGGAGAGTCTTCACGGCCGACGCCTCGTTCCAAAATCGGGCGGAACATGCCACCGGACCCTGCCTGTGTCCACCGTCGAGAGCGACGTGCGTCACGGCACGAAGGTGAGCATCACGTAGACACCGAACAGGATGAGGTGGACCACGCCGTTGAGCGCGTTGGTGCGCCCCGTTCCGAAGGAGAGGATGGCGAGCACGAAGGTCAGCAGCATCATGGTGCGGTCCTCCGGGTCCAGCCCCAGCGACATGGGCAGGCCGAGCATCATGCTGATGGCGGCCATGGCCGGAATCGTGAGGGCGATGGAGGCCAGCGCCGAGCCAAGCGCGATGTTCAGGCTGTGCTGGAGATGGTTGGCGCTGGCCGCCCGCACCGCGCTGATGCCTTCCGGCAGCAGCAGCAGCGTGGCCACCAGCGCCCCGGTGACCGCATCGGGATCGGCCAGCGGGAACATGTCGAGGAAGTCCTCGAAGGCCGCCGCCACATGGCCGGACAGGCTGACCACGCCGGCAAGGCTGACCAGAAGCATCGCCACCGCCTGCGCGAACCGCCGCGGCGAGGGCCGGCGATCCGCATGGCCGCCGTCGTCGTCGACGAAGTGCTCCTTGTAGCGCACTGTCTGCATGTAGAGGAACGCGGCGTACAGCGCGACCGCGATGAAGGCCATGAAGCCGAGCTGGACGGGCGTGAACTGCCCGCTCCTCATGCCGTCCCGCGTCTCCATCGGCAGGATCAGCAGCATGACGCCAAGGGCGATCAGCACCGACAGGAAGCCGGTGACGCCCTGCTGCTGGATCACCTGCTCGCGATGCTTCAGGCTGCCGAGCAGCAGGCACAGGCCGACGATGCCGGTGGTCACGATCATGATGACCGAGAACACCGATTCGCGGACCAGCGTGGGATTGCTGCCGGCATGCAGCATGAAGGAGGCGAGCACCGACACCTCGATCAGCGTCACCGAAAACGTCAGCAGCAGCGTGCCGTAGGGCTGGCCGAGCCGGGCGGCCGCCACATCCGCGTGCGCCACCGCCGAGAAGGAGGAGCCGCACAGGAGCAGCATGGCGAGCGCCCCGACCAGCGCCTCCTTCAGGCCGCTGCCGCCCGCGGCGGCGGTGGCGGGCGCGAGGGCCGGCAAGGCGGCGAGGACGACGGCCAGCGCGACGGCCAGGAACGGAAAGACATAGGCATAGGCGCCGAACCGCGTTTTCGTCACGCTGCACCTCGCAGAGCCCGAAGCGGCGCCGCTCTCCCATATCCTCGTGACAGGCGCAAGGCTCCTCCCCGCCCGCCCCTCAGAGCGCGATCGGCCGCCCCTCCGCCTTCCGCTGCGCCAGCAGGCACAGGTAGATGGAGGCGAGCGTGGCACCGGCCAGCGCAGTGACCTCGGCGTGATCGTAGGGCGGCGACACCTCGACCACGTCGAAGCCCCGGAAATCGAGCCCGCCCAGCCGCTTGAGGGTGGAGATGACCTCCCGGGTCGTGAGCCCCCCGCACACCGGCGTGCCGGTGCCCGGCGCGAAGGCGGGATCGATGGCGTCGATGTCGAACGAGAGATAGACCGGCGCATCCCCCACCCGCTCGGCGATGCGCGCGGCCAGGGCCGCCGGCCCGAGCTCCCCGGCGGTGAGGGCATCGACGATCTCGATGCCGAAGGTGTTGGGCGCCTGGGTGCGAATGCCGACCTGGATCGAGCGGTCGGTGCGAATGAGGCCGTCCCGCACCGCGCGGGTGATCATGGTGCCGTGGTCCACGCGCTCGCCATGGTCATCCCAGGTGTCCTGGTGCGCATCGAACTGCACCAGCGCCACGGGCTGGCCGGTGCGGGCCACCAGCGCCTTCAGCACCGGATAGGTGAGAAAGTGGTCGCCCCCGAGGGTGACGAGATGGCTGCCCCGCGCGTAATGGGCCGCCGCCTGCTCCCGAATCGCCTGGGGAATGCCGGCCGCGATGCCGTAGTCGAACACGCAATCGCCGGCATCGGCCACATCGAGGGTCTCGAACGGATCGATGCCGAAGGGATAGAAGGGATCGCCATCGAGGATGCTCGACGCCGCGCGGATGGCGCGCGGCCCGAACCGCGTGCCGGGGCGGTTGGACACAGCCACGTCCAGCGGCACGCCCCACACCACCACCTCGGCCCCGCCGCCGGCGCGCGCGTAGCGCCGGCGCAGGAAGGAGACGACGCCCGAATAGTTCGGCTCCGTGGACTGGCCATGGCGGAACGACGGGTCCAGGGCCCGGTCGACGGGACGCGGCAGAACGGGATCGGTCATGAGGCACCTCTCGGCTCGACGGGCCGGCGGACGCATGATATCGAGCATGAACGTTCATGCCAGCTCCTTCGGCGCGTCGTTTCGGATCGGGAGAGCAGCCTTCGCCAGATCGCGAAGCTCCGCATGGTCCGGATGCCGCGCGCGAGGACGGCGCGGGCGCCGTGGCCGCGGCGGCGGATGTCGCCCGGAAAACGCCTCGCGCATCGCGCCCACCGCGCCGGACGACCACACAAGCGCCTGTTCACACGCCCCTCGACCGTTTCGACCGACTATCTCGACCGACCGCTGGCGACCCGCATGACGCTCCACGTTCCGACCATCCTTCTCGCGTCGGCCGCCATGAGCGGGCTCATTGCCATGCTGCAGTTCGTCGTCAGCCCGCGGCTGCAGAACCACGCCCTTCGCTACTGGGCGGTGAGCAACCTCGCCGCCGCCACCGGCACCGTGCTGCTCGGCCTCAGGCCGGTGCTGCCCCTGGCGCTCAGCGTCATCGTCGGCAACGGGCTGGTGTTCGCGGCGCTCGGCCTCGTGCTGGCGGGCGTGCGGGTATTCGACGGCAGGCGCCCCATGCTCGGCACGGTCTTCGCCGGCACGCTGGCGGGGGCGGGGCTGCTGTTCCTGTCGATGCTCTCCGGCGACGATCTGGGCCAGCGCATCGTCATCACCTCCCTGGTCATCACCGCGTGGTGCGCGCTGGCGGCGGCCCTGCTGTTCCGCCAGCCCGAGCGCGACGACTGGTCGCTTGCCCGCGGCATCTGCGCCGGCCTCCTGTGCGTCATGGCGACACTCCACGCCGCGCGGGCGGCGGCGGTGGCCGGCGGCTGGACCAACCCGGAGGTCGCCTATTCGGGCATAATCCAGGCGGTGCTCGTGCTCGCGGCGGTGGGCCTGTCCATCAGCTGGAACTTCTGCTCCCTCTACATGGTGCTCGACCGGCTCGCCTCCATCGACGACCTGACCGGCCTGCCCAACCGCCGCACCACGCTGCGCCGCGGCCGAAACCTGTTCAACGAGGCGATCATCCGCCAGCGCGCGCTCTCCATCCTGATGGTGGATCTCGACCACTTCAAATCCATCAACGACCGCTTCGGCCACCACGTGGGCGACGCGGTGCTGCGGCGCTTCGCGGAAGCGGCGGCGCGCGGGCTGCGCAGCGGCGACGTGATCGGCCGCCTGGGCGGAGAGGAATTCTGCGTCATCCTGCCGGGCGCCGATGCCATCGCCGGCCGCGAGGTGGGCGAGCGCCTGCGCCGCATCGCCGAGGGCGAGCTCTCCTGCGTCGCCGACCTGCCGGTGAACGCCACCGTGACCGTGGGCGTCGCCACCCTGCATCCCGACGGGCAGGCGGTGCCCGCCCTCTCCAGCCTGATCCGCGCGGCGGACGAAGCCCTCTACGTGGCCAAGGGCGAGGGGCGAAACCGGGTGCTCGCGGCGGCCTGGCCATCCTCATACCAGCATGAGGCCCAGCGCGCCGACATCACCAGCGCTTCGGCCTGAGGCGGAAGGCGGCCCCGGCGGCCTGTCCGTCGCGGTGATCCGCGCTTCGGCCGGAAGGCCCCCCGTCGGCGAGGGCGCCTCAATCGACGATGCGGCTGTCGTAGACCTCCTCGCCGGGGACGGAGGGGGCATCGAGAGAATCGAGGGTGACGGAGAGCCGCGCGCTGCCCGGCGTGTTGCCGCCCAGGAGCAGCCCCAGGTCCGCCACCGCATCGAAGCTGCTCGCGAAGATTCCCAGGAGGTGGCTGCCGGTCTTCTCCGTCCTCAGGCGCAGGCTGTAGATGCGCCCCGGCGGGGCCGGCGGCGCATCCACCCGCACCTCCGCGCGGCCGGTGCGCGGATCGAACCGCAGCCGCACGGCGGGCGGCGGATTGGCCACGAACACGGGCGCCAAGGTCACCGTCCGCGGCTGCGGCACGCCGTCGCCGCGCCAACGGGCAAGCAGGTCCGAGCCGACACCGAGGGCGATGGCGGCCACCAGCGCGAGCGCGCCCCACAGCAGCCGCCGGTAACGTGGAACGGAGGGTTCCGGCTCCAGCCTCCGCACCGGCGGAACATCGTTGTCCGCAGCGCCGTCTGGCGCAGGGCGGGCGGGCTCTCCCGCCTCATCAGGGCGCTCCTGCGCTTCGGCGGGTGGCGTCTCCGCCGGCGCCGGCACCTTCCGGCGCGACCCGTCATCGGCACGTGGAGCGGCGGCCTTCTCCAGCCCCCGCACGGGTGAAATGCCGCCATCCGGCGCGGGGCGGGCGGGCTCTCCCGCCTCATCAGGGCGCTCCCGCGCTTCGGCGGGCGGCGTCTCCGCCGGTGCCGGCACCTTCCGGCGCGGTCCGTCATCGGCGGGAGGGGCGACAGCATCCTTCTCCGCCGGAGGGGTGGAAGGCGCGAGCGGCGCTTCGGCCGCCGGCACACCGAGATCCGCCGACGCATCCCGCGACGGCCGCTCGGGCACCGGCGTCGCCTCGGACGCCGCATCCTCCCCCTCCCGAAGGGCGACGGCCACGCGCTGGGCCCGCGCCACACCCTTCGGCCCGACCATGGCGGGAATCACCTGCTTCACCGGCCCCCGGCTCAGCAGCGGCCACGCCGGCACCCAGCGAGGCTCCTCCGATGGCTGGTCCGTGGACGCAGAAGCTTCGGCGCCGCCTTCCGCCGCCGCATCGGGAGATGCGACGGGGGCGGGCTCCGGCCCCTCGACAAGCGGCGCGCCCGCTTCCGCACTCGGCGCGGCGTCCACATCCGACCTGCCCGGCTCCACCGGCGTTTTGGAACCGATGGGCTCCGGAGCCGTCTCATCAGGGCTCGGGCCAGATTCTGCCGGCGATGCAGCGGTTTCGAAGAGGGGCACGGCGGCCTCGGCCGCATCCACGGTGCGCAACGGCTCCAGGGCCGAGGCCCCCGGCGGCGGCGTGCCCTCCCCTGCCCCAGGGACGGTTAACGGTTGCTCCTCCGGCGGCGCGGGTTCGGGCGCGGAAACGCCCTCCTGCGAATGCCCATCCAGCGCCGCGCTGGGCGGGGCGAGCTGCGCCTCATCGCTCGCGCTGGCATCCGCAGAAGCCGCCGGTTCGGGCGCAGGTGCACCTGCCTGCGATTGCCCGTCCAGCTCCACGCCAAGCGGGGCGACCGGCGCCTCGTCACTCGCGCCGGCATCCGTCGAAGTCGCTGGTTCGGGCGCGGGAGCGCCCTCCTGCAATTGCCCGTCCAGCGCCTCACCAAGCGGGACGACCGGCGCCTCGTCGCTCGCGTCGGCATCGGCAGAAGCCGCCGGTTCAGGCGCAGAAGCATCGTCCTGCCCCTGCGCGCCCCGCTCCGCGCCGAGCGGAGCAACCGGCATCCCGTTACTCGTGCCGACATCCGCCGAAATCGCGGGTTCGGACGTGGGAGCCCCTTCTTGCAATAGCCCGTCCAGCGCCGCACCGAGCGGGGCAACCGGAGCCTCATCGCTTGTGCCGGCATCCGCCGAAATCGCGGATTCGGGCGCGGGTGCACGATCCTGCAATTGCCCGCCCCGCTCCGCGCCGAGCGGGGCAACCGGCGCCTCGGCGCTCGTGCCGGCATCCGCAAAAGTCGCAGGTTCGGGTGCGGGAGCCCCTTCCTGCGACTGCGCGCCCAGCTCCACGCCAAGCGGGGCGACCGGAGCCTCGTCACTCTCGCCGGCATCGGCAGAAGCCGCCGGTTCAGGCGCAAAAGCATCCTCCTGCGCCTGCGCGCCCCGCTCCGCGCCGCGCGGAGCAGCCAGAGGCTCATCACTCGCGCTGACATCCGGTGACGTGGCGGGGGCAGGGATGCCCTCCACCCTCAACGCTTCCGCGGCGTCCGCCGGCACGGGGCCCGGGGGCTGCGCGCCGTCGCTTTCCCCGGCATCCGCCGCCGGCTCGCGCGCAGGAGAACCCTCTTGCTCCAGGGCGTCCGCAACCGGAGCAGCAGGAGTCGGCACGTCATCCCCGGCGCCGGAATGGGGCGACGCCCCGTCCGTTTCAAGACCAGCAACTGACTGCGGCTCGATGATCTCTTCCAGGGACAGGAGAAGCGGCAGCTCCCCCACGCCGGTGCTGGCATCGGCCGGCAGGTCGTCATGTACGGAAGCTGCGGGGACCTCGGGCGCCGCGGGCGCGGCGGCATCGGCCGGCGGAACCTCAGGCGTGAGGGCGTCCGGCGCGACGGCTTCCACGGGCGCGGGCGGGTGCTGCGCGACCTCGCGCGACGCGAGCATGGGCGGCGCCTCACCCCCGGCGCGGTCCCCGGGCCCGAGCGCCGCTTCCGTCGCCGCCGCGGCAGGTGGAAGATATGCGGCAGCCGGCGCGACGACGCGTTCCGGCAAGACCGCGGCACCGGGCCGCGCGGCAGGCACCGGCGGCGCGGCCATGGATTGTTCCGGCCTCCCGGCGCGCGCGGCCGGCGACACGACCTCCGGCGCAGGCGCCCTGGAGCGCGCGGCCTGGGGCGCCGGCCGGGAACGCGGGCGAGGCTCCTGTTCCGGAGGCAGGGAGGGCTCCGGCGGCGCGGAGGGCGGCACCTCGGTGGCGGGCGCCTTCCGGCGCAGGCCCCGCACCAGCCCCTTCACCGCATGGAACGGCGCCTGCAGCGCCCCGCGCTTGCCGCTCCCGCGCCGCTTCGTCCGGCCTTCTGCGGAAGCGGGTGCGGCGGCCGGCGCGGCATCGGCCGGCGGCTCGTGCGATTTCCGCCCCCGTCCGCGCAGGGCGGCGAGCATCCCGCCGCGCGTGTCGTCCAGATCTTCGGAAATGCTGTGCCAGAGGCCGGGCGGCGGCGCCACCGGCGTCACCAGCTCGTAAAGCGGGGCAAGCGCCCGCTCCCAGGCGCGCACGCGTGCCGCGAAGGAAATATCCACCGCGATGCGGGTGCGGATCTCCGCGCGCTCAGCGGCATCCAGCGTGCCGATCACGAACTCGGCGGCGAGAAGCTCGTCGCGCGTCATGCCCGCATCCCGAGCGCGGTGGCGAGCTGCTGGATGCTGCGCCCGAGCCACGCGCGCACCCCGGCGGCGGGCACGTCGAAATAGACGCCCAGCGCCTCCTTGGTCCAGCCGTCGTAATAGGCGAGGAGCATCATCCGCCGGCGCTCCTCCGAAAGGGTGCCGAGGCCGGCCAGCAGGCGCATCAGCCCCTTGCTCCGCTCCGGCATGGCCAAGGGGTCCTCGGCGGCGCGGGCGACCCGGAAGGGTTCGAAGGCATCGATGCCGCCATGCTCGCGCGCCACGTCCAGCGCCGCCCCGCGGGCGATGACGACCATGGCGGCCAGGGGGTCGTGCTCGGCGCCGATGGCCTCGGCCCGCGCGAAGATCTGGCGATAGGTCCGCCGCATCGCCTCGGCCGCCAGCTCCGGCCGGCGCACCAGGCGCAGCACGAGCCCGTAGAGCTTGGGCGAGGTCAGGGCATAGACGCGCTCGCGCGCGGCGCCGTCGGTGGCGCCCGCCAGCAGGGCTCGAAGCTCTCGTTGGGGCGTCACGGCCGGCTCACCTCCCATTCCCCTCGCCCGCCGCGGCACCTCGCGCGCCGGGAGGCGCGCCATGGGGCGGCACCCGCGGCGCCCCATTGAAACCCGGGCGGCGGGGGAAAAACCAGGGGAACATCTCAGCAGGGCGAAGGCTTCGCCCGGAAGGCCCCTCAGGCCCGCGACGAATCGGCGTGGCGCCACGTGCCCCGGCGGCCGCCCATCTCGGGCTTCACCGTGCGGTCGAGGTCGCCGGCGGCTTCCGCCAGGGCCAGTTCGGCCTCGGCTTCCGCCAGGACGGCGCTGGCGGCCTCGCGCTGGGCGGCGAGGTCCTCCACCGAGCGGCGCAGGTTGTCGCGGCGGCCACGGGCGGCGGTGGCCAGCGGCGGGTAGGCGAAGTGATTGGGATCGGCGATGCCGGAGCGCCCCTCCTCCGTGGCGATGTCGCGGTCGAGATCCACCGCCATGCGCTCGAAATCGGCGATCATGGCGTCGATCTGGGCGAGGCGCCGGCGGGCGTCGTCGATCTGAAACTTCTTGGCGCGGATCAAGGGCTCTCGCGACTTCATCGCCGTCAACTCCGGTACGCAATGACGCAACCCGGCCCGAGCACCCTCGGACCCCTCAACGCCCGTCACAATGCCGCCCCGCGGTTGCCCTTTTCTTACCGCCGGGCGATCCGTTGCGGAAAATCGCACCGGATCGCTCGGCGGAAACCAATCGTTTACCGCCTTCGTTAATCATGGCTCCACGGTTCGAGCGAGGGGCGCCAGCTGCCCGCTCGAAAGCTGCCGGTAGGTGATCGGCGACGGGTGGAACGGGGACGGTAAGGCCCACGAAAAACAGTTAAGTGCTTGGCGGCGATTCGCTCTTCGAAGCCGTGCACAATTGTTTTCTCACAAGGCCTTGTCCGCGAGAATCGAGGTCTGTTATCGATTCCCCACACGTAACGCGAATCACCCCGTCGGCCGAGCAACGGAAGTCGGCATTGCCGCCTTCCGGTCAGTTGCGAGGAAAGGGATTGCCATGCGCGTCTTGCTCATCGAAGACGACAGTGCGACGGCCAAGGGCATCGAGCTGATGCTCAAGACCGAGAACTTCAACGTCTATACGACGAACTTCGGTGAGGAGGGCGTCGATCTCGGCAAAGTATATGAGTATGACATCATCCTGCTCGACCTGAACCTGCCGGACATGTCCGGGTTCGAAGTCTTGCGCAACCTCCGCGTTGCCAAGGTGAAGACCCCCATACTCATCCTCTCCGGTCTCGCCAATACGGAAGACAAGGTGAAGGGCTTCGGCTTCGGTGCCGACGACTACCTCACCAAGCCCTTCCACAAGGACGAGATGGTGGCCCGTATCCATGCCATCGTCCGCCGCTCCAAGGGCCATGCCCAGTCGGTGATCCAGACCGGCGACCTCATCGTCAACCTCGACACCAAGACGGTCGAGGTGGAGGGCGCCCGCGTGCACCTCACCGGCAAGGAATACCAGATGCTGGAGCTGCTCTCGCTCCGCAAGGGTACCACCCTCACCAAGGAGATGTTCCTGAACCATCTCTACGGCGGCATGGACGAGCCCGAGCTCAAGATCATCGACGTGTTCATCTGCAAGCTGCGCAAGAAGCTCGCGAATGCCTCCGCCGGCAAGAACTACATCGAGACGGTGTGGGGCCGCGGCTACGTGCTGCGCGAGCCGGCGCTGGGCGCCGAGCGCATGGCGGTCTGAAGCCGCCTCCCTTTTTCAGAAATTTCCTCGCATCTTCCGATGCCCCACCCGCCGGTGGGGCATTTTGCGTTGGCGAGGCATTTTATGTTGGTCGCCTGCGTCGCGCGCCGCCGGCGGCATCACGCCCCAAATTACCGCGCGAGCGCGGTGAAGGTCACCACGTCGTCGTCCTGGGCGAGGCTCACGATCATGCCGCAGGAGCGGGCGAGAAGACCCGTATAATAAGGCTGGATGACCTGCGCCGCGAGGCCGCCCGCGGGCACATCGCCGGCCACCAGCGCCTCCGCGCCCGAGGGAATGCGCGCCCTGGGACCGCTCGCGGCGAGCACGAAGCCCATGGCCTCGCCCTCCCCTTCCGCGGTCACCCGCACCACGCCGCCGCGCGCCACCGAGGCGGCGGCCAGCAGCATCAGGTTGAGCAGCAGCTTCACCTTGTTCTTGGCCTGGAACTCGCGCGGCAGCAGCCATTCGATGCGCGTGCGGTCATCCTCGATCATGCCGCGGGAGACCTGCTCGGCGTCGCCGAGGTCGAGCTGCGCCCCGGCCGAGCCGGCGGCGCCGAAGGCAAGCCGCGTGAACTGAAGCCGCGCCGAGGCCTGCCGCGCGCTCTTGGCGATCAGCTCCAGCGCCGCCTCGCGCATGTCGGCGGCGTTCTCGTCCTCCAGCACCTCGATGCCGTTGACGATCGAGCCCACCGGGCTGATGACGTCGTGGCACACCCGCGAGCACAGCAGCGCGGCCAGCTCCATGGCGGAGATCGGCAGCAGCGCATCGGGGGAGGTCACGGCGGTCGGCGTCACGTCGGACATGGTCGGGCTTCCGGGCGTGGTGCGATCCCGCCGCCGGCCGTCCGCGGAGCGCGGCCCGGCGGGGAAGGAAACCGCAGGAATGCAAGGCCGGCTCTGATACACCCGACGGCACCCCGCTCACAAGCCGCCGTCGACAGCCGAACGCCCGCCGATTATGAGAAGGCCATGACCGCACCCGATCCGGCCCCCGCCGCCGCGCCCCGCGCGCCCGCCCCCACCGATGCCTCGCTGCTCGCCGGCCTCGCGGAGGCGGCGCTCGCCGCCGGCGTCGCCATCCGCCGCATCGAGGCCGAAGGCATCGACGCCCACCTGAAGGCGGACATGAGCCCGGTGACCGCCGCCGACGGCGCGGCCGAGGAGATCATCTGCGCCGCGCTGGCGAGGCTCGCGCCCGGCGTGCCTGTGGTGGCGGAGGAGGCGGTCTCGGCCGGCGCGCAGGTGGCCTGTGGCGGCCGCTTCTTCCTGGTGGACCCGCTCGACGGCACCCGCGAGTTCATCTCCGGCAATGGCGAGTACACCGTGAACATCGCCCTGGTGGAGGACGGCGCGCCGGTGCTGGGCGTGGTCTATGCCCCGGCGCGGGCGACCCTGTTCGCCGGCCGCCCCGGCGGCGCCTTCCGGGCGCTGCGCGCGCCCGGCGCCCCCGTCGACGCCCAGGACTGGACCCCCATCTCCTGCCGCCCCATCCCGGATGGCCCGCTGGTGGTGGCCGCCAGCCGCTCCCATGGCGACCCGGCCACCGACGCCCTGGTGGCGCGCTATCCCGTCGCCGAATACATCCCGGCCGGCTCGGCGCTGAAGTTCGGTCTGCTGGCGGAGGGGCGGGTGGACCTCTACCCGCGCCTGGGAACGGTGATGGAGTGGGATTGCGCCGCCGGCCATGCCCTGGTGGCGGCGGCCGGCGGGCGCGTGACCCGGCCGGACGGCAGCCCCCTCACCTACGGGCATGGCGCGGACGGCTTCAAGGTGCGCGGCTTCCTCGCATGGGGCGCGGGCGCCCTGCCCCGGCCCGCCGGTGCGTAAGAAGGGCTATAGCGTGGCGGCACTGCGCCACCACGCCTTCCGCCGGTCACAGTATTGAGAATAATCGAGGTTCGAATCGCGGCCACCGCGGTCCCGAAGCCCATCGCGAGATCCCATCATGCGCTTCTCATCGAGCTTCCTTCCGAACGCCCTGCGCCGCGCCCTTCTCGCTCCCGTGCTGGCCGCGGGCCTCGCCGCCGCCGGCGGGGCGATCACCGCCGCGACGCCGGCCGCCGCCCAGCAGCAGGCGCCGGCCACCTATTCCACCGGCGAGCTGGTGAGCAAGGGCCACTCCTTCTTCGGCAGCGTCTCGCGCGGGCTGGCCCTCTCCATCGAGAAGGCGGTGTCGCAATGGGGCCAGCCCAACGGCTACATCCTCGGGCAGGAAGGCTCCGGCGCCTTCGTGGGCGGGCTGCGTTACGGCGAGGGCGTGCTCTATACCCGCAACGCCGGTGACCTGAAGGTCTACTGGCAGGGGCCCTCCGTGGGCTGGGATTTCGGCGGCGACGGCGCCCGCACCATGATCCTGGTGTACAACCTGCGCAGCGTGGACGATGTCTTCCGCCGCTTCGCCGGCCTTTCCGGCTCGGCCTATGTGGTGGCGGGCTTCGGCATGACGGCCCTGGGGGCGGACGGTATCGTGGTGGTCCCCATCCGTTCCGGCGTGGGGGTGCGGCTGGGCGCGAACCTGGGCTACCTCAAGTTCACCTCCAACCCCACGTGGAATCCGTTCTGATCCCCGCTTGACGGCGGTGGCCGGCGCTGCGTCCGCACTGGTGCGCCGCGCGCACTTCTGGCATGAATGGTTGAGAGGTCCGGCGTGACGGACCCAAGCTGAAGGACAAGGGCCGACGTGATCGAGCAGATCATGTATTTCGCACTGGGCGTTCTCATTGCAACGCTCGTGGCCCTGCTCGTCCTGCCGGCGGTGTGGCACCGGGCGGTGCGTCTCACCACGCGCCGCGTGGAGGCGGCGGTGCCCGTCTCCCTGTTCGAGGTGCAGGCGGACAAGGACCAGCAGCGCGCCTTCTTCGCGCTCAACCAGCGGCGGCTGGAGCTGAAGGCCGACGCCATGCGCGAGACCATCACCGGGCACGCCTCGGCCATCGAGCACCAGCGCCAGAGAATCGTGGATCTGGAGCGCGCCAACGGCGAGCTGGAGGATCGCGCCCGCCGGCTGGAGGGCCTCAACGCGGAGCAGGCGGTCCTGGTGGGCGAGCTTCAGGACCAGGTAGCCGACCATGCCTCCGCCGGTGGCCAGCTCGATGCCGAGCGTGTCGCCCACCTCACCGACCTGACCGAGGCCAACGAGATCGTGGCGCGCCTTCAGGCCGACATCGAGCGGCTGAATGGCGCCGTCGCCGCCCGCGACAGCCGGCTCGCGGCCGAGCGCACCCGCATCGCCGCCCTGGAGATGGAACGTACCCGGCCGGGCGCGTACGGCCAGGGCGCCGCCGCCGATGCGTCGGACACCGCCCTCAGGGCCGCGCTGGCCGAGCTCGCGGCGAAGGTGGTGGTGCTCACTGCCCAGGTCGAAGGGGCCGTCTCCCCCATTCCGGCGCTGGTGGCCGATGCGCCAGCCGGCGACGCCACCCTCGCGGGCCGCATCCGCGCCCTGCTCCACGAGCCCCGGCAGGCGGCCGAATAGGAGGCCGGGCCGCATGGCCTGCGCCCCATGATGCCAGCCAGGCGGCACGCGGCGCGGCGGGCCGCGTTCCTGCTCCGCTGAGCACGGGCGCGCTTCGGGCGCGACGCGACATCAGCACGGCCAAGGCCGGTGACGCTTATTCGCCGCCCCCATGTCACGAGGCATGCCGCTGCCTCACGCCGCACAGGAGCGCGGCGCGCGGACGGCCCCGCACGAAGGGCGAGCATCTCATGCTCAGGCGAATTGTGAGACGGTGAGGCCCGTATGCGGTGCCGGTGTCGCCGGCGTGTCCGACGGCGCCGTCAGCAGAGCGAGGGGCGGCGTGGCGATGAGCACCGCGGCGAACAGCACCCCCACCAGCGA
Source organism: Xanthobacter albus (assembly GCF_043194895.2). Classification (NCBI taxonomy): domain Bacteria; kingdom Pseudomonadati; phylum Pseudomonadota; class Alphaproteobacteria; order Hyphomicrobiales; family Xanthobacteraceae; genus Xanthobacter; species Xanthobacter albus. The sequence continues at coordinate 2,206,314 of NZ_CM195532.1, read as the reverse complement.
GACGAGCAGGGAGGCGCGGCGCGCGACGCCATCATCCTCCCACCGCCGGGAGGACGCGGGGAACGGGACAGGACGGGACACCGAAGAAGCCATGGCGGGAATCCTTCATCCAGCCTCCGCGCGCAGGGCGCGACGAAGGGCGAGACTTGTGTTTCCAAGACTTGTGCTTTCCATGAACAAGCTGCAGCCGATCCGCCGCACCGGCACGCAGTTGTTAAGAGAAGATTGACGCCGCCCGCGAAGTTCCCGCCTTTCTCATTCACGAATCCGAGAGAAGCGGCGCGCTGCGGTGCCCGCGCGCTTTCGCTGCGGCGCAATGCAGAAGAAGAGTTGCGCGACCTCCCCCGCACCCCTGATATGGCGGGGATGATAGACAAGCTCGAATACCTCATCGCCCTTGCGCGTGAACGCCACTTCGGCCGCGCGGCCGAAGCCTGCGGGGTGACGCAGCCCACGCTCTCGGCCGGCATCAAGCAGCTCGAGGACATGCTGGGCGTGCTGCTGGTGCAGCGCGGATCGCGCTTCATGGGCTTCACGCCCGAGGGCGAGCGGGCCCTGGAGTGGGCACGGCGCATCGTCTCCGACGCGCGGGCCATGCGGCAGGACATCGACGCCCTGAAGCGCGGCCTCTCCGGCCCGCTGCGTATCGCCGCCATTCCCACCGCCCTGCCCATGGTGGCGGCGCTCACCACCCCCTTCCGCGCCCGCCACCCGGACGTGCGCTTCACGGTGATCTCCCGCACCTCCCTGGAGATATTGAGCGACCTTGAGAACCTGGAGATCGACGCCGGCCTCACCTATCTCGACAACGAGCCCCTGGGCCGGGTGAACACGGTGCCGCTCTATCGGGAGCGCTACCGGCTGGTGACCGCCGCCGACGCCCGCTTCGGCGACCGTTCCAGCGTGAGCTGGGCGGAGGTGGCGGAGCTGCCGCTGGCCCTGCTCACGCCCGACATGCAGAACCGGCGAATCGTGGACGGCCTCCTCGCCGCGGCCGGGCCGCAGCCGAAACCCACCCTGGAATCCAATTCCATGACCGTGCTGTTCACCCATGTGCGCACCGGCCTGTGGGCGAGCGTGATGCCGGCCATGCTGGCGGATTCCCTGGGCCTCACCTCGGTGGTGCGCTCCATTCCCATCCGCGATCCCGATATTTCCCATTCCATCGGCCTCGTGGTGCCCCATCGCGAGCCAACGACACCGGTCATCTCCGCTTTGGTGGCGGAGGCGCGGCGCATCGCCCCCAAGCTCGACCAGCAGGTGCTGGCCGATCCCGCCCTTGCTGCGATGCGATAGGGTCTCCGCGCGCGCACGCGGGTACACATAGAAAAGTCCGATCAAGACTGGGCTTCCGGGGCGGCGATGTCTCTTTTGCCGCAGCCTGGAGGCTGATGATTCCGCGACCGCGCACCTGCGCCCCGACCTCTTTCATAGAAATGTTCTATTGCACCATCCCACGGCTGCATTGATCGGCGCCGCTTTTGTGACAGTCTGTTTGAAATCATCACAAGGAAGGGCCGTCGCCCGAGCGGCCCCGATGAACAGTCTGACGCGGGAAGGCGGACGCCCATGGCGGTCTTTGAGGATTGGAGCACCGAGCGCGCGGCTCAGGTGATCGCGGAGCATCGGCACCTGGAGGGTGCCGCCATGCCCATCCTGCACGCGCTGCAGGAGACGTTCGGCTTCGTGCCCGATCCGGCCGTGCCCATGATCGCGGAAAGCCTCAACCTGTCGCGCGCCGAGGTCTACGGCGTCCTCACCTTCTATCACGACTTCCGCCGCGAGCCGCCGGGCCGCCACGTGGTGAAGCTGTGCGCGGCCGAGGCCTGCCAGTCCATGGGCGGCAAGGCGCTCGCCGCCTATGCGGAGGACAGGCTGGGCGTGGGCATGGGCGAGACCTCGCCCGACGGCAAGATCACGCTGGAGCCCATCTACTGCCTCGGCCTGTGCGCCTGCGCGCCCTCCGCCTTGGTGGACGGCCAGCTCGTGGGCCGGCTCGACCATGGCGCCATCGACGAGATGGCCGATGCCTTCGCCCACGGCAAAAGCTTCGGAGACGCGTGATGAAATCCCCCCGCATCTTCGTGCCCAACGACGCGACGGCGATGGCCTGCGGCGCCGACAGGGTCGCCCGCAAGCTGGAGCACGAGCTGCTCGCCCGCGGCGTCACCGCCGACATCACCCGCAACGGCTCGCGCGGCCTGTTCTGGCTGGAGCCGCTGATCGAGGTGGAAACCGAGAAGGGCCGCGTGGGCTACGGCCCGGTGAAGCCCTCCGACATCGAGGACCTGCTGCACGCCGGCATGCTCCACGGTGCCGACCATCCGCTCTGCGTGGGACTGGTGGATGAGATCCCCTACCTCAAGAAGCAGACGCGCCTCACCTTCGCCCGCATCGGCATCATCGATCCCCTCTCGCTCACCGACTACGAGGCCCATGGCGGCTATCGCGGCCTGAAGCGGGCGATCGAGATCGGCCCCTCCGCCACGGTGGAGGAGGTGGTGGAGAGCGGCCTGCGCGGACGCGGCGGCGCGGGCTTCCCCACCGGCATCAAGTGGCGCACGGTGGCGAGCGCCCCCGCCGACCAGCGCTACATCGTCTGCAATGCGGACGAGGGCGATTCGGGCACCTTCGCCGACCGGCTCATCATGGAGGCGGACCCCTTCTGCCTCATCGAGGGCATGACCATCGCCGGCCTCGCGGTGGGCGCGACCCGCGGCTACGTCTATTCCCGCTCCGAATATCCCCTGGCCTTCGTGGTGATGGAGAAGGCCATCGAGAAGGCCCGCGCCGCCGGGCTGCTGGGCCGGAACATCCTGGGCTCGGGCCTCGATTTCGACCTGGAGATGCGCATGGGCGCGGGCGCCTATGTGTGCGGCGAGGAGACGGCGCTGCTCGAAAGCCTGGAGGGCAAGCGCGGCCTGGTGCGCGCCAAGCCGCCGCTGCCGGCCCACAAGGGCCTGTTCCAGAAGCCCACCGTCATCAACAATCTCGTGTCCCTCGCCACCATCCCGGTGATCCTCGACAAGGGCGGCGCCTTCTATCGCGACTTCGGCATGGGTCGCTCCCGCGGCACCATGCCCATCCAGATCGCCGGCAACGTCAAATTTGGCGGCCTGTTCGAGACCGCCTTCGGCATCACCCTGGGCGAATTGGTCAACGACATCGGCGGGGGCACCCAGTCCGGCCGCCCGGTGAAGGCGGTGCAGGCGGGCGGGCCGCTCGGCGCCTATCTGCCGGTATCCCAGTTCGACACGCCGTTCGACTACGAGGCGTTCGCGGCGAAGGATGCGCTCATCGGCCATGGCGGCCTCGTGGTGTTCGACGACACCGTGGACCTTGCCGGCATGGCGCGCTTCGCCATGGAATTCTGCGCCCACGAGAGCTGCGGCAAGTGCACGCCCTGCCGCATCGGCTCCACCCGCGGGGTCGAGACCCTCGACAAGGTGATGGCCGGCGAGAAGCGCGAGGCCAATCTCGTGCTGCTGCGCGACCTCTGCAACACCATGAAGCTCGGCTCGCTGTGCGCGCTGGGCGGCTTCACGCCCTATCCGGTGCTGAGCGCCCTCAACCATTTCCCGGAAGACTTCGGCGACACGCCGAGCCTGCCGGCCGCCGCAGAATAATCCGGAGGAACGCCAAGTGTCCCTCATCAATGAAATCGACTACGGCACGCCGGCCTCGACCGCGGAGAAGCTGGTCACCCTCACCATCGACGGCATGCGCGTGAGCGTGCCCGAGGGCACCTCCATCATGCGCGCGGCCATGGAGGTCGGGAACCAGATCCCCAAGCTCTGCGCCACCGACATGCTGGACGCCTTCGGCTCCTGCCGCCTGTGCCTCGTGGAGATCGAGGGCCGCAACGGCACGCCCGCCTCCTGCACCACGCCGGTGGCGGAAGGCATCGTGGTGAAGACCCAGACCGAGCGGCTGAAGCAGATCCGCAAGGGGGTGATGGAGCTTTACATCTCCGACCACCCGCTGGACTGCCTCACCTGCTCCGCCAACGGCGACTGCGAGCTGCAGGAGATGGCCGGCGTCGTGGGCCTGCGCGACGTGCGCTACGGCTACGAGGGCGAGAGCCACACCAAGCTGGGCAAGGACGAATCCAACCCCTACTTCACCTATGAGCAGTCGAAGTGCATCGTCTGCAATCGCTGCGTGCGGGCATGCGAGGAGGTGCAGGGCACCTTCGCGCTCACCATTTCCGGCCGCGGCTTCGACAGCCGGGTTTCGCCGGGCATGAGCGAGCCGTTCCTCACCTCGGAATGCGTCTCGTGCGGGGCCTGCGTGCAGTCCTGCCCCACCGCGACCCTCAATGAGAAGTCCATGGTGGAGATCGGCACCCCCGAGCATGCGGTGGTGACCACCTGCGCCTATTGCGGCGTCGGCTGCGCCTTCCGGGCGGAGATGCGCGGCGACGAGCTGGTGCGCATGGTTCCCCACAAGGACGGCAAGGCGAACCGGGGCCACAGCTGCGTGAAGGGCCGCTTCGCCTATGGCTACGCCACCCACCAGGACCGCATCCTGAAGCCCATGATCCGAGCCTCCATCCACGAGCCGTGGAAGGAAGTGACCTATGAGGAGGCCATCCAATACGCCGCCTCCGAGTTCAAGCGCATCCAGGAGAAGTATGGCCGGCGCGCGGTGGGCGGCATCACCTCGTCCCGCTGCACCAATGAGGAGACCTATCTGGTCCAGAAGCTGATCCGCGGCGGCTTCGGCAACAACAACGTGGACACCTGCGCCCGCGTCTGCCACTCGCCCACCGGCTACGGCCTCTCCCAGACCTACGGCACCTCCGCCGGCACCCAGGATTTCGACAGCGTCGAGAAGTCGGACGTGGTGCTCATCATCGGCGCCAACCCCACCGACGGCCACCCTGTGTTCGGCTCGCGCCTCAAGAAGCGGCTGCGCGAGGGCGCCAAGCTGATCGTGGTGGACCCCCGCCGTACCGACATCGTGCGCTCGCCCCATGTGGAGGCGGCCTTCCACCTGCCGCTGAAGCCGGGCACCAATGTCGCCATCGTCACCGCCCTGGCCCATGTGATCGTCACCGAGGGCCTGGTGAACGAAGCCTTCGTGCGCGAGCGCTGCGACTGGGAGGATTTCCAGGAATGGGCGGCCTTCGTGGCCGATGAGCGCCACTCGCCCGAGGCGGTGGAGAAGTACACCCAGGTGCCCGCCGATCTGGTGCGCGGCGCGGCGCGCCTCTACGCCACCGGCGGCAACGGCGCCATCTATTACGGCCTCGGCGTCACCGAGCATTCCCAGGGCTCCACCACGGTGATGGCCATCGCCAACCTCGCCATGGCCACCGGCAACATCGGCCGCGAGGGCGTGGGCGTGAACCCGCTGCGCGGCCAGAACAACGTGCAGGGCTCGTGCGACATGGGCTCGTTCCCCCATGAGCTGCCGGGCTATCGCCACATCTCGGACGACGCCACCCGCGCCTCGTTCGAGGCCCTGTGGGGCGTGCACCTGGACGACGAGCCGGGCCTGCGCATTCCCAACATGTTCGATGCGGCGGTGGAGGGCACCTACAAGGGCATGTACGTGCAGGGCGAGGACATTCTTCAGTCCGACCCCGACACCAGGCATGTCTCGGCCGGCCTCGCGGCGCTGGAATGCCTCGTGGTGCAGGACCTGTTCCTGAACGAGACCGCCAATTACGCCCACGTCTTCCTGCCGGGCTGCACCTTCCTGGAGAAGGACGGCACCTTCACCAATGCCGAACGTCGCATCCAGCGCGTGCGCAAGGTGATGGCGCCGAAGAACGGCTATGCGGACTGGGAGGTGACCCAGATGCTGGCCAACGCGCTCGGCTTCAAGATGGACTATGCCCATCCCTCTGAGATCATGGACGAGATCGCGGCCCTCACGCCCTCCTTCGCCGGTGTGAGCTACCAGAAGCTGGATGAGTTGGGCTCGGTGCAGTGGCCCTGCAACGAGAAGGCCCCCGCCGGCACGCCGGTGATGCACATCGGCGGCTTCGTGCGCGGCAAGGGCAAGTTCATGCTCACCGAATACGTGCCCACCGACGAGAAGACCGGCCCGCGCTTCCCGCTGCTGCTCACCACCGGGCGCATCCTCAGCCAGTACAATGTGGGCGCCCAGACCCGGCGCACCGCGAACGTGGCCTGGCACCCGGAGGACGTGCTGGAAATCCACCCCTTCGATGCGGAGAACCGCGGCATCCGCGACGGCGACCATGTGAAGCTGGAAAGCCGCTCCGGCGCCACCTCGCTGAAGGCGGTGATTTCGGAACGGGTGGCGCCGGGGGTGGTCTACACCACCTTCCACCACCCGGTGACCCAGGCCAACGTGGTGACCACCGACTATTCCGACTGGGCCACCAACTGCCCGGAATACAAGGTGACGGCGGTGCAGGTCTCGCCCTCCAACGGGCCGACCCCGTGGCAGGAGGAATACGAGGACCTCTCCCGCGAGAGCCGCCGCATCGCCGCCGAGGCGGCGGAATAGGCCGCGCGAACGCGGCGCCCCCCACCTTCCCGTCCGCGGTTCCCTCACGCGGGCGGGGAGAGGCGGCGTCCGGGATCGCCGGCGGCCCCGTGTCCGCTTTCCCCTATGGGGAAGGGATCGCCACCGGAACTGCGTGAGGATCGAGCCAGGCGCCGCCATGACCGACACCCCGGAAACGCCCCTCTCCTGCGCCGCGCCGCAGGACCTGCTCCCGCCGCCGCCCTCCCGGCGCGTGGCGCGCGTGCAGGTGCGCGAGGGCGTGGCCGGCGGCGGCACCCGCGCGGTGCCGGAGGAGACGCCCGTCGCCCTCACCTTCAACGGCACCACCCATGCGGTGATGATGGCGACCCCCGCCGACATCCCCGCCTTCGCCCTCGGCTTCGCCCTCACGGAGGGCATCGTGGCCTCGCCTGCCGACATCCTCTCCGTCGAAGAGGTCGTGGTGGAAGAAGGCATCGAGGCGCGCATGTGGATCGCCGAGGAGAAGATGCGCACCCTCTCCGCCCGGCGCCGGGCCCTGGCTGGGCCCACCGGCTGCGGCCTGTGCGGGGTGGAGAGCCTCGCCGAGGCGGTGAAGCCGGCCGCGCGCGTCACCTGCGACCTGCGCCTCGCGCCGGAGGAGATCCTGGCCGCCATGGCGGCGCTCGGCCCGCTGCAGGCGCTCAACCACGAGACCCGCGCGGTCCATGCCGCCGCCTATGCCGAGCCGGGCGCCGGCATCCTGGCCCTGGCGGAGGACGTGGGCCGGCACAACGCCCTCGACAAGCTCGTGGGCCTTGCCACCCTGCGCGGGCTCGACACATCGCGGGGGCTGCTGCTGCTCACCAGCCGCGTGTCCATCGAGATGGTGCAGAAGGCATCGGTGCTCGGCACCGGCATCATCGCCGCGGTGTCCGCCCCCACGTCCCTCGCCATCCGCACGGCGGAGGCGGCGGGTATCACGCTCACCGCCGTGGTGCGCGCGGACGGTTTCGAGATTTTCACCCACCCCGAGCGCATCGCGCTCGCCAGCGCTGACGAACGGCACACCCATGTCGCATAGCACCTCGGAAAAGCTCGTCTACATGGCGAACCAGATCGCCACCGCCTTCGCCCAGCAGCCCCACGACGCCGCCGTGGAGGCGACGCGCACCCATATCCGCAAGTTCTGGGACCCGCGCATGCGCGCCAAGATCGCCGAGCATGTGGCCGCGGGCGGCGAAGGGCTCCTGCCCGTCGCCAGGGAGGCGCTGGAAGGCCTGCCCCCGGTCAAGGCCGCCTGAGCCGGCGGCTCAGACCACGTTCGCCGGAGCGAGGGCGCAGGCCATCCGCCCCTCCTCCACCTGAAGCACGGGATGGGAAATGCCGAAGCGCGCCTTCAGGCCGCGCACGGCGTCTTCCAGGAAGGCATCGTCCAGGCCGGCGCCGGGCCGCACCAGATGGGCGGAGAGCGCCGCCTCGGTGGTGGAAAGGCCCCAGATGTGCAGGTCGTGCACCTCGCTCACCCCCGGCAGGGCGGCGAGATAGGCTTCCACCGCGTCGCGGTCGATGTGGGCGGGAACGGTATCGAGGGCAAGGTTCACGCTGTCGCGCGCGAGGCCCCAGGTGGACACCACGATGACCACCGCGATCACCAGCGACACCGCCGAATCGAGCCACAGCCAGCCGGTGACGGCGATGAGCGCCGCCGCCGCCACAACCCCGAGCGACACCGCCGCATCCGCCGCCATGTGGAGGAAGGCGCCGCGCACGTTGAGGTCGCTCTTGCGCCCCGCCATGAACAGCATGGCCGTGCCGAGATTGACGCCGACGCCCACCAGCGCCGTGATCATGACCACGCCGGTCTTCACCGGCTCCGGATCATCCAGGCGCGAGAGGGCCTCGATGATGATGGCGCCGGTGCCCACCAGCAGCAGGATGGCATTGGCGAGGGCGGCGAGAATGGAGGAGCGGCCGTAGCCGAAGGTGCGCCGCGCGGTGGGCGCGCGACGCGAGAGCCACGCGGCGCCCCAGGCCAAAAGCAGGCCGAGCACGTCGGAAAGGTTGTGGCCGGCATCGGCCACCAGAGCGAGCGAGCCCGCCCACAGGCCCAGCAGCACTTCCACGATCACGAAGGCGAAGTTCAGGCCGGCGCCGATGGCGAACGCCCGCAGCGACTGCGGCATGGCATGGACATGCCCGGCGTGGCCTCCGTGGGAATGGCCATCATGGGAATGGCCATCGTGGGAGTGGCCGAGGGTATCGTGCCCCGCGTGGCCGCCCGCGCCATCCTGGTGATCGCCGTCCTGGTGATCGCCGTCCTGGTGATCGCCGTCCTGGTGATCGCCGTCCTGGTGATCGCCGTCATGCTCATCGCCGTCATGGGCATGGTGGGCATGATCGCGCGGCGCGCCGGCGGGAGCATCGTGGGTCTGGTGGCCCGCGCCCTGTGCAGGGCCGGAAGCGCCGACTTCCGCCCCCTGCGCCGTGGGCGCGGCGGAACCCTGCTCGTGCGAACCCCCGCGCGCCTTGTCCGGCCCGGCCATCTGCCCCTCCCTCACCCGATACGCCCCGCAGGGCCTACCTCAACAACATGAGGACTGCGTGTCACCGGGGCGCGGTGCCGCGCGCCGGTCAGCTCCGGGAGGGAGAGAGGAAGGCTCAATCCTCGAGATCGGTGTCGAGGATGGCCATCTGGAAGTTGTAGGAAAGCTCGCCGTCTTCCTTGTCCTCGAACAGCACGCCGATGAATTCGTCGCCGATGTAGACCTCGGCCGAATCCTTCTTCTTCGGGCGGGCCATCACCTTGATCTGCGGGTTGCCGAACAGGTTGCGCATGTAACGCTGAATGCTTTCGAAATCTTTCTTTTCCAAGGAGGCCTCCTGAGGTCCGCGAGGCCGCGTTATGGCCGCCGAGAGGGGCGCATTCAAGGCATGATCGCACGCAAATCCCAGATATCGCAGCGGTGGCGGGCCACCGCCGCGCTCTCCCGTCAGATATCGGCGCCCGCGAAGATGGCGATGTCCTCGAACACCTGGTCCATGGAGCGGGAGGGTTCGGCGCAGCCGGCCTCGCCCACCACCTTGGCGGGGATGCCCGCCACGGTGGTGTTGCGCGGCACCGGCTTCAGCACCACGGAGCCGGCGGCGACGCGGGCGCAGCGGCCCACCTCGATGTTGCCCAGCACCTTCGCCCCGGCGCCGATGAGCACGCCCCGGCGGATCTTGGGGTGCCGGTCCCCGGTCTCCTTGCCGGTGCCCCCCAGGGTGACGCCCTGCAGGATGGAGACGTCGTCCTCGATCACCGCCGTCATGCCGATCACGACACCCGTGGCATGGTCGAGGAAGATGCCCCGGCCCATGGGCACCTGGGGGTGGATATCCACCGTGAACACGCTGGACACGCGGCTCTGCAGGTAGAGCGCGAAATCAAACTGCCCATGCTGCCACAGCCAGTGGGCGAGGCGATGGGCCTGGATGGCGTGGAAGCCCTTGAAATAGAGCAGCGGCTCCAGGGCGCGGGTGGCCGCCGGGTCGCGGTCCACCACCGCCACGATATCGGCGCGCAGGGCCTGGGAGATGGACTTGTCGTCTGCGGTGGCCTCAAGATAGGCGGCCTGGATGACGACCGCCGGCATGTCGGGATGGTCGAGCCGCTGGGCGATGCGCTGGCCCACCGCGGCCTCCAGGCTCGGCTGGCCGAGCACGGCGCCGGTGAGGAAGGCCGCCATCAGCGGCTCTCGGACGACCGCCTCCTCGGCCTCGTTGCGCACCCGCGCCCACACCGGGTCCACCACGTCGTGCCAGCGGTCCACCGGGGCCTTGGTGAGCCGGATCGCGGGCGCATCGGCCTGCATCACCCCTGCGGGCAGAACCGGCACCGAAGTCTGTCCCATGCGTGCCTCCTTGAAGACGTCGGGAAACTTGATCCCCTTCTTAGCACATGCGGCAGGGCCCGCGCAGGGCGCCGTTCACGGCCGCCGCTTCAGGAAATCGAGAACGCCCTGCTTGAACACCTTGTCGCCCACCGCCGGGTTGTGGTCGCGGTTGGGAATGTCGAGCACCTCGCCGTCGGGCAGCAGCTCCGCGAGGGGGCGGGGGTCGCCGGCCACGGTGTCGCGGGTGCCCACCGCCACCAGCACCGGCTGGAAGATGCGGGCCACCTCCTCGCGCGTCAGCACCTGCCGGGAGCCGCGGATACAGGCGGCGAGCGCCCTCAGGTCCTGCTTGTTGGCGTCGGCGAAGGCGCGGAACATGCGGCCCATGGGGTCATCGACCGCATCGAGGCCCGGCGCCTCCATGGCATCGGCGATGGACTGGGGCAGGCCCACCCCGTCCACCAGATGGATGCCGAGCCCGCCCATCACCAGCGAGCGCACCATCTCCGGGAACAGGAGGGCGCTGAAGGCGCCAACGCGCGCGCCCATGGAATAGCCGATGACATCGGCCCGCTCGATCCCGAGATGGGAGAGCAGGCGCCGCGCATCCTCGGCCATGCGGGCGGTGTGGTAGAGCGCGGGATCATAGACCTTGCCGGAGGCGCCGTGGCCGCGATGATCGAACGCGATCACCCGGTAGCCGGCCTCGGTGAGGGTCTTCAACCAGGAGGGGCCGACCCAGTTGATCTCCTTGTTGGAGGCGAAGCCGTGGATGAGGAGCACGGGATCGCCCGCCCCCTCGTCGAGATAGGCGATGTCGATGCCGGCGGAATCGAAATGGGGCATTGGGGGTCCCTGGGGCTCCCGCGCGCGATGCGCGGCGGTGCGGGAAAGGCGCGCGACCCTAGTGCCGCGCCCCGCCCCTGCCAACCCCGTGACGCGGGCACGGGATCACGGGAACCGAAGCGGCGAGCCGCTGGTGCCCGCCAGCGCACCCCGTCGCCGGCGCGGCCGGCGCCACAGCCGGCGGGCGCAGGCGACGCAGAAGGCATTGGCGGACGAGACCAGGAGCCAGGCGTAGGCCACGAGCGCCAGCGCCCACCACACCAGCTTCAGCAGCGCCCCGGTGACGACGAGCGCGCCCCGGCCCAGGGTCTTCAATATGGCGAGGGTCTGCCCGCCCTTGGCCTCCGCGAGGCGGGCCAGGCGGGAGAGGTCGCGCCCGCCGTCGGCCACCTTCAGCCCCTCCAGGGCCGCGCGGGTTCCGGCCTTGGCCTCGACCACCGCCACGTCGTCCAGCATGCGGGCAAGGCCGGCGAGGCGGTCCGCCCGCACCACGCCCTTCAGCGCCGCCGCGTCCACCGCGCCCGGATGGGCCGCGAGCCGGCGCAGGGCGGCAAGATCAATGCTCTCGCGCACGGCCCGGCCGAGGCTGCGCGCCAGCGCGGCGGAAAGCCGGCCCGTGCGCCCCGCCACCTTCACCAGCGTGATGCCGGCCCGCGCCGGCAGGCCCGCCCCGCCGGTGGCGTAGGTGCCTGCCGTCAGCGCGAGGCCCACGGCCGAGAGGCCGAGGATCACTTCATCCGCATCCTCCCCGCGCGCCAGCTTCCAGCCCTCGCGGGAGGCATCGCGGATGTCGCCCCACACCATGAGGTCGCCCGCCAGCGCGCCGGCGAGCCCGGCCATGTCCTCCGGCTGGCCGCTCACGAAGCCGGCGCCGAAATCGCGCGCGGTGCGCAGGGCCTGCGCCGCCGGCGCATTGGCGGCGGCGACGCGGGCACGCAGCTCCGGCGCCAGCGCGAGGCCCCGCGCATCGGCCAATTCCACATAGGAGGCGGCGAGCACCGCGTCGTCCGCCTTCAGGGCGGCCTCGACGGCGGCGGACGCATCGGCGGCGGAGAAATCCCGGAGGCCGAGGTCCGCGAGCGCGGCGGGATCATCCCGCGCGGCCACGAGGCGTGCGCTCTCCTTCGCCACCGGCACCAGCCAGGGCGCCGCCCCGGCAAGGGCGGCGAGCAGAACGAAGAGGGAGAGGATGCGCGTCATGTCCCCCCTCATATGGCCCTGCTCCCGCCGGGGCGGGAGGGGCCTCCCGCCATCGGCTCCGGAGCCCGCCCGGCGCCGGGCGGGCTCCGCTCAAGCGCCGCGCGGGCCCGACCCCAGGTTCATGCGGCGAGGTCCAGCGCCTGCCGCTCGAACAGGGCGCGGTAGAGCCCGCCCTCGCGGCGCACCAGCTCCTCGTGGCTGCCTTCCTCGGCGATGCGGCCGCGGTCGAACACCAGCAGGCGGTCGAGGGCGCGCACCGTGGAGAGGCGGTGGGCGATGACGAGGGTGGTGCGCCCCTCCATCAGCCGCTCCATGGCCTCCTGGATCAGTGCCTCCGATTCCGAATCGAGGCTGGAGGTGGCCTCGTCCAGGATCAGGATGGGCGCATCCGCCAGGAAGGCGCGGGCGATGGCCACCCGTTGGCGCTCGCCGCCGGAGAGCTTCACCCCGCGCTCGCCCACCAGCGTGCCGTAGCCGCGCGGCAGGCGCTCGATGAAATCCGCCGCATGGGCGAGCTTCGCCGCCCGCTCGATCTCGGCGAAGGACGCGTCCGGCCGGGCATAGGCGATATTCTCCATGAGCGAGCGATGGAACAGGACGGGTTCCTGCTGCACCACCGCGATCGCCCGCCGCAGCGAGGCCTGCGAGACCTCCCGCACATCCTGCCCGTCCACGGCGACACGTCCGCCGCTGACATCGTAGAGGCGCTGGATGAGCTTCACGAAGGTGGTCTTGCCGGAGCCGGAATGCCCCACCAGCCCCACCCGCTCGCCGCCGGTGATGGAGACCGAGAGATCGCGATAGAGCGGCGTGGCATGGGCACCGTAGTGGAAGGTCACGTGCTCGAAGGCGATCCGCCCCTCCTCCACCCGCGCGGCCGGCGCGCCCGGCCGGTCGGCGATGGCGGCCTGCTGCCGGTCGAGCGCCACCAGCTCCTCCAGGTCGTTCAGCGAGCGCTGGAGGTTGTGCACGTGCATGCCGATGTCGCGCAGGTAGGAATGCACCACGAAATAGGTGGTGAGCACGTAGGCGACATCGCCGGGGCTCGCCTCGCCCCGCCACCACAGCACCAGCACCGCGCCGATGATGGCCGCCCGGAGCGCCAGCAGCATCACCAGCTGGAAGGTGCCGGCCCAGGTGCCGCGCATCCAGGTGCGCTGGGTGCGCGTCCGCCACTTGCCGAGCGCGTGGGTGAGGCGCCCCTCTTCCCGCGCCTCGGCGCCGAAGCCCTTCACCACCGGGTTGCAGCCCACCGCATCCGCCAGCACGCCGCCCACCCGCGTGTCCCAGGCGTTGGAAAGCCGGGCGGAGGGCGCCACCATCCTGACCGACAGCACCAGCGTGAGCGCCACGAACGCCGCCGCGCCCACGGCCACGATGAGCCCCATCACCGGCCAGTAGACCCCGAGCAGCACCGCCGAGCCGGCGAGCGCCACCAGCGAGGGCAGCAGCGCGATGAGGATGGTGTCGTCCAGAAGATCAAGCGACCACATCCCCCGCGAGATCTTGCGCACGGTGGAGCCGACGAAGGTGTTGGCGTGCCAGTCGGACGAGAAGCGCTGCACCCGCGCGAACGATTCGGCGGCGATGTCGGACATGCTGCCGAGGGTGAGGCGCACCAGGGTCTCGAACGAGAGGTGCCGCGCCACCAGCATGCCCGCGCCCAGCGCCAGCATGGCGAGGAAGGCCTCGACCGCGGCGGCGCGGGCCGCCTCCCGCTCGGCGGCCGGGGCGGCCACCGCCTCCACCAGCCGGCCGGCGAACACCGGCACGAACACCTCGCACAGAACGGAGACGAGCACCGCCCCCGCCGTCCCCGCGATCAGCCACGGCCGGCGCCGCCAGTGGCGCCACAGGAAGGAGAGCACGGCGCCGGTGCCGGCGGCCTGGGAAGAAGAGGAAAGCGACATGTCGTGATCCGGCGGCGCGCCGCGCCCGGCCGGTCCCTGGGAATGCAAGGAGGAAATGGCGCCCGGGCGCCATGGCGTGAAGCAGGGGTGCGCGGAGCCGGCCCGAGGCCCGGCTTCGACAAGCCGGGGCGCACCCGAACGGGACCTCCGCGAATCGCGCGCTGCCGGTCTCGCCGGCTCAGCCGGCCGAGCCTCTCAGCAGGCGGTGCGACGGCGCGGCAATGGCGCGGGCAGCAATGGCGCGGGCACCGGGAAGGCGCAGTCGCGCATGACAAATCGCATGGATGGCGCCCCCCTCTCTCACGTTGGGTGATGCCGCACCATAGCCGCCCCCGCCCGCTCCGGCAACCGCCCGGCCCGCGCCTCCGGCGCTTGTGACGCGCCCCGCCCCCTTTCATCCGGACGCGAGCGGGGATAAGGTCGCCGCGCTTTTTTGGAGCCTCTACAGGCAGAGCGACGACAGGCAGATCCATGGCGGACACCGGCATTCCTCACTTCTGCAACGACCTCGGGCTCACGACGATCGAGGTCGGCAGCAAGGAGTTCATGTGCATCGGCGCGAAGCCGCCGTTCGACCACCCGCACATCTTCCTCGATCTGGGCGAGGATGCGGAGAAGGTCTGCCCCTACTGCTCCACGCTCTACCGCTACAATCCCGATCTCGCCCACGGCACGGCAAAGCCCGAGGCCTGCGTCTGGCACGACGCGGACGAGACGTCCGCCGCCGCCTGATCTCTTTCTGCCGGCCGCCGCGGCGGCCGGGACCGACATGCCCGACCCCATCCCCTTCCGCCCGAAGCCGCAGCTTGCCGCACGCAGCGCCGTCATCGTCGGCGGCGGCATCGGCGGCCTTGCCTGCGCGATCGCCCTGCGCCGCGCCGGGGTCACCGTGCAGGTGGTGGAGCGGGCGAAGCGCCTGCGCGAGGTGGGTGCCGGCCTGCAGCTCACCCCCAACGCCACCCGCATCCTTCGTGATTTCGGCCTGCTCGACCGCCTGAAGGCGGCCGTCGTGGCGCCCAACGCGCTCGACGTGCGGGACGGGCGCACCGGCGCCACTCTCACCCGCACCGAATACGCCCCCGCCGCGACCCGCTACGGCGCGCCCTTCCTGGTGGTGCACCGGGCCGACCTGCAGGGCCTGCTGGCGGAGGCCGCCGCGGAAGCTGGCGCCGCCATCGCGCTCGGCGCCGACCTCACCGCTGTGGAGCCGGCCTTCGGCGGGGTGCGGGCGGTGGTGAACCAGGGCGGCGACCTCATCGCCCACGGCGCCGACATCCTGGTGGGGGCGGACGGCGTGCGCTCGGCGGTGCGCGCCCATCTCGGCACATCGGCGCCGCCCGTGTTCGCGCGCCGCGTCGCCTACCGCACCACGGTGAATCTGCCCGACGACTACCCCAACGAGGTGCGCCTCTATCTGGGCCGCGATGCCCATCTGGTGGTCTATCCGGTGAAGGGCGGGGCCACCTTGAACCTCGTCGCCATCGTCAAGGAGACGACGCCCGTCGCGCGCTGGAATGCGCCGGGCGAGGGGGCGGCCGTGCATCTCGCCTTCGCCGGCTGGAACGCGGAGGTGCGCCGGCTGCTGGAGAGCGCGCCCCACTTCCTGTGCTGGGGCCTCTACGACATCGACCCCCTGCCGCGCTGGAGCGCCGGCCGGGTGACCCTGCTGGGCGATGCCGCCCATGCCATGCTGCCCTTCCTCGCCCAGGGCGCGGCGCAGGCCATCGAGGATGCGGCCGCCCTCGCCGGCGCGATCACCCGCCACCGCGACGCCGCCGGCGCCCTCAAGGCCTACGAGGGCGAGCGCATGGCTCGCACCGCGCGCATCCAGCGGGAGGCGCGCCGCAACGGCATCATCTACCACCTCTCCGGCCCGCCGCGCTTCGCCCGAGACCTGGTGCTGCGCCGGCAGGGCGCGGCCCTGCTCGACCGCTACGGCTGGATCTACGGCGTCTGAGGCGGGGCCGGCCGCGCAGCGAAGCCTGGGAGGCGATTGCCCAGCCCCTGAGACCCGTGACGGCCCGCGCCCCCGCGCGCGAGCCGCCGTCATGGCGCGGCGAAGAAGGCGCCGCCCTCCCGCCCGGCCACGGGCTGCGTCAGACGGCGCCGCCCACCAGATGGCCGACGCCGGCCGTGACGGCGAGCGCGAGCGCGCCCCAGAAGGCGACGCGCAGGGTCGGCTTCAGCACCGGCGCGCCGCCGGCCTTCGCGCCCAGGGCCCCCAGCACCGCCAGCAGCAGCAGCGAAACGGCCGAGATGGTGACCACCTGCGCCCCCGCGGGCGTGAGCGCCGCGACGATGATGGGCACGATGGCGCCGGCCGTGAAGGTGCCGGCCGAGGTGAGCGCCGCCTCGATGGGCCGCGCCACCACCACCTCGGAAATGCCCAGCTCGTCGCGGGCGTGCGCGCCCAGGGCGTCCTTGGCCATGAGCTGCTCGGCCACCTTGGCGGCGAGCTTCGGCTCCACGCCGCGCGCCTCGTAGATGGCGGCGAGCTCGCGCTGCTCGTGATCGGGCATGGTGGCCAGCTCGCGCTTCTCCTGCGCCAGCTCCGCCGCCTCGGTGTCGGCCTGGGAGCTGACCGAGACATATTCGCCCGCCGCCATGGAGAGCGCGCCGGCCACGATGCCGGCAGTGCCGGCCACCAGCACGTCCTCCGAGGAGGTCGCCGCGGCGGCGACACCCACCATGAGGGACGAGATGGAGATGATGCCGTCATTGGCGCCGAGCACGGCGGCCCGGAGCCAGCCGATGCGATCGACGAGATGGCGCTCTGTATGCCTGGGTGGGTTCAAGATCAGTCCTCACTGAGGGATGCACGCCACGCGCCACGGCGCGCCGGCACCCCAGCGGCACGCCCGGACGGCGCGCCGAAGCGCCGGCGCCTCGCCCGAAGGCCCCTCCGCGCCGGTGCCGGACCAGCCCCGCGCGACCTTCCTGCGCGGGACGCATGACGGCTTCACGACGCCCGCGCCTCAGCTTTGCGCGAACCGTTCGCGATCATGCGGCGCATCGAGATCCTGGAGCGGGCCCAGGGGCACGATGCCGGTGGGGTTGATGGCCTTGTGGCTCTCGTAATAGTGCCGCTTGATGTGGGTAAAATCCACCGTCGGCCGGATCTTCGGGTGCTGGTAGAGCGCCTTCAGGGTGTTGAAGAGGCTCGGGTAATCCGCGATGCGGCGGATGTTGCACTTGAAATGGCCCACATAGACCGCATCGAACCGCACCAGCGTGGTGAAGAGGCGGATGTCGGCCTCCGTCATCACATCGCCCACCAGATAGGGATGGCGCGAGAGATGGGCGTCGAGCGCATCGAGCCGGCGGAACAGCACGCTCACCGCCTCCGCATAGGCAGCCTGGGTGGTGGCGAAGCCGGCCTTGTACACGCCGTTGTTCACCTCGTCGTAGACCACCTGGTTCACGGCATCGATCTCGCCGCGCAGCGGCGCGGGGCAGTAGTCCGTGGTCACCTCCGTGAACGCGGCGAAGGCCGTGTTGAACATGCGGATGATCTCCGCCGATTCGTTGCTCACGATGGTGCCGCGTGCCTTGTCCCACAGCACCGGCACCGTGACACGCCCGGTATAGGCGGGGTCGGCGGCGGTGTAGACCTCATGGAGGCGGGTCTTGCCGAGCACGGGATCGGGGGCGGGGAAGGTCCAGCCCTCCGCGCCCATGTAGGGGTCCACCACGCTCACGGAAACGATGTCCTCGAGGCCTTTCAGGGCACGCATGATGAGGGTGCGGTGCGCCCACGGGCAGGCGAGCGACACATAAAGGTGATAGCGCCCGGCGGCGGCGGGAAAGCCCCCTTCCCCGCTCGGCCCCGGCGCGCCGTCGGCGGTGACGAAATTGCGGAAGCGCGAGGCCTGCCGCTCGAAGCGGCCGCCGGTGTGCGCCGTGTCGTACCACTGGTCGTGCCAGACGCCGTCGATGAGAAGGCCCATGGGTGTCTCCTGTGCGTGGCCGTGCCCCTCCCTCGCGGCCGCCGCCCCGAAGGTCCTCCTCACATGGCGTCTCGCGTGCGCGGTGGCCATAAGCGGGGCGGCAAACGCCGTTTGCGCGGCGGCATCGCTTTGCCGGCTCACCCCACTGGACCGCGGCCAGGGGGCATGCTATCGCCCGCCGCATACGAGGAAGGAACCCGTCGAGATGACCGCCCTGGTCCAAGGCCCGGCCCGCTGCCAGCAGCGACGACGAATGAACGCGGCGCGCCCCCGCGTCCGCTTCGCCCTGCCCGCCTGACGCACCTTCGGCGACGCCCCGCGCGCCGGGGTCCGGGCGGGATGACCTCCCCTGCCCGAAAGTGCCGAAGACCATCATGACCGAGCTTCCCCTCACCATCGCCCTTGAGACCTCCCATGACGACGCGGCCGTGGACCGGCTGCACGAGCGCACCTTCGGTCCCGGCCGGTTCTCGCGCACGGCTTTCCGCATCCGCGAGCAGAAGGGGCACGAGCGCGCCCTCTCGTTCACCGCGCGGGTGGGCACCATGCTGGTGGGCTCCGTGCGGCTCACGCAGGTGCGCATCGGCGCCACCCCGGCGCTGCTGCTGGGCCCGCTCTCGGTGGAGCCGCCGTTCCAGTCGGTCGGCATCGGCGGACGGCTGATGGAGGACGCCCTGGAGGCGGCCCGCGCCGCCGGCCACCGGCTCGTGGTGCTGGTGGGTGACGAGCCCTATTACGCCAAGTTCGGCTTCAAGCGCGTGCCGCCCGGCACCGTGACCCTGCCCGGCCCCGTGGACCCGGCGCGGCTGCTGGTGGCGGAGCTGGACGAAGGCGCCTTCGTCGGCGTCTCCGGCATGGTGAACGCCTGAGGCGGGGCCAGGCGCGGCCCCTCAGGCGAAATGCCCCATAAGGCAGGCCAGCAGCACGGCGGCAAGGCCGAGATCGGAGACCATGGCGATGGTCTCCTTGCCGCCGCGCTCCTTCTGCATGGCATGCTGGATGCCCGCGAGGCCCAGGAACACCGCCCCCGCCAGCATCGCCGGCACCAGAAACAGCGGCCACGGCAGCGAGAGCAGCGCCAGCAGCGCGATGGCGCCATTGGCGAAGCCCAGCTCCCGCACCACGATATGGGCGCGCGGGTCGCTGATGCCGAGGATGCGTGCGGTGAACTCCGGCTGCGTCACCTGCCTCGCCGCCGCGAGCATGATGCGCACGCCGACGCCCCAGAAGGTGAACCACTTGGCCGCGAGTGCCGCCGGCGCGCCGCCGTGCAGCGCCAGCTCGGCGCCGATGGAGAGGAGCGGCAGCACCGCCATGGTGGCCAGAATGACGCGAAGATACATGCCGCTTCCCCGCATTCGCCCACCGCGCCCACACGCCGGCAGGGGAGGCTACAAGGCTTCCTGCCGCGCATAATACCCAAGGCCCATGAGCTTGGCTCATGGGCCTTGGGTTAAGCCCGCGCGGCGCTTGAGCGGACCCACCTGGCTCCGGTCAAAGACCGGGGCCGATGGTATAAGCCCTGGCGCCGTGCGCTCAGGCGCCGTGCTCCAGAAGATCGGGCAGGCGCCGGGCGAGGCTGCGCAGCACGCTCTCGGCGCCCTTGGACATGACATCGAACACCTGGTCCGCCGCCGCATCGGCCGGAAAGCCCTCGTGCACGAAGGTGAGGCGAGTACCGTCCGCGACAGGAGAGAGGGTCCAGGTCACGGTCGTGTCGATGTGGCGGCCGAAGCCCTTCAGCTCCTCATGGCCGCCGCGCCAGGAGAAGCGCAGCAGCTTTTCCGGCACCACCTCCAGCACCTGGCACTGGAACTCCCCGTCCCACCGCTCCACCGGCCGGCTCCATATGGTGAACTTGTGCCCCGGCGTGGGCTGGATGTCGTTCGGGAAGAACCAGACGGCGAGCCATTCGGAATCGGTCATGGCCCGCCATACGACGTCCAGGGGAAAGGCGAGGTCGGCGTCCTTGCGAATGGCGCGGGTTTCGGCGGAAACGGTCACGGGGCAGCTCCGGTCTGGAGGGGAACGGGTGCGGCGCCGGCATCCTCCTGCGCCTCGGAAAGGGCGCCGTAGAGCCAGCGCCGCAGGTCGGACGCGGCGAGCACCCCCGTGACGCGCGCCACCTCCCTCCGGCCATGCACGAGGCTCAGGGTCGGCACGGTGCGGATGCGGAAGTGCGCGGCGAGGTCGCTCTCGGCGTCGGTGTCCACGGTGGCGAACCGCACATGGGGCTCGAACTCGGCGGCGAGCGCCTCGAACACCGGCGCCAGGGCACGGCACGGCCCGCACCAGTCGGCCCAAAAATCGATGAGCAGGGGCAGGCCGCGCGCGGCGGTGTGGGCATCGAACCGCGCCGCCGTCAGCTCCAGCGGCCGGCCGCTGAAAAGCGCCCCGCCGCACGCGCCGCAGCGGGCGGTCCGCAACTCCACGCCGGCCGCGGGGGGAATGCGCGCGTCGCAATGGGGGCAGGCGATGCTCAGGGCGCGCATGGAAGCTCTCCTTCGGGGGCGGGTGCGGCCGGCGCCGCGCCGTCGAGGCGGCCGGCGAAGCGCGCGCGGAACGCGGCCCAGGCAGCGGCATCGGGAAAATCCACCTGCGCCCACCATTCCACGGTGTCGGTGCCATCAGCCCAGCGGCGCGGCTCCGCGTGCCAGCGCAGATGGGGCCAGCGCGGGTTGCGCCCCGCCCGCCCGGCTTCGTCGCGCACGGCGGAGCGGCCGATGGCCTCGGAGAGGCCGGCCATCACCTCCGGCCGGAAGGTGAGCGCGAAGGCGATGCCGTGCCGGTTCAGCCGGTGCGGCGCGCGCAGCAGATATTGTTCCATCAGGGCGAAGCCGGGCGGGCCATCCGGCGCGCGAAACTCGCGCATCACCAGCAGCCGGAAGCCCGAGGGGCCCGCCGCCGCCGGCACCGCGTGCACGGCGGTGGGCGTCTCGTGGAGCCGGGCGGCGGCCATCAGGCGGCCCTCCGGAAGAGGCGCGCCGCGCCGGCGCCGGCATGCGCAAGGCGTCCGGCCGGATGCCGGAAAGGCAGGTGGCGGCAGGCGCCGATGTCGGTCGCGGGCTCCATGGCACCGAACGTGCAAGAATGTTGCCGCACCGCACGAGCGAGGCCCCGT
Source organism: Xanthobacter albus (assembly GCF_043194895.2). Taxonomy (NCBI): domain Bacteria; kingdom Pseudomonadati; phylum Pseudomonadota; class Alphaproteobacteria; order Hyphomicrobiales; family Xanthobacteraceae; genus Xanthobacter; species Xanthobacter albus. The sequence continues at coordinate 2,184,971 of NZ_CM195532.1, read as the reverse complement.
GACCCGAGCCGACTACATTCCCGAGCTGAGCGAGGTGCGCATGGTGCGCCGCGCGCCGGAGCACCCCCTCCCCTTCGCGGACGACGACCGCGCCTATGTGCGCGGCTGCCTGTCCGCGCTGGAGGCGGCGTTCGGCTTCACGGCCTTTCCGGGGCTCTCCTTCGATCAGATCCCGGCCCGGACACTGATTTCCCACTTCATCGCGTGGTGGCGCACGCTGGAGCCGCGCACCCCCGCCCAGGCGGAGGCCCACGCCCGGCTCCCGGCCGCCATCCGCCTCATCGACACCGTCTCCATCTGGCTGGAGGAGCAGGCGCGGCGCCGCCCGCCCGCCGGGCGCTGAGCCGGCCCTCAGCCGGCCGAAGGCTCCGGCGGCACGCGGTCGGCCGCCTTCAGGGCGTCGAGACAGGCGAAGAGGGCTTCCCGCCCGTCGGCGATCGCCTCCCCTGGCGTATCCCCGACACCGATGCAGCCGGGAATGTCGGGAAAGCGCGCGATGAAGCCGCCGCCGTCCTCCGGGGCGAGGGGCTCCAGCGTATGGGGATAGGCCGCGAGATCGGTCATTGGTCGAGCCCGTCCATACGGTCGATCATGGCGACGAAGGCGCGCACGTGCGCCGGCCGGATCTTCCGCCGCAGGGGCACGGCCACGCAATCGGGCACGGAGGGATGGGTGAACACCACGTGGGTGCCCGTGACCTTGCGAAACTTCAGCGCATATTGGGAGGCGGTGATCTCGAAATCGGCCGGGCGCCAGTCGCCGCCCGGATTGCTGCGCAATGCTTCGAGGCGCTTGTTGTACATGGCAAAAAATCCGTCGCAAGAAAATGGAGGCGGAACCTGAAAGCCTTCAGCTTACGCCCCTTCCCGCCCGCGGCAAGCCGCGCATGCGCGTCCCCTTGGGCCGTCCATGCAAGCTGTTGGAATGAGACACAATTCGTGAGGTCTTCAGCGTTAATCAAAGCCTAAGGTCGGTGGCCACCTACCCTTGACGGTCAAGCTGTGATTAAGGAGAAGTTGAGACCAAAGCTCGGTCGCCTCGACGATTGGGCTGGCGGGAATGCGCAGAATGACTCGTTGGACCCACGGCCTCATCAATCGCCTCGTCATCCTCTGCGATATCTTCATGTCGCTGCTGGCAGCGGTGGTCGCGCATCTGCACTGGAACTTCTTGTCCTGGAGCCAGATCGCCATCCTCTGGACCATCGGCATCCTCGTCTTCGTGCAGATATTACAATTCGGGCGAGGCTACAGGGTCGAGCATTACTCTCGCGTGCGGCGGCAGTTGGGACACATCATCGTGGGTTGTGTCCCCGCCGGAACGGTGGTGGCCGTCTGCTACTATGCGATGATCCCCGCCGACGCGACCAACCTGAAGGCCCTCGTGGGCTGGTGCGTGGTCACGGTGATCGCCCTGCTGTTCGGACGGCTGGTGCCGGTGCGCCTCGGCATGATCCTGGTGAAGCGCAACGCGGTGCTGCGGCGGAACGTGGCGGTGCTCGGCGAGCGCGCCCGCGCCCGCGAGCTGGTGGACCGGTATGACGGGCAGGAAGGCCAGAGCGGCCTGGTCTCCTTCGTCGGCATCTTCACCGACGACGCCGAGGCCGCCGCCGACGGGAACACCGCCCTCTCGCCCGTGACCGGCAAGCGCTATCCGCAGGAGCGGAGCGGCATCGCCGCGCTCCTCGACTATGCCCGCGACGCGCGGGTGGACATGGTGGTCATCGCCAAGCCGTGGTCCGACCCCGCCGCCATCTCCGCCATGGTGAGCGAGCTGCACCAGATCGCCACCGACGTGGTGGTGGAGCTCGACCCCCACTCCTTCTCGCTCAACTACGCCCACCTCACCATGCTGGCCGGCGAGCCGGCGCTGCAGGTGCAGCAGCAGCCCTTCAAGGGCTCCCTCGGCCTGCTGAAGGCGGTGGAGGATTACGTGGTCGCCACCATCGGCCTTATCCTCACCTCGCCGATCCTGTTGGCCGCGGCCATCGCCATCAAGCTGGAATCGCCGGGCCCGGTGCTGTTCAGGCAGCCCCGCGTGGGACGCAACAACAAGGTGTTCGAGGTCTTCAAGCTGCGCACCATGACCGTCGATCTCAGCGACGACGGCTCCGCCGGCACGCGGCGCGACAGCCCGCGCATCACCCGCGTCGGCCGCTTCCTGCGCTCCACCTCCATCGACGAGCTGCCGCAGCTCCTGAACGTGCTGAAGGGCGACATGTCGGTGGTGGGCCCGCGCCCCCACGTGCCCAACATGCTGATCTCGCCCAACGTGGTGTACGAGGCGATCCAGCATTACGTGGCGCGCTACCGGGTGAAGCCCGGCATCACCGGCTGGGCGCAGATCAACGGCTCGCGCGGGCCGGTTCTCTCGGTGGAGAAGGCCGAGCGCCGCCTCGCCCTCGATCTCTACTACATCGAGAACTGGTCCATCTGGCTCGACTTCCGCATCATGGTGCTCACCGTCACCAAGGGCATGGCCGGTCCCTCCGTGTTCTGAAAACAAAGGCCCGCGAGCTTGGCTCGCGGGCCTTTCTCATGGACCTTTGGTTCTCATGGACCTTTGGTCAAGCCCGCCCGTCGTTCGAGCGAACCTCGCCTCGCGCCGGTCAAAGATGGGGCCGATGGCTCAGCCCGCCCTCAGCGCCGGCCCTCGACGGTGTCGATGAGCTCCGCCAGGGCGCAGGTGATGTGGTAGAGAGAGGAGCCGGGCGCCGGCATCTCCACCCAGGTGCCGTCGGGGTTCGAGACATCCTGCCACGTACCGGGCACCGGCATGTCGAGATAGAGCTTCAGCCCCGCATAGGCGCGCCTCGCCTCCTCCGCCTCCTCCGCGGTGCCGAGCCGCCGCAGACGGGCCAGCGCCACCTTCAGGCGCTCGGTCTGCGGCCACAGGCGCGCGGTGGCCTTGTGCACCGCGCCGGCGGTGGTCACCTCATTGATGGTCACCCCCCGCACCGGGTCGATGCCGTAGGCGCGGCCGAAGGCGGTGAGCCGGTCGGAGACGGCATCGCCCGGCCAGCCCCACGGCACCAGCCCCTCGAACAGCCATGCCCATTCGAAGCAATGGCCCGGCTCCACGATGGTGCCCTCCAGGCCGGGGGCCGGCTTCAGGTCCTCGGTGAAATATTCGATCAGCGCGCCGGTGGCGGCATCGATGAAGTGGTCGCGGCACAGCCGCGCCATGCCTTCCGCGCGGGCCTTCCACTCCTTCCGGCCGCTCACCGCGTAAAGCGCGGAGAAGGACTCGAAGAAGTGCATGTGCGGGTTCTGGTGGCGGAACGGGCGGGGAATGTCCCGCTCCACGAAGCCGCCGGCCGGGTGGGCGTGGTCCTTCTCCAGCACCGAAACCAGCGCCTCGGCCGCCTCCAGCAGCTCCGGACGACGCAGCGCCCGCGAGGTGTGGCCCAGGCAGAACAGCATGAAGGCCTGGTCGTAGAGGTCCGCGCGCGCGTCATGCACGGCGCCGTCGGTGGTGAAGGAGTGGATGAAGAGGCCGTCCGCCCGCCGCCCGTGGGCGAGCAGGTAGTCCACCGTGGCGCCGGAGAGGGCGCGCCAGTCCCCGGCCCAGCCGAGCCGCCCCATCTCGCAGAAGGAATAGGCGTGGCGGGCCTGCACGAAGAGGCGGCGCGGCGCATCGTCCGCCGCGCCGGCGCGCGTCAGCCGCTCCGCGAACAGCCCCTTCGCCAGCCGTCCCCGGCTGGACCAGAGGGGCGCGGCGATGTCGAGCAGCCAGTGGCGGGCGTCGTCGGAAATGTCCTTCAGGCCCTGGACGGCGGGCGAAACGGCGAGGCCGGTCATCACGGGCTCCTCAGCGGGCGGCGGCAAGGCGGGAAGCCGCGGGGTGAAGCCCCTCCACGAAGGCCAGCAGGTCGCCTCCGGTGAAGAGGTGGCCCGCGATACCGGCGCCCGTGGCGGCCTGGAGATCGGACTCCTTGTCGCCGATGAGCAGGCTCGCCTTCGCGTCCACCGGCCAGTGGGCCATGAGGTCGAGGAGCATGCCGGGCTCGGGCTTGCGCCAGGCGTGGGCGTCGGCATAGCGCGCCACGGTGCCGTCCGGGTGGTAGGGGCAATAGCGCCAGTCGTCGATGGAGGCCCCGGTGGCGCGCAGCTCGTCGGTCATCCAGGCGTGGAGCGCGGCGACGTCCTCCTCCGGATAGAAGCCGCGGGCGACACCGGCCTGGTTGGTGACCACGAAGGTGTAGAAGCCGAGGTCGTTGAAGCGCTTCACCGCCGCCTTGGCGCCGGGCACCCAGGTGATGTCGGCGGCCTTGTGGGCATAGCCCGTGTCCACGTTCAGCACGCCGTCGCGGTCGAAGAACACGGCCGGGCGCCGCCGCCGCGCCGGCACCGTGACCTGCGCCTCGGCATAGGTCTCGGGAATGCCGATGTCGATGAAGAAGCCGTCATAGGCGATGCCGGTCACCTTGCCCTCGGCCACAAGGCGCGGCAGCAGGTCCGCCTCCATCGAGGAGGGGCAGGCCAGCGCCTCCAGCGCCCGCCGGCGCACCACGTAGACGCCGCCGTTGATGAGCGCCTTGTCCAACCCGGCCCCGCGCGGGCGGAAGGCGGCGATGCGCGCGCCTTCGAGCACGATGGTCTCGTAGCGGTCCGGCCGCTCCACGAGGCGCAGCGCCATGCCCACCTCGCTATCGTGGGCCAGCGTCCCGGCGGCGAGGTCGAGCCAGTTGAAGTCGAACCAGGTGTCGCCGTTCAGGAGCAGGAAGGTCTCGTCCAGCAGCGGCAAAGCGTTCACCAGAGCTCCGCCGGTGCCGAGCGGCGTCGTCTCCACCGAGATCTCGACCGTGACATCGAAGCGGCCGCGCACGTCGGTGCGCTCGATATAGTCGCCGACCACCCCCGCGCGATGCCCCGCGAGCAGCAGGAACCTGGTGAAGCCGCGCCGCCGCGCCTCGGCGATGAGCACCTCCACGAACGGGATGTCGCCCACCGGCAGCAGCGGCTTCGGCGTGTCGGCGGTGAGCGCCCCCAGGCGCGTGCCGAGCCCGCCGAGCAGAATGACGCATTGCTTCACGACCACCAGCCGATCCCCCTCTGGTGCGCCCCCGCGCGGCGGGGAGCCTCTTCCCCCGGCGAAGGCGCGTCAATCTTCTCACTCCGGCGGCGCCAGCGCGCCGGCCTGCCCGCTCGGTCTTGCCTCAGGTGCAGATCGGCCAGCCCTCGGCGCCGTCGAAGGTGAACTTCACGGAGCCCGCCCGGCCACCGGCCGCGTTCAGCACCGACTTGAGATGGTAGGCGTTCTCCGGGTCGGTGAGGAACATCATGAAGCCGCCGCCGCCGGCCCCGGAGACCTTGCCCGCCCAGGCGCCGGCGCCCATGGCGGCGTCATAGAGGCGGTCCACCGCCTCGGTGGCCACGCCGGCCGCGGTGGCCTTCTTGGCGGCCCAGGAGCGGCCGAGGATCTCGGCCGCGCCGCGGATGTCGCCCTGGAGCAGGGCGAGCTTCATGTCGATGGCGTCGTGCTTCAGCTTGTGCATGTTCTCGATGGTCTTGCCGTCGAGCTGCTTCAGCCCCGCCACCTGCTGCTTGATGATGTTCTCGGACTGCCGCGACTGGCCGGTGAAGCTGATGACGAGGGAGGCCTCGAACTCGTTCAGATACTCGCGACGGATGCGCAGCGGATTGACGATGGCCCGGTCGTCGGGGAGGAACTCGATGAAGTTGAGCCCGCCGAACGCGGCCGAATACTGGTCCTGCCGGCCGCCCGCGAGGCCGATGTGCACGCGCTCGATCTCGAAGGCGAGGCGCGCCACCTCATAGGGGCCGAGCGGCAGCCGCAGCGCCGAGCGGAACGCCTCGATGAGCGCCACCACCAGCGCCGAGGACGCCCCGAGGCCCGAGCCCGCCGGCACGTCGATGGTGGTGGAGATGGTGAGCGGCACCGCCACGCCGTCGCAATAGGTCTTCATCATGTGGGCATAGACGGCGCGATGCAGCACCAGCCCCTCGTGGAGGGAATGGTCGAGGCGCGGCTCGAGCACCTCCTCCGTCTCCATGTCGCGGGCGCGCAGCACCACGGCGCCGATGCGATTGGTGCGGATGTGGGCATAGGCGAAGCGGTCGATGGTGGCATTCAGCACGTTGCCGCCGAACTCATCGCAATAGGGCGAGAGATCGGTGCCGCCGCCGGCGAGGCCGAGACGAAGGGGAGCACGGGCGCGGACGTTCAGCGCATCGCCGATGGCCATAGGTGGGGGTCCTTCTTGGAACTTCTGGAAGGTGGGATGCGGTGTTCGCAGCAAGGCGTCAATAGAACGAAAATACCGTTCCGTAAGATTGCAACGGGCACGGGCCTCCGCATTGAGCGCGAGCAAGTTCGCGCCCTTGTCCTCCAGTCTCGTCGTCACGCATCCCCGAGCAGGAACGGCAGCACGGCGTCGAGCGTGGGCCCTGGGGCCTCCTCGCACACGAAATGGCCGCCCGGCACGGCCGCGCCCGCGATGTCGGGAGCGAGCGCGCGCCACGCGTCGAGCGGGCTCGCCCCCCGGCTCGGGATGCCGGCCTCGCCCCACACCAGGAAGGTGGGGCACGAGAGCGTGCGCCCGGCGGCGAGGTCCGCCTCGTCATGGGCGAGATCGAAGGTGGCGCCGGCCCTGTAGTCCGCGCACATGGCGGCAATGCGATCGGGAGAGGAGAAGGCTGCGCGATAATAGGCCAGCGCCCGCGCGTCGAAGGCGGAGAGGTCCTTCGCGACGGTCCAGCTCGCCATGGTCCATTCCAAGTAAAAGGCGGGGTGGGCGGCGATGAGCCTTTCCGGCAGCGGGCTGGGCTGGGCCAGGAACGCCCAGTGGTACACCTGCAGCGCCCGCGCCCGGTCCATCCGGTGCCACATGAGGTAGGTGGGGATGATGTCGAGCAGCACCAGCCGGTCGAGCCGCCCGGGATTGTCGAGCCCCAGCCGGTAGCCCACCCGCGCGCCCCGGTCGTGGCCCATCAGGCTGAAGTGGGAGAAGCCCTGGCGCTCCATCAGCTCCACCATGGCGGCGGCCATGGCGCGCTTGGTGTAGGGAAGCTGGTCTCCGTCCGCCTCGAGGGCCGCGCTCCAGCCGTAGCCCGGCAGGTCGGGGGTGACGAGGGTGAAGCTCTCCGCCAGCTTGGGCGCCACCTGGTGCCACATCACGTGGCTCTCGGGAAAGCCGTGGAGCAGCAGCAGCGGCGGGCCGCCGCCCCCCCGCCGCAGGAAGATGCGCCCCGCCTTCGTGTCCACGTGATGGGATTCGAAGCCCGGGAAGAGATCGGCAAGATCCGTCATGGGTATCCTCCGCTTCGCCTACTTTCCGCCCAGCACCGTAGCGCAGGCGGGGGGCAGGTCCGCAAGGGTCATGGGCGGCTTGGGCTTCGCGGGCTCCTTGTCGGGCTTGGGGTGCAGCACCTCGTCGGAGAACCACCAGTCGAGCTCGGCGCCGCAGCCGTCGCCGGAGGGCGGCGGCTCCTGCCCCCTGCACTCGGCGCTGCCCTTCGGACAGCCCAGGCGCACGTGCATGTGGTAGTCGTGGCCCCAGTAGGGCCGCACCTTGGCCAGCCAGGAGCGATCGCCGGCGGCATCGCGGCACAGGGCCTTCTTGATGGCGGCGTTCACGAACACGCGCTCCACTCCGGGGTCCGAGGCCGCCGCGCGGACCACCTTCCAGTGGTCCGGCCGCCAGCTCGCCGGGTCGATGTCGCGCCGATCCCTGCGCACCATCATGGTGGCGGAGAGGCTCTCGCGCTCCTCGCGGGAGAGGATGCGGCCGGGGCTCGGCGTCAGCCAGATGTCGGCATCGAGCCCCACCTGGTGGGAGGCATGGCCCGTCAGCATGGGTCCACCCCGTGGCTGCGACATGTCGCCCACCAGGATGCCCCGCCATGACGACGCCTCCGTCACCTTCCGGGCGAAACGCTCCAGGAAGGCGACGAGCTCGGGATGTCCATAGTTCCTGTTGCGCGACAGGCGCATGACCTGCCACAGCGGGCCGTTCGCCTCCGGCCCGGTGATCGGCAGCGCCTCGGCCCCGGCAAGGCAGCCCTTGGAGTAGAAGCCGATGGCCTCCGGCTGGAATTCCGAGGCCGGCATACGCGCGCGGCCGAACAGCTCCTTCGCCGGCACGCCGGGCGCGGGCGCCGGCTGCGCTTCCGCCGCGCCACAGGCCAGCACCGCCGCGAGCACCGTGAGCGCGGCCGCCATATGTGCCCGCCGCATCAGCTCACACCCTTGTGCGTCATGACGACGAAGCCGCCTTCGCTGCGCGTGCCGGGATGGGCCGGCAGATCGGTGACGAACAGCGTGGCGCCGGGCTTCACCCGCGTCGCCACCTGCCGCCTGATGGAGGCGTCCACCGTGATGCGCGCCAGCGCCTGCCGCGCCTCTCCGGCCGGCACCGTGCCGCCCTCGTAGGAAATGGCGTTCCAGCGCGGCGTGCCCTGCGTGCCCGCGAGCACATACACCACGTTCCCAAGCGGGGCCTTGGGGTCCTTGATGGAGATGGGCCCCTGCAGCACCGCCTGCGCGCCCTCAAGCACCGTCAGCGTGCGGTCCGCCGCGCTCGCCACCATGGAAACGGCGGTGTTCCCCGCCGCCATGTCCTCCGGCGCGCCGCCGCCGGTGGCGTCCACCGCCAGCTCCTGCTCCAGCCCCTCGCTCATGACGAGGCCGGGATGGAGCACCTCCTGCGGCGCGGTGTGGTTGTCGGCGATGATGACCGGCGTGCCCATGTGCGTGGTGGCGAACAGGAGCTTCGCGAAGGCCAGGGGCAGATGCACGCAGCCGTGGGACGAGGGATAGCCCGGCAGCCCGCCCGCATGCAGCGCCACTCCGGACCATGTGAGCCGCTCCATGTAGGGCATGGCGGCATCATTGTAGAGGGTCGAATGGTGATCCACGTCCTTGCCCAGGATGGTGAAGACGCCGGTGGGCGTGTCATGCCCCTCCCGCCCGGTGGAGACGGTGGACACGCCGATGCGCACGCCGTTGCGATACACGTACGCCCTCTGGTCCGAAAGGTTCACCACGATCGCCACGAACCCGTCCGGCGCGCGCTCCGGATACCAGACGAACTCACCCGGCCGCAGGGCGGCGATGGCCGCGAGGTCTGGATCGCCGGCCGCGACCGCCGGCCCGAGAAGGCCGAGGGCAGCGCCGCAGGCGACGGCGGCACCGATCTTCAGGATGCCGCGGCGGGCGAGAAGGCGCGGCGGGCGGGGAGAGGTGTCTGTGGTGGCGGCGGTCATGGCCGGCTCCGCGAGCGAATCATGCTGCGGATTATGGGCTTGGGAGCTTAATCGCTGATATCCGCGCACCCTGCGGGCAGCGGCTTCCCGCCCCGCATAGCAAAAGGGCCGCCCGAAGGCGGCCCTTTCGTCTGTCACGATCGGCGAACCGGTCACTCCGCCGGAGGCACCGCCTCGGCGGGGCCTTCCACCAAAGCGGCGGGCGCCTCGGTCTGCTCGTCGCGGGTGGCGACGATGAGATCGTCGCGGGAGTTCGCCACGGCCCGCAGCTTGTTCATCTGCGCGCCGGTACCGGCCGGGATCAGGCGGCCGACGATGACGTTCTCCTTCAGGCCCTCCAGCGGGTCCACCTTGCCGTTGACCGCCGCCTCGGTGAGGACGCGGGTGGTTTCCTGGAAGGAGGCCGCCGAGAAGAAGGAGCGGGTCTGCAGGCTGGCCTTGGTGATGCCGAGCAGCACCGGATGGCCGGTCGCCTGCTTCTTGCCCTCCTCGGCCGCCTTTTCGTTGGCCTCGATGAACTCGATGCGGTCGACCTGCTCGCCGTCCAGGAAGTCGGTCTCCCCGGCGTCGTCGATCTCCACCTTCTGCAGCATGTTCCGGACGATCACCTCAATGTGCTTGTCATTGATGGTCACGCCCTGGAGCCGGTAGACCTCCTGGATCTCGTTGACGAGGAAGGCCGCGAGCTCTTCCACGCCCTTGATCGCCAGGATGTCGTGCGGCGCCGGGTTGCCGTCGACGATGAAGTCGCCCTTTTCCACCACGTCGCCATCCTGGAGATGGATGTGCTTGCCCTTGGGGATCAGGTATTCCACCGCATCGCCGCCGTCCGACGGCTCGATCGAGAGGCGACGCTTGTTCTTGTAGTCGCGGCCGAACCGGATGGTGCCCGAGATCTCGGCGATGATCGCCGCATCCTTCGGACGCCGCGCCTCGAACAGCTCCGCCACGCGCGGCAGGCCGCCCGTGATGTCGCGCGTCTTGGCGCTTTCCATGGGCACGCGGGCCACGGCGTCGCCGGCCTTGATGTGCTGGTTCGGGTCCACCGAGATGATGGCCTCCACCGGCAGGGCGTAACGGGCGTCACCGCCGCGCGCCAGCTTCGACACCTTGCCGTCCGGCCCCTTGATGAGGATGGCCGGGCGCAGCTCCGGCCCGCGGCCGGCGCGGCTGTCGGTCACCACGCGCTTGGCGATACCGGTCGATTCGTCGACCGTCTCGTTCATGGACGAGCCTTCCACCAGATCCTCGAAGGCCACCGAGCCGTCCACCTCGGTGAGGATCGGACGGGTGTAGGGGTCCCACTCGGCGATGCGCTGACCGCGCTTGATGGTGTCGCCCTCGTCCACCTTGAGGCGGGCGCCGTACTGGACGCGGTTGACCGCGCGCTCGGTGCCGTCGTGGTCTGCGATCACCACGGCGAGGTTGCGGCCCATGACCACGAGGTCGCCGTCCGAGTTCCGCGCCACGTTGCGGTTGCGGATGCGGACCTGACCCTCGAAGTTCGATTCCACGAAGGAGGAGTCCGCGAGGGTCGCGGCGCCGCCGATGTGGAACGTGCGCATGGTGAGCTGGGTGCCCGGCTCGCCGATCGACTGGGCGGCGATGACGCCCACCGCCTCACCCATGTTCACGGGCGTGCCGCGGGCGAGGTCGCGTCCGTAGCAGGTGCCGCACACGCCATTGCGCGTCTCGCAGGTGAGCACCGAGCGGATCTTGATCTCCTGGATGCCCGCCTTGTTGATGCGCTCGATGTGCGGCTCCTCGATCATCGCGCCCCTGGGCACGATGATCTCGCCGGTCGCCGGCTCCACCAGGTCCTCCGCCGTGGTGCGGCCGAGCACGCGCGAGGCGAGCGAAGCCACCACCTGGCCCGCATCGAGGATGGCGCGCATGTGGATTCCCTTGTCCGAGCCGCAATCGCGCTCGGTGATGATGGAATCCTGCGCCACGTCCACGAGACGGCGGGTGAGGTAACCCGAGTTCGCGGTCTTCAAGGCGGTGTCGGCCAAGCCCTTACGGGCGCCGTGGGTGGAGTTGAAGTACTCCATCACGGTCAGGCCTTCCTTGAAGTTCGAGATGATCGGAGTCTCGATGATCTCGCCGGAGGGCTTGGCCATCAGACCGCGCATGGCGGCGAGCTGGCGCATCTGCGTGGGCGAACCGCGCGCGCCGGAGTGGCTCATCATATAAATGGAGTTGATGGGCTTCTCGCGGCCGGTCTCCGGGTCCTTCTTCACCGCGGAGATTTCCTTCATCATCTCCTCGGCGATGCGGTCCGTGCACTTGCCCCAGCAATCGACGACCTTGTTGTACTTCTCACCCTGGGTGATGAGGCCGTCGTTATACTGCTGCTCGTATTCCTTAGTGAGGGCGCGGGCGTCTTCCACCAGCTCCCACTTCTTCTTCGGCACCACCATGTCGTCCTTGCCGAACGAGATGCCGGCGCGGAAGGCGTTGTAGAAGCCGAGCGACATGATCTTGTCGCAGAAGATCACGCTCTCCTTCTGACCGCAGTGGCGATACACCGCGTCGATCATGTTGGAGATTTCCTTCTTGGTCATCAGCTTGTTGACGACGTCGAAGGGCACCTTCGCGTGCTTCGGCAGCAGCTCGCCGATCTTCATGCGACCGGGGGTGGTCTCATAGATCTTGGAATACCGCTTTCCATCGGCGTCGACGCCGATGTAGCGACCCTTGATCTTGGTCGCGAGCGTGATCGCCTTGGCGTTCAGCGCATGGTCGATCTCGTTCATGTTCGCGAACAGCATGCCCTCGCCGGGCTCGTTCTCGCGCATGATCGAGAGATAATAGAGCCCGAGCACGATGTCCTGCGAGGGCACGATGATGGGCGCGCCGTTCGCCGGGTGCAGGATGTTGTTCGTCGACATCATGAGCACGCGCGCTTCCAGCTGGGCTTCCAGCGAGAGCGGCACGTGCACGGCCATCTGGTCGCCGTCGAAGTCAGCGTTGAACGCCGAGCAGACGAGCGGATGGAGCTGGATGGCCTTGCCTTCGATCAGCACCGGCTCGAACGCCTGGATGCCCAGGCGGTGGAGCGTCGGCGCGCGGTTCAGCATCACCGGGTGCTCGCGGATGACCTCGTCGAGGATATCCCAGACCTCGGGACGCTCCTTCTCCACCAGCTTCTTCGCCTGCTTCACCGTGGCGGAATGGCCCTTGGCGTCGAGGCGCGAGTAGATGAAGGGCTTGAACAGCTCCAGCGCCATCTTCTTGGGCAGGCCGCACTGGTGGAGCTTGAGCTCCGGGCCCACCACGATCACCGAGCGTCCGGAATAGTCCACGCGCTTGCCGAGCAGGTTCTGGCGGAACCGGCCCTGCTTGCCCTTCAGCATGTCGGCGAGCGACTTCAGCGGCCGCTTGTTGGCGCCCGTGATGACGCGGCCGCGCCGGCCGTTGTCGAACAGCGCGTCCACCGCCTCCTGAAGCATGCGCTTCTCGTTGCGGATGATGATGTCGGGCGCGCGCAGCTCGATCAGCCGCTTCAGGCGGTTGTTGCGGTTGATGACGCGGCGGTAGAGATCGTTCAGGTCGGAGGTCGCGAAGCGGCCGCCGTCCAGGGGCACCAGCGGGCGCAGGTCCGGCGGGATGACCGGGACGTGCGTCAGGATCATCCATTCCGGCTTGTTGCCGGACAGCTGGAAGGCCTCGACGATCTTCAGGCGCTTGGCGAGCTTCTTGGGCTTCAGCTCGGTGGTCGCCTGCGAGATCTCGACGCGCAGGTCCGCGGCGATCTTTTCCAGGTCCATGGAGCGCAGAAGCTCACGAATGGCCTCGGCGCCGATCATGGCGGTGAAGTTGGTCTCGCCGAATTCGTCCTGCGCGCGCAGGTACTCTTCTTCGGAGAGGAGCTGGCGATACTTGAGCTTGGTCGTGCCGGGCTCGATCACGACGAAATACTCGAAGTACAGGATGCGCTCCAGGTCCTTGAGCGTCATGTCGAGCAGCAGGCCGATGCGGCTCGGGAGCGACTTCAGGAACCAGATGTGCGCCACGGGAGCTGCAAGCTCGATGTGGCCCATGCGCTCGCGCCGCACCCGCGAGAGCGTGACTTCCACGCCGCACTTCTCGCAGATGATGCCCTTGTACTTCATGCGCTTGTACTTGCCGCACAGGCACTCATAGTCCTTGATGGGACCGAAGATGCGCGCGCAGAACAAGCCGTCACGCTCGGGCTTGAACGTGCGGTAGTTGATGGTCTCCGGCTTCTTGATCTCGCCGTAGGACCAGGACTTGATCTTCTCCGGGCTCGCGATCGAAATGCGGATCTGATTGAAGCTCGGGGCCGGAACGGTCGGGTTGAAGACGTTCAGGACTTCCTGGTTCATATGCTGCTCCCATACGGGGTGGGCGGCTATTCCGTTACGCCGCCCCGGCGCATCGGCTGGGGCGGCAGTCCGCTCTGGGCGGAAAGGGTCGCGAGCCCCTTAGCTGTTCTCTAGGTCCACATTGAGGCCGAGCGAGCGCATTTCCTTCACGAGCACGTTGAAGCTCTCGGGAATGCCACTCTCGAACGTGTCCTCGCCACGCACGATGGCCTCGTAGACCTTGGTGCGGCCGGCCACGTCGTCCGACTTCACGGTCAGCATCTCCTGCAGCGTGTAGGCGGCGCCATAGGCTTCGAGCGCCCACACCTCCATCTCGCCGAAGCGCTGGCCGCCGAACTGCGCTTTGCCGCCCAGGGGCTGCTGGGTGACCAGCGAGTAGGGGCCGATGGAGCGCGCGTGGATCTTGTCGTCCACGAGGTGGTGCAGCTTCAGCATGTAGATGTAGCCCACCGTCACCTTGCGGTCGAAGGGCTCGCCGGTGCGGCCGTCAAAGAGCGTCGACTGGCCCGACGGGTCGAGCCCCGCCATCTCCAGCTGCCGCTCGATGTCATCCTCGTGGGCGCCGTCGAACACCGGGGTCGCGATCGGCACGCCCTTGCGGAGGTTCTCGCCCAGCTCGGGGAGCTCCTCGTCCTTGAGCTGGTCGATCTCGCCCTTGCCGTAGATGGTCTCCAGACGCCCACGCAGGGGCTTCAGGTCGCTCTGGGCATAGTAGGCGTCCACCGCGGCCGCCACCTGCTTGCCGAGACCCGCGCAGGCCCACCCGAGGTGGGTCTCCAAGATCTGCCCGACATTCATGCGCGAGGGCACGCCCAGCGGGTTCAGCACGATGTCCACGTTGGTGCCGTCCTCAAGGAACGGCATGTCCTCGATGGGCACGATGCGCGAGACGACGCCCTTGTTGCCGTGACGGCCGGCCATCTTGTCGCCGGGCTGGATCTTGCGCTTCACCGCGACGAAGACCTTCACCATCTTCATCACGCCGGGCGGCAGCTCGTCGCCGCGCTGCAGCTTCTCGACCTTGTCGAGGAAGCGCTGCTCAAGGCGCTTCTTCGACTCGTCATACTGGGCGCGGATGGCCTCCAGCTCGCTCATGATGGCGTCGTCCGCCACCGCGAACAGCCACCACTGCGAGCGCGGGAACTCCTGCAGGATCTCGCGCGTCACCACGCTGTCCTTCTTGAAGCCCTTGGGGCCGGCGATGGCGGTCTTGCCGTCGAGGATCTCGGTCAGGCGGCCGTAGACGTTGCGGTCCAGGATCGCCTGCTCGTCGTCGCGGTCCTTGGCGAGACGCTCGATCTCCTCGCGCTCGATCGCCAGGGCGCGCTCGTCCTTGTCGACGCCGTGCCGGTTGAACACGCGCACCTCGACGATGGTGCCCTTGGTGCCGGGCGGCAGCCGCAGGGAGGTGTCGCGCACGTCCGCCGCCTTCTCGCCGAAGATGGCGCGCAGCAGCTTCTCTTCCGGCGTCATCGGGCTCTCGCCCTTGGGCGTGATCTTGCCCACCAGGATGTCGCCCGCGTTCACCTCGGCGCCGATGTAGACGATGCCGGCCTCGTCGAGATTCTTCAGCGCCTCTTCCGAGACGTTGGGAATGTCGCGGGTGATTTCCTCCGGCCCGAGCTTGGTGTCGCGGGCCATGCACTCGAATTCCTCGAGATGGATCGAGGTGAACACGTCGTCCTTGACGATGTTCTCCGAGAGCAGGATCGAGTCCTCGTAATTGTAGCCGTTCCACGGCATGAACGCGACCAGCACGTTGCGGCCGAGGGCGAGATCGCCCAGCTCCGTGGACGGGCCGTCGGCGATGATGTCGCCCTTGCGCACCGCGTCACCCACGCGCACCAGCGGACGCTGGTTGATGCAGGTGGACTGGTTGGAACGCTGGAACTTCATCAGCCGGTAGATATCCACGCCTGATTTGGAGGGATCGGGCTCCTCCGTGGCGCGGATCACGATACGGGTGGCGTCCACCTGGTCCACCACGCCCGTGCGGCGGGCGGCGATGGCGGCACCGGAATCGCGGGCCACCACGGCCTCCATGCCGGTGCCCACCAGCGGCGCCTGCGAGCGCACCAGCGGCACCGCCTGGCGCTGCATGTTGGAACCCATGAGCGCGCGGTTCGCGTCGTCATTCTCAAGGAACGGGATGAGCGCCGCGGCCACCGAAACGAGCTGCTTCGGCGACACGTCCATGAAGTCCACGCGGTCAGGCGAGACCATCAGCACGTCACCCGCATGGCGGCAGATGACGAGGTCTTCCGTGAACCGCCCGTCCTTGTCGAGGGGCACGTTCGCCTGCGCGACGTAATACTTCCCCTCCTCCATGGCGGACAGGTAGACCACCTCGTCGGCGACCTTCGCATCCACCACGCGACGGTACGGCGCCTCGATGAAGCCGTACTTGTTCACGCGGGCGAAGGTGGCCAGCGAGTTGATGAGGCCGATGTTCGGGCCTTCCGGCGTCTCGATGGGGCAGATGCGGCCGTAGTGAGTCGGGTGCACGTCGCGCACCTCGAAGCCCGCACGCTCACGGGTCAGACCGCCCGGGCCCAGGGCCGAGAGGCGCCGCTTGTGCGTGATCTCGGAGAGCGGGTTGGTCTGGTCCATGAACTGCGAGAGCTGGGACGAGCCGAAGAACTCGCGCACCGCCGCGGCCACCGGCTTGGCGTTGATGAGGTCCTGCGGCATCACGGTGTCGATGTCGACGGACGACATGCGCTCCTTGATGGCGCGCTCCATGCGCAGCAGGCCAACGCGGTACTGGTTCTCCATGAGCTCGCCCACCGAGCGCACGCGGCGGTTGCCCAGGTGGTCGATGTCGTCGATCTCGCCCTTGCCGTCGCGCAGCTCCACCAGGGTCTTGATGACCGCGAGAATGTCCTCGCGGCGCAGCACGCGCACGGTGTCGGGGCAGTCGAGGTCGAGGCGCATGTTCATCTTCACGCGGCCCACGGCGGAGAGGTCGTAACGCTCCGCATCGAAGAACAGCGAGTGGAACATGGCCTGTGCCGAATCAAGGGTCGGCGGCTCGCCCGGGCGCATCACGCGGTAGATGTCGAAGAGCGCGTCCTCGCGGGTCACGTTCTTGTCGGCGCTGAGCGTATTGCGAATGTAAGCGCCGGTGTTGACATGGTCGATGTCCAGCACCGGGATCTCGTTGTAGCCGAGCTCCTCAAGCTGCTTAAGGCTCTTCTCGGTCAGCTCGTCGCCGGCCTCGGCGTGGATCTCGCCAGTATGCGGGTCCACCAGGTCCTCGGCCACATACTGGCCCACCATCTCCTCGTCGGAGATCTTGAGGGCCTTGAGGCCCTTCTCGGCGAGCTGGCGGGCGGCGCGCACGGTCAGCTTCTTGCCGGCCTCCAGCACCACTTCACCGGTATCGGCGTCCACGAGGTCGGAAACCGCCTTGTAGCCCTTCATGCGCTTGGGATCGAACGGCATGCGCCAGCCGTCCTTGTCCCGCGAGAACATGATCTTCTCGTAGAAGGTGTCCAGGATCTCCTCGGCGTCGAGACCGAGGGCATAGAGCAGGCTCGTCACCGGGATCTTGCGGCGCCGGTCGATGCGCGCATAGACGATGTCCTTGGCATCGAACTCGATGTCGAGCCAGGACCCGCGATAGGGAATGATGCGCGCCGCGAACAGGAGCTTGCCCGAGGAATGGGTCTTGCCCTTGTCGTGGTCGAAGAACACGCCCGGCGAGCGGTGCATCTGCGAGACAATGACGCGCTCGGTGCCGTTCACGATGAACGTGCCGTTCATGGTCATGAGCGGGATGTCGCCGGTGTAGACGTCCTGCTCCTTGATGTCCTTCACCGACTTGGCGCCGGTGTCCGGGTCCACATCGAACACGATGAGGCGCAGCGTGACCTTCAGCGGCGCGGCAAAGGTCATGCCCCGCTGGCGGCACTCGTCCACATCATACTTCGGCGGCTCGAACTCGTAGCGCACGAACTCCAGCATGGCCGCGCCGGCGAAGTCGGAGATGGGGAACACCGACTTGAACACCGCCTGCAGGCCGTCGTCGTCGCGCCCGCCCTTGGGTTCTTCGATCTGAAGGAACTGGTCGTAGGATGCCTTCTGAACCTCGATGAGGTTCGGCATCTCGGCCACTTCCTTGATTTTCCCGAAGAACTTGCGGATCCGCTTACGACCGGTGAACGTTTGCGCCATCTCGATCCTCGTCCGTCCAGGTCCCCTTCGGGCCGGCTCCTCCCTCTTCAGAAGGCTCGCCATGCCGGCACCGGAACCACTTCGCCATCAGACTGAAAGGCCGTGGGGCTTTAGCGCCACCCTCTTTCAGCACCATGACGGCTCTCCCGGCCGCAACGCCTCGCTGCGGCCGGGAGAACCGTCGCTCCCCATCCCGGCGGACCGGGACCATTCGGGAGAAAGCGCCCCGGGCCGAAGCCCGGAGCGCCGATTTCAAAGGCTCACTTGAGCTCGACCTTGGCGCCAGCCTTCTCGAGCTGGGCCTTGAGCTTCTCGGCCTCGTCCTTGGCCACGCCTTCCTTGACGGGCTTCGGAGCGCCTTCCACCAGGTCCTTGGCCTCCTTCAGGCCCAGGCCGGTGATGGCGCGCACTTCCTTGATGACCTCGATCTTCTTGTCGCCGGCCGAAGCCAGGACAACGGTGAACTCGGTCTGCTCCTCGACGGCGGGAGCGGCACCGCCAGCAGCGCCGGGGACGGCGGCCACGGCCACCGCGGCGGCGGCGGACACGCCCCACTTCTCTTCGAGGAGCTTGGCCAGCTCGGCGGCCTCGAGCACGGTGAGGGCGGAGAGCTCGTCGACGAGCTTGGTCAGATCAGCCATTTGAGTCTTCCTTGAGATAGGTTCGATTTCGAGATTTGCGAGATCAGGCCGCCACAGGTGGCGACCTCGTCCTCACGCAGCTTCGTCCTGCTTGGCATAGGCCCCGAACACGCGGGCGAGCTTCGCCGCCGGCGCGTTGGTGAGCTGGGCCAGCTTGGTCGCCGGGGCCTGAATGAGGCCGACGAGCTTGGCACGCAGTTCGTCCAGGGACGGCATGGTGGCAAGCGCCTTCACACCGTCAGCATTGAGGGCCGTCGTGCCCATCGCGCCGCCCAGGATCACGAACTTGTCGTTGGCCTTGGCAAACTCGACGGCAACCTTCGGCGCCGCCACCGGATCGCTCGAATAAGCGATCAGCGTGGGCCCCTTCAAAAGGGGCGCCACATGGGCGACGTCGGAGCCTTCCAGAGCGATCTTGGCGAGGCGGTTCTTGGCCACCTTCACGGTCGCACCCTCGGCCTTCATCTGTCGACGCAGCTTCGACATCTGGGCCACGGTGAGACCGGAATAGTGGGCGACCACGACGACGGAAGTGGTCTTGAACACTTCCGTGAGCGTCGTGACGAGCTGTTGTTTTTCCGCTCGATCCACGTCTGGCTCTCTTTAAGCCTGTGGCGGAACATCACCTTTCGGAAACGCTCCACCGGTTGCGCCTTGCCGCACTCCGCGGCCGGACCCGTTGAAAAACGGCATGCCAGCCACGACGCGCGGCGCTCATGCCCTGTCCCCTCGGACCCGCCGAACCAAAGTCCGGGACGGAACACAAGGCGCTGGTTCGAACCGATCTCCACAACCATCGACAAACCGATGGCCGATCTGAAATTCCGGTCTTCCCCGTCTATGCGGGCTCCGCCCATCACGCACAGCGCGACGGCATCTGGAATTAAGCCTCACGACGCCAAGGCGGCGAGGCACCAGCAGTCTCGGACAGGACTTGCCGCCACCCCTCGCCATACCCTGTTAAGATTTGGCATCGAGATAGACGACGAGGCCGGGCGGGCGAACCCTCCCAGCCCTTCCACCCGGTCAAGGGCGAAAGCTTTTAATCCTCACTCCCGCGCGGCAAGCCACCCGGGAAACAGCCCATATAATGCGTAAACGGCCGCTTGTCACGCCCCCTTCACGCACTTCGCATCCGAAGAAACGTGAGGCCGCGGCGACGCGCGCCACGGCCTCATATTCATGTCGAAAGATCGACAGATCAGGCGCTGACGACGCTCGCCGGTTCCACCTTGATGCCCGGACCCATGGTCGAGGACACGGCGATGCGCTGCACATACGTGCCCTTGGCACCAGCCGGCTTCGCCTTCACAACCGCGTCAGCGAAGGCGCGGATGTTCTCGGCGAGCTTCTCGGGGGAGAAGGAGGCCTTGCCCACGCCAGCGTGGATGATGCCGGCCTTCTCGACGCGGAACTCCACGGCGCCGCCCTTGGCGGCGCCCACGGCGCCCTTCACGTCCATGGTCACGGTGCCGACCTTCGGATTCGGCATCAGGCCGCGCGGGCCCAGCACCTTACCAAGGCGGCCGACCAGCGGCATGAGGTCCGGGGTGGCGATGCAGCGATCGAACTCGATCTTGCCGCCCTGGATGATCTCCAGCAGGTCCTCGGCGCCCACGATGTCGGCACCGGCGGCCTTGGCCTCGTCAGCCTTGGCGCCGCGGGCGAACACCGCGACACGCACCGTGCGGCCGGAGCCGTTCGGCAGGTTGCACACGCCGCGCACCATCTGGTCCGCATGGCGGGGATCGACGCCAAGGTTCATCGCGACCTCAATGGTCTCGTCGAACTTGGCGGTGGCCCGCTCCTTCAGGAGCGCGATCGCCTCGTCGAGGCCATAGAGCTTGATGCGGTCGATGCCCTCGTGGGCGGCGCGGATGCGCTTGCCTTCCTTCGCCATGGCGCTCACTCCTGAACCTGGAGGCCCATGGAGCGGGCCGAGCCTTCGATCATCTGAACGGCCGCCTCAACGGAATCACAGTTCAGATCCTTCATCTTCTTCTCGGCGATCTCGGCCATCTGGGCGCGGGTGATCTTGCCGATGAAGCCGCCCTTGCCGGGCGTCTTGGAGCCGGAGCCCGGCTTCTTCTTGGTGTCGAGCCCGGCGGCCTTCTTCAGGAAGTAGGAAACCGGCGGGGTCTTCAGCTCGAAGGTGAAGGAACGATCCTGGTAGGCGGTGATGACCACCGGAATCGGCATGCCCTTTTCCATCTGGCCGGTCTGCGCGTTGAACGCCTTGCAGAACTCCATGATGTTCAGGCCGCGCTGACCGAGCGCGGGGCCGATGGGCGGGGCCGGATTGGCGCTGCCGGCAGGCACCTGCAGCTTGACGTAACCTGCGATTTTCTTCGCCATTTAAAAACTCCCCGGCACTCCCGGCAGCCGGCCGGAAACGCCAATGCACCCCCGAGCGATGAAACCATCGCGGGTGGTGCGGGCTGAGGATCGCGGTATCGGCACGCGTGCTCCGGCTGGCGAACCGGACGCGCCTCCCGCGCATGAACGCGCCCCCTTCGGAACGCGGCGTGTCACTTACATGAAATAACCCGGCGGGGGAAGCCCCCAGCTTGGGGCCCCCGCCCGCCTTTCAGGCGAAGGCGCGCGGACCGGAGCTGGTCCGCGCGCCGCCGTCCGGTCAGCCCTTGAGCGCCTTCAGCGCCTTGGCACAACCCACCGAGATCTGGTCGCCATGGGCCTTCAGGCATTTCAGAAGGCGCCCCTCGCCCGGAGGAACGGTGGGGCACAGGCGCTCGATGTCAGGCTTGCAATACTTGATGAGCTGCTCCTGCGCGTTGCTGGACGAGGCGAACAGCACGCTGCCGGCGACCGCCAGAGCCAAACCAACCATCTTCATACCGGACCCTCCTCGCGGCGGCCGGGCGATGGACGAAAGGCCGCCTGCTTCGCCACTACGTCGCGGAAGCCGGATCCACCATGGCGATAATTGGACGAAAAGCGTGGAGGCCAACACTCCACCGCCCCGCTGGAAAGAAAAAGGGCGCGGCCAAGCCGCGCCCCAAACGCATTTCGACAGCTGCGGAAGAACGCGCCGTCAGACCTTCTCCACCTGGTTGAACTCCAGCTCGACCGGCGTGGCGCGACCGAAGATGGAAACCGCCACCTTGAGGCGCGAGCGGGTGTCGTCCACCTCCTCAACGATGCCGTTGAAGCTGGCGAAGGGCCCGTCGGACACCTTCACCGTCTCGCCCACCTCGAACGTGATGGAGGGCTTCGGCCGCTCGATGCCCTCCTGCACCTGCTGCAGGATGCGCATGGCCTCGCCCTCGGAGATGGGCATGGGCTTGTTGTCGGCGCCCAGGAAGCCGGTCACCTTCGGCGTGTTCTTGATGAGATGGAAGGCCTCGTCGGTGAGGTCCATCTTCACCAGCACGTAGCCGGGGAAGAACTTGCGCTCGGCATCGACCTTCCGGCCACGGCGCACTTCCACCACCTTCTCGGTGGGCACCAGGATCTGCTCGAACAGATCGGTGAGGCCGCGCTGCTCCGCCTGTTCGCGAATCGAATCGGCGACCTTCTTCTCGAAATTGGAATAAGCGTGGACGATGTACCAGCGTTTCGCCATGGAAGCCTCCCCGCCGCCTCAGTGCCCGATGGTGAGCAGGGTGGACACGCCGAACCGGATGATCTGGTCGGCGACGAAGAAGAAGATGGCCGCAAGGAACACCATCACGAACACCATGGCGGTGGTGATCAGCGTCTCGCGCCGGGTCGGCCAGGTCACCTTCGCCGTTTCGGCGCGGACCTGCTGAAAGAACTCGACAGGACTGTTCTTCGCCATGCGTGACACGGCAGCTCCTTGGGGAAGCCCCGGTGGCTGCCACCTCTCCTTGTTCGAAGGCGCCCCGCGCCCGATTGCGCCCGGCTCCGTCGGAAACTCAAATAGCCCGCTTCCCCCCGTTCCGGAAGGGCGCGGGCGCTGAACCAAGCCGGATGGACATGGGATATTCCCGGCGCGGGCGAAAGCGCCCCTGCGCGCCAACCCCATCCCGAACCGCCGTCTTTGACCCCGCCGGCCCGCCGGTCGCAGATCAGCTGCGCGCCGAAGGGTGGCAGGAGTGGAGGGACTCGAACCCCCAACCCCCGGTTTTGGAGACCGGTGCTCTAACCAGTTGAGCTACACTCCTAGGCCCTGCCTCGAACGGCGCTGCCGCTTCGACGAGCGCCTGAGGGCGCGCGGCATTCGAGGGTAAAGCCCGCCGCGCCGGGAAGCGACCCAGCGCATCGGTGGCGGTGTGTTTAGAGACATGCGGCGCGCCTGTAAAGGGGGGCTTGCGGCACGGGGCGCGCTGTCCCCAGCTCCGCCGAAGCCCTGCTCGGGATCAAGGCGCCTTCCCGGCCGGCGCCGCCCCCGCATCCGGCGCAGCGGAACCGCGCGCGCAGTCGCGATTCGCGCCGGTGCCGGGAGCGTTTTCGAACACGCAGCGTGTTTCAGGCGGATTGCCGCACACGCGATCGAGAGCCTTGAAGCCCACGCAGCGACCATCCGGCCCGCGGTAACCCGGCCCGCCCTTGCAGCCGCACCCGGTGCAGGGCGGACGCTCGGGACACGGCTCCCCGCCGAGGACCGGCGCCCCCGCCGCCGCGCCCGCGAACACGAGGATCAACGAAAAGCGCGCCCAAAAGAAAAGGGCGGCGCCACGGCGCCGCCCTTCCCGATTCCGTGCGGAGAACACGAGGCTCACCGCGCGTGGATCACTCGATGATGGAGGCGACCACGCCGGCGCCGACGGTGCGGCCACCCTCGCGGATCGCGAAGCGCAGCTTCTCTTCCATGGCGATCGGCACGATCAGGTGCACGTCCATGGAAACGTTGTCGCCGGGCATCACCATCTCGGTGCCTTCCGGCAGCGTGCACACGCCGGTCACGTCCGTGGTGCGGAAGTAGAACTGCGGGCGGTAGTTGGTGAAGAACGGCGTGTGACGACCGCCCTCTTCCTTGGTCAGGATGTAGGCTTCGGCCTTGAACTTGGTGTGCGGCTTCACCGAGCCGGGCTTGCACACCACCTGACCGCGCTCCACGTCCTCGCGCTTGGTGCCGCGCAGCAGGATGCCGACGTTGTCGCCAGCCTGGCCCTGGTCGAGCAGCTTGCGGAACATCTCGACGCCCGTCACCGTGGTCTTCACGGTCGGACGGATGCCGACGATCTCCACTTCCTCGCCCACCTTGATGATGCCGCGCTCGACGCGGCCGGTCACCACCGTGCCGCGGCCGGAGATCGAGAACACGTCCTCGATCGGCATCAGGAACGGCAGGTCAACCGGGCGCTCCGGCTGCGGGATGTAGGCGTCGACCTGGGTCATCAGCTCCAGGATGGCGTCCTTGCCGAGCACGGGGTCACCGTTCTCGAGCGCCACCAGCGCCGAGCCGCGCACGATCGGAATGTCGTCGCCGGGGAAGTCGTACTTGGAGAGCAGCTCGCGCACCTCCATCTCGACCAGCTCGAGGAGCTCCGGATCGTCGACCATGTCGCACTTGTTCAGGAACACCACCAGCGCCGGCACGCCGACCTGACGGGCCAGCAGGATGTGCTCGCGGGTCTGCGGCATCGGGCCGTCGGCCGCCGACACCACCAGGATCGCGCCGTCCATCTGCGCCGCACCGGTGATCATGTTCTTCACGTAGTCGGCGTGCCCGGGGCAGTCGACGTGCGCGTAGTGGCGGTTCTGGGTCTCGTACTCGACGTGCGCGGTCGAGATCGTGATGCCGCGCGCCTTCTCTTCCGGCGCCTTGTCGATCTGGTCGTAGGCCGTGAAGGTCGCGCCGCCGGTCTCCGCCAGGATCTTCGTGATCGCAGCCGTCAGCGACGTCTTGCCATGGTCAACGTGACCAATGGTCCCGATGTTGCAGTGCGGCTTCGAACGGTTAAACTTCTCTTTGGCCATCGTTCTCTCTCAGTCGGTCGGGCGCCCGCGCGGGCCGCAAAAAAAGCCGCCGTGGGATAGGGGGTTTCGCGCTCCGATGCAAGACCCGTGCTTCAGCGCACAGAAGGCTTGCCGGCGAATCATATGAAGAGTGGAGCGGGTGAAGGGAATCGAACCCTCGTATTCAGCTTGGAAGGCTGCTGCTCTACCATTGAGCTACACCCGCATCCCGCCGATGCCATAACATGCGCCCGGCGGCTGCGAAAGACCTGCATGTGCGAGCCTGAGACCAGCCCCCGCGCACGCGAGGGCACGCACGATGCCTACCCTCAAGGCAGGCCGGCGCACGCTTCGCTCGGATCTTCCCGCCGAAGCCCGGCGCGCCTGCTGAATGAGGCCGCGCCGGCTTCCGGCGATGACGACGACGGGTGGTGGAGGGGGTTGGATTCGAACCAACGTAGGCAGAGCCAACGGATTTACAGTCCGTCCCCTTTAACCACTCGGGCACCCCTCCATACGACGGCCCGTCGTCGCTTCCGCCCCGGATGGGACGGCTCGGTACCGGCTCCAGCTCTGGCTCAAGACGCAGGCTATGCCTGGGTTTCGAACGCCCTGCAGGTTTCCGGTTGGTGGCGCGATCAGATCGGGCCACCGGCCGAGGACCGGGGTTATGTAAGCCGCCTTCGTTCAAGTCAACCCCGGCGGCCCGCAAAAACGCATCACCCCCGGCGGGCTGTGGACGACGCCCATCGGGACAGCTGCGGCTTCCTGCGGCGCCCCATGCGCGCCCTCCATGCGCGCCCCTTGCGCGCGAGCCCCTTGCGCGGCGGCGCGGGCTCTGACAAAGCCTCCCCCATGTCAGAGCGCCCACCCCACAAGCCCGCCCGCCCCTCCGGCCCCCGGCGTCCCTTCGCCGGCAAGGGAGGAGGACCGCAAGGCGGACCGCCGGGCTTCCGCCCGCGCCGCACAGGCGGAAGCCCGCCCGCCTGGGCGGGGGAGGAGGACGTGGCCCTCCTCTATGGCTGGCACACGGTGGCCGAGGCGCTCGCCAATCCCCAGCGGCATTTCCGCAAGATCCTGGCCACGGAGAACGCCGCCCACCGCCTCGTGGAGGCCGGGTTCACGCTGCCGGTGGAACCGCAGATCGTGCGCCCCTCCGAGATCGACAAGCTGGTGGGCGCCGATGCCGTGCACCAGGGGCTGCTGGCGGAGGTGGACCACCTGCCCTCCCCCCGCCTGAAGGATATCGCCAAGACCGACCTCGTGCTGGTGCTCGACCAGATCACCGATCCGCACAATGTGGGCGCCATCGTGCGCTCGGCGGCGGCATTCGCGGTCAGCGCCATCGTCACCACCGCGCGCCATAGCCCGGTGGCCACGGGCGTGCTCGCCAAGAGCGCCTCCGGCGGGCTGGAGCACGTGCCCATCTGCCTGGTGCAGAACCTCGCCCGCGCGCTCAACGAGCTGAAGGACAACGGCATGCTGGTGGTGGGCCTCGACAGCGAGGGCGCGGCCGACCTGGAGGACACGCAGCTCCACGCGCCGCTGGCCCTGGTGCTCGGCGCCGAGGGCAAGGGCCTGCGCCAGCTCACGCGCGAGACCTGCCACGTGCTGGCGCGAATCGACCTGCCGGGCGCCATCAAGAGCCTCAACGTCTCCAATGCCGCCGCGCTCTCGCTCGGCATGGCGCGGCGGGCGCTGAAGCGGGGCTGAGGCCCCGTTTTCTCCGGTTTCGCCACGGCGCTACCGCCCGCCATCACCTTGCGGCATTGCACCTAAGACTAATAGACTATCGTCGAATACCATCTTCCCCGTCACAATGCGGCGGGCGCATGTGCGCCCAGCCCTGCCGAACCGCCCGCTCAAAGAGGCGGCCCGCCGGGCCGAGGGAGGAACGCCCCGTCACCGCCGCCGGCCGGCGCGCATCGTCGCGCGCGGCGTCCGCGGCGTGGCCTTCCCCTCCCCTCGACCCGTGCCGCGGCAGCGCGACAGCCTGAGCTCAGCCCCGCCGGGGAACACGGCCGGGGCATCGACGTGGGAGGACATGTCCATGAGCGTAACCACCGCGCGGGCGGCGGCAGCCCCTCGCCCCATGACGCGGGAAGAGAAGCGGGTCATCTTCGCTTCGTCCCTCGGCACCGTCTTCGAATGGTATGATTTCTATCTCTACGGCTCGCTGGCCGCGATCATCGGCGCGCAGTTCTTCTCCGCCTACCCGCCGGCGACACGCGACATCTTCGCATTGCTCGCCTTCGCCGCCGGCTTCCTGGTGCGTCCCTTCGGCGCGCTGGTGTTCGGCCGGCTCGGCGACCTGGTGGGCCGCAAGTACACCTTCCTCATCACCATTCTCATCATGGGCCTGTCGACCTTCATCGTCGGCATCCTGCCCAATGCCGCCAGCATCGGCATTCTCGCGCCCATCATCCTGATCGCGCTGCGCCTGCTGCAGGGCCTCGCCCTCGGCGGCGAATACGGCGGCGCCGCCACCTACGTGGCCGAGCACGCGCCCCACGGCCGGCGCGGCTTCTACACCTCCTGGATCCAGACCACGGCCACGCTGGGCCTGTTCCTCTCGCTCATCATCATCCTCGTCACCCGCACGGTGACCGGCGAGGAGGCGTTCCGCGACTGGGGCTGGCGCGTGCCGTTCCTGGTTTCCATCGCCCTGCTCGGCATTTCCGTGTGGATTCGGCTGCAGCTTTCCGAATCGCCCACGTTCAAGAAGATGAAGGAGGAAGGCACCACCTCCAAGGCGCCACTCGCCGAAGCATTCGGCCATTGGGGCAACATGAAGGTCGTGCTGCTGGCCCTGTTCGGCTTGGTCGCGGGCCAGGGCGTGGTCTGGTACACGGGCCAGTTCTATGCCCTGTTCTTCCTGCAATCGATCCTGAAGGTGGACGGCTACACCTCCAACCTGCTGATCGCGTGGTCGCTGGTGTTCGGCACCATGTTCTTCGTGTTCTTCGGCTGGCTGTCCGACAAGATCGGGCGCAAGCCCATCATTCTGGCGGGCTGCCTCATCGCGGCGGCGAGCTACTTCCCGCTGTTCAACCTCATCACCACCTACGCCAACCCGCCGCTGGAGAGGGCGGTGCAGAACGTGCGGGTGAGCGTGGTGGCGGACCCGGCGAACTGCGGCTCGCTGTTCAACCCCGTCGGCACCCGCATCTACTCCCAGCCGTGCGACGTGGCGCGCGACTTCCTCGCCAAATCCGGCGTGAAATATTCCACCACGCCCGGCGCCGCCGGAAGCCCGGTGGAGCTGAAGGTGAACGAGCAGACGGTGCCCTTCGGCCCCGACTTCTCCAAGGCCGCCGCCGCGGCGTTGCAGGCCGCCGGCTATCCCACCGCCGCCAGCAATTCCGAGGTGGTGAAGATGGCGCATCCGTTCGACATCTTCCGCCCGCAGGTGGCGGCGGTGATCGGGCTTCTGTTCATCCTGGTGCTGTTCGTCACCATGGTTTACGGGCCCATCGCGGCGGCGCTGGTGGAATTGTTCCCCGCGCGCATCCGCTACACCTCCATGTCGCTGCCGTACCACATCGGCAACGGCTGGTTCGGCGGCCTCCTGCCTGCGACGTCTTTCGCCATGGTCGCGGCCACCGGAGACATCTATTTTGGCCTCTGGTATCCGATCGTGATTGCGTTGATGACCTTCGTCATCGGCCTCCTGTTCGTGCCCGAGACCAAGGACCGCAACATCGATCACTGGCACTGAACGCTCCTGCACCGAGCGTTCCTCACGAACCTCTGGCGCGGCGCCTGCCGCCGCGCCCCTCCCGGGACGGCCCCGCACGACGCGGGGCCGCTTTTTTTGGGCGACGGGCAAGTTGCTCCCATGGCTCCGGCGTCCCGCCGGCTTGACGGGCGCGCGCCGCCGGGAGATGAAGGCTTCGTCGGCATCCGGTACAATTTGTGCCCGGCGCCGGCGGCCCGGCCTCTGGCGGCGGGCCTTGCGAACTGGGCCGGCTTAGCACAGCGGTAGTGCAGCGGTTTTGTAATTGGAGGGCCTGGAGGCGAAAAGGCGGCGCGCGGTCTGCGTGAGTACCGAATAGGCACCGGATTTCGGTGTCGGAGGGCCGGTTTAGCTCAGCGGTAGAGCAGCGGTTTTGTAAACCGAAGGTCGGGGGTTCAATCCCCTCAACCGGCACCATTTCCCCTATTAAGCTGGAGCAGAAGCTGGACTTTTGATGCAGTTTGTTCTTATTTTGTTCTAGTTTTTCGCGCGGGGGCGTAGGATGTCTGATGCGCATTACAGGGTCCGGCTCGAAGGCGACCACATAAAGAAGCTCGCCAGCGCGAAGCCGATTCAGGCCGTGGCGGAGCTCATATGGAATGCCGTGGACGCCGAAGCCACGCGGGTCGACTTGGAGATCGACTCCGACGACCTGGCGATGCGCTCGGTGACCATCCGCGACAACGGACACGGCATCCCCCACTCGGAGGTCGAGGCCGTCTTCGGAAAGCTGGGCGGCTCCTGGAAGGCCCACGGCGCGCGGTCCAAGACAGAGCGACGCATCCTTCACGGCAAAGAAGGCAAGGGGCGCTTCAAAGCGCTGGCCCTTGGCCGCGTCGCCGACTGGAGTGTCAGGTATCGTGATGGGGATAAGCTATACGGCTACAAGATCACGATCATGAGGGACGATCTCGTTGACGTGCGGGTGAACGAGCCCAAGCAGGTCGATCCGGCGCTCAAGACCGGCGTCGAGGTACGCGTCACCGAGCTCGACAGGACCTACCGCTCCCTTGAGCCGCAGTACGCTGTCCAGTCGCTGTCAGAGATTTTTGCCCTCTATCTAACCGACTACGCCGACGTGGGCATATTCATCGAGAACGAGCGCCTCGACCCCTCCAAGGCCATAGCCAGCCGTCAGAAGTTCTCACTGTCACCCATTTCGGACAATGGTAAGGAGTATCCGGCGGAAGTCGAGGTCATACAGTGGACCTCGGCCTCAGAGAGGTGGTTTTTTCTATGTGGCCCCGAAGGCTTCCCCTTTCACCGGGTCACACCGAAGTTCCACACGCCGGGATTCCAGTTCTCGGCGTATCTCAAGTCCACATTTATTGGGGCGCTTCAGGAGCAGGGTCTTCTCGACCTCGCCGAGATGAACGCCCCTTTGCAGGCGGCCTATGACGAGGCGTCCGAATTCATAAAGGCGTTCTTCCGCGCCAAGGAGGTCGAGGCAGCGCAGTCTGAGATCGATCAATGGAAGGCCGAGGAGATATATCCATATCCTTCCGAACCCCTGACTACTGTGGAAAAGGCCGAGCGGCAGGTGTTCGACATAGTCGCTCTCAACGTGAACAAGCACCTGCATGACTTCAGCGAGCAGAGCAAGCGCACAAAAGCCTTCCAGTTGCGGATGCTGAGGCAGGCTATCGAGCGGGGCCCCGACGAGCTCCAGCACATCCTGACCGAGGTGCTCGACCTGCCGGAGAGGACGCAGAAGGAACTGGCGAAGCTGCTGGAGGACGCCGACCTCGCGAATGTCATTAGCGCGTCAAGACTGGTGGCCGACCGCCTCAAGTTCGTACATGGCCTTGAGTCTGTCCTCTTCGATGCAGAGAGCAAGAGCCTCCTTAAGGAGCGTAGCCAGCTTCACCGGATGATCGCCGAGAACAACACTTGGATTTTCGGGGAGGAGTTCGGACTCACGGTGGACGACCAGTCGCTCACCGAAGTCCTGCGCAAGCACCGTAAGCTCATCGGCAATGATACCGTGATCGACCAACCCGTGAGGCGGATCGACGGCAAGGTCGGGATCGTCGATCTCATGCTTTCTAGGTCGGTGCCGCAGAACCATGCCGACGAGCGCGAGCATCTGGTGGTCGAGCTTAAGAGGCCCTCGGTCAAGATCGGTGCCGACGAGATCACGCAGGTCCAAAAGTATGCATTCACGGTCGCGGATGACGAGAGGTTTCGTCACCTAAAAACTCGCTGGAGCTTTTGGGTGCTCTCCAACGACCTGGATTCATATGCTCGCATCCAGACGAGGCAAAAGGGTAAGGCCAGGGGGCAGGTCTTCCAGTCCGAGGACGGGAGCATTGAGGTATGGGTGAAAACGTGGGCGGAGGTGATCGGCGAGTGCAAGTCCCGGCTGAAGTTCGTTCAGGACCACTTGCAGGCGAACGTCGATAAGGAGAGTTCGCTCAAGTACCTGAAGAAGACCTATGAGAAGTATCTAACGGGAATCGCCGAAGACAGCGAAGGAGATACGGAAGCGGCGGATCAAGAGGCCCTGCGGGAGGCTGTAGAGGAATGAACGGTCGGGCAATAGAATGGACAGCCTGACGCCGGAGCAACGCAGCGAACGCATGGGCCGCATCAAGGGTCGGGATACCGGACCCGAGATGGCGGTTAGACGGCTTCTTCATCGTCTAGGCTACAGATACCGGCTACATGCCCGCGAGTTGCCGGGGCGTCCGGACATAGTATTTCGCCGCCGCCGACTCGCGATATTCGTGCATGGTTGCTTCTGGCATCGTCATCCAGATCCCACCTGCAAGTTGGCTCGCCTCCCAAAGTCGCGCCTGGACTTCTGGATTCCCAAGCTTGAGGGCAACGCGGCCAGAGATTTGGATAAACGGGTCCAGCTAGAGGCCCTTGGGTGGAAAGTCTTGGTTATTTGGGAGTGCCAAACTGGCAAGATGGACGAACTCGAATCAATTTTACGCGAGGCCTTGGCGTCATCATGAAATCTATAGAGCTATTCGCTGGCGCGGGCGGGCTGGGGATGGGAGTATCCCTCGCAGGCTTTCATCCGATCGAGGTCGTCGAGTGGGATGCATATTGCTGCGACACCCTCAGGGAAAACCGTGAGCGCGGCATCGAGCCAGTTCGCACATGGCCACTGACTCAAGGGGATGTTCGCAAGGTCGACTTCTCGCGTCATGAGGGGGCCGTTCAGCTCGTCACTGGTGGACCGCCATGCCAACCCTTCTCGATCGGTGGCAAACATCGTGCCTATGACGATGCGCGTGATATGTTTCCCCAAGCTGTTCGGGCTCTTCGAGAGGCCAAGCCCAAGGCATTCATATTCGAGAATGTAAAGGGCCTAACCCGCCAAACATTCCGCAATTATGTCGAGTACATTCGCCTTCAGATGATGCACCCGGAAGTCGTGATACGGCAGGGTGAGACGTGGGGCGATCACCTCGCTCGACTTGAACAACATGAAACAAGCGGTAGCCGCGAAGGCTTGACGTATAACGTCATCATCCACCTTGCGAACGCCGCCGACTATGGTGTTCCCCAGCGGCGCGAGCGTGTATTCTTCGTGGGATTTCGCAGCGATCTTGAAATTGCGTGGAGCTTCCCTCGGGAAACCCATTCAGCGGAGGCACTCGCATGGGAGCAGTACCGAGACAACTCTTATTGGGAGCGGCATGAGGTACATTGGAAGGATCGGGCCTTTTCCGAAAGGACCCGGGCGCGAGCGTGGCGCTTTGCCGAGCGGCCCGAGACAAAACCCTGGGTCACTGTTCGAGACGCCTTGGTAGGATTGCCAGACCCCGAGCATAACCCTGCCTCGGCAAAACGCTACCTCAATCATCGGTTCCAGGCCGGAGCACGTTCATATACCGGGCATATTGGCAGTCCTCTTGACGAACCAGCCAAGACTCTCAAGGCAGGCGTGCATGGAGTTCCTGGCGGTGAGAATATGCTCTTGAAACCAGACGGTTCAGTCCGCTATTTTTCCGTGAGGGAGAGCGCTAGGCTTCAAACATTCCCAGACAACTTCTTGTTTCACGGATCGTGGACCGAGGCGATGCGTCAGCTTGGCAATGCTGTCCCTGTAAATCTAGCGCGGATCGTCGCTCAAGACGTGATGCGTCACTTGGAGAATAGGATTGACCAAGGGGCCATACAACCCACTCGACAAGATAAATCTCGCCAGAAGCATTGAGATTGAAGTTCTCTCGCGTGAAGTCGTCCCCCTCGGCACGGCGGAACTGGTTTCTGGTGCGGGTGTGTACGTGCTCTACTATAAGGGTGACTTTCCGGCTTACATGCCAATCGTGTCGGCGAACGCGGAAAGCTGGGAGAGGCCAATCTATGTCGGCAAAGCGATTCCCAAGGGCGGACGAAAGGGTGGCATCACCCGCGACACCGCAGCCGTGGGTACGGCGCTTGGATCGCGACTGAGGAAGCACGCGGAATCGATCCGCGCGACCGAAAACCTAAAGGTCGAAGACTTCGTCTTCCGCTACATCGTCCTTGACGACATTTGGATACCGCTCGGCGAGAACATTTTGATCGAAACGTTCAAGCCCCTGTGGAATGTCGCCGTCGAAGGATTTGGGATCAACGATCCGGGCAAGGGGCGGTTGAACCAAAAACGTTCTCCATGGGACGTATTACATCCTGGCAGAGGTTATGCGGCACGGTTGACCGGCGGCGGGCCGGATTCCGCCGTTGTGCTGGGCAGGATCGAAGATCACTTTGCCGGCAAGCCTCTTCGTTCCCTTCCCAAGGTTCTTGCCGAGGCAGCGGATGAGGCAATTGAGGAGGACAGGGGCGAGGTTTAGCCAAGCTCCACTTCGATCGGAATTAACTGCCCCAATTTTCTACCGAAGCAACCGCCTCGGCCTGCACGACGGTTATTTCCAGTGACCGCTCGTCCATGCGGCTTGCCGCGATCCTCAACCGATCTTGCAGAAGTTCTTTGGCGGATAGACTCTCATCCGTTGCTGGGACGACAAGCAGTGAGTTCGGCGACGTGCCAAGAACTTCGGCAATTCTAACAAGCGTCGCCAAGTCTGGCTCACGCTTGCCGCTGACATAGTTCGCATAGCGACGCTCGCTAAGACCGACGCGGCGTGCGACTTCGGCGTTAGATATCCCAAGTTCTTCGGCCCTACGGCGCAGATTCGATCCAAAAGGCAACATAGGAACAAAATGTTCCGACAGTAGGCTCCGCGTCCACGAACGATATGTTATCTATGATAAGAACGATTTGTTCTTTCATGGATGAACTGCTTGGATTGGCTCCTGCTTGCGCTGAAATGGCTGACGATCGCGGCGGCGCTCTCGCCCATCGTGATCGGCGTCGGCTGGTCGGTGGTCGAGGGCTCGGTCCTGCCGCGCCTCGTTCCCCGCGCGGAGATCGAGGCCATGGCCGACGCGGTGATGCGGGACCACCCCGACGACCCCGAGGAGTGGGCGTTCATGGAGGAGCACGCGGCCTGGCACCGGAGCCTGAGCTTCGAGCAGGGCAAGTGGCGCCGCGTCCGCAGGGAGATCAGGAGGCGGCTTTCTTGCTCTGCCTGAGCGGCACGTCGTCGCCGCGCCAGCGCATCCGGCTCGCGTACCACCGGACCGACTTCTCGCTCGCCTTGGCCCCTTCGATTTGCCTGTTCACTTCGGCGGCGACCGCCGCGTAGGTCCAGTCCGAGTGCTCGACGATCAGCCGCTCCGCGAGCCTGCCGCTGCCCTTACCACGGCCAGCAACGGAGGCCCGTGGCGCCTTCGGAGCCTCCGGGCCCGATGAGGCCGAGCCGAAGATCGTCGAGGGCCTCGGCGGCCACCGGAAATGGCCCGGATCGATGCCGTACTTGGCGACGAGCTCCTCCGCCTTCTCGAACGCGGCGGCGGCCTCGCTCGGCGTGCAGCCGTTCGCCACCGTCTTCTTCAGGAGCGCCTCGACGCGCCGCCTCACCAGCGGCAGTTCCTTGCTCTGCGACATGCGGAAATCCTCCAGCGGCGGGATGCCGATGGAGGCCAGCATGTCGTGAATGGAGGGCGTCGCGAGTCGGGGCCCCAGCCTAATCCTTGAGAATCCTTGCTCCCCTGACAGTTGCCAGCCCTTCCATCACCGCGATCCGCACGAAGCCGGCCGGCGCCTGCGTCGAGTGGCCGTCGTTGAGCGCGCCGATGTATGGCAGGCTGTTCGAGATATGCACCGACCGGTTGGCATCGATGTCGAACCGGTCAATCGCCTCGATTGCTTGATTGATTGCGATCTCGGCGTTCGCGTCGGCGGTGCTGCCCTTCTCACCTGGGATGTGCGCCGGAAGCACCTTTGCAAGCGCCTGATCCATATCGGCCGTCCAGTTCGATCTGGCCCTGCCGGTATCGGCCGGCTTGTTCGAGATGACACTGCGGGCGACCGCTCCGGCGCAGTCCTTCACCGCCCGCTCGACGTTTCCCTCGACCCGCACGGCGACGCGGTCGATCCGCTTGGCGAAGTCGTCAAGGCTCATCGGCGTATTTTCCCACTCGGCGCAGTTCGGCCTCGGCGACACGGCGCACGACCGCTTCGAGGATCGGATCGCACTCGGCGTCCGGCTGCATGAACGGCATGTCCTCCGGCCAGAGGTCTCGCTCCGCCTGCGACCGGCGCCAGTGGGTCCGCTGCGGCAGCCCGCCGCTCGGATAGACGGTGCATTCCCGATAACCGAGCGTGCGCAGGTGCCACTCCATCATGAAGCGGGCGTGGGCGCCGAAGCTCTCCGGCGTGCCGCCGAGGTAGATGTGCAGCGTCAGCGGCGTGGTGGAGAACACGCCGGCCAACGCATCGCGGATGGGCTGCTCGCGGTTCGCCATGGTCACGCCCCCTTCAGATAGCTGCCGCCCCGGTCGAGGTTCGGCCAGATCGATTGCGCCCGCGCGCCGACCGGCAGGCCTCCCACGAACGCGGCAGGCGCGGCGGTGAGGTCAACGGACGACCAGCCGACGAGCGCGTTCGGCTCGCCGAGAAGGGTCTCGGCGGCGGCGCGGGCGGCGGATGCGCTCGCCCCGACCGCGACGGCGAAATTCAACTGGTCGGCGCGGCGCTGTTCTTCCTCGGAAGCGAAAAAGGCATAGGTGGGCATGATCAATCCTCCTCGGCGGGTTCGGTGATGTCGATTAGGTCGCCCGCTTCGAGCGCGGCGCGGTCGCGCGCCCTGAGCGCGAGGCCGACCGCCCGCTCCGGCGAGGCGCGGCCCGTCTCGAAGGCGCGGTCCTCGGCCATGGCCCGATCAGCGATCTCCTCGACCTCCATGATCGCGGCGAGCACGGCACGGTGCTCCTCACCGACCAAAAGGTCGGCGAGCTCGTGCGGCGAGAAGGGACGCTCGGCATGGGGAATGCGCTGCACCCGGCCGAAGAGAACGGCCGCGAGCTCCCGATCCTTCGCGGATACGGCGAGCGCGGCGAGGCTGGCGAGCTCGGCGTCGCCGGAATGCTCGATCTGCTGGATGAGGCGCGAGCGGCGCTCCGAGCCGATGCTGTCGCGGGCAAGCATCTGCACCGCGCTCTGGTAGTGGAAGCGGGCGTCGGCGGCGTCGCGACGCAGGGCGTCGAGGTCGCGCAGTCGCGCGGTGCGCGAGTCGAGGCTGTTGCGCTTCAGATCGGCCCGCATGCTGCCGAGGGCCCGGCCGACGACAAGCATGCGCTGCGCGGCGGTGAGGTCGGACAGCGTGGAGTCCAGCTCTTTGCGGCGGGTTTCCACGCGGCCGTTCATGTCGGCGATCAGCCGCGTGTGCTGCTCGCCGAGCTCCCGGGCCCGCGAGAGCGACGCCCGCAGATCGGTCACCGATCGCCAAGGCTTCGTCAGGGTGGGCTTGGGCTTCAACTTTGCCATGGTCATTCTCCTTCGTCGTGGCGCGTCACGCCCCACGAGGTCGGATGACCACGGCGCGGGACACAGCCCGCCTGAGCGTCCACCGCCATTGCGGTGACCGGGCCGGCCCAGCAGCCGGTCCGAAGACAGCATCACGATGCGGCGTTCGCGGAGGTCGCGGAGCCAGCAGATGAAATGTTGGTCCCCTCGAAATCGGGGAAATGCGAGGTGGGAGGCCGGCCACGCAGCCCGCGCAAATGATGATGCCGTCAGATGCGAGGGAGGTGTTGGCTGAAACCGTCATCCAACCAAAGGAGAATGACAATGTTCGACATCGCAACCACCGACCTGGCGCCCCGCTGGACGCCGACCCGTATCGCCCGCATCGGCACGAAGCGCGAGAACATCGACCTGATCTAGTTCGGCCAGACCATGCTTAACATCGAGCTCAGCGACATAAGCGCTTCACCGCTGGTGACGGAGACCGGCATGTGGATTAGGTCGTCGTTCGCGCGCGACCGCAATGTCATGACGTTCAGCGAGGACATGCTCGGGCGCTACCGGCACCTCGGCGACACGCTGATCGGCCCTGACATGCCGGCTCTGCGGGTCTTCGGCGGAGAGTTCGCGGCCGGCTTCCCCGGGATCGACATGCACATCCGTTTCAAGCGGCGCGACGGCAGCTTCGGGGCGCTCGGCGGACTGCTGGCGTTCCTGCCGCTCGACACGGATGACGCCGAGGAGTGCTTCCAGCTCTTCAGCTACAACCCGGTGGAGCCGAAGACGCTGGTGCACATCGCGCTCCACGACTTTGAGACGCGCGTGATCGAGGCCTTCGCTCGCGAGACCGCGTCTTAGGTACTTCGAAACGAGAAATGGGTTCGCGGTCGGCACGCGGCCGACCGCGAGCACTTCAATCCTCGCCGACGTTCGCCCTGCTCCGCGATTGATGCTCGTCAGCCATGTGCTCCCACATTTTGTCGGGAAGCGGCGTGACGGACCAGAACCACGCTCCGGTCGGGTGGCCGCGGGCAGCGACAAGCGCCTGCGCACCACCCAGCTCGGCCACGGCCATCGGCGCCGTGGCTTCAAGCGATGACGCCAGGGCGTCGGCGGCCACTAGGTCGCGCAGCATCCGCCTGGCGCTCTCAGTTGACGGAGACGAGCGCGGCATCGCCCTGTGCCTCCACCTCCGCAGCCAAGTACCGGCCGAGCAACTCAATCAACATGGCGCGGTCGCCCGGCTCCATCCTGGCGATGACGCGCGGATCGAGACCGGCCGGCGCTGTGGCGGCCGACCCGCCCTCCGCCGTGAAGGCAAGGAAGCCGTTGAGGCGCTCGGGCCACCGGAACTTGAGCAGGACCTCGATGAGGCGATCCGAAGGCTCGACATCGTCCATGGACCGCTCGAACGCCTTGCTCAGGACCTGATGGAAAGCGGTGTCCATGGCAGCACCGTACTTCGCGCCGAACTCCGCGTCGCGCCGCCTGTGATCATGGATCGTGGCGACCGAGATGCCGATCTGCTCTGCTGCCATCTTTGGCGAGCCGGTCCTTGCGACGATGTCCAGGACCTTGGCCTCGATGGCAGGCGACCACCGTCGATCCTTCTCGGGACGGCGGACCTCGCGCTTCTCCAATGACCTGTCCGACATGGCACTACCCCTTGATTGCTTGATTGCAATCCTGCGGTGTGCGGAGCTTGCGGGGAGCCATTGAAACCGCCTCGCAAATTTTTGGGAAACCGCCCACCTGCGCCGT
Source organism: Xanthobacter albus (assembly GCF_043194895.2). Taxonomy (NCBI): domain Bacteria; kingdom Pseudomonadati; phylum Pseudomonadota; class Alphaproteobacteria; order Hyphomicrobiales; family Xanthobacteraceae; genus Xanthobacter; species Xanthobacter albus. The sequence continues at coordinate 2,147,388 of NZ_CM195532.1, read as the reverse complement.
CTTCCACCGAAGGCGCCCGCGAGGCGCACGGACATCCCAGGACGCCGCCCGTCCGGCCAATGGAAGTGGGTTGTTTTGCCCGAGAGGCGTTGCCGGTGCCTGGCCCGGTGCTTTCGGTGGCGCCGTCAACCAAGCCCTTGTACTGGCTTGCCTTTCTGGCCCAGAGCGCCTAATCCTCTGTTCAATGCTCCGGCGCTGTGCTCCCACCGTGGCGCCCAGGCGTGCCGCCGATGCTTTCGGTGCCTCGACGCCTTGTTCGCCACCGCCACGCCGCTGTCGAGAGCCGCCACCGTAGCCCTATACGCCATTTGGCCGTGCCTCTCGTGGCGTCTTTCAACCACCTGACTGCCTCGCACGCGCGAGGACTGCGTGGTCTGCGAGGCACGCGCCGCCTTCGGCCACGTCGTCGCCCCAGCCTCCATGCCTGATGGTAGACAAGGCAGACAGCGATTTCGGCGTTTTCGAAGTCTTATAGCGCTGCCGGCCCGGCGCCTGCTCCATCTTCCAGTCAACTGCCTTATGTGCTGTCGGTAGAAATCGATATTTATATTGTCTACTCTGTATACCTAAGCTTAAGCGGCTGATTTTCTTACGACAATCGGTGGACGACATTGCCGCCCACCGGATGTCCATCCCCGTCTACCGCGACCGGCGCTCTGGCCGCGGCATCAGGTCGATGCTGTAGTGAGCCATGTAGGCGTCGATCCTTCCCGAAGCGCCAATATTCTCCCATACGTCGTGATTGCGCAGAGACCAGAGCTGCCAGGGCGGCCGGTTGGGATGCTGCTTGGTATGGCGGGTGTGAGCCACGCCGCCGAACTCCTCCTTAAGCAGCTTCGCGAGGCGCGCTCGAAGGCTCGACCTGCCGGCGAGCTTTGCCGGCACCGCGTTGACGAGGTCGTCGACCCGCACGAGGTCGAACTCGAACGGCTCCTCGCCGGCTTCGTAGAGGTCCAGCAGGTACGCCTCGGCATCCCCCATCGAGAGCCGCCGCATCGTCTCCTTGCCCGACGTCGCCGGCGCAACGCCGTGACCGTTGAGAGCGACGTCCCGCTGAAGCAGCCAGTGCTTCACGAAGGCAGCGCCGCCTCCATCCAGATAGCCGAACAGCCGCTCGTAATAGGCGGCATCCTTCTTGGCCGCAGGCGAGAAGACGACCAGCCAGCGCCTGTCGCCGTGCTCGATCGGCAATGCGTCCTCATGGTTCGTGAAGCACAGGAAGTTCAAGCAGTTCGGGATCGAGTAGATGCGGCAGTTCTTCTCCTCGATCCTGAGCGTCGGGTCCGTGATCGCGGGCTTGAGCCGATTGGCCACCTCCCGACGCCCGAGCGTCATCAACTCCTCGATGATGGCGAGCTGCGCGCCCTCCATCCACGCCGTCCAGCGCGACGTGACCTCATCGTTCGACGGCCGCACGGTGTTGCGCGCGCCGATTACCCGCTCCATCAGGTTGCCGAGCCAGCTCTTGCCTGTTCCCTGCATGCCGCGGATCATCAGCGCGAAGTGGATCTTCTCCGCCGGACGCTGGACCAGCAGCGCCAGGTAGTCGAGCACATGCCCGCGCTCGCGCTCATCCGGAAACAGGTGCGCCATGTGATCCAGGAACACCGACACGTCGCCCTCGACTGCCAGAACGCCGGACTTGCGCCAAAGGTTGTAGCGCCCGCCGCTCTCGCCGTCGGGGAACTCGCTCATCTCGGGCAGATAGACCAGCGACTCGAACTTGCGCATCGGAAGGTTGCCCTTCCAGATCGCGTTCAGCACGTCGCCGTCCAGCTTCAGCCCGGCAAACAGGGACTTCCACTGCTCCTTGGCGAACTTCTTGGTGTCCGAGCGCCGCAGGAAGCGCTCGGCATCGGCAGCCCAGACCCAATCGTCCCCGACCGCGAACGACCGCTTCGACTTTGCCAGCTCCCCTTCATCATCGGGGAAGTCGTCCTCGGCATCGGCTCGGTTCAACAGCTCGGTCGCCTCGCGCCGCATCTCCTTCGGCAGGGCCGCGACGAGCGTCCTCGCCGTGATCGCGCCGCGCTTCATGTCGAGGGAGTTCCAGCGACGGCGGATGATCTCGCCGTGGTGAGTAAAGTCAGGGTCGGCCGTGCTCCAGTCGACGAATGCGTCGATGCCGGCGCCGCCCGTCGCATGGTGGCAGGCCATCATCAGCTCCCGCCACCGCAGCTCCTCGCGAAACGCCGAGACGTCGACTCGCGACAGCCACTCGGCCAGCTTCTCCTCGTCGATCGCACCGACATCAGCAGACGCAACCGCAGAGTGCTTCCCGAGCGCGTCCAGGAGCGCCGTAGGTGCCTCGGGCGCTTCGGACAGCAACATGGCAAGCGCATCGTCGTCGAGACGATACGGCTTGCCGGTGTCGGGATGGATCGAGCCGGCCGCGACGACCTGACCGCCCTTCGACTTGAAGTCGATGCCGTCATAGCCCACGAGCTTACCCGCCAATTCGACGCTCGCCGGCTTCGTGAAATAGACGTGTCGTCCGCCGCCGCCGGTCAGGACGAAGGGCGCATCTGGCAGGCCGAAGTCGATCGAGAGCCGCACGAGAGGATCGTCGTTCGGCACGAAGTGGCGAGGGTCGACATCGACGACCAGGTCGATGTCGCGCAGGCGGACGCCGACGTTCATTCCCGCCGCCATCCTTGCCTTGGCCTTGCCGAGCGGCACGGCCGGCGACTAGGGTCCAGACTCGTTCAGAGCCAGAAGGCCAGAGCAGTGGCGAGGGCAACGCCGGACAGGAAGTTGATGGCGAGCTTGTCGTAGCGGGTAGCGACGCGACGGAAGTCCTTTAGTCGGCCAAAGGCGTTCTCGATCAGGTGGCGTTCCCGATAGCGCTCGTGGTCGTAGCGGATACGGGGCTTTCGGCTCGCCCGGCCGGGGATGACGGGCACGGTGCCGACCTGACGCAGCGAGCGGCGCAATGCATCGGCGTCGTACCCTTTGTCAGCCAGCAGGTAGCGAGCGCCTCGGGCACGGGCGAGCAGTTCAGGCGCTGCGGTCACATCGGCGACGTTACCCGGCGTGAGGATCAGCGCGTAGGGGCGGCCGATGACATCGGTGAGCGCGTGGACCTTGGTGGTCTGGCCGCCGCGCGACCGACCGATCGCTTGCGCTTGCGCCCCCCTTTTCCTCCGAAGGCTGATCGCTGCGCCTTCACGTAAGTACTATCGATCGCGGTGCTTTTGGTCACCGCACCAGCCTCCACCAGTGCGTCAAGCAACCTGAGCCAGAACCCTCGGCGCGACCACCGGTTGAAGCGATTGTAGATCGTTGTGGCGGGACCATAGGCAGCCGGGCAATCAACCCACCGACAGCCACTCTTCAGCACGTGGAAAATCCCCGAGATCACCCGGCGATCGTCCACCCGCCTGGCTCCGGGCTGGTTATGCGGTAGATGCGGCTCGATCGAGGCCCATGCCTCGTCAGTCAACCAGAACAGCGACGCCATCATCACCTCAGTCGCCCCCGCAATGGAATGAATCACCAAACTCCAACCGTATCAATCCGGTGATTGGGTTCTGAGCCTAAGTCCAGCGGTTTTCGACAGGGCGCTTGCCGTTGATCGCAATCAGCTCGTGACCGGCAGATGCATGGGCATCGAGAGCATCGGGGTCGTGCTTCGACGGCGTCTCGGACGCCACGAGGGCGGCATCCTCAACCTTGTCGATGTCGAACTCGACGGTCTTCTCCAAAGCTCCTGCGGGCGCGCCGATCCCCTCGGCGCGCCCTTCTTCATTGGCGATATCGTCGCTCATCGACCATCCTCCCCGCGAATGAAAGCGTCGAGGTCGGCGACGTGGTAGCGGACCGACTTGCCGTGAATGGTGTGGTAGCGAGGACCGACGCCGTTACCGCGCCACGAGCGCAGGGTTCCGGGCGTCGACGAGAGATAGACCGCCGCCGCCTCGGTGTCGTACCAAGGGCTGCGTGCGTGGGTATCGAGGATGCGGCGTACGGCGTCCTCGATGTCGTTCTTGGTGAGAGTTGCCTGCATGGCAATGACCTCCAGAGGGCCAGGGGCATGACCGCCGGCCGGTTTCAGACATGGGTTTCTGTCTGAGGAGGACCGGGCTCGCCCCGGTCACGCGCTTCGCCGAAATCGGCTCCTCGCAGCGCGCGTCATCTAATAATCACCGATCCGGATCGGCGGACATCAACGTTTGCTCTGCCTAAATCATTGATTTGCCTTGAGGTGGTTTCGACCACCTCAAGAATTTTCAGCCTCGCGACGCCTGAAGGCTTCGAGATCGTCGACGTGATAGCGGACGAACCGCCCGCTCACGAGGCGAAAGGCCGGCCCCTTACCGAGCGAGCGCCAGCCGCGAAGCGTGCCCGGCTCCCGACCGAGAAATCGGGCTGCCGCATCGGTGTCCAACCAAGGACCGGCCTGTCCAGCGACGGCGGGATCATGCGGCATCGGCGATCTCCGCCGCACTGACCACCTTCAGGACCGGACGACGACCGGCGAGGACCTTGTCTTCCAGTGCCTGCGCGTGCGGCCGCAGGTGCTCGACGAGGTGCTCGGCATGGACGTATCCGCCGGAAGCGCCGGGAAGCCGCTGACCGAGGAGAAGCGCGCTCTCGGCATAGGGAACGCCGGCCGCGATGAACAGCGTGCGGGCGTGGTGGCGGCACTCGTGCGGGCTCGGCAGGTCGTCGCTGTCCTCCCTCGGCTCGGTGACATGGCCGCAACTGCTCATGGGCGACGGCCAGAGCCAAGGGTTGTTCAGAGGCGCATCCTCGGCAAGCCGGTCCCTGATCATGGCGGCGAGCCACGTTCCCATCGGAAACAGCATCCGGCCGCCGGTCTTCATGTGGTTGAAGGTGAGGATGTTCCGATCGAGGTCGACGTCCTCGCGGCGGACCTGAAGGATCGACGACCTCCGGGCACCGGTCAGAAGCATGGCGCGGTGAAGATCGCGCCGAATGGGCGACAGAGCCTCGGTCGCCTTCCACCATGCGGCGAGGTCCAGGCCGTCGACCTCGCGTCGCTTCGGGTTCGGGATGCGCAGGGCCGACACCGGATATGAGGAAATCGTCTCGTCCATCCGCATGGCGGTGTTGATCACCGCACGCAGGGTGCGCATGACGCAGGTCGCCGTCGTCTGCCCGCTCTTTTCCCGAAGGCGGTCGTAGATGTCGCGCACCTCGTTGCGGCCGAGATCGGCCACGGCCCGGTTCTTGATGCGGGCAAGGTAGTGGTCGACATTGTAGCGGTAGCTCTCCTCGGTCGCCGTCCTGAACGGCTTCTCCCCGAGGTGGGCGTCGAGCGCCTGCGAGATCGTGATGCCGGTCTCCGCCGTCTTTGTGGTGGGGTCCACGCCGGACTGGATCTGCGACATGATCGCCTTGGCCCGGTTGCGGGCCTCGCGCAGGCCGATGCGGTCCACGCGGTCGATCTTGACCCGGACGGTTCGGACGTGGCGGCCGTTCCTGCGAACGTCGCCTTGCACCGAGTAGGTTTTCGTGGTGGCATGGCAGATGACCATCAGGCCCTTGACCTGCTGGTCTCGCCAGATACCGGAGCCGAGGGGGAGTTCCCGGATGCGGGACTCCGTTAGATTGAGGGAAGCCATTCGATTATTTCCTTCGCGAACACCGGTCGGAGCACCGGATACGGATCATCGACGATCAGCATCCGTCGCTCATGATGTCGTGTAAGTGTCTGTTCGCGAACCAATAATCAGCGCAGATCGATTTCAACGTACGGTTGAAAATCACGATTTGTAAACCGAAGGTCGGGGGTTCGATCCCCTCAGCCGGCACCATTCTCCCGCGGACGCCACAGCTTCCTGGGCGCGCGGCAAGCCTGCGAAGCGGCCCCGTTCGGGGATAGCCACCGTCTCCGGTGCCGGGGAAGACCTGATCCGACGACACGAACTGAAGGCTGCCCGCCGGGCCGGGTCAGGGGTGCACGCGGATCGGCGGAGGGGCCGCGCCACGGGCCGCCCCCTGTGCTTCTGCCGGGCCGCGCGGTACAGAAGGTCCCGCCCTCGAAGGCATGCTGCGATACATCATGCACCGGCCTGGAGGCGGCTCCCGGTCCGGCGAAGATGTCCGCCCGCCGATCGCCGCCACGCGATGAATTGAGGAAATCGTGGACGAGACCACCCTGCGGGCTTCAGACCTTTTCAACGCGGCCATCCGCTGCCGGAACCAGGGCAGGCACGCCGACGCAGAGCGCCTGTTCCAGACCGGCATGGAGCGGTTCCCCGAGGATCTCGACAGCTATGGGCATCCCAGGTTCCGCAAGGAGCTGGTCCGCATGCTCCTGGGGCTTCGGCAATGGGAGCGCGCGGCCGGGCTCTATCCCCCTGCCGGGGGACCCGGCGGGGATCACTGGCCCGACATCCTGTTCGCTCGCGCCTATGGCGCCGCCGGCGAGCGCGATCCGGAAGCCAGCTGGTGGCTCCGGATCGGCGAGAGGGAGCCCGGCAATCGGGAGTTCCAGGCGTTCCTCACGGTCCTGGCGGGGCGTGATCCGGACCAGGCCCTGAGCTGGCTGCACGGCCGGTCGTGGACCGGCGGCCAACACAGGGCGGCCCATCTGGTGATCGCCCACCGGCTCTTCCTGGCGGGGCGCGCCGACGGGGCGAGGCTGCTGGACGAAATCGCCTGGCAGCGCGCGGAGCGGCACGGGGACGGCGGCGGGTTTCCGACGCTGTCCGCGCCGGCGCCCGAGACCGCCGCTTCCCCGGCTCTGGACGGGCTGCGCGGCGCCCTGCGGGAGCTGGGCGTGAAGAGCGTGCTTCTGACCAACACGAACTTTTCCTGCTGGGCCGGCAGCCAGGTGGTCACGCGCGACCTCGCCCTCATGTTCCTGCAGGCCGGGGTGTGCGAGGTCTGCCTGCTGACGGATGCGGCGGCCGGGGACATCGCGGCCGCCGCGCAGGAAAGGGGGGTCCGGATCGTCAGCATGCGCGATGACGGCTGGATGGCCGCCCTTCCCCGGCAGGCGGATCTGATCTGGTCGCACCATTGGCCACTGCTGGGAGCGGCGCTCCATGCGGGAAAGGTGGACTTCCGCCATCTGGTGGTGTCCAGCCTGTCCCACTTCGAACCCCTGGAAGCGCTGGTGACGGGGACCGGGATCGCGGATGCGGTGCTCGCCCATTCCGAGGAGAACCGGCAGGCGCAGCTTCAATCGCTGCCGCCGCGCGCCCAGGGCCGGCTTGCCGTGATGCCGAACAGCCTGCCGGCCCATTGGTTCGACGACGCGGCGCCCCCGACCGCGCTCGAACGGCTGCTCGTGGTGTCGAACCACCCGCCGCCCGAGCTGCGGCAAGCCGCCGCCCTTCTCTCGGACCGGGGGATTTCCGTCGAGGTGATCGGGCTGGCGACGCGCCAGCAGGAGGTCGATGCCGCGCTCATCGATTCTGCCGATGCCCTCGTCACCATCGGGCACTCGGTCCAGAAAGGGCTGGCCCGCCGCCGTCCCGTCTATGTCTACGATCGGTTCGGCGGCATCGGATGGCTGTCGCCCGAGCGCCTGGACGCCTCGGAGCGCACGAACCACAGCGGGCGGCAACTGGGCGCGCGGCGGCCCGGACACAGGATCGCGGAAGAGATCCTGGCTGGATACGCCGCGGCCCTGGCGCAGGTGGACGCGCTGCATGCGGAAGCCATGCGCCGGTACACGCTCGAGGCGAATGTCGCGCGTGTTCTCGGCCGCATGGAGAAGGGAAAACCCGCCACGCGCGCGGCGGCGATGGAGCACCGCGCCGACCGCATGGTGACCCAGGCCTATTGGGCGGGACGCCAGCGCACGCTGTGCGATCCGGTGCGGAACGCCGGGGAGGCTCACCTCCTTCGGCGGACCATCGCCTGTGAAGCGACCCATGGCGAGGACGTCCGCCATCTCGGTGTCTGGATCGACGGGCAGCGGTGCCCTCTCCCGGTGCAGGCCCTGGACGACGTCGACAGCCTGCAGCTCGCGGGCACACTGGTGCTGGCGGACGGCGCGGCCGCCGAAATCACCATCGAGCGCGACGACGGGCTGGCCTGGACGGCAGGCTGGGCCCTGCCACAGGCGATGGCCGCCGTCGCCGCCAACGCGGGCATCGACCGCAGCGGGCCGGTCAACTTCTTCCGGGCGACGATCGCCCTGAGCCGTGGAACGCGCACCCTGGACCTGTGGGCGAGCCACCTGGAGCGGGGGCGCATCCCGCTCTGCCGCTTGGCCGTCGGCGCCGCCCCACCGGAAGCCTGCTGACGCCCGGCAGACATGGTGACGCGGCCAAGGGCAGAGAAAGGGCGGAGGACCCCGGTGCCAGCCCGGCGCTTCACGCGGCGGCGGTTGAACCTGCGGCGAGACGGCATACATGGGTTTCATGCGCGGGGGGCGGCGCAGCCTGTTGCAGCCAATCCGGGGCCTTCATGACGGCTTTCTCCATCCTCGATCTCGTCCGCGTCACCGTGGACGCCGACGCCCGCGCCGCGCTCGACAACGCCCGCGACCTCGCCGCCCATGCCGAGCGCTGGGGCTACCGACGCTTCTGGGTGGCCGAGCACCACAACATGCCGGGCATCGCCTCCGCCGCCACGGCGGTGGTCATCGGCCACATCGCGGCGGGCACCTCCACCATTCGCGTGGGAGCAGGCGGCATCATGCTGCCGAACCACTCCCCCATGGTGGTGGCCGAGCAGTTCGGCACCCTCGCCCGCCTCTTCCCCGGCCGCATCGACCTCGGGCTCGGCCGCGCGCCGGGCACGGACCAGCTCACCTTCCGCGCCCTGCGCCGCACCCACGCGGACGCCGAGCGCTTCCCACAGGACGTGCTGGAGCTACAGGCCTATTTCCGCCCCGTGGAGCCGGGGCAGAAGCTGCAGGCGGTGCCAGCCGCGGGGGTCGATGTGCCCTTGTGGATCCTCGGCTCCTCCACCTTCGGCGCGCACCTGGCGGCGGAGCTGGGCCTTCCCTACGCCTTCGCCTCCCACTTCGCGCCCGACCAGCTCATGGACGCGCTCCATGTCTACCGCAGCCGGTTCAAGCCCGTGGCGGCGCTCCGCAAGCCCCATGTCATGGCCGGCATCAACGTGATCGCGGCAGAGACGGACGCCGAAGCGAAGCGGCTCGCCACCACGCAGCAGATGTCGTTCACCAACATCTTCCGTGGCGCGCGGGGCCTGTCGCTGCCGCCCATCGACGACATCGAGACCTATTGGAGCCCGTCCGAGAAAGCCCAGGCGCAGCGCATGCTCGGCTGCTCGGTGGTAGGCGGGCCGCAGACGGTGCGGGCCGGCCTCGACGCCTTCATCGCCGAGACGGGGGTGGACGAGGTGATGGTGGTGTCCGACATCTTCGACCCCGTGCTGCGCCTGCGCTCCTTCGAGCTCATCGCCGGGCTCGGCCTGGACGACGGGGCACCGCCGCCGGTGTGAGGCGCCGCACGAGCCTCGCCGCATCCGGCCCCGCAGCACGAATCTTGCTTGCAGGCCGCGGCGGGAGCTCGCGGCATGAAAACCTTCCTCGACTGGTCGGCTTACGACACCTACGGCATCGGCGACGCCTATTCAGGAATCCCCGCCAACGGCGGGAATTACGCGAAGGCCGTGGCCGTGTGCATGCACAGCCGGGATTGTCGCAATACCGGCAAAGGGGTGATGTGCCCCTCCTACCGCATCACCGGCGACGCGGCCCATTCCACGGAAGCGCGCGTCGCCGCCTTCAAGGCCGCGCTCAACGACGGCACCGGCGCGGCGGCCTTCGCCGACCCCCGGCTCGACGCGGCCATGGACCTGTGCGTCTCGTGCAAGGCCTGCAAGAAGGAATGCCCGAGCGCCGTGGACATGACGCTCATCAAGACCGAATACCTCGCCCAGCGCCACCGGATCAAAGGCGTGCCGCTCCGCACCCGCCTGTTCGGCGGCGTGCCGGAATGGACCGGGCGCCATCGCCGCCTGCTGCGGGCCGCCATCCGGCTGCGCAACCGCTGGCGGCTCGTCGCGCGGGTGGCAGAGAGGTGGCTCGGCATCACCGCCCGCCGGCCCATTCCCGAGCCCGCGGCAAAGCCCTTCACCCCCGCGCCCGCCGTGGTGCCGGAGAAGGCCCCGCGCGGGGAGGTGATCCTGTTCGTGGACACCTTCTGCCACCATTTCGACCCGGAGGTCGCGGAGGCCGCCCAGACGGTGCTGGAAGCCGCCGGCTACCGTGTGCGCATGGCCCGCCCCGCCGCCGACGACGCCGAGCCCGGACGGCCGCTCTGCTGCGGGCGCACCTATCTCACCACCGGCATGGTGGAGAAGGCGCGCGGGGAGGCGAAGCGCGTGCTCGCCGCCTTCCGCGAGGAGATCGCGGCCAAGACGCCCATCATCGGCCTGGAGCCTTCCTGCCTGCTCTCGCTGCGCGACGAGCTCTACAGCCTGGGGCTGGGCCCGGAGGTGGGAAACCTCGGCAAGCAGCTCTACCTGCTGGAGGAGTTCCTCTCGCGCGAGCACCAGAACCGGGGCTTGAGGCTGGAGCTGAAGCCGCTCGGCCTGCCGAAGGCGCTGCTGCACGGCCACTGCCACCAGAAAGCGTTCGGCGTGATGAAGGCGACCCGCAAGGTGCTCTCCTGGATCCCCGGCTTCTCCTACGACATGGTGGAGACGAGCTGCTGCGGCATGGCCGGCTCGTTCGGCCTGGAGGCGGAGCACTACGAGGCCTCCATGGAGATGGCGGAGCTGAAGCTGCTGCCCTCCGTGCGCGCGGCCCCGCCCGAGGCCCCGCTCATCGCCAACGGCTTCTCCTGCCGCCACCAGATCGAGCACGGCACCGGCCGCAGGGCCCGCCACATCGCCCTGCTGCTGCGCGACGCACTCGCCGCCCCGGGGCGCTGAGGCCATCGTCCCCCGTCCGCGGCCGGTGACGCGCGGGTTTCGCGCCGACACAGCGCCGCTCAGAGAGGCAGCGCCTCCGCCGCCTCCGAAAGACCCGGCGCGACGAGAAGATCGAGAAAGGCGCGCGGCGCCCCGTCGAGGGCCGCGCGCCGATCGCGCGCCGCCTTGGCGCCGGTGGCGGGGCCGGGGCTCGCATGGGCCACCACCAGCTCCCAGCACAGCTCCGGCTCCGCCAGCTCCACCACCGCGAGCGCCGAGGCGCGTGTCCGCGCGATCGCCTCCGGCACCAGCGCCACCCCCAGCCCCCGCGCCACCAGGGCCAGCAGGGTGTCGAGATCACTCACCTCGAAGGCGAGGCGGCGCTCGGCCCCCGCCTGGGCAAAGCCGCGATCCACCACGCCGCGCGTGCCCCAGCCGGGCTCGAAGTCCACGAACGGCTCCTCCGCCAGATCGCAGAGGCCCACGCGGGCGCGGCGGGTCAGCCGGTGGCCCTTGGGGCACACCAGCACCAGCGCCTCGCAGGCGATGAGGGTGGTGGCGATATCCGCCGGCGCATGGCACAGGGGCAGCACGGCAAGATCGAGCGTGCCGGCCCGCACCTTCTCCAGAAGCTCCCCGGTGCCGCCCTGGCACAGCCGCACCTCGATGGCAGGAAAGGCCGCATGGAAGCGCGCCAGCAGCGCCGGCAGGTCGAGGAAGGCCGGCAGGCTCTGCACCGTGCCGATGGAAAGCGCCCCCCGTTCCAGCCCGGCCACGGCGGCCACCGCCTCCCGCGCCTCCCGCGCGGCGGCGAGCACATGGCGCGCCTTGTCCAGGAACACCCGCCCGGCGGCGGTGAGGCGCACCTGCCGGGTGGTGCGCACGAAGAGCTGGGCGCCCAGCTCCTCCTCCAGCGCCCGCACGGAGCTGGACAGCGCCGACTGGACGATGTTCGCGCGCCGCGCGGCGCGGGTGAAATGCCCCTCCTCCGCCACCGCGACGAAATGCTGAAGCTGCCGCAGTTCCATGGCCGCCCCCTCGCTCCAACTGATCTTCAAATGAGATCAATCTGATCTCGATATTCCATTTGAAAGATTAATTGTGCGCGCCCATGGTGCGCAAGCTTTCGGACGGGCCAGGCGCCCGAGGAGGACGAAAACCATGCAGATCGGCTTCATCGGTTTGGGCCAAATGGGTTCCGGCATGGCCGGAAACCTCGTGAAGGCCGGACATGCCGTCACCGTCTACAACCGCACCCAGGCCAAGGCCGATGCCCTGGTGGCGGCAGGCGCCGCCCGCGCCGCCGAGGTGGCCGACGCCTGCCGGGGCGAAGCGGTGGTGACCATGCTCGCCAATGACGCCGCGGTGGAAGAAGTGGTGTTCGCGCCCCGAGGGCTCATCGCCACCCTGCCGAAGGGCGCCCTACACGTTTCCGCCAGCACCATCAGCGTCGCGCTGTCGGAGCGGCTCGCCGCCGCGCATGCGGAAGCGGGGCAGCTCTATGTGTCGGCGCCGGTGTTCGGGCGGCCCGAGGTGGCGGCAGCCGGCAACCTGTTCGTGGTGGCGGCCGGCGCGCCCGCGGCGATCGCCGCCGCCCGGCCGCTGTTCGAGGCGGTGGGCCAGCGCACCTTCGAAGTGTCGGACATCCCCTCCCGCGCCAATCTCGTGAAGCTTTCCGGCAACTTCCTCATCGCCTGCGTCATCGAATCCCTGGGCGAGGCCATGGCGCTGGTGGGCAAGGGCGGCATCGACAAGGGCGAGTATCTGGAGCTGCTCACCTCCACCCTGTTCGGCGCCCCCGTCTACAAGACCTATGGCCGCCTGCTGGCGGAACCCGGCGACCACCCGGTGGGCTTCGCCGCCCCCCTGGGCCTGAAGGACATCAAGCTCGCGCTCGCGGCCGGCGAGGCGCTGGAGGTGCCGCTGCCGCTCGCGAGCCTGTTGCGAGACCGCTTCCTTACCCTCCTCGCCAATGGCGGTGCGGACCAGGACTGGTCCGCCATCGGCCACCTCGCGGCCCGCGATTCCGGGCAATCCTGAGCACTGGCAGCAAAGGGGACGTTCCCATGGAACAGATCGAAATCGGCTCTTCGGGCATCAAGACCTCGCGCATCGGCCTCGGCACCTGGGCCATCGGCGGCTGGATGTGGGGCGGCTCCGACGAAAAGGACGCCATCGCCACCATCCGCGCCGGCGTGGAGCGCGGCATCACGCTCATCGACACCGCCCCCGTCTACGGCTTCGGCCATTCGGAGGAGATCGTGGGCAAGGCGCTGGCGGGGGGCCTGCGCGAGAAGGTGCAGATCGCCACCAAGGTCGGCCTCGCCTGGAAGGACGGCAGGGTGTTCCGCGACAGCCGCCCGGCCCGTCTCCGGCAGGAGATCGAGGAGTCGCTGCGGCGCCTGAAGACCGATGCCGTCGACCTCTACCAGGTGCACTGGCCCGATCTTGAAACCCCGTTCGAGGAAACCGCGCGCACCCTGGAGGCGCTGAAGCGGGAGGGGAAGATCCGCGCCATCGGCGTCTCCAACTATTCCCCCGCGCAGATGGACGCCTTCCGCGCCGCCGCCCCGCTCGATGCGGTGCAGCCGCCCTACAACCTGTTCGAGCGGGAGATCGAGGCCGACGTGCTGCCCTATGCGGCGCGCACCGGCCTTACCGTGCTGAGCTACGGCGCCCTGTGCCGGGGCCTGCTCTCGGGCCGCATGACCGCCGCCACCACCTTCGAGGGCGACGACCTGCGCAAGGTGGACCCGAAGTTCACCGCCCCGCGCTTCCCGCAATATCTGAAGGCGGTGGAGGAGCTGAAGGCCCTCGCCCAGGCACGCTACGGCAAGCCGGTGCTGGCGCTGGCCGTGCGCTGGGTGCTGGACCAGGGGCCGACCATCGCGCTGTGGGGCGCGCGCCATCCCGGCCAGCTCGACCCGGTCTCGCAGGTGGACGGTTTCCACATCGACGCCGGAACGAATGCGGAGATCGACGCCATCCTGGCGCGGACGGTGAGCGATCCCGTCTCCCCCGCCTTCATGGCCCCGCCCGCCAAGCGGCCCGCCGACGCCGCCTGACCCGGCCGGCGGCCACGACGCCGACAGCGTGCCACCCGCCCCGTGGCAGGTGGCGCGCGGCACGCATCGCCGACGTTTCGTGAAAGGTCACGTCCCGTCCGGGCGGGAAAAATGGCTCCGACGGGGGGCGGGCGGGCCCCAGGGCGACGGCATCCCATGCCCCATGGGCTGCGCGCATGGGTTGCGCGGCTGCCAATGGACAGGCGCCGCCACGACACGGGTGGCGGCCTCCCATCCGCTGCTCGCGGCTCAGTGCGTCCCGTCTTCTGAAAACGGCGGCGTGCCTTCGCTGGAGCTGCATGACTTCAGCGCGAGCAGCGGAGTGCCGCCGGGGGCATGCGGGAAGCCATCGGGCTGTTGCAGGCGCGCCATGTGGGCGAGTTCGTCCATGATGCCGCGCGCGAGGGCGGAAAGCTCGGGCGCGACCGGCATCGACGGCGGGGCCATGGCGTCCCGCTCGTCCGGCGTCGCGGCGATGTAGAGCGCGAGCGCACGCAATGCCGCCGCGTCCTCTGGCGCGACCTTCCGGCCGGGCCGCGCGGAATGGGTGGTGATGCGGTCGCACACCCGCTCCGCCCCGGCGACGAGGGGAAACCAGGCGCCGGCCTCGGTGCAGGCGGGCGGCGGCTCCATCATGGCGATGCGCAGGGTCGCGCGCATGTCCGCGAGGCGGCCGTAGGCGCGGCGGCGATGCTCGGAGAGGTCCCTCCCCGAGCCGGGCCCCACGCCGCAGGCGGCCAGGAGATATTCGCCCAGCATGCCCTTCGCCTCATGGAAGCGCGTGGCAAGGTGGCCCTGGCGCGAGCGCGGCCACAGGAAATAGCCGAACACCAGCACGATGGCGCCGCCGATGAAGGTGTCGACGATGCGCTGGACCGCATAGTCCATGTTGCGCGGACCGGGCTCGATGATGTCCACCAGCAGCAACACCAGCGGCGCCAGCACCACCGCCTGTAGCACGTAGGAGCGGCGCATGGCCCAGGGCAGCACCGCCGACAGCGCGGCGATGACGAGAACAACCGACTCCCCCTTGGGCAGAAGAACGAGCGCCGCCGCGCCAAGCCCCGCGCCGCCGATGGTGCCCACGCAGCGCAGCACCGCCCGCGCGAACACCGAGCCGAGATCGGGCTTCATGACGAGACTGACGGTGAGCGGAATCCAGAACCAGTGGTTCTGCCGGTCCAGCCAGTGGGCCGCATAGGCAAGGCCCATGCACAGGCCGAGCGCGAGCGCGGCGCGCACATTCTCCCCTCCGGGCGCGAGGCGATCGAGGAAGAGGCGCAACCCTCCGCTAGCCGGCGGCTCCGCGCGCTCCGGCGCCTGCGCTTGCGGCCCCGCGCGCAGGGCGGCGGCGGTGCCGCGCACGGCCGCGGTGAGCGGATCGCGCAGGCCGTCCGACGAAGGTCCCTCCGGCAAGTCGCCGTGAGCTTCCGCCCTGGCGAGCGCGTCGAGCCGCGCTGCCGCCGCCTGCAGCGCCTCGGCATCTTCCGACGACAGCAGCGCCGCGAACAGACCGTCGCAGGCCTGCACGAGGGCCGCGAGGTCGTCCGCCTCACCGTGGTGGCCGCCGCTGGAGGCGCGCGCCTCCAGCATCAGGCCGGCGAGGGTGGAGAGCGCATCCGTCACCTTCCGGCGGGCGGCCTCAAAGGGGGTGCCGGGCTCTTGCACGCGCGCCCGCGCGAGGCCCGCCAGCGCCGAGATGAGGACCGTCTTCGCCTGCCGCTGGGGCCGGCGGGGAAACAGCAGCGCCTCCACCGCCAGCACCGCCATGTAGAAGGCCATGCCGGCGATGTAGAGCACGCTCAACCACCAATAGGGCCCGATGCCGGGCACGCCGATGGCGATGGAGGCGAGCAGCAGCGCCTGCATGGTGCCGATGGACCAGATGGCGCCATAGCCGCTGAGCAGCCCGCCCGCGAAGCCCGCCACCGCCATGGCCGCCACCGTGACGCCCCAGGGCAGGCCTGCGAGGTAGCCGGCCAGATAGCCGAGGCAACCGATGAGGCCCGAGAGGGCAAGGCGGCGGAACACGGAGCGGTAGGTGCCTTCCGGCTCCCCGGCCGCCATCATCAGCGTGCCCATGGAAATCCACATGCCGGTGATGATGTCGCCGCAGGCATAGCCCACGGAAAAGGGCACGCCGATGCAGAAGGCGGCGCGGATGGCCCGGCCCCAGGGCCAGGGCGCGGGCTTCAGCCGCGCCAGCTCCCGCAGCCAGGCATTGGGATGGGAAAAGCCGCCCTCCGGCGCGGACGCCCGCGCCGCCGCTTGATCCACGCTCATTCCAGCTCCCCGCATGGCGGCGGGCACGCGCCTCGGCCCATGCCCGCCGGAGTGCGGCCGAGGTTATATGAAACCGCGGGCTCTGTCGTGGCGCTGCGGAAGGTGCGGCTCCGTGAAAAAGGGCCCCGGCCGGAACGCGCCGGCCGTGGCCCTCATGCTTCGGCGCGGAGGGATTACTCCGCCGCGCTCACATAGAGCTTGCCGCCCTCGGCCAGGAACTCCTGCGACTTCTGGCGCATGCCCTCGGCCGCCGCCTCAGCGGTGAGGCCGCCGTCCGCCCCCTCCATCAGCTTGGCCTCGGCGCGCAGCTCCTGGGTGATCTTCATGGAGCAGAACTTCGGCCCGCACATGGAGCAGAAGTGCGCCACCTTGTGGGCGTCCTTGGGCAGGGTCTCGTCGTGGAACTTCTGCGCCGTGTCGGGGTCGAGACCCAGATGGAACTGGTCCTGCCAGCGGAAGTCGAAGCGCGCCCGGCTCACGGCATCGTCGCGGATCTGCGCGGCGGGGTGGCCCTTGGCGAGGTCGGCGGCGTGGGCGGCGATCTTGTAGGTGATGACGCCGGTCTTCACGTCGTCGCGGCCGGGCAGGCCCAGGTGCTCCTTGGGCGTCACGTAGCAGAGCATGGCGCAGCCGAACCAGCCGATCATGGCCGCGCCGATGCCGGAGGTGATGTGGTCGTAGCCGGGCGCGATGTCGGTGGTGAGCGGGCCGAGCGTGTAGAACGGCGCCTCGCCGCAGGCCTTGAGCTGCTTGTCCATGTTGGCCTTGATCTTGTGCATGGGCACGTGGCCCGGCCCCTCGATCATGACCTGGCAACCCTTCTGCCACGCGATGTTGGCGAGCTCGCCCAGGGTTTCCAGCTCGGCGAACTGGGCGGCGTCGTTGGCATCGGCGATGGAGCCGGGGCGCAGGCCGTCGCCCAGCGAGAAGGAAACGTCATAGGCCCGCATGATGTCGCAGATCTCGTCGAACCGCTCGTAGAGGAACGATTCGCGATGCCCCGCGAGGCACCAGCGCGCCATGATGGAGCCGCCGCGGCTGACGATGCCGGTGGTGCGCCGCGCGGTGAGCGGCACATAGGCCAGCCGCACGCCGGCATGGATGGTGAAATAGTCGATGCCCTGCTCGGCCTGCTCGATGAGCGTATCCTTGAACACCTCCCAGTCGAGCTTGAGCGGGTCGCCGCCCACCTTCTCCAGCGCCTGGTAGATCGGGACGGTGCCGATCGGCACCGGCGAGTTGCGCACGATCCAGGAACGGATGTTGTGGATGTTGCGCCCGGTGGAGAGGTCCATCACCGTATCGGCGCCCCAGCGGATGGCCCACACCATCTTCTCCACCTCGTCGGCGGCGGACGAGGTGACGGCCGAATTGCCGATGTTGGCGTTGATCTTCACCAGGAAGTTGCGGCCGATGACCATCGGCTCCAGCTCGGTGTGGTTGATGTTCGCCGGGATGATGGCACGCCCCCGCGCGATCTCGGACCGCACGAACTCGGGCGTGATGAAGGGCGGGATCTCCGCGCCGAAGCTCTCGCCGTCGGCGAGCGCCTCCGCGGCGCCCTCCACCGCCTCGGCGCGGCCGAGGTTCTCGCGGGCGGCCGCGAACACCATCTCCTGCGTGATGATGCCGGCGCGGGCGAACTCGTACTGGGTCGCCATCTGGCCGGGGGCGGCGCGGCGGATGGTGCGCTCGGCGGGGCAGGCCGCCACCAGCCGGTCGCCGGCAAAGCCGTTGTCCTCCGGCTTCACCTCGCGCGGGACGACGGCCTCGAAGCCGCGCCCGGCCACCCACGCCTCGCGCTGGCCCCGGATACCGGCGTCGAGGTCCACGGTGGGGGCGCATTCGGTGTAGAGGCCTGAGGAATCATAGACATGCACCGGCGGCTCGGCCGGGTCGGACAGCACGATCTCCCGCACCGGCACGCTCATGCCGGCCTGGCCGGGGACATCGATATAGACCTTGCGGGAGCCCACGATGGGGCCGGTGGTGACGGTCTTGGGACCGCCCGTGCTCATCTTGCTGGGATCGACGGCTGTGTTCATGGCGCATCCTCTCTGGCACACGAGCGATCCGAACTCGCCTGGGGCAGATTGGGTGCGGCTTCCGCCTGACCGCGACCGCGCATGCGCGTGCCGCAGGTTCCCGTCCCTCCGCCGGTATGAGCCGGATCAGGTTCAAGGGTCAGGGCGGCGCGCCCACTCTCAGCCCCCGCTCTCGGGGCCCCCCTCGGAACGATGCGACTGTCCGCGTCCGGCGCGCCTTTGTCAATCCGCGCCCTGCGGCAGGCGGGCGCAGAGCCCCGCCGACACGCGCCGGCCGTTGGGCTATACAGGCGCCACGAGTCGGTCGACCCGTCCCGCGCTCATCTTCAGGACCCTCCCATGGACGTGCAGACTTTCGATGTGCCCGACGTGAAGCTGGTGACGCCGAAGCGCTTCGGCGACAGCCGCGGCTTCTTCACCGAGACCTGGAGCGACCGGGTGTTCCGCGCCGAGGTGGCCGACATGGGCTTCGTGCAGGACAACCACTCCCTCTCGGCGCCTCGGGGCACCCTGCGCGGCCTGCACTACCAGAAGCCGCCCACCGCCCAGGGCAAGCTGGTGCGCGTGGTGCGCGGCGCCATCTTCGACGTGGCCGTGGACATCCGCCACGGCTCGCCCACCTTCGGCCGCCACGTGGCGGTGACGCTGGATGCCGCCACCGGCGCCCAGCTCTGGGTGCCGCCGGGCTTCCTCCACGGCTTCTGCACGCTGGAGGACGATTGCGAGGTGGTCTACAAGGTCACCGAATATTACAGCCCCGCCGATGACGGCGGCGTGGCCTTCGACGACCCCGACATCGGCATCGCCTGGCCGGTGCCCGCGGCGGAGCTGGTGCTCTCCGACAAGGACCGCAAGCACCCGCGCCTCAAGGACCTGCCGGCCTTTTTCAGCTACCGCTGAGCCCCTCCGGGGCGCGGATGCTTCAGCCATCCGCGCCCCGCAGCGCAGGGGGTCAGCTGGCGAACAGGAGAATGCCGGCACCGAGCAGCAGCTCGCCCACCAGCACCCCGGCGAATACCGAGCGCCGCAGCAGCGCGAAGCCCGCGACGCCGCCCGCCACCGCCCCGAGCCGCACCAGCAGCGGCACCGCCAGCAGCGGCCCGGCGGGCACGAACAGCAGCCGCGCGATCACCGCCGCCAGCAGCGCCGTCGCCACCGCCTTCACCCAGTGGAACACCTCGCTGCCCGCCTCCACCCGCCGGCCGGCGAGCACCGCGAGCGAGCGCCACACCTCCGTGGGCAGGAAGCCCACCAGCACGACGATGAGCACCGCCGCGCCTTCCGTCAGCGCCGCGCTCATGCCCGCCTCCGATGCCGGCGCCCGGCCATGTAGGCGAGCGTGCCGCCGCCCACCCCCGCGATCAGCAGGTCCAGCCCGCCGTCGAGCCCGGTGACAAAGGGCATGATGATGAAGCCGGCGCCGAGCGCCAGCCACTCCGTGAGCGAAGAGGCATTGCGCACCATGAGCACGGAGAAGGACAGCGGCGTGAGGAACAGGAGCATGCCCGCGAGCGGGCCCGAGAGGCTGCCGGCCATGAGATAGCCCACCACCGTGCCGGCCATGCTCACGCTCACCAGCGTGTTGGCGAGGCCGAGGGTGAAGGGCACCCGCGCCTCTCCCGGCAGGTGCGGCAGCAGGCGCAGCCCCTCCACCCACAGCGTCATCGCCACATAGTGGGCGCACAGCAGCTCGATCAGCATGCTGCGGCGCGGGCCGCGCATGTAGGGGGCCACCGAGACCACCATGGGCAGAAGCCGCATGGAGGAGAGCGTGACGGCGAAGGCGAGGGCCGGCAGCGCCGAGCCGGCGGCGAGGCCACCCACCAGGATCACCTGCGCCGGCAGCGCCCACACCAGCAGCGTGGAAAGCACCCCCGCCCCGAGCGGAAAGGCGAGCCCCTGCAGCAGCGCGCCGAAGCCGGTGTAGCTGGCGAACAGCACCAGGGCCGGCACGGAGATGCCGTGGCGCGCGCCCTGGAGCGCCCAGCCCAGGGTGGAGCGGAGGGGCGGCGGTGCGGGGTCGGGAGGGGGCCGGTGGGACATGGAAAGGCCGTGCAGGAGTCTTCACTGGTGTTGGTAAGGTCGCCATACCATTTGCGCGGGGGATGCGACAGGCCCGCGCGTCACGGCGCCCGCGCGGGCGCCTTTCCCGCACGGGCGGTGTAATGTAGGCAGGACCGGCGGCGCGCGAAACGATTGCAGCGCCGCCGCCGCGACGTCATCCTCCCTGCGCCTGCTCCGAATCGGTCGCCTGCCCGTGCTTCGCATCGACATTCCGTATCGCGACCCGTTCGCCGTCTTCCACGCCTTCGCCGACGCGCCCTTCTGCGCCTTCCTGGATAGCGCCGCCGCCGGTGATCCCCGCGCGCGCTTCTCCTACGTCTGCGCCGATCCGTTCCGCGTCGTCACCGCCGACGGGGCGGGCACGAAGGTGGACGGGCGGGAGGTGGCGGGCGCCCCGTTCCAGGTGCTCGCCCGCGCGCTCGCCGACCATGCGGATGCGCCGGCCCCGCGCACGGAAAATAGCGCCATGCCCTTCACCGGCGGCGCTGTGGGCTTCCTGGGCTACGATCTCGGCCGCCATCTGGAACGCCTGCCCGCCCCCCGCGCGGGGCGGCCCCCGGTGCCGGAAATGGCCATGGGCCTTTACGATGTCGTGCTCGCCTTCGACCATGCCGAAAGGCGCGCCTGCCTCTTCTCCTCCGGCCTGCCGGAGACCGATCCCGCCGCGCGCCGGCGACGCGCCGAGGCGCGGGCGGCCGAAGTGCTCGACCGTCTCGCTTCCGCCCCCGCCGCGGCGCCGGCACCGGACTGGACCGTGACCGGCCGCTTCGCGCCCGACCAGCCGCGCGCCGCGGTGGAAGCCTCGGTGGCGCGGGTGATCGAGTACATCCGCGCCGGAGACATCTTCCAGGCCAACCTGACCCAGCAGATGCGCGCGCCCCTGCCGGCGGGGCTCACGGACCTTCAGCTCTATGCCCGGCTGCGGGCGGTGAGCCCCACGCCGTTCGCGGCCTTCCTGCGCTGCGGGCCGGAGCTTGCGGTGCTCAGTGCCTCGCCCGAGCGCTTCCTCAGCCTCGATGCGGACGGGCGCGTGGAGACCCGCCCCATCAAGGGCACCCGCCGCCGCGCCGCCGACCCGGCCGCCGACGCCGCACTGGCCGCCGCGCTTCTCGCCTCGGTGAAAGACCGGGCGGAAAACCTCATGATCGTGGACCTCATGCGCAACGACCTCAGCCGCGTGAGCCGGGTGGGCAGCGTGAAGGTGCCGGTGCTGTGCGGGCTCGAAACCTTCGCCAACGTCCACCATCTCGTCTCGGTGGTGGAGAGCCGGCTGCGGGAGGGCCTGGGCCCGATGGACCTGCTCACCGCCTGCTTCCCCGGCGGCTCCATCACCGGCGCGCCCAAGATCCGCGCCATGGAGATCATCCACGAGCTGGAGCCCTTCCCGCGCGGCGTCTATTGCGGCTCGGTGGCCTGGATCGGCTTCGACGGCGCCATGGATTCCTCCATCGTCATCCGCACCATCACCCGCGCCGGCGAGACGCTGCTCACCCATGCCGGCGGCGGCATCGTGGCGGATTCGGACCCGGCGGACGAATACGAGGAGAGCCTCGTGAAGCTCGCGCCCATGCTGCGCGCCCTTTCCGGAGAAGGCCGGTGAAGCTCTATCTCAACGGCGCCCTGATGGAGGCCGGGGAAGCCCATATCGCCCCCGGCGATCGCGGCTTCACCCTGGGCGACGGCCTGTTCGAGACCCTGCGGGTGCGCGGCGGCTTCCTGCGGCGCCTGCCGGCCCATCTCGCCCGCCTCACCCGAGGTGCCGCGGTGCTGGGCCTGCCCCTGCCGGCGCTGGATTTCGGCGCGGCGCTGGAACAGGTGCGGGCCGCCAATGCCCTCGACGACGGGGTGCTGCGCCTCACGGTGACCCGGGGCAGCGGCCCGCGCGGCGTGCTGCCGCCGGCGGAGCCCCACCCCACGGTGCTCATCACCGCCGCGCCCATGGCGCCGCCCCCGCCGCCGGCGCGGCTCATCATCGCCAGCGTCACAAGGCGCAACGAGCGCTCGCCACTGTCCCAGGTGAAGTCCCTCAACTATCTCGACAACATCCTCGCCCGCCAGGAGGCGGCGCGGGCCGGCGCCGACGACGCGCTGCTGCTCAATACCAGGGAGCGCCTCGCGGAGAGCACCATCGCCAACCTGTTCGCGGTGATCGACGGGCGGCTCGTCACCCCGCCGGTGTCGGAAGGCGCCCTGCCCGGCGTGATGCGGGCGGCGGTGAAGGCCCAGGGGGCGGAGGAACGGCCTCTGACACCGGACGACCTCGCCCAGGCGGAAGAGATCTTCCTCACCTCCAGCCTCGGCATCCGCCCGGTGGCGCGCCTGACCGAGCGGGCGTTCAGCGTCTTTCCGGTGGCGGAGCGCCTCGCGGCCCATCTCGGCGAGGCGTGATGGCCGCTCCCACCCTGCGCACGCCACGGCTGCTGCTGCGCCCCTGGCGGACCGAGGACCGCGACGCCCTGTGGGCCATGCAGTCCGACCCGGCGGTGATGGAATTCCTGATGCCGGTGCCCGACCGCGCCGCCTCGGACGCGGTGGCCGACCGCATCGCCCTCCATTTCGCGAACCACGGCTTCGGCCTGTGGGTGGCGGAGGTGCCGGGGGTGACGCCGTTCGCCGGCTATTGCGGCCTCGTGCATGTGCCATATGCCGCCCATTTCACCCCTGCGGTGGAAATCGGCTGGCGCTTCCTGCGTGCGTCCTGGGGCCATGGCTATGCCACCGAGGCCGCCCGCGCCTGCCTGCGCCACGGCTTCGATGTGCTCGGGCTCGGTGAGATCATCGCCCTCACCGTGCCCGCGAACCGCCGCTCGCGCGCGGTGATGGAGCGGCTCGGCATGACCCATGATCCGCGCGACGATTTCGACATGCCGACCGTGCCTGAAGGCCATCGGCTGCGGCATCACGTGCTCTATCGCCTGCCGCGGAGCGCCCCGCGGCCGGGCGCCGGCACCTGAGCGGCCGCGCCGGCCCCGCCGTCAGGGCAATAGCCCGGTGCCCGCGCCATAGGGAATGCGCACCGCCTTGCGCTGATGCTGCTCCTTGATGTCGGCGATGTCGTCCAGCATCGTCCGCAGGCGGTCGAGTGCCCGCACCTCGTCCGGCGTGAGAGGCACGGTAGGGTGGAAATGGGTGACAAGCACCGCCAGCGCATCATTGATGCGGCCGATCTGGGTGCCGTAGCTGCCCACATTGTCCAGCACCTGCTCCTCCACCTCCGGCGCCTTCGAGGCGCCGAGGTTGATGTTGACGAAGCCGAGCTGGCTGCCCACCGCCGTCAGGTTGGAGGTGAGCAGGCGGAAGAATTGGGTCACGTCGCCGGACAAGGGCAGCTTGAACGTCGCCATCTGCGCCACTCCCAGAACTGGGTTTCCGAGTGTGTCAGATGCCTCGGCGAATTCAACCTGGGCGCGATGCGCCACGATCCGCGCGCGGCGGCACCAACGAAAAGGGGCGGCCGAAGCCGCCCCCATCCCTCATCGATACCGGCTCGCCGGGCCGCTCAGGCCTTCACCAGCGGCGGCTTGGAGGCCGAGCCTCCCTTGCTGCCGCCCCTGGGAGCCGGCTTGCCGGACTTCGCGGCCTTTGCGGCAGCCGCCGGCTTGCGGCGCGCAGCCCGCTTCGGCTCCTCGGCGATCTTCTCGGGCTTGGGCGTGACCGGACCTTCCGGGAACTCGAAGCCGAGCTTGGAATCCCGGCCCTCGCCTTCCACCACCACGCGCACATGGCCGCCATGCTTGAGCGCGCCGAACAAGACCATGTCGGCGAGCGGGGTCTTGATGTGCTCCTGGATGACGCGCGCCATGGGACGGGCGCCCATCTGCTCGTCATAGCCGCGCTCCACCAGCCAGCGGCTCGCCGCATCGGAGAGCTCGATGGTGACGTTGCGGTCCGCGAGCTGGGCCTCCAGCTGCAGCACGAACTTCTCCACCACCTGGGAGATGACCTCCGTCGTGAGGTGGGCGAAGGGGATCACCGCGTCGAGCCGGTTGCGGAACTCCGGCGCGAAGGTGCGGTTGATGGCCTCGGTGTCGTCCCCCTCCCGCTTGCTGCGGGTGAAGCCGTAGGCGGGCTTGGAGAGATCAGCCGCGCCCGCGTTCGTGGTCATGATGAGGATCACGTTGCGGAAGTCGATCTGCTTGCCGTTGTGATCGGTCAGCTTCCCGTGGTCCATCACCTGCAGGAGGATGTTGAAGAGGTCCGGGTGGGCCTTCTCGATCTCGTCCAGCAGCAGCACGCAGTGCGGGCTCTGGTCCACGCCGTCGGTCAGCAGGCCGCCCTGGTCGAAGCCCACGTAGCCGGGAGGCGCGCCGATGAGGCGGCTGACCGTGTGGCGCTCCATGTACTCCGACATGTCGAAGCGCAGCAGCGGCACGCCCAGCGTGGAGGCGAGCTGCTTGGCCACTTCCGTCTTGCCGACGCCGGTGGGGCCGGAGAACAGATAGTTGCCGATGGGCTTCTCCGGCTCGCGCAGGCCGGCGCGGGCAAGCTTGATGGAGGCCGCCAGCGCCTCGATGGCCTTGTCCTGCCCGTACACCACCCGCTTGAGGGTCGCTTCCAGATTGGCCAGCACCTCGGCATCGTCCTTGGAGACGGACTTGGGCGGGATGCGCGCCATGGTCGCGATGGTGGCCTCGATCTCCTTGATGCCGATGGTCTTCTTGCGCTTGGCCTCGGGCACCAGCATCTGCGCCGCGCCGCTCTCGTCGATCACGTCGATGGCCTTGTCGGGCAGCTTGCGATCATGGATGTAGCGGGCGCTCAGCTCCACCGCGGCCTTGATGGCCTCGCTGGTGTAGCGCAGCTTGTGGTAGTCCTCGAAGCAGGGCTTCAGCCCCTTCAGGATCTCGATGGCGTCGGCCACGGAGGGCTCGGCCACGTCGATCTTCTGGAAGCGGCGCACCAGCGCGCGGTCCTTCTCGAAATACTGGCGGTATTCCTTGTAGGTGGTCGAGCCCATGCAGCGCAGGCTGCCCGAGGCGAGCGCCGGCTTCAGCAGGTTGGAGGCGTCCATGGCCCCGCCCGAGGTCGCGCCGGCGCCGATGACCGTGTGGATCTCGTCGATGAACATGATCGCGTTGGGATAGGCCTCGATCTCCTTGACCACCTGCTTGAGGCGCTCCTCGAAATCGCCGCGATAGCGGGTGCCGGCCAGCAGCGCGCCCATGTCGAGCGCGAACACGGTGGCGGTGGCGAGCACCTCGGGAACGGAGCCCTCATTGATGCGCTTGGCCAGGCCCTCGGCGATGGCGGTCTTGCCCACGCCGGGCTCACCCACGAACAGCGGGTTGTTCTTCTGCCGGCGGCAGAGCACCTGGATGGTGCGTTGAATTTCGCTGTCGCGGCCGATCAGCGGGTCGATCTTGCCCTCGTGCGCCTTCTTGTTGAGGTTCACGCAATAGGCTTCGAGCGCGTCGGTCTTCTTCTGCTTGTCGTCGCCGGACTTGGTCTCGGTCTCCTCCTCGGCGCCGCGCACGGGCCGGCTCTCGGACATGCCCGAGCGCTTGGCGATGCCGTGGGAGATGTAGTTGACCGCGTCATACCGCGTCATGTCCTGCTCCTGCAGGAAATAGGCGGCATGGCTCTCACGCTCGGCGAAGATGGCGACCAGCACGTTGGCGCCCGTCACCTCCTCGCGGCCGGAGGACTGCACATGGATCACCGCGCGCTGGATGACGCGCTGGAAGCCGGCGGTGGGCTTGGAATCGTCGGAGCCCGACTGGACCAGATTCTCGAGTTCGGAATCGACATATTCGACGAGGTTGCGCCGCAGCTTGTCCATGTCGACGTTGCACGCCCGCATGACGGCTGCGGCGTCCTGGTCATCGACGAGGGAGAGCAGCAGATGCTCCAGCGTGGCGTATTCGTGATGACGTTCGTTGGCGAGGGCCAGAGCGCGATGAAGCGACTGCTCGAGGCTGCGTGAAAATGTAGGCATCGACACCTCTTCCGCGCATCACCCGTCGATCCGCGGAAGGGCCGCAGACCTCGAAGGCATGTGCACCATTCACACAAACTTCGTACTGGATCCCCCGGTGCGCAAGTCCCCCCATGCGCCGCGGCCATCACCGATTTGAAATCCGCCCCGTTAACCTCCCGCCCCAGCTTGAATTTCCCCGCGCCGCCGCGTTCGCCGGGCGCTATTTTTTTTCCATCACGCACTGGAGGGGATGCTGGTGCTTGCGGGCGAAATCCATCACCTGCGTCACCTTGGTTTCGGCTACCTCGTAGGTGAACACCCCGCACTCGCCCACCCCGTGGTGGTGGACGTGCAGCATGATGCGGTTGGCCTCGTCGGTGTTCTTGTTGAAGAACCGCTGCAGCACGTGCACCACGAATTCCATGGGCGTGTAGTCGTCGTTCAGCAGCAGCACCCGGTAGAGGCTCGGCCTTTTGGTCTGCGGCCGCGTGCGGCTGATGACGGCGGTGCCGCTGCCATCGCGTCGGGTGGGGTCCGGATCCGTCATGAATGCCGGCGGTGGAGAAGCAAATCGTTCCTGCATCATGTCCGTCGCGATCATGTCCATCGCGCCTTGTTTCACCGCGCCCGGGTGTTACTGCGCCTGACGTTGCCGCGCCCCGTCGCGCCCCGAAAAGGGGCTGTCCGCCGGCGCGGGCTCGTCCGCTGCGCCAGCCCAGGCGGGCCGGCCTCGGCGCAAATCCGCGCGATCATAGAAAACCGGCCGGTTCAGCGCCAGTCCGCCGGCGCCCTCGGATGCATGAACGCGCGCATGCGCGCCGCCGCCCCGCCCGGACGCCGACGTCCTGGCGGGTATGTCGTCACGAAAAAGGCCCGACGCAAGGTCGGGCCTTTCGGACTTTCGTCCCTCAACGTCATGGGCAGATGGAACGTCGGGGCTGGAGGCCCGGAAAGCCTCAGCGAGCGACCTTGCCGAAGGCGCTCTCGAACGGCTTGTAGGTCTCCTTGGCCAGCTCGGTATACAGCTCGCCGAGCTTGGTGGCCTGGGCCACGGCGCCTTCGTAGGCGGACTTCAGGTAGGACTGCTGAATCTCGATGGCCTGATCGAGGCTCTTGGCGCCGAGCAGCTTCTCAAGCGCAGCGGTGCCCTGCTCGAAAGAGGTCTTGGTGTAGTCCGCCACTTCGACAGCGATCGCCTGGGCGCTCTTGGAGAGCAGGCTGAAGCTCTTGAGGGCGTTCTCGATGTTGTCCTTGCTGAGCTGCTGAAGCTCTTCCGTGCTCTGCACCATGGGAGTCCTCATTCCTCTAGCCGGCGAAGCCGCCGGATCTGCCATTTCCGGATGAGCGGGCTATTGATCCCGCCCGATGAAATAATATGCAGCGCAACATGGGTGTCAAGGATTTTTGTGCACTGCACAACAACCCCGACGGCCATTCCATCGCCGGATTCACGCCTTGGTAACCCCGACTTCTTAGGCTTCCTGCACGGTCGCATTTCCCCGCCGCCTTCGCCGCGAAACAGCCTTGCGGAAGGCCGAGACGCATGGCGTCGGCACGGGGGTCCTGGCCAGCGCGACGACCGTTCAGACGGGGCACATGTCCATGCGTACAGCTTCCGCGAGCCTTTCGCTCCTGACCAAAGCCCTTGCCGTGGCAGTTCTTGCGGGGTTCGCCTTTTCGTCCACCGCAGCCGATGCGAGGCCGCGCAAGCACTCGCAGGCGGAAAGCACGAAGAATTCCGGCAAGTCGAAGAAGTCCTCCGCCCAGCGCCGCAACGCCAGCGCCACACGCGTGACGCAGGACGAGTCCGGCCGCTGGCACTATGGCTCCTCCGCCATCGTGCTGGACGCCAATACCGGCCGCGTGCTCTACGAGGACGACGCAGACGCCCTGCGGCATCCTGCCTCGGTCACCAAGGTGATGACCCTCTACCTGCTGTTCGAGCAGCTCGAGGCGGGCCGCCTGAAGCTCAGCAGTGATCTTCCCGTCTCCGCGAAGGCGGCCTCGCAGTCACCCTCCAAGCTCGGCGTGCGCGCGGGCTCCACCATCGAGGTGGAGGATGCCATCAAGGCCATCGTCACCCGCTCGGCCAACGACGTGGCGGTGGTGATCGCCGAGGCCCTCGGCGGCACCGAGAGCGACTTCGCGGAACTGATGACCCAGAAGGCCCGTGCGCTCGGCATGACGCGCACCACCTTCCGCAACGCCTCCGGCCTGCCCAATCCGGGGCAGGTGACCACCGCCCGCGACCTCTCCACCCTCGGCCGCGCCATCCAGGATCGCTTCCCCAAGGAATACCGCTACTTCGCCACCCGCACCTTCTATTATCGCGGCGAATCCATCGGCAATCACAACCGCCTCGTGGGCGCGGTCGAGGGCGTGGACGGCATCAAGACCGGCTACACCCAGGCCTCCGGCTTCAACCTCCTCACCTCCATGAAGCGCGACGACCGCTACATGGTGGCGGTGGTGCTCGGCGGGCGCTCCGCCGGCTCGCGCGATGCGCGCATGCGCTCGCTGCTGGCGGAGAATTATCCGCGCGCCTATGCTGGCGCGCGCACGGCCCCCAAGGTCACCGAGAACGGCGGCCTGTTCGCCTCCGCCGCGCCCGCTCCCCAGCCGGCCGAGCGCGAGCCCGCCCATGACGTCGCGCCGCTGCCGAAGCCGCAATATGCGATGATAGCGCCGGAGCCGGCCACCACGGCCTCCATTCCCTCACCGTCCGTGAAGAGCGGATCGGTGGAGCCCATCCGCCCGGTGGCGGTGAAGACGGTCGCCATCCAGCGGCCGGTGGCCGCCTCCGCCGCGGCGCCCGCGGCCTCCGCGGCGGCCTCGGCCACCGCGGCCGCGCGCGGCTTCAGCAATCCGGCCGGCGTGCTCGGCTACATGGAGCCCACCACCAGCGCGGCGGCCGCCGCCATTCCGGCCAACCCCGGCCGTTCGCGCCAGCAGGCCGCGCCGAAGGCCGAGGCCGTCGCCGCCGCCCCGGCCGAGAAGGACAACAGCCGCTACGTGCCGCCCGCCCGCCCGACGACCCTGGCCGAACGCGCCGCCGCCGTCGCCGCCCAGGACACGCCAGCACGCCAGGAGGCTCCGGCGCGCCAGGACGCGCCCGCCCGGCGCGTCGCCGCCGAGCAGCCGGTGCGCACCGCTTCCATCGCTCCGGTCGCCCTGCCCGAGCGCGCCGAGAAGCAACCCAGCTCCTCCCGCAGCGGCTGGGGCATCCAGATCGGCGCCTTCGGTGCGGAGAGCGAGGCCCGCGCCAAGCTCGACAGCGCCCAGAACAAGGCCCGCTCCGTGCTCGGCAATGCCGACCCGTACACCGAGAAGACCGTGAAGGGCTCGACCGCCCTCTACCGCGCCCGTTTCGCCGGCCTCGACGAGAAGGGCGCGAAGGAAGCCTGCCGTTTACTTCAGCGTAACGCGTTCGCCTGCATGACTATCAAGAACTGAGCACATGCAGGAGAGTAGTTCAGCCATGTTTGCGCAGAATCAGATCCTTGGCTTGATTGATCTGCGCCGCCAGGTAGCCGGAACCACCGGCGTCGGGGTGGAGCTTCTTCATCAAGGTCCGGTGAGCCGCGCGCACCTGCGCGGCGTCCGCGCCCGGCTGAAGCCCAAGGATCTGGTAGGCCTCCTCTTCGGTCATCGCCCGGCCGCCCGCAGCCGGGCCGCCGGGGGTCCCCCCTGCCGCATCGCCCTCAGCGTGTTCACGCCAGGCGGGCGCCCGGCGGTCGAGATAAGCTTCGAGTAGGCTCAGGGACTGCGGGTCGCACACCGCCCGCAGCGCCAGGAGCGCCGGCACGTCGAGATCGTCGAGGGCCGTGCCCGCGTGGGCCCCCGCGATCACCTGCCCGGAAAGGGCGCCGCTGGCGTGGTCCAGCTCCATCTCGAACAGGGCGGAGCGCACCTTCGAGGCACGCGGCGCCCCACGCTTCCTGAACAGCCCGCCGAGCCAGCCGCCGACCCCGCCGGGGTCCAGCCGCCCGAGCAAAGCGAAGCCCACCGCCGCCAGCGGCACGGCGGCGCCGATCCGCCCCAGCAGCAGCGCTCCCACGGCCCCGAGCATCGCCGCATAGGCAAGCGCGCGCATCAGCGCTTCGGCCAGAACCTTGGGATCGGACCTGGTCCACACCTTGAGGCCGTAAAGGCCGATGGCCAGCAGCAGCGCGCCGGCGATGAGAGTGATCACACCTCGCTCCTCGTCACATCCCCGCCGCCGGACGCGGCGGGGCACGGCCCCGCGCCGGCCCCCACCACGAAGGGCGAGGCTGGCGAGAGGCCCAGGCGACGCCTTCCGGCGCGCCGAACCGTCTCCGGAGCATTAGCAGGCCCCGCCCGCGTCCGCGACGGGCGGGGCGCTCGCGGCGAACGCCTCAGCGCCCGCCCAGGGCCAGCAGCAGCCGGCGGGCGCCCGCGTCGCCGCGGGCCTCCAGCGCCAGCCGCCCGCCGGCCGCATAGGCCGCCACCGCCGACAGCAGGGCGCGCAGCTCGCCGGCCGCGCGGCTGTCGAAGCGGCAATAGGCGCCGCCGGTGATCCGCGCCAGGGCGCGGAAGGTGCGCTCCACCTCCGGATTCGCGCCCTCCTGGAACATGAACAGCCGCACCCCGCGCAGGGCGAGCTGCCCCGCCGCCGCATGCAGCGCGTCCACATCCTCCTCCAGCGCATCGCCCACGAACACGGCGGCGCGCAGGCCGCTGCGCTCGGCCTCCCGCTCCAGGTGGCCGAGCACGCGGTGGATCTGCGTGAGCCCGCCCTCGCAGGAGATGCGCCCCATGAGCCGGCGCAGGGTCTGCGCATCACCCACGAACGGCGAGGCGCGGCACTCCCCCATGCCGCGGTAATAGACGATCTGCATCTCCAGCCCGCCGTGGGCCGTCGCGGCTGCGAACATGTCGGCCTGGATCTCGCAGGCCAGCGACCATGTGGGCTGGCGCGAGGCGGTGGCATCGAGCGCGAAGGCAAGCCGCCCGCGCCCCTCCCCAGCCCGCGGCGGCGGCATCGCCCGCGCCGCCTGGAGGAAGCGGGCGATATCGGCATCGCTGGAGGGCTGCGCGGGAGGAGCCGCGCCGCCCGCAGCCGCGAGGTCGCCTTTTATTTTGTCTTCGGAACGCGCCATGGGCCGCTTCAGTTCAGGAGCATCATCCGCCGTCACCCGCGTGCGGCGCTGTCTCCTAAACATAGGGTCGCCGGAAGGCGGGCCAAGGGGGAGGAAAGACCAAGGGGGAGCCGAGGGAGAGCGGCGAAGGGAAAACGCGTCCCTTCCCCCTCCCGCCCGCGCTTCCCTCCCGCGCCCGCAAGTTCTAGGGTCCGCCCCGCGCGAAACCTGGGAGTCGCGGAAAGATGGCCAGCAAGCCCGTGGTGGTGGAAACGGTTCAGGAGCTGAGGGCGCTCACCGGCGCCTTCCGGGTACAGGGCGCGCGCATCGCCCTGGTGCCCACCATGGGGGCGCTGCACGCGGGGCACATGGCCCTGGTGCGCCGCGCCCGCGAGGTGGCGCAGAAGGTGGTGGTCTCCATTTTCGTGAACCCCACCCAATTCGGCCCCACCGAGGATTTCTCGCGCTATCCGCGCACCTTCGAGGCCGACCTGGAGAAGCTCGCCGCCGAGGGCGCCGACGCGGTTTACGCCCCCACGGCGGCGGAGATGTATCCGGAAGGCTTCTCAACCCGCATCACCATGGCCGGTCCCGCCCAGGGGCTGGAAAGCGACTTCCGCCCGCAATTCTTCGCCGGCGTGGCCACGGTGGTGGGCAAGCTCTTCATCCGCTGCGCGCCGGATTTCGCCGTCTTCGGCGAGAAGGACTACCAGCAGCTCAAGGTGGTGACGCGCCTCTCGCGGGACCTCGACCTCGGGGTCGAGATCGTGCCGGTGGCCACCACGCGGGAGGCGGACGGCCTCGCCCTGTCCTCGCGCAACGCCTATCTCTCCGCCGAGGAGAGGTCCATCGCCCCGGTGATCCACGCCGCGCTGAAGCACGCCGGACTGAACATCCGCGGCGGTGCTGCCCCCGACACGGCGGCCGCCAAGGCGGCGGAAACCATCGCCGCCAAGGGGCTGAAGGTGGATTATGTGGTGGCGCGCCACGCCGAGACCCTGGCGCCGCTGACGGGCGCGCAAGGCGAGCCCGTCCGCCTGCTGGCCGCGGCATGGCTCGGCAAGACGCGCCTCATCGACAACCTCCCCGCCTGATCCGGCGCCGAAGGAACACCGGCCTCGCGACGCGGGGCGGGTGCCATCACGGCCCGGCGGCGGCCGCCTCGCCTTCGCGTGCGGCCGGCAGGTTCCGGGTTCCGGGCCTAAAATCGCGTGGCTCATACCGTCGGCCCCGGTCCTTGACCGGCGCCGAGCGGGTCCGCGGCAGCACCGCGCGGGCTTGACCAAAGGCCCATGAGTCAAACCCATGGGCCTTTGGCATCAGTGCAGGATCTGGCTGAGGAACAGCTTCGTCCGCTCATGCTGCGGGTTGGCGAAGAAGGCGTTGGGCTCGTTCATCTCGATGATCTGGCCAGCGTCCATGAAGATGACCCGGTTGGCCACCTGCCGGGCGAAGCCCATCTCATGGGTCACGCACAGCATGGTCATGCCGTCCTGGGCGAGCTGCACCATGGTGTCGAGCACCTCCTTCACCATCTCCGGATCGAGCGCCGAGGTGGGCTCGTCGAACAGCATGATGCGCGGGCGCATGCACAGGGCGCGGGCGATGGCCACGCGCTGCTGCTGGCCGCCGGAGAGCTGGCCCGGATACTTGTGCGCCTGGTGGGGGATCTTCACCTTCTCCAGGAAGTGCATGGCCACTTCCTCCGCCTCCTTCTTCGGCATCTTGCGCACCCACATGGGGGCGAGCGTGCAGTTCTCCAGAATGGTGAGGTGGGGGAAGAGGTTGAAGTGCTGGAAGCACATGCCCACCTCGCGCCGCACTTCGTCGATGCGCTTCAGGTCGTCGGTCAGCTCGATGCCGTCGACGACGATGCGCCCCTTCTGGTGCTCCTCCAGCCGGTTGATGCAGCGGATGAGGGTGGACTTGCCGGAGCCGGACGGGCCGCAGATGACGAGCCGCTCGCCCCGCTCCACGGTGAGGTTCACGTCCCTGAGCACGTGGAACTCGCCGTACCATTTGTTCACGCCGGCCATCTCGACGGCGAGCTTGGGGGCGCCGGCCTCGGTCGCGGCGATCATGGGATCGGTGGTCATGACCTTCAATCCTTTCAGTGGCGATGCGCGCGGTCGAGGCGCTTCTCCAGCGCCATCGAGTACCGGGACATGCCGAAGCAGAAGACGAAATAGACGATGCCGGCGAAGCCGAAGCCCGTGAACAGGGTGGTCGGCGTCGCCCAGTTGGGATCGGTGAAGGCCGCCCGCATGGCGCCGAGCAGATCGAAGATGGAGACGATCAGCACCAGCGTCGTGTCCTTGAACAGGCCGATGAAGTTGTTGACGATGCCGGGGATCACCAGCTTCAGCGCCTGCGGCAGCACCACGAGCCGCATCATGAGGCTACCCGGCAGGCCGAGCGCCATGGCGCCCTCGTACTGCCCCTTGGGAATGGCCTGCAGGCCGCCGCGCACCACCTCCGCCATGTAGGCCGAGGCGAACAGGGCGACGCCCACCAGCGCCCGCAGCAGGCCGTCGATGGTGAGCTGGCCGGGCAGGAACAGGGGCAGCATGTAGGTGGCGAAGAACAGCACGGTGATGACCGGCACGCCGCGCCAGAACTCGATGAAGAGGATGGAGCAGATCTTCACCAGCGGCAGCTTGGAGCGCCGGCCCAGCGCCAGGACGATGCCGAACGGCAGCGACACCGTGATGCCCGACACCGCGATGACCAGCGTCACCAGCAGGCCGCCCCACAGGCGCGTCTCCACCTCGACGAGGCCGACGTTGACGTCCACCGCCAGCAGCACCACCCCGAGCAGGGCAAGCATCCAGAGCGTCGTCCGCGCGGCGCCGCGCCCCATCCCCGGCCCGGCCACGAACCGCGCCACCCCCGCCGCGAGGGCCGCCAGCAGCAGGCTCGACAGGATGAAGTCGCTCCAGAAGGCGAGCGACAGGCCGGCGACCATGGCATCGGCGGGAAACAGGCTGCCGAAGCCGAGATAGCCGAGCAGGAAATGGCGCAGCGCGAAGTTGCCGCCGGTGAGCAGCACGAACGCCACCACCGGATAGATGCCGAAGAACAGGATGGCGTTGAGCCGCTTGTAGGGCACCTTCTGGAAGAGGAGCGGCAGCAGCAGCACCGCGCCGAGGGCGTAGACGACATTCACCCGCCAGCGCTCGTCCGCCGGGTAGAAGCCGTAGACGAGCTGGTTGATCTTGGCCCAGATGAAGGGCCAGCACGCGCCCACGGAATGGCCCACGTCCGCCGGCAGGCAGGCGTTGCGATTCGTGCCCTCCCACACGGCATCGACAAGGAAGAACTGCACCAGCGGCGGGATCACCGCATAGACGAGCCAGAGGCCGAACAAGGTGAGCAGCACCTGCGGCAGCGAGCCGAACAGGTGCGCGCGCGCCCAGCGCACGATGCCGCGGTCGGAGGCCGGCGGCGGCTCCGGCTCACGGAAGGCGGTGGAGACGAAGGCGTGTGGGGAGAGGGCCTGACCGGCCGAGGTTTGAGTGGTCATGGCCTCACCGCTCCACCAGCGCCACGCGCTTGTTGTACCAGCCCATGACGAGCGAGGTGACGATCGAGATGACGAGGTAGACCGCCATGGTCATGGCGATGATCTCGATGGCCTGCCCGGTCTGGTTCAGCGTGGTTCCGGCGAACACCGCGAACAGGTCCGGGTAGCCCACCGCCACGCCCAGCGACGAGTTCTTGGTGAGGTTGAGGTATTGGCTCGTGAGCGGCGGCACGATCACACGCATGGCCTGCGGGATCACCACGAGGCGCAGGGTCGGCCCCTGCCGCAGCCCCAGCGAATGGGCCGCCTCGCTCTGCCCCTTGGACACCGCGAGGATGCCCGAGCGCACGATCTCGGCGATGAAGCCCGCGGTGTAGGTGGACAAGGCCAGCAGCAGCGCCACGAACTCGGGGATGACGCTGAGCCCGCCCACGAAGTTGAAGCCGCGCAGCTGCGGCTCCTCCAGGTGCAGGGGAAAGCCCATGGCCGCCGCCGCCAGCGCCGGCAGCACGACGATGAGGCCGAGCGAGGTCCAGAACACCGGGAACTGCCGCCCGCTGGCCTCGCGTCGCTTGCGCGCCCAGCGCGCGATGAGGAAGCTCACCGCCAGCGCCACCACGAAGGCGGCGAGGATGAGGCCCGATCCCTCGCCGAAGATGGGCCGCGGCAGGATGAGGCCGCGGTTGTTGACATACACATCCGGCGTCCCGATGGCCTCGGCGAGGCTCGAGAGCGGCGCCGCCAGGGCGCCGAGCCCGATGGCGGAGAGGCCCGAGGCAAGCGCCGAAAGGAGCGGCTGCAGGCCGAGGCCCCAGCTCTGCCGGGGGCTGGGCAGCGCCGCCAGCACCGCGAGATACCAGAACATGATCTGGAACAGGGGCGGCAGGTTGCGCGTGATCTCCACGTAAGCGGAGGCAAGCGCCTTGATGACCACATTGCTGGACAGGCGGGCGATGCCCACCAGGAAGCCGATGACGGTGGCGAGGATGATGCCGAGGAAGGCCACCAGCAGCGTGTTGAGCAGGCCCACCAGGAAGGCCCGCCCATAGGTCATGTTCTCATTGTAGGGAATGAGGGCCTGGCTGATGGCGAAGCCCGCGCGGTCATCAAGGAAGCCGAAGCCGGAGGCGATGCCGAGCCGGGACAGGTTGGACTCGGCATTGGCGTAGAAGGACCAGGCCAGCCAGACGAGGACGAGCCCGAGCGCAATCTGGATCACCGAGCTTCTGAGCTTCGGGTCCGTCCACGACCAGCGGCGCCCGCGCACGGCACCGGGGTCGGAAAGGCGAGCATCCGACATGAAACCCCTCGAAGGTGTGGAAGCCTCGTGGGCCTCCTTGTATTTTTGGTTTGGGCGGAACGGGCCGTGGCCCGCTCCGCGCGTCGTCAGGCTGGCGACCCGCCGCCGCGCCCCGCAACGGGCGCCGCGGGGTCAGCGCACCGGCATGCCGTATTGGATGCCGCCCTTGTTCCACAGGTTGTTGAGCCCGCGCTCCAGGCCGAGCGGGGTCGCGGGGCCGAGGTTGCGGTCGTAGATCTCACCGTAATTGCCGGTGGCCTTCACGATCCGCACAGCCCAGTCGGGGGTGAGGCCGATGCCCTCGCCATACTTGCCGTCGGTGCCGAGCAGGCGCTTCACCTCGGGATTGGGCGAGTTCAGCATCTCGTCCACGTTCTTCTGGTTCACGCCCAGCTCTTCCGCGTCGAGCAGCGCGAAATAGGTCCACTTCACGAGGTCGAACCACTGGTCGTCGCCGTGGCGCACCAGCGGGCCGAGGGGCTCCTTCGAGATGGTCTCGGGCAGCACCACGTGGTCGGCAGGGTTGGTGAGCTTGAGGCGCACCGCGGCGAGCTGCGAGCGGTCGGAGGTGAACACGTCGCAGCGGCCGGACTCATAGGCCTTCACGGTCTCGTCGAGGGTGCCGAAGGCGATGACCTCGCGATACTTCAGGCTGTTAGCGCGGAACCAGTCGGAGACGTTGAGCTCGTTGGAGGTGCCGGTCTGCACGCAGATGGAGGCGCCATCGAGCTCCTTGGCGGCCTTCAGGCCCAGCGACTTGCGCACCAGGAAGCCCTGGCCGTCGTAATAGGTGACGCCGGCGAAGTTGAAGCCCAGCGTGGTGTCGCGCGACATGGTCCAGGTGGTGTTGCGCGACAGCACGTCGATGGCGCCGGACGTGAGCGCCGTGAAGCGATCCTTGGCCGAGAGGGGCGTGAACCTCACCTTGGTCGGATCATTGAAGATGGCGGCCGCGACGGCGCGGCAGAAATCCACGTCGAAGCCGCTCCACTCGTTCTTGTCGTTGGGCGTGGAGAAGCCCGGCAGGCCCTGGGACACGCCGCAGTTGAGCGCGCCCCGCGTCTTCACGTCGTCGAGGGTGCCGGCGTGGACGGCGCCGACCAGGGACAGAAATCCGGCGGCTGCGATGAGGAAGCGTTTCACGGAAGGTTCCTTCTTTCGGATGACGTCCTCGCGGGCCCCGTGAAGTCTCGACGCAGCGCCCCGGGCCGTCTATCCCGCACATCTCAGACCGATGTTGCGGTACGGTCAATAGAGACTCAGAGGTTATGCGGCAGCGGAAATGGAGGCCGGCATGGCAACGACCAAAGACGACATCGAAAACATGAGCATGGCCCCCGCGACCCAGGTGGTGCACCTCGGGCGCGACCCGCAGCGGTTCGACGGGTTCGTGAACACCCCGGTGGTACGCGGCTCCACCGTCCTCTCGCCCACCTACGATGATCTCGTCCACCACCGCGGCCGCTACAGCTACGGCCGGCGCGGCAACCCCACCACCGAAGGGCTGGAGGCGGCGCTGAAGGCGCTCGAAGGGGGCGACGGCGTGGTGCTGACGCCCTCGGGCCTGTCCGCCGTGTCCATCTCGCTCCTCTCGGTGCTGGGTGCCGGCGACCACCTGCTCATGGTGGACACCGCCTATCGCCCCACCCGCACCGTCTGCGACAGCGTGCTGACCCGCATGGGGGTGGAGACCACCTATTACGATCCGCTGGCGGGCGCCGACATCGAGGGGCTCATCCGGGAGAACACCCGCGCCATATTCCTCGAATCGCCCGGCTCCCAGAGCTTCGAGATGCAGGATGTGCCGGCCATCGCCGCCGTGGCGCGGGCGCGGGGCATCACCACCCTCATCGACAATACCTGGGCGACGCCCCTCTTCTTCCGGCCCCATGCGGTGGGGGTGGACATCTCCATCCAGGCCGGCACCAAATATATCGGCGGCCACGCGGACCTGAACCTCGGCACCATCTCAGCCGTGGGCCCGGCCTGGAAGAAGGTTCTCGCCACCCACGGCAACATGGGCATCACCATCTCCCCGGACGACGCCGCCCTCGGCGCGCGCGGCCTGCGCACCCTGGCGGTGCGCCTCGCCCACCACCAGCGCTCCGGCATCGAGATGGCGCAATGGCTCCAGGGGCGCCCAGAGGTGTCGCGCGTGCTGCATCCGGCGCTGCCGTCCGATCCCGGCCACGCCATCTGGAAGCGCGACTTCTCCGGCGCCACCGGCCTGTTCAGCCTGATCCTGAAGGACGTGCCCGAACGGGCCGTCGCGGCCTTCTTCGATGCCCTGAAGCTGTTCGGCATGGGCTATTCCTGGGGCGGCTTCGAGAGCCTCGCCATCCCCTTCGACTGCCGGGACTACCGCACCGCCACCGACTGGGACGTGGAGGGGCCGGCGGTGCGCCTGCATATCGGCCTCGAGGACACGGTCGACCTGAAGGCGGACCTCGAGCAGGCCTTCGCCGCCCTCGCCGCGGCCGCCGGCTGAGCACCCCCGCGGCGCCCGAAAGCGCGATGCTCCGGAGCCGGCAGGAGATAATGCTCCTGCCGGCGACGGCCTTCGGCGCCGTCGGCCCCCGCCGCATGCGGTCCGTCTTCGCACGGGCGCTTGTCAGACCACGCCGGCACGCCATCCGTCGCCCCGCCCGGCGTCAGGCTGGGACGGCATGAAAGAGCACGGAAACCTCCCATGATCGTCCGCGAGCGTCCGGGCCTGATCCGCCTGTTCCTGATCCTGAAGGGCTCGGTGCTCCAGCGCATCTTTCCGCAGGTGATGGTGGTGATGGCCCTCTCCGCGCTGGTGGTGCTCCTGCACGGGCGCCAGCCGGGCATGGTGCCCTCCTTCTCGGGGGCGCCGTTCGCGCTGCTGGGCATCGCGCTGTCGGTGTTCCTCGGCTTCTCCAACAACGCCTGCTACGACCGCTGGTGGGAGGCCCGCAAGGCGTGGGGCGTCCTGATCGCCGCGACCCGCGACCTCGCCCGGCGCACCCTTCTTCTGGAACGGCGCGGCACCGAGGCGCGTGCGGCGCGGCGGCGGCTGGTGGCGCTCGCCATCGCCTTCGCCCACACGCTGGTGGCCCACCTGCGCCCCGGCGCGGCGGGCGACGAGGTCATCCGCACCCTGCCGGCCGACCTTGCGGCCGCGCACGCCGCCTGCCGCAACCCGCCCGCCCTGCTGCTGGGCACCATGGGCGAGACGCTCGCGGACCTGCGCGAGGCCGGCCGCCTCAGCGACATCGAGTACCGCGCGCTCGACGACACCCTCACCCGGATGACGGACACCCTCACCGCCTGCGAGCGCATCAAGGGCACGCCGGTGCCGTTCGGCTACCTGCTGCTGCTGCACCGCACGGCCTATCTGTTCTGCTTCCTGCTGCCGTTCGGCTTCGCCGACGTGCTGGGCTGGGCGACGCCTTTGGCCACCGCCCTCGTGGCCTACACCTTCTTCGGCCTGGACGCGCTGGGCAACGAGCTGGAGGAGCCCTTCGGCACCCTGCCCAACGACCTGCCCATCGCCGCCCTGGCCGCCTCGATCGAGATCGGCCTGCGGGAAGCCATGGGCGAAACCGACCTGCCCCCGGCGCCGGAGCCGGTGGACCACCTCCTGCTTTGAACGGCATCGCGCGCTGCGCGGGGCCGGATGGGAAAGGCCCATGCGCCCAACTCGCGGGGCCCTCGGCGCAAGAAGAGGCCGCACTGCCGGCATCATCCCGCCGCCGGGAATGAAAACGGCCGGAGAGCATCGCCCGCCGGCCTCATCCACGGGGTGCCCGCCTTCAGGTCACCGCGCGGTTGGCGCGGCGCTCGCGCAGGGCGAACTGAAGGTTCCGGATGTAGATGAAGGTGGACAGCGCCTGCCCCGCGATGAACACCGGGTCGCGCCGGTAAAGCGCATACACCAGCAGCAGCGTGCCGCCGCCGAGGGAGAAGGTCCAGAAGGCGAACGGGATGACCGAGCGCTGCGCCTTCTCCGAGGCGATCCACTGCACCACGAAGCGCATGGTGAACATGATCTGCGCCACGAGGCCGAGCACGGTCCACCAGTCGAACTGGTCGATGAAGACCTCATGGAGATATTGGCCAACCGAGCCGAGATAATAGAGCATCTCAGCCGCGCTCCACCACCTGCGGCACCCGGCGGCGCTTGACCAGCCACCACACGCCGAGAAGATCCCCGATGCCCACCCACAGGCGGTTCCAGAAGCCGTACTTGGAGACGCCGTGCCAGCGCTCGCGGTCCACCACCTTCACGGTGAGGATCTCGTAGCCCTCGCGCTTCACCAAGGCGGACATGAAGCGGTGCAGGCCGTCGAACACCGGCAGGCGCAGGTGCACGTCGCGCCGCACCACCTTGAGGCCGCAGCCGGTGTCGCGGTTGCCGTCGTTGAGCATGCCGCGCCGCACCGCATTGGCGAGACGGGACTGGAAGCGCTTGAAGCGGGTGTCCTTGCGGCCCTGCCGCTCGCCCTGCACCATGCCCACCTTCTCGCCGCCGGCATCCAGCACGCGCACCATCTCGGGCAGGTAGGCGGGGTTGTTCTGGCCGTCGCCGTCGAGCAGCAGCAGCAGCGCGCCGCGGGCGGCGCGGGCGCCGGTGTCCACCCCGGCGGTCTTCCCGCACGACGTCGCGTGCACCAGGATGCGCAGGTAGGGCCGGGTGGCCGCCGCCTTGCGCAGCTCGGCGAGGGTGGCGTCGGTGGAGCCGTCGTCCACGAAGATCAGCTCGAACGGCTCGAAGGAGAGGGCCGCGTCGATCTCGTCGATGAGGGGGGCGATGTTCTCCGCCTCGTCCCGGACGGCGATGACCACCGAGAGGCGGGGAACGATGGCGGCGGGGGCATCAGCGGAGGTCACGATCTCGCCTCTTCAAGGGGAACGGGGGAACGGCCGCTCCACGGCAGCAGCCGCCCGAGCCTGCGCGCGGACGGCCCTGCCATGGGCGCGATGGCGCCGCGCGCGTCAACCCGGAACACCAGGCGGCGCGCGGCGAACACCTTCGCCATCCACAGGACGAACGCGGTCGCCACGCAGGCCCCCGCGATCACATCGCTCGGATAATGGGCGCCGAGCACGACGCGTGTCGCCGCCACAAGAACGGCCAGCGCCAGCAGCGGCCGACGCGCACGGGGGAACAGCAACGCGAAGGCCACCGCCGTCGCGAACACCGTGGTGGAATGGCCGGAGGGGAAGGAGGCGTAGCTCGCCTTCCAGGAGAGCCAGTCGAAGGTGAGCTGAGGCTCCGCGCCCGGC
The DNA here is from genome assembly GCF_043194895.2 of Xanthobacter albus. NCBI lineage: Bacteria > Pseudomonadati > Pseudomonadota > Alphaproteobacteria > Hyphomicrobiales > Xanthobacteraceae > Xanthobacter > Xanthobacter albus. The sequence continues at coordinate 2,106,033 of NZ_CM195532.1, read as the reverse complement.
AGGCGCAGCGCCACATGGGGCCGGGCCCGGCCGATGAGGCGCTTCACCACCGTCACCAGCAGGCCCGCGCCCGCCACCGAGAGGAACAGGAAGCCGAGCCGCGCCAGCAGCGCGCTCGCCACCCGCCGGCCCATGTCGTCGAACACCGCCGCGAGGTGCCGGCGCAGCACCAGCGCCGCCACCAGCGTGAGGCCGAGCGGCCACAGCACCACGCTGCCGAGGCCGAGGTCCGTCAGCCGCTCGGTGAGGATCACCACGCCCGCCGGCAGGCGCGGCCGGATGCCGGGCGTCAGCGGATCGACCAGCAGCATGGCCGCCGCGACCACGCCGAAGGCAAGCGCCGCGAAAGCCGCGATCTCGAACCAGCCGGCCCGCACCACCTTCGGCAGCGGCCGCCGCACCGGGCGGCGGCGAAGGTCCGCGAGCGCCTGGAAGCCGTCGGCAAGCGCATCCCGCACGCCCTCCGCGAGGCGGCGCCACAGCTCGCGGGCGCGCTCGGCGGGCGTCGCGCCGGGGGACGCGTCAAGGCTCACCGCGCCGGCTCCTGCGCGCGGAAGACGGTGATGCTCACCGGCCGCCCGCCGTTGTAGGCGAAGCCGTCCACGGTGGCGATGGCGCCATACTTCAGGTCGAGCTCCGCCGCCCGTTTCTCGAACAGGGGGCGCATCTTGCTGTCGATGAAGGCGAGCGCGCAGCCTCCCTTCTTCAGCAGCTCGGCCGCTTCCGTGGGAGGAATGTAATTGATCTTGGTGCCCACCAGGAACACGAGGCTCGGCTCCTGGTAAGGCACGGAAGCGATGTTCTCCGCCGGGCAGCCGGTCTCGGCGGCGATGGCGGCGAGGCGCTCGGAGATCCACACCGCGCGCATCTGCGGCAACAGCACCTGATAGACCGCGAAATAAAGCACCAGGGCGGCCGCCACCATGGTGAGGAAGGCGCCTTCCGCCCCCACGCGCCCCAGGGCGCGCGCCGCCACCACGGCCAGGACCACCGCCACCAGCAGCAGCGGCCACGCCAGCAGGCCGAGCCCGCTGCCGAGCCATACATAGGCCCCGCCCAGCCCCACCGCGAGCAGCCCCGCCATGACCGGCCACAGCCACACGAGCCCGCCGAGGCGGCTGCCCGCCTTGGCGAGGGTTCCACGCTCCATGGCCATCGCGGCCAGGATGGCGAGGGCCGGATAGAGCGGCAGCACATAATGGGGCAGCTTGGTCGCCGCGATCTCGAACGCGACCCAGGCAGGCACCACCCACGCAAGCAGGAAGCCCACCGCCGGCTCGCGCCGCGCGCGCCACGCGAAGGGCACCGCCATGGCCGCCAGCACCACGCTGGGCCAGAAGGTGCCCCACACCGCGAGCAGGTAGGTGCCCGGCGGCCCCCAATGCCCCTCCTGCCCTTCCGTCACCTTGCCGAGCATGTCGACGCCGACGGCGAGCTGATAGAAGGCGCCGTTAGTGACGTAATAGATGGCCACGAACCAGGGCAGCACCAGCAGCAGGCACCACAAGAGCCCCGGCAGCGGCTTCAGCGCCTTCAGGAAGCGCCCCGACCGCCCGGCGATGACGAGCGCCACCACGGCGAGGCCCACGAACAGGGGCGCCATGGGCCCCTTCACCAGGATGCCACCGGCCATGGCGGTCCAGAAGATGGCGGCGAGCTTGAAGTCGCTCATGCGCTCGCCCGCCGGCTTCAGCCACGCCCGCGCCAGGGCGCCGAAGCACGCGACGATGGTGAGCAGCAGCACCGCGTCCGTCTTGGCGAGGCGCGCCTCCACCCCCAGCAGCACGCAGCTCGCCATCAGCAGGCCGGCGACGAGCGCGCCGCGCCGCGAAAGGAACACCAGCGCGGTCCAGTAGGTGAGCAGCACCGCGCCCACGGCGGCGATGAGCGAGGGCAGGCGATAAAAGGCGATGGAGGTGCGCGCGGAGGGGCCCACCACCGCCTCGCCCAGCTTCACGGAGGCGGCCTGGAGCCAGTGGATGCCCACCGGCTTCTTGTAGCGCACCTGCACGTGGAAGCGGATGTCCACGTAATTGCCGCTCTCCAGCATCTGCTTGGTGGCCTGCGCGAAGCGGGCCTCGTCGCGGTCGATGGGGGAGAGGGAGAAGAAGCCCGGCAGGAAGGCGGCCAGCGCCACGATCACCAGCAGGAGGGACGCCCGCGCGTGGCTCCGCGCCGCGTGGTCGAGCACGCGCGTCAGGCGGCGCGGGAGGTCGAGGTCGAATGCCCGGCCCTTGAGGGGGGCGGGCTCTGAGATGGCCATGCTCTGGTCGGTTCCGCTCGAATTCGGCGCGGACAATAGCAGAACCGCCCCCACCGGAAAGGCCCGGCGGAAAGAAGCCGAAGCCCCCTCCCCCGCGCGGGCGGACCTCTGGCAAAGGAAAAGGGCGAAGGAAAGGCGCGAATTGCCACGCCGCCGCTGCCGTATCGGCATGCGGCTCCGTCGCACCCCGGCCGCCGCCATCTCTCGGGAGACGACGCCGCAGACCCGGCTACTTGGTGAGGATCAGCTTGTTCTGGGCCGTGAGGCGGAGCTGATAGGTCTGGTCGCCGTGGGCGATGGTGATGAGGCGCCCGGCGGCGAACAGGTCGCGGCTGTCGAGCTGCGCATCCACCATGGGGATGGCCCGCGCGCCGCCGCCGGACCGCCCCATCCAGCCCTCCGCCGCCGAATGATCCCCTGCCCAGGCGGCCTGCAGATAATCTTGCTTGGTCATTTTGAACCGCTCCAAATTGCGCACCGGGACATGCAAGTATTCAGTTCAGTGCGGCCTCTTTAGAAAGATTCAATATTTATCTCTCCGGCCGTCATCTTTGAATAATACATGCCGTTGTTCGGATCAACTCGCAATATGGCAATCGCGTGTCGCCGCCCCGCCGCCCCGATGGCCAAGGGCGGCAACGCTCAGAATGCGGGCCGAAAGGAGAATGCTCCTGGCAGAACGGGCGCGCGGTCGCCCGCGATTCGCGGCCGGACAAAAAAACGGCTCCCGCCCCGCCCGAAAGGGCGATGGCGGGAGCCGACCAAGCCGGGCATGACAGGCCGACGGGCCTCAGAGCTTGCAGCCGCTCTCCGCGGTGAGGCCATTGGGCTGCCCCCATTCGTTCTGCGGCACGCCCGAATAGGGCGCGGGATAGACCTGCCTGATGGACTTGAAGGACGACGCCTGCCGCGTCGTCGGGTCGAAATCGATGATCCAGAAATAGTCGTAGGTCTCGCCCGGCCAGTCGGCCAGGGCCTCGGCGAAGCGCGAGAGGCCGAACAGGTCGTAGAGGGTCGAAGGCGCCTCGGGACGGCCATCGTCCTTGGCGACCGTTGCCTGGAGGGCGGCTGGGCTCTCGCCCGCCTCCTTCGTCGCGGCCTTGTCCTTCTGCGCGCCGGACTTCCGGGCGTGGCCGGAAACCGTCTTGGCGATGTGGTCGTGCTCCCAGGTCACCACCACGGTCGCGCCGTCCCAGCGCGGATCGGTGAGCAGGTCGCGCGCGAGCTGCTGGGTCTGGGCGTTGAGCAGGTTGTCACCCAGCACGCCCGAAGCGCCGGGAATGGCCGGGTAGATGATGACCGGCTGCCCCCAGGAGCGCGCGGAGGGGGCGATGGTCTCCAGTGTATGAAGGGTGATCGCGAAGAAGGCCTTCGGCACCTCGCCGGGGCGGAACAGGCTCGTCTCCGCCGCCTGGCCGAGATATTGCGCGGCCAGCGCCTGGGCCCGCTCCTGCCCCACGGAACACAGGCGATAGGCATCATGCTTCTCGCCATGGCGCAGCAGGATGATGCGGCCGGGCAGCGCCATCGCCTGCGTCGCCCCCAGCGCCACCGCCGCGGCGCATGCGCCCGCCGCGCCCCACCTCTTCCAGCCCGCCATTCCAGCCTCCCGCTTCCGTGTCCCGTGCCCGCGAGCCAACCATATTCCCCGCCACATCGCCATACCGTGCAAGCCCGGCATGTCCCACTGTCAGCCCGCCTTTTGGAAGGCGCTCCGCTCGCGATGCCGACGCGGAAAACCTGGCGGCGGGCCGCAGGGCCTTCACACCCTCGCGCGAACATGCTTCAAGGCGGGGACGAAAGCTCGGGTTCGGGAGGTGAGCCATGCTCACAATCAGGTTGGGGGCCGGCGCGCAGGCCATGATGCTGCTGGCGGGTCTCGGCACCCTCGCCACGGCGGCGCTGGCGCAGAACGCGTCCCGCCCGCACGTGGTCATCACGCCCAACGTGATCCAGCTGCCGGTGATCCCCCAGGGCAACTATCTCGACCCCGGTCCCGGCCCCGCCATCCGCCCCGACGTGAAGATCGGCCGCGGCGAGAACAACGATTATGTGTTCCCGCCCGACCTTTCCGGCGGCTACGGCTCCGGCCCGCCCGGCGACCCCACCAACAACGGCTCCTGGAGCCCGCTGGCCGGCGACACGCCGAGCTTCTGATTCCCGCCCGCCGGGACGATTGAAAAAGGGCCGCACGCAGCGCGTGACGGCCCTTTTTGCTGCCCGCAGGCGCGCCGCGTAACGCGCGGCGCAAAAAGAAAGGCGGCGGGAAACCCCGCCGCCTTCCAAAAAAGCCAGATCGAAGCGCGGATCAGCGCTTGGAGAACTGGAACGAACGACGCGCCTTGGCCCGGCCGTACTTCTTGCGCTCGACCACGCGGCTGTCGCGGGTGAGGAAGCCGCCCTTCTTGAGGGGGCTGCGCAGTTCCGGCTCGTAATAGGTGAGCGCCTTGGACAGGCCGTGACGCACCGCGCCGGCCTGGCCGGAGAGGCCGCCGCCGGTGACCGTGCACACCACGTCATACTGGCCTTCACGCGCCGCAGCCTGGAACGGCTGGTTGATCATGAGGCGCAGCACCGGGCGGGCGAAGTACACCTCGATGTCGCGGTCATTGACGGTGATCTTGCCGGTGCCGGGGCGGATCCAGACGCGGGCGACCGCGTCCTTGCGCTTGCCGGTGGCATAGGCGCGGCCGAACTTGTCCAGCTTCTGGACATGGACCGGGGCAGACGCTTCCTCGGTGGTGATGTTGGCGCCGCCAAGATCTTCGAGGGACTGGAGAACCTCGGCCATGTCAGTTCCTCACGTTCTTGCGGTTGAGGGCAGCCACGTCGAGGGCGACGGGCTGCTGGGCCTCGTGGGGGTGAGCCGGGCCCTTGTAGACACGGAGGTTGCCGAGGATCTTGCGGCCGAGCGGGCCGCGGGCGAGCATGCGCTCCACCGCCTTCTCGATGACGCGCTCCGGGAAGCGGCCCTCGAGGATGAACTTGGCGGTGCGCTCCTTGATGCCACCCGGGAAGCCGGTGTGGTGGTAGTAGACCTTCTGGTCCTTCTTGCGCCCGGTGAACACCGCCTTCTCCGCGTTCACGACGATGACGTTGTCACCGCAGTCCACGTGGGGGGTGTAGAGGGGCAGGTGCTTGCCCTTCAGGCGCATGGCGATGATGGTGGCGAGGCGGCCCACGACGAGGCCGCTCGCGTCGATCACCACCCACTTCTTCTCGATATCGGCGGGCTTGGCCGAATACGTCTTCATGGGGATCGGTTCCGAATAAGAAAGCCGGACGTGACGGCCGCGAGGCCGCGCGCTGTCCGGCGATGCAGGGCTTCTAAAGGAGGCCAGGGTATCCGTCAATGCGCACCGGAACTGAAAACACATTCAAAATCATATGGTTATAAAATTGGTATTTTAACACCGTTGAAATTCAGCCGTTTTTGCCTTGGCTTGCGGCCCTCGGAAGCATCGGCGCACCCGGCCACCGCTGCGGCATCCTCACCGCGCCGCGCGGCCGAGCGCCTCCATCCGCCGCAGCCAATCCCGCCGCCGCTCATCGCCCGCTGCCTCGACGCCGCCGAGCACGGTGGCGCGCACGGGCCGGAAGCCCACGAAGGCCAGGATGTTCCGTGTCACCGCCGAGAGGCCGGCGCCGAGATACCAGATGCGGAAGACCAGGGCCGGCATGCCCATGGTCACCACCACCCGCGCGGAACGGCCCTTCAGCAGCATCTGCGTGCCCCCCGGCACGTAGCGGAAGGCGAATCCGGGGCGCAGAAGCTGCTCCAGAAACCCCTTCAGCACCGCCGGCGCGCCGCCGAGCCACAGCGGAAAGAACAGCACCAGATGCTCGGCCTCCATCAGCGCCCCGCGCGCCTCGGCCAGGACAGGGGGAGACGGCGCATCCAGGAAATCCTGCTGCGTGCGCAGGAGGGGCACGTCGAGGCGCGCCACCTCCAGCAGCGTCACCCGGTGTCCGGCGGCGCGCGCCCCCGCCGCATAGGCCTCGGCCAGCGCATGGCACAGGTGCCCCCCGGCCGGATCGGGGTGCCCCTGCAGGATGAGGATGCCGGTCATCTTCGCCTCCCGCCTTTCCCGGTGATTCTGCCTCCGGCGGACGGCGCCGTCCTTGCGCGCGATCAGCTCAGGCCGGGCCGGGGATGGAATAGGTGGCGACGCAATGGGCGACGAGGTCGTCGCTGCCCGCGCCCCGGATGCCCACATCCCCCACCGCGAGGCGCTTGCCGAGCTTGATGAGCCGCGCATCGGCATGGATCGGCCCCGGCGCCGGCTTGCGCAGGAAATTGATGGAAAGGTTGGTGGTGACGGCCAGCGCCACCGGCCCGATCTGCGCCAGCAGCGCCACATAGACCGCGATATCCGCGAGCGCCATGAGCGCCGGGCCGGAAACCGTGCCGCCGGGCCGCAGGTGCTCGTCGGCGGCATCGAGGCGGATGGTGGCGGTGCGCCGGCCGATCGCCTCGATGTGATGGGGCCTGCCGGGCCCGAACGCCTGCGGGAACGCGCCGTGCAGGAACTCCTCCAGCGCCGCGATGGTCATGACCGTCGCCGGCGCGCCACCCTGGATCGTCATCTGTTTCCTCCCATGCCGGAGTTGCCCGGCTGTCGTTCTGCGGGCGGCTCGCGCGCACCCCGCCTTGTGCATAGAATGCCGCCCCACAAGATCAAGCATTCCGCTTTCCGGGAGGATCGCCCATGTCCACGCCGATGCCCGCGTCCGCAGCCGTTGCCGGCGCCTCCGACGGCGCCATCGTGAGAACCGAGGTGGCCGAGGGCGTCGCCACCCTCACCCTCGCCCGGCCGCAGTCGCGCAACAGCCTGTCCGAGGCGATGATGGCCGCCCTCTCCGCAGCCCTGGCGGCCATCGCCGCCGACCCGGCGGTGCGCGCGGTGGTGCTGGCGGCGGAAGGCCCGGTGTTCTCAGCCGGACACGACCTCAAGGAAATCCAGGCCCACCGCGGCGATGCCGACCGCGGCCGCACCTATTTCGAGCAGGTGCTGAAGCGCTGCTCCGCGCTCATGACCGACATCGTGCTCCTGCCCCAGCCCGTCATCGCCGCCGTGGAGGGCATGGCGACCGCCGCCGGCTGCCAGCTGGTGGCGAGCTGCGACCTCGCGGTGGCCGGGGCCGAGGCGCGCTTCTGCACGCCGGGCGTCAACATCGGCCTGTTCTGCCACACCCCCATGGTGGCGCTTTCCCGCAACGTCTCGCGCAAGCACGCCATGGAGATGCTGCTGCTCGGCGAATGGGTGGAGGCGGAGGACGCCCTGCGCATGGGCCTCCTGAACCGGGTGGTGGAGAAGGGCGCGGCGCTGGCGGAGGCCACCGCCCTCGCGCGGCGAATCGCCGGGAAGTCGCAGGTGCCGGTGAAGCTCGGCAAGGCCGCCTTCTACGCGCAGATCGAGATGGGCCTGGAGGAGGCCTATGCCTACGCCTCCCGCGTGATGACCCAGAACATGCTGGCGCGCGACGCGGACGAGGGCATCTCGGCCGTGCTCGAGAAGCGCGCGCCGCGCTGGGAGAACCACTGAGCCCCGCCCCGGTGGGCACCGCACATAGCGGCCTTAACCATCTCTCAACCATAACTGGGTTTTGCTGTCTCATCGAAGCCGGCGCACCTTGCGCCGGCCAGGACGGGACCAGCAGCGCATGGCCTCGAATGTCGCCGAGATCGGGATCAGCGCCGCCGTTGCGGCGCCGGCGCGGGCGCGCCGCCTCGGCGGCTTCAACGCGGGCGCGCTGGCGCTCGCCGCCATGGCCCTCGCCAGCGCCCTGCCCCTGCGCTTCACCGCCTCCGCCGACATCGCCTTCGACACCGCCACCCAGCCGCCGGCCGCCACCGTGCGCGGCATCGCCCAGGTGCTGGGCTCGCGCGAGCTGGCCCGCGACGCGCTGGGGCGGCTCGACCCCGCCGAGGTGGCGCGCCTCGCCTCCGAAGGCCTCTTCCCCGCCGCCGCCGGCCCGGACCTGCCGGCCCTCACGGAGCAGGCGGCCCGGCGCGTGGCGCAGGATGTCTCCGTCGCCCCCGTCAACGGCGGGCGCGGGTTCGACATCGCCGTAACCGCCCCCTCGCCCGCTCTGGCCGCGCGGCTCGCGGACGCCTATGTCTCCGCCGCGCTCGGCCTGGAAGCCCGGCCCTCGGCCGCGGCGCTGCCCGGCCTCAGCCGCGGAGCACCGGCGGCAGCGCCGTCGCTGCCGGATGCGCCGGGGCCCCTGCCCTTCACCCTGCTCGCCGCGGCCACCGCCACCTTCCTCCTGGGCCGGCGCCGCCAGCGCCGCGAGCCGCTGCCGCAGGGTCTTCTCGACCGCGCCGCGCTGCCGCGCCAGCTCGACACGCCCCACCGCATCACCTGGCTCGACGGACCCGCCGCGCGGGGACTGGAGCTGGACGCCGCGGTGGAAAAGCTGCTGCCCCATGCCACCACCTGGCCCGAAGGCCCGGCGCGGGCGCGCGGGCGGCTGGTCTATGTCACCTCTGACAGCCTGCCCGACGCCGCCGGCCATTGCGCGCGCGCCCTCGCCCGCCGCCTCGGCGACGACGCCGGCGTGGTGCTGGTGGTGCTGGACCGCGCGGCGGACAGCGCTGACCTCATCGACCTCGGCTGCGAGGCGGGCGACCCCGGCGTGCGCGAGCTGCTGCTCGGCCGAGCCCGCTTCGGGGAGGCGCTCCACCGCGATCCCCGCTCGCGCGCCCATGTCATCCCGCCCGGCCACCTGCCGCCGGGCTGGACCTCGGTCACCGGCGCGGAAGCCGACGAAGCGGCCGGCGAGACGGCGCGCCTCTCCACCATGCTCGACGCCCTGCGCCAGACCTACGACTATGTGGTGGTGGCCAACCCGCCGCTGGCGGCCGACGAGGCCCTCTCCGGCTGCGATCCGCTGATGGTGTGCCTGACCGCCGACACCGCGCCGTCCACGGCGGCGGTGGAGAGCTTCGATGCCCTCGCGGCCATGCGCTTCCCCCGCATCGTCATGCTGCGCTTCGCCACCGGCGCTGCGGCGGACGAGCCGGAGCCGAAAGAAATCCTGCCGCCCGACATGATCGCCATAATGGACGAGCCGGCCCGCAGGCGGGCGGCCTGAGGCGGGACGGCTCCGCGACGGCCGGCTCAGGCCTTGGGCCGGTCCGGTCGCTCCATCCACCAGATGAGCGCGCCGGCGGGGATCACCCACAGCGTGCCGAGCAACACGTAGCACACGGCCTGCGCCGCCCAGTGCAGCTCGGTCACGCGCCCCTGCGCCAGCGCCATGGCCCCGAGCGCCCACACCACCACCAGGACCAGCAGCAGCACCGTGCCGATGAGCTTGCGGATGCGCTGGGGCATCATGGGCCTCTCTCTCCCTGTCGCGGCCGCCTTGTGGCGCCGATGAGGAGCCCTCTATAACGGATCGGCCGCGAGAGCCACGACAGAATGGCCGCCGGCACGGAGGAAGGCCATGATGGAGGCCACGCGGAACATCGCGCGCCCCTTCACGCGGGACGAGTGCCTGCGGCACGCGCCGGCCGGCGCGCCGCGGGCGGTGCGGCTGTGGCTCTGGGCCATCGCCGCGCTCATCATGGCCATGGTGGTGGTGGGCGGGGCCACGCGGCTCACCGAATCCGGCCTCTCCATCACCGAATGGAAGCCCGTGACCGGCATTTTCCCGCCCCTCTCGCCGGCGGCCTGGGCGGCTGAATTCGACCGCTACAAGGCCATTCCCCAATATGAGATCCTCAACAAGGGCATGGGGATCGACGCCTTCAAGCGCATCTACTGGTGGGAATGGGCGCACCGGCTGCTGGGAAGGCTCACGGGCGCCGCCTTCCTGCTGCCGCTGCTCTGGTTCGCGGCCACCGGGGCGATCCGGGGGCGGGTGCTGGCCCTGTGCATGGGGCTGTTCGCGCTCGGCGGGCTGCAGGGGGCCGTGGGCTGGTGGATGGTGGCCTCCGGGCTCAGCGCGCGCACGTCCGTCAGCCAGTACCGGCTTGCGGTACACCTCACCCTCGCCTGCCTCATCCTGTGCGCCACCGTGGCGCTGGCGCGCGCTCTCGCCCCGGCCCTTCCCGGCCCGGCTGCGCCGAGGCGGCTGCGCGCAGGCGCCCTGGGGCTCGTCGGCCTCGTGCTGGCGCAGATCTTCGCGGGCGGGCTGGTGGCCGGGCTCGACGCCGGCATGGCCTTCGACACATGGCCGCTCATGGACGGGCATCTCATCCCGCCGCCAGAGCAGCTCCTGGCGGCTCAGCCCTGGTGGCGCAATGTGTTCGAGAACGCGCTCACGGTCCAGTTCGACCACCGCATGATCGCCTATGCCCTGTGGGCGGCGAGCCTGCTCCACGCCATCGCCGTGCGCCGCACGCCGGCGGCGTGCGGCGCACTCATCCTCTTCATGCTGGTGAGCCTCCAGGCGACGCTCGGCATCGCCACCCTGCTTTCCGCCGTCGCGCTGCCGGTGGCGCTGGCCCACCAGCTCGGCGCCACCGTGGTGCTGGTGGCGGCCACCGTGCACGCGAGCGACCTGATGCGGGCGCCTCAGCGCAGCAGGTAGGCCACGGCCGGCGCCATCATCACGTTGAACAGGCCCGCCAGCACCATCACGAGGCCGGCGATGGACCCTTCCTCGCCGCCGATCTGGTGCGCCTTGGCGACGCCCGCGCCGTGAGCGCCCATGCCGAACAGGGCGCCCCGCGCCAGGGAGGAGCGCAGCGGCATCACCTTCAGCAGCACCTCCCCCAGCGCCGCGCCGCAGACGCCGGTGAGAATCACGAACACCGCCGTGAGGTCCGGCAAGCCGCCGATGTCGTCGGAAACCGCCATCGCGAAGGGCGTGGAAGTGGAGCGCGGCATCAGCGAGAGCTGCATCGTGGACGACAGGCCGAGCCAGGAGGCCATGAAGAAGGCCGCCACCATGGCGATGGACGAGCCCACCAGCACGCCCAGCAGCAGCACCGGCCAGTGCCGGCGGATGACCGCCCGCTGCTCGTAGATGGGAATGGCGAAGGCCACCGTCGCCGGGCCCAGCATCAGCACCAGCCAGTGGGTGGAGCGGATGTATTCCGCATAGCCCGCGTGCAGGGTGACCGCGACCACGCCCACCAGGATGGGCGTGAGCAGCAGCGGCGAGGTCCACCAGAAGCGCCAGCGCCGGGCGATGAAGCGCGACACGAGATAGGCGCCGATGGTGACCGCCGACCAGAAGAGGGTCGCCTCCAGGGCGTCAAGCGCCGGCATGGGTCTCCTCCCGCCGCGCGCGCCAGCGGTAGCACAGGTCCACGGTCAGCGCCGTGCCGCCCATGACGAGCACCGTGCCCACCAGGATGACGGCCACGATCTTGAGGCCGAGCAGCCCCACGAACTCATGATGGTCGAGCACCGCCATCACCGCCGGCACGAAGAACAGGAGCATCTCGGCGATGAGCCAGGAGGCCCCGCGCCGCACGGCCTTGGGGCGGATCCAGCCGCTGGCGAGCAGAACAAGCACCACCGCCATGCCGACGATGCCGCCGGGAAGGGGCAGATGGGCGACGCGCACCAACGCCTCGCCGAGCCCCCAGAACAGCGCGAGCACGGCGATCTGCATCAGGCCCGAGCGATGCAGGGTGGAGCGGAATAGAACGGCGCTGCGCCGGAACGCGCGCTTGGGAACAGGCATTTTGGTAAACATGGGGGCACCTCCAGTGCCGTCACCCTGAAGATAGTGCCGCCCCCGCTATTATGAAAATGAATTGACTGAATTCAATCCATTCCATAGAGGAATTGAATGGAACTGCGGACCCTGAGGGCCTTCGTCGAGGTGGTGCGCCAGGGCGGCTTCTCCCAGGCCGCCAAGGTGGTGTTCGCCACCCAGCCCACCATCTCCAAGGCGGTGAAGCAGCTGGAGGAGGAGCTGGGCGTTCCGCTGCTCGACCGCATCGGCCACAAGAGCGTGCTCACCGCCGCCGGGGAGATCGTTTACCGACGGGCGCTCACCATGCTGGCCGAGCGCGACGACCTCATCGCCGAGCTCGCCGACCTGCGCGGGCTCCGCACCGGCACGCTGCGGCTCGGCCTGCCGCCGCTGGGCGCCAGCACGCTGTTCGCGCCGCTGTTCGCCATCTACCGGGCGCGCTATCCGGGCATCGACATCCGCCTGACCGAGCAGGGCTCCAAGCGGCTGGAGGAGATCGTGCTGGCGGGCGAGGTGGAACTCGCCGCCTCCCTTCTGCCCACGGCGGAGGATTTCGATTTCCAGCCCGTGCGGTGCGAGCCGCTGATGGTGGTGATGCACAAGGACCACCCGCTGGCGGGGAAGAAGGCGGTGGGCATCGGCGCGCTGTCCGCCTCGCCCTTCATCCTGTTCGAGCAGGGCTTCGCGCTCAACAAGGTGCTGCTGGAGGCGTGCGAGCGCAACGGCTTCGCACCCACGGTGGCGGCCCGCAGCGGGCAGATCGACTTCATCGTGGAGCTGGTGGCCGCGCGCCTCGGCGTCGCCTTCCTGCCCATGACCATCGCCGCGCTGCGGCGCACCTCGGCGGTGTCGCTGGTGCTGCTGGAGGAGCCGGGCACCCAGTGGCACATGGCGCTGGTGTGGCGGCGCGGCGGCTACCTCTCGCGCGCCGCGCGGGCCTGGGTGGACCTCACGCGCGAGGTCTACGGCGCGACGGCGGAGGCAGAGATCGCTCCGGCGCCGGCAAAATAGCATCAACGCCCATGAGCGTGGCGCAAATGCCCCTGCCTCAAGCCCGCCGGGCGCCTGGGTGAAACTCAACGGGCCCCGGTCGAAGACCGGGGCCCGTTACATTGGGAACGACGCCAGGCCGTCAGGACCAGCGCACCTCGACGATCTCGAACGAACGGGCGCCCTTGGGGGTCACCACCTCCACGGAGGAGCCCTTCTTCTTGCCGATGAGGGCCCGCGCCATGGGTGAGGAAATGGAGATGCGGCCCGCCTTGGCATCCGCCTCGCTGTCGCCGACGATCTGCCAGACCCGCTCTTCCTCGGTGTCCTCGTCCACCAGGGTGACGGTGGCGCCGAACTTCACCACGTCTCCCGAGAGCTTGGTCACGTCGATCACCTCGGCGCGGGAGATCTTGTCCTCCAGCTCCGCGATGCGACCCTCATTGAGAGACTGCAGCTCCTTGGCGGCGTGATACTCGGCATTCTCGGAGAGGTCGCCGTGGGCGCGCGCCTCGGCGATGGCGGCGATGATGCGCGGGCGCTCCACCTGCTGGCGCTGCTTCAACTCCTGCTCGAGGGCGGCATGGCCCCCGATGGTCATGGGAATCTTCTCCATGGGTCCTTTCAAGACCTCCTGAAACTGTTCTGCGCGACATGCCGCCCCGCGGCCCGTCGCCCTTCAAAAAACTCCGTGCCCGCGCAACGCGGAAACCAGCGGCACGGCAGCGACGGCATGGAACCCGGTCTCCCGCCGGCCCCGCGCCAGAACCGCCCGGCTGACGCCACGCGACCCCCACCGGACACAGGAGACAAAATAACCACCACGCGCGGACGCCGAAACGCCCGCGCTGCTCAACCTGTCCGTGAATCCCTCAGGCGACGGAGGTCTTGCTCCGCGCCAGCGGGTCGTCGGCGGCGTGGAAATAGTCCTGGAGCGGGCGCACCTTCAGGTCGCCCCCCACATAGGCCTTGATCCCCTCCGCCGCCGCGACGGCACCCGACAGCGTGGTGTAATACGGCACTTTCTGCAAGAGGGCCGCGCGCCGGAGGGAGCGGCTGTCCGCAAGAGCCTGCGCGCCCTCGGTGGTGTTGAACACCAGCTGCACCTCACCGTTCTTGATGGCGTCCACGATATGGGGACGGCCTTCCAGAACCTTGTTGATCTTGGTGGCGGAAATGCCGTGCTCCTCCAGGAAGCGCTGGGTGCCGGAGGTGGCGATCACCTTGAAGCCCAGGTCCTGGAGCATCTGCACCGACGGCAGGATGCGCGCCTTGTCATGCTCACGCAGGGAGATGAACACGGTGCCGGCCTTCGGCACCTTGGTGCCGCCGCCGAGCTGGCTCTTGGCGAAGGCGACGCCGAAGTCGGTGTCGAGGCCCATCACCTCGCCGGTGGAGCGCATCTCCGGGCCGAGCACGGTGTCCACGCCCGGGAAGCGGGCGAAGGGGAACACCGCCTCCTTGATGGCGATATGGTCGAACTTCGGCTTCTTGAGATCGAAGTCCGCGATCTTCTCCCCCGCCATCACCCGCGCGGCGAGCTTGGCGATGGGCAGGCCGATGACCTTGGCCACGAACGGCACCGTGCGCGAGGCGCGCGGGTTCACCTCGAGGACGTAGATGTCGTCGTCCTTGATGGCGTACTGCACGTTCATGAGGCCGCCGACGCCCAGAGCCAGGGCCATGGCCGCGGTCTGCTTCTCCAGCTCCGCGAGGATCTTCGGGCTCAGGGAATAGGGCGGCAGCGAGCAGGCGCTGTCGCCCGAATGGATGCCGGCCTCCTCGATGTGTTCCATGATGCCGGCGATGAACACGTCCTTGCCGTCGCAGAGCGCGTCCACGTCCATCTCGATGGCGTCGGACAGGTAGCGGTCGAACAGGAGCGGGTTCTTGCCCAGCACCGTGTTGATCTGGCCGGTCTTGTCGTTGGGGTAGCGGGCCTTGATCTCCTGCGGCACGAGGCCCGGCAGGGTCTCCAGCAGGTAGTCGCCGAGCTGGCTCTCCTCGCGGATGATCTGCATGGCCCGGCCGCCCAGCACGTAGGAGGGGCGCACCACCATGGGATAGCCGAGGTCGGAGGCGACCAGCCGCGCCTGCTCCACCGAATAGGCGATGCCGTTGGCCGGCTGGCGGATGGCGAGGCGCTCCAGCAGGTGCTTGAAGCGGTCGCGGTCCTCGGCCAGGTCGATGGCGTCGGGGGATGTGCCCAGGATCGGCACGTTGGCGTCGGCGAGCGCCTTGGCGAGCTTCAGCGGGGTCTGGCCGCCGAACTGCACGATGACGCCCCGCACCTTGCCGTTGGTGCGCTCCCGCTCGATCAGCTCCAGCACGTCCTCGGCGGTGAGCGGCTCGAAATAGAGCCGGTCCGAGGTGTCGTAGTCGGTGGAGACCGTCTCGGGGTTGCAGTTGACCATGATGGCCTCGTAGCCGACGTCCTTGAGAGCGAAGGCCGCGTGGCAGCAGCAATAGTCGAACTCGATGCCCTGGCCGATGCGGTTCGGACCGCCGCCCAGGATGATGACCTTCTCGCGGTCGGAGGGCCGCGCCTCGTCGGCGAGCGCGCCCGCGAAGGGGGTCTCGTAGGTCGAGTACATGTAGGCGGTGGGCGAGGCGAACTCGGCGGCGCAGGTGTCGATGCGCTTGTAGACCGGGTGCACGTCGAGCGCGCGGCGCTGGGCCCGCACGTCCGCCTCGGCGCGGCCGGTGAGGGTCGCGAGGCGCGAGTCGGAGAAGCCCATGGCCTTCAGCCTGCGGAAGGCGCCGGGGGTGGCGGGCAGGCCGAGGCGGCGGATCTTCTCCTCCGCCTCCACAATGCCGCGGATCTCCGCCAGGAACCAGCGGTCGATCTTGCAGGCGGCGTGGATCTGCTCATCCGACATGCCGAGCCGCATGGCCTGGGCCACATAGAGCAGGCGGTCGGGCGTGGGCCTGCCGAGCGCGGCGCGGATGGCGTTCTTGTCGTCGCCCTGGCCAAGGCCCTCAATCTCGATGTCGTCGAGGCCGGTGAGGCCCGTTTCCAGCGAACGCAGGGCCTTCTGCAGGGATTCCTGGAAGGTGCGGCCGATGGCCATGGCCTCGCCCACCGACTTCATGGCGGTGGTGAGCACCGGGTCGGCGCCGGGGAACTTCTCGAAGGCGAAGCGCGGCACCTTCGTCACCACATAGTCGATGGTGGGCTCGAAGGAGGCCGGGGTGGCGCCGCCGGTGATGTCGTTCTCGATCTCGTCCAGCGTGTAGCCCACCGCGAGGCGGGCGGCCACCTTGGCGATGGGGAAGCCGGTGGCCTTCGACGCCAGCGCCGAGGAGCGCGACACGCGCGGGTTCATCTCGATGACGATGAGGCGGCCGTCCTCGGGGTTCACCGCGAACTGCACGTTGGAGCCGCCGGTCTCGACACCGATCTCGCGCAGCACCGCAAGCGATGCGTCGCGCATGATCTGGTATTCCTTGTCGGTCAGCGTCAGCGCCGGGGCGACGGTGATGGAATCACCGGTGTGCACGCCCATGGGATCGATGTTCTCGATGGAGCAGACGATGATGCAGTTGTCCGCCTTGTCGCGGACAACCTCCATCTCATACTCCTTCCAGCCCAGCACGCTCTCTTCCACCAGCACCTCGTTGGTGGGGGAAGCATCGATGCCGCGCTCGATGATCTCGATGAACTCGGCCTTGTTGTAGGCGATGCCGCCGCCGGTGCCGCCCATGGTGAAGGAGGGGCGGATGATGGCCGGCAGGCCCACCACCTCCAGCGCCTCCAGCGCCTGGGAGAGGGTCTTGATCTGGCGCGACTTGGGCGTGGAGAGGCCGATCTTGGTCATGGCCTCGCGGAACAGCTCGCGGTCCTCGGCCTTGTCGATGGCCTCGGCGGTGGCGCCGATCATCTCGACGTCGAACGCCTCCAGCGTGCCCATCTTCTTGAGCGAGAGGGCGCAGTTGAGCGCCGTCTGGCCGCCCATGGTGGGCAGAAGGGCGAACCCCTTGGAGCGGTCGCCGCGCTCCTTCTCGATGATCTTGGCGACGATCTCGGCGGTGATGGGCTCGATATAGGTGGCGTCCGCCATGTCCGGGTCGGTCATGATGGTCGCCGGATTCGAGTTCACCAGAACGACTCGGTACCCCTCCTCCTTCAGCGCCTTCACCGCCTGGGTGCCGGAATAATCGAACTCGCACGCCTGGCCGATGACGATCGGGCCGGCGCCGATGATGAGGATGGTTTCGAGATCGGTGCGTTTCGGCATGTCTTCCTGGCGCTCTGGATCACGCGGGCCTCGGGCGCGCCCCCGCCCGCGACAAGACGCGGGCCTGGGAACGTGCTCTAGGCGCAAAAAAAGGGCCGCGGGTCACGCGCCCCTGGAGGATCAGTCCATCGCGCGAGCACGAGGCGCACGGCGGCGATGGATGCGGTTCTAGCCGGCGTGACGCGCGAAAAATCGTGCGTGCCGGCTCCATGGGGCTTCCTTAGACCATAATTTCGGGCGACGGAAGACGCCTTTCCCATTCCTGCCCTGCGGGAGCATCACGCCTTGCACGCAAATCTCGCGGCCCTGCTGCGGCGCTACCGGCCGCTGCTCGCGCAGATCGCTTCCTTCGCCTGGGTCGGCATCCTCGCCACGGGCGCGCATTTCGCCACCCTGGCCCTCGTCGTGGAGCGGGGCATCGCCGGGCCGGTGGTGGCCTCCACCCTCGGCGCCGTGGTGGGAGCGGTGGTGTCCTACGTGCTCAACCGCGCCTTCACGTTCGAATCGACCCGCAGCCATGCCGGCGCGGTGCCGCGCTTCATGGTGGTGGCGCTCGTCTCCTTCATCCTCAACGGCGCGCTGATGGACCTGCTGGTGCACCGGCTCGGGGTCTTCTATCTCCTCGCCCAGGTCATCACCACGGCCGTCACCATGCTGTGGACGTTTTCGGGGTACCGTGTGTGGGCCTTCGCCCACCGGGCGGGCGCCCGGCGCACCTGATGCCCGCCCGGCGCGACTGTCACTTCAGCGTCGCGAGATAATCCACCACCGCCTTCACGTCCTCGGGCTTCTTCAGGCCCATGAACGCCATCTTGTTGCCCGGAACGGCCTCCTTGGGATTGGAGAGGTACTTCGTGAGCGAGGCCTCATCCCACGTGAGGTTGGCGTTCTTCATGGCCGGGCTGTAATTGAAGCCTTCGACAGTGCCCGACTGACGGCCATAGACGCCGAACAGGCTCGGCCCGACGAGATTCTTGCCGGCCTCGACCCGGTGGCAGGCCTTGCACTGGTTGAAGGCGGGCGGCGCATCCGCCGCCTGGGCGGCGCTCGCGAGCAGAAGCGCCGCGGCAGCGGCGCCCATCAATATCCTGGACATTCGGCTCTCCAATGGCGAGGACCGCGCGGCGCCCTTCAGCCTGGGCGCATGCGGTCCGGGTCATGTTCTGCGGCCCGAACGCCCAACAGTCCCCCCATCGACCGCCCAGCCCGGCCGGACGCTAGCCACGAGGCTGGAACGTGTCCAGACAGGCGGACGCAGCGGAGGTCTCCGCCGCCCGCGCATCTTGACGCTGCCCCAGGGTCAGGCGGGCCGCCTCAGCGATAGTTGATCCAGAACACGCCCACCGTTGGGTTGGCCGCCCGCACGCCGGCGTCCGTGGAGGACAGCCGGCGCGGACCGGAGATCCGGCCCTGGGCCGCGGTGCTCACCGTGGCCGGAAGCGCGAGCTGCACGCCCAGCCGGCAGCCGGCGCCGAGATTGGCGAGCTTCCCGCCCTGCCAGTCGGCCACCACCCCGCCGGCCTGGCCGCCGAAGCCCTGGATGCGGAACGGGCCGCCGTTCGCCTTCTCGAGATCGGCGACGGAGGCGCCGATGCCGATGCCGTTCACGGTCCAGGCGCTCTCCTCGGTGAAGGAGATCCGGCGCGGCGCGGCCAGCGCGCCGGGGTCCTTGAAGGAGATCTCCATGGCGAGGGCGGGATCGTTGGGCAGCACCACCACGCCGGAGGAGGTGCTGCCGTCCGGCGAGGTGACGGTGCCGGTGATCACGTTGGCCTGGCCGAAATCGGCCGCGAGGTTGATGGCGGTGCTGTTGGGCGCGAACGGCCCCGCGCACTGGAACTGGCGCGGGCCGGCGGTGGGCTTGGGAATGGCCACCACCGTCTCGGAATAGTCGCCGAAGCCGTCGGTCTGCTTGACGACGCCGGTGCCCCAATTGTCCGGCGAGCCCTGGCAGGCGGAAAGGAACGCGGCCAGCGCGAGGGGCGCGGCGGCGGGCGCCCATGCGGGCAGGCGCGGGAAGAAGCGCTGGAGGGTGTGGCGACGCAGGAACATGGCGGCCTCTCGCATACCGGATGTCGCGGGCGGCGCAGCACGGCCCCGGCACGCGCCGGTCCCGTCCTGCGGGCTTGGGTCGCGGCGCCCGGCGGGGCCCGGCCCGCGCGCATATGCGCCTGCGTCTTTTATCCATAGCCCGGCACGGGCATGGCCGCCAGGGGCCGCTGCCGTCACAACGGTTTCACGGTAAAGAGGTTTCCCTCGGCATCGCAGATTGGGGGCGACACCATGAACGAGATGCGCGCGGACGCGACCGCCACGGCGGGGAAATCGGTCCAGGACTATATCGACGAAGCCCCCCTGTGGCCCGATGGCACGCCAGTGGGCGCCGCCCCCATGACCAGCATGCAGTGGCGCATCTGGTGGCTCGCGGCGGCCGGCAAGTTCTTCGAGGGCCTCGTGGTGTTCATGACCGGCGTGGCCATGCCGCTGATGTCGCGGGAGTTCGGCATGAACGCCTTCGAGCACGGCCTGGTGGGCGCGGCGAGCCTCGCCGGTATCCTCGTCGGCGCGCTGTTCCTGGGCGGGCTCGCCGACCAGTTCGGCCGCAAGATGATGTTCATCGTGGAGATGGTGCTGTTCATCATCTTCCTGGCCCTGCTCTCGGCCAGCCCCAGCTTCTACTGGACGGTGGCGTTCCTGTTCGGCATGGGCGTGGCCCTCGGCTGCGACTACCCCACCGCCCACATGGTGATCTCGGAGAGCATCCCCACCCGCGCGCGGGGGCGGCTGGTGCTCGGCGCCTTCGGCTTCCAGGCGGTGGGCGCGCTCACCGGCACGCTGGTGGGCTATCTCGTGCTCTCCAACCTCTCGAACGTGACCGGCTGGCGCCTCATGTACGCGGTCGCCATCCTGCCCGCGCTGGCGGTGGTGGTCGGCCGCTTCTTCGTCACCGAGAGCCCCTCCTGGCTGATGGTGCACGGCCGCCACGCCGATGCCGAGCGCGAGGCCCACAAGCTGCTCCGGCGCAAGCCGCAATATCCCAAGCACATCAAGCTCACCGCCCGGCACAAGCCCCACGCCAAGGAGGAGCGCCACCCCACGGCGCTGTTCAGCGCGCGCAACCGCCGCGCCACCATCCTCGCCTCCGTGCCCTGGTTCCTTCAGGATCTCGGCACCTACGGCATCGGCATCTTCACGCCCACCATCCTGGCCGCGGCCCTGGGCGTCGCCGCCACCCATGCCCAGGACCTCACCGACATCATCGCCAGCGACGAGCTGGCGGCGGAGGGCGCGGCCGCCATCGACCTGCTGCTCATCGTCGGCATCGGCGCCGCCGTGCTGCTGGCTGATCGGGTGGGGCGCATTCCGCTGCAGATCATCGGCTTCGTCGGCTGCGCGGCGGGGCTGCTCATCGCCGCCTTCTCCACTTACTATACCGACGGGCCGCGGCTTCTTCTCGTCTTCGGCGGCTTCATGCTGTTCAACTTCATGACCAATCTCGGCCCCAACGCGCAGACCTACCTGCTGGCGGGCGAGGTGTTCCCCACCCACATCCGCGGCATGGGGGCGGGCTTCGCGGCGGCATTCGCGAAGCTCGGAGCGGTCATGACCGCCTTCCTGTTCCCCATCCTGCTGGCGGAGATCGGCACCGCGACGCTGCTCTACATCCTGGCCGGCACGTCGGTGCTGGGCGCGGTGCTCACCTACGCCTTCCGTATCGAGACCGCCGGCCGCAGCCTCGACGACATCGGTTAGGACCGGAAGGCCCTGTCAGGACGTGAGGGCTGGCACGCCGCGCCACCAGGCCTCCACCTCCGCGAGCTCGGCTGGCGCGAGGCGCGCCATGTCGCCGGAGAAGCCGCCCCACTCCTCCGCCACGGTGGGGGAGACGGAGGTGAGGATGAAGAACTCGGCCGCCACCGCGGCATGGAAAGCGGCGGTGAGGCCCCGCCCCTCCGCTTCCTGGCGGCCGAACTTGGACAGGACGACCACCGTGCCGGCGCCGTCTTCCCCCTCCGCGCCCGCCTGGGCGAGCCGCGCGGCGATGGCGCTCTCCACCCCCGCGCAGGCGGCGGCAAGTCCCTCCGGGTCCAGGCTGCAGCCGCTGGAGCCGGGGCCGAGATCCTGGTGCAGGCGGTTGGTGGCGCCGGTCACGAGGTCGAGCAGCATCACGTCCTGGTGGGCGATGCCGGGCACCATGTCCTCCACCACGCCGATCACGTGGGCGCCCTGCGCCTTCAGCCGGCGCGCCGCCTCCACCAGCAGCGCCTGGATCACCTCGCGGTCGGCGCCCTGCACGGCGAGGATCATGGGTCGGTTCGGTGCGTCCGGCATGGCGAGCTTCCGAGCGGGCGGCGGGGCCGCCCGTCACGCTGTGTAGTCGGGATACATATCGCACGATCGCCGGCCGGGGCCAATCTGCGCCGGGGCCGCGGCGCGTCGGCTCCTCATCCTCGCCACAGATTCGACTTAAGTCGACCGCGAATGGCCCGTGCGACGCGCGGGCGAGGCACACCGGGGTGGAGCGGGACCGCTCGCGCCCCTTCGAGCGAAAGGCATCCCTTGGCACCCCGTCATCGCCCTGCCGCCGCCGCGGCCGCCCTCCTGCTGTGCGCCGGCGCCGCCCAGGCCTCCCCGCCGAAGCGCGACGAGATGATCCGCCACCTGGACCCCGCCGCCCGCGTGGAGCAGCGCTGCAACGCGCGGGCCATGGGCGTGATCAGCCGCGAGCACCACGACATGCGGCCGGACGAGCTGGTGGCCTATGCCTTCGCCGATACGAAGGTGGGGAGCGATTCCATCGCCGCGCCCGGCGCGGCGGTGCGCAGCGCCGGGCGCTGGTATCACCTCTCCTACCGCTGCCACACCACGGCCGACGGCCTGGACATCAAAGACTTCAGCTACGCCCTCGGCTCCGAGGTGCCGAGGGCCGACTGGACCGCCCACTATCTGGTGCCCTGAGGCCGCGCCCCCGCATGCCGAAGCCCACGCGCTCGGCTCCTGAGCCGTCCGCGCGGACCTTTGGCCAAGCCCACGCGGCTTTTGGGCGGACCCGGTCGAAGACCAGGCCGAGGGTATCAGTGCAGGGTCTCGGTGTAGGCGAACTTCGGCATGCGCCAGCCGAAGCGCAGCGCCAGCAGCCGCAGGCCGAGGCCCAGCAGCATCACCCCGATCATCAGCGGATCGTGCGACACCCCGAGCCGGGCGCCGGCCACGTAGAGTCCGCCGGTGACGATGGAGACGGTGCCGTAGAGCTCGGCGCGGAACAGCAGCGGGACGTCCGCGCACAGGACATCCCGCAGCACGCCGCCGACGCAGCCCGTGATCATGCCGGAGGCGATGACGATCACCACCGGCATGCCGAGGCCCATGGCGATGTTGCAGCCGATGATGGTGAACACCACGAGGCCGACCGCGTCCAGGAACAGGAACAGGTGCCGCAGGTGGTGCATGTAGCGCGCGACCACGATGGTGCCGAGCGCAGCGCCGCAGGTGATGAGCAGGTAGGAGGGGTGCTCGATCCAGGTGAGCGGATGGCGCCCCAGCAGCACGTCGCGCACCGATCCGCCGCCGAGCGCGGTCACCGAGCCCAGCAGGCACACGCCCACCCAGTCCATCTCCCGCCGCCCCGCCGCCAGCGCCGCCGTCATCGCCTCCGCGACGATGGCGATGATGTAGAGCACCTTGAAGACCAGCGCCGTTTCCATCCCCAGCCCCTCCCCTGGCCGCGTCCCCCGCCGCCCCCGCCCGGAACCGCAGAGACGACGCCCCCCGTGCCATCGGGGGCGCGAGGCGCGTGTCCACGGTCCTGGGACGTACGGGAAGCGGGGGTACCACATCGCCAGGGGAGCGACGAGGGTGGGCCTCCGGGTGTGAGGGGCTAACTCAGTTGAGGGGCGTCGCGTGCGGCTCCGGCGCGGCGCGCTGGAGCAGGAAGAGCCAGTTGGCCTGCGACGCAAGGTGGAGGACGATGAGGTCCAGCCACGCATTGGCGTGGAATTCCGCCACCACCTCGGCCGGCAGGGCGCGGAAAGCCGCCTCGTCGATGAGGCGGAAGCCCTGCACCACGTGCTCCGCGCCGTCGGGGCTGTTGATGCGGACGGAGCGATCGGCCAGCAGGGCGTGCGCCATCAGCGCGTCGGCGAAGCGGCGGGTGCGCTCGTGCTCGACGGCGTATGCGTCGCAGAAGGCCATGGCGGCGCTGCCGGCGGGAGTGGCGGTGCCATCGGGGGCGAACAGACGCTCGGCGCCGTCGCGGGCGGCATCGTCGCTCACGCGGGAGCTGGCCGTGTCGAGGCCGAGCATGGTGGTGCCGCCATTCTCCGGGGCCATGCCGATGAAGGGATAGCGACGCACGTAGCCGGGCACGTAGCAGCCGGCGGTCCAGGCGCCCTCGGCATCCACGAACAGGTTACGCTCGGCGGTGAGGCCGGTGACGGCGAGCGGCATGGCGGCGTCGTTGGAGGAGAAGACGATGGGATAATGCCGCTGGGCCTGGGCGAACTCGGTGGCCACCAGCGGAATGGCCGCGGCCGTGGCCGCGAAGCGGTAGTCCACCTCGGGCCGCAGGCCGAGCTGCCCGTGCTCGTTGAAGCGCAGAAGCGTGGGCTTGTGGTAGAAAAGCGGGTTCTGGGCGGCGGAGGTCTCGGCCATGGAAATGCCCTTGCTGCTGCGGGGGTCCGGAAGTGGGGATCTCAGGACTTCACGCCCGCGTCAAGCGCAGGGGCGAAGCCCTTGAAGGAGACCGGCAGCGTGGTGGCGCGCCGGGCTCCGTTCTCGAACGTGAAGCTGCCGGGCCCGCCGGCGGCGCGCATCTGCTGGAGGGTGGCGGCGTCGAGGGTGGCTTCCGCGAAGCAGCTCTGCAGGCAGCGCTTGAATTCGAGGGCGATGGGCTTGGCCTTCTCGTCCACCTGCAGCTTGACGCCGGCCGGCAGCCACACCCCCGGCGGCAGCTGCACCACGACGCTGACGGGCGCCTTGGGATCGGCCCGGCCCACGGCGATGCTCGCAACCACCCCCTGGCCCTGGACCTGGAGGTTCTGGACGATCTCGCAGGTGCGCGCGCTCTCGTCCTGGGCCACGCAGCGCAGCATCCAGTCCTGGTAGGTGGCGGTGGTGGCCGCGGGCTGCGAGGGCGCCGGCGCGGTGCCGGCGGCGGGCGCCGCCGCCGGCTTCTGCTGTGCCGACACCGGCGCCGCGGCGAGCAGGGCGAGGCCGGCGGCGGCCAGCGCGAGAACGGAACGCTTCATCTTTCACATATCCCCTGGGCGAGGCCCTACTGCGTCATTGGAGCCCCCCGGCGGGGTTGAGCGGCCGGGGGGCTTGAGTTCAGAACTTGAGTGAGAACTGGGCTGAGAAGGCGTTCTGGGTGGCGGAGGTCGCGAACTGGCCGGAGTAGGTGACGGCGAGGGTCGCAGCGTCCGTCAGGCCGTAGGCGAGGCCGGCGTTGACCAGCAGCGTGTCCGCGGCGATCGGCACGCCGGAGACCGCGAACGGCGTGGCCCCGCCCAGGAACCGCATGGCGGCCGAGGGCGCGGTGTCGCCGAAGGCGTGCTGCCAGCCCAGCGTCACGCTCGGGGTCAGGGCCCGGCCGAACAGCTGCACCGAGGTCGCCGCCCGCACGCCCAGCGTGCTGTAGAGCGTGTCCATGGCGGCGGTGTCCACCGCCAAAGCGGCGCTGGAGAGCCCCTCCGAGAAGGACGCCCCGGCCACGTTCACATAGGCGAGGCCCGCGAACGGCTCGAAGGCGTAGCCGCCGAGCGCGACGTCGTAGCCCACCTCGCCGAAGACCTGCGTGGTGCCGGTGGAATAGCCCGCGCTGGCGTTCTGGCTGAAGCCGGGGAAGGAGACCATCCGGCTGGTCGAGATGTCGTGCCAGCCGTAGGCGAAGCCGCCCCGCAGCGCCCACGCCCCGAACTGCCCGCCGGCGTAGAAGCCGACATCGTAATTGTCGCTGTTGCCGCTGGAGGCGCGGGCATCCACGTCGAAGCTCGAGCGGCTGTAGCCGCCGAACACGCCGGCCCACGCATTGGGCGCGACCGCCACGTCCGCGCCGATGAGGAAGCCGCCGAGGCTGCTCGACACCGAGGCCGCGTTGCCGTTGCCGAAGCCGTTGCCCCAGCCGCCGTAGCCGTGCGCCCACAGGGTCACGTCGAGATCCTTGCTCAGCCGCGCCGTGGCCGGGCCCGCCCCCTGCGCCGCGCGGCCGAGGGCGTCGGGGCCCTCCGCCGCCTGCCGCAGGCGCGTGCCCACCGCCTCGCGCACATAGATGGACTGCTGCTGCAGCACCCCGTCCACCGAGGCGTAGACCTCGCCCGTGAGCGCGTTGAAGGCCGGCGCCACCGCCCCCTCCGGCAGGGAGAGGATGGCGTCGTAGATGGCGTTGCCCGCCCCCAGCGCCTGCGCCGCCACCGCCACCCCGGCCTCGTTCATGGTCCGCGCGTAGGAGATGAAGTCGATGCCGGTGTAGCCGAGCGTCAGGTAGACGTTCTGCGCGTCGTAGCTGAGCGTCGGGTCCAGGAAGGCGTAGTCCGAGGTCACCCCGCCGAAGGTGCCGCTCACGGTCCCGGAGGTGGTGAGGATGGCGACGGTGCTGGACGCGGGATACCGGCCCTTCTCGGCCAGGACCTCGACCGTGGCGCCATTGGAGAGGGTGACGGCGCCGGAGGCGATGATGAGGTCGTGGGCGCCGGCCGGCGTCACGTCCACCCGGTAGACCGCGCCCGCGTTGAAGGCGACCGCGCCGTTCACCGTCAGCATTCCCGGCGAGTAGCCGGGCGCCGCGATGCCGCCCGCGTTCACCGTCAGCCCGCCGATGGTCGCGGTGCCGCCGAGGGTGCCGCCCGCGTTCACCGTGAACGGCGAGGCCGTCACCGTGCCGCGTTCCAGCACCACCGCGCTGTTGTCCACCGCCACCGGGCCCTGGTAGGGCGCGGAGAAGACCACGTTGCCGCCGCCGGTGAAGGTCACCTGCCCGGTGCCGGAGATGGAGCCGGTGAAGGCGTAGCTGTCCGAGCGGTTGAACACCAGGCTGGCGTTGTTCACCACGTCGCCCAGGATCGAGCCGGTGGTGCCGCCGTTGCCCAGCTGCAGCGTGCCCCCCGAGATGGTGGTGCCGCCGGCATAGGTGTTGGTCCCGGTCAGGATCAGCGTGCCGCCGCCGGACTTGGTGAGCGCGCCATTGCCCGAGACCACGCCCGAGAGGGTGAGGGCCTGGGCCGTGTCCACCGCGAAGGTGCCGCCGCCGCTGCCGTTCGCCGCCGCCAGCGTCACCCCGCCGCCATAGGCGAAGGTGGCGGCGGCGCTGAGCGTGCCCGCCCCGCTGAGCCCCAGCGCCCCGCTGCCGAGCGCGCCCGCCGACGCCGCCCGCACCGTGCCGGAAGCGATGGAGAGCCCGCCCGAGAAGCTGTTCGCTCCGCTCAGCGTCACCGTGCCGGGGCCCTGCTGCACCACCCGGCCGGTGCCGGAGATGGCGCCGGAGAAGGTGCTCTCGCCCGAGAGGTCGAACGCCAGCGTGGCGTTGTTCACCACGTCGCCCAGGATCGAGCCGGTGGCGCCGCCGTTGCCCAGCTGCAGCGTGCCCCCCGAGATGGTGGTGCCGCCGGTGTAGGTGTTGGCGCCGGTGAGAATGAGCGTGCCGAAATCGCTCTTCTCGACGCCGCTCGCGCCCTTCAGCACGCTGGCGATGGTGGCGCGCGTGCCCGCCCCCGCCTGGGTGCCGTCACCCACGCGGATGGGCGCCGGCGCGGCGCCGGAGAGCAGGATGTCGCCGCCGCTCACCACATAGCCCGTGTCCACGAACTGCATGCCGAGGGCCGTGACCTGGCCTTGCCCATTGTCCACGTTCACCGTGCCGGGGCCGGCCTGGAACACCGCGAAGCCGCTGTTCCACGCCTTGGAGAGGGTGCCGCTGGCATTGGTCCAGTTGGTCTGCGGGCCCGCCGTCCAGGTGCCGGTGCCGCCCTCGACCGCCTGGGTCGGGCTGGTGTGCGGGCCGTTCCAGAACAGGATCGGGCTGTTGGGATCCTCCACCACCAGGTTCACCTGCCCGGCGAGCGCGGTCTGCATGCTGCCGGCATAGCCGAGCGGCATGGTCCCCACCTCGAGGCCGTTGTCGGTGAGGGCGCCGGTGTAGCGGATCACCCGGTAGATGCCGAGGCCGAAGCCGGTGCTGGCGCTCACGTCCAGCGTGCCGTCCAGCGTCACGTTGCCGTTCACGTTGAACACCGCGCTCTGGCTCACCGCGCCGAGGCCGACCGCCAGCGTCGCGCCGGACGACAGGTCGAGCCCGCCCATGGTCAGCCCGCTCGCCTGGGTGCCGGCCAGGGTGCCGCCGTTGAGCACGTGCACCGTCTGCGCGATGGTGCCGCCGCCGGAGAGCGTCGCCTGGTCGTGGACATAGACGTCGCCGGCAAGGCTGCCGTCCACCGCGAGGGTGCCGGCGTTCACCGCGGTCGGGCCGCTGTAGGTGCTGGCACCCGAGAGCGTCAGGGTGCCGGAGCCGGTCTTGGCGAGGCCGCCGGTGCCCGTGATGGCCCCCGCGAAGGTGGTGCTGGCATTGTTGCCGCCGATGGTGAGGCTGGCGCCGAGCTCGATCCCGCCCGCCCCGGCGATGGAGCCCACCGTCTCCGCCGCCTGCAGCACGAAGCGTGCCCCCGCGGCCACGCTCACCGCGCTGGCATCGCCGATGGCCGACCCGCCGGTGGCCACCAGCGTGCCCGCCGTCACGTCGGTGGCGCCGCCATAGCTGTTGGCGCCGCCCAGCACCAGGGTGCCGGTGCCGGTCTTGGCCAGGCTGCCGAGCCCGGCGATGGCCCCGCTCAGGGTCAGCGTCTCGGCCTCGTCCACCTCGAACGTGCCCCCGCCGACCCCGCCCACCGGCGTCAGCGAGATCGCCTGCCCATAGCCGAAGCTCCCGCTCGCCCGAAGCGTCCCACCCCCCGAAAGCGAAAGCGGACCACCCCCCAACGCACCCCCGTCATAAACCTGGACCGTGCCAGCCGAAACCGAAGTGCCGCCAGCGTAAGTGTTTACACCCGTCAGCGTCTGCGTGCCGTCCCCGGTCTTGGCGAGGCAGCCCGAGCCGCCGATGGTGCCGGAGAAGGTGGAGCTGGTGCCGTCGCCGCCGGTCGTCAGGCAGTAGCCGTTCAGCGCGATGGCGCCGCCGCCAGCCAGCGAGCCGACCGTCTCGTCGGCATCGGTGAGGGCAAGGCCCGCGCCCGCCGCCACCGTCAGCCGCGCGCCGTCGGCGAGGGAGGCGCCGCCGCTGAGGAACATGCGCCCCGCCGCCACCGTGGTGGCCCCGGTGAAGGTGTTGGCGCCGGCGAGGGTCACGTCTCCCGCCCCGCTCTTGGTGAGCGCGCCGGTGCCGGAGACGACGCCGGAGACGGTGAGCATCTGCCCGTCGTCCACCGCCAGCGTGCCGCCGCCGGTTCCGGCCACCGGCGTCAGCGAGACGCCGGTCGCATAGGTGAAGGTGCCGCTCGCCCGCAGCGCGCCGCCGCCCTCAAGCGCGAGGCTGCCGGTGCCCAGCGCGCCGGCGCTCGTCACCTGCACCGCCCCCTCGGTGATGATGGTGCCGCCCGCATAGGTATTAGCGCCGGTGAGCGCGAGCGTGCCCGCGCCCTTCTTCACCACCGCGCCGGTGCCGGAGATGATCTCGGCGAAGGTCACGTCGTCGGCGCGATTGAACGCAAGCCGGGCATTGTTGACCACATCGCCGGAGATGGCCCCGGAGGTGCCGCCATCGCCGATCTGCAGCGTGCCCTGGGTGACGGTCGTTCCACCCGTATAGGTGTTCTCTCCGGTCAGGATCAGCGTGCCGAGGTCGGTCTTCTCAAGTCCGGTCGTGCCCCGCAGCACGGAGCCGATGGTGGCCACGATGCTCGCGCCGGACGGCGTGCCGTCGCCCACGCGGATCTGCGTCTGGCCCGACGGCGCGTCCAGCAGGATGCGCCCGCCGACGACCTGATAGCCATCCACCATGAACTGCATGCCGGTGACCGCGGGCGTGCTGTCCGAGGCATTCACCGTCACCGTCCCCGGCGCTCCCGCGAACACCGCGAAGCTGCTGCTCCACGCCCGCGACTGGTTGAGCGGCGCCGTCAGCCAGTTGGTCACGCCCGTGCTCGCGTTCCAGGTGCCGCTGCCGCCATGCACCGTGCCGTCCGGCGTGGTCGTCGTGCCGTTCCAGTACAGCATGTCGCCGTTCAGCACCGCCAGGTTCACCTGCCCCGGCGCCTGTTGGATCTCGTAGGCATACTGGGTCGGGGTCGTCCCGAGCGCCAGCCCGTTGTCGGCCGCCAGCGTGCCGTAGCTGAGGATGCGGTAGACGCCGAGCGCCATGCCGCCCGCATCGGTGACGTTGAGCACGCCGTCCAGCGTCAGCGTCCCTGCCGAGAACACCGCATTGCCGGTGTTGGAGCCCAGCGTCACGTCCAGGATCGAGCCGCTCGAAAGGGTGAGGCCGGTCATGGCGAGGCCGTGGACGCCGGCGCTGGCGGTCGGCGCCGCCTTCAGCGTGCCGCCGTCGCGCACCGTGACCACGCCGGCCACCGCCGCCCCGGCGGTGCCGCTGGTCTCGCCCTTCAGCGTGGCCCCGGCGTCCACCACGATGTCGCTGGCGAGGCTCACCCCGCTCAGGATCTCCAGGGTGCCGGCCGCGACCGTGGTGCCCGCCGCCGCGCTGTTCGCACCCACCAGCGTCAGCGTGCCCGAACCCGCCTGGACCAGCGCGCCGGTGCCGGTGATGGCGCCCGGCGCCGTCACCGCGTCGGAGCGGTTGAACTCCACTATCCCGCTGTTGGCGATGGCGCCCAGGATCGAGCCCGAAGTCCCCCCGTCGCCAATCCGAAGCGTGCCCGCCGAAACGATGGTGCCGCCGGTGTAGACGCTGTCGCCCGTCAGCGTCAGCGTGCCGGCGCCGGTCTTCGTCAGCGCGCCGATGCCGGACAGCACGCTGGAGGTGCCCACATCGAAGCCGTTCGAATCGATGGTGCCGCCGCCGGCCGCGAGGTTGAGC
Organism: Xanthobacter albus; assembly: GCF_043194895.2. NCBI lineage: Bacteria > Pseudomonadati > Pseudomonadota > Alphaproteobacteria > Hyphomicrobiales > Xanthobacteraceae > Xanthobacter > Xanthobacter albus. The sequence continues at coordinate 2,075,864 of NZ_CM195532.1, read as the reverse complement.
TCGCCGGAAGCGAAGCCGTAGATGAAGTCGGATTCGTCGGCTGACGCTTTCAGCACGCCGCCGTTGAATGTCACGCTCGCGCTGGCGGCGTCCCAGCCCTTCGCCACCACCCAGGCAGTCACCGTGCCGCCATCGGCGATGGTGAGCGCGCCGGTGCTGCCGCCGTAGCCGACGAAGAGCGTCGAGTTTCCGAGGTTCCAGCTCGATCCCGCGCCCGTCACCGTCGCCGTGCCGGACGAGCCGACCTGCGAGCCGACATAGCCCACGCCGCTCGTCACAGCGCCGCCGGCCTCCACCAGGAGCGTGCCGTCGCCGGCGCTGCCGACATAGAGGATGCCTTCGCTCCCCAGGTTCAGGCTCGACCCCACGCCAGTCACCGTCGCCGTGCCGGAGACGCCGGCGTCGACGCCGAGGTGGACGTTGCCGGTGTTCTGCACGGTGCCGCCATCCGCCACGAGCAGCGTTCCGGTGGCGCCGCTGCCGACATACAGCGCGCCGGTGCCGAGGTTCCAGGTCGAGCCCGTCCCCGTGACCGTCGCGGCGCCCGATGCTCCCCCGTATTCGCCGATATAGGACTCTCCGCTCAACACCGTGCCGCCGTTCGAGACGGTCAGCACGCCGGTGCCGGAAGCGCCCACGCTCAGCGAGCCAATGCCGAGGTTCCAGGTGGAGCCGGCCCCGGTCACGTTGGCCGTGCCCGGCGAGCTGCTGGTCTCGGCGAGGATGGCGGCGCCGCTCGTCACCGTGCCGCCGTTCTCGATGTTCAGGGTGCCCGTGCCGCCGTCATAGCCGATGTAGAGGGTGGAGGTCCCCAGGTTCCAGGAGGAACCCGCCCCGGTCACGGTCGCGATGCCGATGGCGTTTGAATACACGCCGAGATATCCGGAACCGCTGGTCACCGTGCCGCCATCGGCGACGGTGAGGCTGCTGACGGTGCCCGCGCCGGAATAGCCGATGGAGACGTCGTGGCTGCCGAGGTCCCAGGTGGAGCCGGTGCCCGTCACCAGCACCGTGCCGGGCGCATCGGCGTCGCTGCCCACGTAGCTGGAGGCGCTCAGCACCTTGCCGCCCGCCGAAATGGTGAGGCTGCCGGTGCCCTCATAGCCGACGTAGGCGCCGTCGGAGCCCATATCCCAGGTGGAGCCGATGCCGGTCACCGTCGCCGTGCCCACAGAGCCGCCGTAATAGCCGAGCGTGCCATAGCCGCTCGTCACCGTGGCGCCGTCGGACACCACAAGCGCGCCGTGGCCGTAATAGCCCACGGTAATCTCGGACGTCCCGACGTCCCAGGTAGAGCCCGCCCCGGTCACGGTGATGGTGCCGGTCACCGCGGAGTCATACCCGAGGTAGCTATCGCGGTGGCCGACGACCGAACCGCCATCGGAAATGGTCAGGCTGCCGGAGCCGTAGTAGCCGGCATAGATCCCATAGCCGCTGGCGAGCTGCCAGGACGAGCCGGCGCCGGTCACCGTGGCGGTGCCGGAGGAGCCGGCGAGATAGCCGAGCGTGCCGTAGGCGCTGTTCACCGTGCCGCCGGCCGAGACGACGAGGGTGCCGGCGCCGCCGTAGCCCAGGTTCAGGTCGTTGTTGCCTAGGTTCCACTGCGAGCCGCTTCCCGTCACCGTCACGGCGGCGGCGGAGCCGGCGGCGGACGCGATGGTGCCGGCGCCGCTCGTGAGCTGGCCTCCGGATGAGACGACCAGGCTGCCGGCCAGGACCTCCAGCTCGCCGCTGAAGCTGTCGGTGCCGGTGAGGACCAGAGTGCCGCGGCCCGCCTTCTGCAGGCCCGCCGTGCCGGTGAGCGCGGAGGCGATGGTGGCGGTGATCCCACCGGAAGCCGGCGTGTCGTCGCCCACGGTGATGCGCGGGCGGGCCCCGGCCGAGAACGGCTGAACGGCGATGCCGCCGCCTTGGATCTCATAGCCGTCCACCAGGAATTCCATGCCCGCCACCTGCGGCGCGGTCGCCCCGCTCACGGTCACGGCGCCGCCGGTGCCGGCGAAGATGGCAAGGCCGTTCTGACCCCAGGCGGAAGAGACGCTGCCCGCAGCGTCGGTCCAGTTGGTGGTGCCGGCGGCCACATCCCACGTGCCGGCGCCGCCCGTCACGGCCCCCTCGGCGCTTGTGACCGTGCCGTTCCACCACTGCCCCGCCGAAACCGTCAACAGCAGCGTGGTATTGACTTCGCCAACGCTGGTCGACAGCGCGAAGAGAGAATGGGCGGGAGTGGCGCCGATCTCCAGGCCGCTGTCGTTGAGCGTGCCGGAATAGCTGATCAGGCCGTAGGTTCCAGAGGCAAAGCCTGCCCCCGCCGTGAGGTTCAGCGTGCCATCAAGGACCAGGTTGTCGGTGGCAGCGACGGCGATCGCGGTGGGGGCCTGCAGCGTCACGGCCAGGATGGAGGTGGGGCTGAACGACAGAGTGCCGAAGTTGGTGAGGGTGGAACCGGAGGTTCCGGCGAGGGTCGCCCCGCCCTTGAGCGCGATGTTGCCCTCCACCGTGCCGGTGCCGGTGAGCCGCGCCCCGTCCTTCACCTCGACACTGCCGCCGAGTGCGCCGGTCAGGGCGAGCGTGCCGGCGGAGACCTTGGCGAAGCCGGTGAAAGCGGCGCCCGCGCCGCTCAGGGTGAGGGTGCCGGTGCCGGCCTGCTCGACCGTCCCGTAGCCCTGGAGCGCCCCCCCATAAGTGACGTCATCGGAGCGCTTGAAGGCCAGCACGCCCCCGGAACTCCCGGTATTGACGCTCGACGACGCGATGGCGCCCGCCGTTCCCCCGTCGCCGATCTGCAGCGTGCCGCCGGAGATGGTGGTGACGCCCACATAGGTGTTGCTACCGGTCAAGGTCAGCGTGCCGGAACCCGCCTTCGTCAGGCCGAGGGTGCCCATTATTGGGTTCTGTTGAAGCGTGCCGGAGAAGGTGGTGCTGGCGTTGCTGCCTCCAGCCGTCAACACGGCCCCGGGCGCGGCCCCGACAACCGCGCCAGCACCGGCCAGCGAGCCGATGGTCTCCGAGGCACGCAGTTCGAGGGTGCCCGACGCACCGACAGTCACCGCCACGCCGTCGGCCACCGCCGCGCCGCCGGACAGGCGGATCGAGCCCCCCTCCACCTGCAGCGGCCCGGTGAAGGTGTTGGCGCCGGACAGATCAAGAGTCTGCACGCCGACCTTGGTCAGGCCGCCGGTGCCCGCGATCTTTCCAGAATAGGAGCCCGCTCCAAGGGTGAGGGTGTTGCCGTTGAGCTTCACCGTGGCCGAGCCCGATCCGCCGGAGCCGTCACTCAGGCTCTGGAGCTTTTGCCCGCCGCTCACCAGCTCCAGCGTCGCGCCCGGCGAAAGAGTGAGACTCGCCGTTTCAGGCAGAGCCACCCCGCCGGACAGCACGAGCCCGCCAGCCCGCACCTGAACGACACCACCCAGCGTGTTGGCGCCGCTCAGCGTCAGCGTGCCGGTGCCCACCTTCTCCAGGGCGCCGTCACCCGAGATCACGCCGGAGAATGTCGTGGACGTATTGTCGCCACCCAGGTTGAGCGCGGCGGGACTCGTCAGCGACACGGCCCCCGCGCCCGCCAGCGATCCGATCATCTCAAAGGCGTCGACCGTGAGACCCGCGCCACTCGCCACCGTGACGGCGCTGGAATCGCCGATGGCCGAGCCGCCGGACGCAATGAGTGTCCCCGCACCGATCGTGGTCGGCCCCGAATAGGTGTTGGCACCGCTCAGCGTCAGCGTCCCGGTGCCGGACTTCGTCAGGGCGCCGGAACCGGAAGTGACGCCGGACAGGGTCTGCGCCGCCGAGGAGGCATAATCGAGCGTCGTGCCCGCCCCGAGCACGATGGCGTCCGCATAGGTGCCCGCCCCCAGGCGGCCCGCGCCGGCAACCTGGAGCGTGCCCGCCGAAATCGTCGTGCCGCCCGTATAGGTGTTGACCCCGCTCAGCACCAGCGTGCCCGCGCCGCTCTTCTCCAGGCCGTCCGTGCCGATGACACCGGCCGAGATGGTGGCGACGGTGGCCGCGCCCACCACGTCCACTTTGGGCTGCGCCGAGGCATTCGCAAGCGTGAGCTGGTAGCCGGTGGAATCGGCGGCGAGCTCATAGCCGGAGGTGATGAACTTCAGGCCCTTGGCGACGACGGGACCCGAGCTGGTGTCCACCCAGACGGTGCCGGCCGTGCCGGCGAACACCGCGTTCTTGCCGTCGCTCCACGCCACATGGCTGGTGCCGCCGGAATTGGTCCAGTTGGTGGAGCCGTTCGCGCTCCACGTGCCGGTGCCGCCGACCACCGAGGAGGTGCTGCCCCCCGTCGTGGTCCCGTTCCAGTAGAGGCCGCCCTCGGCCACCAGAAGGATCACCTGACCAGCGGTCGTCGAGGTATCGATCGTGTATTCGTAGTCACCGGGTGCGGTACCGACCGTCAGGCCGGAGCCGCTCATGGAGCCGGTATACTGGATCAGAAGGTAGCTGCCGGCAGCCATCGCGCCATTGTCGGTGATGTTCAGCGCACCGTTCAGCGTCACGCTGTTACCGACGAAAATAATGCCCGTGCTCGTCGGCGCGCCCAGCTTCACGTCCAGGTTCGCGCCAGAATTCACAACGAGCGAGCCCGAACCGAGCATGAATGCCGAAGCGGGCGCCGAGAGCTGCGTGACGGAAAGGTGGCCTCCGCTCTCCACCGTGACTCCACCATGCACGGCACCCATCTGGGTACCGGTCGGATCGTTCGAGAGCCTGGCGCCGCTCAGAACGGTGGCGGCTACCACGAGCCCGCCGGCATCGTTCGCATCGCCGAGCTGCAGGGTGCCCGCCGTCACCGTCAGAGGCACGATCGTCGCCGGCGTACCCGGTTGCGTGGAGCCCGTGATGATCCAAGTGCCGGTCGTGTCGATATCGAAAGCGGTGAAGTTCTTGAACTGTCCGCCGGAGCCGTTGTCGATCAGCGTGGCATTGAACGCACCGCCGGCACCGCCGAATCGCAGCGTGTTGGACACGCCGGCATTCGTCGTGCCGACCACATCACCGGTGATGGCGGCATAGGTCTGGCCCGAGATGCCCCCGTTGCCCCGGAGCTCCAGGACGTTCGTGCCGCCGGTGAATTCGATGGCGTTGGCGAACTCGCTCATGCCCGAAAGGCCGGCGATGATGACTGCATTGGCCCCGAGGACGACATTGCTGCCGAGCGTTCCCCCGGAAATGGCGACGCCGCCGGCACCTGTCCCGGCGAAGGATGTCGCGCCACCTGCATTTCCGCCGGAAATAGTGCCGCTGTTGACGGTCAGGTCCAGGGTTCCGGTGGCGGAAATCGCCCGGCCGCCATTCGACGCCGCAAGGCCGCTGCCGAGTTGGGAGCCGAAGGCACCGCCACCGCCAGAGATATTCGCATTCACAACGGCCACGACATTGGTTCCGGAAATGCCGTCGCCGCCGGAACCACCGCCGTGGCTCGTGTCATATCCGCCAGAACCGCCGGCCACCGTGGCGTTGACGATCAGATCGACGCTGCCCCCGGCGATGCCGGCGCCGCCTTGGCCGCCGGCGCCACCGTCGTTGGACGCGCCGCCATTGCCACCCTTCACCGCGGCATTGATCGTCGCATCCAGGCTGCTGGACACCGTGACACCAGCGCCGCCGAAGCCGGCAGCGCCATAATACGACGTGTCGCCACCATTTCCGCCCGTTGCCGCGCCATCGAGCGTCAGAAACAGAATTCCACCGCTGATCGCATCACCGCCGCGCCCGCCGGCGCCGTCCCGCCCGGCACCGCCGACGCCGCCCTGAACGGAACCGCCGATGGTCGCGATGCTCGTGCCCGCCGGAGCAAAGACAAGTCCGGCTCCGCCGGCGCCGCCCACGTCGCCATTGCCGCCGGCACCGGCGGTGATGGCGACGCCCGAGCCCGTGGTCAGCGTGACGTCGCTGGTGAAATAGAGGCCATGACCGCCGCTGCCGCCATCACCGGTGCTCGAGCTGTCATCACCGGGACCGCCATGACCGCCGGCGCCGCCCCCGATCAGCACCGCGATGGACGACCAGTCCAGAACACCCGTTCCGGTAATGACCGCGCCCCAGCCGCCGGCGCCACCACCGCCGCCGATATAAGGGCCTGCGCCGTTGCCGCCCTTGCCACCGGAAATGGTCGAACCGCCGATGGGCAATGTCACCCCGACATAGCCATGGGCACCGCCGCCGCCGCCTGTGCCGATGACGCCGTCGGTCGAGACGCCATTGCCGCCATCTCCACCACCGGCGATGCCGCCCGCGCCGCCGGGAGTGACCGTGACACCGGAAGTGACGGTGCCGCCGGCGCCGCCGGTCACACCCGCGCCGCCACCGCCGCTGGGTTCACCACCGGCCCCTCCGCCACCGGCACCACCGGCACCACCGGCAGACGTTGCCGAATTGGTGCCGCCGGAAGCGCCATAGGCGCTGGCGCCGCCATCGGCATGAACCGGCGTCGCCACCGCCAGCGAAAGCGCCAGCACGGGTACCAGGGCCGAGGTGAGAAGCAGGGCCTGGCGAATCGTTCGCGCCCCACGACCGCGCGCAAGGAAGCCCGCGCCACCATTCGCCTCGTGGCGACCCACAATCCGCGCGCGCTCCATGCCAGTTCCCCCAGATATCGCCCGATGGCCCGGCGCTCCGCGGATTCGGTCGCGGAGGGCGGGTACTCCCGTGGGTTTTCCCTGAGAAGGCTGGTGAGCTGCTACCAAGATCGCGCAACGGAACATCCAGATTGCGCAGCGGCGCGAAATAAATTCCGTGGGTGCATCTGCGCCACAGTCGCGGGCGCGCGGACGCAATCACTTCGCCGAACGGGCCGGATCGGGCCGCGGGCCCCTGAGAAGGCGGAAGCATCAGCCAAGGCCGGCGCGGTGTCAGCCTTTCCCGCGCCCATCCCTTCGCGCCATTCCCGCCCGGATCGAGCCCCGGGCCCGGCCGGAGCCCCGCTACGGCGGCGATGAGGCACCAGCCCGTGCGGCGCTGGCCCCCGGTGGCAGGCATGCGCACGCAAACGGCCCCTCCCCCGATGGGGCCGAAGCGTCAGTCGAGGGGCGGGGCGGCGTCAGCCCTTGCGACGTCCGCCCTTGCGGTAGCCCTTCGTGCCCGGATCGGGCCTCGGGCCGGGGCGGAAGGCGTCCTCGGAGAGGGGCACGGCGCGGTCGGTGCCGGGGCCCATGTCGTCGAGGGAGGGCTTGTGGGCGCGCGCGGCACGCGGCGCCGCATAAGGCGCCTGCTTCTCAGCCCAGCCTTCCAGCGCGGCTTCGAGATCGGTCTTCGCCTTGGATGCGCGGGCCGGCGCCTTGGCGGGCGCCGCATCCTCCGCGGGCAAAGGCGCCTCAGGTGCCGCCGGCCTGGATGCCCGCCCCCTCACCGCCCCCTTGGGAGAGGCCCCGGAAGCCCGTTTGGCAGGGCCGTCCGCGGGCGCCTCGGGCGGCAGGTTGGCGGCGCGGCCGTACTTGCGCGGGCCCCTGAAGCCGCCGGACTTGTCCTCCACCGCCTCCTGCCGCGCCATGGGATCATCCGCCACGGCCAGCTCGGTGGCCTCCAGGCGGCGAATCTCGTCGCGCAGGCGGGCGGCGGTCTCGAAATCGAGGTCCGCGGCGGCGGCGCGCATCTTCTTCTCGAGGTCGGCGATGACGGCCTTGAGATTGTGGCCGAAGGCCGCCCCCTCCTCCATCAGCCCCGTGTCCACCTGCACGTGGTCGCGCTCGTAGACGGAATTGAGGATGTCGCCGATGGCCTTCTTCACGCTCTCGGGCGTGATGCCGTGCTCCACATTGTAGGCGACCTGCTTCTCGCGGCGGCGGGTGGTCTCGGCCATGGCGCGGCTCATGGAGCCGGTGATGTTGTCCGCATAGAGAATGACCCGCCCGTCCACGTTGCGGGCGGCGCGGCCGATGGTCTGCACCAGGGAGGTCTCCGAACGCAGGAAGCCCTCCTTGTCCGCGTCCAGGATGGCCACCAGCCCGCACTCGGGAATGTCGAGGCCCTCGCGCAGCAGGTTGATGCCGATCAGGGCATCGAACGCGCCCAGGCGCAGGTCGCGGATGATCTCGATGCGCTCGATGGTATCGATGTCCGAGTGCATGTAGCGCACGCGGATGCCGTTCTCGTGCAGGTATTCGGTGAGATCCTCGGCCATGCGCTTGGTGAGCACGGTGACGAGGGTGCGATAGCCCTTGGCGCTGGCGGCGCGGATCTCGCCCAGCAGGTCGTCCACCTGGGTGCGGGCCGGGCGCACCTCCACCGGCGGGTCCACGAGGCCGGTGGGGCGGATGACCTGCTCCACGAACACGCCGCCGGTCTTGTCCATCTCCCAGGGGCCGGGGGTGGCGGAGACATGCACCGTCTGCGGCCGCATGGCCTCCCATTCCTCGAACCGCAGCGGGCGGTTGTCCATGCAGCTCGGCAGGCGGAAGCCGTATTCGGCCAGCGTCGCCTTGCGGCGGAAGTCGCCGCGATACATGGCGCCGATCTGCGGCACCGTCACATGGCTCTCGTCGATGAACACGAGGGCGTTGTCGGGCACGTATTCGAACAGGGTGGGCGGCGGCTCGCCGGGCTTGCGGCCGGTGAGCCAGCGCGAATAGTTCTCGATGCCGGCGCAGGAGCCGGTGGCCTCCATCATCTCCAGGTCGTAGCGGGTGCGCTGCTCCAGGCGCTGGGCCTCCAGCAGGCGGCCCATCTTGTAGAGCTCCTCCAGCCGCATCTTCAGCTCGGCCTTGATGCCGGTGATGGCCTGGATGAGGGTCGGGCGCGGCGTCACATAGTGGGAGGCGGCGTAGACGCGCACGCTCTTCATGTCGCCGCTCTTGGTGCCGGTGAGCGGGTCGAACTCCTGGATGCTCTCGATCTCGTCCCCGAACAGGGAGACGCGCCACGCCCTGTCCTCGTAGTGGGCCGGAAATATTTCCACCACGTCGCCGCGCACGCGGAAGGTGCCGCGGGCGAAATCGGCCTGGATGCGCTTGTATTGCAGGGCCACCAGATCCGCCAGAAGCGCGCGCTGGTCGATGCGCTCGCCCACCTTCAGGTCGAAGGTCATGGCCGAATAGGTTTCCACCGAGCCGATACCGTAGATGCACGACACGGAGGCGACGATGATGACATCGTCACGCTCCAGCAGCGCGCGGGTGGCCGCGTGGCGCATGCGGTCGATCTGCTCGTTGATGGAGGATTCCTTCTCGATATACGTATCGGTCCGGGGCACATAGGCTTCCGGCTGGTAGTAATCGTAGTAGGAAACGAAATACTCCACCGCATTGTCGGGGAAGAAGCTCTTGAACTCGCCATAGAGCTGGGCCGCCAGCGTCTTGTTGGGGGCGAGGATGATGGCCGGGCGCTGGAGCGTCTCGATCACCTTGGCCATGGTGAAGGTCTTGCCGGATCCGGTGACGCCCAAAAGCACCTGGTCGCGCTCGCCCTCCCGCGCCTGGGCGCACAGTTCGGCGATGGCCTGGGGCTGGTCGCCGGAAGGCTTGAACTCGCTCTGCATGTCGAAGGAAACGCCGCCCTCGGACTTCTCCGGCCGCGGCGGGCGGTGGGGCACCCAGGTCTGGCCGTTGATCTCCGGGCGGCCGTTCTCGATGAGGCTGCTGAGCGCCTGCACCGTGGCGGAGGCGCCGGAGGCTTCGAAATCGAGCGCGATGTCCCCCGGCTCCAGCCCGAGGGACTTGGCGAGGGCGGGGTCGAGCGCCTGCTGGGGCGCCGGCTCGAAGGCGCGCTGGGAGCGCTCGCCGAGCTTTCCGGGGCGGGATGCTTTGGCCATGGCGTCAATATGGGCGCCGAGGTGCCGCCGGAAAAGCCCCCTCTCATGGAGCGCGCGGAGGAACCGCCTTGCGGCCGCCCCGGCGGGGGCCTAGGCAGTCGGGCCAAACCCGCCTCACATTCCTACCGGCCGCCCATGCCCGCCCTGTCCTCCCTGCTGCCGCCGCAGATCGCGCCCCTGGTGCTGCTCCTCGCCTCGAACGTGTTCATGACGTTCGCGTGGTACGGGCACCTGAAGTACAAGGGGTCGCCCCTCGTGCTCGCCATCGTCGCGAGCTGGGGCATCGCCTTCTTCGAATATTGCCTGGCGGTGCCAGCCAACCGGCTGGGCTCCCAGGTCTATTCCACCGCCCAGCTCAAGACCATGCAGGAGGTCATCACCCTCCTGGTGTTCGCCGCCTTCTCGGTGCTCTACCTGAAGGAGCCGCTGGGCTGGAACCACCTCGTCGGCTTCGCCTTCATCGCCGCCGGCGCCTACTTTATCTTCCACGAATTCTGATCGTCCGGCGTGGCCGGGCGCGGGGCGGAGGCGGGCACCACCCGCAGGATCTGGCCCTCGTCCGAATCGGTGGCGAGCCAGAGCGCGCCGTCAGGCCCCATCCGCACGTCGCGGATGCGCTCGCCCATGGGCAGCCGCTCCTCGCCCATCACCACGCCGTCGCGCACCTTGACCTCCACCAGCGCCTCGCCGGCCAGGGCACCCACGAAGAGATGGCCCTTGAAGGCGGGCAGCAGCTCACCGTCATAGAAGGCGGCGCCGGAGGGGGCGATGGAGGGGTCCCAGTAGAACAGCGGCTGCTCCATGCCGATCTTGGCCGTGCCCTCGCCGATCTTCGCGCCGGAATAGTCGCGCCCGTAGGTGATGACCGGCCAGCCGTAGTTGAGGCCCGGCATGGGGCGGTTCACCTCGTCGCCGCCGCGCGCGCCGTGCTCCACGGTCCACAGGCGCCCCGTCGCCGGCTCGATGGCGGCGCCCTGCACGTTGCGGTGGCCGTAGGAATAGATTTCCGGCCGGGCGCCGGTGGTGCGGGCGAAGGGATTGTCCTTGGGGATCGAGCCGTCCGGATTGATGCGGACGATCTTGCCGAGGGTGGTGGAAAGGTCCTGTGCCCGCTCCTTCAGGTCATAGCGCTCGCCCAGGGTGACGAACAGGGTGCCGTCCGGCGCGAACGCCAGCCGCGAGCCGAAATGGTTGGGGCCCGACCACGCCGGCTGCTGGCGGAAGATGACGGCGACGTCGGTGAGCGCGTCCGCTTCGGGGCTGAGCTTCCCCCGCGCGACGGCGGTGGCGAGGCCGTCCGGCCGCCGCTCGGCGAAGCTCAGGTAGACCAGCCGGTTGTCGAAGAAGGCGGGATCGAGGGCGACATCCAGCAGGCCGCCCTGCCCCACCGCCGCCACCGCCGGCACGCCCTTGAGCGGCGGCCCCACCCGGCCGTTGCGCTCCACCATCCGCAGCCGCCCCGGCCGCTCGGTGACGAGCAGCCGCCCGTCCGGCAGGAAGGCCATGCCCCAGGGGTGCTCCAGCCCGGAGGCGAAGGGATCCACCCGCACCGTCTCACCGCCGAAGCGCACGGGCCGCTCAGGCAGCGCCCGCGCCGGGCCCGCGGCCAGCATGGCGGCCGCGAGGCCCGCCACCGCAAGCCGGCGTGCCCGGCATCGGAAAAGCGTGGTCGTGAGATAATGAAGCACGTTTCCCTCCCTGCGTCGGGCTCGTTTTCCGGAGCGGCCTGATAAATAGACTTTGTTTCACATCAAGGTTCAGATTCGATTCTGAGCTAGCGTGAGGCGCATCACAAGGGAGTTTTTTCGTGCTTCATATCGACCTTCCGAGCCGTGCGCAGATCGAAAAGCTTGCGGCTTATCGCGGTGCGCCGGCCGTTTCCATTTACCTGCGGACCACGCCCAACACGCAGGAGACGAAGGCCGACCGCATCGAGCTCAAGAACCTGCTGAAGACCGCGCTGGGCGAGCTCGAGGCCGTGGACACCGCCAAGCGCACCCTCTGGCCGATCCAGGAGGGCATCGAGGCGCTGGTGGAGGACGATGAGTTCTGGGTCACCCAGGCCAACAGCCTCGCCATCTTCGCCACCCCCGACCGCGTGCGCACCTTCCGCCTGCCCAACAAGCTCGCGAATGCGGTGGAGGTGTCGGACCGCTTCCACATCGCCCCGCTCATCCGCTCGGTGACCTTCGCCCACGAGGCCTACGTGCTCGCCATCGGCGTCGGCCGCGCCCGCCTCATCGAGGTGTCGGCGGACCTGCCGCCCCATCATGTGCCCGTGCACGGCATGCCCCACAACTTCAGCGACGCCCTGGGCCGGCGCAGCCACCTGGAGCGAGACAGCGGCATGCGCAGCGGCGAGGGCACCAGCGAAAGCGCCCTGCTCACCCGCTATGCCCGCATCGTGGACCAGTCCCTGCGCGCGGTGCTCACCGGCGACGAGCGCCCGCTCGTCATCGCCGCGGCCGAGCCCATGGCCTCGGTCTACAAGTCGGTGTCGAGCTATCCCCACGTGGCCGAGGGCGTGATCTCCGGCAGCGCCGACGACACCCCGGACCACGTGCTCGCCGAGGCCGCCCGCAAGGTGCTGGACGAGGTCTACGCCGGGCAGATCCGCGACTTCGGCGCCCTTTATGCCGCGCGCGAAGTGCAGGGCCGCGCCACCGCCGACGTGGCCCAGGCGGCCCGCGCCGCCACCTTCGGCGCCGTGGACACGCTGATGGTGGACATGGACTCCGCCCTCACCGGCCTCGTGGGCGAGGAAGACGGCGCCGTGACCTTCGACTCCCAGCCCGACGCCGTGAACTACGGCATCGCCGACGAGATCGTCCGCCGCACCCTGCAGGCCGGCGGTCGCGTGCTTTCGGTGCGCCGGGCCGACCTGCCCGGCAACGGCGATCTCGCCGCCATCCTGCGCTACGCCATCTGAGGGCGGCGGAGCCCCGGCCGGCGGCCGGGGCTCCGGCCACCAGAGGGGCACGCAGCTCCCGCATCACGTGAAAAAAGGCGCCGGAGGATTCCTCCGGCGCCTTTTTGTCATTCCAGGCTCTCAGCGTCCGGGCGGATCATCCCCGGCGGCGGTCGCGCACCCGCACCCGCACGCGTGACAAGGTCATGCGCGCGGCGACGAGCAGGGCGCCCCCGGCAAGAGCGAGGGCGCCGAGGGTCGCGGCATGGCCCGCCACGTCCTGCGCCAGGAGGCCGGCGGCAGCCGCGCGGCCGGAGGAGAGCACGAACGCCACCGCGCCGATGGCGAGCATGAGGGCGATGGTGAGCGCCGCCTGGGCGAAGGCGTCCCCCGCCTTGTGGGCCCGCACCGCGCGGGCCAGCGTATCGGGATCGGCGGCGGAGAAGGCGGGCGTCTCGCCGGACCAGGGCGCGGACCATGAGACGAAGCCGCGATCGATGGCCTCCCGCTCCGCGCGCACCGGCTCGCGGCGCGCGCCCGTGGCGGGACGGACGGTCGAGAAGGGCGTTTCGGCGGCGAGGGGGTTCATCTGGACGCTCCCACACGATTCGAAAATGTGGCTTCCGCCACGATCAGCCGGCGAATCACCTGTGCCGGCCGGATTGAAACTGTTCGAAGAGTGTGGCCCGTCCGCGGCGGCACCCCGGTAAATCATGGCCACATCATGACAATCACTCACGGCCGCGCGAGTTCTCCCCGCTCTACCGCCGTGACAGATGGGCGCCACGCCATGTCCACATGGCCGGGGTCCGCCGCCACCCGTTCCAGCCAGGCCCGCACCAGGGGAAAGGCGGCGAGGCTGAACTCGCCCTCCTCCGCCACATGGGTGTGGGCGTAGAGGGCGAGGTCGGCGATGGTGAGCCGGTCGGCGGCGAAGAAATCGTGGCGCGCCAGGTGCCGTTCCATGATGGCGAGAGCGGCGTAGCCCTCCTCCATCCAGCGGTCCACGTCGTGGGTGCGCAGGTCGCGCCCGCCGCGCACCTGGGTGAGCCAGAAGCGGGCCGCGGCGATACCGGGCTCGTGGCTGTTCTGCTCGAAGAACATCCAGCGCAGGGTATCCGCGCGGCCGAAGGCGTCGGCGGGCAGGAAGCGCGTGCCCTCCGCGAGGTAGAAGAGGATGGCGTTCGATTCGGCGAGCAGGCGCCCGTCCGCCTCCAGCAGAGGCACACGCCCCTCCGGGTTCAGCGCCAGGAATTCCGGCGTCCTGTGCTCGCCCGCGAAGATGTCCACCTCCGCGAGCTGGAACGGGCGGCCGAGCTTCGCGAGCATCAGCCGCACCTTGTATGAATTTCCCGACGATTGCGTGGAATAAAGCTTCAGCACCGGCCCTCTCCCCGCCCCTGGCCGGCATGTGGCGTCTGCCGGGCCGCCCCGCAAGGGCCCCGGCCGGCGTGGGACGATCCATCACGCGCGGGCGGCTGTTTCATTCATCATCGTCGCTTGTTCCGGCACGGCGGCTGAACTAGTGTCCGCGCGCGCCGGCTGAACCTGCGGCGCTCCATTCGTGCCAAACCTTTGCGCCCCCAAGGCCGCCGCGGATCCGCCGCTGCGGGCGGGCGCGTCCGGAGCAACCGGCCATGAGCCTGATTTCGTCCGCCCTGAAGCGTATCAACCCCTCCGCGACCATCGCCATCTCCAACAAGGCGCGCGAGCTGAAAGCAGCGGGTCGGGACATCATCGCGCTGTCCGCGGGCGAGCCGGACTTCGACACCCCCGAGAACATCAAGGAAGCGGCCATCGCCGCCATCCGCCGCGGCGAGACCAAGTACACCGCCGTGGACGGCATTCCGCAGCTGAAGGCCGCCATCGTCCGCAAGTTCAAGCGCGACAACGACCTCGACTACAAGCCCTCGCAGGTGTCCGTGGGCACCGGCGGCAAGCAGGTGCTGTTCAACGCCCTGGTGGCCACCGTGGACGCGGGCGACGAGGTCATCATCCCCGCCCCCTACTGGGTGAGCTACCCCGACATCGTCCAGTTCTGCGGCGGCACGCCGGTGCCGGCGCCGACCCGCCTGGAGGACAATTTCAAGCTGCGTCCCGAGGTGCTGGAAGCCGCCATCACCCCGAAGACCAAGTGGCTCATCTTCAATTCGCCCTCGAATCCCTCGGGCGCGGCCTATTCCTATGACGAGCTGAAGGCGCTCACCGACGTGCTGGTGCGCCACCCCCATGTCTGGATCCTGTCCGACGACATGTACGAGCACCTCGTCTACGACGACTTCAAGTTCGTCACCCCGGCGCAGGTGGAGCCCCGGCTCTACGACCGCACGCTGACCATGAACGGCGTCTCGAAGGCCTATTGCATGACCGGCTGGCGAATCGGCTACGCCGCCGGCCCCGAGGCCCTCATCAAGGCCATGGGCACGCTGCAGTCGCAGTCCACCTCCAACCCCTCCTCCATCGCCCAGTGGGCGGCGCTGGAAGCGCTCGAAGGGCCGCAGGACTTCATCGCCGCGAACAACGCCGTGTTCAAGGAGCGCCGCGACCTGGTGGTGGCCATGCTCAACCAGGCCAAGGGCCTCACCTGCCCGAAGCCGGAAGGCGCCTTCTATGTCTATCCCTCGTGCGCGGGCGCCATCGGCAAGTCCACGCCGGCCGGCGTGAAGATCGCCACCGACGAGGACTTCGCCACCCAGCTCCTGGAGGCGGAAGGCGTCGCGGTGGTGCACGGTTCCGCCTTCGGCACCGGCCCGGCGTTCCGCATCTCCTACGCCACGGCCACCTCCGCCCTCGAGGAAGCCTGCCAGCGCATCCAGCGCTTCTGCGCCGCCCTGAGCTGAGGATGCAACAGGGGCGGGAGAACATAAGCTCCCGCCCCATAGAGTCGTTGGCGTTGGGGAGGAGTCAGGCTATGGCTTCGCTGTCGTCCGGCGCGGTCTGATGCCCGCTGGCTTCCCCAGGAGGAACGACATCATGAAGACTGTTTTCAAGGCCGGCCTCGCCGCCGCTGCCCTGTGCGTCCTCGGCGCCCTGCCCGCTTCGGCCCAGTCCCGCGTGCAGGTGGGTGAGCTGCGCTGCACCCTCGCGCCCAACGTGAGCTTCATTCTCGGCTCCGTGCGCGACATGAGCTGCACCTTCACGGGCCGCAAGGGCAAGACCCGCACCTACACCGGCACCATCCGCCGCCTCGGCCTCGACGTGGGCGTGAGCGGCAAGGGCGTGCTGGTGTGGGGCGTGTTCGCCCCCTCGTCCTCGGTTCGCCCCGAGAGCCTGCGCGGCAACTATGTGGGCGCCTCCGCCAACGCCGCCATCGGCGCGGGCCTCGGCGCGAACGCGCTGGTGGGCGGCAACAACAACACCATCGCCCTGCAGCCCCTGTCCGTGGAAGCCCAGACCGGCCTGAACCTGGCCCTCGGCGTCGCCGACATGTCGCTGCGCTGACAGGCTCCCCTCCCGGAGCCTTGCATTTGTGCCACACCCCCGGGGAAACCCTCGGGGGTGAAGGCACTTCAAGCCCCTAGCGAAATTGCAGCCACGATCTCTCCCTAAGAGGGGGTTGCGCGTATCCGCGGGGCGTTCTTTCCTCGCTTCACCGCATCATTGGGGGATCCCATGCGTACCTTGTCCGGCCTCATCGGCCTCGCCGCTGTCGCGGCTGTCTCCGCCACTCCCGCCGCCGCCGTCGAGGCGCCGAAGGTGCAGATCGGCGTGCTCGTGTGCTCGGTGGCCCCGTCCGTGGGCTTCATCCTCGGCTCCGTGCGCGACCTCGCCTGCGAGCTGCGCACCTCCCGCATCGAGCCCTACACCGTGCAGGCCGCCTACAAGGGCACCGTGTCGCGCTTCGGCATCGACATCGGCATCACCTCCGGCAACACCCTGTCGTGGGCCGTGTTCGCCCCCTCCACCAGCGTGGGCCCCGGCGCTCTCGCCGGCCAGTACGTGGGCGTGTCGGCCAATGCGGCCTGGGGTCTCGGCGGCGGCGTGAACGTGCTCGTCGGCGGTTCCACCCAGACCGTCGCCCTCCAGCCCCTGTCGCTGGAAGGCCTGACCGGCGCCGCCGTGGCCGCCGGCGTCGCCGACCTGAAGCTGGAGCAGATCGCGGCCCCCACGCCCGTGAAGGCCAAGATCACCAAGTGATCCGAAAGGGTCGCGGCACAGCCTGAAGGGTCACCAAATGACCTGAAAGGCATGCAAGATCGGGGCAGGAGACGATCATGAACAGCTTCCGCCCCGTCCTTCTCGCCACCATGGCGACCCTGCTGACGACGACCGCCGGGGCCCAGGGCCTCGGCAGCGTCCCCTCCCAGGGCGGCACCCCGCCGCCGGCCCAGTCCACGAGCCCGGCGGCGACTCAGGCCGCGCCCGCGGTCCAGGCCCTGCCGCAGATGAATGTGGCGCCTCCGGCCGTGAATGCCGCGCCGGCCTCCACCGCGACCGGCCCTTCGGCTGACGGCCCCAGGATGCCGGCGGTGTCGTCGGGCCTCCTCGAATGCCGGGGAGACATGGCGACCGCCACCGGCTTCGGCTCCACCCGCCGCGTGCGGTGCGAGTACCGCCCGAGCATGGGCCAGAATCACTATTACATCGGCACCCTCAACCGGACCGGCCTCGACATCGGCGTGTCGGACCAGGGCAGCATGCTGTGGGGCGTCCTCTCCACCTCGCGGAGCCTCGACCGCGGGGCGCTGGCGGGCACCTATGTGGGCTTCACCTCGGGCTTCGCGCTCGGCCCCGGCTTCTCCGCGAACGTGCTCGCGGCCCAGGACCCGTCAAAGCAGGTCACGCTCCAACCCCTGAGCGTCTCCTCGGACAGCGGGCTCAGCCTCTCCATCGCCGGCGCCACCCTGGTGCTCGAGCCCTCGACCCCGCTGGTGGCGGGCGATCAGCCGCCGCAGCCCGCGCGCTGAGGCCCCCGCGCCCGCCTCCCCCCATGGCGGAGCCACACGCCGGTGTGACTTGCGCCCGGCGCCCCGTGTCCCGATCCTCCCGCCGAGCCCGCCTGATGGGAAACCCGCGCCTCGCCGGCGCGCGCCCTCGGGAGGCCGGAACTGCCCCTTCCGGGAGGCCATGATGCATATTCGACGCCGGCGCGGCTGGGAGCTTCCCGAAGCCGCCGCCACCCCCGAATCGATCTATCTCAGCCGCCGCGCCCTCATCGGGGCAGGCGCGGGCCTCATCGGCGCCGCCGCCCTTGGCATTCCCGCGACGGCCGGCGCGGCGACCGAACCCGCCGACCCCAGCGGCGCCCTCTACCCCGCCCCCACGAACCCGCGCTACACCCTCGACCGGCCGGTGACGCCGGAGGCCAAGTCCTCCGTGGTGAACAATTATTACGAGTTCAGCTACGCCAAGAACGTGGCGCCGGCCATGGGCCGCTTCCAGCGCCGCCCCTGGCGCATCGCCATCGACGGCCTGGTGGAAAAGCCCCAGGAGATGGACATCGACGACCTCCTGAAGAAGGTCCACCTGGAAGAACGGCTCTACCGCCACCGCTGCGTGGAAGCCTGGTCCATGGCCATTCCCTGGACCGGATTTCCCATGTCCGCCTTGGTGGAGCTGGCCCGGCCCACGGCTGCGGCGAAGTTCATCCGGATGGAATCGTTCCGCGATCCCAAGATGGCGCCCAACCAGCGCGACTTCCGCTACCCCTGGCCCTATGTGGAGGGCCTCACCCTCAAGGAGGCGCAGAACGAGCTCGCCTTCCTCGTCACCGGCGCCTACGGCAAGCCGGCCCCCGGCCAGTTCGGCGCGCCGCTGCGGCTGGCGCTGCCGTGGAAATATGGGTTCAAATCCGCCAAGGGCATCGTGCGCTTCACCTTCACCGACACCCAGCCGGTGAGCTTCTGGGAGGAGGTGCAGGGCGCCGAATACGGCTTCTGGGCCAATGTGAACCCCAAGGTGCCGCACCCGCGCTGGAGCCAGGCCAGCGAGGAGGACATCGCCACCGGCGAGCGCCGGCCCACCCTCCTCTTCAACGGTTATGGGGACTATGTGGCGCCCCTCTATGCGGGCATGGAGAGCCAGCGCATCTGGTATTGACACCTATTCCGGCGGCCTGCCGCGATATTCCGGCTCCGCGAAGCCCTGTGGCGCGTCGCCCGCGTCGAAGGGCTCGTCCACCATCACGAAGGTGTCGGGGTAGAAGCCGTTGAAGCGGGTGCGCAGGGAGAGGGAATAAGCGCCCATGTGGCCGATCTCGATCCAGTCGCCCGTCTCCACGCCCTGCGGCAGGTAGAAGGGACGGGAGAGCACGTCCACGCTGTCGCAGGTGGCGCCGTAGATGCGGAACGGCTCGATGGCCTCGCTCCGCACCGGCCGGCGGCGCCGGGCGGGATCGGGGATGTGCCGCACCGGCAGCAGGATCTTGCCCGTCCACGAATCCGAGAGCGAGGCCCAGATCCCGTCGTTGATGTAGAGCCGCTGCCCCTTCTTCAGCAGCACCCGCACGATGACCGAGAACGCGCGCGCGACGATGACGCGGCCGGGCTCCGCCACCAGCGGCACGCCGGAGAAGCCGTGGCGCTCCACCGCCTGCATGAGGCCGGAGACGATCTCGCCCAGGGGCGGCATCGCCCGCTCCTCCCGGCGGGGGTCGCGGGCATAGGCGGCGGGAAAGCCCCCGCCCACGTCGAGCCCGTGGAGCGGCACGCCCGCCACCGCGCGCACCTCGGCCGCCGTGGCGACGGCGCGGGCATAGGTGCCCGCATCCTCCACCTGGCTGCCCACGTGGAAGCACAGGCCGCAGCGGATGCCGAGGCCGTGGATGCGCCGCAGCAGCTCCGCCGCGTGGCCGGGCGCGGCGCCGAACTTGCGGGAGAGCTCGTAGGCCGCCTCCCCCTTGGTGGCGAGCCGCACGAAGAGGGTGAGATCCTCCGGATCGAGATCGAGCGCGCGGACGATGCGCAGGATCTTCGCCACCTCGTCCTCATGGTCGAGGGCGGTGACGCGGATGCGGTAGCGTTCCAGCGCCAGGCGGATGTCCGACTGCGCCTTCACCGGGTGCATGTAGAAAAGCTCCGCGCCGGGTGCCAGGGCGCGCACGGCCGCGAACTCGGCGGGGCTCGCCACATCGAAGGCCGAGATGCCGGCCCCCGCCAGGGTTTCGAGCACCATGGGCTCGCCATTGGTCTTCACCGCATAGGCGGTCCTGCCGGGAAAGGCGGCGAGGAAGGCCGCCGCATCGGCCCGCAGCACCTCGGGCCGGAAGCAGTAGACCGGATGATCGGGCCGCAGCTCCAGCGCCGCCGCCCGCCCGCTCGCGAAGCGCGGCAGATCCCCGGCTCCCGCGGAGCCCGCGCGCGGAGCGTCCCCGGCGCCGAAAGCGAAACGGGACTGGGACATGGGAGCCTCCCTCCTGCGCGCCGCCGTGCTTTCTCCCTTATCCCAGCTTTCCGGCAGCGGCGCGACGGCCGCGGCGGGTAGCCGGAGCCGGAAATGCGCATTGACGTTTTCTCAAGAAGTGTGGCACCCCTGCGCTTGACCGGCGTGGGTGGGGGCTCCATCGTCCGTGGCGACATGGCCGCGCGAGCGCGGCACAGACCAGTGGAGACGACCATGGGGATTGGGCTGCGCACCGCGAACGCCAAGGCGGGCCGCACGGGCCTCGCCCGTCTGGCGGGCCTTGGAGCCGCCGCCCTCGGGCTCGCGCTGTCGCTCGGCCTCGCCGCTCCCCGCGCCCAGGCGGCGAACCTGCTGGAGCTGAACTTCTGGCTCTCCGGCCCCAATTATTCCGGCAACGTGCCGGCCTGCGACGAGCAGGCCGCCCTCGGCCTCATCGCCCAGCGCTTCGGGGAGACCGAGCAGCGCTTCTGGTCCTCCAATCTCACCATCACCCAGTTCGAGCGCCTGAGCGAGATCGCCTTCCGCCCCTGGGGGCCGGAATACCTGCCGCGCCGCTATTGCCACGGCACCGTCTACACCTCCGATGCCCGCAAGCGGCAGATCTACTACGCCATCGTCGAATCGGGCGGCCCCATCGGCGCCACCTGGGGCGTGGAGTGGTGCATCGTCGGCCTCGATCGCGAATACGCCTTCGCCCCGTCCTGCAAGATGATCCAGCCGTGAGGGCTGCGGCGGCCCCGCAGCCAGTGGGGCCTGTTGCGTTCCAGGCGCCGTTCGCGCGCATGGTTGCCATTGGCCGCCGGCTGCGCGGAGCGGTGCTGGCCGGCATGGCGCTCATGGCCACAGCGCTCATGGCCACGGCGCTCGCGCAGCCCGCCGCGGCCAAGGACTCCGGCGCCTTCGATTTCTACGTGCTCTCCCTCTCCTGGTCCCCCACCTATTGCGAGGCGCGGGGCGCGCGGGCGGCCGATGAGCCGCAATGCACCCTCACCCGCCCCTATGCCTTCGTGGTGCACGGCCTGTGGCCGCAATACGAGCGCGGCTTTCCCGAATATTGCGAGAGCCCCGCGCCCTACGTCCCGAACGGCCTCGTCCGCTCCATGCTCGACATCATGCCGAGCAAGGGGCTCGTGATCCACGAGTGGAAGAGGCACGGCACCTGCTCCGGCCTCGACGCGACAGGCTATTTCAAGGCGATCCGCGCCGCACGCGACAAGGTGGTGGTGCCGCCGGAGTTCCAGCGCCTCGACGACTACCGCATGGTGTCGCCGGCGCAGATCGAAGACGCCTTCCGCGCCGCCAATCCCGGCCTGCAGCCGGACATGATCTCCGTGGACTGCGACAAGCGCCGCCTGCGCGAGGTCCGCATCTGCCTCTCGCGCGAGAACCTCGCCTTCCGCCCCTGCCCGGAGGTGGACCGGCGCGCCTGCGCCCTGCCGAAGATGGTGATGCCCCCCGTGCGCGGCAATTGACGCCGCCGGGCGTCCCGCTTTTTCCCGCCGGGGCGGATCGAAAATGCCGCCCGCGCGCCGTATAGAGGCGGCAGCCCGAGCGCCCCTCGCTCCGAAACCGCCGCGGTGAACGACCCTCATGAACTATCGCCACGCCTTCCATGCCGGCAATCCGGCCGACGTGATGAAGCACGCGGTGCTCGCCCGCATCCTCGCCTATCTCGGCAAGAAGGACACGCCCTACCGCGTGCTGGACACCCACGCCGGCGCCGGGCTCTACGACCTCGATGGCGCCAATGCCCAGCGCACGCTGGAGGCGGAAAGCGGCATCGAGGCGGTGCTGGCCGCCCAGTTGCCGGAGCAGGCGGCGGCGCTGCTGGCGCCTTATCTCGACACGGTGCGCGCCGTCCGCGCCGAGGGGCGGCGGCTCTACCCCGGCTCGCCGGCGCTGGCGCTCGCCCTCTCCCGCCCGCAGGACCGCTTCCTGTTCTGCGAGCTGAACAAGGAGGAGCGCGTCAAGCTGGAGAAGCGCGTGGGCGAGGACCACCGCGCCAAGATCCTGCCCCAGGACGGCTGGCAGGCGCTCGCCGCCCACCTGCCCCCGCGCGAGCGGCGCGGCCTGGTGCTGGTGGACCCGCCGTTCGAGGAGCAGGGCGAGTTCCACCGCATGGTGGAGGGGCTGAAGGCCGCCCACACCCGCTTCGCCACCGGCATCTTCATGCTGTGGTATCCCATCAAGGACCTGCGGGCGGTGGACGCCTTCCGGCGCGAGGTGGCCCAGCTCCAGATGCCCAAGACGCTGCGGGTGGAGATCGATTTCGCCGAGGTGCGCAGCCTCGACACCCTCTCCGGCAGCGGGCTCATCATCGTGAACCCGCCTTTCACCCTGGCGGACGAGGTGCGCACCATGCTCGCGCCGCTCACGCCGCTGCTGGCGCGCGACGGCAAGGGGCGCCTGCGCGTCTCCTGGCTGACGGCGCATTGAGGCCCGTTCGAGCATCCGGCGGGAAAGGCGGAGCGATCTTCCTGCGCCCACGGACGCCGATCCGGACGAGTGAGCGGACACGCGTTCTTCGCGCGAACCGGATTCCCCTTCGCCTGAAAACGCCTTAACCAGGGCCGCCACGGTCCCTCCACCCCCGGATGCCCCTCATGCTCCTGCGCTATTCCGCAACCTCGCCGTTCGCCCGCAAGGTGCGCCTCGCCGCCGCCGTCGCCGGCGTGCCGCTCGACCTCGAGCTGGCCGACACCACCAATCCGGACGACACGCTGCGCCTGCAGAACCCCCTGGGCAAGGTGCCCACCCTCCTCACCGACGATGGCGACTGCCTTTATGATTCGCGCGTCATCCTGAGCTATCTCGACCTCGTCTCCGGCGGGCGCCTGCTGCCCGCCGAGCCGAAGGCCCTCATCGGCGCGATGAAGCTCCAGGCCCTGGCGGACGGCCTGATGGATGCCGGCGTCCTGGTGCTCTACGAGGCGCGCTTCCGCCCCGTGGAGAAGCACGAGCAGCGCTGGCTCGACCACCAGCGCCAGAAGATGGCCCGCGCCCTGGCGGCGCTGGAAGCCGCCCCGCCGGCGGCCGACGGCCCCCTCGATGCCGCCGCGATCACCCTCGCCTGCGCCCTCGGCTTCCTGGATTTTCGCTTCGGCGGGGAATGGCGGGCGAGCCACCCCCGGCTGGTGACCTGGCAGGCGGCGTTCGCCGCCCGCTGCCCCATGTTCGAGGAAACCGCCCCGCGCTGAGCCGCGCCATCGCGAAAAACGAAAAGGGCCGGCGGAAGCATCTCCCGCCGGCCCTTTTCACTTCATTCAGTCCTCAGGCCGCGGCGTCCACGCGCGGCACCGGCACCATCAGGCCGCGGCTCTTGAGCGCGGCGAGGGTCAGGTCCAGCACCTTCCAGGCGATGGCCACCAGCTCGTCCGCCTCGGCGTGGGAAAGGGTGAAGGGCGGGGCGAGGATCATGCCGTCGCGCACCGCGCGCATCACCAGCCCCTCGCGGAAGGAGAAGTCGCGGCAGATGAGGCCGACCGTGCCCTCTTCCGCTGCGAAGGCGGCGCGGGTGGCCTTGTCCGGGGTCAGCTCCAGCGCGCCGACAAGGCCCACCATGCGCGCCTCGCCCACCAGGGGATGGTCCGCGAGCTTCAGCCAGCGCTCCCTGAGGTAGGGGCCGATGTCGTGCTTCACGCGCGCCACCAGCTTTTCCTCATGCATGATCCTGAGGTTGGCGAGGGCCGCCGCGCAGCCGCCGGGATGGCCGGAATAGGTGTAGCCGTGGTTGAAGTCTCCGCCGTTCTCGATGAAGCCTTCCGCCACCTTGTCGCCGACGATGACGCCGCCGAGCGGGAAGTAGCCGGAGGTGATGCCCTTGGCGAAGGTGACGAGGTCCGGCTTCACGCCCATATGCTGGCTGCCGAACCATTCCCCCGTGCGGCCGAAGCCGCAGATGACCTCGTCGCAGACCAGCAGCACGTCGCGCTCTCGGCAGATCTTCTCCACCTCGGGCCAGTAGCTGGCGGGCGGGATGATGACGCCGCCGGCGCCCTGGATCGGCTCGCCGATGAAGGCGGCCACATTCTCCGGCCCCGCCTCGTCGATGGCGCGGGCCACCTCGCGGGCGGCGAACAGGCCGAACTCGTCCGGGTCCATGGTGCCGCCCTCAGCCCACCAATAGGGCTGCTGCACATGGATGATGCCGGGAATGGGCAGGCCGCCCTGGGCATGCATCGGCCCCATGCCGCCGAGCGAGGCCCCGCCCATGGTGGAGCCGTGGTAGGCATTCTTCCGTGAGATGAAGATGGATTTCTGCGGCCGCCCCATGGCGGCCCAGTAGTGCCGCACCATGCGCAGCACCGTATCCACCGCCTCGGAGCCGCCGGAGGTGAAGAACACGCGGCTCATGCCCTCCGGCGCCACCTCCGCGATGGCGGCGGAAAGCTCGGCGGCGGCCGGATGGGTGGTCTTGAAGAAGGTGTTGTAATAGTCGAGCTGGTGGAGCTGGGCGGCGATGGCATCGACGATCGCCCTGCGCCCGTGGCCCACCTGGGAGCACCACAGGCCGCTCATGCCATCCAGGATCTTGTTCCCGTCGCTGTCATACACATAGACCCCTTCCGCCCGGGTGATGACGCGCACGCCTTCGGCGTTGAGTGCCTTCGTGTCCGAGAACGGATGCAGATGGTGGGCGGCGTCGAGCGCGCGCCAGTGGGCCGTCGAGTTGGACAGGGGGGAGGATGGCACGATGGAGAGTCTCCGTTTCGGTTTCAGACCGACGCCGGCCGGTTCGCGGGCGGGCAGACAGGGCGTTTCCCGGCCTCCCCGCGCGGGGAAGAAAGCGCGGCCTCCCGCAGCGTCCCAGCCCGTTCAGAAGATGTGAATTCCGCTTTCCCGTCAAGAAAGGCGCAAGCGCCGCATCGAGCGGGAACGGGCCCCCTCCCAGGCGGAAAGCGCAACAGCTCAATATCTTATGGCGCGCTTGCGAAGCCCGTGCGAACGAAGGGGCTCCCGCATCCTCGATTCGCCCCCCCGATGACCGATCTGCTCCAAGCCCCCGGCGCCGCCGTTGCGGCGCACGCGCCGGCCACTCCCGAGACCGCCTGCCGCGGCGCTTCCATGCCGCCCGTGCGGATCGTGGTGTATGGCACCCATTCGGAGGACTGGAACGAGTCCCTGGCGCCGACGGCGCCGGTCTGGGCCCAGGTGGAAGGCGTGCGCGAGGTGCTGCTGGCGGCGGACACCGCAGCCCCCCTGCCGCCGCCGCGCGACGACATGCGCACCCTCGTGCTGCCGCTGATGGAGCCGCACCTTCTGGCCTGCCCGCGCGCGGAACACGAAGGACTGCTGCCCAGCCACGAGGCGGTGCGCACCCTGGCTGACAAGGGCGCTTTCGCCGCTTATGCCGCCCGCGAGGGGCTCGCCCATCACTGCCCGCCCGTCTTCGCCGCGCCCGAGACGGCCGAGCTGCCGTGCGTGGTGAAGCGCCTCGACCTCAACGCCGGGGTGGGGGTGGAGGTGGCCACGAGTCGCGAGGCGCTGCGCGAGATGCTCGACACCCCGCCGTGGAAGGGCTTCCCGGTGGTGCTCCAGGGCTACGTGCCCCACGCCCATGAATTCGCGACGCACGCCGTCTGCCGGGAGGGGCGGATCGTGCTTCACCGCACCTTCCGCAAGACGCTGCTGGCGGATGCGCGCATCCAGCGGCCGGGCGCGAGCTTGACGAGCGCGGTGCCACCGGCGGCGGAGCAGCACCTGCGGGTGCTGGAGAGCTTCCTGGCGCCGCTGCGCTACGACGGCCCCTGCAACTTCGACTACGTGATCCGCGACGACGACTCTCTCTGCGTGTTCGAGATCAACCCGCGGCTCGGCGGCTCGCTGATGAAGGCGCAGAACCGCGAGGCGCTCGCCGCCGTGCTGAATGCCATCGTGCGCGGCGCCCGGCCTCTGGCCGGCGGGGCGTGACCCGCCGGCCGGGGGCTCACAGCCGCGTCCAGACGGTCTTCAGGTCGCTGTATTTCTCCAGCGCATGCAGGGACTTGTCTCGCCCGAATCCGGACTGCTTCACGCCGCCGAAGGGGGTGGTGATGTCATCCGCATCGAAGCAGTTCACATAGACGATGCCGGCCTTGAAGCGCCGCGCCACCCGGTGCGCGGCGGCGAGGTCTTTGCTCCACACCGCCGCGCCGAGGCCGTAGACGGTCCCGTTGGCGATCTCCACCGCCTCGTCCAGCCCGTCGAAGCCGATGACGGAGAGCACCGGGCCGAAGATCTCCTGCTGCGCCAGGGAGGAGCCGGCCGCCACGTCGTCGAACACCGTGGGCGCCACGAAGGCGCCGCCCGTCTCCTCCAGCACCGCCGCGCCGCCGGTGACGAGCCGGGCCCCTTCGGCGATGCCGCGGTCGATGGCCGAGAGGATGCGCCGCTGGTGCTCCCGGCTCACCACGGCGCCGGCCGGCGCCGCCGGATCGAGCGGGTTGCCCGGCATCCAGCGCGGGGCCAGGGCGGCGACGCGCGCGACCAGCTCGGCGCGGATGCGGTTGTCCACCAGCAGCCGCGAGGCGGCGGTGCACATCTCGCCCTGGTTGAAGAAGATGCCGCCGGCCACCGCCTCGGCCACGGCGTCGAGATCGGGCACGTCGTGGGCCACCACGAAGGCGGTCTTGCCGCCCAGCTCCAGATAGACGCGCTTGAGGTTGCTGTCCGAGGAATAGCGCATGAAATAGCGCCCCACCTCGGTGGAACCGGTGAAGGCGAGCGCGTCCACGTCCATGTGCAGGCCCAGCGCCTTACCGGCCTCGACGCCAAGGCCCGGCACCACGTTGAACACCCCGTCCGGAATGCCGGCCGCGTGCGCCAGCTCGGCGAGGCGCAGGGCGGTGAGGGGCGATTCCTCCGCCGGCTTCAGCACCACCGAATTGCCCATGGCGAGGGCGGGCGCCACCTTCCAGGCGGCCATGATCATGGGGAAGTTCCAGGGCGTCACGCAGCCCACCACGCCCAGCGGCTCGCGCAGGATGAGGGCGAGATTGTCCGCGGTGGTGGGCGCGATCTCGCCATACACCTTGTCGGCGCACTCGCCGTAATAAGCGAAGCAGTCGGCCGCCGCGCGCACGTCCACGGCGCGGGCGTCCGAGATGGGCTTGCCCATGTTGAGCGTCTCGGTGAGGGCCAGCTCGTCGCGATGCTCGCGGATCAGCTCCGCGAAGCGCTGCAGCGTGCGCTTGCGCTCCAGCGGGCGCAGCCCGGCCCAGCGGCGGTCCTCGAAAGCGCGGCGGGCGGCGGAAACGGCGCGGTCGATATCGGCGGCGTCACCGGCCGCCACCTCGGCCAGCACCTCGCCGGTGGCCGGGTTCACGGCGCTGAAGGTGCGCCCCGAGGCGGCGGGCGCGAAGGCGCCGTCGATGAAAGCCTGGGTACGGAAGGCGGGACGCACTGCGGATTCCGCGGTGGCGGTCATGATGGCTCCTCGGCCGCGGGACGGGCCTCAAGCCTCGAAACTCGCGCGCCGGCGCGGGCGACGTCAAGGCGCGGCGGCGCCGTTCACAGCCCTTCGCCGACAAACCCTCCCGTGGCGCTCCGCGGCGGAAATGCGCCGCTCACGGCCGGCGCGGGAGCACATGGCGCCGCCGCCGGCCCGCTCTGTTTGCCGGCGAAGTTTAAATTTCCGTTCATTAATCAATGAAACGTAAACGGCCGGGGAAAGCGCGGGCAGCAGAGCGCCACGCCGCGCGCGGCGTGGCGGCGGAAGGGAAAGGGTGGACATGAAAAGGCGCGCGCGGCGCTCAGCGCCCCGTTTCCGGCGGCTCGCCGTCCTCGTCTTCCTCGGCGGTGACGGGAATGGCATAGGCGCCGGAGAGCCAGCGGTTGAGGTCCACGTCGGCGCAACGCTTGGAGCAGAAGGGGCGATACTTCTCCACCGGCGGCTTGCCGCAGATGGGGCAGGGCTTCGACGCGGGCGGCTTCGATGCGGACGGCTTGGGCGCGTCCTTTTCCGGATCGCCGCTCACTGGGCCAGCTCCGCCCAGCCGGCGCGCACGGGATAGCCCTCGCCGGAGAGCAGCCCCACCGCCTCGATCAGCGGCAGCCCCACCACATTGGTGTAGGAGCCCACCAGCTTCACCACGAACGAGCCGGCGATGCCCTGGATGGCATAGCCGCCCGCCTTGCCGCGCCACTCGCCGCAATCGAGGTAGTCGTCCATTTCCGCGCGCGAAAGGCGCTTGAACCGCACCCGCGTTTCCACGAGGCGCGTGTGGTCGCGGCCCTTGCGGCCCACCACGCACACGCCGGTGAAGACGCGGTGGCTGCGGCCCGAGAGCAGGCGCAGGCACTCTTCCGCCTCCTCGCGCAGATCCGGCTTGGGCAGGATGCGCCGGCCCACCGCCACCACCGTGTCGGCGGAGAGGATGACGGCCTCGAGCCCCGCCTCCCGCGCGCGCGCGGCGACGATCCGGCCCTTCTCGACGGCGAGGCGCTGGGCCAGCCGGCGCGGCAGCTCGCCCCGCTCGGGGCTCTCATCCACGTCGGCGGGCATCAGCAGGTCGGGCTCGATGCCCACCTGGTTGAGCAGCGCCAGCCGGCGCGGCGAGCCGGACGCCAGGACAAGCTTAAGCTGATCGGTCACACCCATCTCCTGATTCCGCCAGACACAAGGGCGGCGAACCGTGCCGCCCCGCCGTCGCGCCCCCACGCTCTAGAGCGTTTTCGAGCGAAGTGGAAACCGGTTCGCGTGAAGAAAACGCGTCAGCTCAAGAATCCGGAGGGTTTCCCCGATTCCATGGAATGGGAAACCCTCCGGCGGAAAGGGCGGGCGCTGCGAGCGGCGCGCACCCCCTCAGTCGCGCTTCGGCGCATCCTGCGATCCCGCGTCGGGATCATCCGCCAGGAGCGAGGGCTCTGCGGCCTCCTCCTCGGCGATGGCCTCCAGCACATCGCCCTTGGCGGCGCGATTGCCGGCGATGAAGCCGATCACCACCAGCTGGAGGAAGTGGTAGATCATGATCGGCGTGATGATGAGCGAGAGCTGCGGCGAGGTCCCGAACATCACCTTGGCGATGGGAAGCCCGGTCGCCAGCGACTTCTTGGAGCCGCAGAACAGCACCGCCGTGGTGTCGGCGTGGTTGAAGCCCGCCAGCCGGCAGAACAGGCCGATGAGCCAGTAGACCGCCACGAACAGCAGGCCGACGCCGACGATCATCTCCGCCAGCAGCGCCACACTGTGGCCGCTCCACACCCCCTCGGCGACGCTGTCGCAGAAGGCGTTGTAGACGATGGCGAGAATCACCGCCCGGTCCGCGATCTTCACCACCACCTTGTGCTTCTCGACCAGCTTGAGCAGCAGCGGGCGCAGCATCTGCCCCACCGCCAGCGGCAGGAGGACGATGACGACCAGCTTCAGGATCACGTCGCCGAGCGCCATGGTGCCGCCGGTGGCATGCAGGTACCACGCCATCAGCAGCGGCGTCACGAACACGCCGATGAGCGAGGAGATGGAGGCGTTGAAGATGGCCACCGCCACGTTGCCGCGCGCCAGCGAGGTCATGGCCACCGAGGACGACACGGTGGACGGCAGCGCGGCCAGGAAGAAGAAGCCGATGCCCACCTCCTCCGGCATCAGCCGGTTGATGAGCGGCATGGCGAGCACCACCACCAGCGGGAACAGGGCGAAGGTGGCGAGCTGCACCACGAGGTGGAGCTGCCAGCGGGTGGCGCTTTCCAGCAGCCGCCGGGTGGCGAGCGAGATGCCGTAGAGGAAGAAGATGACGCCGATGCCCCAGGTGGCAGCGCGATCGGCATGGAGGAAGCCGCCGGTCACTCCGGGCGCGGGCCACAGGATGGCCAGCACGACCACGCCGACCAGCGCCGGCAGGAAGGGGTCGATCTTGAAGCGCGCGGATGCGGGCTTGGGGGGCGGCGACTGAGGGGACGAAGACGTGGTGGGCGAGGGTTGGGGGGGCGTGCTTCTGGAGGACATGGCGTGGGGCAGACGTTAAGAAAGAGGAAACTGCGGAGCGGCGCACTGCCGGTGGCGACGGCGAGATCACGGAAAAAAGCGCCGGTGGCTGTCTTGGCGGCCCGGGCGCCCAGGCATGGGGCCCGGCCCCGGTGAACAGGCCGCCATCCTGTGCCGAGGCGGCCCGGCGCAACTTGGTCTGCCTTTCCGCGCCGGTCAACCTTCGCCGCACCAGGGCAAGGGCGCGTCCGGCCCGCGCGAACGCGCCGTTCCAGGAATTGCGGCCGCCGCGCAAGCCCTTCGCACGACAGGCGAAACATCGCGGCACGGGCACAGCCGGAGCCCGCCTTTCGTTTTGCCGGGCGGACGCGAGGCGCCTGACGCGCCCGTGCTTTTTGGAAGCCGGGACAGGACCGCGCGGGCGTTCGCGGGCCCCCGCCCGGTGCCGACGGCGCGCGACGGCAGAGGCGCACGCGCCATCGCGAGAATTGTCTCGGCCGCCGGGGCGGGCTATGAGTTGAAAAAATGCGTTTCGCCCAATCATCGTGCAAGATGAATTTGTAGGCGCGGCCACCAGAACAGAGGGGTCCAGCGGCGGATGGATATTTTCCTCCAGCAGCTCATCAACGGGTTGACCCTGGGGTCGATCTACGGGCTGATCGCCATCGGCTACACCATGGTGTTCGGCATCATCGGCATGGTCAACTTCGCCCATGGCGACGTGTTCATGGTGAGCGCCTTCATCGGCCTCATCTGCGTGCTGCTGCTCACCACGGTCGTCGGCATCAGCTCCATCTTCCTGGTGCTGGCCATCACGCTGGTGGTGGCCATGCTGTTCACGGGCCTGACGAGCTGGGCCATCGAGCGGGTGGCCTACCGGCCGCTGCGCGGCTCGTTCCGCCTCGCGCCCATGATCTCCGCCATCGGCATGTCCATCTTCCTGTCCAACTTCGTGCAGGTGGCCCAGGGCCCGCGCAACAAGCCGCTGCCCCCCATGGTGCCGGACGTGATCGTGCTGATGGAGCGCGACGGCTACGCGGTCACCCTCGCCTACAAGCAGATCATCATCATGGCGGTCACCGCGGGCCTCCTCTTCGGCTTCTGGTGGCTGGTGCAGAAGACGCCGCTCGGCCGCGCCCAGCGCGCCTGCGAGCAGGACCGCAAGATGGCCGCGCTGCTCGGCATCAACGTGGACCGCACCATCTCGCTCACCTTCGTCATCGGCGCCGCCCTCGCCGCCGTGGCCGGCGTGATGTACCTGATGTACTATGGCGTGGTGAACTTCGCGGACGGCTTCGTGCCGGGGGTGAAGGCGTTCACCGCGGCGGTGCTCGGCGGCATCGGTTCCCTGCCCGGCGCGGTGCTGGGAGGCCTGCTCATCGGTCTCATCGAGACCTTCTGGTCCGCCTATTTCTCCATCGAATACAAGGATGTGGCCGCCTTCTCCATCCTCGTGGTGGTGCTCATCTTCATGCCCCAGGGCCTGCTCGGTCGGCCGGAAGTGGAGAAGGTGTGATGGCGGCCCACAGATCCGACCTGTGGGAGCGCGAGGAAGGTCCGCCGGAAGGCGCCGCGCCGCCGGCCGTCCCCTCCCCGCCCCCCGCAGAGGCGGTGCTGCTGCCCGCCCTCAAGGATGCCGTCGCGAGCGCGATCATCACCGCCCTCCTGCTACTGCCCCTGGTAGGCTTTCGCGCCACCGAGTCCGGCTCCGGCCCCCTCACCCTCACCTATCGCTTCGGCCTGGTGGCGGTGTTCGCGGGGCTGGTGGCGGCGCTGCGGCTGGCGCTGAACCTCACCTTATGGCGGCCGGGCCGAGACACAGCGCCCAGGCGCTCCCCTCTCCTCGCGGGGCTCGCCGGAAAGCTGGGCCCGGCGGCCAAGCCCGCCTTCTTCCTGGTGGCGCTGGCCTATCCCTTCCTCGCCATTGCCCTTTCCGGCGGCCTCTCGCCCAGCCGCTACTGGGTGGACCTCGGCATCTACATCCTCACCTATGTGATGCTCGGCTGGGGCCTCAACATCGTGGTGGGCCTCGCCGGCCTGCTGGATCTCGGCTACGTGGCGTTCTACGCGGTGGGCGCCTACACCTTCGCCCTGCTCGCCACCAGCGCGCCGCTGAACGCCTTCCTCGACGCCCATCTGGCGGAGGGGTTCTGGGCGGCGTGGTCGTTCTGGGTGTGCCTGCCGGTGGCGGGCATCCTGGCCGCCTTGTGGGGGCTCATCCTGGGCTTTCCGGTGCTGCGCCTGCGGGGCGACTACCTCGCCATCGTGACCCTGGCCTTCGGCGAGATCATCCGCCTCGTGCTCATCAACTGGGTGTCGCTCACCAACGGCGGGGCCGGCATCTCCTCCATCCCGCCCGTCACCTTCTTCGGCGTGCCCTTCAGCAGCGGCGAAGACGGCTTCGCGGCCCGCGCCGGGCTCGACTATGATTCGATGCACCGGATCATTTTCCTCTATTTCGTCATCCTGGGGCTCGCGGCGCTCACCGCCCTCGCCACCGTGCGACTGAGAAAGATGCCGGTGGGCCGCGCCTGGGAGGCGCTGCGCGAGGATGAGATCGCCTGCCGCTCGCTCGGCATCAACACCACGCTGACCAAGCTCACCGCCTTCGCCACCGGCGCCATGTTCGGCGGCTTCGCGGGCGCGTTCTTCGCCGTGCGGGTGCGCTTCGTCTCGCCGGAGAGCTTCACCTTCATGGAATCGGCGGTCATCCTCGCCATCGTGGTGCTCGGCGGCATGGGCTCGCAGATGGGGGTGGCGGCGGCGGCGGTGCTGCTCATCGGCGGCATGGAGATGCTGCGCAACCTTTCCTTCCTGAAGGCGAGCTTCCTGTTCGGGCCGGATTTCGACCCCTCGCTCTACCGCATGCTCATCTTCGGCTTCGCCATGGTGGCGGTGATGGTGTGGCGCCCGCGCGGCCTGGTCGCGAGCCGCATGCCCACCATCTTCCTGAAGGAGCGCAAGGCGGTTTCCGGCGCGCTCGTCAAGGAGGGCCACGGCTGATGGCCGAGCTTGCCCTCCCCCGCAGCTGGGACCGCAACCCGCTGCTGCAGGTGGACCACCTGTCCATGCGCTTCGGCGGCCTCGTCGCGGTGGGCGACGTCTCCTTTCGCGCCGGGCGCGGCGAGGTGACGGCGGTGATCGGCCCCAACGGCGCCGGCAAGACCACCGTGTTCAACTGCATCACCGGCTTCTACAAGCCCTCCACCGGCCGCCTCGCCCTGATGCACGGCGGCCCGGCCACCGCCCAGGAGCTGGACGCCCTCACCACCGGAGGCCTGCCTGAGGCCCGCACCGGAGCCGGCGCCGCCTATCTGCTGGAGCGGCTGCCGGACCACAAGGTCTCCTCCCGGGCCAAGGTGGCGCGCACCTTCCAGAACATCCGGCTGTTCTCGGGCATGACCGTGCTGGAAAACCTCCTGGTGGCGCAACACATGTCGCTCACCGAGGCCGGGCTCATCAATCCCGCCGCCCTGCTCAACCTGCCCTCCTGGCGGCGCCGGCAGAAAGAGGCGGTGGACCACGCCCTCTACTGGCTCGACAAGATCAGCCTCACCGCCCGCGCCGACGACCCGGCCGGCGACCTGCCCTACGGCGACCAGCGGCGGCTGGAGATCGCCCGCGCCATGTGCACGAGGCCCGTGCTCCTGTGCCTCGACGAGCCGGCGGCGGGCCTCAACCCGCGCGAATCCCACGAGATGAACGTTTTGCTGCTCGCCATCCGGGCCGATCACGAGGCCTCCATCCTGCTCATCGAGCACGACATGAGCGTGGTGATGGAGATCTCCGACCATGTCGTGGTGCTCGAATATGGCCGCAAGATCGCCGACGGCAGCCCCAGGGAGGTGCGCGACGACCCCAGGGTCATCGCCTCCTATCTCGGGGTCGAGGACGAGGACGAAGCCGTGGCGGCGGGGGTGAACGCATGAGCGCCCTCGCCAAGGCCGCCCCCCTGCTCGCCGTGCGGGGCGTGAAGGCCTATTACGGCAACATCATCGCCCTGAAGGGCGTGGACCTCGACATCAAAGAGGGGGAGATCGTCACCCTCATCGGCGCCAACGGGGCCGGCAAGTCCACGCTGATGATGACCATCTGCGGCTCGCCCCAGGCGCGCGAGGGCCGCGTGACCTTCGCCGGGCGCGACATCACCCGCCTGCCCACCCACGAGATCATGCGCCTCAGGATCGCCCAGTCGCCCGAAGGCCGGCGCATCTTCCCGCGCATGACCGTCTACGAGAACCTGCAGATGGGCGCGGCGGTGGAGGGCGGCACCCACTTCGCGGAAGATCTCGAGCGCATGTTCGAGATGTTCCCCCGCCTCAAGGAGCGCATCGGCCAGCGCGGCGGCACCCTCTCCGGCGGCGAGCAGCAGATGTTGGCCATCGCCCGCGCGCTCATGAGCCGGCCGCGCCTGCTGCTGCTGGACGAGCCCTCCCTCGGCCTCGCCCCGCTGGTGGTGCGGCAGATCTTCGAGGCCATCCGCACGCTGAACGCGACCGAGGGCCTCACCGTGTTCCTGGTGGAGCAGAACGCCTACCACGCCCTGAAGCTCGCCCACCGCGGTTATGTCATGGTCAACGGCGTCATCACCATGAGCGGCACCGGCGCGGACCTGCTCGCCCGGCCGGAGGTGCGCGCCGCCTATCTCGAAGGAGGGCATTGAGATGGCGCGCGATCCGGGAAGCCCCGCCTCGCCCCTGCTGGTCATCCCCCTCGTTCTCATCGCCCTGTTCGTGCTCGCGGCGGCGCTGGCGCCGCAGGAGGTCACGGGCGGCGCGCCGGGGGATTTCCTGCTGGTGTCGCTGGTGATGGGCGGCAGCGCCGCCTGGCATACCGGCAAGGCGGTGGCGCGGGCCTGGCGCTCGCCCGCCTCCCTCGCGCTCTATTGCGTGCCGCTGGCGGCCGCGGTGCGCTTCTGCCACTTCGCCTTGTTCGGAGACGACCTGTTCTCGCCCGCCGCCTCGCTGGCGGAGTTCGTCTTCCTGTTCGCGGTGGCGGCGCTGGGTTTCCGCGCGGTGCGCCGGCGGCAGATGAGCGTGCAGTACGGCTGGATGTTCACGCCCGCCGGCCCCCTGTGCTGGCGGCGCCTCGACGGCACCGAAGCTGGCGAAGGCGCCAACGCACCGTGACAGTTCCATGAATCGCGGCACAATGCGCCGCGACAGTTCCATCCGGACCGGCACCATGTTCGCGGTCCGGCACACGAGGGGAGAGACGAGATGAAGAAGCTCCTGTTGGCGTCGCTTGCGCTCGGCGCCAGCCTCGCCTTCGCGGCCGGGGCCCAGGCGCAGGTGAAGATGGGCGTGGGCGGCCCCATGACCGGGGGCGCGGCGGCCTTCGGCGCCCAGCTCAAGACCGGCGCCGAGCAGGCGGTGGCCGACATCAACGCCCAGGGCGGCATTCTCGGCCAGAAGGTCGAGCTTTCCGTGGGCGACGACGCCGGCAAGCCCGAGCAGGGCAAGTCCGCCGCCAACAAGTTCATCTCCGACGGCGTGAAATACGTGGTCGGCCACTTCAACTCGGGCGTCTCCATCCCGGCCTCGACCGACTATGAAGAAGCCGGCGTGCTGCAGATCAGCCCCGCCTCCACCAACCCGACCTTCACCGAACGCAAGATGTGGAACACCTTCCGCACCTGCGGCCGCGACGACCAGCAGGGCTCGGTGGCGGGCGACTACATCGTCAAGGCGTTCAAGGGCAAGAAGGTCGCCATCGTCCACGACAAGACCCCCTACGGCAAGGGCCTCGCGGACGAGACCCAGAAGGCCATGAACAAGGGCGGCATGAAGGAAGTCCTCTACGAGGGCATCAACCCCGGCGAGAAGGATTATTCCGCCCTCGTCTCCAAGCTGAAGGCCAACGGCGTCGACCTCGTCTATTACGGCGGCCTGCACCCCGAGGCCGGCCTCATCGTGCGCCAGATGCGCGACCAGGGCATGGACACCGTGCTGTTCGGCGGCGACGGCATCGCCGACAAGGAATACTGGACCATCGCCGGCCCGGGCGCCGCGGGCACGCTGATGACCTTCGGCCCCGACCCGCGCAACAACCCGGCCGCCAAGGACATCGTCGCCGCCTTCAAGGCGAAGGGCATCGATCCCGAAGGCTACGTGCTCTATTCCTACGCGGCCGTTCAGGTCATCAAGCAGGCGGCCGAGGCCACCAAGTCCCTCGACCCGAAGAAGATCGCCGCCGAGATCCACTCCGGCAAGGTGTTCGACACGGTGCTCGGCCCGCTCTCCTTCGACAAGAAGGGCGACATCACCAAGATCGACTACGTCGTCTACGAGTGGAAGGACGGCGCCTACAAGCAGCTCTGAGGCGCGCCCGCCGCGAAAAGGAAAAGCCCGCGCCGGTTGGCGCGGGCTTTTTCATTCCGGCATCCCGCGCGGCGCGCTCAGCCGATGGCGGCGAGGCCGGGGAAGGTCTCCAGCAGCCAGTAGCTCGCATGGGCGATCCAGCCGGACATGAAGGCGATGCCAGTGAGCACCAGCAGGGCGCCCATCACCTTCTCCATCACCGGCAGCAGCTTGCGCACGTGGACGAGGCTCGCCAGGAAGGGCCGCACCGCCACCGCCGCCAGCAGGAACGGCACGCCGAGCCCAAGCGAATAGGTGGCGAGCAGCAGCGCGCCCTTGGAAACGGTACCCTCCGAGCCGGCCACCGCCAGGATGGCCCCCAGCACCGGGCCGAGGCAGGGCGTCCAGCCGAAGGCGAAGGCGAGCCCCATCACGAACGCCCCCCACAGGCCCGCCGGCTCGTTCACATGCGGGCGCGCCGTGCGGTGCAGGAGCTGGATGCGGAACACGCCCAGGAAGTTCAGTCCCATCACCAGGATGGCGAGCCCGGCGACCACGGACAGCACATCGAGGTGCGCCCGCAGCAGGTCGCCGATGGCGGAGGCGCCGGCGCCCAGCAGCACGAACACCAGGGAGAAGCCGCCGACGAACAGCGCCGCGCCCAGCATGGCCCGCCGCCCCACCTCCTTCACCGGCTCATCCCCGGCGAGGTCCTCCAGCGTGCTGCCGCCGAGGAAGCACAGATAGGGCGGCACCAGCGGCAGCACGCA
Source organism: Xanthobacter albus (assembly GCF_043194895.2). NCBI lineage: Bacteria > Pseudomonadati > Pseudomonadota > Alphaproteobacteria > Hyphomicrobiales > Xanthobacteraceae > Xanthobacter > Xanthobacter albus. The sequence goes on along the minus strand of NZ_CM195532.1, from coordinate 2,038,882 downwards.
CGGGGACACGAAGCTCACGAGGCCGGCCAGGAAGGCGGCGGGAAGGGTGACGTCGGCCATGGAACCCTGACGGCAATCTGTTCAAGTCGGCCCCGTCATGGTCCCCCCGCGCGCCGGCGGCAAGCCGCACTTCGCCGCGCTCCCCGCCTTGTGAGCGCCGGGACGGGCGGAAGCCGCCCTTTCCAGAAGCGCGAAAAGCCATCTACAACGTTTCCATGCGGGCAGGTGCCAAGGGGGGAAGCCATGCGCAATCTCATCACCGACGTGCCCGGCCTCAGGGTGGGCCACGCGCAGGACGCGCGCCGCGCCACCGGCGTCACCGTGGTGCTCTGCGAGGCACCCACGGTGGCGGCCGTGGACGTGCGCGGCGGCGGGCCCGGCACCCGCGAGACCGATCTTCTCTCCCCCGCCGCCACCGTGGAGCGGGTGGACGCCATCGTCCTCTCCGGCGGCTCGGCCTTCGGGCTCGACGCGGCGGCCGGCGTCATGGCCGCCCTCGCGGAAGCGGGACGCGGCTTCGCGGTGGGTGCGGCGCGGGTGCCCATCGTGCCCGGCGCGGTGCTGTTCGATCTTCTGAACGGCGGCGACAAGGCCTGGGGCGCCGAGCCGCCTTACCGCGCGCTCGGGCGCGAGGCGCTGCTGGCCGCCGGGCTCGACTTTCCCCTCGGCACCGCCGGGGCGGGCTATGGCGCCACCACGGCCACGGTGAAGGGCGGGCTCGGCTCGGCCTCCGCGGTGCTGCCCTCGGGCCATGTGGTGGGGGCGGTGGTGGCGGTGAACGCCGTGGGCAGCCCGCTGGTCGGCGCCGGGCCCCATTTCCGCGCCGCGCCCTATGAGCGGCAGGCGGAATTCGGCGGCCTCGGCCTGCCCGCGACCTTTCCGGACGAAGCCTCGTCCCCCGCCCTCAAGGGCCACGTGCCGCTCTCGGCCACCACCCTCGCGGTGGTGGCGTGCGACGCCGTGCTGACCCCGGCGCAGACCCAGCGGCTGGCGGTGATGGCGCAGGACGGCCTCGCCTTGTCGCTGTTCCCCATCCACACGCCGCTCGACGGCGACTGCGTGTTCGCCCTCGGCACCGGGGCGCGGCCGCTGGCGGAGCCGCTCGCCGACCTCGCCCGCATCGGCGCCTGTGCCTCGGCCGTGCTGGCGCGGGCCGTGGCGCGGGCGGTGTTCTGCGCTCGGGCGCTGCCCCTCCCCGGCGCCCAGCCGAGCTGGCGCGACCGCTTCGGCGCCCCCGCGGCACCGCTCCAGCCGTGACGCCAAGAGCCTGAGGGCATCACGCACCCGCTTTCGGCCAAGCCCGCGCGGCACCTGAACGCGCGCATCGGAACCGATATAAACTATTGATTTTTCGCACTTCTTCACGCGATCCGGTGTCCGCCTCGCGCGGAAATGCTCCAGGCCGATGGCACGGCGCGCATCCGGTCCAGGCCGGCGGGTCCCCGCCATGGCGCGCCCCCGGAGCGCCGCACGTGCACGCGCCGGCCCCTCGGAACGCGGGATCTTCGTGGATCGTGGCGAACGTCGCTCAGGCGCGTGTCGCGGAATGTCAAAGGAAAGCCGATCCGAAGTGAACGCAGCTTCCTATTCCCCGCGCCCACCGCCCGTTTTATGGAGCTTTTGCTTCTTTCCCGGCGTGCATGACATTGCTAAGACAATCCCAGCGCGAATGATACCGAGCGGCCCGGATGACCGGCCGCAACGCCGAGCGCGCCCGCCCTCGGGAAACGAGCTACCCGTGCCAAGCCCTGACCGGCATGGGATGGCGGGCCGGATGGTAAGCCCCTCGGGGCTGCGCCGTCCGGCCTGTCGCCGCAGGCGGCCGCCCCACGCCGGGCCGGGCGCGGGGCCGGGAAACCTCAGGCCCGGCGGAGCGTGCGCTTGGCCTCGGCATAGCCCTCGGCGGCGTTGGTCTCGATGGCGAGATCCGAGAAATCGTAATCGCGCGAGGCGTGCTCTCCGGTCTGGCCGGCGCGCACGATGCGGGTGATGGTGCTCATGGCGCCATCGCCCATGAGCTGGATGTAGGCCGGAAGGCGCGTCACCTTGGCCGCCTCCACCTCATCGAGGCGGCTCACCAAATGATCCACCAGCTTACGATAATATTCGATCTGCGCGCGATAGTGCAGATCGCTCTGCACCCGCTCCGAATACACGATCTCGTCGCGCCGGGCGAACACCTCCATCATGTTGGAGGGCAGCGCGCGACGGCCGGAGAAGAGATCGACGATGAAGACGCGCTTGCCGTCCGGCCCGCAGCGCTCCAGCAGCAGGTCGAGCGGCGAGTTGCTGACGATGCCGCCGTCCCAATAGGCCTTGCCGTCGATAATGGTCCAGGGGAAGCCCGGCGGCAGGGAGCCGCTGGCGAGGACATGGTCGGCGGTGAGGTCGTCCACATAGCTGTCGAACACATCGAGGGTCGCCGTGGTGACGTTCACCGCGCTCATGAGAAGCCGCACCGGGCTGTCCTTGAGGGTGGAGAAATCCACGTATTTCGAGAGCAGCGCCTTCATGGGCGAGGTGTCGTAATAGCTGGTCCAGTTGGCGGGCCAGTCCTCCGGCCCCTTGGGCGGGATCACCCAGCGCGGGGTGAAGAAGTTCGGCACCCCCATGGCCAGGATCTTGGACGCCGCCGCCGCGCGGCGCAGCTCCACGAACGGCAGATGCGGGGTGGTGACCGAAAGGTCGTTCCAGAAGGATTCGAGCGCCTGGGTGGCATGGCGCGGATTGCCGGCGATCACCACCCCGTTGAGCGCGCCGATGGACACCCCGGCCACGATGTCGGGATAGATGCCCTCCTCCTCCAGCGCCTTCACCACCCCGAACTCATAGGCGCCGAGCGCGCCGCCGCCCTGCAGGATGAGCGCGGTCTGGGTGGGGATGTGGTCGAGCACGAAGCCCGGCTCGGGCAGGCGATGCTTCACCGCGCCGAGGGCGACGCGGTAGCGGATGAGACCCTCCGTCACCCGGATCTCGTCCGGCGGGCGGCCCACGGAGAACATCGCGCGCGGCACGTCGCCCTTCAGATAGAACAGCGCGAAGGACCCCTCCTCCAGCGAGCCGCGGGCTATCCAGTTGTCCGCCTCCTCGGTGGCGCCGAGCACGTTGAAGCCGATGTCTCCCACCTCGCAAAAGAAATAGGAAACCTCGTCATAGCGCAGCCGGCGCCCCAGCATGTTGCGGGCGGCGAGCCGGCCCTGCTTCAGCGCATTGTCCCAGTGCTGCAGGTGGCGCCGGCGGGCGAACACGGGATCGTGGAAATTGGTGATGTCGCCGGCGGCGAACACGTCGGGGACGCCGGTGCGCAGCTGCTCGTCCACCAGCACGTAGCCCTCCTCGTCGAGGGGGATGCCGCTGCCCGTGAGGAAGGAGGTGGCGGGGGTCACGCCGATGGACACCACCATCAGATCGCACGGCACGCGCCGCCCGCCCACGGTCTCCACCGCCTCCACCCTGTTCTTCCCGCGCACCGTGGAAACGGTGTCGCCCAGCATCAGCGTGGCGCCGCGGGCCTCGGCATATTGCTCGAAATACTGCGACAGGCGCGGCGCCTCGAGGTGGGGCAGCAGGCGCGGCCCCTTCTCGATGATGGTGACCTTGAGCCCGCTCTCCAGCAGGGACATGGCGATTTCGAGCCCGAGGTAGCTGCCGCCCAGCACCACCGCCCGCTTCGCCCCCTGCAAGGCCGCGCGGATGGCGTCGGCGTCGCTCTTCTGGCGCAGGGTGAAGACGCCCGGAAGCGTGGCGCCGGGCACGGTGAGCGGGCGCGGCTTGGCGCCCACCGCGATCAGGAGCTGGCCGTAGCCGATGCGCTCGCCGGAGGTGGTGACCACCGCCTTCTTGGCGGTGTCCACGCGCGAGACCTTGGTGTTCAGCTCCAGCCCGATCTGGTTCTCGGAATAGAAGCTCGCGGGGTGGATGTAGATCCGCCCGTCGGGGTCGTCGCCCAGCAGCAGGCCCTTGGAGAGCGCGGTGTGGTGATAGGGCGGCACCTCCTCGGCGGAGAGCACCATCACCGATCCGCCGGCTCCTTCGGCCCTCAGGGTCGCGGCGGCGGAAGCACCCGCGATGCCGCCTCCGAGCAGAAGGAAATCAGCGTAGCGGGTGACGCCCCCCTGCGCCGGCTCCTGTGCTGGCACGCCTGCATTCATGGCCATTCCTCGCCCTTCGACGCGGGGGCCGGCGCCACGCGGCGCCGGCCCCGATGCGGCAGATCCGGGACAGTGGATAGCGCGGCGACATGACGTGCAATCGAAAAATCACGAGAAAAATCCGCACCCCGCCGCCGGCGGTCACCGGCAGGCGGCGGGGATCGTGCTCAGCCCGCCTTGCGGGCCCCGTAGTATTTCACCAGGGCGAGGATTTCCCCCACGATGCCCCTGCGGAACAGCGACACGGCGAGAACGAAGATCCCCCCCTGGATCACCAGCACCCATTCGCCGAGGCCGGCGAGGTAGTTCTGCATGGTGACGATGACGGCGGCGCCCACCACCGGGCCGAGGATGGTGCCCATGCCGCCCACCAGGGTCATCAGGATCACCTCGCCCGACATCTGCCACGCCACGTCGGTAAGGGAGGCGAGCTGGAACACCAGCACCTTGGTGGAGCCCGCGAGCCCTGCCAGCGCCGCCGAGAGCACGAACGCGAGCAGCTTGTACTGGTTCACCCGGTAGCCCAGCGAGATGGCGCGCGGCTCGTTCTCGCGGATCGCCTTCAGCACCTGCCCGAACGGCGAGTGGATGGCGCGGTGAATGACCACGAAGCCGAACAGGAAGATGGCGAGCACCACATAGTAGAGGTGGCGATCCTGGGTGATGTCGATGAGGCCGAACAGCGGCCGGCGCGGCACCCCCTGCAGGCCGTCCTCGCCGCCGGTGAAGGGCGCCTGGAGACAGAAGAAGAAGAACATCTGCGCCAGCGCCAGGGTCACCATGGCGAAGTAGATGCCCTGCCGGCGGATGGCGAGCAGCCCCGCCACCAGCCCGAGCGCCGCCGCGAACGCGACCCCGGCCAGAATGCCCAGCTCCGGCGAGAAGCCCAGCACCTTGATGGTGTGCGCGCAGATGTAGGCGGACCCACCGAAGAACATGGCGTGGCCGAAGGAGAGCAGCCCGGTGTAGCCCAGCATCAGGTTGAAGGCGCACGCGAACAGCGCGAAGCACATCACCTTCATGAGGAACACGGGATAGACGCCGAAGGGCGCCACCAGGAGCACGGCCACCGCCAGCAGGCCGAGCACCGTGAGCGTGGAGGAGGATGCGGGCGCCGCGGCGCCGCGCGCGGTGGCGGGGGTGGAGCTGGAGGACACGTTCATGGCAGCCGCCTCACTTGGCCGTGCCGAACAGGCCGGCGGGCTTCACCATGAGCACGAGCGCCATGATGACGAAGATGACGGTGGAGGAGGCCTCCGGATAGAACACCTTGGTGAGGCCCTCGATGATGCCGAGGCCGAAGCCGGTGACGATGGCGCCCATGATGGAGCCCATGCCGCCGATGACCACCACCGCGAACACCACGATGATGAGGTTCGAGCCCATGGTGGGGCTCACCTGGTAGGCGGGCGCGGCCAGCACGCCGGCGAGCGCGGCGAGGCCCACGCCGAAGCCGTAGGTGAGCGTGATCATGCGCGGCACGTCGATGCCGAACGCCTGCACCAGGTCCGGCCGCTCGGTGGCGGCGCGCAGGTACGAGCCGAGCTTGGTGCGCTCGATCACGAACCAGGTGACGAAGCACACCACCAGCGAGGCCACCACCACGAACGCGCGGTAGTTGGGCAGGAACATGAAGCCGAGGTTGGTGCCGCCCGGCAGGGGATTGTTGTAGGGCAGGCCCGAGGAGCCGTACTGCCGCCGGAACAGCCCCTCGAAGATGAGGGCGAGGCCGAAGGTGAGCAGCAGGCCGTAGAGGTGATCGAGATTGTACAATCGCCGCAGCAGCGTGCGCTCGATCACCATGCCGATGATGGCGACCAGGATGGGCGAGATGACGAGCGCGCCCCAGAACGGCACGCCGAGATAATTGAGCAGCATCCACGCCCCGAACGCGCCCATCATGTATTGTGCGCCGTGGGTGAAGTTGATGACGTTCAGCAGGCCGAAGATCACCGCGAGCCCGAGGCTCAGCATGGCGTAGAACGCGCCGTTGATGAGGCCGAGCAGCAATTGCCCGAACAGCGCCTGGGGGGGAATGCCGAGAAGCTCGAACATGGGAGATCCGTCTCGTCAGGGGAAAGCGGGCCGGCCCGCGGGGGAAGGCCGGCCCGTCCTAAGTTGTCCTCAGCCCTTCTTCACCAGCGGGCAGTCGCTCTCGCTCAGGGGGCGGAACGCTTCATTGGCGGGAATGGTGGCCTTCAGGGTGTAGTAATCCCACGGCCCCTTGGATTCCGAAGGCTTCTTCACCTCGTAGAGATACATGGGGTGGATGTGGCGGCCGTCGATGCGCACCTCGCCCTTGCCGAACAGCGGGTCGTCGGTGGGGAGCTTCTTCATCTCCGTCACCACGGCGGCGCCGTCCTTGGCGGACTTCAGTGCCTCGACCGCCTTCAGATAATGCGTGACGCCGGAATAGACGCCCGCCTGCACCATGGTCGGCCGCTTGCCGCCGTTGGCCTTGGCGAACTCGTCGGCGAACTTGCGGTTGGCGTCGGTCTGGTCCCAGTACCAGGCGGCGGTGAGGTTCAGCCCCTGGGCGGTCTTGAGCCCCAGCGAATGCACGTCGGTGAGGAAGATGAGCAGGCCGGCGAGCTTCTGGCCACCGTCCACGATGCCGTATTCGGAGGCCTGCTTGATGGAGTTGATCGTGTCGCCGCCGGCATTGGCGAGGCCGACGATCTTGGCCTTGGAGCTCTGCGCCTGCAGCAGGAAGGAGGAGAAGTCGGCGTTGTTGAGCGGCACCTTCACGGAGCCCACCACCTTGCCGCCGTTCTCGGTCACCACCTTGGCGGTGTCGCGCTCCAGCGCGTGGCCGAAGGCGTAGTCGGCGGTGAGGAAGAACCAGGTGTCGCCGCCGGTCTTCACGATGGCCTTGCCGGTGCCGTTGGCGAGCGCCCAGGTGTCGTAGGTCCAGTGCACGGTGTTGGGCGTGCAGGCCTTGCCGGTGAGGTCGGAGGTGGCGGCGCCGGAATTGATGAAGACCTTGTTCTTCTCCTTGGTCACGCCGGAGACCGCGAGCGCGACGCCCGAGTTGGGCGTGTCGACGATCAGGTCCACCCCGTCCACGTCATACCACTGGCGGGCGATGGAGGTGCCCACATCCGCCTTGTTCTGGTGGTCGGCGAAGATGACGTCCACCTTCAAGCCCTTGGCGGCGGCGCCGAAGTCCTCCACCGCCTTCTTGGCGGCCCACACCGAGCCCTGGCCGCCGAGGTCGGCATAGAGGCCGGACTGGTCGTTGAGCACGCCGATCTTCACCGGGACCGGGTCAGCCGCCTGGGCCGCGCCGATGCCGGCGAGGCTGGTGGCCGCCAGCAGAATGGCAGCAAAACGCATGATGTTTCCTCCCTGCCGGACTTTCGCCGGCGTTTGTTATTTCGGAACTTCAGAACAGCAGCGATCGAAACGGAAGCCCGCGCGCGGACGGCACGGGAAGACGCAAGGGACCACGCGCGACAGGGGAACGCCCCGCGCGAGCGCGCCGCGACCGCCTCACACGCCCAGGAACGCTTCCAGACGCGCCGCGTTCTCCGCGATCTTGTCGTTCTCCACCATGTCCACCACGCGGCCGTGCTCGACCACATAGTGCCGGTCGGCGACAGTGGAAGCGAAGTGGAAGTTCTGTTCCACCAGCAGCACCGTGAACCCTCTCGTCTTGAGGTCCCGGATGATCTGGCCGATATGCTGCACGATCACCGGGGCAAGACCCTCGGAAGGCTCGTCCAGCAGGAGGAGCTTGGCCCCCGTGCGCAGGATGCGGGCGATGGCCAGCATCTGCTGCTCGCCGCCGGAGAGCTTGGTGCCCTGGCTGTTGCGCCGTTCCTCCAGGCGCGGAAACAGCGCGTGGATCTCGTCCACCGAAAGCCCGCCGGGTAGCACCACCGGCGGCAGCAGCAGGTTCTCCCGCACCGAGAGCGAGGCGAAGATGCCGCGCTCCTCGGGGCAGATGGCGATGCCGAGGCGGGCGATCTTGTTGGGCGCGAGGCCCACCGTCTCGGTGCCCTCGTAGCGGATGGAGCCCGCGCGCTTGCGCAGGAGGCCCATGATGGCCCGCATGGTTGTGGTCTTGCCCGCGCCGTTGCGGCCGAGCAGGGTCACCACCTCTCCGGGGCGGACGTCGAAGGTCATGCCGTGCAGCACGTGGCTCTCGCCATAGTGGCCGTGCAGGTCCTTCACCGCGAGCAGGGGCGCGTTCGTCTCCGGCATGTCAGTGCGCTCCGTGCCCGGTGCCCATGTAGGCTTCCACCACCTGCGGGTTCTTCGACACCTCCGCGTAGGGCCCCTCGGTGAGGATCTCCCCGCGCGCCAGCACGGTGATCATGTCCGAGAGATCGGCCACCACGGAGAGATTGTGCTCCACCATCAGGATGGTGCGGTTCTCCGACACGCGGCGGATGAGATCCGCCGTGCGGGCGATGTCCTCCCGGCCCATGCCGGAGGTGGGCTCGTCGAGCAGCAGCATCTCGGGGTCGAGGGCGAGCGTGGTGGCGATCTCCAGCGCGCGCTTGCGGCCGTAGGGCAGCTCCACCGCGAGGTGGTCGCGGTAGGAGACGAGGTCCACGTCGGCGATCAGCTCCATGGCGCGGTCGTTGAGCACGTCGAGCGTGCTCTCGGACTGCCAGAAGCGGAAAGAGTTGCCCATGGGGCGCTGCAGGGCGATGCGCACGTTCTCCAGCACGGTGAGGTGCGGGAAGGTGGCGGAGATCTGGAACGAACGGACCATGCCGAGCCGCGCCACATCGGCCGGCGGGGTGCGGGTGATGTCGCGCCCGTTGAGCCTGATGATGCCGCGGGTAGGCTCCAGGAACTTGGTGATGAGATTGAAGCAGGTGGTCTTGCCCGCGCCATTCGGCCCGATGAGGGCGTGGATGGTGTGGCGACGGATCCTGAGGTTCACGTTCTTGACGGCCGCGAACCCCTTGAATTCCTTCGTGAGACCAGATGCTTCAACGATGTAGGGCACGTCTGCGACGGTGTCCATGATCGGTGGGCGCCCTCGTGTTGAAGCCATGGGCGCGCACGCACGCATGCTGGCGCGCGACCCTGGCGGTTTCCTCCGGACGGCACCTTGAGCGGTGCGCTATCTCTTGCGACGCACCCTAGCATGCGATGCCTTGGCTGCGTCAACTGGTCCTTCCCTGGCGTCGGCTTGTCCGCTGGGAGGCCATCCACTTCATACCACATCGCGGAATAGAACGAGCGTACGCTCGGAAAAATTTTTGTGAGCATGTCCGCCCCCGGCCCGCGCCGCCGGCCGGGGGTCGGCGCTCAATCGGCGAGCCCGCGCGCCTCGGCGTGATAGGCCGTGTTGGGGCGCATGTCGGTGGCGGAGGCGAGGCGGTTCGTCATGTTGAAGAAGCCGGTGACCGCGCCGATGTCCCAGATGTCGCGCTCGGAGAAGCCTGCCTTGCGCAAAGCGGCGCGGTCTTCCTCCTCCACCTCGTGGGGGCGCTCGGTGAGCTTCACCGCGAAGTCGAGCATGGCGCGCTGGCGCGGGTCGAGCCGCGCGGCGCGATAGTTCATCACCATCTGCTCACCCAGAACCGGATCGCCCGAGAGCTGGCGCACGGCGGCGCCATGGGCGGTGAGGCAGTAATAGCAGCGATTCACGCTGGAAACCGCCACCGCGATCATCTCCCGCTCCAGCTTCGAAAGACCGGAGGGCGCGAGCATCAGGTCGTTGTACATGCCGGCGAACGCGGAAAGCTTGGCGAGATCGAAAGCGTAGGCCTGAAGAACGTTGGGCACGAAGCCGATCTTGTTGCGACACTTCTCGAAATAGGCGTCGGTCGCTGCGTCGAGCTCGGCCATGGGCAGGTCGAGGGCGATGGCCGGCGTGTCATCGGGCGCGCGGGCCGCCACGGGAGCGGCCGCCGGCGCCTTCCGGGCCTTCGGCGCGGCGGGCGCCCGCTTCGCAGGCGTGCCGGTTTTTTCGGCGACCGCGCTTTTGGTCTTTGAGCCGGCGGTGGCGCGCTTCACTGTGGGGGCCATAGGCGTTCCTCGTCATCGTTGCGTCGTGGCTCGTGACCGAACTTCGGCGGACGCGACAGACGGTTCCGCGGGGAACCGGCGCGGCGCGAGGGCGTCCATTCGGGGGAGTGGCCATGACTGTTCAAGGCTTTCAGACTGCCGAAACCGATCACGACCTGCAAGGACGCATCGAGGCCATCCGCACCGCCCTCGCCGCCGCCGGCACCGAGCTGCCGGATCTGTTCACCCGCACCTTCCTGGCGGCCATCGCCCCGGAAGACCTGATGCCCCTCGACCCCGCCCTGGTGGCGAGCCTGGTGCGCGACGCCTGGGCCCACCTGCTCGCCCGCCCGCGCGGGGCGGCGGACGTGCGCGTGTTCGATGCCGGCGCCGGCAGCGCGGCCATTACCGTGATCGAGGCCATCAACGACGACATGGCCTTCCTGTTCGATTCGGTGGCGGGGGAGCTTGCCGACCGGAAGCTGGAGCTGAAGCTCGCCGCCCATCCCATCTTCCACGTGACGCGCGACCGCGACGGCCGCGCCGCCGGGCTCGCCGAGCCGTCCGCCAGGGAGGCCGAGGACAATCGCGAGAGCCTCATCCACATGCATGTGGCGGCCATCGACGCCGCCGCGCAGGCGCACCTGAAGGCGGGCATCGCGGCGACGCTGGCCGATGTCCACGCCATCAACGAGGACTTCCAGGCCATGCGCCGGCAGGTGAAGGCCCTCGCCAAGGCCCTGCGCAAGGAGAAGACCCCCTACGCCGACAAGGACCGGCTGGAGGCCGCCGACGTCCTCACCTGGCTCACGGAGGACAATTTCACCTTCCTCGGGCTGCGCGCCTATGCGCTCGACGCCGCCGGCGAGCTGGTGGCCGAGCCGGGCTCGGGCCTCGGCGTGCTGCGCGATCCCGTGGTGCGCGAGCTGCGCCTCGGCGACGCGCCGGTGGTGACCACGCCGGAGATCCGCGCCTTCCTCGAAGGGCCGCAGCCGCTGATGTTCTCCAAGGCCAGCCTGCGCTCGCGCGTGCACCGGCGCAACGTCATGGACTATGTGGGCATCAAGACCCATGACGAGAAAGGCCGCCTCACCGGCGAGGTCCACCTCGTGGGCCTGCTGACCTCCACCGCCTACACCCATTCGGTGCGCGAGATCCCCTACCTCAGGCTCAAGGCGGAGGCGGTGGTGCGCGGCTCGGGGCTGGAGCCGGAGAGCCATTCGGCCCGCGCCCTGGAAACGGCGCTGGAAACCTACCCGCGCGACGACTTCTTCCAGGTCGACGTGGCCACCCTCGCCGCCCACGCGCGCGACATCCTCTCCCTCTACGACCGGCCGCGGGTGCGGGTGCTGGCGCGGCTCGACCGCTTCGGCCGCTTCGCCTCGGTGCTGGCCTATGTGCCGCGCGAGCGGTTCGACGCCGCCGTGCGCGGGCGCATCGGCACGCTGCTGGAGGAGGCGTTCGAGGGCACGGTCTCGACCTGCGTGGAAAGCTTCATTTCGGGCGTGCCCCTCATCCGCGCGCACTACACGGTGGACCGCCGGGGCGGCCCCGCGCCCGCGCCGGACCTCGCCGCCCTCGAACGGGCGGTGGCCGCTTCCACCCTCTCCTGGAACGACCGCCTGTGCGCGGCCATCGCCGCCGCGCCGGTGCTCGCGGGCCCGGATGCCGCGCTGCTGCGCCACCGCTACGGCCCCGCCTTCGGCGCCGGCTACCAGGCCGCCTTCGACGTGGCGACCGCCCTCGCCGACATCGAGCGCATGGAGCGCCTCTCGCCGGAGCGGCCCATCGCCATCGACTTCTACCGCCGGGCCGAGGACCCGGACACGCGCATCTCCCTGCGCCTGCTCTCCTATGGGGCGCCGCTGCCGCTTTCCATCCGCGTCCCCATGCTGGAGAACATGGGCCTCAAGGCCATCAACGAGCGCACCTACCGCATCGAGCCGCAGGACGGCGACGAGGAGATGGGCGCCGATGTCGGCGTCGAGCGCTGCTGGCTCCACGACATGTCGCTGGAGCGGGCCGATGGCGGCGCCATCGCCATCGCCGGCTCGGACGAGCGGCTGGAGGACTGCCTGAACGCGGTGCTGCGCGGCGCCGCCGAGGACGACGGCTTCAACGCCCTGGTGCTGGATGCCGGCCTCTCCTGGCGCGAGGCGGCGCTGGTGCGCACCCTCGGGCGCTACCTGCGGCAAGCGGGCATTCCCTTCAGCCCCGACTACCTCTGGCGCACCCTCGCCGCCCACGAGGCCATCGCGCGGGACATCGTGGCCCTGTTCCACGCCCGCTTCGACCCCGCCCACGACCCGGCCCCGGATGCGCGCGCCGCCCGCGAGACGCCGCTGCGCGAGGCGCTCGCCAACGCTCTCGGCCGGGTGTCGAGCCTCGACGAGGACCGCATCCTCCGGCGCTTCATCAATCTGGTGGACGCCGCCGTGCGCACCACCTTCTACCAGTGCGACGAGGAGTGCCGCCCGCGCGAGGCCATCGCCGTGAAGTTCGAGAGCGCGAAGGTGGAGGGCCTGCCCCTGCCCCGCCCGCTCTACGAGGTGTTCGTCTACGCCCCGCGCGTCGAGGGCGTGCACCTGCGCTTCGGCAAGGTGGCGCGCGGCGGCCTGCGCTGGTCGGACCGCCCGCAGGACTTCCGCACCGAGATCCTGGGCCTCGTGAAGGCGCAGCAGGTGAAGAACGCGGTGATCGTGCCGGTGGGCGCCAAGGGCGGCTTCGTGCCCAAGCGCCTGCCTGCCGGCGGCAGCCGCGAGGCCGTCCTCGCCGAGGGCACGGCCGCCTACGAGGTATTCGTCTCCAGCCTGCTCGACCTCACCGACAACCTGAAGGGCGGCGCGGTGGTCCACCCGGCGGACACCGTGCGCCTCGACGGCGACGACCCCTATCTGGTGGTGGCGGCCGACAAGGGCACCGCAACCTTCTCCGACACCGCCAACGCCATCTCCGCCCGCCACGGCTTCTGGCTCGACGACGCCTTCGCCTCCGGCGGCTCGGTGGGCTACGACCACAAGGCCATGGGCATCACCGCGCGCGGCGCCTGGGAGGCGGTGAAGCGCCACTTCCGCGAGATGGATATCGACATCCAGACCACCCCGGTCACGGTGGCGGGGGTGGGCGACATGTCGGGCGACGTGTTCGGCAACGGCATGCTGCTGTCGCCCGCCATCAGGCTGGTGGCGGCGTTCGACCACCGCCACATCTTCCTCGATCCCGATCCGGACCCCGAGCGCGCCCATGCCGAGCGCCTGCGCCTGTTCAACCTGTCCCGCTCCTCCTGGGCCAATTACGACCCGACCCTGATCTCCGCCGGCGGCGGCGTCTTCCCGCGCACCGCCAAGAGCATCGCGCTTTCGGACCAGGCGCAGGCGCTGCTGCGCTTCCCCAAGGCGCAGGCGACGCCGGCCGAGCTGATCAACGCCATCCTGAAGGCGCAGGTGGACCTGCTCTTCTTCGGCGGCATCGGCACCTACGCGCGGGCCTCCACCGAGACCGACGCCGATGCCGGCGACCGCGCCAACGACGCGGTGCGCGTCGCCGCCTCGGAGCTCGGCGCCAAGGTGATCGGCGAGGGCGCGAACCTGGGCATGACCCAGCGCGCGCGCATCGAGGCGGCACGGCGGGGCATCCGCCTCAACACCGACGCCATCGACAATTCCGCAGGCGTGAACACCTCCGACGTGGAGGTGAACATCAAGATCGCCCTGTCCCGGCCGCTGGAGAGCGGCGCCCTCGCGCCCGCCGAGCGGGCGGCCCTGCTCCGGCAGATGACCGGCGAGGTGGCGCGCCTCGTGCTGCGCAACAATTATGCGCAGACCCTCGCGCTCTCCCTCGCCCAGCGCGCCGGCGCCCACGACATCGCCTTCCAGCAGCGCCTGATGCAGATGCTGGAAGCGCGCGGGGAACTGGACCGGACGGTGGAATTCCTGCCCTCCGACGCCGAGATCGCCGACCGCCGCTCGCGCGGGGAGTGCCTCACGCGGCCGGAGCTGGCGGTGCTGCTCGCCTACGCCAAGCTCACGCTTAACGCGCACTTGGTGTCCTCGGGCGTGCCGGACGATCCCTATCTCGCCGGCGAGCTCGTTTCCTACTTCCCGCCGGAGATCGAGGCGCGCTTCCCGGAGGCTGTCACCGGCCACCGGCTGAAGCGGGAGATCATCGCCACCGGCCTGTCCAACGCCATCGTGAACCAGTGCGGCCCCTCCGCGCTTGCCCGCATCGCGGACCAGACCGGCGCCGATGCCGCCGCCATCGCCCGCGCCTTCGCGGCGGTGCGCGACAGCTACGGCCTGCCCGGCCTCATGGCGGAGATCGACGCCCTCGACAACAAGGTGAAGGGCGCGACGCAGCTCGCCCTCTACGCGGCGGTGGAGGAGCTGACGCTCAGCCGCATCGTCTGGTTCCTGGCCAACGTCTCCTTCGCGGAGGGCATCGCGGCGGTGGTGGAACGCTATCGCGCCGGCATCGCGGCGGTGGCCTCCGCGCTCGACGAGAGCCTGCCCGAGGCGTGGCGCGCAGCCCGGCAGGCGCGCATCGCCGCGCTCATCGCGCAGGAGGTGCCTGAGGACCTCGCCCGCCGCATCGCCTCCACCCAGGCGCTGGCGGCGGCTGCGGACATCGCGCTGCTGGCCCAGACCACGGGCCGGCCCATTCCCGATGTGGCCAGCACCTTCTTCGCGGCCGGGCGCTACTTCGGCGTGGACGACCTCGTGGGGCAGGCCCGGGCCATCGCCGCGCCCGACTATTACGACCGCCTCGCCCTCGACCGCGCCCTGACCCAGCTCGAAACCTTCCTGCGGCGCATCGGCGGCCGCATCCTGGAGGAAGGCGGCGCCGGCGCGGCGGGGCTCGACGCCTATGTGGCCGCCCACCGCGACGAGGTGGAGCGCATGCACGGCACCGTGCGCGACATCGCCGCCTCGGGCCTCAGCCTCTCCAAGCTGACCCTGGCGGCGAGCCTGCTCGGAGACCTCGTGCGCGGCTGAAGCCGGCCGGCGCCTTTCGCTGGAGGCGCTGGGAGCCGGAGGAGCGTGCGGAACGGCCCCGCCGCTCCTCCGCCCTTGACGCACACGGCCTCCGCGCCATGCGCGCGGGCCTTGGGCGCGACCCATGAGGCATCTCCGGGCGAAGCCCGCGCGGCGCCGGCCAGGGACCGAAGCCCCTCGCCTCAGGCCGAAGACCCGTGGGTATCACGCACGGGCCTTCCGTCACGCCCGGGCGGCGTTCGGGCGAGCCCCACCCGGGCGCTGGTCCAAGACCGGGACCGATGGTCTCAGTAGCCCACCGTCATGCGCGCGCGGACATGGGCCGGCTTCTCGATCTCGTCCACCAGCGCCACCGCATAGTCCTCGACCGAGATGGCGCTGCGCCCGTTGGCGCCCACCAGGAGCTGGTCGCCGCCGAGGCGGAAGACGCCGGTGCGCGTTCCCGGCTCGAAGAAGGCGGAGGGGGAGATGAAGGTCCATTCCAGCTCCGTCTCACCGCGCAGCGCCGCGAGGAAATCCACGCCGGGACGGGCGAAGGGCTTCCACACCTCCGGAAACTCCGGCGTGTCGATAAGCAGCACGCCGGGCGCCACCTCCAGGCTGCCGGCGCCGCCGACGATCAGCACCCGGCTCACGCCCGCCGCCTTCAGGGCCGCCGCCAGGGCGGGCTCGGAGACGACATCGAAATGGAGGGCGCTCACCACCGCGTCGTGGCCGCGCAGCAGGTCGGCGAGGCCGGGAGCCGACACGTCGGCCGCCACCTTGGTGAGTGCGGGATGATCCTTCAGCCCTTCCGGCTTGCGGGCGATGGCGGTCACCTGGTGGCCCCGCGCCAGCGCCTCGGCCACGATGCGCGAACCGGCCATGCCGGTGGCTCCGAGAACGGCGATCTTCATGGAATGCTCCCTGTTGCGGATGCCCGCGCGCCCGCCGCCGGAGGCGGCCCATGCGCGGATGCGCGGTCCCGCCGACTGGCGGTTCCCGTCAGGCACCATATGCTTCATCGGGAAGCTGGTTTGAAGAAGGCACCGTCTGCTCACCAGGTTACAGCGGAGGAACCCATGACCACCCTTGATGCCCCGCCCGTGGCCGCGCCCGCGCCGGAGGAATGCCTCGCCGCCGCGGCACAGGCCGGCGCCGGGCGCTGCCCCACCCGCGACGTGCTGGACCGCATCGGCGACGCCTGGAGCGTGCTGGTGGTGGTGAAGCTGGTCGCCGGCCCCTGCCGCTTCAATGCCCTGCGCCGGCAGATCGGCCCCATCTCCCAGCGCATGCTGACGGTGACCCTGCGCGCCCTGGAGCGGGACGGGCTGGTGTCGCGCGCCGTCTTCCCCACCACGCCGCCGCAGGTGGAATACGCGCTGACGCCGCTCGGCCTCTCGCTGGCCCTGGTGCTGGAGGCGGTGAACCGCTGGGCCTTCACCCATGCGGAGGAAGTGGCGGAGGCACGGCGTCGGTTCGATGCCGCATCGGCGTAAGCCAGAGGCGCCCTGAGCCTTTCTCAGCGCCCCTTGGTCAAGCCCGCACGGCGCTTGGGCAAAACTGAGCGGGGGCCGGTGGCATAAGCTCGATGCCGGGTTCGCGCGGGGCGGCCGGAAGCCGAGCTCAGGCCCTGGCGGGAAGGGCGCGCCAACGCTCCACCTCGCCCAGCTCGTCGTCCAGCCGATCCACCGCCACGCGCCCCCGGCCCAGGTAGACGGCGCCGGCGCCGCCGTCCACGGAGAGCCAGTCGCCCTCCGCGAGCCGGGTGTCGCCCACCTGCGCCACGCCCGCCTCCGGGTCCAGCACCAGCTCCACGCAGCCGGCCACGCAGGGTTTGCCCATCTGCCGCGCCACCAGCGCCGCATGGGCGGTGCGCCCGCCCACCGCCGTGACGATGCCCGCCGAGACGGAGAAGCCGGCGACATCGGAGGTGGAGGTGTCCGGCCGCACCAGGATCACCGGCTCGCCGCCGTCGGCCAGGCGCTGGGCGCTGCGCGAGGAAAAGGCCGCCCGCCCCACCGCCACGCCGGCCGAGGCGCCGGTGCCGCGCAGCAGCGGCGCCCCCACGTCGGTGAGCCGCGCCTCCACCAGCGCCTGCGGATCGAGCGCGCCGACGCGCACGAGCCCCTCCTGCGGCGTGATGATGCCTTCATGAACGAGATCGATGGCGATGCGCAGGGCCGCCCGCGGCGTGCGCTTGGCGGCGCGGGTCTGCAGCATCCACAACCGCCCGTCCTCGATGGTGAACTCCACGTCCTGGACGTCGCGGAAGGCGCGCTCCAGGGTCACCAGGATGCGGCGCAGCTCGCGGGCCGCCATGGGCACCGCGCGCACCAGCGCCGCCTCGGTCTGCGGCGAGCGGGCGCCGGAAACCACATCCTCCCCCTGGGCCTCGAACAGGACGTCGATGACCGGCTCCGCGGCGCCGCTGGAAGGATCCCGCGAGAAGGCGACGCCGGAGCCGGAGGTGAGCCCGCGATTGCCGAACACCATGGCCTGCACCGTCACGGCGGTGCCCTCCAGGTGCTCCAGGTGCTCCAGCGTGCGATAGGTGCGCGCGCGCTCGCCCATCCAGGAGCGGTAGACCGCCTGGGCGGCGGCCTCGAGCTGCGCCATGGGCTCGGCCGGAGCGGCATCGCCGTCGTCGTCGAGCGCCTCGGCATAGGCGCGGGCGAGGCGCTCCAGGGCCTCGCAGTCCAGCTCGGCCAGCTCCTCCACGCCCTCGTCGACCAGCAGGGCGTCGCGGGGCGCCGCGAGCACGGCGGGCGCCACCGCCAGCACCACGCCGCCGAAGCTCTCCAGGAAGCGGCGGCGGCAGTCCCAGGCGAAGCGCGGGTTGCCGGTGCTGCGGATGAGGCCGTGCACCGCCTCCGGCGTCGCGCCCACGTCGAGCACGGTATCGAGCATGCCGGGCATGGAGCGCGCGGCACCGGAGCGCACCGAAACCAGCAGCGGCCGGCGGCGATCGCCCAGCACCCGGCCGGTGGCTTCCTCCAGGAAGCGGACGCCCTCGGCAAGGCCCGCGCGCAGCTTCTCGCGCGCATCGCCGTCGCCGCGCACGATGGCGGCGCACAGGCTCACCGGCAGCACGAAGGCCGGCGGAACCGGCAGGCCCAGGGCCGCCATCTGGGCGAGGTTGGCCGCCTTGGCGCCCACCGTTTCAGCGGACGGCAGGGCGGTGGGCTCGGCCGGGGCGCCCGGAGCGCCGATGCGCACGATCTTCATGGAGGAGCCCTTCCTATCGTGTGAGGTCGGCCAGCACATGGGCGTGAAGCAGGTGGCCGAAGCGGGCCAGCTGGTCGGAGGCCCGCTCCAGCGACCGCGCCAGCTCCAGCGCGCTCAGGGCCACCCGCGTCTCGTAATCGCCCTGCAGCACCCGCGTGGTCACCGCCCGCTCGGCGGTGTCGCCCTCGTGCTCGATCTCCACCAGCCGGCCGAAGGCGGCGAGGGCATCCTCGCTGTCCACGCGGTTGCCGTCGGGAATCTCGGCGGCGGCGGCGACGCCCATGGCCGCCGCCTCGCTGCCGGCCACCGCCAGATGGGCGAGGCGCACCAGCAGCTCGGCGAGGGCGGCATCGAACCCCGCCGGCACCAGCGAGGCGATGAACGCCGCCTGCTCCAGCTCGTCGATGGCCTCCTCGATGCAGTCGGCGAGCCGCTCCACGCCGCGGTCGGCGTCGAGCCGCGCCACCTCCCCGCGCACTTCCAGGGCGATGCGGTCCGCCTTCTGCTCGATGCGGCGGGCGCGGGCGGCGAGCGCGGCGCCATCCGCCTCGCGCCCGCTGGCCAGCGCATCCACATGCTGGGCGATGGCCACCGCCACCTCGCGGGCAAGCCCCGCCTGGCGGATCACCACCGCGAGCAGCGCGGTATCCACCCGCTCCAGGCGCCAGACGAGATCGGCCTCGATGCGGTCGCGGGCGAGGCGCAGGGAGCTGCCGTCCAGCAGCGCTTCGGCGGAGATGCGCAGCACCGCCTGGAGGAAGCCCACCGCCGCCTCGCGGCCCAGCACGGCGTCGAGTCGCTCGCCGAAGCCGATGCGCGTGGGCGCGGCATGGTGCACCGCCGCCGAGACCAGATCGCTGCCGCCAAGCTCCAGGAAGGCGCGGTGGCCCACCCGGTTGCGCGCCGCCCATTGCAGGATGCGCACGGCATCGGCCTTCGGCACCCAGGCGCGCAGCACCTTGCGCGCCTTGTTCCAGTCGATGAGGAACACCAGCGAGGCCCCGAGCGCCTCCAGGAAGGCGAAGCGCCGCCCCTCGTCCGCATCGGTGAGGCGGCCGGACACGAGGTAGAACACGCCGCCTTCCGCCAGGCCCTCCGCCCGCCGGGCGTCGAGATCGCTCCACTTGGCGGGGAAGCCGTCGAGGCAGGAGACGAAGAACTTGGCCCGCGGGCGATGCACGTCTGAGTAGGTGACGCTCACGGTGTCGTTCTCCACCACGATCACCACCACATGGGCGTCGGTCTCGCCGATGTCGTTCTGGATGGTGAGCCGGGTGCCGGCGCGGGTGGAGATGGTGGCGAGGCCGGGATGATCGAACTTCAGCGGGCGCGTCGCCTCCACGCCGCGCATGAACGCCTCCACCGCCGGCCGGTCCTCGGGCTTGAGGCCATAGGCGTGGGCGCCGGCCACAACCTCTTCCGCATGGGCGGCGGCGAGGCGGTTGAGGTCCTTGTGCAGGTCCATCACGAGGCGGTGCAGGCTGTCGCCGCCATTGGCCGAGAGGCTGGAGAGGGCGAGGATTTCGGCCTCGGAGAGGGTGTCGCTGTTGCCGAGGGCGGTGCGCCCGCGCATCGCCGAGAGGCGGCGCTCGGCCGTGGTGCCCGCCTCCGGATCGCCGGCCGCCACCGCGCGCGCCATGGTTTCCACATCGTCCCATATGCCGACGCCCAGGGCGCCGATGCCCGGCGCGCTCACCTCGTCATCGGCGGCGCGGCCGGCCCGCGTCACCAGCGCATCCATGGCCACGGGGTCGAGCCCCACCTCACGGCATTCCTCGGTGAGGGCGAAGCGCGGCGCGGCGGGAACGCGGACCCGGCGGCCGGCATCCTGCAGGACGGTGAGGCGCACCTTCACGCGGTCGTTGGCCCGCAGGCCATCGGCAATGAGAGAGGGCAGGAGCACCTCAGCCTGGCCGAGCTCTTCGACAATCTGGGACTTCATGCGCACCCCCACTCTTGCCGCCCGTGCCAACGCTTCCTCCGGCTAGTGCCGGAACGTCGCAACAGCCCGTCAATGAAGACATAACCGCCCGTGATGCAACGGCATATTACATCATGGTCGAGTCATGAAAAGAAATTTCGCGGTATCTCATTATTGCTTGTCATCAAACCGTCATGACTAAGCAGGGAGCCAAACAACTTCATATTGCCAGATCTGCCGGCCAGGGAAAGACGCAGATCGATGCGGTTGCATGGCTTGCCGGCTGCGCAATGAGAGGCCGCCGGAGACCGAGTTCATATTCCGCGGTGTGGCGAATGCTTGCGCCCCGCGCAGGGCGCGCCAATCCGGCCGATTGCCTGCGCAAAGAAATGGAAAAGAAAAAGGGAGCGGCGGCGCCCCGCGGCGCGTCCCGCGCACGAGGCCCGCCGCCAACGCGGGGAAGGACCACAAGGAGAGCACCGCACATGCGCCGCACGCGGCCGGAGCGGCGGCAGCCGCCACCTCCGGCCCTCCGCGAGGCGAAAGCTCAGGCGCGGCGCGCCTGACGCGCGGCGGGCACGGCCGCGCCGGAGCGGACCGGCTTCGCCCTGGACAGCGCCTCATCCGCGCGCGCGAACAGGCTGCCGCCGGCTGCCGCGTCGGCATCCCCATCGCGCGCGACGGCGAGGGACGCGCCGAGACGGATCTCCCGCCCCTCGACGGAGACGGGCACGGAAATCGCCGCCACCGCCGCCGCGGCCCGCCCGTCCAGGTCCGCCACCGGCGCAACGCCGCGCACCAGCACGGCGAATTCGTCGCCGCCGACACGCGCGACCAGCTCCGCGCCCCGGAACACCCGCCGCAGGCGCACGGCGACCTCGACCAGGCAGGCGTCGCCGGCGGCGTGGCCGAAGGTGCCATTCACCGCGCGGAAGCCGTCGAGCCCCAGCAGCAGCACCGCCTCGGGCTCGGACCCGCGATGCGCC
Organism: Xanthobacter albus; assembly: GCF_043194895.2. Taxonomy (NCBI): domain Bacteria; kingdom Pseudomonadati; phylum Pseudomonadota; class Alphaproteobacteria; order Hyphomicrobiales; family Xanthobacteraceae; genus Xanthobacter; species Xanthobacter albus. The sequence continues at coordinate 2,017,656 of NZ_CM195532.1, read as the reverse complement.
GCGAGGGCGCGCTCGAACGCGGCGCGATTGGCAAGGCCGGTCAGGGCATCGCACTCCGCGTGCCGGTGCAGGCGGTCGTGGAGGTCGCGTTCGGCGGTCATGTCCCGCATGAGGCCGAACAGGCGCGCGGGCCGGCCGCTCTCCATCTCCACCTCCGCGCTCACGCGCACCCATTTGAGCACGCCGCGCAGGTCCCGCACCCGCACGTCGAGGGTGAAGCCCTCCCCGGTCTCCATGGCGCGCTGGCGCAGCCGCTCCAGCTCGCGGCGCGAGGCGTGGTCGTAGAGCGGCAGCACCGTGTGGCGGCTGATGCGCCCGCCGCGCGGCAGGGCGAAGATGTCATAGATGCCGTCGGTCCAGGTGTGGCGCTGGGTGGCGAGATCGCATTCCCACACGCCGATGCGGGCGTGAGAGGCCATCCGCTCATATATCTTCCGATAGCGCTCGCCCACCGCCGCATGGACCCGCGCCTCGCCCTCGGCCCGTGCGAGGTCGAGGCCGCTCCGGGCCGCTTCGGCGCCGGCGGCCTCGGCCGCCAGCAGCGCCAGCAGCACCGGCGCGCCATCCTCCAGCCGGGCCACCGGAGCGGCCATGTCGTCGAGCGCGCGGGGCTCCGGATCGAGCACGCACAGGGCGCCGAGGCTGGTGCCCGCCGGTGAGAGCAGCGGCACGCTCGCGAAGAAGCGGAGCGGGCGCGTCGCGCCGGGAAGCGTGGCGCCGCCGAACTCCGCACTTGCCTCCAGATCCTCGATGGCGAGCCGCTGGCGCAGCGCCGCGGCCACCCGGAACAGGCGGGATTCCCCTACCGCCTCGCACCCCTCCGGCCCCTCGCCGCCGGCCACCAGCAGCCGCCCGCCGGGACGGGCGAGAACCACGAAGCCGACGCCCGCCGCGCGGCGCAGCACGTGCAGGAAATGCCCCGCCTCCCTGCTCGCGACGGCACTGTCATGTTCCGGAACGATCAGCCGCATGGCCCTGGGACCTTCGCTCGGCACCGGAGTGGCACCATGGACAGCACGGAGGACACCGGCATTCGACGGCGGCCCTCCGTCCGGCACGAGACCGGCGACACGCCGGCTCGAACGGATTTCCGTATTCATGACGGAGCAGGCGGGAACGTGTACGAAATGCCCGCTGCGTTCGACGCAAACTAGACCCTATATTTAACGGAATGCTGACTCCGCCACCGTCACCGGCCAATTGATCCCGACAAGGCCAAAAAGCCGCACCGACGCATGCTTCCTCAACGGTAAACGACACCACCATGCCCGTGCTCAATACTGATTCGGAACGACGCCGGGCCGCCTTCGGCTGGATCCTGTTCGATCCCGCGTGCCAGCCCTATTTCACCCTCATCACCACCTTCATCTTCGCGCCCTACTTCGCCTCCGCGGTGGCGCCGACCCCGGCGGACGGGCAGGCGCTGTGGGGCTTCGCCACGGGCGCCGCGGGGCTCGTCATCGCCCTGTGCTCGCCCGTTCTGGGCGCGATCGCGGACGCATCGGGCCGCCGCAAGCCGTGGATCGCCGTGTTCGGCGCCATGCTGATGGCGGGCTCGGCGCTGCTGTGGTTCTCCCCGCCCGGCGACCAAAGCCGCATTCCGCTCATCCTCGCCGCCTTCGCCCTCGGCACCATCGGCGTCGAGTTCGCCACCGTGTTCAACAACGCCATGATGCCGAGCCTGGCGCCGCCGGAACGGCTCGGGCGGCTCTCGGGGCTCGGCTGGGCCGCGGGCTATTTCGGCGGGCTGATCTCCCTCACCGTCATGCTCGCCTTCTTCTCCACCCGGCCGGAGACGGGGCTGACCCTGCTCGGACAGCCGCCGGCCCTGGGGCTCGACGCCGCGGCGCGCCAGGGCGACCGCCTCGCCGGGCCGTTCACCGCGGCCTGGTTCGCGGTGCTGGTGCTGCCCATGTTCCTGCTGGTGCCGGACCCGCCCGCCGCCATGCCCATGATGGTGGCGGCGCGCACCGGCCTCTCCCGCATCCGCGCCCTGCTGCCGCGCCTGCGCGAGCGGCCCATGCTGGCGCGCTTCCTCGTCGGCAACATGATCTATGCGGACGGGCTGGTGGCCCTGTTCGCCTTCGGCGGCATCTATGCGGCCGGCGTGTTCGGCTGGGGCGCGGTGGAAATCGGCATCTTCGGCATCCTGCTCACCATCGCCGGCACCTTCGGGGCGCTGGCCGGCGGCTGGCTGGACGATCGCGTGGGCTCGCGCGCGGTCATTCTCACGGCCTTGTGCTGCCTGCTCGTCGCCTGCGCGGGGCTGCTCTCGCTGGCGCAGGATTCGGTGCTGTTCGGGCTGGTGCCCACGGCCCCCGCCGCCGGCCTGTTCGCCACCGTTCCGGAGAAGGCCTATCTCGGCCTCGGGCTGCTCATCGGGCTGGTGGCGGGCCCGCTCCAGGCGGCCTCGCGCACGCTGCTGGTGCGCCTCGCCCCGCCGGAGCATCTCGCCGAGTGCTTCGGGCTGTTCGCCCTTTCCGGACGCATCACCTCCTTCGCCGCGCCCACCACGGTGGCGGTGGTGACGGCGCTGACGGCCAGCCAGAAGGCGGGGGTGGCGGTGCTGCTGGCCTTCTTCGGGCTCGGCGCAGTGCTCATCGCCGGCCTGAGGGAACCGCCGCGGCCGGCGGCCCGCTGAGGGCGGCGGCCTTCTCCTTGCCCCCGCCGGAATCCTCGGCCATGGATGGCCCCGAACCCCCACCCGCCGAGGCCGCCATGACCCTGCGCTCCATCCGCTTCAATCCCGCGCCGCCGGTGGACCCGGCCACCGCCACCACGGTCCACGAATGGTACCAGGACAAGACCGGCGCCTTTTCCGCCGGCTTCTGGGCCTCGGAGCGCTCGACCCTCTCGGTGAATTACGAGGAGGACGAGTTCTGCACGCTGCTGGAGGGCACGGTGGAGCTCACGGACACCTCGGGCCACGTGGAGGTCTACAAGGCGGGGGACTCCTTCGTTATTCCCTCGGGCTTCACCGGCACCTGGCGCAACGTGACCCCCGTGCGCAAGTTCTATGTGGTATATTTGCCGAAGCCGGCCGCCTGAGACGCGGGTGCGCCCGTAAGGAACCCTTCGGCGCGTGGACTGTTTCCTTATCGAGACCCGTTTTCGAAAGGAGCACGTCATGTCCGTGCGACTTCAAATCTCCGTCATGCTCTTCCTGATGGTGCAGGCGATGGCGTTTTTCACCGCCACGCTGGTGCTGCTGCTGTCACCCCTCTCCCAGGACGCCATGCGCCTGATGCCATGGGTGGTGGGGGGCACAGCTTTGGTGTCGATCCCGCTGTCGTGGTGGCTCGCGCCGCGCTTGCGCGCCCGCACCTGGCGCCGCGAGGGGACGATGGATCTGCTAAAATGACGCGCCCGGTCCGGCCCCGTGCCGGGCGCCTCTCGCAATCGCCGTGATTGGGTGCCATTTTGTTCTCGACAGAGAATCACGCTCCCGCGAGACAGTGCCCTTGACCCAGTTGCCCCAATCGCGCCGGCATGCGGCCGCGCCGGCGCCCGAGAACCCCGCCCCGCGCCCCGGCGGCATCGCGGCGCGGGCGCAGGCGGCCATGGCGGCGCCCGCCGCCGGCCCCTCCTATCTTGATGGCCTGAACCCCGAGCAGCGGGCGGCGGTGGAAACGCTGGAGGGCCCGCTGCTGGTGCTGGCCGGCGCAGGCACCGGCAAGACGCGCGTGCTCACCACCCGCATCGCCCACATCCTCGCCACCGGGCGCGCCTTTCCCTCGCAGATCCTGGCCGTGACCTTCACCAACAAGGCCGCGCGGGAGATGAAGGAGCGCATCGCCACCATCGTCGGCGACCAGGTGGAGGGCATGCCCTGGCTCGGCACCTTCCACGCCATCGGCGTGCGCCTGCTGCGCCGCCACCACGAGCTGGTGGGCCTGAGGAGCGGCTTCACCATTCTCGACACCGACGACCAGATCCGCCTGCTGAAGCAGCTTCTGGCGGCCGAGAACATCGACGAGAAGCGCTGGCCGGCGCGCCTTTTGGCCGCCACCATCGACGGCTGGAAGAACCGCGGCCTCTCGCCCAAGGACGTGCCGGCCGGCGAGGGCGCCGTGTTCGCCAACGGCAAGGGCGGCGCGCTCTACGTGGCCTATCAGGCACGACTGAAGGCGCTGAACGCGGTCGATTTCGGGGACCTGCTGCTGGAAGGCATCCGCCTGTTCCGCGAGAATCCGGACGTGCTCGCCGAATACCACCGCAGGTTCAAGTACCTGCTGGTGGACGAGTACCAAGACACGAACGTCGCCCAATATCTCTGGCTGCGCCTGCTCGCCCAGGGCTCGAAGAACGTGTGCTGCGTGGGCGACGACGACCAGTCCATCTACGGCTGGCGCGGCGCGGAGGTGGACAACATCCTGCGCTTCGAGAGCGACTTCCCCGGCGCCACGGTGATCCGGCTGGAGCGCAATTACCGCTCCACCGGCCACATCCTCGCCGCCGCCTCCCACCTCATCGCCCACAATGAGGGGCGGCTGGGCAAGACCCTGTTCTCGGAAGGCGAGGATGGCGAGCACGTCACCGTCACCGGCGCCTGGGATTCGGGGGAGGAGGCCCGCGCGGTCGGCGAGGAGATCGAGGCGCTCCAGCGCGCCGGCCATCCCCTCTCGCAGATCGCCATCCTGGTGCGCGCCTCCTTCCAGATGCGCGAGTTCGAGGACCGCTTCGTCACCCTCGGCCTCAACTACCGGGTCATCGGCGGCCCGCGCTTCTACGAGCGGGCCGAGATCCGCGATGCGCTCGCCTATCTGCGCTGCGTGAACTCGGGCGCCGACGACCTCGCCTTCGAGCGCATCGTGAACGTGCCCAAGCGCGGCATCGGCGACGCGACCCTGAAGCAGATCCACGATGTGGCCCGCGCCGCCGGCGTGCCGCTGCAGGAGGCGGCCCGCGCCCTCACCGAGAGCGAGGAGCTGAAGCCCAAGGTGCGCGGCACCCTGCGCGGCCTCATGGAGATGTTCGCCCGCTGGCGCGAGCAGGCCCGCGTGCTCTCCCACACCGAGCTGGCCGAGATCGTGCTCGACGAGAGCGGCTATACCGAGATGTGGCAGAAGGACCGCTCGGCCGAGGCCACCGGGCGCCTGGAAAACCTCAAGGAGCTGGTGCGCTCCATGGAGCCATTCGAGAACCTCGGCGGCTTCCTGGAGCACATCTCCCTGGTGATGGACACAGACTCGGGCGCCGGCGAGGACGCGGTGCAGGTGATGACGCTCCATTCCGCCAAGGGGCTGGAATTCGACACCGTCTTCCTCCCCGGCTGGGAGGAGGGCCTGTTCCCCCACCAGCGCGCGCTGGACGAGCAGGGCAAGGCGGGCCTGGAGGAGGAACGCCGCCTCGCCTATGTGGGCATCACGCGGGCGCGGGCGTCCGCGCGCATCTATTTCGCTTCCAACCGGCGCATCCACGGCCTGTGGAACTCCACCGTGCCGAGCCGCTTCCTCGACGAACTGCCCGATGCCCACGTGCGCGTGGAGGAGAGCCGTGGCGGCATGGGCTGGGGCGGCTCCGGCTATGGCGGATCGAGCTACGGCAATGCCGGCTACGGCGAGAGCCGGTTCGACCGCATGGGCGGCTCCTCGGGCAGTTCCGCGGGCGGCGGCTCGTTCGGCAATTCCTCCTATTCCACGCCCGGCTGGCAACGGGCCCAGCAGGGCGCGCGCGGCGAAGCTTCCGGTTTCGGCGAGCGCGGCGGCTACGGTGCGGGACGCGGCGGGCGCACGCCCCAGCGCGGCACGCCGCCCCTGATCGAGGGCACGCTCCTCGCCACCTCCACCGGAACGGCCTCCGCCTTCAGCCGGGGCGAGCGGGTGTTCCACATCAAGTTCGGATACGGCGAGGTCATCGGCATCGACGGCAACAAGCTGACGGTGCAGTTCGACAAGGCCGGCGAGAAGCGCGTGCTGGAGACCTTCGTGGAGAAGGCGTGAGATCAAGGGTCCGCGCGCTGTTCTCGCAGGCCCGTGGTCACGCCGGCACCGCGTTTGGGCGAAACCCGCCTGTGGGCGGGATCCATGAGGCGCTGGCCGAAGGCCGGCGCCTCATGGATCCCGCCCACCGCCGGGGCCTTGACGGACCGGCGCGGCGTGGCCGACAAGCGCCCCATGCGGCCGATGCCGCCGGCCCGGCGCCTCTCGGCGCCGCCCCGCGCGGCCGGGCCGCCCCCGAAGCCGGATACCCGCCCCCGATGCTCGAAGGCCTTCCCCCGAACGACGCCTCCCATGTCATGCGCGTGGCCGCCTCGCGCGCCGCGGCGATGCGCATCGCCGACCTCATCTCCGAGACCTTCGACCCCGCCGAGGTGGCCGTGACCCACTTCGAGCGCGCGGAGGATGACTGGGAAGTGGAGGTCTATGCCGGCGAGGCCTTCGACGCCGACCGCCTGCGCGAGCTGGTGGCCCTGGCGGCCGGGGAAGCGGTGGCCGCCGGCGCGGTCTTCGCCACCGTGGAGAAGAAGGACTGGGTGGCCGCGAGCCTGGAGGGCCTCGCCCCGGTGAAGGTCGGCCCCTTCATGGTGCACGGCGCCCATGACCGCGCGCGCGTGCCGGCGAGCGCCATCGGCATCGAGATCGAGGCCGCGCTCGCCTTCGGCACCGGCCACCACGGCACCACCCAGGGCTGCCTCGCCGCCATCACCGACGTGGCGCGCCGCGGCCGGCCGCAGCGGGTGCTGGACGTGGGCACCGGCACCGGCGTGCTCGCCATCGCCGCCGCCCGCTGCTTCCATACCCAGGTGGTGGCGAGCGACATCGACATCGTGGCCGTGCGTACCGCGCGCGCCAATGCCCGCGCCAACAAGGCGGGGCCCGGCGTCACCCTGCTGCATGCGGCGGGCGCGGACGCGCGCACCATCTTCGAGGGCGGGCCCTATGATCTCATCCTCGCGAACATCCTGCTGCCGCCGCTGAAGCGGCTCGCCCGGCCGCTCGCCGGCCTGCTGGCGCCCGGCGGCCTGATCGTCCTCTCCGGCCTCCTGGTGTCGCAGGTGCCGGCCGCCCTCGCGGCCTATCGCAGCCAGGGCCTCCACCTGGTGTCGCGCCGCCATATCGAAGGCTGGGCCACGCTGGTCGTGGCGGCGGACAGCTGATACCGGGGCCCGCGAGCCTAGCTCCCGAGCCTTCGTTCAAGCCCGCGCGGCGCCTGGGCGAAGCCCGCTGGGCGCCGGTCGAAGACCGGGGCCGACGGCATGACGCATCCGGCCCTGTCGCGCCGGCTTCGCACCCCCACGCCGCCGCGTGCCACGCTTCGGGAATGGCCCCGCCGGGAATGCGCCTACCGGCCACGTGCCTGTCGCGCCCCCCGCCGGCGTGGCATGGGTGGCGCCGGTTCCGCACGCCCTCCACCACTTCGACCGGCGCCGAACGGGACTGAGAAAAGGGCCCGTGAGAAAAGGGCCGTGAGAAAAGCCCACGGAGCGTTTTCGCGCGACGTGGAAACCGGTTCGCGTGAAGAAAACGCGTCGCATCGAGAAGCTGGAGCGTTTCCCCAATTCCATGAAAGGAGGACACCCTCCAGGCCCTCGATATCGGCCATGCAGGCCCGCGCGAGCCCGCCGCGCCGGGGGAATCGGGGAGGGAGCGGCAATACGGAGCAAGTCCGACACGGCCACCTCCCCTCCCCGACCTTCCCCCGCAGGAACAAGAACCGCGACACGCGGCGGACAGCGCCGCACGCCAGCGAGGAATGCGGCGCGGCAGCGGTGCTGCGGAGCATCTTCGGCATGCCGGCCCGACGCGGCATGTGGCGAGCAACCTTGCAGGTCACCGATGATGCCCGGCCGCGAGGCCGGGCATCATCGGCTTGCGCATGGTCGCGCCCCGCTCAGAAGTCGGAAACGTGCGGGTCGTGCACGCGGAATGCGAGATGTCGGGCGACCTCGCGCTCGGCCTGGGCGGCGCGCGTAGTGATGACGGCTTCGAGCATGCGCGCGAGAAGGCCGTGTGCCGGCTTCCCCGCGACCGAAGGTGCCGCGCTGGAGAGGGTGAACGACTTCGCGGGATAGGTCACGGCGCTCATGGAGGCCTCCTGTTCCGGGTCATCCCGGGCGATTGCCCTTGATGACCCCAGGATATGCAACACCGGACGCTCCGCAAGAAAATAGGTCAGCATAGCTGCCCTGCATTGCACGCAATGGCAGCACAGAGTTTCCGGCCCGCTCCTTGCAGGGAAGTCAGATCATTGATTTTGAGGAGGTTCCGCGCCACGGCCCAAGAAAGAGGCAGGCGGTGGCGCGGAGATACAGGCCACCGCCTCACCTGTCAACCAACACCACCTCGACCGGTGAGCACCGCGCGCCCGGCTGCGCCCAAAGGGATCGCGCAGGCGACCTTCAGCAGCGGGCGGTCATGCACACGCGCCGCCCCAGCCCCTCGGGCGCGGGAAGCGCGGCATGGGTGGCGCGCATCAGCGCGATGCGCTCCAGCACGTCGTCCGGGAAGGGGATGACGTGGCGCCGCCTCAGGTCCACATGCAGCGCCACCTGTTCGCAGATGGCCGAGGCCCAGCCCTCGGCCGCATGGTGCAGCACCTGGTAGAGGTGGATGCGCTTCTCGTCATAGTCGAGAAGGCGCAGCGTGACCCGCACCGGGCATTCGGGCGTGATCTCCCTGAGGTAACGCACATGCGCTTCCGCAGTGAAAAAGGACGAGCCGCGCTCCTGCGCATAATCCGGCCCCAGGCCGAGAAGTGTTAGTGCCTCGTCCATCGCCTGATCGAAGAGAAGATTATAGTAAGCCATCTTCAAATGGCCGTTATAATCGATCCACGCCCGCTCCACCTTTCTGGCGGATGAGACAAACGGGGCGAAGAATACGGGCTCGAAGTCGATCCGATCCAGCATGGCAGCCGCACCCTGTCTTGGAGTTGCTTCCTGGCTGAGCACTGTGCCGTGATTAGCGGCCATCGTCACCCCGGAAATGGAGCAAAATCTGGCGGACGGAGCGATTCGGAAATATCACTGTCAAACTGAAAACACCTCCAGATGGCCATCTCCTACCACTTCCGCCGGAAGCCGAATCACCCCTCCTTCCGGGGAGGGGGATCAAAGTTAAGGAAAAGTAAATGCTTGCCGCAGAAGCGAACTCCCGGCCCCTCCATGGCGACCGTGTCGTCTCCGCCACAGCGGAACTGAAATCCGCGCTGGGTCACAAGGTCGTGACCAATGCGGCCATCCGCGAGCAGCACGCCAATGTGACCACCTACCTGCCCAACGAGCCCGCAGACGTGGTGGTGTTCGCGGAATGCACGGAAGATGTGCAGGCAGCCGTGCGCATCTGCGCGGCCCATCAGGTGCCGGTCATCCCCTGGGGCGCGGGCACCTCCCTCGAGGGACAGGTGAACGCCCCGCGCGGCGGGGTGTGCATCGACCTCTCGCGCATGAACCGCATCCTCGCGGTGAACGCCGCCGACCTCGACTGCGTCATCGAGCCCGGCGTCACCCGCAAGCGCCTGAACGAGGAGCTGCGCGACCAGGGCCTGTTCTTCCCCATCGACCCCGGCGCCGACGCCTCCCTGGGCGGCATGGTCTCCACCCGCGCCTCCGGCACCAATGCGGTGCGCTACGGCACCATGAAGGACAACGTGCTCTCCCTGAAGGTGGTGACCGCCGACGGCAGCCTCCTCACCACCGCCACCCGCGCGCGAAAGTCCTCCGCCGGCTATGATCTCACCCGCCTGTTCGTGGGCGCGGAGGGCACGCTCGGCATCATCACCGAGATCACCCTGAAGCTCTACGGCATCCCGGAGGCCATCTCCTCCGCCGTGTGCCCCTTCCCCTCCATCGCCGCCGCCTGCGACACGGTCATCGCCACCATCCAGAGCGGCATTCCGGTCGCGCGCATCGAGCTGCTGGACGAGGTGCAGGTGAAGGCGTGCAACGCCTATGCGAAGCTCGGCCTCGCCGAGACGCCGACCCTGTTCCTGGAATTCCACGGCACCGAGGCCGGCGTGCACGAGCAGGCCGAGCGTTTCGGCGCCATCGCCGCCGAATTCGGCGGCGGGCCTTCGGAATTCTCCACCCGGCCGGAGGAGCGCTCGCGCCTGTGGCAGGCCCGGCACGACGCCTATTGGGCGGCGCTGCTGCTGCGGCCCGGCGCGAAGGCGGTGGCCACCGACGTGTGCGTGCCCATCTCCCGCCTCGCCGACTGCGTGGAGGAAACCAAGGCCGACATCGAGGCCATGGGGCTCATCGCCCCCATCGTCGGCCATGTGGGCGACGGCAACTTCCACACCGTGCTGATGGTGGACATGGAGGACGCCGCCGACCTCGCCAAGGCGAAGGACTTCATGGGCCGGCTGGTGGCGCGCGCGCTCGCCATGGGCGGCACCTGCACCGGCGAGCACGGCATCGGCCAGGGCAAGACGAAGTACATGGCGGCCGAGCACGGCGCCGAGGCGCTCGCGGCCATGGCCGCCATCAAGCGCGCGCTCGACCCGCTGGACATCATGAATCCGGGCAAGATCATCGCGGCCTGAGCGCCGTCGCACGCAAACGCGCCCAGATGTGCGAAAAGGGATGGACGGCCTCTTTTCGCACCGCAACATCGACGCCAAGATGCGCCACACTGGAGCGTTTTCGGGCGAAGTGGAAGCGGGCTCGCGCGAAGGAAACGCGTCAACGCAGGAAACCAGGGTCTTTCCCGTTTCATGGAAATGGGAAAGACCCTGGCGCCGAAACGGCCCGCATCCGGCGGGCGACCGGGGAGACGGGCGTGCAAGGGATCCTCATCAGCCTCGCGACTGCGGTGACGCTCGCCATCCTCGCCGCTTTCGCGGCGCCGCTGGTGGTGGACTGGAACGCCTGGCGCGGCACCTTCGAGCGCGAGATCGCCCGCACCCTGGGCATTCCGGTGGTGATCCGCGGCTCCATCGAGGCGGAGATCCTGCCCGCCCCGCGCCTCACCCTCACGGACGTGACGCTGGGCGACGTGGTCTCCACCGGCGGCACGGTGCGCGAGTTCGAAGCGGAGCTCTCCCTCGGCGCCCTCATGCGCGGCGAGGTGGAGGCCACCGGCGTCACGCTGGTGGAGCCGCGCATGCGCATCGTCATCGACAGCAACGGCCGCATCGCCTTGCCCACCGGCGCCGGCCGCCCGGCGGAACTGGGCGTGGCGCGGCTGGAGGTGCGCGACGGCAGCCTCGACCTGCTTGACCGTGCCTCCGACCAGACCGTGACCCTGGACGACATCGACCTCACCGGCGAGGCCCGCGCCCTCTCCGGCCCGTTCAAGCTCGACGGCGAGGTGGCGGCCTCCGGCGCCCGCTTCAGCGTGCGCGCCACACTGGGCAAGGTCGACGACGCCGGCAGCGGCAAGCTGCGCCTCGTGCTCGACGGCCGCACCCGCCCCTACAAGGTGGATCTCGACGGCGCCCTTTCCGCCGCCGATGGCGTGCCCGGCTTCGACGGCCGCGCGAGCCTGATCCGCAAGGGCGCGGGCGGGCTCGAATCCTGGCAGCTTTCCGGCCACCTGAAGGCCTCCCCCGCCCAGGTGCTGGCCGACAGCCTGGAGCTGGCCCTGGGCGGCGAGGCGACCCCGGCGCAGCTCGCCGGCGCCGCGCGCCTCACCCTGGGGCGGGCCATCGGGCTCGATGTGGTGCTGAACGCCCGCAGCCTCGATCTCGACGCCCTCGGCGCCTCCGGCGGCGCCGCCACGGACGGGACCAGCCCCGCAGTGCGCCCGGCCGAGGCCCTGGCGCGCGGCGCGCGCCTGCTGGCCGAGCTGCCGGCGCCCGACATCGCCTCGCGCATCGGCGTCTCCGCCGAGCAGCTCATGCTGGGCGGCACCGTGGTGCGCGACGTGCGCCTCGACATCACCGGCAGTCATGCCGGCTGGCGCATCGACACCGCCGAGGCCCAGTTCCCCGGCAAGGCCACCCTGAAGGCTTCCGGCGCGCCGGAGGCGGGCGGCTTTTCCGGCAACCTCTCCCTCGCCGCGGAGGACCCCGCCGCCTTCCTGCGCTGGGCCGCTCCGGACGCCGCGCGCGATCTCGCGGCGAGCGCGTCCGGGCCGGCGCGCCTGGCGACCCGGCTGAAGCTCTCCGCCGGCGCCCTCGCCCTCGACAACCTGAATGCCGCTTTCGGCGACAGCCGGCTCACCGGCTCCATCTCCGCCGCGCTGCCCGACAGCGGCGGCCCCAAGCTGGACATGAGCCTCGCCATGGACGGCTTCGCGCTCGACCCGCTGGTGGCGGCGCTGCAGCGGGCGGCCACCGCCGTCGGCGGCGGAGCCGACGCCAGCCTGAAGCTCGACGGGCGCAACCTCACCGTCGCCGGCCAGCCTCTGGGCCGCCTCGTCCTCGATGCCGCCGCTACCGGCGGCAGCTGGCGGGTGAAGCGCATGGTGATGGACGACCTCGCCGGCCTCCACCTGGAGGGCGCGGGCTGGATGGAGAACTTCTCCACCACCCCGCGCGGCGAATTCAACCTCACCATGAGCGGAACCAAGGCCGATGGCCTCGTGCCCGTGGCCGCCCTGGTGGCCGGGCCCGAGACCGCCGAGGTGGTGGCGCGCCTGGTGCCGGTGGCGGCGCCGGTGAAGCTCTCCACCGCCGTGGTGTGGGGCGAAGCCGGCGGCCGCAGCATCACCAGCACCGGCAGCCTCGGCCGCATCACCGGCGAGGCGGCCTTCACCCGCAGCACCGCCGGGGTGCCGCTGGCGGTGTCGCTCACCGCCGACGCGGCCGACGGCGCGGCGGTGCTGGGCGCGCTCGGCATCGGCGGGCTCAGCCCGAGGCTCGGCGCGGTCCACGGCACCTTCAGCCTCTCCCCCCTCACCCAGGGCGAGGGCGACGTGCGCGCGGCGCTCACCGCCACCGGCGTGAACCTGACCGCCGAGGGCAAGGCGCGGCTCGTCAACGGCGCCTTCGTGCCGCAGCTCGCGGTGCGCGCCGACGGCGCCGACATCGGCCGCCTGCTGCCGCAGGTCGCGGCCGCCGCCGGCAACGCCCCGGTGCCCGCCGCCCTCGCCTTCGCCCTCTCCCGCGCGGACGGGTCGTGGCAGGCCGCGAACCTCGAAGGCTCGCTCGGCGGCGCGCCCCTTGCCGGCGCGCTGGCGCTGGAGCCCGGCGGCGTGCCGCGCCTCACCGGCCACCTGTCCTTCGATACGCTCTCCGCGCCGGCCCTGGTCGGCCTGTTCGGCGCGCGTGCGGCGGAGCCGACGGCGGGCCCCTCCGCCCCGACCTGGAGCAATGCCCGCTTCCTGCCCAATCCGGTGAACGGCGTCGCCCTCGGCGTCGATCTCGAAGCCGGCCGGCTGGCCCTGATCGGCCCCTATGTGCTGGAGCAGGGGAAGCTGCGGCTCGCGAGCGACGGCACCGGCGTCGAGCTGCGGGATATCTCCGGCGCCTTCGGCGGCGGCAGGGTGGGTGGGCGCATCGAGGTGCGCCGGCGCGCCGACGACATGGTGGAGGCGGAAGGCCGCCTGCTGCTGGACAAGGTGGACATGGCCGCGCTCGCCGCGCCGACCGGCGCGCGCACGCCGCCCGGCGGCCGCGTCAGCCTCTCCCTCGATCTCGGCGGCAGCGGCCGCACGCCGGTGCAGCTGGTGCAAGCCCTCTCGGGCCAGGGCACCATCGCGGTGCAGAACCTCGGCGTTCCGGACGCCGACCCCGCCGCCCTCGCGGGGGTGCTGGCGGAGGCCGAAAGCCTCTCCCCGCCCCCGGACGAGCGGCACACCGCCCTCATGTTCGACCGCGCGCTGATGCGCGGCCCGCTCGCCGTGCCGGTGGCCGAATCCACCCTGAGCGTGGTGGGCGGGGTGGTGCGCCTTTCCCCCGCCCGCGCCCAGGCGGGCGACACCCGGCTCGCCTTCTCCGGCAGCCTCGACCTCGCGCGGCTGCTGGTGGAGACAGCCATAGACTATGAGGGCCCCGGCCAGGGCGGCGCCGCCCCCACGGCCACGCTCGCATGGCGCGGCACCCTTGCCGCGCCCGACCGGCGCGTGAGCGCCACCGGCCTCACCGGCGTCATCGCCATGCGCGCCATCGAGCGCGAGACGCGCCGCCTGGAGGAGCAGCACGGCGGCGCCCCGGCACCGACCGCGCCCGCCGCAGCACCGGCTCCCGCGACGCCCGCGCCCGCCGCGCAGACCGCGCCGGTTCCGCCGCCAGCCACGGCCCTCCGCCCAGCCGCGCCGCCGCCCCCCGCAAACCCGACACCTGCCGCGCCGACCGTTCCAACGCCGCCCCCGGCCGCAGCCCCCCTGCCCGCCGTGCAGCCGCCCCCCGCGACGCCGGCCCCGGCAACGCCCGCCCCTGCCGTGCAGCCCCCTCCGGCACCGGCCACCGCCCTCCGCCCGGCCGCACCGCCAGCTGCCGCGACACCTCCCGCGCCCGCACGCCCGGCCGCTCCGGCGACGGCACAGCCCGCGCGCCCCGCGCCCCGCCGCGCCGATGGGGTGATCGAGCGCCAGGAGCTGCCGCCGCCCTTGCCCACGCCCTTCGGTGCCGCCACCGGCGCACCCGCGGCCGGCGCGGCGACGACGAGCGCTCCCGCAGCAGAGCCCACCCGGAGCCCCGTGGCCGTATCGGCACCCGCAGCGCCGGCCCCGGAAGCCGTGCGGCCGAGCGCCGCTCCCGCGCCCCATCGTGCCCCACCCCAGCAGGCGGCACCCCCTTCCAGCGCCCAGGCGCGCCCGCGCCCGGCGGCGACCGCGCAGCCGGCGGCACAGCGGCCGCCCGCCAATGTCGCGCGCCCGCCGCTGCCGCTGGAGCCCACGCTGCCGCCCACCCGCGGCTTCGGCGACCTGCCGCGCCCGCCGGGCCTGGTGGGCGAATAGCCGCCTCTAGCGTTGCCGGCACGGCGCGGGCCGGCAACGCGCGCGGCGGGTGAAAAGGGCGCTGTTCCCCTCGGCCGGACACGCCCCCAAGGGGCTGCGCCGGCATCGGCGATGGACGCGGGGCGGGGCCTTCCGCAGGCCCCGCGTGCGGGCGTATCCCCGCCTGTCCCGCGCCACGGCATGACTTCCGCATGGGCAGAGTGCTGTGCAAAATTTCGGCACGGTGCCCGAAGAACGACGTTGCCTTCGAGGGCCCTTCCGATTTTTATGAATGCAATGAGTTGGCGGCTAGGGTTCCGGTCTCGCAGGAGGCGCTGGTCCGAGAGCTGCTACCCGGGCGGGAGACATCCGCGCGGGCACGGCGGGGCAAAATCCCGGGAGACCTCAGTGGCCAGGAATTGGCACCACTAGGTCTCGCCAGTTCCAGGTCTCGATTGGGTCTCGCGCCGAAACAGGCGTGCTTCGAACCACGAGGGGAATTGGCGATGTCAGGCAAATACCACATCCAGAACATCCTCAAGGCCGGCGCGCTCGCGCTCGGCGTGCTCGCGGCCACGGTGCCGCTGAGCACCGGCAGCGCTTTCGCCGCGCCGAAGAAGGACTTCAAGCTGGCCTGGACCATCTATGTGGGCTGGATGCCCTGGGGCTATGCCAAGGAAGCCGGTATCGTCAAGAAGTGGGCCGACAAGTACGGCATCAACATCGACGTCGTTCAGGTGAACGACTATGCCGAGTCCATCAATCAATACACGGTGGGCGGCTTCGATGCCCTGACCGTCACCAACATGGACGCCCTTTCCACTCCGGCGGTGGGCGGCGTGGACACCACCGCCCTCATCATCGGCGACTTCTCCAACGGCAACGACGCCGTGATCCTGAAGGACAAGGACAAGCTCACCGACATCAAGGGCCAGAAGGTGAATTTGGTCGAGTTCTCCGTCTCCCACTACCTGCTGGCCCGCGCGCTCGCCTCCATCAACCTCGCGGAGAAGGACGTGAAGGTGGTCTCCACCTCCGACGCCGACATGGCGGGCGCCTGGAAGACCCCTGATGTGACCTCGGTGGTCACCTGGAACCCCATCGTCTCCGAGATCCTGGCCGATCCCAAGGCCCACAAGGTGTTCGATTCCTCGCAGATCCCCGGCGAGATCATGGACCTCACCGTGGTGAACACCCAGACGCTGAAGGACAACCCCGCCTTCGCCAAGGCGCTCACCGGCATCTGGTACGAGACGCTGGCCCTCATGATCGCCGACACGCCGGAAGGCAAGGCCGCCCGCGAGGCCATGGGCAAGGCTTCCGGCACCGATCTCGCCGGCTTCGAAAAGCAGATGGCCGCCACCAAGCTGTTCGCCAAGCCCGCCGACGCGGCCGCCTTCGCCCGCTCGCCCGAGGTGGGCGTCACCATGGACAAGGTGCGCCGCTTCCTGTTCGACCACGGCCTCCTGGGCAACGGCGCGCCGTCCGTGGACGTGGTGGGCATCGAACTCGCCGACGGCAAGGTGCTGGGCGACACGAAGAACGTGAAGCTCCGCTTCAACGACGCCTTCATGTCCGAGGCCGCCGCCGGCAAGCTCTGAGCGGCCCCGCCCGTCCGCCCTCTCCCCCGCGCGGGAGAGGGCCCCTCCCCGTCGCGCCGGCCGTGCCCGCGCCACCCGCCCGAACCCCGCCGAGAGAGGATCGTCGATGCGCCTCGTCAATCGACTCCCCGCCCCAGGATGGGCCCGAGTCCTGGCGCTGCTGCCCTTCGTCTGCGTGCTGGTGCTCTATCTCGTCGCCTCGGCGGTGCGCCTCGCGGACAACCCCGCGGACAAGCTGCTGCCCTCCTTCGCCGCCATCGGCGATGCCATCGTGCGCATGGCGTTCACGGTGGATGCGCGCACCGGCACCATTCCGCTGTGGTCCGACACGGCGGCGAGCCTCGGCCGCCTGTTCGCGGGGCTCGGCATCGCCACTTTGGTGGGCGCGGTGCTCGGCATCGCCATCGGCGTGCTGCCTTACCTGCGGGCGCTGCTGGGGCAGTTCGTGGCGGTCGTCTCCATGGTGCCGCCGCTCGCCATCCTGCCCATCCTGTTCATCACCATGGGGCTGGGCGAGGCCTCGAAGATCGCGCTCATCGCCATCGGCATCGCGCCGCTTCTCGTGCGCGACATCGCGTTGCGCGTCACCGACATGCCGCCGCAGCAGTTCATCAAGGCGCAGACGCTCGGCGCCTCCTCGTGGACGCTGGTGCTCCGGGTGGTGCTGCCGCAGATCCTGCCCCGCCTCATCGATTCGGTGCGGCTCCAGATCGGCCCGGCGTGGCTGTTCCTCATCTCGGCGGAGGCGATCGCCTCCGAGAGCGGGCTCGGCTACCGCATCTTCCTGGTGCGCCGCTATCTCGCCATGGACGTGATCCTGCCCTACGTCGTCTGGATCACGCTGCTCGCCTTCCTCATGGAGATCGCGCTGGTGGCGCTCCAGCGCCGCGCCTTCCCCTGGTTCGCCGCCGCGAGGACCGCCCAATGAGCCTCATCAGCGTCCGCCACCTGTGGAAGGAATACGACGACCGCGTGGTGCTGGAGGACATCGACCTGGAGATCGAGGAGCGGGCGTTCGTGGCGCTGGTCGGGCCTTCCGGCTGCGGCAAGACCACCTTCCTCAAGATGCTGCTCTCCGAGGAGGTCCCCACCCGCGGCGTGATCGAGCTGGACGGCAGGCCCATTCCGGCCGAGCCCGGCCCCGATCGCGGCGTGGTCTACCAGCGCTACTCGGTGTTTCCACACCTCACCGTGCTGGGCAACGTGGTGCTGGCGCGGGAGCTTGGCGCCCGCGATGCCGGCGGGCGCCTTCTCGGCCGCCTGTTCGGCGCCGCGCGCCGCGCCACCACGGAGAAGGCGCGCGAGCTGCTCGCCGCGGTCGGCCTCTCCCACGCGGCGGACAAGTATCCGAGCGCCCTTTCCGGCGGCATGCAGCAGCGCCTCGCCCTGGCCCAGGCGCTGATGGCCGAGCCGCGCGTGCTGCTGCTGGACGAGCCCTTCGGCGCCCTCGACCCCGGCATCCGCGCCGACATCCACGTGCTGATGCGCAAGCTGTGGCACGAGCGCGCCCTCACGGCGGTGATGGTGACCCACGACCTGCCCGAGGCGTTCGGCCTCGCCACCCGCGTCATCGCCTTCGAGCGGCGGCGCGACGAGCCCACCGACGGCGGACGCTACGGCGCCCGCATCGCCAAGGACATCGGCATCTGGCCGCCGCGCATCGCCGGCGTCCCGCGCGGCCGGCCCTGACCTGTCATTTTCCCCGGCCGGGACGACCCGGCGCGAAAACGGCCATCAGGCGGGACGACCCGCCGGTTCAAGGCGTTGAGACATGACATCATCGATCGACACCCCCGATGCCGGGAAGGCGACCCTGATCGCCGAGCGCCGCCGCCGCTACGAGGAGCTGAAGGCCGCCGGCGACGCCGTCACCCCCCGCGTGCTGCCCGCCCCCACGGCGCGCGACGGCGCGCCCATCTCGCCCGAGGCCGTGCGCCACGCCGAGACCATTCCCGGCGGCTGGTACTGGACCAAGGTGATCCGCTGCGGCGAGGGGCTGCGCCTCCTCAACACCGCCGGCAATTCCGGCGTGGCGCTGTTCGCGTGGAACCTGGCCGACCCCTCCGAGCGCTACAACAGCGCCGACACGGTGAAAGTCCAGTGGACCGCCGACATCCGCAAGGGCCGGGTGCTGCTCTCCGACATGGGGCGCGTGCTGCTCTCCATCGTGGAGGACAGCTGCTGCGCCCACGACACCATCATCGGCGGCTCCACCCCCGCCTCGAACCGCGCGAAATACGGCGACGCCGCCCTGCGCAACACCCGTGACAACATGTGGCTCGCCGCCGCCAAGCACGGCCTTGGCCCACGCGACGTGGCGCCCGTGATCTCCTTTTTCGCGCCGGTCTCGTTCGTGGACCACAAGCCCGTGTGGCGCGACGGCGTGGTGAAGCCCGGCGATTTCGTGGACCTGCGCGCCGAGCTCGATCTCATCGTCGCCGTCTCCAACTGCCCGCATCCGCTGGCGCCGGAAACCACCTTCGCGCCCGCGCCCATCGAGGCCACCGTGTTCCGCCTGCCGGCGCCGGGCGAGGACGACCTGTGCCGCACCGCCACCGCCGAGGCCCGCCGCGGCTTCGAGAACAACGCCACCTATCTCCAGGCCTGAGGGAGGGAAAAATGACCGCGCTCAACACCGCTTCCGCCACCACCCCCTTCTTCGCCCAGCCGGTGCTCGACCCCGCCAAGGCGGTCTACGACTTCACCGTTCCGGCCAACCGGCCGTGGTCGAAGGTGATCCAGAAGGGCCAGATCCTGCGCATCGTCGACCTGAAGGGCTGCCAGGCGGTGGACACCCTCGTCTATGACGCCCACGACACCTCCGAGCGCTATTCGGCGCAGGACACCATCCTCACCCAGGGCGCGCCCTACGTGACGACAGGCACCCGGCTCATGTCGAACTTCGGCAACGTGCTGGCGGTAGTGGTGGGCGATTCATGCGGGCGGCACGACACCTCCGCCGGCGCCTGCTCGTGCGAGGCGAACACGGTGCGCTTCGGCCACCACACCCGCTACATGCACGCCTGCCGCGAGAATTTCGTGATGGCCGCCGCCGCCCACGGCATGACCAAGCGGGACATCGTGCCCAACATCAACTTCTTCATGAACGTGCCCATCGAGGCGGACGGCAAGCTCGCCATCGTCGACGGCGTCTCGGTCCCCGGCGACCACGTGGACCTTTTGGCCGCGCGCGACATGCTGGTGCTCATCTCCAACTGCCCGCAGGTGAACAACCCCTGCAACGATTTCGACCCGACGCCCATCCGCGTCCTGGTGTTCGATCCCACCACCGCCTGAGCGAGGACGACCCCATGTTCAAGAAGGTCCTCATCGCCAATCGCGGCGAGATCGCCGGGCGCGTCATCCGCACGCTCAGGAAGATGAACATCGGTTCGGTGGCGGTGTATTCCGATGCCGACCGCTTCACCGCGCCGGTACTCGCCGCCGACGAGGCTGTGCACATCGGCCCCGACGCGGCCAAGGACAGCTACCTGAAGGCCGATGCCATTCTCGCCGCCTGCAAGGCGACGGGGGCTGAGGCCGTGCACCCCGGCTACGGCTTCCTTTCCGAAAACGCCGCCTTCGCGGAACGCCTCAAGGCCGAGGGCATCGCCTTCATCGGCCCCCGCCCGGAACACCTCACCGATTTCGGCCTGAAGCACACGGCCCGCGAGATCGCCAGGGCGGCCGGCGTGCCGCTGCTGCCCGGCTCGGGCCTTCTGGACGATGCCGAGGCGGCGGTCGCGGCCGCCCGCACGGTCGGCTATCCCGTGATGCTGAAGAGCACCGCCGGCGGCGGCGGCATCGGCATGCAGCTCTGCGCCAATGAGGAGGAGCTGCGCACGAAGTTCGCCAACGTGCAGCGCATGGGCAAGGCGAGCTTCGGTGACGCGCGGGTCTATCTGGAGCGCTTCGTCGCCACCGCGCGGCATGTGGAGGTGCAGATCTTCGGCCTCGGCGACGGGCGGGTGCTGACGCTGGGCGAGCGCGACTGCTCGCTCCAGCGCCGCAACCAGAAGGTGCTGGAGGAGACCCCGCCGCCCGGCCTCACCGTGGAGCAGCGCGCGCGCCTCACGGACGCCGCCCGCAAGCTTGGCGAAGCGGTGTCCTATGAAAGCGCCGGCACCGTCGAGTTCATCTGGGACGTGGCCCGCCAGGACTTCTATTTCCTGGAGGTGAACACGCGCCTGCAAGTCGAGCACCCGGTAACGGAAGAAGTGTTCGGCGTCGATCTGGTGGAATGGATGATCCGCCAGGCGGCAGGCGAATTCACCCCGCCCGCGACGCTCAGCCCCAGGGGTGCCGCCATCGAGGCGCGCATCTATGCGGAAAACCCGCAGGCGGATTTCCGCCCCTCCACCGGCCGCGTCACCGCCCTGTCCTTCCCCGAGGGCGCGCGCGTGGATGGCTGGATCGAGCGTGGCAGCGAGGTGACGGCCCATTACGACCCCATGCTCGCCAAGCTCATCGTCCACGGCGCCGATCGCGCCGAGGCGGTGGCGAGGCTCCAGGCGGCGCTGAAGGCCACGCGCATCCATGGGCTGGAGACCAATCTCGACTATCTCGGCGCGGTCACGGCCGGCGACGCCTTCGTGTCCGGCGCCGTCGCCACCAGCGTGCTGAAGGACTTCTCCTTCACGCCCCGCGCCATCGCGGTGCTGAACCCCGGCGCCCAGACGAGCGTGCAGGACGTGCCCGGCCGGCTCGGCCTGTGGGACGTGGGCATTCCGCCCTCCGGCCCCATGGACGCGCGCTCCCACCGCCTCGCCAATGCGCTGGTGGGCAATCCGGAGAGCGCGGCGGCGCTCGAATGCACGCTCACCGGCCCCACGCTGCGCTTCCACCGCGATGCGCTGATCGCCCTCACCGGCGCCGACATGCAGGCGAAAGTGGACGCCCGCCCCGTGCCGCGCTTCGCGCCGCTGACCATCAAGGCGGGCGAGACGCTGAGCCTGAAGGCCGTCGCCGGGCCCGGCCAGCGCGCCTATATCGCCGTGGCGGGCGGGCTCGACGTTCCGGACTTCATGGGCTCCAAGGCCACCTTCGGCCTCGGCGGCTTCGGCGGCCACGCCACCGGCACCCTGCGCGCCGGCGACGTGCTCAAGATCGGCGATGCCGAGACCGCGCCCGGCCGCCCGGCCGCGCCGGAAGAGATCCCCGCCCTCACCGGCGAATGGACGCTCACGGTGCGCTCCGGCCCCCACGGCGCGCCGGATTTCTTCCAGGTGGAAGACATCTCCGACCTCTTCACCCACCGCTACGAGGTGCATTTCAACAGCGCCCGCACCGGCGTGCGCCTCATGGGCCCGCAGCCGCGCTGGGCGCGCACCGATGGCGGCGAGGCGGGGCTCCACCCCTCCAACATCCACGACAACGCCTATGCGGTGGGCGCGCTCGATTTCACCGGCGACATGCCCATCATCCTGGGGCCGGACGGACCCAGCCTCGGCGGCTTCGTCTGCCCGGTGGTGGTGGCGAAGGACGACCTGTGGAAGGTGGGCCAGCTCAAGCCCGGCGACGGCGTGCGCTTCGCGTGCGCCGACGGATACGTGGCTGAAAGCCCGCGCATCACGGCTCCCACGGTGCTGCCGGCGGCGCAGGGCCTCACCCAGAGCCCCATCCTCGGCTCCATCCCCGATGGCGAGGTGCCGGTGGTCTATCGCCGGGCGGGCGATGAATATCTCCTGGTCGAGTACGGCCCCATGGTGCTGGATATCGCCCTGCGCCTGCGCGTGGGCCTGCTGGCCAAGGCCATCCGCGCCGCGAAGCTGCCGGGCATCGTGGATTTGACGCCGGGCATCCGCTCGCTGCAGGTGCATTTCGATCCCGACCGCATCTCCGGCGCCGGGCTGGCGGCGGCGCTGGCGGAGCTGGAGGCGGACCTGCCCCACGCGGAAGACGTCACGGTGCCCTCGCGCATCGTGCACCTGCCCCTGTCGTGGAACGACCCGTCCGTGCAGCTCGCCATGCGCAAGTACCAGGAGCTGGTGCGGCCCGATGCTCCCTGGTGCCCCTCCAACATCGAGTTCATCCGCCGCATCAACGGCCTGGACTCCATCGCGGACGTGCATCGCATCGTGTTCGAGGCGGACTATCTGGTGCTGGGCCTGGGCGACGTCTATCTCGGCGCGCCGGTGGCGACCCCGCTCGACCCGCGCCACCGCCTCGTCACCACCAAGTACAATCCGGCCCGAACCTGGACCCCGGAGAATGCGGTGGGCATCGGCGGCGCCTACCTCTGCGTCTACGGCATGGAGGGGCCGGGCGGCTACCAGTTGTTCGGCCGCACGATCCAGATGTGGAACTCCTGGCGCGCCACTCGCGAGTTTCCGGCGGGACACCCGCACCTGCTGCGCTTCTTCGACCGCATCAAGTTCTACCCCGTGGACGAGAAGGAGCTGGCCGAGGCGCGCGCCGCCTTCCCCCATGGCCGCTACCCTTTGAAGATCGAGGAGACGGAATTCTCCTGGCGCGAGCACGCGCGCTTCCTCGGCGAGAACAAGGCGGAGATCGACGCCTTCCAGGCCCACCGGCAGGCCGCGTTCGAGGCCGAGCGGGCGGACTGGAAGGCCAGGGGGCTCGACAGCTTCGTGGCCGAGGATGCCCTGGTGCTCACCGCCGGCGAGGAGGAGCCCCTGCCCTCCGGCGCCACCGCGGTTGCCGCGCACATGACAGGCACCGTGTGGAAGGTGGTGGCCGAGGAAGGCGCCGTGGTCAAGGCGGGCGAGCCCATCGCCATCCTCGAATCCATGAAGATGGAGATGGAGGTGCTCGCCCCCGCCTCGGGCCGTCTTCTGGAAGTGCGCTGCAAGCCCGGCCGCACGGTGCGGGCCGGCGACGTGATCGCGGTAATGGAGGAGAGCGCCTGATGCTGCCGGACATGCTCGACATCTCGACCCTGAAGGCGGGCTACGCCTCCGGCGCCTTCACGCCGCTCGACGTGGCGGAAGAGGTGATCCGCCGCCGGAACGCGGGCACCGACCCGGCCGTGTGGATCTCACGCGTCCCGGATGAGGACCTGCGCGCCGCCGCCCGCGCGCTCATGGCCGCGGGCGGGCGCGAGGCCCGGCCGCTCTGGGGCATCCCGTTCGCGGTGAAGGACAATATCGACGTCGCGGGGCTGCCCACCACCGCCGCCTGCCCCGCCTTCGCCTCCCAGCCGAAGCAGGACGCCGTGGTGGTGGCGCGGCTGAAGGCGGCCGGCGCTCTCGTGATCGGCAAGACCAACCTCGACCAGTTCGCCACCGGCCTCAACGGCACCCGCTCGCCCTATGGCGCGCCGCGCTCGGTGTTCGATGCCGATTACGTCTCCGGCGGCTCGTCCTCCGGCTCGGCGGTAGCGGTGGCCTCGGGACAGGTGGCCTTCTCGCTCGGCACCGACACCGCCGGCTCGGGCCGCGTGCCGGCGGCCTTCAACAATCTCGTGGGCGTGAAGCCCACCAAGGGCCTCGTGCCCAACACCGGCCTGGTGCCGGCCTGCCGCAGCATCGACTGCATCTCGGTGTTCGGCGTCACCGCCGGCGATGCCACCCTCGTGCGCCGGGTGATGCAGGGCGAGGACGCCGGCGACGCCTATTCGCGCGCCGATGCCCCGCGCCCGCTGCCGCTCCAGGGCTTCCGCTTCGGCGTGCTCGCCGGCCGCGAGCGCTTCTTCGACGGCGACAGTGAGGCCGAGGCGCTCTACGACGCCTCCGCCGCGCGCCTCACGGCCCTGGGCGGCACCGCCGTGGAGATCGACTACGTACCCTTCCGCGAGTGCGCGAACCTGCTCTATGGCGGCCCCTGGGTGGCCGAGCGGCTGGCGGCGGTGGAAGCCTTCTTCGACGCCCATGCGGAGGAGATGGACCCCACCGTGCGCACCATCATCGCCGGCGCGCGCCGCTTCTCGGCGGTGGATGCGTTCCACGGCGCCTATGCGCTCGAAGCCTACCGCAAGGCCACCGACGCCCAATGGGCGAAGATGGACGTGCTGCTGCTGCCCACCGCCCCGCGCATCGTCAAGGTGGCGGACATGCTGGCCGATCCCATTCGCCTCAATGCCATGCTGGGGCGCTACACCAATTTCGTGAACCTGCTCGACTGCTGCGCCGTGGCGGTGCCCGCCGGCTTCCGGGCCGATGGCCTGCCGGTGGGCGTCACCCTCGTCGCCCCCGCCTTCTGCGACGACACCCTCGCCACGCTGGCGGACCGCCTGCACCGCGCCGCCGCCGCGCAGGGCGGCTGCGGCATCGGCCGCGACCGGACGGCGGCGGTGCCGGAAGGCGCGCGCCTCGCCCCCGCCACCGAGGGGCTGGTGCCGCTGGCCGTGGTGGGCGCCCACCTTTCCGGCATGCCGCTCAACCCCGAGCTGACGCGGGCCGGCGGCGCGCTGCTGAAAACCTGCCGCACCGCGCCCGACTACCAGCTCTTCGCCCTGCCCGGCACCGTGCCGGCCAAGCCCGGCCTCGTGCGCGCGCCGGGCTTCTCGGGGCCGGGCGTGGAGGTGGAGGTGTGGGGCCTGCCGCCCGCCGCCTTCGCCGCCTTCGTCGCCGCCATTCCCGCGCCGCTCGGCATCGGCAAGCTCACGCTGGACGACGGAAGCGCCGTCAGCGGCTTCCTGTGCGAGGCCCACGCCACGGCGGGCGCCGAGGACATCACCGCCTTCGGCGGCTGGCGCCCCTGGTGCGCCCGCGGCACCGCCGCCTGAGACGCCGCCGCTTCGCGGAAGTGCCCGGCGCGGAGCCGGCCGCGACGGGCCGAGGCGCTTACGGCGGGCGGCTCAGCCCCCTGATACCCCGGCGCAGGCCCGCACTGGCGCCCGCCGCCACACACCGACACGGGTGTGAGTGTCCAGGCCCCGTGAGGACCCACGCGAGCAGGTGGTGGCGGGCCGGGCGCTTCCGGCGGGCGGGTCCGCCCCCACATAGCCCGGCGCAGGCCCCGCGCCGGGGTGCGTCACGCGTGGACACAGGTGTGAGCGTCCAGTCTCCTTGAAGGCCGCGCCGCAGGGCCGGCTCCACCGCCGGGGGCCCACGCCGTCGGATGCGAAGCGCTACCCGTCCGCGTCGCGCCCATCGCCCGTGCGGTCGAAGACGCAGCGGGGCGGCGCCATCTCCGGCGGCGGACACGAGCGCGGGAGCAGGCGGCGCCCGTGGAAACGCGGACCCGCGACACGCTCCGCAGGCGACCGCCCGCCCGGTTCCACGGCGCCGCCCGCGCGGGCGCGCCCGGCCTCCACCAAGCAAGGGCACAAGGGCAGCGGGGGAGCCCCCACGCCGCCAGTCCACCGGCGGCGCCGCGCGCGGCGGGCCCGGTGACCCGGCCCACCATGAACGGCCGCGCCGGGAAACGACGTCGCCGAAGGCCGGGGCATCGCGTGCGCTCTGCCCGAACCGGCCGGCGGGCCGCGTTTCAAAGAATCGCGGCGATGCTCTAATGGTGTCGGCATCCCTGCGTCTTCCCCGCGCGGTCCCGGCATCGGGCGCGCGCCAAAGGGCCCGCCATGACCGAAACGCCCCCGTCCGAAACGCCGTCCTCCGAAAAGCGCGCCTCCGTGCCCGCCTCTCCCCCGCCCCGGCCGCGCCGCCGCGCGACCCCGCGCGAAACCCCGAAGCTGGGCGGCGCGCTCATGGTGCTGTTCTGGTGCGCCTGCGGCATCACCGCCCTGCCGCTGGCGGCTCTGTTCTCGCTGGTGGCGGCCACCGGCGTCTCGGGCGCGAGCTGGGCACTGAGCGAAACCTTCGCCGGCTCCACCATCCAGGCCCAGCTGCTGCGCCTCGGCCTGTGGCCGCAGCTGGTGCTGTTCGCCTGGGGCGCGAGCTTCGTGGTGCTCACGGTCATGAAGTCGCGCCATGCGCTCACCGTCTCGCCGGTGCTGCTCATCGCCTGGGTGGCGGTCTCCACCTACAGCCAGTTTTCCATCCGCTCGGCCATGGCGCCCGACGGCGCGACGGTGGCCGATTTCGCCGCCCTCGCGCCCGGCATCCTGGCCCAGGTGGTGGGCGCGGCCGCCCTGTTCGGCTACTTCCGCGAGGGCACGCGGCCAAAGGCCTATTTCGTGCGCGGCTGAGGCCGCTGTTAAAGGAACCGGCGCGCCGAGAAGGGCTTGGGATCGGTGAAGGGGGTATTGCCGGTCATCATCTGCGCCAGCAGCAGGCCGGTGACGGGGCCGAGCGTGAGCCCCCAGTGGCCGTGCCCGAGGGCGAGGTGCAGCCCGCCGATGCCGGGGGCCGGGCCGATGATGGGCTTCGAATCCGGCAGCGCCGGGCGCCGGCCCAGCCACGGCTCCGCCTCCCGCACCGCGCCGAGGGGCAGAAGCTCGCGCGCCATGGGAATGTCCTTCTCCACCTGCACCGGGGTGGCCGGCGCGTCGCGGGCGGCGATCTCGATGCCGGTGGTGAGGCGGATGCCGTAGCGCGTGTTCTGCAAGGCATAGCCGCCCGCCACGTCCACCAGCGCGCGGCCCAGCGTCATGCCGCCCTCGGGCGCGAGGTGGACATGGTAGCCGCGCTTGGCCACCAGCGGCACCCGCACGCCGAGCGCGTCGAGCAGGTCGCGGCTCCAGGGGCCGAGCGCCACCACCGCCTCCTCCGCATCCACCGGCCCTTCGGCCGTCTCCGCGCGCCAATAGGCGCCGGCGCGGCGCAGACTCTGCGCATCGCCGTGGAGGAACAGGCCGCCGCGCTGCTCGAACAGGCGCGCATAGGCTTTCACAAGGCCGCCGGGGTCCGCGCAATTGTCGCAATCGTGCCAGTGGATCGCGGCCTCGAAGCGCGGCTTCAGGAAGGGTTCGAGGGCGATGGCGCCGGCGGCGTCCAGCACCGTGTAGGCGACCTTCAGCTCGTCCGCGAGCGCGCGCTCGGCGGCGGTGGCGGCGAACGCGGCGTCGTCCCGGTAGAGCTTCATCCAGCCGGTGGGGGTGAGGAGCCCCATGGCGCCGGCGGGCTCGGCCAGCGCGTGGTGCTCGGCCCGCGCGCGCGCCATGAGGGGCCGCAGGTCGCGCGCCGTGGCCTCCAGCGCCTGCGGCGTGGAATGGCGGAAATAGTCCCACAGCCAGGGCGCCAGCTCCAGCAGGTCGGAGGCATGGTAGTTGCTCTCCGGCGCCTGCTTCAGCGCGTGGCGCAGCAGGGTCAGGGGATCATGCGGGAAGCCCACCGGCAGCAGCGCGCTGCCCTCGATGACCCCGGCATTGCCGAAGGAAGTGCCCTCCCCCGGCTGCGCGCGGTCCATCAGCACCACCGAGAGGCCGTGCGCCTGGAGATGCAGCGCGACGCTGACCCCGACGATACCGGCTCCCAGAACGACCACATCGCAACGCGCCATGACCTTGAGTCTCCCACGGGGACGGACGATCTTAGGCGCGGCGGATGACATCAGCACGCCCATCCTGGGGCCGCGCCATGGCAAATCCCCTGCTCAGGGTCGCCGCCGGCGCCACAGCGCGGCGAGGCTCACCGCCAGCAGGGTGGCCGCGAGGGCATACCAGGTGAGGGCATATTCCAGGTGCCGGTTGGGAAAGGAGAGGCGCGTCGTGCCCGCCACCGGCAGGCCGCCGGGCACCGGCCCTGCGTCGAGATCGATGATGAAGGGCGCCGCCCCCGCGAGCCCGCGGGCGGCGGCGATGCTCGCCGGGTCGAGGCGGTAGAAGGCCCCGCGCGCGGGGTCGTTCGCGGGCACGAACCAGCTCGCCTCCTCCGGCAGGCGCAGCAGGCCGGTGATTTCCACCTCGCCCGCCGCCTGCCCCTCGGCCCGGCTCGCGGGATCGCGCCGCGCCTGGGGCACGAAGCCGCGGTTGACCAGGAGCGGCGGCCCGTCCGCCCGCACCAGGGGCGTGACGACGAAGGCGCCCGGCCCCGCCGGCCCCCCCTCGTCCGCGCCGCGCACGGCATAGACCAGGGTCTCGCGCGCATGGTCGAAGGTGCCGCGCGCCCGCACGTGAAGATATTCGTCCCGCGCGCGGCTCAGCGACGGCCAAGACGACGGCGGGGGCACGTCCTGCGCCGGCGCGCCGGCGCGGGCCGTGACGGCGGCGATCACCTGCTCCTTCCAGGCAAGGCGCCGCAGCTGCCACGTACCGAGGCCGGCAAGCACGAGGAACGCCGCCGCCACCGCCAGCACCGGGACCAGAATGCCCCGTGCGCCGCCGGCGGCAAGGCGCCGCGCCTCCGAGCCCGCGATCACGGCGGCCCGCGCCGGTCCAGGCGCCCTTCCGCCGCGCGGTTGCGATATTGCAGGGCCACCAGCAGGCCCTTGAGCGGGCGCAGGAGGCCGAGGGTCACGGCCAGGGTGGCGGGAATCCACAGCGCGGCGTGCACCCACAGCGGCGGCTCGAACACGGCCTCCACCCACAGCGCCGCGGCCACCACCACGCAGCCGCCGATGAGGATGACGAACACCGCCGGCCCATCCCCGGCATCGGCGAAGCCATAGTCGAGCCCGCAGGACGTGCAGGCGGGCGCGAGGCTGAGGAAGCCCTTGAACAGATGCCCCCGGCCGCAGCGCGGGCACCGCCCGAGAAGGCCGGAGGCAAGCGGCCGGGCCCCGCCCGGCTCTGGTGCGCGCGCCATGCCGCCCTCAATGCGCCGCGCTGCCGAGGGAACCCCAGACATAGATGAAGGCGAACAGGAACACCCACACCACGTCCACGAAATGCCAGTACCAGGCGCCCGCCTCGAAGCCGAAGTGGCGCTCGGGCGTGAAATCCCCGAGGTAGGCGCGCAGCAGGCACACCACGAGGAACACCGTGCCCGCGATGACGTGGAAGCCGTGGAAGCCGGTCGCCATGAAGAAGGTGGCGCCATAGATGTTGCCGGCGAAATCGAAATGGGCGTGGGCGTATTCATAGGCCTGGAGCAGCGTGAACAGCGCGCCGAGCCCCACCGTGCTCCACAGGCCCCATTTCAGCCCGTCGCGGTCGTTCTCGATCAGCGCGTGGTGCGCCCAGGTGAGGGTGGTGGCGGAGGTGAGCAGGATCAGCGTGTTGAGCAGCGGCAGGTGCCAGGGGTCGAGGGTCTCGATGCCCTGGGGCGGCCACATGCCGCCGGTCACCTGCGTGCGCTGGAAATTGATGGTCTCGCCGGGAAACAGGGAAGCATCGAAGAAGGCCCAGAACCAGGCGACGAAGAACATCACCTCCGAGGCGATGAACAGGATCATGCCGTAGCGCAGGCCCAGGTCCACCACCAGGGTGTGGAGGCCCTGGCGCCCCTCGCGGATCACATCCCGCCACCAGCCGGCCATGGTGAAGAGAATGCCGAGGCCGCCGAGCGCCATGATGAGCGCCGTGCCGCCATGCATCCACGCCACGGCGCCCATGGTGAGCACCAGCGCCGAGACCGAGCCGACGATGGGCCAGGGGCTGGGATCAACCACATGGTAGCCGTGCGCGGGTGCGTGCGCCTCATGGCCGGCGCGGGCCTCGACATCCGTATGGGCCATGGCGAACCCTCTCCCTTGCCTTGCGTTCCCGTTCCGGCGCGGCGCGCCGTGTTGTCCCCTGCCCCCCGGCAGCCTCGACCTAGCCGCCGGGCCCGCCGCCCTCGCCCGCCCGCGTCCGCGCGGGGAAGAAGGTGTAGGAGAGCGTGATGGCGGGCAGCGTCTTCAGGTCCGGATCGTCGAGGATGGCCGGATCCACATAGAAGGCCACCGGCATGTCCGCCGCCGCGCCGGGGCCGAGGCGCTGCTCGTCGAAGCAGAAGCACTGCATCTTCACGAAATAGGCCCCCGCCTGGGGCGGGGAGACATTGTAGGCGGCGTTGCCCGCCGTTTCCGCGCCGGAGGTGTTGCGGGCGCTGTAGTGGGCGAGGCTCGGGGCGCCGATCCGCACCACCATCTCGCGCGCGTCGGGCGCGAAGCTCCAGGGCAGGCCGGCGGCGACATTGGCATCGAAGCGGATGGCGATCTCCCGCTCCGCCGCCGCCTGCGGAGCGCGGGCCGCCACGCGGGTGCTGCCGCCGAAGCCGGTGAGGGTGCAGAAGGCGGCATAGAGCGGCGCCGAGGCATAGGTGACCCCCACCATGACCGCCACGAAGCCGGCCAGGGCCGCCGCCGTCACATGCCCCCGTCCGCGCCCGTCCATGGCCGCCTCCCCTTCCTCACAGCGGCCGGCCGAGCACGCCGGGACCGAGCTTCACGATGGTGACCGCGTAGAACAGCAGAGCGAGCGCTCCCAGCGCCACCGCGATGGCGATGGAGCGGGCGCGCCGGCTGCGCCGCTGCTCGGGCGTGAGCACCACGCCCTCCGGCGCGGCCTCCCGGCGCGGCAGGGCGACCACCTGCCCGGCCCCGCCCTTGCCCGCGCCCTTGCCAGTACCCTTGCCCCCGGTGCCCCGGCGGCGTTCCGGCCCGGCGGCGGAGGCCGGCCCTTCCCTCAGCTTGCGGATGCGCGTCACCACGGGCGTCCCTCCAGGAGATGCGCCGTCATGGCTTCCCCGAGCAGGGCCGCGAACAGCGCGAAGAGATAGAGGATGGAGAAGGCGAACAGCCCCCGCGCCGCCTTCACGGCCGCCTCGCCCTGCCGCACCCGGAACACGCGGACCGCCCGGCGCAGCATCACCGCCCCGGCGATGAGCGCCACCGCGCCATAGGCCGGCCCGGCGAGGCCAAGCAGCGCCGGGCTCGCGGCCAGCGGCACCAGCAAGAGGGTGTAGAGCAGGATCTGGAGCCGGGTGGCATCCGGCCCCGCCACCACCGGCAGCATGGGCACGCCGGCGCGGGCGTAGTCGTCGGCCCGGAACAAAGCGAGGGCCCAGAAGTGCGGGGGCGTCCAGAAGAAGATGATGGCCACCAGCAGCAGCGGCTCCAGCGAGACGGTGCCGGCGGCGGCCGCCCAGGCCACCAGCGGCGGCAGTGCCCCCGCGAGCCCGCCGATGACGATGTTCTGCGGCGTCGCCCGCTTCAGCCACATGGTGTAGACCACCACGTAGAAGAAGATGGTGAAGGCCAGCAGCAGGGCCGCGAGCGGGTTCACCAGCAGCCCCAGCACCCCCACCGAGAAGGCCGCGAGCGTAAGGCCGAAGGCGCGCGCCTCCCGCGGCGAGATGCGTCCGGCGGGCACCGGGCGGCCCCTGGTGCGGGCCATGAGGGCGTCGATGTCGGCATCCCACCACATGTTGAGCGCGCCCGCCGCCCCCGCGCCCACGGCGATGCACACCAGCGCGGTGAAGCCGAGCAGCGGGTGCATCTCCCCCGGCGCGCGCGCGAGGCCCGCGAGGGCGGTGAACACCACCAGCGACATCACCCGCGGCTTCATGAGGGCGAGATAATCGCCGGGGGTCGCGAGCCCCTCCGCCGGCGCGCGCCCCGCCCGCGCGGCGGATGCACCCGCCCGAAGCCCCGTGTCGCTGATCCCGATATCGCTCATGGCGGTGACCCCTAGGGCATTTTCAAGCGAAGTGGATTCCGGTTCGCGTGAAGAAAATGTGTGATCTCAATAATCTAGAGCGGTTACCGCGAGCCGATGCGAGTGGAAAACGCTCCAGGCAGGCCTTCACGGCCCGAGAAACGGGCGGCCGGGAAGCGGCGGCGTCTGCCCTCGCCGCCGCTTCCCCTCGCCATCCTCAGCTGATCCGCGG
Organism: Xanthobacter albus; assembly: GCF_043194895.2. NCBI lineage: Bacteria > Pseudomonadati > Pseudomonadota > Alphaproteobacteria > Hyphomicrobiales > Xanthobacteraceae > Xanthobacter > Xanthobacter albus. The sequence continues at coordinate 1,985,739 of NZ_CM195532.1, read as the reverse complement.
CAGCACCTGGAATTGGTGGAACGGCGGAGGCGAGGACAAGGTCCACTCCAGCGTGGTGGCGCCCTCTCCCCAGGGGTTGTCGCCGGCCTTCTGCTTGCGCAGGAAGGCGAGCGTGGTGCCGGTGAGGAAGATGAGCACCGCGACCCCCGAGATGTAGGAGCCCACGGAGGAGACGAAGTTCCAGGGCGCGAACGCGTCCGGATAGTCCGCATAGCGGCGCGGCATGCCCGCAAGGCCCAGGAAGTGCTGGGGGAAGAAGACGAGGTTGACGCCGATGAAGGTGACCCAGAAGTGCAATTTGCCCCAGAATTCGGGGATCATGTAGCCGAACATCTTCGGGAACCAGTAATACCAGCCGGCGAAGATGGCGAACACCGCGCCCAGCGACAGCACATAGTGGAAATGCGCCACCACGTAATAGGTGTCGTGCAGCGAACGGTCGATGCCGGCATTGGAGAGCACAACGCCCGTCACGCCGCCGATGGTGAAGAGGAAGATGAAGCCGAGCGCCCACAGCATGGGCGTGCGGAACTGGATGGAGCCGCCCCACATGGTGGCGATCCAGGAGAAGATCTTCACCCCCGTGGGCACGGCGATGATCATGGTGGCGGCCACGAAATAGGATTGCGTGCCGGCGGAGAGGCCCACCGTGTACATGTGATGCGCCCACACCACGAAGCCCACCACCCCGATGGCCACCATGGCGTAGGCCATGCCGAGATAGCCGAACACGGGCTTGCGCGAGAAGGTGGACACCACGTGGGAGATGATGCCGAACCCCGGCAGGATGAGGATGTAGACCTCCGGGTGGCCGAAGAACCAGAACAGGTGCTGGAACAGGATGGGATCGCCCCCGCCCGCCGGATCGAAGAAGGTGGTGCCGAAGTTGCGATCGGTGAGCAGCATGGTGATGGCGCCCGCCAGCACCGGCAGCGACAGCAGCAGCAGGAAGCCGGTGACGAGCTGCGACCACACGAACAGCGGCATCTTGTGCAGCGTCATGCCCGGCGCACGCATGTTGAAGATGGTGGTGATGAGGTTGATGGCGCCGAGCAGGGAGGAGATGCCCGCGAGGTGCAGCGCGAAGATCAGCAGGTCCATGGCCGGGCCCGGATGGCCCACCTTGGTGGAGAGCGGGGGATAGATGGTCCACCCGCCGCCGAAGCCGTTGGTGCCCGGCGCGCCCTCCACGAACAATGAGGAACCGGCGAGGATGAAGGCCGGCGGCAGCAGCCAGAACGCGATGTTGTTGATACGGGGAAAGGCGGTATCCGGCGCGCCGATCATCAGCGGCACGAAATAGTTGCCGTAGCCGCCGATGAGCGCCGGCATCACCATGAAGAAGATCATGATGAGGCCGTGGCCGGTGGTGAAGACGTTGAACACCTGCGGATTGGCGAAGATCTGCAGCCCCGGCTGCTGCAGCTCCATGCGGATGGCGATGGAGAGCGCCCCGCCCACGATCCCCGCCAGGATGGCGAAGATCAGGTACATGAGGCCGATGTCCTTGTGGTTGGTGGAGAACAGCCAGCGCCGCCACCCGGTGGGGACGGAGGCGTGATCGGCATCCGAAAGCGCATACGTGGCCATGCCCTGCTCTCCCTGGCGATGTCTCCCGCGGGGACCCGTGCCGCGCGCGGGCGCGGGGGCCCGCCGGGCTGCGGGCGCCTCGGGATTCTTCTGCCCCGATGGCGCCCTGCCCCTCTTGTCCCGTGTCCCTCTTGTCCCGTGTCCCTCAGCGCGCGGCGGCGAAGCGCCCGGCCGCGTCCGAGGCGGCGGCGAACTTGCCCTTGGCGGCCGCCACCCATGCCTCGAAGTCCTTCTCGCTCAGCGCCCGCACGGCGATGGGCATGAAGGCATGGTCACGCCCGCACAGCTCCGAGCACTGGCCGTAATAGACCCCCTCCTTCGTGACCTTGAACCAGGTCTCGTTGAGGCGTCCCGGCAGGGCGTCGATCTTGATGCCGAAGGCGGGCACGGCGAACGAATGGATGACGTCCGCCGCGGTCACCTGCATGCGGATCACCTTGTTCACCGGCACCACCAGCTCGTTGTCCACGGTGAGCAGGCGCGGCTGGCCCTCCTTCAGGTCGGCGTCCTGCACCAGCAGGGAATCGAAGCCGAAGCCGCCGTGGTCGGGATATTCGTAGGACCAGTACCACTGGTGCCCCACCGCCTTCAGCGTGATGTCCGCGGCCGGCACCCTCAGCTCCAGGTGCAGCAGACGGAAGGAGGGAATGGCGATGGCCACCAGGATCATCACCGGCACCACCGTCCAGATCACCTCGATGAGGGTGTTGTGGCTGGTGCGCGAGGGCACCGGGTGGGCCTTCTCATTGAAGCGCAGCACCACGATGGCGAGCAGCACCAGCACGAACAGGACGATGGAGACGATGATGACCAGGAGGAAGGTGTTGAAGTCGCGGATGCTCTCCATCACCGGCGTGGCGGCGCCCTGCAGGTTCATCTGCCATGGTGATGGTTGCCCGGTGCCGGCAAGGGCGGCCGAAGCGAAGATGAACGCCGCGGAGAAACTCGACGCGGCGCAGGCGGCGATGGCCGTGCGCGACATGTCTTGCTCGCCTCTTCCCTGGCTCGGCCATTTGCTGCCGATGTGCCGCCCCTTCCGGGGGATGTGCGGCTTTCGCCACAATCGCCGGCTTTTTGCCGGTCATGCTCAGGCTGCCACCATCGCGAAATTTCGGCAAACACATTCGTTTGTGCTTTGCAATGCGCTGACGCACCGCACGCATGCGACACAGTAGCGCTTCAGGTCAAAACACCCCTCTCTCCTCTCCGGATACCGCCACGAGAATATGAATAACATTATTAGTGTCATATACTTATATGGAATTCAGGGTCTTTCGCCGACTGTCCTCCTCGCCGGTTCCATTGCTGGAATAGAGACAATTTACCGCAGGTGAGGCGGCAGAGATCTGCCCGGAGAATCCCCTCCCCGCTGCTGGATGGCGGTATCCATGTCGGAAGGCGCCGCCGGCGATGGCGGACTCGGAATCGCCCCATTGTTGACAGGAACGCCTGAGCATTAAGGCAATCGTTGCGAAATGCCGCTATTCGAGATGCAGCTCGGCCCCAGGTCGAGGCGCCCGCAGCTTCCGGAGTCGTGTTGATGGTCGTGTCGTCCCGTGCCCTCCTCTTCCTTCCGGCCCCGCGTGGCGCGGCCCCGCACGGGCGGGCCCTCGGCGGCCTCAAGGGCCTGCTGCTGCTTGCGGTTCTGCTCATCGCCGGGCTCGGCGCGGCGCGCCCCGCCGCCGCCCAGGGGGTGGTGAAGTCGGTGCACGGGGAGTGGCAGATCCGCTGCGACACCCCGCCCGGCGCCCAGGGCGAGCAATGCGTGCTGCTCCAGTCCGTGCAGGCGGAAGACCGGCCCAACGTGGGCCTCACCGTCATCGTGCTGAAGACCGCCGACCAGAAGAGCCGCCTGCTGCGCGTGCTCGCGCCCCTCGGGGTGCTGCTGCCGGCCGGGCTCGGCCTCAAGATCGACGACCAGGACGTGGGCCGCGCCGGCTTCGTGCGCTGCCTGCCCAACGGCTGCGTGGCGGAGGTGGTGATGGACGACAATCTCATCAACCGCCTCAAGACCGGCAAGCAGGCCACCTTCATCATCTTCCAGACCCCCGAGGAGGGCATCGGCGTGCCGCTGAGCCTCGAGGGCTTCGGGCCGGGCTTCGACTCGCTGAAGTAGGACCCGGCCGGCAGGGAGCGTTGCCGTATTGCCGCACCGCCGCGGTTTATCGGCCCCGCCCCCGATATGCCCCATCGACGGCACGGTTTGGTCACGCTTTGATGCGCTCCTTGCGCCCGCGCCGATGGCCCATGCGGCCGGCGCTGCGGACCCCGAGCGGGTGATGCGAGTTTCCATGGAGGCATCCGCCGGTCGCGGCGGCAGGGAGATTTGGGGATGCACGGCGAGGACCACACGCTGTTCGTCGCAGCGCTCGCGCTTCTGACCGCCGCCGTCATCTCGGTTCCCATCGCCCGGCGCCTCGGCTTCTCGCCCATCGTCGGCTACCTCTTGGTGGGGGTCGCCATCGGCCCGGTGGGGCTGAACGTGGCGGACCCCTCGCTGGTCTCCACCGTCGCCGAGCTCGGCGTAGTGATGCTGCTGTTCCTGATCGGGCTGGAGCTGAAGCCCTCGCGGCTTCTGTCCATGGGGCGCTACATCTTCGGCCTCGGGGCGGCGCAGCTTCTGCTCAGCGGGCTCGCCTTCGCGCTGCTCGCCTTCTTCGTGTTCGGGTTCGGCACGGCGGCGGCGGTGGTGAGCGGCATGGCGCTCTCGGTCTCCGGCACCGCCATCGCGCTCCAGCTCCTCAACGAGCGGGACGAGCTCGCCTCCCCCTACGGCCAGCGCACCTTCTCCATCCTGCTGTTCCAGGACATCGCGGTGGTGCCGCTGCTGGCGCTGGTGCCGCTGCTGGCGCCCGGCGAGAGCAAGTTCGCCCAGGACCCCTTGGCGGCGCTGCTGCGCGCCGGCACCGCCATCGCCGCCATCGCCGTGATCGTGGTGGCCGGGCGCTACCTGCTCAATCCCCTGTTCCGGGTGCTGGCCCGCTCCGGCGCGCGGGAGGCGATGACGGCCGCCGCGCTGCTGGTGGTGCTGGGCGCCGCCGGCCTGATGCAGGCGGCGGGCATGTCCATGGCCCTCGGCGCCTTCCTGGCCGGGCTGCTGCTCTCCGAATCCACCTTCCGCCACGAGCTGGAGGCCAATGTGGACGCCTTCCGCGGCCTGCTGCTCGCCATGTTCTTCATGAGCGTGGGCATGTCGCTGAACGTGGCGGTGGTGGCGCACAACATCGGCCCCCTGCTCATCGCCACGGCCCTGGTCTCGGTGATGAAGTGCGTGGTGGTCTATTTCGTCTTCCGCAACGACAACATCGCGCCCCGGCAGTCGGCGCTGGCCTCGGTGGTGCTGCTGCCGGCGGGCGAGTTCGCCTTCGTGCTGTTTCCGCTGGGGCTCAACACCGGCATCCTCCAGCCGGCCCAGGCCGACCTGCTGATCGCCCTGGCGGTGCTCACCATGGTCCTCGGGCCGCTGCTGTTCGCGGCCATGGGGCTGGTGCTGCCCCGCCTCTCGCGCGCCGCGCCCGAGCCGGAGGCCGACGACTTTTCCGATGCCGACGGCTCGGTGCTGGTGATCGGCTTCGGCCGCTTCGGGCAGATCGTCTCCCAGTGCCTGCTGGCGGAGGGGGTGGGCGTCACCATCATCGACAACGATGTGGAGATGATCCAGAGCGCGGGCCGCTTCGGGGTGCACATCTACTATGGCGACGGCACCCGGCTGGAGGTGCTGCGCGCCGCGGGCGCGGAGACCTGCAAGGTGATCTGCGTGTGCGTGGACGACAAGGAGGATGCGAACCGCATCGTGGAGGTGGTGAAGGCCGCCATTCCCGGCGCCAAGCTGTTCGTGCGCTCCTTCGATCGCATCCACTCCATGGAGCTGATGCGCCTCGGCGTGGATTTCGAGATTCGCGAGACCCTGGAATCGGCGCTCGGCTTCGGCGGGCAGGCGCTTCGGGCGCTGGGCATCGGCGCCGAGGCGGCGAGCGCCCGCGTGGCCGACGTGCGCGCGCGCGACAGCGCCCGCCTCCGGCGCCAGCTCGAGGAGGGCATCTTCGCCGCGCCGGAGCTGGTGCGCGGCCGCAAGGTGGAGCCCGAGCCCCTCCACACCCCGGAGAAGCCGGCCAAGCCGCTCAATCCCGAGGCCCAGGACATCCTGAGCCACGAGACCGAATTCTCGGGCTGACCCAAGGCATCCTCCCCCTCGGTGGCGATCCCTTCGTGATTTTGACGCCCCCTTTGGTATAAGCTGTCCAAAAGGGATATCGCGCTGCGGCGCGGCTGCGGCTAGGTTGCACGCGGCTGCAACCTCGCGCACACAGCAATGGGCGCGCCGCCGTCATGCCCCGCGACGGCGCAGCCCGCCACGACCGCGAATGCGGCGCGACGACCGCCCGCCGAGCGCGGGCGAGGACACCGACCGGATCTGCCGGGCGACGAATCACGGCCTTCCGGCGGCAAGCGTCGCTGGGAGTGGATGGACCAGTTCGTGGAGCTGCTGCGCGCCGCTCAAAGGGGAAACGGGATGGAAAATCTTGCACGGGCCTACGGCCTCTCCGCGCAGCAGGCCAAGGCTGTCGCCGATGCCCTGATGCCCGCCTTCGCCGACGGCTTCCGGCACACCACCCAGTCGCCCGAGGCCATGGCCTCGCTGATGGCGCTGATGCTGAGCGGCCCCTACGGCGCCTATTACGGCCAGCCCGGCGCCTATGCCGCGCCCCAGCCCGCGCCGGCGCCGCCGCCCCAGCAGCCGGACATGAACCAGCTCGGCGTGAACGCGCTCAACGCGGTGTTCGGCTCCGACGAGGTCAGCCGCGCGGTGGCGGGCCATGTGGCGGCCTCCACCGGCCTCGGCATCGCCATCGTCCGGCAGATGATGCCCACCTTCGCCAGCCTGTTCGTGGGCGGGCTCGCGAAGTCGCTCGCCGCCTCCGGCGCGCTGCAGACCATGACCGCGGCGCTGCTCAGCCGCCTGCCGCTGGGCCTCCCGCAGACGCGGCCTGCCCCCATCTCGTCCGGCAATCCCTGGATCGACGCCTTCCTGGCGTTCTCGGCCACCACCGCCAGCCAGCCCACCTATTCCTCGGGCAACCCCTGGGCGGATGCGTTCGCGCGGGCGATGTTCCAGCACGCGACGCCCCCGGCCCCGGCGCAGCCCCGCGCCAATCCCGCCAGCGCCTGGCAGGATGTGGTGAGCGCCATGGCCAACACCCTCGCCCAGACCGGCGCCCCGGCCCAGAGCCCGGCCGCGCCGCCCCCTCCTCCGCCCGTGCCGCCGATGCCGGCGCAGTCGGATGCGCTGCTCAACCCGCTGCAGCCGTTCCAGGAATTCTTCGCGAAGATGTTCGCCCAGGGCTTCCCGCCCAATTTCCCCACCGGCGGCGGCGCGGAGCGCTCGGCCTATTCCGTGCCCGAGTTCTGGCTGGACGTGCTCAGCCGCGCGCGGCAGACGGTGCCCGAGGCGGAGATCCTGCCCCCGGAGAAGCCCCGCCTCGTGAAGAAGGACGGCGAGGGCCGCTAAAGCAAAAAGGACCCGCGCCGGTTGCGGTCGGCGCGGGTCCAGCATCGGCGGGGCAGAGGGGCGTGCCCGCCGATATTCCGTAAGGGCCTTGCGCCTTCAGCCCTGCCCCGCCTCGCGGCACAGCAGCCGGCGGGCGGCGCGGCGCTCGGTGGCGCGCAGCACCAGCACGCGGGTGGGATCGGCCCCCAGGGGGGCGCTCACCGCGTCGCGCACGTCGGCGCGGGTGATGCCGATATCCCTGAGCATGTGGTCCTCGAGCGCGGCGAGGCGGGCCATCACGCGGCGGTGCTCGATGGTGCGCGCCATGGCGGCAAGGCCGGTCACGGCCCAGGCCGCCGCACGGCCGGCGGCAGCCATAACGGCCCCCGCCGAAGACCGGAACCCAGCGCGCCCTTGGGGCGCCGCGATGCTGTGGGTGTCACCAAGCGCGCTCATTCTCATCTCCCTTACCGCGACACGCTCGCCGCTCTCCTCTCCAGGGCCGTCCGCTCGCGCCGAAGCACGCGCGAAACGCCCTCATCCATCGATTTCGTCCACGGCCCCGCAGGCCGGAGATCACTCCGCGAGAACGCTCTTCAGCGGCGCTGGGCCTGGCCCGGCGCGCCGCGAGGAGCCGTGGCGCGGCTTCTTTTGCGCGCGCCAGACAAATCACTCTAGCGAATGTTTTTCATTCCACATATCATCTTGCGTGATGAATGATCCGGGGCGCCGCCGCCCCGGCAGCACGCGCACCGGAGCCCCGCCATGACCGCCCTGCTCGACCCCGACCAGCTGCGGACCTTCGTCGCCATCGCCGAGACCGGCAGCTTCACCCGCGCGGCGGACGTGGTGCACAAGACCCAGTCGGCGGTTTCCATGCAGATGAAGCGGCTTGAGGATCGCGTCGGCCGCGCCATCTTCGCGCGCGACGGCCGCGCCTCACGCCTCACCGAGGACGGCGAGCGGCTCCTGGATTTCGCCCGCCGCATCGTGCGGCTGAACATGGAGGCCGTCCTCACCTTCGCCGACACCGAGCTTTCGGGCCGCGTGTGCCTCGGCGTGCCCGACGACTACGCCGACCGCTACCTGCCCGACATCATGGCCCGCTTCTCCCGCACCCACCCCGGCGTGGAGCTGACCGTGATCTGCGAGCCCACCAGCGAGCTGGTGCAGCGCATCGCCGCCGGCACCATCGACCTCGCCATCATCACCGCCACCGAGATCACCGCGCGCAATGCCCAGGTGATCCGCCGCGAGCGGCTCATGTGGGTGGCCTCGGCCCGCCACGCCGTGCACCAGGAGCCGGTGGTGCCCCTTGCCCTGGGGCGGCCCACCTGCCAGTGGCGCGACATCGCGGTGGCGCGCCTCGCCACCGCCGGGCGCGGCCACCGCATCCTCTATTCCAGCCCAAACAGCGGGGCGGTGGCGGCGGCGGTGCTCTCCGGGCTCGCGGTCTCGGTGTTCCCGGAATCGGGGCTGCGGCCGGGCATGCGGGTGCTGGGCGCCGCCGAGGGCTTCCCGCCCCTGCCGCCATGCGACATCGGCCTCCTGCGCAACCGGCACGAGCCTTCGCCGCTGGCGGACGCGCTGGCACAGCACGTGGTGCAGGGCCTCGACAACCTCACCGGCCAGGAGGCGGCGCAATAGCCGCGCGGCGGAGCCTCTTTCCCCGCGCCGCCCCCTTGCGCGGCGCCTGAAAGGGGGAAACTCTGCGCCCCGTGCGCGAGGGAAAGATGACGCGACCCCCTGTCCTGATCTGGTTCCGCGACGACCTGCGCCTTTCGGACAACCCCGCCCTTCACGCGGCGGCACGCTCCGGGCGGCCGCTTGCCGCGCTGTTCGTGCTCGACGAGGACGCGCCCGGCATCCGCCCCCTGGGCGGGGCGGCGCGCTGGTGGCTGGCCGGATCGCTGCGGGTGCTGGCGGCGCAGCTCGGCCGACACGGGGTGCCGCTGGCGCTGCGGCGCGGCCCCGCCACCCGCGTGGTGCCGCAGGCGGCGGCGGAGATCGGCGCCGCCCTGGTGCTGTTCAACGACCGCGCCGGCGGGGCCGAGGCGCGGGTGGACGATGCGGTGGCCGCGCGCCTGCGCCAGGAGGAGCGGGAGGTGGAGCGCTTCTGCGCCCACCTGCTCCATGCGCCGGGCACGGTGGCCACCGGCGGCGGGCGCCTGCCCCGCACCTTCTCCGCATTCCAGCGCGCGGCCATGCGCCTGCCGGCGCCCGGCGCGCCCCTGTCCGCACCCGAGCGCCTGCATCCGGCGCCCGCGCTCGCGGGCGAGGCGCTGGAGAGCTGGGGCCTGGAGCCGGAGCATCCCGACTGGGCGGGCGGCCTGCGCCTCGCGTGGCGGCCGGGCGAGCCCGGTGCCCAGGAGCGCCTTTCCGATTTCATCGACGAGGGGCTGGCGGGCTATGGGACGGGGCGGGACTTTCCGGCCCGGCCCCACGTCTCCCGCCTGTCGCCGCACCTGCGGTTCGGCGAGATCTCCCCGCGCCAGATCCTGGCTGCCGTGACCCACGCCGTCGCGGCGGGCGAGGCGCCGGCCGGCGACACGGAGAAGTTCCTGAGCGAGCTCTACTGGCGCGAGTTCGGCCACCACCTGCTGGCGGCGGAGCCGGATATCGCCCGCCGCAACATCCAGCCCGCCTTCGACGCCTTCCCCTGGCGCGAGTGCCCCGGCGAGCTGAAGGCGTGGCAGCGCGGCGTGACCGGCTATCCCCTGGTGGACGCGGGCCTGCGCGAGCTGTGGCAGACCGGCTGGATGCACAACCGCGTGCGCATGGTGGTCGCCTCCTTCCTCGCCAAGCACCTTTTGATCGACTGGCGCGCGGGCGAGGCCTGGTTCTGGGACACGCTGGTGGATGCCGACCCCGCCAGCAACCCGGCGAGCTGGCAGTGGGTGGCAGGCACCGGCCTCGACGCCGCGCCCTTCTTCCGCATCTTCAACCCGGTGCTCCAGGGCGAGAAGTTCGACCCCGACGGCGCCTATGTGCGCCGCTTCGTGCCGGAGCTGGCGCAATTGCCGGCGAGCCTGATCCACAAGCCCTGGACCGCCGACACCGCCACCCTGCGGCGTGCCGGCGTCACGCTCGGCGGCAATTATCCGCGCCCTCTCGTGGACCATGCCGCAGCGCGGGAGCGGGCGTTGCTCGCGCTTAAATCCACGAGACAATATCGGATAAATTGACTTGATACAGCCATCGTTAGCGATATAGGCTAAGCCTACTTTGTTTAAGGGCTTACTCGATCATGATCCGTAACGGTCTTGTGGAATCCATTGGCAACACGCCCCTCATTCGCCTGAAGCGCGCCTCGGAGGAAACCGGCTGCGAGATCCTCGCCAAGGCGGAATTCCTCAATCCCGGACAATCCGTGAAGGACCGCGCCGCCCTCGGCATCATCAGGGACGCCATCGCGCGCGGGGCGCTGCGGCCGGGCGGCGTGATCGTGGAAGGCACCGCCGGCAACACCGGCATCGGCCTCGCGCTGGTGGCGGCGCCGTTCGGGTTTCGCACGGTCATCGTCATTCCCGAGACCCAGTCCCAGGAAAAGAAGGACATGCTGCGGCTCGCCGGCGCCACGCTGGTGGAGGTGCCCGCGGCGCCCTACTCCAGCCCCAACAACTACGTGAAATACTCCGGCCGCCTCGCGGAAGCCCTCGCCAGGAGCGAGCCCAACGGCGCGGTGTGGGCCAACCAGTTCGACAACGTGGCCAACCGGCAGGCGCACATCGACACCACCGGCCCCGAGATCTACGAGCAGACCGGCGGCAAGGTGGACGGCTTCGTGTGCGCGGTGGGCTCCGGCGGCACGCTGGCCGGCATCGGCATCGCCCTCAAGGAGCGCGACAGCGACATCAAGATCGCCCTGGCCGATCCGCCCGGCGCCGCGCTCTATTCCTATTACACCACCGGCAGGCTGGAGGCCGAGGGCTCCTCCATCACCGAGGGCATCGGCCAGGGGCGCATCACCGCCAACCTGGAAGGCGCGCCGGTGGACCTCGCCTTCCAGATCCCCGACACGGAATCCGTGCCCATCGTATTCGACCTGCTGGAGCACGAGGGCCTGTGCGTGGGCGGCTCCTCGGGCGTGAACGTGGCGGGCGCCATCCGCCTCGCCAAGGAGATGGGGCCGGGCCACACCATCGTGACCATCCTCGCCGACTACGGCACGCGCTACCAGTCGAAGCTGTTCAATCCGGAATTCCTGCGCTCCAAGAGCCTGCCGGTGCCGGCGTGGCTGGAGCGCAAGACCGAGGTGCCCAGCGTCTTCCTCTGAAGCCCTGCGACGCCGGGCCTGTGGATGAGCGCCGCCGCGCCCGTCCATGGGCCCCGCCGGGCGCGCTACAACCTGCCGGCCGCCCCACCGGGGGCGCGCCCAGAAGGAGCATGTGCCATGACCGACACCCCCGCCTTCGTGTCCACCGAGTGGCTCGCCGCCAACCTCGGCGCGCCCGACCTCGTCGTGGTGGACGCCTCCTGGCACATGCCGAATTCCGGCCGCAGCGGCGCCGCCGAGTTCGAGGCGCAGCACATTCCCGGCGCCGTCCATTTCGACATCGACGCCATCGCCGACCATTCCACCGCCCTGCCGCACATGCTGCCGGGCCCGCACGCCTTCGCCCAGGCGGCGGGCGCGCTCGGCATCGGCGACGGGCTGCGCATCGTGGTCTATGACAGCCTCGGCCTGTTCTCCGCGCCGCGCGTGTGGTGGACCTTCAAGGTGTTCGGCGCCCAGGAGGTGATGATCCTCGACGGCGGCCTGCCCAAATGGCTGGCGGAGAACCTGCCGGTGGAGAGCGGCCCGGCCCGCCGCGCGCCGGCCACCTTCACCGCCCGCCTCGACCATTCCATGGTGGCGGACATCAACACCGTAGAGCGGGCGCTCGCCGCCGGCAGCGCCCAGGTGCTGGACGCCCGCGCCGAGGCCCGCTTCCGCGGCGAGGCGCCCGAGCCGCGCGAGGGGCTGCCCTCCGGCCACATGCCCGGCGCCTTCAACCTGCCCCACGGCCGTGTGGTGGACGGCGGGCGCCTGCTGCCGCCGGAACAGGTGCGCTCCATCGTGGAGGCCACCGGGCTCGATCTCTCGCGCCCGGTCATCACCTCCTGCGGCTCCGGCGTCTCGGCCGCCATCCTGTGGCTGGCGCTGGAGAGCATCGGCAAGCGCCCCCTGGCGCTCTACGACGGCTCCTGGACCGAGTGGGGCGCCAGCGGCAAGGCCATCGCCGTCGGCTGAGGCACGCAAGGCAGCGCGCGCAAATGCTTTTGCGCGCGCGATAGTGTATAGGGACGCGCGATCAACGAAGGGGCGTGACGGCAGATGCGGATCTTGATCACGGGTGGCGCGGGCTTCATCGGCTCGGCGGTGGTGCGGCATGTCGTGGGCCTCGGGCACGAGGCGCTCACCTTCGACAAGCTCACCTACGCGGGGAACCTCGCCTCCCTGGCGCCGGTGGCGGACAATCCGCGCCACCGCTTCCTCAAGGCGGACATCTGCGACGCTCCCGCCGTGCGCGCCGCGCTTGCCGCGTTCCGCCCGCAGCTCGTGATGCATCTCGCGGCCGAATCCCACGTGGACCGCTCCATCGACGGGCCGGCAGCCTTCATCGACACCAACGTGACCGGCACCTTCGTGATGCTGCAGGAAGCGCTGGCCTATTGGCGCGGCCTGCCGGACGCAGAGAAGGCAGCCTTCCGCTTCCACCACATCTCCACCGACGAGGTGTTCGGCAGCCTGGGGCCGGAGGGCCTGTTCCGCGAGGACACGCCCTATGCGCCGAACTCGCCCTACTCCGCCTCCAAGGCGGCCTCCGACCATCTGGTGCGGGCGTGGCACCACACCTATGGCCTGCCGGCGGTGATGTCCAACTGCTCCAACAATTACGGGCCCTACCACTTCCCCGAGAAGCTGATCCCGCTCGTGATCCTCAATGCCCTGGAGGGCGCCGAACTGCCGGTCTACGGCACCGGCGAGAACGTGCGCGACTGGCTGTTCGTGGAGGATCACGCCGAGGCGCTGTTCACCATCGCCACGCGCGGACGGCCGGGCGAGAGCTACAACGTGGGCGGCGCCAGCGAGCGGCGGAACATCGACGTGGTGCGCACCATCTGCGCCGCCCTCGACGCCAAGGTGCCCGATGCCGCCGGCCCGCGCGAGCGGCTCATCCGCTTCGTAACGGACCGGCCGGGACACGACGCGCGCTACGCCATCGACTTCTCCAAGCTCCACGGCGAGCTGGGCTGGTCGCCACGCCACACCTTCGAGAGCGGCATCGCGGATACCGTGCAGTGGTATCTCGACAACCGCGCCTGGTGGGAGCCGCTGCGGCAGCGCTACCAGGGCCAGCGGCTGGGCCTCGCGCCGGAACGGAAGGCCTCCTGATGCGCATCCTGCTGCTTGGCGCCGGCGGCCAGCTCGGCCGCGAGATCACCGATCGCGCCGCCGCCCGCGCGGTGGAGCTCACCGGGCTCGACCACACCGCCCTCGACATCTGCGACCCCGCCGCCGTGGCCCGCGCCCTGGAGGCCCACCGCCCCGACGTGGTGGTGAACGCGGCCGCCTACACCGCCGTGGACAAGGCCGAGAACGAGCCGGAGATCGCCGCCCGCATCAACGCCTTCGCCCCGGCCCACATCGCCGAGCGCTGCGAGCGCTACCGCACGCCGTTCATCCACGTCTCCACCGACTACGTGTTCGACGGCACCAAGGCCGCGCCCTATGTGGAGCAGGACCCGGTGGCACCGATCGGCGTCTACGGCCGCACCAAGGCGGCGGGCGAATCCGCCGTGCGCTCGGCGGCGGAGCGGCACATCATCGTGCGCACCTCCTGGGTCTACGGCGCCCACGGCCACAACTTCCTGAAGACGGTGCTGCGCCTCGCGCGCGAGCGCGACCGGCTCACCATCGTGGCCGACCAGCACGGCTGCCCCACCGCCACGCGCGACCTCGCCGAGGCGCTGCTCACCGCCGCCGAGGCGGCCGCGGCGGGCGATGCGCGCTGGGGCACCTACCATTTCGCCGGCGACGGGGCGACCACCTGGCACGGCTTCGCCGCCGAGATCGTGCGCGCGGCGGGCCCGCGCCTGGGCCGCACGCCGGAGGTGGCGCCCATCACCACCGCCGACTACCCCACCCCGGCGCAGCGCCCGGCCAACTCGCGCCTCGCGAGCGACCTGTTCCATCGCACCTTCGGCCTGCGCGCCGCGCCCTGGCAGGAGCGCGTGGCCGAGGTGGTGGACACCCTGCTCGCCGAAGCCCCCGCGACGCGCTGACCACGATGGCGCGCCGCCGTGCGCGGACACGCCGCCGCACTTTTTCGCACCGCACGCATCCTGTAGGCTGCGCCGCGGCATTCCTGACGAAGCCCGCCGGACCTTGAGATGAGCAGCAACTTCAACGAAGAAACCGTGAAGAGCGTCCACCACTGGACCGACCGCCTCTTCACCTTCACCTGCACCCGCGATCCCGGCTTCCGCTTCCTCAACGGGCAGTTCGCCATGATCGGCCTGCTGGTGGACGGCCGGCCGCTGCTGCGCGCCTATTCCATGGCCAGCGCCAATTACGAGGAAGACCTGCAGTTCTTCTCCATCAAGGTGCAGAACGGCCCGCTCACCTCGCGCCTCCAGCATCTCAAGGTGGGCGACAAGATCCTGGTGGGGCGCAAGCCCACCGGCACCCTCATCCAGGACAACCTCCTGCCCGGCAAGCGGCTCTACCTGCTCTCCACGGGCACCGGCCTTGCGCCCTTCCTCTCCGTCACCAAGGACCCGGACGCCTACGAGCGGTTCGAGAAGATCATCCTGGTCCACGGCACCCGCACGGTGGCCGAGCTGGCCTATGAGGACTTCTTCACCAAGGAACTGCCGCAGAACGAGTTCATCGGCGAAGAGGTGAAGAAGAAGCTGATCTACTACCCCACCGTCACCCGCGAGCCCTTCCGCAACCAGGGCCGGCTGACGGAGCTCATGACCTCCGGCAAGCTCTTCTCCGACATCGGCATGCCCGTGATGTCGCCGGAGGAGGACCGCTTCATGCTGTGCGGCAGCCCGGCCATGCTGAAGGATACGGTGGCGATCCTTGAGGAGCGCGGCTTCAAGGAAGGCAGCCAGTCCGAGCCCGGCCACTATGTGATCGAAAAGGCGTTCGCGGAGCGCTGAGGCGCGCGGAACGCCATTCCCGCTTCCTGGACCCTGGAGCGTTTTTTGTTCGTGCCAGCTCACGGATAGCGCCCCAGACTCCTGGGTTTACGCATTTTCTTCACGCGAGCCGGTGTCCACTTCGCTTGAAAATGCTCTAATGCCGAAGGCCCGTGCGTGTTTTTCATGCGCCTTCGGACCGGCCCTTGCGGCGCCTGGACGGAACCCGTCCGGCGCAAATCGAGGACCGGGGCCGGCGGCCTGACGCGGCCGGCGGCGTGGCGGCAACCGAGGGGTGGACGGATCGGGGCATGTTCGACGCGGTCATCATAGGCGGCGGGCCCGCCGGCGCCTCCTGCGCCCTGTGGCTCAAGATGCTGGGCTTCCGCCCCTGCCTCATCGAGCGCAGGGCGGCCCTGGGCGGGCTGCAGAACGACAACCCCTACCCCAACGAATGGATCGCCTCCGCCCCCGACCGCACCGGCTACGAGGTGGCGAGCGACATCCACCGCCACGTCCTCGCCCATGACATCGTGTGCCGGCTGGGCGAGGGGGTGAGCGCGCTCGACCGGATCGACGGCGGCTTCCGCGCCACCACCACCGGCGGCGCCATGGTGTTCGCCCGCACCGCCGTGCTCGCGAGCGGGGTGCGGCCGGTGAAGGGCGGGCTCGCGGCCTCCGAGAACGTGCTCATCGGCCCCGGCCGCACCATGTTCAACGCCGCCTTCGAGGGCCAGGAGGTGGCGATCCTCGGCGGCGGCGACAACGCCTTCGAGAACTACATGTTCGTGCGCAAGCGCGGCGCGGCGGCGGTGCACATCTATGCCCGCACCATCCGCGCCCGCCGCGCGTTCCTGGAGAAGGTGCCCGCCAACGACGTGCGCCTCGGCCCCTACCACGTGGAGCCCGAGCGCCCGGCGGTGGCGAGCCGGCCCTACGACCGGCTGGTGGTGCTCTACGGCTGGGAGCCCTATCTCCCCTTCGCCGCCCACCTCGACCTCGCCCGCACCGCGCGCGGCTTCGTGGAGACCGACCCCGACTGCCAGACCTCCATTCCCGGTCTCTATGCCATCGGCGAGATCGCCCAGCGCATGCACCCGTGCTGCGTCACCTCCATGGCGGACGGGGTGGTGGCGGCCAAGGCCATCCAGCGCACGTTGGAGCAGGATGCGGTCTCCCGCTTCGTGGAGCGCGTGCGCGCGAGCCGGGCAGCGGAGGAGTGAGGCCCAGGGCCCATGAGTTTCGCTTATGGGCCTTCGATTAAGCCCGCACTGTGCTTGAGCGGAGCCACGCGGCACCGGTCAAAGACGGGGCCGATGGTATGAGGCCCAGGGCCCGTGCGCCTTACTCCCTCCGGGCCTGCCCGTGGGCCGAAGATCGCGCCCCGTGCCGCGTTCGCGGGTCGCGGACCGATGGCGTGACGGGCCGTGGCGCCCGCCCTATTCCCCGGCCAACCGCGCTGCCGATGGCGCGGGCGCATCCGCGTCGCGCATCACGGCCGTGGGCGCGGCCAGGGCGGCCGCCACCTCGGGCCGGCGCATGAGGGCGGCGGCGGCGGCATAGACGTCGCCGGGGTCGCCGGCTGGCGCCTGCGGCACCTGCGCCACCACCCGCGCCGGGCGCGGGGAGAGCACCACGATGCGGTCCGCGAGGCGCACCGCCTCCGCGAGGTCGTGGGTGACGAACAGCACCGCCGTGCCCGCCCGCTCCACCTCGCGCCGCACCAGGGCCTGAAGCTCCTGCCGCAGGCCCACGTCGAGGGCGGAGAAGGGCTCGTCCATCAGCACCAGATCCGGCGCGGGCGCGAGCGCGCGGGCGATGGCCACGCGCTGCCGCATGCCGCCGGAGAGCATCGCCGGCCGCTTGGCGAGATCGGCCGGCGAGAAGCCGAAACGGGAGAGGATGTCCGCCGCCGCCGCGCGCCGGGCGGCGCGGGGCACGCCGCGCGCCTTGAGGCCGAAGGCGGCATTGTCCAGCGCATCGGCCCAGGGCAGCAGCCGCGGCTCCTGGAACACCATGGTGAGATTGGAAAAGCCGTTGTGCAGCCGGCCCGCGCCCGGCGCCTGCGCGCCGGCGGCAAGGCGCAGCAGCGTGGTCTTGCCGCAACCCGAGCGGCCGATCAGCACCACCAGCTCGCCGGGCCGCACGTCGAGATCCACGTGGTCGAGCACCACGCCGTCGGCGAAGGCGAGGCCCACCCCCTCGAAGCGAAGCATGGCTCAGCCCCCCGCCATGGGCACGGCGGCGGACGCGCCGTCGCGGGCCGCGAGCCAGCCGCGCAGGGGCGCCAGCAGCACCGCATCCGCCAGCAGCAGGAACGCCACCACGAGCACGATCCACGCCATGGTCTCGGCCAGATCGAGATAGGCCCGCGCATTGGCGATGCCGCCGCCCACGCCATCGGAGCCGCTCAGCACCTCCGCCATGACCGCCACCTTGAAGGAGAAGGCGAGCGCGGTGGCGAAGGCCGGCGCCAGATGGTCCGCCAGGGCGGGCAATATGAGGTCGCTCGCCCGCATGCGCGCGGGCGCGCGATAAACCCGCGCCATCTCGTCGAGGCGCGGATCACGGCTGCGCACGCCCTGGAGCGCGGCGAGGAACACGATGGGCGCCGCCGTCACCGCCACGGTGAATGCGGGCGCCCCGCCGCCGGGGCCGAACCACAGCAGCGCCAGCACCACCCAGGCGATGGGCGGCGTGCCCAGGATCATGACGAGCACCGGCGCCACCATGGCGCCCACTGGCGTCACGAGGCCGCCGGCGAGGCCCAGCGCCAGCCCGGCGACCCCGCCCACCAGGAAGCCGCCGAGGGCATGGCCGGCGGTGGCGGCGAGCGCCGGCAGCGCCAGCCCCTCCGCGACGAGGCGCCAGAGCGCCC
The DNA here is from genome assembly GCF_043194895.2 of Xanthobacter albus. Lineage (NCBI taxonomy): Bacteria > Pseudomonadati > Pseudomonadota > Alphaproteobacteria > Hyphomicrobiales > Xanthobacteraceae > Xanthobacter > Xanthobacter albus. Next base: position 1,967,650 of record NZ_CM195532.1, on the reverse strand, counting down.
GCCCTGTTTCCTGAAGGGACGGCAGAACGAAGGGGCCGAGGGCGTAGTGGCCCCACTGCCAGGCGGCCAGCAGGGCGAGCACGCCCAGGGCCCCCCACCCCCAGCGCGCGATGCGGCTTCCCGCCGCCAGTCCTCGCGACACGGCGCGCATGCCCGCCGCCTCACATGTCGAGGTAGAAATCGTCCGGCGGCAGCTTGCCGCCCAGGGCGTCCGGCTGCATGGAGAGGATGGTCTCGTAGAAGGCGACGAGGCCGGGCTTCAGCGTCCTGGCGCCGGTGGCGACCACGTTGAAATGGTCGAGCGAGGCGGCGAACACCGGCGCCTTCATGCCCATCTTCTCCTGCGCCAGCTCGCCGGCGGCGGGCTTGTTGGCCAGCACCCAGTCCTTGGCCGGCACGAGGCCGCCGCGCAGGGCCGCGACCACCTCCGGATTGTCCTCCAGCAGCTTCTCGTGCACGGCGATGCCGGCCATGGGCAGGCCGAGCCCGTTGTGCTGCTCGCGCCACACGGCCTGCAGGTTGACCGCGCGGTAGAGCGGCTTGCCCGCCTGCTTCGCCATCATGATGGCGGCGGTGGCCGGCGGCTCGGAGAGCACGGCGGTGGTGACGCGCCCGGCGGCGAGCATCTGCGCCGCCTCCATGGGGGTCTGCACGTAGGTGAGCTTCACGTCCTTGTCCGGGTCCATGCCGGCGCCCTTCAGGCAGGCGCGGAAGACGAGGTCGGGCATGTCGTTGCGGAAGAAGCCCAGCACCTCCTTGCCGGCGAGGTCCTTCAGGTCCTTGATGTTCTCGTCCGCGCTCACGACCGTGAGGTGGCCCATGGAGAGGATGGCGAACAGCTTCAACGGCAGGCCGCGGTTGGCGAGGTTCGCGGGCACGTGGGTGGGGGTGGTGAACAGGCGGGTGCGGCCGGAGACGATGGCCGCGCGCAGGTCGTCGGTATCGCGCCACAGGCGGAAGGTGGCGCCGGGCGCGGCGGCATCGAGCCCGCCGGAGGCCAGAAGGCGCACCAGGACGATGGTGGAGCCATTGGGCGCGCCGAGAATATCGAGCCCCTCGGCCGGCTTGGCGAAGGCCCGCGTGAAGCCCCCGGCGCCGAACGCGACGAGGCCGGTGGAGGCCATGGCGCCGAGCATCTGCCGGCGGGAAAGCAATGCGGTCATGAAAATCATCCCCTCGCCGCCCCGGCGGCCGGGGCGGAGTGCTATATACATTTAGACATAGCACAGCCCATGCGTGGACTTCACGCGGCACCGGGCCGGCACGATGTCGCGCCGGGGAGACGGGTAGCCTTTTGCCTGCCGAGATGGCAGCATCCGGGCCGATCGCTTTCGGGAACGGGGGAAGACATGGGCGCTCTTGCAATGCGGCTGCTGGCCATGGCGGTGGCGGTTCTGCTGCCGGCATCCACGCTGCCGGCGGCGGCGCAGACGCTGGACCGGGTGACCCAGAGCCAGACCTTCCGCATCGGCTATCGCCAGTCCGCCCCGCCCTATTCCTATGCCGCCGCCGACGGGAAGCCCGCCGGCTATGTGGTGGACCTGTGCCGCGAGGTGGCGGCGGGCGTGCAGAAGGCGCTGAAGCTGCCCAGGCTGAACATCGAGTATGTGCAGGTCTCCGCCGACGACCGCCTGCAGGCGGTGCACGACGGGCGGGTGGATGTCCTGTGCGAGCCCACCTCCATGACCATGTCGCGCCGCGCGCTGGTGGACTTCTCCCTGCCCACCTTCCTCGACGGCGCCAGCGTCGTCACCCGCGGCGCGCCGGTGAAGGGGCTGGAGGATCTCGCCGGCCGCAAGGTGGGCGTGCTGAAGGGCACCACCACCGAGGAAACCCTGCGCTCCACCCTCGCGCAGATGCATGTGAAGGCCGACGTGGTGGCCGTGGACGACCACCCCCAGGGCCTGAAGATGCTGGCGGACGGCAAGCTCGACGCCTATTTCGGCGACCGGGGCATCTTGTTCTACCTCATCACCAACAGCCCCTATGACAAGTCGCTCTCGCTCTCGGACCAGTATTTCACCTTCGAGACCTACGCCCTCGCCCTGCCGCGCGGCGACCAGGCCTTCCGCCTGCTGGTGGACACGACGCTGGCGGACCTCTACCGCACCGAGCGCATCCGCGATATCTACGCCCGCACCTTCGGCAAGTTTCCGCCGGACCAGTTCCTGAACGCCCTGTTCGTCATCAACGGCGTGCCGAGATAATCCCCATGCCAGGGGCCCCTGCCCTTGCGGGACCGACTTCTCCGCGTCGTGCAGTCATGCCAGGAAGGGGCGGACACCCGTCCTGAAACTGATTGCCCGAACGGATTGCCCATGAACGGTCTCGAAACCGAAGGCCTGCTCTCCGCCTGGTCCTTCGACGGCAAGGGCGCAGCCACCCAGATCGGCTGGAACGAGATCCTCAACACGCCGATCCCCGAAGAGGGCTTCGTGTGGCTCCACTTCCGCCACCTCGAACGCGCGCCGCAGGTCTGGCTGCGGCAGAAATCGGGCATCGACCCCTCCGCCATCGAGGCGCTGGTGGAGGCGGAGGCCCGCCCGCGCTGCGCGGTGTTCGCGGACGGCGCCCTGCTCTCCCTGCGCGGCATCAACCTGCAGCGCAACGCGCTGCCGGAGGAGCTCATCACCGTGCACCTGTGGGTGGATGGCAAGCGCATCATCTCGGTGCAGCACGAAGCCCTCTCCGCCATCGCCGACTATGAGGACATGCTGAAGCGCGGCCGCTGCCCGCGCACCCAGGGCGAGTTCGTGGCCGAGCTCTCCATGCGCCTCGTGGACCGGCTGGACGCGGTGGTGAACAGCCTCATCGACGAGGCCGACGACCTGGAGGACGATGTCGCGCGGCTGGAAAGCTCGGTGCTGCTGCCCAAGGTCGCGATCCTGCGGCGGGTCGCCATCAAGCTGCGCCGGCACATCGCGCCCCAGCGCGAGGCGCTCAACCATTTCTCCCTGGAGGACGATTCCTGGCTCGGCCCCAAGGACCGCAACCGCCTGCGCGACGCGGCCGACCGCGTGACCCGCTTCACGGAAGAGCTGGACAGCGTGCGCGAGCGCGCCGCCGTGATCCGCGACCAGATGGTGGACCGCCGCGCCGAGCAGATGAACCAGTCCATGCTGGTGCTGGCGGTCGTGACGGTGGTGTTCGCCCCGCTCACGCTCATCTCCGGCATGTTCGGCATGAACGTGGGCGGCATCCCCGGCTCCCAGGATGGCGAGGGCTTCTGGATCGTGACCGTGATCCTGGTCCTGCTCGGCCTGTTCTTCCTGTGGGCCTTCCGCCGACTGCGCTGGATCTGAGGCGCGGCCGGCGCCCTTGAGCGCCCTCGCCCGCGTGCCAAAAGAAAAAGGGAGCGCCCCGGCGCGATGGCCGCGGCGCTCCCCGTATCCTGCCGGATCAGATGGCCTTGCTGTACAGTTCGGCCACGTAGTCCCAGTTCACCAGATGGTCCACGAAGGCCTTCAGGTAGTCGGGACGGCGGTTGCGATAATCGATGTAATAGGAGTGCTCCCACACGTCGACGCCCAGGATGGGGGTCGCGCCGTGGATCAGCGGGTTCTCGCCGTTGGGGGACTTGGAAACCTCGAGCTTGCCGTCCTTGACGGACAGCCAGGCCCAGCCCGAGCCGAACTGGCCGGCGCCGGCGGCGATGAAGTCTTCCTTGAACTTCTCGACCGAGCCGATGTCGGCGATGATCTTCTTTTCCAGCTCGCCGGGGATGGCGCCGCCGCCGTTCGGCTTCAGCCAGTTCCAGAAATGCAGGTGGTTATAGTGCTGGCCGGCGTTGTTGAAGAGCGCGGCGTTCTTGCCGTAGGAGCCCTTCACCACCTCCTCAAGGGATTTCCCTTCAAATTCAGTTCCCTTTAGGAGATTATTGCCATTATTGACATAAGCGAGATGGTGCTTGTCGTGATGGTACTCCAGGGTCTCGCGCGACATGTACGGGGCGAGAGCATCGTAGGAGTAAGGCAGGTCGGGCAGCGTAAAGGACATGAAACATCTCCGCAAACGATCCGGCACACACTCGGCGCCAGATCGCAGGTCCCGCCCAGGCGGGAGATGCGGAGCGACCGAGCTGCGAACTAGATAGGGCGGGGTCGGTCCTCAAACAACCTTGATCTCGCCAATTTTCCGGATGCGTCGCCACCCTGGCGCCATATCCGGACGGACTGCAAAGGGGCGTCCGGCCGCCGGTCTCTTCGGCGCGCGCGTGGCCGGCACAGCGGAGTGGGGTAGCGGGATGTGGTGGTTTCTAGTCCTTCTCGGCATACTGATCGCGCTCTCGGGCCTTTCGGTCATCGCGCTCGGCATTTCCATCTTCGTGTCGACCTTCGGCAACACGCTCATCACCACCGGCGCGGTGGCGGCCTCGGGCGGGTTCGTCATCACCGCCATGGGGCTGGTGCTGCGCCAGATGGAACGCCTCTCACAGCGCATCGACGCCGCCATCGGCCGCGTCCGGACGGACGAGGAGCCGAAGGCGGAGGCTGAGCCCGCCGTCCTGGAGCCGGTGCCGGCCAAGCGCGGAAAGGCCGCCCCTGCCGCCGCCGGAGAGGCTCCGTCCACGGAGGCGCCCGCCGCCGGGACAGCGCCCGAGGGCGCCGGCCGCGACCTTCCCGCCGCCGGCGAGAAGCGCGGCGCCGGAGAGGCGGGGCCCGAGATCAAGCCCGAGACGAAGCCGATGACCGCCCGCGAGCGGATGAAGCCGGAGCTGCGCGCCCCGCGCCTGCCGGCGGAGGAGGCCAAGCCCGCCGAGCCGGAGGCGCCGCGCGCCGCCCAGCCGTCCCCCGCGGAGGACCCCATGGTTCAGGCGCGGCGCGAGCGGCTGGAGCGCCGTGGCGAGACACCCGCCCCCGCTCCGGCCGAGCCGCGCACGCCCCTGCCGCCCCGCCCGCGCGCCGGCCTTGAGCCGCCCGCGCCGCGCGGCCCCCGCCCGCCCGAGCCCCGCATCACCGAGCCTCGCGCGCAGGAACCCCGCGCGACGGAGCCTCGGGCCACCGAGCCTCGTGTGCAGGAACCCCGCGCGACGGAACCTCGCGCGACGGAGACGGAGGCCGCCACGACGGCCGCCCCCGTCGCCCCGGCTCCGGAGCCGGAGGCCCCCGCCGCCACCGCCGAGGAACCGCGCATCCTCAAGTCCGGCATCGTGGGCGGCATGGCCTATACGCTTTATTCGGACGGCTCCATCCAGGCCGAGCTGCCCGACGGCGTGGTGCGCTTCTCCTCACTGCAGGAGCTGCGCGACCATGTGGCGCGGGCCCAGCAGATGCGCTGACGCGACGGCGCCCTCCGCGACACCGGGGGCGCCTCGCGCACGCGCGACGACGGCCCGCGGAGGCACAATCTCAGGTTGATTTTCGGAATATGTTTCACGCCGCCGACATTCCGTTCGCCGCGGCGGACGCCGTGTGCGGCGCTCCGCGCGCTCCCTTCGGGCGAGACACGGCGCGTGACACCCCGAGCAGCCGCGGAACGAACCAAACGCCCCGCAGCAGAGGCGCCCCGCGCGCCGGGGCGTGGTGCGGACGGCGGGGATCGAACCCGCATACCCGGAGGTGAGGGATTTTAAGTCCCTTGCGTCTACCAGTTCCGCCACGTCCGCATCGCGCCCGGCCGGGCGGGAATGCCTCAGGATTCGGCGTAAGTCGAGGGGTCCGCCGGGGTCAGGGACACCGACTCGCCACAACCGCAGGAAGAAACCTGATTCGGATTGTTGAAGACAAACTGGGCGGCCAGCTTGTCCACCTTAAAGTCCATCTCGGTTCCCAAAAGGAACAGCAGGGCCTTCGAATCGATCACCACCCGCACGCCCTTGTCCTCGACGACGGTATCCAAGGGGACGATGTCGTGAGTATATTCCATGGTGTACGACATGCCGGCGCAGCCTCCATTGGCCACGCCCAGTCGCACCGCGTCGCCGGGCCGCTCGGCGGCGGCGAGAAGCTCCTTCAGGCGCGCGGCGGCAGCGTCGGTGATGCGGAGAACCGGTGGACGTGGACGCCTGCCCTCGGTCGGACGCTGGCCCTCGGCCGGCGGGGAAACCTCGCTCATGAACGTTCTCCAGCTCGCGCCCCACAGCCTGGGGCGATCCTTAACCCCTAGATGGTGGATCGCGCCGGCCACGGCAAGGCATCGTCCCGCCGTGGCGGCGCGCGCCGGCGGCGGCTAGAGGGGAATCGCGGAATCCGGTATTCGCCGGCCCGCCCCTGTTTCACCGGGCCGGCACTGTCCCGCCGATCGAGAGTTCAAGTACGAGATGCTTATCCGCAGTCAAAGCCTGGGCCTGACGATCGCATACGTGGTCATCGCGGGCATCTGGCTGCTCCTTCCCGACGTGTTCCTCTCCCGCCTCCTCGGCGCGGACACGGCCACCGTGATCTCCCCCTACCGCAACGCCCTGTTCGTGGCCTTCTCGGCGCCGCTCCTGCTGCTGGCGCTGCAGCGCGTGGGCGGCAAGGACGGGCGCGCACGCACCTTCCAGCCGAAGCTGGTGCACATGGCCATCGCCTCGCTGGCGCTGAGCATCGCGGTCATCGCCGGCATCGCCTACACCTACGAGACCGCCTCCCAGCGCCTCATCAGCGACAACCGGCGCTACCTCGCCGGCTTCACCGAGGTGCAGAACCAGACCCTGCTGCGCCAGCGCGCCTTGCGGACGGCCGCCACCGAGGCCATCGCCGGCCTGCCCGCCCTCGCCGGCGCGATGGGGAGCGGAACCACCGACCGTGAGCAGGCGCGCCTCCTGCTCGAGCATTCCACCTCGGCCTTCGATTTCACCGCCTTCCAGGTGCTCGACCTCGACGGCCGCGGCCAGATCGCCACCACCAAGGGGCTGGTCATCCCGCCCGGCATCACCACGGGCATCCGCCAGGCGGTGGAGACCCGGCAGCCGGTGTTCGTGCCGCTCTGGGATTCCGGGGATGGCGACACCCGCAGCGGCGTGCTCGCCCCGATCATCGACGCGGAGGCGCCGGGCAAGCCCGTCACCGGCGTGCTGCTGAGCGAAACCTCCGCCTCGCAATTCCTATACCCGTTGCTCGCCGGCGCGCTGCGCGGATCCAACACCACCGACGTCTTCCTCATGCGTCCCGCCGGGGGCGGGCGCTGGGTCATCACCTCGCCCCAGCGGGGAAGCGATTCGCCGCCCCTCACCGAGACCATCGACGGGCGCACCTATGACTTCGCCGCCAGCCCCGACGGCGGGCAGATCGGCATCGGCACCGATCACCTCGGCCGGCCGGTGCTGGCCTTCCGCCGCCCGCTGGACGGCACGCCCGCCGATCTCGTGGCCAAGACCGACCTCCAGGAGGTGCTGGGCGACGCGCAGATGGTGGCGGCGCTCTCCACGGCGGTCGCCGGGCTGTCGCTCATGCTCGCCTTCGCCATCGGCTACGCCGCCACCGAGAGCGCCAAGCGGCGGACGACGGCGCGCATCACCGCCCAGGCGCGGGCGCTCGACCATGCCGAGATCCGCTTCCGCGCCACCTTCGAGCAGGCGGCGGTGGGCATCGCCCACATCGGGCTCGACGACACCTTCCTGGAGGTGAACCAGACCCTGTGCAGCCTGCTCGGCTACACCAAGCAGGAACTGGCCGGCCAGCACTACGGGCGCATCCGCCGCCCCGACGAGAGCGCCGACGACGTCCGCATCTGGCGCGCCCTCATCGCCGGCGCCGTGCCCAACGTGCAGACCGAGCAGCGGCACGTGCGCAAGGACGGCAGCGAGGTCTGGCTCGCCTGCACCACCTCCCTCGCCCGCACGCCGGAGGGCGCGCCGGACTATTTCATCATGGTCGCCCGCGACATGTCGGTGCGCCGCGCGCAGGAAGTGGCCCTGCTCGAAAGCCGGGAGCGGTTCGAGCTCGCCGTGGGCAGCACCGAGCAGGGGGTGTGGGACTGGCGCCGCCGCGGGCCCGGCATCTATCTCTCGGAGCGCTGCCACACGCTGCTGGGCTTGCCCGCCGACAGCCCGCTCGACCTGATGCGCCTGTGGCGCGAGCTTCTGCATCCGGAGGACCGGCCCGTGTTCCGCAAGGCGTGGCACCGCCTGCGCAACACCACGGACGACCTGTTCCAGGCCGACGTGCGGCTGCTCCACGCCGACGGCACCTATCACGACTACCGCCTTCGCGGCTGCGCCAAGCGCGACCGGAGCGGCATGGTCGAGCGCCTCGTGGGCATGCTCGACGACGTGACGCAGGACCGGCGCACCGAGCGCCACCTGCGGCTCGCCGCCGCCGTGTTCGTCAGCTCGAACGAGGGGCTGGTGGTCACCGACCTCGGCGGCACCATCTCGGCGGTCAATCCCGCCTTCACCCGCATCACCGGCTATGACGAGCAGGACGTGGTGGGGATGAACATGCATGTCATGCGCTCCGGCCGCCACGACATCGCCTTCTACAAGCAGATGTGGGGCGCCATCCGGAAGAACGGGAGCTGGCAGGGCGAGATCTGGAACCGGCGCAAGAATGGCGAGGTGTTCCTGCAGCAGCTCGTCATCAGCACCGTCTACGACGCCGACGGCGCGCCGCAGAGCTATGTCGGCGCCTTCCACGACATCACCGCCATCAAGCGCAGCGAGTTCGAGCTCGACCACATCGCCCATTACGACCTGCTCACCGACCTGCCCAACCGCACCCTGCTCGCCTCCCTGCTCGACCATGCGGTGACGCGGCCGGCGGCGCGCTGCGCGGTGCTGTGCGTGGACCTCGACCGCTTCAAGACCGTGAACGAGAGCTACGGCCACGTGGCCGGCGACCAGGTGCTGCAGATGGCGACCGCCCGCATGCGCGGCGTGCTCGGCGCCAACACCACCCTGGGCCGCTACGGCGCGGACGAGTTCCTGGTGATCGTCGACGACGTCCGGGGCCCGCAGGATGCCGCCGCCACCGCCAGCACGGTCATTTCCGCGCTCGCGGCGCCCTATGTGTTCCCCCCGGACGGGCAGGACGTCTACGTGGGCGCGAGCGTCGGCATCTCGCTCTACCCCGAGGATGCGGACAACGCCCAGAAGCTGGTGCAGCACGCCAACTCCGCTTTGTTCGAGGCCAAGAACAACGGGCGCGGCACCTACGCCTTCTACACCCGCGAGCTGACGGACACCGCCAAGGCCCGCATCGAGATGGAGACCGAGCTGCGCCGCGCCCTCGCGCGCCAGGAGTTCGAGCTGCACTACCAGCCGTGCGTGGACCTCACCACCGGGCACATCCGCAGCGTGGAGGCCCTGGTGCGCTGGCGCAGCCCCACGCGGGGGCTGGTGCCGCCCGACCGCTTCATCCCCTTCGCGGAAGAGACCGGCCTCATCGTGCCGCTGGGCGACTGGGTGCTGGAGGAAGCCTGCCGCCAGATGGCGAAATGGCTGAAGGCGGGCATGGTCTGCGACTATGTCGGCGTCAACCTCTCGCCCCGCCAGTTCAGCCGCGAGGCCATCTGCGACCGGGTGCGCGAGGTGCTGCGCCTCACCGGCCTGCCGCCGGAGCGCCTGGAGGTGGAGATCACCGAGGGCATGCTGTTCGAGGCGCGGGACGCCGCCGAGCAGAAGTGCCGGAAGCTCGCCGACATGGGCGTGCACATCGCCCTCGACGATTTCGGAACGGGCTATTCATCGCTCGGCTATCTCAAGCGCTTCCCCATCTCCAAGCTGAAGATCGACCGCAGCTTCGTGCGCGACCTGCCGCGCTCGGCGGCGGACGGGGAGATCACGGTCGCCATCATCGCGGTGGCGAAGGCGCTCGGCATGGAGGTGGTGGCGGAGGGAATCGAGACCGGGGCGCAGTACGACTTCCTGCGCAACCGCGCCTGCGACCTCGGCCAGGGCTACCTGTTCAGCCGCCCGCTGATGGTGGCCGACATCGAGGCCCGCTTCGCCGGCAAGCAGGTGCCTGTGGCCGAGCTGGCCGCGGCCGAGGCGGCGGCGAGCGCCTGAGCGAGCGGGGCCGGCTTTCGGCGGAGGGCGGGGCCCCGGCAAAAGCGGAGCAGGGCGCGCGCCACGCGGGCGCCGCCAAAGGCCCGGGAGAGCGTTTTCCGGGAGCGCTCCCGGAGAGCGACCCATGGGAAAAACGCGCGGCCTCCGGCATCGGAGCGGCGACGGCAGGGGAGAGCTTCCGGATGTCCGGGCTCGGGCGCCGGAATCGCGAAATCCCGCGCCCGCTCAGTAATTGTCCCAGAGGCCGGGGCTCGCGATCTCCGCGAGGTTGCCGTCGGGGTCGCGGAAATAGAGGCTCGTGCCGCCACGCGGCCAGCGCACCTCCCCCTCGATGGCGACCCCGTGGGCCTGGAGGTGCCGCCGCCAGGGCTCCACGTCCGCCACCGCGAAGGCGAAATGCGCACGCCCGGCGCCGTCATGTCCGGGAATGGTGCCGCCGAAGGGCAGCGCCACCGGCGCGTCGGCCGCGCCGCGCAGGAACAGCAGCAGCACCGTGCCGCCCACGGGATAGGCGACGAAGCGCGCATCCGCCCGCATGGGCGAGAGCCCCATCACGCCTTCATAGAAAGCCGCCGCGCGCGCGAGATCGTCCACGTAGAGGCCGGTTTCCAGCACACGGGCGAGGGGCGGCGGCCGGTCCATGGCGGAAAGCTCACCACAGGTTCAAGGTGGCCCGCGCCTCGTCGGACATCCGACCCTGGTCCCAGGGCGGATCGAAAGTGATCTCCACCTTCACGCCCGAGACGCCCGGCACGGTCGCCACGGCGTTCTCCACCATGCCCGGCAGCGAGGCGGCGGCGGGGCAGTTGGGGGTGGTCAGCGTCATCTCCACCGCGACAGAACGGTCGTCGGCGATATCGACCCTGTAGATGAGCCCGAGCTCATAGATGTCCACCGGGATCTCGGGATCGAACACGGTCTTCAGCGCATCCACGATGCCGTCGGTGAGGCGCGACAGCTCGTCCTGCGGGACGCTGGAATGAACCTGCGGCAGGTTGCCCGCCTCCGCAACGGTCTCGTGAGCCTTGGTCTCGGTCATGCGAACACATCCTGTGCCATGGGCCGGGCGCCGGTATGGCGATTTTCCAAATGTGGGACCAGATGTCGAACTTTGGTCTGGAACGTTTCCCGCTCGCATTGGCGCGCGGCAGCCGATCCAGATTTTTGAGATCACGCATTTTCTTCACGCGAACCGGCATCCACTTCGCTCGAAAATGCTCTAACGGCCTTGGGCACCACGGCCTTGGGAGTCAGGCACCGGGCCGCGCCCGCCGGCGCCGCGCGCCATCAGGGGGCGCGGGGCGCCACGCGAGCAGCAGCCACCTTTTCATATCCGCCCAAACGACGCCGCGCGCAACGCCTTCGCGCGCCGGCCCAGGCCGGGAAAGAGGCGCGCGCCGGCCCTAGCCGGCCCGCGCCGCGAGCCACCCCGTCATGCGCGCCACCAGCGCCTCGCGCACCGCCGGGTCCGCCACATGCTCCACCGCCTCGCCGGCGAAGGCCTGGATCAGCAGCATCTCCGCCTCGGCGCGCGGCAGGCCGCGGGACATGAGGTAGAACAGCATCTTGTCGTCGAGCGCACCGGCGGTGGCGCCGTGGCCGCACTGCACGTCGTCGGCGAAGATCTCGAGCTCGGGCTTGTTGTCCATCTCCGCATCATCGGAGAGCAGCAGCGCCTGGCTCATCATGCGCCCGTCGGTCTTCTGCGCGTCGGGCCGCACGGTGATCTTGCCCTGGAACACCCCGCGCGCGGCATCGGCCAGCACGGTCTTGAACAGCTCCCGGCTCTCGCAGCCGGGCACCGCATGGTCCAGGAACAAGGTCACGTCCGCATGGCGCCGGCCGGAAAGCAGGCTCGCCCCGCGCACGCCCATGTGGGCGTCGGAGCCGGCGAAGCGCCCGTGCACCGTGAGGCGCGAGAGCGCGGCGCCGAGGGTGAGCACGAAGGCGTCGTAGCGCGCCGCGCGGCCAAGCTCCACCACCAGCGTGCCGAGGTGGGTCGCCCCCTCCCCTTCCGCCTGCAGGCGCACATGGTCCACCCGCGCCCCGTCGCCCACCAGCAGTTCCACCACCGCGTCGTCGAGATAGGCCGCACCGGAAGTGCCCTCGAAGCTCTCGATGAGGGACAGTTCGGCCCCCGCCTCCACCACCACCAGCAGGCGGGTGAAGACGCTGGCGGCATCGGCGGCGCCGAACACCTGCGCCACATGGATGGGCCGCGCCACCTTCGCCCCCGCCGCCACATGCAGCACCACGCCCGCGCCCAGCAGGGCGGTGTTGAGCGCGAGGGGCGCGTCATAGAGCGCCGGCACCGCGCCGGAGAGCCGCTCCAGCAGCGGATGATCCGCCGCCAGCGCCTCAGCGAGCGAAAGCAGTGTCACGCCCTCCGGCAGTCCGGCCGGCAGCGGGCCCACGCGCCCATCGGAGATGGTGACGCGCACGGCATCGGGAAAAGCCACGGCCTCACGCGCGGGGGCGTCACCCGCCGCCGCGCGGGGCGGCACGGTGCGCAGCAGCGCCCGCAGGTCGGTATAGTGCCATTCCTCCACCCGCCGGTGGGGCAGGCCGTTCTGCGCGAAGGCGGCGGCCGCCGCGCGGCGCAGCGCGCCCACGCGGCCGGACTCGGCGGCGGGGGAGGCCGCCAGCATGTCCATGAAGGCCTGCTCGGCGGGGGTGCGCAGGGCGCGCAGCTCCGCCCGCGCGGGGGCCTTGGGCTGCGGGCTCGACCGGTCGACGTTCAGATTCTCGGCAGTCATGGGGCCGTCCTCACGCCGCGTCCGCGCCGTAGGCGGCGTAGCCGGTCTCCTCCAGCTCCAGCGCCAGCTCCTTGCCGCCCGTGCGCACGATGCGGCCCTTATGCATGACGTGGATCACATCCGGCACGATATGGTCGAGCAGGCGCTGGTAGTGGGTGATGACGAGCATGGAGCGATCCGGCGCGCGCAGGGCGTTCACGCCTTCCGCCACCACCTTCAGCGCGTCGATGTCGAGCCCCGAATCTGCCTCGTCCAGGATGCAGAGCCTGGGCTGGAGCAGCGCCATCTGCAGGATCTCGTTGCGCTTCTTCTCGCCGCCGGAGAAGCCAACGTTGACGCCCCGCCGCAGCATGTCCTGGGAGATGCCGAGCGCCGGCGCCTTCTCCCTCACGAGGCGCAGGAAATCGGGGGTGGAGATCTCCTCCTCGCCGCGCGTGCGGCGCTGGGCGTTGAGGGCGGCGCGCAGGAAGGTCATGTTGGCGACGCCGGGCACCTCCACCGGATACTGGAAGGCGAGGAACACCCCCGCCGCCGCCCGCCGGTCGGCCGAGAGCGCCAGCAGGTCCTGGCCCTCGAAGGTGACGGTGCCGTCGGTGACCTCGTAGTCCTCCTTGCCCGTGAGCACGTAGGAGAGGGTGGACTTGCCGGAGCCGTTGGGGCCCATGATGGCGTGCACCTCGCCGGCGGGCACCGTGAGGTCCAGCCCCTTGATGATCTCGTTGCCGCCGATGCGGGCGTGCAGGTTCCTGATTTCGAGCATGTCTCGCAGTCCTTGAAGCTTCGCCGTCGCGGGGGGCGCCGGGCGCCCGCCTGCCGCGCCGTGCCGCCCCTCGCGGGCGGCCTCGTCCGTTGGAAGCCCGCCGGCCCGGAGGCCGGGGCGGGCGGAGATGATGCCGGCCCTCAGCCCACCGAGCCTTCGAGGCTCACGGCGATGAGCTTCTGCGCCTCCACCGCGAACTCCATGGGCAGCTGCTGCAGCACGTCGCGCACGAAGCCGTTCACGATGAGCGCCACCGCCTCCTCCGGCGAGAGCCCGCGCTGGAGGCAGTAGAACAGCTGGTCGTCGGAGATCTTGGAGGTGGTGGCCTCGTGCTCGAACACGGCGGAGGCGTTCTTCGCCTCCATGTAGGGCACGGTGTGGGCGCCGCAGGCGCCGCCGATGAGCAGCGAATCGCAATTGGTGAAGTTGCGCGCGCCCGCGGCCTTGCGGTGGGCCGAGACGAGCCCCCGGTAGGTGTTGTTCGAGTGCCCGGCGGAAATGCCCTTGGAGATGATGCGGCTCGACGTGTTCTTGCCGAGGTGGATCATCTTGGTGCCCGAATCCACCTGCTGGTGGCCGTTCGAGATGGCGATGGAATAGAACTCGCCGCGCGAGTTGTCGCCGCGCAGGATGCAGCTCGGATACTTCCAGGTGATGGCCGAGCCGGTCTCCACCTGGGTCCAGGAGATCTTGGAATTGTCACCCCGGCAGTCGCCGCGCTTGGTGACGAAATTGTAGATGCCGCCCTTGCCGTCCTTGTCGCCGGGATACCAGTTCTGGACCGTGGAATACTTGATTTCCGCGTCCTTCATGGCCACCAGCTCCACCACGGCGGCGTGAAGCTGGTTCTCGTCGCGCTGGGGGGCGGTGCAGCCTTCGAGGTAGCTCACATAGGCGCCCTCGTCGGCGATGATGAGGGTGCGCTCGAACTGGCCGGTGTTCTTCTCGTTGATGCGGAAGTAGGTGGACAGCTCCATGGGGCAGCGCACGCCCGGCGGCACGTAGACGAACGAGCCGTCGGAGAACACCGCCGAGTTGAGCGTGGCGTAGAAATTGTCCGACACCGGCACCACCGAGCCCAGATACTTGCGCACCAGGTCGGGATGCTCGCGGATGGCCTCCGAGATGGGCATGAAGATGACACCCGCCTTGGCCAGCTCCGCCTTGAAGGTGGTGGCCACCGAGACGCTGTCGAACACAGCGTCCACCGCCACCTTCGGCCGCTCCGCGCTCTCGATGCCGAGCAGCGCGTCGCGCTCGCGCAGGGGGATGCCGAGCTTCTCGTAGGTCTTGAGGATCTCGGGGTCGATCTCGTCGATGGACTTGGGCGCCGCCTTGGGGCGGGCGAAATAATAGTAGCTCTGGAAATCGATCTTCGGATAGCTCACCCGCGCCCAGGTGGGCTCCTCCATGGTGAGCCAGCGGCGATAGGCGTCGAGCCGCCATTCCAGCATCCATTCCGGCTCGTTCTTCTGAGCCGAGATGTAGCGCACGATATCCTCGGACAGACCCTTGGGCGCCTTCTCGCTCTCAATGTCCGTCACGAACCCGTACTTGTACTGATCCACATCGATCGCGCGCACCTGCGCGACGGTCTCCTGGACGGCAGACATCTTCACTTCTCCTCTCCCGCGCGGGGTCAAGGCCCGCGGGTCAAGTACGCGTCGCTTCGCTCCGGCTGCCGCCGGGGCCCATCAGGCCGCCCGCGACGAGCGGCCTCTCACCTGCGGCACGACCTTTTGCAAGGCCGCCACCGCCCTATCCACATCCTCCTCGCCGCTCGACCAGCCGAGCGACAGGCGGATGGCGCCCGCCGCCCGCTCCGCATCGAGCCCCATGGCTTCCAGCACGTGGGACGGGCCCACCTTACCCGAAGAGCAGGCCGAACCGGCACTCACGCTTATGTGGGCGAGATCGAGCGCAATCACCAGCGTTTCCGCGCGCAATCCGGAAAAAGCCACAAGAGCGGTATTCGGAAGCCGCTCCACCGCCGCTCCCACCACGGAGGCGCCGGGAATGCGCGCCAGCACCTCGCCCTCCAGCCGCGCGCGGGCGGCGGCGAGGCGCGCCGCATCCTCCCGCCGCGCGGCCACGGCGGCGGCGGCGCCGAAGCCGGCGATGGCGGCGACATTCTCGGTGCCGGCGCGCCGGTTGCGCTCCTGCCCGCCGCCGGCCACCAGCGGCGCCACCCGCGTGTCGTCCCGCCCCGCCACCAGCGCCCCCGCCCCCTGCGGCCCGCCGATCTTGTGAGCGGACACCGCGACGAAATCGAGGTCCAGCTCGCCCATGTGCAGCGGCACCCGCCCCGCCGCCTGCACCGCATCGCAGAACACGACGCCATCGTGCGCGTGCACGAGCTGCGCCGCCTGGGCGAGGGGCTGGAGCACGCCGGTCTCGTTGTTGGCCGCCATCAGCGCCACCATGGCGCGCCGGCCGGCATCGCGGTGGTGGCGCAGCAGCGCTTCCAGCGCATCGAGGTCGATGCGGCCGGCCACGTCCACCGGCACCCGCTCCACCGCCGGGAAGCGATGGCCCTTCAGCACCGCCGGATGCTCCACCGCGCTCGCCAGCAGCACGTCGCAGCGGTGCGGACGGCCGCCGATCTCCACCTCCGGATGGAGCGCCAGGGAGATGGCCTCGGTGGCGCCGGAGGTGAAGACCACGCCGCGCGCCGGTCCGCCCACCAGGGCCGCCACCGCGCTGCGCGCGCGCTCCAGCTCGGCGCGGGCCGAGCGCCCCTCGCTGTGGACGGAGGAGGCGTTGCCCGGCGCGTCGAGCAACGCGAGCATGGCCGCGCGCGCCTCGGGCCGGAGGGGACTGGTGGCGTTATGGTCGAGATAGACCCGCGCGGGCCCGCCCGCTTGCGCCTGCTCCGCCGCCTGCCGCTCGTTCATGTCCGCCTCGATCCGCCTCGCATCGGCCGCAGATGACGCCTGCCGCCCCTCGGGCCGCCCCCTCCCGCCCAGGCCATGCACAGGGCGGAGGTGCGATCCGGAGGCTTGCAATTGCCAGAAATCTCGGCCATAGGTCAAAGTCCAACCGTTCCTGCCTGCGTCATCCAGGGCACGGCCGCTCGGCAAGGCCCCGCGCGCGGGAACACGCTGGAATGATCGGAAATGATGGGTTCGCCCCGTCTTGAAGTCAAGGCGCTCAACGTGAGGACCGGACCCGGCACGGGCCCGCGGCCGATGCGGCAGCGCCGTCCAGACGAAATTCTGATCGGCGCCGCCGGCTGAGGGCTCCGTCCCGCGCCCGGATGCGCCGCACGAGACCGGCCCGCGAACCAGGCGCCTCGCGGACCGACCTGAGAAGATCGCCACTTGGAGCGCCTCCCCGTTTCCTGGAATCGGGGAAACGCTCCAAATTCTTGAGTTGACGCGTTTTCTTCACGCGGGCGGGCTTCCGCTTCGCTCGAAAACGCTCTTGAGAGGTTGCGGACGTCCATGCCCGAAGTCATCTTCCCCGGCGAAAAGGGTCGCCTTGAAGGCCGCTACCAGCCCGCCAAGACCCGCAATGCCCCCATCGCCATCATTCTTCATCCGCATCCGCAGTTCGGCGGAACGATGAACAATCCGGTGGTGTACAACCTCTACTACCAGTTCGCGAACCGCGGCTTCTCGGTGCTGCGCTTCAACTTCCGTGGCGTCGGCCGCTCCCAGGGCGCGTTCGACCACGGCCAGGGCGAGCTTTCGGACGCCGCGGCCGCGCTCGACTGGGCGCAGTCCGTGAACCCGGACGCGCGCGCCTGCTGGATCGCCGGCTTCTCCTTCGGCGCCTGGATCGGCATGCAGCTGCTGATGCGCCGCCCGGAGGTGGAGGGCTTCATCTCCATCGCCGCCCCGGCCAACCTCTACGACTTCTCCTTCCTCGCGCCCTGCCCCTCCTCCGGCCTGTTCGTGCACGGGGACAAGGACGCGGTGGTGCCCACCACCGCGGTGCAGACCCTGGTGGAGAAGCTGAAGACCCAGAAGGGCATCGTCATCGAGCAGCAGGTGGTGCCCGGCGCCAACCACTTCTTCGACGGCAAGACCGAGGAGCTGATGGGCGTGGTGGGCACCTATCTCGACAAGCGCCTGCCCGGCACCCGATCCACCACCGCCGCCTGAGCACGCCGCCGCGCTTTCGACCGAAGGGGCCGCCCACGCGGCCCCTTTTTCATGCCCGACGCCGACGCGGCGACACGGCGGAAGCCGATGGCGTCAGGTTTCCACGATGCCGGTGGTGTTGGCGGCGGCGATGGAATCCGGGCGGCCATGGGGCTTCGCCAGATATTCGCCCGAGCGCATCTCATGCAGGCGCGAGACCGTGCGCGCGAACTCGAACGCCTCGGTGCCCTCGCTCGCCACGTAGAGCCCCTCCGGCGGGGCGGCGGCGGAGGCCACCAGCTTCACGTTGGCATCGTAGAGGGTGTCGATCAGAGAGATGAAGCGCTTGGCCTCGTTGCGCTGGTCCGGCCCCATCACCGGAATGTGCTCCACCACCAGCGTGTGGAACATGCGCGCGAGGCTCAGGTAATCCGGGTTCGGTCCCAGCGGCGCCTCGCACAGATTGGCGAAGGAGAAGCGCGCCGCCCCGTGCGCCATGGCCGGCACCACCAGATGGCGCCCCTTCAGCTCGATGGCCCCCGGCACCCCGCCCGAAGGCCCCGCCAGGCGCGCCCAGGCGGCGTCGATGGCGGCATCCGCCTCCCGCCCGAGCGGCGTGTACCAGGTGGAAAGGCCCTCCAGCTTCTCCATGCGGTAATCGGTGCGCGATTCGAGGGAGAGCACGCTCATGCGCGCCTCGATCATGTCGATGAACGGCAGGAACAGCGCGCGGTTGAGCCCGCCGGCATAGAGGTTCCGCGGCGCCACGTTGGAGGTGGCCACCACCACCACGCCGTCCGCGAACAGCTTCTCGAACAGGCGGCCGAGAATCATCGCGTCGGCGATGTCGGTGACGTGGAACTCGTCGAAGCACAGCACCTTGGCCTCGGCGGCGAGGGCCGCGGCCACGGGGGCGATGGGATCGGCGGTCTTGCGCTCGCCGTTCTTCTGGGCCTGGCGCTCCTTGAAGATGCGCTCGTGCACGTCGCCCATGAAGGCGTGGAAATGGGCGCGGCGCTTGCCCTTGGGCGGCAGGGCCTCGAAGAAGAGGTCCATCAGCATGCTCTTGCCGCGGCCCACCTCGCCGTAGATGTAGAGCCCCTTGGGCGCGGAAACGGGCGCGCGGCGCTGGAACAGCCAGCCGAGGGAAGAGGACTTCTGCGCCAGCGCCTTCTGGCGCAGCTCCAGCTCGAGGCTCGCGAACGCCTTCACCACCTCGGCCTGGGCGGGGTCCGCCTCGATGTCGCCGGCAGCGAGCCGTGCCGCATAAAGCTCCGCCACCCGCGCCGTCGTCTCAGTCGCCATGGAACGTCCCCCGCGCGCGGGCGAGCCGGCGCCGCTTCACCATTGTCGTTGGGGAAGGTGGCCCGGTGCCCCCCTTCGGGGCCTGCTTTAAATCATTTGCCCGCCGCCTGGATACCGGTGCGCACGAAGAAAATGCGCCGGCCCAGGCGCCGGCTCACCCCACGCGCGGCGGCAGGGGGTGGCCGGGCATCAGCTCGTAAGGATGCACCCAGCCGGGCAGCGCGGCGATGCGTTCCGCCCAGCGCGCGATGTTGGGGAACTGCTCGATCTCCACCCCCGCCCGCTCGGGATAATAGACGTAGCCGGCCAGCGAGACGTCGGCATAGGTGGGCAGCGGGCCCACCAGGAAGTCGCTCCTGGCGAGGTGGGCGTCCACGATGCCGTAGGCGGCGAGCGCGCGCAGCCGCAGGAAGGCCGTCACCTCCCCCTCCATGTGGCCGGAGAGGCCCACCATGAAGCGCAGGGTGGCGAAGTAGCTGGTGAACTTGTGGTTGTCGAACAGGAGCCAGCGCAGCGCCTCGCGCCGCTCCGCCTCGCCCTCGGGCAGGAAGCGGCCGGTCTTGAGGGCGAGATAGTCGAGAATCACGCCCGACTGGGAGAGCTTCAGGTCGCCGTCCAGCAGAACCGGCACCTCGCCCATCTCGTTCACGGTGGCGCGGAACTGGTCGGTGCGGGTCTCGCCGCCGAAATAATCGACGAACACCGGCTCCCACGGCAGGTCGCACAATTGCAGCATCAGCGCGGCGCGATAGGCGTTGCCGGACTGGGCGAAACAATAAAGCTTCAGGGGATGCACGGCGGGCCTCCTTCGCGAACCCGGCGAGCTTACCCCCTCGGGCGACCCGCCGCACTGGACAGCGCACCCCGACCCGTGAAATTTGACCCCCGCCGCACGCCGGCCCGCGCGGGCCCGGACGAACGCGAAGGAGCCCGAGTGAACGCGAAGGACCCCGTGAGCGCGCCGCCCTCCGCCCCCGCCCGCGAACCCACGCCGCTCCTCGGCCGCATCGGCATCTGGCTGGCCGATCACGACCCCGGCGGGGTGGACAGCACGCGGGCGCTGCACCTCGGCATCGCGCTGGTGATCGCGATCCTGGCCGGGGTCGCCACCGTGCACGCGCTCGGGCTCGGCATGGGCATCCCGTTCCCGCTGATGGCGGGCACCGGCGCGCTCATCATGATCTCCTTCAACCCCGCCGCCAGCCGCCGCACGGAAGCGCGCACCATGGCGCGGCTGTTCCTGGTGGCGGCCGCCTTCCTGGCGCTGCTCACGGCGGTGGGGCCGGGCGAGGGGGCCGGGAACGCCACCCTGCAGAAGCTGCTGCTGATCCCCCTCTCGTTCTGCGCGCTGATCCCGCGGCGCTACGGCATGGACGGCCAGCGCCTGGGCCTCTCGCTGATCGTGGTGGCGACGGTGGGTACCATTCTTTCCCCCACGCGGGTGCAGGCGGCGCTGCTGCTGGCCGCCTTCTGCCAGGGCGCGGCGGTGGCGGCGCTGCTGCGGCTCTCGCCGTGGCGGCCCTCGGCGGTGGCGGCCTATGTGCAGTCCACCCACGACGTGCAGGCGGCGGTGGCCGCCTATCTGCGCGAGATGTCGGAGGCGGTGCGCGCCGGCATCCCCTTCACCGACGACGGGGCGCGGAGCGTCGAGCGGCTGCGCGCCCGCGTGTGGAACGCCCTCGGCAACGCGCTGGCCGAGGACCCCGGCGCCCGCGCCGACTTCGAGGCCCTGCGCGCCAAATTCTACCGGCTGCGCGTGGCGGTGCAGCTCCTGGCCGGCTGCATCCCGCAGGATGCGCCCGACGCACCCGACTGGCGCAGCCCCTTCGCCGCCGCCGCCGACCACATCGCCCGCCGGCTGGAGAGCATCGACGTGCACGACGTGCACGCGCAGGAGCGCTTCGAGCGCGCCATCGCGCAGTTGCGCGCGCGGGCCTTCTCGCGCGACCTGCCGCCGGAGGCGCGCTTCGCGCTGATGCGCGCGCTGACCGCCTTCGACCGGCTCGGCCTCGTCGCCGACGGCATCGCGCGGGTGGAGACGGAACCCTTCCCCCCGCCCCATCCGGCGGAAGCCGACGCCCCGCCGGCGCCAAAGCCCACGCCGCTCCTGGAGCGGGCGGCCGACGGCACCCGCCGCCTCTCGGCGCCGCTGAAGGTGGCCTGCCAGGGGCTGGTGGCCACCTCCATCACCACCGCGTTCGACGTGGGCCTCCACCTCAGCCACGCCTATTGGGCGACCATGACGGTGATGTTCGTCATCGGCAACAGCGTCGGCGAGACCTATGTGCGGGTGCGCTACCGGGTGGTGGGCACGCTGATCGGCGTGCTCATCGGCATCCTCGTGTTCTTCCTGCTGGGCGACACGGTGTGGCTGCTCGCCATCCTGTGCATGCTGGCGCAGCTCGTCTCCATCGTCACGCAGAAGGACCGCTACGACGTTGCCTCGGCGGCGGTGGGCTTCTCGGTGGTGCTGGGCCTGCACATCCTCGACGGGCTCGGCACCTCGGGCATGCTGGCGCGCATCTACGAGACCGCCATCGGCGCGCTGGTGGCGCTCGCGGTGTCCTATGTGGTGCTGCCGGTCTACGTCACCGAGCAGTTCCGGCCCGAGGTGCTCGGCATCCTGCGCCGCTGCCGCGAGGCGCTGGCCTCCTGGTGGCCCCATGCGGGCGGGCGGGCCTCGGTGGCGCCGCAGGCGCTGGCGGTGCGCCAGCTCGGCACCCGCCTGCCCCAGTTCGGCGCCGAGCAGGCCTTCGGCCACTCCGCCGGCGACACCGCCAACGTGGTTTCCACCCTCGACGTGCTGGTGACCTATCTCGCCCTCATCGAGGACATCTCCGCCCGCCTCGAAGGCGTGGAGGCGCCGGCCGAGATGGTGGCGGTGGTGGAGGCGGCCCGCTCGCGCAGCCTCACCGCCTTCGCGGTGGTGCTGGGCGAGGGCGGGGCCGAGGGCCTCGCCGCCGCCGCCCCGGCGGTGGAGGCGGCGGTGTCGAGCGCGCTGCGCCTCGCCGACGAGCCCGCGGCCAAGGAGGTGCTGCCGCTCGCGGCCGACTACATCGCCTATTCGGATGCCCTGCTGCGCCCGCTGCGCGAGATCCGCGCCGCCTTGCAGGACACCACCCCCTGGCAGAAGGAACGCACCCTCGCCGCCAGCCAGCACCCCATGCGCGCCGGCTAAGGCGTTTCCGAGCGACGACCGATTCGCGCGAGGAAACGCGCCGCGCCTCGATGTCGCGGGCGGCGCCGCGGCGCGCGGGCTACCTGCCCGTGAACGGGTGGAAATGCTTGGAGAGCTTCAGCCCCTGGCCCTGGTAGTGGGAGCGCATGTCGGCGCCGTAGAGGGTGCCGGGGCGAGCCGCCATGCGCTCGTAGACGAGCCGGCCCACGGTCTGCCCGTGCTCCAGGATGAAGGGCACCTCGCGCGAGCGCACCTCCAGCACCGCGCGGGCGCCGCGCCCGCCGGCGGCGGCGCTGCCGAAGCCGGGATCGAAGAAGCCGGCGTAATGCACCCGGAACTCGCCCACCAGCGGATCGAACGGCACCATCTCCGCCGCATAGTCCGGCGGCACGTGCACCGCCTCGCGGGAGGCGAGGATGTAGAAGGCGTCGGGGTCCAGCACCAGGGCGCGCCCGTCGCCGCGCACGCGGATCGGCTCCCAGAAATCCTCCACGTCGAGCACGCCGGACTGGTCCACGTCGATGACGCCGGTGTGCTTCTTGGCGCGGAAGCCCTGGAGCCCGGCGAGGGCATCGCCCGCGAGATCGACGCCGAGGGCGATGCCGCCGGCCGCCACATCCGGATGGGGCGCATCCACGAGGCATTCCGCCGCCTGGAGGTTCAGGAGCTCCAGATCGGACAGGCGCGCCACGCCGCGCCGGAACCGCACCTGCGACAGGCGCGAGCCGGTGCGCACCAGGATGGGGAAGGTGCGCGGCGAGATTTCCAGGTAGAGCGGCCCCTTGTAGCCCGCGGGGATGGTGTCGAACGCCCGCGCCCCATCGGTGATGACGCGCACGAACACGTCGAGCCGGCCGGTGGAGCTCTTGGGGTTGGCCGCCGCCGCGAGGTCCGCCGGCAGCTTCATGCGCTCGAACAGCTCCACCAGATAGACGCAGCCCGTCTCCAGCACCGCGCCGTGGGAGAGGTCGAGCTTGTGCAGCGCCAGGGCGTCGAGCCGCTCCTGGACGCTGACGCCGGCGCCGGGCAGGAAGCTCGCCCGCACCCGCCAGGCGCTGCGGCCGAGCCTCAGGTCCAGGCTCGCCGGCTGGATCTGGTCGACATCGAGCGCATGGCGGCAGGCGATGGCGCCCCTGGCCTTGAGCTCCGAAATGGCTTCTGCGGGCAGGATTCCCGGCTTCAGTACATCGGCCACGCGCATCCCCACATCCGCTTCGCCATCCGCGTCGTTCGATTTAACGAACGAAATCCTTGACGCCAAGGGGACGGCGGCATTAGTGATCCGTTCGTGGTGAATTTGAGCCGGCCGGCTTGCAGCCACGTTAAACGCACTTGCTAAAAGGCCGGGGATGAGCGGATCGACGCCGGGCATGTGCCGCGAACGCGCGCACAATGCAAGCGCGCATTCCGCAAAAGCTCCTCGGCCTTGGAGACAGCCATGTCCTCGGCCTCCCGTCCCGCCCTCGATACGCGCGCCCTGCACCCCGAAACGCGCCTCGTGCACGCCGGCACCACCCGCTCGCCGTTCGGCGAGACCTCGGAGGCGCTGTTCCTCACCCAGGGCTTCGTCTACGACAGCGCCGCCGCCTGCGAGGCGCGCTTCAAGGGCGAGGACCCCGGCTTCGTCTATTCGCGCTACGCGAACCCCACCACCGCCATGTTCGAGGAGCGCATGGCGCTGATCGAGGGCGCGGAGGTGGCGCGCGCCACCGCCTCCGGCATGGCGGCCGTGAACGCGGCGCTGCTGTGCCAGGTGAAGGCCGGCGACCATGTGCTGGCCGCCCGCGCCCTGTTCGGCTCCAGCCGCTGGATTCTCGACGAGCTGCTGCCGCGCTTCGGCGTGGAGGTGACGCTGGTGGACGGCACCGACGTCTCCGCCTGGCGCGCCGGCATCCGCCCCAACACCCGCGTGTGCCTGCTGGAAAGCCCCACCAACCCCACGCTGGACATCATCGACATCGCGGCGGTGGCCGAGATCGCCCATTCGGTGGGCGCGCGGCTGGTGGTGGACAATGTGTTCGCCACCCCGCTGCTCCAGCATCCCCTGGAGCTGGGCGCCGACGTGGTGGTCTATTCCACCACCAAGCATGTGGACGGCCAGGGCCGCTGCCTGGGCGGCATGGTGCTGTGCTCGCGCCAGTTCCTGGACGAGGAGCTGCAGGTGTTCCTGCGCCAGACCGGCCCCTCCATCTCCCCCTTCAATGCCTGGGTGATGCTGAAGGGCCTGGAGACCCTGGCCCTGCGCGTGGACCGCATGCAGGCCAGCGCGGCGCGCATCGCCGATTTCCTGGCCGAGGCCAAGGGCATCGAGAAGGCCGTCTATCCCTTCCGGAATGACCACCCCCAGGCGGCCCTCGCCCGCCGGCAGATGAGCGGCGGCGGCACCCTCGTCACATTCGTGGTGGAAGGTGGCAAGGACGGCGCGTTCCGCTTCATGGATGCGCTCAAGGTGATCCGCATCTCCAACAACCTGGGCGACGCCAAGAGCCTCATCACCCACCCGGCCACCACCACCCACCAGCGCTTCACCCCCGAGGCGCGGGCCGAGATGGGCATCAGCGACGGGCTGCTGCGCCTCTCCGTGGGCCTGGAGCACCCCGATGACCTCGAGGCAGACATCGCAGAAGCCCTGAAGGCGGTCTGAAAAGCGGCCTGACCGGCAACTGCCGCGCCCTTCGGGGCGCGGCACGCCTCAGGCCGCGCGCGGCCTCACACCACGCCCATCTTGGCGAGATAGCCCTCGATCAGGGGCACGTCGGAGGGGTTGTTCAGCTCCCAGAAGGCGGCGCCGCGGCTCTCCACCTCCACCGTGGCGATGGGCACGCCGTGCTCCAGGAAGCGCAGCTGCTCCAGCCCTTCCAGCGCCTCCAGCACGCCCGGCTCCATGCCGGCATAGGCATCGAGCGCGCCGCGCCGGTAGGCGTAGAGCCCCACGTGGTGGAACACCGGCACCACTCCCTCCACCCTGGCCTTGCCATTGGTGAAGGGAATGACCTCCTTCGAGAAATAGAGCGCGTTTCCGGCCCGGTCGAACACCACCGTGGTGGCGCCCACGCGGCCGGCGCGGCGATCGGCCAGGAAATGCTCCAGGCTCTCCTCGTCGCAGCGCAGCACCGGCGTCGCCACCTGGCGCCTGGGCACATCGCGCATGGCCTTCGCCAAGGCGGTGACGAAATGGGGCGGGGTGAGCGGCGCATCGCCCTGCAGGTTCACGATGATCTCGGCATCGATGCCGGCCCGCGCCACCGCCTGGGCCACCCGCTCCGTGCCGTTGCGGCAGGCGGGGTCGGTCATGATGACCGGGGTGGAGAGGCGCTCGGCCTCGGCCGCGATTCGCGCATCGTCGGTGGCCACGTAGACCGGTGCGCCCTCGGCTCCCGCGCGGGCGGCCAGGATGGAGCGCTCCACCAGGGTGCGGTCGATGCCGGTCGCGCCCTTCAGGGTCGCCAGCGGCTTGCCGGGATAGCGGCTCGACGCGTAGCGCGCCGGGATGATGATCGCCACGTCACTCATGCTGCACCTGTCGGGGAAAG
Organism: Xanthobacter albus; assembly: GCF_043194895.2. Taxonomy (NCBI): domain Bacteria; kingdom Pseudomonadati; phylum Pseudomonadota; class Alphaproteobacteria; order Hyphomicrobiales; family Xanthobacteraceae; genus Xanthobacter; species Xanthobacter albus. The sequence goes on along the minus strand of NZ_CM195532.1, from coordinate 1,942,105 downwards.
AAAGCGCGGCCGCGCCGGGAAGGGGCAGGCCCGATGCGGCCCGGCGCCCTCAGAAGGCGGCGGAAAGGGCCCGGTTCTTGGCGATAGCGTCGAGCGCCGTCAGGTCGCGCAGCAGCGGGCCGATCCATTCGAGCGGCAGCATGTTGGGGCCGTCGGACGGGGCGTGGTCCGGGTCGTCGTGGGCCTCGGCGAACACCGCGCCCACGCCCACCGCAAGCGCGGCGCGGGCGAGCGCCGGCGCGAACGCCCGCTTGCCGCCGGAAGAGCCGCCCCGCCCGCCCGGCTCCTGCACCGAATGGGTGGCATCGAACACCACCGGGTAGCCGGTCTCGGCCATGATGGGCAGGCCGCGGAAATCGCTGACGAGGGCGTTGTAGCCGAACGAGGTGCCGCGATCGCACAGCAGGATGCGCCCGTTGCCGGTGGAGGCGATCTTCTCGGCCACGTTCGCCATGTCCCACGGCGCCAGGAACTGGCCCTTCTTCACGTTCACCGCGGCGCCGGTCTCGCCCGCCGCCAGCAGCAGGTCGGTCTGGCGGCAGAGGAAGGCGGGGATCTGGAGGATGTCCACCACCCTGCCCGCGGTGCGCGCCTGCTCGATGTCGTGGATGTCGGTGAGCACCGGGCAGCCGAACTCGGCGCGCACCTCGTCGAGGATCTTCAGCCCCTCGTCGATGCCGATGCCGCGCGGCCCCTTCAGGGAGGTGCGATTCGCCTTGTCGTAGGAGGACTTGAAGATGAAGGGCACGCCCGCCCGCTCCGCCTCCGCCTTCAGGAAGGCCGCCATGCGGAAGGCGTGGTCCCGGCTCTCGATCTGGCACGGACCCGAGATGAACACGAACGGCAGGTCGTTGCCGAACGTCACGTCGCCCACGGTCACATGCTTTGCCGGCTCGCTCATCCTGCCCTCGTCGATGGGCGCCGCTCCGGCGCCGCGCTGTCAGTGGGTGTCCCTTGGCGGCTCCAGCGCCGCGCGCGGACCATGCGCCACCGCCGCCGGCCGCTCAAGGGCTTTCGGCGGGGCATGAAACGCGTCACCGCCGGGCGGAAGGCCCGATCGGCAATCGCATCATGTGGAGGAAACATTCCCCTTCCGGAGGACTGGTGGAGCCAGGCGGAATCGAACCGCCGACCTCTTGAATGCCATTCAAGCGCTCTCCCAACTGAGCTATGGCCCCCAGGGGAGGCGGCTAATTGCCATGCCCCCCGGCGGATGGCAAGGGCATCACGCGCACTCTGTCGCCAAAGCAGGGGATAACTTTCCGCCGGCAACAGACCTGTGGACAGAACCGCCCCGAACGGACGCCCTCTTCCGCGCCCCGATCGCGCGGCGTGGAGATCCGACGCCGCAGGGCGGCCATCCACTCCCGCCGGCCTCTCCCGCCGGCCTCTCCCGCCGGACAGCAAGCCTGAAAGCCGGGATTCGTTGCGCCCCGACACAAGAGGGTCACCCGAGGCGCCACAGGCAGGGCCGCCCCATCCCGGCACCCGCGCCCTCCCCCGCCGACGAAGGAAGACCGGCGCGCCTGAGACAGCGCTCTCCGCTCGATTCGGAAGCTAAAGGCAGAACCGCCGATGAAAGGGGGAAGTCGGCCTGCAAGGCCAAGCCACGTGGCCGCTGCGTTCGCGGCCAGCATTTTCAGAATGATGGGATTAGGAATTTGGTGGAGCCAGGCGGAATCGAACCGCCGACCTCTTGAATGCCATTCAAGCGCTCTCCCAACTGAGCTATGGCCCCACCGGGCCGCGGGTGCACATGGAAGGCGATTTGAACCTTGAGGTTCACTGCGCTGCCACATGCCGGGAAGCCCCGCGGCGGGAGCCCGGCGAGTCATGTCCGCCGGGCGAGAGCGGCCTTTAAGCACAGGCCGCGTTCGACTTCAAGTCCCTTTTTTAGGGTTCCTCGTCGTCCTCGTGACCTTCGCCGATGAGGCCGGTCACGTCGTTGCCGTCGTCCTCGTCCTCCTCGAGGAAAGCATCCTCGTCGGTGGCCTCGATGTCGTCGTCCTCGTCCACATCCGGAGAGGCGGCGCCCGCCTTGGTGGGCGTGCCGGCGGCCTCCTCGTCGGCCTCCTCCAGGCTGATGACCTCGGCGGCGGTATCCTCGCCGTCCTGGTCCTCACTCGGCTCCTCTGCGCGGACGGGGCCGCGAGCCGCAGGCTCGAAATAGGAGCGCGGATAAGATTCGCCCGTGAAGGGGGAAACCACCGGATCCTTGTTCAGGTCGTAGAATTTGCGCCCCGTAACAGGACAGATGCGCTTGGTGCCGAGTTCTGGCTTCGCCACGGCAAAGTTCCTCGGTAGGGCTGTAACAGAGCGTGCTCCATTGGCGCCTCGCACGATTGGTGTCAAGGCACAATCTCACCGGCAAGGGGCCGCCATCCCCTTCCGCGTCGCGTGGCACAGCCGGAAGGCCTGTGTTACACGACCGGCGCACCCGATAAGACCGAACGTGGCGCGGCGCCCCACGCGGGCCGCGCACCCCGCCCGAGGCCCGATTGACCATGTCCAGCGCCCCCGCCAGCCCCTCCGCGCCCGAGGCCCGCACCCACGGCAGCGGCCCGGTCCAGCCCGCCACCGCGCGCCGTTCGCCCGCACTCCACGGCACCGTGCGCGTGCCCGGCGACAAGTCCGTCTCCCACCGGGCGCTCATCTTCGGCCTGTTCGCGGAAGGACGCACCCGCATCACCGGCCTTCTGGAGGGCGAGGACGTGCTCAACACCGCCGCCGCCTGCCGCGCCCTGGGCGCGAGGGTGGAGCGGCTCGGCCCCGGCGAATGGGAGGTGGAGGGCGTGGGCGCGCGCGGCCTCACGCCCCCCGCGGCCCCTCTCGATTTCGGCAACTCCGGCACCGGCGTGCGCCTGATGATGGGCGCGGTGGCCGGCCAGGATATCGCCGCCACCTTCGACGGCGACGCCAGCCTGCGCCGCCGGCCCATGAAGCGCGTGCTCGATCCCCTGGTCGCCATGGGCGCGCAGGTGACGGCCTCCGCCGAGGGCGGCCGCCTGCCGCTCACGCTCAAGGGCTCGGACCGCCTCGCCGCCGTCACCTACGAGACCCCCGTGCCCTCGGCCCAGGTGAAATCCGCCGTGCTGCTCGCCGGCCTCGGCGCCGATGGCGAGACAGTGGTGGTGGAGCGCGAGGCGACGCGCGACCACACCGAGCGCATGCTCGCCCATTTCGGCGCCGAGGTGCGGGTGGAGCCCTGCGGCGCCGCCGGCCGCCGCATCACCCTGAAGGGCCACCCCCGGCTCAAGGCCGCGCCCGTGGACGTGCCGGCCGACCCCTCCTCGGCCGCCTTCCCGCTGGTGGCCGCGCTGCTGGTGCCCGGCTCCGAGGTGGTGCTGACGGACCTCATGCTGAACCCGCTGCGCACCGGCCTCATCACCACCCTGAAGGAGATGGGCGCCGACATCGAGGTGCTCGACGCCCGCGAGGAGGGTGGGGAGACGGTGGCGAACCTCAGGGTCCGCCACTCCCGCCTCATGGGCGTGGAGGTGCCGCCCGAGCGGGCGCCGGCCATGATCGACGAATACCCCGTCCTCGCCGTCGCCGCCGCCTTCGCGGAAGGCGAGACGGTGATGCGCGGGCTCGCCGAGCTGCGCGTGAAGGAGAGCGACCGCCTCACCGCGGTGGCGGACGGCCTCGCCGCCTGCGGCATCGCGCACCGGGTGGAGGGGGATGACCTCATCGTCTCCGGCCGTGCCGCCGTCATGGGCGGCGGGCCGGTGAAGACCCACATGGACCACCGCATCGCCATGGCGTTCCTAGTACTGGGGCTGGCGAGCGACGCCGGCGTGAGCGTGGACGACGTCTCCTTCATCGCCACCTCCTTCCCCACCTTCCTGCCCATGATGCGCGCGCTCGGCGCGCAGATCGACTGAGCCCTCGCATGATCGTCGCCATCGACGGGCCGGCGGCCTCGGGCAAGGGCACCCTTGCCCGGCGCCTCGCGGCCCATTACGGCCTGCCCCATCTCGACACCGGCCTTCTCTACCGCGCCGTGGGCGCCGCCTGCCGCGTGGCCGGAGTGCTGGGCGACGACGGGGCGGCCGCGGCCATCGCCCGCGGGCTCGACACCGCCGCCCTCGACGCCGAGGCCCTGCGCGCGGCCGAGGTGGGCGAGGCGGCCTCGGTGGTCGCGGCGGTGCCGGAGGTGCGCGCCGCCCTGCTGGAGCTGCAGCGCCGCTTCGCCGCGCGGCCCGGCGGCGCCGTGCTCGACGGGCGCGACATCGGCACCGTGATCTGCCCGGATGCGCCGGCCAAGCTGTTCGTCACGGCGAGCCCCGAGGTGCGCGCCGACCGCCGCCACCGGGAGCTGACGGGACGCGGCGAGGCGATCAGCTACGAGGACGTGCTCGCCGACATCCGCAAGCGCGACGCCCGTGATTCGGGCCGTGCCGCCGCGCCGCTGGCGCAGGCGCAGGATGCCATGCTGCTCGACACCACGGCCCTCGGCATCGATGAGGCCTATGCGGCCGCACTGGCGCTGGTGGAGAGCCGGCGCCGCTGAGGCGGCGGCGCGAGGCATCCGGGCCGCCGCCTCAGCGATCGGGACCTCTAACGCCGGGCCCTGCCGAAGGCTCTCCGCATGAAGCCAGTGCCGTGCCGCATGAAGGGCCCGGGACCCGTGAAGCTGGTGCTCGAATCGGCTGGCGAATCAGGCTCCGCCGGCCCGGCCGCCATTCCGCGCGGGACAGGGAATGAGACCCGCATCCAGCCCCGAGATAGGCCGGACGAACACAAAGCGCCGGGTATCCCCGGGGCGCGGCCACGGGCTGGATGAAGCGCGCTCTCCGTGCCGGAATGCGCGGGAGCGCCGCTCTCCCCTCGGAACGACAAGACCGCCGCAGGCCGCCCTTGGACATGGACGCGCGATAGCGGCGCGAGCGCTCCATGCGGTTTTTGCGGGGTATGGACGGCCCGTCGCTCCTCCCGCGCGGCACCTGAAAGCCGGCGAAACGGGACGGGCGGGTCCATAGGATCAACCGATGCGCCCCGTGCCCCGCCCTTAGAGCATTTTCAAGCGAAGTGGGCTCCGGTTCGCGAGAAGAAAACGCGTAATCCCAAGCGCCTAGACAGGCTGCCGCGCGCCAGTACGCGTGCGAAGCGCTCCGCTGCGACGGGGGGATCCGGTTGCGCTCAGCGCGCAGCGGGCTCCCCCGCTTCGTCATCGGGCACATCACGCTCCGGCGCATCACCGCGCGGCGGCGCATTGCGCCGGCGGGTACGCCACGGCAGCGCGATGAAGGCGAGATCGTCCAGCATGTCGAGGAGCTTGCCGGCCTGCGTCAGCTCGTGGTCGAGCTTCGCCATGGTGCGCGAAAGGCCGGGGTCCTCATCGTCGAGCCAGACCTCGACGACGCGCGCGAACAGCAGCGCCAGCCCCTTCGCGCGCACCGAGCCCTGAAGCCCGGCGCAGCTTATGCCCGCCGCAGCCAGCATCCAGCGCTGGGAGCGGGCGGAGAGGCGCAGCAGGGCGAGGGCCAGCAGCGGGTCCCGCCGCGCGCCTTTCACCAGGGCGCGCACGGCCGCACGGTGGGGCTCCAGCGCGTCGAGGCGACGCATGAGCACCTCGAACAGGCGCTCACGCGGGCCTTCCCCTGCGAAATCCTCCGCATCGGGTCCGCCTTCCGCCAGCACATGGCGGTCGGTGGCGCGGAAGAAGGCGGCGAGGAGATCGTCCACCGAGCCGTAGGCCGTCCGCATCTCCGAGAGGGCGACGCCGCTCGCGGCGGCCACCTCCGCGAGGTCGATGCGCAGGGGCGAGCACCCCTCGGGATGCCCGGACAGAAGATCGAGAAAAGCGCGCAGGCACGCCTCGCGCGCGGTCTCCGACGTCATGGCTCGCTCCCTTCCGCCCGGCAACGTTCACGTGATCCTCGCACGCCCTCAGGGCGTGGCGCGAGAGGGCGCGCGATTCGCCGCCCGCCTCAGCCAGCCAGTTCCCGGCCACGGCGGGTGGCGGCGGCCACCGCCTCCTCCATCAGCGGACGGAAACCGCGCGTCTCGTGCATGAGCACTGCGAGGGCGGCGGCGGTGGTGCCGCCCGGCGAAGTGACATTCTGGCGCAGGGTCGCGGCAGGAAGGTCGGACGCCTCCAGCAGCGCGCCGGAGCCGGAGACCGTGGCGCGGGCGATTCGGGCGGAAAGATCCGCCGGCAGGCCCGCCGCGCGCCCGGCCTCCGCCAGAACCTCAGCCAGCAGGAACACATAGGCCGGGCCGGAACCGGAGACGGCGGTGGCCGCGTCCATGAGCGCCTCGTCATCCACCCACTCGACAATGCCGATGGCCCCGAGCAGGGCGCTCGCCAGCACCCGATCGGCGGCGGTGACGGTGGCGCTCGGCACGGCGACGCTCACCCCCCGGCCGATGGCCGCCGGCGTGTTGGGAATGGCTCGCACCAGCGGCGTGCCTTCCGGGAAGTGGGATGACAGGAAAGAGAGGGTGCGCCCGGCCATGATGGACACCACCAGCGTGCCGGAACGCACCAGGGGCGCCACCTGGGGCAGCGCCTCGGGCGCCACCTGGGGCTTCACCGCCAGCAGCAGGACAGCCGGAGCGGCAACGAGATGGGCCGGCGGATTGACGCTGACGCCCTGCGCCGTGAGCGCGGCGGCGGCGGCCTCGGGCAGCTGGGGATCGATGACCACGGCGAGGTCAGGCGGCAGGCCCAGCTTCAGCCAGCCTTCCAGCATGGCCCCGCCCATCTTGCCCGCGCCCAGCAGCACCACCGGGCCGGACAGGTTCCTCAACACCACGTCGCTCATGATCGCCTCGCATCGCGGCCGGCGGCTCGTGGCGCCGCGCCGCCCTTTCGAGGCCCAGGTTTAAGCCAGCCCGGCGCGCGGGAAAACCCCGCGCCGGGCTGCCCAGGTCGCCGAAGGCGCCCCACGTACGGCCCTGGCGCGGCTCAGGCCTCGCCCACGGTGTCGAACAGGGCCGTGTCCATGGCCTCGCGTGCGGTCTTGCCGGCCCACACCACGAACTGGAACGCGGGATAATAGCGCTCCACCGCATCGATCGCGGCGTCGACGATGGCCTCGCACTGGCGGTCCGAGGCGGTGGCGCCGCCCGCCAGCACCAGCGCATGGCGGAACATGATGACCCCCTCCTGGGACCACATGTCGAAATGGCCGAGCCACATCTGCTCGTTGACCATGGCGAGCAGCTTCAGCACCTCGCCGCGGCGGCCGTCCGGCACCTTGAAATCGAAGGCGCAGGCGACATGCAGCGCCTCCAGCTCGTCCATCCACTGGAAGGACACGTGGCAATCGGTCCAGCGGCTGGCCAGCGAGAGGGTGATCTCGTCTTCGTCGGAGCGCTCGAAAGACCAGTCGTGAACAGCGGCGAGCTGCTCCACCAGATCCACGGGATTGGCCGGCGCTTCGGCTTCAATGTCGATGAGAGACATGCCTCGACCTCGCGGTGGGAAGGACGCGGAGACGGCCGGTGACGGCAGGGGCACGACGACGCTCGGGCAACGAGGCCAAAGGCATGCGTAGGAACCCGCGTGCCATGCAACGACCTCCTTAAAGACGAACCACTTCGGACATGGCGCGTGAGGGTGCAGCACCGCGACGGCGAGCCGAAAGCCATGCGGCGGCGGCCCTGCACCGGACATGCGCGCGTCAGGCGAGCCTACGCCCCGTCGTACACCCGCGATACGACGAACCGGCTCCGAATCGCCACGAAAATCAGTATATCGCGGGTAAAGATGGCGTCGCTACGACAGATTGTGTACATCCCATGGGCATGCACACAAATGCGCCGGCTCAGGGCCGGCTGCCGCCGAAGCTCTCGTCATAGGGCTGCGCAGGGGTCTCGCCGGATGCGACGCCCAGCTTCGCCTCCAGGGCGGCGATGCGCGCTTCCAGGCGCTCGTTCTCCTCGCGGGCGGCGGCGGCCATGTCCTTCACCGCCTCGAACTCCTCGCGCTTCACGAGGTCCATGTCCCGCAGGAGGCGCTCCACCTGGGTGCGCATCACCGTCTCGGCCTCGCGCCGCACCCCCTGGGCCACGCCCGCGGCATCGTTCACGAGGCGGGCCATCTCGTCGAAAAAGCGGCCGGTGGTCTGGGTCATGGTCGTCTCCTGGCGGCGGCCCGTGTGCCGACGGCATTCCGCCGCATCAATGGGCGTGAACATGGCGACAGCGCGCGCCGCGCGCAAGGCCCGTGCGCGCCGGAGCCCGCTGGCCCGCGCTTCCCGCCCGGCATCCTTGACGGCGGCACCCGCCCCGCGCCAGATGCGCCCGGCCTTACCGCCCCGGCGCGACCGTTTCCAGGAATCCTCGCAGAATGCTCGCCCTGCCCTTCCCCGCCATCGATCCGGTCCTCGTGAGCGTGGGCCCGCTCTCCATCCGCTGGTACGCCCTCGCCTACATCGCCGGGCTGGTGCTCGGCTGGCTCCTGGGGCGCAGGCTGGTGGCCATGCCGCGCCTGTGGGGCGGCACCTCGCCCATGCGGCCGCAGGACCTCGACGACGCCCTGTTCTGGGCGACGCTGGGCGTCATCCTGGGCGGGCGCCTGGGCTATGTCCTTTTCTACAACCTGCCCCATTTCGCCACCCACCCGGCCGACATCATCGCCGTGTGGAAGGGGGGCATGTCGTTCCACGGCGGGCTCACGGGCACCATCGTGGCGCTGGTGCTGTTCGCCCGCGCGCGCGGCATCCGCATCCTTTCCCTGCTGGACGTGGCCGGCGTGGTGGCGCCGCTCGGCCTGCTGTTCGGCCGCATCGCCAACTTCATCAATTCCGAGCTGTGGGGCCGCCCCGCCGACGTGCCCTGGGCCGTGGTGTTCCCCAACGGCGGCGGCGTGCCGCGCCATCCGAGCCAGCTCTATGAGGCGGGGCTGGAAGGGGTGCTGCTGTTCATCATCATGCTTGTGGTCGTGCGCGCCGGGGCGCTCAGGCGGCCGGGGCTCGCGGCCGGCATCTTCGGCATGGGCTACGGCTGCGGGCGCATCGTCGGCGAGTTCTTCCGCGAGCCGGACGTTCAGCTCGGCTACCTCGCCTTCGGCACCACCATGGGCATGTGGCTCTCGGTGCCGGTGGTGCTGGCCGGCGCCGGCCTCGTCGTCTATGCGCTGAAGCGCAAGGCGGTGGCGTGACGAACCCGCTCGCGGAAGAGATCCGCGCCCTCATCGCCGCCGAGGGGCCCATGCCGGTGAGCCGCTACATGGCGCTGTGCCTCGGCCATCCGCGCCATGGCTACTACATCACGCGCGATCCCCTCGGCGCGGACGGCGACTTCACCACCGCGCCCGAGATCAGCCAGATGTTCGGCGAGCTGCTGGGGCTGTGGGCGGTGGCCGCGTGGCGGCAGGTGGGCGCCCCCGCCCCCTTCCTGCTGGCGGAGCTCGGCCCCGGCCGCGGCACGCTGATGGCCGATGCCCTGCGCGCGGCGCGCATCGCGCCCGATTTCGCCGCCGCCGCGCGGGTGCATCTGGTGGAGACGAGCCCGGTGCTGCGGCAGGCCCAGCGGCGCGCGCTCGCGGGCATCGAGGTTTCCTGGCACGACCGCATCGAGGAACTGCCTCCGGGTCCGGCCATCGTGCTCGCCAACGAGTTCTTTGACGCCCTGCCCATCGACCAGTATGTGCGCGTCGGCGGCGGCTGGCACGAGCGGCGCGTGGGGCTCGACGCGCGGGGCCGGCTCGCCTTCGGGCTCGATCCCGCGCCCTCCGCCATCGCCGCCGCCTTCGCGCCGCGCGGGCCCGCGCCCGAGGGAGCGGTGCTGGAGCGCATGGAGAGCGGGCCGGCGCTCGCCCTCGCCCGCCGCCTCGCGCATGAAGGTGGCGCGGCCCTGGTGGTGGATTACGGCCACGCCGGCGGCTTCGGCGATACGCTCCAGGCCCTCGCCCGCCACGCCTTCGCCGATCCACTGGGCGAGCCGGGAGAGGCGGACCTCACCGCGCACGTGGATTTCGCCGCCCTCGCCCGCATGGCGCAAAGCCAGGGCGCGCGCGCCTTCGGGCCGCTGCCCCAGGGCGAGTTCCTGCTGCGGCTCGGCCTCGCCCAGCGCGCGGAACGGCTGATGGCCGAGGCCGGCCCGGCGGGCGAGGACGCCATCGCCACCGCCGCCCTGCGCCTCGCGGGAACGGAAGAGGGCCAGATGGGTGCCCTCTTCAAGGTGCTCGCCCTCGCGGCGCCGGGGCTCGGCGCCCCGCCCGCATTCACTCTGGACGAGACGTTCCGGGGCTGAGCCGGCGGCTCAGCCCTCCAGTTCCTCCTTGAGGATCTCCAGCCGCAGCCATTCCTCCTCCGCCGCGTCGAGGGCGCCCTGCGCCTTGGAAAGGGCGGCGGAAGTCTTCTCGAAGGCGGCGGGGTCGCGGGCGTAGAGGCTCGGGTCGGCGATGGCGGACGCGAGCTTCTCGATCTCGACGCGCAGCTTGTCCATGGTGGCCGGCAGCGTCTTCAGCGCGTGCTGCTCGTGGAAGGAAAGGCGCTTCTTCTCCTTGGGCGCGGCCTCGGCCTTGGGCGCGGGCGCGGCAGCGGCGGCCTGGCTTTTGGTCGCGGTCTTCTCCTTGGCCTCCACCCCGCGCCCGCGCTGGGCCAGCATGTCGGCATAGCCGCCCGCATACTCGCGGAACACGCCGTGGCCCTCGGCCATGATGATGCTGGTCACGGTGCGGTCGAGGAAGTCGCGGTCGTGGCTCACCAGGATGACGGTGCCGGTATAGTCGGCCACCATCTCCTGCAGCAGGTCGAGGGTTTCGAGGTCGAGATCGTTGGTGGGCTCGTCGAGCACCAGCAGGTTCGAGGGCAGGGCCAGCGCCCGCGCCAGCATCAGCCGGCCGCGCTCGCCGCCCGAGAGCACGGAGAGCGGGGTGTTGGCCTGCTCCGGCGTGAAGAGGAAGTCCTTCAGATAGCCCATCACGTGCTTCGGCTGCCCCCCCACCATCACGCTGTCGGAGCCGCCGCCGGTGAGGGCGTCGCGCAGGGTGGTGGTGGGCGCGAGGGCGGCGCGCTTCTGGTCGAGAGAGGCGACCTCCAGGTTGGTGCCGAGCTTCACCGTGCCCGAATCAGGCGCGATCTCGCCGGTGAGCAGCTTGATGAGGGTGGTCTTGCCCGCCCCGTTGGGCCCGACGATGCCGATGCGGTCGCCGCGCTGGATGCGGGTGGAGAAATCCTTCACCACCTCCTGGTCGCCATAGGCCTTGGAGATGGCCTTGGCCTCGATGACCAGCTTGCCGGAGGTCTCGCCCTCGGTGACCTGAAGCTTCACATTGCCCTGGGCGCGGCGCTCCTCGCGGCGATCCTTGCGCATGGAATGCAGCAGGCCCAGGCGCCGCACATTGCGCTTGCGCCGAGCCGTGACACCGTAGCGCAGCCAGTCCAGCTCGGCGACGATCTTGCGGTCCAGCTTGTGGCGCTCGGTCTCTTCCTGCTCCAGCACGCCGTCGCGCCACGCCTCGAAGGCGGAGAAGCCCTGCTCGATCCGGCGTGTCTGGCCGCGATCGAGCCACACGGTGGCGCGGGAGAGGGTTTCGAGGAAGCGCCGGTCGTGGCTGATGAGGACGATGGCGGACCGGAGCGACCTCAGCTCGCTTTCCAGCCATTCGATGGCGGGCAGGTCGAGATGGTTGGTGGGCTCGTCCAGCAGCAGCACATCGGGCTCGGGCGCGATGACGCGCGCCAGCGCCGCCCGCCGCGCCTCCCCGCCGGAGAGATGGGCGGGGTCCTCCTGGCCCGTGAGGCCGAGCTGCTCCAGGAGATATTGGGCACGGTAGGCGTCGTCGCCGGGGCCGAGGCCGGCCTCCACATAGGCGAGCGTGGTCGCGAAGCCGCCGAAGTCCGGCTCCTGCGGCAGATAGCGCACGGTGGCGCCGGGCTGGAAGAATCGCGTCCCGTCATCGGGCGCGATCAGGCCCGCCGCCACCTTGAGCAGCGTCGACTTGCCCGAGCCGTTGCGCCCGACCAAGCACACGCGATCGCCGGCGGAGACGGAAAGTTCCGCCCCGTCGAGCAGGGGAGTGGCGCCGAAGCGCAGATGGATATCTTGAAGCAGGATCAGCGGTGGGGCCATGACGCCCGATTAAAGCCACCGGCGCCGGAACGCAAAGGGTCTGCGCACCGCGCGGACACGAATGCCCCGCCGCCGGCTTCAGCCGCGATCCGCCGACCGCCGCCGGGCAGAACCCGACGTCGGCGACATCCTCGACCAGATTGTCAATGAAGGGTGGATGGCCCGCCGAGGCGGTTCATTTCGTCCTTGAGAACGAGCTTCCGGCGCTTGAGCTCCGCCACGCGGACCGAGTCCTTGGCGGGGGAGGCGAGTTCGCGGGCGAGCTCCGTATCGAGAGCCGCGTGGCGACGCTTCAACTCCATAAGGTGCGACTGGATGGACATACTGAGCCACTCCCTGTCTGCATCACGCTTTGGAGTGTGTCATGGGTTTGATACTGAGTCGACCACCTTTCTGATAGGCATCGCCGGAAGATGTCTTGCAGTGCAAAAAGCCCGTGCCATAGTCGGTCGGCGCGTCCTGCGCGCACGGCGGCTCGCGCCCTGCGGGCTCCCGTTGCCGAAAACGTGATCTAAGAGGCCCGGAGGCGCCGCCGAAGGGATGGGCCGCTCGGGCCCAGGTTTGGGGGAAGGCCCGGTCGCCGCGCGCGGCGGGGCGCGGGTTGCGACGGATGGGTGCATGACCAGTGACGAGGAACGGGATCTGAAGATCCTCTTGGAGCGCCTGCGGCAGGAACATCGCGACCTCGACGTCGCCATCGAGGCCCTCACCGACGTGACGGGCTCCGACGTGCTCCAGGTGCAGCGGCTGAAGAAGCGCAAGCTTCAGCTCAAGGACCGCATCACCCACCTCGAGGACCAGCTGTTCCCCGACATCATCGCCTGAAGCGGGCGGCGGGACCGGGCGCGGCTTCCGCGCCGGCGCCCGTCCGCCGGCTCCGGCCGCTCAGAGAAGCGCGAGCAAGGCCTCGGCGGTGGAAAGCTCGGCCTTGCCGGGGCTGTCCTCCACCTGCAGCGTCTTCACCACGCCATCCTCAACCACCATGGCGTAGCGGCGCGAGCGCACGCCGAGGCCGGCCGCGGAGGCATCGAAGCTGAGGCCCAGCGCCGTGGCGAAGCTCGCGTCCGCATCCGACAGGAACAGCACCTTGCCGGCGGCGCCGGAGGCGTTCTCCCACGCGCCCATCACGAAGGGATCGTTCACCGCCACCACGGCGATGGCGTCGACGCCCTTCGCCTTGATGGCATCGGCATTGGCCACGTAGCCCGGCAGGTGGTTGCGGTGGCAGGTGGGGGTGAAGGCGCCGGGCACCGCGAACAGCACCACGCGCTTGCCCTTGAAGACATCGTCCGTGGTCTTCTGCACCGGGCCGTCGGCGGTCATCACGCGAAAGGTGGCGGGGGGCAGGCGGTCGCCGACCGAGATGGACATGGCTCTCTCCACGGGAAAACGGCCGGGAACGGCCGCCCGGCGACAATACGTAGTTTTCCGGAGGATAAAAGGGCCGCCCCCTGCCCCGCCCTCAGGGCTGCGGCACCGCCTGGACGGTCACCGAGCGGGGCGTGTCGGAGAGGGTGAAGGTGAGGCGCGCGCCACGCGGGTCGGCATCGGCGGGCACACCTTCCATCGGCAGGGTGAAGCGCGCGAGGCCGCCGGGCAGCGCCGTCTTCTGCGGCAGGGGCAGCGCCCAGCGGGCGTCGGGCCCTTCCACGAACAGGTCGGCCATGGGGGTCGCGGTCCGCGCCTCCACCACCAGCCGCGGCGGCGTCACCTCCGCATCGATACGGGCGGAGAGAATGGCGGGCGTGCCCTCCGCCCCGATGGGCTGCGGTTCCGGCACCTTGCCGCGCGCCTCGGCGATGCGCCGGGCCACGGCCGGGTCGGCGGCCCCGTCGAGCTCTAGCGCGAGGCGCGCGGTGGCGGGCATGCACAGCGCCTCGCACACCGCGAAGTCCATCACCAGATCGAGCCGCGCGGGGCGCGCCGGATCCTTCAGCGTCACCTTCAGCGGAAACAGCACGCTCGACTTGTAGCCGATGGAATAGCCCCCGCCGCCGTCCGCGAAGCGCCGGGGCGCCGGCCAGCCCACCTCCACGCCGGCCACGTTCTGCGAGCTCTCGAAGGAGACGGCGGGCGGCACCCCGCTGTCGCCGGGATAGCGCCAGTAGGTCTTGAACCCCGGCTGGAGGCGGATGTCGATGCCCGCCTCGCGCACGGGCCCGGAGCCGCCCGCCTCCACCAGCCGCACCTCGGCGCCGGGCACGCTCACCGCATCGGTCTCGGCGGCGCGGGCCGCCGTCCCGGCGCCGAACGCCAGGGCACAGGCGAAGCCGCCCGCAAGGAAGCTGCGGACGCTGCGGGCCGGCCTAGCCGCCCGGCGAAATGCGATCTGTGTCATGCCTCCCGCGGTAGCCGCTCCCGCCCTCGCCGCAAAGACGCGCGATCGCACAAGGCTGTGAGCGGCCCCGCCGGCCCGCACCGCGGACGCGCATTCCCAAAACGCCGCAGGCGCGGTACGCTTCTCCCATGACCGCGACCCATACCCCGAATACCCCGGCTGGGGACCCGCGCTTCCTGGACGGGCAGATGCTGATCGCCATGCCCACCATGCGCGACGAGCAGTTCGCGCGCACGCTGGTCTATGTGTGCGCGCACTCCTCGGAGGGGGCGATGGGCATCGTGGTGAACCAACCCGCCAGCCATATCGATTTCGGCGATCTGCTGGTGCAGCTCGACGTGGTACCGGCCTCCGGGCGCATCCTGCTGCCCGAGAGCGCGGGGACCATCAAGGTGCTGAAGGGCGGGCCGGTGGAGACGGGGCGCGGCTTCGTGCTGCACTCGGCCGACTATTTCATCGAGAACTCCACCCTGCCCATCGACGACGGCATCTGCCTCACCGCCACGCTGGACATCCTGAAGGCCATCGCCGGCGGCACCGGGCCGCGCAGCGCGGTGCTGGCGCTGGGCTACGCCGGCTGGGCGCCGGGGCAGCTCGAGGCGGAGATCCAGGCCAACGGCTGGCTCAACTGCCCCGCCGACCCGGACCTGATCTTCCGCCGCAGCATCGAAACCCGATACGACGCGGCGCTGCGCAAGCTCGGCATCGATCCCGGCATGCTCTCCAGCGAGGCCGGGCACGCCTGAGGCGCCCGCGCCTCACGGCAGGGAGGCGAGCAGCGCTTCCATGTCCGCGCGCGAGGCGAGGATAAGTCGTGGCCCGGCGAAAGCCTCGAACAAAGTGGCGTGGCCGGCGCGGGAGCTGGTGTCGCTCCTCAGGTCATAGTCACCGGCCCAGCCGATGAGCGCATCGAGCGCCGCCGTGTCGGCACCGCGCCGGATGCCCCGGCAGCGCAGGTTGCCGGCGCATTCCTCCACCGGCGGGCGCACCCAGATCATCGCCGTCGCGCGCGGGATGGCGACGGCGGCGAGCCAGCCATAGACCCCCTCGATGATCCACCCCTCCCGCGCCGCCGCCGCGCGGACCTGGGCGCGGGCGGCCTCGCGCTCGCGCGCCCGGCCATAGGCACCGGGCTCCCAGTGGATCAGGTCGAGATCGAGCGCGGGCAAGCCCAGCCGCGCGGCGAGGCGCTCGGCCAGCCAGCTCTTGCCGGCACCGCTGTTGCCCAGGATCAGGATGCGGGAAAGCGCCTGCGCGTCGAGGCGCTGCGCCACCCCCGCCGCCTCCCCCGCGGACGAAGGCGGCTCGCCGGGCGGTGCGGTAGAGGAAGGATCACCCATGGGAGAGCCCCCGGAAAGCCGCCGCCGGTGCCGCTCACTCGGCCGCGGCGCGCTTCTTCTTGGCCTCGACCGGCGCGGGCTCGATCAGCGCGCGGCAGTCTTCCGCCGTCAGCGGCTCGCCGAACACCACGCCCTGGGCATATTCGCAGCCGTAGCGGGCCATCTGCACCGCCTCGCCCTCGCGCTCCAGCCCCTCGGCAATCACATCCATGCCCAGCTCGTGCGCCAGCTCCACCAAGGAGTTGACGATGATGGGACGGGCCGCGCGCGCCGGGCCCTTGGCGGTGTCGCGCACGAAGTGCTGGTCGATCTTGATCGCGTCGAAGGGGAAGCGCTGGAGATAGGACAGCGAGGAATAGCCCGTGCCGAAATCGTCCAGCACCAGCCCCGAGCCCAGCTCCTTCAGGCGGTTGAGCAACACGGCGGCGTATTCGGGGTTCTCCATCACCAGCGTCTCGGTGATCTCCAGCTTCAGCGAGCCCGGCGCCACGTGGTTGCGGGCGAGGACGGATTTCAGATCCTGCACCAGATCGTGCCGCAAAAGCTGGCGGGAGGAGACGTTGACGTGAACGAACAGAGGCGGGTCAACCCGCAGCATGCTCTGCCAGATGGCAAGCTGCCCGGCCGCCTTCTCCAGAACGAACAGGCCGAGATCAAGGATGAGCCCGCTCTCCTCCGCCAGCGACAGGAACTCGGAGGCGGCAAGCTCCCCGAGGCGCGGGTGGTTCCAGCGCATGTAGGCCTCGAACCCGCCGATGGCCCGGTCGCCCAGGCGCACGATGGGCTGGTAGCGCACGAAGATCTCGCCCTTCTCCAGCGCCTCGGCCAGCTCCGCCTCCAGCACCACGCGGTCGATCTTCTGCTGGCGCATGGCGGGGCGGAACACCTCGATGCGGTCGCCGCCGATGCGCTTGCCGTAATACATGGCCAGCTCGGCGTCCTTCAGCACCTCGTCGCGCTTGCCCACCTCCGGCCCGGACAGGACGAGGCCGATGGAGGCGGTGACGAACACCTCCCGCTCCGCGAAGGTGATGGGCGCGCGCAGGGAGCGGCGCAGGGTGTCGGCAAAGGTGGTGATGCGCTCGGGGTCGCGCTCCGACATCAGGATGAGGCCGAACTGGTCGCCGGAGATGCGAGCCAGGGTGTCCTGCGGCCGCAGCAGGCGCATCAGGCGGCGGGAGACCGTGAGCAGGATGGAATCGGCCACCGCCATGCCCACCTGCACGTTCACCTGCTTGAAGCGGTCGAGGTCGATCACCATCACCGTCGGCTTCACCTTGTGGTCGAGCCGCGCGAGGGTGAGGGCCTGTTCCAGCCGGTCGAGGAACAACTCACGGTTGGGCAGGCCGGTGAGATTGTCGCGCACCGCGTCATGGAGCAGGCGCTCGGCGGCGATGCGCTCGCCGGTGACGTCGAACAGCGTACCCACACAGCGCACCACCTCGCCGTCGGCACCCACCACCGGGCGGGCCTTCAGGTTGAAGGTGAGGTAGTGGCCGTCGATGGCCTTGAGGCGGAAGTCCTGGTCGATGCGGCCGCGCCGCTGGTCGATGATGCCGTCGAGCGTGGCGCGGAAGCGGTCGCGGTCGGCGGGGTGCAGCACCTCCAGCCAGCCGGCGGCCTCGGTTTCCAGCGAATGGCGCTTGAGGCCCAGGGCCTCCTCGGCCTCGGGGGAGGTGTAGATCCGGTCCGTGTCCACGTCCCAGTCCCACACGATGAGGCCGGAGCCCGCGAGCGCCAGCGCCCGGCGCTCCAGCTCCGAGGTGGAGCCCTGGATGCCGCCGATGCCGGCGAAGGCGTGCTGCATGACGGTGAAGCCGATGAGCATCACGATCAGCACCAGGCCGCCGGAGAGCGCCGGCGCCGCGAGATCGTTGCTGATGATCCCCGCCACCGTAAGCCCGGCCATGATGACCCACACCAGAAGCAGCGACCAGGTGGGGATGATGAGCACCGCGCGGTCGTAGCCGTGCTGGGAGAGCCACAGCACGATGCCGAAGCCGGCCACCGCCACCGCCAGCAGCGACAGGCGCGCGACGCCGGCCGCCACCGGCGCGTCGAGCAGCGCCACCACCACCAGGGCGGCCAGGAAGGTGAGCCAGCCGGCGGCCACGTGCACATAGCGCACATGCCAGCGGTTGAGGTTGAGATAGGCGAACAGGAACACCAGCAAGGTGGCGGTGAGGAATGCCTCGCCCGCCGCCCGCCAGAATTGCTCCGCCACCGGCGAGAGGCCGAACACCTTGGACCAGAACGCGAAATCGAGCCCGATATAGCCCAGCACCGCCCATGCCAGGGCCGCCGCCGCCGGGAACATCACCGAGCCCTTCACCACGAACAGGATGGTGAGGAACAGCGCCAGCAGGCCGGCGATGCCGATGACGATGCCGTGGTAGAGCGTGAAGGCGTTGACGCGCTCCTTGTAGGCGTCCGGCTCCCACATGTAGAGCTGCGGCAGGGTGGAGGAGCCGAGCTCGGCCACGAAGGTGACGGTGGAGCCGGGATCGAGCGTGACCAGGAACACGTCCGCGTCGGGGGAGTTCTGGCGCTCGGGCTTGAAGCCCTGGCTGGGGGTGAGCGAGACGATGCGCCGGTTGCCGAGATCGGGCCAGAACAGGCCCGAGCCCACCATGCGGTAGTGGGGCGCAACGATGAGGCGGTCCACCTGCTCGTCGGTATTGTTGGAGAGGGCGAAGGCGATCCAGTCCACATGCTGGCGCCCGTCGGCGCTCTGCACCTCGATGCGGCGCACCACGCCTTCCGAATCCGGCGCGGTGGAGATCTGGAAGCGGCCGTTGTCGGTGGCCTCGCGCTCCACGGCGGGGGCGAGGTCCGTCACCTTGGCGTCGAGCCTGATGGCGACCGGCTCCAGCGCCCGCGCGGGCGCGCTCCCCAGGGTGGCAAGGGCGACGGCCAGGACAAAGGCGATGGTCGCGGCGATGAATGAACGCAACGGCAGGTCTCCGCGGGCAGGTCTCCGCGCCCCGGCATGATCGGGCGGCGATTCGTCACTAACGAAGGCATACGGCCGGAGCAAGGCGGCTCCCGCCGTAGCATGATACTGCTACGCACGGTGTCACGCTCACCCGGAGCAGGAGCCACGCAGGACCGCGCCGCCCGGGCAGACGATCAGTTTAGGGCATTTCCGCGTTCAGGAAATCGCGAAATGCCTCCGCTTTCATGCAGGGCGCAGGCAGCGCGCCCCGAAACAGCTTCGTCCATTCCCCTATAGCGAGGCTGAGGGCCGATGGGAATCCCCTGTCCCTGAGGCACCCGCCTGCCACCGGCGGATTTGAGCCAGATCAAAAACGGCACGCTTCTTGCTGCGCCGCACGTTCGCATGCCGCGGATGCCGGAACCCCGTCGCTTTTGTCGGGGGCCGGACATCACGCCCGACATCGAGCCCGACATCGCTTGGGACTATGAGGTGATCGATGAAGCTCATCGTCGAACGTCCGGTCGTCGTTGCCCTGGTGGACGCCTTTCCCGATCACGCCCACCTGCTCGCCCAGCCACGCTTCTCGAACCGAGTGGAGGTGGGCCTCGACACGCTGAGGCCCGAGGAGCTGACCCACCTGCATGATTTGGTGCGGAAGAACGGCGGCACCCCCATCCGCGGCCAGGACGAGCAGCTCGCCAATCTGGTGCGGGTGTTCCAGTACGAGGGGCAGGCGTTCGGGCCGGACGACCTGGAGGATCTCGCCGGGGCGCTGGCCCTGTTCCTGGTGGACACCTGCATCCGTGGCTGGCTGTTCCGCATGAACCCCGGCGGCAAGCCCGAGCCCTACCTCATCACCCGGCTCGACTATACCCCCGCCGGCGATGAGGAAGCGGGGCGCGTCATCATCGAGCTGAAGGCCAACAGCCGCGGCCGCACCCAGATGGAGAACCTGCTGATCCGCTCCAAGGATCTGCGCGGCCTCACCATTCCCGGCACCCTGGCGGCCAAGGGCTGGCTGCTGGAGGACCCCGGCCTGCTCCGCTCCTTCGACGACGAGACGGCGCGCTATTTCGACTGGCGCGGGCGCTACGGCCAGCAATTCTCGGCCACCGGCACCGGCATCTTCGCCGAGGACCCCACCTCCAACCGCCGAGACACCGACTGGGCGCGCAAGTCCACCATCGTGCTCTCCTCCTCCGGCACGCCCACGCGCCTCGTCAACGACGAGGAACTACTGGGCGAGCGCACCCTGGGGGCGGAGACCTCCGGCTTCTTCCTCGACAAGCTGGTGAAGAAGGCGGAGAAGCAGAACTGCTTCGACATGGCGGTGGACGAGGCCCTGAGGAAGGCCAGGGACAGCATTCCCAAGGGGGCCTTCACCGACATGCCGGTGCACCCCCTGATCCTGATGTTCCATCTTGAGCTTCACCACCACGTGTGGGTGCACGTGGACAATATGAAGCCGTATGAATACCATCCGGAACTCAAGCAGAAGCTGGTCCTGCCTCCCGAGCAGACGGACCTCATCGACATCCTGACCGCCGAGATGAACACGCTGATGGCGGACATCGTCGAAGGCAAGTCGGGCGGCACCACCGTGCTGTGCGCCGGCCCGCCCGGTGTCGGCAAGACGCTGACCGCCGAGGTCTATTCGGAGATCATCCAGCGCCCGCTCTACCGGGTGCACTCGGGCCAGCTCGGGCTCGATGTGGCGACCATGGAGAGCCAGCTGAAGGACGCCCTCACCCGCGCCCAGCGCTGGGGCGCGGTGATGCTGATCGACGAGGCCGACGTCTACATCAAGCGCCGGCAGGACAACCTCACCATGAACGCCGTGGTGGGCGTATTCCTGCGCGTGCTCGAATATTTCAACGGCCTTCTCTTCCTCACCACCAACCGCGTGGACGACATAGACGAGGCCATCGTCTCGCGCTGCATCGCCCTCATCAAGTATCACGCGCCGGGGCCCGACGACCGGCGCAAGATCTGGCGGGTGATGGCCGAGCAGTTCGCCCTGCCCCTTTCGGATGAGCTGATCGAACTTCTGGTGCGGCAGTTCCCCGAAACCTCGGGCCGCGACATCAAGGGCCTCGCCAAGCTGGTGTCCAAGTTCTGCACGCAGAAGCAGGTGGCGCCGTCCATCGAGATCTTCCGGCGCTGCGCCATCTTCCGCGCCCTCGACGTGCCGCCCATGTGACTCTCATCTGCGGCGGCGCGCGCTTTTCTGCCCATGAAGGCGCCGGCCCAGGCGCCGGCGCCTTCATGCTATATTTCATGCGACATAGCTTCGCAGACCCCGCACGCGCGCAGCCTGCGTCCAGCGCACTTTTCGCGCAAAACGGGAAAACAAGCATATTTTTCGCATATTGTTTCCCCACGCGCAGCCCCTTAGCTAAAGGCCCAGAGACGCATTTTCCCGTCTTCGCCAAGCTCAGTTCTCACGGAACGTAACCTTGCGCGACCAATATCAAGGAGAATGAAGATGAAGGTCTCCGCGCGGAATGCTCTTTCCGGGAAAATCGTTGCCCTGAAGAAGGGTGCCACCACCGCTCATGTGGTGATAGACGTGGATGGCCTGAAGGTCACCGCCTCCATCACCAATGAATCCGCAGAAGACCTCGGGCTCAAGGTGGGCGGCACCGCCACCGCCATCATCAAGTCGTCGGACGTCATCATCGCCGTGGCGTGAGCCGGCCCGCCGCATTGACTTCACCGCAGGTGCCGTAAGCTTGCGGGGCGTCTGCTCCATCGAGCAACGGGAGAAGAGACAATGAAGGTTTCCGCGCGCAACGCCCTTCCCGGCAAGATCGTCGAGATCAAGAAGGGCGCCACCACCGCCCATGTGGTGCTCGACGTGAACGGCCTGAAGGTGACCGCCTCCATCACCAACGAGTCGGTGGACGAGCTCGACCTCAAGGTGGGCGGCGAGGCCACCGCCATCGTGAAGTCCTCGGACGTCATCATCGCCGTGGCGTGACGCATCCGGCCGCAAGGTCATCCCACCCCGAACGAACGGGAGAAGACCATGAAGGTTTCCGCACGCAACGCTTTCCCCGGCAAGATCATCGAGATCAAGAAGGGCGCCACCACCGCCCATGTGGTGCTCGACGTGAACGGCCTGAAGGTGACCGCCTCCATCACCAACGAGGCGGTGGACGACCTGGGCCTCAAGGTGGGCGGCGACGCCACCGCCATCGTGAAGTCCTCCGAGGTGATCGTCGCCGTGGACTGATACCAAAGGCCCATGAGTTTGACTCATGGGCCTTTGGTTAAGCCCGCGCGGCGTTTGAGCGTACCCACTTGGCACCGGTCAAAGACCGGGGCCGATGGTATGATGGGGAAGGCCGGAGCCGCCCCCCGGCCTCTGCCCTGACCCCGGGCAGGGTGGTTCCGGACCGGGCCGCTTCCGCGGCGCGAGCTGCGGAGGCGGCCATTTCACCGAAGGCGTGCGCGGCCTCACCGGCCGTTGAAATGCACCGTTCCGAAGCCGGAGAGATCGTAGCCGCCGAGCGCTTCCGCCCGTGCCGCCAGGGCCGGGCCGCGGCAGAAGGCCACGAACTTCTGGAACGGCGGGTCGAAATAGGCCTTGCGCCAGACCAGGAGATCGAAGCGCTCCTCCACCATGGGCAGAAAATCGAGGTTGAACTGGCGCGCCGCCGCCTCGATCCCAAGGCCCACGTCCGCCCGCCCGCCGGCGATGGCCATGGCGAGGTCGGTCTCCGAGCGCTCGATGGTGTCCACCGGCATCAGGTCCGCCCGCGCCATCTTCTCGGCCTTCAGCAGGCGATCCAGCACCAGCTCGCTGCCCGCCTCGGGCTGGCGCCGCTGAAAGCGCAGTCCGCGCGCCTCCCGAAGGCAGGAGGGCGCGCGCGGCAGGTCGGGCCGGGACATCAGCCCGCGCGTGCGCCGCGCCCACTCCAGCAGCACCCACGGCTCCTGCCCGAAGCGCTCCGCCACCAGCGAGACGTTCCAGCCCTCCCCGTCCGGAATGTGGAGCCCGGCGGCGATGCAGTCGCCCGCCGCGGCGCGCTCCACCCCGTCGAGGGTACCGTCGAAGAAGGCGGCGATGCCGGAGCGCGATTCGCGCAGCGCCCATTCGAGCAGCGGATCGTGGCCGCCCGCGAACACCAGGGGGCGCGGGACATCCGCCGCCGACACCACGGCCTCGCTCTCCGCCGCTGCGGTCTCGGCGCCCAGCCAGACTTCGATTTCCTTGCGCGGAAACAGCAGCTTGCCCGTCACCTTCCGAAACGGAAGAGTGCCTGCGGCCACCAGATCGTAGACCTTGCGCTCCTTCACCCTCAGCAGGCTGGCCAGCTCGCGCGTGGTGAGAAATTCCGACATGGGCAAGTCCCGAAAAATGCGCAGGCGGTCCGGAAGGAACGACACGAAAAAGCTATATCCGCATAGATACGCCGTCACCGAAGCGACGCAAGAAAAACCCTCGGCCGGCTCTCGGCCCCGTGGGCATGCTCCGGGGAGGACCAGGGCACCGCGCCGCCTTGCCCGGAACCGTCCAGCGGCCTACAGCGTCTCGCAAGGCGCGGGCACCGCCCGCCCACCTCCGGCAGCAGGGAACGCCATGGCCCGCATCGGCATCGTGACCATTTCCGACCGCGCCAGCCAGGGCGCCTACGAGGACAAGAGCGGGCCGGCCATCGAGGCCTGGCTGCGGCGCGCCGTCACCAGTCCCCTCGCCTTCGATTATCGCGTCATCCCGGATGGCTTCGAGAGCGTGCGCGACGCGCTGATCGACATGTGCGACCGCGAGGCGCTCGACCTCGTGTGCACCACCGGCGGCACCGGCCCCGCCCCGCGCGACCTGACGCCCGAGGCCATGGCGGCGGTGATCGAAAAGCCCCTGCCGGGCTTCGGCGAGCAGATGCGCCGCATCTCCCTCAACGAGGTGCCGACCGCCATCCTCTCGCGGCAGGAGGCGGGCGTGCGCGGCAAGACGCTGATCGTGAACCTGCCGGGCAAGCCGGCCTCCATCGGCGTGTGCCTCGGCGCCGTGTTCCCGGCCATCCCCTATTGCCTGGACCTGATCGGCGCGGCGCGCATCGAGACCGATCCGGACGTGGTGGTGGCCTTTCGTCCCAAGGGCGCCTGAGCGCGCGGCGCCGGAGCAGGCAGCGCCCCTCAGATCACCACGACGCCGTGGTGCTGGGCCTCGGCCTCCGGCTCCACGTGAATGGTGAGGCTGGCGTCCTTCATCTCATCGGCGAAGGCCGTCTCGATGCGGTCGCAGATGGCGTGGGCGGCGGCCACCGTCATGTCGTCGGGCACCACCATGTGGAACTGAATGAAGGTCATGCGGCCGGCGTGCCTAGTGCGCAGGTCGTGCACCTCCAGCGCGCCTTCCGCGTGGGTCGAGACCAGCGCGCGGATATGCGCCACCACCTCCGGCCCGGGCGCCTCGTCCATGAGCCCGGCGACGGATTCGCGCATCAGCCCCCAGCCCATCCACAGCACGTTGAGCGCCACCAGGCCGGCGATGAGCGGGTCGAGCTGCGGCCAGCCGGTGATGGGCACCAGCACGAAGCCCACCAGCACGCCCACGGAAGTGACGACATCCGAGAGCAGGTGCTTGGCGTCGGCGATCAGGGCCGGCGAGCGGTGAGCCTTGCCCACGCGCATCAGCACCCAGCACCACGCGCCGTTCAGCACCGTGGCGGCGCCGTTGAACAGCATGCCGATGAAAGGCTGCTCCGGAAGGCGCGGGTCCATGAACCCGTTGTACGCCTCGCGCAGGATGGTGATCGCCGCGAGCGTCACCAGCACGCCCTCCACCACCGCGGAAAGATATTCGGCCTTGTAGTGGCCGAACTGGTGGTTGGCATCGGCGGGGCGCGACGAGATGTGGAGCGCGATCAGGGCGCCGAGGGAGGCCGCCACGTTGATGATGCTCTCCAGCGCATCGGAGAGCAGCGCCACCGAGCCGGTGACCCACCACGCCACGGTCTTCAGGCCGAGCACCACGATGCCGACGAGCACGCTCGCCGCCGCGACCCAGAGCGCGTTGCGGGTCATCCGGGATCTCCTGTCCTCGCCTGCGGCCTCAGGCCGGCGCCCGATGGCGGCGCGCCCCATTCATACCCGCCATATGCGACGGCGGGCTTTCAGCGCGCCGAGGGCATCCTCGCGGACCATCGTCGCGGCCAGTTTTTAGCGATTCTAATCTGGCGCCGCAATACGAAGGCGGCGCTCTGCAGCCACCTTAGCGCAGCATCTGCGCCAGCGCCCCATTCATGGCCGTTTCCGGCACACGAATGATGCCGTCGAAGGGGCCGCTCATCTCCAGAATCAGGAACAGCGCCCCCGCGAGCGACACGGCGCACAGGAAGAACACCACCAGCGACACGGCGTTCACCGGAGCGAACAGCCCGAAGCTCACGAAGATGAGCGAGAGCCACACGATCAGCACCGCCGTGAACACCGGCGGCACGGCGGTGACGCTCTCCGCCACCACCGTCCAGCGCAGGGTGGAGGCCGCCTTGTAGCGCTCGAGCGCCTCGCCGCGCAGCTCGGCCTCCAGCGGGGTTCCGGACGGGAGCATGCGAATCGCATGACCCACCGCCTCCAGCATGGCCTTCGACGTGGTGCCGTTCACCTCGATCCGCGCACCCACGCCCTCCGGCCAGGTCTCGGCCAGGGCGCGGCGCGTGTAGGTGGTGAGCAGCCTCCGGGCGTCGTCCGCTCCCGGCCCGTAGGCGCGCAGCGCGGTGTCGAGCGTGATGAGATCGGTGGCGAACTGCTGCACGTCCCGCCCGGTGGTATCGAAATTGCCTTTCACCGAGGCGGTCATCAGGCCGAGGATGAGCGACGACATGGCGGCCACCATGCCCACGCCCAGCTTCACCGCATCCTCGGTGCCTTTGGAGAGGTGCTCTTCCTTCAGCCGGCGCGAGCCCCACATGCCGGCGCACACGCCACCGAAGAGGCTGACGAACGCGATGGCCGCCACCGCCAGTGCCTGCATCGCCCCTCCCGCGCGCCGGCTGGCGCAGATGTGGTTATCATCGTGCCATCCGCCCCTGAAGCGGCGAACGCGCCAAGCGTGCAACCCTCATGGATCAAGGATTCAGCGGGGCTTCAACGGCAGCGGTGGGCGCCACACCCGGTGGCGGCGCCACCCAATCAGCCAACGCCGGCCGGGAGCGGGAGCGTGCCCACGGCAAGCCCGCCCCAGCCGCCTACTCGGCGGCCTCGGCGGCCAGCTTGGCCTCGGCGTCTTCCTGGGTCTTCAGCACGTCCGGATGGGGCATGGAGATGATGTTGTAGCCCGAATCCACGAAGTGGACCTCGCCGGTGACGCCGGTGGACAGGTCCGACAGCAGGTAGAGCGCGGAGCCGCCCACCTCCTCGATGGTGACCGTGCGGCGCAGGGGAGCATGGCGCTTCTGGTAGTTGAACATCAGCCGCGCGTCGGCGATGCCCGCCCCCGCGAGGGTGCGCACCGGGCCGGCGGAGATGGCGTTCACCCGGATGCCCTGCGCGCCGTAATCGGCCGCGAGATAGCGCACGGAGGCCTCCAGCGCGGCCTTGGCCACACCCATCACGTTATAGTTGGGCATCACCCGCGTGGAGCCGCCATAGGTGAGGGTGATGAGCGAGCCGCCCTTTGGCATCAGCGCGGCGGCGCGCTTGGCGATCTCGGTGAAGGAGAAGCAGGAGATGACCATGGTGCGCGAGAAATTCTCGCGGCTGGTGTCGGCGTAGCGGCCCTTCAGCTCCGATTTGTCGGAGAAGGCCACCGCGTGGACCAGGAAATCGATGCCGCCCCACTTTTCCCTGAGGGTCTCGAACACCGCGTCGACGCTCTTCAGGTCCTCGACGTCGCAGGGCATCAGGAAGCTGGAGCCCAGGCTCTCCGCCAGCGGGCGCACGCGCTTGGCCATGCCCTCGCCCTGGTAAGTGAAGGCGATCTCCGCCCCCTGGCCCGCAAGCGCCTTGGCGATGCCCCAGGCGATGGAGTGGTCATTGGCGACGCCCATCACGAGGCCGCGCTTGCCTTTCATCAGGTCCTGCATCACCCACCCTTTGAACGCCATCGCGCGAGGGGGAAACCCGTTCGCGTGAGAAAAACACTTCGGTTCGAGGAACCCGGGCCCTGCCCCGCGAGACGCAGCGCGCCTTCATGAAGCCGGCGCGAGGCCCCGGGCCCGCGCCCGGCGGCGCCGTGACGCGGCGACAAACCCGCACATCATTCGCCGATAGCAGACCCGGACGACCCGCGCCACGCCCTCGGCGTCACCTCTTCCGACCGATCTTTACAATGCGTGTACGCGACCCCGCCTCAGGCATCGAGATGCTTGAGGACGAGGCTCGCATTGGTGCCGCCGAAGCCGAAGCCGTTGGAGAGCACGTGCCCGAGCTTCGCATTGTCCACCCGCTGGCGCACGATGGGCATGTCGGCGAAGGCCGGGTCCAGCTCCTCGATGTTGGCGCTCTCGCAGATGAAGCCGTTCTGCATCATCAGGATGGAGTAGATGGCCTCGTGCACGCCGGTGGCGCCCTGGGAATGGCCCGTGAGCGACTTGGTGGCAGAGATGGGCGGGCACTCGGCGCCGAACACCGCGCGGATGGCCTCGATCTCCTTCAGGTCGCCGATGGGGGTCGAGGTGGCGTGCGGGTTGATGTAGTCGATGGGCGCCTTGATGGTGCTCATGGCGAGCTTCATGGCGCGCTCGGCGCCCTCGCCCGAAGGGGCCACCATATCCACGCCGTCGGAGGTCGCGCCATAGCCGGCGATCTCGGCATAGATGCGGGCGCCGCGCGCCTTGGCGTGCTCCAGCTCTTCCAGCACCAGCACCCCGGCGCCGCCGGAGATGACGAAGCCATCCCGGTTCGCGTCATAGGCGCGGGAGGCCACCTGCGGGCGGCCGTTGTAGGCGGAGGACATGGCGCCCATGCCGTCGAACAGCACGGAAAGGGTCCAGTGCAGGTCCTCGCAGCCGCCGGCGAAGATGATGTCCTGCTTGCCGTACTGAATCAGCTCGTAGGCGTTGCCGATGCAGATGTTGGTGGTGGCGCACGCGGCCGAGATGGAATAGCTCAGCCCCTTGATCTTGAACCAGGTGGAGAGCGTCGCCGAGGCGGTGGAGGCCATGGCCTTGGGCACCGCGAACGGCCCCACGCGCTTCGGCCCCTTCTCGCGGGTGATATCGGCGGCATCCACGATGGTCTTGGTGGACGAGCCGCCCGAGCCCATGACCAAGCCGGTGCGGATGTTGGAGATCTCGTTCGGCTCCAGCCCCGCGTCGCGGATGGCCTGGTCCATGGCCACATGGTTCCAGGCGGTGCCGCCGCCGTGGAAGCGCATGGCCCGGCGGTCCACCATTTCTTCCGCGTTCAGGGTCGGGGCGCCGTGCACCTGGGAGCGGAAGCCGAGCTTGGCATAGTCCTCGGCGAAGGTGATGCCGCTCTTGGCCTCGCGCAGGCTGGCGAGAACCTCCTGCGTGGTGTTGCCGATGGACGAGACGATGCCCATCCCGGTGACGACGACGCGGCGCATGTCAAATCCCCATTGGAACGCACGGTACGGGCGCTCGGCTTCATTCTGGAGCGGCGCCGAGAAGGTCGAGACTCGATCGCCGCGCGGGTTCGCCGAAGGTCCGGCTCAGCCGGCCCCGTGAGAACCGTCGAAACGGCCCCTCGGCTGCGGGCATGATGGCTGCGGATCGTGGCAACGCCTTGTCAGGCGCTGGCCGCTTCCGCCGTCTCGGCCTGGAACAGGCCGACCTTGAGATCGTGGGCGCGGTAGATGACGGTGCCGTCGGCCTCGAGCCAGCCGTCGGCGATGCCGAGCACTAGCTTGGAGCGCATGACGCGCTTGAAGTCCACGCCGTACACCACCTTCTTCACGGAAGGCAGCACCTGGCCGGAGAACTTCAGCTCCCCGAGGCCCAGCGCCCGCCCGCGGCCGGGCGAGCCCAGCCAGCCGAGGAAGAAGCCCACCAGCTGCCACATGGCGTCGAGCCCGAGGCAGCCGGGCATCACGGGATCGCCCTTGAAGTGGCAGCCGAAGAACCACAGGTCCGGGTTCACGTCCAGCTCGGCACGCACCATGCCCTTGCCGAATTCGCCGCCGGTCTCGGAAATCTCGGAGATGCGATCGAACATGAGCATGGGCGGCAGCGGCAATTGCGCATTGCCCGGCCCGAACAGCTCACCACGTCCACACGCGAGGAGATCCTCATACCCGAAGCTGGTCTGCCGTTCCGCCATTTGTGAGCTTAATCGCCTTGCTGCCCAAGAGGGTCTTTTCCCCAAACAGGGTCATTCGCCCAAGAGGGTCGTTTCCACCGGGCCCCTCGGCCCGCCCCCGAGCATCGTGCTCCGACCCCGGCGGCGGGCACTCCCTAACATAGGGAAGGGCGCGCTCAAAGTCATGAAAGCGTCACGGCCTCGAAAGAACCGCCGCCACCGTGCCCGGGAGCGCCGAAGGTGGCGGGGTATACCCGCGCCGGCTTGCCGCCGGGGACACGATCAGGTGAGATGGGACACGACACACGCGGCACGCCGCCGCATGCGGAACGGGGAGAGGCAGCATGGCGATATTGAAGGAATTCCAGGAATTTGCCATGAAGGGCAACGTGATGGATCTCGCCATCGGCGTGATCATCGGCGCGGCCTTCGGCAACATCGTGACCTCGCTGGTGGGCGACATCTTCATGCCCGTCATCGGCGCCATCACCGGCGGCCTCGACTTCTCGAACTATTTCGTCCCGCTGGCGAAATCGGTGACGGCCGAGAACCTGGCCGACGCCAAGAAGCAGGGCGCGGTGCTCGCCTACGGCGCCTTCATCACCATCGCCATCAATTTCCTCATCGTCGCCGCCGTGCTGTTCCTGCTGGTGCGCGGCATCAACATCCTGCGCCGCAAGCAGGCGGCCGTGCCCGCCGCCCCCACCCGCACCGAGGTGCTGCTGGAGGAGATTCGCGACCTCGTCGCCCAGGACGCGGCGGCACGGAAGGCGCCGGGCGCCTGATCGTCCCGGCGGACCCGCCCGCGCCGGCCGGCGCGGGCGTCAATGCACGTCTGCGCCCACCGCATCGCTGATGCTGCGGAAACCATCGGCCCTGAGTCGCGCCGCGAGGTCCGCCTTGATGCGGCCCACGAGGCCGGGGCCGTGGAACACCAGCGCGGAATAGAGCTGCACCAGGCTCGCCCCGGCGCGGATCTTGGCGTAGGCGTCCGCCCCCGAGGCGACGCCGCCGGCGCCGATGAGCGGCAGCCGGCCCTCAACAAGGCGGGAAAGCGCCTTCAGCCGCTCCGTGGAGAGCGCCATCAGCGGCTTGCCCGAAAGGCCGCCGGTCTCGCCCCGGTGGCCGCTGCGCAGCGAGGCGGGCCGCGAGAGGGTGGTGTTGCCCATGATGAGGCCGTCCACCCCGGTGGAGAGCGCCACCTCGGCCACGTCCGCGAGAGCGGCATCGTCCAGGTCGGGCGCCACCTTCACCAGCAGCGGCGGGCGGCCGACGGGATCGGGGATCGAGGCGTCGCGCACCGCCAGCACCTGGGCCAGCAGTGCCGACAGCTCCGAGCGCGCCTGCAGCGAGCGCAGGCCCGGCGTGTTGGGCGAGGAGATGTTGCAGACGATGTAGTCGGCGAGGCGGCAGGTGGCCGAGACGCCGGCGGCATAGTCCTCGATGGCGTCCTCGCTCTCCTTGTTCTTCCCGACATTGGCGCCGACGATGCCGCCCGCCCGCGCCGCGCGGCGCTTGCCAAGCTGGAAGACGAACGGCGCCAGCCCCTGGCTGTTGAAGCCGAAGCGGTTGATGACCCCCTCGTCCTCATCCAGGCGGAACAGCCGGGGCTTGGGATTGCCGGGCTGCGGACGGGGCGTGACGGTGCCCGCCTCCACGAAGCCGAAGCCCAGCTTCAGCACCGCATCCACCACCTCGGCGTCCTTGTCGAAGCCGGCGGCAAGGCCGATGGGATTCGGAAAGTCGATGCCCCACACCCGGCTCGCGAGCACCGGATCGTCCGGCGCCGAGAAGCTCGGCGCGAGCCCGCGGCGCAGCGCCTTGATGGCGAGGCCGTGCGCCCGCTCCGGCGAGATGAAGCGCAGCAGCGGCCGCGCGAGAACGTAGAGATCCATGGCCATCACTCGCCGGTGACGGCGGTGCCTCCGTGTGCCTTCGACCAGCTATGGGGGTCGTGCAGGAAGGACTCGATCTGGGCGATCTGCGCGCTCTCGAAGCGGCTGGACTTCTTCACTTCCGCCAGCACGTCCCACCAGGTGGCGAGACGATGCAGGGTGAGGCCGGCGTCCTTCAGGATGCCGTCAGCCTCGGAGAAGATGTCATAATAAAAGAAGACGAAGCAGTGGCCGCACTCGGCGCCGGCGGTGCGCAGGGCGTTCACGAAGTTCACCTTGCTGCGGCCGTCGGAGGTGAGGTCCTCCACCAGCAGCACCCGCTGGCCGGGGGCCAGGTGGCCCTCGATCTGCGCGTTGCGGCCGAAGCCCTTGGGCTTCTTGCGCACATACTGCATGGGCAGCATCATCCGATCCGCCACCCAGGCCGCGAAGGGAATGCCCGCGGTCTCGCCGCCGGCCACCGAATCCACCTGCTCGTAGCCGATCTCGCGGTAGATGGTGGAGATGCCGAAATCCACCAGGGTCTGGCGCACGCGGGGGAAGGAGATCAGCCGCCGGCAGTCGATGTAGACCGGGCTCGCCCAGCCGGAGGTGAAGATGAAGGGCTCGCCCGACGAGAAGCGCACCGCCTCCACCTCCAGGAGCATCCGCGCGGTCTGCTCGGCGATGGTCGCCTGATCGGCAAAAGCTGTGACATTGGCCATGTTCGGCGCGCCTTTCGGTCCGGGTCAAGGAAGCGGGGCGGGCAAGGCCGGCCCAAAGGCGGGCATATATCAGAGCGCGAGCGCGGCGCCACCCCGGCTGCGACAAAACGGAGCCGGGGAAGTCACAGGAACCCTTCCGCGCGCCCCTTTCCTTCAGGCCGCCTGGGCGAGGCGCGCGGCATGCTCCAGGGCCATCTCCAGCCGGTCGTTGCCCCAGAACAGCTCGCCGTCGGCGGTGACGAAGCTCGGGGCGCCGAACACGCCGCGCGCCTTGGCCTCCTCGGTCTGGGCGCGCAGGCGGTCCTTATTGGCGGGCCGCTCGGCCTCGGCGACGATGTCACTGCAGAAATGGCCGAGCCCGGCCAGCACCTGGCGCACCGTCTCCCGGTCGCCGATGTCGCGACCGCTGGCGAACTCCGCCTGGAACAGGGCCCGGCTGAAGGAGGGCCGGCTCGCGTCGTCCAGGAACATGGCGACGCGGGCGGCGAGCAGGCTGTGGGCGGGGAAGTCCTTCGGGCGCGTCACGGGCGGCAGCCCATCGCGCGCGGCGAGGCGCGCCATGTCCACCCACATGTGCTCGCCCTTCATGGGAAAGGCGTTGAAGGGCGAGGTGGCGAGCCCCTGGTCGGCGAAGATGGGCCCGAGCAGGAACGGCCTCCAGTGCACCCGCACCCCCGCCTTCTCGGCCAGGGCCGTGATGCGCATGGCGGAAAGGTAGGAATACGGGGAGGCCAACTCATAATAGAAATCGAGCGTGGCGCTGGTCATCGGGGCCTCCTCCCTGTAGATGCGCAGGCGATGTGCCGGTGAATGTGCGTCGGCGCGGGGTGCTTCGGCAAGGCCGGGGAGTTCCGTATTGTGGAACCGCCCCATTGGTGCGCAATCGCGGGAGGCGGCCGGGCGGCCGCGCCCGCCCAGGGGGTGAAGGTGACGCCTTGAAGTGGGTGCTGTTCTTCGCGCTGGTGGTCGGCGCCGCGGTGGCCATCCTGTTCACCGTGTTCCCGCAATGGGACCTCGCCATCACCAGCCTGTTCTGGGATGCCTCGCACCGCCATTTCACCCTGGCCGGGGCGCGCTGGGCGCAGGCGGCGCGCGCGCTCGGAAACTACATTCCCTGGGCCATCGCCCTGCCGGCCTTCGCCGCCATCGTGCTGAAGCTCCTGTTCCCCCGCCGGCCCATGTTCATGCCGGCGCGCGCGGCGGTGCTGCTGGCGCTCACCATGGCGCTCGGGCCGGGGCTGGTCGTCAACGGCATCCTCAAGCAGGAATGGGGCCGGCCCCGCCCCGTGCATGTGGACGACTTCGGCGGCGGGGCCGCGTTCAAATCCTGGTACGAGACCGACGGCACCTGCCCGGGCAACTGCTCCTTCGTCTCCGGCGAGGGGGCGCTCGGCTTCTGGCTGGTGGCGCCGGCGAGCCTGCTGCCGCCCGGCCCGGCGCGGGCCGCGGGGCTGGTGGCGGCGGTGGCCTTCGGCGCGGCGGCAGGCGGCCTGCGCATCGCCTTCGGCGGCCACTTCTTCACCGATGTGGTGTTCGCCGGCGTGCTGGTGGTGCTGATCGTGGTGCTCACCCGCCTGTGGCTCTACGACCGGGCCCGCGCGCCTTCCGATGCGATGGTGGAGCTGACCATCGGCCGGGCGGGGCTGAAGCTCCAGAAGGGCGCGCGGGCGCTGTGGCGGCGCGGCATGGCTGCGACGCGGAAGGTGGCCGCCCGTCTGAGGCGATAGGCGCGGGCGCGGTGCTTCCGGCACCCGCACGCACCCGTCGCAGCGCAAGCGGGGGCGGCTGGAGGCCGACCTGCGGAAATACGGCACTGCCGTATCGTGTGGCTTGCCAGCGCGGCGCGCGGGCCTATAGTCCGCGCCGGCTTTCCTTAAATCCCCACATGCTTCGAGAGACCTGATGGCGCGTGACGTGAAGAAGGTGGTGCTGGCCTATTCTGGCGGGCTCGACACCTCCGTGATCCTGAAATGGCTCCAGACCACCTACAATTGCGAGGTGATCACCTTCACCGCCGACCTCGGCCAGGGCGAGGAGCTGGAGCCGGCGCGCAAGAAGGCAGAGCTGCTGGGCATCAAGCCGCAGAACATCTTCATCGAGGACGTGCGCGAGGAATTCGTGCGCGACTACGTGTTCCCCATGTTCCGCGCCAATGCGGTGTATGAGGGGCTGTACCTGCTCGGCACCTCCATCGCCCGTCCGCTGATCGCCAAGAAGCAGATCGAGATCGCCCGCAAGATGGGGGCGGATGCCGTCTCCCACGGCGCCACCGGCAAGGGCAACGACCAGGTGCGCTTCGAGCTGGCCTATTACGCGCTCGAGCCTGAAATCACCGTCATCGCCCCCTGGCGCGAATGGGACCTCGCCTCCCGCACCCGCCTGCTGGAGTTCGCGGAAGCGCACCAGATCCCGATCTCCAAGGACAAGCGCGGCGAGGCGCCCTTCTCGGTGGACGCGAACCTGCTGCACTCCTCCTCCGAGGGCAAGGTGCTGGAGGACCCGGCCGAGGACGCGCCGGAATACGTCTACCAGCGCACCATCTCGCCGGAGGCCGCGCCCGACGAGGCCACCGTCATCACCATCGCCTTCGAGAAGGGCGACGCGGTGGCCATCGACGGCGAGGCGCTCTCGCCCGCCACCCTGCTCACCCGCCTCAACGCGCTGGGCAAGGCCAACGGCATCGGCCGCCTCGATCTGGTCGAGAACCGCTTCGTGGGCATGAAGTCGCGCGGCGTCTACGAGACCCCCGGCGGCACCATCCTGCTCGCCGCCCACCGTGGCATCGAGAGCATCACGCTGGACCGCGGCGCGGCCCACCTGAAGGATGAGCTGATGCCGCGCTATGCGGAGCTCATCTACAACGGCTTCTGGTTCTCCCCCGAGCGGGAGATGCTGCAGGCCGCCATCGACCACTCCCAGGCCTATGTGACCGGCGAGGTGACGGTGAAGCTCTACAAGGGCAACGCCACCGTCATCGGCCGCAAGAGCCCCTATTCGCTCTACAATCAGGAGCTGGTGACCTTCGAGGAAGGCGCGGTGGCCTACGACCATCGCGACGCGGCGGGCTTCATCAAGCTCAACGCCCTGCGCCTGCGCACCCTGGGCAGCCGGGCGCGCAAGATTTCCGAGTGAGGCTCCCCGCCAAAGGGAAAGGCCGGTGCGCACCCGCGCACCGGCCTTTTTTATGCCTAGCGCCGAAACCTCGGGCGGCGCTGCGGCGGTTCTCACCCTGGCGGGAAGGGCAGCTTGTTCTAGACTGCGACATTGCCACCCATTTGCAGCTTGTTCCGAGCCGCCCATTCTATATTTTAGAATTATTATAAAATCGGAGATCCCGCCGATGATGTCGTTCTTCCCCGGCCGCCGCCGCTTCTCCGACCTTTCGGAAAAGGAGGTTCTCGCCCTCGCCATCTCCTCCGAGGAGGACGACGCGCGGGTCTATGCCGATTATGCCGACGCCTTGCGCAAGGACTATCCGGATACGGCCAGGGTGTTCGAGGCCATGTCGAAGCAGGAGAGCGGCCACCAGCGCAACCTCACCCGCGAGTTCGAGCGCCGCTTCGGCCCCCATGTGCCGCTGATCCGCCGCGAGACCATCGCCGGCTACTATGCGCGCCGGCCGGTCTGGTACGTGTGCAACCTGGGCATTGCGCGCATCCGTCAGGAAGTGGGCCTGATGGAGGACGAATCGGCCAACTTCTACCGCCACGCCCAGGAGCGGGCCACCGATCGCGGCACCCGCGACCTGCTGGCGCGCCTCTATGGCGAGGAACTCCAGCACGAGGAGATCGCCGGCGAGCTGGCGGAGCGCTACCTGCCGGTGGACAAGAAGGAGGAGGAGAACGAGAAGGCCCGCCGCCAGTTCGTTCTCACCTGGGTGCAGCCGGGCCTCGCCGGGCTGATGGACGGCTCGGTCTCCACCCTCGCGCCCATCTTCGCCACCGCCTTCGCCACCCAGAACTCCCACACCACGCTGCTGGTGGGCCTCGCCGCCGCCGTGGGCGCGGGCATCTCCATGGGCTTCACCGAGGCGGTGCACGACGACGGTGTCATCTCCGGCCGCGGCTCGCCCATCAAGCGTGGCATCGCCTCCGGCTCCATGACGGCGCTGGGGGGCCTGGGCCATGCCCTGCCCTATCTCATCCCCGATTTCTGGACCGCCACGGCGATCGCCATCGGCGTCGTGTTCGTGGAGTTGTGGGCCATCGCCTTCATCCAGAACCGCTATATGGAGACGCCCTTCTGGCGCTCGGTGATGCAGGTGGTGCTGGGCGGCGCGCTGGTGCTGGCGGCCGGCATCTTCATCGGCGGAAGCTGAGCGGCGGCGCCGGGGCCGCCCTGCGCGAGATCATGGCCCCGCGCGCGCCCATCCGCGCTACCATCGCCGCCGACACGCACGCCACCAAGTGGCGCGACACGAAGGAGGCCGCCATGTTCGCCATGGTTCTCAACCGCACCGGGGAAAGGCTCGTGGGCGAGACGCGGCCCGATCCCGTCCCCGGCCCGGGCGAGGTGCTCATCAAGGTCACCGCCTGCGGCGTGTGCCGCACCGACCTGCACGTGGTGGACGGTGAGCTGCCGCAGACCCGGCCGCCCATCGTGCCGGGCCACGAGATCGTCGGGCGCGTGGCGGCGCTCGGCGCCGGGGTGTCCCACCTCCGGCTCGGGGAGCGGGTGGGGGTAGGCTGGCTCGGCCACGCCTGCGGCACCTGCCCCTATTGCGCCGCGCAGGAGGAGAACCTGTGCGACACGCCCGAATTCACCGGCTGCACCCGCGACGGCGGCTTCGCCACCCACACCCGCGCCGACGCCTCCTTCACCTATCCGCTGGGCGAAGCGGGGGAGGACACCGCCCTCGCCCCCCTGCTGTGCGCGGGGCTGATCGGCTGGCGCACGCTGAAGATGGCGGGGGATGGCCGGCGCATCGGCATCTACGGCTTCGGCGCTGCGGCCCACATCATCGCCCAGGTGGCGCGCTGGCAGGGACGGGAGATCTACGCCTTCACCCGCCCCGGAGATACCAAGGCCCAGGATTTCGCGCGGAGCCTCGGCGCCGTCTATGCCGGTCCCTCCGACGCGCCGGCCCCCGAGCCGCTGGACGCCGCCCTCATCTTCGCCCCGGCGGGCGAGCTGGTGCCCCAGGCCCTCAAGGCCGTGAGGAAGGGCGGGCGCGTGGTGTGCGGCGGCATCCACATGAGCGACATTCCCACCTTCCCCTACCGCTGGCTGTGGGAGGAACGGAAGATCATGTCGGTCGCGAACCTCACCCGCGCCGACGCCCACGAGTTCCTCGCCCTGGCGCCGAAAGCGGGCGTGACCACCCATGTCACACCCTACCCTTTGACCCAGGCCAACGAGGCCCTGGACGACCTGCGCTCAGGCCGCCTCACCGGCGCCGCGGTGCTGGTGCCGGAGCACTGAGGGCGGCCCTCAGCGCTCCATCACATAGGTGCCGGGAGCCGGGCACACGGGCGCGTAGCCCGGCCCGCCGATGGTGGGCAGGCCGAAGGTGCCGGCCGTGGAATGGCCGCTGAGCCATTCCTCCCAGGCCGGCCACCAGGAACCGTCCTGCGGCGGATTGGTCTCCACCCACTGGTCGGGCCCCAGGTGCAGCTCGCCGAGCTTGGTCTCGTGGATGCGGTAGTGCCGGCGCTTGTGCCCCGGCTCGCTGACGATGCCCGCATTGTGCCCGCCGGAGGCGAGCACGAAGGTCACGTCGGTGTCGGTGAGCTGGTGGATCTTGTAGACCGATTTCCACGGCGCCACGTGGTCGCGCTCCGTGCCCACCACGAACAGCGGCACCCGCAGATTGAGGAGCGACACCGGCCGGCCGTCCACCTCATAGCGCCCGGCGGCGAGGTCGTTGTCCAGGAACAGCTTGCGCAGATAATCCGAATGCATGCGGTAGGGCATGCGCGTGGCATCGGCGTTCCAGGCCATGAGGTCGTTCATGGGCGCGCGCTCGCCCATCATGTACTCATGCACCATGCGCGACCACACGAGATCGTTGGAGCGCAGCATCTGGAACGCGCCGGCCATCTGCCCGGCGGACAGGTAGCCCTGGTTCCACATCATGCTTTCGAGCACGTAGAGCTCGCTCGGGTCCACGAACAGCTGCAGCTCGCCGGGCTCGGAGAAATCGGTCTGCGCGGCGAACAGGGTCACGGAGGCGAGCCGGTCGTCCTTGGCGTGCGCCATGGCGGCGGCGGCGATGGCGAGGATGGTGCCGCCCAGGCAATAGCCCACCGCATGCACCTTGCGGTCCGGCACGATGGCGCTCACCGCGTCGAGCGCGGCCATCACGCCCAGCCGGCGGTAGTCCTCGAAGCCGAGGTCGCGGTCCTCCTCCCACACGTTGCGCCAGGAGATGCAGAACACCGTGTGGCCCTTCTCCACCAGGTAGCGCACCAGCGAATTGTGGGGCGAGAGGTCGAGGATGTAATATTTCATGATCCAGGCGGGCACGATGAGCACCGGCTCGGCCTTCACGCCGGGCGTGGCGGCGCGGTACTGGATCACCTCGATCAGATGGTTGCGGAAGATCACCTCGCCGGGGGTGGCGGCCACGTTCTGGCCCGGCACGAACGCCTCGGCGCCGGCCGGCGGCTGGTTTCCGGCCTTGCGCATCATGTCGTCCAGGGCGTTGCGCCAGCCCTGCACGAGGTTCATGCCCCCCGTCTCCAGCGTGCGGCGCACCACCTCCGGGTTGGTGAAGGGGTTGTTGGAGGGGGAGAAGGTATCGAGCATCTGGCGCGCGACGAACGCCACCACCGCCTCGTTGTGAGGGTCGACACCGGGCACGCCGTGGGTGGCGTTGTGCCACCACTGCTGCTGCAGCAGGAACGCCTGCGACCAGAAGCGATAGGGCCATGCCTGCCATTCCGGCGCGCGGAAGCGGTCGTCGCCCTCCAGCGGTGCGATGGCGGGGGATACCGAGCGGTCCAGCCCCGCGGCGAGCATGCTGGCGGCGAAGCGCGCCGTCTTGCGTCCGGCCTTCACCGCCAGCTCGCTGCGCTTGCCGGGGGCGGCGGCGAGGTGCATCCACCAGTCCAGGAAGGCGAGGGTGAGCGCGGTGGGCGAGAAGCCGGAGGTGACATGCGCCACGCAGGCGGCCACCGCCCGGTCCACGGCGCGCAGCGCCTCAAGGCCGCTGCCGCGGTCGAAATCGCTGTCGTCGAGCCGGCTCAGGGCGGCGAGCGCCTGCGCCACCAGCTTGTGCGGCTGCGCGAGTTCGGGCCCCAACCTCGGCGCAGCCTCGGGCTGCGGGACGACGGCAGGCAGCCGGGGCGCCGGCGCCGGCTGCAGCGGCGCGGAAAGGGCGCCGGGCGCGGCCTCCTTCACGCTCTCCTTCACGCCTTCACGGGCCCGATCGATGGAGGCGACAGGGGTTTCCGAAGACATCGACCGCTCATCCTCACGTCTCGGCACGGGTGGACCCGGCCTGTTCTGAAAGCACGGCCCGGAGCGGGGCATCGGTAGCCGCGCACGGCGCTCCGGAGGTGCGGCTCAACCATGTGGCGATACGCGCGCCGCCGCAAGGGCACGCGGCCGACACGCGGCATCACGCCGCCGCAGGTGCCTTGATGCGGCGACGGAACCGGCGCGCGAACTTACGGGGCGAACGGCGGAACAGCTCCCGGTGCAGCCGGACGGCCTGACGCTTCAGGCGCTTCTGCAGGCGCGCCATGGCGATGCCCAGCCGCTCCAGCGCCCCTTCCCCGAGGCTGTCGGCGGCCGCGTGCAGCATGGGGCGCAGCACCTCGATGTCGTGGTGGGCGCCGAGCATGTCGCGCAGGCGCTGCGCCCGGCCGGCGCGGGTGGCGCCACGGCCGGAGAAGGCGGCGGCGAGAAACCCCATCTGATAGCGGTGCGCGACCACGCTCTTGCGGGTCTCGTGCATGGCGATGGCATTGCCGAAGGCGCCGCGCCGCGCCGCGCGGTATCCCTTGCGCAGCCCCTCCACGATATCCACCGCCGCCGCCTCGCCCTCCAGCCCGTCCGAGAGGCGCGCGCGGGCGTCGGCCACGAACGCGGCGAGGTGCGCGCGCAGGGCCGCGGCGTCCTCCGCCGCGGCGGAATCGGCGCCGATGGCGGCGCGGGCCGCCGCGATGTCGCAGGACAGCGCGAGGCCGGCTTCATCCAGGAGATCGAGCGCCTCGCGGGCGGTCGCGCGGTCGCGCGCCTGGGCCAGGCCGCGCGCCACTTCCGCCGCGTGGCGGCGGGCGGCGCGGGCGGCATCGGTGGCGAGAAGGCGCAGCAGAGAGCGGTATTCCTTCAGCGCCTTGCGCGCGTCGTGCACCATCTCCACCGCATCTGGCTCGGCGACCGCCGCCTCCACCTTGCCGAGCACCGCGCCCAGCGCCGCCACCAGCGGGGCAGGCACAGGCACGGGCCCGGCGGCAGGGGCCAGGTCGGAAGAGGGAGCATCGAGGGTCTCGGTCATCGCGCGCCTTCCGGGTGGGCGGGAAATCCTGGGGATGCGGCAGCTCGTCCGCCGGGCGCGGCCCGGAGGTTTCAACGCCGGAGCGGCCCGCCGCGTTCCGCACTCCTACACCGCGCCGATGGCGCGGCGGTGACGCGCCCGTTCGCGTCAAGACGCTCGGCTTCAAGAAGCCGAAGCGTCCCGCGCACCGGGCGTGCGGGCAACGCCTTCAGCCGCGCGGGCCCACGCGCCACGCCTTCAGCACCGTGGAGGCGAGGAGCGCCGCCGCCACCGATTTCAGCACATCGCCCGGCAGGAACACCATCGCGCCGAGGGCGGCCCGCCGCAGGCCGATGCCCGCCACGCCCGCCAGCACGGGGATGCCGCACAGATAGACCACCAGCACCCCGCCCGCGAAGGCCGCCGCCAGCGCCGAGAGGAAGGGCCGCATCCCGAGCCGTTCGGCCAGCCAGCCGGTGACGAAGGCGCCGGGAATGAAGCCCAGGAAGAAGCCCACCGTGGGCCCCGCGAGCACCCCGAGCCCGCCGCGCCCGCCGGTGAGCAGCGGCGCCCCCAGCAGCACCACCAGCGCGAACAGCGCGGTGGCCGCCGCGCCCCCGCGCGCGCCCAGCAGCAGCCCCGCCAGCATCACCCCCAGGTTCTGCGCGGTGATGGGCACGCCGGCCAGCACCGGCACGAAGATGGGCGGCACCAGACCCAGCGCGCCGATGAGCGCGGCCATGAGCGCGATGCGCACCAGCATCCGTGTTTCCACCTCACTCTCCCCGCTTGCGGGCGGAGGATGGCGCCTCCGCCGAGAAGCCGCGCGCCTCCAGCGCCTCGGCCACCTGGTCGGCGCCCTTCAGGGCGCCGGTGAAGAAGGCGCCCACCAGAGCCAGCCCGGGCCGACGGCCGCTGCGGGCGCGCCACGCCTCGGCGCGGCCGTGCCAGCCCGCCACCAGCACCGGGACGAAGCGCAGCACCAGCGCCACCGCCAGCGACAGCCGCCGCGCATCGAGCCCCAGCCGCTCGAACGGGCGCAGCACCGCCATCAGCGCGTCCATCATGTCCTGCAGGCGGGTGGAGAGGGTGACGAGATCGGCCAGCAGCACCATGAGCAGGATGCGCAGCACGCTCGCCGCCGCGACCTCGGCCGAGACCGCCCAGAGCTGTAGCAGCCCGATCAGCGCCAGCACCGGCAGCAGCGGCCGCCATTGCAGCAGGCGCGCCGTGCCGGCCCGCCCGAATCCGGCATAGACCAGCAGCACCACCGCCAGCGCCGCCGCCAGCAGGAACGGATCCTCGAGCGGCACCAGCAGCATGGAGAGCAGGGCGAGGCCGGCGAGCTTCACCCCCGCCGGCAGGCGATGCAGCAGGCTGCGGCCCGCGAGATAGCCGCCGATCATGAAAGGCCGCCCGCGCGCGCCGTGTGCGCCCGCACGCGGGCATGGGCGTGAGCCTCGTAGAGGGGGATCACCTCCTCCGGCGCGCCATCGGCGGCCACCTCCCCGCCGTGCAGCCACACCACCCGGTCGAAGCCCGTGAACAGGCTCAGGTCATGGCTCGCCATGACGACCTGCTGGTCGAGGCCGGCGATATGCCCGGAAAGCAGCAGCCGGGTCGGCAGATCGAGCGCGGAGAAGGGCTCGTCGAGCAGCAGCAGCCGCGGCCCCGCGGCGAGGGCCGAGAGGATGCACACGAGCTGCTTCTGCCCCTCGGAAAGCTCATCCACCGCCCGGTCGCCCCAGCCCGCGCAGCCGTGCTCGGCCAGCAGGCGCTCTGCGGCGGCGGTGGCGGCGGCCTTGTCGAGCCCCTGCTCCAGGGGGCCGAAGGCGATCTCCTCGCGCACCGTGGGAAAGATGATCTGGTGGTCCACGTTCTGGAACACGAAGCCCACGAGCGCCGGCAGCCGGCGGCGATGGCGCCTCGTATCGAGCCCCGCCACCTCCACCGCGCCGGCATCGGGCAGGATCAGCCCGTTGAGCAGCCGCAGCAGGGTGCTCTTGCCCGAGCCATTGTCCCCCACGAGGCCGATGCGTCGCTCCACGAGCGTGAGGCTGAAACCGGAGAACACCACCCGCGTACCCCGCGTCACCTCCACCGCGTCAAGGCGCGCACCGGCCTGCGCGGACGGCGGCGGAGCGGGACGACGGGCGGAAAAAGGCGGAAACGGCATGGGGCACCTGCGCCCTCCTCGATATACCGATCCCCGCCGCGCGCAAGCCCCTGCCATGGCAAGCCCGCCGTGCCGCGCGGGCCTTGCCATGGCAGCGGCGCCCGGCGCACAAGATGGAAGGGCGCCATGCAGGGGCACCGCGCCGCGCGCCGCCAGCGCAACCCCGGCGCCATACCTCCCGCGAACCCGCGCCAGCCGGCCGGCCACACCACGAGAGCCGCCATGACCGAAGATGCCGCTCCGCCCGGACCACCCCTCGGAGCGCCGGTGGAAGGACCGCCCGCCCGCGCCCCCGCTCCCGTCACCCTGGAAGGGCGCCTCGTGCGGGTCGTTCCGTTCGACGTGGCGCGCCACGGACCCGACCTCTACGCCCTCTCCCACGGGCCGGAGAAGGAGGCCCTCTGGGCCTATCTGAGCGCAGCCCCCTTCCCCGATCTCCACGCCTTCACACGCCATTATGCGGCGGCATCCTCGAAGGCCGATCCTCTGTTGCTGACGGTGGAGGACACGGCGAGCGGGCGCGCGCTGGGGCACGCCACCTACATGCGCGTGGAGACCGGCCACCGGGTGGTTGAGGTGGGCAACATCCTCTTCACCCCGCCCCTGCAGCACCAGCCGGGTGGCACCGAGGCCATGTATCTCATGGCACGCCACGCCTTCGAGGCGCTGGGCTTCCGCCGCTACGAGTGGAAATGCAACACCCTCAACCGGCCCTCGCGCCGGGCGGCGGAGCGGCTCGGCTTCACCTTCGAGGGGGTGTTCCGCCAGCACATGATCGTCAAGGGCCGCAACCGCGACACCGCGTGGTTCGCGCTGCTGGACCATGAATGGCCCCGCGCGAAGGCCGCATTCGAGGCGTGGCTCGCGCTGGACAATTTCGACGCCGGCGGCCGCCAGCGCCGGCGCCTGGAGGACATCCGCGCGGAGTTGCCGGAGCGGGGCTGAGCCTCAGGCGGCGGCCGGCGCGAAATCCTGCTCCACCAAGGCGGTGATAGCGTCCCGCAGCTCGGGCAGAAGGCGGCGGTAGGCGCGGCGGCGCTCCTGCGGCTGCGGCAGGCGGGAGACATCCTCGAACCCCCAGCCGCGCAGGCGCAGCAGGTGCATCCAGGGCAGGCGACGCGCGGCGCGGTGCGCGCCCTCCTCCAGCGCCACCACCGCGTCCACCCGCGGCGCGCCGGAAAGGGCGAACACTTCCACCGGCTTGGAGGAAAGCCCGTTGGTGGCCACGCCCTCCCGCTCCAGGCAGTCGAGCGCGGCGGGGTCCACGGGCGCGGCGAACGCGGTCGCCGCGCTGAAGGCGCGCACGCGCGCGTAAAGGTGCATGGTGAGGGCCTCCGCCATCAGGCTCAGCCCCGCATTGTCGCGGCACACGAAGAGAATGGACGGACGCGTGATCATGAGGCCTCTCCGGTCACGGGATCGCCCCGCAGCACCCCAGCGGCGATTCGGTTGGCGGGAACCTAGGCGCATCCCTCGACGCGGGCATGACAGCGCGCCGTGGCGCAGCCGCAACGGCAAAGACTTTTCCTGTCATGGAGGAGATGCCGCATCCCCGCACCCAATATCTTGATCGGAAAAGACTATCAGCGGGATTCGACTGAGTTTCGTGGGCGCGGAAGGGGCATTCCGTCCCACATTGAACTTGCGTTAACCATTCTGAAGTTGTTCCACGAGATCAATGACATGCTGGCGGGAACACCGATTCGCGAACTCTTCGCCGGCTGGCAGATGTGGAGGCGAAAATGGCGAAGACGGAAGTCACCAGCGC
Organism: Xanthobacter albus; assembly: GCF_043194895.2. Classification (NCBI taxonomy): domain Bacteria; kingdom Pseudomonadati; phylum Pseudomonadota; class Alphaproteobacteria; order Hyphomicrobiales; family Xanthobacteraceae; genus Xanthobacter; species Xanthobacter albus. Next base: position 1,898,285 of record NZ_CM195532.1, on the reverse strand, counting down.
CGCGGTCAGAAAGATCGCCGCGAAGGCGCTCAAAGATCCCGGCAGCATTACCCACGATGAGATCAAGAAGCTGGCGGCTTCCTGCCTGACCCAGGCGGCGGACAAGCCCAAGGCCGAAGCGACCGAAGCCAAGCCCGCAGCGCCCAAGCCCGCAGCGCCCGCGAAGGCACCCGTTGCCAAGGCGCCCGTGAAGGCCGTCGCCGCGAAGGCTGCCACGCCGAAAGCCGCCACGCCCAAGACCAGCACGCTCAAGACCACCGCTCCCGTGAAGAGCGCCGCTCCGGCCGAGGAGAAGGCCCCGGCCAAGGCTCCCGCCGTGAAGGCGCCCGCCGCGAAGAGCGCAGCGGCGAAGCCCGCCAAGACCCCGGCCAAGGCTGCGCCCGCGAAGGCCGAGGCGCCGGTGGCCGAGAAGCCGGCCGCCAAGGTCGCTGCTCCCAAGAAGGCCCCTGCCGCCCGCAAGCCCGCCGCCAAGGCGCCGGCCGCCGCTCCGGCGGTGACGGATGCGCCGGTCGCCGTGGCCGCCCCCGAGGCCGCCAAGCCTGCCGCGCCGGCCAAGACTGCACCGGTGAAGACTGCACCGGCCAAGACCGCTCCCGCCAAGGCGCCGGTGAAGGTCGCGACGAAGCCCGCCGCCGCGAAGGCTCCGGCCAAGGCGCCGAAGAAGAACTGAAGACAGCGGCGCCGCGCGGCCTCCCGCGGCGCCGGCCTCCAAAGCTCTTTCCGTTCGCACCAGCTCACGGATAAAGCTCTGGACTCTTGAGTTTACGCATTTTCTTCACGCGAACTGGTGTCCACTTCGCCTGAAAACGCTTGAAAGATGCGATCCGGCCGGCGCCAGGCGCCGGCCGGATTTTTCATGTCACTGCTGGGGCAGCGGGCCGGCGCGGCCGATATTGAAGATCTGCACCCGGCGATTGATGGCCGCGTCGGGGTGCTTGGTGTCCTGCAGCGCTTCCTCGCCGAGGCCCACGGCCTCGATGCGGCGCGGGTCCACCCGGAAGGTGGTGGTGAGCGCCTGGGCGATGGCGTCGGCGCGCTCCTGGCTGAGCTTCATGTTGTATTCGCGGGTGCCGGTGGCATCCGTATTGCCCACCACCAGGAACTTGTAGCCCAGCAGCACCGGATTATGCATGGCATCGGCGATGGAGCCGAGGGTGCGGTAGGAGGAGGGCTTCACCATCGCCGAGTTCAGGTCGAACTCGATCTCCACGTTGATCTGCGCGAGCTGGTCGAGCTGCAGGGCCAGCGGAGGCCGGCTCTCGGGCGGGCCCTGATACTGCATGTGGGCCTGGGCGAGGCCCCGCAGCGCCTCCGCAGAGACCGTGGGCACGTCGTTCACGGAGCTGGTGAGCCCCTGGACGATCTCGGAATTGGGCGTGAACGCCTGGGCCGCGGCGGGCGTGGCGGCGCCGAGGATGAGCGCCGCGCCCGTGCACAGGGCGGCGAGGGCGGGAGCGATGCGCGAGCGGATCATGGTGCCGGTCTCCTGCGTATTCACGGCGCGCATCAGCGGTAGCCGGCGTTGGTGAGGGCGGCGGTGCAGGTCTGGCTCACCACCTTGGATGCCTCCAGCAGGCAGGAGACGAGATTGCCGTCGCCGGGCTCGACGCCAGAGCAGAACTCGGCGCGGTCGCGGTCGCAGGCCTTGTAGACCTCGCGCTGCGCGGCGGCGCGCGCCTCGGTCATCTGGCGGATGGATTCATGGTTGGCGGCGCAGGCGGGAGACAGCTCCGCCTGATGCGCGGCCAGGCACTGGCCGATGGCGCCGTTGCCGAGATTGACGCCCCGGCAGTGGCGCATGATGTCCTGGCCGCAATGCTGGGCCAGAAGGCCGGCCGCCTCGGCGTAGCTCACCGTCTGCGCATGCGCAGACGCCGCCGGCAGCGCCAGCAGCGCCGCCAGGACAAGTCCCGCGAACTTCATTTGAATCTCCCCACACCCCGGACCGCCGCGCGGCCCCCGGTGATTGACCATGACCGGGCAAGAACGGTCAACCGGGAACATCTGCCGGTGGGAGAAAGGACTAGATTCCAGCGCTGACGCGTTTTCTTCACACGAACCGGTGTCCACTTCGCGCGAAAACGCTCTAATTCTGGCGGGCGCGGGCCTCAAGCTCGATCTCTTCGCCCGCGGCGCCGACCACGCCGAGCGGGTCGGCCGCCAGCTCCAGGTCCGGGGCATCCACCGTCGTCGTGTCAAACGGCGGCTCGGACGGAGCCTGGGCGCCCCCCTGCCCGCGCGCCGGCCGCGGGCCCAGCAGCACATGCCCGGCGGCGGCCACCAGCGCCATCAGCGGCAGCAGCGTGGTGAGCGCCGTCAGCGGCGAGGGGAACAGCACCGCCAGCGCGGTGCCGAGGAAGCCGCCGCCGATCTGCATGAAGCCCATGAGCGCGGAGGCCGCCCCGGCGATGGTGGGAAAGCCCGCGAGCGCCGCCGTGGTGCAGCCCGGCAGCAGCATGGCGATGCCGCAGGCCCACAGGCCGATCGGGGCCATGACCGTGAGCGTGGACGGCGGCCACAGCCGTAGCCCGATGCCGAGCCCCGCCGCCCCCGCGAGCACCAGCACCAGCCCGATGGGCACCATCTCCGCCGCGCCCATGCGCTTCAGCAGCCGGCCGGCGATCAGGGTTCCGCACATGAAGGAGCCGGTCTGCGCCAGCATGGCGAGGCCGAACTGGGTGGGCGTGAGCCCCACCTGCTGGATCAGCACGAACGGCAGCAAGGCGGTGAGGGTGTAGATGGCGCCGAGGCCGCCGCCCAGCGCCACGCTGGCGCGCATGAAGGTGCGGTCGGAAAGCAGGCGCGCGTAGCTCTTGGCGATGCCCACGGGAGAGGCCAGGGAGGAATCCCGCGCGGCGTTGGTCTCGGGCACGAAGAAGGCGAGCAGCACCAGCAGCGCGGCGCCGTACACCGCCATCGCCACGAAGATCATGTGCCAGCCGGCCGCGCCCAGGATGACGCCGCCCAGTGTGGGCGACACCGCGGGGCCGATGGCCAGCATGGTGCCGATGAGGTTCATGATGTGGGCGGAGGTCTGCCCCGTATACTGGTCGCGCACGATGGCGCGGGAGATGGCGATGCCGGCCGCGCAGCCCACCCCCTGGAGGGCGCGCCCGAGGATGAGCCACCCCATGGTGGGCGCCCAGGTGGCCACCAGCGCCCCCGCCATGTAGATGCCGAAGAAGGCGAGCGCCACCGGACGGCGGCCGAAGGCATCGGACAGCGGGCCGCAGGCGAGCTGGGAGAAGGCGAAGCCGAGGAAGAACACCGTCAGCGTCAGCTTGACGGTGGCGGGCGTGGTATCGAAGGCGCTCACCAGGGTGGGCATCGCCGGCGTGTACATGGCCAGGCTGATGGGACCGAGCATGACCATCAGCGCGCCGATCAGGGCGACGCGCAGTTCCGACATGATCGGAACCGGCGCGGGCGGCGGCGATGCGGTGAACGCGGCAGGCTTCATTTTCCGTCTTTGTCCCCGTCGTCGCGGTCTTCCTCCTCGCGGCAGCGCGCGAGGTTGTCGCGAATGAGAATCAGGAAATCGCGCAGCCGGGCCTGATCGGCATCGGAGAAGCCCGCGAGCGCCTCGCCGCGCGCCACCGCCGCCGCCGACTGCACGCCGGAGAGGAACGGCTCGGACGCCGCCGTAAGGCGCACGATCTTGGCCCGGCGGTCCCTCGGATCGGTCTCGCGCGCCACGAGGCCCCGGCTTTCGAGGGCATCAAGGAAGCCCACCAGGGTCATGGGCTCCACGTTCATCTTCACCGCGAGCGCGCTCTGCCTGAGGCCCGGATGGAGGTTCACGTAAGCGAGCGTGCGCGCCTCCCCGGCCGTGAGGCCGAGGCCCGCGTGGGTGAACGCGCGGTCGATGCGGGCGCGGTAGAGCCGCGCGGCATCGACGAGAAGGAAACCGAGAGGAGTGTCCGCCATTTCGTTCCCCACCTTATAATAAGGTAACCTTAGTTTCAACATGCATGTGCCACGCCCGGAGCAATCCGTATTGCGCGCCGAACCGCGCGGCCTATGTGTGAAGGGGTCCCCCTGGAGACCCCCCGGAGATCACCCCATGCCCTGGTCCCTGACCATCGGACGCCTCGGCGAAACCGCCATCCGCATCCACGTGACCTTTCTTCTGTTCCTGGTGTGGATCTGGGCCGCCTACTACCGGACCGGCGGCGCCGATGCGGCCTGGCAGGGGGTGCTGTTCGTCGCCCTCCTGTTCGCCTGCGTCCTGCTGCACGAACTGGGGCACGTCTTCGCCGCACGTCACTTCGGCGTGAGGACCCCTGACATCACCTTATGGCCGTTCGGCGGCATCGCAAGCCTGGAACGCATCCCCGAGAAGCCTTTGGAAGAGCTGGTGGTAGCCATTGCCGGACCATTGGTGAACGTGGTTATCGCGGCGGTGCTGCTGCTCATCCTCGGCGCCGGCTTCAACACCGACGACCTCTCCCGGATCGAGGACCCCGGCACCTCCATGCTGGTGAAGCTGGCGGGGGCGAACATCTTCCTGGTGGTGTTCAACCTCATCCCGGCCTTTCCCATGGACGGGGGACGGGTGCTGCGCGCCCTGCTCGCCATGCGGATGGGCTTCGGCCGGGCCACCGCCGTGGCCGCCTCCATCGGCCAGGGGCTCGCCATCGCGCTGGGGCTGGCGGGCATCTTCTTCAATCCCATGCTGATGATTATCGGCGTGTTCGTGTTCCTGGCCGCCTCCGGCGAGGCCGGGCAGGTGCAGCTCAAGGAAGCCTCGCGCGGGCTCTCGGTGGCCGATGCCATGATCACGCATTTCGAGACGCTCGGCCCCGGCGCCACCGTGGACGACGCCGCCGACGCGCTCATCCGCACCACCCAGCGCGAGTTCCCGGTGGTGGACGGCGGCGGGCGCCTGCGCGGCGTGCTCACACGCGACGCCATGATCCGCGCCCTGAAGGACGAAGGCCCTCAGACCCCCGTGATCGACGTGATGCAGCAGGATGTCCCCACGGTGGAGGCACGGGCGCGGCTCGACGCGGCGCTGAAGCTCATCACCTCCGCCCAGGCGCCGGCCGTGGGCGTGCTCGACGGCGAGGGCCGCCTCGTGGGCCTGCTGACCCCGGAGAACGTGGGCGAGCTGATGATGATCCACGCCGCCCGGCCGGACCACGGCGCCGGCCTCTTCCACCGTGCCGGCTGAGGCGCCTCGGGCATCAGAAGAAAAGGGGAGCAAGGCGCTCCGCCTGCTCCCCCGCTATTGGCTGCGTCCCCGCCGGACGAGCTTCAGTTGTCCTCGGTGTGCGCCACGTCATCCAGCGCCACGTTGCCGCAGCTGTAGGCGCCGTCCGGCTCGTCGAAGCCGGCGCTGGTGAGGAAGCCACAGCGCGAGCCTTCCGCCGCCGCCAGCCACGACACCAGCCGATGGCCGATGGCGATGGCCGCCGCCTCGTCGTCCGCGGGCTTGAAGGCCGTGTCGGCGGGCATCTGCGGGCCCGCCTTCTTCGCCGTCTTCAGGTCGCTCACGGTGGGAATGAGGGAGACGGTGGCGCCGGTGTCGGTGGCGGTGATCACCGGGCGAATCGTGAGGGTGAACTGGTCCCAACCGCCCTTCGCCAGCCGCGTCGCCTCCGATTCGGCCGTCACCTGGGCGGTGAACACCGGCGCCCCGCCGGGGCCCTTGGCGACGGTGGCGACGGAGAGCTTGAACTTGCGCGGGCCGGGCGTGGTGTTTTCCGCCGGCGCGCCGGAAAGGAGGCGGCCGAGCGCGGTCTCCAGATAGCCCTTCAGCTTGGCCTCGGAAACCGCGCCGCCCTCGCCCACCTTGGCGCGAGGCACCACCACCAGGGCCATCTCGGTGCAGGCGTTGGGCAGCGTCACCGCCGCCACCGCCGGCTCGGCCCGCAGCGCCTTGGCGGTCGGCGCCTCCGCGCCCACCGGCGCGGCCACGTCGATGGCGATGTCGTCGCCACCGTGGGCGGCCAGCCGCAGGCGGCTCCACACGTCCTTCAGCTTCGCCTTCACCGCGCCATGGGTGAGGCTGTTGGCGGAAACGTCGAGGTCGGCGAGCGCCGCGGGCGGCTCGGCCGTGGACTTCAGCGCCGAGGCGCGCAGCACCACCGACACCCCGCCATAGACCTGGCCGCACCAGTCGTCGCTCAGATGCTGGAGCGCCAGCGCGGTCTCGGAGAAGTCGTCGGCCGGGCGGAACAGGGTGACGCGGTCGAGGTCGCCGAGGGCCAGGGTCTCGTCCCACACCTGGTGCACGCCGCGCTCCCCCTCGCTGAAGTTCAGGGTATAGGCATCGGTCCCGGTGCCGATGGTGAGCTTCAGGATGCCCTCGCTCAAGGTGCCCGTGACCGGCACCGCCGGACGCGGATCGCCGGCGGGCGGTGCCAGGGTGCCCGAAACCTTGCCGGCATTGATGTCCAGCGTGGCGATGCCCACCCGGTACGGCTCGAAGAAGGGCAGGCCGAGGGTCATGTAGTGCTCGGCCGCGCATGCGGGCAGGCTCGCGCCCGCCAATCCCGCGGCAAGCGCCAGCGCCCCGAGCCGCGCGGCGCGGACACGCGGCAACCAGCCCTGCGGCTTGAAGCGTCCCGACATGATGAGATCCCTTCCTTCCCGAAACACCGGCCGGCGGCCTGGAGCACGCCCGCCTGCCCGTAGGGCGCGAATGTCCTCTTTCCTGAGGGAAATGGGTTGCGGATGCTTTAATGCCCAAGCCTGGGCACGGACCGCCACGGTGCCGGGAAATCCGCGCTAGGATGCGCCCTCGCCCAGCGGAGCCGCCATGACCTTCTCCCCCGATCCCGCCGCCTCCCACGCCTCGGATGTCCTGCCGCCGCCGGCGCGCGCCTTCGCGGTGACGACGCCGGACGGCCTGTCCATCCAGGTGCAGGAATGGGGTGCCGCCGAAGGGCCGGAGCTGCTGTTCATCCACGGCTTCTCCCATTGCGCCCTGGTCTGGATGCGACAGGTGGCGGCGCCGGAGCTCGCCGCCTGCCGCATGGTGGCCTACGACTTTCGCGGCCACGGCGGCTCCGACAAGCCGCTCGATCCCCGCTTCTACAAGGAGCCCAGGCGCTGGGCCGACGAGCTCGCCGCCGTGATCGCCGGCAGTGGCCTCAAGCGGCCCATCCTGGTGGGCTGGTCCTACGCCGGGCGCATCATCGGCGACTATCTCCTCCACCACGGCGACGCCGGGCTCGGCGGCATCGTCTTCGTGGACGCGGCCACCGCCAACGCACGGGAATTCTACGGCACCTGCAACCGGCTGATGCGCAGCATGTGCGTGGACGACCTCGCGCAGAACATCACCGCCACCCGCGCCTTCGTGCGCCGCTGCTTCGCGGGCGAGCCGCCGTCCGCGCTCGTGGAGACCCTCATCGGCTTCAACATGGTGGTGCCGCCGCAGGTGCGCGCCGCCTTGTTCGACCGCCCGGCCGAATATGAGGAGGCCCTCGCAGGCCTGCGGGTGCCGGTGCTGGTGGCGCAGGGCGCGGCCGACCAGGTGGTGGCGCCCGCCATGGCCCGCCACATCGCCGGCCTGGTGCCCGGCGCACGCCTCGCGCTATTCCCGGGAACCGGCCACGCCCCCTTCCTGGAAGCGGCGCGCGACTTCAACGCCGCCCTCGCCGGCTTTGTCCGCGACGCCGCCGGCTGAGCGCCGCTGCCGCAACGGGAGCGTGGCTTTTGCGGCGCACCGGCGCGAAAAGCGCCGCAGGCGCACGCTGGGGGTGGAACCGAACCGCCACAAGGCGGTTGCGGTCATGCTTGTTTGTGGCGAAAAATAGACCTCGGGCATGCGGAAGGTATTGCGTATCGAGGGGTTGTTCCGCTCGCCCGGGTCCAAGCACGCGAGACCGAGCGCCATGATGCACCTGAAAGCCTTCTCCGCCGCCGCGATCGCGGTCGCGCTGGTATCGGCGGCCCCTGCCCGGGCCGATGATCGCTATGACCTGTTCCCGTTCGCGAAGCTGTTCCTCGCCTCCCCCTCCGACGTCGGGGTGGTGAGCAGCTCCTCGCCCATTCTGCGCCAGACGGTGGCCTTCGATGGCAAGTACCGGCCGGGCACCGTCGTCATCCGCACCTCCGAGCGCCGGCTCTACTACGTGACCGCGCCGGGCCAGGCCATCCGCTACGGCGTGGGCGTGGGCCGCGACGGCTTCCAGTGGGCGGGCGTGAAGACGGTGAGCGCCAAGCGCGAATGGCCGGGCTGGACGCCGCCGGCGCAGATGCTGAAGCGCCGACCGGACCTGCCGCGCTACATGCCCGGCGGCATCGACAATCCGCTCGGCGCCCGGGCCATGTATCTCGGCTCCAGCCTCTACCGCATCCACGGCTCCAACGAGCCGGAAACCATCGGGCAGGCGGTGTCCTCCGGCTGCATCCGCATGACCAACGAGGACGTGGTGGACCTCTACAACCGCGTGAAGGTGGGCACCACCGTCTACGTTCAGCGCTGAGCGCCTGTCCCGGCACGGAAAAGGCCCGGGCGGGATGCCCGGGCCTTGACGTTTCGGAAGAAACCGGCGGGGACGGCCGCGACGCGGCGACCCTCACGAGCAACGTTCTGCGCGTCCAAGCGGAGAAGCAATTTCGCCGCTGGCGATTGCGGTGGACCTCTCAAGCGAGCCTCAGGGGGTGCGCCCCACTCCGAGGGAAAGGCCCTGGATTCCTGAGTTGACGCGTTTTCTTCACGCGAACCGGTTTCCACTTCGCTCGAAAACGCCCTAGCCCAGGGCCGGCGCCGCCGTTTCCTTCTCCCGCACCCGGCCGAGGGAGGTCTGCGCCAGCACCATCATCGCCGCCGAGCTTGCCACCAGCCACACGAGGCGGCCCTGGTAGCGATGGTTGGGGTTGGAAAGCGCGCCGCAGATGAAGGCGTTGCCCACCAGGGCGGCGAGGATCGCCGCCGCGAACATCGCCTGCCGCGGCGCACGCCGCCACGCCAGCGCGAAGATGACCAGCGCCGCCAGGGACACACCCATGATGGCCCGCGTGGGCCAATAGAGCGGCTTGAAGTCGATGCCATGCTGCTGGCGCGAGCCCTGGAACGCCTTGGCGCTGCCCGGATACCACTTGCCGATGGTCTGGACATAATAGTTCCAGCGCGGGCCCAGCCCGTCGCCGGGGTCCAGCATCAGGAACTGGATGGCGGTGAGGTCGAGGCTCTGCCGCACCACCTGGTCCGGCATGGTCTCAAGCGAGCCGTCCACGATCGCCGCCGCCTCGCCGCGCAGGGCGTCCCAGCCGCCCAGCTTGTAGAGGGGGGAAGCGCCGCGCGCCCACAGGAAGTCGTTCGCCGTGGGCGGCAGGTGGTCGCGGTAGGCGCACAGCTTGTAGGGCGCCGGCTTGTGGGAACCGGCCGGCGGGCAGTTCTCGTCGAGATAGGACTTGGTGACGCCGCCCTCGATGAACAGCGCCAGCGCCTGGACGGTCGCGGTCTGGGTGAGGAAGGGCCGCCCCGTCACATAGGCGTTGGCGGTCACCGCGAGGCTGATGCCGCCGATGGCCGCGAACGCCGCCTCGCGCAGCCGCACCTGCGGCATGCCCGGCCACCGCCGCCGGGCCAGGCGCGCCATGCCGCCGAGCATGAGCAGGCCCAGGGCGAGACCCACATGGCTGGTGTGCACCGCCACCCCCACCGCGCACAGGGCGGTGAGCAGCATCCGGCGGGGCATCGAAAGCCCGTCGAAGAACAGCATCAGGCTGACGAGGCCGAGCACCATGGCGCCGGCGAACACATCCGCCATCACCTGGCTGGCGAACAGCGAGATGCCGCCCGCGAGGGCCGCGATCATCGCCACCGTGAACGCCATCAGGAAGCGGGGCGGGGCGAACTGCGCCCGCACCGACAGGGCGATGGTGAGCACCACCAGCGCCGATTGCGCCAGCACGATGGCCGTGGGATTGCCCGCGAGCCGGCCGATGCCGGCGAACAGCCCGTAGGCCGCCGTGCGGAACTCCGGCATCTGCCAGGTGAAGGTGAGCCCGAGATAGTCGATGCTGTCGTGGTAGACGAGGACGAAGCCGTTCCACGCCACCGGCAGCGCCAGCGCGATCACGGCGATCACCATCACGCCCGCTATCGCGAGCGCGTCTCCCGGTGCGGCCATGCGCGCGGTCAGACTCGGCCGCGGCAGCCTTATGGAACGAAAGTAGCCCATCCGTCTGCCGCCTCGCCCAGTCCTCAGCGACGACGAAAATTCTGCTGGCGGCGCGCGCCGGGAGGCGGTGCCGAACCTTCCGCCTTGTGGCGGAAATTGATGCGGCCCCGATCGAGATCGTAGGGCGACATCTCCACCACCACGCGGTCGCCCTCGATGGTGCGGATGCGGTTCTTCTTCATCTTGCCGGCCGCGTAGGCCAGGATCTGATGGTCGTTGTCGAGCCGCACGCGGAAATTCCCGTCCGGGAGCACTTCCGTCACCGTTCCCTCGAACTCCAGCAGTTCTTCCTTCGCCATATAGTCGTCTCCACTGCCCCATCCCGGGGCGGCACTGGCGGGCCTTATCTCACGTTTCCGCGTTCCGGCCCATAGCTAACGCGCAAGCGAGGCCGTTTCTAGGCCTCGCCGTGGCATTCCGGATCACCGCACCGGGCGCTTGGCGCCGCCGCCGCGGGTTTCCTGACGGGATTCCGAACGGACCGGCACCGCCTTCATGAAGCCGATACCCCCCATTTCGCCACCGGCCGCGCGGCCGGCACGGGCCTCGTCGTGGCGCGGTTTGGCCGGGCGGGGCTGCTGCGCGCGGGGCGCATGGGCCTGTCCCGGAGCCTGGGCGGCACGCGGCTCGCGCTGCTGCTGGCCGTCCCGCCCCTCGCCACGCGGGGCGGCGGGGCGCTTCTCCCGGCGCACGCTCTCATCGCGCCCGCCCTCGGGGCGGCGGTCCTCGGAGCGCCGGTCGTCGGTCCGGCGATCCTGGCGCCCGTCGCGGCGCTCACCCTGGCGGGGCGCGCCATTGCGGCCACCCTCGGGGCGGCGCTGGCGGCCGGCGGGGCGGCCCGAGCGGCCCTCCTCCCGCGCCTCCACGGGCGAAACGGCGAGCGGCTCGCCTTCCGGCACCTCGAAGGCCGCGCCCGCGCCACGGCGGTCGCTCGAGGGGATCTGCATCTTGATCAGCCGCTCGATGGACCGGAGGAAGGCGCGCTCCTCATGATCGCAGAAGGAGATGGCGATGCCCTCCCGTCCCGCGCGGGCGGTGCGGCCGATGCGGTGCACGTAGCTCTCGGGCACGTTCGGCAGGTCGAAATTGATGACGTGGCTCACGCCCGTCACGTCGATGCCGCGGGCGGCGATGTCGGTGGCCACCAGGGTGCGCACGGTGCCCTCGCGGAAGGCCGCCAGCACGCGGTCACGCTGGTTCTGCGACTTGTTGCCGTGGATCGCCTCGGCGGCGATGCCGGCCTTGGCCAGCACGCGCACCACCTTGTCGGCGCCGTGCTTGGTGCGGGTGAACACCAGGGCGCGGTCGATCTCCTCCTTGGAGAGGACCTCGGCCAGGAGCGGGCCCTTGTTGGCCTTGTCCACCAGCACCACGCGCTGGTCCACGCGATCGGCGGTCTTGGCGACCGGCGTCACCGCCACTTCCACCGGCTCGTGCAGCATGGAGCCGGCGAGCTCCGCGATGGCGGACGGCATGGTGGCGGAGAAGAACAGCGAGTGGCGCTTGCGCGGCAGCCGCCGCACCACGGCGCGGATGGCATGCACGAAGCCCATGTCCAGCATCTGGTCCGCCTCGTCGAGGACGAACACTTCCACCTGGTCGAGCCGCACCGCATTGTTGTCGGCGAGGTCGATGAGGCGGCCGGGGGTCGCCACCAGCACGTCCACCCCGCGCGAGAGGGCGCGGATCTGCCGGCCCATGGGCACGCCGCCGATGGCGAGCGACACAGAGACGTTAGCGTGGCGGCCGAACTTCAGGAAGTTGTCCACGATCTGGCCGGACAGCTCGCGGGTGGGCGAGAGCACCAGGGCGCGCACCGCCTTGGGCTCCGGCCGGCGCGGATGGCGCACGAGGCGATCGAGGATGGGGAGAGCGAAGGCGGCGGTCTTGCCGGTGCCGGTCTGGGCGATGCCGATGAGGTCGTGGCCGGCGAGGATTTCGGGAATGGCCTGGGCTTGAATGGGGGTCGGCGTCACGTGCCGTTCTTCGGTGAGGGCGCGGACGATGGGCTCGGCAAGGCCGAGGGAAGAAAAAGAGGTCAAGCTCTGTCTTTCATGGGCGAGCGGCACCGCGGCGCGCATGCGGAAAGCTGCGCGGCGGCACGGATCGCGGGGATCTGCGACATCCCGCGTGGCCTGGGGTGTCCGAGAAGAAAATGGAATTCGGGCTAAGCCGCCTGAGACGCTTCCAGGAAAATGAAGCTCCGAGCGGTCTCCGCTACGCGGCCCGATAGTGCCGTCACCCGCCTGCGCCGCTCATGGCCCTTCCGGCCCTTCGAGAACGACCGCCTGCCGACGGATCACCATGGCAGTGCATATGACCCATCTGCGTGACGATTTCAAGGCAGAGGGGACGGATGCCGCGCTTTTCGCCGCTTCCGGTGCCCGCCCGCGCCGTCGGCAACCCCCGTACGCTTTTCCGCCGCACTGCATCGCCATATAGAGCGCGGACATTCCAGGCCCCCCGCGCGGCGCCCGCCCGCGGCGGAGGGAACGGAAGAGATGCGGGGCGGAGGACCCATGCTCGACCCACAGGCTCTGATCGACGCCACCACGACCTTCGTGCAGCAGCACCAGGCCCTGGCGCCGGCTGTCGTGTTCGCGCTCGCGTTCGGCGAGTCGCTGGCCCTGGTTTCCTTTCTCGTGCCCGCCACCGTCCTGCTGCTCGCCATCGGCGCGCTCATCGAGGCATCCGGCCTCCATTTCTTTCCCATCTGGCTGGCGGCGGTGGTCGGCGCGTCCCTGGGCGACGCGGTCTCCTACTGGTTCGGCTTCTATTACAAGGACCGCGCCAAGACCTTCTGGCCCCTCAACCGGCGTCCGGACCTGGTGGCGCGGGCGGAAGACTTCTTCACCCGCTTCGGCGTGTGGGGCGTGGCGGTGGGCCGCTTCTTCGGCCCCGTGCGCGCGGTGGTGCCGCTCATCGCCGGCATCCTCGCCATGCGGCAGAGCCATTTCCAGCTCGCCAACGTGGCGAGCGCGGCCATCTGGGCCTTCGCCATGCTCGCGCCCGGCGCCCTCGCCCTGCGCCTCATCGGCGGCTGAAGGCCCGCGCCGCGCCCAGCGCGCGGGATTGACCGCGCGCCAGTGACCGTGCGGCAACGCCGCGCCTTGTGCCCCCCGGAGATGCTATATATCAACGGACATACCAACCGGGGACATATTGCCATGATCGATTTTTCCATCCGGCGGCGCAGCCTCGTCCTGGGCCTCGTCGTCGCCACCGCATTTTTCGGGATGGCTCGCGCGGAGCAGCCGGCGAGCGCCACCGCTGCGGCGGCCGACAGCACCGTCACCACCTTCGCCGCCGCCAGCCTCACCAATGCCTTCGAGGATATCGGCAAGGCCTATGAAGCCAAGGGCGGCAAGGGCAAGGTGAAGTTCTCCTTCGCCGCCTCCTCGGCCCTCGCCAAGCAGATGGAAGCCGGCGCCCCCGCCAACATCTTCGCCTCCGCCGACCTGAAATGGATGGAGTATGTGGAGAAGAAGGACCTGATCGTCCCCGCCTCGCGCGTGGTGCCCATCGGCAACGCGCTGGTGCTGGTGGCCCCGGCCGACAAGGCCAAGCCGGTCACCCTCTCCAAGGACATGGACATCGAGGCCCTGCTCGGCGCCAACGGCCGCATCGCCACCGGCCTCACCGACAGCGTGCCGGTGGGCATCTATGCCAAGACCGCCTTCACCAATCTCGGCGTGTGGGACAAGGTGGCCCCGCGCATCGTCGGCGCAGAGAGCGTGCGCGCCGCCCTGGCGCTGGTGGAGCGCGGCGAGGTGCCCTACGGCGTGGTCTATGCCACCGATGCCGCCATCGCCAAGAACGTGAAGGTGGTGGCCACCTTCCCGGCGGACAGCCACCCGCCGGTGGAATATCCCTTCGCCCTCGCCAAGGGCCACGACACCGCCGAGGCCAAGGATTTCTTCGCCTTCCTGGTGGGTCCCGAGGCCAAGGACATCTACAAGAAGTACGGCTTCGTGGTGAAGTGACCCGCCGCGGCCCCTCCGGCCGCCGCCCCTATTTTTGAACAGCCGGAGGGCGGCGCGCGCGAAGAACGCCTTCGCAGGCGCCGCCCTCCGGTTTAGTATTTTTGTGACATTGCCGTCCGGAATTTTCACATGCTGCTGACGCCGGAAGAATGGACAGCGGTGACGCTGAGCCTGAGGGTCGCTTTCTGGGCCACCCTCTGGAGCATGCCGCCCGCCATCCTCGTGGGCTGGATCCTGTCGCGCCTGGAGTTTCCCGGAAAGGGCCTGTTCGACGGCATCGTCCACCTGCCGCTGGTGCTGCCCAAGGTGGTGGTGGGCTACATGCTGCTCATCACGCTGGGCACCCGCGGCTATCTCGGCCAATATCTCTACGAGTGGTTCGGCATCAGCCTCATGTTCACCACCGCCGGCGCCACGGTCGCCGCCGCCGTCGTGAGCTTCCCGCTCAGCGTCAATGCCATCCGCCTCGCCATCGACGGGGTGGACAAGGGCATCGAGACCGCCGCCCGCACCCTGGGCGCCAGCCGGATCGACGCTTTCTTCACCGTCACGCTGCCGCTGATGCTGCCCGGCATCCTTTCCGGCGCGCTCATCTCCCTGGCCTCCGCGCTCGGCGAGTTCGGCGCCACCATCACCTTCGTCTCCAACGTGGAGGGGCAGACGCGGACCATCCCGCTCGCCATCTACAGCGCCACCCACATGCCCGACGGCGACGCCATGGCGCTGCGGCTCACCGTCGTGTCCGTCATCCTCGCCCTCGGCGCCCTGGTGCTGGCCGAGATGGCCGACCGGCGCATCAAGATCGCATTGGGGCGCGTATGATCGAGATCGACGTCCGCCTCGTCCGCAGCACCGGCTTCACGCTCACGGCCAGCTTCACGGCGCCGCCGAGCGGCGTCACCGCCCTGTTCGGCCGCTCCGGCTCGGGCAAGACCACCATCATCCAGATGGTCGCGGGCTCCGTGCGGCCGGACGCGGGCCGCATCCAGGTGGGGGACGAGGTCTTCCTCGACGTGGAGAAGGGCATCGACCTGCCCATCGAGAAGCGCCGGGTGGGCTACGTGTTCCAGGATGCGCGCCTGTTCCCCCACCTCTCGGTGGACGGCAACCTGCGCTATGGCCAGCGCCGCGCCCGGCACGACCATTCCATCGGCTTCGAGGCGGTGGTGGAGATGCTGGGCATCGGCCACCTGCTGAAGCGCCGGCCGCACACCCTTTCCGGCGGGGAGCGCCAGCGCGTCGCCATCGGCCGCGCCCTTCTCGCGCAGCCGCGCCTGCTGCTCATGGACGAGCCCCTCGCCTCCCTCGACGAGCAGCGCAAGCTGGAGATCCTGCCCTATCTGGAACGCCTCAGGGACGACCTGAAGCTGCCCATCCTCTATGTCAGCCACTCCATCGACGAGGTGCTGCGCCTCGCCGACATGGTGGCCGCGCTGCAGGATGGCGCGGTGATCGCCAGCGGCCCGCTCTCCGACGTGCTCTCGCGCCCCGAGCTGATGCCGGTGCTCGGGCGGTTCGACCTCGGCACCATCCTCGACTGCGTGGTGAAGAGCCACGACTCCGAACTTGCCCTCTCCACCCTCACCTTCGCCGACGGGGAGCTGCGGGTGCCGCTGGTGGACCGGCCGGTGGGCGCGCCGGTGCGCGCGCGCATCCGCTCGCGCGATGTCTCGCTGTCGCTGTCGCGGCCCATCGACGTCTCCGTGACGAACCGGCTCTGCGGCACCATCGGCGCCATCCGGCGCGAGGGCGGGCCCTATGCGACGGTGGAGGTGAGCCTGCCCCACGGCCGGCTGCAGTCCCTCGTCACGCTGGAGAGCGTCGAGCGGCTGGCGCTGGAGGAGGGCATGCCCGTGTGGGCCATGATCAAGGCGGTGGCGGTGGACAGCCGCTCCCCCGCTTTCCCGGCGCAGAGCGAGCCGTTCAGCCCGCCTTCGCGCTCAGCGGGGCCGTCTCTTCGGCTGGTTGCCGGGCGCTCTCGTCCGCCAGAGCCTGAGTGAGCTCATCCAGAGTGGAACGGGTGGCCTTCGCGGCCTGCCGCTCCATGGCGCGGTAGAGCGCGATGAGCCGCTCGCCGAAAGCCGTGACCTCCGTCCCCGCGCCGCGCCGTCCCGGATAGGTGAGGATCACCTTCTGCTCGAACATGCGGTCCAGTTCATCCACCAGCAGCCAGGCGCGGCGATAGCTCATGCCGATGGCCTTGGCGGCGGAGAGGATGGAGCGATGCTCGCGAATGGCCTCGAGCAGCATGATCTTGCCCGGCCCCAGGCGCCGCCCGTCGGGAAAATCGACACGCAGGAACAGGCGGGATGAGGCGTCCTGGCTCACGGCATCTCCTTTGCGGCTCACGGCCGGCGGCTCGCGTCCTCACAGGGGAGAAGCGGGCCGGACTGCCGGTCTTCACCGGAAGATGCGTCGGCGCGCCACGCGCGGCAAGTGCAGCCGCGCGCAAATTCGCGTGCTCGCCCGCGCGCCTCCTCAGGCCCGCACGGGGCGGGAAAGCTGCTTGGCCTTGGCGATGCGGCTGTTGACGAGGCTGGAGAGGATCACGATCACCGCCGCCGTCACCACATAGGCGATGACCTGCATGCCGGTCGGCTGGGCCCGATAGCCCACGAGCGTGCGCAGCACCCGGCCGAGGGCGCCGTCATCCGACAGCAGCCAGCTTGAATCCCACACCGGATCGGCCAGGGACTGAATGAAGCCGGAATCCTGGAGGATGCCCACCACCTGCGCCGCGAGCCCGGCCGCCAGCAGGGTGATGACGATGGCCGTGACCTTGAAGAGGTACTTCAGCGGCACCGCCACGAGGCCCCGGTAGAGCACGAACGCCACCGCCGCGCCGGCGAGCAGGCCGCCGAGGCCGCCCATCACCACGTCGGGCACGCTCTCCATGCCGGTGGACATGATGCCGTAGACGAACAGCACGATTTCCACGCCCTCGCGCAGCACCGCCATGCCGACCACGACGGCGAGGGCGGTGAGGGGCTTTCGGCCCTCCTTCACGTCCTTGCCCACCGCCTGCATCTGGATGACCATCTCGCGGCCGTGGCTCGCCATCCACACCACGGTCCAGGCCAGCATCACCACCGCGACCGCGAGGATGGACGCGTTCAGCAACTCCTGGCCGGAGCCGTCGAACAGGTTGGAGATGCGCTCGGCGAACAGCGCCAGCACCGCCGAGCCGGCGATGCCGCCGAGCACGCCGGCGCTGATCCACAGGCCGCGCCCGCGGATGCCCTCCGACGCCGCGAGCACGACGCCGATGACGATGCCCGCCTCCAGCACCTCACGAAACACCACGAGGAGTGCCGCCAGCATGTCTGCTCTCCTTATCACGCCGGGCCGAAGCCCGCTCAGCGGCGGCGCGATGCCCACGCGCGACCGCTCCGGTCGCGGCGCCCGCCGCACGGCCTTCAGGGAACGGGATCAAGGCGCGAAACCGCGCACCGGAAAGATCTCGCAATCAGTTTGGAACAACTCAAAAATACATATTCGGCCCATGCCGCGACGCCGGCTACGGGCATGACATCTTTCCTAACATCGCCCGGAGCGGTTTGTCAGCCGGTCAAGCGCAGTTTAGAATGACTTCAACATCAGGATTTCCAGCCTGCGTTGCATCGCATGCAATCTCCCGCGCAGTAGCGGGAGCCGCCAGCCCGTGAAGACATCGCGGCCAGTCCGCCCGCTCCGGCGCACGCGCGCAGAACTACGCAACAGCGCATACCCCTTTGTCTTGACACGCGGAAGTGAAGCCTGGACTGACCTATCGGAAGCCGTTCATAGAACGATTCCATTATTATCCCGCGCGCTTGCGAGGGGGGCGAGCCCTGCCTAATCTGCCCGCGCTGGGGAGGCGGACCCTTTGCGACCGCCCCGTCATTTGAACGAGCCTTACCCGAACCAGGAGACCAGGTTGATGCGCGCGCATGTCATTGCCGGCGCGATCGCCGCCGCGGTGAGCTTCGTGTCGCCGGCATTCGCCGACGCGCCGAAGCCCCGCGATGTGATCACCCATTACGCGGACCTCGCGGAGGCGATGTACGGCGCCTCCTACGAGACCTCCAAGCAGATGCAGCAGGCCATCGACGCCTTCGTGGCGACGCCGAGCGCCGAGACGCAGCAGAAGGCCAAGGACGCCTGGAAGCACGCCCGCACCTTCTACCAGCAGACCGAGGCCTTCCGCTTCGGCAACAAGATCGTCGACGAGTGGGAAGGCAACGTCAACGCCTGGCCCCTGGACGAGGGTCTTATCGACTATGTCGACAAGTCGAAGTATGGCGAGACCTCCGACGAAAACCCGCTCTACACCGCCAATGTGATCGCCTCCAAGACGATCCGCATCGGCAAGAAGACCATCGACGTCACCAAGATCACCCCCGAGCTGCTGCACAACCTCAACAGCGCCGGCGGGGTCGAGGCGAACGTGGGCTCCGGCTGGCACGCCATCGAGTTCCTGCTGTGGGGCCAGGACCTCAACGGCACCGGGCCCGGCGCCGGCGCCCGCTCCTGGACCGACTATGACCTCAAGGCCTGCACCAACGCCAATTGCGACCGCCGCGGCCAGTATCTGAAGGTGGCCACGAAGACCCTGGTGGACGACCTGAAGGAAATGACCGACGCCTGGGGCGCCAAGGGCGCCGCCCGCAAGGCCCTGCTGAAGAAGAAGGACAATGCCGGCCTCGCCGTCATCTTCACCGGCCTCGGCTCCCTCTCCTATGGCGAGCTGGCCGGCGAGCGCATGAAGCTCGGCCTCATCCTGCACGACCCGGAAGAGGAGCATGACTGCTTCTCGGACAACACCCACAACTCGCACTATTATGACGAAGTGGGCATCCGCGACGTGTATTACGGCCGCTTCACCAAGCCCGACGGCACCGCCCTCACCGGCGCTTCCGTGGCCGACCTCATCCGCGCCAAGGACCCCAAGATCGCCGACGAGATCGACCAGAAGTCGGACGCCGCGCTGGCCGCGCTGAAGGCGATCAAGGACACCGCCGATTCCGGCGAGATGGCCTACGACCAGATGCTGGGCGAGGGCAACGAGAAGGGCGCCAAGCTCATCCAGGCCGGCGTCGACGCCCTGGTGGCCCAGGCCCACGCCATCGAGCGCGGGGTCTCCGCCCTCAAGCTCCAGATCAAGGTGGAAGGCTCCAAGAGCCTCGACGACCCCTCGGCCGTCGGCAAGAAGTGAGGCGCCGGCGGTGATCTCGCGTCGCGCATTGATGCTGGGAGGGGCCGCGGCGGGAGCCGCGGCCTTCGCGCCTTCCGCCCTCGGGGAGGTGCTGCCCAGGGCCATCGACACCCTGCCTCCCGATGCCCCCCAGCGGCGCCTGTCGCTGGTGGCCGAGGAGACCACGGTGCCCCTGCTCGGCGCGGACAAGCCGCCCACGCCCCGGTTCTGCGCCTATAACGGCACGCCCTTCCTCACCCTGCGCGCGCCCCAGGGCACGCGCCTGATGGTGGAGTTCGAGAACCGGCTTCCGGACCCCACCACCGTGCACTGGCACGGCATCCGCGGGCCCTACATCTTCGACGGCGTCGCGCCCATCACCCAGCCGGTGGTGCCGGCGGGCGGACGCTTCTTCTACAACGTGCCGCTGCCCGATCCCGGCTTCTATTTCTTCCATCCCCATTGCGATGAGACCGGCCAGGTGGGCCGTGGCCTCGTGGGGCTCCTGCTCGTGGAGGACCCGCGCGAGAAGCAGGTGCGCTTCGATGCCGAGCACATCATCGCGGTAAAGGACTGGCGGCTGGACGAGAACGGCCGCTGGCTGCAGATGTTCACCGACGAGGGTGCCTCCACCGCCGGCACCTTCGGCACGGTGCGCGCGGTCAACGGCTCCATCGTGCCGCCGCGGGTGGAGGCCCCCGCCCATGGCGATGTGCGGGTGCGCGCCATCGTCGCCGATTCCACGCGGGTGATCGACTTCGGCTGCGATACCGACCACGCGGCGGCCATCGCCATCGACGGGCAGGCGACCACGCCTTTCCTGCTGAACGCGGCCCCCGACGGCGTCTGGCGCATGGGCCCCGCCATGCGGCTCGACGTGCATGTGCGCATGCCCGGCCCCGGCGAGGAAGTGAAGATCTACGATTACCGCACCGCCGAGCCCTGCCTTCTCACCACCCTGGTGGCGGTGGACAAGGGCCGGAAGAAGACCCCCTTCAAGCCCAAGGCCCTGCCCGCTCCAGTCCAGCTGCCGCAGCCGGACGTGGCCAAGGCCACCCACCTCGATTTCCTGGTGCAGACCGCCGCGGGCGCCACCGTCATCGCGCCGCCGCTGCCGCCGGACGACCCGCTCGCCAAGGCGCTCGTCGATTCCCTGTGCGTGGGCGACAAGACCTTCTGGGCCATCAACCGCAATTCCTGGGGCGCGGGGGCGGACCTGCGCCTGCCGCCGCCGCTCAACGTGCTGAAGAACGGGCAGAGCTACGTGCTCACCATCACCAACGTGACCAAGCACGTGCATCCGATGCATCTGCACGGCCACATCTTCAAGGTGCTCTCCTCCTCCAAGAAGAAGACGCTGCCGCAGTTCCTGGCCGATACCGTCATCGTCGAGCCCAACGAGAGCGTGGACATCGCCTTCAAGGCCGCGAGCGGCAACTGGGTGTTCCATTGCCACATCCTCGAACACATGGATTCCGGCCTCATGGGCTGGTTCCGGGTGGCGTGATGGCCCGGCAAGCAGGACACTGGGCGCGCATGGCGCTTTTCGCCGCCGTTCTCGCCGCCTGGGCGCCGGGCGCCGTGACGCCGGCCCGCGCGCTCGACGATCTCGACGTGCAGATCGGCAAGGCTCTGTTCAAGCGGCCCTGGACCCCGGCCCCCACCACCACCCAGGCGGACGACGGCCTCGGCCCCCTGTTCGATGCCCGCTCCTGCGCCTCCTGCCACCCCGGCGGCGGCCGCGCCGCGGCCGCCTTCGACGCCTCGGGCCAGGTGGCGGGGCGCGGCATGGTGCTGATGATCGGACAGGAGGACGGCGCCGCCGACCCGGTCTATGGCCGGCGATTGCAGATCGACGCCGTCCCCGGCCTTGTCGCCGAGGGCATCATCGCCGCGGACGACACCGCCCTCCCCGATGGCCGACACGCGCGCAAGCCGCGCCTCGACGGCCTCGCCTACGGCCCGCTCGATCCGAAAAGCGGGCTTTCGCTGCGTGCCGCGCCGGACCTGCACGGGCGTGGCGCCATGGCCGCCGTGCCCGATGCCGCCATCCTGGCGGTGGAGAAGGAGCAGGCCGAAGGGCATGACGGCGTCTCCGGCCGCGCCCGGCGCATTCCGCAGCAGGACGGCTCGTTCCGCGTCGGCCGTTTCGGCTGGAAGGCGAGCCACCCCACCATCGAGAGCCAGAGCGCGGAGGCCTTCTTCCTCGACCTCGGCCTGTCCAACCCGCTCCATCCCGAGCCCTGGGGCGACTGCACCGCCGCCCAGGCGGCCTGCCGCGCGGCGCCCCACGGCGCCCATCCGGCGGCGGACGGCACCCCCGGCTTCGAGATCGGCGCGCCGGTGCTGGACCGGGTGGTGGCCTATGTCGCCTCCCTGCCCACGCCCCAGGCGACCACGCCGGCCGACGCCGCCGGCGCCGCCGGCGCGCGGCTGTTCGCCGCCACGGGCTGCGCCGCCTGCCATCGGCCGCAGATGCCCACCGCCGACGGCGGCAAGGCGCGCCTCTACTCGGACCTGCTGCTGCACGACATGGGCCCCGACCTCGGCGATACCATGCCGGAGCCCGGCGCCGGAGCCTCCGACTGGCGCACCGCGCCGCTGGCGGGCGTCTCCCAGGCCCTCGCCCGTAAGACCGGCCTGCTGCATGATGGACGCGCGCGCTCGGTGGCGGAGGCGGTGGCGTGGCACGGGGGAGAGGCCGCCCCGGCGGCCGCCCGCTTCCGCGCCCTTTCCGAGCGGGAGCGCGCCGCGCTCATCGCCTTCGTTTCGTCCCTCTAGTTTTTGGAAGTGGTTCCGGATGCTTGAGAACATTGCCCGCCCAGCCCTCGCCACGGCGCGCAAGGCGCTCGCCACCCTTGGCTGCGTTGCCGCTCTTTCGGTTTCGCCGGCGCTGGCGGCGAACCCGCCCTTCGATTCCGTGTCCGTGATCGAGAGCTGGCTGCTGCCGCGCTACGATGCGCTCGCCGGCGCCGCCGATGCCCAGAAGGCGGCCTGGACCGGCTTCTGCGCCAAGCCCGAGGAGGCCGGCGTGCCGGCCCTGAAGGACGCCTACGGCAAGACCGCCGATGCCTGGAATGCGGTGGAATTCATCACCTTCGGTCCCATCAGCCAGAACCTGAGGGCCGACCGCTTCAGCTTCTTCCCCGACCGGCGCAACGCCATCGCCCGCGGCATGGCGGAGGTCATCTCCGACCCCGACGCCGCCCGCCTCTCGCCCGAGCGCTTCGCCCAGGCCAGCGCCTCGGTGCAGGGCCTGCCCGCGCTGGAACGCCTGCTCTATGACGAGGGCGCCGCCCAGGCGCTCGCCGCCGGGCCGGAGGCGGCGCGCCGCTGTGCCTTCGGCCTCGCCATCGCCACCAATCTCGCCGCCATCGCCCATGATGTGCGCACCCAGTGGGGAGGCCGGGACAGCGGGCTGCTCGGCGCGCTGGCGGCCGGCAAAGGCGACCCGGATCTCTTCCCCGATGCCGCCGCCCTTCCCGGCATGATCCTCACCGATCTCTCCGGCGCCTACCAGCGGGTGACGGACACCAAGATCCTGCCCGTGCTCGGCTCCGGCCCGTCCGAGGCCAAGCCCCTCTCGGCGGACAACTGGCGCTCCGGCCGCTCGGGCCGGGTGGCGGCCAACATGGTGAAAAGCGCGGACGCGCTCCTGCGCGCCATCGCCACCCAGATGCCGAGCCGCCCGCAATGGGTGGTGAACAAGGCCGCCACCGAGGCCGACGCCACCGCCGACAAGCTGCCCGCCGACCTCGGCGCCGCCGCGCAGACGGCGAGCGGGGCGGCCGCGCTCCACGCCGCCATCAAGACCTTCAAGGCGGCCCAGCTCGCGGTCTACCGGCCGATGGCCTCCTATTTCGTCATCTCCCTGGGCTTCAACGCCCTCGACGGCGATTGAGGCGGCCATGGGCTTCCTCTCCCGACGCGCCTTCGTCGCCGGCGCGCTGCTCGCGGTTCCCGCCGCCGCGCGCCTGCATGCGGCGGCGGACGCCGCCCCCGCCACCGGCTGGCTCTCCACCGCCGGGGTGACGGAGGGCTTCGCCGCGGTCTCCGTGGACGCCGCCGGCGCGGCCGATGTGGATGCCCCCTCCGCCGCCCGCCTCCATGGCGTCGAGGCCAGCCCCACCGGGCCGCTCGCGGTGGCGGTGGGCCGGCGGCCGGGCAAGGTGGCGGTGGTCTTCCGCCACGACCGTGCGGGCGTCGTTTCCACTTTCGCGCCGGGCGAGGGGCGCGTGTTCTCGGGCCATGGCCGCTTCACGCCCGACGGGCGCTTCTTCCTCACCGCCGAGATCGAGCCCCCGCGCGCGCAGGACGGCCGGCCCACCATGGGCCGCGGCGTGCTGGCGCGGCGCGAGGTGGCGGCCGGCTTCGCCATCACCGACGAATGGCCGACCGCCGGCGACGGGCCCCACGACCTGATGCGCTCGGGCGCCGCGCTGGTGATCGCCAACGGCGGCATCGAGCCCAACACGCCGGAAGCCCGCGACGCGGAGCTGACCGGCTCCACCATCACCCTCCTCGACCCCGCCACCGGCGCCCTGCGCGGCGAGGGACGGCTTTCGCGGGACCTCTCCAGCCTGTCCCTGCGCCATCTCTCGCGGGATGGCGCAGGCGGCACGGTGGTGGCGGCGCAGGACCTGATGAACGACGGCATCGCCCGCCCGCTCCTGTTCCGCATCGCCGCCGATGGCACGGTCTCACCCTTCGAGGCGCCGGACAACGCCTGGCGCGAGCTGCGCGGCTACGTGGGCTCCGTGGCCTACGACGCCTCGGGCCGGTTCGTGGCCTGCGCCTCGCCGCGCGGCGGGCGGGTGGCGGTGTGGCGGGCGGACGGGCGCTATCTCGGCGCCGTGCCTCTGGTGGACGGCTGCTCCCTCGCCATGACCTACGAGGCCGGCGCCTTCGTCGCCGCCAGCGGCTATGGCGAGGTGGTGCGCATCTCGGCCGCCGACGACGGCGTCGCGGTGGTGGCGCGCCGCACCGGCGGCCCGCGCTTCGACAACCACATGGTCCGCATCGGCTGAGACCGGAGGCCCGTGAGCTTTTCCCGCCGACCTCTCACTTGGACGGCTTTGTCCGCTCGTTCTGTCCGCTCGTGCTCCTGGGCGTTTACTCATGCCCGCGCAGCGTGTGAGCGAAACCCGCCTGGCGCCGCTCGGGGCGCGGAGCGGATGGCGCGACGCCGCACGCCTGCGGACCGCGGCCGGCACGTATGACTTCGGCCCCGGTTTGTGCTCAAGTTCCAGCCGCCGGCGGCCAGCCGGCGGATGAAATGAGAGGTCGCGCCATGAAATGGGTCGTTCTGGTGGGCAGCGTGCGCAAGGGGTCCTACAACGCCGCCATCGCGCGCGCGCTCCAGGGCCTCGCCCCCGAGGGTGTCGAGATCGAGATCCTGCCCTCGATCGCCCTCCTGCCCATCTATGACGGAGACATCGAGGCCGCCGGCTTCCCGGCGCCGGTCACCGCGCTCGCCGACGCGATCATTGCCGCAGACGCCCTGGTGATCGTGACGCCGGAATACAATTATTCCATCCCCGGCGGGCTCAAGAACGCCATCGACTGGCTCTCCCGCCTGAAGGAGAAGCCGCCGCTGAAGGACAAGCCCACCCTCATCCAGTCCGCCTCCATGGGCGGCTTCGGCGGGGCGCGGGCGCAGTATCACCTGCGGCAGGTCCTGGTGGCCCTCGACGTGCCGGTCATGAACGTGCCCGAGGTGATGGTGGGCCAGGTCCACACCAAGGTGACGGACGGCACGCTGACCGACCAGGGCACCCTGAGCTTCATCGAAGGCCAGCTCGCCGCCTTCCATGATTTCGCGCGGCGCCAGAAGGCCGGCGCCGCCGCCTGAGGCGTGGCGCACAGTGACCGGGGCCTCCCCTCAGGGGGGCGGCCCCGCGTCATGCCATGGGCTCCGGCCCATGACCCGCGCCGGGCGGGTTTCGCTCAAGGGCCGCGCGGGCCCTCCGCATCAGGCGGCGGCGACCAGCCCGCCCTCGGCCGCCACCCGGCGCTGGTGGAAGGGCGTGTCGCCGAACATCAGCTCGATCATGGCGAGGCGCCGGAAGTGGTGGGCGCCGATATACTCCATGGTCATGCCGATGCCGCCGTGGAGCTGCACCGCGGTCTGCCCCACGAGGCGGGCCGAGCGGTTCACCTGCGCCTTGGCGGCGGAGAGCGCCACGCGGCGCTCTCCAGCATCCTCGGCCTCCACCATCATGGCGGCATAGAGCGCCATGGAGCGGGCCTGCTCCAGCGCCACGAACATGTCCACCGCCTTGTGCTGGAGCGCCTGGAAGGAGCCGATGGCGACCCCGAACTGCTTGCGGGTCTTGAGGTATTCCACCGTCAGCGCGTGCAGCGCCTCCATCAGGCCCACCGCCTCGGCGCACAGGGCCGCGATGGCGCCCTCGACCACCCGCTCCACCACGGGGAGCCCCTCGCCCACCGTGCCGAGCACGGCGTCGGCCGGCACCAGGACATCGGCCAGCAGCACATCGGCCGCGCGGCCGCCGTCCTGCGTCGCGTAGGCCGTGAGGGTGAGCCCCGGCGCATCCGCCGGCACCAGGAACAGGGTGATGCCGGCCCCGTCCCGCCGATCGCCGGAGCTGCGGGCGCTCACCACCAGCGTTTTCGCCGCATCGGCGTTCAGCACCACGCTCTTGCGGCCGTCCAGGCGAAAGCCGCCCTCCACGGCGCGGGCGGTGGTGCCGACATCGTTGAGGTCGTAGCGCGCCTGGACCTCGGAATGGGCGAAGGCGAGGCGGGCGGAACCTTCGATGACGCCCGGCAGCAGCGCCGCGCGCTGCGCCTCCGAGCCGGCGAGGCGCACCGCGCCGCCGCCCAGGATGACGCTCGCGAGGTAAGGCTCCGGCGCCAGCGCGCGGCCCAGGGCCTCCATCACCACCTGCGTCTCCACCGGTCCGCCGCCGAAGCCGCCGTCGGCTTCCGCGAACGGCAGGCCGAGCAGGCCCAGTTCCGCCAGCTCCGCCCACTTGGCCTCGGGAAAGCCCAGGGGCTCGGCGCGGGCGGCGGCGAGCTGCTCGATGGTGGAATAGGTGTCCGAAGCCCAGCGCTGGGCGGTGTCCTTGAGCAGGGACTGCTCGTCGGTCAGGTCGAAATCCATGGAGTCCTCCTCGCGGGCCCGGTTTCAAAGACCAAGGATCGCCTTGGCGATCACATTGTGCTGGATCTCGTTGGACCCGCCGTAGATGGACACCTTGCGGTGGTTGAAATAGACGGGCGCCGCCGCGTCCGCCCAGGCGAACAGGGCCTCGGCGTCGTTGTGGCCGGCGTCGGGCCGCGCCGCCGGCAGGGCCTGCGGGCCCGCCAGCTCCAGCAGCAGCTCGGTGGTCGCCTGCTGCAGCTCCGAGCCCTTGATCTTGAGGATGGAGGAGGCGGGGTCGGGCTTGGTGGGGTCACGCGTCGCCTGCGCCGCCACCACCCGCATCTGGGTGATCTCCAGCGCCTTCAGCTCGATCTCGACGGACGCGAGGCGCGAGCGGAAATCCATGTCGTCCCACATGGTGCCGGCCCCCGCCGGCGTCACCCGCGCGAGGCGCTTGATGCGGGCGATACGCTCCTTGGACATGCCGATGCGGGCGATGCCGGTGCGCTCGTTGGCGAGCAGGAACTTGGCATAGTCCCAGCCCTTGTTCTCCTCGCCCACCAGGTTCTCCACCGGCACCTTGACGGCGTCGAGGAACACCTCGTTCACCTCGTGCCGGCCGTCGATGGTGATGATGGGCCGCACGGTGACGCCGGGGCTTCTCATATCGATGAGGATGAAGGAGATGCCCTGCTGCTTCTTGGCGGTGGGGTCGGTGCGGGCGAGGCAGAACATCCAGTCGGCATATTGGCCCAGCGTGGTCCAGGTCTTCTGCCCGTCGATGACGTAATGGTCGCCGTCCTTCACCGCGCGGGTCTTCAGCGAGGCGAGGTCGGAGCCGGCGCCGGGCTCGGAGAAGCCCTGGCACCACCAGTCCTCCAGGCTCTTGATGCGCGGCAGGAAGCGCTGCTTCTGCGCGTCGCTGCCGAAGGTCGCGATCACCGGGCCCACCATGTGGCAGTTGAACTGCAGCGGCAGCGGCACCGCCGCCTGCATCAGCTCCTCCATGAAGATGTAGCGCTGGACGGGGCTCCAGGGCTGGCCGCCGTATTCCACCGGCCAGCCCGGCACGGCCCAGCCCTTGTCGTTCAGGATGCGCTGGGAGGTCACGTAGTCCTCCCGCGCCATCTTGCGGCCTTCCGAGACCTTGGCCCGGATCTCGGCGGGAATCTCGGTGCGGAAGAAGGCGCGCACCTCCTCGCGGAAGGCGATCTCTTCAGGAGTGAAGCGCAGGTCCATGGATCAGGCCTCCGGGTTGATTTCGATGAGGCCCGCCGCGCCCATGCCGCCGGCGATGCACATGGTGACGACCGCGTAGCGCACGCAGCGCCGGCGCCCTTCCAGCACCGCATGGCCCACGAGGCGCGCGCCGCTCATGCCGAACGGATGACCCACCGAGATGGCGCCGCCGTTGACGTTGCAGATGTCCGGATCGATCCCGAGCGTATCGCGGCAGTAGACGGACTGGGAGGCGAACGCCTCGTTCAGCTCCCACAGGCCGATGTCGGACACCTTGAGCCCGTTGCGCTCCAGCAGGCGCGGCACGGCGAACACGGGGCCGATGCCCATCTCGTCCGGCTCGCACCCGGCGGTCGCATAGCCGCGGAAGATGCCGAGCACCTGCGCCCCGCGCCGCGCCGCCTCGGCGGACGACATGAGCACGCTGGCGGAGGCGCCGTCCGAGAGCTGGCTGGCGTTGCCGGCGGTGACGAACTGGTCGTCGCCCCGCACCGGCTTCAGCTTGGAAAGGCCGTCCAGCGTGGTGTCGGCCCGGTTGCCCTCATCCCTGGCGAGGGTCACGCGCTCGCGCCGGGTCTCGCCGGTCTCCTTGTCGGTCACCGCCTTCTCGACGGTGACGGGCACGATCTCGTTGTCGAACAGGCCCGCGGCCTGGGCCTTCGCCGTGCGCTGCTGGCTGGCGAGGGAAAAGGCGTCCTGGGCCTCGCGCGTCACGCCGTAGCGCCGGGCGACGTTGTCGCCGGTCTCGATCATGGTGACGTAGATGTCCGGCTTGTGGGCCATCAGCCAATCGTTGCGGAAGGCCTCGCGGTTCACCGGCTGCACCAGGGAGATGGATTCCACGCCGCCGGCCACCGCCACCGGCACGCCGTCCATGACGATGCGCTTCGCCGCATGGGCGATGGCCTCCAGGCCCGAGGCGCAGAAGCGGCTCACCGTGACGCCGGTGGCGGTCACGGGAATGCCGGCCACCAGTGCGCCGTGGCGGGCGACATTGCCGCCGGTGGCGCCTTCCGGATAGCCGCAGCCCATGACGACTTCCTCGACCTCGGCCGGGTCCACCCTGCCGCGGGCTAGCGCATGGCGGATGGCGTGGGCGGCCATGTCCGCGCCTTTGGTGATGTTGAGCGCACCGCGCTGCGCCTTGCCGATGGGCGTGCGCGCGGTGGAAACGATGACGGCTTCGACCATGAACGCTTCCTCGTCTTGATTTCAGTGTGTTTCGTTCGCCGCTCCGGCCCGGATGGCCGCCTGCGCGGCGGCCTCCACGGCGGCGGCGGCCTCGGCCATGAGGACCTTGGGCAGGAGCTTGCCGACCGGGCTGCGCGGCAGCGCATCGCGGAATTCCAGGGCGCGGGGCATCTCGTGCCGGCCCAGGCGATCGGCCAGGAAATGGAGCAGATCATCGAGCGTGAAGGGATCGGCGCCGGCCTTCAGCTTCACGTAGGCTTTCGCGGACTGGCCGCGATACGCGTCGGGCACACCGATGACGATGACCTCTTCCACCGCTGGGTGCTCGTAGATGGCGTTCTCGATGGCCGCCGGATAAACGTTGAAGCCCGACGAAATGATCATGTTCTTGCGCCGGTCGACGATCTCGAACAGGCCGCGCGCATCCATGCGCCCCATGTCGCCGGTCAGGAACCAGCCGTCGTGGAAGGCGGCCTGCGTGCCCTCTTCGTCGTTGAGATAGCCCTTGAAGACATTGGGCCCGCGAATGGCGATCTCGCCCACCTCGCCGGGCGGCAGGGCGCGGCCCGGCGCGTCCATGGCGACGATGCGCATGGACAGGCCCGGCAGCGGAATGCCGATGAGGCCCGGCCGCCGCTCCACCTGGAACGGCACGCGGGAGCCGGCGGGCGCCGTCTCCGTCATGCCCCAGCCGTTGTTGAGCTGGGTGCCGATCAGCGCCTCGATCCTCGCCTGGACCTCGAACGGCAGCGGCGCCCCGCCGGACACGCAGGACTTGAGCGCGGAGAAATCCACCGCCTCCACCCCCGGCCGGTTCAGGAGCGCCACCCACATGGTGGGCACGCCGGAGAACTGGCTGGCCTTCAGCACGCTGACGTCACGAATCAGCGTCTCCACGTCGAAGCGCTGGCGCAGCAGCACCGTGTTTCCGTCGCGCAGGTGGCGCAGCAGCACGGTGGTGAGGGCGTAGATGTGGAACAGCGGCAGCACCGCCACCGCCTTCTCGGTGCCAGCCACCAGGGGGCGGCCGCCATCGCGCCACGCCCGATACATGCTCACCGCCGAGGTGAGGTTGCCGTGACTCAGCATGGCCGCCTTGGGCAGGCCGGTGGTGCCGCCCGTGAACTGCAGCACCGCGATATCGTCCACCGAGGGCAGCGGCACGGCGAGCGGGGCATCGCTGGCGAGGGCGCCGAGATCGCGCACGCCCGCACGCTCCGGAGTGGCCAGCGGCGCGCTCTCGCCCACGCCCCAGCGGGCATCCTCCCCCACCAGCACCTCCTCCACGACGCCCTCGGCGAGCATGTCGAGCGCGCCCGGCAGGAAGCCGGGCAGGTTGGTGGTGACGAGCCGGCGGGCGGAGGTGGCCTTCAGCTTGTGGATGATCTCACGCCGGGCATCGAGCGCGGAAATGTGCACCACCCGCGCCCCGAGCCGCGTGAGCGCGAAGAAGGCCAGAGGGTGCCAGGGGGTGTTGGGCAGCAGCAGGGCGACATTCTCGCCGCGCTTCACCCCGGCGCGGGCGAGCCCGCTCGCGAGGCGCTCCACCTCCCGCCCGAGCTCGCGATAGCTGATCTCGCCGTCCCGGAAATCGAGCGCCGTCCCCTCCCCCCGCGCCCCCACGGCGGTGGCGAGCAGTTCCGGCAGGGTGGTGATCTCCAGCGGCGCGGCCCAGTCGCACACCTCTGGGAAGGCGGCCTGCCAGGGCGGCAGCGGCGCCGTGGCAGGCTCCGCGGCCATCACGCCGCCTCCTGCGCGGCGAAGGAGCCCGCGCCTTCCGCGAGGCGCTTCAGCAGCGGGGCGGGCCGCAGGCCGTCGTCGCCGGTCTCGGCGGCGAACGCCTCCAGCGCGGCGACGATCCTGGACAGGCCCACCTGCTCGGCCCAATGCATGGGGCCGCCGGTGAAGGCGGGCCAGTTGTAGCCGTTGACCCAGATGATATCGATGTCGCCGGCGCGGGCGGCGATGCCCTCCTCCAGGATCTTCGCGCCCTCGTTCACCATGGGGTAGAACAGGCGCGCCTCGATCTCCTCGCGGGTGAAGCTGCGGCGGGCGATGCCCCGCGCCTGAGAGAGCGAGGCGATAAGCGCTTCCGTCTCCGGGTCGCGCACGCCGGCGCGGGCGCCCTTGGGATAGAGATAGAAGCCACGCCCGGTCTTCTGGCCGAAGCGGCCCTGCTCGGCCAGCGCATCCGCCACCGGCGCCTTCACCGCCTTGTCGCCGGCCGCCTTGCGGGCGCGCCAGCCGATGTCCACCCCGGCGAGGTCCGCCATGGCGAACGGACCCATGCGGAAGCCGAAATCGGTGACCGCCGCGTCCACCTCATGGGGCAGCGCCCCCGCCAGCAGCAGGCGCTCGGCGGCCTCGGTGCGCTTGGCCAGCATGCGGTTGCCCACGAAGCCGTAGCACACGCCCACCGCGACCGGCAGCTTGCCGAGCTTGCGGCCGAGATCGAGGCTGGTCACCAGAACGTCGGGTGCGGTCTTCGCCCCGCGCACCACCTCCAGCAGGCGCATCACGTTGGCGGGGCTGAAGAAATGCAGGCCCACCACATCCTGCGGCCGCGTGGTGGTGGCGGCGATGGCATCCACGTCGAGGTAGGAGGTGTTGGTGGCGAGGATGGTGCCGGACCGCGTCACCTTGTCGAGGGCGCCGAAGATCTCCGCCTTCACCCCCATGTCCTCGAAGGCGGCCTCCACGACGATGTCGGCATCGGCGGCCGCGTCGAGCCCCACCGCCGGGGTGATGAGGGAAAGGCGCTGCGCCATCGCTTCCTGCGAGAGCGAGCCGCGCTTCACCGAGGTCTCGTAATTGGCGCGGATGCGGGCGACGCCGGCCTCCAGCGCCTCCGCCTTCACCTCGATGAGGGTGACGGGAATGCCCGCCTGGGCGAAGCACATGGCGATGCCGCCGCCCATGGTGCCGGCGCCGATCACCGCCGCCCTGGCGATGGGCCGCGCCTTCACCTCCCGGCCGATGCCGGGAATGCGCGCGGCCTCGCGCTCTGCGAAGAAGATGTGGCGCAGGGCCTTGGAGCTGGGGTCTGCCACCAACGTCGTGAAATGACCGCGCTCAATGGCGAGCGCCGCCTCGAACGGCTGGTCTAAACAGGCGCGGACCGCATCGACCAGCGCGGGCACGTTAGGCGTGCGCGCGTTGCGCTTCAGCGCCTCGGCGGCGGCCGCCTCGAACGCGGCGCGGTCCTCGCCTGTGAGCCGGTCGGCGCGCGCGCCCGACCTGCTCCAGCCCCCCGCCGCGGCGAGGCGCAGGGCGGCGGCGGACGCGGCGGCGATCAGGTCGCCTTCCGCGATCTCGTCGGCGAGGCCGATATCGCGCGCCTTCTGCGCGCTCACCGGATCGCCCGAAAGCATGATGGCGAAGGCCGGCGCGGCGCCGATGAGGCGCGGCAGGCGCTGGGTGCCGCCGGCGCCGGGAATGAGGCCGAGCCTGATCTCGGGCAGGCCGAGCCTGGCGGCGGGCGCCACCACCCGCGCGTGGCAGGCGAGCGCCAGCTCCAGGCCGCCGCCCAGCGCCGGGCCGTTGATGGCCGCCACCACGGGCTTGGGGCAATCCTCGATGGCCGCCACCACATCCGGCAAAGCGGGCGGGACCGGCGGCTTGCCGAACTCCGAGATGTCGGCCCCGGCCACGAACACCTTGCCTTCCGCAGCAAGCACGATGGCCTTCACGGCGGGATCGGCCGCCGCGGCGGCGATGCCCTCGGCGAGGGCCGCGCGCACGGCGGCGCCCAGGGCATTGACCGGCGGATTGACGATGGTGAGCACGGCGACGCCGTTGGTCGCCTCGCTGCGGAGCGGAGCCATTGAGCCTCCCATTGGTTCTGCATTGCAGAATGTAAATCTGCATTATTGGAAGAGGTGACGCGGAAACTGCGGCTTGTCAACCTGTTCAGCAACAGCGGTTGCCACCATCGGATACCGCGCAGCTCTGATATGTTCTGATATGCAGAATTATTTTCCGCAGAAATTGACAGGCCGGCCGAACGCATGGCATTCATCCATCGTCTCCGGGGGCGTGCCTTGCCCCACGGGGCCAGAACGCGGAACAACCGCGCAGCGGGAGGAGCAGGACGGCGCGGGCCAAAGGCCCGGGCCGGCGGGAACGCCATGACCGCGCACCCCTTCCATGCCGATCGAACCGCAGGAGCCGGAATCGCATCCGCCGGTCTGCCCGGCCGCGCCTCCGTCTCCGCCTGAATGGGACGCATTAGCCGAACGAGCGCTCGTTCGGAACTGCGTCCAGGCGTCGGACACGCTCTGGGAGGAACACATGGTCCGCAAGATACCGGCGAAGACGATCGCCTCGGCGACGCTCGCCCTCGGCCTCATGGCCGCCATCACCGGCGCGGCCGCGCAGGACGCATCGAAGGCCGCGCCGAAGACCTTCACCATCGGCGCCCACATGCCGCTCACCGGCACCCTCGCCCGCTCCGGCCAGGCCTTCAACGAGGGCATGCAGGTGGCGGTGAAGATGTGCAACGCCGTCACGCCCGCCTACCAGGTGAAGATCGACCTCATCGACGACGAGAGCACGCCCGCCAAGGCGGTCTCGGCCGTGGAGAAGCTCTCCGCCGACGGGGCTGTCGCCATCATCGGCGGCTACGGCTCCAACATCATCGGCCCGGCGTCGGACGCCTCCGACAAGCTGGGCAAGGTCTACATCACCGCCGGCGCGGTCTCCGACGAGCTGACCAAGCGCGGCCTCAAGACCTTCTTCCGCATCAACAACAACGCGGGCTACGAGCGCGGCATCGCCACCCTCATCGGCGACCTGAAGCCCGAGAAGGTCTCCATCATCGCCTCCACCAAGGAGGCCCCCGCCTTGCTCGCGGAAGGGCTGGAGAAGGACCTCGCCGGCCTGGGCATCAAGGTGACGGTGCACAAGTTCGACCCCGCCATCACCGACTTCAAGCCCATCATCAACAAGATCAAGCTGCAGGATAAGCCCGACATCATCATGATGTCCGGCTACGAGAACGATTACGTGGGCATCATCCGCGCCGCCAAGGTGCTGAAGCCCAATGTGAAGCTGCTCGTGGGCACGTGGTCGCTCGCCACGCCGAAGATGTACACCGAGTTTCCCGACCTCATGAACAACGTGGCCGGAACCTCCTTCCTCCCGTTCCCGGTGGAAGTGAAGAGCGAGGAAGGCGGCAAGTTCGCGGACATCTACAAGCAGACCTACAACAAGGACATCGAATACCTCTCCACCCTGAGCTTCGTGGAGACCATGGTGCTGTGCGACGCCATCTTCCGCGCCGCAGAAAGCGGCACGCTGGAGAAGGGCGGCCTCGCCGACGAGATGCGCAAAACCGACCGCGAGAGCCTGCTCGGCCGCATCCAGTTCGACGCCGCCGGCGACAACCCGAACTTCTCCCTCTCCATGGGCCAGCACCGCGACGGCAAGATCGTCCTGGTCTCGCCGAAGTCCGCCGCCAACGGCGAGGTCGTCTACCCCGGCGTGCCGTGGTGAGCCCGCGCTGACGCGACCGCCCGCGGGCACCGTCCCGCCCGCGGGTCCACCCTTCCGGCCCTCCATGTTCCCCGTCGAGGCGACATGACCGAACTCATCCTGCAGGCGCTGTTTTCCGGCGTGCTCATCGGCGGCGTCTACGCCCTGGTGGCGCTGGGCCTCGCCCTCGCCTTCGGCGCCATGCGCATCATCAATCTCGCCCACGGCGAGCTGGTGCTGCTCGCCGCCTACATGGCCTATCTCGTGGAATCGCGCACCGGGCTCGATCCCTATTTCGCCATTCCCCTCGCCCTGGTGGTGGTGGGCGCGGCGAGCTGGGCGCTGTTCCTGCTGGTGGACCGCATCAAGGACCACCGCGAGCTCAACTCGCTGATCCTCACCTTCGCCATCGGCATCATTCTCACCAACGCCATCCTGCTCATCTTCGCGAGCGACGTGCGCACCACCACCTCGCCCTTCCTGCAGGACGCGGTCTCGCTCGGCGACGTGTTCGCCATGCGCGGCGAGATCATCGCCTTCGTTCTGTCCGTGACGCTCATGGGCGTGCTGTGGTGGTGGCTGAAGTCGAGCTGGTACGGCCGCGCGGTGCGCGCCGTCTCCTCCAATCGCAATGCCGCGCGGCTCATGGGCATCAACCCGGCCCGCATCGAGACGGTGTCGTTCCTGGTGGCGGGGGCGCTCGCGTCCTTCGCCGGCGTCGCCCTCTACACCATGAGCGTGGTGCAGCCGGCCACCGGCCACGCGCTCACGGTGAAGGCCTTTATCATCACCGTTCTGGCGGGCGTCGGCTCCATTCCCGGCGTGTTCCTGGGCGCCGTGCTGCTGGGCGTCACCGAGGCGCTCACGGTCACGCTCGCCTCGTCCGCCCTGCAGGAGCTCGCCGGCATGGTGCTGTTCCTCCTCGTCCTGTTCCTGATGCCGAACGGCCTGTTCGGCGCGCGCGCCCGGCGCGGCTGAAAGGCAAGGCCATGAGCACGACCACATCCACCGCGGCCCCTCCCCCCTCCGCCTTCCGCGGCCGGGGCGCCGCGCTCGGCGCCGGCCTCGTCATCCTCGCGCTGCTGCCGCTGGCGGCGGGCGCCAGCCCCTATGTCCTGGGGCTGCTCATCTCCGCGCTCATCCTCTCCGGCCTCGCGCTCTCCTGGGCGCTGCTCGGCAACCTCGGCGGCATGGTTTCCTTCGGCCATGCGGCCTTCTTCGGGGTGGGCTCCTACGCGTCCGCGCTGCTGGCGGCGAAGGCGGGGGTGCCGGTGCTCATCGCCATCCCGCTCGGCGGGGTGGTGGCCACCCTCTCCTCCCTCGCCATGCTGCCGGCGCTGCGCCTGTCCGGGCCCTACTTCGCGCTGGCGATCCTCGCCTATGCGCAGATCTTCCGCATCCTCGCCACCGAGCTGGACTGGCTCACCGGCGGCGCGGCGGGCCTGCAGCGCTTTCCCGGCCTGCCCACCGTGTTCGGCATCGATCTCGCGAACCGGGCCGGCTCCTACGTGCTGGTGCTCATCTGCGTGGTGCTGTTCGCGGTGGTCTACGTGCTGCTGCGCCGGAGCCACGTGGGCACCGCGCTGCGCGCCATCGCCGAGAGCGAGGACGCCACCCGCGTGGTGGGCGTGAACGCGACGCTGCTGAAGTCCTGGATGCTGTTCCTCTCGGCCTTCATCGCCGGCGTGTTCGGGGCGCTCAACGCGCACATCATCGGCTTCCTGGAGCCCGACTACGCCTTTTCCGGCATCTGGAGCGTCATGCCCATCATCGCCGCCGTGTTCGGCGGCTACCGCACCGTGCTCGGTCCCGTCTGCGGCGCGGTGGTGATCTACCTGTTCGACCAGGTGATCGCGAAAAGCCTGATCCCGGTGGGCCACCAGATCCTGCTCGGCATCCTGCTGGCGGTGATGGTGCTGCTGGCGCCGAACGGCCTCGCGGGGCTCGCCGCCCGCCTCTTCCCGAAGCCTGCGGAGAAGCGCCATGCTGGAGCTTGATGCCGTCACCGTCCGCTTCGGCGGCCTCACCGCTCTGTCCGGCATCACGTTCCGCATCGCGGCGGGGGAGATCCTGGGCCTGGTGGGGCCCAACGGGGCGGGCAAGACCACCCTGTTCAACTCCATCTCCGGCCTCGTGAAAGCGCGCGGGCGCATCGTGTTCGACGGGCAGGACGTGACCGGCCTGCCGCTCCACCGGCGCGCGCGCTCCGGCATCGGCCGCACCTTCCAGATCCCCCAGCCCATGCACCACCTCTCGGTGCGGGAAAACCTGGCCGTGGCGCAGGTGTTCGGCGCCGGGCGCCACGACGAGCAGCGCATCGACGAGATCCTCGCCGTGATGGAGCTGTCCCACAAGGCCGATGCCGATGCGGCCACGGCGCTGGCGCTTCAGGAACTGAAGCGGCTGGAGATCGCCAAGGCCCTCGCCACCGAGCCGAAGCTGCTGCTGCTGGACGAGGTGCTGGCTGGCCTGGAAAGCAACGCCAAGAAATCCTTCATGCTGAAGCTGAAGGAGCTGCACAAACTGTTCGGCCTCACCATCGTGATCGTCGAGCACGACATCGAGACCATCTCGGGGCTCTGCACCCGCGCGGTGGTGCTCAACTTCGGCCAGCTCATCGCCGACGGCACCCCCACGGAAGTGTTCAACAATCCGGCCGTGGTGGAAAGCTACACGGGGACCGCCCATGCTTGAGACGCGCAACCTCTCTTCCGGCTACGGCGCCATCACCGTGCTGTGGGACGTGAACCTCACCTTCCGCGAGGGCGCGCTCACCGCCATCGTGGGGCCGAACGGCGCCGGCAAGACCACGCTGCTGCGCACCCTCACCGGCCTCCTGCCCTACACGGGCGAGATCCGCATGGGCGATGCGCCGCTGAAGGGAAAGACCTGGGACCTCGCCGCCCAGGGGCTGGTCATGGTGCCCGAGGGCCGGCTGGTGTTCCGCGACATGAGCGTGGAGGAGAACCTCTGCCTCGGCGCCTATCCCGAGCGCTGCCGCGCCGACCTTTCCGCCAATTTGGAGCGCATGTACGCCTTCTTCCCGCGCCTCAGGGAGCGCCGGCACCAGCTCGCCGGCTCGCTCTCCGGGGGCGAGGCGCAGATGGTGGCCATGGGGCGCGGGCTGATGGCGAAACCCCGCATCCTGCTCATCGACGAACCCTCCCTCGGCCTTGCCCCGGTGATCGTGAACGAGGTGTTCGACATCATCCGCAAGCTGAAGGCCGAGGGCACCACCATCGTGCTCATCGAGCAGAACACCCGCATCGCCCTCTCGGTGGCGGATGACCTGCACCTGATGCGCGCGGGCAAGGTGATCCTCTCCGAGAAGGCAGCGGGCGTCGATCTCGACCGCCTCCACGACCTCTATTTCGCCCGCGAGGGCGCCACCGAAGGCGCACCCCGATGACAGCGTCAGAAGGCCGCCTACCGCAGGCGTTCCGGGGCCGGCTCGCGCTGCCGGTCATCGCCTCGCCCATGTTCATCGTCTCCGGGCCGGAGCTGGTGATCGCCGAGTGCCTCGCGGGCGTCGTCGGCGCCTTCCCGGCGCTGAACGCCCGCGCGCCCGAGACGCTGGACGGCTGGCTCACACGCATCAAGGCCGAGCTTGCCGCGGCGAAGGCCGCCGACCCCGCCCATCCCATCGCCCCGTTCGCGGTGAACCAGATCGTCCATGCCTCCAACGACCGGCTGGAGCGGGACATGGAGACCTGCGTCGCCCACGAGGTGCCGCTCATCATCACCTCCCTGCGCGCGCCCGGCGAGGTGGTGCGGCAGGCCCATTCCTACGGCGGGCTCGTGTTCCACGACGTGACCACCGTGCGCCATGCCGAGAAGGCGCTGGAGGCGGGGGTGGACGGCCTCATCCTGGTGTGCGCGGGCGCCGGCGGCCACGCCGGCACGCTCAGCCCCTTCGCTTTGCTCGGGGAAGTGCGGCGCTTCTATGAGGGGCCGGTCGCCCTCGCCGGCGCCATCGCCACCGGTGACGCCATCCTCGCCGCCCAGGCGCTCGGCGCCGACTTCGCCTACATGGGCACACGCTTCATCGCCACGGCGGAATCGCGGGCGGCGGCCCCCTACAAGGAGATGATCTCCACCGCGTCTGCGGCGGACATCCTCTACTCGCCCTTCTTCACGGGTGTGCCAGGCAATTACCTGAAGCCCTCCATCGTCGCCTCGGGGCTCGACCCGGACGCCCTGCCCCACGCCGACAAGAGCGCCATGAGCTTCGGCTCCGGCACGGTGAAGGCGTGGCGCGACGTGTGGGGCGCCGGACAGGGGGTGGGCACCATCGCCG
Source organism: Xanthobacter albus (assembly GCF_043194895.2). Lineage (NCBI taxonomy): Bacteria > Pseudomonadati > Pseudomonadota > Alphaproteobacteria > Hyphomicrobiales > Xanthobacteraceae > Xanthobacter > Xanthobacter albus. The sequence goes on along the minus strand of NZ_CM195532.1, from coordinate 1,859,680 downwards.
ACGCGCCGCCGGTGGCCGAGGTGGTGGCGCGCCTGGAGCAGGAATACCGCGAGGCCCGCGCCCGCCTTGCCGCCAACGCCGCGGCCTTCGCCGCCTGAGCAGAATGGGAGGGGACACCCCATGACCGAGAGCCTCGTCATCACCGATCCGCACCCCGGCGTGCGCCTCCTCACCCTCTCGCGCCCCGAGCGGCGCAACGCCCTCGACCGCGCCACCTACCGCGCCCTGGGCGAGGCGCTGAAGGCCGCCGATGACGACGACACCGTGCGCGCGGTGGTGCTCACCGGCGCAGGCGGCTGCTTCACCGCCGGCAACGACCTCGCCGATTTCCAGGACACCTCCAATGCCGGCGAGCCCAGCGCGGGGCTCACCTTCCTCGGTGCCCTCACCAGCTTCGGCAAGCCGGTGGTGGCGGCGGTGGAGGGCTTCGCGGTGGGCATCGGCACCACCATGCTGCTCCATTGCGACCTCGCCTATGCCGGGGCCGGCGCCCGCTTCCGCCTGCCGTTCGTGAACCTCGGCCTGTGCCCCGAGGGCGCGTCGAGCTACCTGCTGCCGCGCATCGCCGGCACCAAGCGCGCGGCCGAGCTGCTGCTGCTTGGCGAGGTGTTCGGGGCGGAAGAGGCGGCGGCCGCCGGCATCGTGAACGCCGTGACCGAGGAGGGCGGCGCCCTTTCCCGCGCGCTGGAGAAAGCGCAGGCGCTGGCGGCCCTGCCCCCGGAATCCCTAGCCACCACCAAGCGCCTGCTGCGCCACGCCACCGCGGAGCCCGTCGCCCGCGCCCTGGCGCTGGAAGCCGAGCAGTTCCACGCCCTGCGCCTGCGGCCGGCGGCGCAGGCGGCGTTCGCGGCATTCTTCAAGAGGCAGGGATGAGCGATGCAACCCGCTCCGAATCCTCGATAATAGGGGTCCCCGCGGCTCCCCGCCGGCGCGCCCGCGCGCGCGGCGCGGCCCAGGACGGAACCGGAAGCCCCACCATGAGCCCCAACGACACGCCCCCGCCCGACCTCGACGCCGACGGCGAGGGCAAGGACGACCGCCACTTCGTCACCGCCCTGGCGCGGGGGCTGGAGGTGCTCGCCTGCTTCAAGCGGGGCGAGACCTTCCTCGCCAACCACGAGATCGCGGAACGCTGCAAGCTGCCGCGCTCCACCGTCTCCCGCCTCACCTACACGCTGACGAAGCTGGGCTATCTCCATTTCGTGGAGGAGGTGGGCAAGTATCGCCTCGGCACCCAGCTCATGGCGCTGAGCACGGTGGCGCTGGGCGGGCTCGACGTGCGGCAGATCGCACGGCCCGCCATGCGGGAGCTCGCGAACTTCTCCAACGCGACGGTGGGCCTCGCGGTGCGCGACCGCCTCTCCATGCGCTACGTGGAGTGCCTGCGCGGCCCAGCCGCCATCTCCCTGAATATCGACGTGGGTGTGCGCATGTCCATGGTGCGCTCGTCCATCGGCCGCGCCTACATCTCCGCGCTCACGGAGGCGGAGCGCGCGCCGCTGTTCGAGGAGATCAAGATGCTCGATCCCCTCGCGTGGCCCCAGGTGCGCGCGGAGCTGGAAAAGGCGATGGCGGACCACGCCACCCTCGGTTGCTGTTGCTCCTTCGGCGACTGGCAGGAAAGCGTGAGCGCCATCGCGGTGGGCTTCCGCCCCGGCGGCGGGCTGCCGCCCATGGCCATCAACTGCGGCGCCCCCACCGTCATTTCCGAACCCAAGTTCCTGCTCGACGAAGTGCGCCCGCGCCTCATCGAGATGGTGCGCCGCCTCGACGGCGTGATGGGCGCCTGACACCCCGCTTTCCCCGGAGTCCCCTTTCATGAGCGAAACCGTGCCCGACCGTGATGCCCTCGACCTGCCCCTCGCCGGGGTGCGCGTGCTCGACCTGTCGCGCATCCTCGCCGGGCCGTGGTGCGCCATGGTGCTGGGCGACCTGGGGGCGGACGTGGTGAAGGTGGAGCATCCGGCGCGCGGCGACGATACCCGCGACTGGGGCCTGCGGACCGGAGCCACGAACACCTCCTACTTCGACAGCGTGAACCGCAACAAGCGCTCCATCGGCGTCGATCTCGCCACCGCGGAGGGCCTCGCCTTGGTGAAGGCCCTGGCGCGGGAGGCGGACGTGGTGGTGCAGAACTTCAAGACCGGCGGCGCCGAGAGGCTGGGCCTCGGCTATGCCGACCTTTCCGCCGAGAACCCCCGCCTTATCTATTGCTCCATCGCCGGCTACGCACCCGACGGCGCGGAGGCGACCCGCCCCGGCTACGATCTCGTGGTGCAGGGCGAGGCGGGGCTGATGGCCCTCAACGGGGAGGCGAGCCAGCCGCCGCTGAAGTTCGGGGTGGCGGCGGTGGACCTCTTCACCGGCCAGTATGCGGCCCAGGCGGTGCTCGCCGCCCTCTACCAGCGCGAGCGCACCGGGCGCGGGCGCAAGGTGGAGCTGGCGCTGTTCGACTGCGGTCTCACCCTCACCAGCTATTACGGCCTGGAGGCCCTGGCCCAGCGGCAGGACCCGCCGCGCTACGGCAATGCCCATCCCTCCATCGTGCCCTACGGCGTGTTCCGCGCCGCCGACGGGCCGCTGGTGCTCACCGTGGGCAACAATGCCCAGTTCAAGCGCTTCTGCGAGGTCATCATCGCCCGCCCGGACCTGCCGGCCGATCCGCGCTTCGCCACCAACCTGGAACGCTCGCGCAACCGCGCCGCGCTGCTGCCCATCCTGGAGGCTGAGCTCCTGAAGCACAGCCGCGCCGGCCTGCTGGCGGCGCTCAAGGCGGCGGACATTCCCGCCGGCGAGGTGCTCGGCCTGCTCGAGGCCCTCTCCTCCCCCCGCGCCGCCGAAACCGGCATGGTGGTGCGCCGCCCCGCCGAGGACGGCGCCGAGCGCCACGTGCTCGCCCCGCCCTACCGTCTCGACGGACGCCGCGTGCCGGTCCGCCGCATGCCGCCGGCCCTGGCCGAGAGCACGGCCGAGGTGCTCACCCAGGCGCTGAACCGCCGGCCGGAGGAGATCGCCGCCCTCACCCGGAACGCCGTGGTGCGCTGAGCCCGCCGGCGCGCGGAGCGCCTGCCCCCGTCATGCACGCCGCAGCGCGGGAAGGGAGCGGCGCCCACCCGACATCCGCCCAAATCCACCCGTGAGAGAGGGGCCAGCACGCCGCCCCGGTCCGCCGCGTCGGAAGCATGCCCTCTTTTCCCTCGCCGTCGCCCGTGCGTCGCCGCATGGGCTTTCGGCGGGCGGCCGAAGACCGTCCACGACATCGATGCCCGAAAGGCCGGCCACAGCCCGAGCGCTCGCGCGTGCCGTCGCGAGGCCCGTTACCCCTCAGCCGCGCGCCCGGCGGGGCCGGGACCACGCCCTTCACCTAAGACCTATCGCCGCGCCCCGGCCGGGTGCCATGGCCGCGCCATTCAAGGGTGGTACTGAGGAACAAACCTCGAATCGCGCCCCTGGCCGCCGGCCCCTCCGCCCCGGCCGGGGTGCGTCTCCCGCGCGAGAGCCGGACGAGATCCGCCTTGGAGCCGCCCTTGCGGCGCTCTGGCGGCTGTCGTGCGGTGATCGCCGGCATGGTCCCGCCACGGGGAACCTTCACCGGCCTCCGTTCCCGATCCCGCCGCCCAAAGCCACGCGACATGAGCACCATCACCGCGACCCTGCTGCTTCTCCTCGGCGTCGTCCTCAGCGGCTCCATCACCCGCGCGCTGCCGGTTCCGGTGCCGCTGCCCCTGGTCCAGATCGCCCTCGGCTTCGCCATCGCGGCGGTGGCGGATCTCGGCGTGGAGCTGAAGCCGGACATCTTCTTCCTCCTGTTCCTGCCGCCGCTCCTGTTCCTCGACGGCTGGCGCATCCCCAAGGAGGGGCTGCTGAAGGACAAGGGCACCATCCTGGAGCTGGCATTCGGGCTGGTGGTGTTCACGGTGCTGGGGCTCGGACTGTTCATCAACTGGATGATCCCGGCCATCCCCCTCGCGGTGGCCTTCGCCATCGCCGCCATCCTCTCGCCCACCGATCCCATCGCGGTGTCCGCCATCGCCGCGCGCGTGCCCATCCCCAAGCGGCTGATGCACATCCTGGAAGGCGAATCCCTGCTCAACGATGCCTCGGGCCTCGTGTGCATGCGCTTCGCGGTGGCGGCGGCGCTCACCGGCAGCTTCTCGCTGGTGGAGGCGACGGGCACCTTCGCGTGGCTGGCCATCGGCGGCCTCGCCATCGGCACCGCCGTGACCCTGGGCGTCACCTGGGCCAAGAACTGGCTGACCCACCGCCTGGGCGAGGAGACGGGATCGCAGATCCTCATCAGCCTGCTGATCCCGTTCGCGGCCTATCTCCTGGCCGAGCACCTGCATTGCTCCGGCATCCTGGCAGCGGTGGCGGCGGGCGTCACCATGAGCTACGCCGAGCAGACCGGCCAGGCGCTCGCCATCACCCGCATGCAGCGCGGCGCGGTGTGGGATACCGTGCAGTTCGCCGCCAACGGCATCATCTTCGTGCTGCTGGGCGAACAATTGCCCTCCATCATCTCCGGCGCTGCGCGGGTGGTGCGCGAGGCCGGGCACCACGAGCCTGTCTGGCTGCTCGTCTACGTCCTCGCCATCAACGTGGCGCTGGCGGCCCTGCGCTTCGTGTGGGCGTGGGTCTCCCTCAACTTCACGCTCTATCGCGCGGCCCGGCGCGGCCACAGCGTCGAGCGGCCGAGCTGGCGCCTCGTTGCGGTCACCGCGCTCGCCGGGGTGCGCGGCGCCATCACCCTCGCCGGCGTGCTCAGCCTGCCCATCTTCATGAACGACGGCTCCTTCTTTCCGGGGCGCGACCTCGCCATCTTCCTGGCGTCGGGGGTCATCATCGTCTCGCTGGTGGCGGCGAGCATCGGCCTGCCCGTGCTGCTGAAGGGCCTCGAGCTGCCGCCGGAGCCCACCCACCGCAAGGAGGAGGAGCGCGCCCGCGCCGCCGCCGCCCAGGCCGCCATCAAGGCCATCGAACAGGCGCAGCACGAGCTGGGCGAAGGCCGGCGGGACGCCGACCTCTACACCGAGACCAGCGCCCGGCTCATGGAAGTCTACCGCCAGCGCATCGACGGGCGGGCCCGCACCGGCGCCGACGGCGAGCGCTACCGCAAGGCCGAGAGCGTGGAGCAGGAACTGCGCCTCGCCGGCCTGCGCGCCGAGCGGCGGGAATTCTACCGCCGCGGACGCGCCAATGAGCTCTCCGACGAAATGGTGCGCAGGCTGGTGCGGGAGATCGACCTGCAGGAGACGCGCATCCTCGCCGAGTAAAAGGGGCGGAGCGCTCAGCCCTCTTCCGGTCCGCGCCCGCCGCGCGCCACCTGGGCCAGATGCTCCGCCATCCAGCGACCGGCGGGGCCGAGGGCGTCGCGGGTGCGGTGCACCACGCACATGGGCAGGCGGATGCTCCCTGCCCTCCCGTCCCAGTCCTCCGGCACGATGCGCACCAGCGCGCCCGAGGCGAGGTCCGCCTCCACCATGTGCAGCGGCATGGAGCCGAAGCCCAGGCCCGCCCGCAGCATGGCGAGCTTGGCCCCGAGGTCGCCGATGCGCCAGGTCTGCGTGGCGTGCACGCCCCTGTCGGGCTCGCCGGTGCCGGCGCGCTCGGTGAGCACCAGCTGCACGTGCTCGCGCAGGTCCTCCGCCGGCACCGGCCCCGCACGCCCCGCCAGCGGATGGGAGGGCGCGGCCACCAGCACCAGCTCCACCTCCAGGAGCGGCATGCGGTTCAGCACCGAGGTATCGGTGGCCGAGGCCACCACCACGCCGAGCGCGCAGCCGCCCGCGCTCACCCGCTGCACGGCACCGGAGAGGCTCTCCACATAGAGACGCGTCTGCACCGTAGGGAAATGGGCGCGGAAGCCCTTCAGCGCCTCCACCAGCACCGGCACGGGAAACATGGCGTCCACCACCAGCGACAGCTCCGGCTCCAGCCCGCCGGCGATGCCGCGCGCCTCGGTGCGCAGGGCGCCCACCGCCTCGGCGATGCGCCGCGCCCGCGGCAGCAGGGCGCGGCCCGCCTCGCTCAGCGCGGGGCGGTAGGCCGCGCGGTCGAACAGCTCCACCCCGCACTGCTCCTCCAGCCGCTGCACCGCGTAGGTGACCGCCGACTGGGTGCGGTTCATGGCCCGCGCCGCAGCGGAGAAGCTTCCCGTCTCCACCACCGTGAGAAACACCTGAACCTGATCGAGGGTCAGCCCATCCATGGCATCATCGATTTTATTGATGGAAACTGCCGAAACTTTCCCAGTTTTTTTCGATTAGGGAAAGCCCCATCTTCCTTTCACGAAAACGGCGCCCGGCGCCGGCACGAGAGAAAGGGACAACGCCATGTCCACCACCGAAAAGACCGCCGCGAGAAGGTGGCCCACCCTGTTCATCGCCCACGGCGGCGGCCCCTGGCCCTTCATGGAGCCCTCGCCCGACCCGTCGGCGCGCTGGGACGGCCTTGCCCGCTATCTCAAGGGGCTCGATGCCGCGCTCGGTGGGCGGCCGAAGGCGGTGCTGGTCATTTCCGGCCACTGGGAGGAAGGCCGGCCCACGGTCAACACCGCACCCCATCCCGGCATGCTGTTCGACTATTATGGCTTTCCCGCCGACACCTACCGGCTGAGCTATCCGGCACCCGGCTCGCCCGAGCTCGCGGCCCGCGTGCGTGGCCTGCTGGAAGGCGCGGGCATCGCCACCGGGGAGGATGCCGCGCGCGGCTATGACCACGGCGTGTTCATCCCCTTCATGCTGATCTATCCGGAAGGCGACGTGCCGCTGGTGCAGCTCTCGCTCCAGCGCGATCTCGATCCGAAGGCCCACATCGCCCTCGGCCATGCCCTGGCCCCGCTGCGGGACGAGGGGGTGCTCATCGTCGGCAGCGGCATGAGCTTCCATAACCTGCGGGCCTTCTTCACGCCCGATCCGCGAGTGGCCGCCGCCGCCGAGGCCTTCGACGGCTGGCTGACGCAGGCGGTGGAGGAAGAGGACCCCGCCACCCGCGAGGCCAGGCTCGCAGCCTGGGCCTCGGCCCCCGCCGCCCTCGCCGCCCACCCGCGCAGCGAGCATCTGGTGCCGCTGTTCGTGGCGGCCGGAGCGGCCGGAACCGATCCCGGCCGCCGCACCTTCCACGACCACATCTTCGGCAAGGCGTATTCCGGCTTCCAGTTCGGCTGAGCGCCGCCGTCCTTCTTCCGCGTCCTGTCGGCGAGCAGGGCGCAGGCTGCCCCCGCCCTCGCCGGCCTCAACTTGGATCAACAGGGTATCATCATGCTTTCCAACGACTTTTTCGACGCCTGGCGCCCCCGCATCCTGTCGCTGCTGCGCATCATCGCCGCGCTCATGTTCATGGCCCACGGCACGGGTAAGCTGCTCGCCTTCCCGCAGGTGCCCATGTTCGCCAACGTGCAGCTGTTCTCGCTGTTCGGCATCGCCGGCGTGATCGAACTGGTGGGCGGCATCCTGCTGGCGCTCGGCCTGTTCACCCGGCCGGTGGCGTTCATCCTCTCCGGCCAGATGGCGGTGGCCTACTTCATGATCCACGCCCCGCAGAATTTCTTCCCCATCCTGAACGGCGGCGAGCTGGCCGCGCTCTACTCCTTCGTGTTCCTTTACCTCGCCGCGGCCGGCGGCGGCGCCTGGAGCCTCGACGCCCTGCGCCAGAAGGCCTGATCCCCGCCCATTGCACGCCTCCCGCCGCTCCGGTCCTGCCGGGGCGGCGCCGTCATGCCTGCAGCCCTCAGGCCGGCGCGCCCCGCCGCTCGGTGTCCGCCCCCGGCAGGCTCAGGCGCATGGCGCACCGGCGCCCGGCGGGCAAGCCGGACGCAGCCTCCTCCGCCAGAACGGCCCGCAACGGCGCCGGCACCCCCTCCGGCGGCAGCTCCACAAATCCGAGACGCTGATAGAAGGGCCCGTTCCAGGGGACATCCCGAAAGGTGGTCAGCGTCACCGCGCGCAATCCGCGCCGCTCCGCGTGGGCGCGAACCGTCGCCATGAGCGCCCGGCCGATGCCCCTGCGCTGCCAATCCGCGCGGACCGACATTTCCCGGACATGGAAGGCATCGCCCAGCGCGGCACCGTTCACGAAGCCGACGGGCGCGTCCGCGGCATCCGCCGCCACGAATGCGTCGCCGGCGGCGATCATCGCCCGGTGCGCCGGCTCATCCTGCACGGCGCCGTCGGCAATCCAGCCGAGCCCGGCGATGGCACGAAACGCCCCGGCCGCGGAGCGCTCGATTTCCGGCAGCAGCGGCGCATCCCCGGCGCGGGCTCTCCTCACGGCGTACATGGCGCTGCCGCAAGGCGCCTCAGGCCGTGCGGAACATCATGTCGATGCGCGTCTCGCTCGCCCGGCGGATGTGGATGCGGGCGGCGCTCTCCGCCTCTTCCGCCGCGCGGGCGGTGATGGCGTCGAGGATGATGCGGTGTTCCTCCAGCGCCGCCGGCGAACGACCCGCGGCCTCGAAGGTGGTGCCGGGCAGAAGCGTCAGCGCATCGGAAAGCTGCGCCAGCGCCTGCGAGAGATAGCGGTTGCGCGCCGCCTCGTAGATGGCCTGATGGAACAGGCGGTTGAAGCGGGCGGTCTCGCCGGGATCGTCGAGCACCTCGGCGCTCTGGTCGAGCAGGTCGGCCATGGCCTTCACCTCCGAGGGGGAGGCATATTGCGCGGCGAGGGCGGCGGCCGCCCCCTCCAGCACCGCGCGCAGGAAGTAGATCTCCCGCACCTGCTGCATGCTGAACTGCGCCACCGCGAGACCGCGGCCGGGCACCAGCTCCAGCAGGCCGTCCGCGGTGATGCGCCGTATGGCTTCCCGGATGGGCGTGCGGCTGACCTTGAAGTGCTCCGCGAGGTCCGCCTCCCGCAGACGCTGGCCCGGCTGGAACTCTCCCGACCGGATCGCATCGCGAATGCGCTGGTAGGCGTATTCCGCCCGGGAAAGATTGGTGTCCGAAGGCTCGTCCATGGTCCTCTGCGTCGTCTGCGGAGCTGCCGGCGTCACCCCCGTGGCCCGCCGGCATCAGCCGTATCCTGCCGTATACGTCGACTTTTCGCCGGCTGCACCCCTCGCGTGCCCGCCAGCGCGCGCCGCGCGCTCATGTCGCGGCAAGGAACGCCCTCTAGGGCGCCCTCCCGGCCGCCCTTGCGGTAGCCCGTAACGGCAGGACCCGGGCGAGGGCTAGAGGGCGAGCCCGCGCACGTTCACCACCGTGCGCCCGCGCACATGGCCCGCGAGAATCTCTCCGGCGAGAGCGGGAAGATCCTCCAGCCCCACCTCGCGGGTCACCAGGGCGAAATCCGCCTCGGTGAGCAGCGCGGCGAGGCGCGTCCATGCCGCGAGCCGCCGCCCGGTGGGGCAATTCACCGAATCGACCCCGAGCAGCGCCACGTTGCGCAGGATGAACGGAAACACGGTCGTGGCAAGCTCGGAACTTGCCGCAAGGCCGCAGGCGGCCACCGCGCCGCCATAGGCGGTGGCGGCCAGCACATTGGCGAGCACGGCGCCGCCCGCCGTATCCACCGCGCCGGCCCAGCGCTCGCCCGCCAGCGGCTTGCCGGGGCTCGCGTATTCGGCCCGGTCCACGATCGCCGTGGCGCCGAGGCTCCGCAGGAACGCCTCCTCGCTGCGCCGGCCGGTGAGCGCGCTCACCTTGTAGCCGAGGCGCGAGAGCACGCGCACCGCCACGGAGCCGACGCCGCCGGCCGCGCCCGTCACCAGCACATCACCGCCGGGGGCGATGCCGTGGCGCTCCAGCGCATCCACGCACAGCATGGCGGTGAGGCCGGCGGTGCCGAGCGCCATGGCGTGCCGGGCGGAGAGGCCCTGCGGCAGCTTCACCAGCCAGTCGCCCCTCACCTTCGCCCGCTCGGCGAAGCCGCCCGACCAGCTTTCGCCCACGCCCCAGCCGGTGAGCACCACCGCATCCCCCGCCGCGAAGCCGGGGTGGGCGCTGGCGCGCACCGTGCCGGCGAAATCGATGCCCGGCACCATGGGGAAGGTGCGCAGGATGCGCCCGAGCCCCTTCAGCGCCAGCCCGTCCTTGTAGTTGAAGGAGGAATATTCCACGTCCACCGTCACGTCGCCGTCCGGCAGGTCGGCCTCGGTGATGTGCTCGAGGGCGATCGCCTGCCCGCCCTCGGTCTTGCGCGCCACCAGAGCGCGGAACGTCTCGTTTGCCATGGAACTCTCCTCCCGCTGCGGCCGGGAGGGCGGTATCCTGCCGGCCCTTCCCTGCGCGTGATGAATTGCCGGGAGGGTTTCCCGTTTCACGAAATCGGGGAAACCCTCTCAGCTCTCGCGTTGACGCGTTCTCTTCATGCGAACCGGTTTCCACTTCGCTTGAAAACGCTCTATTGCGGCCCCGCTCCGCACACAAGCCCCGCCTGGGCCCGGGCAGAGGGCGCTTCATGCGGGCCCGGCCGGGCGCTATAGGTGGCGCACGCGGCCAAGGTCCTTCGCGAGGAACGCCCATGCTTGCCCATGTCGCCTATCCCCATGTCCAGCTCCACATCGACGGCGTGTGGCGCGATGCCGAGGGGGGACGCCGCATCGCGGTGGTGAACCCCGCCACGGAGGAGGAGATCGGCACCGTCGCCCACGCCTCCCGCGCCGATCTCGACGCGGCGCTGGAGGCCGCCGGGCGCGGCTTCGCGCTGTGGCGGAACGTCTCCGCCTTCGACCGCTCCAAGCTCATGCGGCGGGCGGCGGAGCTGCTGCGCGAGCGCGCCGGCGCCATCGCCCGGCTGATGACGGCGGAGCAGGGCAAGCCCCTGAACGAAGCGCGCGGCGAGACCCTGGCCGCCGCCGACGTGATCGAGTGGTTCGCGGAGGAAGGGCGCCGCGCCTACGGCCGCGTCATTCCCGCCCGCGCGCCGGGGGTGTACCAGCTCGTCGTGAAGGAGCCGGTGGGGCCGGTGGCGGCCTTCACCCCCTGGAACTTCCCCATCAACCAGGTGGTGCGCAAGCTGTGCGGCGCGCTGGCGGCCGGCTGCTCCATCATCGTGAAGGCGCCGGAAGAGACCCCCGCCTCCCCGGCCGAGCTGATCCGCGCGTTCGTGGATGCCGGCGTGCCGGCGGGCGTCATCGGCCTCGTCTATGGCGTGCCGGCGGAGATCAGCGAACATCTCATCCCGCACCCGCTCATCCGCAAGGTCACGTTCACCGGCTCCACGCCGGTGGGCAAGCAGCTCGCGGCCCTTGCCGGCGCGCACATGAAGCGCGTGACCATGGAGCTCGGCGGCCACTCCCCCGTCATCGTGTTCGAGGACGCCGACGTCGCGGCGGCGGCGCGGCAGATCGCGGCGGCGAAGTTCCGCAATGCCGGGCAGGTGTGCGTTTCCCCCACGCGCTACCTGGTGCAGGAGAAGGTCTACGAGGAATTCGTGGAGGCCTTCGTGGCGGTGGCCAGGGGCGTGAAGGTGGGCGACGGCTTCGATCCCGACACCACCATGGGGCCGCTCGCCAACGCACGGCGCATTCCCGCCCTGGAAGCGCTCATCGCCGACGCCCGCCAGAAGGGCGCCGAGGTGGTGACCGGCGGCGCGCGCATCGGCAACAAGGGCTATTTCTTCGAGCCCACCGTCGTCACCGGCGTCACCCGCGACATGCGCATGATGAACGAGGAGCCCTTCGGCCCCCTCGCCATGATGCTGCCCTTCCACGATTTCGACGAGGCTGTCGCGGAAGCGAACCGCCTGCCCTACGGCCTCGCCTCCTACGCCTACACGCGCTCCGCCAAGACCGCCAACGCGGTGGCGGGCGCGGTGGAGGCGGGCATGATGACCATCAACCACCTGGGCCTCGCTTTGCCGGAGGTGCCGTTCGGCGGCATCAAGGATTCCGGCTACGGCTCCGAGGGCGGATCGGAGGCCATCGAGGCCTATCTCAACCCCAAGTTCATCTCTCAGGCGGGCATCTGAGACCAAAGGCCCATGAGTTTCGCTCATGGGCCTTTGGTTCAGCCCGCGCGGCACTTGAGCGGACCCGCTTGGCCCCGGTCGAAGACCGGAGCCGATGGCATGAGAGCGGGGGCAAACGAAAGCGGCGGCCCGAAGGCCGCCGCTTGAAGGATGGACCGCGCCCTTCCCCGCCTGGGGGAAGAGCCCTGCCGCGCCGGATCAGGCGCGCTCGTCCAGCGGATGGGTGCGCAGGCGCATGGGATCGTAGAACGGCGTGCGCACCACATTGGCCTCGAAGGCCTCGTCCCCGTCCTGCACGGTGAGCGCGGTGCCGAGCGCGGTGAAGCCCGGCTTCAGCGAGACCAGCGCCAGCGACTTCATGAGATGCCGGCTGTAGGTGACCGAGTTCACCACGCCCACCTCGGCGCCGTCCTTGAAGATCTTGGAGCCGGGGGTCGCCGCCTTGGCGGAGAGCACCTCGATGCCGGCCTGGTGGGTGCGCTCGGTGCCCTTGCGCTTGATGAGCGCCTCCTTGCCCCGGAACGACGGCTTGGAGAGGTCCACCGACCAGTCCATGAGCACTTCCCACGGGGTGGTGTCCTTGTGCGGCATGTCGAAGGGGAAGAACAGCAGGGCGCCTTCCACGCGCACGATGTCGAGGCAGTCCCAGGACACCGGCATCACGCCCAGCGGCTTGCCCGCCTCCAGGATCTTGTCCCACAGCGCGACAGCGTCCTTGGCGGCACAGAACACCTCATAGCCGCGCTCGGCCGAGTAGCCGCCGCGGGCGATGGAGACCGGCACGCCGAACAGGGTGGTCTTGCCGTGCCCGAAATAGGGCAGCGCCTTCAGGTCCATGGGGGTATGGGGCGCGAGGATGTCGAGCGCCTTGGGGCCCTGGAGCGAGAGGATGTGGACATCGTCGTCCCGCTGGAAGGAGACATCGAAGCCCTTCGCCACCACCGGCAGCGCTTCCTCCAGCGCGCCGCCGCCGTGGGAGAGGCGGAAGGTCTCGGGGCCGTCCACATAGACCAGCACGTCGTCGATAAGGCCGCCGGTCTCGTCCACCAGCGAGGCGATCATGGAGCGACCGGCCGGCACCTTGGAGATGTCGGCGGTGACCAGCTCATTGAGGAAGGCGAGGGCATCCTTGCCGCTCACGTTGACCATCTTGAGGGCGGAAACGTCGATGAGGCCGGCCGTGTAGCGGACCGTCCCGGTCTCCTCGTAGGGGCAGGTGGCATAGTGCTGGGGAATCGCCATGTTGTTCCACGATTCCTCGAGCTTCGAGCCGAGCTCGCGGTGACGCCCGTTGAGAACAGATTGGCGCCAAACGGTTTCAGTCATCCTCATCCCCTCTTGCACGTTCTCGGCGGCCATCGGCCTGCTGCGTGGTCACGGACGGTGGGCGGCTGCGGAACGGTGCGCGCAGGCCCCCGCCTGTGGCGCGCATCCTGAAAGGGCACCAATTTTCTGTCAATTACTTTTCTTGATAAGAAAATTATTGCGGCTTTTGCCTGAAATCCGGCACCGGCATGTCCAGGTTCTGCATCATCCGGCAGGAATGCTGCCCAAAAAATAATCGAAATATGCATAATCAATGGGCTTGCGCCATCCGCAATCGATGGCAGTGTGTTTCCGAAGTATCAAAAAAGTTCACTGAGGGGAACATAAGAAACGGAAGCTTCCGCGAGCCGCCCTCCCAGGCGGTGAAGGACGCTTCGCATCATGCCCGGCCTGCCCATGGGCGGCACCGGGCATCCGAGCCTGGCCTCGGCCCCTTGCGGTGCCTGCCTTCCGTGGCGCCGCGGGGGTGGGCCCTTCCCGCATCCGTTGTCGGGAAGGGCCTTCGCCCGCCCCCGCCGGGGCGGGCGCCTCACGCGCCCGGATCGCGCGCCGCCGGCAACGGGCGGCGCCGCGAACGGGCCATCGCCGCCCTGTGGCGGCCACCTGCCCTGCGTGCCGCCGCAGGGGCGCCGATGTGCGGGCTTCGCAGCGCCCGCAAGGCAAGAGCAAGGCCCGCGAGCGCGGCTCATCGGCCCTTGGCCAAGCCGGCGCGGTGTTTGAGCGAAACTTGACTGGTGCCGGTCGATGGCCGGGGCCGATGGTCTGAAATTGGGGGTGTGATGGACGCGTCTCTTCTGCCCGTGGCCAGTGTCGGCGTGCCCCCGCGGCCGCGTACGGGTGCGCGTTTCGTGGTGCGTGGCGGCGGCTGCGGCGTGGTGCAGCTCCATGCCGGCGACGCCGTCACCATCTCCGATCCCGAAGGGCTGCAGGCGGCGTTGGTGTTCGCCATCGACGCCGCCGGCCGCCCGGCCCCCGGCGCCCTGGGCCTCGAGGCCGGCGCGGGCGAGAGCCTCGCGGCCGTGATCGCGGCGGGCGGCGAGGGCGCGGACGACGTGGCCCGCCTGCTCGCGGCGCGCGGCGTGGATGCCGCCGCGCAGAAGGCGGTGACCGTGCTCGCCGCCCATGAGGCCCCCGGCGCCGGTATCACCCTCACCAGCGCCACCGACCTCACGGTGGTGGTGGCCGCCCCCGGCGGCGCCATGGCGCCCGACGAGCAGGCCCCGCCCACCGAGATCGAGGTGGGCATCACCCGCATGCCCGGCGCCGAGCCCCCCCTTCCCCCGCCCCTCGGCCCGGTGAAGCTGGACCTGCGCGTGCCGGCGGCCGAGGCGCGCGCCTACCACGTGAAGGCGGGCGACTACATCCAGATCATCGATGTCTCCGGCCGCCAGTGCTCGGACTTCCTGGCGTTCGACGCCGCCGCGCTGGCCCAGGGGCAGGAATTCGGCCTCGACGGCACCACCACCCGCACGCTGATGGGCGCCGCCTATCCGGGGCCGGGCCTTCACTCCAAGTATTTCGACGAGCGGCAGGTCGCCCTGGTGGAGACCATCCGCGACACGGTGGGCCGCCACGACACCTTCGCCCTTGCCTGCTCGGCCAAGTATTACGACGACATGGGCTATCCGGGCCACGCCAACTGCTCGGACAACTTCAACGCCGTGCTGGAGCCCCACGGCATCCGCCCCAAGCGCGGCTGGCCGGCCATCAATTTCTTCTTCAACACGGGCGTGGACCACACCAACGCCATCACGATGGACGAGCCGTGGTCCCGGCCGGGGGACTATGTGCTGCTGCGCGCGCTCACCGACCTCGTGTGCGCCTCCTCCTCCTGCGCCGACGACATCGATTCCGCCAATGGCTGGGAGCCCACCGACATCCACGTGCGCGTCTATGACGGCGCCGAGAACTTCTCCAAGGGAATTGCCTTCCGCATGAACGCCGAAGCCGAGCCGCGCCTGACGCGCGAAAGCGCCTTCCATCCGCGCATCGCCGAGAAGACCCGCAACTTCGTGGAATATCGCGGCTTCTGGCTGCCCACCTGCTTCACCGGCGAAGGGCCCATCGCCGAATACTGGGCCTGCCGCGAGAAGGCGGCGATCATGGACCTCACGCCCCTGCGCAAGTTCGAGGTGACGGGGCCGGACGCGGAAGTGCTGCTCCAGCGCACAGTGACGCGCGACATCCGCAAGCTCACGGTGGGTCAGGTGGTCTACACCGCTCTGTGCTACGAGCACGGCGGCATGATCGACGATGCCACGGTGTTCCGCCTCGGCCCGGCCAACTTCCGCGTGGTGTGCGGCGAGGAATTCACCGGCAAGTGGCTGCGCGACAAGGCCGCCGAATGGGGCCTGAAGGCGTGGGTGAAGTCCTCCACCGACCAGCTCCACAACATCGCCGTGCAGGGCCCGCTCTCGCGCGAGATCCTGTCCGAGGTGATGTGGACCGCGCCCACCCAGCCCACCATGGCGGAGCTGAAATGGTTCCGCTTCGCGGTGGCGCGCCTCGGCGGCCCCATGGGCGCGCCGCTGGTGGTCTCGCGCACCGGCTACACCGGCGAGCTCGGCTATGAGATCTGGTGCCACCCCAAGGATGCCGCCGCCCTGTGGGATGCGGTGTGGGCGGCCGGCGCGCCGAAGGGCATGAAGCCGCTCGGCCTTTCCGCCCTCGACATGCTGCGCGTCGAGGCCGGGCTCGTGTTCGCCGGCTACGACTTCTGCGACCAGACCGACCCGTTCGAGGCCGGCATCGGCTTCGCGGTGGCGAACAAGGACGAGGACTTCGTGGGCCGCGAGGCGCTGGCGCGCCGCAAGGCCAATCCGGCACGCAAGATGGTGGGCCTCATCGTCGAGTCGAACGAGGACGTGGGCCATGGCGACCCGCTCTACGTGGGCCGCGCCCAGGTGGGCGTCGTCACCAGCGCCACCAAGTCGCCGATCCTGAAGGCGAACATCGCGCTCGCGCGGGTGGACGTGGCGGAGGCCGAGATGGGCAAGGCGCTGGAGATCGGCAAGCTGGACGGACAGCAGAAGCGCATTCCCGCGCGCATCGTGCCCTTCCCCCATTTCGACCCGCAGAAGACACGCGTGCGCGCCTGAAGCGCCCGCGCAAGACCAGCGCCATCCCGGCGGCGCGATGAAATGTGGAACGAAACCCGCGCGACCCCGCGTCGCGCGGGTTTTTTGCATTCCTGCAACCCTGTGAAATATTGATGCCTGAAACATCTTGGTCAGAATCGCTGACCAAGATGGTGCGCGCGAACTGCACTTTTTGCCTTCGAAATAGGCTCCGCCTGAGCAAAAAATCACCTAGACCTTACTTAGGGTCAGACGTATATCTTCATTGACAATAATTTTTCGTATGGAGAAACTCCCCTCCACAAAGAGGGGATAAACCATGAGCATTGCAGCGCTTAAGGACGCAGCAGCCGCCCCGGAAGCGGGCGAGCTCCAGCGCAAGATCAGTTGGACCGGTGCATTCTGGATCGCCAGCGGCGTTCCGGCGCTGGTCCTGTTCTCCATCGGCGCCATCGGCGCCACGGTCGGCGCGCCCGCCTGGGTGGTGTGGATCGTCTCCATCCTGTTCGGCTTCATCCAGGCCTTCACCTATGCCGAGATCGCCGGCCTGTTCCCGCACAAGTCGGGCGGCGCCTCGGTCTACGGCGCCATCGCCTGGGTGCGCTACGGCAAGCTGCTGGCGCCGTTCTCGGTGTGGTGCAACTGGCTCGCCTGGTCGCCGGTGCTCTCCATCGGCTCGGGCCTCGCCGCGGGCTACGTGCTCTCCATCCT
This sequence comes from Xanthobacter albus, assembly GCF_043194895.2. Lineage (NCBI taxonomy): Bacteria > Pseudomonadati > Pseudomonadota > Alphaproteobacteria > Hyphomicrobiales > Xanthobacteraceae > Xanthobacter > Xanthobacter albus. The sequence continues at coordinate 1,842,659 of NZ_CM195532.1, read as the reverse complement.
GTTCCCGGCGGATTCCGCCATCAACACCTGGTCGCTCACCCTCGTGAACCTCGAGTGGCTGAAGACCGGCCTTTCGCTGCGCATCAACGCCACCTTCGTCATCGGCGCCGCGCTGCTGCTCGTGGCCTTCGCCATCCAGCACCGGGGCATCAGCCAGACCGCCCGCGTGCAGGTGATCCTGGGGGTCGCGGCGCTGCTTCCGCTGATCCTCATCGGCCTCGTGCCGCTCGTCACCGGCGACGTGCTCGCCTCGAACCTCGGGCCGTTCGCGCCGCTGGCGAAGGACGAGGCGGGGCGCGTGATCGCCGGCTCGTGGAACATGGCGGGCGTGACGCTGATGGCCGGCGGCCTCTTCATCGCCGCATGGTCCACCTACGGCTTCGAGACCGCCGTGTGCTACACGCGCGAATTCAAGAATCCGGCCACCGATACCTTCAAGGCCATCCTCTATTCCGGCCTGCTCTGCATCTTCGTGTTCACGCTGGTGCCGATCGCCTTCCAGGGTGTGCTGGGCCTCGGCCAGATGGTGACGCCGGCGGTGCTGGACGCCCAGGGCAGCGTGGTGACGCCCGCCGTCTACGACGGCATCCTTTCCGCCGACATCTATTCGGGCATGGGCGTGGCGAGCGCCATGGCCGGCATGCTCAAGGGCGGCCCGCTGGTGCACAACATCATCGTGGTGATGCTGATCTTCGCCCTCATGCTGGCGATCATCACCTCCATGGCCGGCTCCTCGCGCACGCTCTACCAGGCGTCCGTGGACGGCTGGCTGCCCAAGTACCTCTCCCACGTGAACGAGAACGGCGCGCCCACCCGCGCCATGTGGACGGACCTCGGCTTCAACCTCATCCTGCTGATGATGTCCGACTACGTGTTCGTGCTCGCCATCTCGAACTGCTGCTACATCCTGTTCAACTTCCTCAACCTCAACGCGGCCTGGATCCACCGCATCGACCGGCCGGGCTGGGAGCGTCCGTTCAAGGCGCCCACCTGGCTGCTCGGCGGCGGCGCCGTCCTGTCCTTCGTGAACATGGCCCTGCTCGGCATGGGCGCGGACATCTGGGGCGCGGGCACGCTGGTGACGGGCCTCGTGTGCGCCGCCCTCATCCTGCCGGTGTTCATCTATCGCCACTACGTGACCGACAAGGGCCAGTTCCCGGCGGCCATGCTCGAAGACATGCACCTGAAGGCCGAGGAAGGTGCCGGAACCCGCGCCGGGCTGCTGCCCTACCTGGCGCTCCTCCTGGGCGCGGTGGTCGTCATCGTCGCCCATTCCATCGCGGTGTACTGAACGGAAACGAGATGAGCGACCAAGGGATCAAGAGCAAACCGGCCTACGGCAGGATCGCGGGCGACAAGGCCGCCCGCTATCAGCTGCTGCTGGTCGAGGGGGCGGACATTCCGGCCGAGGCGCTGGCGGAGGGGGTCAACCCCTCCGCCTTCGAGACCTGGACGGTGGCGCGTGCGAGCGCGCTGCCGGCGGCGCCCATCATGGACGAGGCGCCGGGCGCGGTGCGCCCGTTCCGCTCCGCCCGGCACCTCATGTCAGCGCTGGAGGAGCGGCTCGACCGCGAGACCATGGGCCTGCGCGTCTACGCCATCGGCACCGAGCCGTTCCTGTGGGACGCCTTCAACATCGCGGCGGCCGCCGGCCTGTCCGGGCAGGAGACGCAGTTCGCCCACGTGGGGCCGAAGGCGCGGCGCGTCTACTGCGTCCATTGCCGAACCATGTCGGAGGGCGTCACCACCTCCATCTTCGCCTGCGAGGGCTGCGGCGCCCCGCTGTTCGTGCGCGACCATTTCTCCAAGCGCCTCGCCGCCTACATGGGCGTGCAGGTGGACGCCGAGGCCCCCGGCGAGGTGCCCGCAGCCGAGGAGCTCTACAAATGACCGGCCCCGCGACCCTCTCCGTGCGCGTGCGCGAGATCACCGAGCTCGCCCCCACCCTCAAGCGCTTCGCCTTCGAGCTCGCCCATGGCGGCGAGTTTCCCACCGCCCCGGCGGGCGGGCACGTGATGCTCACCCTGCGCGACGGCGGCAAGGTGATGAAGAACGCCTATTCGCTGGTTTCCGCCCCCGGCCAGCGGGCACGCTACGAGATCATCGTGCGCAAGGTGGCCCAGTCGCGGGGCGGCTCCGCCTTCCTGCACGCGAAGGTTTCGCCCGGCGACGTGCTGGACATGGCCCTGCCCGCGAACCTGTTCTCGCTGGCCTCCAAGGCGAAGAAGCACCTGCTCATCGGCGGCGGCATCGGCATCACGCCCATGCTCTCCTTTCTGGCCGAGCTGAAGGCGCGCGGCGCCCGCTGCGAGATGCACCAGCTCTCCTCCGTGGACGAAGCGCCCGTGTTCGAGCGCCTGCTGTCGCCGTTCAAGGATGATGCCGCCGTGCACCTGCACACCGGCGGGCGCGCGACCTTCGATCTCGCCGGCCTGCTCTCGCGCCAGCCGCTCGGCACCCATGTCTACGTGTGCGGGCCGCACAGCCTGATGGATGCGGTGACCGCCACCGCGGCGGCGCTGGGCTGGCCCAAGGGCAAGGTGCACAAGGAGAGCTTCGGCGCCGCCAGCGGCGGCCTGCCGTTCAAGGCGCTGCTGAAGCGGTCCGGCATCGAGGTGGAGGTCAGGGAGAACGAGACCCTGCTCGAGGCCATCGAGGCGGCCGGCGTCGCCGCGCCGTGCCTGTGCCGGGGCGGTGCCTGCGGCGAGTGCGCCACCGCCGTGGAAGAGGGCGAGGTGGACCACCGCGACGACTTCCTCTCCGATGAAGAAAAGGCCGCCGGCAAGCTCATCATGCCCTGCGTGTCCCGCGCCCGGGGCCCGCGCCTCGTCCTTGATCTTTGAGCCGTGGAGGGGAAACGATGACCGTCCAGTTCAAGCCCGCCGAGACCTTCCGCGACACCTTCACCTACACGAAGTCTCCGGAAGACATCCTGCGCTTTCCGTTCCCGTTCCCCGAGGACGAGTACATGTACTCGGTGAACATCGAGCCACACGTGAAGGGCGGGCCTATCCCCGCCTTCCAGGCTGTGTTCGACATCGACGAGCACTACATCGCCGAATGCCGCGAGCGCGAGCGGGTGCTGAAGGAGGACCCCAAGCGCTGCCAGGTGCTGCCCCACATGGCGACCGCCGAGTGGGACACGCTGGAGCTCATCATGGAGAGCCTGGCGTCGGACTACCCCGAGCATTTCTCGCTCTCCAAGGCGGGCGACGTGTGGACCTGGGTGAACCGGCCGCTCGGCATCCACCAGACCTTCACCTTCGGCAAGGCCGAGACGCTGCCCTATGGGCCGTTCGAGTACATCACCCGGCAGGTGCAGGGGGACTTCACCCTCCAGGACCAGCGCGACGACATGCTCTATGTGGACGGCGGCATGGTCACCACCCAGGCCGACTGGTCGTTCGAGTTCGACATCGGCATGAGCTTCATGGAGTGGCACGGCCCGGTGCCGCTGGCGCACGAGAAGGGCGTGTTCGAGCGCGCGCTCAAGTACCTGCTGCGCCTGCAGTGCGGCCAGCCGGTGCGCCGCCTGAACTGGACCATGACCATCAACCCACGGCTCGACACCTCGCCGGAGAACTACCCGGTGTGGGGGCCGGACCGCACCACGGTCACGCCCGAGAACGTGGGCGGCAAGGCCCACCTGCGCGTGGAGCTGCAGACGCTCTACCGGCTGCCGCGCTCCAACGCCATCCTGTTCGGCATCCGCTGCTACCTCACCTCGGTGCAGGACATCGCGCGGGTTCCCAAGTGGCGGCGGCGCCTGCACCGTGTGCTGCGCGACCTGCACCCCGCGCTCGCCGAATACAAGGGCATGACGCGCTATCGCCAGATGGTCGTGGACTATCTCGCCCCCATGGACGACGGTGCGCCCACCACCAAGGGCATCGCCCCGGACACCGACAGGCTGGAGGGCTGAGCCGCCCGCCGCCGGGAAACAGGTCCGCGGCGCGGCTGGCGCGCCGCGGACCTCACGCAGGGGGCCCGTGCGCTTGACGCATGGGCCCAGCTCTCAGGCACTGCCCACGGGGCGCCGGGTCGAGCCCGCGCGATATTCGAGAGAAACCCGCGCCGCTTGCGCAAAGGACCGGGGCCGGTGGTGTTAGGCCCGTTCCAGCGTCACATAGGTGAAGGCGGCATCGTCCTTGGGGCCGCGCTGGGGGCCTTCGCGCAGGACCTCGCGCCATTGCGTGCGGTCGAAGGCCGGGAAGTCCACATCGCCCTCAGGGCGCGCGTGCACCTCGGTGAGGTGCAGCACGCGGGCGAGGGGCATCGCGTCGGCGAACACGCGCCGCCCGCCGATCACCATGGCCTCATGCGCGCCGAGCGCCCGTGCCGCCGCCGCCGCCGCCGTGAGCGCGGCGTCGAGGTCTGGCACCTTCACCACCCCTTCGGGCACGGTGAAGGCAGGGTCCGCGCTCAGCACCACGGAAACGCGCCCGGGCAGCGGCTTGCCGATGGATTCGTAGGTGCGCCGCCCCATGATGAGCGGCTTACCCCAGGTGAGGGCGCGGAAGCGCTTCAGGTCCGAGGAAAGGTGCCACGGCAGGCCGCCGGCGCGGCCGATGACGCCGTTCTCGGCCACCGCCACCACCAGTTCCAGCGGGATCGCAGGATCCATGCTCATGCGACAGGCGTTCCGATCTGCGAGAGCGCCGCCTCGGCCGCGGCGATGCCGGACAGGTGGGCGCCGTGGGCGGTGGAGAAGGCCGGCCCGCCCAACGCCTCGCCCGCGAAGAAGATGCGCTCGTCGATCCCCTCCGAGAGGGCCGCGCGCAGGTCGGCCGCTCCCGGCAGGGCGCAGGAATAGCCGCCGCCGATGAAGGGCTGCGCCGACCAGCGGGTGACGCGCACGCGCCGCACATGGCACTTGAGGCCGGGATCGAACGCCTTCGCCAGCGCCGAGGCCGCGAAATCCACCATCGCCCCCTCTCCGGCCTGCACCAGCGCGCCGGCGCCCGGCCCCGCCACATGCACCACCGCCGCCGGCACGCCGCCCGGATTGAGGATGGCCGATATGGCCAGCCCCTCGGCCCGCGCCTCGTCGAAGGCGTCGAGCCCAGTGCGCGGCGCCACGCCGAACACGTCCTTGTCGAACAGCAGCGCCACCTTCTCCGCGACGCCCAGCGGCAGCGCGGCGAATGCCTCGCCGAGCCGCGGCGGCAGCGCGGGGAAGAAGGAAAGCAGCCCCTGCGCCACCACCGCCGTGGACACAGCGACGACCACCGCGCGGCAGCGCAGCGTGCCCTGCCCGGTCTCCAGCAGGATGCGCGGGCCGGAATGGTCGATCCGCGTCACCGGGCAATCGAGGGTGACGGGCACATTGCGGCTGTGGGCGAGGATGAGGCTGCCGTAGCCGTCCAGCACCGGCCAATTGTCCGCGCTGTCGCGGTAGAGGCTGAAATCCAGGGTGGAGATCCGCTCCGGGGGAGCGGCGGACATGAGGCTGAGCCAGTGGCGCGCCAGGGGCTCCCAGCGGCCGAGGTCCGGCAGCACCTCGCTCGCCGCCACGTCCCGCCCCGCGCGGCCGATGGCCTGGACGGCCGCGAAGGCCGCCTCCACTGCCGCCTCGGCCTCGTCCACCTCGGCGGGGTCGGCGAAGCGGGTGCCGAGGTGCAGCATGCGCCGCGCGTTCCCGCCCGTGTCGTCGAAGGCGAAGCCCAGTTCGCGGGCGATGGGGACGAAGGGATTGGCCCGCGCGTCATGCAGCCAGTGGCAGCCGAGATCGAACGGCACGCCGAGGGTGTCCCGATCGGTGGCCGCACGGCCGCCGCGCACGGATGCGGCTTCGAGCACGCGGAAGTCGGCGCCCGCCTCGGCCAGCCGCACGCCGGCCGCAAGGCCCGCCGCGCCCGCCCCGATGACGGCCACATCGGTGTCGGAGGTCACGCGCGCACCCTCCTGAACGAGACTCCGCCTGAACGCGGCAAGAGGCTCACTTCTTGTTGCGGAAGACGTCGAGCTGCACCACCTGCGCACCACCCGCGGGGCGCTCGGCCGCCTCTTCCGCCGCTTCGTCGGCCTCGCTCCTGGCGCCGGCGAGCCCATTGGGCCCGGCGCTGGAGATCGCCGGCTCGGAGGCCGCACCGCGCGAAGGCTGCTTGAGCGCGGCCGGCGCGGGGACGGGCTTGAGAGCCGCGGGACGGGTCACCGCCTCGTCGCGGCTTTCGTCATCGGCCTCATCCTCGCCTTCGCCCTCGGGGGCGGCCAGCTCGAACTGGAGGCCGAACTTCACGGACGGATCGAAGAAACCCTTCAGCGCGGAGAAGGGAATGAGCAGCTTCTCGGGGATGCCGCCAAAGGACAGGCCCACCTCGAAGGTGGAATCGGAGACGGTGAGATCCCAGAACTGGTGCTGGAGAACGATGGTCATCTCCTCCGGATACTTCTCGCGCATGCGCTGGGACAGGCGAACGCCCGGCGCGCGGGTATCGAAGGAAATGTAGAAATGGTGGTCGCCCGGCAGGCCATCCTTGGCCACGTCGGAGAGCACGCGTCGCACGACGGAGCGCAGCGCTTCCTGGGCGAGGAGATCGTAGCGGATGTGATCGACCGACATGAGCCCGCGTGAGCCTTGTTCCCAGCCGGACCCAACCCTCCACCGCCTCCCAGAAAGGCGCCGCGTCAGATGCGGGGGCGTCGCGCGCGGGAGCGGTGATGCAACCTTCCCGCCGATCCGGCTGCGCCGGAGGGAAGTGGAGGCTTCTGTTGCCAGGTGCCTCCGAACCCCGCCTATCCAGAGCTACCCGGTAGGACTTTGATTTGGTCTTTCAAACCGCTCACGCGGCCTGAGCAACCGGAGCATAGTTGTCGTTGGCAACTATAAGTTTAGCCCGATAACGGTGGTACAATGCCGAGCGAAAGAAAGCCCTTTACACCCTCGTCGATCCTATTTCGCCCCCGCCGGAGCCCGCCTCTGTGAAGCTGCGGGCTTTGGTGGAGGCGCCGGGTACCGCCCCCGGGTCCGAATGGCTTATTACGACATCCATTTATCGCCATAGCCGGTTTGCACCGGCGCAACGAATATAAGCGGCCCCTCGCGCCCTGGAAAGGGGCACGCATCCAGAAAGTCTGGGAAACCCACCACTGGATACCGCCATCAATCCCGTGCCGGCCCGTCCGAAAGGGGGTGAAGATCTCGCACCATGCCTTTCAGGCGCTCGTCCAGCACATGGGTGTAGATCTGGGTTGTGGAAACATCCGCATGGCCGAGCAGCGTCTGCACCACGCGCAGGTCCGCGCCATGGGCGAGGAGGTGGCTGGCGAAGGCGTGCCGGAGCACATGGGGCGAGAGCTTCGCCGGGTCCAGGCCCGCCGCCAGCGCCAGGTCCTTCAGGTCCCGCGCCGCCTGCTGGCGCGTCACATGGCCGCTTTCGCCGAAGGAGGGGAAAAGCCAGCGTGCCTCCTCCAATCCGGCCGCCTTGCGGGCGCCGAGCCACGCCGCCATGGCCGCCTTGGCGGGCGCCGAGAGGGGGACGAGGCGCTCCTTGCGGCCCTTGCCGGTCACCATGATGGCATCGGCGCGGGTGCGCGCGGCCGAGGCCGGCAGGCTCACCAGCTCCGACACGCGCAGGCCGCTCGCATAGAACAGTTCCACGATGCAGGCGACGCGCAGGCGGCGCAGCGCCTCGCCCCGCGCCGCGGCGCCCTCGGCCGCCCCCTCTCCTTCCGCCGGGGCGGCGGCGCGGGCATGGGCGGTCTCGATCAGCCGCGTCACCTCCGCCACCGTGAGCACCTTGGGCAGCGGCCGGCCGCGCTTCGGCCCTTCCAGCACCGCCGCCGGATCGTCGCCGCGATGCCCCTCCGCGAACAGGAAACGATAGAACTGGCGCAGCGCCGAGAGCCGGCGCGCGATGGTGGTGCCCTTGAAGCCGCGCTTGTCGAGGTCCGCGAGATAGGCGCGGATGGCGTCGGTGGCCGCGCCGGCCGGGCTTTCGCCCCGCCCGGCGAGGAAAGCCGCGAAGTCGTCGAGGTCACGCCGGTAGGCCTCCAGCGTGTTCCGGCTCGCCCCGCGCTCCACCGCCTGCATGTCCAGGAACAGGGCGAGCGGGCCGGACGCGCTCATTTGCCGATCCGGTCCGGCGGCACGGTGAAGCTGATCTCCCGCGTCTTCGGCTCGACCCAGTTGGCGAGCGCCCATAGGGCGCCGTAGCCGAGCCCGACGAGAACGCACAGCACCACGATCAGACGGATGAGGGTAGGCACCGTCGGCTTCTCCCATGCCGGGCGAATCGCTGCGCGCCGGCCATGAGCGAAGAGGTGCCACGCTCAACCGTCGTGTTCAACCGCATTGCCGACCCCCGCCGCCAATGCTAGAGCCCGATCATGCCGGGTGGAAAGGACGAAGACCCACCTGCCGCAACGGCCGCGCCGCGCCCATGGAAGGCCGAGGCGACAGGCCGGAGCCTCAAGGAATCTCGGGTGCAGACACACAAGACCGCGCAGCCAGCAGAGGACACCCGGACCATGACCACGGGGCGCCCGCACGGCCCGCTCACCGCAGAGGAGATCCTGGCGCGGCTCGGCGCGCGCGCGGTGGTGCTGGTGGGCATGCCGGGGGCGGGCAAGTCCTCGGTGGGCCGGCGCCTCGCCAAGCGCCTCGCCCTGCCCTTCGTCGATGCCGACGAGGAGATCGAGCGCGCCGCCTGCATGAGCATTCCGGAAATCTTCGCCCGCCGCGGCGAGGCCGAGTTCCGCGAGGGTGAGAAGCGCGTGGTGTCGCGCCTGCTGCAGTCCGGCCCCATGGTGCTGGCCACCGGCGGCGGCGCCTTCATGAGCCCGGAGACGCGGGCGGCGGTGGCGGAATACGGCATCTCCGTCTGGCTGCGGGCCGATCTCCATACCCTGCTGCGCCGCGTGAAGAAGCGCACCGACCGCCCGCTGCTCGCCCAGGGCGACCCCGCCGCCAAGCTCGCCGCCCTGCTGCGCCAGCGCGGCCAGACCTATGCCCTCGCCGACGTGGTGGTCGATTCCCGCGATGTCGCCCACGACGTGGTGGTGGACGAGGTGGTGGCGGCGCTCGCCCGCCACCTGTCGCACCCCGACCAAGGACACCGCACCATGACCGTCTCGCCCGCCCCCGTCTTCCCTGCCGGCGCCCAGCGCAGCGCGGTGCGCGTGGATCTGGCGGGCCGGCCCTACGACATCCTCATCGGCCCCGGCCTCCTGTCCGAGACCGGCACCCATGTGAAGGCCCTGCGCAAGGGCGCGCGGGTGGCCATTGTCACCGATCGCAACGTGGCGGCCGCCGGCCACCTCGCCACCGTCGAGGCCTCGCTGGCCGAAGCCGGCATCGAGCACACCGCCATCGTGGTGGAGCCGGGCGAGAAGACCAAGTGCTGGGCCGGCCTCCAGCAGGTGGTGGAAGGCCTCATCGCCGCCCGCATCGAGCGGCGCGATCTGGTGCTGGCGCTGGGCGGCGGCGTGGTGGGCGACCTCGCGGGCTTCTCCGCCTCGGTGCTGCGCCGGGGCGTGGACGTGGTGCAGGCGCCGACCACCCTGCTCTCCCAGGTAGATTCCTCCGTCGGCGGCAAGACCGGCATCAACTCGCCCCAGGGCAAGAACCTCGTGGGCACCTTCCACCAGCCGGTGCTGGTGCTGGCCGACACCGCCGCCCTCGACACCCTGCCCGTGCGCGAGGTGCGGGCGGGCTATGCGGAGGTGGCGAAATACGGCCTCATCGGCGATCTCGCCTTCTTCGAGTGGCTGGAGAAGGAGCATGCCGGCGTCATCGGCGGCGGGGCCGCGCGCATCGAGGCGGTGGCCGCGAGCTGCCTCGCCAAGGCCGCCATCGTCGCCCGCGACGAGAAGGAGACCGGCGACCGGGCCCTGCTCAACCTCGGCCACACCTTCGGCCACGCGCTGGAAGCCGGCGCCGGCTTCTCCGATCGCCTGCTCCACGGCGAGGGGGTGGCCATCGGCATGGCGCTCGCGTTCGCCTTCTCGGCGCGGCTCGGCCTGTGCCCCGGCCAGGACGTGACGCGGGTGGTGCGCCACCTGGAGGCCGCCGGCCTGCCCACCCGCATCTCCGACGTGCCCGGCGCGCTGCCGGACACCGACGGCCTGATGGCCCTCATCGCCCAGGACAAGAAGGTGAGCCGCGGCGCGCTCACCTTCATTCTCGCGCGCGGCATCGGCGAGGCGTTCGTGGCGAAGGACGTGGACCCCGCCCAGGTGCGCGCCTTCCTGGCCGAGGCGCGCTGAGCGCGGGCCCGCGCCCGCCCTCCGCCTTGGACCATCGGCCCGGTCCTTGACCGGGCCCGTGCGTGAAGCACTGAACTTCGGCCTCAGCCGCGCGGGTCCAGAAAAGCCCCCGCCGCCCGTCGCACCTCGGCGAAGTGGGTGAACAGCGCCATGTGCGTGCCCCCTTCGAGAGCCAGCAGGCGCGCCCCGCCCACCCGGCGGGCGATCGCCTCGCCCTGGCCGAAGGGCACGATGCCGTCCGCCGTGCCGTGCACGGCCAAAAGGGGCGCTTTGACCCCGGCGTCACAGCACGCCGGCAGGGCGGCGAACTGCGCCACGTCGCGGAAGGTGCCCGGCATGCGCTCGCCCATGCGCAGGCAGGAGCTGAGCAGGAGGGCCGCCAGCAGCGGCCCCGCCTGCGGATCGGCCAGCACCCGCGCGCGCTCGGCTGCGGCGGGCACGAAGCCCCGCGCGGCCATGCCCGTCCAGTGGCGCACCGCCCAGGCCGGCACCGCGCGCAGGCCCGGCAGGCGGGCGAGAAAGCGCGCCCGCTCCAGCACCGCGCGCCCCTGCGGCCGCGCCTCCAGCCGGCCGGTGCAGGCGCTGACCAGCAGCAGCCCCCGGCAGCGCCCTGGAAACAGCCGCGCGAACGCCAGCGCCGAGGGCCCACCGCCGGAGAAGGCGGCGATGTGGACCGCATCCGCGCCCAGCGTGTCCAGCAGCACGGCATAGGCTTCGGCCTGCGCTTCGGCGGTGCCGCCCGTCTCCAGCGGGGTGCCGGGATAGCCCGGCCGCGCGACCGCGATGACCCGCCGCCGGAACGGCCCGCCGAGCAGGGCGCGCGCGAGCAGCCAGGACTGGTCGAGCCCGCCCATGATGCCGTGCAGGGCGAGCATCGGCGGCCCCTCCCCCGCCACCGCGCAGGCGAGCGGCCCGCGCGGCGTGGAGATGAGCACCGGCTCCGGGATCTCCCCCAGAAGCCGTTCCGCCGCCTCAGCCACCGAATGCATCCGCGCCCTCCCCGCGCGCATCCGCCCCATGCCGGAGGGATGCGCCGCCTCAGGAGAGTGGCGCATCGGCGTGATTCGGGCCAACGCGAACCTGCGCGCCGCGCCCGGCCGGCATTGGCCGCTGCACCGCCAGATGCGCCGCCACGCGGCGGATGAGGGCGCGCGCCTCCGCCGGCGGGCGCTGCTCGATGCGGCGATAGGCGCGCCCGTCCGCCGTGCGCCACACCATGCCGCGATCAGCCATCTCCCGGCGCAGCAAGGCGTGATCCTCGAACAGGTGGCGGGCATTGAGGCGGGCGTTGATCTCCCGCTCGGCGAAGGTCTCGCCGGCCGGCAGGGTGGACCACAGCGCCCACAGACACAGGTGGCGCCAGCTTTCCTTCCCCGGCCAGCGGGTCAGGCGCCCCTCGGCATCGAACAGGCGGGCGACGCGCTCCACCCGCTTCTCGTCCACCGGCTCGGCAACGGGCCCGGCCGGGGGCTGCACGGCGCGTGGCGTGGCATCCTCGGCGCCCTCGGCCACGGCGCGGAAGTGCTGGAAATTGCGGTGTCCGCCGGCGCGGGCCAGCATGTTGAGCAGTTCGAGATGGCTCGGCAGGTGATCGCAGCGCGCGAGCTGGCCGCGCAAGGCGCGGGCGAAGGCGGAAATATCATCCGCAGCGAGCGGAAAGACCGGTCTGGACATGACTCATCCTCGACAAGGCGCCGATTTCCGGAAACGGATGTCGATGGTCACCGGCTTGCGACGCGACGCGGGACAAGCTGTCGATCGAATGCGGATAAGGCAGGTTTAGCTCCCCTCGCGGGGCGGTGACGCCTGGGTGAACTGCGGACCCTGCCCCACGATTAGCCCAACCGCGCGCCGGGCTCAAGCCGCCCGCGCCCCGGCGGCGCTCAGAAGCGCTTTTCCGGCCAGCGGCACAGGTCGGCGATGAGGCAGCGGCCGCACTCCGGCAGGCGGGCCTTGCAGATGTAGCGTCCGTGCAGGATCAGCCAATGGTGGGCGTGGAGCTTGAAGCGATCCGGGATGCGCGCCTCCAGCGCCTCCTCCACCGCCAGCGGCGTCGCGCCGGGGGCGAGGCCGGTGCGGTTGGCGACGCGGAACAGGTGCGTGTCCACCGCGATGGTGGGCACGCCGAAGGCGATGTTCAGCACCACGTTCGCGGTCTTGCGGCCGACACCGGGCAGCGCCTCCAGCGCCTCCCGGTCGCGCGGCACTTCGCCGTGGTGGCGCTCCAGCAGCAGGCGGGAGAGCTCCACCACGTTCTTCGCCTTGTTCTTGTAAAGGCCGAGGGTGCGGATGAAATGCGCCACCTGCTCCTCCCCCAGCGCCACCATGGCCGCGGGGGTGGGAGCAGCGGCGAACAGGCCCTTGGTGGCCTTGTTCACGCCCACATCCGTCGCCTGGGCGGAAAGCACAACCGCCACCAGCAGGGTGTAGGGATCGGTATGGTCCAATTCACCCTTGGGCTCGGGGTTCTGCTTTTCGAAGCGGGTGAACGCCTCCACGATCTCCTCTTCGCTCCACGAGGCGACCGTTTTGCCGTGCACGGCGGCGGCCGCGTTCGCCACCGCCTTGCTACGGCGGGGGGCGACAGGCTGCTCGGACGCGCCGCGCTTCCCCGCGCCGTCCCGGCCTACCGTCCCCTCGCCCGCGGCGCCCTTGGCGGCGGTCGTCTTCGCAGATGCGCGCCGGGTGGCGCCCGTGGAAGAGGCCGCGGCCTGCGCCCCTCCCCCTCTTTCTTCTCCGGCGGCGGACCGCGCCCCCTTGCGCGGACGCGGCGGGGAGATGAGGTCCGCGAGCGGATCGTGGGTGTCCTCGGGAGCGGCGGCGGGCGGGCGCTGGGCTGGCGGTTTTCGCGGCATTTTTCCCCTATACTGCGCTCTCATGACCGACGCCACCGATCCGGCCCCCATCCGGGCGAATGCGTGCGAAGACGCGGGCGATCCCCTCGTCTATGCGGTCACGCTCGCGCCCCACCGCTCCCTGTCGGCGGGCGGGACGGTGATGGTGACGGGGCTTGCCGCGCTGGCGAGCCTCGGCACCGGCGCCGTGTTCCTGGCCATGGGCGCCTGGCCGGTGACCGGCTTTCTCGGGCTCGATGCGCTCCTGCTCTATCTCGCCTTCCGCGCCAGCGCCCGCGCGGCACGGGCGCGCGAGCACATCACCGTCACCGCGAGCCTCGTGGAGGTGCGGCGCGAGCCGGCGCGCGGGACAGGCGGCATAGAGCGGCTCAACCCCTCCTGGACCCGCGTGGAGCGCACCGACGACGACGATTTCGGCACGCTGGAGGTGGCTCTGGCCTGCGGACGGCGGCGGGTTCCGGTGGGCGGCTTCCTCGGCCCGGCGGAGAAGGGGCGGCTGGCGGGCGAGCTCGCGGGCGCGCTCGGGGCCGTGCGCAAGGGCATCGTGCGCAGCGCGCCGTAGAGCGTTTCCGAGCGAACGGATCCCAGTTCGCGTGAGGAAAACGCGTCATCGCAAGAGGATAGATCGTCTCGGTGTTTCCATGAAACGCTGAAACGATCTGGACGGCGCGCGGCGCCCGTCACACGGCGGACGCCGGCATTCCGGTAACGTGCGGCAGCTTTCCGGAGCCGCCGCCATGTCTGCCATACCTCAAGCGCTGAACCTCGTCTGGCCCACCCTCATTCCCGCCGTGCTGGCGGTGCTGGGCGCCCTCCTGGGCACGGTGTGGCGGCCGGGGCGCCACACGCGCAGCTCCGTGCAGCATTTCACGGCCGGCGTGGTGCTGGCCGCGGTGGGCGCCGAGCTGCTGCCGGAGCTCGGCGCGGCCCCGCCGCTGGGCATGGCCATCGGCTTTCTCCTCGGCGGCGGCGCCATGCTTGCCATCCGCGCCGCGGTGGGCGAGGAGATGGACGATGAAGAAGCGGAGGGCGCGACGGCGGGGCGCGGCAGCACCGGCCTGATGGTGACGGTGGGCGTCGATCTCCTCATTGATGGCCTTCTGTGCGCGGTCACCCTCGCGGCGGTGCCGGAGAGCGGGCTGGTGGTGGTCGCGGCGCTCTCGCTGGAAGTGTTCTTCCTCGGCCTCGCCACGGTGGTCACCCTCGGCGGCGGCGGACGCGCCATGGCGAGGATGTCCGGCCTGGCGCTGCTGGTGCCGGTGGGCGCGCTGATCGGCGCGGCGGCCTTCTCCGCCCTCCCGGCCGTGATGCAGACCGGCATCCTCGCCTTCGCCACGGCCGCGCTGCTCTACCTGGTGGCGGAGGAGCTGCTGGCCGAAGCCCACGAGGGCACGCGGGACAACAGCTATTCCGCGGGCGCCTTCTTCCTCGGCTTCCTCGCCGTGCTGCTGCTCAACGCGCTGGGCGGGTGAGAGGCGCGGGGCTCAGCACCCCATCGCCTTACCGCAGAAGGCGTCGTGCAGCGCCTCCACCACCTGGATCACCTCCGGGCGGGCGATGCGGTAGAACACGCTGGTGCCCTCGCGTCGGGCGGCGACGAGGCCATCCGCCCGCAGGCGCATGAGCTGCTGAGACATGGGCACCTGCTCGATGCCCAGCTCCTCGCGCAGCTGCGCCACCGATTTTTCCTCGGCCCCGAGCGCGCACAGCACCAGGAGGCGCTGGGGATGAGACAGGGAGCGCATCAGCTCCGCCGCCTTCTCCGAGGCCGGGATCATCTCCGATATATTCATGATCTTGAATTTATAATCTTTGAATGTTATATGCAACCTGAACGATGCGAGGCGACGCACCGCCCCGCGCGCAATCGGGAGCCAGAATAATGTCGGTCGATCGCGCCGTCATGATGTTTGCCGGGTTCATGGTGCTTTTATCGCTGGCCCTCGGCATCTTCGTCTCGCCCTACTGGCTGTGGCTCACCGCCTTCGTGGGCGTGAACCTCATGCAGGCGTCCGTCACGGGCTTCTGCCCGGCGGCCATGATCTTCAAGAAGCTCGGCCTCAAGGCCGGCTGCGCCTTCTCCTGATCTCGGGGGCGGCACGGCCGCCCGGAACGGAACACCATGTCCCCTGCCCTTCTTCGCGCGGCCGCGCTCGCCGCCGCGCTCGGCTGTGCCGTGCTCGCCGGAGCCACGGCGCCCGCGACCGCCCAGCCCGCACCCGCCGGCGTCCCGCCGGCGCCCCGCGTTTCCGCCGGGCCCCAGGAAAAGGCGCCCTTCCCCGTGCATCGCCAGGACATCGCCGAGATGAAGGCGGTGTTCGGCGAGGTGGAGAGCCGCACCGTGGTGCCCGCCCGCGCGCGCCTCGGCGGCACCGTGCGGGAGGTGAAAGTCTCCGAGGGCAGCGAAGTGAAGAAGGGGGACGAAGTCGCCCTGGTGGTGGACGACAAGCTCACCCTCACCCTCAACGCGGCGGACGCCAAGATCAAGGAGCTGAACTCCCAGCTCGAGAACGCCCGCACCGAGCTCGATCGCGCCCAGCAATTGCTGGCCAAGGGGTTCGCCAGCCAGAGCCGCGTGGACACCGCCAGGACCCAGTTCGACGTCGCCGCCAACCAGGTCGCCGCCGCCGAGGCCGACCGCGCTGTGGTGCTGCAGCGCGAGCGCGAGGGGGCGGTGCTGGCGCCCGCTGACGGACGCGTGCTCACCGTGCCCGTCACCCCCGGCTCGGTGGTGCTGGCGGGCGATGAGATCGCCCGCATCGCCTCCGGGCAATATTACCTGCGCCTCTCCCTGCCCGAGCGCCACGCGGCGGATATCCGCGAGGGTGGGCGGGTGCGCATCGGCGCGCGTGGCCTCTCGCCAGAGAAGGCCGGCGACCTCGCCACCGCGCGGGAGGGCCGCATTGTGAAGGTCTATCCCGAGATTACCGGCGGCCGGGTGATGGCCGACGTGGACGTGGCCGGGCTCGGCGATTATTTCGTCAACGAGCGCACCCTGGTGTGGATCGAGATCGGCCGCCGCCCGGTGCTGGCGGTGCCGCCGGAGGCGGTGGCCACCCGCCACGGCGTGGACTATGTGCGCCTCATGACGCCACGGGGACCTTCCGACGTGGCCGTGGTGCTGGGTGAGCGCTTCGCGGAGAACGGCCAGCCGCGCGTGGAGGTCCTCACCGGCCTTGCCGACGGCGACAAGGTGGTGCTGCCGTGAGCGAAACACCCCCTCCCGTGAAGCTCGGCATCGCCGGCACCCTCACCCGCACCTTCATCCGCTCGCCCCTCACGCCGCTGCTGCTGATGGCGGCCTTCGCCTTCGGCCTCATCGCCCTCCTCACCCTCCCGCGCGAGGAGGAGCCGCAGATCTCCGTGCCGATGGTGGACATCCATGTCACCGCCAACGGGCTCAAGGCGGAGGATGCGGTGAAGCTCGTCACCGAGCCGCTGGAAACCATCGTCAAGGGCATCGACGGGGTCGAGCACGTCTATTCCAACACGGCGGACGACGGCGTGCTGGTCACCGCCCGCTTCCTGGTGGGCACCGACCCCGATGCCGCCATCCTGCGCGTGCACGAGAAGCTGCGCGCCAATTTCGACCGCCTGCCGGTGGGCATCCCGGAGCCGCTGATCGTCGGGCGCTCCATCGACGACGTCGCCATCCTGGTGGTGACGCTGACACCCAGGCCCGATGCCGCCGATCGCTGGAGCGCCAACGGCCTCACCCGCATCGCGCGCGAGCTGCAGGTGGAGATCGCCAAGCTGCCGGACATCGGCCTCAGCTACATCGTCGGCGAGCAGCCGGAGGAGATCCGCGTCGCGCCCGACCCGGAGAAGCTCTCGCTCTACGGCATCACGCTGGCGCAGCTTTCCGGCAAGATCGAGGGGGCCAACCGCTCCTTCCAGGCCGGCACGGTGCGCGAGAAGGGCCAGCAGCGCACGCTGGTGGCGGGCCAGACGCTGCAGACCCCCGCCGAGATCGGCAACCTGCTCCTCACCGCGCGCGACGGGCGCCCCGTCTATGTGCGCGACGTGGCGCAGGTGACGCTCGCCACCGAACCGGAGGAAACCCGCGTCTACGACGTGCGCCGCGGCGGCGACGCGCTGGTGCGCGTGCCGGCGGTGTCGCTGGCCATCGCAAAGCGGCCGGGCACCAATGCGGTGATCATCGCGGACGAGGTGCTCCAGCGCATCCAGGCGCTGAGCGGGCAGATGGTCCCCTCGGACGTGGAGATGACCATCACCCGCAATTACGGCGAGAGCGCCAACGAGAAGGCCAACGAGCTGCTGCTGCACCTCGGCCTCGCCACCCTCTCCATCGTGGTGCTGGTGGGGGTCGCCATCGGCTGGCGCGAGGCGCTGGTGGTGGCGGTGGTCATTCCCTCCACCATCCTGCTCACGCTGTTCGCCTCGCGCCTCATGGGCTACACGCTGAACCGGGTGAGCCTGTTCGCGCTCATCTTCTCCATCGGCATATTGGTGGACGACGCCATCGTCGTCATCGAGAACATCGCCCGCCACTGGGCCATGAAGGACGGGCGCCGGCGCGAGGACGCCGCCATCGCGGCGGTGGCGGAGGTGGGCAATCCCACCATCGTGGCCACGCTCACGGTGGTGGCGGCGCTGCTGCCCATGCTGTTCGTGTCGGGCATGATGGGCCCCTACATGAGCCCCATTCCAGCCAATGCCTCGGCGGCCATGGTGTTCTCCTTCTTCGTCGCGGTGGTGCTCACCCCCTGGCTCATGCTGAAGGCGGCAAGCTCCAGGGCGGTGGTGGCGCACGCCCATGAGGCGGCCGGCGGGGGCCGGCTGGGGCGGCTCTATGTGAAGGTGGCGGAGCCGATCCTGCGCACCAGGGCACGGGCCTGGACCTTCCTGCTGGCGGTGGGCGCGATCACACTCGCCTCACTTTCCAGCTTCTACACCGAGCATGTCACGGTGAAGCTGCTGCCGTTCGACAACAAGACCGAGCTGAACGTGGTGCTGGACCTGCCCCAGGGCGCCTCGGTGGAGGACACCAACCGCGTGCTACAGCAGATGGTGGACGTGCTCGCCCCGGTGCCGGAGGTGGTCTCGTTCCAGACCTATGCCGGCACCGCTTCGCCCTTCAACTTCAACGGGCTGGTGCGCCACTACAACCTGCGCACAGCGCCGCGCCAGGGCGACATCCAGGTGAACCTGACGCCCAAGGGCGAGCGCCACCGCACCAGCCACGACATCGCCCTGGACCTCCGCCAGCGGCTCAAAGCCATCCCCCTGCCCCCCGGCAGCGCCCTGAAGGTGGTGGAGCCGCCGCCCGGACCGCCGGTGCTCGCCACCCTGCTGGCCGAGATCTACGGGCCGGACCCGGAAACCCGCCGCGCGGTGGCGCGCAAGGTGCGCGCGGCATTCGAGAGCGTGCCCTTCATCGTGGACGTGGACGACAGCTTCGGCACCACCGCCGAGCGGGTGCGCCTCTCCATCGACCAGGACAATCTCGAATTCTACAAGGTCGAGCAGGCCGACGTTTACGACGCCATCCGCGCCTTCTACGGCGGCGCCACGGTGGGCTATTCCCATCGCGGCGAGGGGCGCCCGCCCATCCCCATCCGCCTTGCGCTGTCCAAGGCCGACAGGCAGGTGGACGCCCGCACCCTTTCCACCCCCGTGCCGGCCAATGCCGTGCCCGGCGGGCGCGGGGTGCTGGAGCTGGGCGACGTGGTGAGCGTGACGCGCGAGCCCTCCTCCTATCCCATCTTCCGCCATAACGGCCGCGCGGCGGAAATGGTGACGGCGGACCTCGCCGGCGCCTACGAGGCGCCCGTCTACGGCATGATCGCGGTGGGCAAGGCGCTCGACGCCATGGACTGGGGCAGCCTGCCGAAGCCCGTGGTGGCGCTCCACGGCCAGCCGGCGGACGAAAGCGCCCCCACCGTGCTGTGGGACGGCGAATGGGAGGTGACCTGGGTGACCTTCCGCGACATGGGCGCGGCCTTCGGGGTCGCCATCCTGGGCATCTATATCCTGGTGGTGGCGCAGTTCCGCTCGTTCAAGCTGCCGCTGGTGATTCTCACGCCCATTCCGCTCACCTTCATCGGCATCGTGTTCGGCCACTGGCTGTTCAGGGCGCCGTTCTCGGCGCCGTCCATGATCGGCTTCATCGCGCTCGCGGGCATCATCGTGCGCAACTCGATCCTGCTGGTGGACTTCATCCGCCATGCCCGCGCGCCTGGCCGGCCGCTGAAGGAGGTGCTGCTGGAAGCCGGCGCCATCCGCTTCAAGCCGATCCTGCTGACCGCGCTGGCGGCCATGATCGGCGCGGCGGTGATCCTCACCGATCCCATCTTCCAGGGGCTCGCCATCTCGCTGTTCTTCGGCCTCCTGTCCTCCACCGCGCTGACCGTGCTGGTGATCCCCGCCATCTACGTGGCGCTGCGGGGCGAGGGAGAGGCACGAAAGAACGGGGATGTGGACAACGCGGAACGTCATCCACAGGGCGCCTGAAATTCCGCCCCACGCCGCTTGACATGAAAGGGGGGCGCCTCGTAAATGGCGCCTCCCATGGATCGGGGCCGTAGCTCAGATGGGAGAGCGCTGCAATCGCACTGCAGAGGTCAGGGGTTCGATTCCCCTCGGCTCCACCAACCCGATCCGGCATCAAAATTTCCATTTATAATCAGCCACTTACTGCACACGACGAAGTCGGTGCGTACCCGACTTGGTACCCCAACTGCGTACCCGATGCCGTTGGGGCAAAAGGACAGATGGGCGAAGGCGCCTGCGCGTGTAGCAACTGATTTTCTCAACGGGAAACACGCACCCCTTTTCAACCTCCGCCGCCCCTCCCATCCACCCGCTGCACCGCCGACACACCCACCCCCAGCGTCTTCGCCACCTTCAGCATTGCCATGCCCTGCGCCCGAAGCTCCTTGATCCGGGCTTCCGTGTCGGCGCCCCCCGTGGGCCGCCCCAGCTTCTTGCCCCCACGCCGCCTCCTCCCGCTACGCCTCCGCCCCCTGAAGCACCCGGTAAACGCTCGCACGGCCGATCCCGAGGCGCCCGGCAATCTCCGTAGGGCTCACGCCCTCACCCTTCAGCCGCCGCACCTCCTCCGCCTTGGCCCGTGCCGTGGGCTTCCTGCCCCGGTACTTGCCGTCGGCCTTGGCCTTGGCAATGCCGGCCCGTTGCCGCTCAAGGAGCAATTCCCGCTCGAAGGCGGCCACGGCCCCGAACACGGACAGCATGAGGCGGCCCGAGGCGGACGCGGTGTTCAGCTTCTCCCCGCCCGGGTTCAGGATGACGAGCCCCACGCCCTTGGCGTCCAGGGCCTCCACCACTTGCCACAGGTGCGTGACGGATCGCGCGAGGCGGTCCAGCTTGGTCACCACCAGCGTGTCGCCCTCCCGCAGGAACTCCAAGGCCCGTTCCAGCTCCGGGCGGGACGCGGCAACGGCGCTGACGTGCTCCTGAAAGAGCTTGTCGCAGCCGGCCTCCCTGAGATCATCAAGCTGGCTCTGGAAGCCCGCATCCTGCCCGTCCGTGCTCACCCGCGCATAGCCCACCAGCATCGTCGTTCCCCTGTCCCACTACCCGCCTTGGCGGGTCCCACTGAACACCTCCCCTGCGAGACGGTGTGGAGGGCGTCCGATAGAGTCCATTCCGGAGTTTCGGACGCCTCGTCTCACAGGGCTTAGGGCGTCACTGAGACGCCCCCGCCCTTCCCCGCCTCAGGCAGCCTCGCCAGCCACACAGGGCATCGCCTCAGCGGCTTCGACGGCGGCACGGGTGATGGGGCTGGCGCCATCGAACCAAGCACCCCAGGCGGCCTCAGCGGCCTTCAGCGCGTCCCAAGCCTCCCGCAGAGGGCTCCCAGGCTCTCCCATGGCCTCCAGAGTGCCGAGGACGGCGAGGCGTCCCATGTGGCCGTAGCGGCGGATGAGCTGCCCATGCCACGCCTGACGGGCTTTGTTGGCAGCCTCAAAGAGTTCGTAACCCGGCATCTCAGTTCTCCGCATGTTGTGATGGAATGTTCGTGGGCCAATCGCCGCTCAGAACGTGAGAAAGCCTGATTCGCCTCACTGAAACTGTCAATCACAATTCTGAGATTTTATCGAATTTTCTCGGAAGTGATTGAGGTTCAATGCGGATTTTGGCTGACCTACAACTTATGACAGAAGCGGAATAACGCAGGCATGGGGCGCATGTACATGCGCTGCGGACGCCTGTGCTTGCGTGGGTGCGGGCGTGACTTGCCGTTCACGCGCGAAACGGCACACCCCGCGCGGCATTCCGTTTCGCGCGGGATACGGCACAACGGGCGCGTAACGCGCGGGCGGTGTCCTGCCCAGGTGCGAAGGGGGTACGGGGGGTGCCGCGCGGGCTTTATTCTATCGAGGGGGCTTCGGAAATTTCCGGCAGGATTTTACCGGGAAGCTCGGCCGGCAGGGGTGTCATGCCCGCCTCGGCGCCGCTTAGGCGCGGCTGAAGAGGCGTGACATGGCACGAGAGCGGGCGGGAAGAACGGCGGCGCCGCATCGGGGTCAGGGCGGGCAAGGCCCGCTGGGGACCGAACGCGGGTCGATGTCAGATGTTAAGGCTGGCTCATGGCTACTGCCGTGCCCTGCCACCCCGGTATTGCAGGGCCGCCGCCTCATAGGCCCTTGCAGCCTCTTCCGGCTGGTCGAAGGAGCCGAGCCAGAGGCGCTTGCCGTCGACCGTAATGGTGGCCGTCCAACACCCATAGAGGGCATCCCAGGACACGCCCCGGAACGGGCGCTTGACCGCCTTGCGGCTGGTGGTCGTGGTCAACGCGGCTTCGATGCCGCCTGCGGCGACGGCTTCGGGCACCCACGCGGGTGCTGGGCATGACGCTGCCCCTCCGCGCGAAGGTGGCCGTCATGCTCTCCATGGCCTCAGAGGGAGACGACGGGCGGGAAGGGTCAGTTGATCGGGCCGAACAGGGCGTCGCCGAGGCTGTAGTCGCTGTTCTTGGGCGGCTTCGGCGGGGCATTGCGGATCATGGAGCCCAGGGAGGCGCGGAACGGAACCGCGTTCTGGAACGGCATCGCCGCGAACATCTGCCGCCATTCCTGCTGGGACCGCTCGCGCCCATCCATGAGGGGGTGGAGGATGGCTCCCAGCGTCTTGTGCAGGGCGTCCAGGACGCTGACGACGGGCGGCAGCGCGGCACTGGAGGGGAGACCAGAGTTGCGGAACCCGAAGAGGGGCTCGGCCCCCAGGAAGCCGAAGCCGGTGTCCGCGATCATGGGGATGAGCGAGGAGTAGGCGGAAAGCTGGAAGGTCGCCGCCGCGAGATTACGGGGGTGGAGGCGCTCCTTCAGGTAGGCGTCGGGGTCCTTCTGCGTGAGGCTCTCCATGCCCGTGCGAGCGGTGTAGAGCATCCCGGAGAACATGAGGGAGTAGAGCGCCCCGGCGAAAGCTTCCCCATCCTTCATGTGCCACCCATGCTGGATGTTCATGGTCCAGGCATTCAGCGCGAACCGCCGGAACTGCATGAGGACACGGAAGGTCGGTGAACGGTCCAGGAGGGTTCCGGCGCCGATGCGGTCGTGCTCCATCGTGGCGCGGGAGGCGGCCCGCCGGATGGCCTCTGCGAAGGCTTCGCGGGCCTGGGGGTCGGTCCAGCCGGCGGGGTTGAGGCCCATGATCTTCTCCTTCCCCATGAACCCCGTCTTCGATTGGGCATTGAGGTGGAGCTGGGCGAGGACGCGGGATAGCATCTCCTCGTCAAGGCCGAACCACTTCATACGGTCCAGTTCGGCGGGCTTCAGGCGGGAGAGGTCGAAGACCGGGACCTCCTTGCCGTCCGCAAGCTTCAGGAGGGTGATGCCATCGCGCTGGTAGATGCGCACGTCGGTGTCGTTGAAGAGGACGTAGTTGTGCAGGTCGGGGTTCGCCTGTTTGAAGGCGGCCTTCTGGGCGACGATGTCGGGGTCGTCGTTCCGGTGCTTGGTCTCCCCAGATAGTGAATATTCACTTGCGTCCATTTCCTTCTGCGTGAAATCCCCGAAGTGGACGTCGAGTTGCCCTCCGCCCTTCCCGCTTAAGTATTTTGTTCCACGGATGCCAACATCGTTAAGCATCTTGGAGACCTCTAACGCCTCTTCCCCCTCCGTTAACCCCCCGCCTGATTTTCTTTGCACCCAGGACCGCAACGCTTTCAGAATGGATACATCGTCGAAACCCTTGTACCAGTCCACGGTCTCGAAAATGGCTTGAACATCCTTCGGAAGCTTCTTCACCGCCGCTTGGATGTAGGGGGCCTGGGCGTGAAGAGGCATCTCCAGGTCCAGGAGATGCTCCTTCGGGGTGGTAATTTTTACTTCATAGAGGTGGGACTTGTTCTTGATGCTTGCGATGTCATCGGGGTTGAGGTCCGCCAACTGCTTCCTGAGGCGCTCCAGCAACGGCGCTTGTTCCCGCGCATTCTTCGCGAGGCTCTCCATAGGGCCATTCATAAGATCACGGCCCAGTTCCAGAAGCCTGTCGACTTCCTGGAGAAGGCGTTCGCGCAGGTGAACAGGTTTCTTGTTCACGGCCGGCATGTTGACAGCCCCTGCCAGGGACTCACGAACATAGGCGGGATTGTCCAGGCCCGTGTAGTCCAGTTCCACGGTGGACCCGTCCTTCATGGTGATGCCGGGGGCCTGATAGTCCTCCCGATATTTTTCCCCAACCTTCTTATGCGCCCCGAAGTAGAGCCCCCACCCCTCGTGCTGCGTCCCCTCCCCGGAGTTGATCCAGGACTTGGAGAACTTATCGAACTTGAAGGGGGAGCCGTGCCACCCGGTGTGCGTCCAGTCCGGCAGGCGCTCCGGCGGGGTGGTGTGCATGCCGTCGTAAGTGCGGCGCATGAGGTCGAAGAAGCGCTGCGCCATGAGGGCGGAGGCAGACTCCCGGATGCGCCGGTTGATCGCCTGCATCCCGGAGAGGCGCAGGACCGCGTCGGCGCCCATGCGGGAACTCCCCAGCGTGCGGTCGAGGAAGCCGTCCGTGTCGCCCGGAAGGCGGTCAATGCCATCCCCGAAGTCCTGCCCCATGCCGAGGGGCCTCCAGTCGTCGGCAAAGGCGAACATGGCGTCGAGGTCACGGGTCAGGGCGCGGGCGTACTCGCGGTTCCCAGCATTGTCGAGCATCATCCGAAAGCCGGGCATGTGCTGCGCCATAGCGCGTATGCCGGCAATGTCAGCGAGCCTCCCGAGGTCGAACAGCGCCGATACGCCGAAGGACGATCCGAAGATCATCGTGGCGTAGTTCTTGGCGATCTCGAAAAGCTTCTCGAAGGTCGACCCCTGCCCATCCTTCGGCACACCACGGATGCGGTCGAACTGCTCGCGGAGGAGCTTGGTGTCGGCTGCGATCTCCTTCGGGGACTGCCCAGCCTCCCGGCCGCGCTTGACCGTGGCGACGACCAGCCGCTCGAACTCGTTCACCGACCTGATACCGTCGATGATGCTGTTGCCGTCCTTATCGACGGCCTTGAGGCGGCCGAGCGCAATCCAGGAAGACGCCTGCCTGTTGTAGCGGTCGAACAGCTTGAAGGCGTCGGTCTCTACGAAGTGCTCCAGGCGGTGGCCGTTCAGCTCGAAGCCTTCATCCAGGTCGAGCTTGAAGTGGGTGAAACCAGGCTTCTGCCCCTTCGAGAGGCGGGCCAGGACCTCGTCAATATCCGCTCTGGCGATGCCCAGGCCCTCCATGACGTCCTTGAGCTGCCCGGCGGTGGCCCCGTTCCTGGTGAGCATGTCGTAATCGTTGAGGCCATAGAAGCGGTCCACGATCTTCTGAAACATGCCCTCGGCGATGGTGCCGGCCTTGTCGCCCAGCTCGGGATGCTTGGACAGAAGGGCACCCTCCAGCCACTGCCGGAACTTGAGGCCGTTTCCGTCCACCCCAAGGATTTTTCCGACAAGCCATGCACGGGGGCTGTAGTGGGGGTCCTTCGGGACGCTGCCGAAGCCGCCCTCACTGTCCCCGCCGAGCGGACGACCAGGGTTCTCGGGATCGACGTCGGCGCGGGGGCGGATGTTGCCGTCCAGGAGGGCGTCGTAGGCACGGGTCAGGGCCTCGTCCACGCGCTTGACGTGCTCGGAATAGCGCATGTCACGGTCAGGTGCGCGGTCTGCCCGGTAGCGCCAGACCTCTTGCGTAAACTCCGTCCACTCCCGCGACAGCCCAGGGGCGCGTTGCCAGAAGTGGGTGTAGCCCTTCTCCTTCGCCCATGCGTTGAATGCGGGGTAGGTGACGGCGTAGACGCGGTTGTTCCACCCCGATTGGATGGCCTGCATCATCTGCCCGACCGACTGCGGATTGACCACCTTCTCCCCATCCGGCCCGACCCGCCCCACAACATCGAACCCGAACAGGGCGCCCATGAGCCGGGCAAGCGGGTTCTTGGAGTTGCCGATCTGCCCTGCCATGTCGGGGCGGAGGCTCTCGATCCCGGTGCGGGACACGTCCTCCTGCCCCAGAGCGGCGGCAGGGTGCGTCGAGGGCGGGAGAGTGAGTTGGTCCGTTGCCTGCGCGGAGAGGCCGCCAGCGCCCCCGTAGGGCATCGCAGGGGCTTCCTGCGGAGAGGCGTGGGTCGGTGCCGCAGGCGCGGAAGGCGGGAGGGCCTCGGGGGTCCCGTGAGGGGCGGCGGGGCGATCCCAGGAGCCGGGGGCCGTGGCCTTGTTGAGGGCGTGCCCGGCCTCGTTTCGGATGTCGTTGGGCATCCGGCCCGGCAGCATGAAGCCGAAGCCGGCGCCGAAAGCCGCCGCGTAGGCGTAGTCCGATCCCTCGGTGGCCTTCCCGAAGGTGTCGGAGAGGGCGGTGGAGCCCACATTCCCGAGCGCTCCACCCGCCGCTCCGGCGAGCCGCGTCCCGATGCGACCAAGGCGCAAGGCGCCTCCGGCCCAGGTTCCGACGCCAGCGGACATCAGGCCGACTACGGCGTCCACGGGGTTTACCATGCCCACGAAGAAGTCTACGAAGCGCCCGCTCAACCCACCCGCTGCCAGGGTCTGCTCTACCTCGGCCTGCGCCTTCGCCTGGGCAATCAGGAAGTCCGTGTGCTCGGGGGAGACTCCGACCAGCCTGTCGTGGAACTTCTCGGGAAGCTCCTTCTGCGCCTGCCGGAGCACCTCGGGGTCGGGCCTGTAGCCGTCCTGCGCCTTGAACATCGGCGTGGAGGAGAAGACATAGGCGGTGGCCGACTGGCTCCAAGCGGCTTCCGTCATAGCCCAATATCCGGGAGAGGGCGCGACCGTGCGAGGGTCCGGTTGGGCGACGGCCTCCGGCGTTCCGGCGAGGGGGTACGGTACCGAGGTATCGATGCCGTGACGCCGGGTCCCGGTGTAGGCGTCTCCGCCGGCCGTGGCCGCCTTCGCCATCTTTCCCTCGGCCCAGCGGATCAGGTCCTCGTTGGTTCGGATGCCGTTCTCAGCGAGCCAGGGGTTGGCCTTGAACACCCGCCGTCCGTGCCCCTCTCCCCCGGTCGCCTCCAGGGTCGTGTAGAGAGCGCCCTTCGGGTCCTTCAGGATGGCGGGGCCGGCTCCGGCGCCCTGGTAATAGACCACGTACATCTCGCCGGCCGTGGGTTCCCGGCCGAGTGCCGCCTTGGCCCGCTCGTAGGCGTCCTTCATCTTGGGCATGGTGGCCCGAAGCTGCGCCTCGGGGTCGGTGCTGTCGCCGATGCCGGCCTTGTCCCGTTCCTCCTTCAGGAGCTGGCCGATGCCGAAGGCGGATGACGTCTTCGCCTGGAGGCTGGGGTCGAACCCGCTTTCCTGCTGAAGGATGGCGATGACGAAGTCGGGGTTGATCCCCGCCTCCTGCGCCATCTTGTAGGCACGGGTGGAGATGGGATTGGAAGCGACGTTGCTGGGAACCGATGGGTCCTGCGAGACACCGTTGCCAACCGGCCCGGCTCCCCCACGGAGAATCCTCGCGAGGGTCGTTCCTTCGTTGCCCGCCCGGTCGACCTGGAGTTCCCCGTGGCCGAACACGTGGTCGGTCTTGATGCCGTACGTGGTCATCAGGGACTGCCCGAGCTTCCGGGCACTCTCGATCTGGGCGGGGGTGGGATGCTCCCCGTCCCCGACAAGGGAAATCCCGATGGCGTCGGCGTTGGAGAGGTCCCCTCGGACGCGTTGCGTGGATGAGGGGTCCTTGACGTGGTTCGTCCGCTTCTCCATCGGCGCCGCCTGGACGACTTCTCCATCCCGGCCGATGTAGAAGTGGTAGCCGAATGCCCCTCCCCGCTCCGGGTCGTCCTTCAGCCCGTACGCCACGGCCTCGTCCACGGTGCTGTTCGACCCCGTATAGTGGAGGACGATGCCCCGGAACGGCTTGGCGTTGGCCGAGGCCGTGCGACCGTAAGGGGCTCCGGGGATGCCGGCGTATCGGAGCTGGATGCCGTCAGCGGAGAACTGCCCGGAGGTGGGGGCGGGCGGCCGCTGGGGCGCACCCCCGGTGCTCGGGCTTGCCGCAGCCGGGGCGTCAGGCGCGGGCGCGGATGGCTCCGCAATCGCCTGAGGAGCTTCTGGAGGGGCGGGAGGGGTCGCCGGAAGGTCTACGACCTCGATCTTGGAACCGCCGCCCTGGGGCTCGCTGTGAGCGGGGGGAAGGTCTGGGAGGTCCGGGATGTCGGCGGGAAGTTCCGGTAAGGCGGGCACCAGGGGCGGGGCGGTGCCATCCTTGGGAGGGGTCAGGGACGCGTCAAGCTGTTCGGTCGGGGTGAGTGGGTCCATGGTTCCTATGGCTTGGGGTGGCGGATCAGGCGGTAGAACGGGAGGTGGGAGACCCCTGACGGGGCGGGCGGGCCGTCAGGCAGGACGAAGCCAAGGGCGGCCCAGGATGTGAGCCGATGCGGGCTGCGGGCGTCCACGAAAGCCGCCACCGGGACGAGAAACGTCTTCCCGAGCCAAGCCTCTAGTGCATCCCGCAGTTCGGGGCTGTCGCGGTCGAGAGGCGGGCGAATGTATATACAAATGCCGTCCCTCCCCCAGCATACCCCAACAAGCTCTCCATCGTCGGCGTAGATGCCAGCGCCGCCGTAGCCGTCGAACCTCGCGTAACGGGCTATCCGTTTGATGTTGAGACGCGCATCGATCTCCCTAAGGTCTTCCTCCCGGAACTCCTTTACGACGCCACGCCAAGGTTCTTCACTTTCAATCTTCCGTATGTAGGCCACTGCATCCTCCTTTATCTATTCTGACTAGGCAGCTTCACGTACCCCTCTTTCGGGATGCTGAAGAGGTCCGAGAAGAATGTCTTGATCGCGGCCCCGGTCTGGGATTGCGGCGCCTCACGGAGCGCCTGCCCTACCGCGTTATCGCGCTTGATGGCTTCATACTTGAGGACGTGGCCGTCCGTGAAGGTGATCGGGGATCGCCCCCCATCCTTCGACGCGCTGTAGAGTTCCTTGCCGCGAGCGTCGGTGACGGTCCAGACGCCGTTCTCGTAGTGCACCGACATATCCTTCGGGCTGTTCACCCCCACCTCGTTGAGGGCCTTCTGGTGCTGTTCGTAGACACCGGAGAGGAGTTCCTCGAAAACCGGCTCACGCCCCTTTGCCAGGAGGGGGGAGCGGTTGAACTGGAGGATGCCGTTGATGACAGGGACGTCCTTGGTGATGCCCTCAGTGGCGGCCTTCACGGCGTCGGTGGCGGAGATGCCCTGAGTGCGCACCAGGAGCCGGGCTCGCTTGATGATCTCGCTGTTCGCGTCCCCAAGGTTGGTCGGGCTCCCCTGATACCAGTTCCAGGGGCCGTACCCCTTTCCGTCCGCCAAACTCTTCACGGCACTGTCGATCTCCTTGTAGGCGGCGCGGACCTGATCGCCATCCGCAGCATCCGGGGAGATGGCGCGGGAGGCACCCTTCAGCGCCATCTGGTCCGTGTTCCCCATCTTCCGCAGCGTATCATAGGCTTCGTAGAAGTCCCGCGTCTGTCCGTCGAGGAGCTGGGCGACGTAGGCCGGGTTCCGGTCCCGGAGCATGGTGTAGAGATTGGCGTTCTTCCGAAGCCGGTCGAGCGCATCCGGGTCCGTCACGGAGACCGCATCGGCGGCCCCGCGAACAGCGCTCGTCATGGAGTCCCGCCACGCCGGGAGCATGACGCCGTTGTTGACGAGGGTCTCCATCTTGGCGAGCGAGGCGGTGAAGTTCACCTTGCCGTCAGGTTCGGTCGGCATCTGCTTGCGGGTGGACGCGTCCACGGCCTGCCCGTAGCGGGTCGCGGCCTCCTCCTTGAGTTCCTTGGCGGAGAAGGTCGTCTCCTTCCCCGTGAACGGGTTCTTGACGATCTCGTCCGAGATGAAGTCGAAGTCCCCGTTGCGGAGCTGGAAGGCGGCTAGGGCGGCGGCGCCACGGGTGCGGCGTTCGTTCGCCTCCCACTCCTTTCCGAAGGTCTCGTTGGCCTTGGCCCGGAGCTGGTTGACGTCGTCCGCGAAGCGGGGATTGGCCCCGAGGCCCGGCCCGTCCTTCATCGGCGCGTCGAGCACCTTCAGGACGTTCCGGGCCTGCTGCGGCGTCAGGTTGGGCGCCTGCATGGCCGTCTTCAGGGTGCCCATGGCGAGGTCGTCGAGGTCGTTCCACTTGACGTTGGCGGCGCCTGGGAGCTGCTTCATCTCCCCGTAGACGGCCCCCATGCGCTCGCCGACCTGCTCCGGGGTCATGGAGGCGATGTCCCCGCCGAGGATCGAGCGCATTCCGGTGGACATGACGTAGCCGTTGCGCTTGGCGGAGAAGCCTGCGACCTGCTCCTGCTGGCGCTTCAGGAGCATCTCACGGGTGCCCTCGACGCTCCGGTAGAGGGCCTCGTTGCCGTGGAGGTCGCCGGGTCCGGTGACGGAGAACAGCCGGTCGCTGTAGGGCTTCGAGCGGTCGGCGAGGAACTTGTCGATGGGGAGGGGGCGGCCTTCCTCGTCCACGAGGGAAAGGGTTCCGTCCGGCCCCAGGTCGCGCTCCAGGTCGGCCCGGTACTGCGCCCCGATGTTCTGCCCGACAGCCGAGCTGTAGATGCCCTTGGCGGCAGGGTTGTCGATGGCGGGGACGGTGCCGCTGGCGACGCCCTTGTTCAGCTCCTCCTGGGAGGCGGAGGTGACATAGCGGTACGCCTGGGCCTTGTCGTACTCGTCCTGCTGCTTCTTGAGTTCGGCAGCGCGGCGGCGGGCCTCCGCCATCGTCTCGGCATCGGTGCGCTGGGCGAGGTGAGCGAAGCCGCTAGAGAAGGACGACAGAGCTTCCGACCAGCGGGCCATGTCATTGTCCTGGACGGGGCGTTCGGGGGAGACGTAGGTGTCCCCGCTGTCACGGGAGACCTGGAGGGGTGCGGGGCCGGAGAGGTCGCGGGTTTCAACGCGGCGGGTCGCCATGCTGGGGAGGCTCCTCAGTTCAGCAGCCGGGAGCGCTGCGCCGGCTCCAGCAGTTCAATGCGGGCAGAGGCTACCGTGAACGCTTCGATGATGACGTCGAAGGCGGAACCGGCGGCCTGGAGGTCTCGCCGGAGACGGTCGTTCTCCTCGGCAAGCCGGGCGTTTTCCTTTCGGAGTTCGGTGACGGTGTCGGAACGCATGGTCTTCACTCCTGGGGCTTCAGATGGTCGGGCCATGTGCGGCCGAACGGGGCGGGGTTGTCAGCCGCGTGGCGGGAGCGGGCCGACAACGCCCACTTCTCCGCCTCGGCTTTCGCCAGTCGGTCCACAGTCTCGTTGAGCCGGTCCCCGGCATGCCCCCGCACCCACTTGAAGGCGGCCAGAGGCCGGGTATCGAGGACGGCATAGAGGGCCTGCCAGAGGTCGCGGTTGGCGACGGGCTTGCCGGCGGAGCCACGCCAGCCTTTCCGCTCCCACCCATCGCGCCAGACGGTGGCGCCCTTGACGACATACTGGCTGTCGAGGTGCAGCACGCTCGGAACGTCGGCGGGCAGCGCCCGAAGCGCCTCGGTGGCGGCCATCAATTCCATGCGGTTGTTCGTGGTGCGGTCTTCGCCTCCCGTCAGGGGAAGGTGCGTTCCGTCCTCGGTGACGATGACGGCGGCCCATCCGCCGGGGCCGGGATTGTCGATGGCGGAGCCGTCCGCATAAGCAACGATCATGCGAGCACCGGAGCGGCAATGACGGGACATAACGAGAGGCTGCAAAGCCAATCGGGCATGGGAGGTTCTTTCTGTTTGGGGAGGTCGTGGGAGGAGAGGTGCCCGCCGCCTCCTGGAACCGGGAAACAGCGCGGGCGGTCGGCGGGAGGACGGTGTGGGTTCAGGGGCCGGCGGCGCGGCGTGGGCAGGGATCGGACCTGCGGCACGTCACGGGGACGATCTCACCAGTTGCGGGCGTCGTTCGTGTCGAAGCCGTCTTCGTCCAGGGCGGCGGGCCGGAGCGCCTGGGCAGCCTTCGGGGAAGCGGAGACGGCCTTGTGAAGCTGGCGCTTCAGTTCCGCCACTTCCTTCTTCAGCGCATCCCGGCCGGCTTGGGCATCGTCATACATTTCCTCGTAATCGCGGATGTCCCGGCGCAGGGTCGCAAGCTCCTCGGCTGTGATGAGAACGGGTGCCGGAGGATCGCCGGCCAAGCCGCAAGCGTCTTCGAGGGAGACCACCGGGCCGCCGGGGGCGTGCTGCAAGGTCTTGATGTGCGCTTCCGCAGTGGCGAGGGCGTCCCGCAAAGCCGTCTCGCGGCCTCGGGCGTCCTGAAGCTCGCCGGAAAGCCGCTCCACAGCCTCGGCAAGGCGAGTGATCTCGGCTTTCAGTTCGGACACCTTGGCGGTGGAGGGCTTGGCCTTGGGCGGGGTGGCCGGCGCGGGAACCGCCTCTTCCTCGGCTGCGGCGAGGGCCGGGGTGTCGGCATCCTCCGCCGGGGGCATGCCCGCCGTCAGGTGGTCGAGGAAGGCTGCCACAGTCCCGCCGTAAATCTCATCGGTGAGATTTTTGCCGACACTGGAATACTTCTTGGCGACCTGCATATAGCGGTGAGCGGTTGGATAAGAGAACGCGCAGTTCTCCTCGACCCATGCCTTGAACGCGCCGTGGGCGCATTCCGCCTTCGCCTGCAACAGCAGGTCCCCGGCCTCCTTGGCCTTGAGAAGCATGGTCTTGCCGGCCCCCTTCGCGGCGTCATGAGCGGCATTGATGGCCTCGGGGAGGGTCATCGGAGGAGCGAGCATGGGGGCGGCGAACGGTTCGGCAAGGGTCGTGGCGGTGATCGTGGTATCAAGCATGCGGGGAGTGCTCCTTCATGGGGCGTGAAGAGAGCGGCGCCGCGTCGGGGTGGGACCGAACGCGGTCGCATGGGTGCCACGGGCGCACGGAACCACCCTCCCCCGAGGGGAGA
Organism: Xanthobacter albus; assembly: GCF_043194895.2. Lineage (NCBI taxonomy): Bacteria > Pseudomonadati > Pseudomonadota > Alphaproteobacteria > Hyphomicrobiales > Xanthobacteraceae > Xanthobacter > Xanthobacter albus. The sequence continues at coordinate 1,810,306 of NZ_CM195532.1, read as the reverse complement.
GGGCCGGACGATACGCCAGGGGAAACGAAGAGGTGTCAGCCCGCGCCGGGCGCGGGTGGCGCAGCGGCCGGCGGGATGATCTCGACAGGGCCGGAGAGGCCCTCAAGCCGGTGCATCCGCAGGCGGACCTTGCTGCCGTCCTCGCGCTTCTCCAAGCGGGTGGCGAACGGCGCCTTGCCCGTGGCGGCGATGACATGCCAGTTGTGGCCTTCCACCAGGGGCGCATCGGCGGCGGGGAGGCGGGCCGTGTAGCCCATGCTCAGGGGCACGAAGGCGAAGTCGCCATCGACCACCACGGGACGCACAATGCGCCCCTGGGAGGCGTCCTTGCCCGCGTCACGGGCGCGTTGCTCGCGCTGGCCCCGCGTCTTCCGGCCCCTCTTCTCGGCCTTCCGCGCGGCCTCCTGTTCGGACGGGGGCAGGAACAGCCGGCGACGCCACGCGGCGAGGCTCTCGAAGTCGGGCACCTGCGGCCGGATGATCCAGCCCGCCCAGTCGTCAAGCCCCCCGGTGGCGGCGATCTGCGCCAGCACAACGGCCTCCGCTCGCCAGATGCGGAAGATATGAAGCAGGGCGGAATGGCCGGAGCCGACAACCGGAGGCCATCCCGCCCACGGCAGGAAGCATTGGGGGTAACCCTTCGCGGGGTAGACGGGGTGATGACCGGCGGGCCCATAGGGCGTGCTCTCAGCCCATGTCTCCAGCTCGGCTTCATCCGCCCATAGGTGGCGGACATGCAGGCTTTCCACGTCCCGCCCCAGGGTCATGCAACGGAAGGAGCCGTCGAGGTGGGACCAGATGTCATCCACGCCGGCATGGAGCCGGGCAACGTGCGCTTCGCGCTCCCGGTGGGCTCGGTAGGCGACGACATGGGCGTTGTGGGGCTCACCCTGCTCCGGCTCCTCCGCGCTGGCGGCATCGTCCCCTTCGTCGAGCGGCGGCAGCTCCAGGCCATCCCACAGGCTGGCGGAAGCGAAGGGGTCTTCGTTCGGGAGGCAGGCGTCTTGGGCCGCGACATGGGGTTCCAACAACATCGGTGATCTTCCTGCACGGTGCGGCGCATGGGCCGGGGGAACGACCACGAGCCCTTACGGGCGTCCTTGAGAGGGCAGTCGGGGCCACGAAGGGTGGCGAGGGGGCGGGCATGGCCCACGGCGGGAAGGCGAATGTGGACACAAAAAAGCGCAGCATCATGCTGCGCATTGGCGGTCGGAGTTAGGCCCTCGTGCAACCTAAGTCGGCCCCCTGGAAACACAGGGTTTTCCCACCCGTGCAGCGGGCAAGGTACGACGGGGAGAGAGGACGGGAACGCCACCTTGGCTATCCCTCCCTACAGGTCCCCCTCAAGTGCTCTTTAAGATAACCTATAGTACAGACTGACCCCGGTTGAGGCTCCCGTGGGACAAAACCCGGCAGGCTCTCCAATGGCCTGGGAGCCCGCCAGAGTCGCGCCAGCGCCGCGCGGCTGGCAACGTAGCCAAGCGGCACGAATGGGCCTCAGGCGGACTCCCAGGCGATCCCAGGCCATGGCGGAGGAGGCCCCTCAGTCGCCCTCGCCCTCCGGCTGCGTTGACGGCAACAGCCGCTCGCGGATGCGGCCTTCCCCGACCCCCATCTCCGCAAGACCGAGGAGGGTGCAGAGCGACCCGCCATCGGGCCGCAGGTCCGCCCCAAGAGTGCGCGGGTGGGTCCGTCGCCGCTCCTGCCGATCTTGCGGGACGGCGAGGGGGGAGTGCATGGGGCGCCCTCTCACCGGTCCGCCTCCCGCAGGATGGGGTCGGGGAACAGGAGCACGGTGGCAATGCCCGCTTCCTGCGCCTTCACCGGGGCGGGCCATTCGATGGGCGTCATGCCCTCCTGCGCCATGAGGTCGAGGATTTTTCTCCTTGCCCCGTTCCCGAAGTCGCCCCGCGCAAATGCCGCGAAGAGTTCCGGCATGGGCGTCTCGAACCAATCGAACCACAGGGGGTGCGTCAGGGCCACCCAATGGGCGATGGAATACCAGCCGGGCGGCGGGGCGCGGTCGAGGCCGTCAGGCCGGTCGAGGTTGAGGCAGTCGCGCGGCGACCACCCATCCCAGGTCATGAGTGGGCGGCCGTTTTCCAGGTGAGTGGGGATGTCTTCCACGCGGCATCCGTAGGGCGTGGAGGAGAATGGAAGGGGGGATGAAGTCGGCATGGGGGCAGCGTTTGCCGCGACGGGTGGTGTCGGCATTGGGTTTGCTCTGAACCGCGTTTCTGTTTACGGTACAGAAACAATACGATGTGCAGATTTAGGCGTCAACAATTTCTGCACAGGGTTTAGAAAATGCTCGGTGTTCAGCTCAGGATGGCGCGTGCCGCACTCGGCTTGGGTGTGCGAGATGTTGCGGAGAGGTCGGGTGTTTCCGCCTTCACCATTGTCCGTATCGAGGCCGGGGAGCAGGTGAAGGACAGCACCCTGAACAAAGTCCAAGTAGCTCTTGAAGCCGCTGGTGTGATCTTCGTACCCGAGAACGGAGAAGGCCCGGGTGTGAGACTGCGGAAACCCAAGACGTAGTGAAGGCGCCTGCAATCGACAGAGAGGCCCTCAGGGGCGCTTCGGTGGCCGACAAGGAAAAGCTCCCAGCGAAGACGAAACGGGAGTCAGCGAGTCCCGCAGGCGATTGGGTGCGGCAGGAGAACGGGCACGGCCTCCTCGGTGGTATTGTCGAGATGATCGGAAGAGGTCGTGTTTTCAGCCGATAACTGCCGATGTATGACAACGATCAATCTTACGCTTACAGGTTCGCATCAGTGAGGTTGCGCGATGGGCACAAGGATCATCCCTTGGTATGTCGGTGTCGCAATGGTGGTTCTCCTCGGTCCCGCTCAGGCTCAGTCGAACCTATCGGCGACGGGCCTAACTAAGCACCGGCCATCACCCGACACCATTCAGCCTTCCCCAGCTATCGACTTCACCGGACCCAAGAGGCATTGGGTAGACACGGCTCCACCGTTCGCCCCCGCCGGCTCCCCGGAGGATGCTGCGGCCGGCGTCGCCAAGCGCACCTACACGCCGCCGCTGATACCGAACAACAAGTAGCTTCACCGAGTACCTTGGCCCGCTTCAGAGGCCAGTCCCTTCGTCGCCCGTGGCGCTGACGGCAAGCCCGTCACCAACTCGCGGGACGTGGCCCGATACTTCGGGAGGAACCACCGGGACGTCCTCGCCGCCATCGACGACCTGATGCGGCAGATGCCCGGAGGAGGGTCTGCGGAATTTTCCGCACACCCCTACGTCCACCCGCAGAACGGACAGACCTACCGCTCCTTCAACATGGACCGGGACGGCTTCACACTCCTCGCCATGGGCTTCACCGGACCCAAGGCGCTCCAGTTCAAGATGGCCGCGACGTGCGCGTGGTGACGATCAACGGCGCCCCGTGGTGGGTGGCGTCGGACGTGTGCCGCGCCCTCGGCGTCTACCTCCGAGCGGATGGCGGGGTGAACACGACTGCGGCGCTGACCAAGCTCGGCTCCGATGAGCGGATGAACCTGCCCTACGTTGAGGCCAAACGGATTGGCCTCCAGGCAGCAGCAAGCCGTGTGTGGGGCGTCTCTCTCATCTCCGAGAGCGGGCTCTACAAGCTCATCATGCGCTCCGACAAGCCCGAGGCATATCATTTGGTAGGCTCATGCAACCTTGCGGGCAGCGTAGATGGTGTGTTTACACCGCCCCCAATTAAGGGTATAGCTCAAACTCTCGCATGCTAGATTCTAGCATAAGCGATTTTCTCAGACATTACTGTTACTTGATGCGGCTCGGGCCGACGGACTGCCATCCGCCGCCCGAACCGTTGGCCCCTAACGAGTTGTGCCTCGCGTGGGCCACCAAGACAGAGGAGTGTTCCCCGCCGAGCAGCGCGGAACATACTCATTCTGGTTGCGGATACAAGCGCGGGGCTCCCATGAAGAGGCGTGCCCATGCCCGACTACCCGATGCTTCATCGACCGCTTCGCCGTCACTCTAAGCCAATGACAGCACAAATGGCGGAAAAGGCCCGCACCCTTGTTGCCTGTGGGTATACACAACAGGAGGCTGCGGCTTTCTTGGAGGTCAACCAAGGCCGCATCTGTGAGGCCGTGAAACGGGTGCGGAAGTTCCCAGACGAAGGTCACCAGCTCCCCCTTCCCGGCCTGGGCTGAAACAAGCGAGACCCTCTGCATCGGTGCTGGGGGTCTCCGCCCCCCTAGAGCGGCGCTAGGGGACAATTGCCGTAAGGCAACCGCTTCGCCTCCATCCCTGCCGCCCCGGAGCATCTCCCACGCGCCGATAGTGTGGGGCCTCATCATACGCAGCGGCCCCAGCGTCGTTGCCAGCTTGTTGGCGCAAGGGCACGGCTGTTCTCAGTCGGTGGCTTGTTCTGAACCGCCATCCTCGGGGCGTCGAGGCTCCCGATTGGTCCCCGCACAAGGTGCGTGCGCTGCGGCGGTCTTCATGAAGGTGATGCTAACCGCCTCGTCCTCGATCATGGAACGGGTCCACCATGACCGGGCGCCCGCGATTAGTTCCAGATTGTCCCGCAGCGCGGCGAGCATCTTCTCGCCCGTTTTGTCGCCCGCTTGCGCGGCGGCGGCGAGCATCTTGATAATGGAGGAGGATGCTACGGCAGGACATTTTGACGAAACAGGACCGGGCATGCAGCTTCTCACTTCCGCTCGTATTCGTCCGGTGGAGCGCATCTTGCGTTGCCACATTCCCCGCCTGGGGCAGCTTCACCGCCTCGACGCCTCGCCATGGGGCCGGCGGGCTACTCCCTCCGGGCGCGTCACCCTGCCCCCTGGAGTTGCGTGTAACGATTGACTTGCAACCGGGCAATGGGCATACGCTCGAAGCACCCTGGTAACATCTGAGGTCCCCATGAAAGCCCGCGTCCTTGCTTTCGCGATGCTGGCGCCCACCCTTGCGGGTTGCGGCCTAACACTGCCGGTTTCCGGGGCCTCAGAAAGCGGCGATGAAACCTTCACAGGCACGGCCACCGGAGGCGTTGACGGAGCGGGCACCCTGCAAATCGTCACCAGCCGGGGCCTTCGCTGCACCGGGGACTTTGTCTATGCCACCCGGCGGGACGGTCGCGGTACGTTCCGATGCGCCAACGGGCAAGGCGGAGCATTCGACTTCGTGTCCACCGGGGACAGAGGCACCGGATCGGGCAGCATCGGGGGCAAGCGCTTCACTTTCCAGTTTGGATGAAGGGCGTCTCGCGGGTTGCAAAGCCCACCCCGCGACGCTCACGCATCGGCCGCCCCCTACGCCGCCAGCTCATAGGGCGCGATAAGAAGCTCCGCAGGAATATCCCACTCCCTCTGCAACACCCGGATCATGTCCAGGCTCAAGGGGCGCTTGCGGTTCAGCAGCTCGGAGGCGCGGGACCGGGAGCCGAGGAGAGCCGCAAGGCCAGCCTGCCCGCCGTGCTCCGCCATCACGTGCCGGATAACGGCAACGGGGTCGGCCTGCGGCAGGGGATATTGCCGGTCCTCATAGGCGGCGATCAGGTCGGCGAGCACGTCGAAGCGGTCGGCATCCTTGGTTCCAGGCTCGGGCTCGCGGTCGAAGTACCGCGCGATCTCCTTGAGCGCCCATTCGTAATCGGCTTCGGTCTTGATCGGTCGGATATCCATCACACGGCCTCCGGGTCGATGGCGGCGTATTCCTTGTGGGTGCCCACGAACTTGATAAGCATGCGCCGGTAGCGATACGCGACATGGACGATGAGGCGGAACTTGTTGCCGCCGATGTCGAAGATGACACGATTGTCCCCGACGAAATCGACCGTGCTCCCGAACGCGGCCTTGATGTCCGCCGGCCCCGACCACTCGGCCTTGCTGGCGCGGGCATACCAGAGCAGCAACGGCACCTCGGCGGCGGGGTAGCGCGTCCAGAAAGCCTTCAGGGTCCGGCGGGCGATGATCTGCATGGGCGCCTTGTAGCACGTTCCCAATTGTGGAACAAGAAAATGTTCTCAATTTGGGAACAGAAGCAACGTGGGTGTTTGTTCCCCCGCAGCCTTCACCTGGGCAGCTTCACCGCCTCCACACACGCCCTCTTCGCCTCCATTCCTGCCGCCCCTGGATAGCGCCCAGACGCCGCTGGCGCGGCCATCGTCATGGGCAGCGGCCCGGCCTCCTTGGAGTGGCCTACCACGTCCGCCAGGGTCCAGGCCGTAAAGCCCTTGGCGCCCTGTTCAAGAGCCTCCCCGCTCACTCCGAGCGGCACTCTACCTTCGCCGGCAGCTTCACCGCCTCCACACACCGCCGCGCCTGTTCCCGTAGCGGCCCTGCCGAATACCGCCCCAGCGTCATGCCCTGCCGCTTGTGCCCGACCACCACCGCAATAATGCTCTCCGGCTGGTCCGCCCGCTCCGCCTGGGTGATGAACCACCTACGGAACGAGTGGAAGTTGACCAAGCTCCGGCGCTTGCCCGGAATGACCTCGTCCACCCCCACCTCCCGGCGATATTCGGTGAAGGCGTTCGATGCCTTGAAGGACCGCTCCCGCAAGCTGCCCTCCTTCTTGGGCGCCGGCCATTCCGGGAACAGGTCGTCCTCAGGCGCCTTGCCCGCCGTCCGGCGTGTCACGATGCCCGCCAAGGCGGGATGGATGGGCACGGCGCGGGGCGCCGGCTCCTTTTTCTGCGGCTTGAACACGAACAGGCCATCGGCGCAGTCGCTCACCTTCAGGTCCACGATGGCGTCGAGGCGGGCTCCAGTGAGCGCGGCAATCCGCATGAGGTCGTGCATGGCCGGCGTGGCAGGGCCATTGAGGAGGGCGACCACCTCATCTTCCGTGAAGGCCCGCTCCAACTCGTTGTAGGGCGTCGGTGGAGGAGCGATCTTGACGCCGTGCCAGACGTTCGACGCGACGTGCTCCCGCTTCTCCATCCATTGCCAATAGCGGGAGAGACGGCCAAGGTACTTGTTCAGCGTCACGGCACCCCGGCCACCGGCTATTGCCCCCAGGCCGTCCGCAAACCGCGCTGCCACTTTCCGGGTGATGGCTTCCACCACGGGGGCGACGTGCTCTTGCTCGCACCACTCCTTCAAGAACCCGATAGCCCGTGCGTCATCGGCCTGGGTGCGGGCCTTGGTGTGCTGCTGCGCCATGTAGGCTTCGTGGTGAGCGTCGAGCGGCGCGGCCTTGCCGGTGGCAATGTCGGCATATTGCCGTGCCCTCTTCTCCCGCCGGGGATCGAAAACGGCCATCGGCTGTCCGGTGTCCGGGTCCGCCTCCTCCGCAACGGGCGGCCCGACGATCTCATACGCCCTCTCCGTGATCGTGTCGGACAGCAGCGCCAGTTCGGCGGGATCATCCTCAACGCTCCGCCGGTAGGCTGCAAGGTTGAGGGCCTCATTGACCAGCGGGTCTTTGCCCTTGCTGCCGCCGGCCTCCTCGATCTGGCGCCGGAACTCGGCCACGACGGGCCACTTCAGCCGGTTCGCCACGGCGAGGCTATCGGTGTTCAAGGAGCGCTTCAGGCGCGTCCCGAGCTTGCCATGGAGCCTGCGGGGCACCGCGACGGACACCCGCCACTTCCCGTCCTTGAGTTCGAGCCAGCGGCGATCAGAGTTCGAGGAAGGAGCCATGGTGGGACCCGCTGTGACCATGAGCGAAAGGCCATGCGACCCCGCTTGCGTACCCGGTATGCGTACCCGGAGGATCGCCATAAGTCCATGAAATTAAACGAGAGAATGGACCATGGAAGCCAAAGGTAAGCCTCCCCTCGGCTCCACCAACCCGATCCGGCATCAAAGCCCCATTAGAAATCAATAATTTATAGAAGATCGCACAGTCGGTGCGGGCCCGATGCCGTTGGTGCAAACGGACAGATGGGCGGGGCTTTCGGGTGCGGGGGAACCGATTTCCCGCGCAGGCGAGAGACGCCCATCGCCGATCCCGGGCGCTGTTCACAAAAGCCCATCGCCCCATCACCTCCCGCGACGCGGGGCTCTCCTGCAAGCACAGCGGAACGCTCGCGCGGCCGATCCCGAGCCGCTCCCAGAATCTCCGTAGGGCTCCCCTTCAGCCGCCGGCCCTCCACCCGCTGCACAGCCGACACACCCCCGGCCGCCCGATCTGCTCCAAGCTTCGCTCCACGCCCCCGCACAGAGGGCGACGGGCGCGGCACCGGGCAGGCGATGACCTATCAGGCGTTTCGATCCACGCTCCTACACGGAGGGCGACATGCCCCCGCAGGGACGTACGGCCTTAGTTTCCGGTTTCGATCCACGCCCCCGCACGGAGGGCGACCATCCACCCCGCGCCCGTCGTCAGCAGCGCGCGCGTTTCGATCCACGCCCCCGCACGGAGGGCGACGCCATCGCGACCCGCGTGACCAGCACCACCTCGGAGTTTCGATCCACGCCCCTGCACGGAGGGCGACGCGAATTTCATGCTGTCCTCATGCATATTTTTAGACGTTTCGATCCACGCCCCCGCACGGAGGGCGCCCATCACTGACGACGCCGACCACCCCGAGATGCAGTTTCAATCCACGCCCCCGCACGGAGGGCGACCAGGGCAGCCATCCATGGGTATCCGGAGTGAGCAGGTTTCAATCCACGCCCCCGCACGGAGGGCGACGCTTGGCCATGGCGAGCGCGCGGCATAGGCTCGGATGTTTCAATCCACGCTCCTACACGGAGGGCGACATGCCCCCGCAGGGACGTACGGCCTTAGTTTCCGGTTTCGATCCACGCCCCCGCACGGAGGGCGACCATCCACCCCGCGCCCGTCGTCAGCAGCGCGCGCGTTTCGATCCACGCCCCCGCACGGAGGGCGACGCCATCGCGACCCGCGTGACCAGCACCACCTCGGAGTTTCGATCCACGCCCCTGCACGGAGGGCGACGCGAATTTCATGCTGTCCTCATGCATATTTTTAGACGTTTCGATCCACGCCCCCGCACGGAGGGCGCCCATCACTGACGACGCCGACCACCCCGAGATGCAGTTTCAATCCACGCCCCCGCACGGAGGGCGACCAGGGCAGCCATCCATGGGTATCCGGAGTGAGCAGGTTTCAATCCACGCCCCCGCACGGAGGGCGACGCTTGGCCATGGCGAGCGCGCGGCATAGGCTCGGATGTTTCAATCCACGCCCCCGCACGGAGGGCGACATCGGCGTGAAGGTGCCGGGGCGGAAGACTTCAATGGTTTCAATCCACGCCCCCGCACGGAGGGCGACGGCGGTAGTCAGCCTTACGGGCGGTGGAGCAGCGGGGTTTCAATCCACGCCCCCGCACGGAGGGCGACGGCGGTAGTCAGCCTTACGGGCGGTGGAGCAGCGGGGTTTCAATCCACGCCCCCGCACGGAGGGCGACCGGCGCGCATCGCTATCCGTGAAATAGTATTCACGTTTCAATCCACGCCCCCGCACGGAGGGCGACCCGCCGCCGAATTCGGCGCCACATGGAACTACGGGTTTCAATCCACGCCCCCGCACGGAGGGCGACTCGCGGTTTGAAGGTTAGCCCACACGCCGCGATTGGGTTTCAATCCACGCCCCCGCACGGAGGGCGACGAGCGCGGGGCGGAGGCAATGCGAAAGACGTGCACTGTTTCAATCCACGCCCCCGCACGGAGGGCGACCGGCTATTGCGGAGAGCCCAGCGTCGAGTCTTTCATGTTTCAATCCACGCCCCCGCACGGAGGGCGACTCGATGCGGAGCGTGGCGTTGGTGGCGATGCCGGTTTCAATCCACGCCCCCGCACGGAGGGCGACGCCACGCGCGGCGCGGCGACCTCACGCAGCAGATGGTGTTTCAATCCACGCCCCCGCACGGAGGGCGACTCATCCAGAAGCTCCAGGAGACCTACCTGGACGAGTTTCAATCCACGCCCCCGCACGGAGGGCGACGCACCTTCAGTTCTCCGGACGCTTCTACGAGCAAAGTTTCAATCCACGCCCCCGCACGGAGGGCGACGTCGGAACTCTGGCCACAGGTGGCGAGAATCCTCGTTTCAATCCACGCCCCCGCACGGAGGGCGACTCCGGGACATGAAGAACCCGGGGGAGAAGATCGGGTTTCAATCCACGCCCCCGCACGGAGGGCGACCGTTGTAGTAGGCGGGCATGTCATTCCGCCGCCTCGTTTCAATCCACGCCCCCGCACGGAGGGCGACACGCGCCGCGCCATCTGGTTGCGCTCGCGAAAGCGTTTCAATCCACGCCCCCGCACGGAGGGCGACGCCTCCGCCGAACTGGCGCAGCTGCGCGCGGAGTTTCAATCCACGCCCCCGCACGGAGGGCGACTCCGAACAATGCTCTGGTGAAGCTCCTCGAAAAGCTGTTTCAATCCACGCCCCCGCACGGAGGGCGACTTCAATGGTCTTCATGCGAGTTCACCCTCCCCCATGTTTCAATCCACGCCCCCGCACGGAGGGCGACCCCCTCCGCCATAAGGCATTCGCGGGGGAAGGGGAATCTCGCGCTCTGCGCGAACCGCAGGGGAGAGGACGGCGAAGCGCGGGCATCGCCGGTCGCAGATAACCTGCCCTCAAGCCGGATCAATGACTTGGCGCGGGTGCGAAGCGCGCGGCGGAACCACGTGTGCTTGCGGTTCGCGCAACGCCGGGACTTCCCCGGGGTCGGGCGGCCGGCGGCCGGGCGGCAGCAGCCCGCCCCTGGCCTCACGGGGACGGCGCCACTCAGGCCGGCGGCCGCGGCGGATGTGGGAACGCCCCATCCGCACCTCGGGCGCCGCGGCATCATCAGGAAGCCCTCGGGCAAGAGCGATGGCGTGCCTTGCGGCCCGCCGCAGCATCCCTGTGTCAGTCGAAGGCGTCCACGCGGATGCGCCCCTCGGCCAGCCAGCGGCCGATCTCGGCCCGAGCCTCCGCCGCGCCGAGCCCGCCTTCCGAGGCGAGGATGCCCGCGAGGGCCTCCTCCACGCCCCGCGCCATGGCGCGGCGGCCGCAGACATAGACCACCGCCTTGCGCTCCATCAGCCACGCATAGACCTCGCCGGCGTTCTCCTTCAGCCGCTGCTGGACATGGGCGCCGTCGTCCGGATCGCGGGAGAAGGCGGTGTCGAGGCGCGTGAGCGTACCGTCGCGCAGAGCGTCTTCCAGCAGGTCGCGCCACAGGAAATCCCCGGCCCGGTGCCGGTTGCCGAACAGGAGCCACGCCGGGCCCGCCCGTCCGCTCGCCCGCCGCTCGGTGATGAAGCCGGGAAACGGCGCGATGCCGGAGCCGGCGCCGATCATCACCACCGGCCACTGCGGATCGGCCGGCGGGTTGAAGCCGGGATGGGGATCGAGCCGCGCCTCGATCTGCCCGCCCGGCGCCGCCTCCCGCAGGAGAAAGCCGGAGACGCGGCCGTAATGCGGGGCGCCATCCTCGCCCGTCCAGGCATGCAGGCGCACCGTCAGCTCGATGCGGCGCGGATCGACCCGGCTGGAGCTGCCCACGGAATAGGAGCGCTCCCGCTCCCCGCCGCCGGGGGAAAGGCGCACGAGGTCGCCCGGCCGGAAGTCGAGATCGCGCGCGCTTTCGAGCACGATGCGCCAGGTTTCCTGGGTCGCATCCCGCGGCGTCGCGCTCTCCGCGCCGGCCGGCGCCGGCACGTCGAGCCGCTCGCGCGCCGCGAGCGTGAGGGTGACGGGCGGGCTCACCGGCGGAAGGCTCGGCACATCGCACTTCACGCCCAGCTCGGCGCGCAGCGCGTCCATCCAGCCCACCCAGGCGGCGGAAGGCTCTCCGTCCGCCTCGCGCATCTCCATGGCCTCCACCGCCCCGGCGGCGAGCAGGGCGGCGCGCAGGGCGCGCGCGCCGCCGCAGAAATTGGTGTAGGTGCGGTCGCCGAGGCCGAGCACCGCGAGCTTCACGCCGTCGAGGGCGCCGGGCTTCAGCCCGCCCGCCACATGGCGGGCGCCGGCCGGCACCTCGCCCTCGCCGGTGGTGGCCGCCACCAGCAGCACCAGCCGGAAACGGGCGAGATCCTGCGCCCGCACCGCGCCGAGGGGGGCGATGGTGGCCTTCTCCCCGGCCCGCACCAGTCCCTCGCAGGTGGCGGCGGCGAGCCGCGCGGCGGTGCCGGTCTGGCTCGCGTGGGCGACGAGGATCTCGGCCCCGGTGGCGAGCGGGGCCGCGCGGTCGCGCCGCCAGCGGCGGAACCAGGAGACGAAGCCCGTCACGGTGAGGCCCGCCAGGGCGATGGAGATGGCGAGGTTGAGGCTGCCGGACCACGCGCCGGCCCAGGTGCCCTCGTGGATCTGCTTCACCAGCCCCGGCCCGCCGACAAGGGGCGTCACACCGGTATCGGTGACCACGAAATTGCCGCCGCCGGGCCCCGCCACGCGGATCATGACCGTGCCGCCCCGGAACCGGCGCGCCATGACGAGGCGGCTGGTGTCGAGCTCGCGCGCGGCGGTGGCGATGGCCGCGCCGATGGCCACCGGCTGCTTCACCCGCGGCAATTGCGGGCGCGGGCCCGTGCCGATGCCGAGGATGAGCATCGCCGCCGTCACCGGCGCCACCAGCGTCACCGGCAGCAGGCACCAGCCCACGATCATGTGCCAGCCGATGAGGCTGTTGCGGAACCGCAGCCACGCCAGGAACGGCCCCGCCACCATGATGGCGAGCATGAGGAAGCTCGCGACCTCCACCACGATGCCGAGGCCGAGCAGGAGCGACTTGTGGAGGTTCTCGGCGGTGCGGAACACGTCGATGCCGCCGGCCGGCGCCGGTGTGTGTGTGCGCGTCGCGAGATCCCATGTGCCGGCGATCTCCGGCGCGCTCGAGGTGACGCTCACGGCGCGGCCACCGTCGGCCACCGACACCGCGCTCACCTGGCCGCCCGCCTCCAGCCGGCCGACGAGCGCGGCGAGGGCGCTCGCATCGACGCTGGCGCCTGCGCCCGCCCGCGGCTGCGCGGAGCCGAGCATGGGGCGGACCGAGAGGACGGCGCCGGACAGGATGATGACGAGGAAGATCGGTGTGAGGACGAGGCCGATCCAGCGATGCAGGGCGATCAGCGTCGGGCGGACGCGGGCGAACGACAGGGGTGCGAATGACACGGGCAGGCTCCGATGGGCCACCCGGCGCGAGGCCGGCCGGCGCATCCTCATTGAACGATCCGCACCGGGGAAGTTTGTCCTGCGCCGGCGAGATTGTAATTGTCCGTGGCTGTGGCACGGAGCTGATACGATTGGTTACACATTCCCGGTCGCCGGCGCAGCGCGGATCGGGCCATCCCGTTCTCGGCGCCCCGGAAAGGCGGGCCGGAAGGAAGCATGGAACGCACGCCGCATATCCTCGTCGTCGATGACCATCGCGAAATCCGCGAGCTGCTGGCGAAGTACCTCGCGCGCAACGGCCTGCGGGTCAGCGTCGCCGGCGGGGGCGCGGAGATGCGCCAGCTCATGCGCGCGGGAAGCTTCGACCTCGTGGTGCTCGACATCATGATGCCGGGCGAGGACGGCCTGACCCTGTGCCGCCAGCTGCGGCAGGCGAGCGACGTCCCGGTGGTGCTGCTCACGGCGGTGAGCGAGGAGACCGAGCGCATCGTGGGGCTGGAGATCGGCGCCGACGATTACGTGACCAAGCCCTTCAACCCGCGCGAGCTGCTGGCGCGCATCCGCGCCATCCTGCGCCGGGCGCAGAGCGCGCCGCGCCCGGCCGGGGAAAGCGACGCCAGCTACCGGTTCGACCGCTGGCTGCTGGACGCCGGCCGCCGCGCGCTGCTGGACGAGAGCGGGCGGGAGGCCCGCCTGGGGGCGGCCGAGTTCCGGCTGCTGCTCGCCTTCGTCACCCGCCCCGCGGTGGTGCTCTCCCGCGACCAATTGCTCGATATCACCGCCGGCCGCGCCGCCCAGGCGTTCGACCGCAGCATCGACAACCTCGTCAGCCGCCTCAGGCGGCGCATTGAGCGCGATCCCCAGCACCCGGCGCTGATCCGCACCGTGTGGGGCGACGGCTACGTGTTCGCGGCGCCGGTGGAGGTGGAGCCGTGAGGCGGCTCGGGCGCGTGCTGTGGCCGCGCAGCCTCGCCGGGCGGCTGGTGGTGCTGCTGGTGGCGGCGCTGGCGCTGGCGCAGCTCGCGCTGGTGCTGCTGCTGCGCAGCGAGCATGACAGCGTGGTGGGCGGCATCGTCCGCGGCCAGGCGCTGAGCCAGACGGTGACCCTCGCGCGGCTCGTCGCCACGGCGCCGCCGCAGGAGGCGGAGCGGCTCGCCAGCGCCTTCGGCGCCCGCGACGCCTGCGCCTGGATGAGCGGCGAGCCGCCGCCGGCCCGGCCCATGACTCCGGTGGAGCAGAGCCTCGCGCAGATGCTGAAGCAGCGCCTCCACGGCCTCGACACCGGCGCGCCCGAAGTGCGGCTCGACGCCCGTGGCGGCAGCGGCGCCGCCGACTGCCCCGGACGTGCCGCCGAGGCCTTTCCCTGGCTGCCCCGGGAAGGCGCTGGCAGCGAGCGCGGAGGCGAAGAGAGCGGCGGCCGGCCGGCGGAGGACGGGCGGCGGCGCGGCACCGGCGTGGTGGCGCTCAGCGTGCCCCTCCCGGACCGAGGATGGCTCCACTTCAGCACCACGGTGAGCCTGCCCGGCATCTGGAACCGCCCCACCCTGCTCTCGTTCCTCGTCTCCGCCCTCGTGGTCTCGGCCGTCACCTTCGCGTGCGTGCGGCTGCAGACACGCTCGCTGCGCGCGCTCGCCGACGCCTCCGAGCGCTTCGGACGCGGGGAGAGCGTGCCAGCCCTGCCGCCCGGCGGCCCCTCGGAGGTGGCGGCGGCCACCCTCGCCTTCAACACCATGCAGCAGCGGCTCAGCCTGTTCATGAACGACCGCATGCGCCTGCTCGCCGCCATCAGCCACGACCTGCGCACGCCGCTGACCACCCTGCGGCTGAAGGCCGAGTTCGTGGACGATCCCGCCGTGCGCGACGACATCGTCGCCACCATCGACGAGCTGGCGGCCATCTGCGAGGCCACCCTGGCCTTCACCCGCGCCGAGGCCACCAACGAAGCCACCTGCACCGTGGACCTCGACGCTCTGTGCGCGGGGGTGGTGGAGGAGTTCGCGGGACTGGGCGCCGATGCGGAGATGGCCGCGCACGCGGGCCTCACGGTGGCCTGCCGCCCGGTGGCGCTGCGGCGCGCGCTGCGCAATCTCGTGGACAATGCGGTGCGCTACGGCCGGCGGGCGCGCGTCTCCACCGCCCGCGCCGGCACGGGGCAGGTGGCCATCCAGGTGGATGACGCGGGGCCGGGGCTGCCCGAGGAGCTGCTGGAGGACGCCTTCCGGCCGTTCGTGCGCCTGGAGCCGTCGCGCAGCGCCGAGACCGGCGGCATGGGGCTGGGGCTCGCCATCGCCCGCAGCATCGTGAAGGCCCACGGCGGCGAGCTGACCCTCGCCAACCGCCCGGAGGGCGGGCTGAGGGCGCAGATCCTGCTGCCCGCGCACGCCGGGGCCTGATGCCCCCTCGCGCCCTTGGCCCATGTGCGGATCCCGCTCGCGTCCTTCGGCCTGCGACCCGCGCCCACGCGGATCGGCGGGGTCCGCCCCTTGCGCCCGCCGAATGACGAAGGCCAGCCGGCATTGCGCCGATGCCGGCAGAGATGCGGGCACCTTGCAGCACAGCCCGCGAACCCCTTTAGTTTTTAATCAGTCTAATTCAGATCAAGGCGATCCATGTGCATATCGCATAACGCAACGTCATCGCGTGTGACATCCCCTCTTCTCGAAGCGGCGATGGCGAATACAATCCGATGGAGTTTCTGCCCCAATGGAGTTCGCCATGCCTGACCCGGAGCGCGACCTGCCCCATGCGCCGCGCCGGGGGGAAGAGGTGCCCGCGACGGAACGGCTCGGCCGCGGGCGCCTGCTCGTGACCCTCGATGCCCTCCTGACCACCCGCAGCGTGACCGCGACCGCGCGCCAGCTCGGCATGCAGCCCTCCGGCGTCAGCCGCACCCTCGCGGAGCTGCGCCTGCTGCTGGACGACCCGCTGCTGATCCGCTCCGGGCGCGGCCTCATCCCCTCGCCGAAGGCCGAGGAGCTGCGACCGCGGATCGCCGCCATCGTCGGCGAGATCCACGGCGTGTTCGAGGGCACACCCGACCCCGCCGCGCCGGCCCCGCGCCTCGACGACCGCTTCAACCAGCCCCACCCCCATCCGGTGCCGCCGCTGGCGGTGCTGGCGGCAGATCTCTCGCCGGAGGCCCCGGCGCCCAGGCGCGGCCGGCGCCCGCGCGGGAGCGAGGAGGAGAGCGGCCCCACCCCCCTGCTGCGGCTGGCGGATGCCATCTGCGCCGTGGGGCCGAAGCACAAGAAGCAGGGTGGCATCCTCGATCCGGCCGTGGCCGAGGACGCCATGGACATCATCCTGGGCGGGGAGGCCGACCCGGTGCAGATCGGCGCCCTGTTCGGCATCCTGCAGCTGCGGGGCGTGACGGCGGCCGAGCTTGCCGGCTTCGTCACGGCGGCGCGCCGGCACGTGAAGGCGCGCTTCGATCCGGGCCGGGCGTTCTCAGTGGATCTCGACTGGCCGTGCTACGTCTCGCCCAAGGCGGTGCGCCCGCCGTGGTTCTTCCATGCCGCGCGGCTGCTCGCGCAGGCGGGGCACAGGGTGGTGCTGCACGGCCATTGCGGCAGCGGCGCCGTCTCCGGCCGCAACGGCCTCGCGGCGGCGACGCTGGACGTGCCGGTCTGCGCCACCGCGGCCCAGGCCCGCGCGGCGGTGGAGGCGCAGGGCATCGCCTACGTTCCCCTGCCCGATCTCTCGCCGCAGCTGTTCCGCCTGCTGGCGCTGCACGGGCTCACGGGCAGCCGCTCCCCGGTCAACGACCTCGTGCACCTGCTCTGTCCCGTGCCGGCGCGGGCAAGCCTGCTCGGCGTCAGCAAGCCGTCCTACCGGGAGCTCCACCGCGACGTGGCGACCATCCTGGGGCAGAAGCACCTCGGCATCGTCGAGAGCACCCGCGACGTGGCCGAGCTGAACCCGTTCCGCGCCACCACCATCATGCGCCTCGCCGGCGGCGTGCCGGCGGACGCCTTCATGCCCAGCGAGCCGGAGCCACGCGCCCTGGGCCGCACCGGAATCACCAGCATGGAGCACTGGCGGGGCGTGTGGACCGGCGAGGCGAGCGACCCGCGCGCCGAGCGCATCATCATCTCCACCGCGGCCGCCGCGCTGATGACGCTGAGCGGCCACCCCAAGGCCGTCTTCGCGCCGTTCCGGGCGGAGGCCGAGGCCCTCTGGCGGGGCCGCAACGCAGGCGGCGCGGCAGCGGCACGAGCGCAGCGGGCGGGAATGGGCGGCGAACGTGGCGCCACGGCAACACCCTGCCGCCCGAGCTGACGCGCCGTCCGGCCGCCGGCCGCCACCGGACCGGCGACCCTCGCGCAGAATGTTGTTTATGAAGGATTTTTGAACCCGCGCACGGCATCGGCCCCAGGCGGCGGCCCGCGGCGGGCGGGCGCGCACGCGCGCCATCCTGCGCGGCATGGTGGCGAAACGGGCCTCGTTTCCGTGCGCCTGCCGAAATTTAGAACGAGTTCAAATCATTGCGATTGATTGGCATTTTCGCCTTGGCAAATATCCGCCCCGACTTCTCTTCCTTGGGTAAGCCAGAAGTATTGCAGACGTATTATTGGGAGACATTGATGCCTCACCTTGGTGCAGGGCGGTGCCTGAGGCCGCAGATTTCAGACATGGCGACCGCGGCGGGCGCGCTTCTCGGCCTGACCGTTCTTCCGGCCTCCGCCGTCGCGCAGAGCGCGTCCACCCCTGCCGCGCCACAAGGCGGCAACGACACCGAGACGGTCGCCCTCGACACCGTGGAAGTGAACGCGCGGGCCAATGAGGCCAACACCAATCTCGCCCCCCTCGGCATCTCGCGGCTTCCCTCCACCGTGCAGGAGATGCCGCAGACCGTCACCGTGGTGCCGCAGGAACTGATCCAGCAGCAGCAGATCACCACCCTGCAGCAGGCGCTGCAGAACGTGCCCGGCGTCACCATGTCCACCGGCGAGGGCAATGGCGGCGCCAACGGCGACCAGTTCCGCATCCGCGGCCTGCCGGCGCGCGGCGACATCTATTCCGACGGCCTGCGCGACTTCGGCGTCTACACGCGCGATACCTTCGACACCGAGAGCGTCGAGGTCATCATGGGGCCCAACGGCGAGGCCTTCGGCGTCGGCAATGCGGGCGGCCTCATCAACCAGACCACCAAGCGCGCGCACCTCGGCAGCGTCACGAGCATCGACCAGCAGATCGGCTCGGGGATGCTCTACCGCACGACCATCGACAGCAATTTCGAGATCGACAAGACCACCGCGATCCGCCTCAACGGCGTGTACAACAAGCAGGACATCGCCGACCGCGACAACATCTTCTCCGACCGCACCGGCTTCGCGGCGAACCTCGGCTTCGGCATCGGCACCGACACCAACTGGTTCGTCAACTACATGTACCTGCATGGCAACAGCATGCCGGACATGGGCACGCCCTTCCTGCAGGGACGCGACGGCATCTACCGGCCGATCACCGACTTCGGGCTGCCGCAGATCGACGCGTCCACCTCCTACGCGCGCAACTTCAACCACGACATCACCGACGTGAACGTGGTGACCTCCAACTTCTCGAAGGAGGTGAACAGCTGGTTCACCTTCAACAACGACACGCGGCTCGCCATCTATGACCGCGATTTCAACGCCACCAATCCGGCCGCCTGCACCGGCACCTGCGCCGCCACCATCCTCTCCGGCGGCAACTATCGCCTGAGCTACGGCGCCGGCGGCGGCATGGCCTACCAGCAGACCGGCTGGGGCTTCCAGAACGTGGCGAGCGGCCGCTTCGAGTTCGAGGTCGCGGGCTTCAAGAACAAGGCCATCGTCGGCCTCGACACGGTGTACCAGGAAGATCAGCGTCATCAGTTGACGGCCGTGAACCGCGTCAACAACCAGATGATCGTGAACCCGACCTTCGGGTATCCGCAGACCTACTTCTACTACAACGGCTACAACGCGCGCCTCGCCAACGCCACCGACATCGGCCTGTTCGCCAGCGACCGCTTCTGGTTCACCGATCAGGTGTCGCTGCAGGCCGGCCTGCGCTGGGACTACTTCAACAGCGAGTTCAACGGCGTCGCCTCCAGCATCCAGGGCAGCGCCACGGCGCGCGAGCTGAGCCCGTCGGTGAGCCTCATCTACGAGCCGACCAAGGACTACACGGTCTACGCCTCCTTCTCGCGCACCTACCGCCCGCTCGGCACCGATATCGGCGCCGCCGTCGGCGGTGTCGCCTCGGAAGTGCCCGCCGGCTCCGACGTGAACGAGCCCGAGCGCTCCGACCTCTACGAGCTGGGCATCAAGGCGAACTTCCTGGATGGCCGCCTCGGCGCCACCGCCGCCGTCTTCCGGGTGGACAAGACCAATTCCTACACGGTCGATCCCGCCACCGGCGACTACGAGCCGGGCTTCTCGGACGCTGGCCTCGGCCTGCGCGTCTCCGGCGTCCAGCTCGGACTGAACGGGCGCATCACCAGGCAGTGGACCGTCAACGCCGGCTATTCCTATCTCGACGGCGAGGTCACCTATTCCCAGACCTTCGCGCAGATCGGCAACACCGCGCCCGACGTGCCGCCCAACAACTTCAGCTTCTGGACCAGCTACGATCTCGAATCCCTGGTCCACCAGGGCACCAAGCTCATGGTCGGCGGCGGCGCGCGCTATGCCTCGGCCTATTGGTCGGACGCGGCCAACCTGGCGGAAGTGCCCGAGACCTTCGCGCTCGACGCGATGATCTCACTCGAAAGCCTCGACAAGAAGTGGCGACTGGCCCTCAACGCCTACAACCTCACCGACCACCTCAACTACGCCTCGTCGTTCAACACGGTTCGCGTCGTGCCCACCTCCGGGCGGACCTTCCTCGTGAACCTCGGCACCACCTTCTGAAACCCCTCCCCCCGCGCCGCGCCGGCGCGGGGGTCCCCTGCCGTTCCGGGCCCCTGCCATGCTGCTCACCATTCCCGATATCCTCACCCCCGACGAGCTGCGCCACGTTCAGGCCGAGCTCGACGGAGCGGGCTGGATCGACGGGCGGCGGACGGCGGGAGACCTCGCGGCCAAGGCCAAGAGCAATGCGCAGCTTCCGGTGGAAAGCCCGCTCGCCCTGTCGCTCGGAGAGCTGGTGCTGCGGGCGCTGGCGCGCAGCGCCACCTACAATTCGGCGGTGCTGCCGCTGCGCATCCTGCCGCCCATGTTCAACCGCTATGATGCGGGCATGGCGTTCGGCCTCCACACCGACAACGCCATCCGCGCCATTCCCGGCACCAACGGCTTCCGCATGCGCGCGGACGTCTCCTCCACCCTGTTCCTGTCGCCGCCGGAAGACTATGAGGGCGGCGAGCTCATGATCGAGGACACCTACGGCACGCACGCGGTGAAGCTGCCCGCCGGCCATCTGGTGCTCTACCCTTCATCGAGCCTGCACCAGGTGGCGCCGGTCACGCGCGGAAGCCGGCGGGGCGCGTTCTTCTGGGCCCAGTCCATGGTGCGCGACGATGGCCAGCGGGCCATGCTCTACGATCTCGACGTCGCCATCATCGGCCTGCGCCGCCGCATCGGCGACGACGACCCGGCCGTGCACGGGCTCGTCAACCACTATCACAACCTCCTGCGGCGCTGGGCCGAGCTGTGACGCCCCCGCCCGCCGCCCCGGCGCGCAAGCCCACCATGGACGAGGCGCACCTCGCCCTCGGCCAGATGTGCCTGGACCGCGGCGACGGCGCCCACGCGCTGGACTGGTTCCGTGCCGCCGCCCGCGCAGGAAACGCCTGTGCCTTCAACATGATCGGCCGCTGCCACGACCTCGGCTGGGGCACCGCGCCCGACCCGGCGGCGGCGGCCCCCTATTTCCGCCGCGCCGCCGCCATGGGCGACGGCTGGGCGCTGTTCAACCTCGCGGACCTTCACGCGCGCGGCCGGGGCGTCGCCCACGACGACCCGGTCGCCTACGCCCTCTACCTGGAGGCCGCGCGCCGGGGCATCGGCCGCGCCTACAACATGCTGGGCCTGTTCCACGAAGCCGGCCGCGCGGTGCCCGCGGACAGGGAGAAGGCCGCGGATTTCTTCCGCGCCGGCGGCGAGATCGGCGATTGCTGGGCCGCCTTCAACCTCGGCCGCCTGCTGCTGGAGGACGGCGCACGGGACGCCGCCCTGCCCTGGCTCGAACGGGCGCTGGAGACCGGCTTTCCCCACTTCCACCAGGCGATGGCCGAGGCCATCGGCGAGCAGGACGACCCCCGCCTCGCCGCCCTGGCGCGCCGGGCCGCCGCGCGCGCGGCCGGCCGGAGGGCGTGAGATGGCGGTGCCGCCCGACTGCGTCAGCCTGCCGGACTACGAGCGCCACTTCG
Source organism: Xanthobacter albus (assembly GCF_043194895.2). Taxonomy (NCBI): domain Bacteria; kingdom Pseudomonadati; phylum Pseudomonadota; class Alphaproteobacteria; order Hyphomicrobiales; family Xanthobacteraceae; genus Xanthobacter; species Xanthobacter albus. The sequence goes on along the minus strand of NZ_CM195532.1, from coordinate 1,788,934 downwards.
CTCGCCGCGCCGACCCGGCCGTGCGCGCCTATGTGGACGGGGCGGCCGCCGACGGCATCACCCAGGCGCGCAACCGGGCGGTGCTCGATGCGCTCTGCCTGCTGCCGCGCGTGCTGCGGGACATGCGCGGGGCGAGCGCCGCCATAGACCTTTTCGGGCAGCGCCTCGCCCATCCCATCATCGCCGCGCCCACCGCCTACCATCGCCTCGTCCACCCCGAGGGCGAGCTTGCCTCGGCGCGGGCCTGCGGCCTCACCGAAACGCCGTTCGTGGCGAGCACGCTGGCGAGCACCCCGATCGAGGCCATCGCCGCGGCGACCGCCGGCCCCCTCTGGTTCCAGCTCTACGCCCAGCCCCGCTGGGACGACACGCTGGCCCTGGCACGGCGCGCGGAAGCGGCCGGCTGCACGGCGCTGGTGCTGACCGCCGACGCACCCGTGAGCGGCATCCGCAACATGGAGCAGCGCGCCGGCTTCCAGCTTCCGGAGGGCGTCCGTGCGGTCAACCTGCCGCCCGCCCCGGCATCCGCGCCGCCGGCCGCCGGCAGCCCCGTGTTCCAGGGCATGCTCGATGCGGCGCCGACGTGGGAGACGGTGGAGCGGCTGTGCCGGGAAACGCCGCTGCCGGTGGTGCTCAAGGGCGTGCTGGCGCCCGACGACGCGGCGCGCGCCATCGACGCCGGATGCCGGGGCATCGTGGTCTCCAACCACGGCGGGCGGGTGCTGGACACGGTTCCCGCCGCCATCGAGATGCTGCCCGAGGTGGCCGCGCGCGTCGCCGGGCGGGTGCCGCTGCTTGTCGATGGCGGCATCCGCCGGGGCACCGACATCGTGAAGGCGCTGGCCCTGGGCGCGACGGCGGTGATGATCGGCCGGCCGGTGCTGCACGCCCTCGCCGTGGGCGGCCTGCCCGGCGTCGCCCACATGCTCACCGTGCTCAAGACCGAGCTCGAGGCCACCATGGCGCTGACGGGTTGCCCGCGGGTGGCGGACATCGACGCCGGCCTGATCCGGGGCGGGCGCTGACCCACGGGCGGCGGGCCGGCCGCAACGACCCTGCGCGATGCCCGGCGCGGGCGGGCGGTCGAGCTGGAGGCGCATGCCCGCCAAACCCGTGCCATGCGGGCCGATGCCGCTCTGGCACCGGGGGGACCGGAGGTCTACACCTGATCCGGTAGCCGAAGCCCTCCATGCCCGAGAGCCGAACGTGACATCTCCAGTGCCGAAACCGGGTTTGCGCGGCCGCCTCGCCCTCCTTTGGGCGCATCGCTGGTTCGTCCTCGCGGCGCTGGCGCTGGCGGCGCTGGGCGCGTGGCAGGCGGCGCGGGCCATCCTGGGGCCGGCGGTGGTGGTCGAGCAGGTGGAGCGCGGCGACCTTGTCCAGACCGTGGTGGCGAGCGGCCATGTGGAGACGCCCTACCGGGTGGAGATCGGCGCCCAGATCACCGGCATGGTGGGCGAGGTGCTGGTGGAGGAAGGGCAGAGCGTCACCCGCGGCCAGCCCCTCATCTCCATCGAGCGGGAGGAGCTGAACGCCATCCTGGTGCAGGCCCAGGGCGCGGTGGCGCAGGCCGAGGCGCGCCTGCGCCAGCTCACCGAGCTGACGCTGCCGGTGGCGAAGGAGAACCTCGCCCAGGCCCAGGCCCTGCTGAAGAACGCCCAGGCCACCTACGACCGCACCTCGGAGCTGGCAGGCCACGGCAATGCCACCCGCGCCGCCCTCGACGACGCCCAGCGCGCGCTCGACCAGGCCCGCGCGCAGGTGAACGCCGGCCAGTTCCAGGTCTTCACCGCCAGCCCCGGCGGCAGCGACCAGGTGGTGGCCCAGACCCAGCTCGATCAGGCCAACGCCGCTTTGGAGGCCGCCCGCTCGCGCCTCGCCTATGCCACCATCACTGCCCCGCGCGACGGGGTGCTCATCTCCCGCAGCGTGGAGCGGGGCACCATCGTGCAGCCGGGGCGCACGCTGCTGGTGCTCGCCCCCGCCGGCGACACCCAGCTCGTGGTGGACGTGGACGAGCGCAACCTCGGCATGATCGCCCTGGGCCAGCCGGCCCTCGCCTCGGCCGACGCCTATCCCAGCCAGCGTTTCGCCGCGAAGGTCACCTACATCAACCCCGGCGTCGACATCACCCGCGCCACGGTGCAGGTAAAGCTCACGGTGCCCGATCCGCCCGCTTACGTGCGGCAGGACATGACCGTCTCCGTGGACATCGAGACCGCGCGGCGTTCCGGCGTGCTGGTGCTGCCGCGGCGGGCGGTGCGGGACCTCCAGTCCGGCCAGCCGTGGGTGCTCGCCATCCGCGACGGGCGGGCCTACCATCAGGCAGTGAAGGTAGGGCTCGCCGGCAACATGCGCCTGGAGATCACCGAGGGGCTGAAGGCCGGCGATCTCGCCATCCCCGAGGGCGCCGGCATCGCCGCCGGGCAGCGGGTGAGGCCGGTGCTGCCATGAAACCCAGATCATGAAACCCAGATCATGAGCCCACGATCATGAGCCCGCTGCTGCCGTTCGAGTGGGTAGTGGCCATCCGCTTCCTGCGCGAGGGGCGGATGCAGACGCTTTTCATCCTCGTGGGCATCGCCATCGGGGTCGGTGTCATCGTGTTCATGACGGCCATGCTGGCGGGGCTGGAGCAGAACTTCCTGAAGCGCGTGCTCACCTCCCAGCCCCATGTGCAGCTCCTGCCGCCGGACCAGATCGCCCGTCCGCTGCGCGACGCGCCCGGCGTGCTGGAAGACCCGGTGGTGCAGCGGCCGAGCCAGCGCATCATCTCCATCGACCAGTGGCGCAAGGTCATCGACGCCGCGCGGGCCATGCCGCAGGTGCTGGATGCCTCCCCCACCGCCGCCGGCTCGGTGCTCGCGGCGCGCGGGGATGCGAGCCGCTCGGTCACCATGAGCGGCGTGGAGCCGGAAACCTATTTCCGCATCGTGCGGGTGCCGGATTATATCGTCGCCGGCCAGCCGCGCCTCACCAGCGAGGACATCATCATCGGCACCGAGCTGGCGAAGGACCTTGGCGCCAGCGTCGGCGACAAGCTGAACCTGCGCGCCGCCAGCGGGGCGACCCGCGTCCTCACCATCTCCGGCCTGGTGGACCTCGGCAACAAGAGCGCGAACCAGCGCACCACCTTCGTGGCCCTGCGCACCGCGCAGTCGCTGCTCGGCATCATCGGCGGGGCCACCACCATCGACATCACCGTGCGCGACATCTACGCCGCGGAGGCGGTGGCGCAGGAGATCGGCGCCTCCCAGCGGGTGGAAGCGGACAGCTGGATCAAGACCAACGCCCAGTTCTTCACCGCCGTGCAGGCGCAGAAGAACACCAACCTGCTCATCCGCGTGTTCGTCGGGCTCTCGGTGGCGTTCGGCATCGCGGCGGTGCTGGTGGTGTCTGTGATCCAGCGCTCGAAGGACATCGGCATCCTGCGCGCCATGGGCACGCGGCGCGGGCAGGTGCTGGCGGTGTTCCTGCTCCAGGGCGGGGTGCTGGGCTTCCTCGGCTCGCTCGCCGGCGCGGCCCTCGGGGCGGGCGCGCTCGTCTACTGGCACGGCATCGCCCGGCAGGCGGACGGCTCGGAGCTGTTCCCCCTCATCCTGGAGCGGAGCCTCTTCTTCGAGACCGCGCTGCTGGCGACGCTGACGGGCCTCGTCGCCGCGACCATCCCGGCCCTGCGCGCGGCCGATCTCGACCCGGTGGTGGCGATCCGTGGCTGAAGCGATCCTGAAGCTCGAGGAGATCCGCAAGTCCTACAACGTGGGGCTGCCGTCGCAGACGGAGGTGCTCCACGGCATCGATCTCTCCCTCGCCAAGGGAGAGTTCGTCGCCCTCATCGGCCCGTCCGGGTCGGGCAAGAGCACGCTGCTCAACATCATCGGCCTGCTCGACCGGGCGACCTCCGGCCGCCTCATCATCAAGGGCGCGGAGACCGGCACCTTGCCGGAGCACGAGATCACCCGGCTGCGCGGCCATTCCATCGGCTTCGTATTTCAATACCATCTGCTCATCTCCGCCTTCACGGCGCTCGAGAACGTGATGATGCCCATGCTGGCCGACCGCCGCTTCGCCAGCCCCGAGATCGAGGAACGGGCGCGCGCGCTGCTGGCCGAGGTCGGCCTCTCGGCGGTGGCCGGCAACAAGGCCACCAACCTCTCCGGCGGCCAGCAGCAGCGCGTGGCGGTGGCGCGGGCGCTGGCCATGCGGCCGGACCTCGTGCTCGCCGACGAGCCCACCGGCAACCTCGACACCGCCTCGGCGGACGAGGTCTTCGCGCTCATGCGCCGGGAGAATGCGCGCCACGGCACCTCCTTCCTGCTGGTGACGCACAATCTCGATCTCGCCGCCCGCTGCGACCGCATCATCAAGGTGGTGGACGGGCGCATCGCGCCCTGAGCCCCGGCGTCCGCTTCCACCTCCCGCTCCGCGCACGCTGCCTGGTGGCCTTCCGCCAGCGCGGCGGCGCGCGCCTGAACGCGGGCCTTTCGTTATTTCGAATAATTTGAAATTCTCAATTTTTCCAATGCACCTATTGAATCAGACCTATTTTCGATATATCTAACTCACATCGAAATGAAACGGAGGCGCAGATGCGCAGTTTTTCAAGAGGACAAGGCCACGGTGGCAGCGAGGGCCGTGACGGACACCATGGCGCGAACAGGCACGGGCACGGCGGCCGCCAGCATGCCGGCCCTGGGGAGGAGCACGATCGCCACCGCCATGGCGGCCACGGCGAAGCGCGCGGCGGTTTCATGCGCGGCGGGCACGAGGGGGCGGAGGGCCGCGACGGGCGGCACGGGCACGGCTTTGCCGGACGCCCCGCGCATCGACACCGCGGCGAACGGGCCGGACACGGGCCGACGGAGGGCGGCGCCCTGCTGGTGCAGGCGGCGCGGGCGCTCTACGAGGCCGCGCGCGCGCTTTACGGGGAGGAGCGCCGCCCGGTCGAGGCGCGGGCCACCCAGCATGAGCCCCAGGCCCCGGTGCGGATCTCGGTGTGCACGGGCCGCGGCTGCCGCATGCGCTGGGACAGCGCCTCGCTGGTCGAGGACCTGCGGCGGGCGGCTGCGCGCGGGGAAGCGGTGACGGTCACCACCTGCCGCTGCCTCGGCATGTGCGATGAGGGGCCCGTCGTGGTGGCCGCGCCCGCCGAGGGCTTTGCGGCTTCATCCGGGGCTCCGGCCGAACGGGTCTTCGTGAACGTGGGAAAACGGGATATTCAGGAGATCATCGAGGCGGCCGGGGGCCGCAGGCAATGAGGTGGCGTTGGTGTCTCGTTCCAGTTCCGGTCCGCGCGATGAGTCCAGCCGGCATGGCGGCCGAGGCCGGGGACCCGACGACCACGGCTGGGACCGCCCGGCGGGGCGCGGCGGCGGCGGCCGGCTGGGCCGGCTGTTCGCGCATGGAGACCTGCACCTCCTGGTGCTCTCCATGATCGCGGAGAAGCCGCGCCACGGTTACGAGGTCATCAAGTCCATCGAGGCGCGGGTGAACGGCGCCTACAGCCCCAGCCCCGGCACCATCTACCCCGCCCTCACCCTGCTGGAGGAGCAGGGCTATATCCGGGTCGAGGCGAGCGAGGGCAGCCGCAAGCTCTATGCCGTCACCGGCGAGGGCGAGGCCTACCTCGCCGCCAACCGCCCGCAGGTGGAGCACATGCTGGCGCGCATGGACGAGGTGCGGACCCGGCGCGGCGACGCTCCCGCCCCGGTGGTGCGCGCCATGGAGAACCTGAAGCTCGCCCTGCGCCTGCGCCTGGAGCGCGGCCCCCTTTCTCCCGCCGAGGCCCAGGCCATCGCCGAGGCGCTGGACGGGGCAGCCGTCGCCATCGAGCGGAGCTGACACCGTGAAGCCCTGGATCCGCGACCGGCTGCGCGCCCTGGCGTCAGCCAGCAGGCTCGGGACGCGCGACGAGGCGGCGCCGCGCGAGGCCATGCCCGCAGAGCCCGCGCCGCCCGGCACGGGGCCTGCCCCGCATCGTCCCCCGGCTCCCGTCCGCCGGCTGGAGCCCACCTCCTGAAGCCTCCGGCATCCGCCGGGCCGCTTCCCTGATTTTTCCCGAACCCACGCGCACCCCACGAGCCGCCCCCGCGGCCCGCGCGCCGGCGCGCGCCCGCCATGGAGAATGCCATGTCCAACGCCCTGAACCGCCACCAGGCGGAACGCGTCCGCCAGGAGCCGAAGCGGCGCATCCTCACCGTCGCCGCCGTTCGCGACATCACCCCCCGCATGCGGCGCATCGAGCTGACCTCGCCGGACCTCGCCGACTTCGCCAGCCGCGCGCCGGACGATCACGTCAAGCTGTTCCTGCCGGACGCCACGACGCCCTCGGGCGAGGCGATGCGCGACTACACGCCCCGCCGCTTCGATCCTGAACGGCGGCTGCTGACCCTCGACTTCGCCCTGCACGAGGCCGGCCCCGCCACGCGCTGGGCGCTGGCCGCCGCGCCGGGCGACCGGCTCGCCATCGGCGGGCCCAAGGGCTCGGTGATCGTGCCGGACGATTTCGACTGGTACCTGCTGGTGGGCGACGAGAGCGCCCTGCCCTCCATCGGCCGGCGGATCGAGAGCCTGCGGCCCGGCGTGCCGGTCACCAGCGTCGTCATCGTGGAGGATGCGGCCGACATCCAGCATTTCGACACGGCGGCCCGCCACGAGTCGGTGTGGGTGCTCCGCTCCGGCCGGGCGGGCGCGGATGCCGCCCTCCTGCGCGAGGCCCTGGCGCGGTGGCGCGCACCCGAAGGCGAGGGCTATGCCTGGATCGCCGCCGAGGCGCAGGTGGCCCGCGCCGCGAAGGCCTACATGCTGGACGAGCGCGCCCACCCCAAGGCGTGGCTCAAGGCCTCGGGCTACTGGGTGCGGGGCGCCGCGGGCGCCACCGACAAGATGGAGGGGTGACGCGGAACGCCCCGGCCACCGAGGCCGGGGCATTCCGCAGCTCGCGCCGCGCGCAGCATCGGCGCGTTGAGCATCTTGACCAGGAGCGGGCGCTTCAGCGGCGCAGCGAGGGAAGGGCCGAGAGCGGCACGATGATATTCGCCCACACCCGCGTGTCGTTGCCGCCGTAATTCTCCTGCCATACGTCGGTCGTCAGCTTCAGCTGCACGTTGACGAGCCCGAAATCGTAGCCGACGAGGCCGCCGACCGCGAACTGCCGCTGCCGCGCGTAGCCGGCATAGGGCGCGGTGAGGTCGGTGGAGCCGAAGGCCACGGCGCCGATCTCGAACTTGCCGAACTTGTGGGTGGCGGTGAGGTCCACGTTGAACCAGGACGGCCCGCCGTCGAGGCCGTCGCTGCCGGTGCCGTAGACGAAGGTGGACGACAGGTTCCATCCGTCCTTCAGGTAGCTGAGCGCGGCGAGCCCCTGGAAGGAGGCGAAATCCCGGCCCACGTCGGTGCTGGTGGGCAGGTAGATGCCGGCCTGGAAGCCGCCGTAGAAGCCGCCGCCCAGGTCCCATTTCAGCTGGGCATCCAGGATCGCATTGGCGAAGCCCGAGAACTGCGGGCCGCCGTGCACGTCCACGTTCACATAGGGCATCACCGTATCGAGCAGGAGCCGGCCGCCGGCGATGGTCCATGGCGTGGACCAGATGAGCCACGCCGGCACCAGGGCCGTCACGTCCTGGCGCGGGTCGGAATCGCGCGAGCCGTAGGTGGGAATGGTGATGCTGTAGAGCCCTTCCGGCAGCGGGAAGCCCATGGGAATGCCGGTGGAGATGCCCGGCATCAGTTCCGAGCCCGCCTGGGCGGCGGCGGGAAGCGCCAGGGCCAGCGCCCCGGCGATGAATGTGCGGATGGTCTTCATGTCCTCCCCCAGCGCGCTGTTGTTCAGCGGGCGGGCCGGCTCCGCGCCGGCATCGCGCCCCGCATGCGCGTCGAGGGGGAAGCTAGAAAACGGGAACTATGCCGTCTAATACTTGATCGTATGCAGCTTCATACCTTCCTGGGTATGAGCATATCGCGCCCGCAGCCCGGATCTTCCTTCCGTCCGGCGAAAGCCGGGCCGGAACTTCAGCCCCGCCCCGGCGCGGCCAGGTCCGGCGCCGCCTCCGTGTCCTGCTTCAGGCGGTAGGCGAGCTGGCGGCGGGTGATGCCGAGCAGCGCCGCCGCCTGGGTGAGGTTGCCGCCCGCCCGCTCCACGGCCCGCTCCAGCAGGCGCCGCTCGTGGCTGTGCAGGTCGAAGCCCTCGCTCAGCAGCGTGTCGTAGAGCCGCTCCCGCCCGGCCTCGTCGCTGCGGCCGAGGGCGCCGCGACGGTCGATCACCGCGCCCGGCGCGGCGGGCGGCGCGCCGCCCGCGAACAGGTGCTCCACCTCGATCTGGCCGCCGGCCGGAGCCAGGAGAATGCCGCGCTCCACCAGATTCTGCAGCTCGCGCACATTGCCGGGCCAGTCGTGCGCCATGAGGGCCCGCATGGCGCGGTCGCTCACCCCGCGCACCTGCTTGTGGTAGCTCGGACCGATCTTCTCGATGAGGGCCGCCACCAGCAGGGGAATATCCGGCTTGCGCTCGCGCAGGGGCGGGATCACCACCGGATAGGTGGCGAGGCGATAATAGAGATCGGCCCGGAAGCGGCCCTCGGCGATGGCGCGGCTCAGGTCCACGTTGGTGGCGGCCACCAGCCGCACGTCCACCTTGCGCGCCTCGCTGCCGCCCAGGCGCTCCACCTCGCCGGTCTGCAGCACCCGCAGCAGCTTCACCTGCGCGGAGGGAGAGAGATCGCCCACCTCGTCGAGGAAGAGGGTGCCGCCGTCGGCCCGCTCGAAGCGGCCGGGGCGGGACTGCTGGGCGCCGGTGTAGGCGCCCTTCTGCACGCCGAACAGCTCGGCCTCGATCAGCTCGTTGGGCAGGGCCGCGCAATTGACCGCGACGAACGGCTTCTCGGCGCGCGGGCTATTCTCGTGCAGCCAGTGGGCGAACACCTCCTTGCCGGCGCCGGTCTCGCCCAGGAGCAGCACGGTGATGGGGCTGTTGGCCGCCTTGCTCAGAAGATCGAAGGCGGCGCGGAAGCCGGGGGAATCGCCCACCAGCCGGCCGCGGCTGCACTGCTCCTGCAGGCGCCCGCGCAGCTGGGCCAGTTCCTCCTCCATCTGCTTGAGCTGGCCCTCCACATTGTCGGGGCGGAAGTAGTCGAGATAGGCGTCCTCGCCCCACGCCTCCGCCGGCTTGCCGACGATGACGCATTTCGCGTCTCCCCGGCAGACGCACTGCACCTCCCGGAACACGATGAGCCGCTTGAAGAACTGGGTGGTGTAGCCGGAGGCGTAGCCGACCACGCTCCAGCAGGCCGGCTTCTCGCTCTTGCCGAAGACCTGGAGGTGGGATTCCGCCTCCCACGAGCTTTCGAGCTCCACCTCGCCCTCGAAGCTGCCGGTCTCCCAGTCGATGTCCGCGCGGGTGATGGTGGATTTCACCACCCCTTCCACCGCGTGCAGCTCGGGGCCGATGCGGAACACCTCCTCGGGGGCGCCCGCACCGGTGAGCTTGTGGGCGAGGTCGGCATCCTGCCGCCCGGCGGCGAAGCCCATGCGCAGCAGCAGCCCCTGGGCCCGGCGCGCGCCGAGCGTGTCGAACAGCTCGCGCCGCAGCGCCCCGAAGGCCTGCGTGTGCAGCAGCAGCATGCGGCTCTCGTCGAGCCAGATGTGGGCGTTGTCCAGGTCGAATCTCAGCCGGGAGCGCAGGTCGAACTGCTCGATCAGCTTGCTCTTCGCCATTCTCGGTTCTCCTCCCCCGCCCGTCCTCCGGTTCGGAGCGGCGCGGGTGTGGCCCCCGCTTGCCCTCCGTCCGGTTTCGTTGTCCGCGGCATGCCGCCGTCTTCTAGCACATGCCGCCGGAGCGACACGGGTGAGGCGGCGCCAGGGCGGCGCGCGGCCGAGGCTATCGGGGGTGGGAAAGTCCCTCCAATATCATTGAATGGGCCAATTCATACCTTTAAGGTATGGCGAGATGATAGAGACGCGAGCCGCGCCACCCCATGGACCTGAGGCACCTGAGATATTTCATCGCCGTCGCCGAGGAGAAGAACATCGGCCGGGCGGCGGCCCGCATGCACATCTCCCAGCCGCCGCTGACCCGCCAGATCCAGCAGCTGGAAGCGGAGCTGGGCGTGACCCTCTTCATCCGCACCCCGCGCGGGGTGGAGCTGACCGAGGCCGGCGAGCTCTTCCTGGCCGAGGCGCGCAACATCCGCGCCGTGGTGGAGCAGGCCACCGAACGCACCCAGCGGGCGGGCCAGGGCAAGCTCGGCCGGCTCGACATCGCCATCTTCGGCTCCGCCATCCTCGACGTGATCCCGAAGCTGCTGCGCGCCTACAAGGCCGACTTCCCGAACGTGAAGATCGTGCTCCACACCATGAACAAGGGCGAGCAGATCGAGGCCCTGCGCCAGCGCCGCATCGGCATCGGCTTCAACCGCATCCTCAGCCCCACCCCCGGCATCACCGCCGAGCTCGTGACCACCGAGGCGCTGGTGCTCGCGGTCAATGCCGCCCATCCGCTGGCGGCGCGCGAGGTGGTGCCATTCGAGGCGCTGGCGGGCGAGCCGCTGGTGCTGTTTCCCACCGGCGCGCGGCCGAGCTTCGTCGATACGGTGATCGGCCTGTGCCGCAGCGCCGGCTTCGTGCCCGAGGTGTCGCAGGAAGTGGGCGACGCGGTCACCGGCGTCGCCCTGGTGGCCGGCGGCTTCGGCCTATGCCTGGTGCCGGAATCGGCGACTGTGCTGGCCTTCCCCGGCGTGGTCTACCGTCCACTCAGCGGCGTTCCGGCGCCGGCGCGGGTGGACCTGAGCTGCATCTACCGCACCGACGACCAGTCGCCTCTGCTCGCCGCCTTCCTGCAACAGGTGCGCCGCTTCCGCTCCGGCCTCAGGGGCTGAGCGGGCTTATACCATCGTCCCCGGTCTTTGACCGCTGCCAAGTGGGACCGCTCAAGCGCCGCGCGGGCTTGACCAAAGGCCCATGAGTCAACCTCATGGGCCTTTGGTGTTACGCTTGCGGCGGGCGCGGGCGGCAGGCGTTCTTGCGCAGGGCGCCCACCACCTTCAGCATCAGCGGGCTCTCCGGCCGGATGCGGCAGGCGAGCGCCTGGCGATCGCGCTCCTCCTCCACGCTCACATGCGCGCGGCTCATGGCGCCGGCCTGGTAGCGGCCGTCCAGCACCTCCACCTTGCATACGCCGCAGCCGCCGCCCCGGCAGCCCAGCGGAATGCCCTTGCGGCCGAGGCGCGCCATGCCCGTCAGCACGGATTCGCTCTCGTCGCAGAGGTAGGTTTCGCCGGTGTCGGCGATATGGATCTCGTGCTTCATGGCGTTCCTCCTTTGTGTTTCGTCCTGCGGGCGCATCGGGGCGTTCTCGCCCTCTTCCCGCGCGTCTCGCGGGCCCGGGCGCGCCGGCCCGGGCCCCGGCCCCTTGAGGGGGGCAGGCTCAGGCGGCCGCGTCCTTGATGAGGCCGCGGGCCTTGGCCATGGTCATGGCGGTGTCCAGGATCATGTCTTCCTGGCCGCCGATCATCTTCTGGCGGCCAAGCTCCACCAGGATGTCGCGGGCCGGCACGCCGAAGCGCTCCCCCGCCTTTTTTGCGTGCAGCAGGAAGGTGGAATAGACGCCCGCGAAGCCGAGGGTGAGCGCCTCGCGGTCCACCCGCACCAGATGATCCATCATCGGCACGATGACGTCCTCGGCGAGGTCCATCAGCTTGAAGAGGTCCACCCCGGTCTCGATACCCATGCGCTCGCACACCGCCGCGAACACCTCCAGCGGCGTGTTGCCGGCCCCGGCGCCGAGGCCCGCCACCGAACCGTCGATGCGGCTCGCCCCGGCCTCGATGGCGGCGATGGAATTGGCGATGCCCATGCCGAGATTGTGGTGGCCGTGGAAGCCGATCTCGGTGGCGGGATCGAGCACCTCGCGCAGGGCGCGGACACGGGCGCGCACGTCGTCCGGCAGCATGTAGCCGGCGGAATCCGTGACATAGACGGTCTGCGCGCCGTAGCCCTCCATCAGCTTGCCCTGGCGGGCGATGCCGGCGGGGTCGTTCAGGTGGGCCATCATCAGGAAGCCGGTGGTGTCCATGCCGAGCTTGCGGGCGAAGGCGATGTGCTGGGGCGCGGTGTCGGCCTCCGTGCAGTGGGTGGCCACGTGCACCGAGCGGGCACCGGCATCATAGGCGGACTGAAGCTCACGCATGGTGCCGAGGCCGGGGATGAGCAGCACCGAGACCTTGGCCTGCTTCATGCGCCCCGCCACCGCGGCGATGTATTCCTCGTTGGCGGCGAGGGCGAAGCCGTGCTGCAGCGAGTTGCCGCCGAGGCCGGCGCCGTGGGTGACCTGGAGATAGGGCACGCCGGCATCGTCGAGGCCGGTCGCGATCCTCACCATCTGGTCGATGCTGATCTGCTCGCGCTTGGCGTGCATGCCGTCGCGCAGGCACATGTCGTGCAGGATGACCTTTCGGCCCTTCAGGCTTTCGGAAGAAGTCGTCATCACGCGGCCTCCACGGCTTTCGGCTTGATGCGCCCGGAGAGGATCTCCTCGGCGAACATCTCGGCGGTTCGGGTGCCGGCGGCGGTCATGATGTCGAGGTTGCCGGCATAGCGGGGCAGGTAGTCGCCGAGGCCGGCGACCTCCATGAAGACGGACACCTTATTGCCGTCGAAGATCGGCCCGTTCACGAGGCGATAGCCCGGAACATACTTCTGCACCTCGCCGATCATCTTCAGGATGGAAGAGGTGATGGCCGCTTCGTCCGGCGCATCGGCGGTGAGACAATAGATGGTGTTGCGCATGATCATCGGCGGCTCGGCCGGGTTGATGATGGCGAGCGCCTTGCCCTTCCTCGCCCCGCCCACCTTCTCGATGGCGCTGGAGGTGGTGTAGGTGAACTCGTCGAGATTGGCGCGCGTGCCCGGCCCCACCGATTTCGAGGCGAGGCTCGCCACGATCTCCGCATAGTCCACCGGCTGCACCTGCGACACGGCGGCGACGATGGGAATGGTCGCCTGCCCGGCGCAGGAGATCATGTTGACGTTCATCTCCAGCCGGTCCGCGTGCTGGCGCAGGTTCACCGGCGGCACGCACAGGGGGCCGATGGCGGCCGGCGTCAAGTCGATCATGATGACGCCCAGCGCGTTGAGCTTGCGGCTGTTCTCCGCGTGCACATAGGCGCTGGTGGCGTCGAAGGCGATCTGGATGCCGTCCGCCTCCACGTGGGGCAGAAGGCCGTCCACGCCCTCGGCGGTGGTCTTCAGCCCCAGCTCTCGGGCGCGGGCGAGGCCCTCGGAGGCGGGGTCGATGCCCACCATCCACACCGGCTCAAGCACGGCGCTGCGGCGGATCTTGGAGATGAGGTCGGTGCCGATGTTGCCCGAGCCGATGATGGCGCACCTGATCTTGCTCACGGGTTCTGCTCCTCGAGGCCGGGGTGGTGGGTGCCGTTGGCGGCGGCGCGCTGCGCCTGGGTGAGGCCGGCAACGAAGAAGGCGTCCTTGCCGTGCTCCGTGATGAGGATGCGTACCGTCTGCGGATCGCACGGCAGGCTCTCGCTCACGGCCTTGGTGACGGCGGCGGCGACCCGGCGCTTCTGCTCGCCGGTGCGCCCCTCCAACATGTGCATTTCAATAATGGGCATGGGAAAAGACCTTGCTTGCAACGGGTTGAGACGTCATTCCACGAACCGCACGCCCACCGAGCCGAGCTCCTGGAAACGCGCGATCACATGGTCGCCCGCCTTCACGGGGATGGCCTCGGTGATGCCGCCGCTCATGACGAAGCTGCCGGCGGGGAGCGTCTCGCCCAGCTCCGCGAGGATGTTCACGAGCATGGCGATGGCCTCGGCCGGGTGGCCGAGCACGGCGGCGGAGGCGCCCATGGCGGCGATCTCGCCATTCTTTTCCAGCACCACGCCGAGGGTGCGCAGGTCGAGATCCCCGGCGTAGCGCGCCCGCCCGCCGCCGACGAAGCGGGCGGAGGAGGAATTGTCGGCCACCACGCTTTCGAGGTCGAACTTGAACCCGGCGAAACGGGAGTCGATGATCTCCAGCGCCGGCAGCACATAATCGGTGGCGGCGAGCACGTCGGCCGCGGTGCAGCCGGGCCCCTTCAGCTCCGCCTTCATGACGAAGGCCACCTCGCACTCGATCCTGGGATGCACGAGGTCGGACAGGGTGATGGCGGAGTTCTCCGGCCGCGCCATGCGGTCCGTCAGGAAGCCGACGGAGGGCACGGAAACCCCCATCTGCCGCATCTTCGCCTTGGAGGTGAGGCCGGCTTTCCAGCCCACCAGACGGTGGCCCTGGGCGATGAAGCGCCGGCGCAGCTCGTTCTGCACCGCATAACCGTCGGCCATGGTCATGGCCGGGTATTCGTCGGTGAGCTTGGGAATGGCGACGGCCCGCTTCTGCGCGCCCTCGATGCGCTCGGTGAGGCGCACCACGTCCTCCCGCGACAGGGTGATGGAAGCGCTCATGCCGCGGCCTTTCCGGAAAAGCGCACCCGGCAGCTTCCGAGGCCGCCGACGGTGCACACCAGTTCGTCGCCGTCCTCGACCGGGATCAGCGTGGATTGCGAGCCGGAGAGGATCACCTCCCCGGCCTTGAAGGGAATGCCGAGCTCGCCCAGCGTGTTGGCGAGCCAGGCCACGGCATTGGCGGGAGAGCCCTGCACCGCCGCCCCGACGCCGGTGGCGACCACCTCGCCGTTCTTCTCCACCACCATGCCCGCGAGCGTGAGGTCGAGCCGGCGCGGATCGCCCTTCGCTTCGCCGAGCACGTAGACTCCGCAGGAGGCGTTGTCGGCCACCGTGTCCTGGATCCTGATGGCCCAGTCCGTGATGCGGGAATCGACGATCTCGAAGCAGGGGCGCACATGATCGGTGGCGCGGATGACGTCCATGGCGGTGACGCCCGGCCCCTTCAGGTCCTCCTTCAGCACGAAGGCGAGCTCCGCTTCCGCCTTGGGCTGGATGAGGCGGGAGAGGTCGACTATGGCGCCGTCGGCATGCGCCATGGCCGAGGTGAGCATGCCGAAATCCGGCTGGAACACGCCCAGCAGCTCCTGCACCGGCCGGCTGGTGGCGCCGATCTTCTTGCCGACGATGATTTCTCCCGCGCCGAGGCGCCGCGCCACGAAGCGCTCCTGGATGCGATAGGCATCGGCGATGGTGAGGCCAGGCGCGCGCGCCAGCAGCGGCGGCACCGGCCGGCGGGCGAGGAAGGCGGCGTAGAGCGCGTCGCCGTCGGCGTTGATCTCGTCGAGGGTCATGTCCGCCTCACAGCTTCACGCACACGTTGCGCAGCTCAGTGTAGAATTCCAGCGAATGCACCCCGCCCTCGCGCCCGATGCCGGATTGCCTGGCGCCGCCGAAAGCGGTGCGCAGATCGCGCAGGAACCAGCTATTCACCCAGGCGATGCCCACCTCGACACGGGCCGCCACGCGGTGAGCGCGCGCGAGGTTCGAGGTCCAGATGGTGGTGGCGAGGCCGTATTCGGTATCGTTGGCAAGGGCCACCGCCTCCGCCTCGTCGTCGAACGGGCGGATGTGGCAGCAGGGGCCGAAGATCTCTTCCCGCACCACCGCCGCCGTGTCCGGCAGGCCGGTCCAGATGGTGGGCTCCACCCAGGCGCCCTCGGCCAGCTCCGCCGGCACCTGCGGCACGCCGCCGCCGGTGACGACGGTGGCGCCCTCCTCCACCGCCCTCTTGTAATAGGAGAGCACCTTGGCGCGGTGCTCGTGGCTGATGAGCGGGCCGTAATTGGCGTTCGGATCATCCGGGCGGCCGAACCGCACCGTCTCCACCCTGGCCTTCAACGCCGCGACGAACCGCTCGAAGATGGGCCGCTCCACATAGACGCGCTCGGTGCCGAGGCACACCTGGCCGGAATTGAGGAAGGACGAGCGGAAGATGCCCTCCACCGCCGCCTCGAAATCGCAATCGGCGAAGACGAGGCCGGCATTCTTGCCGCCCAGCTCGAACGACACGTCGCGCATGCCCTCGGAGGCGGCCTTCATGATGGTGGCGCCGGTGCGCGTCTCGCCGGTGAAGGTAATGGCGTTCACGCCGGGATGGCGGGTGAGGAACTCGCCGGCGGAATCCGGGCCGAAGCCGTGAACGACGTTGTAGACGCCCTTCGGCATGCCCACCGCGTTCATCACCTCGCCGAGCAGGGTCGCGGTGTTGGGCGTCTCCTCCGAGGGCTTCACCACCACCGTGTTGCCGCAGGCGAGCGCGGGGCCCACCTTCCATGTCATGAGCATGAAGGGCGCGTTCCACGGGCACACCACGCCCACCACGCCCTTGGGCACCCGCAGCGCATAATTGAGGGCGCCCGCGCCATCGGGCGTCGCCATCTGGAAAGCTTCCGTGGGCACGTTCTTGATGACGTCGGCGAACACCTTGAAGTTGGCGGCGCCGCGCGGAATGAAGACATTCGTCATCACGTGGCGCGGCTGGCCGGTGTCGGCCATCTCCGCTTCCACGAAATCCTCGAACCGGCGGGTGATCTCGTCGGCCACCGCGTAAAGCAGGGCCACGCGCTGCTCGGTGGAGAGGCGCCCCCATTCGCCGTGGAGCGCGGCGCGGGCGGCGCCGACGGCGGCGTCCACCTCGGCCCGCCCGGCCTCGGCGATGGAGGAGATGACGCGGTTGTCGAGGGGCGAGCGCTTGTCGAAGCGCCGCCCGTCGGCGGCCGGAACGAACGCGCCGGCGATGAAATTGTCGATCCGGCGCACGCCCGAAGGTGAGGGCAGGTCTTGCGCGCGACTGATGCTGGAGAGCGCCATGGCTGGTGGAACCTTCTGGAACCTTCACGGAGGGCTTTTGGCCCCGTGAAATGAGGGTATGGCGGGCTGGAAATACCGTCTAATACTATCGGGTCGCCCGCGTGATATCTGGAAGGTATGGCTCGCGCCGCGCGCGGGCCACGCCCGGCGGCGTCAGATGGCCTTGAACAGGGGGCTGCGCACCTGCTGCGCGTCGGCGGCCGAGATAAACCTCTCGGTGTAGATGTCGCGCTCGAACAGGCGCCCCTGCATGAGGGTCGCGATGGCGGCCTCGATCATGGCCGGCGGCCCGCACAGATAGGCCTTGTGGCCCCGGAAATCGTTGCCGAAATGGGCCTTCGCCGCCTCGTGCGCGAACCCGCGGAAGCCACGCCAGTCCGACCCCGCCGGCTCCTGCGAGAGGGCGGCCACGTAAGTGAAATTGGGGTGCTTCCGGGCGAGCTCCATGAACTCCAGGTGATAATAGAGCTCTTGCCGCGTGCGCTGGCCGTAGACGAGTGTGATGGGCTTCTCGAACCCCTCCGCGAGAAGATCGAGGATCATGGCGCGCGGGCTGGAAAGGCCGGAGCCGCCGGCCATGAGGATCACCGGCATATCCGCCGATTTCTTCACGAAGAAGCGCCCGTAGGGCCCCGTCAGCGTCACCCTGTCGCCCACGCGCAAGGTCTCGTGCACGTGGGTGGTCGCCCGTCCGCCGGGAACGCGGCGGATGTTCAGCTCGATCTCCCGCGCCTCTGCCGGCGGGCTGGCGATGGAGAAGGCCCGCGTGCCGATGCCCTCGGGCAGCTCCAGATTGACATATTGCCCCGCCTGGAAGCGAAGGCCGGCGGGGTCGTCCAGGGTGATCCAGACCCCCTTGATGGTGGGGGTCAGGTCCTCCATGCGGCTGACGGTGCCGGGAAAATCCCGCACCGGCAGGTTCAGCGCGTCCGCGTCTTCCTCGATCTCGGCCTCGATCACGAGGTCGCCCTCGGCGCGGGCGCAGCAGGCGAGGCACATGCCCTCCTCGCGCTCGAAGTCCATGAGGGCGAAGCTGGAGGCCTCGCCGTGGTCCACCGCGCCGTCCGCCACCTTCACCTTGCAGGTGGCGCACAGGCCGTGGCAGCAGGCGTGCGGCAGATAGATCCCGGCCCGAAGCGCGGCATCGAGGATGGTCTGCCCCTCCGCGATGGAGATGGTCTGGCCCAGGGGCTCGATGGTGAGATCGTGGCTCATGCCGCGGCCTCCGCCATCAGGGCGTTGAGCCCCGGCGTGCGCATGCGCAGCTGGGTCTTGTGGGTGATGCCGTTCTCGTCGAGCGTGCGCTCGAAATCGGGCGTGAAGGGCGCGTTGGCCTTCAGCCATTCCACCTTGGACCAGTCGAGCACGGCCGCATCCGGATCCGGCGCGAGCAGGGCGGAGAGCGGGCCCTCCACCAGCTCGCGGAAGGTGGCCTGCGGCGGCACGCAGATGAGGAAGGGCGCGGCGAACAGCAGGTGGTCGTCCCAGCTCACATAGACCAGCCGGTTGCCGCCGAAGTTCGCCTCGATGTCGCGCGCAATGCCCACATAGGGCTTCATGGAAGTGGTGGTCATCGCCCGCCCTCAGCTGTTGGAGGTGGCGAGGCCGCGCCACGCCTCGAAATTCTGCCGGTCCTGAGAGAGGGAATAGTCGCCGTTGTCGGCGCCGTCCCTCAGGCTCACCCAGTCCATCCACGCGCCGAGGTCGCCCTTGATGGGCTCCTGGAACAATTGCGGCATGGGCAGCCAGGCCTGCACATACTTCTCGGGCTCCGCCTCGAAGACTTCCTGGCAGCCGTCGGAGCAGAAATGGTAGGTTTCGCCCTTGTAGACGGCCTCGCGGTGGCACAGGGTGGTGGGGTCGTCCGGCTCGGTGAAGACGCAGGGGAGCTGGCAGCACTGGCACAGCTTGGCGAGGCCATAGTTCTTGAAGGGCGTGCCCGCGGCGGCCAGCTTCTTGATGTGATCCCAGCGCGGCCTGTAATACCTGTCGAACGTGGTGGGATACTTGGCGGAAAGCCAGCTCATGTCGTCATCGGACGGAATCCAGCTATGGAAGGCCGTGCCGAAGCTCCACTGGTAGAGGCCCAGCATGAACTGGTGGGACATGTGGTCGATGGCCTTCTCCGCGTCGTCCCAGTGCTTGGGCGGGCGGATGCCGTAGCGGGAAAGATCCCGGAACAGCGCGCTGCCGTTCTCCACGCCGTAGATCTGCCACGCCTCGCGCCAGGACATGACGCGCTTCGGCAGCATGTAGTCCATCATGGTGGAAACGAGGCCGAGCACCCGGAAGCCGCGCCAGAACCACTTGTCGATCCAGCCCTGAACGATGGGCAGGTTGTCCGGGTCCTGCTCCAGCATGAACTTGATGCATTCGAGGCCCAGCGTCATGTGCCGGGCCTCGTCGGACTGGGCCGAGAAGCCGAAGGTGACGGTGGCCATGTCGCCATTGTAGGCGGCGCCCGACATGAACGGCACGAACAGCAGGTTCGTCAGCACGTATTCGAACGAGAAGCCGATGGCGATCATGAACTCGAACGGCCCGGCGCTCATGGCGTCATCGAAGAACGAGCGCGCCACAGAAGTATACCAGATGCGGTCGCGGGCATCGGCGAAGGCGTGGAAGCCGGTGTAATACTTGTTGTAGTTGGAGAGGGCGTGGATCTGCGTCTGGGCATGACGCAGCTCGTCGATGGCCTGCATCTGGCAGGCGACCTGGGTGCCGACGCCGGGAAACTCGCGCCCCACGCGGGCGAAGCCCTTGTGCGCGGCATACTCGCCGGGGCTGATGGCCTGCAGGAAGATCTTCAGCGCCGAAAGATAGCGCGCATCGGTAATGTTGAGATGCCCGTTGTTCTGGGCGTGGGCATCCACGATGGCGTAGAACTTGCGCTCCTTCTCGGCCTGATACTTCCAGTAGGCATCCATGGTGAGGCGGAAGGGGTCCTCCCACTTCTCCCAGTCGTGCACCTTGATGCCCTCGTAGGCGGCGTAGGGAAATATCTTCTCCTTCGGCTGGTAGCTCGGCTCCCAGCCGAGGTCCCGCGTCATCAGGCGATACTTCTCCTTGAGACCGATCTTCTTCCTCTCGACCTTCGCATCCATGGTCGTCTCCTCGGGATTTGCTTTTGTCTTTCGGCCTTTCCGGCCTTGATGGCAGAACGTTCAGCGGCGCCAGCTCAGGGTGAGGCAGTCCTCGTCCTCGCTCACGTTGCCGGCGAGGGTGATGAGGTTGATGTGCAGCTCCTGCAGGTCGAACGCGCGACCCAGGCGCTCCTCCACGCTGGCGCGCTGGATGACGAGGCAGTCGGGCGCGTCGATCTTCACCATGGCCGGCTGGCGGTTCACCACCGCATGGGGATTGTCGTCGGCGATGGCCTCGATGATGGGCCGGGTGTCCTCATTGGCCTGGAGGGCGATGAACACGGTGGACATGGGGCATCCCTCCTTCAGATCATGATCCCGGATTTCTCGAGCCGGGCGCGCAGGGCCCCCGCCTGTTCCTCCACCGCCGGCACGGCGGCGGCGCCGAGGGCGATGCGCGCCACCGGCTCCAGCGCCTCGGCGGCGCGGGCGCTCCAGTCGCCGCACCATTCGGCGAGCACGGTGCGGTTGTGGGCGGATTCCGCCGCGGTGGTCTTCAGCACCGCGTCCACCCACTTGCGGGTCTCCTCGAACCACGCGCCCATGAACTGGGTGAGCAGCGCCACCGCCGCGCCGCCGCGGACGGGAAACTCGTCCTCCACGATGCGCGCGTAGACGAGGGGATAGAGCAGGCCGTCGAGCGCCACGTTCTGGGCCACGAACAGCTCGAACGGATCGCGCACCACCAGCGTGTCCTCCACGTAGCGGCGCAGCGGTTGCCACGCCGGGCCGTGGAGCCAGGCCGCCTTGCCCGCCTCCAGCGCCTCCACGTCGCCGAGCAGCAGGCCGAGCCGCGACAGGTATTGCGCGATGCCGAGCTGGTCCATGGCCGCGAACATGCACGGCTGGGTGAAGGCGACGCCGTAGCCGTAGCCGCACACGAAGGTGTCGTTCTGGTTGGCGCCCCACGCCGCGTGGCGCAGCGGCACCAGCAGGTCGAGGGTGATGCGCCGCAGGTCCTCCGGAAGCAGGCCGGCGAGGCCGCGCGCCTCCGCGAAGGTGAAGTTGGCGTCGGCGGTTTCCTGCTGGCGGGCGCGGGCGACGGTGTAGCTGCTGTAGTAGAACTGGCGCGGGTCCTTCAGCGCGTACCAATCCTCCATCACGATGCGGGTGATGCGCGGGTCGTAGAGCTCCTGGTCGGGGTCCCAGCTCGGCCGGTAATGGAGGTTCTCGGCGGCCTGGATGTCGTAGCTGCCTTCCTGGTAGCGCGAGGCCGGCTTGTCGCCGAAGCGGCGCGCCAGATGGTCGAAGGTGTTGCGCAGCGGCTGAATGGAGACCGTGCGAAGGTCGATCTGCATGGGCGGCTCCTGAAGGGGCGTTCCTCGGGTCGGGTTCTTTTTGGGGGCTTGGGCGTTTCGGGGCTTGGGGCGATGCCCTGGAGGGGCGCTCCGCGCGGGGCGGAGCGCCTTGGATCACCGGGTGCGGCGGCCGGTGGCGTCGCCGAGACGCCAGTCGAAATCGCCGCGCGCATCGGCGCGCGCCGGGTCGGGCGGGAACGGCTCCACCCGGTTGTCGGCGCAGAACGCCGCGAAGGCCTCGCGGCCGAGGATCATCTCGACGAACAGCTCCGGCTCGCCGATGGCGAAGTCGAACTCCACGAAGCCCGCCGCCCGCTCGTGGGTGACGCGGACGAAGCGGCGGCTGATGTCGAGAGGCGCGGGCTCGATCTCCCGCGGGGGATCGCGGAGCTCCACCGGCGCCGCCTCAGGTCACCACCGTCAGGAAGCTGTCGTGCAGCTTGCCCTTGGGGAAGTCGAGGCCGTGGGGGAAACCCTCGAAGGTCCAGGTGATGGTGCGCCCGTCGGGATAGGGCTCGTAGCCGCCGGCGAAGGTCTCGAACCGGTTGCCCGAGGGGTCCCAGGCATAGATAGTCTCGCCGCGGGTGACGCCGTGGCGGGTGGGGCCGATGTCGATGGGCACCTTGTTCATGCCCATGATGTCGCCGGCGCGCAGCACGCGCTCCCAGGTCGGCATGCGGAACGAGAGGTGGTGCAGCTTGCCCGGCTCGGGATACTCCACGAAGGCGATGTCGTGGGTCTTGTGCGAGCAGGAGAGGAACAGGCCGATCTCCGGCTCGCCCGCCTCCACCGGCCCCAGGATGCGCTCCACCAGGTGGAAGCCCAGCACGTCCACGAACAGGGGCTTGTTGGCGAGCACGTTGGGCCCGTAGAGCAGGCAGTGGTCGAGCCGGGTGGGGGCGATGCCGCGGTCGGCCTCCGGCGCCCACGGCGGCGGATTCACTTCCGGCAGGCCGTTGCCGACCCAGGACTTGGTGGCATAAAGCTCGAACAGGTGGCCCGTGGGCAGGCGGAAGCGCACGCGCTCTCCGGTCTCCAGGAGCTCCCCGGCCGGCAGGCGCTCGGTCTCGATGCCATAGGCACGCACGTCGCGCTCGAGCTGGTCGAGGGTCGCCTCGTCCAGCACCTTGAAGCCGATGAAGTCGATGCCCGCATGGTCGCTCTCGCGCAGCACCAGGCTGTGGTGGTCGCGCTCGTCCCAGCACTTGAGATAGGCGCGGCCCTTGTCGTCGCGGCCGGTCTCCACCAGCCCCAGCACGTCGCGATAGAAACGCACGGCCTCGTCGAGGTTCAGCACGCGCAGCTGGGCGTGCCCCGGACGCAGGATTCCGGTCATGGCCATGTCTGGTCTTCCTCCCATTGGACATTGCTTCTTGTCACCGGGCGGAAAAACTTCACGATCCCGCCCGGCGCTTGCCACTTCTCATGGCAAGAGCGATGCCAACTCATGGAAAACCGCGCCATTGCTGGCTTTGCCCGCAGAGAAGGGCGACGAAGGGGGGTGGGAGGCCTGACTATTTTGTGCGGCGGGCCACGACGCATGACAAAAACGTAAAGCTGCAATGCAATAAGTGCAATGCAGCTCCAGCCGCGCGGCGAGGGCGCCCTCAGCGGGCGGCCCAGGCCATGAGGTCCGCCGTGTCCGGCTCGTCCTCCGCCAGCTCGGCCGGCCATGCGCCCTCGCGCACCAGCTTCACCAGGGTGGCGTGGGCCAGCTCCTCGATGGCGCGCACGGCATTGGACAGCGGCCTGTCGGAAGGGCGCACGAGGTAGAGGTTGCGCGAGAGCACCGGATCGCCCATGGGCCAGATGCGCAGCACGCCCTGCGCCACCTCCGCCCGCAGCGCCGTGCGCGGCAGCACCGAATAGCCGAGCCCGCCCGCCACCAGCAGCTTGATCTGGCCGTAGGTGTCGATATCGATGACCGTGCTCAGGCGCACGTTCTCGGCAAGGGCGCGCTCCTCCACCAGCTCCCGCAGGCCGTGGCCGGGGCTCGGCAGGATCAGGGGCAGGTCCCCCGCCGCAGCGAACGAAACCGGCCCCTCGGGCGGGTGGGGCAGCTCGGCCGAGCGCGCCGGGCCGAGCAGGCACAATTCCTCCGAGAGCACGCGCCGCGCCTGGAGCGTGCGATCCGACACCGAGCGGTAGAGCACGCCGAGGTCGATCTTGCCCTCGCGCAGCCAGTCGAGCACGAAGCCGCTCATGGCCTCGGCCACGCGCAGCTTGATCTTGGGGTAGCGCCGGCGCGCCTCGCTGAGGAGCGGCACGCACAGCATCTCGCTCACCGTGCCGGGCAGGCCGAAGCGCACCTCGCCCTCCGGCTCGCTCTGGCCGCGCCGCACCGCCTCCTGCGCCACCTCCACCTGGGTGAGGATGAGCCGGGCGTGGCGCACCAGCGTCTCGCCCGCCTCGGTGGGGCGCACGCCCTGGGGGCTGCGGAACAGCAGTTCCACCCCCAGGTCCAGCTCCATGTTGCGCACGTGCTGGCTCAAGGCCGGCTGCGCGACGCACAGGCGGTGGGCAGCCTTGGAGAAGGAGCCCATCTCCACGATGGTCACGAAATAGCGCAGCTGGCGCAGGTCCATGGCGTCTCCCCTTTTTTGTTAGAGGAGAAGCTTATAGCACTTCGTTCGGGATCGGCTGGAAATTATGGGCGATCACCCTCCGGCCGGGCGAGCAGCACCGCACGGTGGGGCTGGTCGAGGCGGATGGCCGCCCCCTCCGGCCGCCCCCAGCGCGCCATGAGGGCCTCCACCTCGCCCCTGAGGGCGCGCGCCGCTTCCGCGCGGGCGGGATCGACGGCCACCACCTTGGCGAGGAAGGCGTCCACATCCGCGAAGCGGCGAACGTCGTCGAACTCGTGCGCCCTCACGAGGCGCGCGCGCCCCTGCGTCACATGCCCGGCGATGACCGCCTGCGCCGCGCGGCGGATGTCCGTCTCGTCCTCCACCGGCCGCATGACCTCGAAGAAAGGTCCCTCGGCCAGGGGCTCCACCACCAGCACCGGGCCGCGCGTGACGCGCATCGCCTCGTCGAGGGCCGCCGACATCAGGGCGGGCGGCACATGGTGGAAGCTGTTGAGCAGCACCGCCGCGTCGAAAGCGCCGTCGGCGAAGGGCAGCGCCTCGGCGCCGGCCTCCATGAACGCGCCCTCCGGCACCAGGACGCGCGCGGCCGCCACCGCCTCCGCCAGCGGATCGACACCGCTCACCCGCGCCCCCAGCGCCGCCAGATCGCGCGCCAGCGCCCCGCCGCCGCAGCCCACATCCAGCACCCGCCGGCCGGCGAGAGGCGAAAGCCAGTCCGCGATGAGCGCGAGCGGCACGCCCTCGGGCCGCGATGCCGCCGTGCCGGCGGTCCCTGCCTGCTCCATGGTGTCCTCCTTTGCCTTTCCGCGCTCTCAGGCGCGCGCCGCGAACTCGCGCCGCAGCGCCTCGCTCTGCGCGCCGAGCGCCGGCACCGGCCCGAAATGCGGCACCGTACGGTCGAACAGCGCGCCGGGCGCGAGGCAGCGCACCGGGCCCGTGGGGGTTTCCACCTCCACATAGCGGTTCTGCGGATGGTCGGTGAGATCCTCCATGGTGCTCACGCGGCCATAGGCGATGCGCGCCTTCTCCAGCCGCGCCACCATCTCGTCGCGCGGGTGGGCGGCGAACACCGCGCACACCCGCGCCTCCAGCGCCGGCCGGTTGGCGACGCGCTGGCTGTTGCCCGTAAAGCGCGGATCGGTGGCGAGATCGGGCTCCTCCAGCACGCCGGCGCAGAAATTCACCCATTCGCGCTCGTTCTGGATGGAGAACAGCACGGACTTGCCGTCGGCGCAGCCATAGGCGCCATAGGGCGCGATGGTGGGATGGCTGAGGCCGGCGCGCTCCGGCACCTTGCCGCCATAGGCGTATTGCAGGAAGGGCACGTTCATCCAGTCCGCCAGCGCGTGGTAGAGCGACACCGAGATGTGCCGCCCCACGCCGCTCCGCGCGCGGCCGATGAGGGCCTGGAGCACCGCCTGGAACGCCGTCATGCCGGCGGCGATGTCGCACACCGAGACCCCCACCCGCGAGAGCCCCGCCGCATTGCCGGTGATGGAGGAAAGCCCGCTTTCCGCCTGCACCAGCAGGTCGTAGGCCTTCAGGTCGCGATAGGGGCCGTCCTCGCCGTAGCCGGAGATGGAGCAGGTGATGAGGCGCGGGTTGCGCGCGCGCAGCTCGTCCGGCGCGAAGCCCAGGCGATCAATGACGCCCGGCGCGAGATTCTGGATGAACACGTCCGCCTTCTCGACCATCGCCGCAAGAACGGCGGTATCGGCCGCGTCCTTCAGGTCGAGGCAGATGGATTCCTTGCCCCGGTTCAGCCACACGAAATAGGCGCTCTCGCCATGCACCAGCGCATCGTAATTGCGGGCGAAGTCGCCTTCCGGGCGCTCCACCTTGATGACGCGCGCGCCCGCATCCGCGAGGCGGCCGGAGACGTAGGGCGCCGCCACGGCCTGCTCGACCGAGACGACAAGTATTCCTTCGAGATCACGGGGCATCGGAACACCGGAAAGCTTGATTCTGATGGGGGCTGGGGGCCTCGCCGCGCGCGCCGGCTGCCGCGGCCGGATGGCCCCTGCTCCCGCGCAAGGTCGCCGTGCCCGGCGGAAAATACAAATAGGACTGAAAACTAGGCGGCATAGCGCAATGTTATGGCCCCGCGCGCGAAAGCTTTTCCGGCGGCTATAGGCTTCGCCTCTAAAGGCCAGCGCAAATCCGTATTTCGCCGCGCGCCCGGTTTGCGGCAACTCTCCCTCCACCGACACGCGACACCGCCGCGCCCCGCTGGGCGCGCGCGTCGCAAAGCGCAGGACGCCGCCCATGACCGCCGCCTCCCGCCCCTCCCCGCTCCGGAGGGGGCGGCTCGCCGCCCTGTTCGTTCCCGCGACCCGTCCCGAGCGCTTCGCGAAGGCGGCGGCCGCCGGCGCCGATGCCGTCATCATCGATCTCGAAGACGCGGTCGCCCACGCGGAGAAGGCGGCGGCCCGCGCCGGGCTCGCCGCCGCCCTGGGCGCCGGCCTGCCCGGCGGCGTTCCCCTGCTGCTGCGCATCAACGGCGCCGGCACCCCCTGGCACGCGGACGACCTGGCGCTGGCCGCCCGCCTGCCCCTGGCCGGCGTGGTGCTGCCCAAGGCCGAAACCGCCGACGACCTGATCCACGCGTCGCAGCGGCTTGGGGGAATGCCCCTGGTGGCGCTCATTGAGAGCGCGGCGGGACTGGCGCGCGCGCGGGCCCTCGCGGCGCTGCCGCAGGTGGAGCGCCTCGCGTTCGGCTCCATCGATTTCGCAGCCGACCTCGGCTGCGCCCATACCCGGACGGCGCTGCTGGCTGCCCGCTCCGAGCTGGTGCTCGCCGCCCGTCTCGCCGGCCAGGAAGGGCCCGTGGACGGGGTGACCACCGCCCTTGCGGATGCCGCCCTCGCCACCGACGACGCCGCCCACGCGGCCGAGCTGGGCTTCGCCGGCAAGCTCCTGATCCACCCGAGCCAGATCGCCCCGGTGCTGGCGGGCTTCGCGCCCTCCGCGGAGGAGATCGCCTGGGCGCGGCGAATCGTGGCCGCCATCGCGGAAGGCGGCGCGGTGGTGAGCGTGGACGGTGCCATGGTGGACGCGCCGGTGCGCCTGCGCGCCGAGCGCATCCTCGCACGGGCCTGAGCGCCCCAACCAGAACAAGACCCAGGGACAAAGACCCATGAAGACCGTCGGCAGCGACCAGTACGAGGACATCCGCGACGCGGTGCGCGCCCTGTGCGCGGACTTTCCCTCCGAATACCACCGCAAGGTGGACGAGGCCCGCGCCTATCCGGAAGCGTTCGTGGACGCCCTCACCAAGGCGGGGTGGATGGCGGCCCTGATCCCGGAGCAGTACGGCGGCTCCGGCCTCGGCCTCACCGAAGCCTCCGTCATCATGGAGGAGATCAACCGCGCCGGCGGCAATTCGGGCGCCTGCCACGGCCAGATGTACAACATGAACACCCTGGTGCGGCACGGCTCGGAGGAGCAGCGCCGCCGCTACCTGCCGAAGATCGCCTCGGGCGAACTGCGCCTCCAGTCCATGGGCGTCACCGAGCCCACCACCGGCACCGACACCACCAAGATCAAGACCACGGCGGTCAGGAAGGGCGACCGCTACGTCATCAACGGGCAGAAGGTCTGGATCTCCCGCGTGCAGCATTCGGATCTCATGATCCTGCTCGCGCGCACCACGCCGCTGGCGGAGGTCGCCAAGAAGTCCGAGGGCCTCTCCATCTTCATCGTGGACATCAAGGACGCCATGAAGAGCGGGATGAGCGTGCGCCCCATCCTCAACATGGTGAACCACGAGACCAACGAGCTGTTCTTCGACAACCTGGAGATCCCGGCCGAAAACCTCATCGGCGAGGAGGGGCAGGGCTTCAAGTACATCCTCACCGGCCTCAATGCCGAGCGCACGCTGATCGCGGCCGAGTGCATCGGCGACGGCTACTGGTTCATCGACAAGGTCACCGCCTATGCCGGCGAGCGCACGGTGTTCGGCCGGCCCATCGGCCAGAACCAGGGCGTGCAATTCCCCATCGCGGAAGCCTTCATCGAGGTGGAGGCGGCCAACCTCATGCGCTTCGAGGCCTGCCGGCTCTATGATGCGCACGAAGCCTGCGGCGCCCAGGCCAACATGGCAAAATACCTCGCCGCCAAGGCCTCCTGGGAGGCCGCGAACGCCTGCCTCCAGTTCCACGGCGGCTTCGGCTTCGCCTGCGAATACGACGTGGAGCGCAAGTTCCGCGAGACGCGCCTCTACCAGGTGGCGCCCATTTCCACCAACCTCATCCTGAGCTTCGTGGCCGAGCACATCCTCGGCCTGCCGCGCTCATTCTGAGGAGCCACGCCATGAGCGACACCCCGAAGCTCGACCTCGACCACCTGCGCGGCTGGATCGGCCGCGAGGAGGTGGCGTGCGAGCCCGTCACCGCCGCGCTGGTGCAGCGCTTCCGCGCCACCTTCGACGAGGAGCCCGGCGCGCCGGCCGAGGGCGAGGCGGCGCCGCGCGGCATCCACCTGTGCCTCGCCCCGCCCGCGGTTCCCATGCATACGCTGGGGCCGGACGGCCACCCCGCGCGCGGCGGCTTCCTGCCGCCCGTGCCCCTGCCCCGCCGCATGTGGGCGGGCGGGGAATTCGTGTTCGAGGGCGACCTGAAGGTGGGCGACACCATGCGCCGCACGTCGCGGGTGGAGGACCTCTCCATCAAGGAGGGGCGCACCGGCACCCTCTGCTTCGTCACCGTCCGCCACACCATCGCGGCGGGGGAGCGCACCGTGCTCACCGAGCGCCAGGACATCGTCTATCGCCGCCTCGACACCCCCGGCGGCACGGCGCGGGCCCTGCCGGCGGCGGAGGAGGGAGAGTTCCGGCGGGAGGTCGATCCTTCCCCAACGCTGCTGTTCCGCTATTCGGCGCTCACCTTCAACGGCCACCGCATCCACTATGACCAGCCCTACGTGACGCGGGAGGAAGGCTATCCCGGCCTCGTGGTGCACGGGCCGCTGCAGGCGACGCTGCTCTACCGGTTCGCGGCGGAAACCCTGGGCCGCCCGCCGGCGCGCTTTTCCTTCCGCGGCCTCTCCCCCCTGTTCGACACCGGCCCCTTCCTGCTCCATGCGCGCGAGGAGGCGGCCGGCGCGGTGCGGCTCTGGACGGCCGCCCCCGGCGGCCCCCAGGCCATGGTGGCGGAGGCGCACGCTTGAAGGGCCGTCAGACGCGGCGGAGACCGCCCGCGTCAGGACGCAACGACAAATAACCCCTGTAGAATCATTGACCTGAGGCATTTGTCTTGGACTGGGAGTGCGGCGGCCGCCCGCACAGCCTTGCTCCGCCACGCGCCCCAGGTAAACGGCCGGCGCGGCAGGTGAATGCCCCACAACCCAGGTTGAGCGATCCCCGCACCGCAAGCATCGCAACGCAACGGGTGCACCGCACACATGGTTATAAGCGCATTCTATCTCCGCTAGGCTCATTCTCTATTGGCGCGCATGGCCCGCTTCCGGATAATGCGCAGAACGAACGCACCAGCTTCTGCAAGAAGTGCGGCAAGGAGGGGATCGGCACGCAGCGCGCCGACCGCCCCTCCGGCAACAGATCGGGAGGAAACATCATGAAGTTCACGCTCATCGGCGCCGCCGTGCTCGGCGCCGCACTCTTCGGCGCACCTGCGGCCATGGCGCAGCAGACGGTCATCAAGTTCAGCCACGTCACCACGCCCGATACGCCGAAGGGCAAGGGCGCGGAGAAGTTCAAGGAGCTTGCCGAAAAGTATACCGATGGCAAGGTGAAGGTCGAGATCTACCCCAACTCCCAGCTCTACAAGGACAAGGAGGAGATGGAGGCGCTCCAGCTCGGCGCCATCCAGATGCTGGCCCCCTCCCTCGCCAAGTTCGGCCCGCTGGGCGTGCGCGCGTTCGAGGTGTTCGACCTGCCCTACGTGTTCCCCGACAAGGAGGCGCTGCGCCGCGTCACCGACGGCGAGGTGGGCAAGCAGCTGTTCGCGAAGCTGGAACCCAAGGGCATCAAGGGCCTCGCCTATTGGGACAACGGCTTCAAGATCATGACGGCCAACACGCCGCTGGCCCAGCCGAAGGACTTCCAGGGCCTCAAGATGCGCATCCAGTCCTCCAAGGTGCTGGAGGCCCAGTTCCGCGCCCTCGGCGCGCTGCCGCAGGTGATGGCCTTCTCCGAGGTCTACCAGGCCATGCAGACCGGCGTGGTGGACGGCTCCGAGAACACGCCTTCCAACATCTACACCCAGAAGCACTATGAGGTGCAGAAGAACGGCCTGGAGACCAACCACGGCTACATCGGCTACGCCGTGATCGTGAACAAGGCCTTCTGGGACGCCCTGCCGGCCGACACCCGCGCCCAGCTCGAAAAGGCCATGGCGGAAGCCAGCGTCTACGCCAACTCCATCGCCCAGACCGAGAATGACGAAGCTCTGGAAGCGATGAAGAAGTCCGGCAAGATCGCCATCGCCAAGCCGACACCGGAGGCCACCGCCGCCTTCCGCAAGGCCATGGAGCCGGTCTATGCCGAGATGTCCTCGCGCATCGGCCAGGACACCATCGATCAGGTCCTCAAGGCCACCCGGTCCGTCGGCCAGTAACCTCCCGGCCGCGTGCGGCGCGCTCCGCTCCCGTCGGAGCGCGCCCCTTTTTTCCCTCCGCCCGGCCTTCGGCCGGCTCCGGGATTGGGAGGACCCATGGAAGACCCGCTCCACAAGCTCTATGTCATGCTCGCGGTACTCGCCGCCACGTTCCTCGGCTATCTCGCCTACCGCATCCGTGCGGAGGGCGTGGCCAAGGCGCTCGCCCACACGCTCGACTATCTGGAAGAGACGCTGATCTCGGTGCTGATGGCGGCGGCGACGCTGCTCATCTTCGTGGCCGTGAGCCAGCGCTACGCGGCCGGCGTGCCCATGCTCTACCCCTATGTGCGGGGCATCAACCTGGGCTGGGCCCAGGAGGCCTGCATCATCATGTTCGTCTGGATGGCCAAGATCGGCGCCGCCTACGGCGTGCGCACCGGCATCCACGTGGGCGTGGACGTGCTGGTGAACGCGCTCTCCCCCTCGCGGCGCTACTGGCTCATCCTGTTCGGGCTCCTGTGCGGCGCGGTGTTCACGGCGGTGGTGGGCTCGTTCGGCCTCAAGTTCGTGCTCGCCCGCTACGGCTTCGGCGACATGACGGCGGAAATGGAGCTGCCCTCCTGGATCGTCTATCTCGCCATCCCCATCGGCTCCTACCTCATGTGCTTCCGCTTCCTTCAGGTGGCGTGGTCGTTCCTGCGCACCGGCGCGCTGCCGGTCCATGACCACGGGCACGTGGCGGGGCTCGACGAGCTGCCCGGCTCCGACAAGTCCGCCCTCTTTCCGCAGGATGTCCGCCGATGAGCGCCGCCATCATCTTCGGCCTGTTCCTGGTGCTCATGCTCACGGGCATGCCGATCTCCATCGCGCTCGGCATGACGGTGCTCACCTTCGTCTATACGCTGACGCACATTCCGGTCGACATCGTCGCCCAGAAGCTGTTCACCGGCATCGAGAAGTTCGAGATCATGGCGATCCCGTTCTTCATCCTCGCCGGCAACTTCCTCACCCACGGCGGCGTGGCGCGGCGGCTCATCGGCTTCGCCACCAGCCTCGTCGGCCACTGGCACGGGGGGCTGGGGCTTGCCGGCGTGCTGGCCTGCGCCCTGTTCGCGGCGGTGTCGGGCTCCTCCCCCGCCACCGTGGTCGCCATCGGCTCCATCCTGCTGCCGGCCATGGCGGCGCAGGGCTTTCCCCAGCGCTTCGGCGCCGGCGTCATCACCACCTCGGGCGCGCTGGGCATCCTCATCCCGCCCTCCATCGTGATGGTGATGTACTCGGTCGCCACCACCGGCCTGCAGATGACGGGCCCCAACGGGGAGCGCGTCACCTCCGCCTCCATCGGCGACCTGTTCATCGCCGGCATCGTCCCCGGCCTGCTGCTGGCGCTGCTGCTCGGCGCCACCACCTGGTACCGGGCCTGGAAGAACGACTACCCCCGCCTGCCGAAGGCGAGCCTCAAGGCGCGCTGGACCGCCTTCCGCGAATGCGTGTGGGGCCTCGCCCTCATCATCATCGTCATCGGCGGCATCTACACCGGCGCCTTCACGCCCACCGAGGCGGCGGCGGTGAGCGCGGTCTATGCCTTCATCATCGCGGTGTTCGTCTACAAGGACATGGGCCTGAAGGACGTGCCGAAGGTGCTGCTCTCCAGCGCCAACATGTCGGCGATGCTGCTCTACATCATCTCCAACGCGGCCCTGTTCTCCTTCCTCATGACCAACGAGAACATTCCGCAGGCGATGACGGAGTGGATGGTGGGCCTCGGCCTCGGCGTCATCGGCTTCCTGCTGATGGTGAACATCCTGCTGCTGCTCGCCGGCAACGTGATGGAGCCCACCTCCATCGTGCTCATCATGGCGCCCATCCTCACCCCGGTGGCGGTGCGGCTCGGCATCGATCCCATCCACTTCGGCATCATGATCGTGGTGAACATGGAGGTGGGCATGTGCCATCCGCCCGTGGGTCTCAATCTCTACGTGGCGTCGGGCATCACGAAGCTCGGCATCAGCGAGCTCACGGTGGCGGTGATGCCGTGGCTGCTCGCCATGCTCGGCTTCCTCGCCCTCATCACCTACGTGCCGGGCGTGACCATGCTCGTGCCGCGCCTGCTGGGCATGTGAGGCCCGCCCATCCGCCGGCCGCGCCACACCCGGCGCGGCCGGCGTCTTCTTCCAGAGGCCGGAGGGCTTTTCTCATGAGCCTTCGGCCAAGCCCGCGCAGCACTTAGGAAAATAGCCGGCCGGCGCCGTTCGAAGACGGGAGCCGATGGTATAATTCCGCAGCGCGCGGCACATCGCGCCCGCCGCCATTTCCGAGGACACGACCATGACCCAAGCCACCGCCCCCTCGGCCCCCGCACGTTTCAACCTTGCGGAACACTGCCTCGCCCGGCAGGCGCAGAGCTTCGGCGGCCGGCGCGCGCTGGCCCTGGTGGGCGCCGCCGGCGCCACCGAGGAATGGACCTACGGCACCCTCGACGCCACGGTGCGGCGCATCGCGGCCGGGCTCCAGGGCCTCGGCCTGCCGCCGCAGGCGCGCATCCTCATCCGCGCCGGCAACGATTCCAGCTTCGTCCTCGCCTTCCTCTCCATCATCGCCGCCGGCTATGTGGCCCAGCCCACATCGGCCCAGCTCACCGAGGAGGAGGTGGTCGCCCTCTCGCGGGATTCCGGCGCGGCGGCCGTGGTGCTGGGGCGCGACTATCTCGCCGAGCGGGCGGCGTTCGGCCACTGCATCGTGCTCGACCCGGACGACATGGCGCGCCTTTCCGCCCATGCGCCCCTCGCCGACTATGCCCGCACCGGGCCCGACGACCCGGCCTATCTCGTCCATACCTCCGGCACCACCAGCCGGCCCAAGGGCGTGGTGCACGCCCAGCGCGCCGTGCTCGGCCGCCGGCCCATGCACAAGGACTGGCTGGGCCTCGCGGAAGGCGACGTGCTGCTCCACGCCGGCGCGGTGAACTGGACCTACACCCTGGGAGTTGGCCTGCTGGACCCCTGGGCCTGCGGCGCCACCAGCGTCATCTACAACGGCCCGCGCGATCCGACGGTATGGCCGCGGCTGATCGAGGAATGGCGCGCCACAATCTTCGCCGCCGTGCCCACCGTCTACCGGCAGATCCTGAAGAACTGCGACCTTACGGCCTTCGACCTCTCCAGCCTGCGCCACGGGGTGGCGGCGGGCGAGGCGCTGGCGCCGCAGCTGCTGGCCGACTGGCACGCCGCCACCGGCACCTGGATCTACGAATCCCTCGGCATGAGCGAGATCTCCACCTTCATCTCCAGCCGGCCGGGCGAGCCCATCCGCCCCGGCTCCCCCGGCCGGCCGCAGACCGGCCGGCGCATCGCCATCCTGCCGGTGGATGGCGGCACCACGCCGCTGCCGATGGGAGATACCGGGCTGCTGGCCGTCCACCGGTCCGATCCCGGCCTCATGCTCGGCTACTGGAACCGGCCGGAGGAAGAAGCCGCCGTGTATCGCGGCGAATGGTTCGTGGGCGGGGATCTCGCCGCCTTCGACGCCGACGGCTGGCTGTGGTTCCACGGCCGCAACGACGACCTGATGAACGCGCTCGGCTACCGCGTCTCGCCCATGGAGGTGGAGAAGGTGCTGGCCCAATGCCCCGGCATCGCGGAGGCGGCGGTGGCGGAAACACGGGTGCGGGAGGATGTGAGCATCATCACCGCCTTCGTGGTCCCCCGGCCGGACGATGCCGTGGCCGAAGAGGCGATTCTCGCATATTGCGCCGCCCACCTCGCCACCTACAAATGCCCCCGCAAGGTGGTGTTCGTGGACCATCTGGAGCGCACACCCAACGGCAAGGTGAGCCGCAAGGCCACCGCCCGTCGCTTCGCGCCGCCCCCCGCCGCCGCCGCGGCCGGCTGAGGCGGGCGGGCCCGGCGCCCCGGCGTTCACGCCGCGACGACCGCTTCGAAGGGATCGCGTGACCCGCGTTTTCTGCACACGCAACGACGCCCGCTTCGTTCGGAAACGCGCCCGCTACGGCCACAAGGCCAGCGGGCGCGCCGTTGTGTCCCTCAGGCCGCGGCCGCGCGGAGCGTGACCGGGATGGACTTGTAGGCGGGCACGCCGCATTCGCGGTCGTAATCCCCATGGTCCACCAGCACGTTGGCTTCCGGGTAATAGGCCGCGACCGAGCCCCTGGCGATGGGATAGGTGACTGCCGTCAGCCCCTCCAGCACGCGGCCGGCGCGACCCACCACGTCTACCCTGTCGCCCTCGGCGAGGCCCAGCCGCGCGAGGTCCTCGGCATTGACGAACACCACGTCGCGGCGCCCCGTGATGCCGCGATAGCGGTCGTTCATGCCGTAGATGGTGGTGTTGTACTGGTCGTGGCTGCGCAGGGTGGTGCACACCAGGGTATCGTTGTCGAGCCCGTCGTCCTCGTCGGTGCCCGGCGCCACCAGGAAATGGGCCTTGCCGTCGGGCGTATCCCACTTGCGGTTGGAGGCATCCACCCGCAGCCGGAAGCCGCCGGGCTGGCGGATCCGGGCGTTGAAGTCGAAGAAGTCGGGAAAGACTTCCTCGATCTTGTCGCGGATCTTGTCGTAATCGTCGGCCATGCCTTCCCAGTCGATGCTGCTGCCGGGGAACGTGGCACGCGCCAGGGAGGTGAGGATCACCACCTCCGAGAGCAGCTCGTCCGAGGCCGGCTTCAGCCGCCCGCGCGAGGCGTGCACCATGGACATGGAATCCTCCACCGTCACCGCCTGCGGCACGCCGTTGCGCGCGTCGAGCTCGGTGCGGCCGAGGCAGGGCAGGATGTAGGTGTTGGTCGCGGTCAGCAGCGCCGAGCGGTTCAGCTTGGTGATGATCTGCACGTTCAGGTCGAGCCTGCGGAAGGCGCTGAAGGCGGCCTGCGGGTCCGGCATGGCCACGGCGAAATTGCCACCGAGGCCGATGAAGGCGCGCGCCGAGCCGTCCACCATGGCGGCCAGCGCCTTCACCGCATTGTGCCCGTGCGCGCGCGGGGCGGAGATGCCGAACGCCTTGTCGAGCCGCGCGAGGAAAGGCTCGGCCGGGATCTCGGTGATGCCGACGGTGCGGTCGCCCTGCACGTTGGAATGGCCGCGCAGGGGGCAGATGCCGGCGCCGGGCTTGCCCATGTTGCCGCGCAGCATCAGCAGGTTCACGATCTGCCGCACGTTCTCCGTGCCGTGCCTGTGCTGGGTGATGCCCATGCCGTAGCAGGCGATGACGCGCTCGGCCGACCAATAGACCCGCGCGATGGATTCGACGGCCGCGCGGGCAAGGCCCGAGCGCTGCTCGATCTCATCCCAGCCGGTGGCCGCGATGTCCGCCACAAGGCCCTCGAGGCCCACCGTGTGCTCGGCAATAAAGGCGCGGTCGAGAAGCCCGTCCTCTCCCCGCGCGGCGCGGGCGGCGTCCTCCGCCAGCAGCGCCTTCATGATGCCCTTCAGCGCCGCGACATCGCCGCCCACCTTCACCTGGTGGTAGGCCGAGGCCAGTGGCGTGGAAGACAGGGTGAGCATCTCCACCGGGTCCTGCGGCGGGGCGAAGCGCTCCAGCCCGCGCTCCCGCAGCGGGTTGAGAACGACGATGGGCTTGCCGCGCAGCGACACGGCGCGCAGCGTGGAAAGCATGCGCGGATGGTTGGTGCCGGGATTGTGGCCGATGCAGAACACCAGGTCCGCGTGGTCGAAATCCTCCAGCGTCACCGTGCCCTTGCCGACGCCGATGGACTGCGGCAGGCCCACGCTGGTGGGCTCGTGGCACATGTTGGAGCAGTCCGGGAAGTTGTTGGTTCCGAGCGTGCGCGCGAAAAGCTGGTAGACGAAGGCCGCCTCGTTGGAGGCGCGGCCCGAAGTGTAGAATTCCGCCTGCCCAGGATGCTCCAGGGCGTTGAGCCGGGCGGCGATGCCGGCGAAGGCCTCGGCCCAGCTCACCGGCACGAAGCGGTCGCTGCCGGCGTCATAGCGCAGGGGATGAGTGAGGCGGCCGGCATCCTCGAGCGCGTGGTCCGGCCACGCCCAGAGCTCGCTGACGGTGTGCTGCGCGAAGAAGTCCGGCGTCACGCGCCTGGAGGTCGCCTCCCAGGTCACGGCCTTGGCGCCGTTCTCGCAGAACTCGAAGGAGGAGGTGTGCCTGGGGTCGGGCCAGGCGCAGCCGGGGCAGTCAAAGCCGTCGGGCTGGTTCATCTCCATGAGGGCGCGGGCGTTGGCGCTCGCGCCCATCTCGTTGCGCACCGCCTTCGCCACCGCGGCCAGCGCGTCCCATCCCCCGGCCGGACCGGAATAAGGCGCGACGCCTTCGATCGGGGATTTGCTCATGGCACACCTCTCCCTTCAGGGCGGCGCCGGGGACGGCGCCGCGGATGCTGCGTCATGCGAGCCGGGCGGACGGCAGCGAAAGCACGTCGCCGCGCCCTACGGCCCAGGGGGCGGCGACGGCCCGCGCGGTCGCCGCGAGGTCAGCCGATGAGGCCGCCCGAGGTCGGGTCCGCCGTCTTCGGCGCACGCATCGCGCCCACCGCCAGCACCAGCGAGATGAAGCCGGCGAGAAACAG
Source organism: Xanthobacter albus (assembly GCF_043194895.2). Lineage (NCBI taxonomy): Bacteria > Pseudomonadati > Pseudomonadota > Alphaproteobacteria > Hyphomicrobiales > Xanthobacteraceae > Xanthobacter > Xanthobacter albus. Next base: position 1,752,023 of record NZ_CM195532.1, on the reverse strand, counting down.
CGAGGCGTGATCCACGACACGCAGGTCCACGTAGAAGCCGACCGCGCCGCCGGCGGCGAAGCCCACCAGCACCGAGAAGAAGATACCGGCCCACATCAGGTTCGGCTCGCCGTTGATGCCGTCCTTCCGGAACAGGCTCTGCGCGACAAAATTGAAGGCCATTTGTACCACGAACGTCACCGCGACATTGCCATAAAGCATGCCGTGGTTCTTGTGGTAGGCGTTGCCCTGGGCGCCGGCGACGAAGCTGACGGCGTAGGCCACCGTGTGGGGATCGATCAGCCCCATCCGCGAGGCGACACCGAGCGCGACGAGCGCGATGCACTCGAACCACAGCACCACCGGCGTGAAGATGCGGCCATGGCGCAGCCGCGTGGTCATCAGCACGCCGCACACCGCCGACCCCAGCCCGAACGCAACGACGGAGCCGATGGCGAAGATGAAGGCCGGCCAGTCCCCCTCCACCAGGCGATAGCCGCTCTGCACCACGTTGCCCGACTGCACGGTGGCGAAGGTCTGCGCATGGGCCAGGGTCCAGGCGTTCATCAAGCCCGCCATGAAGGCGAGGAAGAACCCGACGGTCCGCTTCTCCATCAGCGGGAAGCGGATCTTCTCCGGATGATCGTGAATGATTGCGGTGCTCACTAGGCGCCCCTTTCCTTTATCCAGCCCTCGTCTTTCCGAGACCGGCCGCGGGCCGCGGCCGTTTTGGCCGGGGGCCGCCCGGAGAAGCCCCGCCGGCAGGGGCGAGGTGACGCGGAGCGTCTTCTCGCAGCCCGCACGGAAATCCTGGCCTCGACACATGACTGCTTTGCAGATTGGGGATATCCGCTCAATATCCCATGTTGGATACTTCTTTCATCACTGAAAAAGCTGCACGCGGGCATGGGAGCGTACCGGCGCTCCGGAAGGGACGCAGCGAAGAATCCAGGATGACGGCCGATCGCCGCGCGATCAGGCCTCGAACTCGCGCCGCAGCGCCGCGCCGTGCTGGTCGAGGGCGGGCGCGGCGGGGCGCTCCAGGGGGTCCTCGTAGCCGCTGAGCTTGATGGGATTGCCCGGCATGCGCAGGCCGCCCGCCTCGATCACCATGTTGCGCGCCGCCGTCTGCGGATGCTCGATGGCCTCCGCCACGTCGAGGATGGGGCCCACCGGCACCCCGGCCTCGTGCAGCGCCTTCAGCCAGTGCGCCGCCGGCTGCGCCTTCAGCGCCGCCTCCAGCTCCGCCTTCAGCGCCACCACATTGTGGTTGCGGTCCGGATTTGTGCGGAAGCGCGCGTCCTCCACCAGATCCCCCCGGCCGACGGCGGCGCAGAGCTGCGCGAACAGGTGGTCGGAGCCGGTGGCGATCACGAACGGCTTGTCGGCCGCCTCGAACACGTCGAACGGCGCCATGTAGGGATGGCGGTTGCCGATGCGCGGGGGCGCCTTGCCGGTGGCCACGTAGGCCATGAAGCCGTGCTCCAGGAAGGAGAGCGTGGCGTCGAACATGGAGATGTCCACGTGCGCGCCGCGCCCGGTCTTCTCGCGGGCGTAGAGCGCGGAGGTGATGCCGGCGTACATGAAGATGCCGCCGCACAGGTCCGACATGGAGGTGCCGACGCGGGTAGGCGGGTCCGTGGGCAGGCCGGTATCCATCATGATGCCGCTCATGCCCTGGATGATGGTGTCGTAGGCCGGAAACTGCGCCATGGGCCCGGTCTGCCCGAAGCCGGAGGACGAGGCGTAGATCAGCCGGGGGTTGATGGCGGACAGCTCCTCATAGCTGAGGCCCAGGTGGGCCATGGTGCCCGGCTTGTAGTTCTCGGCCAGGATATCGGCCTTGCGCACCATGTTGAGGAAGATCTCGCGGTCGCCCTCGGCCTTCAGGTCGAGGATGATGCTCTCCTTGCCCCGGTTGAGGAACGAGAAATACAGCGACTGGTCTCCCACGAACGGCCCATAGGTGCGCGTATCGTCGCCGTGGCCGGGCTCCTCCACCTTGATGACCCGCGCGCCGAGATCGGAGAGGATCATGGTTCCGAACGGGCCGTTGAGGATGTGCGTGAGGTCTATGACCAGCAGGCCCTTGAGCGGGCCGTCGGGAGAATTGGCGCCGGCGGGCGCGTCGGCTTCGGACATGGGCACCTCGAAGGGGATTGACGGCTCGCGGGAAGAACACGCGGGGCCCTCCCTCCGCGCGGAGGGAGGGCCCCGCCGATGGGGCTCAGCCGTGGTTCACGGCGCTCTGCGGATTGAGGTTCGTGAGGTGTCCGCTCTCGGTGCCGGCATGGGGATCGATGACGGCGTTGATGAGGGCCGGCTTGCCGGAGGCGAGCGCCTCCGCCAGCGCGGCCGCGAGCGCATCGGGCGTCTCCACGTGATAGCCCTTGCCGCCGAAGGCCTCGATCACCTGATCGTAGCGCGCCTTGAGGTCGAGCACGGTGGGGGCGGGATCGCTGCCGCCGCTGCGGTTGTGGTCGTCGCCCTTGTAGATGCCGCCGTTGTTGAGCACGACCAAAGTGACGGGCAGCCCATAGCGGCAGATGGTCTCCACCTCCATGCCGCTGAAACCGAAGGCGCTGTCGCCCTCGATGGCCAGCACCTGCTTGCCGGTGGTCACCGCGGCGCCGATGGCGTTGCCGAGGCCCACGCCCATCACGCCCCAGGTGCCGACATCGAGCCGGTGGCGCGGCAGATGCTGGTCGATGAGGTTGCGGCCGATGTCGAGGGTGTTGGCCCCCTCGCTCACGATGTAGAGGTCGGGCTTGTCGGCCACCACCTTGCGGATGGCGCCGAACGCGCTGAAGAAATCCATCGGGCTCGGATTGGCCGCGAGGTGCTTCTCCATCTTCTCGCGGTTGACCGCCTTGTGGGCCGCGATGGCGTCGTTCCACGCCGCCTGCGGCGTCACGCCCGCGGCCGGCAGGCCGGCCAGCATCGCCTCCACGCTGGAGAGGATGTCGCCCACCACGGGGGCGGCGACGGCGCGGTTGGAATCCATTTCGGCGGCGTGGATGTCCACCTGGATGAGCTGGAAGTCCGGCGCCCACTCCGGGCTTTTGCCGTGGCCGAGCAGCCAGTTGAGGCGCGCGCCCAGGAGCAGGACCACGTCCGCCTCCTTCAGCACCAGCGAGCGGGCGGCGGCGGCGCACTGGGGGTGGGTATCCGGCAGCACGCCCTTGCCCATGGACATGGGCAGGAAGGGAATGCCGGTCGCCTCCACGAACTGGCGGATGGCATCCTCGGCGCGGGAATAGGCGGCGCCCTTGCCGATCACGATCAGCGGTCGCTTGGCATGGGCGAGCAGCGCCAGGGCGCGGGCGAGGGCGTCGGCGGCCGGCAGCTGGCGCGGCGCGGGGTCCACCACCTGGATGAGGGAGCGCTTGCCCGCTTCCGCGTCGATGGTGGCGCTGATGACATCCGCCGGCAGGTCGAGATAGACGCCGCCCGGACGGCCCGACACCGCCGTGCGGATGGCGCGCGCCACGCCGAGGCCGATGTCCTCCGGTCGGTTCACGCGGTAGGCCGCCTTCGCGTAAGGCTTGGCCGCGTTCATCTGGTCCAGCTCCTCATAGTCGCCGCGCTGAAGGTCGACGATGGCCCGGTCGCTGGAACCGGAGATGAGGATCATCGGGAAGCCGTTGGTGGTGGCGTTGGCGAGCGCCACCATGCCATTCAGGAAGCCCGGCGCCGACACGGTGAGGCAGATGCCCGGCTTGCCGGTGAGAAAGCCGCTGACGCCGGCTGCGTGGCCGGCCGGCTGCTCGTGGCGGAAGCCGATGTAGCGCAGGCCCTCCGCCTGGGCGAGGCGGGCGAGATCGGTGATCGGGATGCCCACCACGCCGAAGAGGGTTTCGATGCCGTTGAGCTTCAGCGCGTCGATGACGAGGTGCGCGCCGTCGGTGAGGTTTTCCGTTTCGCCTGCCATTGCCTGCCTCGATCTTCCGGGAAACGCGCCGGCCGCCATTCGCTTCGGGAACGGCGGCCGGCGTGCGAACGTGGTGCGGTCAGATCACCTTCTTGGCGCGGAGATCCTTGATCTCGTCGGCGCTGTAGCCGAGATGGGTGAGCACCTCGTCCGTGTGCTCGCCCAGCAGCGGCGCGCTGGTGATGTCCGGCGTGAAGTCGGAGAACTTGATGGGGCTGCCGATGGTGAGGAACTTGCCGCGCAGCTTCTGGTCCACCTCCACCACGGAACCGCTCCTGCGCAGGGATTCGTCGTGGGCGATGTCCTTCATGGAGAGCACCGGCGCGATGGGGATGCCGAACTTGCGCATCTCCTCCACCGCCTCGAACTTGTCCATGGTCACCAGCTTTTTCTCGATCTCGGCGAAGATGTCGAAGATGTGCGGCTGGCGGGCCTCGGGGGTGTTGTACTTCGGATCATCCTTCCATTCGGGATGGCCGATGGCCTCGGCGGTGGGGCCCCAGTCCTGCTCCTGGATGGTGAAGTAGACATAGGCGTTGGGGTCGGTCTCCCAGCCCTTGCACTTCAGCACCCAGCCCGGCTGGCCGCCGCCGCCGGCATTGCCGCCGCGCGGCACCGCATCGCCAAACGGCGTGTTCGGATACTGGGGGTATTCCTCCAGGTAGCCGAGCTTGTCGAGCCGCTGCTGGTCGCGCAGCTTCACGCGGCACAGGTTGAGCACGCTGTCCTGCATGGAGACGGTGACGCGCTGGCCCTTGCCGGTCCGCTCGCGCCCCACGAGCGCGGTGAGCAGGCCGATCAAGAGGTGCATGCCGGTGTTGCTGTCGCCCAGCGCGGCGGCGCTCACGGTCGGTGGGCCGTCCCAGAAGCCGGTGGTGGAGAGCGCGCCGCCGGCCGCTTGGGCCACGTTCTCGTAGCTCTTGATGTCGGCGTAGGGAGATTCGTCGTTGAAGCCCTTGATGGAGCCGAACACCAAGCGCGGGTTCAGCTCCTGCAGGCGCTCCCAGGTAAAGCCCATGTGATCCATGGCGCCGGGGTGGAAATTCTCGACGAGAACGTCCGCCTCCTTGATGAGCTGCTCCATGATCTTCTCGCCCTCGGGAGTTTTCGTGTTCAACTCCACCGAGCGCTTGTTGGCATTCAGCATCGTGAAATAGAGGGCATCGAGATCGGGAATGTCCCGAAGCTGGCGGCGGGTCACGTCGCCGACGCCGGGACGCTCCACCTTGATGACGTCGGCGCCATACCACGCCAGCATCTGCGTGCAGGAGGGACCGGACTGAACACCTGTGAAATCAATGACCTTTATGCCGGTGAGTGGCAAAGTCATGGCGCTCCAAGCCTCCATCAAGATGTCCGCATCGCGACGATAGCGGTAGTTGGCTCCCCTGGCGACCAGCCAGAGCGGGGCGAGATGACGCAATAAGCCGGCCTCGGGGAGAGGCTGGCGGAAACGCGCCGCATGCTTCGCCGACTGAGGGGAATTGAAACCACGGGATCCCGTGGACCGATCGCCGAGACGTAATTAGTGCCGAAAGCTCGACTGTCCATACCTCATATGGGAGCCGGGGATTCGGCAATCTATACTGGCGTATTATCGATTTTTTCGATGAGGGGTCCCGACTCGACCAGATGCCATTCGCGTGCGTGGGATGCTCACACACCTCCGAGCTTCGAGAGCTGGAGCACGAGCTCCGTCTGCCGGTTGATGCCCAGCTTCGAGAACACGCGCTTCAGCACCACCCGCGCCGTGCCCTGGGTAATGCCCAGCTTGTCCGCGGCCTGCTGCAGCGCAACGCCGCTGCCGATGAGCGCGGCGAGGCGCGCCTCGCCCAGGGACAGGCCGAACATGTCGCGGATAACCGCGGGCGCCACCATCTGCTGGTGTTCCAGCGGCACGGCGACGATCAGAACGCGCGCCTCCCCATCCTGCCCGCCGATGCGCCGGCACGATTCCGCCGTGACCGGAAGCGCCCACACCGCGAGGCGCTGCCCCTCCTTCCCCGTGACGATGCAGGAGCGCGGAGGCTGGTCGGCTTCGCATGCCCGCCGGGCGGCCTCCACCATGGCCTGGAAGCGGGCTCGCTCGGAGGGCTGGCGGGGCGCCATGCGGCCGTCCGGATCGCAGAAGAAGTCCTCGAACTGGGCGCGGGCGCTCTTGTTGGCCAGCACCCGGCGCCCGTCCGCGTCGAGCGCGCAGATGCCGGCGGAGACCGCATCGAGCGCCGCGAGCATGGCCACCTGCGAGGTGTCGAGATTGGCGATGCGCATGGAAAGCCGCAGCGCCTGCTCCACATGCCGGCTCAGCATGCGCAGCATCTCCATCTCCTGCGCGCCGAAGGGCCCCCTGGCCTTGGCGCGCGGCACCGAGAGCGCGACGAGGTAGCCGAAGTCCGGCAGCATGATGGCCGACATCAGCCAGCCGAACCCCACGCTGCGGAAGAACTCGGTGTAGATGGGATGCGTCTCCATCTCGTCCAGCGAGGCGATGGTGAAGTCGCTCATCACGTCGCCGTCGCGGAAATGGTGCTCGATGGCCCGCAGGGCATGGAGGTCGCGCGTCCACCACTCGCCGTCGAGATAGGCGCGCACCGCCCCCTCCAGCTCCGGCGCGTGGATGAACTCCGAGCGCGCGTCCTCCTTGTAGAACAGCACGATCGCGCCCTCCCCCTCGAAGGCGCCGCCGATCTTCGAAAGCACGGCCGGCCACTGCTCCGGGTCCAGGGCCGCGCCATAGATCGCATAGATAACGTCGTCGAACTGGCCTATCGATGCCATGGAGATGAAGCCACTCCTTCATTCAACGCCGCAGAGATGGCACGCGCCCACCCCGGCGCAGCGGCGGGCGGAGCGCCGCTGGCGGAAGAAGCCGGAGCATCATGGCCTCTCGCGCGTTCCGAGGGAAGGCGCGAATGGCGCACGCCCTGCCCACCGCCCCATGCCGCCCCGGCGCGCACGAGCGCGTGATCGCCCTTCCCGCGCCCTGCCCCTCCAGGCGCCCTTGTGCATTCCGTGTCGTTCTTTCCCAGCGGGGAGAAGGACGCGCAAATTCCACATATTGCACGGTAATTAGCTGGGCCGTATTGAGCTTTCCCAAGAAATAACAAGCGATGCCAACACCGAAAGGGTAACCGATGGCCAACACGACGGCAGAACTCGAGGCGCTCCTCATGCAGCGCTCGCTGACCGACCCGCAACTTCTGGCGGCGGCCGACACGGCCGCGGATTTCCGGATCCTGCCCGATGCGACCGTGATCAAGATCGGCGGACAGAGCGTCATCGACCGCGGGCGCTCGGCGGTCTATCCGCTGGTCGACGAGATCGTCACCGCCCGCAAGGCGCACAAGCTCCTCATCGGCACCGGCGCCGGCACCCGCGCCCGCCACCTCTATTCCATCGCGGCGGAGCTGAACCTGCCGGCGGGCGTGCTCGCCCAGCTCGGCGCCTCGGTGGCGAACCAGAATGCAGAGATGCTCGGCCAGCTCCTGGCCAAGCACGGCATCACCACCGTGAGCGGCGCCGGCATGTCGGCGGTTCCGCTGACCCTGGCCGAGGTGCACGCCGTGGTCTTCAGCGGCATGCCCCCCTACTCGCTGTGGACCCGCCCGGCGGCCGAGGGCGTCATCCCGCCCTACCGCACCGATGCGGGCTGCTTCCTCCTGGCCGAGCAGTTCGGCTGCAAGGCCATGATCTTCGTGAAGGACGAGAACGGCCTCTACACCGCCAACCCGAAGACCTCCAAGGATGCCACCTTCATCCCGAAGATCTCGGTGGACGAGATGAAGTCCCGGGGGCTCGCCGACTCGATCCTCGAGTTCCCGATGCTCGACCTGCTCAAGTCCGCCCGCCACGTGCGCGAGGTCCAGGTCGTCAACGGCCTCGTGCCCGGCAACCTGACCCGCGCGCTCAATGGCGAGCACGTCGGCACCATCATCACCGCGAGCTGAGGAGCGAACGCCATGTCCGAAACCACCAGCGCCATCAAGCACGTCGCCTCGCCGCTCGCGAGCCAGACCCTTCTCGACAGCCACCTCACCCGCCCGGTGGCGGGGGTGCGCCCCATCCGCCTCCTGCCCTGGCTGCAGGTTGTGAAGATCGGTGGCCGCTCCATCATGGACCGCGGCCCGGAGGCCATCCTCCCGATCGTGGACGAGCTGCGCAAGCTCCTTCCGGAGCACCGCATGCTCATCCTCACCGGCGCCGGCGTGCGCGCCCGCCATCTCTACAGCGTGGGCCTCGATCTCGGCCTGCCGGTGGGCTCGCTCGCCCCGCTCGCCGCCAGCGAGGCCGGGCAGAACGGCCACATCCTCGCCTCGCTGCTAGCGCCGGAAGGGGTCTCCTACATCGAGCACCCGACCATTGCGGGCCAGCTCTCGATCCATCTCGCAGCCGCCCGCGCGGTGGTGGGCAGCGCCTTCCCGCCCTACCACCACCACGAATTCCCCGGCACCCGCATCCCCGTGCACCGGGCCGATACGGGCGCCTTCCTGCTGGCCGACGCGCTCGGCGCCGCGGGGCTGACGATCGTGGAGGACGTGGACGGCGTCTACACCGCCGATCCGAACGGTCCCGAGGGCGGCAAGGCGCAGCTCCTGCAGGAGACGACCTACACCGACCTCGCCAGGCAGGAGGGCCCCCTGCCCTTCGACCGCGCCCTGCTGGAGGTGATGGCCACCGCGCGCCACATCGAGCGGGTGCAGGTGGTGAACGGCCTCGTTCCCGGCCGCCTCACCGCCGCCCTGCGCGGCGAGCAGGTGGGCACGCTGGTCCACACCGGCGCGCGCAAGGCCTGAGCCCTTCCGACCTCATACCATCGGCCCCGGTCTTTGAGCGGGGCCGAGTGGGTCCGCTCAAGCGCCGCGCGGGCTTAGCCAAAGGCCCATGAGTCGAACTCATGGGCCTTTGGTTTCAGGATAAGAACCAGCCCCCTCCCGCCACGCGGGAGGGGGCTTTTTCGTGCTCCGCGGGCTGGCGCCGCCCACACCTTAGAATGATTATAATTACAATGATTTTCAGCTACTTACACAAGATGCCCTAAAGTGCTACAGGTTGGATCACCTGTCGGGCACCCGGTTGAGGACGGGTCCCGCTCCTGAGCATGGCGGACGGCATGATGGCGATGAACAAGGGGACCTCCCTGCGGGAGCAAGACCTGCCCTCCGGGCACCTTGCCCGCCTCGCCCGCCGGCCCGGCTCATGTCCGCAATTTTCCAGGATCGCTTGCGCCCGCGCGCGCCGACGAACGCTGTCGTCCCGTCCGCGCGCCTTGCGTGCGCAGGCCTGCCCCATTCATCCCCGCCCGATCTTCACAGGCACGCCTTTCATCTTCCCCGACATTTCCGGCTCCGAGGTTTGAGATGCACGATTCATCCCCGAAATTCGCCCATGCGGGCCAGATCACGACCCTCGCCAACCTGCAGCCCGGTGAGAGCGGGGTCGTGGAATCGGTGGAAGCGGGCATCTTCGAGCACGGCCTGTCGGTGCGCCTGCGCGCCATGGGCGTGAGCGCGTCGCGCCAGGTGTCCATGGTGCGGCGGGGATGGTTCGGCGGCCCCCTCGTCGTCCGCGCGGGCAAGGCGACCGACATCGCCATCCGCCGGGCCGAGGCGGCGCAGGTCAAGGTCCGCCGGATCTGACGCCCGCCGGAAGCGAGGACGACGCGAAGGTTCGCGTATTCAGGACGATTGCCGCCAGCCGCAGCCAGCGTCAGGCGATCCGGGACCGGCCGGCCCCACCGGTCCGCATCACGGCGCGCGGCACCCGCCGCCGCTCCCAGGGCCGCCCCGGCACCCGCCAGGGCGGATGTGGACCGTCAAAGCAACCGCGTCCGCGCGGCTCCCCGCGAGCTGCGCCGGGATGCCATCCGGCTGGGAACCAAGATGGATTGCTGCTCTCCCGAAGTTAAGCTCGCGCCCACGCTGAACAACATTCCGCGCGTCGCCCTCATCGGCCAGCCCAATACGGGCAAGTCGATGCTGTACAACCGGATCACCGGGGCCAACGCCTATGTGGGCAACTGGCCGGGCATCACCGTCAGCCTCTCCAATGCGCGCGTGAAGCTGGGCGGCCGCGAGGTCGAGTTCATCGACCTGCCCGGCATCTACGACCTCGAGGGCTTCTCCGAAGACGAGACGGTGGTCGCCAACTTCCTGAAGGCCTATCCGGTCGATCTCGTGATCGTGGTGGTCAACGCCAGCCAGATCGACCGCCAGATCCTGATGCCGCTGCAGGTGAGGCTGCTGGGCCTTCCGGCGGTGGTGATGCTGAACATGGAGGACGAGGCGCGCCGCGCGGGCATCGAGATCGACCCCGCCGCGCTCTCGGCACGGCTCGGCCTGCCGGTGCACCTCATCAGCGCCAAGTATGGCCACGGCTTCGCCGAGGGCATGGCCTCGGTCTCGCAGGTGCTTGAGCAGCGCGCGGGCACTCCGCCCGTTCTCGCCAATTACGAGAACCTGCGCGCCACCCTCATGACCGAGGAGACCCTCTCCGAAACCATCGCAGGGGCCGTCGCCTACCCGCACGAGCCGCCGAAGACCCTCACCGAGCGCCTCGACCGCTGGCTGCTGCACCCCATCCTGGGGCTGCCGATCTTCTTCGCGGTCATGCTGTTCGTGTTCTATGTCGTCTGGAGCGTCGGCCTGCCCTCCCAGGACTGGGTGGGCGCGGTGACCGACTGGATCCAGGCCGATATCCTGGAGCCGGTGCTAGGCCTGGGGCCGAGCTGGCTCCAGAATTTCGTCATCAACGGCATCTGGCTGGGCGTCGCCACCGTCGCCTCGTTCGTGCCGCTCATCATGCTGTTTTTTTTCTGCATGGCGGTGGTGGAGGACAGCGGCTACCTCTCCCGCGCCGCCTATCTCATGGACACCTGGATGCGCCGGCTCGGCCTCGACGGGCGCGCCTTCGTCATGCAGATGATGGGCTTCGGCTGCAACGTGCCGGCCCTGATGGGCACGCGGGTGATGCGCTCGCGGCCGCTGCGGCTGCTGTCCATGCTCATCATTCCGTTCTCGCTGTGCTCGGCGCGCCTCGCGGTGTTCGTGTTCATCATCTCCGCCGTGTTCCCGCCGGCCCAGGGGCCGCTGGTGCTGTTCTCGCTCTACGTCATCAGCTTCCTGGCGGCGTTCCTGGCGGCGGCGATCTTCAGCCGGTCGAAGCAGTTCAAGAGCACCGAGCCGTTCGTGCTGGAGCTGCCGCCCTACCGCGTGCCGACGCTCCGGCAGGTGTGGCTGCGCGGCTACGGCGAGCTGCGCGAATTCCTGCACCGCGCCACCAGCTTCATCATCCTCGGCACCATGGGCGTGTGGTTCCTCACCAACTTCCCCACCGACGCCGAGGGCCTCGACACCTGGGGCGGGCAGATCGGCCAGTTCCTGCAGCCGGTCATGGCGCCCATCGGCATCGATCCCTACCTCACCCTGGCGCTGATCTTCGGCTTCATCGCCAAGGAAGTGGTCATCGGCTCGCTGGCGACCATCTATGCCATGTCCGCCGGCCTCGTGGCGCAGCACATCTCGGTCACCGTCTCCCCGGCGGCGGCCTACAGCTTCTGCCTGTTCTGCCTGCTCTACACCCCCTGCCTGACCACGGTGGCGACGGCGAAGGCGGAAAGCCGCTCCTGGGGGTTCATGCTGTTCTCCCTGGGCACCTCGCTGGTCTATGCGTGGCTGGTGGCCTTCGTCTTCTACCAGTCCGCGCTTCTGCTGGGGTTCAAGTAGGCGCGCTGCGCCCCCGCGGGGGCGCAGCCTTTGCCCGGGACCATGCCTGCGCGGGGCTTGCACCCGCGCAATTCCCAGGCTACCGCCGGAAATAGCGATCCGCTAAGCTTCGCCCCAGCGCATCTTGCGGACGACGGGCGGTCCCCCAACGATTTGCGGCCTCCCGCCACCCAGGCGCGCAGCATCGCGCGGCGGCCCTGCTCCCGCCGCGCCGTCGCGGGATCGGGCTGGCCGGTCGGGGCCTGGGGGAATCAATGTCGTTCAAGAACTGGTCGCTGACGCTGAAGGTCGTGAGTCTCCTGCTGCTGCTCGCCATCCTCTCTTTCGGCGCCATCCTCTACGCCTCGTTCCAGATGACCGCCATCAACGCCGTCGGCACCGCGATCATCGAAGGGCCCGCCCCCGCCGCCGCCAATCTGGCCCGCACCAACCGCCTCCTGCGCCAGGTCGACATCGGCCTCTACCGGCTGATCGTGGCCGACACCCCGGCCAAGGACGAGGAGGCGACCCAGCTCATCGAGAAGGCCCTCGACGACTACAAGTCCCGGGTGGATCTCATCAAGGCGGAGACGCCCGAGTTCGCGGCGGAGATGGACCAGCTCCTGCAGCGGGTGAAGGCGACCATGGCCGCCGAGTGCGGCGCTATCCTGCGGCAGGCCCGCATCGCCGCCTCCGCCGAGGAGATCGCCCGCCTGGGCGAGACCATGCGGACCACCTGCTCGCCCAAGCTCGATGCCCTCGCCGACGCGACCACCGGCATCAACAAGCGGCTGACCGCCTCCATGGAGGCGCAGCACGCCGCCGCCACCGCCCTCGCCCACCGCACCGCCTGGCTGCTGGTGGTGGGCATGGGCCTCGGCACCCTCGCGGTGATCGCGCTCGCAATCGTCATCACCCGCCGCAGCATCGTGGGGCCGGTGAAGGATTCCATGGACGTGATGGCCGCCCTCGGCCACGGCAGCCTCGAGGTGAGCGTGCCCCACGCCGACCGGCACGACGAGGTCGGCGCCATCGCCAAGTCGCTGGTGGAGCTGCGCGGCCAGCTCCAGGATGCGGCGCGCATGCGGGTCGCCCAGGCCGAGGCGGAAACGGCCTCCAAGGCGCAGATCCTGCGCCGGGGCAAGCTCGCCGAGGAATTCGTCGCCCACATGCGGCAGCTCGTCTCCGCCTTCGTCCACTCCTCCGGAGAAGTGGCGGACGCGGCGCGGAACCTGTCGGCCACGGCGGAGGAAACCTCCCGCCAGGCCCAGGCGGTGGCGGCGGCCTCCGAGCAGGCTTCCACCAACGTGCAGACCGTGGCCTCCGCCTCCGAGGAGATGGCGGCCTCGGTGCGGGAGATCAACGGCCAGGTGGCCCATTCCGCCACCGTCGCCGACACCGCCTTTATGGAGGCGGAGACCTCCAACAGCCACATCGGCGCGCTGGCCAAGGCGGCGGTGGACATCGGCGAGGTGCTGGACCTCATCAAGGACATCGCCTCCCAGACCAACCTGCTCGCCCTCAACGCCACCATCGAGGCCGCGCGCGCGGGCGATGCCGGCAGGGGCTTCGCGGTGGTGGCGTCCGAGGTGAAGCAGCTCGCCGAGCAGACCGCCAAGGCCACCGACGAGATCTCCTCCAAGATCTCCGAGATCCGCGATGCCACCGACAGCACGGTGAAGTCCATGGCGGAGATCGTGCGCGTCATCACCACCATCAAGGAGACCGCCACCGCCATCGCCGGCGCGGTGGAGGAGCAGGGGGTGGCGACCTCCGAAATCGCCCACAACTGCCAGCAGGCCGCCTCCGGCACCAGCGAGGTGGCGCAGAACATCACCGGCGTCGGCCAGGCCGCCAACATGACGGGGTCGGCCTCGAACCAGCTCATGGGCCTCTCCGGCGGGCTCTCCGCCCAGGCCAATGAGCTGCGCGACGCGGTGGACACCTTCATGAAGGATCTCGCCGCGGCCTGACGCCGGCTAGGGCGGCCGCGCGCCGCCCTTTCCAGCCGCCGTCGCGGGCGAACCTGCGCGCGGGCTTGCGGTTCTGCGGGCGCGGGCGTGCGCCGATGCACGCAGGCGAGGGGATGCGGCCGCCGCAATCGGCACCTACCTTCAGGGGCACCTTCCCCCCTCGCGCGGTATCCATCGTGAAGAAGATCGGCTTTCTGTCCTTCGGGCACTGGACCCCCTCCCCCAGCTCCGGCACGCGCTCCGCGGCCGATGCGCTCATCCAGTCCATCGAGCTTGCGGTCGCGGCCGAGGAGCTGGGCGCGGACGGCGCCTATTTCCGCGTCCACCATTTCGCGCGCCAGCTCGCCTCGCCCTTCCCGCTGCTGGCGGCGGTGGGCGCGCGCACCCGCCGCATCGAGATCGGCACCGCCGTCATCGACATGCGCTACGAGAACCCGCTCTACATGGCGGAGGATGCGGGCGCGGCCGATCTCATCGCCGGCGGCCGGCTCCAGCTCGGCATCAGCCGCGGCTCGCCGGAGCAGGTGATCGACGGATGGCGCCACTTCGGCTACGCGCCGGCGCCCGGCGAGAGCGCCTCCGACATGGCGCGGCGCCACACCGAAGTGTTCCTCGACGTGCTGCGCGGCGAAGGCTTCGCCCAGCCCAATCCCCGCCCCATGTTCCCGAACCCGCCCGGCCTGCTGCGGCTTGAGCCCCATGCGCCGGGCCTGCGCGAGCGCATCTGGTGGGGCGCCGGCTCCAACGCCACGGCGGAATGGGCGGCGCGGCAGGGCATGAACCTGCAAAGCTCCACTCTCAAGGACGACGAGGGCGGGCTACCCTTCCACGTGCAGCAGGCGAACCAGATCCGCGCCTATCGCGCCGCCTGGAAGGCCGCCGGCCACGTGGGCGAGCCGCGCGTCTCGGTGAGCCGCAGCATCTTCGCGCTGGTGGACGACCGCGACCGCGCCTATTTCGGCCATGGCGGCGAGGCGCGCGACCAGGTGGGCTTCATCGACGAGACGACGCGCGCCATCTTCGGCCGCTCCTATGCCGACGAGCCGGAGGCGCTGGTGCGCCAGCTCGCGGCCGACGAGGGCATCGCCGAGGCCGACACGCTGCTCCTCACGGTGCCCAACCAGCTCGGGGTGGACTATAACGCCCATGTCATCGAGGCGATCCTGAAGCATGTCGCGCCGGCCCTCGGCTGGCGCTGATCGGGCTCCGGGATCGCGGGATTTCACACGGCCCCCGCGCGCCCATGGCCGCGCGGGGGCCGTGTGGGAATGAAGCCAGGGAACGGACGGCATGTCCAAGGCCACGCGCGCCACCCGAGCGCTGGAGCAGGCGAAGATCGCCTTCACCGTGCACACCTATGATTACGACCCCGATGCCGACAGCATCGGCCTGCAGGCGGCCGAGGCCATCGGCGAGGCGCCGGAACGGGTGCTGAAGACCCTCATGGTGCTGGTGGACGGGCGCCCCGCCTGCGCCGTGGTGCCCTCCGACCGCGAGGTCTCCATGAAGAAACTGGCGGCGGCCTTCGGGGGCAAGTCGGCGCAGATGATGAAGCCCGCCGAGGCCGAGCGCATCGCCGGCTACAAGGTGGGCGGCATCAGCCCCTTCGGGCAGGCGCGCCCGCCGCGCGTGGTGATGGAGGAGCAGGCGCTCGCCCAGCCCCATGTCTTCATCAATGGCGGCCAGCGCGGGCTCCAGGTGCGGCTCGACCCGCGCGCGGCGGCGCAGGCGCTGAACGCCATCGTCGCCCCCGTGGTCGCCTGAGGCCGGCGGCCCGCCCCTGCGGCAGGTTGCGCGGGCGCGGCGCGGGCGCCAAAGTCTCGCTGCGCGGCGCATGTTCGCGGCGCGAGAACGGACGAACCGCGCCCCAAGACGCGGCCACCGGGAGGACGAGGCCATTCACACGCAGACGCGCCCGGCGCGGGGAAGAACGCGCGCCGCCATCGCCGCGGGGCTGGTGCTGTGCGCCCTGCCCGCCGCCGCCAATGACGATGTGCTCCGGCGCGCCGCCAGCGGCCGCGAGCAGGTGCTGCAAACCGTGGACTACGCCAACACCCGCTATTCCCCGCTCGACCAGATCGACGCCGGCAATGTCGGGCGGCTGCAGGTGGCCTGGACCTTCTCCACCGGGGTGCTGCGTGGCCACGAGGGGGCGCCGCTGGTGGTGGGGGACATCATGTATGTCCACACGCCCTTCCCGAACGTGGTCTACGCCCTCGACCTCGCCCACGACGGCCGCATCCTGTGGAAATACGAGCCGCGCCAGTCGCGCGAGGTGGCTGCGGTGATGTGCTGCGACCTCGTCTACCGGGGCCTCGCCTATGCCGAGAGCATGGTGTTCCTGCACCAGGCGGACACCACCATCGTCGCCCTCGACGCCCTGACAGGGGAAAAGCGCTGGTCGGCCGTCAACGGCGATCCCAGGGTGGGCGAATCCAATACCGCCACCGTGATGCCGGTGAAGGACAAGCTGATCGTCGGCATCGCCGGGGCGGAGTTCGGCGCGCGCGGCCACCTCACCGCCTACGGGCTGAAGGATGGCAAGCGCCTGTGGCGCGCCTACAGCACCGGGCCGGATGCCGACATGCTGGTGGACCCCGAGAAAACCACGCAGCTCGGCCGTCCCATCGGCCCCGACTCATCCCTCAAGAGCTGGCAGGGCGACCAGTGGAAGACCGGCGGCGGCGCCACCTGGGGCTGGTTCGCCTACGACCCGAGGCTGAACCTCATCTATTACGGCACCGCCAACCCCTCCACCTGGAACCCCTCGCAGCGGCCGGGGGACAACAAGTGGTCGCAGTCCATCCTCGCCCGCGACCCCGACACCGGCATGGCGAAATGGGTCTACCAGATGACGCCCCACGACCAGTGGGATTACGACGGCGTCAACGAGATGATCCTGACCGACCGGGAGGTGGAGGGGAGGACGCGCGCCCTCCTCACCCATTTCGACCGCAACGGCTTCGCCTACACCCTCGACCGCGAGAGCGGCGACCTGCTGCGCGCCGACAAATACGACGCGAGCGTCAACTGGGCGTCCGGCATCGACATGGACAGGGCGAGCCCCGGCTTCGGCCGCCCGATGCTCGATCCCGCCTATTCCACGCAGGCGCGGGGCGAGGACGAGACCTATACCGGCATCTGCCCCGCCGCCCTCGGCACCAAGAACCAGCAGCCGGCCGCCTTCTCGCCGAAGACGCGCCTGTTCTACGTGCCGGTGAGCCGCATGTGCATGGACTACGAGCCATTCCACGTGGACTACGCCCCCGGCCAGCCCTATGTGGGCGCGACCCTCACCATGTATCCCGCCCCCGGCGGGGAGGGGCGCACCGGCGGCTTCCTCGCCTGGGATGCGCGCGCCGGACGGCCGGCATGGTCGCGGCCGGAGCAGTTCTCGGTATGGTCCGGCGCCCTCGCCACCGCCGGGAACATCGTGTTCTACGGCACGCTCGAAGGCTATCTGAAGGCGGTGGACGCGCGCACGGGGGAGGAACTCTACCGCTTCAAGACGCCGTCCGGCATCGTCGGCAACGTCACCACCTACATGCACGCCGGCCGGCAGTATGTGGCGGTGCTCTCCGGGGTGGGCGGCTGGGCCGGCATCGGGCTCGCCGCCGGCCTCACCGATCCGGAGGACGGCTCGGGCGCCAACAAGGCCTATGCGACGCTCAGCAGCTACACCGCGCTCGGCGGCCAGCTCACCGTGTTCGCCTTGCCCGACGGCGAATGAGGCTCAGGCGCACCACTGTCGTGGTCCTGTCATCGAACCGAACCACATCTGCCACCGGATCAGCGCGGGTGCCCCATGGACTATTTCAGACGCTTCACGTTCCTGTTCGCGACCCCGACCTTCGACGCGGAGGACCTGGAAGGCGCCCGCTACAACCAGATCGTGGCGGAGATCGAGCGCTCCGGCTTCGAGGTTGTGCGCGCGCGCAACCTGGAAGACGCGGAGATCGCGGTGCAGACCGATGCCGCCATCGGCTGCATGATGGTGGACTGGGGCAAGAAGGGCCTGGAGGGCAAGACCGCCGCCCTCATCAACCTGATGCGCCGGCGCGGGCTCGATTTCCCCATCCTCCTGCTCATCCGCCGCAAGCGGCTGGAGGATGTGCCGGTCGAGGTGCTGGATTTCATCGACGGCTATGTCTTCCTCTCCGAGGAGACGCCCGCCTTCATCGCCAAGAACCTCATCAGCCGCCTCAAGAAATATGCGGAGACGCTGAAGACCCCCTTCTTCGGCGCGCTGGTGGACTATGCCCAGGAGGGCAACCAGCTGTGGACCTGCCCCGGCCACAACGGCGGCATGTTCTATTCCCGGAGCCCCATCGGCCGGGTGTTCATGGAGCACCTGGGCGAGGCGGTGTTCCGCGACGACCTCGACAATTCGGTGCTCGATCTCGGCGACCTGCTCACCCATGAGGGGCCGGCCCTGGCGGCGCAGAAGGAAGCGGCGAAGATCTTCGGCGCCGAGAAGACCTATTTCGTGCTGAACGGCACCTCCACCTCCAACAAGGTGGCGCTTTCCGCCCTCGTCACCGACGGCGACCTGGTGCTGTTCGACCGCAACAACCACAAGGCCGCCCACCACGGCGCGCTGCTGATCTCCGGCGGCATCCCGGTCTATGTGCCGACCGCGCGCAACGCCCACGGCCTCATCGGCCCCATGGACTTCGCCGCCTTCGACGAGGACGCCCTGCGCGAGCGTATCCGCACCCATCCGCTGGTGAAGGACAAGGACGCCTGGAAGAAGGAGCGCCCTTTCCGCGTGGCGGTGGTGGAGCAGTGCACCTATGACGGCACCATCCACAATGCCGAGATGATCCTGAAGAAGATCGGCCACCTCACCGACTACATCATGTTCGACGAGGCCTGGGCCGGCTTCATGAAGTTCCACCCGCTCTATGCCGGGCGCTTCGCCATGGGGCTCAAGGACCTGGGGCCCGACAGCCCCGGCATCATCGCCACCCAGTCCACGCACAAGCAGCTCGCGAGCTTCTCCCAGGCCTCGCAGATCCACATGAAGGACCGGCACATCAAGGGCCAGAAGCGACGGGTGGAGCACCGGCGCTTCAACGAGAGCTTCATGCAGCACGCCTCCACCTCGCCCTTCTACCCCCTGTTCGCCTCGCTCGACGTGGGCGCGCAGATGATGAAGGGCCGCTCCGGCGAGGTGCTGTGGGACGACACCATCCGCCTCGGCATCGAGCTCAGAAAGAAGCTCCGCGCGGTCCGGCGCGAGTTCGAGGAGAAGGAGCAGCGCCCCGAGCGGCAGTGGTTCTTCGAGCCGTTCGTGCCCGACCGGGTGCAGATTCCCGACGCGGCGCGCCCCGGCGGCGTGCACGACGTGCCGTGGGAGAGCATCTCCACCGACCTGCTCGCCTCCGATCCCGCCTTCTGGCAGCTCACGCCCGGCGCGGCATGGCACGGCTTTTCCGGCATGGAGCCGGGCTTCGCCATGACCGATCCCAACAAGCTGACCCTGCTCACCCCCGGCTTCGACCCGAAGACCGGCGCCTATGCCGCGCACGGCATCCCGGCGCCCGTGGTCGCCCAGTATCTGCGCGAGAACCGCATCGTCGCCGAGAAGAACGACCTCAACTCGCTGCTGTTCCTGCTCACGCCCGGCGTCGAGGCGTCGAAGGCGGGCACGCTGATCTCGGGCCTCGTCGCCTTCAAGAAGCTGCACGACGACAACGCACTGCTGGAAGAGGTGATCCCCGAGTTCTTCCGCCGCCGCCCGGCCCGCTACGCCGGAGCGCGCCTGAAGGACCTGTGCGGCCAGATGCACCGCTTCTTCCGCGACGCCAACGTCAGCGCGCTCCAGGCCAGGCAGTTCCGCGCCGAGCACCTGCCGCCGATCGCCATGTCGCCCCACGACGCGGCCCGCTGCCTGGTGCGCAACGACGTGGACTACCTGCCCATCGGGGACGTTCTCGGCCGCATCGCCACCACGCCGTTCGTGGTCTATCCGCCGGGCATCGCCACCATCGTGCCGGGCGAGCGCATCACCGAGCAGGCGAAGCCCATGATCGACTACCTCAAGATGTTCGAGGCGTGCTTCAACACCTTCCCCGGCTTCGAGGTGGAGATCCAGGGCGTCTATCGCGAGACGGATGCGTCCGGGCGCGTCAGCCTCCATACTTACGTGGTCGCGGAATAGAGCGGGGGAGCCTCGGGTTCGGTCATGGAGCAGGAACAGGAGAAGGCGAGGGGCATCGTCGTCCGCCCCTCGCGGGACACCGACGTGGACGCCATGCTGACGATCTACCGCCGCCACATCCGCCGCGGCGTGGAGGACGGGGTTGAGGACGACGGCACGCCGGAGCCCGACGACCTGCGCGACCGCCGCAAGAACCTCAAGAACCGCCGCCTGCCCCACCTCGTCGCCGCCCTGGACGACCAGGTGGTGGGCTATGCCTATGTGGTGCTATTCCGCAAGCGGCCGGCCTATCGCTACACGGTCAAGCACTCCATCTACATACATCACGAGCACACCGGCCAGGGGGTGGGGGCGCTGCTCATCAACGCGCTGATCGACGCCTGCGCCGCCGCCGGCTTCCGCCAGATGATCGGCTACATCGACGCCGACAACACCGCCTCGCTGGCGCTGCACGAGCGGGCGGGCTTCACCCGGGTGGGGCACCTGCCGGCCGTGGCCTATCGCTATGGCCGCTGGGCCGACAGCGTGATGATGCAGCGCGCGCTGGGGCCGGGCTCCACCACGCCACCGCCGCCGCTGCCGCTCTCCACGCGCTGAGCCGCCGCGCGGCCCCGCGACGGCGCGCGCCCTGCGCCCGCGCCGTCGCAGAAGCGCCATCCGAGCTTCATCCTGCCGTCAAGCAAAACAAAGAAAACCGGCACGCGCTCCATTTCGCCCATGGGGCGGGCTGGAGCAGACGCGGCCGGATATGAGCGAGCACCCCATTCCGCCCTTCGAGGACGCGCGCAGCGCCGCGCTCCTCCTGTCTCTCTCCCCCGCCTCGCCGATCGGCGCCGATGTGCGCGGCCTCCCGGCGTTCGAGGAGATGGAGGCGGACGTCCGCCTCATCGAGACCGAGGGCCCCGGCGGCGTGCCGTGGGAGCGCGTGGCGCGCATCGGCCTCGAGCTTCTCTCCAGCCAGGGCCGCGACCTGCTGGTGGGCGCCTGGACCACGGTGGCGCTCACCCACAGTGAGCAGTGGCGCGGCCTCGCCCTCGGCCTCGACGCGCTGTCCGCCATGGTGAAAGAGTGGTGGGATATCCTGCCCCCGAAACGCGAACGCGCCCGTGTCGGCGCCCTCGAATGGATGGTGGCGCGGCTGACGCCGGTGGTGTCGGCCCTGGCGGTGGGCGAGGACGACATCGCCGCCGTGGCGCACGCCTCCACCCTGCTGGAGGACTTGCACACCCTTCTCCCGCAGAAGCTCACTCGCGAGCAGATCGCGTTCGGCGACCTGGTGCGCGCCGTGCGGCCCAAGGCGGAGGAGGCGAAGGGCCTCCTCGCCCGCGCCGCCGCCGCGACCGAGGCGCGCGCGCGCCAGGAGGCGGCGCAAGCCGCCGCCGCCAGCGCCCCGCAGCCGGACCCTGCGCCCACGCCCCAGGCCGCCCCGGCGGCGCCCGCGCCGGCGACTTCGCTTCCAGATGCCGCGCCCCCGCCTCCGCCCGAGGTTCCCGCCGGCGCCGCCGGGCCCGAGCTCGACCGGGCGCTGGGCGCGCTCGCCGACAGCATGCGCCGGCACGCACGGCAGCTGCGCGAGACCCATCTCGCCGATCCGCGCAGCTATCGCCTCACCCGCGCCGCCGCGTGGCTCGACATCTCCCTGCCCCCGCCCGCGATCGGCAGCGCCACCCAGCTCGCGGCCCCTTCGGCCGAGCGGCTGGAAGGCATCGCGGTGATGGGCCGGGTGGGCGAGCATGAGGCGCTGGTGCGCACGGTGGAAGGGATGATCGGCTCGGCGCCCTTCTGGCTGGACGCGAACCGCCTCGCCTTTGAATCCCTGGCCGCCCTCGGCGGCCGCCACGCCCTGGCGGCGGAGGCGGTGGTGGAGATGACCTGCGCCTTCATGCGGCGGCTTCCCGCGCTGGCGGAGATGACCTTCTCGAACGGCATGCCCTTCGCCGGCCCCGCCACCCGCGCGTGGCTGGAGCAGCAGGCGGGCTCCGGCGCCGCCGGCGCGCCGGCGGAAGGGCAGCAGGCGGACGGCCTTCCGGAGCTGGCGGAGGAGATCCGCGGGCTCGTCGGCGCCGGCAAGAAGGCGGAGGCGCTGGACCGCCTGGGCGCCGCCCGCGCCGAGGCACGCGGCGGGCGGGCGCTGTTCGAGCTTCACATCATCGAGGTGCAGGCCTGCCTCGACCTCGACATACCCGGCGTCGCCCTGCCGCTGGCGCAGCACCTGGAGGCGGAACTGGAGCGGCATGCGCTCGACGCCTGGGAGCCCGGCCTCGCGCTGCGGGCGACGCGCCTCGCCCTGCGTGCCTTTCGCCACCCCGCCGCGGAGAAGCTGCTGGGCGGCCCGGCCCTGCGCGCCGCCGCCGAAACCGCCCAGCGGCGGCTCGCCCGCCTCGATCTTCGGACCGCCGTGCGGCTGATGCACGCCTGACGGCACTGGTGAGGAACATGGACATGGCTGATTCCGTCGTACCCAAGGAACGCGTCAACATCCGCTACCGCCCCGCCACCGGGAACGTGAAGGAGGATGTCGAGCTTCCGCTCAAGCTGCTGGTGGTGGGCGACTTCACGCAAAAGCCCGACGAGCGCCCGGTGGAGGAGCGCGAGCTCTCCAACGTGAACAAGGACAATTTCGACGAGGTCCTCAAGAGCCAGCATCTTTCGCTGGACCTGTCGGTGGACGACAAGCTGAACGACGGCGGCGCCGACGAGAAGCTGGCGGTCAATCTCAAGTTCGAGCGGCTGAAGGACTTCGAGCCCGAGGCGGTGGTGCGGCAGGTGCCCGAGCTGAAGGCGCTGCTGGAGCTGCGCGAGGCGCTGGTGGCGCTCAAGGGCCCGCTCGGCAATGTGCCCGCCTTCCGCAAGATGATCCAGAGCGTGATCGACGACGAAGCCGCCCGCCAGCGCCTGCTGTCCGAGATCACCGCCTCCGGCGACAAGCCGGCCTGAGCGGCCTTGACGAGGCTCAAGCCGTCGAACCTTTCGGAGAAATGTCCATGAGCACGCCTGATACCGTTGCCGAGGCTTCGACCGGGACGGCCACGCTGGAAGAGGCCTCCATGCTGGACCAGATCCTGCAGGAGACCAAGCTGCGCCCGACCGACGAAGGCTATGACGTCGCCCGCCGGGGCGTGGCCGCCTTCATCTCCGAGCTGATGAAGCCGGCCCGCGCCGATGAAAAGGTCAACAGCGCCGCGGTCGACCAGATGATCGCCGCCATCGACCAGAAGCTGTCCGCGCAGCTCGACGTCATCTTCCATTCGGAAGGCTTCCAGGAGATGGAATCCGCCTGGCGCGGCCTGAAGTTCCTGGTGGACCGCACCGACTTCCGCCAGAACATCAAGGTGGAGATGCTCTCGGTCGCCAAGGACGAGCTGCTGGCCGACTTCGACGATTCCCCCGAGGTGGTGCGCTCGGGCCTCTACAAGCATGTCTACACGGCCGAGTACGGCCAGTTCGGCGGCCAGCCCATCGGCGCGGTCATCACCAATTACGATTTCGGCCCCGGCGCGCAGGACATCAAGCTGCTGCAGTATCTCGCCAGCGTCGGCGCCATGTCCCACGCGCCGGTCATCGGCGCCGCCTCGACCCAGATGTTCGGCGTGGACAGCTTCGAGGAAGTGCCCAACCTCAAGGATCTGCAGTCGATCTTCGAGGGGCCGAAGTATGCCAAGTGGAACAGCTTCCGCCAGAGCGAGGATGCGCGCTACGTGGGCCTCACCGCCCCGCGCTTCCTGCTGCGCCTGCCCTACGGCCAGGACAGCAACCCGGTGAAGGCCTTCAACTATAGCGAGGCCTCGTCCGGCAGCACCGCCAACTACCTGTGGGGCAACACCGCCTTCGCCTTCGCCACCCGCCTCACCGACAGCTTCGCCAACTACCGCTGGTGCCCCAACATCATCGGCCCGCAGTCCGGCGGCGCGGTGGAGAACCTGCCCCTGCACACGTTCGAGTCCATGGGCCAGCTGCAGAGCAAGATCCCGACCGAGACCCTCGTCTCCGACCGGCGGGAATACGAGCTGGCCGAGCAGGGCTTCATCGCCCTCACCATGCGCAAGGGCACGGACAACGCCTCCTTCTTCTCCGCCAACTCGGTGCAGAAGCCGAAGTTCTTCGGCAACAGCGAGGAAGGCAAGGCGGCGGAGCTGAACTACAAGCTTGGCACCCAGCTTCCCTACATGTTCATCATCAATCGCCTGGCGCACTACATCAAGGTGCTCCAGCGCGAGAACATCGGCAGCTGGAAGACCCGCGTCGAGCTCGAGACCGAGCTCAACAAATGGATCCGCCAATACGTGGCCGACCAGGAGAACCCCTCCGCCGACGTGCGCTCCCGCCGCCCCCTGCGCAATGCGCAGATCACGGTGGAGGACGTGGAAGGCGAGCCCGGCTGGTATCGCGTCTCCATGGCCGTGCAGCCCCACTTCAAGTACATGGGCGCCGACTTCACCCTCACCCTGAAGGGCAAGCTCGACAAGGCCTGAGGCCGGAAACGACGGCGGGCGGGCGCTCCCCGCCCGCCCGCGCCGGGGGATGACGCAGCCATGGCCGCACGCTCATGACCTACCGCTCGCTCATCGAGCGCCTCAGGGAACCGGACGCGGAGGCCGCCGCCCCCCACGCCGCCGACCTCGTGGGGAGCATCCTCGACAACCTGCGCTGCGTCCTGAACTCGCGGGTGGATTGCTGCCTCTCCCGGCCGGACTTCGGCATGCCGGACTTCAACGACCTCGTCGGCCGCTTCCCCGACGCGCTGGCCATCATCGCCTCGGCGGTGCGGGCGCAGATCGAGATGTTCGAGCCGCGGCTCTCGGAGGTCGCGGTGCGCCATGTGCCGGACCTCAGCAATCCGCTGAACCTCGCCTTCCGCATCCACGCCACCCTGGCGCTGGAACAGGGCGCGCGGCGCCTGTCGTTCGACACCGTCCTCAACAACAACGGCTATGTGAACCTGAGCGACTGACCCCGCACCGACCTTCCAGCATGGGCACCGCAACACCGTGACGCTGAACCGCTACTACCAGGACGAGCTGGCTTACCTGCGCGACCTCGGCGACATCTTCGCCCAGGAGAATCCGAAGCTCGCCAGCTTCCTGTCGCGCAAGGCCAGCGACCCGCACGTGGAGCGCCTGCTGGAAGGCTTCGCCTTCCTCACCGCGACCCTGCGCCAGCGGCTCGACAACGACCTGCCCGAGCTGGTGCACGATCTCCTGCGCCTCATCTGGCCCGCCTACCTGGAGCCCGTGCCGCCGGTGACGACGCTGGCGTTCCGACATGCGCCGGGTAGCGACGGCACCGCCCTGCGCGTGCCGCGCGGAACCCAGGTGCGCTCGCGCGCGCTCGAAGGCACGAGCTGCCCCTTCGCCACCTGCTTCGACCTTTCGGTGCTGCCGTTCGAGCTCGGCGACCCGGCGCTGGAGAACACCGCCTCCGGCGCCGAGATCGCCCTCGACCTCGACTGCCTGCCCCACGCCTCCTTCGCGCCCCTGGCCGAGCACCGGCTACGCCTGCATTTCGCCCCCCAGGGCGACCCGGCGCAGGCGGGCCACCTCCATCTTTGGATGCTGGCGCACCTGCGCCGCATCCAGGTGCGCCACGGCGAGGAGACGGTGCTGAGCCTGCCGCCCACGGCCGTCACCCCCGGCGCGTTCACACGCGAGGAGGCGGTGCTGGCGCAGCCGGGCAACGCCATCGAGGGCTTCCGCCTGCTCCAGGAATACCTGCTGGTGCCCGACAAGTTCCTGTACGTGGACATCGCCGGCCTCGCGCCGCTGGCGCAAACGGCGGCCCGCGGCCTGCGGCTGGTGTTCCAGTTCGCGCGGCCGCTGCCGCAGCAGGTGCGCCTGCCGCCCGGCGCCATCCGCCTCAACTGCACGCCGGCCGTGAACCTCTTCCACACCGATGCGCGCCCCCTCAGCGTGGACGGCGGCAAGACCGAATACCGCCTCGTCCCGATCCAGGGCGAAGGGCTCTCCATCCACGCGGTGGAGGGCGTCTCCGGCTACGTCCAGGGCGCCTCGGAGCGCATCGTCTACACGCCGTTCGAATCCTTCCGCCACGACCTGCCGGGCGAGCGCGCGCACCGGGCCTATTACCGCCTGCGCGCCAAGCCGGCGGTGAGCGGGCGGCGGATCGACCACTACCTGTCCTTCGTCAACCGGCTGGACGAGCGCGCCGTGCCGGCGGCGGAGACGGTCTCCATCGGCCTCGTCTGCTCCAGCGGGCGCCTCGCCGAGCGCGTGCCGGCGGGCGCCGTGAGCCAGCCCGGCAACAACACGCCGAGCGGCGTCCTGTTCGAGAACATCGCGCCGGTCGCCCCGGAGATCCCGCCGCCGCTGGCCGACGGCCTGCTGTGGCGGCTGGTGGCGGCGCTCGCCTGCAATTTCAGCTCCGTGGCCAATGTGGAGGCGCTGCGCCAGCTCATCGCCACCTTCGACTTCCGCGCCGTGCAGGACGACCAGATGCGCCAGCGCCTCGCGCTGCTGCTCGCCGGCCTGGAGCGGTTCGAGAACACGAGCGGGGACATCATGGTGCGCGGGGTTCCCGCGCGCATCCGTCGCTTCACCCTGGTGTGCCAGGAAAGCAAGGTGGGCGGCGAGGCGGAGATGTTCCTGCTCGGCAGCGTGCTCGACCGCATGCTGAGCGCGTTCGCCACCGTGAACAGCATGCACCAGTTCGCCGTCCGCGGCAGCGAAGGCAACGTGAGGTACGAATGGGCACCGAGGCAGGGCGTGAAGCAGCTCCTGTGAACACCCCCGCCGCGCCCGCCCGCCTTCCGCGGGAGGCCGCCGCGCCAAAGGGGGGCCTGCCGGACATCGAGGGCCTGGAGACCTGGGCCTTCCTGGCGCTCACGCGCCTGCTGGAGGAGACCTTCCCCGATGCGCCGGCCTTCGGCGCCACCCAGGACCCGAGCCGCGAGCGGGTGCGTTTCCGCGCCAATCCGAGCCTCGGCTATCCCGCGCGCGAGGTGGAGCGCATCCGCGTGGATGCGGACAGCGGGCTGGTGGAGCTGACGGTGAACTTCCTCGGCCTCCACGGGCCGTCCTCGCCGCTGCCGCCCTTCTACACGGAGCAGGTGATCGAGGATGCCGCGGATGGCGGCGTGCTCGGCACCTTCCTCGACCTGTTCAACCATCGGCTGGTGTCGCTGCTGGTGCGCGTGCACAAATATCACCGGCACGACCTGCGCTACGAGGCCGGCGCGCGCGATCCGGTCTCGCTGATGGCGGCGGCGCTGATGGGGCTGCTGCCGGGGCCGGCGGCCGAGCGCCGCGTGATGCTGATGCCCTATGTGGGCCTCCTGAGCTGCTACAGCCTCTCGGCCTCCATCATCGCCGCGCTCATCGGCCACTGCACGGGCCTGCCGGTGCACATCGAGGAGTTCGTCGCGCGCACCGTCACCATCCCGGCGCCGCTACGCTCCCGGCTCGGCGCGCGCGCGCCGGAGCTCGGGGGAGACTTCATCCTGGGCGCCGACGTCACCGACAGGATGGGCAAGTTCCGCCTCGTGGTCGGCCCCCTCGACCGGGCGACCTTCGACCGCCTGCTGCCGGACCAGCCCCTGTTCGCCGACGTGCTGCGGCTGCTGATGCTCGCCCTGAAGGACCCGCTCGCCTTCGATGTCCGCCTGGAGCTGGCGCCCGGCGCGCTGCCGGCCCTCGCGCTGGGCAGCGGCCGGCTCGGCTGGAACACGTGGCTCGCGCCCCCGGCCGGCGCCGACGGCGCGGCCGACTTCGCCGCCGACCGACTGGCCGCAAGCCTGTGAACGGGCGGGCTCCGGCGGCGCGCGCCTGTAATCGGCATGTCGCAATTTGCACCGATAAGGTCCCCGATCGTGCCGGCCGCATGCCTGCTGCCGAGCCGCTTCCGTCTGCCATGGCGGTGATGCCTTCTCGCGGCGGACCGCCGCCGGCGAGGCGCGCCCGATGGGCTCCTGCGACGGGGAGGACGTTGTGCTGCGTGCGAGGCTGACCGTCACCAGCGAGCAGGGGCGCGAGCTCGGTGCGCAGGCCACGCACGACTTCGACGCGGCCGGCGGCATCATCGGCCGCGCCGGCACCTGCGACTGGCGCCTGCCGGACACCAGCCACACCCTCTCCTCCCGCCATGCCGAGATCCGCTTCAACGGCCATGGCTTCATGGTGGTGGATCTTTCCACCAACGGCGTCTACGTCAACACCACGGACGCCCCGCTCGGGCGCGGCAATGCCGCCATTCTGGTCAATGGCGACCAGCTCTATCTCGGCACCTATGTGATCGCGGTCGAGCTCCTGCGCGCGGCCCAGGCGCCCGCCGCCGGGCCGCCGGCTGCCAACCCGCTGCCGCCGCCGGCGCGGGCTCCCTCGGCGTTTCCCCCCGCCCGCAGCGACTTCGCCCCGCAGCCCCTTCCCGGCGCCCGGCCCGCCACCCGCGATCCGCTCGCCGCCCTCGACGGCGCGAGCATGCTGCAGGACGGCGACAACCCCTTCGGCGACCTCGGCATCGGCCATCCCGATGGCATCCGCCATCTCGACGGCCACGGCGCCGAAGCCGGCCCGCGGGCGCCGTGGCCGGGCGGCCTTCCCGCCGGCCTCCCGCCCCAGGGCGCGCGCCGGCTGATGCCTGATCCGGCTGCGGGGACCGAGGCACTGCCGGAACCCGTCCGCCCGCTGCTGCCGGCGCGTGCCCCGGAAGCCGCGACGCCCTCGCCTTTCCCGTCGGCGCGGACGCCGCCGCTGCCCGCCCCACCCGTCGCACCCGAGCCTCCCGAGGCGGCGGTGATCCCGCCCGACTTCCTCGACGAGCTTTCCATCCTGATTCCCCGGCTGGTGGAGGCGGGCGCCGCCGCGCCGCCGGCGGAGGTCCCGCCATCCCTCGACGACCCCGAGGAAATGGTCACGCTGCTGCGGATGCGCGGCAAGGGGAAGACCCCCACGCCCCCCACGCCGGCCCGGCCGGCGGCGCAGCCTTTCCCGGCGAGCCCGGCTCCGGCCGACCTTGCTCCGGCCGCCCCCCGCCCCGCACAAGCCACCACCGGGGCGCCGCTCACGGTTCCCTTCCCGGCCACGCCGTCGGAACCGCCGGTGCTCGCCGCCGCGCCCCTCCAGGCGGCACCTCTCGTCGCACCGCTCCAGGTCAGGCCCCTCCAGGTCTCGCCGATGGAGGTTGGATCGGCCTTCCCGCCGCTTCCGCCGCCCGGCGCGCCGGAGCCGGGCCGGGCGGCGGAAGCCGGCTTCTGGGCCCTGCTCGGCGTGGACGCGGCCCGCCTCTCCGGCGCCGAGCGCGGGCGCCTTCTGGGCGAGGTCGCGGGCCTGCTGCGGGCCGTGCTCCAGGGCCTGTTCGACCTGCGCGACATGCAGGCGCACCTGAAGCGCGAGCTGCAGCTCGGCGGCCCCGTGGGCGCGGACAACCCGTTCGTCACCGCCGCCACGCCGGAGGAGGCACTGGCGCGCACCCTCGGCCAGCGCGGCCGGGCGAGCCCCGGAGAGGGGCGCGGCTTCGGCCCCGGCGCCACCGCCGCGGCGGCCCAGGCGATGCTCGACGAGATGTGCCGCCACGAGATGGCCGCCGGCAACGCCCTTCCCGCCACCATCGCCAGCCTCCTGGAGCGGGTGAGCCCGGCCGCCATCGCCTTCGATATCGAGGAAGAGGGGCCGAGCGGCGGCATCTTCGCCAGGAAGGCCGACAAGGCGAAGCTCTGGGACCGTTACCTGATGATGCATGAGCGGCTCGTGGACGCCCTCGACGTGGTAGGCGCCGAGCAGATGGGGCGGGCCTTCGCCCGCGCCTACAACCAGGATGGCGGGCATCCGCCCCCGGAGGAAACCTGATGGCGCTGCGCATCACCCGTCGCCAGGCCCTGCGGGGCGCGCTCGCCGGCCCGTTCGCGCTCTCGGTCGGCGCCTGCGCCACGCCGGGGCCGCCCCCGGTGGTGGTGACCCCCACCAACATCACCGTCCGCGCCGACGAGAACATCAATCCCAACCAGTCGGGCGTGCCCTCGCCGGTGGTCATCAAGCTCTATGACCTGAAGGCCACCACCAACTTCATGGCGGCGAGCTTCTTCGAGCTGCTGGACCACGACGTCACGCGGCTGGGGCCCGAGATGATCTCCAAGCAGGAGCTGGAGATCGTGCCCGGCGCCACCCGCGACGTGGACCACGAGATCACCGGCGACGTGAGATATCTCGGCGTCATCGCCGGCTTCCGCG
Source organism: Xanthobacter albus (assembly GCF_043194895.2). Classification (NCBI taxonomy): domain Bacteria; kingdom Pseudomonadati; phylum Pseudomonadota; class Alphaproteobacteria; order Hyphomicrobiales; family Xanthobacteraceae; genus Xanthobacter; species Xanthobacter albus. The sequence goes on along the minus strand of NZ_CM195532.1, from coordinate 1,722,099 downwards.
ACATCTCCGCCGCCCAGTGGCGCGCCCTGGTGGAGCTGACGCCCGGAAAGACCAACTACCTGCTTGTCACCGTGACGAGCCTCGCCGTCACCGTCGAACTCAACGCCACGCGCGGCAAGGGCTGGTTCGGCCTGTAGCCGCGCGCCCCGCCCCGTCCACGCCTCGGAGTCAATGAACGCATGTCCGTGACGAGCAAACCCCTTTGGACCGAAGGCATGTTCGTCAAGCCCCAGCATTTCCAGCAGCATGACCGCTGGCTGGAGCATCTGGTGGAGGCGCGCGGCGCCGGCCTCATCCCCCATGCCTGGGGGCTGCGCGCCATCGCCATCGACGAGCACCTGCTCAAGCTCGGCCAGTTCGCGCTCACCCGCTGCCAGGCCGTGATGCCCGACGGTTCCGTCATCGACGCGCCCGGCCAGATGCCGGCGCCGGAGCCCCGCCGGGTGCCGCCCACCCACAAGCAGGCCCTCGTTTTTCTCGCGGTGCCGGCGCGGGCGGGCGACGGCGCCGAGATCGCCGAGCCGGGCGCCGCTGGCCGTCGCTTCGCCCCCCTGCAGCAGCCGCTGCGCGACGCCAGCGCGCCGGACCGCGAGCCGGCGGACATCACGCTCGGCCGCCTCAACGCCACCCTCGTGCTGGAGGGCGAGCCGGCGGACGGGCTCATCCTGCTGCCGCTGGCACGCATCACCGAGGTGACCGCCGCCGGCGAGGTGAAGCTTTCCTCCACCCATGTGCCGCCCTGCCTCGACTACCAGGCCTCCGCCCGCCTGCGCGAGGTGCTGGCGGAGGTGCACGGCCTGGTGCACGCCCGCGCCGAGGCGCTGGCCGAGCGCACCGACCCCTCGCGCATGGCGGCCGACAGCGCCGGGCTCATCGACCTGCTGCTGCTGCGGGTCATCAATGCGGCGGACGCCGTGCTGCACCACCTCTCCCGGCTCCCCGGCGCGCACCCGGAGGTGCTTTATCGCGAGCTGGTGCGCCTCACGGGCGAGCTTGCCACCTTCAACGCCCAGCACCGCCGCGCGCCGCATTTGCCGCCTTACGCGCACGACGACCTGGAGGAGAGCCTGGAGCCGGTGCTGCGCCTGCTGCGCCAGGCGCTCAACCTCGTCATCGAGCGCAACGCGGTGCCGCTGCCGCTGCAGGACCGCGGCTACGGCATCAGCACCGCCACCATCAACGACCGCACCCTGTTCTCCGGCGGCCGGTTCGTGCTGGTGGTGAGCGCGGGCATCCCCCACGAGGTGCTGCGGGCGCAATTCCCGGCCACCACCAAGGTGGGTTCGGTGGAGCAGATCCGCGACCTCGTGAACCTGCAGCTTCCGGGCATCCCGCTGCGCTCGCTGCCGGTGGCGCCGCGCGAGCTGCCCTACCTGCAGGGCGCCGTCTACTTCGAGCTGGACCAGGGCCACGAGCTGTGGCGCACCCTCACCCGCTCCGCCGCCTTCGCCTTCCACGTGAGCGGCGGCTACCCCGAACTGCACATGGAATTCTGGGCGATACGGGCGGCGCAGTCGTGAGCTACGAATCCGACATGGGGGACGACGAGCCGACGGTGATCGGCCACCGGCCGGTGGCCGCGCCCCGCGCCGCCACCGGCCGTGAGGGCGCCCCCGCGCCGCGGCCCGCCCGCGCGGGGGAGGCGCCCCCGCCCCTGCGGGGCCCGGCAACGGCGGACGCGCCGGCCGAGGGCAGCCTGCCTGGCCTTTCCGCCATGCCCGATCCCGACCGGCCGGAGGAGGCCATCGCCGCCGCCGCGACCCCGCTGCTGGCCCTGGTGGCGCAGCTGCGGCAGGCGGTGGAGCAGGCCGACATCGCCGCGCTGCGGGCCGAGACGGTGGCGCAGATCAAGCGGTTCGACGAGCGCGCCATCAAGCTCGGCGCCCGCATGGCGGACGTGGGCGCCGCGCGCTACGTGCTGTGCTCGGTGATCGACGAGGCGGTGATGACCACCGCCTGGGGCGCCGCCAGCAACTGGAGCGCCCACAGCCTGCTCAACCAGTTCCACGGCGAGACCTGGGGCGGCGAGAAGGTGTTCGCCATCGTGGACCGGGTGCGGGCCAGCCCGGCCCAGCACCTGGCGCTGCTGAAGCTGATCGACCTGTGCCTCGCCTTCGGCTTCGAGGGCAAGTACCGGGTCATGGAGGGCGGGCAATACCAGCTCGAGGAGCTCCGCGACGAGCTCGGCCGCATCTGGCAGAGCCACGTGAAGCCGGCGCCCGACGAACTCTCGCCCCATTGGCACGGGGTCTCGGCGCGCCGCAAGCTCTCCACCGCCGTGCCGCTCTGGGTGGTGTTCGCGGTGGCGGGGGCGCTGCTGCTCGCCATCTATTCCATGTTCGCCTACCACCTCGAACAGAATATCGCGCCGGTCGAGCAGCGTCTCAACCACATCGTTGCCCCGCAATCCTGAGACTGCCCGATGTTCCAGGCCCTCCTCGCCCATCTCCTGCGGGTCCGCACGCTGCTGATGCTGGTGGGATTGTGCTGCCTTTCCATCCTCGTCTGGTTCGTGGGGCCGCATGTCTCCATCGCCGGCGCGGCGCCGCTGGCGGCGGCGGAGAACCGCGTGCTGGTGATCGCGGCGCTGTTCCTGCTCGCCATCGCCGGGCTGGTGGTCCGCATCTACCTGTCGCGCCGGGCCAATGCCCGCGCCATCAAGACGCTGCTGGATTCCGACGGCCTCGCCCTGCTGGCCGGCGCGCATTCCTCCGACGAGGTGGAGATCATCCGCGAGCGCTTCGAGGGCGCGATGCGCACCCTCAAGGAGAACGCCATCGGCAACGCCGCCGGCCGCGACTACATGATCCAGCTGCCCTGGTACGTGATCCTGGGCCCGCCCGGCGCCGGCAAGACCACCATCCTGAAGAACTCCGGCCTCAACTTCCCCCTCGCCGACCAGATGGGCGACGACCCGGTGGCGGGCATCGGCGGCACGCGCTACTGCGACTGGTGGTTCACCGACGAGGCGGTGCTGATCGACACCGCCGGGCGCTACACCACCCAGGACGTGAACAGCGAGGCCGACAAGGCCGCTTGGCGCGGCTTCCTGGACCTGCTGCGCACCCATCGCCCGCGGCGGCCCATCAACGGCGTCATCGTCGCCATCAGCCTCGCCGACATCATCGCCACCAGCGAGGCGCAGCGCCGGGCCCACGCGGACAACGTGAAGAAGCGCCTGCAGGAGCTCATGCGCTATTTCGGCATGGCAGTGCCGGTCTATGTGCTCGTCACCAAGTGCGACCTCCTGAGCGGCTTCGGCGAGTATTTCGGCGAGCTCGACGACGTCAGCCGGGCCCAGGTGTGGGGCATGACCTTCCCGCTCGACATGCCGCCCACGCAGCTGGAAGGAGAGCTCCACCGCGATTTCTTCCAGCTGGTGGAGCGCCTGGAAGGCCGGCTGATGCGGCTGCTGCACCAGGAGCGCGCGCTCGCCCGGCGCTGCCGCATGTTCAACTTCCCGAAGGAGTTCGCCAGCATCTCCGGCCCGCTCGGCCATTTCACCGCCGAGGTGTTCAGAACCTCGCGCTTCGAGATGCGGCCGCTGCTGCGCGGCATCTACTTCACCAGCGGCACCCAGGCCGGCGCCCCGGTGGAGCGCCTGCTCGGCGCCATGAGCCGCAACTTCGGGCTCTCCGGCGGCTCCCGCCGCAGCCAGACCGGCATCGGCAAGGCCTTCTTCATCAAGCGCCTGCTCAGTGACGTGATCTTCGACGAGCAGGGCCTCGTGGGGGTGAACCGCAAGCTGGAGCGCAGCCTCTCCACCATGCGCGCGGCGGCCTACGTGGGCGCCGCCGCCGTCACCCTCGCCCTCAGCTCCATCTGGATCTCGGCCGCGTCCCGCGCCGACCTGCGCATCGGCGAGACGCGCGAGACGATGGAGGACCTGGACGGCCAGCTCAAGCGCCTGAAGCCGCGCGCCACCTATGCGGAGCTGCTGCCGGTGCTGAACACCGGCGAAGCGCTGACCCAGGTGGCCGGGGTCGACAATTCCTGGATCAAGGCCGACCTGCTCGGCCTTGCCGCCGCGCCCCGGCTCGGCGCCGCCGCGCGCGGCGCGTATGACCAGATCCTCGTCACCCGCCTCCTGCCCGCCTTCGCCCGGCGCCTGGAGGACCGCATCGCCCACGACATCCAGACCGGCACGCCGGGGGCGCTGGAGGACATGCGCGCCGCCCTCGCCGGCTATCTCATGCTCGGCGAACCCGCCCGCTTCGACCGCGCCGCCGTGCTCGACATCGCGAACAACGAGGCGGCCGTCACCTTCCCGCTGGACCCCAAGCACCAGAAGGCCCTCGCCGGTCACCTCGACGCCATGGTGGCGCTGCTGCCGCAGCCCTACCCCCTCGACGCGCGGCTGATCGAGGCGGCGCGGGCGCGGCTCTCCACGGTGCCGCAGGTGGATCAGGTCTATGCCCGCCTCCTGCGCGAGGGCTACCAGAACCCGCAGCTCGCGGGCGTCGATCTCGCGCAGGTGATGGGCACGCGCAGCCTCGCCGGCGGCGCCGAGGCGCAGGCCTCCGGCGCGCTGGCGATCCCCGGCGTGTTCACGCGCGCCGGCTTCTACAATTTCTTCCTGCCGCGCCTGCCGGTGCTGGTGTCCGATGCGCTCGGCAGCGACTGGGTGGTGGGCGCCGGCGGCAAGCCGCAGGCCCAGGCGCTGGCCCGCCAGATCGCCGACCTCTACGTGCGCGACTACACCGCCGCCTGGCAGGGCGCGCTTTCGCGCATCACCGCCCTGCGCTTCGACACCATGCCCCAGGCTCTGGGCGTGCTGCAGAACCTCGCCGGGCCCCAGTCGCCGCTCGATGCCCTCGTCGCCGCGGTGAAGGAGAACACCGACCTGCCGGCGCCCGGCCAGCAGAGCAACGTGCCGATCCCCACCGGCCCCGGCCTGCAGGCCACCCCGGCGCCGGCGCTCTCCCCAGCAGGCCTCGCCCAGCAGGCGACGGGGGCGGCGGGGGATGCGGCCGTGGGCGCCGCGTTCGGCGAGGGGCCGTGGCCCGGCAAGGCCATCACCCAGCCCTTCATCCCGCTCATCCAGCTCGGAACGCCCGGCGCCTCCGGGCAGGCGCCGGCGCTGGCGCGCATCCGCGATCTCGTCAGCAATGTCTACGGGGTGCTCTCTGGGGTCGCCAACGCCTCGCAGCCGCCGGTGGCCGCGTTCCAGATCATCGCCGCCCAGGGCCGCGGCCAGGGCGGCGACGCGTTCGGCGCCCTGCGCACGGATTCCGCGCTGCGGCCCGAGCCGGTGCGCACCGTGCTGCGAAGCGTCGCCGACAATGCCTGGGCCACCCTGCTCGGCCTCGCGCGAGACAACGTCAACCACGCCTGGAAGCAGGAAATCCTGCCCGTCTGCGAGAGCGCCATCGCCCGCCGCTTCCCGGTCTACGCCGACGCGCGGGACGATATCACCCTCACCGACTTCACCGACTTCTTCCGCCCCGGCGGCACCATCGACAGCTTCTTCCAGCAATATCTGGCGCCGTTCGTCGCCGACCGGCGCGGCGCCTACGTGCCGCTTGCCCAGGACGGCGCGCGCGCGCTCGTCAGCCCGGAGACGCTGGCCCAGTTCAACCGCGCCCGGCAGATCCGCGAGGCCTTCTTCCCCAACAAGGGGCCCACCCTGCTCGTGAAATACGGCGTGCGGCCGGTCTACCTCTCGCCCAACGCGCTGCGCGCGACCCTCAGCATCGACGGCACCGACATCGTCTACCGCCACGAGGCGCCGCGCACCTACGACATGGAGTGGCCCACCAAGGGCGAGGCCAGCACCGTCACCGTCACCCTCACCCCGGTGGAGGGGCGCGAGACGCAGGTGCAGCGGACAGGCCCCTGGGCCCTGTTCCGCTTCACCTCGGCATTCGCAGCGCGCAGCCGCGGCGACACCCAGACCGTGCGCGTGCAGGGGCCGGACGGGCAGGCCGTGGCCTACGAGCTGCGGGCCGCGAGCGTCAACAACGCCTTCGCCCTCGGCGCCCTGCGCGGCTTCCGCTGCCCGGACGACCTGTGATGCCGCCCGACACGCTCCGAGGGGAGCGATCCGGCGGGGCGGGCTGCGGCCTGTTCGGCAAGATCCCCTCCAAGGACGATTTCCTGCGGCGCGGCCTGCCCATGTCGTTCGTGGCACCCTGGGATGCCTGGCTCACGCGCATGATGGCCACCGGCGCCGAGCCAACCGATGCCGCCTGGACCGCCGCCTACCTCACCAGCCCGCCCTGGCGCTTCGCCCTCGATCCCGGCCTCGCGGGGCCGCAGGGGTGGATCGGCGTGGTCGCCTCCTCGCTGGACCGCTTCGGCCGCGCGTTTCCCCTCACCCTCGCCGCGCCCTTCGCGCGCCCGCTCGGCATCCTCGACCTCCACGAGGAGACCCGCCCCTTCACCGACGCCATGGAGGCCATGGTGCTGCAGGTGATCGAGGGCGCGCTCGACGTGGACGCGGCGGCCGCCGGCCTGCCCGGCCTCGCCGCGCGGCTGCTGCCGCCCGCGGCGGAGAACGCCGTGCGGCGCATGACCCCGGAGGGCGCGAGCCGCGCCGACCGCACCTGGGTGCTCACCGGCCGCCCCCTGCCCTCGGTGGGCGGGGCGGCGGCCGACCTGCTCACCTGGTCGCTGCGCGCGGGCGCCGGCGGGCCGGTGGGCCTCTCCTGCTGGTGGCACGAGGGCTGGGAGGGCGAGCCCCCCGCGTGGCTGATGACGCGCGGCCTGCCGGCGCCGGAGATGTTCCTGCGCATGATGGACGGCCGGTGGTCCCGGGCGGCGGGGGCCGAATGCCCATGACAGCGCCGGCGGGCCGGACGCCCGAGGGCAGACCCGCGCATGCCGCGCCGGCCGCCCTCTCCCTTTCCGCCACGGCTGCCAGCCGCGCCGGGCCGCGCCACCGGCAGAACGAGGACGCCCACGCGGTGGTGGCCGAAGCCGGCCTGTTCGCGGTCTGCGACGGCATCGGCGGCCTGTGCGACGGGGCGGTGGCCAGCCGCGTGGTGGCGGAGCTGCTGCAGCGCGCTGTGCCCCCCGGCGCGGCCCTGGACATCCGCGTGGCCGAGGCGCGCGAGGCGCTGGCCCGCGCCAACGCGGCCCTGTTCCAGGCGGGAGAGGAGACCCGGCGCCCCATGGGCGCCACCGTGGTGCTCGCCATCGTGGGCGAGGCCTGCGCCGTGTGCCTGTGGGCCGGGGATTCGCGCGCCTACCTCATGCGCGCGGGCGCCCTGCTGCAGCTGACCCAGGACCACGCGGTCCTCGGCCGCCCGCATGCCGATGCGCCGCCGCGCATGGTCGTCACCCGCGCCATCGGCCCCGACGCCGCCGTGGACATCGACTGCGCCATCGTCGATCTCAGGCCCGGCGACTGCCTTTTGCTGTGCTCGGACGGTGTCTCGGGCACCGTTCCGGCGGCCCGGATCGAGGCATTGCTGGCGGCGACGCCCGCCGCCGGCGCGCAGGAGCTGGTGGCGGAGGCCGTGGCGCGGGGCACCCGCGACGACGCAACGGCAGTGGTGGTCCGCGTGCACCCGGCGGAGGCGAGCCATGTCGCGCCCCGTTGACCCGCAGGCCCTCAAGGCCAGCGCCGGCGCGCGGCCGAGCGTGCTGCCCCCCTACCTTGGCATCCGCCTCAAGGACCGCTACGAGCTGATCCAGGTGATCGGGCGGGGAGGCATGAGCACGGTGTTCCACGCGGTGGACCATGTGCGCCTGCGCGCCCGCGCGCCCAGCTCCGACGTGGCGATCAAGATCGCCACCCTCGCCGCGCCCTACGACACGGCCGCCCGCACGCTGATCCACCGCGAGGCCCAGCGCATGCTGGAGCTGGTCCACTCCAACATCGTGCGCGTCTATGACAGCGACCAGGACGGGGAGAGCCACTTCCTGGTGATGGAACTGCTGCGCGGGCGCACCCTCGCCGCCGTGCTGAAGGAACGCGCAGGCGCCGGGCTCGACTGGCCGCAGACCAGCGGCTTCGTGCGCGCGGTGGGCGCGGCGCTGGCGCGCGCCCACGCCTCCGGCCTCGTCCACGGCGACCTGAAGCCCGGCAACATCTTCATCTGCCGCGACGGCGGCGTGAAGGTGCTGGACTTCGGCCTCGCCCGCCGCCCCCTCGACACCGACGCCGACGATGCGGATTCCACCATCCGCCTGCTCGACATGGTGGGCGCGCTGACGCCGGCCTTCGCCGCGCCCGAACGGCTGGAGGGCCATCCCCCCTCCCCCGCCTGCGACCTCTTCGCCTTCGGCGTCCTCACCTATCTCGTGCTCACGGGCGTCCACCCCTTCCCACGCCGCGACGTGCTGGCGGCGCGCGCCTCCGGCGCCCTGCCGCGCCGGCCCGAGGGGCTCGCCGCCCACCGCTGGCGTGCCCTGCGGTCGGCGCTCGCCTTCGCGCCCGCCGAGCGCCCGGCGCGGGTGGAGGACTTCACCCGCCGCTTCCTCGCCGGACGGTGGACGCTGCAGCGCCTGCCGGCCCCCTGGCGCGCCGGCGCCGCCTTCCCCGCCGCACGCAGGTCCCCGCCATGACGGACGCCCAGACCGCCGAAGCCCAGACCCTCCAGAAGCTCGACCGGCTCTGCCGCCAGATCGCCCGCGGCAACTATGACTATACCGACGAGCTGTTTGCCCTCACCTGCGCCGAGGAGGCTTCCGACACCATCCGCGAGCTGGCGGAATCCTTCGGCTTCATGCTGGTGCAGGTGGAGGCGCGCGAAACCCGGCTCACCTGGCTGGTGGAGGAGCTGCAGGAGGTGAAGGCGCAGCTTGAGGAGGCCAACGGCCGGCTGCGGAAGGAAAACGCCACCCTCACCAGCGCCGTCGCCCAGCTCACGGTGGAAATCGACCGCCAGAAGTTCAAGCGCGAGGTGGGCGCCATCGCGGAGTCGGAATACTTCCAGAATCTCCAGCGCCGCGCCCGCGCGCTGCGCGAGCGGCACAAGGCCGCCGAACCGAGGGACCGGGAATGACACGCATCGTCTCCACGCACTCCTACCGCGGCGGCACCGGCAAATCGACCATCACCGCCAACATCGCCTGCCTGCTCGCCCGGCAGGGCCTGCGCGTGGGGGTGGTGGACACGGACATCCTCTCCCCCGGCATCCACGTGCTGTTCGGCCTCGACGCCGACGCCGCCCACTTCACCCTCAACGACTACCTGTGGGGCCGCTGCGCCATCGAGCAGGCGGTGGTGGACGTGACCGCCCATGTGTTCCCGGAAGGCGCCCCCGCCGGCGCCAGCATCAGCCTCCTGCCCTCCAGCATGCAGACCGGGGAGATCGCCCGCGTGCTGAAGGAGGGGTTCGAGGTGGACCTGCTGAACGAGGGCTTCCACGCTTTGTGCGAGCGCCTCGACCTCGACTACCTGCTGATCGACACCCACCCCGGCGTGAACGAGGAGACGCTGCTTTCCATCGCCATCTCGGACACCCTGCTGCTGGTGCTGCGGCCCGACCACCAGGACTACCAAGGCACGGCGGTGACGCTGGAGCTGGCCCGCCGGCTCGACGTGCCGCAGCTGCTGCTGGTGGTGAACAAGGCCCTCACCGCCTTCGACACCAAGGAGCTGTCCGACCGCATCTGGACCGCCTTCCGCACCCCGGTGGCCACCGTGCTGCCGCTGAACGAGGATCTGGTGCGGCTCGGCAGCTCCGGCGTGCTCGCCGCCCTGGCGCCGGAATGCGACTACGTGCAGGCCCTGAGGCCGGTGGTGGAGCTGGTGCAGCAGTAGCGGCCGCGAGGCGGCCGCGTCAGCTCCCCTGGAAGGCCCGCAGGAAGGCCACCGCATTCGCCGGGCGCGCCGCGCGCTCGAACGACAGGGCCGCCGCGAGCGCGCCCTGCATCGCCTCCGTCAGGCCGGTGATGGGCGGGGGCGCGAGCCCCTGGGCCATGGCCTCGGTGGCCGGCCGGCGGTTGAAGGGATGCCTGCGGGTGAGCAGCAGGTGGACGATGCAGCCGAAGGCGTAGACATCGTCCCTGGGGTCGCGCGGGGCGCCCTGGAGCTGCTCCGGGCTGGCATAGGTGGGCGTCACGGCATCGAACGCCATGGGGTCGAAATCGCCCGCCCGCGCCGCCGAGGCAATGCCGAAGTCGAGAATCTTCAGCCGCCCGTCCGCGCACAGGAACAGGTTGGCGAGCTTCAGGTCTGCGTGGGTCACGCCCTGCGCATGGGCGTGGCCGAGGCCCGCGAACATGTCGCGGATGGCGGTCCAAGCGGCCGGGCTCCCCGCGAAGGCGGCATCGTCGCGCAGGCGCACGTCGAGCGAGGTGCCCTCCAGAAGCTCCATCACCATGAAGGGGTTGGCGCCGTCGCGGTCGAAATCGTGGACGGCGACGATGTTCGGGTGCGAGAGATCCTGGGTGCGCCGCGCCTCGGCCTCCATGGCGCGCAGGGCGTCGGGGTGGGCGCCGAAATCGCCGTGCAGCAGCTTCACCGCCACATAGGGCCGGCTTCCGGCCGCCTCCACCCGGCGCCGGTCCACGGCGCGGTAGACCACCCCCATGCCGCCGCGCCCCAGCTCGGCATCGAGCACGAAGCGGTCGCGCAGGATCTGCCCCACCCGGCTTTCCTCGCTCCCGCTGCGGCCGAGCACCAGCGGCCGCCCGTGCCCGTCGGCGCTGCTGCGGGCGTCGCGCCGCAGCCGCGCGCTGCGGAACGAGGCCAGGGCGTCGTCGAGCTGGCGCTGGTTCTGCCGCTCGCGCGCCTCCCCGCCCTTGCGCAGGTCCTTGAACTGGCCGAGCAGAGCGGAAAGCACCACCGCGTCCACACGCTCGCGCAGGGCGTCCTCGTCGCCGGCGGGCGGCGCCCCGGACGCGGACGGAGCGGCAGGAACGGCGGGCGCGACCGGAGCGCGGCTCGCCTCCTGGAACAGGAGCATGGCGAGATCATAGGGGATGCGCCCGAGGTTGATCTGCTCCTGGAGGGCGGCCGAGAGGCGCGCATTCGCCTCCGCGTGCGCGCCCTCCGCCTCCGCCGCCCCTTCCCGACACAGGGCACGCAGGGCCGCGGCGAGCTGGTCGAAGGTACGCCGGCCGGCGAGGAACTCGGAGAACAGGGTGTTCATGCGGGGGTCGATGATGCCCTCCTCGGCTCCAAGTCAGTCTGGCTCTCACATGCGCTGCGGCTGGCGGATATCATAGCGCGAGAGCTTCTCCACCAGGCTGCGCCGCGAGATCTTCAGCAGGTCGGCCGCCCGGCTCTGGTTCCATCCGGCCTCGCGCAGCTTCACCTCGATGATGGCGGCCTCGTAATTCTGCACCATCATGCGCAGCCCCGCATCCGCCTCGCCGGCCTGCGCCACCGGGGCCGGAACGGCGGAGGCGGCGCGCAGGTCGTCGGGCAGGTGGCGCGGCTCCAGCCGGTCGCCGTCGCACAGCAGCACGGCCCGCTCCACGATGTTCCTGAGCTCGCGCACATTGCCGGGGAAGCGCCAGCGGGCGAGGCAGGCGAGCGTCTCGGGCGCCAGCGCGGGCGGCCGCCGGTCGAGCCCGGCGCAGGCCCCCGCCAGGAAATGATCCACCAGCGCCGGCAGGTCGGCCCCCCGCTCCCGCAGCGGCGGCAGGGTGATGGGGAAAACCGAGAGGCGGTAGTAGAGATCCTCCCGGAACCGGCCCTGCGCCATCCCGGCCGCGAGGTCCGCATTGGTGGCGGCGACGATGCGCACGTCCACCTTCTCGGTCCGCGTGTCGCCCACCCGGCGCACCTCGCCCTGGCCGAGCAGGCGCAGGATCTTAGATTGCAGGCCGGGAGGCATGTCGCCCACCTCGTCGAGGAAGAGGGTGCCCCCGTTCGCCGCATGGACGAGGCCGGCGCGGTCCGCCGTGGCGCCGGTGAAGGCGCCGCGCCGGTAGCCGAACAGCTCGCTCTCCAGCAGGTGCTCCGGCAGCGCCGCGCAGTTCTGCGCCACGAACGGGCGGGCGCTGCGGGTGCTGGCGGCGTGGAGCAGCCGGGCGAACACTTCCTTGCCTGTGCCCGTCTCCCCCAGCAGCAGCACCGGCACCGCGGCCGGCGCCGCGCGGCGCAGCAGCGCCAGCGCGTCCTGGAACGGCGCGCTGGCGCCGATCACCCCGCTCGCGGGGCCTGCCTGGACGCTGCGCAGGCGGGTGTTCTCCTCCTCCAGGTCGCTCCGCGCCCGGTCGAGCTGGCGGATCAGCCGGCGGTTCTCGTCGAACAGGCGGGCGTTGGAGATGGCCACCGCCGCGTGGGCGGCGAAGCAGCGCACGATGCGCTCGGCCGGCGGGCTGAGGGCATGGACCCCGTCGCCGGCGTCCATGCGCACGTTCACGAGCTGGAGCACGCCCAGGGTGAAGCCCTCCGCCGATCGCAGCGGCGCCACCACGAAGGCGCGGGTGCGGAAGCCCGTCCCCTCCTCCCGCGCGCACAGATGCGAGAAATCTAGGGCGCTGTAGGCCCGCACGTCGGCGATGTTCACCACCCGGCCGGTCACGGCCGCATAGACGCTGGGGTCGTCGAGGTCGAAGGAATTGGCGGCGCGGTAGAGCGGTACGCTGCGGTCGAGCCCCGCCAGGGCGGGCGCCGCCTCGTTCTGGCCCACGAGGCACACCATCTCCCGGCCCGTGTGGTCGAGCGCCAGGATGCGCCCGCCCTGCGCCCCGGTGAGGCGGCGGGCGGCGCTGACGATGGCGTTGAGGAGGCTCTCCAGGTGACGCTCGGTGGCGAGCGCCGAGGTGACCTCCATCAGCTCCTCGAGCGCGGTCAGGGGATCGTGCGCGGCCTCGTCCACGGTCGCGCGGTCCTAGGCCAGCGCCTCTTCGGGCGCCGGCGCGCGGCCTGCCTCCCCGCCCTCGGCCGGCGCGCCGTCGAGGCGATAGACGAAACGCCCGTCCGCCCCCACGTCCACGCGCACGCCGGTGACCGGCTTTTCCTCGCTCATGCGGGCGAGCAGCTCGGTGGCGATCTCGGGCAGCAGGGTGCGCGAGACGATATGGTCGATGTTGCGCGCGCCGGTCTCCACCTCGGTGCAGCGGCGGGCGATCTGCTCCACCACGGCATCGGTGTAAGCGAACGACATCTTCTGGCTGTCCGCGAGGCGCCGGCCCACGCGGTCGAGCTTCAGGCGCACGATGTCGCCCAGCGTGTCGCCCAGCAGCGGAGAGAAGGGCACGATCTGCATGCGCGCGAGCAGCGCCGGCTTGAAGTAGCGCGACAGCTCCGGCCGGATGGCGCCGACCAGCTCCTCGGTGGACGGCCGCGCCGCGCGGGTGCCCATCTCCGTGATGAGGTCGGTGGCGAGGTTGGAGGTGAGGATGACGATGGTGTTCTTGAAGTCCACCACCCGGCCCTCGCCATCGGAGAGGACGCCCTTGTCGAACACCTGGTAGAACAGGTTGAGCACTTCCGGGTCGGCCTTCTCCACCTCGTCCAGCAGCACCACGGAATAGGGCCGCTGGCGCACCGCCTCGGTGAGGATGCCGCCTTCCCCGTAGCCCACGTAGCCGGGGGGCGAGCCCACCAGCTTCGACACCGTGTGGCGCTCCTGGAACTCGGACATGTTGATGGAGACGAGGAAGCGCTCGCCGCCGAACAGCAGGTCCGCGAGCGCGGTCGCAAGCTCGGTCTTGCCGACGCCCGAGGGCCCCACGAACAGGAACACGCCCATGGGCTGGGTGGGGCTGTTGAGGCCGGCCTTGGCCGCCCGCATGCCCTCGTCGATGGCGGCGATGGCCTGGCCCTGGCCCTTGATGCGGCGGGAGAGGTTGCCCGACAGCGCCAGCACCGAGGCCGCCTCGTCGCGCACCATGTTGCCCACCGGAATGCCGGTCCAGTCGGCGATCACCTGGCCGATGGTCTCGGGCGTCACCTCGTAATGCAAAAGGCCGGCGCGGCCCTGGTGGGCACGCAGGCTGGAAAGGGTTTCGGACAGCGCAGCGCGCAGCTCCGCCTCCCGCGCCGCCGCGCCGGCGGGCTCCTCCCCCGCCGCCTCGGCCTCGGCGGCCTCCGCGTCCAGGGCGCCGAGCTGGCGGCGCAGGTCGAGCACGCGGTCCACCAGCGCCTTCTCCGCCTGCCAGCGGGCCTCCAGCGCCGCGATGTCGGCACGGAGCACGGCGATCTCGGTGCCGATCTCGGCGCAGCGCGGGTCCTCGGCGGTGCCGAGGGTGCTGCGGTCCCGTGCGAGGGCCGAGAGCTCGCGCTCCAGCACGGCGATGCGGCGCTCGTGCACCTCCAGCAGGCGCGGCCGGCTCGACAGGGAGAGCTTCACCCGCGCGCAGGCGGTGTCGAGCACGTCCACCGCCTTGTCGGGAAGCTGCCGGCCGGAGATGTAGCGGGCCGAGAGCCGGGCCGCCGCGGTCACAGCGTCGTCGCGCACATAGACATTGTGGCTGCGCTCATAGATCGGGCGCAGGCCGCGCAGGATGGTGGCGGCCTCCTCCGGGCTCGGCTCGTCGAGCTTCACCACCTGGAAGCGGCGCTCCAGGGCGGCGTCCTTCTCGAAATACTTCTTGTATTCGCTCCAGGTGGTGGCGGCGATGGTGCGCAGCTCGCCGCGGGCCAGCGCCGGCTTCAGCAGGTTGGCCGCATCGCTGCCGCCGGCCGGGCCGCCGGCGCCCACCAGCATGTGCGCCTCGTCGATGAACAGGATGATGGGGGTGGGGGAAGCCTTCACCTCATCCACGATGCCCTTGAGGCGGTTCTCGAACTCGCCCTTCACCCCCGCCCCGGCCTGGAGCATGCCGAGATCGATGCCGATCAGCTCCACCTGCTTCAGGAAATCCGGCACGTCGCCCTGGGCGATCTTGAGGGCGAGGCCCTCCACCACCGCCGTCTTGCCCACGCCCGGCTCGCCCACGCAGATGGGGTTGTTCTTCCGCCGCCGGCCGAGGATGTCGATCATCTGCAGGATCTCGCGGTCGCGGCAGAAGACCGGGTCGATCCTGCCCGCCCGCGCGAGGGCGGTGAAATCGGTGGCGAAGCGGCCGAGCACGCTGTCGGCGGGGCGGCCGGACGACGCACGCCCGGCGGGGGCGGCACCCGTGGAAGCCGGCGCCGGCGCTTCCGATGAAGCGGCCAGAAGATCTCCGAACCGCGCCTTCAGCTCCGCCGCCGGCACCCGGCGCAGGATGTCCCACCAATCGGCGAGGCCGAAACGGGTGGAGTTCTGCAGCACGGCCAGGAGCAGCGTGCCCGAGCGCACCGCGCCCTGGCCCAGCTCCACCGAGCCCAGCAGCCACGCATCGGTGATGATCTCGATGAGGCTGGGCGCGAAGACCGGGCGGCCGGGATTGCCGGATTTCATCTCCTCCACGGCGCGCTGCAGGGCGCGCTTCAGCGCCGGCACGTCCGCCTCGAACTGGCGCAGCGCGATGGGCAGGTCACGCCCGGCATCGTCCACCATGGTGAGCAGGAGGTGCTCCACCGTGACCTCATAATTGCCCCGCCCCACGGCGAGGCCGGCCGCCGTCTCCAGCGACCGCTTCGCATAGGGACCGAGGCGATCGAGGAGGGACTTGAGGTCGAGCGACAGCATGTTCACAACCCTCACGGTGCGCATTTACCAGCGCCATGGCGCGGGCCGGCGGATGAGGTTCCATGAACCCGACCCGGAACGGCGGGACGCCACGGCTGCGGGGGATGGGGCCGGCGCCGCAGGCCGCGCCGCGCGGGCGACCTGGACGCCCACCCCGGAGCGGCGGGCGCAGAAGACCGGCAATCCGTGACCTCGAAATGACATGGAGGCGCGCGGCCGGCTTCCATCGCCGGCCCTGCGCGAAAAAAGCGCCGGACCGCGGCTCCCCGCGCGCCTTGTGGGCCTTGCCGCAGGCCCGCGCGGCATTTGAACCAAACCCGCCCGCGGGCGGAGCCCGCCGGGCGCGGACCGGGGCCGAGGGGCATGGCCTTCAAGAAAAAAGCCCTCCCGGCGGACGCCGGAAGGGCCTTGGATCAGGCGGAAGAGGCGGGAGCCTCGCCCCTCCCCTGCGGCATCACTTGCCGCGCTTGAACGCGTTCCAGGTCTTGGTGATGACCCGCTGCACCGCCGGCTCGTTGGTGGTGACGATGAACAGGCGCGAGAAGGTGTCCTTATCCGGATAGATGGACGGGTTGTCCAGGATTTCCTTGTCGATGAACTTCTGAGACGCCAGGTTGCCGTTGGCGTAGGAGATGTAGTTGGAGTTCTTCGCCGCGATTTCCGGGCGCATCATGTAGTTGATGAAGGTCAGCGCCTCATCCACATGCTTGGCATCCTTCGGAATGGCGAAATTGTCGAACCACATCAGCGCGCCTTCCTTGGGGATCTGGTACCCCACCTTCACCGGCGGCTTCTTGGTCTTCTTGGCGGCTTCCTCGGCGCGGGTCTTGGCCTGGAAGACGTCGCCCGACCAGCCCACGGCCAGACAGATGTCGCCGCGCGCCAGGGCATTGATGTAGCCCGAGGAATCGAACTTCTTGATGTAGGGGCGGACGGTCATCAGAAGATCGCCGGCCTTCTGGATGTCCTCCGGCTTCTTGGAATCCGGATCGAGGCCCAGGTACTTCATGGCGGAGGGGATGATCTCCTCCGGCCCGTCCAGCATGTAGACGCCGCAGTCCTTCAGCTTGGAGATGTTCTCCGGCTTGAAGACGATGTCCCAGGTGTTCAGGGGCACGTCGCCGAGCCGCTCCTTCACCTTGTCCACGTTGTAGCCGATGCCGGTGGTGCCCCACATGTAGTTCACGGCGTGGGCGTTGCCGGGGTCGTAGACGGCGAGGCGGTCGGTCACCTCGGGCCAGGCATACTGCAGGTTGGGGATCTTGGACTTGTCGAGGGGCATGAAGATGCCCGCCTTGATCTGCCGCTGCAGGAAGGAGCCGGAGGGCACCACCACGTCGTAGCCGGTCTTGCCCGCGAGCAGCTTGGTCTCCAGCACCTCGTTGCTGTCGAACACGTCGTAGCGGACCTTGATGCCGGTCTCCTTGGTGAAGTCCTCGAGCACCGTCGGGTCGATATAGTCCGACCAGTTGAAGACGTTGACCACCTTCTCCTGGGCGAACGCCGGCCCGGTGAGGGCCACGCCGGCGCCGAGCACCACGCCCAGCCCCACGCCCATGACGGCCGCTTTGAAAGCGCGACTCATCCGCTCTTCTCCTCTGAGAGACGACGGGATTGTCTCTCCCGCCTGCCCTTGGAGGCTATTGCGTCATGCGGTAGCGCTCAACCGGAAAAGTCAAAATATGCCGGCAAAGAGCAAAGCGCGGCCGCCCAAGGGACGGCCGCGCCCGGCGGCAAGGAAAACGAGCCGCGATGCACCTGCATCTTCGCCGGCTCTTGTCGTCACAGGTAGGTTTCGTACTCCAGCGGCAGGATGACGCGCGTAAAGGCAGCGAGTTCTTCGGCCTTCATCACCGCATACACCCTGCGGTACTCCTCGCCGAATGCCCGCGCGATGAAGGGCGAGGAGGCGAAGCGCGCCACCGCATCCGCCATGGAGGGGCTGAGCTTGGGCGCCTCGCGGTCATAGGCGTTGCCCGCGAGCGCGGCCGGCGGCTCGATCCTGCGCTCCAGCCCCTCCAGCATGCCGGCGAGGATGGCCGCGAGCACGAGGTGGGGATGGGCCTCCGCCCCGGCGATGCGATGCTCCAGCCGGCGCGCCTTGGGCGGGCCGTTGGGCACGCGCACAGCCACCGAGCGGTTGTCGTAGCCCCAGGTGACGGACACCGGCGCATAGCTGCCGGGCACGAGGCGGCGGTAGCCGTTGAAGCTCGGCACGAACAGCAGCGTGGAATCGATCATGGTGGCGAGCAGGCCGCCCGCCGCGTGGCGCAGCGCGTCGTCCCCCTCTCCGGGGCGGGCGAAGAAATTCTCGCCGTCCCTGTCCACGAGGCTGACGTGCACATGCATGCCGTTGCCGGCGAATTCGGCGAGCGGCTTGGCCATGAAAGTGGCGCGCAGGCCGTTGCGCCGCGCCACGCCGTCGATGAGCCGGCGCAGCAATATGGCATCGTCGGCCGCGCCCATGGGGTCGACCCGGTGGTAGAGATTGACCTCGAACTGGCCGGGCGCCGCCTCGGAGATCACGGTGTCGGCGGGCAGGCCCTGGGCCACGCAGGCCTCGCGGATCTCGTGCAGCACCTCGGCGAAGGCGTCGAGATCGGACATGGAATACATGTTCTGCCGCGCCTGCCCGGTGGCGGGAAACACCGGCTCCGGCACGTCGCCGGGGGCGCCGGGCTTCAACAGGTAGAACTCCAGCTCGAAGGCGACGCAGGGGGTGAGCCCCAGCTCCGCGAAGCGCGAGACGATCTTGGCGAGCTGCTGGCGCGGATCGAGCCGCCAGGGCCGCCCGCGGGGCGAGCCGTCGGGCTCGTGCATGGTGATGAGCACCTGGGCGGTGGGGCGCGAGGCCCACGGCACCGGCCTCAGCGTGCCAGGAACAGGCCAGCACAGGCCGTCCTTGTCGCCGGTCTCCAGGTGGATGCGGGTGGCTTCCACCTCGCAGCCCCACACGTCGAGGCCGAAGATGGACAGAGGAATCGCGACCCCGTCCTTCCACACCTTGCCGAGGGATGCGCCGGGCAGCCATTTGCCCCGGAGGATGCCGGACGTGTCCGGCAGCAGGACCTCCACCACATCGGGGGTGCCGAAGGCATTCAGATAGGCCGCGGCCTCATCCAGCGGCGCATCCGGCGCCGCGGGTTCGAGAGGCTGGCCGGACGCAGGTGCCGGCATGATGCTCCAGATGACAGTTTGCACACGCCGTCATCCAAGCGCGAAGCCGCGAAACCTTCAAGCGCGACGATGACCCAGGCGCGCATCACCCTGCGAAAATTCGCGCGGCGGCCCGCTCGCGCCCGGCGAGGCCCGCCGCCGGCCGGGTGGGCCGGCGGATCGGGAAACGGCGGGCTCAGCCGCGCTCGACGTCGTAGCCGGCGGCCTTCCAGGCCAGGATGCCGCCCTGCATGTGCTCCTCGAACGGCAGGCCGGCCCGCTGGGCGGCCGCCAGCGCCTGCTGGGACCGCTGGCCCGAGCGGCAGGAGAAGACGAGGCGCTTGCCAGCCGGGTCCGGAAGGGGTTCGGCCGCGAAGCGGCTCAGGGGCAGGTTCACGGCGCCGGGAATGCGCTCGGCCTGGGTTTCGTTGGGCTCGCGCACGTCCACCAGCAGGATGGTGCCGTCGGCCAGGCCGGCCTTCACGTCGGCGGGGGTGAGGTGGGTCACACGCCCGCCGAAGGGGTTTGTCTCGCTCATGAATGCGGTGTCCTCGAAAGAAGGCGCAAACCCTGCACCCGGGAGCGACCGCCGCGCAAGCCCCCTACCGCGGTGCAATCACCCGGCGCGCGGCGGTTGACGCGGGCGCGCGGGCGATGCACAACTTACACGCGCATACTTGACCAGAAGCATCCTCCCACCTGTGTGCAGAAGGGGCGGCGGCGGGCGCGGGAGCGGCGGACACGCCGCATCTTCGCCCCATATGTCCGCCCATCTGGCGCCGGGTTCGCGCGGCCAGCCGCGCGTCGTCATCGCGGCCCGGGGCCAGTCCCGCCGGGCGACAGGGAATCAAGACCATGCTGATCCGCGCCGGGCTCGTCGCCCTCACGCTCGCCGGCCTCGCCACCACCGGCCTCGCCACCTCGGCGCAGGCGCAGAACAATACGGCGGCGGGCGCCGTCATCGGCGGCGCCACCGGGGCGCTGATCGGCGGGGCCGTCACCGGGCGTGCCGGCGGCGCGGCGGTGGGCGCGGTGCTCGGCGGCGCCACCGGCGCCATCCTCGGCGCCCAGTCGGAGCAGCGGGCGCCCCAGCCCCTCTATTTCTGGGGCCAGGACGGGCGCTGCTACCTCCAGGACCCCGACGGCGAGGTGATGCGCGTCTCGCGCTCCTATTGCCGCTGATTCCGTTCGTGGATTGTTGATCGGCTCCGTTCCCCCGCACGGTTCCGATGAGCAGGAAGGCGCCGGCTCCCATGCCGGCGCCTTTTTGCTGCGGGCGCGGCCCTGCCCGCCTGCCCCCCGGCCCTGCCCCCCGGCCCTGCCCCCGCGACCTGCCCCCTGGCAGCGGATGGGCAAAGCTGCTGAGATGGCGGCCGATTCACCTCACCCGATTCTGCTCCCATGCCGCTCCCCCCGCCGAACCCGCCCGACCTCGACGCGCTGCGCGCCGGCGGCAAGCGCGCCGTCGCCCAGGCCCTCGCCGCCGTGGAGACACGCCGCGGCCAGCCCGATCTCGTGACCCTGCTCGATGCCGCCGCCAAGGCCGCCAAGGCCCATGTGCTGGGTCTCACCGGGCCGCCCGGCGTGGGCAAGTCCACCCTCACCAACGCGCTGGTGCACCGCGCCCGCGCCGCCGGGCAAACGGTGGCGGTGCTGGCGGTGGACCCCTCCTCCCGCCGCACCAAGGGCGCCCTGCTGGGCGACCGCGCCCGCATCCAGACCGACCCGGAGGACCGCGGCGTGTTCGTGCGCTCCATGGCCGCGCGCGACCGCCTCGGCGGCCTCTCCGACGACGCCATCGCCGCCGTGGTGCTGCTGCGCGCGGTGTACGACCTCGTGATCGTGGAGACGGTGGGCGTCGGCCAGTCGGAAGCCGACATCTCGCTGGTGGCGGACACGGTGGTGCTCTGCATCCAGCCCGCGTCGGGCGACAGCCTCCAGTTCATGAAGGCGGGGGTGATGGAGCTGCCGGACATCATCGTCGTCACCAAGGCCGACATGGTGGAGATCTCCCGCCGCGCCGCCTCGGAGGTCGCGGGCGCCCTCTCCCTCTCGGGCGGGGGCGAGGGCTGGACGGTGCCGGTGGTGCGCCTCTCCGCCGCCAGCGGCGAGGGGCTCGAAGCCTTCGACGCCGCCGTGGACACCCACCGCGCCTTCCTCGCGGCCGAGGGCCGGCGCGAGGCCCTGCGGGCCGCGCAGGAAGGCAAATGGGTGGAGGAGGCCGTCAAGGTGCGCTTCGGCACCCACGGCCTCGCCCGCGCCCGTGGCATTTGCGCCACGGCCGGCGGCCCCTTCGCCCGCGAGGCCGAATTGGCGGCGCGGTTAACCTCCGATCAACGCTGATCGGCCAATGTTCTTGCCTGTCGCCGGCTCGCAACAGCCGGCGCGCTGAGGGCGTTCGCGAGCGGCGTGGACTTATCGGTTCACCCGCCCGAACGCATGAGACACGGCAGTTCCGAGCGGCCGCCGCGCCCCCCGCGCGCAGGCCCCGGCGCGTGAGCGGACGAGGCAGGACCCATGGCTTCCCCGGATGTGTGGCGGCGCACGCTGCCGCTCGTCGTGGCCCTCGGCGCGCTCGGCGCCGGGCCGGCCCCGCTGAAGGCGGGCGAGGCGACCCTTGCCGACAGCGCCGGCGCCGTCCTCATCTCCGCGCCCCTGGCCGCGCCCATGCGCAGCCTGAAGGTCGCGACCCTCGACCTGCCCCGCCCCATCGGCACCGCCCGCGCCGTGCCCGACCTGCCGGCGCCGCCCCCGCCACAGCCGGCCGCCATTCCCGTCACGCCCGACCGGGAGTTCCAATATCCCCCGCCGCTGGTGCTGGGCGCCCCGCAGGCCGCCCCTGCCCCCGTGGACGAGGCGGCGGAGCCGGCCGCGGCTCCCGCCGTGAACGCCCATCTGGAGCTGGCCCTCGACCTACTGCTGGAATTGCCGGTGATCCAGGACGACGGCGCCGGGCTCGCCGCCTCCACCGCGTTCGGCACCGACTTCGACGGCATGGAGGCCGCCGACGTGACGCTGCCCCCCGCGCCCGAGATAGTGCCCGAGGAGGCGCCCGCCAACAACGCATTAGCCGAGGTCTCCCCCGGCGAGGCGAGCGAGCCGGCGGTGCTCCACGACACCACCACCGTGTTCGCCAGCGATCCGCGCCAGTTCCCGCCGCTCGCCTTCGAGTATCACGCGCTCGCGGACCAGGGCTTCGTGCCGCAGCCGCTCTCGCCCCCGGCGCCCGCGCCCACCCTCACACCCGCGGTGGCGGAGGAGCAGAGCCCGGAGCGCGACGGCATCTGGCCCTCCCCCGCCCAGCGTCTGCGCCTGGAAGGCGCCACTCTTGCCCGCGCCCAGAAGTGCCTGGCGGAAGCCATCTATTTCGAAAGCCGCGGCGAGCCCAAGCGCGGGCAGATCGCGGTGGCCCAGGTGGTCGTGAACCGCGTCTTCTCCGGCTACTACCCGGCCGACGTGTGCGGCACCGTCTACCAGAACGCCCACCGGCACCTCGCCTGCCAGTTCACCTTCGCCTGCGACAGCGTGAAGGACGTGATCCGCGAGCCGGACATGTGGGTGCAGGCCAAGGAGATCGCCGCCGACATGCTGGACGGCAGGCTCTGGCTCGACAGCGTGGGCCGGGCCACCCACTACCACGCCTATTGGGTGCATCCGAGCTGGGTGCGGGAGATGCGCAAGCTCGACCGCATCGGCGTGCACACCTTCTACCGCCCCCGCCGCTGGCAGGGCTGAGGCCGAAAGCCGGCGCGGAGGTATATGGGCGAAATCCGCTTGGCGTCGGTTGAAGACCGAGGCCGACCGTTGTCGCCTCACGGCAACCCCGCGACGGTGAAGGACCGGAGGCGGTGGCGGGAGACGATCCCGCCGGGCAAGCCGCCAATCTGAGTGATAGGTGCCGGCCGGCATCGGCTGGGCACGCGGCGGCAACGCTCGGCCGTGTGCCGATCAGGGCATGCGCCGGATGCGCGGTCCAGACGCATCGGGCAATGCGCGGAAACGCCGGGGCGCGCCCGCATCGACCCATCAGGCTAACCCACCACGCTCACCCACCAGACCCTGCCGCGCGCACCCGTGATGCCGGAGCCCGAGAGCCTTCCTCCCGCCCCTTTGCGCAAGCCCGCCCGCGGGGCCTGCGCGAAACCCGCAGCTCCGGCGAGAGACCGGAGCTGACGGGATGGGCCATTCACCGCCAAGACGCGCCTGTCGCGGCGCACGCTCGGCGCGCGCGCCGGCAAGACGCGGGATCGAGGCAGGCTGGAAGCCGTGCTCGGGCACGAGGCCGGCCTGGATTTGCGCCACGACTGCGCCGCACGGCTGCCCCCTACCGGTAGGCGGGAGGGGGAGCATCCGACCGAGATGATTTTTCCGGGGAAGCGAAGGCTGCTTCGCCGCAGGGCACGCGACGGGAAAACGCCGGTTCGCGCCCCCGGCCATCGGCGCGCCGTCTCTCCTGACCCGGGTGCGCCCGGAAGGGCGACGCCTCCTCCCCCGCACGGGGAGGAGGCGCGGCGCTCAGGGACCGGTCTGGGCTTCCACCACCGCCACCGCCGTCATGTTGACGATGCCGCGCGCGGTGATGGACGGGCTGAGGATGTGGGCGGGCTTGGCCGTGCCCATCAGGATGGGCCCGACAGGCAGGGAATCGCCCAGCACCTTCAGCATGTTGTAGGCGATGTCGGCGGCGTCGAGGTCCGGCATCACCAGCACGTTCGCCACGCCCTGGAGGCGCGAGTGCGGCAGGGCGCGCTTGCGGATGTCCTCCACCAGAGCGGCATCGGCCTGCATCTCGCCGTCCACCTGCAAGTCGGGCGCCCGCTCGCGCAGGATCTCCAGCGCCGCGCGCACGCGCTTGGCCGCGAGCGTCTCGTGGCTGCCGAAGTTGGAGTGGGAGAGCAGCGCCACCCGCGGCTCCAGGCCGAACCGGCGCACATGGGCCGCCGCCAGCACGGTCATCTCCGCGAGGTCGGGGGCGGTGGGCTCGGTCTGGATCTGGGTGTCGCAGATGAAGAAGTTGCCCTTGGGGGTGATGAGCAGCGAGAGCGCCGCCAGCTCCTTCACGCCCGGCGCGCGGCCGATGATGTCGCGCACCTGGCGGAAGTGCCGGGTGAAGCGCCCCTCGATGCCGCACAGCATGGCGTCCGCCTCGCCGCGCCGCACCGCCAGCGCGGCGATGACGGTGGGATGGGTGCGCACCAGGGTGCGGGCCGCGTCCGGCGTCACGCCCCGGCGGCCGGCGACGTCGATATAGTCGCGCACATAGTCGCGGTAGCGCGGATCATCCTCGGGATTGATGAGCTCGAAGTCCTGGCCGGCGCGGATGGACAGGCCGAAGCGCTTGATGCGCGTCTCCACCACGTTGGGCCGGGCCACCAGGATGGGACGGGCGATGCCCTCTTCCACCACCGCCTGCACGGCGCGCAGGACGCGCTCGTCCTCGCCCTCGGCGTAGATCACGCGCATCTTGTCCTGCTTCGCACGGGCGAACAGGGGGCGCATGATGAAGCCGGAGCGGAACACGAAATCGTCCAGCACCGCTTGGTAGTGCTCGAAATCGGCGATGGGCCGGGTCGCGATGCCGGTGTCCATGGCCGCCTTCGCCACCGCGGGGGCGATGCGCAGGATGAGGCGCGGATCGAACGGCGAGGGAATGAGCGAATCGGCGCCGAACATGCGCGTCTCGCCGCCATAGGCGCGGGCCACCACGTCGGACGGCGCCTCCCGCGCGAGGGCGGCGATGGCCTCCACCGCCGCCATCTTCATCTCGTCGTTGATGTCGGTGGCGCCCACGTCCAGCGCCCCGCGGAAGATGTAGGGGAAGCACAGGACATTGTTGACCTGGTTCGGGAAATCCGAGCGGCCGGTGCAGATCATGGCGTCGGGCCGCGCCTCGCGGGCCAGCTCGGGCATGATCTCGGGGGTGGGGTTGGCGAGGGCCATGATGAGCGGATGGTCCGCCATCTTCTTCACCATCTCCGGCTTCAGCACGCCGCCGGCGGAAAGGCCGAGGAAGATGTGCGCGCCCTCGATCACCTCGTCGAGGGTGCGCTTCTCGGTCTGCTGGGCGAACTTTTCCTTGTAGGGGTCCATGAGGGTGTTGCGGCCCTCGTAGACCACGCCCTCGATGTCGCAGACCCAGATGTTCTCCTTCCGGGCGCCGAGCTTCACGAGAAGGTTCAGCGAGGCGAGGGCGGCGGCGCCGGCGCCCGAGGCGACGATCTTGAGATCCTCGATCCTGCGGTTGCCCACTTCCATGGCGTTGCGCACGGCGGCGCCGACGATGATGGCGGTGCCGTGCTGGTCGTCATGGAAGACCGGGATCTTCATGCGCTCGCGCAGCTGGCGCTCCACCTCGAAGCACTCGGGGGCCTTGATGTCCTCGAGGTTGATGCCGCCGAAGGTGGGCTCCAGCGCGCTGATGACCTCCACCATGCGGTCCACGGTGAGCGCGTCGATCTCGATGTCGAACACGTCGATGCCGGAGAACTTCTTGAACAGGACCGCCTTGCCCTCCATCACCGGCTTGCCGGCCAGCGGGCCGATGGCGCCGAGGCCGAGCACGGCGGTGCCGTTGGAGACCACGCCCACGAGGTTGGCGCGGATGGTCAGCTCGGCCGCCTGCAGCGGATCGGCGGCGATGGCCTCGCAGGCCGCGGCGACGCCGGGTGAATAGGCGAGCGCCAGGTCCCGCTGGTTGCCGAGCGGCTTGGTGGCCTGGATCTCAAGTTTTCCAGGCCGGGGCAGGCGGTGATAGACGAGCGCTCCGGAACGCAGATCCTCGGAAATATTCGACGCCATCCTTGCTCCTGCTCCTTCACCATCGCCGCGCTACTTGAGTACCGCGCACCCACGGCCGCGTGTGTACGCCCGCGCGATCTCGATATGATCTCTCTTGCGTCAGTCCTGAAACGGGCGCGAAAGGTAGCGGCGCGGTTCGCCGATGTCACGGCCCACCGCACAAATTGAGCAATGCTGCGAACGCACAGGAAGTCTGTGCGATCCGCAGAGGTCGGCGACGAGGACTTTTCCCATGAAGAAACCGCTTGTCATCGGCATCGTGGCCGTTCTCGTCCTCGGCGCCGGCGGATATGCCGGCGTGCAGTATTGGGCGCAGCACAAGGCCCGTGCCGTCATCGACGAGGCGCTCGCCAACGTGCGCGCCACCGGCGCCAAGGCCAGCCTCGGCTCCAGCGCGGTTTCGGTGAAGGATCGCAGCCTGACCCTGGGCGACCTCTCGGTGACCTCAGCCGACGGCGCCCTCTCCCTCACCGTCTCCCGGCTCGCCGCGCGGGGCATGGGCACGCCGCAAGACGGGCGAATCACCGCCGACACGGTCGAGCTGGAGAACGTCACCATCACCCGCACCGGCGGCCCCGGCGGCGCGCGCCTGGTGGAGACCCTGCCCCACGTCGCCATCGAGCGCTACGCCGGCCCGCTGGTGGTGACCCCCACCGCCGGCAATGCGGCCGACCTGGTGGCCGCAAGCCCGGTGGTGCTCGCCCTGCGCCAGCTCGCCGGCGTGGACGCCGCCCGCATCGACGTGCCCCACGCCGTCACCCGCAAGATCGCCGGCAAGGACGATCCCCTGCCCGGCCGGGCGCGGGAGCTGACCCTCGACGGCATCGCGGCCACCGATGTGCGCTCCGGCCGGATCGCCCGCTTCTCCATCGCCCGCCTCGCGGCCGAGGGCCAGCCGACGGATCCCGCCAAGGCGGACGCGGGGGCGGCGGCCCCCGGAAAGGCCGGCAGCGGGCAGGCGGACAGCGGCACCGGCGCGGACGACGCCGCGGATGCCGACGACGGCAGCCTGCCGCGGGTGGAGGTGAGCGCCATTCTCGCCCGCGACATCGACATCACCCCGCTGCTGGCCACTCCCGCCGACGGGGGCCTCAAGCCGGTGCTCGGCGCGCTGGAGACCGGCGCCTTCACCGTCGAGCAGCAGGACGACATCCGCACCGAGGGCGCGAGCCTCAAGCTCACGTCGGTGGCGCTGAAGCCTGCTGCGATCACCGCCGCGCGCCTCGACGCACTCGACGCCCTCTCGGCGGACGAGCCGCCGGCCAACCCCGCGCCGCTGCTGGCGGAGGCCGACGCGCTGCTGCGCGGCATCGCCTTCGCCAATTTCGAGGTGCGCGACATGCGCACCATCGAGCCCGTGGGCGGCGGCCGCGCCGCCCTCTTCGCCCTGAACAAGTTCGAGGGCGGGGTGCTCTCCGAGCTGCGGTTCGAGGGGGTGGAGGGCGACAGCGACGGGCGCGCCGTGAAGTTCGGCAGCATCTCGCTGACCGGGCTCGACCTGCCGCGCCTGCTCGCCCTCGCCCATGCCTCCGACCCCACCCGGCCGGACGTGGCGCTCGGCGGCTTCCGCGTCCTCACGGGGGTCACCCTCGCCGGCATCGAGGTGCCCGCCGACACCACCGGCGACAAGCCCGCCGACCCCATCCGCATCGGCCGCGCGGGGCTCACCTGGGGCGATTTCCCGGATGCCTCCGGCGTGGTGCCCGGACGCATCCGCTTCGAGCTCACCGACGTCACCGGCCCCATCGACGCGGAGGACGGCGAGCCCTTCAACACGCTGGCCGCCGCCGGCCTGAAGGAGGCCACCTTCTCGCTCGCGCTCGGCGCCGTCTATGATCCGGCCACCAGCAGCATCAGCCTCAGCCCCGCCGAGGTGGAGGTGAAGGACGCCTTCCGCACCGCCTTCACCGCGCGGCTGGACAACCTGCCCCTCTCCGCCCTCGCCTCCGAGGAGGCGCTCACGGCGGCGATGCCGGGCGTGAACATCGGCCCGCTCGGCCTCACCATCACCGACCACGGCCTCGCCAGCCTGATGCTGCAGCGCCTCGCCGAGGCGGAGGGGGTGAGCCCGGACGAGTATCGCGCCCACCTGCTCGACCTCCTGAACCAGGGCATCGCCGCGGCCGCTTCCGGCGCGCCCGAGGCCGCCGCCGTGGGCGAGGCCATCGCCCGCTTCATCCGCGACCCGAAGACGCTGGAGATCACCGCGACCCCCAAGGGCCGGGTGCCGCTGCTCGCCTTCATCAACTCCGACGACCCGACCGCGCCGCTGCAGCTCTTCAGCTTCACCGCCGTCAACAAGCCCTGAGGCGCGCGGGCGGGCGTCCGCGCCCGCCCCAAGACACCGGCCGGCGGGCGCCGGAGCCTTGCCGGCCGGCGCGGGCCCTGGCGGAGCGCCGTCCGCCCGCATGGGCGTGCGGCAATCGCGACAGCTGTCGAGACAACGCATCTTCTTCACGCGAGCCGGTTTCCGCGGCTCTTGAAATGCGGCGGCGGCGATGGTCCCGAGCGGCGGCCCTCTCTTTCGCCTGCCGTCCGCGACGGCCGTGACGGCACCTCGGCGCCGGAGCCCGCCGCCCACAGGTCAAAAGAAAGCCCCCGCGCCGGGTGGCGCGGGGGCGATGCAAAACCGGAACCCCGCGCGGCGGGGGCGCCCCTCACTTCTGCGGCGGCACCGGGCGGATGTGCAGCTCGCGCAGCTGCTTCGGCGATGCCTCGTTGGGCGCGCCCATGAGCAGGTCCAGGGCCTGCTGGTTCATGGGGAAGATGGAGATCTCGCGCAGGTTGGTGGTGCCGCACAGCAGCATCACGATGCGGTCCACGCCCGCCGCCATGCCGCCATGGGGCGGGGCGCCGTACTGGAACGCGCGATACATGCCGCCGAAGCGCTCGATCACCGTTTCCTCGTCATAGCCGGCCAGCTCGAACGCCTTCACCATGGCCTCGGGGCGATGGTTGCGGATGCCGCCGGAGGCGATCTCGTAGCCGTTGCAGGCGATGTCGTACTGGAACGCCTTGATGGTGAGCGGATCCTGCGTCTGCAGGGCTTCCAGCCCCCCCTGCGGCATGGAGAAGGGGTTGTGCGAGAAGTCGACCTTCTTCTCGTCCTCCGACCACTCGTAGAAGGGGAAGTCCACGATCCAGGCCAGCTCGAAGCGCTCGGTGTCGATCAGGTTCAGCTCCTCGCCCACCCTGGTGCGGGCGGCGCCGGCGAACTTCACGAACTTCGCGGGATCGCCCGCCAGGAAGAATGCGGCATCCTCCGCCTGGAGGCCGAGCTGCTGGCGGATGGCCTCGGTGCGCTCGGGGCCGATGTTCTTGGCCAGCGGGCCGGCGCCTTCATTGCCCTCGCGCCACATGATGTAGCCGAGGCCGGGCTGGCCCTCGCCCTGGGCCCAGGCGTTCATGCGGTCGCAGAAGGCGCGGGAGCCGCCCTTGGGCGCGGGGATGGCCCACACCTCGTTCTTCTCCACCTCCAGCAGGCGGGCGAACACCTTGAAGCCGGACTCGCGGAAGTGCGCCGACACCTCCTGCATCTCCAGCGGGTTGCGCAGGTCCGGCTTGTCGGTACCGTACTTGCGCATGGAGACGGCATAGGGAATGCGCGGCCAGTTCTGCGTCACCGGCTTGCCGTTGGCGAATTCCTCGAACACGCCGCGGATGACCGGCTCCACCGCCGCGAAGATGTCCTCCTGCTCGACGAAGCTCATTTCCAGGTCGAGCTGGTAGAACTCTCCGGGCAGGCGGTCGGCGCGCGGGTCCTCGTCGCGGAAGCACGGGGCGATCTGGAAGTAGCGGTCGAAGCCGCTCATCATGATGAGCTGCTTGTACTGCTGGGGCGCCTGGGGCAGCGCGTAGAACTTGCCGGGATGCAGCCGCGAGGGCACCAGGAAGTCGCGCGCGCCCTCCGGAGACGAAGCCGTGAGGATGGGGGTCTGGAACTCGAAGAATCCCTGCGCCTTCATGCGGGCGCGCATGGTGTCGATGATGGCGCCGCGGGTCATGATGTTCTTGTGCAGCTTCTCCCGGCGCAGGTCGAGGAAGCGGTACTTCAGCCGGGTCTCCTCCGGATACTCCTGGTCGCCGAACACCGGCAGCGGCAGCTCGGCGGCGGTGCCCAGCACTTCCAGCTCGGTGGCGTAGATCTCGACGGCGCCGGTGGCGAGGTCCGCATTCCCGGTGCCCTCGGGGCGCAGACGCACCTTGCCGTCGATGCGGATGACCCACTCGGAACGCGCCTTCTCGGCGTCCTTGAAGGCGGCGCTGTCGGGGTCCACCACCACCTGAGTGAGGCCGTAATGGTCGCGCAGGTCGATGAACAGCACGCCGCCGTGGTCGCGGATGCGGTGGCACCAGCCGGAGAGCCGGACGTGCTCGCCCACCTCGGCGGTGGTGAGCGCGCCGCAGGTATGGGAGCGATAGCGGTGCATCAAATTGCCCTTTCCAGGCTGAGCGGATGGGACGCGGGAAGCCTTGAAGCTCCTCCCGCGGGCCCCGCGCGCAGCCGGCCGGGCGCGCGCAGCACCGCGCGGGCACAGCCCATGCCGGCCGATGCGCGCACGCACCGCGGCGCGGGCTGTCCGCGTCTGAAGCGGGGCGAAGGTGCATGCGCCCCGCGCCGTGTCAAGCTTTTGACAATGGGAGAGCGGCGATAAGGACGCCTGGACGCAACGAAGACACCGCAATACGTCTATGAACGGATCAAGCGGCGTCGGGATCGTCGATCGCCAACCTGAGCCGGCGCTTTTCGATATGGGCGGGCAATTGTCAAATTTTGTCGGGGGCCTGTGACAGCCACGGTCCTGTTTCGCGCGGCAGCGGCGTGGTATGACCATCCGCACGTGAGGCGCGCGCCGGACCGGAGGCGGCGGCCGGCACCCAAACACGGGATACCGAGTGAGTTCAGGCCCTTCCCCTTCCGGCACCGCTTCGCCCGCCTCCCGCCTGGAGGCCGCCGCCGCCGATGACCTCCGCGAGGATGCCGCCCTTGCGCCCCCGCCGCGCCTGCTGCGGCCACGGGCGCTGCTGGTCGGCCTCGGCGTCGTCATCTGCGCGATCATCTGCATCGGCACCGCTGCGCTCGTCACCTCGCTCTACCGGCAGAGCTATGCGGAGCACCGGCGCGAGGTCCGCAATCTCGCCATCTCGCTCGCGGAGCAGACGGACCGGGCGCTGCAAAGCCTCGACCTCGTGCAGCGCAGCCTCGCCGAGCGCGTCGCCGACGCGGGCATCGCCACGCCCCAGGAGTTCGCTGCGGCCATGGGGCAGCGCTCCATCTACCGGCTGATGCGGGAAAAGATGTCCGGCCTGCCCCACGTGGATGCCCTCTCGGTCATCGGCAGCGACGGCCGGCTCGTGAGCACCACCCGCCGCTGGCCGACCCCGGACATCGACCTCGCCCACCGCGACTACTTCATTGTATTGAGCAGCATGAAGGGGCCGCCCACCTTCATCGGCGAGCCGGTGCGGAACACGGTGACGGGCACCGTCACCATGTTCCTGGGGCGGCGCGTCACCGCGCCCGACGGCACCTTCCTGGGCATCATCCTCGGGGCCATGGAGCAATCCTCGTTCGAGGAGAACTTCGCCAACATCGACCTCGCCCCCTCGGGCCTCATCGCCCTGCTGCGCGACGACGGCGCCCTCCTGGCGCGCGTGCCCGGCAGCGCCGCCCAGTTCCCCCGCGACGCGGCGGTGCGGGCCGGGATCGCTCGCGCCCTGTTCGCGCGCGCGGGCGGCGACGAGGTGATCCCCGCCGGCATCCTCGATGCGCGCGAGCGCGTGGTGGCGGTGGAGAAGCTCGCGAACTTCCCCCTCGCCGTGGTCATCAGCGACAGCGTAGACTGGCTGGAGGAGCAGGCTTGGCGGCAGATGCTGCCCGTCATCCTGGCGGCCGTGCTGGTGTGCGGCCTCATCGGCCTCGTCATCTATTTCGTCATCCGCCAGCTCGACAGCGAGCGGGCCTTTTCGGAGATGGAGCGCCGCCGGGCGCGCTACGACGCCCTCACCGGCCTGCCCAACCGCCTGTTCTTCGCCGAGCGGCTGGCCACCCGCCTCGCCCATGCCGGCGACCGCAGGATCGCCCTTCTCTTCATCGACCTCGACTATTTCAAGAGCGTCAACGACACCCTGGGCCACGACATCGGCGACGCCCTGCTCCAGGCGGTCGCCGAGCGGCTGCTGGATGCGGTGGCGGAGCACGACTTCGTGGCGCGCCTGGGCGGCGACGAGTTCGCCGTGATCTGCGGCGAGGCCGAGGACGACGCGCAGGCGGAGGCCGCCGCCCTCGCCGTCATCGAGGCCCTGAGGGCGCCCTTCATGCTGGAGCACCACCAGGTGCTCACCGGCGCCAGCGTGGGCATCGCCATGTTCCCGCGCGACGGAACCGATGTCGCCACCCTGCTCAAATGCGCCGACCTCGCCCTCTACGGGGCCAAGAACGACGGCCGCGGCACCGCGCGCCTGTTCGAGGCCAACATGGGCGACACCGCCCGCGCCCGGCGCGACATCGAGCTCGACCTGCACGAGGCCTGGGAGAACAGCCAGTTCCGCATGGCCTACCAGCCCATCTTCGAGGCCGCGAGCGGGCGGCTCGCCGGGTTCGAGGCGCTGCTGCGCTGGCGCCACCCCGTGCGCGGGGAGGTGCCGCCCGAGCGCTTCATCCCGGTGGTGGAGGAATCGGGCCTGATCCTGAAGGTGGGCAGCTGGATCCTCGACCAGTCCTGCCGCACCGCCGCCGGCTGGCCGGAGCACCTCTTCATCTCGGTCAACGTCTCCCCGGCGCAGTTCCGGGGCGGGCACACGGAGCAACAGGTCCGGGACGCGCTGAAGCGCAGCGGCCTGCCGCCCGCCCGGCTGGAGCTGGAAATCACCGAATCGCTGCTGCTGAAGGCGGACTCTTCCGTCCGCGCCCTGCTGGACCGGTTCCGCGCGGAGGGCATCATCCTCGCCCTCGACGATTTCGGCACCGGCTATTCCTCCCTACGCTACCTGCAGGTGCTGAACATCAGCCGCCTGAAGATCGACCAGAGCTTCATCCGCCGCGTGGTGGACGATCCCCATACGCGGGCCATCGTGAAGGCGATCCTCAGCCTCGCGCAGGCGCTGGAGCTCAAGAGCACGGCCGAAGGCATCGAGGACCAGGCCCAGCTCGACTTCCTGAAGCAGGAAGGCTGCACCCATTTCCAGGGCTTCCTCCTGGGCCCGCCCATGTCGGAGGAGGAGGCGACGCGCCTCGCCCGCGCCTCCGCCGGCTGAGGCGGGGACCGAGGCAAGGCCGCCCGCGCCATCATCCCGCCGCAGCCGGACAAAATCACGCCACAATCCCTTCCGCCCGCGCTCCGACGCGGATATGGTCGCCTTATGGATCTCATCACCACGACCGACGCTCTCGTATCGGCTTGTGAGCGTCTCGCCCGCCATCCCTTCGTCACCGTGGACACGGAATTCCTCCGCGAGACCACGTTCTGGCCCAAGCTGTGCGTCGTGCAGCTGGCCTCCCCGGAGGAGGCCATCGTGGTGGACGCGCTGGCCGAGGGGCTCGACCTCGCGCCCGTCTACCAGCTCATGGCCGACACCCAGGTCATGAAGGTGTTCCACGCCGGCCGGCAGGACATCGAGATCATCTGGCACCAGGCCCGCCTCATCCCCCACCCGGTGTTCGACACCCAGGTGGCGGCAATGGTGCTGGGCTACGGCGACAGCATCTCCTACGACCAGCTCGTGCAGCGGGTGTGCGGGCACGCCATCGACAAGTCCTCCCGTTTCACCGACTGGTCGCGCCGTCCCCTCAGCCCGGCGCAGGTGGCCTATGCGGTCACCGACGTGACCCACCTGCGGGACATCTACATGCGGCTCACGGCCGACCTCGACACCCGCGGCCGCGGCGAATGGGTGGGCGAGGAGATGCATGTGCTCACCTCCCCCGCCACCTACGACCAGAACCCCGACACCGCCTGGGAGCGCCTGAAATCCCGCGTGCGCAAGCCGCGCGAGCTGGGGGTGCTGGTGGAGGTGGCCGCATGGCGCGAGCGCGAGGCCCAGAGCCGAGACCTGCCGCGCGGCCGCGTCATCAAGGACGAGGTGATCGGCGAGATCGCCGTGCAGCAGCCGCAGACCCCCGAAAAGCTCTCCGAGCTGCGCTCCCTGCCCAAGGGCTTCGAGCGCTCGCGCTATGGCGAGGCGGTGCTGGAGGCGGTGAAGCGCGGCCTCGCCCGCGACCCGCGCGCGCTCCCGCGCATCGAGCGCGACAAGCCGCTGCCCAACGGGGCCAACGCCACCGTGGAGCTGCTGAAGGTGCTGCTGCGCATGACCGCCGAGCAGAACGCGGTGGCCGCCAAGGTGATCGCCACCACCGACGACCTGGAACGCATCGCCGTGGATGACGAGGCCGACGTGCCCGCCATGAAGGGCTGGCGGCGCGAGCTGTTCGGCGAGCGCGCCCTCGCCCTCAAGGCCGGCCGCATCGCCCTGGCGGTGGAGAAGGGCCGCGTGATCTCCGTGGAGCGCTGACGGGCGCTCCCCTCCCGCCCCAGGCCGGGCAGGCGGAGCAGCGCGCCGACCGCAGGCCGGAGCGCTTCACCAAGGAGGACGGCGGGGCGGCCCTGAGCGCGCCGCGCGCCTCATGCCATCGGCCCCGGCTCTGTCCGGTGCCGCCTCAGTTCCGCTCAAACACCTCCAGTCTCAGCCGCGCGAGAGGCCCCGCGCCGCCAGCACCTCGGCATAGGCGGTGAGCAGCGCCTCCTGGTCCCGCCCGTAGCGGTAGAGCAGCGCCCAGGGGTAGATGCCGGTGGAATGGCCGTCGTCGAAGGTGAGGCGGAGGGCGTAATTGCCCACCGCCTCCACGCCGGTGATACGCACCGCGCGCTTGCCGGCCACCGTCACCTTCTCGTGGGGCGCATGGCCCTGCACCTCGGCGGAAGGGCTCTCCACCCGCAGCAGCTCGGCGGGAATGCGGAAGCGCGCGCCGTCGTCGAAGGCGATGTCGAGGGCATCCTTGTCGTGCGCCAGTCGAATCTCGGTGGGCCAGGCGGCGGGCACCGGCTCGGGCGCGGGGGGCTGGGGCGTCTCCTGCTGGGTGATGTTCCCGGTCATTGCGGGCGGTCCTTGTGTTGGAGCACGGCTTGTCTTGAAGCACGGCTTCGTGCGCCGGCTCCCTGTTCATGTCGCCGTTGCATACGATATAAGGATCAGGCGCCGAAGTCCGCGCGCTGCCGCAGGCAGGACGGACCCTTCGAGACCGGCGGCAAGCCGGCGGACGGGACGGCGCGGGCGGATGGCGAGGAGAGCGAGGCGGTGAGTGCCGTGCTGAGGGACCTGATCGACCGGCCGAGCGTCGCCGCCGGCCGCGATGCCGGGCCGCTGGTGGATACCTTCGGCCGCGCCGTGACCTACCTGCGGGTCTCGGTGACGGACCGCTGCGATTTCCGCTGCGTCTATTGCATGTCCGAACACATGACCTTCCTGCCGAAGCCGGAACTGCTGAGCCTGGAGGAGCTGGACCGGCTGTGCGGCGCCTTCGTCATGCGCGGGGTGCGCCGGCTGCGCCTCACGGGCGGCGAGCCGCTGGTGCGGCGCGACGTGATGACCCTGGTTTCGAGCCTCTCGCGCCACCTGGAGACCGGCCGGCTGGACGAGCTGACGCTCACCACCAACGGCTCCCTGCTCGCCCGCCACGCGGCCGACCTCGCGGCCTGCGGCGTCCGGCGCATCAACGTCTCCCTGGACACGCGCGATGCCGCCCGCTTCCGCGCCGTGACCCGCTGGGGCGACCTCGCCCGCGTGATGGAGGGCATCGCCGCCGCCAAGGCCGCGGGCATCCGGGTGAAGATCAACACCGTGGCGCTCAAGGGCGTGAACGAGGAAGAGATCCCGAGCCTCGTGGAATGGGCCCATGGCGAGGGGCACGACCTTTCCCTCATCGAGGTGATGCCGCTCGGCGAGGTGGGCGAGGAGCGCGCGGACCAATACCTGCCGCTCGATGCCGTGCGCGCGCGGCTGGAGCAGCGCTTCACCCTCTCGGACATCGCCTACCGCACCGGCGGGCCGGCGCGCTACGTGGAGGTGAAGGAAACCGGCGGGCGGCTCGGCTTCATCACTCCGCTCACCCACAATTTCTGCGAGGGGTGCAACCGGGTGCGGGTGACCTGCACCGGCACCCTCTACATGTGCCTCGGCCAGGAGGACGCCGCCGACCTGCGCGCGCCGCTGCGCGCCTCCCCCACCGACGAGGCCCTTCACGCCGCCATCGACGCCGCCATCTTCCGCAAGCCCAAGGGCCACGACTTCGTCATCGACCGCGCCCATGGCCCGGCGGTGAGCCGGCACATGAGCGCCACGGGCGGCTAGGGCAATTCCAGCGAAAGCGCGTGGCGGTTTCGCGTCCGCAATTGCGATGAACGAAAGACCTGGAGCATGTTCGGCCAACCGGTGTTCGGCGCACATGCCTTAAGGTGCGCTTCAGCATTGCGGCGCGACTGGGGCGCGGCCATGCGCGCCGCGCAGGGCCGCCGGCCGAGCGGCCGGAATTCCGCAAGGTCGCCGCGCGGGCGAATACGCTAAGTACGAAGCATGATCCGCTTTCCGCCGCCGGCCTCCGGCGGCGCGGCGCGGGAATGTCCTCCGGCGCGACTGGCCGGCGGGAACGGGAAAGCGCGGACAGCGTGTCCCGGCTCCGCCCACGCCCGCGGCAGGAGGCCCCGCGCGCAGGGGAGACGCCGCGCACCGGCGCTCCGGCGCGGATCCGGGGAAGCGCGTTCGAAGGGCGAGAGATGACGAACGGGACGGGTGGCAACCAGCCGGCCGGCGGCGCGCCGGGCATGGCGCTGAAGGGCGTCATCGCCATGGCGCTGGCCATGGCCATGTTCATCACCAACGACACCTGCCTGAAGGTGGCGGTGCGCGAGCTGCCGCTGGGCGAGGCCATCTTCCTGCGCACCCTGCTCTCGGTGCTGATGATCCTGGCGCTGGTGGCGCGGGGTGGGGACCTTCCGGCCCTGCCCATGGCGTTCCGCCCGCGGGTGCTGGCGCGCTCGTCGCTCGATTCGCTCACCACCTTCCTCTACGTGGCGGCGCTGGCGGTGATGCCCATCGCCTCCTCCACCACCATCTACATGGTGGCGCCGCTGATGACGACGGCGCTGGCGGTGCCCATGCTGGGGGAGAAGGTGAGCTGGCGCAGCTGGTGCGCGATCGTCATCGGCTTCTGCGGCGCGATCATCGTGACCCGGCCGGACCCCGCCACCTTCTCCGCGTTCGCCCTGCTGCCGGCGTTCGCCGCCTTCTGCGGCTCGGCGCGGGACGTGATGACCCGCGGCATCGGCATGGACATTCCCGGCCCGGTGGTGGGCTTCTCCTCGGGCATCGTGCTGGTTTCGAGCGCCGCCCTGTTCGCGCTTTGGGAGCCGTGGCACGCGCCCTCCCTCCAGGTGCTGGGCGTGGTGTGCATCGCCTCGACCGCATTCGCGGCGGGCACGCTGCTGCTGGTGTTCGCCTTCCGACACGCGCCGGTGGCCTCGGTCTCGCCCCTGCGCTACCTCATGGTGTTCGGAGCGCTGGTCTCCGGCTACCTGGTGTTCGGCGACCTGCCGGACATCTGGACCACGGTGGGCATGGTGCTGGTGGTGGGGGCCGGGCTCTATGCGCTCACCTGCGAGCACCGGCGCAGCATGAAGGCGCGGCGCGCTGCGGCCGGGTGCGGCAATGCCGCCATCGGCGCCGCGGTCGCCTGCGCCCCGGCGAAGGACTGAGGCATTTTTCGCTCGCACCGGCTTCCGGAGGGCGTTCTCAGGGGCGTTCTCTCGGGGCCGCGCGACCGGAAGCCACCGCGCCCGACACCGCCGTGATGCCGAAGGCCCGCCAGACGCTCAAGCCAAGCCGGTGTCGCGCCCGCCACGGACCGGCCTCCAGTGCCGCAGCCGATGGCATGACCTTCCACCGCGGCCCGCTCTCGAATCGGCCAGCGCCGGCCGCGTCAGTGCGGGCGGGGGCGGTATTCGCCGGTCACGGGGTCGCGCTCCAGCGGGATGGTCTTCAGCGCCCCGTCCTCGGCCGCCCGCTGGCGGTCCATGCGGGCGTTGACGCGGCGCGCCTCGTTGGCGATGACCTTCACCAGGGCGGCGGCGCCGAAGGCGCCCAGGGCGACGACGAACAGCGGCGGCACGGCGGTTCTCCTCGATCCTGCGGCAGGCCCGGTGCGAGGCCTCAGTCCGCATCCGCCGCGGGCGGGCCGGAAGGCCCCCGCGGCGTCATTCCACGGCACCCGGCCCTTATAGCACCCGCGCGGGGCGCGACGTCAGCGGTCCGCCTCGGCCAGCCGGTGCTCCAGCACGGTCTTGGCCACCAGCGTCACCAGCGCCAGCAGCGCCAGCAGCGAGGCCACCGCGAACGAGGCCACGAACTGGTATTCGTTATAGAGGATCTCGATGTGCAGCGGCATGGTGTTGGTGAGGCCGCGAATGTGCCCCGACACCACCGAGACCGCGCCGAACTCGCCCATGGCGCGCGCGTTGCAGAGCAGCACACCGTAGAGCAGCGCCCATTTCACGTTGGGCAGGGTGACGCGGAAGAAGGTGGAGAGCCCCGACGCGCCGAGCGAGACCGCCGCCTCTTCCTCGGACGTGCCCTGCTCCTGCATCAGCGGAATCAGCTCCCGCGCCACGAACGGGAAGGTGACGAACACGGTGGCGAGCACGATGCCCGGCAAGGCGAAGATGATCTTCACGTCCCACGCCGCGAGCCACGCCGCGAACAGGCCGTGGGAGCCGAACAGCAGCACGAACATGAGGCCCACCACCACCGGCGAGACCGAGAACGGCAGGTCGATCAGCGAGATCAGCAGGCTCTTGCCGGGGAACTCGAACTTGGCGATGGCCCAGGAGGCCGCGAGCCCGAACAGGAGATTGGCCGCCACCGAGATGGCCGCCACCACCAGCGTGAGGCGGATGGCCGCCAAGGCATCGGGATCGACAAGGGCGGCGAGATAGGCGGGAACCCCGCGCTTGAACGCCTCCACGAACACCGCCAGCAGCGGCAGGCCGATGAACAGGCCGAGGAAGGCCAGCGCCAGCACCGTGAGGGTGATGCGCACCGCCGCCGGCTCGGTGTTCACCGGGCGGTGGCCATGGCGGGCCAGGGCCCGCCCCTCGGAAAGCCCGGAGGGCGGCCCCTCGCTCACGCCGAGGGCCGGGGGCGCCGCGCGCGGCGCATCTCGGGGCGGCGCATCCTGGGCAAGCAAGCTCATGGGCAAGGTCCTCTGCGGCCGCGGGCGCGGACGGGTTCCGGCGAGCGGCAGGCCACCCGCGCAGCCGGGCGGTCTTGCCGCGTTTCGGGGCGGACGGCCATGCGGCGCCGCGTCATGGGCGGGCGCCGCCCGGACGCCCCCGAAGGGACGGCCGGCGGCACGGAACGGCCGAGGGGCGAGGCGGCGGAAGGGCGAGGCCCCCAATGCCGCCATCATAGGACGATCCCGCCCCAAACGCATGATCGGCAGGCACCGGCTCGCCGAACATGCTCCAAATCCTTGTTTTGTCGCAACTCCACACGCAAAGCCGCTACGCGCTTTGCCGGACTTGATCGAGGGCATCTTCAAGCGCGGCGGAACCGTTTCGCGTGAAGAAAATGCGTGGCCTCAAGCGCCAGAAGCGACTTCCCTGCGCCGGTGCGCGCAGGAAGCGCCCTAGATCCCCTCTCCCAGGTGGATGCCGCACTCGGTCTTGGCGCGGCCGCGCCAGCGTCCGGCGCGCGGGTCCTCGCCGGGCTTCACGCGCGAGGTGCACGGCATGCAGCCGATGGAGAGGAAGCCGTGCTTCTCCAGCGGATGATGGGGCAGCCCCTGGCGCTCCATGTAGGCGAGGAGGTCCTCGCGGCCCAGGGTGGCGAGGGGGTTGAACTTCACCCGCGCGCCGTCGCCCTCCACCACCGGAATGGTGGAGCGGGTCTGCGCCTGGTAGCGCTTGCGGCCGTTGATCCAGGCCGCATAGGGGGCGAGCGCGCGGGCGAGCGGCTCCACCTTGCGCACGGCGCAGCAGGCGTCCGGGTCCTCGGCCCACAGGCCGGCGTCCTTGTCCCGGTCGGCCAGGGCCTGCGGATCGGGCGAGAACGTGAGCACCTGGGTGAGCCCCAGCAGCTCCACGAGCTGGTCGCGATAGGCCAGGGTCTCGGGGAAGAGATGCCCGGTGTCGAGGAAGACGATGGGCGCCGCCTTGCTCACCTGCGCGATCATGTGCAGCAGCACCACCGATTCGGTGCCGAAGGACGACACCGCCGCGATGCGCCCCGGAAACAGCGCCAGCGCGATCTCGATTATCTTCTCCGGCTCGCTCCGGCGCAGCGCGGCGTCGAGGGCGAACACGTCGAGGGGCAGCGGCTGGGAGGGGAAGGCCGGGCGGTCCCCGGCACTTCCGGCGGTGGCGTTCATGCGGGTCGCTCCTGCAGCGCGCGGCGCGCCTCGGCGACAGTGCGCCGGCCGTCGCCCGTGGGCTGGTAGAAGAGGGAGTAGCTGCCGAGCGCCTGGGCGGCCGCGGCGGCATCGGCCTCCTTCTCCACCACCAAAGCGTCGAAGCCGGAGCGGACGAGCATCAGGAGCTGGTCGCGCAGCACGTTGCCGGTGGCGCGCAGCTCGCCCCTGAAGCCGTAGCGCTCGCGCAGCAGCCGCGCCTGGCTGTAGGCGCGCCCGTCGCGGAACTTGGGCAGGGACAGGACGATGAGCGACAGGCGCGACAGCAGCGGCTGCAGCTCGCCCACGTCGCGGTCGTTGGGCCAGGCGACCCCGATCTCGCCGTTGCGGGCGAGGAGGCTTTCCTTCTCCGCCGCGAGGCGCGCGGCCGAGACGATCACCGGCCCGTCGGGCAGGGCCTCGCCGTCGGCCACCGGGGTGAAGGGATCGGCGATGGTCGCGCCGGACTTAACGAGGGGCATAGGCGCGCTCCTTGAAGGGGTCGATGCCGAGGCGCTCCACCGCGGCGATGAAGGTTTCGGCCGGCGAGGCGCGCAGCTCCAGATAGGTCTCCACCAGCCGCTCCACCGCGTCCACGATCTCGCTCTCGGGGATGGCGGGCCCGATCAGCTCGCCCAGGCGCGCCTTGGAATTGCCCTTGCCGCCCAGGGTGATCTGGAAGAACTCCTCGTCCTTCTTCTCCACCCCGAGAATGCCGATGTGGCCGATGTGATGGTGCCCGCAGGCGTTGATGCAGCCGGAGATGTTGACGTGCAGCCGGCCGATGTCGGCGATGCGCGCGTCGTCGGCGAAGCGCTCCGTCAGCTTCTGGGCGATGGGGATGGAGCGGGTGTTGGCGAGCGAGCAGTAGTCGAGGCCGGGGCAGGAGATGATGTCGCTCACGAGGCCCACGTTCGGGGTGGCGACCCCGATGGCGTCGAGCGCCTTCCACAGGGCCGGCAGGTCCTTCTGCCGCACGTGGGGGAACACGAGGTTCTGCTCGTGGGCGACGCGGATCTCGCCATGGGCATAGCGCTCGGCGAGGTCGGCGATGGCGTCCATTTGGTCGGCCGTGCAGTCGCCGGGCGGGCCGCCCACGGGCTTCAGCGAGAGGGTGACGATGGCATGGCCGGGCGCCTTGTGGGGCGCCACGGAATTGGCGTGCCAGCGGGCGAAGGCCGGCTCCGCCAGCGCCGCGGAAAGCTCCGCCGGGCCGTCGGCCAGGGCCTCGAAATCGGGAATGGAGAAGCGGCCGGCGATGTCGGCGATGGCCGCGTCATCCAGCTTCAGGGCGCCGTCGCGGATCTCGCGCCACTCGGCCTCCACCTTCTGCGCGAAGGCCTCGGCGCCCAGCTCGTGCACCTGGATCTTGATGCGCGCCTTGTAGATGTTGTCGCGCCGCCCGCCGAGATTGTAGGTGCGCAGGATCGCCTCCAGGTAGGAGAGCAGGTCCTCCTTCGGCAGGAAATCGCGGATGGTCTTGCCGATATAGGGGGTGCGGCCGAGCCCGCCGCCCACCATCACCTCGAACCCGGTCCTGCCGTCGCGCTGGTGGAGGCGCAGGCCCACGTCATGCACGCGGGTGGCGGCGCGGTCATGCTTCGCCGCGGTGATGGCGATCTTGAACTTACGCGGCAGGTAGGTGAACTCGGGGTGCAGCGTCGACCACTGGCGGATGATCTCCGCATAGAGGCGCGGATCCTCGATCTCGTCGCGCGCGGCGCCGGCGAAGGCGTCGGTGGTGGTGTTGCGGATGCAGTTGCCGGAGGTCTGGATGCCGTGGATGCCCACCTCGGCCAGCTCGGCCATGGCGTCCGGCAGCTCGGAAAGTTTGATCCAATTGTACTGGATGTTCTGGCGCGTGGTGAAATGGCCGTAGCCGCGATCATAGCGCCGGGCCACACGGGCGAGCCGGCGGAGCTGGTCCGCGCTCAGCGTGCCGTAGGGAATGCACACGCGCAGCATGTAGGCGTGGAGCTGCAGGTACACGCCGTTCATGAGGCGGAGCGGCTTGAACTCCTCCTCGTTCAATTCGCCGGACAGGCGGCGGGCCACCTGATCCCGGAACTCGGCGACACGCTCCTGAAGGAAGGTCCGATCGAACTCGTCATAGACGTACATGGGGTGCGAACTCTCTTCAGGCCGCGGCGGCGGCGGCCGCGCGGGGGGCGCCCACGGTGGGGCCGAGCACGCGGATGCGCTCGCGCAGGTTGGCGGGGGCGGCGCGCCCCTCCCTGGTGAGGACGACCGAGGCCGCATAGGCCCCGACGGCCGTATTCTCGTCGCCGTGGGCGATGGCGAGCAGGCGCTGAACCTCCTCGCCAGTGGTGGCCACCGCCGCCTCGGCGATGGCAAGGCTCCAGGTGCCGGCGGGCGTGAGCCACACCACCACGCCGTCCGCGAGGCGGTTCGCGGTGACGGCGGTGGGGCCGGAGATCTTCAGCTTGCGTTGCAGCGGCGAGGTCATCGCGCCCGGCTCCCGGTTTTGAAGTTGACAAATTCTGTGGAATTAACACGTCGCCATATCGTAGTTACAAGCTAAAACATCGAATATGTATGTGCAATAAATAAAATCACACACACATGTCGCGTGAAATGCAGTCCCCGTCTTGCGATGCGGGAGACGCCGGTGCAGGCTCGGCCGTGGCCGGCCCTCGCGCCCGCCCATGAACGAGACCAACGAAACCGCCGGGAGGCTCCATGACCGACGCCGCGACATCCGCGCCCATCCTGCTCGACATCTCCGAAGGCATCGCCCGCATCCGCTTCAACCGGCCGGAGGTGCTCAACGCCCTCGACGAAGCCACCATCCTGGCCTGGAAGGCGGCGGTGGACCGGGTAGCGGACGACGACACCGTGCGCGCCGTGGTGCTTTCGGGCGAGGGGCGGGCCTTCCTGGCCGGCGGCGACGTGGGACGCTTCCACACGGCTGGCGCGGCGGCGCCGCAGGTGGTGGCGGCCATCATCGATCCCTTCCACCAGACCATGCTCGCCCTCGCCGGCCTGCCGGCACCGGTGATCGCGAGCGTCCACGGCGCGGTGGCGGGCGCCGGCCTCTCCGTGGCCCTGGCGGCGGACCTGGTGGTGGCCGCCGACGATGCCCGCTTCACCATGGCCTACACCCGCATCGGCGCCACGCCGGACGGCTCGGGCACCTTCTCGCTGCCGCGCGTGGTGGGCCTGCGCAAGGCCATGGAGCTGACCCTGCTCTCCGATGCGGTGGATGCCGCCGAGGCCCTGCGCCTGGGGCTGGTGAACAAGGTGGTGCCCGCCGCCGACCTCGCCGCCGAGACCGACGCGCTGGCGCGGCGCCTCGCGGCCGGGCCCACCGCCGCCTACGGCCGGGTGAAGCACCTGCTGCGCGCCTCCTTCTCCCACACCCTGGCGGAGCAGCTCCACGCCGAGCGGGAAGCCTTCATCGCCAGTGCCGGGACGGCCGATTTCGCGGAGGGGGTGGCCGCCTTCGTGGGCAAGCGGGCGCCGGCCTTCACCGGGCGCTGAGGCGCTCTCCACCGGGCGAGGGACACTCCATTTAACGCATGGAATTTGTTTATTGACAAATTCACATGACTTTATCATGTTCATGGAAAATATGGATCTGCGAACATGACCCTCGCCCAGCGCCAGCTTCTTCGCGACAGCCTCTTCTTCGCGGCCGCCTATGCGGTGATCGTCGCCGCCGTCATCTTCGGCTGAGCGGCCTCGTTCACCCCGCGCTCCGCGGCGCACGCCGCCGGAGACGCCTGCGCCGGGCCACGGCCCGGCGGCATCCCGCAGCCATTGCGGCGGGACCATTCCTGAAATCAGCGTCCCGAAACGCCGCTCCACCGGCGTAGCCGCCGTGCCTGCACGCGAGCGAGACGGCAACGGCCCTTCCCTCCCCCACACGGCGCATGGCCGATGCGCAGGCGTCCCTTGCCCCCGCCTCACGTCCGGACGCAGCGCACCGCGCCCTGCCCCGCGCGGGTTCAGGGACAATTCCAAGGCTCCGATGTCTCTGAAAAGGCCCGCTTCGAGGCCCCATTCCGCCCTGGCGCGCCCAGGGCGCCGGGCCGCGCGCTCAGCGGGCGAGCGCGACCTGCTGGCTGGTGTCGGTCATCACGCCCACGTAGCGGTTGGGACCGGCCGGCACCAGGCGCGCGGTCACCTTGCCCTGGTGGTTCTCCAGCACGATGTCCGGGCCCATCATGTCCCAGCCCTTGGTCATGAAAATCTCGCTGGGGCAGGAGACGTCCGCCTGCGCCGACATGCCGCTGAGGCCGCGGGTGGTGGACAGGGTGACGGGGCAGGTGTTGCGCCCGTTGTCCCAGGAGAAGCTCCACGCGCCCGAGATCTGCTCCTTGGCGGCGGTGGGGGCATAGGCCGCGCCGCCGGGGTTGGCGGGCGGCGGGGCGAGGGGCACGTTGTTGGCCGTGGTGCGCGGGGCGATGGCATCGGCGGCGGAAGCGGTCCGCACCGGTGCGGCCTCGGGCGCGGCGGCGGAAGCCTGGGCGGCAGCCGGAGCGGGAACCTGCGAGGTCTCCACCGCGCCGGTGGGCGCGGCGAGCGGCTGGGGCGCCTCCACCCGGTTGGCGGCGACGGCCGAGGGCTTGCCGCCGAAGCCGTCCAGCTCGGTGCTGCAGCCCGCGAGGAGCGCCGCGAGGCCG
The DNA here is from genome assembly GCF_043194895.2 of Xanthobacter albus. Classification (NCBI taxonomy): domain Bacteria; kingdom Pseudomonadati; phylum Pseudomonadota; class Alphaproteobacteria; order Hyphomicrobiales; family Xanthobacteraceae; genus Xanthobacter; species Xanthobacter albus. The sequence continues at coordinate 1,677,598 of NZ_CM195532.1, read as the reverse complement.
CCGGCGGCCAGCACCGCGCCCGTCCCGGACATGACCCCGCGCCGGGCTTGCCCGCGCCATACCGCCTTGCACCAAAAATCCCGCATCAACACTCTCCGGACGCGCCCCGCATCCCCCGGCCACCCGCTGCTGCCACCTTCCGGCGGCCACCATCGCGAGCCCGTTCGACGTTCGGATCCCAGCCCGTTCCGGCGCTCGGCGCGCGCCCGCACGGGGGTGAACGGTGCACCCTTTCCGCAGAACATGGCAGCAGCATGGCTACTCGGCTAAGCTTCCACCACAATGCGCCGGCGGATGGACGCTTGGTTTCCGCCGCGTTATCCAGCACCGGCCACGGCCCCGCTTTCCGCCCGCAGGAGGATGACATGTCCCAGCACCTCGACCCCCGTACCCTCACCCTCCTGGTCACCGGCGCCACCTCCGGCATCGGCGCCGCCACGGCGCGACGCTTCGCCGAGGCCGGCGCCCGCGTCATCGCGGTGGGCCGCCGGGCCGAGCGCCTGGACGCCCTGAAGGCGCAATACGGGGACCTCGTCCACACCGGCGTGCTCGACACCCGCGACCTGCACGCGACGCGGGACTTCGTGGACGCCCTGCCCGAGCCCTTCCGCGCCTACAATATCGTGTTCGCCAATGCCGGCCTCGCCCTCGGCCTGGAGCCGGCCCAGGCGGCGAAGATCGAGGACTGGGACGACATGGTGGACACCAACGTCTCCGGCCTGCTCTACACCGTGCGCTCCACCCTGCCCGCCATGGTGGCGCGGGGCGAGGGCCACGTGGTGCTCACCGGCTCCGTGGCCGGCGACTATCCCTATCCCGGCGGCAACGTCTACGGCGCCACCAAGGCGTTCGTGAAGCAGTTCGCGCTCAACCTGTGGGCGGACGTGGCCGGCACCGGCGTGCGCGTCACCAACATCGAGCCCGGCCTCACCGAGACCGAGTTCTCCGTGGTGCGCTTCCACGGCGACAAGGACCGCGCCGACACCGTCTATGCCGGGGCCCAGCCCATGACCGGCGAGGACATCGCCGAGCAGGTGTTCTTCGCCTGCACCCTGCCCCGGCACGTGAACATCACCCGCATCCAGGCCATGGCCTCGCAGCAGGCGTTCGGCCCGCTGGCGGTGAAGCGCAACCCGGCCTGAGCGGGACGCACGGGCCGGCGGCGCGGAAAGCCCCGCGCCGGCCATGAGGAGGCCCGCCGCCCGGCCGGGCGGCGCGGCGCACGACAAGACGAGGGAGACGGCGGCGTGAGCGTGCCCAACCTCATTACACTGTTCCGCATCCTGCTGGTGCCCACCATCGTGTGGGCCATCGGCGTGGGCGAGATGCAGCTCGCCTTCTGGCTGTTCCTCGCCGCCGGCCTCTCCGATGCGCTCGACGGCTTCATCGCCAAGCGCTTCAAGATGCAGACCGAGCTCGGCGCCTATCTCGACCCGGTGGCCGACAAGGCGCTGCTGGTGTCCATCTACGTGGCGCTGGCGGTGGTGGGGCTCATTCCGCGCTGGGTGGCCATCGCCGTCGTCTCGCGTGACGTGATGATCGTGGGGGCGGTGGTGCTCTCGCTGGTGATGGCGAAGCCGGTGGCGATCCGCCCGCTGCTGGTCTCCAAGCTCAACACCGCCGCGCAGATTTCCTTTGCCACCTTCGTGCTGGCGAGTTCCGGCTTCGACGTGGCGGTGCCGCAGGCCTTCTCCCTCGGGCTGGTGGCGGTGGGGCTCTTGACGGGGCTTTCGGCCGCTGCCTATCTCGCGGAATGGATGCGCCACACGGCCAGTTGAACGGCGAGCCCGGCGGGCGGGGCGAACGCCCCGCGCCCGCGCTGCCCGTGCACGCCGCCGCCGCTCCGGCGGGCCACGACGAGCGGGGGGAGCCCATGCCGGTTCGGATTCGCCTGTGGTTCTGGTTCGGCGCGCTGGCGGCGGTGGTGGCCTCGATGTGGCTGCTCAGCGGCATCCTGCTGCCGTTCGTGGCGGGCATCGTGCTCGCCTATTTCCTCAACCCCATCGTGATTCGCCTCCACCGGCTCGGCGTCGGGCGCACCATCGCCTCGCTGGCGGTGGTGGTGGTGATGCTGCTGGTGGTGGTGCTGTTCTTCCTGCTGGCGCTGCCCATCCTCGCCTCGCAATTGTTCGAGTTCATCCAGCGCCTGCCGGCCTACGTGGCGCGGCTCCAGGGCCTGCTAACGGAAGAGAACCGCGAGTGGCTGAGCCACATCGTCGGCGACCGGCTGCCCGACATGCAGCGCTCCATCTCCGAGCTGATGACCCAGGGCGTCACCTACCTGCTCGGGCTGCTGTCCTCGGTGTGGGCCGGCGGGCAGGCGGTCATCTCCATGTTCGCGCTCATGGTCGTGACCCCGGTGGTGATGTTCTACATGCTGTGCGACTGGGACAGCATGGTGGAGTTCGTGGACGGCCTGGTGCCGGTGCACCACCGGCAGGCGGTGCACGGCCTCGCCCGCGACATGGACGGCGCGGTGGCCGGCTTCGTGCGCGGGCAGGCGCTGGTGTGCCTCGCGCTCGGCATCTACTACGCCGTCGCCCTCTCCATGACGGGGCTGAACTTCGGGCTGCTCATCGGCATCGTCTCGGGGGCGGTGTCGTTCATCCCCTACGTGGGCTCGCTTACCGGCCTCGTGCTCTCCACCGGCGTCGCCATCGTGCAGTTCTTCCCGGACTGGACCATGATCGGCATCGTGCTCGCCATCTTCGTCACCGGCCAGACCATCGAGGGCTACGTGCTCTATCCCAAGCTGGTGGGCGACAGCATCGGCGTGCACCCGGTGTGGCTCATGTTCGCGCTGCTGGCGTTCGGCTACCTGTTCGGCTTCGTCGGCCTGCTGCTGGCGGTGCCGCTGACGGCGGTGGCGGGGGTGCTGGCGCGGTTCGCCATCGCCCAATACCACGCCTCCTCCCTCTACCGCGGCCCGGTCGACGACCCGTCGGCGCCGGAGGGGCGCTGAGCCCATGGCGGCCCGCGATCTCGCCCCGCGCCAGCTTCCGCTCGAATGGCCCGCGCAGCCGGCGCTGCGGCGCGAGGATTTCCTCGCCGCTCCCGGCAACGCCGCCGCCCTCGCCCTCATCGACGCCTTCCCCGACTGGCCCTCGAAGGTGGCCTGCCTGGTGGGGCCAGAGGGGGCGGGCAAGAGCCACCTCGCCGCCATCTTCGCCGCCCACGCCGGCGCCAGGATCATTCCCGCCCGCGCGCTCGACCGCGACGGCGTGCCGGCCGCCCTCGACACCGGCGCCCTGGTGCTGGAGGACCTCGACACCGGCCCGGTGGAGGAGGCGGCCCTGTTCCACCTGCTCAACCTCGCCCGCGAGCAGGGCGCCTTCCTGCTGATGACCACCCGCACCCCGCCGGCGAAGCTCGCCTTCGCCACCGCCGACCTCGCCTCGCGGCTGCGGGCCGTGCCGGTGTTCGAGATCGCGCCGGCGAACGACGACCTGCTCGCCGCGCTGCTGCTGAAGCTGTTCGCGGACCGCCAGGTGGCGGTGGACGAGGCCACCGTGAGCTACCTCCTGCTGCGCATCCCGCGCTCGGTGGCCGGGGCGCAGAAGGTGGTGGAGGAAATCGACCGCGCGGCCCTCGCCGCCCATCGGCCGGTCACGCGCGCCCTCGCCGCCCAGGTGCTGAAGGCGCGCCCCGACCTCGCCGCCGCGGAGGACGACGGCGAGGACGAGGCCGACGCACCCCCGCCGGGAGGCCCGCCGCCGCAGTGACATGCGGCCCTCGCCGATCCGTCATAGAGTAGTCACCTAACACGGCCATGGTCCGCCCGGACATCAGGGAGCCGACGATGAGCGCACAGGAAGCCGCCGCCTTGCAGGAAGACGAGATCCTCCCCGAGAACGCCCGGAGCGCGACCGTCGAGGAGGCGCTCGCCCTGGCGCAGTCGCCGCACCGCTTCATCAACCGCGAGATCTCCTGGCTCCACTTCAACCGCCGGGTCCTGGAAGAGGCCTCCAACCGCAGCCACCCGCTGCTGGAGCAGCTGCGCTTCCTCTCCATCTCCGCCAACAATCTCGACGAGTTCTTCATGGTCCGCGTGGCGGGCCTGAAGGAGCAGATCCGCGAGGGCGTGCAGACCCGCAGCCCCGACGGCCTCACGCCTTCCGAGCAGCTCACCAAGATCATGGCGAGCGCGGCCCAGCTCATCGCCGACCAGCAGACGCGCTGGCGCGAGCTGCGTGGCGACCTCGCGGGGGCGGGCGTGAGCCTGGTGGACGGTGCCGACGCCTCCGCCAGCGACCGCGCGGCCCTGGAGAGGCACTTCCTGAACCACGTGTTCCCGGTGCTCACCCCCCTCGCCATCGATCCGGCGCATCCCTTCCCGTTCATCCCCAATCTCGGCTTCTCGCTGGCGCTGCAGCTGGTGCGCGAGTCCGACGGGCGGGGCATGAACGCCCTCATCCGCGTGCCCGCCAAGGTGGAGCGCTTCATCCGCCTGCCCGACAGCGCCGTCACCCCCGGCGCCCGCTTCATGACCCTGGAGCAGATGATCGGCCTGTTCATCGACAGCCTGTTCCCCGGCTACAAGGTGAAGGGCCAGGGCGTGTTCCGCGTCGTCCGCGACAGCGACCTCGAAATCGAGGAAGAGGCGGAAGACCTGGTGCGCCTGTTCGAGACCGCGCTGAAGCAGCGCCGCTACGGCGAGGTGATCCGCATGGAGGCGGACGCCGCCATGCCGGAGGAGCTGCGCAACTTCGTGGCCCGCGAGCTGGGCGTGCACGATGACGAAATCTTCGTGGTGAACGGCGTGCTGGCGCTGAACGAGTTTTCCCAGCTCGTCTCGGTGGATCGGCCGGACCTGAAATTTCAGGCCTACAATGCCCGATTTCCCGAACGCATTCGCGAGAATGGCGGAGACTGCTTTCTTGCCATTCGCGAAAAGGACATTCTTGTTCACCACCCTTATGAATCCTTTGACGTGGTGGTTCAGTTCCTTCGCCAGGCCGCAAGAGACCCCAACGTCGTCGCCATCAAGCAGACCCTCTACCGAACCTCCTCCGACAGCCCCATCGTGAAGGCGCTGGCGGAAGCCGCCGAGGCCGGCAAGTCCGTGACCGCGCTGGTGGAGCTGAAGGCCCGCTTCGACGAGGAAGCCAACATCCGCTGGGCCCGCGACCTGGAGCGCGCCGGCGTGCAGGTGGTGTTCGGCTTCATCGAGCTGAAGACCCACGGCAAGCTCTCCATGGCGGTGCGCCGCGAGGGCGGCACGCTCGCCACCTACGTGCACGTGGGCACCGGCAACTACCACCCCATCACCGCGCGCATCTACACCGACCTGTCGTTCTTCACCGCCGACCCGGTGATCGCGCAGGACGTGGCGCGGGTCTTCAACTTCATCACCGGCTATGCCGAGCCCGGCGAGCTCGACGCCATGGCGGTCTCCCCCGTCTCGCTCAAGCCGCGCCTGCTCCAGCACATCCGCGAGGAGATCGAGCACGCGCGCGCCGGGCGGCCGGCGGCCATCTGGCTGAAGTGCAACTCGCTGGTGGACCCGGTCATCATCGACGCCCTCTACGAGGCGAGCGGCGCCGGCGTGCAGGTGGACTGCGTGATCCGCGGCATCTGCTGCCTGCGCCCCGGCATCCCCGGCCTCTCGGAGAACATCCGGGTGAAGTCCATCGTCGGGCGCTTCCTGGAACACTCGCGCATCTACTGCTTCGGCGCCGGCCACGGCCTGCCGAGCCCGCACGCGCTGGTCTACATCTCCTCCGCCGACCTGATGCCCCGCAACCTCGACCGCCGGGTCGAGACGCTGTGCCCCATCACCAACCCGACGGTGCACGAGCAGGTGCTGGACCAGATCATGGTCGCCAACCTTATCGACAACCAGCAGAGCTGGCGGGTGTTGCCGGATGGCTCCTCGGAACGCATAGTCCCCGCGCCGGGCGAGGAACCTTTCAACGCCCATCAATATTTCATGACCAACCCGAGCTTGTCAGGACGTGGAAAGTCTCTCAAGGATTCTTCGCCGCGCAGTCTTCTCGTCCGCCGCTGAGGCGGTCGACGATCCCCACCGGGCGCCGGGACGGCTGTCGGTGGGGGCGCCCGTCGCGGTGATCGACATCGGTTCCAACTCCGTGCGCCTGGTGGTGTACGAGGGGATGAACCGCGCGCTCACCCCGGTTTTCAACGAAAAGGCGCTTTGCGGCCTCGGCCGCGAGGTGCTGTCCACCGGCCGGCTGGCCGAGGACGCGGTGCAGCGCGCCTTCTCCGCGCTGCGCCGCTTCAAGGCGCTGTGCAACGCCATGGGCGTGGGCGCCATCCACGCCCTCGCCACCGCCGCCGCCCGCGACGCGGAGAACGGCCCCGCCTTCATCGCCGAGTGCGAGGCCATCTGCGGCACCACCATCGAGCTGCTCACGGGCAAGCGCGAGGCGGAGCTGGCGGCCTGCGGCATCCTGGCCGGCGTGCACGAGCCCGACGGCGTGGTGGGCGACCTCGGCGGCGGCTCGCTGGAGCTGGTGAACGTGAAGGACGGCCGCATCGGCACCGGCATCACCATGCCGCTGGGCGGCCTCGCGTTGCAGGACCGCTCCTCGCGCTCGCCGCGCAAGGCCGAGAAGATCATCAAGGAAACCATGCCCGACGCGGGCGTGCTGAACGATCTCGCCGGGCGCACCTTCTACGCCGTCGGCGGCACATGGCGGGCGCTGGCGCGCCTGCACATGTTCCAGAAGGGCTATCCGCTGCACGTGATGCACGGCTACGTGATTCCCGCCCGCGAGGCGCTGGACTTCACCCGCATCGTGCACCGGGCCGATGCCGAGACGCTCGCCCATATCGACGTCGTCTCCGACGCCCGCCGGCCCCTGCTCGCCTATGGCGCGCTGGTGCTGGAGAACGTGGTGCGCCTGGGCCGGGCCTCGCAGGTGGTCATCTCCGCCCTCGGCGTGCGCGAGGGCCTGCTCTACTCCCTGCTCCCGCCCGAGGCGCGGGCCGAGGACCCCCTGCTGCTGGCGGCGGCCGAGCTCAACATGCTGCGCTCGCGCTCGCCGCGCCACGGCGGGGAGCTGGTGGGCTGGACCGACGCCTTCTTCGCCTCCTCCCCCGTGCTGGAGGAAAGCGCCGACGAGACACGCCTGCGCCAGGCCGCCTGCCTGCTCTCCGACGTGAGCTGGCGCGCCCACCCCGACTACCGGGGCGAGCAGAGCCTCAACATGATCGCCCACGCGGCCTTCGCCGGGCTCGACCACGCGGGCCGCGCCTATCTGGCGCTCTCGGTCTACTTCCGCCACGTGGGCATCGGCGCCGACGATGCGGAGACCCGCATCCTGGAGATGGTGAGCACCGGCCAGCTCGACCGCGCCCGCATCCTGGGCGGGGCCATGCGGGTGGCCTACCTGCTCTCCGCCGCCATGCCGGGCACCCTGCCGCGCACGTCGCTGGAGGTGCGGGGCGAGCAACTGGTGCTGAGCATGCCGCGCGACCTCGCGTCGCTGGTGAACGAGCGCGTGCAGGCCCGCCTGCGCCAGCTCGCCAAGCTCATCGGCCGCGAGCCGCAGACCGAGGTGATCGACTAGCGCATATTCAGGCGAAGCGGATACCGGTTCGCCTGAATATGCGTGATATCAATAGTCTAGAGCGATTTCCGCGAACCAATGCGAGCGGAAATCGCTCTATCTCCGGCGGGCGCGCACGGCAATGGCGGACCCCCCGCTCATCTCTTTAGGGCAGCGCCCTGGAGCCTCCGGCGAGCCTCACCCCGGCGCACCGGAGGAGACCATGCCGGCCCGCATGCGCCGCCGGAAGCGCCCACCGCCTGCCCCGGCCCGCCGGGCAAGGCCATCCGGAGCCGGGCCGCGTCTCGCCTGACGCCTCGGCGGCGCGCAGCCGCACACGGCCGTCCGCACACGCCACGGCCGGGAACACGAACGTCGCCAAGGCATCCCGCCAGCGCGCTCGCTTCAGCCTTCAGCCACGTCAGCAGGCTTCGGGCCCGTCAGGTTTTCGGCTGACTGAAGGCCTCAGCGCCTCCCCCTGTCGAAACAGCGCCCCTGCGATTCGCAGTGCCATGGCCGAGAACACGAACGTCGCCAAGGCATCCCGCCAGCGCGCTCGCTTCAGCCTTTCGCTGGGTCGGCGGGCTTCAGGCGCGCCAGTCTTTCGGGTGACCGAGGGCCGCAGCGCCTCGCCGCTCTCAAGACAGCGCTCAACCGGCGTTCTGCGATTTGCAATGGCACGGCCTCAAGCGCGGGCGTCGCCCAGACATCCCGCGCCGGCGCGGCCCTCTCAGGTGTCCCGGAAGTCGGCCCTTCAGCCATTACCGTTCACGGCATCTCGCGAGCCGTCGAACAGGCAGCCGGGCCGCGACGGTCGACCCGCGCGACGGCGGCAGGCGCGAACGTCGCCCGACACGTCGCCCCGATGCCTCTTCCATGGGCCTCACGCGAACCGGTCCCGCCGCTGGCCGGGGCCCGCGGTCCCTCGCACGCCGTGCGGGCGGCGGAGCAAGCTTCCCTCAGGCGTCACGGGAGCCGGGCTTCGGCCGTCAGCGCCGGCAGAGTCCCGCCAGTTGCCGCAGCAACGCTGGGCCGGGCGTCGCCGCGGGCCCACGTCACGGCGGAGAGCGCATGCGTCACCCCAGACATCCATCGGTTCCGTCACGCAGCCGGTTTCGGCTGGCCGAAGCCGGCGGAAGCACCGGGCCGGCGGGGACCGGAGGCCGAAGCCCGGCCTTCATGCCCATCCCGGCCCGAAGGCGCCGCTCCTCAGGACAGGCCGGCGATGAAGCCGTCGGGCGTGACGAAGATGTGCTCCGCCGCCGGGTGGGAGGGCAGGCCCGGCATGGTCATGATGTCGCCGGCCAGCGCCACCACGAAGCCGGCGCCAGCGGAGAGCCGCACGTCGCGGATGGGCAAAGCGTGGCCGCTCGGCGCGTTGCGCAGGGTGGGGTCGGCCGAGAAGGAATACTGCGTCTTCGCCATGCACACCGGCAGGCGGCCGAAGCCCGCCGCCTCGAACTCCCGCAGCCGGCTCAGGGCGGTGGCGGAGAAATCCACCCGCCCGGCGGCGTAGATCTCCCGCGCCACGGTCTCGATCTTGTCCTTCAGCGGCATCTCGTCGGGATAGAGGAAGCGGAAGTCGGCGCCGCGCGCGGCAAGGTCCATCACGGCGCGGGCAAGGCCCTCGGCGCCGCGCCCGCCATCAGCCCAGTGGGAGCAGACGTGGACCTCCACCCCCATGTCCGCGAGGGCGCCGCGCACCGCCTCCACCTCGGCCGCCGTGTCGGTGGTGAAGCGGTTGAGCGCCACCGCCACCGGCAGGCCGAACTTGGCGAGGTTCTCCACATGGCGCCTGAGGTTGGCGGTGCCGGCCACCACCGCTGCCACGTTCTCGGGCGCCAGTTCCTTCACCGGCACGCCGCCATGCATCTTCAGCGCACGGATGGTGGCCACCACCACCGCCGCCGAGGGCGCGAGCCCCGCCTGCCGGCACTTGATGTCCAGGAACTTCTCGGCCCCGAGATCGGCGCCGAAACCGGCCTCGGTCACCACATAGTCGGCCAGCGCCAGGGCGCTCTTGGTGGCCATCACGGAATTGCAGCCGTGGGCGATGTTGGCGAAGGGCCCGCCGTGCACCAGAGCGGGCGTGCCCTCCATGGTCTGCACCAGGTTCGGCTGGAACGCGTCCCGCAGCAGCGCCACCATGGAGCCGATGCTGCCGAACTCGGCCGCGCTCACCATGCGGCGGCCGCGGGTCTGGCCCACCACCATGCGGGAGAGGCGGGCGTCGAGGTCTTCCAGGCTGTCGGCGAGGCAGAAGATGGCCATCACCTCGCTCGCCACCGTGATGTCGAACCCGTCCTCGCGCGGGAAGCCGTTGGCCGGGCCGCCGAGGCCGACGGTGATGGCGCGCAGGGCCCGGTCGTTGAGGTCCATCACCCGCCGCCACGCGATGCGCCGGGCGTCGAGGTCGAGGCCGTTGCCCCAGTAGATGTGGTTGTCGATGAGGGCCGACAGCAGGTTGTGCGCGGCCGAGATGGCATGGATGTCGCCGGTGAAGTGCAGGTTGATGTCCTGCATGGGGATGATCTGGGCGCGCCCGCCGCCGGTGGCCCCGCCCTTGGCGCCGAACACCGGGCCGAGGGAGGGCTCGCGCAGGCACACCGCGGTCTTGGCGCCGAGCCGCGAGAGGGCGTCGCCGAGGCCGATGGTGGTGGTGGTCTTGCCCTCGCCCGCCGGAGTGGGGCTGATGGCGGTGACGAGGATGAGCCGCCCCTGCCCCGCCCCTTGCCCCGTCCCCTGTTCTGGGCCCTGCCCCGCGCCCTCCCCCGTCCGCGCGTCGAGATCGGCGATGAAATCGAGCGAGAGCTTGGCCTTGTAGGGGCCGTGGCGGAAGATGGCGGCGGCCGGAATGGCGAGCCGCGCCGCCACGTCCTCGATGGGCAGCGGCGTCACGCTGGCCGCGATGGCGGCATCGGAGGCCGGATCGACAGGACGGGCGGTTCTTTGGTGCATCAGAAGATTCCCAGGCAGGCTTGCGCGCCGACCCTAATGCACCCTTTGCTTCTCCCGCAACGCGGCAGACGAGGAGAAACCGTCGGAAAAACCGCCCGGCGGCGCAAAATCCACGCGCGGAGAGGGAAAACGGTCGCCGCACGGCCCGGTTCCGGGCGGAATCCCCGATTTTGCCCTCAGGGGTGGGGCACCTCGGGCGCGAGCAGGCTGCGGTCGCGCCCCGCGCGCTTGGCGGCGTAGAGCATGCGGTCGGCCCGATGGATGGCCTCGGCCAGGGTCTCGGTCGGCCCCACCTCCGCGACACCGAAGCTCACGGTCACGGCCCGCCCGTCGCTCAGGTCCTCGATCACCATGTCGCGCACGGCGCGGCGCACGCGGTCGGCGATGGCGAGCGCCTTCGCCCCCTCGGCACGCGGCAGCAGCAGAACGAACTCCTCCCCGCCGAACCGCGCCGCCACGTCCCGGTGCCGCAGCTCGGAGGAGAGCAGCTCCGCGAACTGCCGGAGCACGCGGTCCCCGGCGGCATGGCCGAAGCTGTCGTTGATGGCCTTGAAGTGGTCGAGGTCGCCATAGGCGACGCTGAGCGGCCGCATCTCGGCATCGGCCCAGACCTGCCCCGCCTCCAGGAGGAAGCCGCGCCGGTTGAGCAGGCCCGTCAGCGTGTCCACCCCGCTCTCGCGCCGGAAATCCTCGATCAGGTCCAGCGCCACGGCGAGGAACAGCATGAGCGCGATGAGCAGGCCGGCGATGAAGACGGAGAAGTTCAGCACCTGCCAGAAGGCGCTGTCGGCGAAGCCGCGGCGCATCTGCACGGGATCGGCGCCGGCGGCGATGAGCTGGTCGTAGCGCGCGAGTTCTCCGGCGATGGGAGCGGTCAGCACGGTCCGCACGAAGAAATGCAGGCCGAACAGCAGCAGCACCCAGAAGAAGGCGCGGTCGAGCACGCTCCGCTCGGCCCGCGCGCGCACCCGCAGCGCCGCCGCCACCACGATGATGCCGTAGCCGAAGTTCTGCACGTAGATGCGCGCCAGCAGGCTGGGCTCCACGTAGAAGAAATAGATGCTGAGCCCCACCACCGCGACCGAAAGGGCGGCCGTGAGCCGCTCGCGCCCCGGCCCGCCGAACCTGAGGCCGATGCCCTTCACCAGCAGATAGATGCACAGCGTGTAGACGGCGGTGGACACCACCGCGTTCAGCCCGCTGTCGCGCGGGATGAACAGCATCTGCGAGAGCGCCGCGACCATGAAGCAGAAGAAGGCCAGCGACAGCAGCAGGATATAGGCGCGCTCACGCCGGTGGAGCCAGATGCCGAGATAGAGCGCGCTGAGGAAGAAGGCGACGATCGGCCCAGTGTAGAGATAAAGGCCCCCCGCGGGCATGATCGTCTCCACTCCCCCACGCCCCGCACGGGGGGCGCGAAACCGCAGCGCGAGGCTCTATCTTCGCAGGGGGGGAAGTCAAGCGCCGTCAGCGCTTGTAGAGCCAGAGCCGCAGCTCGTCCTTCAGGCGGCGGAAATCGTAGAAGGTGAAGGCGAGGAGAGCGGTGGCGGCGAGCGCCAGCAGCGCCGAGACGGCGCCCGGCCATTCGAGCGCCGAGGCGCAGAAATCATAGACGAGATAGGCGAGCAGGGCCGTGACCGCGAACGCCACGCCGAAATAGATCCGCGGGTCGAGCCGCGCGAGGGCGATGCCCACCCCCACCCAGATGACGGCGGCCACCAGGATCGCCCAGCCCCAGCCGAGCCCGAACTGACGCGCCACGAAATTGCCGCCCGCGCCGCACAGGAGGACGAAGCCGACGAGCAGCAGCAGCCCGGCGCGCAGGCGGAGGATGGAGGCCTTCTGCGCTCCGGTCGATGGGCTGGACATGATGCCTTTCCTTAAGGTGAGATCGCGGGTCCCGGACGGGGGCCGCCGGGGACGGGGACGCGTACGATGCGGCGAATGCTCGTGGTACTCAATGCCAAAGCGGGCCATCTGCTCGATCTCGGGGCCGAGCCGATGCGCCGGCAGGTGGATTCCGCCCTCTCCCGCGCCGGCATGGACGTGAAGGTGGAGGTGGCCGCCGGCGACGATCTCGCCGCCCTCCTGCGCGAGGCGCCCGAGGCCGGCTACGACACCGTGGTGGTGGGTGCCGGCGACGGCACCCTTTCCGCCGCCGCCGCGCTCTATGCCAATACAGGAACCGTGCTCGGCGTGCTGCCGCTCGGCACCATGAACCTTCTCGCCCACGATATCGGCCTGCCGCGCGATCTTGCGGGCGCGCTCGCCGCCCTGGCGGACGCCCGGCCCATGCGGATCGACCTCGGCACCCTCAACGGGCGGCCGTTCCATTCGGTCTCGGGGGTGGGCTTCTTCAGCCAGATGGCGCTGGCACGCGAGCAGGAGCGCGAGCGGCACGGGCGCGTCGCGGGCTGGCTCATCGCCTTGGCCAAGGCGGCGTTCCGGGCCGGGCGGATGTCGCTGGAGCTGGAGCTGGCCGGCGCCTCACACCCGGTGGAGGCCTATGCCGCGCTCGTCACCGTCAACGCCTTCGACGCGCCGGGCCTTCACCGCTCGCGGCTCGACGGCGGGCTGCTGGAGGTGCTGGTGGCGGAGGATCGCGGCGCCCTGGCGCGGCTGAGGGCGGGGGCCGACGTGCTGGTGGGCGGCTGGCGCGACAATCCCGGCATCCACGTGCTCACCGCCCGGCGTGTCACCATCCACGCGCGGCGCAGCCGGGCCTGGGTCGCCACCGATGGCGAGGCGGCGCGCGAGAGCCTGCCGCTGCGCTATGCCATCGCCCCCGGCGCGCTGAACCTGCTGGTGCCGCGCGCCGCGCCCCAGTGGCGCGTGCACGTGCGGGAGGACATCACCTGAGCCGCCGGGCGGGGATCGCGGGCGGGGCCGCCGCCCTCTATGGTGGCCCGGTCCCTTCCCGCCGAGTCGCCGCCATGCGTTCCGAAATGCCCCATCCCTTCCACCCGCGGGCGGCCTGATGCGCTTTCCCGCCCCGCTCATGCCCGCGCGGCTGGTGCGCCGCTACAAGCGCTTCCTCGCCGACGTGGTGCTGGAGGACGGCACCGAGACCACCGTCCACGTGGCCAATTCCGGCGCCATGCTGGGGCTGGACGCGCCCGGCAGCCGGGTGTGGCTTTCCCGCAGCGCCAGCCTCACGCGCAAGCTGCCCCTGAGCTGGGAGCTGGTGGAGGCCGACTTCGGCGCCGGGCCGGAGCTGGTGGGCGTCAACACCATGCACCCCAACGCCCTGGTGGCGGAGGCCATCGCCGCCGGGCAGGTGGCGGGCCTTTCCGGCTATGGCCGGCTGCGGCGGGAGGTGAAATACGGCGTCAACAGCCGCATCGACATCCTGCTGGAGGAGGAGGGGCGCCCCGCCTGCCTGGTGGAGGTGAAGAACGTGCATCTCATGCGCGCGCCCGGCGCCGCCGAGTTTCCCGATTGCGTCACCGCGCGCGGGGCCAAGCACCTGGTCGAGCTTTCGGCCGAGGCGCGGGCCGGGCGGCGGGCGGTGATGGTCTACATCAGCCAGATCGGCTCGGCCCGCGCCATCGGCCTCGCGCGCGACCTCGACCCGGCCTATGGCGCCGCCTTCGACGCCGCCCGCGCGGCGGGGGTGGAGGCCATGGCGCTCGCCTGCGCGATCACGCTCGAAGGCATAAAGGTCGCGGCCGAAATCCCCATGATCGGCTGAAAGGCGGCCCGGCGCTTGCTTTGGCGGCGAGTTGGCATAAATCTTGGGGGTACAGCATCCGACAGAACGGTTCCGGCCACGCCCCGGCGGCGCCCGGCGAGAAGGCGACATCATGACCTACGTGGAAGCGGCGGACGCGCCGCTCAGAAAGACCGGACACATCAAGCTCTACGGGCCCGAGGGCTTCGAGGGCATGCGCAAGGCCGGCCGCCTCGCCGCCGAGATCCTCGACGCCATCGCCGAGATGATCGGGCCGGGCGTGACCACCGCCGCCGTCGACACCCTGGTCTATGATTACGCCGTCGCCCGCGGGGCCTATCCGGCGACCCTGATGTACCGCGGCTACCGCTACTCGGTGTGCACCTCCATCAACCATGTGGTGTGCCACGGCATGCCCAACGCCAAGCCGCTGCGCGAGGGCGACATCGTGAACGTGGATGTCACCGTGGTGCTCGACGGCTGGTACGGGGATTCGAGCCGCATGTACGCCATCGGCGAGATTCCCCGCCGGGCCGAGCGGCTGCTGGACGTGACCTATGAATCCATGATGCTCGGCATCGCCGCCATCAAGCCCGGCGGCCATGTGGGTGACATCGGCGCCGCCATCCAGGAATTCGTGGAGCCCCAGCACATGAGCGTGGTGCGGGACTTCTGCGGCCACGGCGTGGGCCGGGTGTTCCACGACGAGCCCAACATCGTGCACGTGGGGCGCCGGGGCGAGGGCCCGCAGCTGGTGCCGGGCATGATCTTCACCGTGGAGCCCATGATCAACCTGGGCCGCCCCCACGTGAAGGTGCTCTCCGACGGCTGGACCGCCGTGACGCGGGACCGCTCGCTCTCCGCCCAGTTCGAGCATGCCGTGGGCGTGACCGAGACCGGGGTGGAGATCTTCACCATCAGCCCCAAGGGCTACCACAAGCCGCCCTACGCCACCGCCTGACGGCGCGGGCATGGCCCGGCGGCGGGAAATCGCGCACCATGCGGGCGGATCGATTCGCGCCCGCGTGTCCGCGGGCGGCGGGGGATGAGGACCCATGGCTGGAGAGCCCGAAGGCGGCCTGAACGAGGCGCCGCACTTTCACGGCCACCGCGACCGCCTGCGCGCCCGCTTCCGCGAGGCCGGCGCCCAGGCGCTGGCCGACTATGAGCTGCTGGAGCTGATCCTGTTCCGCGCCATTCCCCGGCGTGACGTGAAGCCCCTCGCCAAGGCATTGCTGGAGCGGTTCGGTTCGTTCGCGGAGGTCATCACCGCCCCCGCCCTTCTCCTGGCCGAGATGCCCGGCGTGAAGGACGCCGTAGTGACCGAGCTGAAGCTGGCCGAGGCCGCCGCCCAGCGGCTCGCCAAGGGGCAGGTGAAGCGCCGCCCCGCCCTCTCCTCCTGGAGCGCGGTGGTGGATTATTGCCGCACCGCCATGGCCTATGCCGACCGCGAGCAGGTGCGGGTGCTGTTCCTCGACAAGCGCAACCAGCTCATCACCGACGAGGTGCTCCAGACCGGCACGGTGGACCACGCCCCCGTCTACCCGCGCGAGGTGGTGAAGCGGGCGCTGGAAGTCTCCGCCTCCGCGATCATCCTGTGCCACAACCACCCGTCCGGCGACCCGACCCCTTCCCGCGCCGACATCGACATGACCAAGCGCATCATCGACGTGGCCAAGCCGCTGGGGATCGAGGTGCACGACCACATCATCGTCGGCAAGGACGGCCACGCGAGCCTCAAGGGCCTGCGGCTGATCTGAAACCGCCGGCTCCGGTCCCGGCTGGCGCCAGATGGGTGCGTTCGGGTTGCTGGGCAGGCTGATCCGAGGCCCTGTGTCAGGCCCACGCCGTTTGGCGCGACACGCTCCGCGCGGGACATTCGCGAGACGCCTTGCGCGCCCGGCAGTCCGCGCACGATGCCCTCCAGCCGAGTACGCCGGCCTCGCGACGGCCGTCGACATGCCGTAACGTGGCACGCCGCAAGGCGGCATGCTTCCCCCGCCGGGCCTGTATGGCGGCGCGCCGAGAGGCGGCCTCTGGCGGCGGCGTGCCGCGAGGGGACCGGCCGATCCATCCGCCTCTCGAGCACACATGCCGGGCGCACGCGACCTCTGAGCAGCGGACGCCCCCTCGCGCATCGCTCCTGCGGCGGGCACGGGCCGCGCTGCGCCGTGGCGAGATGACCGGCACAGCGACGCGGAGAGGCCCGCGCAACAAAAAGGGCGCCGCGCGATCACGCGGCGCCCTGTTCCGTCGGGAGACGGAGGTTCAGATCACTTCAGCGCGTTCAGGCTGGTGTCGATCGAGAGGCTCGCCACGAAGCGATCGCCGCAGGCGTTCGAGAGGCCGGACACCTGGCCGCAGGTGTTGAACGAGCCGTTGGGCAGGTAGCCCTCGGAGAGATCCGAGCCGTAGTAGCGCAGGTCGAGGGTGGCAGCCTTGTAGGTGAAGGCGGCGCCGACGTTCCAGGTGGTGTAGGAGGGCAGCTCGTAGTTCGCAACGAAGATGTTGCTGTAGTTGGTCGTGCCCAGCCACTGGTAGCCGACCTCACCCGACACGTAGAAGCCGACGTCCTTGACGGGGCTCCACTTGGAGAAGTCCACCTTCAAGGTACCGGACAGGTAGGTATCGTCCGAGCCGGTGCCCACATAGTTGCTGGAGTAGTACAGGTTCGCGCCGACGGTGAAGATGTCATTGATGACATAGGTCGGCTTGAAGTACACTTCCCAGTAATTCATGTTCGCGGCGGGCACGCCCAGCGCGTAGGAATTCTCGGAGAGCTGGCCGGGATAGTAGTAGTAGACGTAACCGACGTCGAGGGTGAGGCCACCCCAGGTGTGACGCAGGCCGCCGTAGATGTCCATCTCGGCGGACGGATCGGTGAGGCCAGTAACCTGGTAGTTGTTGATGACCGCCGGGAAGTTCACGCTGGACATGAACAGGCCGCCGTACACCCAGTCGAACAGGCGCAGCTCGGCATAGCCCTGCACGGCCGGATCGCCGTTGGTCTGGGTCATGCCGCGGAAGATGTAGTCGCTGGTGAGCTTGGCGCCGAACGCGAGGTCCCACACGGGAGTGGGCTCAGGAGCAGGGGCCGCCTTGACGGGCATGGTCAGGTCGGCGGCCGAGGCCGAGCCGGCGATGAGCATGGAAGCGGCGACCAGTGCAATCTTCTTCATATGTGTTTACCCCCGCAGAGAATTAAGGTGATAAAAACCAGCTCTGCGGCCGAAGTCCAACGCGAAAAATCAGGCATGGCCTGCCAGCGTATTAGGCAAACCCGCATGAACGCTGGATTTTCGTGTTGCTTTTGAGCAACGCCGGAATAGGAAGTGAAATTCGCATCTCTTCCTGAGAGGAAAATCCGGCGCTCTTGAACCCCGGCCGTTGTCACGGACGTGTCATGAGGAGGGGGCGATTGCGTTCCGGGACCCGCGCCCAGGTACCGTCCTCCTGCCGGGCGAAGCGAATCGTCGACCCATCTGCAACACCCCGCACCAGGATATTGCCCCCGGACAGCTCCCAGCTCCCGGCACCGAAGCGGGTGAGGGATTCGTCGCAGTCCGGCGCCACCTCCATCCGGTAGCCGCCGCCGGGCGCGCGCGCCTCGCCCAGGGTCCAGCGGCACACCGCGGGCCCCGCCCCGCGCGAGAGCAGCCACTCTCCCATCACTTCCTCAGGCGTGGCCGGCAGGCCCTCGCCGGTGCCGGGCGGCCCCAGGAAATAGACACCGTCTCCCTCGCGCAGCGCCTCGAAGCTGCCGCCGGTCGCCTCGGTGAACTCCGCCACCGTGCGCCCCTGCGCGTTCAGCAGGCGGATGGAGCCGGCCGCATCCGGCGCCCAGGCCCGCACCAGAGTGGCGAAGGAGATGGCGGCGCACGCCGCCGGATCGAGCGTCACCGAAAAGCCGCCCTCGACCGGCGACGCGGCGAGGGTCAGGTCGCAGCGGCGCTCCCCATCGGCGCTGGCGAGGCGGAACTGTCCGGCGAGCCGCGCGGCCGCCTCCTCGGCGCGGAAGGCCGGAGCGACCGCGCCCGGAGCGACCTCGCGCGGCTGCGCGCAAGCCGCCTGCGGCGCCCACCACCACGCCATCGCGAGCACCGCCACGGCGGCAGCCCTGGACCGGACCGGCATCACATCCCTCCCTCGACCCATCTGCGCGAGGATAGAGCTTTCCACATCCGCGCGCGCGTACTTCATATAGGGAAGCCGCCGGCTCAGGGCTTCGGCCAGGGGGTTTCGAGCACCGGGGTCAGGGGGCCCTTGCCGTCGAGCCAGGAGAAGAGATTGTCCACCACCAGCTGGCCCATCGCCTCGCGGGTGAAGGTGGTGGCGGAGCCCACATGCGGCAACAGCACCACGTTTTCGAGGGCGAAGAAGGCCTCCGGCACCCGCGGCTCATCGGCGAACACGTCGAGCCCGGCGGCAAGGAGCGTGCCCGCCTGGAGCGCGGCGAGCAGCGCCGCCTCGTCCACCACCGAGCCGCGCGCCACATTCACCAGCACACCCTGCGGCCCCAGCGCCGCCAGCACCGCCGCGTCCACCATGTTGCGGGTGGCGGGACCGCCGGGCACGATCACCACCAGCGTGTCCACCGCCGCCGCCATGGCCGTGAGGTCCGGATAATGGGGATAGGCCACGTCCGCTACCGGCCGG
Source organism: Xanthobacter albus (assembly GCF_043194895.2). Taxonomy (NCBI): domain Bacteria; kingdom Pseudomonadati; phylum Pseudomonadota; class Alphaproteobacteria; order Hyphomicrobiales; family Xanthobacteraceae; genus Xanthobacter; species Xanthobacter albus. The sequence goes on along the minus strand of NZ_CM195532.1, from coordinate 1,658,803 downwards.
CGGCTGTGATAGGCAAGGCCGACCCCGAACGCCTCCAGCCGGCGGGCGATGGCGCGGCCGATGCGCCCCATGCCCACCAGCCCCACCGTGCGCCCGCGCAGGGTGGCGGTGAGGGGGAAGGCGCCTTTCAGCCAGCCGCCCGCGCGCACGAAGCGGTCGGCCTGCGGCAGGCGGCGCACGGCGGCCAGCAGCAGGCCGACCGCAAGGTCCGCCACCTCCTCGTCCAGCACGTCGGGCGTGTGGGTGACGAGCACGCCGCGGGCGGCGGCGGCCTGGGCGTCCACGGTATCGTAGCCGACGCCGAAATTGGCGACGATCTCCAGCGCCGGCAGGCGGGCCATCAGCGCCGCGTCCACCGGGCGGCCGCCGCGGGTGGCGATGGCGCGCACCGTTCCCGCGTCCAGCCGGTCGAGATCGGCGAGCGGCGCCAGGGTGAAGCGGTCGGCGAGCTGGCGTTCCACCACGGATTCCATGATGGAGCCGGTAAGCAGGAGGGTCGGGCGGGCGCTGGAGGTCATGCGGTTTCGGCTCCCGGTGTGTGGCGGCCTCCTGTCTTAAGGCATTTGCGCGCGCGGGGGAGCCCGGCCGCAGGGGAAGCCGCGCCTTCCCCTGCGAAGCTTTGACCGCTTGCCGCGCGGCACGGCCCATGGCACCCCTGGGGAAACAGGCCGGCGCGCGGGCGCGGCGTTTCCATTCGGGCGAGAGGGCGAGGGTGATGGTCGAGCGGGTGATCGAGTCGATACTGTTCCGCAGCCGCTGGATCATGGCCCCCTTTTATCTCGGGCTGGTGATCGCGCTGTTCGTGCTGCTGTTCAAGTTCGGCTCCGAGTTGGTGCACTTCGTCACCCATGCCCTCGGCGCCTCCGAGAGCGACACGATTCTCGGCATCCTGGCGCTGGTGGACCTGACCCTCACCGGCAACCTCGTGCTCATCGTCATCTTCTCGGGCTACGAGAACTTCGTCTCGAAGATCGACCCCGCCGGGCACCCCGACTGGCCGGAATGGATGACGCGGGTGGACTTCACCGGGCTCAAGCAGAAGCTGCTCGCCTCCATCGTCGCCATCTCCGCCATCCAGCTCCTGAAGGCATTCATGGACCTGCCCAAGGGCTACAGCCAGGAGACGCTGACCTGGCTCGTCATCATCCACGTGGTGTTCGTGGGGTCGAGCCTGCTGCTCGCCTGGTCGGACAAGCTCTCCAGCGACAAGCACTGAGGATCGCCACGGAGCGGTAGCGGCGTGCTCCGGTGACGCCGCCCGCGCCACGGGCCAAGAAACAGGCACGCCCTGTTCTTCGGCAGCCGGGTACATCGCGCGCGGGGGAAGCGGGCGTTGCGGCCCTCTTCCTGCCGCAATGCGAAAATCCCCGAGCCGGCGCCGCATCTCACCTTGAGAAATCCTGCGTGAGGGTGCAGAACGTTGCGCGCCCAGGGGCGGAGCGTTCACGATGCATTTCGACATGGTCATCATCCAGCCGGCGGTGGCGCTGATCGCGGGGGTGCTGATCCTCGTCTTTCCCCGCCTGCTCAACGTGCTGGTGGCGCTCTACCTGATCATCGTCGGGGTCACGGGCCTGCTGGGCCACTAAGGATTTCGCGCAAACAGGACGAAAGGAGCGCCCTAGAACCTGCCGGTGCGGTTGATGCCTTGCGTGCCGCAAGCTAAAGCATCCGCCCATCCCGCATGTCCCGCGCCCCTCCACAAGGGATCTCTCTAGATGACGAAATGGGTCTACACCTTCGGCGACGGCAAGGCCGAGGGCAAAGCCGACATGAAGAACCTGCTCGGTGGCAAGGGCGCCAACCTCGCCGAGATGTCCAACCTCGGCCTGCCCGTCCCGCCCGGCTTCACCATCACCACCGAAGTGTGCACCTATTATTACGCGCACGGCGAGACCTATCCGGCCGAGCTGAAGGGCGACGTGGAGAAGGCCCTGGCCCAGGTGGGCGAGCTCACCGGCAAGTCCTTCGGTGATGCCGCGAACCCGCTGCTGGTCTCGGTGCGCTCGGGCGCCCGCGCCTCCATGCCCGGCATGATGGACACGGTGCTCAACCTCGGCCTCAACGACGAGACCGTGGACGCCGTCGCCAAGCTCGCCGGCGACCGCCGCTTCGCCTACGACAGCTACCGCCGCTTCATCACCATGTATTCCGACGTGGTGATGGGGGTCGCGCACCACCACTACGAAGAGATCCTCGAGCACTACAAGTCCGAGAAGGGCTACACCCTCGACACCGAGCTCTCGGCGGACGACTGGGCCTTCCTCATCACCAAGTACAAGGCCAAGTACCAGGAAGAGCTGGGCAAGCCCTTCCCGCAGGACCCGAACGAGCAGCTCTGGGGCGCCATCGGCGCCGTGTTCGGCTCCTGGATGAACAACCGCGCCATCACCTATCGCCGCCTGCACTCCATTCCGGAGAGCTGGGGCACGGCTGTGAACGTGCAGTCCATGGTGTTCGGCAACATGGGCGAGACCTCGGCCACGGGCGTCGCGTTCACCCGCAACCCCTCCACCGGCGAGAACGCGCTCTATGGCGAGTTCCTGGTGAACGCCCAGGGCGAGGACGTGGTGGCGGGCATCCGCACCCCCCAGGACCTCACCGAGAAGGCCCGCATCCACGCCGGCTCCGACAAGCCCTCCATGGAAGTGGCGCTGCCGCAGGCGTTCAAGGAATTCGAGCGCATCTCGCACGTGCTCGAAAACCACTACCGTGACATGCAGGACCTGGAATTCACGGTGGAGAAGGGCAAGCTCTGGATGCTGCAGACCCGCTCCGGCAAGCGCACCGGCAAGGCCGCCCTGCGCATCGCCGTGGAGCTGGCGAACGAGGGGCTCATCACCCAGGAGGAGGCCGTGGGCCGTGTCGAGGCCAGCGCGCTCGACCAGCTCCTGCATCCGGCCATCGACCCCAAGGCCCCGCGCGAGGTGCTGACCACCGGCCTCCCGGCCTCTCCCGGCGCCGCCGCCGGCGCCATCGTGTTCTCCGCCGACGAGGCCGAGCAGTGGAAGGAGAAGGGCCGCAAGGTCATTCTCGTCCGCGCCGAGACCTCGCCGGAGGACATCAACGGCATGCACGCGGCCGAGGGCATCCTCACCTCCCGCGGCGGCATGACCTCCCACGCGGCCGTGGTGGCCCGCGGCATGGGCAAGCCCTGCGTCTCCGGCGCCGGCGCCGTGCGCATCGACTATGCGGCGCAGACCATGACCGTGACCGGCCAGGTCTTCAAGAAGGGTGATTTCATCACCATCGACGGCGGCAACGGCCAGGTGCTGAAGGGCGAGGTCGCCATGCAGCAGCCCGAGCTGTCCGGCGAGTTCTCCACCCTCATGGGCTGGGCCGACAAGGTCCGCCGCCTGAAGGTGCGCGCCAACGCCGAGACCCCGGCCGACGCCCGCATGGCCCGCTCGTTCGGCGCCGAGGGCATCGGCCTGTGCCGCACCGAGCACATGTTCTTCGATGCCGGCCGCATCCTCGCCGTGCGTGAGATGATCCTCGCCGACGACGAGGCCGGCCGCCGCGCGGCCCTCGCCAAGCTGCTCCCGATGCAGCGCGACGACTTCGTCGAGCTGTTCGAGATCATGAAGGGCCTGCCGGTCACCATCCGCCTGCTCGACCCGCCGCTGCACGAGTTCCTACCCCACACCGAGGCGGAAACCCTTGAAGTGGCCAAGAGCCTGGGCGTGGACGTGGAGCGCATCGAGCGGCGCAACAAGGAGCTGCACGAGACGAACCCGATGCTCGGGTTCCGTGGCTGCCGCATCGCCATCGCCTATCCCGAGATCGCCGAGATGCAGGCCCGCGCCATCTTCGAGGCGGCCGTCATCGCCGCCAAGAAGACCGGCGAGACCGTGGTGCCCGAGATCATGGTGCCGCTCATCGCCACCAAGGCCGAGCTGGACATCGTGGGCGCCGTCATCCGCAAGACCGCCGCGGCGGTGGAGGAGGAGACCGGCACCAAGCTCACCTTCCAGGTGGGCACCATGATCGAGCTGCCGCGCGCCGCCCTCCAGGCGGACAAGATCGCCGAGAGCGCCGAGTTCTTCTCCTTCGGCACCAACGACCTCACCCAGACCACGTTCGGCGTCTCGCGCGACGACGCCGGCACCTTCCTCGGCACCTATGTGCAGAAGGGCATCGTGGAGACCGACCCGTTCGTCTCCATCGACGTGGACGGCGTGGGCCAGCTGGTGAAGCTCGGCGCCGAACGCGGTCGCGCCACCCGGCCGCACCTCAAGCTCGGCATCTGCGGCGAGCATGGCGGCGACCCGGCGTCCGTGCGCTTCTGCGACAGCATCGGGCTCGACTACGTGTCCTGCTCGCCGTTCCGCGTTCCGATCGCGCGGCTCGCGGCGGCCCAGGCCGCCCTCGCCAACCGCAAGGGCTGAGACACAGAGCATCCTCCCGCACGGGCACGCCCGTGCGGATCCCCGCGCCCCCATTCGCCCGCCGTGCGCCACAGGGCGGCGGCGCGGAGGACCCAGAATGACGATGATCTCATTTTCCCGGATCACCGCCCAAAAGGCAGCGCTGGCCATCGCCTCCGCTGCCTTTTTCATGGCCACGGCACCGGGCCGGGCGCTGGAGCTCGACACCTTCCTCGTCGGCGTGGAGGAATGCGCCCTGCCGGCGCCGCAGAGCCCGCTCGGGGCCTTCGTGCATTCCATCGTCCAGCGCTACGGCAACGCGCCGGGCAACCCCCGCGCCTACGCCGCCGACCGCACCAACGTCGCCATTGTCCTGCCGCCGGAAGTCGCGCCCGCCTTCGGGCCCGCCACCACCCGCAATTTCGGCGAATACACCCAGGTGACGGTGCCCGTGGACGGCACCCTCGGCGGCCTCCCGCTCAGCCACATGACCCTCCGCATCGGCAACCGGAACGGCATCAAGGCCTTCATGCTGGTGTTCTCGGCGAGCCGGGCGGACGTGGTGGACGTATTCGGAGATTCCATCGAATACGCCGACAACCGCGGCCAGGATGCCGGCCGCAGGGGGGACGGCTATTCGGCCGAGATCCCGTTCGGCGAGCCGGGCCGCATCACCTGCGACTGGTCGAGCTGAGCGCTTCGCCGGTTCCGATTTCTTAACCAAGACCGCCTAAGATCCTGGACATCGAACGGCGCGGCTGCCGGACGCGGCGCTGCGCGAGAGGCCCTGAAAAGCAATTCGCCCGCCGAGAGGTCCCGGCGGGCGAATGGATACTCTTGCCTTGATGTCACGCCACCGAAAGGGCGGCGCCGTCTACTCTACCACGCTCGCATCGGCCGCCACCGGCGCGCCGGTGTTGCTCGTCTGACTGGCGTTGAGCGCCATGCCGGTGAGCGCATAGCCGAGCACCAGAGCGGCAAACACGGCAATTCGCTTGAACATCGCTTCTACCCCGACCCAGAATATCACGCCGGGGCTCTCGGCCCCCGTCGACGAATCCCGGCGCGGGGTGTGTTCTAGCGCCACAAATCCCAACGGACGATGAACACCGCACGGAAATCCGCGCGGTGCCCCAAATGCCTGCCACCCTGTTGCAGGGATGACACAACCGCTGCCGCTGCGTCCGCCCTTCAGGCCGACGCAGCGGGCGGAAAGCGGCCGTCCGGCCTCAGGCTTCCTCGCCTTCTTCGGCGGCGACTTCCGCGGCCACCTCGGCGCGGGCCACGGCGAGCTCGGCCTCGATCTCCGCATCTTCGTCACGGGCCGTGCGCACATCCTCACCGCGGGCCTGGCGCTCGCCTTCCTCGGCGTTGCGGGCGATGTTGACGGTGACGGTCACCTCGACCTCGGGGTGCAGGGTCACCGGCACCACATGCAGGCCCAGGGTCTTGATGGGATGGTTCAGCACCACCTGATGGCGATCGATGGTGAAGCCGGCAGCCGCCAGGCCGTCGGTGATGTCACGGGTGGAGACGGAGCCGTAGAGCTGGCCGCTCTCGCCCGCCTGGCGGATCATCAGGACCACCTGGCCGTTGAGCTTCTCGCCCACGGCCTCGGCCTCCTGGCGGCGCACCAGGTTGCGGGCCTCGAGCTCCACCTTCATGTGCTCGAAGCGCTCGCGGTTGGCCTTGGTGGCGCGCAGGGCCTTGCCGCCCGGCAGCAGGAAGTTGCGGGCGAAGCCGTCGCGCACCTTCACCACATCGCCCATCTGGCCGAGCTTGGCGACGCGCTCAAGAAGAATGACGTCCATTTCTGTCTCCTGGAATGTCTGGATTTCGGATTGAGGGAACCGGTCAGCGATCGTTGGCCGCCGGCGGACCGAGGCCGGAGGGAAAGCGCGACCGGAAATCGAAGAGGGCATCGGCGAAGCCGAGCACCGCCATGGCCAGCACCGGCCAGCCCAGCACCAGGGTGATGAGCCAGAGGCCGGCGAGGATGAGGAAGCGGGCGGAATGGCCGATGGTGAGCGCATGCACCACCGCGAAGCCCACGAGCGCATACGCGAACACGAGAGTGGCCGCAGCCACGGAGCCCAGCAGTCCCGGCATGCCGGGCAGCAGCGTCACCACCAGCGCGCCGGCCAACAGGTACGCCGCCTTCTGCGGCAGCCGCATGCCCGAGATCACCGGCCAGGGCCGCGCGAGGCGCTGCGAGATCCGCGCCGCCCGCCCCGCGAGATAGAGGCACGCGAGCTGGGAGAGCATGGTGATGAGCCCGGCCATGGGCGGCAGCACATGAGCCATGAAAGCGCCCATGGCGTCCCGCTCCTGCGCGGAACCGCCGGGCCCCGGCCCCACCATCGCGTCGAAGACCGTCGTCACCGCCGCCTTGTAGCTCTCATAGTCGGTGGCCATGGCGAGCAGGGCCACCCACACGCTGACGGTCGAGAAGACCGCAGCCAGCAGCACAAGGCTTCCCACCGGATACCACTGCAGGTTCTCCCCGCCCGCCTCATCCTGCTGAGCCAGCAGGGCTGCATAGGCGAGCGCGAAGGCGGGCACGCCCATGCCCATCGCGTAGGCCAGCAGGAAGGTGCCGCCGAACATCACCCCGAGGCCGATGCTGGCGAACACCACCGCGAGCCCGGCCGCGACGGGGGAGAAGGCGACCCCGGCGATCATCACCGGCAGGGGCGCGAGATAGAAGAGAGGGACAGCCAGCACCGAGCCCGCCGCGACACCGGCAGCGAGGAGGGCGGACGCCGCAGCGGCCGCGATGGCGATGAGAAGCATGGGTCCCATGGCGACGAGCTGTCCCGCATCGTGCGGTTAGAGGCGGCACTTCCGCCCCAGCCACCGCCCCGGGGCTCATTCCCCGCGGCGTGTCGATAAAGGAAGGGCCGCCGGAGCGGCCCTTCGCGTGTCTTGCCCTGTGAGCCGACCTTGAGCGGTCAGCGGATCACGAAGGGCAGCAGGCCCAGAAAGCGGGCGCGCTTGATGGCCGCAGCCAGCTCGCGCTGCTTCTTGGCGGACACCGCCGTGATGCGCGAGGGCACGATCTTGCCGCGCTCGGAGATGTAGCGCTGCAGGAGCCGCACGTCCTTGTAGTCGATCTTCGGCGCATTGGGGCCGGAGAACGGGCAGGTCTTGCGACGACGGAAGAAGGGACGGCGCTGGCCGCCGCTGGCGCCACCGGCAGAAGCGAAAGCCATCAGTTCTGCTCCTCGCTCTGGGTCTCTTCAGTCGGACGCGGGCGGCGCGGACGATCCTCACGGCCGCCGAAACCGCGCTCGCCACGCTCACCACGCTCGCCGCGGTCATCGCGGTCGCGCTTCTGCAGCATGGCGGACTGGCCTTCCTCGTGCTCCTCCACGCGGAGGGTGAGGATGCGCAGCACGTCCTCGTCGATGCGCTGCTGGCGCTCCAGCTCCTGAACGGCCGCCGCCGGGGCGGTGATGTTCATGAGCGTGAAGTGCGCCTTGCGGTTCTTGTTGATGCGATAGGTCAGGGACTTCACGCCCCAATACTCGGTCTTGCCGACCGAGCCGCCGTTCGCTTCGATGACGCCCTTGAACCGGGCGGTGAGTTCCTCGACCTGCTGCGCCGTCACGTCCTGGCGCGCGAGGAACACGTGCTCGTAAAGCGGCATGTGCTCTTTTCGCCTTTCGTTTCCTCCGTCCACCGGCGCCGAGCCCTTCTCGCCTTTTCCGAAAGGCGCGAAGCACGGAAGGCGGGGACACGGGACGACGGGCTCAGCGCCCTGCCCTTGCGCTCACCCCTGGGGATGCACGCAAGAACCGTCCGTTCAGCCCCCGGCCGGGTGCGACGGAAGCGGCGCGTATAGCAGGTTCGGCCGCAAAAGCAAGGGCGGCGCGGCGCCAGCCGCTCACGCCGCCTGCCGGATGGCGGCGTCGAGCGCGGCGCGGTTGGCCTCGATCTGGACGATGACGGCGGCGAGCTGACGGCCGGACGACTTCAGGCGGTGCAGCTCCGGCGGCTCCGTGGGCATGCCCGCTTCGAGAAATTCGGCGATTTCCTGCTCGCCGGCCATGAACCGGCGGTAGACGGACCACTCGTCGGAGGCCATGGCATCGGGAACGATGTCCTGCAGGTCCGCACCGAGCGCATCGATCCTCTTGAGCGCCGCCACCACGCCGTCGCGACAGCGCTCCCACTCGTGGGCGAGCGTCTCCCATTTACGCTCCCGGCGGCGGTTGAAGTCCTCCTCGTCCTCGTCTGGGCGAGGCGCCAGCATCAGGAGCGCGTCATGGCGCGCCAGCCACACCTGCAGCCGGCTGCGAAGCGGGCGCTTCGCGCCGGGGTCCTCAAGATTGCGGCGCACCTCCTCGAGCCGCGCGCGCGCGTCCACGAGGAAGCGATAGCGGCGCTGGCGCAGGAGATAGTAATAGCACTCATCCAGCGTGGGCGGCGCGAGCGAGACCGTGGCGGTAAACCACGCCAGCTCCGTCTCCGGCCATGCCGCCCGCAACGGCCGGGGCAGCGCCACGAGACAGACCGCTGCCGCGAGCACACGACGCCGTGTCGGCATCTCACACTCCACGCCGCAAGGAGCTTGAAGTCTGGCGCAGGCGCGCCCCAGACGCAACTCCACGAGAACAGAACAGGCCACCGGCGAAACGCCGGCGCCCGAGGCATCGCGCCGGCGCCGCACCGCGCGACGGCCGGAAACCGTCTCGCCCGCCGCCCTCAGCCGCCGCGACGGCGGCCGGCGAGCTGCGCCACCTGGAGCACCGCGCGCTCGCAGATGGCGGGAGCGAGCGCCGCATTGCGGCGAGCGGCCAGCACCGCCTCGTCCACCGCCAGCAGCGCCTTCAGGCAGCGGGCGGGGTCGAAGGCGCGCAAGGCCTTCTCCAGCTTGGGCTTGCGCGAGAAGTGCACCATCGGCCGCGCGCTGTCGATCACGCGGTCCGGGCTCTGGCCCGCAGCCACATGGAGGGTCATCTGGTGCAGGCTGGCGAGGGCCCGCAGCACCGCGCCCAGCACCGCGTCCGGCCGCGTCGCCGCGCCGAAGGCCTTGGCGAGCGCCGCCACCGCCTCGCCCGTGGCGCCGGAGAGGGCGGCGTCCACCACATCGTCCAGCGCCAGGGCCGATGCATCACCGACGATCGTGCGCACGTCATCCACCGTGACGCGCCCCTGCCCCTGGGCATAGAGCGCGAGCTTCGCGATCTCCCCGCGGGAGGCCAGCCGGTCGCCGCCGATCAGCGAGACCAGGAGCTCGCGCGCGTCACGATCGATGGCGAGGCCCGCCTCTGCCATCATGGTGTCCACGAGGCGGGCGAGGTCGCGCTCGGTGTCCGCGTAGCAGGCGATGGCGAGGGCGTTGGGGGATGATTCGCAGGCGGAGCGCAGCGGGGCGCCGCGTTTCAGGTCGCCCGCCTCCACCACCACCAGCGTGCCGGAGGGATGCTCCAGCACCGGCTGCAGCGCCGGCACGAAATTGCGGCCGCCGGCACGCACCCACACCACGCGCTCGCCGCCGAACAGGCCGATGGTGGAGGTTTCATCGATCAGGCGGCGGGGATCGGAAGCCAGCTCGTCGCCTTCGAGCCGCACCAAGGCGAAGGGGTCGTGCGCATCGGGAATGGAGCGGCGCACCAGCCCCTCGGCGCGCTCGCGCACCAGCCCCGCGTCGGGGCCGAAGATGAGCACCACATGGCGCTTGGGATCGCGCCGGGCGAGGGCCGCCTCGGCGTCGCCGGGGCGAACCGCCACCATCGCTCAGTGCCCGGCCGCCTTGGCGGGTTCGGGCTTCGGCTGCTCCTTGCCCAGGCCGAGGAAGTAGGCCGCGAGCTGCGTCTTGATCTGGTCCACCACCTCGTGCGAGGCGCGGGTCTCCGCGTCGTTCTTGGCGCTGTAGTTGGCGAAGCGCTGGTCGCTCAGGTCGATGGTGGCGGTGGCCACCGCCGAGCCGCCGGTGACCGGCTTCTTCTGGGGATCGTCGCCGCGCACGAGGCGCCAGTTGGCCGAAACCTTGATGATGGCGTTCTCGGGCAGGCCCGAGGACGAGTTCACCAGGGCGCTGGTCGCGGAGGTATCCGCGGCGATGTAGAGCTGGAACGGCGCGCCCTTCGGGTTTCCGGCGCCGCCGCCCAGGCTGTAGATCATCTCGTTGCGCAGATCGTTGCCGAGCCGGCCCTGGATCTGCATCACCTCGATGTCCGCCAGCTTCTGCTGGAGGCCGGGCCCGCCCACGGTGGCATTGTCCGCATAGAGCGGCTGGAAGCAGCCGGCGAGCGCTGCGGAGAGAAGCCCCACCACGGCGAGGCGCGCCAGCAGGCGCGCGCGGGGGCGGGAGACGAGGCCGGGCGCCAGCGCGGCCCCGGCGGAGGAGGTGTCAGGCGACGACATTCACGATCCTCTGCGGCACCACGATGATACGCTTCGGCGCACGGCCGTCGAGAGCCCGCTGCACGCTTTCCAGCGCCAGCACCGCCGCTTCCACCTCCGAGGGGGTGGCGGCGCGGGGCACCACGATGTCGTCGCGCTTCTTGCCATTGATCTGAATCGGCAGCGTGACGGTGTCCTGCGTGAGCAGCTCCGGCTCGGTGGCGGGCCAGGGGGCCTCGGCCACCAGCTCGCCATGGCCCAGCAGCGCCCAGCATTCCTCAGCGAGGTGCGGGGTCATGGGCGCCACCACGCGCACCACCATCTCCGCCGCCTCGCGCAAGGCGAAGGCGAGATCGGCGGGAACGCCGTCCTTCGCCGCGCGGGCGGCCGCGACCACGCCGCCGAACACGTTGGCGAACTCGTGCACATGGGCCACGCCCACGTTGAAGCGCAGGCGCTCGATATCCTCAGCCACCGCCGCCACCAGGCCGTGGGAGGCGCGGCGCAGGCCGAGCGCCGCCTCTCCGAACGCCTCCGGCTTCGCCGCTCCCGGCGCGGCGCCGAGCTCGATGGCCTCGCCCACCAGGCGCCACACGCGCTGCACGAAGCGCCAGGCGCCCTCGATGCCGCCCTGGGTCCACTCGCTGTCGCGCTCGGGCGGGGTGTCGGAAAGCATGAACCAGCGGGCGCAATCCACGCCGTAGGTGTCCGCCACCACTTCCGGCGCCACCACGTTGCGCTTGGACTTGGACATCTTCTCCGGAGGGGAGACCGCCACCGGCGTGCCGTCGGAGAGCTTCACCGCCTTGCCCGGGCCGGTGATCTTCACCTCCTCGGGGAACAGCCACTTGCCGTCCTGGTCCTTGTAGGTCTCGTGGACGATCATGCCCTGGGTGAAGAGGCCGGCGAAGGGCTCGCTCACGTCCACCCGGCCGCATTTCTTCAGCGCGCGGGTGAAGAAGCGCGAATAGAGCAGGTGCAGGATCGCGTGCTCGATGCCGCCGATATACTGGTCCACCGGCAGCCAGTGGGCCACCGCCGCCTTGTCGAGGGGCTTTTCCGCGGTGTCGGAAGCGTAGCGCAGGTAGTACCAGGACGAATCCACGAAGGTGTCCATGGTGTCCGTCTCGCGCCGGGCGGGCTTGCCGCACTTCGGGCACGGAACATCCCGCCACGCCGTGGCGCGGTCCAGCGGATTGCCCGGCTTGTCGAAGCTCACATCATCCGGCAGCTGCACGGGAAGCTGGTCGCGCGGGACGCCCACCGGGCCGCAGCTCTCGCAATGGACGATGGGGATGGGGCAGCCCCAGTAGCGCTGGCGGGAGATGCCCCAGTCGCGCAGGCGGAAGTTCACCTTGCGCACGCCCTGGGGCGCCTCCCCCACCCGGAAGCGCTCGAGCTGGCGGGCCACCGCCTCCTTGGCCTTCTCGATGGTCATGCCGTCGAGGAAGCCGGAATTGAACAGCGTCCCCTCGCCGTCATAGGCGATGTCCTCGACGCGGAAGGCGCCGGGGTCGGTGTCGGGCGGCAGCACCACGGGCACCACGGGCAGGTGATACTTGCGGGCGAAATCGAGGTCGCGCTGGTCGTGGGCGGGGCAGCCGAAGATGGCGCCGGTGCCGTAGTCCATCAGCACGAAGTTGGCCACGTAGACCGGCACCGTGCGGCCCGCCTCCAGCGGATGCGCCACCTTGAGCCCGGTGTCGAAGCCCTTCTTCTCCTGGGTCTCGATGGCCTCGGCGGAAGTGCCGCCCTTCTTGCACTCGGCCACGAAGGCGGTGAGCGCCGGATTCTTCGCCGCCAGCGCCTGGGTCAGCGGATGGTCCGGCGAGAGCGCCACGAAGGCGGCGCCGAACAGCGTGTCCGGCCGCGTGGTGTAGACCTTCACCGCCTTCTCGCCGCTCGCGGGCGAAAAGCCCTTGGCGAACTCGAACAGGACCTCCAGGCCCTCCGAGCGGCCGATCCAGTTGCGCTGCATCAGGCGCACCTTCTCGGGCCAGCGGTCGAGGGTGTCGATGGCGTCGAGCAGCTCCTGGGCGAAATCGGTGATGCGCAGGAACCACTGGGAGAGCTTGCGCCGCTCCACGATGGCGCCCGAGCGCCAGCCGCGCCCGTCGATCACCTGCTCGTTGGCGAGCACGGTGTGGTCCACCGGATCCCAATTGACCTCGCTCTCCTTGCGGTAGGCGAGGCCGTGGTCCAGGAAATCGAGGAAGATGCGCTGCTGCTCGACATAATAGCTGGGATCGCAGGTGGCGATCTCGCGGCTCCAGTCGAGGGAGAGGCCAAGCAGCTGGAGCTGCTCGCGCATGGAGGCGATGTTCTCGTAGGTCCAGCTCTTGGGGTGGATGCCGCGCTCGATGGCGGCATTCTCCGCCGGCAGGCCGAACGCATCCCAGCCCATGGGGTGCAGCACGTTGAAGCCCCGCATGCGCTTGTAGCGGGCCAGCACGTCGCCCATCACATAGTTGCGGCCGTGGCCGATGTGGATGCGCCCCGACGGATAGGGGAACATCTCCATCACGTAGAATTTCGGCCGCGGGTCGTCATTGCGGGTGCGGAAGATGCCTCGCTCGGCCCAGGTCTTCTGCCAGCGGGGTTCCGCCTCGCGGGCGTTGTAGCGCTCGGAGCCGCGCTCCGCGTTGCGATCTTGGGTCCGATCTTGAGTCATCGTGCCGTTCATATACCTTGGCGCCGGGGCCTTCCCGGCAGAAAGATCAAGCGCCGTGCGGGCTTGTCCGATGGCTGCGGGCGACTCGCGAGAGCGCGCGCGGGCCTTCGGCATCGGGGATCTCGAAAGCGGCGGGACTAGGACAGAAACCGGCGCGCCGGTCAACCACCGCATCGCAGCGGAACGTGGCGCCGCCGGCCTCCACCCCGCACGGCGCCGGCTGCGGCCTGGGTCCGGTTTGACTTGCCTCAATCGTCGCCATCGTCCATCAAGCCTGGGCAATGAGGAGGGGATGGCGATGGGGCTCGTGCGCCACGGAACGCTGCTGAAGCTCGCGACGGCGACACTCGCGACCCTGGCGACATCGGACGCCGCCCGCGCGGCGGAAGGCGCGGCGAGCATCAACGGCGCCGCGCTCTCGCCCCTGTGGGCCGTCCCCTTCGCGGGGATGCTGCTCTCCATCGCGCTGTTCCCGCTGCTGGCCGGGCGTTTCTGGCACCACCATTACGGCAAGGTGGCGCTGTTCTGGGCTGCCGCCTTCGCGCTCCCCTTCGCCCTCACCTACGGCCCGGAGCTGGCCGCCCGCGAGGTGGTGCACACCGCGCTGCTGGAATACATCCCCTTCATCATCCTGCTTTATGCGCTGTTCACGGTTTCCGGCGGCATTCTCATCACCGGCAACCTGCACGGCAGCCCGGCGGTGAACACCGCCATCCTCGCCTTCGGCACGGTGATCGCGAGCCTCATCGGCACCACCGGCGCCTCGATGGTCCTCATCCGCCCGCTGCTGCGCGCCAACGACAACCGCCGCTATAACGTGCACACGGTGGTGTTCTTCATCTTCCTGGTATCGAACATCGGCGGCTCGCTCACCCCGCTCGGCGATCCGCCCCTGTTCCTGGGCTTCCTGAAGGGCGTGAACTTCTTCTGGACCACCACCCATCTCCTGCACGACACGGTGGTGATCGCGGTGCTGCTGCTCGCCGCCTTCTACCTGCTCGACCGCTATTTCTACGCCAAGGAGGGCGCCAGCCGGCCGAAGGCGGACCCCACGCCCGACACCGAGCGCCTGGGCCTGCGCGGGGCGCAGAACCTGCCGCTGCTCGGCGGCGTCATCGGCGCCATCCTCCTCTCCGCCCTGTGGAAGCCCGGCATCGTCTTCGACGTCTACGGCACCCATGTGGAGCTGCAATGGATGGTGCGCGACGTGCTGCTGGTGCTCATCGCCCTGGTCTCGCTCTCCATCACCCCCAAGATCATCCGCGAGCGCAACGGCTTCGACTGGGAGCCCATCCTGGAGGTGGCCAAGCTGTTCGCCGCCATCTTCCTCACCATCATTCCCGTCATCGCCATCCTGAAGGCCGGGCTCTCCGGCGCCTTCTCGCCGCTGGTGCAGCTGGTGACGGACGCCAACGGCGAGCCGGTGAACGTGTGGTACTTCTGGCTCACCGGCGCGCTCTCCGCCTTCCTGGACAATGCGCCGACCTACCTCGTGTTCTTCAACCTCGCCGGCGGCAACCCGCACCACCTCATGGGGCCGCTGGCGGTGACGCTGGAGGCCATCTCGGCCGGCGCGGTGTTCATGGGCGCCATGACCTACATCGGCAACGCGCCGAACTTCATGGTGCTCTCCATCGCCCGCCACCGCGGCGTGAAGATGCCGAGCTTCTTCGGCTACATGGCCTGGTCCATCACCTTCCTGCTGCCGTGCTTCGCCCTGCTCACATACCTCTATTTCCTGTGAGGCGCGCCCGCGCCTGAAACGAAGGCGCCCGCCCGGAAGGCCGGGACCGGCGAGCGGCTCCCATCCGATTCGCGGCGGCGCCTCACTCCCCCGCGAGGCGCAGGGGCGAGGGCTGGCGCGCCTCCAGCCGCCTCAGCCGCGCCTCCGCCTCCTCGATGTAGGCGCGGGTGAGCGGCACCGCTTCCTGCCGACGCGCGATCTGGATGTGGAACACGTCCAGCCCCTGGTGGCGGAAGCCCATCTCGCTGCCGGCGAGGTAGAATTCCCACATGCGGCAGAAGCGCTCGTCGGTGAGGCGCACCGCCTCGTCCCAGCGGGCGAGGAAGCGCTCGCGCCACGCCTTCAGCGTCTCGGCATAATGCAGGCGCAGCAGCTCGACATCCGTGACCACGAGCCCCGCCCGCTCGATGTGCGGCAGCACCTCGGACAAGGCGGGAATGTAGCCGCCGGGGAAGATATACTTGGCGATGAAGGGGTTGGTGATGCCGGGCGGGTCCGAGCGGCCGATGGCGTGCAGCAGCATCACCCCGTCGTCCTTCAGCAGGGCGCGGACCTTGCGGAAGAACTCGCCGTAATGGTCCACGCCCACATGCTCGAACATGCCCACCGAAACGATGCGGTCGAAGGTTTCGGGAATGTCGCGATAGTCCTGCAAGCGGAACTCCACCCGGCCGGCGAGCCCGGCGTCATCAGCCCTCTGGCGGGCGAGCGCGAGCTGCTCCTTCGAGAGCGTGACGCCGGTGACCTTCGCCCCCGCCGTCTGCGCGAGATAAAGGCCGAGCCCGCCCCAGCCGGAGCCGATGTCGAGCACCGAGAGCTTGCCGCCCTCCAGCATCAGCTTGGCGGCGATGTGGCGCTTCTTGGCGAGCTGGGCGTCGTCCAGGCTCTGGCCGGGATATTCGAAATAGGCGCAGGAATATTGCCGGTCGGCATCGAGGAAGAGGGAGTAGAGCCGCCCGTCGATGTCGTAATGGTGCGCCACGTTGCGCCGGGAGCGGTCGCGCGGGTTGAACTGGGCGATGCGCCGCACCAGCATGCGCGCCCAGAACAGAAGCCTGGCGCCGAAGGTGGTGGAGGCGCTTGCGGTCGCCGGCTGCGCCATCAGCAGCGCGAGGAGATCGGCGATGGACCCCTCCTCCAGCACCAGCGCTCCGTCCATGTAGGCTTCGCCGAGCCTCAGCTCGGGATCGAGGAAGATCGCGCGCTCCGCCGCGCCGGTGGTGAAGCGCACCGACAGCGGCGGCTGGTCCGGCTGCGGCCGGCCGATGGTGACGGCGCGGCCATCGGCCATCGTCACCTTCAGGCCGCCGTTGACAACCACGCGACGCAAAACGTTCTCAAGCAACCGCGACATCGGCCGCCTCCGCGTTCATGGTCCGAGATCGTTGCCCTGGTCGTTCTCCCGTGGCGGCGCCGTCCGCGGCCTGGAAATCCGTCGAGATACGCCGGCTTCCCGCCGCGCCGCGCACCCGCCATGCGAGTGCAACCGCCGTTGTTTTCTCATGCCCGAAAAACCGGCAGCTGCACATCTACCGGATGGGGTATCCCGAAAGCTCACCGGTCCGGTTGCGGCCGGAAGGGCGTAGCCGGTGGAATGAAACCATCAAGATTCCCGGAGGGCAAGTTTCGCGCCCGCCCCGGCGCATAATTTTTCGCCGGCCGGCGGCGGCGCCCAAGGGAGAGGCAGCCCGATCCCGCGATGCGGGCGCCAGATACCGCGCCGCCGGCGCGGCCCTTCCGCCTGCGGCCTCGTGGCGGGAGCTTCGCCTTTACTCCGCCGCTCCGGCCGCTTAAGCGGAGGCACCTTCGGAAAAAGAAGTCCCCCGATGCTCCGCAAGCTCTACGACTGGGTCATCGCCTATTCGGCGAAGCCCTCCGCCCCCTGGGCCCTCGCCTTCGTCTCGTTCGCGGAGAGCTCCGTCTTTCCCATCCCGCCCGACGTGCTGCTGGTGCCCATGACCCTGGCGCGCCCCGACCGGGCATGGCGCTACGCGCTCATCGCCACCATCGCCTCGGTGCTGGGCGGCCTCGTGGGCTACGCCATCGGCGCCCTGCTCTATGAAAGCGTCGGCAAGTTCCTGATCGATCTCTACGGCTACGGCAACAAGGTGGATGCCTTCCGCACCGCCTATGCCCACTACGGCCACTGGGTGATTCTGCTGAAGGGGCTCACCCCCATCCCCTACAAGCTGGTGACGATCACATCCGGCTTCGCCGAATACAGCCTCGGCTGGTTCATCGTGCTCTCGATCATCACCCGCGGCGCCCGCTTCTTCCTGCTGGCGGCGCTGCTGCACTACTTCGGGCCCATGGCCCGCGAATTCATCGAGAAGCGGCTGGGGCTCGTCACCCTCGGCCTGCTGGCGGTGGTGGTGCTGGGCCTGCTGGCGGCCGCCTACGTGATCTGAGGCGCGACGCCGAAGGCCCCTGAGCTTCTCTCATGGGCCTTCGGCCAGCCCCGCGCGGCACCCAGGCAAAACCGCCGTTGGCCCCGGCTCTTGACCGGGGCGAGGGGCGTCATTGGGTGCCCGACGGCCGCGACAGGATCGAAGCGGAGCCCGCCGTGGTGTCGCCCGGCGTGGCGCTGCCGGCGGAGGTCGGTTCCGATGCCGGCGCCACCTCCGGGCCCGCGGCCACGGGCGGCGGCGTCCCGGTATCCGGCACCGACGCCGGGGCCGCTTGTGGCGCGGCGGAGGGCGGCGCGACGGCGGTTTCCGGTGCGGGCGCGGCTTCCGCGGGGAGCGGCACCGCCGGCGCAGAGAGCGCGATATCGGCCTCCGGGGGGCGCGACGGTGGCAGCGGAGCGTTCGCGGGCGGCCCCACGGGGCGCGGCGGCGCGGCCATGATCCTCGCCGGCGGCACCATGGGCGCACGCCCGGCGGGCGGCGGCAGCGCGCCCACGGGACGAACCCGCAGCACCTCGCCGGAATAGGCGTCCACCTGCAGGCTCAGCAGCCCTTCGTTATCCGCCGCCGTGAGTGAATAAACCCGCCCGGTGAGCACCGGGCGCGAGATCTGCCAATAGCCCATGGCCTGGAGCCGGCGCCGGACCTCGGACGGCGGCAGCATCACATAATGCAGCGGGCCGCGCGGCGCGGGCACATAGACGGGCGGACGCTCATAGCCATAAGGCGCCGGCTCATAGCCATAGGGCTGCTCGTAGATGAGATACTGGGCCGCGGCGGGAGCGGGAAAGGCCGCGGGAAGCACGGCCACGCCGCAGGCGAGCAGCAGGGCCGCGCGTGGGCGGGCAGGCGCAAGGCGCGCGGGAAAAGCGGCGCTGGCCGTTCGGCGGGCGCGCCGCAGGAGGGCGGGAAGGGGCATGGTCCGTTGTCACCTGCGCAGGCTGAAAATCCGTGGCGGCACTACATCCGCCCAATGCGGCACCGGTGGGACGGCGAGACGGCGGCATCGGCCCCGTGCGTGACGCTCCTTTGCCGGCCGCCTTCCGGCGCGCCGCAAGGCCGTTGCGTGCCGGGGCATGCGCCCGCACCCTATCTTTCGCAGCAGACGAGCCATGCGCAATTTTTGGTCATAAAGGTGTCAGAGACGCCACTGCACCGCTTGTGAAATGTTCAGTTTTCTGGCATCTTCCGATGGATAGGGAAGTCGTGCTGCCCTATCCCCCACATCGCAAGGCTCCTTCCGCGCAACGCACGCGCATGCGGATGGGCGCGCTCGGGCCTTATGGCGTGGAAGTTGCAGTGCACGGCGAGACAGATAGGCCATTGCGCCGGGGGCGGCCGCGCGGCAGTTTGGGGCGAACGGCACGAGCCGGACCGCGCCGCGGACCGCCGGGCGAAACCGCCGAAACGCAATGGGATCAGCCGGGCCGGAGGCGGAACGCACTTCGGCCCGACAATTGAAAAAGGGACGTAAAATGGCAGGGACTGATCGCAGGGATGGCTTGAGCGGAAGCGTGGCGACCGGTGCCGCCGCCGTGAAAGGCACGGCGATCGTCGGTCGTCCGGCCCCGTTCGGCCTGTTCGACCCGGCCCACGAGCGGGACGCCTGCGGCGTCGGCTTCGTGGCGGACATCAAGGGCCGCAAGTCCCACAAGATCGTCGAGGACGGGATCAAGATCCTCCTGAACCTCGAGCACCGCGGCGCCGTGGGCGCCGACCCGCGCGCCGGCGACGGCGCCGGCATGCTGGTGCAGATTCCCCACAGGTTCTTCGCCAAGGAGGCCGCGCGCCTCGGCTTCACCCTGCTCGAGCCCGGCAAGTACGCGGTCGGCCACATCTTCATGCCCCGCGACGCGGAAGGCCAGGAGATCGTGCGCGCCACCTATGAGCGCGTGGTGGCGGAAGAGGGCCTGGTGCTGCTTGGCTGGCGTGAGGTTCCCACCGACAATTCCTCCCTCGGCGTCAGCGTGCTGCCCACCGAGCCCGAGCACGTGCAGGTGTTCATCGGCCACGGCGAGGACATTACCGACGAGGACACCTTCGAGCGCCGCCTCTACGTGCTGCGCAAGGTGATCTCCAACAGCGTCTACAACGCCGGCGACGCCCGCATCGCGGGCTATTACCCGGTGTCGCTGTCGTGCCGCACCCTGGTCTACAAGGGCATGTTCCTGGCGGACCAGCTCGGCGCCTATTATCCGGACCTCTCCGACCCGGACTTCGAAAGCGCGCTCGCCTTGGTGCACCAGCGCTTCTCCACCAACACCTTCCCCGCCTGGCCGCTGGCCCACCCCTATCGCATGGTGGCCCACAACGGCGAGATCAACACCCTGCGCGGCAACGTCAACTGGATGGCGGCGCGGCAGGCGAGCGTGGATTCGGAGCTGTTCGGCGCCGACATCTCCAAGCTCTGGCCCATCAGCTACGAGGGCCAGTCGGACACCGCCTGCTTCGACAACGCGCTCGAATTCCTGACCCAGGGCGGCTACTCCCTGCCCCACGCGGCCATGATGCTGGTGCCCGAGGCCTGGGCCGGCAACCCGCTCATGGACGAGGAGCGCCGCGCCTTCTACGAGTACCACGCCTCCCTCATGGAGCCGTGGGACGGACCGGCCGCCATCGTCGCCACCGACGGCCGGCAGATCGTCGCGACCCTGGATCGCAACGGCCTGCGCCCCGCCCGCTACATGGTGACCACCGACGACACCATCGTGCTCGCCTCCGAAATGGGCGTTCTCACGCTCCCCGAGGAGAAGATCGTCACCAAGTGGCGCCTCCAGCCCGGCAAGATGCTGCTGGTGGACCTGGAGGAAGGCCGTCTCGTCCCTGACGAGGAGATCAAGTCCGAGCTCGCCAAGGCGCACCCCTACAAGGAGTGGCTGAAGCACACCCAGCTCGTCCTGGAAGACCTGCGCCCCGTGGAGGCGCGCGAGGTGCGCACCGACGTGTCGCTGCTCGATCGCCAGCAGGCGTTCGGCTACACCCAGGAAGAGCTGAAGCTGCTCATGGCGCCCATGGCCATCACCGGCCAGGAGGCGGTGGGCTCCATGGGCACCGACACGCCCATCTCCGTGCTCTCCAACAAGTCGAAGCCGCTGTTCTCCTACTTCCAGCAGAACTTCGCGCAGGTGACGAACCCGCCCATCGACCCGATCCGCGAGGAGCTGGTGATGAGCCTGGTGTCGTTCATCGGCCCACGGCCCAACATCTTCGATCTTGAGGGCACCGCCCGCCGCAAGCGGCTGGAAGTGCGCCAGCCCATCCTCACCAACGAGGACCTGGAGAAGATCCGCTCCATCGGCTTCATGGAGGAGCGGTTCGACACCCGCACGCTGGACATCACCTACGCCGCCGACAAGGGCGCTGCGGGCCTCGAAGGCGCGCTGGAGCACCTGTGCGACCGCGCCGAGGCGGCCGTGCACGGCGGCTACAACATCATCATCCTCTCCGACCGCATGACCGGGCCGGATCGCATCCCGATCCCGGCGCTGCTGGCCACGGCGGCGGTGCACCATCACCTCATCCGCAAGGGCCTGCGCACCTCCGTGGGCCTGGTGGTGGAGACCGGCGAGGCGCGCGAGGTGCACCACTTCGCCTGCCTCGCGGGCTATGGCGCCGAGGCCATCAACCCCTACCTCGCCTTCGAGACCCTGCTCGCCATGAAGGACGAGATTCCGGAGGAGGTCGACGACAAGGAGATCGTCAAGCGCTTCATCAAGTCGGTGGACAAGGGCCTGCTGAAGGTGATGTCCAAGATGGGCATCTCCACCTACCAGTCCTATTGCGGCGCGCAGATCTTCGACGCGGTCGGCCTCAACTCCGAGCTCGTGAACAAGTATTTCTTCGGCACCGCCACCACCATCGAGGGCATCGGCCTTGCCGAGATCGCCGAGGAGACGGTGCGCCGCCACCAGCTCGCCTTCTCCGACGCGCCGGTCTACCGCCTCGCCCTCGACGTGGGCGGCGAGTACGCCTTCCGCATGCGCGGCGAGGACCACGCCTGGACGCCGGACACGGTGGCCACCCTTCAGCACGCCGTGCGCGGCAACGCGCAGGACCAGTACCGCGCCTTCTCCGGCATGGTGAACGCCAGCAACGAGAAGCTGCTCACCGTCCGCTCGCTGTTCCGCATCCGCGAGGCGGAGGAGATCGGCCACCAGCCCCTCGACATCACCGAGGTCGAGCCCGCCTCCGAGATCGTGAAGCGGTTCGTCACCGGCGCCATGTCGTTCGGCTCCATCTCGCGTGAGGCGCACACCACGCTCGCCATCGCCATGAACCGGATCGGCGGCAAGTCGAACACCGGCGAGGGCGGCGAGGAGCCAGAGCGCTTCAAGCCCCTGCCCAACGGCGACAGCATGCGCTCCGCCATCAAGCAGGTGGCCTCGGGCCGGTTCGGCGTCACCGCCGAATACCTCGTCAATTCCGACGTGATGCAGATCAAGGTGGCCCAGGGCGCGAAGCCCGGTGAGGGCGGCCAGCTTCCCGGCCACAAGGTGGACGCGGTGGTCGCCAAGGTGCGCCACTCCACCCCCGGCGTGGGCCTCATCTCCCCGCCCCCGCACCACGACATCTACTCCATCGAGGATCTCGCGCAGCTCATCTACGACCTCAAGAACGTGAACCCCGACGCGGACGTGTCGGTGAAGCTCGTGTCCGAGGTCGGCGTGGGCACGGTGGCTGCGGGCGTCGCCAAGGCGCGCGCGGACCACATCACCATCTCCGGCTTCGAGGGCGGCACGGGCGCGAGCCCGCTCACCGCCATCAAGCACGCGGGCTCGCCGTGGGAGATGGGCCTCGCCGAGACCCAGCAGACGCTGGTGGCCAACGGCCTGCGCTCGCGCGTCGCGCTGCAGGTGGACGGCGGCTTCCGCACCGGGCGCGACGTGGTGATCGGCGCGCTCCTGGGGGCGGACGAGTTCGCCTTCTCCACCGCGCCGCTAATCGCCGCCGGCTGCATCATGATGCGCAAGTGCCACCTCAACACCTGCCCGGTGGGCGTCGCCACCCAGGACCCGGTGCTGCGCAAGCGCTTCAAGGGCACGCCGGAGCACATCATCAACTACTTCTTCTTCGTCGCCGAGGAAGTGCGCGAGTACATGGCCCAGCTCGGCTTCCGGAAGGTCGAGGACATGGTCGGCCGCGCCGACGTGCTCGACCAGCAGAAGGCCATCGACCACTGGAAGGCCAAGGGCCTGGACTTCTCCAAGCTGTTCGCCCGGCCCGAGCGGCCGGCCGACGAGCGCCTCGCCGGCATCCGCCACACCGAGCGCCAGCACCACCCCATCGAGAAGGTGCTCGACCGCACCCTCATCGAGAAGGCGGCGCCGGCCCTGGAGCGCGGCGAGAAGGTGGTAATCGAGACCCCCATCCGCTCGGTGGACCGTTCCGCCGGCGCCATGCTCTCTGGCGCGGTCGCCAAGCGCTACGGCCATGCGGGGCTGGCGGACGACACCATCCACGTGAAGCTCTCCGGCACGGCGGGCCAGGCCTTCGGCGCCTTCCTCGCCGCCGGCGTCACCTTCGACCTCGTGGGCGAGGCCAACGACTACGTGGGCAAGGGCCTCTCGGGCGGGCGCATCATCGTGCGGCCGCCGGCCCATTCGGCCATCGTGCCGGAGCACTCCATCATTGTCGGCAACACCGTGATGTACGGCGCCACCGAAGGTGAGTGCTACTTCCACGGCGTGGCGGGCGAGCGCTTCGCGGTGCGCAACTCCGGCGCCATCGCGGTGGTCGAGGGCACCGGCGACCATGGTTGCGAGTACATGACCGGCGGCGTGGTGGTGGTCATCGGCCTCACCGGGCGCAACTTCGCGGCCGGCATGTCCGGCGGCGTGGCCTATGTGCTCGACGAGGACAAGACCTTCGCCAAGCGCTGCAACCTCTCCATGGTCGACCTGGAGCCGGTGGAGGAGGAGGAGGACCTGCTGGAGCGTCTCCACCACCACGGCGGCGACCTGGAGTTCAAGGGCCGCATCGACGTGCACTCCGACATGTCCCGCCACGACGAGGAGCGCCTGCACCAGCTCATCGCCAAGCACCTGCACTACACGGGCTCGGCGCGGGCGCAGGCCATCCTCGACAATTGGGCGGACTACCGCTCCAAGTTCGTGAAGGTGATGCCGGTGGAATACCGGCGCGCCCTGCGCGACATGGAGAAGCTGCGCGGCCTCGTGGCGGCGGAGTAAGCCGACATCCGCCCTCGCCCGGCTCCCCCGCCCGCAAGCGGGGAGGGCCTGAGCGGGGGCGCCGCCGGCGGCCGCGGAGCGCCTCTCTCCGCGCGGCCCGGCCCGGCAGGGGCTCGCCCCTTCCCCCGCAAGCCGGCCGCCCGCTCGGCCCTCGCATCCGGCTCGGACCGGCGCAACACGTTCCGGCACGCCAATTCCGAGTCCTCAAGCTGTTATAATTCTTGTAATGGAGCAGAAGTGCGCAGACGCGGCGCGCGCGGCGGCTCCCGCAACGAGGTTCCAATGGGCAAGGTCACGGGTTTCCTGGAAATTGATCGGCGCGAGCAGAAGTATCAGCCCGCCTCCGACCGCATTCGCCATTTCCGCGAATTCACTCTGCCGCTGCCCGAATCCGAGGTGGTGAACCAGGCCTCGCGCTGCATGGATTGCGGCGTGCCCTTCTGCCACGGCCCCACCGGCTGCCCGATCCACAACCAGATTCCGGACTGGAACGACCTCGTCTATCGCGGCGAGTGGGAGGAGGCGGTCCGCAACCTGCACTCCACCAACAATTTCCCCGAGTTCACCGGCCGCGTCTGCCCCGCCCCGTGCGAGGAGGCCTGCACGCTGAACCTTGAGGACATGCCCGTCACCATCAAGACGGTGGAGCAGTCCATCGCCGACATGGGCTGGAAGAAGGGCTGGATCCGCCCCGAGCCCGCCGCCGTGAAGACGGGCAGGAAGGTCGCCGTGATCGGCTCCGGCCCCGCCGGCCTCGCCGCCGCCCAGCAGCTCGCCCGCGCCGGCCACGAGGTGCATGTCTACGAGCGCGAGCCCAAGGCCGGCGGCCTGCTGCGCTATGGCATCCCCGATTTCAAGATGGAGAAGAAGCACATCGACCGCCGCGTGGCGCAGATGGAGGCAGAGGGCGTCACCTTCCATTACGGGGTGAACGTGGGCGTCACCACGCCGCTCCAGGCGCTGCTCGACGGCCATGACGCGGTGCTGCTCGCCGGCGGCTCCGAGGCCCCGCGCGACCCGCAGCTCACCGGCCAGGAATTTGAGGGCGTGCACTTCGCCATGCCCTATCTCGTGCAGTCCAACCGCCGCGAGGGCGGGGAAGAGGTGCGCGAGCTTCCCATCATCGCCGCCGGCAAGCACGTGGTGGTGGTGGGCGGCGGCGACACCGCGTCCGACTGCGTGGGCACCGCCTTCCGCCAGGGCGCGCTCTCGGTCACCCAGCTCGACATCCGCCCGGTGCCGCCCATGAAGGAGGACAAGCTGGCGGTTTGGCCGTTCTGGCCCACCAAGTTCCGCACCTCCTCCTCCCAGGCCGAGGGCGCCGAGCGCGAGTTCGCCTGCGCCACGCTGGGCATCGAGGGCCGCAACGGCCGCGTCACCGGCGTGAAGTGCGCCCGCGTGGACGCCAAGCGCCAGCCCGTCGCCGGCACCGAGTTCGTGCTGCGCGCCGATCTCGTGTTCCTGGCCATCGGCTTCGCCCACCCCCTGCACGCGGGCATGCTGGCCGATACCGCCGTCGCCCTCGACAAGCGCGGCAATGTCAGCGCCAACGACGAGGACTACGCCACCTCCGTGCCCAAGCTGTTCGCGGCCGGTGACATGCGGCGCGGCCAGTCGCTCGTGGTGTGGGCCATCCGCGAGGGCCGCCAGGCCGCCCACGCCATCGACAAGGTGCTCATGGGCGCCTCGACCCTGCCGCGCTGAGCCCTTCAGCCCATCGCCGACCCGAGATCGGCCCCCTCTCCCGGCCGGGAGAGGGGGCTTTTTCATGCCCTGACGGCGATCACCGGCCCCGCAATCTTCGCCCTTGCCCCGCCCTTGCCCCGCGCCGGGCAGGTCCGCTCAAGTTTCGCGCGGGCTGGGCCTGGAGGCATTGAGCACGGCCGGCGAGAAAAGCTCACCGGCCTCCGGCATCAGCCCGCCGCCTCGGTGCGCCAGGCCCCCGGACTCTTGCCGGTCCATTTGCGGAAGGCGCGGTGGAAGGCGCTGGGCTCGGAGAAGCCGAGATCGACGGCGATCTCGGCCACGTCCCGCCCGCCTTCGGACAACGCCGCCATGGCGAGCGCGCGCCGCATCTCATCCTTGATGTCGCGATAGGCCTGCCCCTCCAGGCGCAGGCGCCGGCGCAGGGTGGGCTCCGGCATGCGCAGCTGGGCCGCCAGTTCATGGAAGCTCGGCCACCGGGCCGGCGGCGTGGCGCGCAGCCGCGCGCGCACCTTGGCCACGAGGCCCGCATCGTGCCGGTAGCGCACCAGGATGTTGGCCGGGGCCCGGCGCAGGAACTCGCGCAGCGCCCGCTCGTTGCGGATGGCCGGCAGCTTCAGGAAGTCGGCGTCGTAGGCAAGCCGGCTCTCGGGCTGGCCGAAGCGCACCGGCGCGCCGAAGAACTGGCCATAGTCCGCCCCATGGGCCGGCGGCCCGCAGCGGAAATCCACGCGCCTGAGCGGCACCCGCCGGCCCACCAGCCAACAGGTGATGCCGTGCACCACGATCCAGAACGTGCGGTAGGCAAAGGCCGAGCGCGGCGAGCCGGCATCCTTCAGCACCACCTGGGCGAGGCCATCGGCCACCACCAGCTCGCCGTGGGGGTCGTCCATCACGAGGCGCAGGAAGCGCAGGGCCCGCCGCAACGCCTGCTCCAGCGTCCGGGCCGAAAGGATGGCGTGGCACAGCAGGGTGAAGCTGCCGGAGCGCATGGGCCGCGCCCCCTCGCCGAAGAATTCGTCATCGATGGTGGCGGCGATGGCGAGCCACAGGGCGCCGTAGCGCTCGGCCGAGACCGGCTCGCGCACCACTTCCGGCAGGCCGGCACGGGCCAGCAGCGGGCGCTCGTCGATGCCGCGGCGGCGCAGGCATTGCAGCGCGTCCTCCACGAAGCCGGGCGAGATCATGCGCCGCTCCATGCGCTCCTCCCTCGCGCCGTGCCTGCCGGCCACACATGGCAAAACCGATCACGAATTTAGCTCCATTCGGTCATCGTATGCCACCCATCTTCGTCGCTAGATCGAGCCAACCGAGAATGCGTCCCCGCCCGTCCGGAAGCCGGGGACCGATGGAGGAACGAAAATGGCCGACGCCACGAATCCCGCCCCCTCCCATGCGGAGGCCACCCGCGACTTCCGCCTCGCCGACGTGGCGGCCCTGCTCGACGGCGACCTGGAGAGCGGCCTCAACGCCTGCGTGGAATGCTGCGACCGCCACGTCGCCTCCGGCGGCACCGCCCTCGACTGGGAGAGCGCCGACGGCCGGCGCGCCAGCTACACCTTCGCCCAGATGAAGGCGCTGTCCGCCCGCTTCGCGAACCTCATCACCGCCCAGGGCATCAAGCCCGGCGATGTGGTGGCGGGCCTCCTGCCGCGCACGCCGGAGCTGCTCATCACCATTTTGGGCACCTGGCGGGCGGGAGCGGTCTACCAGCCCCTGTTCACCGCCTTCGGCCCCAAGGCCATCGAGCACCGGCTGAAGACCTCCGGCGCGAAGCTGGTGGTCACCGACACCCACAACCGCCCCAAGCTGGACGAGGTGGAAAAGGCGCCCCAGGTGGCGCTCGTCACCCGCCCCGGCGAAGGCGCGCCGCGGCCGGGCGACCTCGACTTCCACGCCGAGCTGGCGCGCCAGGGCGAGGAATTCGAGCCCGTGCTGCGCAAGGGCACGGACCTCTTCCTCATGATGTCCACCTCGGGCACCACCGGGCTGCCCAAGGGGGTGCCGGTGCCGCTCAAGGCGCTGCTCGCCTTCCTGATCTACATGCGCGACGCGGTGGACCTGCGGCCCGAGGACAAGTTCTGGAACATCGCCGATCCCGGCTGGGCCTACGGCCTCTATTACGCGGTGACGGGCCCGCTGCTGCTCGGCCACGCCACCACCTTCTATGACGGCCCCTTCACGGCCGCCGGCACCTATGACGTCATCAAGCGCCACGGCATCACCAACCTTGCCGGCGCGCCCACCGCCTACCGCCTGCTCATCGCCGCCGGCCCCGAGGCGGCGGCGAAGGTGAAGGGCCAGCTGCGCGCCGTCTCCAGCGCCGGCGAGCCGCTGAACCCGGAGGTGATCCGCTGGTTCGCGGAGCATCTCGACGCCCCCATCTTCGACCATTACGGCCAGACCGAGCTGGGCATGGTGGTGAACAACCACCACCGCCTGAAGCACGCGGTGCACCCCGGCTCCGCCGGTTTCGCCATGCCGGGCTACCGGGTGGCGGTGCTGGACGAGGCGGGCCGGGAGCTGCCGCCGAACGTGCCGGGCGTGCTCGCCATCGACATGGCGCGCTCGCCGCTGCTCTGGTTCACCGGCTACTGGCGGCAGGAGACCCCGGCCATGGCCGGCGGCTACTACCGCACCGGCGACACGGTGGAGCTGGAGGACGACGGACGCATCAGCTTCGTCGGCCGTGCAGACGATGTCATCACCTCGTCCGGCTACCGCATCGGGCCGTTCGACGTGGAAAGCGCGCTCATCGAGCATCCGGCGGTGATCGAGGCGGCGGTGATCGGCAAGCCCGACCCCGAGCGCACGGAGATCGTGAAGGCGTTCGTGATCCTGCGCGAGGGCGTCGCCCCCTCCGAGGCGCTGGCGGAGGAGCTGCGGCAGTACGTGAAGCACCGCCTCTCGGCCCACGCCTACCCGCGCGAGATCGAATTCATGGCCGAGCTGCCGAAGACGCCGAGCGGCAAGCTGCAACGCTTCATGCTGCGCAACCGGGAAACCGGCAAGGGCAACACCGGCGCCGCCTGAGGCGAAGCCCGCGCGGCCCGAGGGGCCGCGCCCAACGATAAGGGGGAGGAACCCATGCAGACCAAGGACCGCGTGTTTCTCGTCACCGGCGCCGGCTCCGGCCTCGGCGCCGCCGTCTCCCGCCTGCTGGTGGGCGAGGGCGCGAAGGTGGTGGGGCTCGACATCAACACCGCGGCCGGCGAGGCCGTCGCCGCCGAGCTGGGCGAGAGCTTCCGCTTCCAGAAGGCGGACGTGACCAGCGAGGCGGACGGCCTCGCCGCCGTGGCGCTGGCGAAGGCGGCGTTCGGCCACGTGCACGGCCTCGTCAACTGCGCCGGCGTCGCGCCGGGCGAGAAGGTGGCGGGCCGCGAGGGGCCGCACAAGCTGGAGAGCTTCGCCCGCGCCGTCTCCATCAATCTCGTCGGCACCTTCAACATGCTGCGGCTCGCGGCCGATGCCATCGTGAAGGAGGAGCCGGGCGCCGACGGCGAGCGCGGCGTCATCATCAACACCGCCTCCATCGCCGCCTTCGACGGGCAGATCGGCCAGTGCGCCTATGCCGCCTCCAAGGGCGGGGTGGCGGCCCTCACCCTGCCGGCGGCGCGCGAGCTGGCGCGGTTCGGGGTGCGGGTGGTCACCATCGCCCCCGGCATCTTCGAGACCCCGATGATGGCCGGCATGGCCCAGGAGGTTCAGGACGCGCTGGGCAGGAGCGTGCCGTTCCCGCCCCGGCTCGGCCGGCCGCCGGAATATGCGGCGCTGGTCGCGCACATCATCGGGAACATCATGCTGAACGGCGAGGTCATCCGCCTCGACGGCGCGCTGCGCATGCCGCCGCGCTGATCGCAAGAAGGGAGGAAACAACACATGACGGCTTCTGATCCCATCGTCATCGTCGGCGCCGCCCGCACCCCCATGGGCGGCTTCCAGGGCGATCTCAAGGATGTGAACGCCTCCACCCTGGGCGCCGCCGCCATCGGCGCCGCGCTGGAGCGCGCGGGCCTTCCGCCCGACCAGGTGGAGGAGGTGGTGTTCGGCTGCGTGCTGCCGGCCGGCCAGGGCCAGGCCCCGGCGCGCCAGGCGGGGCTCGGCGCCGGGCTGCCGCTTTCGGCGGGCGCCACCACGATCAACAAGATGTGCGGCTCCGGCATGAAGGCGGCCATGTTCGCCCACGACCTGCTCACGGCGGGCTCGGCCGGCGTGGTGGTGGCGGGCGGCATGGAGAGCATGACCAACGCCCCCTACCTGCTGGACCGCGCCCGCGCCGGCTACCGCATGGGCCACGGCCGGGTGCTGGACCACATGTTCCTGGACGGGCTGGAGGACGCCTACGACAAGGGCCGCCTCATGGGCACCTTCGCGGAGGATTGCGCGCAGGAATACCAGTTCACCCGCGAGGCGCAGGATGCCTTCGCCATCGCCTCCCTCACCAAGGCGCAGAAGGCCATCACCGACGGCTCCTTCGCGGCGGAGATCGTTCCCGTGACGGTGAAGGCCGGCAAGGCCGAGCGCGTGGTGGCGAGCGACGAGCAGCCCCCGAAGGCGAAGCTCGACAAGATCCCCACCCTCAAGCCCGCCTTCCGCGAGGGCGGCACGGTGACGGCGGCCAACTCCTCCTCCATCTCCGACGGCGCGGCGGCGCTGGTGCTGATGCGCCGCTCGGAGGCGGAGCGGCGCGGGCTCACCCCGCTCGCCGCCATCGTCGGCCACGCCACCCACGCCCAGGCGCCGAGCCTGTTCACCACCGCCCCCGTCGGCGCCATGCGCAAGCTCGCGGAAAAGACCGGCTGGGCGCTCGGGGATGTGGACCTGTTCGAGATCAACGAGGCCTTCGCCGTGGTGCCCATGGTGGCCATCAAGGACCTCGCCCTGCCGGAAGAGAAGGTCAACGTGCACGGCGGCGCCTGCGCGCTGGGCCATCCCATCGGCGCTTCCGGCGCGCGGGTGATGGTGACGCTGCTGGCGGCGCTGCAGAAATATGGCCTGAAGCGCGGCATCGCCTCGCTCTGCATCGGCGGCGGCGAGGCGACGGCGGTCGCCATCGAGCGCCTGAACTGAACCCTGGCGCCCCGGCCCCCTCCGCGGGGGATGGCGGAGCCGGGGCGCCGGAGGGCGGCATCCGGACCGGGCCTGCGCCTGGGGCGGGGTGCCGCCCTCCCCCCACCCACCACAAGGCCAAGAACCAACAAGAAGACGCCGCCAACAAGAAGCCGCCAAGGGAGTGAAGCCGTGATCCTCACCGACACCCAAAGGGACATCCGCGACATGGTCCGCGCCTTCGCCGGGGAGCAGCTCGCCCCCGGCGCCGCCGCGCGCGACCGGGCGCACGCCTTCCCCCGCGCCGAGCTTGCCGAGATGGGGACCCTGGGCTTCCTCGGCATGCTGGTGCCGGAGGAATACGGCGGCTCGGCCGCCGATCTCGTCTCCTACGCCCTGGCGCTGGAGGAGATCGCGGCGGCGGACGGCGCCACGTCCACCATCGTCTCCGTGCATTCCTCGGTGGGCTGCGGACCCATCGTGAAGTTCGGCACCGAAGAACAGAAGCAGCGCTTCCTGCCCAGGCTCGCCTCGGGCGAATGGATCGGCGGCTTCGCCCTGACCGAGCCGCACACGGGCTCGGACGCCGCCGCCATCCGCACCCGCGCCCGGCGCGACGGCGACCATTACGTGCTGAACGGCGCCAAGCAGTTCATTACCTCCGGCAAGAACGGCAATCTCGTCATCGTGTTCGCGGTGACCGACCCGGACGCGGGCAAGAAGGGCATCTCCGCCTTCATCGTGCCCACCGACACCCCCGGCTACGAGGTGGTGCGGGTGGAGGACAAGCTGGGCCAGCATTCGTCCGACACCTGCGCCCTCGCCTTCAACGACATGCGCATCCACGAGAGCCTGCGCCTGGGCGCAGAGGGCGAGGGGCTGAAGATCGCGCTCGCGAACCTGGAGGGCGGGCGCATCGGCATCGCCTCCCAGGCGGTGGGCATGGCGCGGGCGGCGTTCGAGGCGGCCCTCGCCTACGCGAAGGAGCGCGTGACCTTCGGCAAGCCCATCTTCGAGCATCAGGCGGTGGCCTTCCGCCTCGCCGACATGGCGACCCGCATCGAGGCCGCGCGGCAGATGGTGCTGCACGCCGCCAGCCTGCGGGAAGCGGGCCTGCCCTGCCTCACCGAGGCCTCCATGGCCAAGCTCCTGGCCTCGGAGACGGCGGAGCAGGTGTGCTCGGCCGCCATCCAGATCCACGGCGGCTACGGCTATCTCGCCGACTTCCCGGTGGAGCGCATCTACCGCGATGTGCGGGTGTGCCAGATCTACGAGGGCACCAGCGACGTGCAGCGCATCGTCATCGCCCGCAGCCTTTGAGACACGAAGCTCTCTCCCGCACGCGGAAGAGGGCCCCTCGCGCAGAGCCCGAAAACGGGCCGCGAGCAGACCACACCCGAGGAAACGCCAGATGACCGATCCCCAACCCGCCAACACGCCCGAAAGCACGCCCGCCGGCCCTCTCGCCGGCCTGCGCGTGGTCGATCTCTCCCGCCTCGCGCCGGGCCCCTACTGCACCATGCTGCTCGCGGACCTCGGGGCCGAGGTGATCGTGGTGGGCGGCGGGCGCGCCGGCGTGCCCATTCCCGAGCTGTCGCGCGGCAAGCGCTTCATCTCCCTCGACCTGAAGGCGCCCGAAGGGCGCGCCGCGCTGCATGCGCTGGTGAAGACCGCCGACGTGCTGGTGGAGGGCTTCCGCCCCGGCGTCGCCGACCGCATCGGCGCCGGCTACGAAGAATTGGCCGCACTCAACCCGAAGCTGGTCTACTGCTCCGTCACCGGCTTCGGCCAGGATGGGCCGCGCGCCCAGGAGGCGGGGCACGACATCACCTATCTCGCCCTTTCCGGCGTGCTCGGCGGCCTGGGGCCGAAGGAGGCCCCGCCCACCGCGCCGCTCAATCTGGTGGCCGATTTCGCGGGCGGCAGCCTCATGGCGGCCATCGGTGTCCTGGCGGCGGTGATCGAGGCGCGCCGCTCGGGGCGGGGCCAGAAGATCGACGCCGCCATGCTGGACGGCGCCCTCTCCCTCATGGCCATGCACCTGCCCCTGTGGCGCACGCCCCACTGGCCCGCGCGCGGCGAGGGGCTGCTGGCGGGCGACACGCCCTTCTACCGCACCTATGCCTGCGCCGACGGGCGCTTCATCGCCGTCGGCGCCCTGGAGCGCGGCTTTTTCGAAACCCTGTGGCGCACCCTGGAGCTGGGCGAGGCGCCCGACCACATGGCTCGCGCCAACTGGCCGGACATCGAACGCCGGCTCGCCGCCGCCTTCCTCTCCCGCCCGCGTGACGCCTGGGCCGCCGTGTTCGCCGGAACGGACGCCTGCGTCGCCCCGGTGCTGGAACCGCACGAGGTGTGGGACGAGCCCCACAACGCCGCCCGCCACCCCGGCTCCGGGCCGAACCGGGTGCCGGCGGTGCCACGCCTCTCCCGCACCCCGGCGGTGGCGCGCCCCCTGGACGAGACCGACCAGAGCCGCGCCATCCTCGGTGCCCTGGGCCTCTCGGAAGCGCAGATGGATGCGGCCATAGCCCCTTCGGGGCAGGGCCAGCGCACCGGGCTCGACTGGCCGCCCGCCCTGCGCTGACCGGCGGGGCCACGGGGCCGCACCGCCGGCGGAACCCGTGGCCCGCCGTCACACGGCCTTTGGTCGCATCGACTATTTCCCGAGCTTGAAACGCCCCGGACCCGTTTCGCCGTCCTTGTCGCGCTCCCCCCGCCCGCCTTAAACAAGCGGAGGCGTCGCAGGAGCGCCGAGGCCGGTCGGGACAACGGCCCGGCAGGCGAAATCATGTCTCTCAGGATGTTGCCCGATGTCGAACATTGTCGATGACATTTATACTGAGCCCGAGGATTACTCCCCCGACACTCTCGCCAATCTCGGTCCCCTGCGCCGCCTCGCCGGCACCTGGCAGTCCGACACCGGTGTGGACGTGAACCCGAAGGCCGACGGCCCGGAGCGGCGCGTCTTCAGCGAGGTCGTCCGCATGGAGCCGATCGACCCGCAGACCAACGGCCCGCAGCTGCTCTACGGCCTGCGCTACCATGTCCACATCACAGCGCCGGGCGAGGCGGGCACCTTCCACGACCAGGTCGGCTACTGGCTGTGGGAGCCGGCGACCGGCCTCATCATGCAGACCATCGCCATCCCGCGCGGCCAGGTGGTGCTGGCCGGCGGCAAGGCCGGCACCGACGACAAGACCCTCACGGTGGAGGCGCGGCGGGGGGATACCCGCTTCGGCATCGCCTCCACCACCTTCCTCGAGGAAGCCTTCCGCACCGATTATTACCGCATCGACATCACCTTCAACGATGACGGAAGCTGGACCTATGTGACCCGCACCGATCTCGCGATCCGCGGGCAGGTGCCGGCATTCAACCACACCGACACCAACACCCTGCGTCGCATCCTGCGCCCGCGCCCGAACCCCATGGCCGCCCCGCCGCTGGAGCCCGCCGAGGCCTGAGCGGCCTCCACGCATGGAAAGTGGGGAGAGGCGCGTGGCCCGCACGCGGCGCGCCTCTCCGCCGAGCCCGAGGGCGGGGTGCGCCCCTCGCGATCGGCAGACGCGGCGCCATGCCGAAGCATCATGCCCGAGGCCCGCGCGCGGACCCGGCGCCGCGACCAGGGAAGGGACGCGAAGGGCTGCGACGCGGGCAAGAAGACCACCCTCCGCAAGCCCGGCATCACGACCGACGCCAACCGACGCTTGGAGCATTTTCCGTTCGCGACGGCTCACGGATGACGCTCTCGAAGCTTGAGTTTGCGCATGTTCTTCACGCGAACCTGTGTCCGCTTCGCTTGAAAATGCTCTGGAGCGTTTTCCGCGCGCTCCCGCACGCGGCGACCGCTCCAGATTCATGAGATCACGCATTTTCTTCAAGCGAACCTGTGTCCACTTCGCTTGAAAATGCTCCTGGGCGCGCTCAGACGTGCTGCCCGCCGTTGATGTGGATCTCCGCGCCGTTGAGGTAAGACGAAATGTCCGTGCACAGCACGTAGATGATCTTGGCCACTTCCTCCGGCGTGCCCAGGCGCTGCATGGGGATCTGCGCCACGATCTTCTCCGTGCCCGGCGAGAGGATGGCGGTGTCGATCTCCCCCGGCGCGATGGCGTTCACGCGGATGCCCCGGCGCCCGAAATCGGAGGCCATCTCCCGCGTCAGCGCCGCCAGCGCCGCCTTGGAGGTGGCATAGGCAGCGCCCGCGAAGGGATGGACCCGCGAGCCGGCGATGGAGGTGACGTTCACCACCGAGCCCCGCGCCTTCTCAAGCTCCGCAGAAAGGCCCCGCGCCAGGATGATGGGCGCGAAGAAGTTCACCTGAAACACGTCCACCCAGGTTTCCAGGTCCGTGTCGAGGGTACCGAGGCGCGAGCCGCCCTCCCCCTTGGGCGAAATGGCGGCATTGTTCACGAGCGCATGAAGGGCGCCGTCGGGCAGGCGGCGCTTCACCTCCGCGATGGCGGCGAGCGTGCTCGCCGGGCTCGACAGGTCCACCTGCAGGTGGTCCTCCGGCCCCGCGCCCCAGGGGCACTGCTCGGGAAAGGCATGGCGCGAGCAGGTGATGACCCGCCAGCCGGCGGCTGAGAACAGCTTCACCGTGGCATGGCCGATGCCGCGCGAGGCACCGGTGAGCAGCATCACCGGCTGCCCGCCCTCGCGCACGCTGGCGCGCGGCATGGCGCCATCATGGGTCGCGTCCGCGGGCATGCCGCCCGTGGGCGCCGCCGCCCCCATGGATGCGCCGTGCGCCACCGGGCAGCGGGGCGCTGGAGGCTCGGAAGAGGGGGACGCGGAAGGCGATGGCGCGGCACCGGCGGCGCTCGCATCGCCGGCGGCGGCAGGCGCCGCATGGGGGCATCGGGGCGCGTCGGTCATTGGGCATCCTCCCGTGACCCGTCCGGCGGCGGAGGGCACCACGCGGGGGTGCCGCAGCGCGGCGCGCGGGTCAAGGGCGCCGGCTCAACCCTTCCGGCGAAAGCCCTTCAGAACGGTATTGAGCAACGACAGCGCCACCGCCGGCAGGGCGCTGTCCAGCGGGTTGCGCACGAAGGCCGCCAGCCGCGACGCCCCCGCCCCGACGGACTGGAGATCATTGTTGACGGCGGCCAGGGCGGCGGCGTGCACCTCGTTGGCGATCCCAAGCTCGCGCCCCGGCTTCACCTGGGCGCCGAGAAGGGCGAGCAGCCCCGCCAGCACCACCGCGCCGCCGCCGACGATGAGAGCGGCGAGGATGGGGCCGTAATGCGCCTCCAGCGCCAGGAAGCCGGCGATGCCCAGCATCACCAGCCCGAACGCGCCCACCACCCCCGCCACGGCGAAGAAGGCGGACTTGGTGGCCGCCCGTCGCAGGTGGATCTCGGCGATGATGAGGTCCGCGCGCAGCAGCACGCGCGCATTCCGCACCAGGGTATCCAGATCGGTCATCGTCCCCTGCCCCATTTCCAAAGGCCGCCGGCCACCACCCCCGCCAGCAGGCACAGCCCCGCGCTCGCGAGCGGATGCGCCTTCACCCACGCCGTGGTGCGGGAGAGCGCGGCCTCCGCATCCCTCAGCTCCACCCCGGCGGCGGCGCGCGCCCGCTCCACCGCCGCGCGGGCGGCCTCCCGCGGGCGGGCGGCGTCGAGATCGGCCCGGAGCGCCGAGAGCCGTGCGGCGAGGGAGCTGCTGTCGGTCATGCCATTTCCCACCGGGACGCGGGGCGCGTCCACCCCAGCATGGACCGCCCGGGGCCCCGCGGGCAAGCGCCGCGCGGCGCCCGAGCGTAACCACTCGGCACCGGTCAAAGACCGGGGCCGATGGTATAAGGGCCGGCAACGGAGAATCACCCATGGCGCGGCGCATCGACTATTACTTCTCCACCATCAGCCCGTGGGCCTTCATCGGCCACGCGCCCTTCACGGCCGTCGCCGCGCGGCACGGCGCGGAGGTGGCCTTCCACCCGGTGGCGCTCGGGCCCGTCTTCGCCGAGAGCGGCGGCCTGCCCCTCGCCAAGCGCGCGCCCCAGCGCCAGCGCTATCGCATCCTGGAATTGCAGCGCTGGCGCGTGAAGCGCGGCATCGATTTCCATCTCCACCCCGCCTTCTGGCCGTTCGATCCGGCCCTGGCCGACCGCACCGTCATCGCCTCGCTCCAGGCCGGCCACGGGGTGGAGCGGCTGCTGCCGGGCCTGTTCGCGGCGGTGTGGCAGGGCCAGCGCAACCTTGCCGATCCCGCGGAGGTCGCCGCCATCGCCGATGCCGCGGGCCTGCCCGGCGCGGCGCTGGTGGAGGCGGCAACCGGCGCGCGCGCCTCCGACACCTATGCCGACAATCGCGCCAAGGCGATCGCGGCCGACGTGTTCGGCGCCCCCTCCTATGTGCTCGACGGCGAGGTGTTCTGGGGCCAGGATCGCCTCGACCTGCTGGACGACGCCCTCGCCAGCGGGCGCGCGCCGTTCCGCGCCGATGCCGGCTGAGACCAGGGGCCCGTGCGCATGACGCACGGGCCTTTGCTCAAGCCCGCGCGGCGTCTGAGCGAAACGGCGCGCGGGCGCCCCGCTTCGGCCCCGATCCTGCCGGACAGTCCAGGCCGAAGGGTTCCCCCGCAAGGAGGCGCGATGACCATGCCCGCCCGTTCCGCCGTGCCCGCCCTGATGGCCCTCACCATGGCGGGGCTGCTCGCCTCGTCGGGCGCCGCCCGCGCCGAGGGCGAGCCGCCGCAGCAGCCGCGCTTCGCCTTCGCGCCGGTGGAGGGGGGCGCCCTCAAGATGGACACCCAGACCGGGCAGGTCTCGCTCTGCACCAAGGGCGCGGGCGGCTTCGCCTGCACAGCCGTGCCCGACACCCGCGACGCCTACGAGGCGGAGATCGCCCGCCTTCAGGCCGAGATCGCCGCCCTGAAGAAGGGCGCGGCGGCCCCCGGCGCCCCGCCGCAGGCGGAGCCCTCCGACGTGGACCGCGCCCTGGACTACGCCACCCACCTCTACCGGCGCTTCCGCCAGCTCATCGACGAGATGAAGGCCCCCGACCAGAGCGAAACGCTCTGAGCCGGCTTCACGTCAGAAGGTGGAGAGGAACTCGTCCATCTTCTTCAGCGCCTGATCGGCCAGGGTGCCGGGAAAGCCGATGAAGACGTGGCAGCCGCCGGGATAGACGCCGAGCGAGGTCTCGTTGCCGGCCGCGAGCCAGGCATTGGCCATGAACAGCGTGTCGTCGAGCAGCGGGTCGCGGGTGCCCACCGTGAACATCGCCTTCGGCAGGCCCTTCAGGTTGGCGAGCAGGGGCGAGACGTCCGGATCGTCCGCGCGGCCTTCGAGGCGCAGGTAGCCGGCGACGAAATGCTCGACGTCGCTGCGGTTGATGACGAGCGGCAGGTCGCCCCAGTTGCGCACCGAGGGGGTGAGGCGCAGGTCGTAGCAACCGGCGGTGAGGTTCGCGGCGGAAAAGGGCGTGAGGCCGTGACGGTCGCGCAGGCGCACCAGGGTCGCGACCACCAGCGTCGCCCCGCCCGATTCGCCGCCGATGGCGAGGCGGGTGGTGCCGAAGCGGTTCTGCGCCTCGCCGAGCAGCCACAGGGCCGCCGCCTCGCAATCGTCCGGGCCGGCGGGATAGGGCTCTTCCGGCGCGAGCCGATAGTCCACCGATACCACCGCCAGGCCACAGCGCGCGGCGATGCGGTCCGTGAGGTTCTCGTTCTCGCGGGCCGAGCCGAGGGTCCAGCCGCCGCCGTGGATGTGAAGGTAGACGCCCTTCGGCGCCCCGTCCGGCATGAGGATGCGCAGCGGGATGGGCCCGCGCGGGCCGGGAATGGTCTCCACATGGGCGCGCTTGCTCTCGGGCGGCAGGGCGAAGGTGCCCTTGCCGGCGAGCCGCGCCGCCCGCACCAGGGGCAGCGGCACCAGCCAGCGGTCGGGCACCGCCAGCATCGCCTTCACGATGGCGTCATTCACCATGCGCGTGTCGGTGGCGACGGCGGAATCCTCAAACACCACGGGATCGAGAACGAGCTTCGACATCGGGGCTCCTGCCTCGGGCGAGTCACTTCAGGCGGCGCCAAGGTTGCAGGCCGGGCCGCGAGAGGCAATACAGTCCCGCAACCGATGCAGCGCAGGCATGCTCCCATGTTCCGTCTCGACCGTACCCCCGCCCGCGTGAGCCCCATCAATACCCACGCCGAATGCCGGCTGACGGTGCCGACGGAGGGCGAGGGCTTCACCGAGATCACCCGCGAGGCGGAGGCCTTCCTGGCGGAGATCGGCGCCCGCGAAGGCGTGCTCGCCGTCTTCTGCCGGCACACCTCCGCATCCCTGACCATCCAGGAAAACGCTGATTCCGACGTGCAGCGCGACCTGCTCACGGCCCTCCGCCGGCTCGCCCCGCAGGATGCCGGCTGGGTGCACGACACCGAGGGGCCGGACGACATGCCCGCCCACATCCGCACCTTCCTCAGCGGGGTGTGCCTCTCCATTCCGGTGAGCGAGGGGTGCCTCGCCCTGGGCACCTGGCAGGGCGTCTACCTCGTGGAGCACCGGAATGCACAACACAGACGGGAAGTGGTATTTGCCTTCACCGGTCATGCTGGAGCTTGAGGCATTCGCTTGCCACAGCTTCGCCACGGATCGATGATTTCGAAAGATGATTCGTTGCGCGGGCGGTGCGCGGCGAGGAAGAATGTGTCCGGGAACGGGTCAAAACGCAGAAACTTCCGGGGAGGGTGCATTGGGAGAAGCCGCGGGAAGTGAATTGCGTCTCGTCATCGCCGACGACCATCCCCTGTTCCGCGGCGCCCTCAAGGAAGCTGTGCTGAGCCACCACCCGCGCGCGGCCATCATCGAGTTCGGCACCTTCGACGCGCTCACCGCTTTCCTGGACCGCGACAGCGAGCTCGATCTCGTGCTGCTGGACCTCACCATGCCCGGCGCGCGCGGCTTCTCCGGCCTCATCTACTTGCGCGCGCAGTATCCCGCGCTCCCGGTGGTGGTGGTTTCCGGCAACGAGGAGCCGGCGGTGATCCGCCGCTGCCTCGATCTCGGCGCCTCCGGCTTCATTCCCAAGACCATGGACACGCGGCAGATGCGCGACGCCATCTCCGACGTGCTGAAGGGCGAGGCCTTCGTGCCGCCGGACATCGCCCCCGGCGCCGGCGGCGACGGGGAGACCGACGCCATCATCGCCCGCCTCTCCACCCTCACGCCCCAGCAGGTGCGGGTGCTGATGATGCTGGCCGAGGGCCGCCTCAACAAGCAGATCGCCTATGAGCTCTCGGTTTCCGAGGCGACGGTGAAGGCCCATGTCTCCGCCATCCTGCAGAAGCTCGGGGTGGAAAGCCGCACCCAGGCGGTGATCGCCGTTTCCAAGGTGGAGACCGGCCTGTGGACCCAGGCCTGAGCCCGGCGTGGGGGCACCCGGCAAAGGCGTTTTCTTAACGCGGCCGGTGTTCACTGCCGCCCCAGGCGCGGCGCACCGCCGCCGCGGCAGGCAACCGACCGGATTTCGCGTGGACCCACGATGAGCGACGACACCGCCCCCTCGACGCCCGCGGCGCGGCGCTCCTTCCTCGATGCCCTCACCGTCTATGCGCGCCCGAGCGTGCTGGTGGTGATCCTGCTCGGCTTTTCCTCCGGCCTGCCGCTGGCGCTCACCGGCACCACGCTCTCGGTGTGGATGACCGAGAGCGGCGTGAGCCTCGGCAGCATCGGCCTGTTCTCTCTGGTGGGCCTGCCCTACACGCTGAAGTTCATCTGGGCGCCGCTGGTGGACGCGCTCGACGTGCCCGTGCTCTCGCGCCTGCTGGGGCGGCGGCGGGGCTGGCTGCTGGCGACCCAGCTCGCGCTCCTGGCCGGCATCCTCTTCCTGGGCGCGCAGAACCCGCTCGCATCGCCCTTCATGGTGGCGCTGGGGGCGCTGGCGGTAGCCACAGTCTCCGCCACCCAGGACATCGTGGTGGACGCCTTCCGCGTGGAGCGGCTCGACACCTCCGAGCAGGCGGCGGGCATGGCCGGCTATGTGGCCGCCTACCGCATCGGCATGCTGGTGTCCGGCGCCGGCGTCATCGCCCTCGTGGCCTATCTGGAGGCGCACGGCGCCGTGCGCGCCGATGTGTGGTTCTGGGGCTATGTGGCGGCGGCGGCGTTCGTCGCCGTGGGCATAATCGCCACCTTCATGGCGCGCGAGCCCGCCGCCCCCGTGCGCGAGGAGGGGGTGGGCGCGGTCGCCCGCGTGGTCTCCACCGCGGTGGGCGCCTTCAGCGAGTTCCTGGCCCGCGAGCAGGCGGTGGCGATCCTGCTGTTCGTGCTGCTCTACAAGTTCTGCGACGCCTTCGCCGGCGTGCTCACGGCGCCGTTCGTCATCTCCATCGGCTTCGACAAGGCGACCTATGCCGGCATCGTGAAGGGCGTGGGGCTGGGCGCGGCGCTGCTCGGGGGCTTCGCCGGCGGCTTCATCGCCCGCGCCCTGCCGCTCGCCACCTGCCTGTGGGTGGGCGGGGTGCTGCAGATCCTCTCCAACCTCGCCTTCACCGCCCAGGCCCTCATCGGCGTGAACACGGCGGCGCTCACCGCCACCATCGTGGTGGAGAATTTCACCGGCGCCATCGGCACCGTGATCTTCGTGGCCTACCTCTCCGCCCTGTGCGGCGCGCGCGCCCACACCGCCACCCAATATGCCCTCCTGACCGCGCTCACGGCGGTGGGACGCACCTTCCTGGCCTCCGGCGGCGGCTTCATCGCGGAAGCCACGGGCTGGCCGGTGTTCTTCGTCATCACCGCCCTGGCGGGACTGCCGGGCCTTGTGCTGCTGGCCTTCCTCCAGGCGCGCGGCCACTTCCGCACCCTCGCGCACGAAGACCGGGACTGAGGGCGCCCCGCCTACCTACCCTCCCCGTTTCGCGCTCCGGTCTCCCGGCGCTGCCGCGCCCGCAGGCGCACGTCCTTAAATCGACAATGACGATAGGTGATGAGAGGTAGTTCACAGACCCATTTTCACATGCTATCCATGTCTCACGTGAAATACGTTTTTAAACGTACGTGAAATGTGAAATTGGGAGTCCATCCATGATCCACCGCCGGGCCTTCCTCGCCACGGTGCTCGCCGGCGCCGTCGCGTCCGCCGCGCTGCCCGCCCTCGCCCAGACGGCCCAGCCCGCGCCGGGGCCGGACTCCATCCTCAACGTCTCCTACGACATCGCCCGCGAGCTGTTCGCGGCCGAGAACGCGCTGTTCATCCCGGCGTGGAAGGAGAAGACCGGCCAGCAGCTCACCGTGAACCAGAGCCACGCCGGCTCCTCCCGCCAGGCCCGCGCCATCCTGGAGGGGCTGGAGGCCGACGTGGTGACCTTCAACCAGGTGACCGACGTGGACGTGCTGGCCAAGGCCGGCTTCGTCGCGAAGGACTGGCAGAAGAAGTTCCCCAACAGCGCCTCGCCCTACTATTCCTTCCCCTCGTTCCTGGTGCGCGAGGGCAACCCCAAGAACATCAAGGACTGGGACGACCTCGTGCGCGAGGACGTGAAGGTCATCTTCCCCAACCCCAAGACTTCCGGCAACGCGCGCTACACCTACCTTGCCGCCTATGCCTACGCGCTGGAGAAGAACAAGGGCGACACCGCCAAGGCCGACGCCTTCGTGAAGAAGCTGCTCGCCAACGTGCCGGTGTTCGACACCGGAGGCCGCGGCGCCACCACCACCTTCGCGGAGCGCGAGACTGGTGACGTGCTGGTGACCTTCGAGGCCGAGACCCGCGCCATCCAGGGCCTCTACCCCGACCGCAAGCTCCAGGCCGTCGCCCCCTCGGTGAGCCTGCTCGCCGAGTTCCCGGTGGCGGTGGTGGACAAGGTGGTGGACAAGCGCGGCTCGCGCCCCGCCGCCACCGCCTACCTGGAGTTCCTCTACTCCCCCGCCGGCCAGGAAGTGGCCGCCAAGGCCTTCCACCGGGTGGTGAACCCGGAGGTGGCCGCCAAGTACAAGGACCAGTTCCCGCCCGTGCGCCTCGTGAAGGTGGAGGAGGTGTTCGGAGGCTGGGACAAGGTCCAGGCCGACCATTTCGCCTCCGGCGCCAAGCTCGACGAGGTGTTCGTGGGCCGCTGAGGTCCTTGCCTCACCCACCGACGGCCGGGCCCCGCGCCCGGCCGTTTGCGTTCCGGCCCGTGCGAACCGGGACAATCAGCACCCGCCCGTGTCGCACTTGCCCCATGCCTGCCGGTCGGCCGGCAACGCCGCCCATGTCCGGGGAACGCCCAACACATTGCGGGATTTGACTTATCTCAAACCCAGCCCGCG
Organism: Xanthobacter albus; assembly: GCF_043194895.2. Lineage (NCBI taxonomy): Bacteria > Pseudomonadati > Pseudomonadota > Alphaproteobacteria > Hyphomicrobiales > Xanthobacteraceae > Xanthobacter > Xanthobacter albus. The sequence goes on along the minus strand of NZ_CM195532.1, from coordinate 1,616,065 downwards.
GCGGCATGGATTTTGAATGGTTCCAGGCTCCGGAGCCCTAATCGAAGAGCCGCCATGTCTGAAGTCGCCGAGAGCGTCGAAGTCCTGGAGATCCCCCAGGTCTACACGCACCATGTGTTCTGCTGCTTCACCCAGCGCCCGCCGCAGCATCCGCGCGGCTCGTGCGGCGCCAACGGCGCCCAGCCCCTGTGGGACCGCCTGGGCAAGCAGCTGGAGGCCTCCGGCCGCCGCGACATCGCCATGACCGCGTCGGGCTGCCTCAGCTTCTGCTCGGCGGGGCCCATCATGGTCGTCTACCCCCAGGGCATCTGGTACACGCCCAAGACCCCCGAGGACATCGACGAGATCGTCTCCTCCCACCTCCTGGGCGGCAAGCCCGTGGAGCGGCTCATCATCGTCCCGCGCATCTGAGACCATCGGCCCCGGTCTTTGACCGGTGCCGGGAAGGTCCGCTCAAGCGCCGCGCGGGCTTGAGCAAAGGCCCGTGCGCCACACTCATGAGCCTTTGGCATGATCCCCACCGGGACCGCGCCACGCCGACGCCGGCCCGGCCCCCTTAGCCGGCATGCCGGCCAGTGCCGCGAAAGCGCCATCACGGCGCCCCTTGCCAGCGCCCGCCGGGTGCGGCACACGAGGGGCGCCGGGAGCGCCCGTTTGCCGCGAGGCGGAACGAACATCCCGGTTCCTGGGCCCGTCGCCCATCTGCTCTCGGAGACCGCGCCGCCCCGCCGCCCGGCGGGAGGACGGACCTCTTGCGGGGATCGCCTCATGTCGTCGTCCATCTCGCCTCTCGCCCCCCAGTTCGTGCCCCAGCTCCTGCCGGTGCCCGGCGTGGCCTTCACCACCGCCGCCGCGGGCATCCGCTACCAGGGGCGCACGGACGTGCTGGTCATGTCGTTCGCGCCGGGCACCACCGTGGCCGGCGTCACCACCCGCTCGCTGTGCCCCTCGGCGCCGGTGGAGTGGTGCCGCGACCTGCTGAAGAAGGGCAAGGCCCGCGCGCTGGTGGTGAACTCCGGCAACGCCAACGCCTTCACCGGCCGCAAGGGCCGCGAGGCGGTGAAGCTCACCGCGGAGATCGCCGCCGCCAAGCTCGACTGCAAGCCGGGCGAGGTGTTCCTCGCCTCCACCGGCGTCATCGGCGAGCCGCTGGACGCCACGAGGTTCGAGCCCGCCCTGGCGGAGGCCGCGGAGCGGCTGGTGGACTACCCCTGGATGGACGCCGCCCGCGCCATCATGACCACCGACACCTTCCCCAAGCTCGCCACCGCCGAGGTGCTGCTGGACGACGTGCCGGTGCGCATCAACGGCATCGCCAAGGGCGCCGGCATGATCGCCCCCGACATGGCGACCATGCTCTCCTTCGTCTTCACCGATGCGCCCATCGCCGCCGACGTGCTGCAGAAGCTGCTCTCCAAGGGCGTGAAGGACTCGTTCAACGCCGTCACCATCGACGGCGACACCTCCACCTCCGACACCCTGCTCCTGTTCGCCACCGGCGTGGCCGAGGAGCGCGGCGCGCCGCGCATCAAGGATATGGACGACCCGCGCCTCAAGGCCTTCCGCCGCGCCCTGTTCGAGCTTCTGGCCGACCTCGCGGAGCAGGTGGCCCGCGACGGCGAGGGCGCCCGCAAGCTGCTGCGCGTGCAGGTGAACGGCGCCGTCTCCAAGAAGTCGGCGCGGCGCGTCGCCATGTCCATCGCCAACTCGCCTCTGGTGAAGACCGCCATCGCCGGCGAGGACGCCAACTGGGGCCGCGTGGTGATGGCCATCGGCAAGGCCGGCGAGCCGGCCGACCGCGACCTGATCTCCATCTCCTTCGGCGATATCCGCGTCGCCCACCAGGGCGCGCGCGACCCCGATTACGACGAGGCGGTCACCTCCGCCTACATGAAGAACCCGGTGGTGGACCTCACCGTGGACCTGGGCCTCGGCCGCGGCTCCGACCGGGTGCTCACCTGCGACCTCACGAAGGAATACGTCGCCATTAACGGGGACTACCGCTCGTGAAGATCACCCTGGTGGTGGCCTGCGCGCTCATCGATGCCGACAACCGGGTGCTGGTGGCCCAGCGCCCGGAGGGCAAGGCGCTGGCCGGCCTGTGGGAGTTTCCCGGCGGCAAGATGGAGCCGGGCGAGCGGCCCGAGCAGACCCTCATCCGCGAGCTGGACGAGGAGCTGGGCATCACGGTGAAGGAGGCCTGCCTTGCCCCCCTCACCTTCGCCAGCCACGCCTATGAGGACTTCCACCTGCTCATGCCCCTGTGGATCTGCCGGCGCTGGGAAGGCCCGGTGACCCGCAAGGAGCACCAGGACCTCAAGTGGGTGCGGCCGGGCAAGCTGCGCGAGCTCGCCATGCCGCCCGCCGACGAGCCGCTGATCCCGCCGCTGATCGACCTGCTCGGCCCCTGAGGCGGCTTGCCGGCATCGACGATGGCCGCGCCTGTGTTTCCCGCGGCGCCGGCCGGCGGAAGCGCCCGCGCCGGAGGCGCCCGGCTCCGGGCCGCCGATGGTCTGGCGCAGGGGGCCGGCGCCTCTGCCGGGTGCTCCTCCGCGCGGCGGCCGTTCGGCCCGGACCGAACGCCCGCGCCCTCCCCCGAGGCGCGGCTTCTCCCCCGCCGCGCCAGCCATCGCAGCCTGCCGGCGCGCCGCCAACCGGCCCCGCCGCGGGCGCCCCGTCCGGACCTCCCGCCATGACCCCGGCCATCGCCACCCGCATCGGTCTTCTCGCCATCGCGCTCTGGGCGACGCTGGCCTTGCTCACCGCCGCCACCGGGCGGGTGCCGGCCTTCCAGCTCACCGCCCTCACCTTCGCCATCGGCGGCGTGGTGGGGCTCGGCGCCGCGCTCGCCGGGCCGGGGCTGAAGGTGCTGGTCCAGCGGCCCATGGCCTATGTGCACGGGGTGGGCGGCCTGTTCGGCTACCATTTCCTCTATTTCGCCGCGCTGAAGCTGGCGCCGCCGGCGGAAGCCGGGCTCATCAACTATCTCTGGCCGCTGCTCATCGTGCTGCTCTCCGCCACCCTGCCGGGCGGGGGGCTGCGGCGCGCCCATGTGCTCGGCGCGCTCCTGGGGTTCGCCGGCACGGTGGCGCTGCTGCTGGGCAAGGGCGGCTTTTCCGGCATCGAGGGGCGCTATGTGCCCGGCTATCTCGCCGCCTTCGCCTGCGCTTTCATATGGGCGGTCTATTCGGTGGCGTCCCGCCGCTTTGCAGACGTGCCCACCCCTGCGGTGGCCGGCTTCTGCCTCGTCACGGCGCTGCTCGCCGGCCTGTGCCACCTGGCCTGGGAGGAGACCGTGTGGCCGGCGGGCGTTACCGAATGGGCGGCGGTGGCCGCGCTCGGCCTCGGGCCGGTGGGCCTCGCCTTCTATGCCTGGGACATCGGCATGAAGAAAGGCGACGTGCGCCTGCTGGGCGTCGCCTCCTATGCGGCGCCGGTGCTCTCCACCCTGCTGCTGGTGGCCGCCGGATATGCCACGCCCACCCCCGCGCTGGCACTCGCCTGCGCGCTCATCGTGGGCGGCGCCGTGGTGGCGACGCGGCGCGGCGGACGGCGCGCGCCATGAGCCGGCCGCGACCCGCCGGACCGCCCGGCGGCGCCTTGCGCTCGCACCGCTAAAGTCCTAGCACTCCGGCCGGTCGCCCCAGGGCGAGGCCCCGCCGCCGGCGCCGCGCGCGCCGGGATCGCGGCGAGCCGCCCCTGCAACAGACGAAGGAAACATCCATGGCCACCCACAAGCTTCTTCTTCTCGCCGGCGACGGCATCGGCCCGGAAGTGATGACCGAGGTGAAGCGCGTCATCGCCTGGCTGGAGCGCGAGGGCCTCGCCTCCTTCGCCATCGAGGAGGACCTGGTGGGCGGCAGCGCCTATGACGCGCACAAGGTGGCCATCACCGATGCCGCCATGGACCGCGCCAAGGCGGCCGACGCCGTGCTGCTCGCCGCCGTGGGCGGCCCCAAGTGGGCGAACGTGCCCTATGAGGCGCGTCCGGAAGCCGGCCTGCTGCGCCTGCGCAAGGACCTGCAGCTATTCGCGAACCTGCGCCCCGCCATCTGCTACCCGGCGCTGGCGGACGCCTCCTCCCTCAAGCGCGACGTGGTGGAGGGGCTCGACATCCTCATCGTGCGCGAGCTGACCGGCGGCGTCTATTTCGGCGAGCCCAAGACCATCACCGACCTCGGCAACGGGCAGAAGCGCGCCGTCGACACCCAGGTCTACGAGACCTACGAGATCGACCGCATCGCCCGCGTGGCGTTCGATCTCGCCCGCACGCGCCGCAACAAGGTGACCTCCTCCGAGAAGCACAATGTGATGCGCACCGGCGTGCTGTGGAAGGAGGTCGTCACCCAGGTGCACGACGCCGACTACAAGGACGTGGAGCTGGAGCACAACCTGGCCGATTCGCTCGCCATGCAGCTCGTGCGCTGGCCCAAGCAGTATGACGTCATCGTCACCGACAACCTGTTCGGCGACGTGCTCTCCGACATCGCCGCCATGCTCACCGGCTCGCTCGGCATGCTGCCCTCGGCCTCGCTCGGCGCGGTGGACGCCGCCACCGGCAAGCGCTCGGCCATGTACGAGCCGGTGCACGGCTCGGCCCCCGACATCGCCGGCAAGGGCATCGCCAACCCCATCGCCATGATCGGCTCCCTGGCCATGGCGCTGCGCTACTCCTTCAACCAGGGCGAGGTGGCGGACCGCATCGAGGCCGCCATCTCCGGCGTGCTCGATGCCGGCAAGCGCACCGCCGACATCCGCACCCCCGGCGCCGACGTGATCTCCACCCAGGCCATGGGCGAAGCCATCGTGGCGGAGCTGGACGCCGCCCGCGCCTGAATCTGAGGCCGGCATGGCAAACGAAGGGGCAGGCCATGGGCCCGCCCTTTTTCGTTTGCGTTTCTCCCGAGGAGGGGCAGGGCCTTAAGCTCGGCGCGTTTCACACGCGGCGCGCCACTCTTTGCCTTTCGCCTTTCCCAGAGCGTTTCATGAAAACGCCGAAACGCTCTATCCCATTGCAATGACGCGTTTTCTTCACGCGAACCGGGTTCCGCTTCGCTCGAAAACGCTTTCCCACGGCGGACAAGAAAAAGGGGCGCCGGAGCGCCCCTTTCAGAACCGGACGGCCGGCCTCACTTCTTGGCCGGATCGGCCGGCGCGGCAGCGGGAGCCGCAGCGCCGGGGGCAGCAGCGGGAGCCGCGGGCGCGGCGCCGGCGGCCTTCTCCACCTTGGCATCGGCGCGCAGCTTGGTGACGAGATCGGCCTGGGCCTTGCGCACCAGATACTGCTCCACCTGCCCTTCCACCTGCTCATAGGTCGGCACGGGCTTGTTGCGCTTGTCCTCGATCTTGATGATGTGCCAGCCGAACTGGCTCTTCACCGGATCGGACACCTGCCCCTTGTCGAGCTTGAAGGCGGCCTCGGCGAACTCGGGCACCATCTGCTCCTTGGTGAAGTAGCCGAGGTCGCCGCCGTCGTCGGCGCCGTCCTTCGAATATTCCTTGGCGAGCTTGGCAAAGTCCTCGCCGGCCTTGGCCTTCTTGGCGATTTCCTTGGCCTTCGCCTCGTCATCCACCAGGATATGGCGCGCGTGCACCTCCTGGTCGGCGGGGGAGGACTTCACGAATTCCTCGTAGGTCTTGCGCTTCATCTCCTCGGAGACCGCCTTCTTGGCCTCCTGGGTCATCAGCGCTTCCATGAGGGCCTTGGTGCGGGCGTAGGCGAGGCGCTCCTTGAAGGCGGGCGTCTGGTCCAGCTTCTGCGCCTCTCCCGCCTGGGCGAGGAGGGTCATGTCGGTCAGGAAGGAGAGCACGTATTCCTGGCGGGCCGCGCCCTGGAGCTGCGGCGGCAGGCCCGGGCCGATATCCTCGGCGGCGATGGCCACCTCGCTCGCGCGGATGGGCGTTCCGTTGACGGTGGCCACCACCGCGTCGGGATCGACGGCCTTCGCGTCCGCGGCCTTGGCGGCGGGCGCCGCAGGCGCCGCCGACTGGGCGAGGACCGGACCCGAAAGGGAAACGAAGGCGACGGACGAGGCGAGAGCAGCCGCGAGCGCGGCGGTGTGGACGGAACGCTTCATGGGTCCGGTTTCCTCGGGGATTGGGGCGAGCCCCATAACGGCGCACACCCGAATGGCGCGCGCCGGAACGGGGCGCACCGTTGCGCAGCTCTCCTTGACTGGCAAGTGGGCATTGTTGAGGCGCGCCTTATACGGTTCTATACGAGCTCCTACGTATAAGCCCCCGTAAAGGGGCTTCCGCTTCGGCTCAAGAGCCTGTATAAGGCGCGCCTTCAGATAAGAAGAGGTTTCGCAGAGGCTCGCGCGAACCGCCGCAGTGGGCGAGACCTGTCTTAGGATGTCTCGTCTTCAGGAGTTTGGACAATGGCCGTCCCCAAGAGAAAAACCTCGCCGTCCCGCCGCGGCATGCGCCGCTCGGCCGACGCGCTGAAGCAGCCTACCTACGTGGAGGACAAGGATTCCGGCGAGCTGCGCCGCCCCCACCACGTCGATCTCAAGACCGGCATGTACCGGGGCCGCCAGATCCTGAAGCCCAAGGCCGAGGTCTGATCCAAAAGGGGTGATCGGCCGCGGCCGATCGCCCTCGATCACATATGATCGGGCCTGGGCCCGATTCTCTATCCCGCACCGCCCGCGGCCATTCCGCGGGGGTGCCCAGCCGGCAACCGGGCCGCTGCGCGATTCGGTGCGAATACGCGGGTGCCGGTGCAGAGAATGGCCGGGCACCACAGGCCAGGCGCGATGGCGGCGCGCGATTCTCCCGCCTGATCTTCACGCCAGCCAGCCGCAAGATGCTTCCGGGCGATCTTTCCCCAACAGAATGCACGCGCCGCGCGGCGCTCTGAAGCGCGCAGAGCGATCCTCGCCCCGACGGCGGCGGCCTCACACCGCGCCCCGCGCTCCCACCTGTCCCATCACGCCTTTCAAGGCCGAGGCCCGCGCCACGGAATGCACGCGGCCGTGCGCGGCGGCAACGGAACGGTGACACTCCCCGGAGCAATGTGCCGGCCATGTCCGGCCTCGCCCGTCACGCGCGGGCCGTTCCAAGGAGCATCATATGCTGACGCCCGTGCCGCTGCTGATCATCCCCCTGGCGCTGTTCAATATCGTCGCGTTCCTGACGCCGAGCCTCGACTGGAGTTCGCAGCTCGCCCTCATCTCCATGCTGTCCGGCGCGCAGTGGAAGATCACCCTCGCCGAGGCGTTCGTGGCGGTCTGCCTGCTGTTTCTCTTCTTCGAGATCATCAAGTCCACGCGCATCAGCTCCCGCTCGCTCATCGACCACATGCTGTCGATTCTGCTGTTCGTGGTGAGCCTCGCCGAATTCCTGCTGGTGGCGCAGGCGGGCAACTCGGTGTTCGCCCTGCTGCTGTGCGTGATGCTGGTCGATGTGGTGGCCGGCTTCTCCGTGTCGATCCGCGTCGCCCAGCGCGATCTCGCCGTTCGCCCGGACGCGGCGTGACGCAGAGGGCCCGTGAGACTTTCTCGCGGGCGTTCTCATGGGCGTTCAGCCGAGCCCGCGCGGCGATTGAGCGGGACTGAACTGCGCGGGTCGAAGCCCGAGGCCCATGGGCTGAAGCCCCACACCCCGCGAAAACCTCTCCAGAAACGCGGACGGCCCATCCCGGCGGGCGGGATGGGCCGTCGATCGCTCAGGTCGAAAGGCCGGAATCAGCCGTTGCCGCCGAAGCCCTCGCCCGGCTTCGGCGCATCCTGCGCCTCTTCCGCCGGCGGCGCGGCAGCGGGAACCGTCTCGACGGGGGCCGGAGGAATGGGGGCCGGCGGCGCCGGCTCGGCGGGGCGCGCCACGAGCTGCTCCAGCTTGGCTTGCATGGCCGCCATCTGCCGCTTCAGCACGTCGAGCTCATCCTGCCCGCCGGACACGGGCGCCGGCTGCGACGCCTGGGCGGGCGGCACGACGCCCGCGGCCTGCGGCTCGGCGCCCTCGCCCCCCTCCTCGTCGGTCTTGGGGAACGGCAGGAACATGTGGAAGGCGCGCTCGAACATTTCCATGTTGCGCCGCACGTGATCGTCGAGCCCGGTGAATCCAGTCCCGGTCATTGTCTTCGTGACATGATCCCGAAACTTGCCCTGGTCCTTCGTGAAGCTGTCGATGGACGCTTCCAGATAGCGGGGCACCAGCATCTGCATGCTGTCGCCGTAGAACCGGATGATCTGCCGCAGGAACGTGATGGGCAGAAGATTTTGCCCCTTGTTTTCCTGCTCAAAGATGATCTGCGTGAGAACCGAGTGAGTGATATCGTCGCCGTTCTTCGCGTCGTAGACGACGAAGTCCTCGCCATCCTTCACCATGTTGGCGAGATCTTCGAGAGTCACATAGGTGCTCGTGCCGGTGTTATACAGGCGTCGGTTGGCGTATTTCTTGATGGTGACTGGCTCTTGTGATTTTGCCATCGTCCGGTCATCCACTTTCCTTGGGGGTGCCATCAGGTTAGGGCGTTTCCACTCCCATAGCTACCAAATTATGTGCAGCGCGCGTGAAGGCTGTGCGATGCAACCGCGACCTCCGCCACATGTGGGGCTTGCCAGCGCCGGCCACGACGTGACATCGCTTCATGACAGGAGATCGTTCCATGACGCCGCACCCTGTCATTATTCCATGGAGCCACCGCCGGCGGGCGTTCCATGACATGGATCATTGACACAAAGTCGTGGCCGATCTCGATATAATGCCCGGCATCCATAAAGCGGCGCAAAGCCGTCCCGCCTTTCCAGAGTCCGCCAGTCCCAAGCCCCAGGAGAAGATCATGAAGGACGAGGTCGTCATCGTCGCCGCGGCGCGCACCCCCGTCGGCTCGTTCAACGGCGCCCTGGCGCCGCTGCCCGCGCATGAGCTCGGCGCCATCGTCGTGAAGGCGGCGCTGGAGCGGGCGGGCGTTCCCTCCGCGAACGTGAGCGAGGTCATCCTCGGCCAGGTGCTCACCGGTGCCCAGGGCCAGAACCCCGCCCGCCAGGCCTCCGTCAAGGCCGGCGTCCCGATCGAGAGCCCGGCCTGGACCGTGAATCAGGTGTGCGGCTCGGGCCTGCGCACCGTCGCGCTCGGCGCCCAGGCCATCGCCAACGGCGACAGCGACGTGGTGGTGGCCGGCGGCCACGAATCCATGAGCCAGTCCGTGCACGCCGCGCACCTGCGCAACGGCCAGCGCATGGGCGGCCTCGAGTTCGTGGATACCATGATCAAGGACGGCCTGTGGGATGCCTTCAACGGCTACCACATGGGCGTCACCGCCGAGAACGTGGCGAAGCAGTTCCAGATCACCCGCAAGGAGCAGGACGAATTCGCCGTCGCCTCCCAGAACAAGGCAGAGGCCGCCCAGAAGGCCGGCAAGTTCAAGGATGAGATCGTCCCCGTCGTCATCTCCACCCGCAAGGGCGACGTGGTCGTCTCCGAGGACGAATACATCCGCCACGGCGCCACGCTGGAAAGCATGGAGAAGCTGAAGCCCGCCTTCGCCAAGGACGGCACCGTGACCGCCGGCAACGCCTCCGGCATCAACGACGGCGCCGCCGCCGTGGTGCTCATGAGCGCCGCCAAGGCCAAGGCCGAGGGCAAGACCCCGCTCGCGCGCATCGTCTCCTGGGCCCAGGCCGGCGTCGATCCGTCCATCATGGGCACCGGCCCCATCCCGGCCTCCAAGCTCGCGCTGGAGAAGGCCGGCTGGAGCACGTCCGACCTCGACCTCATCGAAGCCAACGAGGCGTTCGCCGCCCAGGCCATCGCCGTCAACAAGGGCCTCGGCTGGGACACCTCCAAGGTGAACGTGAACGGCGGCGCCATTGCCATCGGCCACCCCATCGGCGCCTCGGGCACCCGTATTCTCGTCACTCTCCTGCATGAAATGCAGAAGCGGGATGCGAAGAAGGGCCTTGCCACGCTGTGCATCGGCGGCGGCATGGGCATCGCCATGTGCCTTGAGCGGGATTGATTCGTCACGCTACTGTCAAAAATCGGGCCGCGATCGAAGGTCGCGGTCCGAGACACTCGCAACCGTTTCGAGAAGTCCTTAGATACAATCCGAGCGTGGCTCGATCCGCTTCGGAATGTTCACTTTAAACTTGGTCGAGCCAACATGTATGGAGGGAACTATGGCGCGCGTCGCATTGGTTACGGGTGGCACCCGCGGGATCGGTGAGGCCATCTCGATCGCGCTCAAGACGGCTGGCTACACCGTGGCCGCCAACTACGCCGGCAACGACGATGCCGCCAAGGCCTTCACCGAGAAGACCGGCATCCCCAACTTCAAGTGGGACGTCTCCAATTTCGACGCCTGCAAGGAAGGCATCGCGAAGGTGGAGGCCGAGGTCGGCCCGGTCGACGTTCTGGTGAACAACGCCGGCATCACCCGCGACGCGCCCCTGCACAAGATGTCGCTGGAGCAGTGGAACGCGGTGATCGGCACCAATCTGTCGAGCTCCTTCAACATGTCCCGCAACGTGATCGAGGGCATGCGCGCGCGCGGCTTCGGCCGCATCGTCTGCATCTCCTCCATCAACGGGCAGAAGGGCCAGTTCGGCCAGACCAACTATTCCGCCGCCAAGGCCGGCGAGATCGGCTTCGTGAAGGCCCTCGCCCAGGAATCGGCCAAGCACGGCATCACCGTGAACGCCATCGCGCCCGGCTACATCGGCACCGAGATGGTGCGCGCGGTGCCGGCCGAGATCCTGGCCAAGATCGTCGCCACCATCCCGGTCGGCCGCCTCGGCGAGCCGGAGGACATCGCCCGCGGCGTGGTCTTCCTGGCCTCGGACGAAGCCTCCTTCGTCACCGGCTCGACCCTGACCATCAACGGCGCCCAGTACATCTGCTGAGAGCGCCCCGCTCTACTGTGGGAAGAAAGCCGGCCCGCTCACGCGGGCCGGCTTTTTCTTTGCGCCATGCAGCTTCTTTGGACGCGCCTGCGCCTGCCGAATCAGGCCGAAGGCCCGCGCGCCCACGGGCCTTTACTCAGACCGCGAGGGGCTGGAGCACCCGGCGCACCGCCTCGGGAACGGGCACCGGCCGCTGGCTTGCCCGGTCCACATAGACATGGACGAAATGCCCCTGCGCCGCCGCCCGCGGGTCCTCCCCCTGGAACAAGGCGATCTCGTAGCGCACGGAGGAGGAGCCGAGCTTCGCCACCCGCATCCCCGCCACCACCGGCGCCGGAAAGGTGAGCGAGCGGAAATAGGTGCAGCGCGTCTCCACCACCAGGCCGATCACGGCGCTCGCCTGCGGGTCGAGCACGCCGTGGGCGATGAGGTGCTCGTTCACCACCGTGTCGAAGTAGGAATAATAGACCACGTTGTTGACATGGCCGTAGACGTCGACATCCGCCCATCGGGTGCTGAGGGTGAGGACGTGGGAAAAATCACTCCGCAGGGCAGGCTCCTCCCGCCCCGCCTGCCTGGCCGTCGCCTCGGTGCCGCTCATGGTGTCCTCCCCGCTCGCGGGGGTGCCATGCGGGCGCCGAAGCCCTCGCTTTACCCCCATGCCGCCTTGTAGAGCGCCGAGATGTCCTGCGCCAACAGCGGGCGTGGATTATTGGCGAGAAGCCGCCCCTGGCGCTGCGCGGCGCCGGCGAGGGCGGCAAGGTCGTTCCGCCCGAGGCCCGCGCCATCCAGCGTCTCCGGCAGGCCGATGAGGGAGAGCAAGGCGCTGAGCCGCGCAGCGAACGCCTCCGCCCGCACCTGGGAATCACCCGCCGCCGGCGCCTCCGGAAACAGGCGGGGCAGCAGATCGGCATAAGCGTGAGCGGCGGCCGGCATGTTGAAGCGCACCACGTGCGGCAGCAGCAGCGCCGCCGCGAGCCCCGCCGGCAGGCCATGGCGCACGCTCAGGGGATAGGCGAGCGCATGGGCCGCGCCCGCCGGCGCGTTGGCGGTCGCCTGCCCGGCCATGAGCGAGGCGGAAAGCAGCGCCTGGCGCGCCCGCCGGTCCGTCCCCTCCCGCACCGCCAGCGGCAGCGCCCAGGCGAGAAGGCTGAGCGCGCCTTCAGCCAGGGCCCGTGAGAGCGGGTTGGCGTTGGCGTGGGTGGAGGTGAAGGCCTCCACCGCCAGCGCCACCGCGCCCACGCCCGCCGCCGCCGTCTCGGCCGGTGGGGCGGTGAGGGTGAGGTCCACGTCCAGCAGGGCGGCATCGGCCACGAGGCAGGCGGCCACCACCGCCTTCTTCTCCCCGCCCGCGCTCACCAGCGCCATGGGGGTCGCCTCCGCGCCGCTGCCGGCGAGGGTGGGTGCCAGCACCAGCGGCAGGCGCGGCCCGGCGGCGAGGCCGACGCCGTAGATCTCAGAGAGGGCATCCCGCCCGGTGGCGAGCAAGGCGGCGAGCTTCGCGACATCGAGCACCGAGCCGCCGCCGAGGCCGAGCACGCCCTCCGCCTTCATCTCCACCGCGGCGGCAGCCGCCGCCGTCGCCACCCCGGCATCGGGGCCGCGCGGCACCTCCTGGAACACGCGATGGGCCACGCCCGCCGCGCGCAGGGCATCGAGCACGATGGCAAGCCCGCCCGAGCGCGCGACGCCGGCATCCGTCACCACCAGCACGCGGTTCACCCCGGCGGCGCGGAAGTGCTCGCCCGCCTGCCCTGCCGCGCCGGCGGCGCAGACGATCCGCGCCGGCGTGTTGAAGACGAAACCGGCCATGCGCGCTCCCGCTGTCGGACGACGTTCCGGCGGTGATGCTGCCGCTTTGCCGCCGCGCGTCAAGGCCGCGGCGGACCGAGCGCCGCGCGAGGCCCCCCAGGCCACCCGCGCCGGCCATCCCCGCCGGCGGCCGAGTTTCGCCGAAACGTGGCGCCGGGGCTCGGCTAAAGACCCATGAAAATGCTCACGGGCCTTTGATATCAGTCTTCGCCGCCGGCGGGCGGCACGGTGGCGTTCAGGGCGGCGGCGAGGCTCATCCTGGCGGAACCGGGCGCGAGCGGCTTCTGCTGGCTCTCGTGCGGCGCCCAGCCGGAAAGCCAGACGATGTCGAAGGTCACGCGCAGGCGCCCGTCCGAATCGCCGAAGCGCTCCCCATAGACCTCCGCCGCGCGCATCAGCGTGTCGCGCCGCAGGGGCACGCGGCGCCGTTCCGCCAGCGCATTGGCGGCGCCCATGCGGCGCAGCTCGGCGAACAGGGTGAAGGGCGAGCCATAGCGCACCACGATGCGATCCGTGTCCGCCACCGGCAGGGCGAAGCCGGCCCGCTGCAGCAGCCCGCCCAGGTCCCGCACATCCGCGAACGGCGCGACGCGGGGCGAGATGCCGCCGGTGGTCTCGCTCTCGGCGATGGCGAACGCCTGCCGCAGCTCGGTGAGGCTGGAGCCGCCCACGAAGGCGGCAAGGAACAGCCCGTCGGGCCGGAGCGCGCGGCGCACCTGGGCGAGCACGCCCGGCAGGTCGTTCACCCCCTGCAGGGCCAGCGCCGACACCACGAGATCGAGCGAGCCGGGCGCGAAGGGCAGCGCCTCCTCGTCCGCCACCACGGCCGCGCGGCGGATGCCCAGCCCTTCCGCCAGCGGCGCGGCCGAGAACAGGCGCTCCACCGCGGGGTGCCCGGCGAGGGCCCGCGCCAGCGCATCGGTGGGCGTGCCGAGATCGAGGGCGGTGGCGAAGCGCCGCTTCACGGCCGAGAGCCGGTCGGCCAGATCCTCGGCCACCCGGTCCAGAAGGAAGGTCTCCGGCCCCAGCCTGCCGGCGCGGGCGAGGCGGCGGCGCAGCAGGGCGCGATCGAACACGAGGGGCGGCGTCTGGCTCATGGGGCGCATATAGGCGCTTCCCGCCGCCGTTGCACGCGGTGCGCCCCCACGCGCCGCCAAAATGACAGCATATTGTCGATATTGACAGCTACATGCCATTTTGACATAACACTGTCGTTATGAAGCCAACCTTCGATCCCTTCACCCATCCCACCAGCCAGCTGGTGCTGGAGGTGTTCCGCCTCAACGGCGCGCTCATCGCCGCCGGCGATGCGCTGGTGGCCCCCCTCGGGCTCACCAGCGCCCGCTGGCAGGTGCTGGGCGCCATCACCGAGGCCGGAGGCGGGCTGCCCACCGCCGGCATCGCCCGCAACATGGGCCTCACCCGCCAGTCGGTGCAGCGGGTGGTGGACGACCTTTCCGCGCTCGGCTTCATCCGGTTCGCGCCGAACCCGCACCACAAAAGGGCCAAGCTGGTGCAGCTCACGCCCGAGGGCTCCGTGGCCTTCGCGGCTGCGAGCGCCTGCTGGGCGCCGCTGGCGGACGCGCTCGCCGCCACCGCCACGGTACCGGCCATGGCGCAGGCGCGGGACGTGCTCCACCGCCTCGCCGAGGCCCTCGCCAGCCGCGCCGAACCCGCGCCGGACAACGACGGCACAGGAGAGACAGCATGATGCGCCGCATCCACCCCGTGGCCGGGGGCATCGCCCTCGCCACCATCCTCCTGTTCTGGACGTCCACGGTCGCGGCAGAGGCTTTCGGTGACGGGGCCCTGGTGGCGCGGGTGAAGACCGCCATCCTGTGGGGCATGCTGGTGCTGGTGCCGGCCATGGCCACGGTGGGCGCCACGGGCTTTCGCCTCGCCGGCCGGGCGCAGGCGCCGCGCATCCGCGCCAAGAAGCGGCGGATGCCCGTCATCGCGCTCAACGGCCTGCTGGTCCTGCTGCCCTGCGCCGTGTTCCTTCAGGCGCGCGCCGCCGCCGGCCTGTTCGATACGGCCTTTGTCGCGGTCCAGGCCCTGGAGCTGGCCGCCGGCGCGCTCAACATCACGCTGATGAGCCTCTCCATGCGCGACGGCCTTGCCCTCGCCCGCGGCCGCCGCCCGGCGGCGGGTTGAGGGCGCCGCCGGGCGGGTTTCGCTCACGTGCCGCGCGAGCCCGGCCGGAGACCCGCGGGAAAAGCGCGCGGGCCCCTGGTGTCACACCGGCTGGAGCCGGGGCGCGGTGGCCGGCTTCAGGATGCGCGGGGCGGCATCTCCGTCGAGATGCAGCACCCGGTCATGCAGGCCCACCAGGGTCGAACGGTGACCGATGGAGATGAAGGTGGCGCCGGGCAGGGCCGTGCGCAGCAGGCGGTAGAGCTGCGCTTCCGCCGCCTCGTCGAGGGCGGAGGTCGCCTCGTCCAGCAGCAGCACGTCCGGCTTCTCCAGGAGCGCGCGGGCGAGGGACAGGCGCTGCTGCTCCCCGAGGGAGAGCACATGGGGCCACAGCGCCTCCTCATCCAGCCGCGCCACGAGCCCGGAAAGGCCCACCGCCTGCAGCGCGGCCTCCGCCGCATCGCGCGGCACGCTCTCGGCCGGGCGGGGATAGGCGAGCGCCGCGTCGAGCCGGCCGGCGGGCACATAGGGCTTCTGCGGCAGCACCATCACCGTCTGCCCCGCCATGCGGGCGATCCGCCCCTCGCCATGCGGCCAGATGCCGGCGATGGCGCGCAGCAGCGTGCTCTTGCCCGCCCCCGAGGGACCGGTGATGAGCACGCATTCACCGCGATCGATGGACAATTCGCCGGTGGCCACCAGCGGCGCGCCGCCGGGCAGGCGCACCTCCACTCCCGAGAGGCCGAGCGCGGGCCCCTCCGCGTGGGCGGCCGCGGCGAAGGCGGGGTTTTCCGCCTGGGCCCGTGCGCGGGCGATGGCCTGCTCGAAGCCGGTGAGGCGCTGCACCACGGAAACCCATTCCGCCAGTGTCACATAGCTCGCCACGAAGAAGGAGAAGGACCCCTGCACCGAGCCGAAGGCGGAGGCGGTCTGCATCAGCTGCCCGAGCTGGATCTGGCCGGAGAAATAGGCCGGCGCCACCACCACATAGGGGAAGATGGTGGAGATCTGGTTGTAGCCCGCGGTGAACCAGGTGAGGCGCTTCTGCGCCTTCATCAGCGAGAAGAAGTTGCCCCACACGCGGGTGAAGCGGCTTTCCAGCTTGCGGTCCTCGGCGCCTTCGCCATGGAGCAGCGCGATCTGCTCGCCGTTCTCGCGCACGCGCACCAGGTCCACGCGGAAGTCCGCCTCGTAGCGCTGCTGATCATAATTCAGGCGCACCAAAGGGCGGCCGATGAAATGGGCGATCCAGGTGCCCGCCGCCGCATAGACCAGCGCCGCCCAGAACAGATAGCCGGGCACCGAGAGCTCGTGCCCGAACAGGGAGAAAGCGAGCGGGCCGGAGAGGTTCCACAGGATGACCGAGAAGGAGATGAGCGACACCACCGTGCCGAGCAGGCCGATGCCCACCCCGATGGTGCGCCCCACGAACAGCTGCACGTCCTCGGCGATGCGCTGGTCGGGGTTGTCGGCGGCGTCCCCGGAGAGGCGCAGGCGGTAGTGGACCTCATCGGAAAGCCAGGCATGAAGGTAGCGCCGCGTGAGCCAGCGCCGCCAGCGGATCTCCAGCCACTGCTTCAGGTAGATCTGGTAGACCGCCACGCAGATGGCGCACACCGCGATGGCGCAGAAAATGAGAAGCTGCTTCTGGAAGGCGGCGAAGTCCTTGTCCTGGATGGCGTTGTAGAAGGCGACGTTCCATTCGTTGAGGATCACCGTCGCGCCCACCCACGCCAGTTCCAGCGCGATGACCGCCGCCAGAAGGCCGATGGCCACCCACCGCTCCTCGCTCCTGAAATAGGGCACCGCGAGGCGACGGATGTCGCCGAGAAGGGACAGAAGGGCGCGCACCGGCATCGTCTCCGCTGAAGGGTCCGCCACCCTTGTGGCGCCGCGAACCTGACCGCACCATGGCGGCCGCATGAACGATTGGAAAGGTGGCGCTGGGGAAGGCGCGGGCGCGCGCCGCCGCGCGCCCGGAGAGCCGCCGCCCTGCCCCCGCAACGAAAAATGCCCGGACGCTGTCCGGGCATTTTTCTTATGGTTCCGTAGGCCGGCGGCGGGGAAGGCTCACGCCTTCTTCACGAACTCGGTGCGCAGCACCAGGCCCTTCACCTTCTCGACCTTGCAGTCGATCTCCTCCGGGTCGCCGGTGAGGCGGATGCCCTTCACAAGGGTGCCCCGCTTCAAGGTGACGGAGGTGCCCTTCACCTTGAGGTCCTTGATGAGGGTGACATTATCGCCGTCCTTCAGGACGGCGCCGTTGGCGTCCTTGACTTCCACTTCAGACCTCCTTCGCCAGCTCGCGCAGGCGGAACTTCTGGATCTTGCCGGTGGAGGTCTTCGGGATCGGCTCGAACACGATGTGGCGGGGGCACTTGTAGCCCGCAAGGTGGGTCTTGCAGTGGGCCAGCAGTTCCTCGGCCGTGACGCTCATGCCGTCGCGGAGCTCCACGAAGGCCACCGGGGTCTCGCCCCACTTCTCGTCGGGCTTGGCCACCACCGCGGCGGCGCTCACCGCCGGGTGCTTGTAGAGGGCGTCCTCCACCTCGATGGACGAGATGTTCTCGCCGCCGGAGATGATGATGTCCTTGGAGCGGTCCTTGAGCTGGACATAGCCATCGGGGTGCTTCACGCCCAGGTCGCCCGAGTGGAACCAGCCGCCGGCGAAGGCATTGTCGGTGGCGGTGGGGTTCTTGAGGTAGCCCTTCATCACCGTGTTGCCGCGGAACATGACCTCGCCGAGGGTGGTGCCGTCCGCCGGCACGGGCTGCATGGTCTCGGGGTCCAGCACTTCAAGGGCGTCGAGGGCGGCGTAGCGCACGCCCTGGCGGGCCTTCTTCACGGCGCGCTCGGCGGCCGGCAGGCTGTCCCACTCCGAGTGCCAGTCGTTCACCACCGAGGGGCCGTAGACCTCGGTGAGGCCGTAGACGTGCACCACGTTGAAGCCCGCGTCCTGCATGGCGGCGAGCACCGCCTCCGGCGGCGGGGCGGCGGCGGTGATGAACTCCACCTTGCCGGGCAGCGGGCGCTTGTCGGCCTCGGGAGCGCCGAGCAGGGTCGACATCACGATGGGCGCGCCGCACATGTGGGTGACGCCATAATCGGCGATGGCATCGAACATGGCCTTGGCGCGCACCTGCCGCAGGCACACATGGGTGCCGGCCACCAGCGTGATGGACCAGGGGAAGCACCAGCCGTTGCAGTGGAACATGGGCAGCGTCCAGAGATAGACGGGATGCTTGCCCAGGGCGCAGGTCACCACATTGCCCACCGCCAGCAGGTTCGCGCCGCGATGGTGGTAGACGACGCCCTTGGGGTCGCCGGTGGTGCCGGAGGTGTAGTTGAGCGCGATGGCGTTCCACTCGTCGTCCGGGCCGCTCCAGACGAACTCCGGATCGCCGGTTTCGAGGAAGGCCTCGTAATCCGTGGTGCCGATGCGGTCGCCCTTGCCGGTGTATTCCGGGTCGTCATAGTCGATGACGATGGGCTTGCGCACGGCCATGGCGAGCGCCGCCTTCATCACCGGCGAGAACTCGCGATCGGTGATGAGCACCTTCGCCTCGCCGTGGTCGATGGTGAAGGCGAGGATGGCGGCATCGAGCCGGGTGTTGAGGGAGTTCAGCACCGCGCCCGTCATGGGCACGCCGTAGTGGGCCTCCAGCATGGCGGGGGTGTTGGTGAGCATCACCGCCACCGTGTCGCCCTTGGCGACGCCGAGCTTGGAAAGGGCCGAGGCGAGGCGCCGGCTGCGGGCGTAGAAATCGCGATAGTTGCGCTTGAGCGCGCCGTGGATAATGGCGGTGTGGTCCGGAAAGACGCTGGCGGCGCGCTCCAGGAAGCCGAGCGGGGTCAGGGGCTGGTAATTGGCCTGATTGCGGTCGAGATGCAGGTCATAGATGCTACCGGCCATGATGTTCCCCTAAAATCCTCAAGTCCGCTCCCGGCCGAGCGGCGGTCGCGAAGGAGCATGGAATAGCGCGCGTCGCGCGGGGTGCAACCTAGCCACGGGCCGGGAACCGCGCAATCGGCGGGCACGATAGAACAAGGCCTTTATCCATCCAACCAAGGTCGTACGCAGTTGTGCGTACTTGCCCCGCCGGAGGGGCCCCGGCACTAACCACAATAAAGATACGCCGATAAGGGAGACGTCCATGGACAGCACAAGCAGCAGCCGGTACGCGCAAACCTATGCCCGCTGGCGCGACGATCCGTCCGCCTTCTGGGGCGAGGCGGCGAAGAAGATCGACTGGACCCGCCCCGCCGACAAGGTGTTCGACGCCGAGGCCGGCGTCTACGGCCGCTGGTTCGTCGGGGCCACCGGCAACACCTGCTTCAACGCCGTGGACCGCCACGTGGCCGGCGGGCGCGCCGGGCAGGCCGCCATCATCTATGACAGCCCCGTCACCGGTTCCAAGCGCACCGTCACCTATGCCGAGCTGAAGCACGACGTGGAGACCCTGGCCGCCGTGCTGCTGGATCTCGGCGTAACGAAGGGCGACCGCGTGCTCGTCTACATGCCCATGGTGCCGGAGGCGCTGGTGGGCATGCTGGCCTGCGCCCGCATCGGCGCCATCCATTCGGTGGTGTTCGGCGGCTTCGCCGCCAAGGAGCTGGCCACCCGCATCGAGGACGCCGAGCCCAAGGTGATCCTGGCCGCCTCCTGCGGCATCGAGCCGAACCGGGTGGTGCCCTACAAGCCCCTGCTCGACCTCGCCATCTCCATGTCGGCGGTGAAGCCGGAGCATTGCGTGGTGCTGCAGCGCCCGCAGGGCCCCGCCACCCTGGCGGAAGGCCGCGACATCGACTGGGCCGGGGCGTGCGCCGCCGCGGCCGCCGCCGGCAAGGCCGCGCCCTGCGTGGATGTCGCCGCCACCGATCCGCTCTACATCCTCTATACCTCCGGCACCACCGGCAAGCCGAAGGGCGTGGTGCGCGATACGGGCGGCCACATGGTGGCGCTCGCCTGGACCATGGAGAACCTCTACGGCATCAAGCCGGGCGAGGTGTTCTGGGCCGCCTCCGACATCGGCTGGGTGGTGGGCCATTCCTACATCGTCTATGCGCCGCTGCTCGCCGGCTGCACCACCCTCGTCTACGAGGGCAAGCCCGTGGGCACGCCGGACCCCGGCGCCTTCTGGCGGGTGGTGGAGGAGCACAAGGTGGTGGCGCTCTTCACCGCCCCCACCGCCCTGCGCGCCATCAAGAAGGAAGACCCGGACTGCACCTTCAAGACCGGGCACGACATGTCCCATTTCCGCACCCTGTTCCTGGCCGGCGAGCGCGCCGACCCGGACACCGTGAAGTGGGCCGAGGAGAAGCTCGGCGTGCCGGTGGTGGACCACTGGTGGCAGACCGAGACCGGCTGGGCCATCGCCGCCAATCCGGTGGGGCTCGGCCTCCTGCCCGTCAAGCTCGGCTCGCCCACGGTGCCCATGCCCGGCTACGACGTGCAGATCGTGGACGAGGCGGCCAAGCCCGTGCCCGCCGGCACCATGGGCTCCATCGTGGTGAAGCTGCCGCTGCCTCCCGGCTGCCTGCCCACCCTGTGGCAGCAGGACGAGCGGTTCAGCGAAAGCTACCTCGCCGACTATCCCGGCTACTACAAGACCGCCGACGCCGGATACATGGATGACGACGGCTACGTCTTCGTCATGGGCCGCACCGACGACATCATCAATGTCGCCGGCCACCGCCTCTCCACCGGCGGCATGGAGGAGGTGATCGCCTCCCACCCGGACGTGGCCGAGTGCGCCGTCATCGGCGTCAAGGACTCGCTGAAGGGCGAGGTGCCCTGCGGCTTCGTGGTGCTGAAGGCGGGCGAGCGCCGGGCGCCGGAGGTGATCGAGAAGGAGCTGGTGGGCCTGGTGCGCGACCGCATCGGCCCGGTGGCCGCCTTCAAGCTGGCGGTCACCGTGAACCGCCTGCCCAAGACGCGCTCCGGCAAGATCCTGCGCGGCACCATGAAGAAGATCGCCGACCACGATGCTTGGTCCATCCCCGCCACCATCGACGACCCGGTGGTGCTGGAGGAGATCGAGGGCATCCTCAAGGATCGCGGCATCGGCTGAACCGGAGGGGGCGCCCCCGCGGCGCCCCTTTCGTTTGCTGCGGCGCGCGGCTCAGCCGCCGCCGCGCCCGCCGTTGCGCGCCGGCTCGAAGCAGGTGTAGCCCACGAAGCACTGCGGGTTGTCGCGGGTCGGCACCCATTCCGGCTTCAGCTGCTGGTCGTACATGCAGAAGCTCAGGTCGCGCACGTAGCGGTCATAGAGGGTGGGCGAGGTGGCGAGCACCACCGCCCCGCCCTTCTGCACGAGCGCGGCCGTCTGCGCGCAGCTCATGTCGGTGCTGCGGGGCATGGCCTGGGCCGCCGCCGCGGAGGCGGCCATCACCAGCGCCCCGGTCGCGAGCACTTTCAGCATCATCTCTCCATCCTCCGGCACCGGAGCGCCGGCCTTGCGGCCGCGCGCCCGCGCATCGCCGCACCCGCCTCGGGCGGGCCTCGCGCCCACCCCGGATGCTTCCCACAGATGGGCGAGCCCGCGCCCGCGCGCAACGCGACAAAGGTGCGGACACGTCACGCTCGGCCAGCCCCCGGAAACGTTCCCGCCACGGGCAAAAGCTGGCGGGCCGCCTCCGTTTACCTCCCGTTTACCATGACATGGTTACCAAATGCTTGAAACGCCTTCCGGGTGGCGTGCTCCCGCGCGCCGGAGGCACGCGCTCCAGCGCCCGCCTGGACGCGCCCACGCCACCGGCCCGCCGAAGCATCCGGCGCCGCCACGCGGCCTTCAGCTTCGGGGTTAGCGCATGAAGTCCACCGCCCTCGCCGCCCTCGCGGCCACCGTCCTCGTCCTGCCCGCCGCGGCCGCGGACGTGATGGACCGCGCCACGCTCATCAAGGCGCTGATGCCGCGCACCTTCTCCTGGACCGGCGCGTATGCGGGCGCCAATGCGGGTTATGGCGGCGGCGACGTCTCTTCCGATTCCCTGCTTTTCAGCGCCAATTCCCTCACCACCCTCTCCACCTTCAAGGGCGCCACTGCCAACGCCTCCGGTTTCGTGGCGGGCGGCCAGGCCGGCTTCAACTACCAGCTCCCGAACCGCTTCGTGCTGGGCGCGGAGGCGGACATGCAATGGAGCGGCATCGCCGCCCGCGACCAGCAGCAGGCATTTTCCCCGCCGGGCGCGATGCGCTCCGCATCCGCGGATCTGGATTATTTCGGCACCGTGCGGGCGCGGCTCGGCTACGCCATGGACCG
Source organism: Xanthobacter albus (assembly GCF_043194895.2). Taxonomy (NCBI): domain Bacteria; kingdom Pseudomonadati; phylum Pseudomonadota; class Alphaproteobacteria; order Hyphomicrobiales; family Xanthobacteraceae; genus Xanthobacter; species Xanthobacter albus. Next base: position 1,594,011 of record NZ_CM195532.1, on the reverse strand, counting down.
CTTCATGCCCTATGTCACAGGGGGCGTCGCCTACGGCCGGGCGGGATTCGGCCATACCGCGCGCGATCTCACCGGCGGCTTTTCGGCATCCTCCTCATCCGCCCTGCGCTGGGGCTGGGCCGCCGGCGCCGGCGCGGAGGCCGCGCTCACCGACCATTGGACCATGCGGGCGGAATATCTCTACGTCGATCTCGGCAGCCTCGAAGAGGCCCGCTTCGATCCCGCCGCCGACCTCGCGGCCCTCACGGCGGCGGACCTGCGCTTCCAGACCCTGCGCGCGGGCGTCAACTACAAGTTCTGAGGACGCCGGCGTGTTTCCAGCCCGTCCAAAGGCCACCTGAAGAGGCTGCAACCCGCTTGTCTCCCGGAAGCGCGCCGCCACACCCGACCATACTACCAACACCCGAATAGGTTGCAGAAAAAGCTGCCCTTACGGCCGCTTTCCGTCCCCTCCGGGCTGCCTCAACGGCGGCGAGAATGTGGCGCAAAGTGCTTAGTTTGCAAATAATTTACCACAATTGGTCACGTTGGGCGGCGCCGGAGGCCCGGCACAATCAGCGTTCGCGCCGAATGCACCATCATGGTACCGTTATCTTGGTTGCATGGCGTGGATTTCGATGCACTGTGGCAGGAAAGCTACGGAATCTTTCCGCGGCCTCTGCTACATCACTCTCACTGGGCGGAACGAAACGGCTGCACACGCAATCGACGTCATCGCCTGATAGTCGTGTAACCCAAAAATGGGGGATTAAGTTATGAAGCGTTTCCTTCTCGCCACTGTCGCGCTGGCGGCGCTCTCGGCTCCGGCCGCGGCTGCTGACCTGGCGACGAAGTACCCCGTCAAGGCCATCGCCGCCCCGGTCTTCTCCTGGACCGGCTTCTACATCGGCGCGAACTTCGGTTACGGCGGCGACAACTTCGACTACAACGAGTACACCGCCTACACCCTGGTGAACACCCGCTCGATCACCTCTTCGGGCTGGTTCGTCGGTGGTCAGCTCGGCTACAACTACCAGTTCGCCAACAACGTGGTGGTCGGCCTCGAGACCGACATCCAGTGGTCGAACATCTCCGGCACCGTGTCGGACACCTCGCCCTTCTTCTACCAGTCGTTCGGCTCGACCGTTGACTACTTCGGCACCATCCGCGCCCGTCTCGGCTATGCCTTCGACCGGTTCCTGCCGTACATCACCGGTGGTGCCGCTTACGGCCGCACTTCGACCGACATCACCGGCGGCCTCTGCGGCGCGCTCCTGAGCTGCTCGCAGGCTTCCACCAACTGGGGCTGGACCCTGGGCGGCGGCGTCGAGTACGCCATCACCAACAACTGGACGTTCAAGACCGAATACCTGTACGTCGACCTCGGCAACAACGATGTCGTGGGCGGCAACTGGGCTCTCGGCGACTCCATCAACGTCGACACCAAGTTCCACACCATCAAGGCCGGTGTGAACTACAAGTTCTGATCCTTCGGATCGAACACGACGAGAGAGGGCCCGCCGCTTGCCGGCGGGCTTTCTTTTTTTGAAGCCCCCTCGGTGTGGTGAGCACGTTCACCTGCAAGCCGCCCCGCACGGAAGCGCCTTTGATCCGGCCCATGCGAATGCCGCGGCGGCGCGCTCCTCACGAAAGCCCCTGCCTTCTCCCGTGTGAACCTGAAGCGTTGCCCTGCCCATGGCGCGGCGTTGGCCCTGGCGATGAGAGCGGCCCGCTCTTTTGCCGTTTCAATGCGGCACCGAAATGCTCTAGCCTCCAGGCATGAGCGCCGACATTTCCTTCGACCGCGATTTCGATTCCCCCACCGGGCTGGCCGTTCCCGTCACGCCCCTGGTGCGGCGCATCGTGGCACCGAATCCCTCCGCCTTCACCTTCACCGGAACCTGCACCTACATCATCGGCCACGGCGAGGTCGCCATCCTCGATCCCGGCCCGGATGATCCCGCCCATGTGGCGGCGGTACTGAAGGCGATCGCGGGCGAAAGCGTCTCCCACGTAGTGGTCACCCACACCCACCGCGACCATTCCCCGGCGGCCGGCGCCATCAAGGCCGCCACCGGCGCCGCCATCGTGGGCTGCGGGCCCCACCGCGCGGCACGTCCCCTCCATATCGGCGAGATCAACCCCCTCGACGCCAGCGCCGACACCGATTACGCGCCCGATCACGCCCTCGCGGACGGCGAGACCGTCTCCGGCCGCGGCTGGAGCTTGACCGCTGTCGCCACCCCCGGCCACACCGCCAACCATCTCGCCTTCGCGCTCACCGAAGATGCGCTCCTTTTCTCCGGCGACCATGTAATGGCCTGGGCCACCTCCATCGTCGCTCCGCCGGACGGCGCGATGGGGGACTATATCCACTCGCTGGAGCGGCTTGGCCTAAGGGAAGAGAAGGTCTACCTGCCGGGCCACGGCGGCCCGGTGCGCGACGCGCCCGCCTTCGTGCGCGACTATCTCGACCATCGAATCGCCCGCGAGACCGCCATCCTGCGCGGGCTCGACCGCGCGGCGGAAACGATTCCCGATCTCGTGCGCGGCATCTACATCGGGCTCGATCCCCGGCTCGTGGGCGCGGCCTCCCTGACGGTGCTGGCGCACCTTGAGCATCTGGTGGAGACGGGGCGCGTCTTCACGGAAGGCGCACCCGCCATCGACGGGCGCTTCCGCCTCGTATCCTGATTCCCCCTCCACGACACCACGCGGAAGGGGAGCCCGCCATGTGCGGCCGCTTCGTTCAATACCGGGCACCAGTCGCCTATGTGGAGCATTTCGGGCTCAGCGGCCCCGCGCTGCGCCTGCCCAACTGCCCGCCCCACTATAATGCGGCGCCCACCCAGGACCTGATGGTGGTGCGCCTCAATCCGCACACCGGCGCGCTGGACCTCTCCCTGCTGCGGTGGGGATTCGTGCCGGTATGGGCGAGGGACCCGAGCGGTGGCGCCAGGCTCGTCAACGCCCGCGCGGAGGGGGTGGCGGAAAAACCCACCTTTCGCGATGCGTGGTGGAAGAGGCGGCGCTGCATCGTGCCGGCGGACGGCTTCTATGAATGGCAGCGGCGCAACGGCGCCGCCCAGCCCTTCTTCGTCACCACGGCCGATGGCGCGCCCCTCGCCTTCGCGGGGCTGTGGGAAGGCTGGAAGGATCCGACCACCGGGCAATGGCTGCGCACCTTCACCATCCTCACCTGCCCGGCCAATGAAACGCTGCGGCCGCTGCACGAGCGAATGCCCGTGGTGCTCGCCGATACGGACATTCCCCGCTTTCTTTCCGCCGAAGACCCGCGCGACCTGCTGCGCCCGGCCCCGCCGGCACAACTCACCTTCTGGCCGGTCTCCAAAGCGGTGAACGCCGTGCGCAACGACGATCCCGGCCTGACCGCACCCCTCCCGCCGACCGATTGATCCCATTGGCGCCGATCTTCGACCCGCAAGAAGCGGGCTCGCTCAGGTGCTGCGCGGCCCTGGCCAAAGGCCCGTGCGTCATGCCCACAAACCTCTTGCGTCAGATACGGCCAACCAGGAGCGAGAGGCAGCGGAAGCGACAGGTCAGCGAGCTGAATCCCCCGACGTCCCGCGCGCCACCCGCCAGCCGCGCCGGAAGAAAGCGGGGCGAATCGCAAGAACCGCGTCCTGCCGGCCCTTCGCACCGCCTCCGTTCCGAGACAGACGCCCCCTGCGCGGCGCCTAAAGCGCCTCGCCGCGCAGCAGCTTCGGCACCGCCCCGGTGAGGCCCGCCGCGTCGCGGATGAACAGGCCCTTCAGGCGCGGCAGGCGGTCCACCATCCCAAGGCCCACGTCGCGCAGCGCGCGCAGGGCGTCCGAGTGGTTGGAGAACAGGCGGTTGAGGCCGTCGGTGGCGATGCCCATGGCCAGGGTGTCGAAGCGGCGCCAGCGCTGGTAGCGTTCCAGCACCTGGGGCGAGGCGAAGTCCAGCCCCACGCGGGCGGCATCGGTGACCGCCTCCGCCAGGGCCGCGACATCGCGCAGGCCCATGTTGAGGCCCTGCCCGGCGATGGGGTGGATGAGATGGGCGGCATCCCCCACCAGCGCCAGCCTGTCGCCGACAAAGCTGCGCGCCATGGAGAAGCCGAGCGGATAGGGGCGCGGCCGCGTCACCGCCTTCACCCAGCCCAGGCGATGGCCGAAGCGCTGCTCCAGCTCCTCCTGGAACAGAGGCGCCGGGAGGGCGGCGATGCGCTCGGCATCCTCGGTGCGCTCGGTCCACACGATGGCGGAGCGGTTGCCGGGCAGGGGCAGCACGGCGAACGGCCCGGCCGGCAGGAAATGCTCCTCCGCACGGCCCTCGTGCGGGCGCTCATGCTCCACGGTGAAGGTGATGCCGCTCTGGCCATAGCCCCAGGAGACGGTCTCGATGCCGGCCATGGACCTGAGGCGCGAGCGGGCGCCGTCGCAGGCCACCAGCAGCCGGGTGGAGAGGCTCGCGCCCGTGCCGGTGGTGAGCGCCATGCCCGCGCCCTCGGGCGCGAAGGCGGACACGGTCTCGGCCTGCAGCTCGATCCCGGCGGCCTCGGCATCGGCGATGAGCGCGGCCTGGAGCACCGCGTTCGGCACCATGTGGGCGAAGGGCTCGCCGGGGACGACGTCGCCGTCGAAGGTGAGAAAGGTGGGGCGCGCCACGTCCCGCGTGCGGCTGTCGGTCACCACCATGGAGAGGATGGGCTGGGCCTGCGCCGCGATGCGCGGCCATGTGCCGAGCACGGTGAGCATGCGGCGCCCGCAGGCGGCGATGGCGGAGCAGCGCTCGTCGTCGATCACCGGATTGGCCAGGGCGGGATCGAACAGCGTGATGCGCGCGTCGGCGCCCAGCCCCTGCCGCAGCGCCAGCGCAAGGCTGAGCCCCGCCAGCCCGCCGCCGACGATGGCCACGTCGGACATCGCCGCCGGCGCGAGGAAGACACCGGGACCCGTATAGGGCGAAGGCGCCGTGGCGGGCTCGAACAGGCCACTCATGGAACAGTCTCCTCACAGGGTCGCTTGGCCGGGATCTCCCGGCCGGTATCTTCGCCGCATACCTGCCCGCGCCGCGGGCCCGGCGGGCTCATCCCGCCCCGGCCGGGGCCGGCATCGACGCGAACGTCATGATCTTCACCTATACGGACTTGACGCGCCTCATGGGCGCATGGCGTCTTCGTGCCTCGTCATCCTCACACCCGCCGCCCGCGCCCCGCGGGCCTTCCGCAAGGCCGATCCTCATGACCGACACGCCGTCTTCCGACGTTGAAGCGCTTCTGTCTATCCTCGATCTGGAGCAATTGGAGATCAATCTGTTCCGGGGTCGCAGCGGCAATCCGGGCGGCGGGCGCGTGTTCGGCGGGCAGGTGGTGGCGCAGGCCCTGGTGGCGGCGCGCCGCACCGTGGACGCGCCGCGCGTCACCCATTCGCTCCACGGCTATTTCCTTTTGGGCGGCGACCCCACCATCCCCATCGTCTACGAGGTGGAGCGCATCCGCGACGGGCGCAGCTTCACCACCCGGCGCGTGGTGGCCATCCAGCACGGCAGGGCCATCTTCTCCATGTCCGCCTCGTTCGAGCTGGAGGAGGACGGCCTGGAACACCAGAGCACCATGCCGAAGGTGCCCATGCCGGAAGAGCTGCCGCCCGACGAAGCCTGGCGCGCGCGCCTGCTGGAGCGCTTCCCCGAGGCGGCGAGCCGCGACTGGATGGCCATCAAGCCGCTGGAGATCCGGCCCACCTCGCTGGACCCCTCCTATATCGGCAGCGCCGGGGCGCGGCCCAGCCTGTGGGTGCGCGCGCGGGCGGGGCTGCCGGACGATCTGCCCACGCATCAGGCAGTCCTGGCCTTCGCCTCGGACTTCTCGCTGCTCCAGGCGGCCCTTTTGCCGCATGGGCGCTCCGTGTTCGATCGCGACCTGCAGGTGGCGAGCCTCGACCACGCGCTGTGGTTCCACCGGCCGTTCCGGGCCGACGAATGGCTTCTGTACAGCCAGGAAAGCCCGGCCGCCTTCGGCTCGCGCGGGTTCTGCCGGGGCGAGTTCTTCACCCGCGAGGGGGTTCTCGTGGCTTCGGCGACGCAGGAAGGATTGATGCGCCGCGTCACGCCCAAATGAGGGGCGTGCAAGCGGGGAATACCATCTGTTGACCATCTTTGAAGCGTGTCGCCTAAAAAACAGGCTGAAAAAGCGGCGACCATCGGGCGCCGCCACGCCCTTGACCCGCATGGCGAGAAAATAAGCAGCGGGACTCCGCGCCTCGCCGCATCTGGCACGGTCCTTGATTCCCTGGAAACAGGCTTGCCTGCCGCGGCGCGGAATTCCCCGTCCCGCTCGGCGGAGCCGACAGAAAACACCGGCTGGCCGGCACGCGGGGGTGGGCCTCGCGGCGCCGGATCCAGGCCACCAGGGAACAGGGACCGATCCATGAAGATCGTCATGGCCATCATCAAGCCATTCAAGCTGGAGGAGGTGCGCGACGCCCTCACCGGTATCGGCGTCCACGGACTGACCGTGACCGAGGTGAAGGGCTACGGGCGGCAGAAGGGCCACACCGAGATCTACCGCGGCGCTGAATATGCCGTGAGCTTCCTGCCGAAGCTGAAGATCGAGGTGGCGGTGGCCGCCGACCAGGTTTCGAAGGTCGTGGAGGCCATCACCGCCTCCGCCAAGACCGGCCAGATCGGCGACGGCAAGATCTTCGTTCTCGCCATCGACCACGCCGTGCGCATCCGCACCGGCGAGACCGACGCCGACGCGCTTTGAGCCTTCCTCATTTTACGGAGCCTTCTTCCATGACGTTCAAGACGTGGACCCGCGCGGGCGTTCCCGCGCTGCTGGCGGCGGCGGCCTTCGCCCTGCCGGCGCTTGCCCAGCCCGACATGGCGCCGGCGGCCGCCTCCCCCGCCGCCGCCGCGGCGGTCTCCACCGTGAACAAGGGTGACGTGTCCTGGATGATGACCTCCACGGTCCTCGTCCTGCTCATGACCGTCCCCGGCCTCGCCCTGTTCTACGGCGGCCTCGTGCGCGCCAAGAACATGCTCTCCGTCCTCATGCAGGTGCTCACCATCACCGCGGTGATGATGCTGGTGTGGGCGATCTACGGCTACTCGCTGGCCTTCACCTCCGGCAACGCCTTCATCGGCGGCTTCGAGAAGGCGTTCCTGGCGGGCGTCACCGTGGACAGCCTCGCGGATACCTTCACCAAGGGCGTGCAGATCCCCGAGTTCGCCTTCATCGCCTTCCAGATGACCTTCGCGGCCATCACTCCGGCCCTCGCCATCGGCGCCTTCGCCGAGCGCGTGAAGTTCCCGGCGGTGATCCTGTTCGCCGTGCTGTGGGGCACCTTCGTCTACTTCCCGATCGCCCACATGGTGTGGTTCTCGGAAGGCTACCTGTTCACCCTCGGCGCCCTCGACTTCGCGGGCGGCACCGTGGTGCACATCAATGCCGGTATCGCGGGCCTCGTCGGCGCCATCATCGTCGGCAAGCGCATCGGCTACGGCAAGGAGCAGCTTCCGCCCCACTCGCTGGCCTTCACCATGGTCGGCGCCTCCCTGCTGTGGGTCGGCTGGTTCGGCTTCAACGTCGGCTCGAACCTCGAAGCCAACGGCCTCGCCACCCTCGTGATGGTGAACACCTTCCTCGCCACCGCCGGCGCCGTCGTGGGCTGGCTCGTGATCGAGTGGCTGGTGCGCGGCAAGCCCTCCATGCTCGGCGGCGCGTCGGGTGCAGTGGCCGGCCTGGTCGCCATCACCCCGGCCTGCGGCGCCTCCGGTCCCATGGGCGCCATCGTGCTCGGCATCGTCGCGGCCATCGTCTGCTTCTTCTTCTGCACCGCGGTGAAGAACGCCCTCGGCTATGACGACAGCCTGGACGTGTTCGGCGTGCACGGCGTCGGCGGCATCATCGGCGCCATCGGCACCGGCATCCTGGTGTCGCCCGCCCTCGGCGGCGCCGGCGTGGCCGACTATTCCATGGGCCACCAGGTGTGGGTGCAGACCCAGGCGACCCTCGTGACCATCGTGTGGTCGGGTGTCGTGTCGGCCATCATCTTCTTCGTGCTCAACATCATCGTCGGCCTGCGTCCGTCGGTGGACGTGGAGCGCGAGGGCCTCGACATCAACGAGCACGGCGAGCGCGCCTACCACTCGTGACCTGATCCCCGGGGGCGCCCGCCGCCCCCGGCCGTTTTCCCGGCCTGTCCGGTCCCAAATAAAAAGAGGGGAACCAACGGACCCCGGCGCTTCCAGCGCCGGGGTCTTTTTGCGTCCGGAGCGGGCGGCGCGCGGGCGCGCCCATCTGCGCCCTTTCCCCGGCCTCGGCCGCCTGCTAGAAGCCGGCCTTCGGATTGGCTTCACACGGCCCGAGGATGACCCACGTCGCAACGGCCCCGCACGCATGGGGCGAAACGCCATGGCCGCGCGGCACCGCGTCGCGCGCCGGTGCTCCGCGTGTGCCCGGCGCGCGAATTATCGGCCCGGTCCCCCGCCGGCGCGACTGAGGCGCGCGGGGGAGCCGGGACCCTTGACCCCGCGTTTCTCCCCCATCGGCCGCCCCGCGGCCCCTTCCCGAGCCCGTCATGACCGAACAGACCCCCGACTATTCCAAGACCCTGCTGCTGCCGGAGACCGAATTTCCCATGCGCGGCGGGCTGCCGAAGAAGGAGCCCGAGCTGCTGGAGCGCTGGAAGCGCATCGGCCTCTACGCCCGCCTGCGCGAGGCGGGACGCGGGCGCCCGCGCTTCGTGCTCCATGACGGCCCGCCCTATGCCAACGGCAACATCCACATCGGCCACGCGCTCAACAAGATCCTGAAGGATGTGGTGACGCGCTCCCAGCAGATGCTGGGCCACGATTCCAACTACGTGCCCGGCTGGGACTGCCACGGCCTGCCCATCGAGTGGAAGATCGAGGAAGAGAACTACCGCAAGAAGGGCAAGGCCAAGCCCGACTTCTCCGATGCCGCCGCCATGGTGGCCTTCCGCCAGGAATGCCGCGCCTTCGCCCAGCACTGGCTGGACATCCAGCGCGAGGAGTTCAAGCGCCTGGGCGTGGAAGGCGACTGGGACCACCCCTACACCACCATGGCGTTCGCCGCCGAGGCGCAGATCGCCCGCGAGATCATGAAGTTCGCGGAAAACGGCCTGCTCTATCGCGGCTCCAAGCCGGTCATGTGGTCGGTGGTGGAGAAGACCGCTTTGGCCGAGGCCGAGGTGGAATACCAGGACTTCACGAGCGACACGGTGTGGGTGAAGTTCCCGGTGGCGGCCGGCGTCAGCGACGATCTCGGCGGTGCCTGCGTGGTCATCTGGACCACCACGCCCTGGACTATCCCCGGCAACCGCGCCATCTCCTTCTCCTCGAAGATCGCCTACGGCCTCTATGAGGTGACCGAGGCACCCGCCGACAACTGGGCCAGGGCGGGGGATCGCCTCATCCTCGCCGACAATCTGGCCGGCGATGTCTTCAGGCAGGCCCGCGTCGGCGCCTTCGTACGCGTACGGGATGTGAGCGCCGCCGAGCTGGGCGGCCTCATCTGCGCCCATCCCCTGGCCGCCCTCGGCTATGGCTTCAAGGTGCCGCTGCTGGACGGCGACCACGTGACCGACGACGCCGGCACCGGCTTCGTCCACACCGCGCCCAGCCATGGCCGCGAGGATTTCGAGATCTGGACCCAGAACCGCCGCTGGCTGGAGGAGCGCGGCATCAGCCCCGCCATCCCCTATCCGGTGGACGAGGACAGCTTCTACACCGCCCAGGCGCCCGGCTTCGAGGGCAAGCGCGTCATCACCGAGAAGGGCGAGAAGGGCGATGCCAATGGCGCCGTCATCGAGGCGCTGGTCGCCGCCGGCAACCTGCTCGCGCGCGGGCGGGTGAAGCACCAGTATCCCCACTCCTGGCGCTCCAAGAAGCCGGTGATCTTCCGCAACACGCCGCAATGGTTCATCGCCATGGACCAGGACATCCGCACCGCGGACGGCACGGCGGCGCCCCGCCCCGCCACCCTCGACGGCAACGTGCCCGACACCCTGCGCGAGCGGGCGCTCGCTGGCATCAAGACCGTGGAATGGGTGCCGGCGGCGGGCGAGAACCGCATCACCGGCATGATCGCCAACCGGCCCGACTGGGTGGTCTCCCGCCAGCGCGCCTGGGGCGTGCCCATCGCCGTGTTCGTGCGGGAGGTGGGCGACGGCTCGGTGGAGATCCTGCGCGACCGCAAGGTCAACGCCCGCATCGCGCAGGCCTTCGAGGAAGAAGGCGCCGACGCCTGGTTCCAGCAAAACGCGCGCGAGCGCTTCCTGCGCGAGCGCGCCGACGAGGGCTGGCAGAAGGTCAACGACGTCCTCGACGTGTGGTTCGACAGCGGCTCCACCCACACCTTCACCCTGGAGGTGCGCGACGATCTCAAGGCGGTGCGCGCGCCGCTGGGCAAGGACCGCGTGATGTACCTCGAGGGCTCGGACCAGCATCGCGGCTGGTTCCATTCCTCCCTGCTGGAGAGCTGCGGCACCCGCGGCCGCCCGCCCTACGATGCCGTGCTGACCCACGGCTTCGTACTGGACGAGGACGGACGCAAGATGTCCAAGTCGCTTGGCAACGTCACCGCGCCGCAGGAGGTCATCAAGGCCTCCGGCGCCGATATCCTGCGTCTGTGGGTGTGCGCCTCCGACTATTCGGACGACCTGCGCATCGGCCCGGAAATCCTGAAGACCACGGCCGACACCTACCGCAAGCTGCGCAACACCATCCGCTGGCTGCTCGGCTCGCTGCACCACTACCGGCCGGAGGCGCGGGTGGCGTTCGCCGACATGCCCTCGCTGGAGCGCTTCATCCTCAACCGGCTGAGCGAGCTCGACGGGGAGATCCGCGCCGCCTACCGCGCCTTCGACTACAAGAAGGTGCATGCGCTGCTCACCGCCTTCATGAACATCGAGCTCTCGGCCTTCTATTTCGACGTGCGCAAGGACGCGCTCTATTGCGATCCCCTGTCCTCGCTCACCCGCAGGGCCTGCCTCACGGTGCTGGACGAGACCTTCAACCGGGTAGTCGCCTGGCTCGCGCCCATCATGCCCTTCACCACCGAGGAGGCCTACATCGCCCGCACGGGGGATGAGGAAGGCTCGGTGCATCTCGTGACCTTCCCCGAAACGCCGGAAAGCTGGCGCGACCCCGCCCTCGCGGAGAAATGGCGCCGGGCGCGGCAGGTGCGGCGCGTGGTGCTCGGCGCGCTCGAGGTGGAGCGCGCCCAGAAGCGCATGGGCTCCTCGCTGGAGGCGGCCCCGGTGGTCTACGTGACCGACGAGGCCCTGGCCGATGCCTTCGCGGGGCTCGACCTCGCGGAGATCTGCATCACCAGCGCGGCCACGCTCGCGCGCGCCGAGGGGCCGGCGGACGCTTTCCGCCTTGCCGAGGTGCCCGGCGTCGCCGTGGTGCCGGCCCGCGCCGAGGGCAGGAAGTGCGCCCGCTCCTGGAAGATCTCGCCCGAGGTGGGCGCGGACCCCGAATTTCCCGACGTGACGCCGCGCGACGCGGCGGCGCTGCGGGAATTCTACGCCGCCGCGGCGGAATGACAGTGGGAGAGGCGCCATGACCCGACTTCGGCTGGGACTGCTGACCGCCCTTCTGGTGCTGGTGGCCGACCAGGCCACCAAGACCTGGGCCATCGCCTTCATGGCGGCGCAGGGGCCGGGCCTGGTGCCCGTGACGCCTTTCCTCGACCTCGTGGCCCTGTGGAACGCCGGCATCAGCTACGGCCTGTTCCCGCAGGGAGAGACGGGGCGCTGGGTGCTGGTGGCCATCAAGGTGGTGGCCGCCCTCGCCTTCGCGGCGTGGCTCACGCGCGCGCACCGCACGGCGGAGGCGCTCGGCCTCGGCCTGCTCATCGGCGGCGCCCTGGGCAATGCGGTGGACCGGGTGGTCTACGGCGCGGTGTTCGACTTCATCTCCCTGCACGCCTACGGCCTGCGCTGGTATGTGTTCAACGTGGCCGACATCGCGGTGGTTGGCGGCGTCGCCTTGCTGCTTTATGACGCTTTCTTCGGGCGTGCCTCAAAAACGCCGCCCTCGCCGACGCCTATGGCGTCAAAACCTGAAGCAGAGCGCGAGCCTTGAAGGGGAGCACCATGCGCGTGAACCCGACATTCCGGCCCGATGCCGCGACCCCGGCGAGGCCGATGCAGCATTCGAAGACGGCCTTCGCGGCCTTTAAGACCCTCTCCGGCGCCTGCGCCCTGGGCCTGCTGCTGGCCGGCCCCCTGGCGCGGCCCGCCGCCGCGCAGCAGGAGCAGTTCAACGCCAATCCGGTGGACAGCATGATGGAGCTGTTCGGCCTCAAGGAAGAGCAGGGCAAGCCGGAGATCGACTACCGCGAGCGCGCGCCGCTGGTGGTGCCGCCGGCCGCTTCCGCCGAGGCCCTGCCCTCGCCGGAGGACGCCGCCCACCGGAAGAACCCCAACTGGCCCAAGGACCCCGACGTGGCCCGCCGCCAGCGCGAGGCCGCCGCCGCCAACGCCCCCGTGGTGCGCGACGATCCCGGCCGGCCGCTGCTGCCCTCCGAGCTGAACAAGGGCCGCAAGAAGATCCTGGGCGTCATCCCCACCGAGCCGGTACCCACCGGCACCCGGCGCGACGAGCTGATGCCGAGCGAGCTCGGCGCCCGCGGCTGGCTGCCGAGCTTCAGCGGCGAGAAGGAAAAGCCCCTCACCTTCAACGGCGAGCCGGAGCGCGAGACCCTTCTGCAGCCCCCGGCCGGCTACCAGACCCCTGCCCCCAACGCGCCCTATGGCGTGGTGGAGAAGAAGCAGGAGCAGTGGAAGATGCCGACCCTGTTCGACCGGACCAACTGATCCGGAACCGGTCAATTCCCGACGGCCGGAGCGCGCCTCGCGCCCGGCCGGGTTCTCATGCCTACGGGCCGCGCCGCATTCGGCGGGCCCGGCTCTCGCCGGCCGCCGCGCCCAAGCAGCGCCCAAGCCGCGCGTGCGATGACGCGGCGCTCTGGGCCGCCGCCCCGGCCGCGCGGCGTTCAATTCCTGCGGCGCCCCCTGGCCTTCCCCGGCGAAGCTCCTATCTTTCAAGAAACGTGCGTGCCCTCCGGCGCGTGCACTGCCGGAAGATCCGCCACGTGAAGACGAGCCGTTTCGCCATGGTCGCCATCCTCGCCGCGAGCGCCGCCGCGCTCGCCCCCCGCGCCGCCTCGGCCGCGGGTCCGGACATTTCCCAGTTCACCCTCGACAACGGCCTGACCGTCATGGTCATCCCGGACCACCGCACGCCGGTGGTGACCCACATGGTGTGGTACAAGGTGGGCTCGGCCGACGAGCAGCCGGGCAAGTCGGGCATCGCCCACTTCCTGGAACACCTGATGTTCAAGGGCACCGAGGCCCACCCCCAGGGCGCGTTCTCGGCCGAGGTGGCGCGCCTGGGCGGGCAGGAGAACGCCTTCACCTCCCAGGACTACACCGCCTATTTCCAGCGCGTCGCCAAGGAGCACCTGGAGAAGGTGATGGGCTTCGAGGCCGACCGCATGACCGGCCTCAAGCTCTCCGACGAGGTGGTGCTGCCGGAGCGCGACGTGGTTCTGGAGGAGCGCCGCATGCGCACCGACAACGAGCCCGGCGCCCGGCTCGGCGAGATCATGCAGGCCACCACCTACGTGAACCATCCCTACCAGCACCCGATCATCGGCTGGGAGCACGAGATCAAGCAGCTCAACCGGGAAGACGCCCTCGCCTTCTATCGCCGCTATTACGCGCCCAACAACGCGCTGCTGGTGGTGGCCGGCGACGTGAACCCGGACGAGGTGCGCGCGCTGGCGGAGAAGACCTACGGCAAGGTCGCCCGCGCCGACACCCCGGCCCGCGACCGCCCGCAGGAGCCCGAGCCCCAGGCCCACCGACGGGTGGCGCTGGCCGATGCCCGCGTGGCCCAGCCGAGCGTGCAGCGCTCCTACCTCGTGCCCTCCGAGCGCACCGCAGCCCCCCGTGAGGCGGAGGCGCTGGAGCTGCTCTCCCAGATCCTGGGCGGCGGGCAGACCGGGCGGCTCTACCGACAGCTCGTGGCCGAGAAGGGCCTCGCGGCGGGTGCCGGCGCCTGGTATCAGGGCACGGCCCATGACGCCACCCGCTTCGTGGTCTACGCCAGCCCCCGCCCCGGCGTGAGCCTGGAGGAGCTGGAGGCCGCCATCGACGCCGTCGTGGCCGAGGTGGCGGAGAAGGGCGTGGACGAGCTGGAGCTGAAGCGCGCCAAGACCCGCCTGACCGCCGACATGGTCTACGCCCAGGACAGCCAGGCGACCCTCGCGCGCATCTATGGCGCGGCCTGGGCCACCGGCACCAGCGCCGACGAGGTGCGCGCGTGGCCCGACCGGGTGAAGGCGGTGACCGCCGCCGACATGCAGGCCGCCGCCAGGCGCTACCTCACCAGCGAGCGGGCGGTGACGGGCTATCTGAAGACCGCGCCGGCCGCTTCCGCGCAGCCCCCCTCCGCGCCCGCTGCGGCGAAGAAGGACGACCGCTCGTGAGGGCGCTCTCCCCCGCTTGCGCCGGACGGCCCCTCGCGGCCGCCGGCTGGCTCTTTCTCGTGATGGTGACGATGGCTCTCTCGCTCATTTCCAACACCGAGGCCCAGGCCCAGCAGTCGAGCCGCATCACCGAGGTGACGAGCCCCGGCGGCATCAAGGCGTGGCTGGTGCACGACACCACCTTGCCCCTCATCGCCATGGAGTTCGCCTTCCTGGGCGGCGCGGCGCAGGACGGGGCGCAGAAGATGGGCCTCGCCCACCTCACCGCCTCGCTGCTCGACGAGGGCGCCGGCGACCTGGACGCCCAGGCCTTCCAGCAGAGGCTGGCCGACCATGCGGTGGAGCTGCACTTCGACGCCGGGCGCGACGAGATGCGCGGATCGCTGCGCACCCTCTCCGAGAACCGCGAGGTGGCCTTCGACCTGATGCGCCTCGCCGTGAACGAGCCGCGCTTCGACACCGAGGCGGTGGAGCGTATCCGCGCCGCCATCATGGCCGGCCTGCGCCGCCGCTCCACCGAGCCCAACGCCATCGCCAATGACCGCTGGTACGCCCTCGCCTTCCCCGGCCACCCCTACGGCCGGCCGGTGGACGGCACGCTCGAGAGCGTGCCCGGCCTGACGCGGGAGGACATCGCCGGCTTCGCGAAGCGCACTCTGGCGCGTTCCAACCTGCGCGTGGCGGTGGTGGGCGACATCACGCCCGAGGAGCTGGGCAAGCGGCTCGACGCGGTGTTCGGCGCCCTGCCTGACAAGGCCGAGCTGACCCCGGTGGCCAATGTGACGCCGCAGAAGATCGGCACCGTGGACATCATCCCCCTCGACGTGCCCCAGTCGGTAGTGGTGATGGGCACGGTGGGGTTGGAGCGGCGCGACCCGGATTTCATGGCCGCCTACGTGCTCAACCACATCCTGGGCGGCAGCGCGTTCTCCTCCCGCCTGTTCAAGGAAGTGCGGGAGGCGCGCGGGCTCGCCTACTCGGTCTATTCCTATCAGGTGGCCCTCGCCCACGTGGGCCTGTGGTTCGCCGGCACCGCCACCAAGAACGAGCGGGCGGCGGAATCCATCTCGCTCATCACCTCCGAGTTCCAGCGCATCCTCGACCAGGGGCCGACGCCGGAGGAGCTGAAGGAAGCCAAGAGCTACCTCACCGGCAGCTACGCCCTGCGGTTCGACACGTCGTCGAAGGTCGCCGGCCAGCTTCTGCAGATCCAGCTCGACGAGCTCGGCATCGACTATATCGACCGCCGCAACGCCCTGGTGGAGGCGGTGACGCTGGACGACATCAAGCGCGTCGCCGGCCGCCTCGCCGATGCGCGCAAGGCCCTGGTGGTGGTGGTGGGCAAGCCCGTGGGCCTCTCCGGCGGCTGAGGCCCAGCCCCTTGGAGGGCCCCCTTTGCGGGGCCCTTCGGCGCGGGCGTGCGCGGCGCGCGTTCACCATGTTTCCGGCTTTTGGTCACCAAAGGGTAAATTGCCGGCCCCGGCACGGTGCGTCCGCGGCGCCGTTTGCTATAACCATGCCATGTGCATGAGCCTATGGAGATGAGCGACATGGGAAGCGACATGGAGGGTGGCCTGGGAGGCGACTTCGGGAGCCGGAAGGCTTCCACGCAGGCAGGCACTCCCACACGCGGCCTTGTCGGCTTGGCGGTGGCGCTGGCCCTGGCGGGCTGCGCCGGGGGCGAGGGCCTCGACGGCGCCTTCGGCGGCCAGGACGTGGGCGTGGCCACCGGCAACGCCGCCGGTGTCTCCAGCGCCGCGACCCCGGCCCTCACCGTCGGCACCGGGCCGAACGCGGTCACCTACAATTGTCCGCCCGTCGCCATCCGCACCGGCGCCGGCACGTGGCAGGTCTCCGAGGGGGGCGCCCTGAAATATCAGGGCAACGTGGGCCAGCTCGCCCGCGAATGCGCCATCAACGGCCAGACCATGAACGTGAAGGTGGGCATCGAGGGCCGCCTGCTCATGGGCGAGAAGGGTGCGCCCGGCACCGTGCGTGTGCCCGTGCGCCTCGCGGTGGTGGAAGAAGGCCCCAACCCGAAGACCATCGCGACGAAATTCTTCACGGTGCCGGTGGAGATTCCCGCCGGCCAGCAGCAGACCGCCTTCACCGTGGTGGAGGACCAGCTGAGCTTCCCGCTGCCCAAGCCGGAGGATGTGGAACGCTACGTGGTTTACGTGGGCTACGACTCGCAGGGCGAGAAGGCCAAGCCCGCGGCCGCGCGCCCGCGCCCCTCGAAGCCCAAGCCGAAGCCGGCCGCCGAGAGCGCGCCTGCCGCCACCGCCGCACCCGCGGCGCCCAAGTCCGATCCCGGCGCGCCGGCGAGCGACGTGTTCGGGCCGCCGCCCTCGGGGTCCACCAGCAGCGGCGGCGGCTTCGCGGCCCCGCCCGCCTCGGGCGGCTTCGAACCTCCCCCGCGCTGAGCGGCGCGGGCCGGCTGCGGCCATACGCTCGATAGTTGGATGCCGCGCGGGCCGTCGTCGCCCGCGCGGCATTTTCATATGCGGGCCGGGACGCCCGGCGCGGGCCTGCCCGCCTGCGACGAAGGTCTGCAGCGACGGGCTGTTGACGCTGCCATGGATTTTCTTATTGTGCGATCGAAGTTGCCTATGGAACGGATTCGCGGCGAAAGCCGAGGCCGTTTCCGGCATCTTCTCGGATGAACCCTGCGGGAGAGACCGGCTGCGCGCCATGGGCGGGCAGAACCGGCGCCGAAGGCGCAACCGCCCCGGAACCGCTCAGGCCAAAGGACCGCAGGGGGACGACGCTCTGGAAAGAAGCCGCGGCGCAAGCCGCAGGCTCACCGAAGGAGTAAGCCGCGCCGGTCCACACGGCACGGTGAAATCTCTCAGGTTCCGCAGACAGAGGGGGCGCCCGAAGGACTCATGGTCCTCCACCCTGGCGCTATCCCCGGAGCTGCGATGACGCACGCCGCCGACCCTCTGCTCAAGACCCTGCTGCACACCACCCCCCTGTTCGCCGCCCATGTGGCGCTCGGGGCCCGCATCGTGCCGTTCGCCGGCTATGAGATGCCGGTGCAATATGCCGAGGGCATTCTCGCCGAGCACCACTGGACGCGCACCCACGCCGGCCTGTTCGACGTCTCCCACATGGGCCAGGCGGTCCTGGAGGGGCCGGACCATGCCGCCTGCGCCCGCGCGCTGGAGGCACTGGTGCCGGCGGATATCGTGAACCTTCCCCCCGGCCGGCAGCGCTATTCCCAGCTCCTCAACCGGGAAGGCGGCATCCTCGATGACCTGATGGTCACCCGCCCGCGCGATCCGAAGGACGACGGGCGCCTGCTGCTGGTGGTGAACGCCGCCTGCAAGGCCGCCGATTTCGCGCACATCGAGCGTCACCTGCCGCAGGGCGTGCGCCTCGTGCCGCAGCTCGACCGCGCCCTCATCGCCCTGCAGGGCCCCGAGGCGGCGCGCGCGATGGCCCGCCATTGCCCGCAGGCCCTGGACCTCGCCTTCATGGAAGCCGGCCCGGCCGCCTTCGACGGCATCCCCGTGCACGTCTCCCGTTCCGGCTACACGGGCGAGGACGGGTTCGAGATCTCGGTGCCGGCAGCGGATGCGCAGAAGGTGTGGGCCGCCCTCGCGGCCGAGCCGGAGGTGAAGCCCATCGGCCTCGGCGCGCGCGACAGCCTGCGCCTGGAAGCGGGGCTCTGCCTCTACGGCCACGACATCGACGCCACCACCTCGCCGGTGGAGGCGGCCCTCGCCTGGTCCATCCAGAAGCGCCGCCGCGTGGAAGGCGGCTTTCCCGGCGCGGACCGCATCCGCGCGGAGCTGGAGCACGGCCCGGCGCGCGTGCGCGTCGGCCTGCGGCTGGAAGGGCGCGCGCCCGCCCGCGAGGGCGCCGAGATCGTCCAGGGGGGCGAGAGCGTGGGCCGCGTCACCTCCGGCGGCTTCGCGCCCAGCCTCAACGCCCCCGTGGCCATGGGCTATGTGCCGCCGCGCCTCGCCGCGCCGGGCACCCGGCTCGATCTCCTGGTGCGCGGCAAGGCGCTCGCCGCCACCGTCGTCCCCCTTCCCTTCGTGCCGGCGCGTTACGCGCGCACATCCCCGAAAGAGGCCTGAAGCATGACCAGCGTGCGCTACAGCAAGGACCACGAATATGTGCGCGTCGAGGGCGACGAGGGCGTGGTGGGCATCTCCCACTATGCCCAGAGCCAGCTCGGCGACGTAGTGTTCGTGGAGCTGCCCCAGCTCGGCAAGGTGGTGGAGCAGGGCAAGGAAGTGGCGGTGGTGGAGAGCGTGAAGGCGGCGAGCGAGGTCTATGCGCCCCTCGCCGGCACCGTCACCGCCGTGAACACCGAGCTGGAGGGCAACCCCGCCCTGGTGAACGCGGAGCCGGAAGGCGCGGGCTGGTTCCTGCGCCTGAAGATCGCCGCCCCCTCCCAGCTCGACGCCCTGATGGACGAGGCCGCCTACAAGGCCTTCGTCGAAAGCCTCGGCTGAGCGCCCGCCGCGCCCCGCGCGCGGCGCCCCTCGCCGCCAGATGGTGTGAGACCCTTTTCCATGCGCTACCTTCCCCTCACCGCCGAGGACCGCGCCGAGATGCTGGCGCGCATCGGCGTCGCGTCCGTGGACGCGCTGTTCGCCGACATTCCTACCGAGAAGCGCGCCACAGCGCTGCCGCCCCTGCCCGACGCCCAGGGCGAGATGGAGGTGGAGCGCGCGCTCTCCCGCATCGCCGCCCGCAACACGGCGGCGGGCGCGGTGCCCTTCTTCCTGGGCGCGGGCGCCTATCGCCACCACGTGCCGGCCACGGTGGATCACCTGATCCAGCGTTCGGAGTTCCTCACCTCCTACACGCCGTACCAGCCGGAAATCGCCCAGGGCACGCTGCAATACCTGTTCGAGTTCCAGACCCAGGTGGCGGAGCTGACGGGGATGGAGGTGGCCAACGCCTCCATGTACGACGGCTCCACCGCCGCCGCCGAGGCGGTGCTGATGGCCCACCGCGTCACCCGCCGCCCCAAGGCGGTGCTGGCGGGCAACCTGCACCCGCACTACCGCGCCACCATCGAGACCGTCTCGCGCTATGCCGGGGACGAGGTGGCGGTCCTGCCCGCGCGACCCGAGGGCGGGGAAGACCTCATCGGCGCCATCGATGCCACCACCTCCTGCGTGGTGGTGCAGAGCCCGGACGTGTTCGGCAACCTCGTGGACCTCAGGCCCATCGCGGAAGCCGCCCACAAGGCGGGCGCGCTTTTGGTGGCCGTGTTCACGGAGGTGGTGTCCCTCGGCCTCGTGGAGCCGCCGGGCGCGCAGGGTGCCGACATCGTGGTGGGCGAGGGCCAGTCGCTGGGCAATGCGCTGAACTTCGGCGGGCCCTATGTGGGCCTGTTCGCCACCCGCCAGAAATACGTGCGCCAGATGCCCGGCCGTCTCGCCGGCGAGACCGTGGACGCGGAAGGCCGGCGCGGCTTCGTGCTCACCCTCTCCACCCGCGAGCAGCACATCCGGCGCGAGAAGGCGACCTCCAACATCTGCACCAATTCGGGCCTGTGCGCGCTCGCCTTCACCATTCACCTCACGCTGCTCGGCCAGGGCGGCCTCACCCGCCTCGCCGCGCTCAACCACGAGGCCGCCTGCGACCTCGCGGACCGGCTGGCGGCGGTGCCCGGCGTCGCGGTGCTGAACGGCGCCTTCTTCAACGAGTTCACCGTGCGCCTGCCGCGCCCGGCGACGGGCGTGGTGGAAAAGCTGGCTGAACGGGGCATCCTCGCCGGCGTGCCCTATGCGCGCCTCGCGCCGGATGCGGGGCTCGACGATCTCCTGCTGGTGGCGGCCACCGAGGTGACGACCGAAGGCGACCGCGCGGCCTATGCCGCCGCCCTCGCCGAGGTTCTCTCGCAATCGCCCGCCGGGGTGCCGGCATGAGCCGCACCCGCCGCACATTCCCATTCTGGAGCTGAGCCATGAACCGCGAAGGCCGTGGCGCCACCGCGCCGAACGCCCCTGTTGCCTCCCCCCTGGCCGCCGCGCCGGAAACCTTCACCGGCAACCGCGCCCTCGACCTGGAAGAGGGCCTCATCTTCGAGATCGGCCGCCCGGATGTCTCCGGCGTCGACCTGCCGCTCCCGAAGGGCGGGCCCGACCGCCTCGGCGGGCTGAAGCGCTCCGCGCCGCCCGAGCTGCCCGGCCTGTCCGAGCCGGAGGCCATGCGCCATTACGTGCGCCTCTCGCGCATGAATTACGGCATCGACAGCGGGCTGTTCCCGCTCGGCTCGTGCACCATGAAGCACAATCCGCGCCTCAACGAGAAGGTGGCGCGCCTGCCCGGCTTCGCCGATGTGCACCCGCTGCAGCCCGCCTCCACCGTGCAGGGCGCGCTGGAGCTGATGGCGGAACTCTCCCGCTATCTCATGGCGCTCACCGGCATGGCGGCGGTGGCCCTGCCGCCCAAGGCCGGCGCGCACGGCGAGCTCACGGGCATGATGGCCATCAAGGCCGCCCACCTCGCCGGCGGCGAGGCGCGCCACATCGTGCTGGTGCCCGAGAGCGCCCACGGCACCAACCCGGCCACCGCCGCCCTCATCGGCTATCAGGTGAAGGCCATCCCCGCCCGCGCCGACGGCACGGTGGACGCGGAAGCGGTGCGCGCCGCGCTCACCCCCGAGGTGGCGGCGCTGATGCTCACCAATCCCAACACCTGCGGCCTGTTCGAGCGCGACATCGTGGAGATCGCCGCCGCCGTGCACGCGGCGGGCGCCTATTTCTACTGCGACGGCGCCAATTTCAACGCCATCCTGGGCAAGGTGAAGGTGGCGGACCTCGGTGTCGACGCCATGCACATCAACCTGCACAAGACGTTCTCCACGCCCCACGGCGGCGGCGGGCCGGGCGCGGGACCGGTGGTGCTCTCGCCCGCCCTGGCCCCGTTCGCCCCGGTGCCGGCGCTGGTGGAGCGGAACGGCGCCCTCGCCCTGGTGGAGGAAGAAGGAGCGCCGGGCGCGGAGCAGTCCCTCGGCCGCATGAGCGCCTTCCACGGGCAGATGGGCATGTTCGTGCGCGCCTTCGCCTGGATGCTCTCCCACGGTGCCGATGGCATGCGGCAGGCCTCCGAGGATGCGGTGCTGGCCGCCAACTACGTGCGCGCGAGCCTGATGGATGTCATGTCCGCCCCCTTCGCCGAGCGGCCGGCCATGCATGAGGCGCTGTTCGACGACGCCTGGCTGGCGGGCACGGGCATCTCCACCCTCGACATGGCCAAGGCGCTGATCGACGAGGGCTACCACCCCATGACCGTGTATTTCCCGCTGGTGGTGCACGGAGCCATGCTCATCGAGCCGACCGAGAGCGAATCGAAGGCCTCCCTCGATCTGTTCATCGCCGCCCTGCGCGACCTCGCCATGGCGGCCAAAGCGGGGAACACCGAGCGCTTTCTCGGCGCACCCCACTACGCCCCGCGCCGGCGCCTGGACGAGACCCGCGCCGCCCGCGCCCCGGTGCTGCGCTGGACGCGGCCGCAGGCGCTGTCCGAAGCGGCGGAGTGACGCCCGCAGACCGGGACAGACGCCCACACGAAAAAGGCCGGTGAGCAAGCTCACCGGCCTTTTTCGTGTGCTCCCAACGCGCCCTCGCGGCCCCTGACGCTCCCGGCCCCGCCGCGCGGTGGCCCCGCGGCGGCGACCGGAACGAGGGGCCGGATCCTCAGCCGCGCTGCTTCGCGCTCAGCGCGATAATGCGCTTCGCCACGAACAGGGACGCGGGAATGGCCAGCAGCGCGCCGATGGCGGCGGCGATGGGAATCGCCCGCATGTCGCTCTGCGCCGGGGTCGGCACCAGCAGGACGATCAGCACGAGGGAGCCGGCGAAAGCGACGGACAGGATGACCCAGATGAGAAGTGCAACTTTCAGCATGACGCCACCTCCTTCTTAGAGGCCCTCAATATATTGACAAAGGGACATGCCTTCTTGACCTCGATCAACAAAAAGGCACCCCTGCGTCACCGCGCCCTATGGGCGTGCCGCCGGCACGGCACTTCCCTGCCGAGGAAGCGATGACGCGCGGCACCGAATTTTCCGGAACGCCCTGAGCCGCCGAAGGCCGGACGCATCGGCCCCCATCCACGGGCAATCGAATCGGAGTGGACATGACCGCCTTCTGGGACCAGCGCTATACGCGTGAAGACTATCTGTTCGGCGTGGCGCCCAATGCCTTCCTGGCCCGCCAGGCGCCGCGGCTGAAGGCAGGCGGCCGCGCGCTCGCCATCGCCGACGGCGAGGGGCGCAATGGCGTGTGGCTCGCCGAGCAGGGCCTCGCGGTGCATTCGGTCGATTCGTCCGCCGTGGCGCAGGAGAAGGCCCGCCGCCTCGCCGCCGCGCGCGGCGTGACGCTGGAGCTGGAACTGGTGGACCTCTCCGCCTGGAGCTGGCCCGTGGCCGCCTATGACGTGGTGGCCGGCATCTTCATCCAGTTCCTGCCGCCCGCCGAGCGCGACCTCATGTTCACGCGCATCCGCGAGGCACTTAAGCCCGGCGGCCTGCTGCTGCTGGAGGGCTACCGCCCCGAGCAGATCGTCTACGGCACCGGCGGTCCGTCCCAGGCAGAGAACCTCTATACCGAGGCCCTGCTGCGCGCCGCCTTCGCGGATTTCAACATCCTTGAGCTGCGCGGCTACGACGCGGAGATTGCCGAGGGCAGCGCCCACCGCGGCATGTCCGCGCTCATCGACCTTGTGGCCGAGAAGCCGGCGGCCTGAGCGGCGCCTCGCGCACGGGCGCGGGCGAACCTATATGAACGGCGCGGGCCGCCGGCGCCCGCGCCGAAGAGCACACACGCTCAAGCCCAATAAGCGCTCAAGCCCAGGAGCACCCCATGGCCGCCACCCAGCCCGCCTCGTCCGCCACCGCCCCCTCATTCACCCTGCTGCGCGAGAAGATGCTCATTGGCGGCGCCTGGGTGGATGCCGACGGCGGCGGCACCATCGTGGTGACGAACCCGGCCACGGGCGCCCTCCTCGGCACCATCCCCAACGGCGGCGCCGCCGAGACACGCCGCGCGGTCGAGGCCGCCGCGGCCGCCTTCAAGGGCTGGCGCGCCCTCACCGCCGGCGAGCGCGCGGCGAAGCTCGGCAGGCTCGCCGACCTGATCCTGGAAAATGCCGAGGAGCTGGCCGTGCTGCTCACCTGCGAGCAGGGCAAGCCGCTGGCGGAGGCGCGCGGCGAGGTCAACATCTCCGCCGCCTATGTGCGCTGGTTCGCGGAGGAGGCCCGGCGCCTCTATGGCGATGTCATTCCCTCCCCCTGGGCGGGGCGGCGCATCATGGTCACCAAGGAGCCGGTGGGCGTGGTGGCGGCGGTGACCCCGTGGAACTTCCCCTCCTCCATGCTCGCGCGCAAGATCGGCGCGGCCCTGGCGGCGGGCTGCACGGTGGTGGCCAAACCCTCGGAGCTGACCCCCTATTCCGGCCTCGCCTGGGGCGTGCTGGCCAAGATGGCCGGCATTCCGGACGGCGTCGTCAACATCGTGGTGGGCGACGCGCCCGCCATCGGCGCCGAGATGACCTCCAACCCGGCGGTCAAGAAGGTCACCTTCACCGGCTCCACCCCCGTGGGCAAGCTCCTGATGAAGCAGTCGGCGGACACGCTGAAGAAGGTCTCGCTGGAGCTGGGCGGCAACGCGCCCTTCCTGGTGTTCGACGATGCCGACCTCGATCTCGCGGTGGAGCAGGCCATCGCCTCCAAATATCGCAACGTGGGCCAGACCTGCGTGTGCGCCAACCGCTTCTACGTGCAGGCCGGCATCTACGATGCCTTCGCCGCGCGGTTCACGGAGGCCTCCCGCAAGCTGAAGATTGGCAACGGCCTGGACGAAGGCGTCACCGCCGGCCCGCTGATCGATGCGCGGGCGCTGGCCAAGGTGGAGCGCCTGCTGAAGGACGCCACCGACAAGGGCGCCAAGGTGCTCACGGGCGGCAAGCCCTCCGCGCTCGGCGGCACCTTCTTCGAGCCCACCGTGCTCGCCGGCGCGACGCAGGAGATGGCCTTCGCCCGCGAGGAGATCTTCGGCCCCCTCGCGCCCCTGTTCCGCTTCGAGACGGAGGAGGAGGCCGTCGCCCTGGCCAACGCCACCGAATACGGCCTCGCCTGCTATTTCTTCACGAAGGACCTGGGCCGCGCGTTCCGCGTCTCGGAGCAGCTCGAATACGGGCAGGTGGGCGTCAACGCCGGCGTCATCACCACCGAGGTCGCGCCCTTCGGCGGCGTGAAGGAGAGCGGCATGGGCCGCGAGGGCTCCAAGTACGGCTGCGACGACTACCTGCACATCAAGTACGTGTGCGTCGGCGGCATCTGATACCAAAGGCCCGCGCCCCGGCCGGGGCGCGGGCCTATCCGTATCAGGCCGGCGGCGCGAAGCGCAGGGCGATGCCGATGCGGTTCCAGGCGTTGATGGTGGCGATGGCCACCGTGAGGTGCAGCGCCTCATTCTCCGAGAATTCCTCCCGCAGGGCGGCCCAGGCGTCGTCCGAGGCCACCTCCCCCTCCAGCACGGTGAGGGCCTCGGCATAGGCGAGCGCCGCCCTCTCGCGCGCGGAGAAGAGGCCGGCATCATGCCAGGCCGCGAGCAGGTCCAGCTTCTCCTGCGGCACGCCCGCCTTGCGCGCTACGCCCAGGTGGAACTTGAGGCAGAAGGCGCAGCCGTTGATCTGCGAGGCGCGCAGCTTCACCAGCTCGGTCAGCCCCTTGTCGAGGCCCGATGCGTCCACCGCCTTGGTGAGGGCGGCGAGGCCGCCGTACACCTCCGGCGCGGCGGCGGTGAACTCCTTGTAGGTGGGGCGGTGCGGAACATCGGTCATGACGGGTCCTTTCGAGGGGGACTCAGCTCTTCAGCCGGTAGCCGGTGCGGAACATCCAGCTCACGATGAGAAGGCACGCCGCCAGGAACGCCAGCGTCATGCCGAAGCTCACGCTCACCGCCACGTCGGAGAGGCCGAAGAAGCTCCAGCGGAAACCGGAGATGAGATAGACCACCGGATTGAACAGCGTGAGCGTGCGCCACACCGGCGGCAGCATGTCGAGCGAATAGAAGGTGCCGCCCAGGAAGGTGAGCGGCGTCACGATCAGCATGGGGATGAGCTGCAGGCGCTCGAACCCGTCGGCCCAGATGCCGATGATGAAGCCGAACAGCGAGAAGGTGACCGCGGTGAGCACCAGGAAGGCGAGCATCGCCACCGGGTGGCGCACCTCCATGGGCACGAACAGCGCCGCCGTGCCCAGGATGATGAGGCCCAGCAGCACCGATTTCGTCGCCGCCGCCCCCACGTATCCGCACACGATCTCGAACGGCGAGACCGGCGCCGAGAGCACCTCGTAGATGGTGCCCGTGAAGCGCGGGAAATAGATGGCGAACGAGGCGTTGGCGATGGACTGCGTGAGCAGGGTCAGCATCATCAGCCCCGGCACGATGAAGGCGCCGTAGGGCACGTGCTCCACCTGCGTCATGTGGGCGCCGATGGCGGAGCCGAACACCACGAAATAGAGCGAGGTGGAAATGACCGGCGAAACCACGCTCTGCAGCAGGGTGCGGCGGGTGCGCGCCATCTCGAAGGCATAGATGGCGCGGATGGCTTGAAGGTTCACGGCTGCTGCCTCACGAGGCTGACGAAGATGTCCTCCAGCGAGCTCTGCGCGGTGCGCAGGTCGTCGAAGGCGATGCCGGCGGCGGAAAGAGCGGACAGCAGGCTGGCGATGGGCGCCTCCTCCTGCCCCTCGGCGCCATAGCTGTAGGTGAGGGTGCGCCCCTCGCCGGAGAGGACGAGGCCATAGGACGAGAGCGCCGGCGGCACCGCGCCGAGCGGGGCGGAAAGCTCGACGGTGAGCTGCTTGCGCCCCAGCTTGCGCATCAGCGCCGCCTTCTCCTCCACCAGGATGATCTCGCCCCGGTTGATGACGCCCACCCGGTCGGCCATCTCCTCGGCCTCCTCGATATAGTGGGTGGTGAGGATGATGGTGGTGCCCTTCTCCTTCAGGCCCCGCACCAGGCGCCACATGTCGCGGCGCAGCTCCACGTCCACGCCGGCGGTGGGCTCGTCGAGGAACAGCACCTCCGGCTCATGGGAAAGGGCCTTGGCGATCAGCACCCGCCGCTTCATGCCGCCGGAGAGGGTCATGATCTTGGCGTCGCGCTTCTCCCACAGGGAAAGGCTTTTCAGCACCTGCTCGATATGGGCAGGGTTCGGCGCCTTGCCGAACAGCCCGCGCGAGAAGCTCACGGCGGCCCACACCGTCTCGAACGAATCGGTGGCCAGCTCCTGCGGTACGAGGCCGATGCGCGCGCGTGCCGCCCGGTAGTCGTGCACGATGTGGTGCCCCCCCACCCGCACCTCGCCGGCGGTGGCGTTCACCAGCCCGCAGACGATGGAGATGAGGGTGGTCTTGCCCGCGCCGTTGGGGCCGAGCAAGGCGAAGATCTCGCCGGAGGCGATCTCCAGGTTGATGTCCTTCAGCGCGCTGTGGCCGGTGGCGTAGGTCTTCGAGAGATGGCGCACGCTGACCACCCCGCGCGCCGGGCTCGGAGCCGGGGCGCCGGAGCGCGCTGGAACGGATGAGGCGGAAGGCTCGGTCTGGGGCATGGCTCGGGGCATGGCTTGGGCATCGCTCGGGGCGCGGCGGTGGGGTGGCTGGAACCGGTATGCGAATCCCTGGCTCTCCGGGCCGTGGCCCGGCCGGGCGCCCGCCGCGGACGCCCTGCGTTAGACCACGCCGCGCCACGGACGGGAAGCCCCGCCCGCGCCGGGCCCGCCCGCGCGGCAGGCGCGGCGGCTCAATCCAGCGTCTGCCGGAAGCGGGCCACGGCGATGCCCATGGCCACCAGCATCAGGGCCAGCAGCGCCGCCGCATCGCCCTGGAGATCCGCGAAGTTCGAGCCCTTCAGCAGGATGCCGCGCACCATGCGCAGGAAATGGGTGAGGGGCAGCGCCTCGCCCACCCATTGCGCCCACATGGGCATGCCCGAGAAGGGAAACATGAAGCCGGACAGAAGGATGCTCGGCAGGAAGAACATGAACGACATCTGCACCGCCTGGAGCTGGTTCTGCGCCAGGGTGGAGAAGGTGTAGCCGATGGAAAGGTTGGTGGTGATGAACAGGAGCGTCGCCGCCGCCAGCATCAGGGCCGAGCCCTCCAGCGGCACGCCGAACAGCAGCATGCCGGCGGAAAGGATGAGCACCGCCTGCAGGATGCCCACCGCCACATAGGGCACGATCTTGCCCAGCATGATCTCCACCGGGTGGATGGGCATGGAGAGCAGGCTCTCCATGGTGCCGCGCTCGATCTCCCGCGTCACCGAGAGCGCGGTGAAGATGAGCATGGTCATGGTGAGGATGGTGCCGAGCAGTCCGGGCACGATATTGAGCTGGCTGGTGCCGGCGGGATTGTAGCGCCGGTGCTGCACGATCTCGAACGGCGCCCCGCCCGGCGCATCCACGAACCGCTCGCGGGTCAGCGCCGTGGCGACCACGCCGGAGAGGGCCGCGAGCGCATTGGCCGAGCCCACCGGGTCGGTCGCGTCCGCCGCCACCAGGAGCTGCGGGGTGTCGCCGCGCCGGAGGCTCCGCTCGAAGCCGGCCGGGATCTCCACGAAGAACAGCACATCGCCGGCGCGGATGAGATGCTCGGCCTCCTCCGCGCTCCCCACCTCCTTCACGAAGGCGAAGAAGGCGGTGTTGCGCAGGGCGGCGAGGATGGCGCGGGTGACGTCGTTGTTCTCATGGGCGAACACGGCCGCCGGCAGGTGGCGCGGCGTGGTGTTGATGGCATAGCCGAACAGGACGAGCTGCAGGAGCGGGATCATGATCATGGTGGCGAAGGTCACCCGGTCGCGCCGAAGCTGGATGAACTCCTTCACGATCATCGCCGAGATGCGGCGCAGCACGCCCAGGCCCGAGGCCAAAGGGCCCTGCGAAGGGGAACCCGGCGCGAAGGGACCGGACGGGGCGCTCATCGCAGGTCGTCCTTGGTGCGGCCCATCAGGTCGATGAACACGTCCTCCAGCGTCGGCGCATCCTGGCGGAAGGCGAGCTTCGGATCGGCGCGGAAGGGGGCGATGGCGGCCTCCAGCGCCGCCGCGTCGCGCCCGGAGATGTGGAGCTGGGTGCCGAAGGGCGCCACCATGTCCACGCCCGGCCGCTCGCCGAGCGCGCGGGCAAGCGTGGTGATGGCCTGCCCCGCCGCATGCCCCTCCAGCCCCTTCACCTCCACCGTCCAGGTGGTGAGGTGGGAGGCGGCGATGACGCTCGCCACCGTGCCCTGGGCCAGCAGCCTGCCGTAGGCGATGTAGGCGATCTCGTGGCAGCGCTCGGCCTCGTCCATGTAGTGGGTGGAAACGAGCACCGTGAGCCCCTCCGCCGCCAGATCATGGATCTGGGCCCAGAACTCCCGCCGTGCCTTGGGATCGACGCCGGCCGTGGGCTCGTCGAGCAGCAGCAGGTCCGGGCTCGGCAGGATGCAGGCGCCGAGGGCGAGCCGCTGCTTCCACCCGCCCGAGAGCGAGCCGGCCAGCTGCCTGCCGCGCCCGGCGAGGCCCAGCCGCTCCAGCGCCGCGGCGGCCGCCCGCTCCGGCTGCGGCACGCCATAGAGCCGCGCCACGAACTCCAGGTTCTCCCGCACCGAGAGGTCCTGGTAGAGGGAGAAGCGCTGGGTCATGTAGCCCACCCGCTCGCGGATCTTGCGGGCCTCGGTGCGGATGTCCATGCCAAGGCAGGTGCCGGTGCCGGAATCCGGCGTCAGCAGGCCGCACAGCATGCGGATGGTGGTGGTCTTGCCCGATCCGTTGGGGCCGAGGAAGCCATAGATCTGCCCGCGCATCACCCGCATGGTGAGGTGATCCACCACCGGCCGCCCGTCGAAGCTCTTGGAAAGCCCCTCCACGGAAATGGCGACATCGCCGGGGTCGGGAGCTGCGGGCGCCGGCGTGCTCATGGCGCGCCGCCCAGCGTGACGCTGACGGGTTGTCCGGGCCGCGTGCTGCCGGGCGCATCGGGCCGCGCCTCGATGAGATAGACGAGCTTGGCGCGTTCCTCGCGGCTGTAGATGACCGGCGGGGTATATTCCGCCGAAGCGGAGATGAAGCTCACCTTGCCGGTGAGCGGCGGGCAGCCGTCGCATTCCACGCGCACGCTCTCGCCCAGCGCCACCTTCGGCAGCACCGCCTCGGGCACGAAGAAGCGGATTTTCACCAGCCCCGGCGGCAGCAGGGAAACCACGGGCCGCCCCTCCGGCACCAGCTCTCCCACCCGGTAGTAGACGGTCTGGATGGCGCCCGCCTCCGGCGCGACGAGCGTGCGGCGGGCAAGGCGCACCTCGGCCGCAGCCACCGCCGCCCGCGCGGCGGCCGCCGCCTCCTGCGCCGCCTGGATCTGCTGGGTGCGCGAGGCGATGCGGGCCGCGGCCGTGCGCCGGCGCGCCTCGTCATAGGCCGCCTGATTCTGGTCGAACGTATGCTGGGCCGAATCGAGATTGGCCTGGGAGGAGGCGCCCTTGGGCACCAGGTCCTTCTGCCGGGACAATTCGATGCGCGAAAGATCGAGCGCCGCGGATGCCCGCCGCTCCGCCGCCTCCAGCACCGCGATCTCCTCCGGCCGCTGGAGCGGGGCCTCGGCATTGGCGAGCTGCGCTTCGGCCTCCTTCAGCTGCGCCCGGGCGCTGTCGAGGGCGGCGAGCTGGAGGTCGTCCTCCACCCGCGCCACGGCCTCGCCCTTGGCCACCGTGTCGCCCTCCCGCACCGAGAGGGCGGTGACACGGCCCGGCTCGTTCGGGCCGATGAAGACGAGGTCGCCCTCGATATAGCCCGAGAAGCTCTGCTGCGCCCCGCCATCGCAGCCCGCGAGAGCGAGGGCGGCGGCGAGCACGAGCGGCAGGGCGGCGGCGAGAGGGCGGGGCATCAGGCGTCTCTCCATCCAAGGCCGGCGAGCAGAAGGTCGCGGTGGGCCGCGAGCAGGGCGCGGGCATCGAGCGGGTCCACCGCATCGAAAACGCCGTTCCACACCACCGCGAGAATGGCCGGCGCCACCACCAGATGCGGGAAGCGCACGGCGAGGTCGTTCGAAAGCTCCCCGCGATCAAGCCCGCGCCGGGCCACCTGCCGGATGAGCGCGAGGCCGTGCGACACCACCTCACGATGGTAGAACGCCGCGAGTTCCGGGAAACGCGCGCCCTCCCCCAGCATCAGCCGGACCAGGGCGGCGGCGGGCGCATCGAGCACACGGTCCGCCATGAGCGCCATCAGCCGCTCCAGCAGATCGCGGGTGGTGCCGGGAAAACGGCTCACCAGAGTGTCCGCGTCCAGCAGCACGCTGGAGATGTTCTCCTCCACCAAGGCGCGGAAGAGGGCTTCCTTGTCGGAGAAGTAGAGGTAGAGCGTGCCCTTGGCGACGCCGGCCCGGCGCGCCACATCGTCGAGCCGCGTCACCGCGAAGCCGTGGGCGGCGAACTCCGCGAGCGCCGCATCCAGGATGGCGCGCCGCCGCTCCGCCCGCGCCGCTGGCGCTGCCCTCGGCCGCCCGCGCACGCCCGCCACGGCGCCGCCCTCTCCAGCCGCCGACGCGGCCACGATGGGGCCGGAGAGCCCCCGGCCCGCCGTGCCGCCGCCCTGCGCGGCGCGCGTCTGCGATGCTGTCTCGGTCATGATCCGATTTTTCTGACTGACGCGTCAGTCATACACTTGGTCAGAGTAGGGTGCCACAGCTTTCCACACACGAAGGACGTCGAAATCTGGCCCGTTGGCGCGATGCGCCTCCAGGTTCCTGCCGCAGAACGCATGTTGGGCTCGGGCTGCGCCCGATGCGTGGTGCGCGGGCCTGAAATCGCCCCCGTTGCGCTCCATCCGGGCGCAAGCGCCCGCTCATTCCGGGCGAAACGGGACGCCGCGCACCGGATGCCCCGCCGTGGCAGCGGGCCGGGAACACCGTCCGCGAGGGGATCGCCGGTGGCGAGGCGCTCCAGAGTCGCACGGGCAGGCGGCACGGTCCGCGCACCCTCAAGCGGCTTGCTGCCGCCGCGGCGCCGATGGCTGGGCATTTTGGCTCACGCCGGCCTGCGGCGCTTCAGCTGAATCATCGAGAATAAACACTTTCATCACGCGCGCCGGCATCCGCTTCGCGTGAGGATGCTCCGGCGTCATCATACCGGCCCAGGCAAGGCACGCGTCGCGGGCGGCCCCTCAAAAGGGCCGGGGCCGGCTGCGTCTCGCGCAGCCGGCCCCGGAGCCCAGGTTCTGAGGATATCGCGCCGGTCACTCGGCCGGCGCGGGATGGTGAGGCGGCTCGCTGCGCGGCGGCTCGCTCTTGGCTTTCCGGCCGCCGAGGCCCGCGAGCCAGCGCGCGAACACATAGAACACCGGCGTGAACACGAGGCCGAACAGCGTGACGCCGATCATGCCGGAGAACACCGCCGTGCCCAGCGCCTGCCGCAGCTCGGCGCCCGCGCCCACCGCCCACACCAGCGGCGCCACGCCGAGGATGAAGGCGAGCGAGGTCATGATGATGGGCCGCAGGCGCAGCCGCGCCGCCTCCACCGCCGCCTCACGGCGGCCGTGGCCATCATCCTCGAGCTGCTTGGCGAACTCGACGATCAGGATGGCGTTCTTGGCGGCGAGGCCGATGAGCACGATGAAGCCCACCTGGGTGAGGATGTTGTTGTCCATCCCCCGCATGATGACGCCGAGAAGCGCCGCCACCAGGCACATGGGCACGATGAGGATGACCGCCAGCGGCAGGGTCAGGCTCTCGTACTGCGCGGCCAGCACCAGGAACACGAACACCACGCCCAGCGCGAAGGCGAAGATGGCGGTGTTGCCCGCCCGCTCCTGCTGGAAGGCGATGCCCGTCCACTCATAAGCGAAGCCCTGGGGCAGGACCTTCTGCGCGAGGCCTTCCATGATCTTCATGGCCTGGCCCTGGGAGTAGCCCGGCGCCGGCGAGCCGTCGAGCTCCGCCGCCGGATAGAGGTTGTAGCGCGGCACGCGATAGGGGCCGGAAATGTCCTTGACCGTGGTGAAGGAGCCGAGCGGCACCGTATCCCCGGCCTCCGTGCGCACGCGGATGGCCAGCACGTCCTTCGCTTCCATGCGGAACTTCGAGTCGGCCTGCGCCTGCACGCGGAAAGTGCGGCCAAACAGGTTGAAGTCGTTCACATAGGAAGAGCCGATGAAGGTCTGCAGGGCGGTGAAGACGTCATTGACGTTCACCTTGAGCAGCTGGGCCTTTTCGCGGTCGATGTCGAGGTAGAGCTGCGGCGTCGAGGTTTCGAACAGGGTGTAGACCTGCATCAGCCCCGGCGTCTGCGCGGCGGCGCCCATCATGGCGTAGGTGGCGTTGCGCAGGGCCAGCAGCCCGGCGCCGTCGCGATCCTCCACCATCATGCGGAAGCCGCCGGCATTGCCGATGCCCTGAACGGGCGGCGGCTGCACCACGATCATCTGCGCCTCCTGGATGGAGGCCATCTTGCCGAACAGGGTGCGCTGCACCGCCGCCGCCGAGCGGGTGGGGTCACCGCCGCGCGCGGAGAACGGCTCCAGGATGACGAACATGGCGCCGGCATTGGGCGCGTTGGTGAAGGTGGCGCCCGAGAAGCCGACGATGTTCACGATGCGCGCCACGCCCGGCGTGCCGAGCACGAGCTCGCCGGCCTGCTTCATCACCTGCTCCGTGCGCGCCATGGACGCGCCCGGCGGCAGCTGGGCCACCACGATGAGATAGCCGCGGTCCTGCTGCGGGATGAAGCCCTGGGGGGTGGTCGAGAACAGGTAGCCGCCGAAGCCGACGATGCCCGCGTACACGATCAGGACCAGCGCCACCACGCGCACGAGGCGCGAGGTCATCCAGGCATAGCCGTTGCCCAGCCCCTCGAACCCGCGGTTGAACAGGCGGAAGAAGCCGACCAGGGGCCGCGCGTACCACGCATGGTGCTCGTGGCCCTGCTTGTGCGGCTTCAGGAGCAGCGCGCACATGGCGGGCGAGAGCGTGAGCGACACCAGGAGCGAGATCAGGGTCGAGCCCGCGATGGTGAGCGCGAACTGCTGGTAGAACGCCCCCGAGATGCCGGTGATGAACGCGGTAGGCACGAACACCGAGGACAGCACCAGCGAGATGGCCACCAGCGCCCCGCCCACCTCGTCCATGGTCTTGTAGGCGGCGTCCCGCGGCGAGAGGCCCGCCGCGATGTTGCGCTCCACGTTCTCCACCACGACGATGGCGTCATCCACCACGATGCCGATGGCGAGCACCAGACCGAACAGCGACAGGTTGTTCAGCGAGAAGCCGAACATGGCCATGACGAAGAAGGTGCCGATGAGCGAGATCGGGATGGCGAGGATGGGGATGACCGCCGCCCGCCAGGACTGGAGGAACAGGATCACCACCAGCACCACCAGCACGATGGCCTCGCCGATGGTGTGCACCACCGCGTCCACTGACTGCTGAATGAACTCGGTGGGGTTGTAGTAGATGCCGTATTCGACGCCTTCCGGGAAGGTCTGGCGAATGCGCTTCATCTCCTCCACCAGCGCGTTGCCGGTGGCGAGGGCGTTGGAGCCCGGCCGCTGGAAGATGCCGAGGCCGATGGAGGGGTAGCGGTCGAGGAAGGTGGTGGAGGCGTAGTCCTGGGCGGTGATCTCCACCCGGCCCACGTCCTTCAGCCGCACCAGGGCCTCGTCCGTCTGCTTGATGACGATGTCGCCGAACTCCTCCGGCGTCGACAGGCGGCCGAGGGTACGCACCGCGATCTGGAACGCGTTCTGCTTCGGCACCGGCGGCGCGTTCAGGATGCCCGAGGCCACCTGGACGTTCTGCGCCTTGAGCGCCGCCACCACGTCGTTGGACGTGAGGTTGAGCTGCGAGAGGCGGTCCGGATCGATCCAGATCTGCATCGCATAGTCGCGCTGGCCGAACACCGTGATGGAGCCGACGCCGTCGATGCGCGAAAGCACGTCCTTGATCTGGATATTGGCGAAGTTGGAGATGAACAGCGGATCGCGCGAGCCGTCGGGCGAATAAAGGTTCACCACCAGCAGCATGTCGGGCGAGGACTTGGCCGTCACCACTCCCACCTGCTGCACTTCCGAGGGCAGGCGCGGGGTGGCGATGGCCACGCGGTTCTGCACCTGCACCTGGGCGGTGTCGAGGTTGGTGCCGAGGTCGAACGTCACCTGGATCGAGAAGCGGCCGTCCGCCGTGGAGTTGGACGAGATGTAGAGCATGTGCTCCACACCGTTGATCTGCTGCTCGATGGGCGCGACGACGGTATCGGCCACGGTCTCGGCCGAGGCGCCGGGATACTGGCCGGTGACGGTGATGACCGGCGGCGCGATCTCAGGATACTGCGCCACTGGCAGGCGCAGGTACGAAACCGCGCCGAGGATGATGACGATGGTGGAGACCACCGACGCGAAGATCGGCCGGTCGATGAAGAAGTGGGAAAAGCGCATGGAGGGCCTCCCTCACTTCGACGCGGAGGGTTCGGCCGCGCCCTTGGGTGGCTCTGCCTTCGGCACATCCGGCTTCGGCGCATCAGTCTTCGGGGCGTCGGTCTTACCCGCGTCGGCCTTGGCGGCATCGGCGGGCGCGGCGGCCACCTGCGGGTTCACCACCACGCCGGGGCGCACGCGCATCAGGCCGTTCACCACCACCTTGTCCTGCGGGGTGAGGCCGTCGAGGATCACGCGCTGGTCGCCGGCGAGCGAGCCGAGGGTGACGAAGCGCTGGGCCACCTTGTTGTCAGCCCCCACCACATAGACGAACTTCTTCACCTGCTCCGTGCCGATGGCGGAATCCGGCACCACCACCACCTCGTGCGGATCGGACGAGTTGAGGCGCAGGCGGGCGAACATGCCGGGGCGGAACAGGCCGTTGGGGTTGGCGAACACCGCGCGGCCGCGGATGGTGCCCGTCTCCCGGTCGATCACGTTGTTGAGGAAGTCCATCTTCCCTTCGTGGACGAAGCCCTTGTCGTCGATGAGCTTCAGCGCCACCGGCTCACCCTTGATGTCGGTCTTGCGGCGCTGGATGCGCAGCAGGGCGGCCTCGTCGATGGTGAACTCGAAGCGGATGGGATCGATGGAAACGATGACCGCGAGCAGGGTGGGCGAGCCGCCGGTGCCGCCGGTCACATAGTTACCCACCGACACCCGTCGATCGCCGATCTGGCCGGACACGGGGGCCTTCACCTCGGTGAAGCCGAGGTCGAGTTCCGCCTGGCGCACGGCCGCCTCCTGCGACTGCACGGTGGCGGCGGCGGTGCGCTCGGCCTGGGTGCGCTGGTCGAAGGCCTGCTTGGAGATGGCGTTGGAGTTCTTGTCCTCCAGCAGGGTGCGGGCGCGCTCAAGATCGCCCTTGGCGAAGTCGAGGTTCGCCTTGGCCTGAGCGAGGTTCGCCTGCGCCTGATCCAGCGCGATCTTGAACGGGCGCTGGTCAATGGTGAAGAGGAGGTCGCCCTGCTTCACCATCTGGCCGTCGGTGAAGTGGATCTTGTCCAGGTAGCCCGACACGCGGGCGCGCACGTTCACTTCATCGATGGCGACGAAGCGACCGACATATTCGTCCTGATCCGTGACCGTGCGGGTGCCAGGGTTGGCGACCGTCACCTGGGGCGCGGGCGGTGGGCCCGACTGCTGGCTGGTGGGTTGCCCGCAGCCCGCGAGCACAAGGGCGGCGGACGCGAAAAGGAAGGCTGAGCGCATGACGTGCGTCATCAAATCCGGCTCCTGGCGGATACTCGGGATCCGCAAAATTCCTGGGGCGAGGGGGTTCGGCACTTCCCGCAACCGACGAGCCGAAACCGGAATGAGAGGCGTGGAGATAGCACAGACCAGTGCGATGCAAAACGCCTCGAACGTCGAATTCACCCCCGGCGACGGCCATTGGGCACCTCCGCCGGCGGACAGTGACTTAATGGCAACGCCCCGCCGGCCCTCCGCCGCCCCTCCGCCGTCGCCGCTCAGGAGACTGTGGCGGGCATGCGCCGGCCCATGACTCCGGCCAGGAAGCGCCGGCCCAGCAGCAGCGCCACCGTCGCCCCGTAAACGGCGGCACCCACCACCACCACGAGCGCCAGCATCACTTCCTCGCGAGCGGGAAACTGCGGCGGCAGCAGCCGGGCGCCGGCGAAGGCCGCGCCCCATAGCGCCGCCGACACCACCACCAGCACCACCGCCAGCCGCGCCAGATGCCCGCTCAGCGCCTCATCCCCCAGGGGAAAGCCGCGCCGCCGGGCGAACAGGATGAGCAGGCCCACATTGATCCACCCGCCCACCGCCGTGGCGAAGGCAAGGCCCACCTGGGCGAAGGTGCCCATGAGCGCGAACTTCAGCGCCACGTTGAGCCCCACGGCGCAGAGCGAGGCGATCATGGGGGTGCGTGTGTCGCCGCGGGCGTGGAACGGGGCGATGAAGGCGCGCACCACCAGGAAGGCGAGAAGGCCAAAGCCGTAAGCGCGCAGGGTGGCGGCGGCGGCAGCCGCGTCGGCGGCGGTGAAGGCGCCGCGCGCGAACAGGGCGCGCATGGTGAGGTCCGGCACCACCAGCGCCGCCGCCACGAAGGGAATGCCGAGCAGCGCCGCGAGCTCGATGCAGCGCGCCTGGGCATGGGCGGCGCCGGCATCGTCCTTCGCCGCGAGGCGCCGTGCCATCTCCGGCAGCAACACGGTGCCCACCGCGATGCCCACGACGCCGATGGGAAGCTGGTTGATGCGGTCCGCGTAATAAAGCGCCGACAGCGCGCCGATGGGCAGGAAGGTGGCGATGATGGTGTCCGCGAACAGCGCGATCTGCACGCCGGCGGAGCCGATGATGGCCGGCCCCAGGGCCTTCAGGAACTGCCGCGTGCCCGAATCCATCCGCGGCCGGCCGAACCGGAGGCCGATGCCGTGCCGCTCCGCATCGAGCCCCACCCAGAACAGCTGGGCGACGCCGGAGGCGAGCACCCCCCAGGCCGCCGCATCGCCGGCGGTGGGGAACAGGGCGGCCGCGAGCAGCGTGCTCACCATGCAGATGTTGAGCAGGATGGGCGAGGCCGCCGCCACCCAGAACCGCTCGGACGCGTTGAGCGCGCCGGAGACGAGAGTCGCCACCGAGATCAGCGCCAGATACGGGAAAGTGATTCGGGTCAGCGTCACCGCCAGATTGAAGCGCTCGCCGTCCTCCGCGAGGCCGGGGGCCAGCAGGCCCACGAACTGGGGCGTGAAGCCCAGGGCCAGCGCCAGCAGCACGGCATGGACCAGCACCATGCCGGTGAGGATCTCATCCGCGAAGCGCCGCGCCGCCGGCACCCCGTCCTGCTCCCGCAGGCGCGCATAGGTGGGCACGAAGGCGGCGTTGAAGGCGCCTTCGGCAAAGATGGCGCGGAAGTGATTCGGCAGGCGGAACGCCACCAGGAAGGCATCGGCCACCGGCCCGGCGCCGAGCACGGCCGCCATCACCACGTCGCGGATGAAGCCGGCGATGCGCGAGAGCAGCGTGAAGCCGCCGACGGAAAGAATGGAGCGGAACATGAAGGGCGCGCCGTGGAGAATGCGGCGCGGAAGCTAGCCCGCCGCGCCGCCGGACGCCAGCGCCGCGCCGGCTTGCGCGAAGACCCGCGAGATCGCCCGAGGGTCCCTTGGATCAGGCACCGAGGCCGCGGCGCACGGCGGCGATGATGCGATCCTGCGTCGCCTCGTCCAGATAGGCGTGCATGGGCAGGGAGATGACCTCCTCCGCCAGCGCCTCGCACACGGGCAGGATGGCGCCCGCGGAAGGGTAATGGCGGTAGGCCGGCTGCAGGTGCATGGGCAGGCGATAATATACCGCCGTGGGCACGCCCTCGGCCTTCAGCGCCTCGGCGAGGCCGTCGCGCATGCCGGGCTGGAGGCGGATGGTGTACTGCGCCCACACGGAGGTGGCGCGCGGGTCCACCACCGGCACGGTGGCCACGTCCTTCAGCAGGTCGTTGTAGCGCCGCGCCACCTTCTCGCGGGCGGCGATCTCATCCTCGAAGATGGCGAGCTTCTCGAGCAGCACCGCCGCCTGCACGGTATCGAGGCGGGCGGTCATGCCGATGCGCACGTTCTGGTACTTGTCCACGCCCTGGCCGTGCTCGCGCAGGCTCTTCAGGATGGCGACCAGCTCCGCGCTGTCGGTGAAGATGGCGCCGCCGTCCCCGTAGGCGCCGAGCGGCTTGGCGGGGAAGAAGGAGGTGGCGGTGGCATCGCCGATGGAGCCGGTGCGCCTGTTGTTCCAGGTGCCGCCGAAGCCCTGGGCGGTGTCGCACAGCACCTTCAG
This sequence comes from Xanthobacter albus, assembly GCF_043194895.2. Lineage (NCBI taxonomy): Bacteria > Pseudomonadati > Pseudomonadota > Alphaproteobacteria > Hyphomicrobiales > Xanthobacteraceae > Xanthobacter > Xanthobacter albus. The sequence continues at coordinate 1,555,253 of NZ_CM195532.1, read as the reverse complement.
GCCGTGCTTCTCCGCGATGGGCAGGATGGCGTCATAGTCGGCAGGCTGGCCGAACAGGTCCACCGGGATCACCACCTTCGGCTGGAGCCCCTGCTCCACGGCGACGGCGATGGCCGCCTCCAGGCTCTCCGGGTCCATGTTGAAGGTGTCTTCCTTCACGTCCACGAACACCGGGGTGGCGCCCACCCAGGGCACCACCTCGGCGGTGGCGCAGAAGGTGAAGGCCGGGCAGAACACGGCATCGCCGGGCTTCACGCCCCAGGCCATCAGGAGCAGCGCCAGCGCGTCCGTGCCCGAGGAGCAGGTGACCGCGTACTTCGCGCCCGCGAACGCCGCCAGCTTCTCTTCGAGCTCGCCCACCTGCGGCCCGTTGATGAAGCGGCAGGACGCGAGCACCGACTGGACCGCGGCATCGATCTTCGCGCCGACGCGCGCGCGCTGCGCGGCGAGGTCGATGAAGGCGATGGGCGCGGCGGTCACGGGAGACGTCATGTGTGCGAAGTCCTGAAATGAAGACCTGAAGGTGGAAAGCGGACAGGCCTCAGCCGATGGCCCGGCGCTGCGCGGATTGGGCGGGCCCGTGCTCGGCGAGGCACGAGATGGCGATCTCGAGGCTCGCCACCCCCTGCTCGCCGGTCACCTCGGGCGCACGGCCCGCGCGCACGGCGGAGAGGAAGTTCTCGAGCTCGGCGCGCAGCGGCTCGGCATAGGCCACCGGCAGGTGCCGGGTGGAATAGGAGCCGTCCGGCCGGTAGTCGAAATGCTCGGTCACCTGGCGGGTGAGCAGGTCGCCGATCACGTACTTCTTGGCGGTGGCCACATGCACCGTGCGCGCCTTGAAGGGCGTGAGCCAGTTGGTGTTGATGTGGGCGAGCACGCCGGAAGCGGTGCGGAACTGGAGCAGCGCGATGTCCTCGCGCTCCGCCAGCGCCGCCGAGGTCTGCGGCTGCACCTCGATGATCTCCGAATCGGTCAGCCAGCGGATGAGGTCGATGTCGTGCACGGCGAGGTCGATCACCACGCCCACGTTCGACATGCGCGGCGGGAAGGGACCGACGCGCGTGAAGGCCACCGAGAGGATGTGCTCGCCGCGGATGGCCTCCTTCACGGCGCGCACCGCCGGATTGAAGCGCTCCACATGGCCGACCATGAGGGTCACGCCCTTCTGGCGGGCGGCGGCGACGATCTCGTGCCCCTCCTCGGCGGTGGAGGCGATGGGCTTCTCCACCAGCACCGAGCAACCGGCGCCGATGACGTCGAGGGCCACGGAATGGTGCAGGTGGGTGGGCGCCGCCACCACGATGGCGTCGAGGCCCAGCTCCAGCAGGGCGTGGTGGTCGCCCACCGCCTTGCAGCCGAGGAAGCTCGCGACACGCTCGGCCTGGGCCTGGTCGGGGTCCGCCACCGCCACCAGCTCGGCGCCGGGCAGGGCGGAGAGCACGCGGGCGTGGTTGGAACCCATGATGCCGATGCCCGTGACACCGACGCGAAGGGCGCGCTCGGGCGCAGCCGGATGAGCCATGACAGCCCTCATTTCTTTGATCACGGTGCCGGCTCCTAGCACGACAACCCGGGAGGAAGCGAGGCAAGGGGCCAAACTGCGCCGGCCGGGGCGTTCAAGAATTGCGTCCCCGTGTTACCGCACCGCAGCGCGCGCGGGGCCGGCCCCACGCGGCGGCGCCCGCCGGCAGCCCCTTCCCTCCCGCCCCCGGCGCGATTAAGGGACGCGCCAGGCTTGGTCCCACATCCATCGGAAAACGGGGAGGACACCCCATGCGCAAGATCGTCGCCGGCAAGCTTCACGGCATCACTGTCACGGGCGCGGATCTCAATTATCACGGCTCGATCACCCTCGATCCCGACCATTGCGAGGAAGCCGGCATCCTGCCCATGGAGTTCGTGGAGATCTGGAACCGCAATTCCGGCGCGCGGATCTCCACCTACGTCATCCTCGGCGAGCGCGGCTCGCGCTGCTGCGTGCTCAACGGCGCCGCCGCCCGCACCTGCCAGCCCGGCGACGAGGTCATCATCTGCAATTCGGTCTATGTGCCGGAGGAGGAGATCCCCGCCATCCGGCCGCGGGTGCTCACCTTCGACCGGGAGAACCGCGTGACCGGCCGCCTCTCCTACGCGGTGACGCGGGACGCGGACGGGCGCTGGCGCTTCTCCATCGAGGACGAGACCGGCGCCGCCCAGCCCATTCCCCTGCGCTCCGCCCCGCGCGCCTGAGGCGCGGGAAGCGGCGAGAAAGAAGCCGGAAAGAAAAAGGGGGCTTCCCGCACGGGAAGCCCCCTTTTCCGCGTCTGGCGGCGATCAGAACTTGTAGTTCACGCCGGCCTTGACGGTGTTCATGGTGAGGCCCTGGGACGCGGTGTCCGTGTTCAGGTAGCCCAGGTTCTTGTCGCCGAAGTCGAGGTAGAGATACTCGGCCTTGACGGTCCAGTTGTTGGTGAGGGCGTATTCGGCGCCGCCACCGATGGTCCAGCCCCAGCGCGTGCCGTCGGAGCTCACGCCCCACGGGCCGGTGAAGCTGGTGTTGGCCCAGGCCGCGCCGCCCGTGAAGTAGGGCAGGAAGCGGTCGAGCGCGTAGCCGACGCGGCCGCGGATGGTGCCGAAGGTATCGACCTTGCTGGAGGTGATGGTGGCCGACAGCGGGCCGCCCACGAGCGTGTTGCTCTGGCCGATGTCGGCGAACTCAAGGTCCGCCTCCACGCCCACCACCACATTGTTGGCGAACTGGAAGTTGTAGCCGCCCTGCAGACCGCCGAACACGCCGTTCGAGTTGTCCACGTCGTAATTGTAGGTCAGGGCGCCGGTAGTGTAGTCGAACGAGTTGGAGGCCCAGCCCCAGCCGACGTTGCCACCGATGTAGAAGCCGGTCCACGAGAACATCGGGGCGGGCATCACGGCGGCCTTCACGGGATAGCGTGTGGAGAGATCGGCAGCAGACGCCGAGCCGGCCAGAAGAGCGAGGGCGGAGGCGCCCAGCAGAACACGCTTCAACATGACTATTACCTTCTTGCTTCAATTCGGCCCGCCCGGAGGCGATCGCCGACCATGGGAGACTTCATACAGACCGCCAGCCCGGCCGTCTGTAGCCATCGCGCCACACCAGCCAAATCAAAAACGGCCGAGATGTGGCGAAACCTTTCCACTTCCTTACATCAGCCAGAGCACGCTCTGTCAAACAAGGCGCCATAGGGGCGGGACCACAGTTGCGCCTCATTCGATGGAACTTTCCATCGCCCCGAAAGCTGAATCGATAGTTGATATCCACGCACCAAATAGTTTTCCACCGACTCAATTTACCACTGCCCCGCAAAGCGGAGAGAAGCCGGCACACTCATTTACCCATGGATACTCAACCATCGCCGGACCCCACGGCGGACCGCAACCCCTTCGGATACGGGAGCCGCGCCTGCCCGACACGCGCACTGTGGCAGCACAAACCTGCCCGAATTTTGCCGCGCGTGGATTCCCGCTCCCCATGATGAACGCCGGGTAAATGCTTCAATGCTTTGTGATGGCTTCACAATTTCAAATTCGGGCGCTCTCGGCCCGCGTGCGGCGCGGCATCCCGTGGCCACTATGGTTGACGGCGCCCTAACGGCGCCGGCGCCCCTCCCCGGCACACGCGGGCTTGACCAAAGGCCCATGTCTGTCGCCCATGAGCCTTTGGTATAAGCTGCACCCATGACCGGCAGACGCCCCACGGACCCGCCCGAGCTTCAGCTTCCCGCCACCGATGCGCCCGGCGCCGACATGGCGCGTGCGCCGCGCGGCGCGCCCGCGCCGAAGGCCCGCATGCCCGGCGCCGACGCGCCCGAGCCGGAGGCGCCGGAGATCGAGGCCGGCGCGGACGCGGAGGAGCAGGACCTTCCCGAATTCTCCCTCGAAGACGACGCGGACGCCGAGGCGCCGGCGGAGGCGACGCTGGCCACCGGCCGCGCCGCCATCGTCCGCGCGGTGAAGCTCGCGCCCACGGGGCCGGGCGTCTATCGCATGCTCGGCGCCGACGGCACCGTGCTCTACGTGGGCAAGGCCAAGAGCATCAAGAAGAGGGTGCTGAGCTACACCCGCCCGGTGGGCCACACCAACCGCATCGCGCGGATGATCGCGGGCACCCATGCCATGGAGTTCGTCTCCACCCGCAGCGAGCCGGAAGCCCTGCTGCTGGAAGCGAACCTCATCAAGCAGCTGAAGCCGCGCTTCAATGTGCTGCTGCGCGACGACAAGTCCTTCCCCTACATCCTCATCACCGCGGATATCGAGCACAAGGCGCCGCAGATCCTGAAGCATCGCGGCGCGCGCAACCGGCCGGGGGACTATTACGGCCCGTTCGCCAGCGTGTGGGCGGTGGACCGCACCATCAACGCGCTGGAGCGTGCCTTCCTCCTGCGCTCGTGCTCCGACAGCTATTTCGAGAATCGCTCGCGCCCCTGCCTGCTCCACCAGATCAAGCGCTGCGCCGGCCCCTGCACCGGCGAGATCGAGGAGAAGGATTACGCCCGGCTGGTGCGGGAGGCGAAGGACTTCCTCTCCGGCCGCTCGCGCGCCATCAAGGAGGAGCTGGCGAAGGAGATGGAGGCCGCCGCCGAGGCGCTGGAATTCGAGCGTGCCGCGCGCCTGCGCGACCGCCTCGCCGCTCTCTCCGCCGTGCAGGGCACGCAGGGCATCAACCCCCGCTCGGTGGAGGAGGCGGACGTATTCGCCTGCCACCAGGAAGGCGGCGCCACCTGCATCGAGGTGTTCTTCTTCCGCACCGGCCAGAACTGGGGCAACCGCGCCTATTACCCGCGCGCCGACCGCTCCCTGGACGAGAGCGAGGTGCTCGGCGCCTTCCTCTCCCAGTTCTACGAGGACAAGCCGGCCCCGCGCCTCATCCTGCTCTCCCACAAGGTGGAGGAGCAGGCGCTGCTGGCGGAGGCCCTCTCGGAGAAGTCCGGCTTCAAGGTGGAGATCGCGGCACCCCAGCGCGGCGAGAAGCGCGACCTCGTGGACCACGCCATGCAGAACGCCCGCGAGGCTTTGGGCCGCACCCTGGCTGAGACCGCGACCCAGGCGCGGCTGCTGGAAGGGGTGGCCAAGGCCTTCGGCCTCGCCCGCGCGCCGCAGCGCATCGAGGTCTACGACAATTCCCACATCATGGGCACGAATGCCGTGGGCGGCATGATCGTGGCGGGGCCGGAGGGCTTCCGCAAATCCCAGTATCGCAAGTTCAACATCAAGTCGTCCGACCTCGTGCCCGGCGACGACTTCGGCATGATGCGCGAGGTGCTCACCCGCCGCTTCGCCCGGCTGCTGAAGGAGAACCCGCGCGCGGAGGCCGTGCCGCCGGTGGAGGACATCCAGCCGCCCCGCGCCGGCGAAGCGGCCGAGACGGGCGCGCCTGGGACGGACGCGCCCGAGACCGAAGGCCCCCTGCCCGACGCCGAGGGCGCCTCGCCCTGGCCCGACCTCGTGCTCATCGACGGCGGCCTCGGCCAGCTCAACGTGGCGCGCGAGGTGCTGGATGCGCTCGGCATCACCGACGTGCCGCTGGTGGGCATCGCCAAGGGGCTCGACCGCGAGGCGGGGCGCGAGCAGTTCTTCCTGCCCGGCAAGCCGCCGTTCCGCATGGAGCCGCGCGACCCGGTGCTCTATTTCATCCAGCGCCTGCGCGACGAGGCCCACCGCTTCGCCATCGGCTCCCACCGGGCGCGGCGCAAGAAGGACATCTCGGAAGCGGGCCTGCAGGCCATCGCCGGCGTGGGCCCCACACGCAAACGCGCGCTGCTGCGCCATTTCGGCACACTGAAGGCCATCGAGCGGGCGGCCCTCGCCGACCTGGAGCAGGTGGATGGAATCAATGCCGCCACCGCCAAGGCGGTCTATGATTATTTTCATGAGCGCCCTTCCGCCTGAGGCGAAGGACGCACAAGCGGGTTCCCCCTGCGCCCGGCGCGAATTAAAGAAGGGCGATCGCGAACCCCGGACCGCTTCTGCGAAGTGATGAGCATGGCCGACGCTGCAACGCGCACCTCCCCCTCCCCCGCGCCCGGCCGGGGCCATGCCCTTTCCGTGCCGAATCTCCTCACCTATGCGCGCTGCGTGGCGGTGCCGCTGGTGGCGGCCTGCCTGTTCTGGTCGGACATCCTGCACGGCGGCCTCTGGCTGCGCTGGGTCGCGCTCGCGCTGTATGTCGCGGCGGCGATCACCGATTTCTTCGACGGCTACCTCGCCCGCGCCTGGCAGCAGCAGTCCGCCATCGGCCGCATGCTGGACCCCATCGCCGACAAGCTCCTGGTCTCCACCTGCCTGCTGATGCTGGCCTCGGACGGCACCATCCGCGGCTGGTCGCTGTGGGCGGCCGTCGTCATCCTCTGCCGCGAGATCCTGGTCTCCGGCCTCAGGGAGTTCCTGGCGGAGCTGCGCGTGTCGGTGCCGGTGTCGCGCCTCGCCAAGTGGAAGACCACGGTGCAGCTCGTGGCCGTGGGCGTGCTCATCACCGGCACGGCCGGCGAGCAGATCCTGCCCGGCACCAGCCTTGTCGGCCTCACCCTGCTGTGGATCTCCGCCGTGCTCACCCTTTACACCGGCTACGACTATTTCCGCGCCGGCGCGCGCCATCTGGTGGAGGACGAGCGGTGAAGATCCTCTACTTCGCCTGGCTGCGCGAGCGGGTGGGCCTGCCGGAGGAAACCGTGGACCCGCCGGAGACCGTGCGCACGGTGGCCGACCTCGCCCGCTGGCTGGCGGGGCGGGACGAGGCCCACGCCTCGGCCTTCACCGACCCCGCCGTGGTGCGCGCCGCCCTCGACCGCCGCCATGTGAAGCCGGACGCCCCGCTCGCCGGCGCGCGTGAGGTCGCCTTCTTCCCGCCCATGACGGGAGGCTGAGCCATGGCCGCCGCAGCCCCGGAAGGCGTCTTCGTGGTGCGCGTGCAGGCCGAGCCCTTCGACGCGGCCGAGGAGGCCGCCCGCCTCTCGGCGGGACGCGCCGACATCGGCGCCGTGGTCACCTTCACCGGCCTGTGCCGCGCCGACGCGGGCGAGGCGCCCCTCACCGCGCTGGTGCTGGAGCACTACCCCGGCATGGCGGAGGAGGAGATCTCCCGCCACCTGGAGGAGGCCCGCCGGCGCTGGCCCCTGGAAGGCGCGGTGATCGTGCACCGCCACGGCCGCATCGTTCCCGGCGCGCCCATCGTGCTGGTGGCCACGGCCTCCGCCCATCGCGGCGCCGCCTTCGCCGCCGCCGAGTTCCTGATGGACTGGCTGAAGACCGATGCCCCCTTCTGGAAGAAGGAAGAACGCGCCTCCGGCGGCACCTGGGTGGAGGCCAAGGCGGCGGACGACGACGCCGCCGCGCGCTGGGGCGCTCCGACCGGGCCGAAACCCCGCGCGCCATAGGGTAAAGGCGGCGCCGGCAGGCGCCCGCGGGGGCTTCTCCACTGCCTTGGCCAGTTTCGTAAAGATCTGGTTAACAACCTGCCCAGATACCTGCCTCGATTGATGAAATCGATATTTTACAGAATGTTAAGGCAACACCCCATCATCCCCCCTGCCACCGCCGGGCGCGGCCGCGCCGAGGCGCAACGGCTGCTGTCTCTTTGAAAATGCACGACAAGACGGTACAAGAACCTTGGCCAGCCCCAGTCGTCCTGCGCATCCAAGCGAGAAGTGGGCACGGTGGGCTCGACGATGTCCCTGCTGGGTGGAGCTGAGTAATGGAAAACCCGCGCGTATATGTGTACCAGTTCGCCACCGGTGCCCAATGGGCGGCGGGGGACAGCGTGGAGACCTATCTCCGCCGCCTGCTGGACGTGGACTTCATCCAGAATCTCCGGGCCGACCGTCTGGCGGCCCTGAGCTCGTTCCTCGACGAGGCCTTCCAGCTCGCCCATTCCCTGGGCTGGAGCGGCTCCGCCCGCGAGGCGCCGCAGATGTTCTCGCTCCCCGGCATGCCGGTGGACGAGGAGGTCTACATGGTGGCCTGGGAGCAGGAGGACGGCGTGGCCTTCATCGCCTCGCCCTTCCCGCTGCCGTGGCTCGACGCCAAGGCCTCGCGCACCACGGATTCGAGCCGCGCGGTTCCGGTGGGCAACGCCCGCCCGGCGCCGGCCCCCGTGCCCGCAGCCGCCCGCCCGCAGCCCCTGGAAGTGGCCCCCGCCAGCGCCCGGGAGGACGCCCGCGACCCTTTTTCGGATTTCATCCGCCGCGATGAAACCGCGCGCCTGACCCGCGAGCCGGGCCAGGACGAGGAATCCGGCGGACGTCGCTTCTTCTGAGGCGGCGCGAAGCGGCGCGGGGCGAGCCCCCGCGCCGGCCAGAATGCGGCGCGCCCCCCAGGCCGCGCTGCAAGCATGAACGCCGAGGCGCGCCGACGAATCGCGCCGCTTCCGGGCGCATTGCACGCTGTCGCGAGCCCTGCGGCCTCATGGGGGGATCGCCCGACAGCCGAACGGCGCTGACAGGGCGAGAGGCAGCGCCCGCTTCCGGCCCAGGATCATTCCGACCACCTCCCTGCCGCCTCCCCACGGGCGCCGGAAACCCGGCTCGCCTCAGGGCGTGCCGCCGGGCGGGGCCTCGCGGCGGGCGATGGCCTCCAGCATGCGCCGCTGCCAGCGATCGTTGCGCTTCATGTGCACCGAGATCACCGCATGGGCCGAGGGCAGCAGCAAGAACGGGGCGAAAAGCAGCCCCAGCAGCACGCACGGCACGATCATCACGAGATTGACCACCGCCGACACCGGCTGGCCGTTCAGCAGCAGCCCGAGCGGCGGCAGCAGCGCTGCGAGAATGTAGATCATCCGGCCGGGCCCTCCTGCGGCGGCCACCACGGCCGCTCCTGCGCATATGGGCGAGATCGTCGCCATCGCAAGCGGCCACCTTGCCGGGGGGCAGGCGGATGACAGGGAAAGCGCCCATGCGACGCTCCATAGCGCCCCCGGCGGGGTCTCCTCCCCTGCATCGTTGCCCCGAGCGTCGCTCACGGACGCCGGCCGCCCTCGCGCCGCGCGGCCAGCCATCGCCGCGATCATCCAAGCGCCGCGCGCGCCGACGGCCCGCGCGTGGGTGTGATGGCCGCCCCCTTCATCCGCCGGGCAAACTGGCTTAAGGAGGCGCCACGCCGTCAGGAAGCCCCCGTGTCGCGCCTCGCTCTGCCCCCGCAGGTTCTCATCCCGCTGATCGTCGCGTGCGCCCTGTTCATGGAGCAGGTGGACGCCACCGTCATCGCCACCTCCCTGCCCGCCATCGCCGCCGATCTCCACGAGGACCCGGTGGCGCTGAAGCTGGCGCTCACCTCCTATTTGCTGTCGCTGGCGGTGTTCATCCCCGCCAGCGGCTGGGCGGCGGACCGCTACGGCGCGCGCACGGTGTTCCGCTCCGCCATCGTCATCTTCACCCTGGGGTCGGTGCTGTGCGGGCTCGCCACCTCGCTGGGCGACTTCGTCCTCTACCGCATCATCCAGGGCCTGGGCGGGGCCATGATGGTGCCGGTGGGGCGGCTCGTCATCCTGCGCGCGGTGCCGAAGTCGGAGCTGGTGTCGGCGCTGGCGTGGCTCACCATACCGGCGCTGCTGGGCCCGGTGATCGGCCCGCCGCTCGGCGGCTTCATCACCACTTATTTCAACTGGCGGCTGGTGTTCTTCATCAACGTGCCCATCGGCATCCTGGGCGTGTTCCTGGCCACGCGCTTCATCGAGAACGTGCGCGCCGAGGACGTGCCGCCGCTGGACCTGAAGGGGCTGGTGCTGTCGGGCGTCGGGCTCGCCGGGCTGGTGTTCGGCTTCGCGGTGCTGGGACAGGAGATCGTGCCGCTCTGGATCGTGCTCGCCGTATCGGGCGTCGGCGCGCTCTCGCTCGCGGCCTACGTGCGCCATGCCCGCCGCACGCCCCACGCGGTGCTGGACCTCGGGCTGATGCGCTATCCCACCTTCCGCGCCTGCGTGGTGGGGGGCTCCCTGTTCCGGGTGGGCATCGGCGCCCTGCCCTTCCTGCTACCGCTGCTGCTGCAGCTCGTCTACGGCCTCTCGCCCTTCGCCTCCGGGCTCATCACGTTTTCCGCCTCGGCCGGCGCCATCGTCATGAAGGTGACCGCGGCGCGCATCCTCCAGCGGCTCGGCTACAAGCGGGTGCTGACGGTGAACGCGCTGCTCTCGGCCGGCTTCATCGCCGCCTATGCCCTCTTCACCAACGAGACGCCCTACTGGCTCATCGTGGCCCTGCTGCTGGTCGGCGGCTTCCTGCGCTCGCTCCAGTTCACGGCGCTCAACGCCCTGAGCTATGCGGAGGTGCAGGACCGCGAGATGAGCAGCGCCACCTCCTTCGCCAGCGTCGCGCAGCAGGTGTCGCTCTCCACCGGCGTCGCCCTCGCCGGGCTGGTGCTGGAGCTGATGCGCGGCGGCGGAGACGAGGCGCACGTGACGCAGATCGACTTCACCGTGGCCTTCCTGGTGGTGGCGGCGGTGAGCGCGCTCAGTTTCCTCCACTTCATCATGCTGCCGGCGAACGCCGGCAAGGAGCTCATCTCCAAGCGCAAGGACCTCGCCGACCCGCGCGCGGAGGTGGAGCAGCACTGACAGGGACGCGGCATGTGGCCCGCGCGCATGAGAGCATTTTCAGGCGAAGCGGATACCGGTTCGCGTGAAGAAAACGCATAGTTTCAAGAGCCCGGAGCGTTTTCCGTGAGTCCATGCGAACGGACAACGCTCCAGCCGCCGCATGGCGCAATGGCCGGGCGGATGAGGCGGACCCCACCGCGCGGGCCGGGGCCACGCCCTGCCTGTGCCCCTCGCCTCAGCCCGCCGCCGGCCCATCCTGCGCGGGTGCCGCGTCGCCGTCCTCGCCCCGCCCTTCCGCCGTCCGGCCGCGAAAGCCGGTGGCCAGCACGTAGAGCTCGGCCGAATCGGCACGGCTCGCGGCGGGCTTCACATGCTTCACCGAGGCGAAGTCCCGCTTCAGGTCCGCCAGCAGCGTGCCTTCGGTGCCACCCTGCAGCACCTTGGCGAGGAAGGCGCCGCCCGGCGCCAGCACCTGGCGGGCGAAATCCGCCGCCAGCTCCACCAGCGCCACGATCTTCAGGTGGTCGGTCTTCTTGTGGCCGGTGGCATTGGCCGCCATGTCCGACATCACGAGGTCCGCCGGCCCGTCGAGCATCTCGAGCAGCCGCCCGGGCGCGTCGGGGGCCAGGAAGTCCATCTGCGCGAGGACCACGCCGGGGATGGGCTCCATCTCCAGGAGGTCGATGCCCACGATCTTGCCGTGACCGGCGTCGAGGCCGATCTTGCGCGCGGCCACCTGGCTCCAGCCGCCGGGCGCGGCGCCGAGATCCAGGATGCGCATGCCCTTCTTCAGCAGCTTCGCCTTCTCGTCCATCTCGATGAGCTTGAACGCCGCGCGCGAGCGCCAGCCCTCGCGCCGGGCGCGGGCCACATAGGGGTCATTGAGCTGGCGCTGCAGCCATTTCTGCGAGGAGGTGGTGCGGCCGCGGGCGGTCTTCACCCGCACCTTGAGGGGGCGCCCGTCGGGCCCATGGGTGGGGTTGCTCACGGTCGCGCATCCTTCCTGCGGCCATCGGCGCACTCCGCCGGGGCGGCGCCCGCCTTGGTTCCCTTCGACACGCCTTTCGCGGTGCCCTTTCCAGTGCCCTTGGGGGCGTCGCCGGGCTGCTCGCGCTCCGCGCAGGGCGCCGGGGCGTCCTCGCAGGCCGCGCCGCCGGGCCGCTGCCGGCGCCACACGCCGTCGGCGCGCATCAATTGAACCAGCATGCCTTCCCTCAAGCCGCGATCGGCCACGCGCAGGCGCTCCGCCGGGAACACCTCGCGCACCGCCTCCATGATGGCGCAGCCCGCCAGCACCAAGTCCGCCCGCTGGGCGCCGATGCATGGATTGGCCACCCGCTCCTCGAACGACATGCCCATGAGCCGGTCCACCACCTCGCCGATGGAGGTGTCGCTGAGCCAGGTGCCGTCCACGCGGGTGCGGTCGTAGCGGTGGAGGCCGAGGTGGATGCCCGCCACCGTCGTGACCGTGCCGGAGGTGCCGAGCAGGTGCAGGCGCTGGGGCGGGCGGAAGCTCCAGCTCTCGCGCACGCCCTCCAGCATGGTGCGCACCTCCGCCACCATGGCGTGGAACACGTCCGGCGAGACCCGCACCCCGCCGTGGCGCTCGGACAGGGAAACCACCCCCACCGGCAGCGACACCCAGGCGCGGATGCGCGCCCGCGGCGGGCCGTCGTCGCCGGCCGAGCGGCGGCCGAGCCAGACCACCTCGGTGGAGCCGCCGCCGATGTCGAACAGCACCGCCCCGTCGCCGCGCGGATCCACCAGCGGCGCGCAGCCGGCGGCGGCGAGCCCCGCCTCGGTGCGGCGGTCCACCACCTCGAGGTCGAGGCCCGTGCGCGAACGCACGCGGGCGCAGAAGTCCTCGCCGTTGACGGCGGCGCGGCAGGCTTCGGTGGCGATCACGCGGGCGCGCGTCACGCCCCGCTGGGCCATCTTGGCGGCGCACACCTCCAGCGCGGAGGCCGCCCGTTCCATGGCCGAATCACCGAGCCGGCCGGAGGCGGTCAGCCCCTCGCCGAGGCGGACGATGCGCGAGAAGGCATCCACCACGCGGAAGCCGCGCGGCGTGGGCCGGGCCACCAGAAGGCGGCAATTGTTGGTGCCGAGGTCGATGGCGGCGTAGACCGAATCATCCGGCGGCCCCTGCCGCTCCGGCACGCGCCGCGCGCGCGAAGGCGCGACACCGCGTCTCTCGCTCCCGGATTGGGAAGACGGCTCCGAGCCCGACGCGGACCCGTGCGTCCCGTCCCTCATATCGATCCCCTCGCCGCAAGGCGGAAAAATGCGCTCCGGCCCGGTGTGCGCATCACACCTCGCCGCGCCTTGGCGACAAGTCTATCAGCGCGCGGCGGCGGCGCAATGGCTGCCGGTGCCACCGCGCAACCTCCACACGGCGATCCACGCAGTTTTCAATCCGCGCCGATCACACCGGCTTCGGAAGAAAATCCGCGCCGGCGCGGTGTCGCGGGGCGGAGGATCACTCTAGGCGGCGTCGCGGCCGGGGATGGGGAGCGTGAGGCCAGCCGCTTCCACATCCGCGCGGAACGCCTTCACCGCGCCGAGGGACAGCTCGGCGGCGGTGCGGGTGCCCAGCTCCGGCAGCTTCTTCAGCACGTCGGCCGGGGCGGTGATGATGTGGCAGCCCATGCGGTCGGCCTCGATCACGTTCCACACCTCGCGGGTGGAGGCCCAGATGACCTCGACGTTGGGCGTGGCGCGGGCCAGCGCCACCGCGCGGGTGACCGCGGGGGCGTAGTCGAGCCCCATGTCCGCGAGGCGGCCGGCGAACACCGAGATGCAGGCCGGCGCCCCACCCGCGAGCGCGGCCACGCCCTCCTCCACCTGCGGCAGGTCGAACACCGCCGTGAGGTTCACCTTCACGCCCTGCTGCGACAGCTCCCGCACCAGGGGGAACAGCGGCTCGCCGGCGGTGGTGGACACCGGCAGCTTCACATAAACGTTGGCGCCCCAGGTGGCGATGAACAGCGCCTGGCGGCGGATCTCGGGAATGTCGTCGGCGATCACCTCGAACGAGAGGTGGCGGTCGGGCACCGCCTCCACCAGGGCGCGGGCATGGGCCTCGTAATCGGTGACGCCGGCCTTGCGCAGCAGGGAGGGATTGGTGGTGAAGCCGGCGATGTGGCCGTGCCGGGCCATCTCCACGATCTGCGCCTTGTCGGCGCCGTCGGTGAAGAGCTTCACCTTGAGCATGTCGAGGGTCACCGCCATCCTTACCACTCCCCTGGCTTGCGCCGTGCGACCGGCGGCTTAGCACGCGCGCCGCGGCCAGCGCCACCGCTCGCGCGCGTTCATGTTTCATTGACCATGCGGCAAAAACGGCCCGCTTCGCAACGGTCAGGAAACGGCTTTCCGGCACCTTTGGGCGCGATCGGATTGGAAGGTCAGAGGGCCAGGGGATGATCTCGGCGGACATGGTGGAGCGTATGGCGCGGGCGATGCACGCCTTTTCGCGCACCCGCTATCCGCTCCTTGAGGCGTGGGAGGATATCGCGCCGGAGCGGCGGGCCTATCAGCGCCAGCTCGCGGCGCAGGCCCTGCAGGCGCTGACCGCCCACGACATCATCGAGATCACGTCCCATAATGCGCCCGAGATCGTGGCCCTGCCGGTGGAGCCCAACCCCTGGGCCCTCGCCGAGCTGCAGGAGGCCGCCATCTCCGACAACGGCACCGCCATCGATGCCCGGCGGCGCTACCGCTCGTTCCTCGCCACGGCGTCCCTGCCGCTGGCCACCCGCTATTCCGACGCGGCGACCTGACGTCACCGATCCCGGTCCATGGGCGGCCCCAGGCGGGCTGCGCGCGAACGCCGCGCGGGCCTGGGCAAGGGTCGAAGCATGGAGCCCGCGGGCTGGCGGCGCGATGCGGTGCAGGACGGGAACATCCGCAACGGGAGAGCAGCGCCGGCCGGCGCCGCCTCACTCCGCCGCCACGGCGAGGGGACAGCGCGCCGCCGGCGCCGCGAGCTTGCTCAGGAAGCGCCGGCACTGCTGCTCCCGGTCGTAGCCGAGCAGCGTGCCGAGCATGAAATCCTCCTCCGGGCTCAGAAGGTTGAGCGGCTTGGTGACGAAACTGCGCGCCACCGCCACGTAAGCCTCCCGCCCGAAGAAGACATTGACCTTCGAGGCCCCCACCCGCTGCACGAAGTGGTCGATGCCGTCGTCGCGAAGCTTCGCGACGACGGGCGCGGACTCGATGAGCCCGATGGTCATGAGGAACAGGCCCCGCACGCCCCGCCCGTATTCATACAGGTGGTGGTGGAACAGCCTGAGCGCGACCGGATCTACAGCAGCTTGCTGAGCCATGCCGTGACCCGCTTCTCGGTCATGCCCGACTGGCCGTCCTGGTCCAGGGCGAGGCCGACGAACTGGCCGTCCCGCTCGGCGGTGGAGCCGGAGTAGTCATAGCCGGCGGTGTCGGTGAAGCCCACCACCTCGGCGCCCAGCCCCATCACCTCATCATATAGAATGCCCATGGCATCGACGAAGGACTCAGGGTAGGTCGCCTGGTCTCCGGTGCCGAACAGGGCGACTTTCTTGCCCTGGATATTGGCGGAGCGCAGCTTGTCGATATTCTCCTCCCAGTCCGTCTGCAGCGTGCCGTCGCCGTAGGTGGGCGAGCCGAGGATCAGGAGGTCGCAGCCCTCGAAATCGGCCTTGCTGGCGGCCTTGATGTCGACGCTGCGGCCCTGGCATTTCTTGGAAATCTTGGAGGCGACACCCTTGGTCGCGCCGCCGTCCGATCCGAAGATGACGGTAACATTCATGGGTCGTATCTCTTTATTGAATCGTTCAAAATCAAAACGAAGGGCGCCGCACGGAGAGGATGGCACCCGGCTTTCAGCGCTTGAAATCTAATTGCGCGCCGCAAGCTCTCTCAAGATAGGACAACACCGAATTGTGTCAAAGAAAAACTTATGATATTTGACACACCATCGAAAACTCGCGCTTTCGAGAGCGGCTTTATATTGAACTCTTGTTTTGAGTTGTTCTTATTTAAATCCCCATCCACCTCTGCCAGCCCCCGCCCCCGGACATGAAAAACCCCGGGCCGGCAAGCCGACCCGGGGCCGAATGCGCGCCGCGGGCCGCATGCCCGCGGAACAGCCTCAGTTCTTGGACTTGTCCACCAGGGCCTTGGCCTTGATCCAGGGCATCATGGCGCGCAGCTTCTCGCCCACGTCCTCGATGGGGTGGGCGTTCACGCGGGCGCGGGTGGCCTTGAACGAGGTCTGGTTCACCTTGTTCTCCAGCATCCAGTCGCGGGTGAACTTGCCGGACTGGATGTCCGTGAGCACGCGCTTCATCTCGGCCTTGGTCTCGGGCGTGATGATGCGCGGGCCGGTGACGTACTCGCCATACTCCGCGGTGTTGGAGATGGAGTAATTCATGTTGGCGATGCCGCCCTCGTAGATGAGGTCGACGATGAGCTTCATCTCGTGCAGGCACTCGAAATAGGCCATCTCGGGGGCGTAGCCGGCCTCCACGAGGGTCTCGAAGCCGGCGCGGATCAGCTCCACCACGCCGCCGCACAGCACCGCCTGCTCGCCGAACAGGTCGGTCTCGCACTCTTCCTTGAAGGTGGTCTCGATGATGCCGGCGCGGCCGCCGCCGATGGCGGAGGCGTAGGACAGCGCGAGATCATGCGCGTTGCCGGTCGCGTCCTGGGCGATGGCGATGAGGGTCGGCACGCCGCCGCCCTTGAGATACTCGCCGCGCACGGTATGGCCCGGGCCCTTGGGGGCGGCCATCAGCACGTCGAGGTCCTTGCGCGCCTCGATCAGGTTGAAGTGGATGTTCAGGCCGTGGGCGAAGAACAGCGCCGCGCCTTCCTTCATGTTGTCATGGAGGCTGTCGCGATAGATGTCGCCCTGCAGTTCGTCGGGGGTGAGCATCATCACCACGTCGGCCCACTTGGCGGCCTCGGCGGGGGAAAGCACCTTGAAGCCCTCGGCCTCGGCCTTCTTGGCGGTGGCGGAGCCGGGACGCAGCGCGATCACCACATCCTTCACGCCCGAATCGCGCATGTTGAGCGCGTGGGCGTGGCCCTGGCTGCCGTAGCCGATGACGGCGACCTTCTTGCCCTTGATGAGGTTCAGGTCGGCGTCGCGATCGTAGTAAACGCGCATCAGTGTCTCCTTGTGGGCGTCGTCTTTGAATGGCGGAGGGCCGCGCCGGCGTCGTGCACCGGATCGCGGCCGAAGGGAACCCGTCTCAGGCCGGCATCACAGGGCCTTGGGCCCGCGCGAGATGGCGACCACGCCGGTGCGCGCCACCTCGGTGAGGCCGAGCGGCTCCATGAGGTGGGCGAACTGGTCGATCTTGTCGCTCTTGCCGGTGATCTCGAACACGAAGCTCTCGCGGGAGGCGTCGATGACGCGGGCGCGGAACGCCTCGGCGAGGCGCAGCGCCTCCGAGCGGGCCTCGCCGGTGCCGCTCACCTTCACCATGGCGAGCTCGCGCTCGAGGTAGCAGCCCTCCACCGTGAGGTCGCGCACCCGGTGCACGGGCACCAGGCGGTCGAGCTGGTTGCGGATCTGCTCGATCACCATGGGCGTGCCGGTGGTGACGATGGTGATGCGCGAGAGATGGCTCTCGGCGCTCACCTCGGACACGGTGAGGCTGTCGATATTGTAGCCGCGGCCGGAAAACAGGCCGATGACGCGGGCGAGCACGCCCGGCTCGTTGTCCACCAGGACCGAGAGGGTATGGCGCTCGATGCGCTCGTGAGCTTCAGGCATGGAAGGGCTCGGGAATGGGTGTCGGCGGGAACCCCTCCCCCGCGCGGGGGAGGGCCGGAACGGCGGGAGGGAGCAGGCGGGCGCGCCCGCTCACACCAGCATCTTGCCTTCGGCGGTGATGGCGTCGTCGAGATCCACGGCCATGTCGCCGAGGATCATCTCGTTGTGGGCGCGGCCCGAGGGGATCATGGGGAAGCAGTTTTCCTGCTGGTCCACGATGCAGTCGAAGATCACCGGCTTCTTCACCGAGATCATTTCCTGGATCGCCGCGTCGAGGTCGGAAGGCTTGTCGCAGCGGATGCCGACGCCGCCATAGGCCTCCGCCAGCTTCACGAAATCGGGCAGCGCCTCGGAGTAGGAATGGGAGTAGCGCCCGCCGTGCAGCAGCTCCTGCCACTGGCGCACCATGCCCATGTACTTGTTGTTCAGGATGAAGACCTTCACCGGCAGGTCGAACTGCATGGCGGTGGACATCTCCTGCATGTTCATCTGGATGGACGCCTCGCCGGCGATGTCCACCACCAGGGCGCCGGGGTGCGCCTTCTGCGCGCCGATGGCGGCCGGCAGGCCGTAACCCATGGTGCCGAGGCCGCCGGAGGTCAGCCAGCGGTTCGGCTCCTCGAAGTGGAAGAACTGGGCCGCCCACATCTGGTGCTGGCCCACCTCGGTGGTGATGTAGACGTCCTTGTCCTTCACCGCGTTGTAGAGCCGCTCGATGGCGTACTGCGGCTTGATGATGGTGTCGGACGCGCGATAGGCGAGGCACTGGCGCGAGCGCCAGCGGTTGATCTGCGTCCACCATGCGGCCAGCGCCTGCTTGTCGATGGAGGCCCCACGCCCCGCCCAGGCGATGGTGAGGGCGCCGAGCACCCGCGCCACGTCGCCGATGATCGGCAGGTCCACCTTCACGCTCTTGTTGATGGAGGACGGGTCGATGTCGATGTGGATCTTCTTGGAATGCGGAGCGAAGGCATCGAGCCGGCCGGTGATGCGGTCGTCGAAGCGCGCGCCGATGCACACCATGACGTCGCAGTCATGCATGGCGAGGTTGGCCTCGTAGGTGCCGTGCATGCCCAGCATGCCCAGCCACTGCGGATCGCTCGCCGGGAAGGCGCCGAGGCCCATCAGGGTCGAGGTGACGGGCACGCCGGTCTCGCGGGCGAAGGCGCGCAGCAGGCGGCTCGCCTCGGGCCCGGAATTGATGACGCCGCCGCCCGTGTAGAAAATGGGCTTCTTGGCGGACGCGAGCATCTCCACCGCGGCCGCGATCTGCGAATCCTCGGCTTCCAGCTTCGGCCGGTAGGTCTTGTGCTGGATGTTCTCGCGGCCGACATAGGTGCCGGTCGCGAACTGGACATCCTTGGGGATGTCCACCACCACCGGTCCGGGCCGGCCGTTCTGCGCCACGTAGAACGCCTCGTGCAGCACGCGCGCCAGGTCGTTCACGTCGCGCACCAGGTAATTGTGCTTGGTGCAGGGCCGGGTGATGCCGACCGTGTCGCACTCCTGGAAGGCATCGTTGCCGATGAGGTGCGTCGGCACCTGCCCGGAAATGCAGACGATCGGGATCGAATCCATCAGCGCGTCGGCGAGGCCCGTCACCGCGTTGGTGGCGCCGGGGCCGGAGGTGACGAGCACCACGCCCACCTTGCCGGAGGAGCGGGCATAGCCTTCCGCCGCGTGCACCGCCGCCTGCTCGTGGCGCACCAGGATGTGCTCGATGGCGTCCTGCTGGAAGATCGCGTCATAGATGGGCAGCACCGCGCCGCCGGGATAGCCGAAGATGTGCGCGACGCCCTGGTCGGCGAAAGCCCGGATCACCATTTCGGCGCCGGTCATCCTGGTGCCGGCGGGGATGGTCGGGCTGGTGGTGGTCTCGCTGGTCATGGCGTTGGAACTCCCTGGCGCCTTCGCGCCGCATGTCTGTCTGTCATCGCGTCGGGCCGCGATCGACAGGACCGCGGCGGTTCAGAAACGACGAAGGGGCCCCAAGGGCCCCTCGTCGCGCGCCACGTCCGTTCGAAACAGCCGCTTCAGGCTGGACCGATCGTGGCGCCCCCGGATACGAGAAGAATAACGATATTGCGCATGGTCCCGCAGGCCCTTCCAAAAGTTGCGCGAAGTTACCCACCCCCGCGCGAGGCGTCAAGCGCCGATCGCACGGCGAACCGCACCGCCGCGCGCTCCGCGCGGCGGGCATCGTGCCGACGCCATGCCATGCGCCGGCACCGCGCCGTTTGACGCCGCCGCCACGCGCTGGCACACCTCTTGCCATGATCCGCGCCAACCACGTCCCGGTGCCGACCGCATGAAGTTCGACCGCCTCCGGCTGGTGGGCTTCAAGACGTTCGTCGAGCCCACGGAACTCGTCATCGAGCCCGGCCTGACAGGCGTGGTGGGCCCGAACGGGTGCGGCAAGTCGAACCTCGTGGAAGCCCTGCGCTGGGTGATGGGCGAAAGCTCCCACAAGGCCATGCGCGCCCAGGACATGGACGACGTCATCTTCTCCGGCACCACCGGGCGGCCGGCGCGCAACACGGCCGAGGTGGCGCTCCAGCTCGACAATGCGGACCGCACCGCCCCCGCCGCCTTCAACGAGTGGGAGGAGCTGGAGGTGGTGCGCCGCATCGAGCGCGGCTCCGGCTCCGGCTACCGCATCAACGGGCGCGACGTGCGGGCGCGCGACGTGCACCTGCTGTTCGCGGACGCCTCCACGGGCGCGCGCTCGCCGGCCCTGGTGCGCCAGGGGCAGATCGGCGAGATCGTGGGCGCCAAGCCCAATGCCCGCCGCCGCATCCTGGAGGAGGCGGCCGGCGTCGCCGGCCTCCACGCCCGCCGCCACGAAGCCGAAACGCGCCTCAGGGCCGCCGAGCAGAACCTCGCCCGCGTCGAGGATGTCATCCTCCAGATCGGCTCCCAGGTGGAGAGCCTGCGCCGCCAGTCGCGCCAGACCCAGCGCTACAAGGCGCTGGCCGCCGAGATCCGCCACTGCGAGGCCACCCTGATGTGGCTGCGCTGGCGCGAGGTGAGCGCCGCCCTCATGGACGCCGAGCGGGCGCTGGCGGCCTCCCAGCGCGACGGCGCGGAACTGACCCGCGTGCAGGCGGAAGCGGCCCGCCTCCAGGCGCTCGCCGCCCATGCCCTGCCGCCGCTGCGCGCGCAGGAGGCGGAGGCCGCCGCCGCCGTCCAGCGCCTCGCCCACGCGCGTGACGCGCTGGACAAGGAGGAGGCGCGCCTTTCCGCCCGCCGGCAGGAGCTGGAGCGCCGCCTGGTCCAGCTCGCCCAGGACCTGGAGCGCGAGACCTCCCTCTCCGCCGACGCCGAGGGCGTGCTGGAGCGGCTCGATGCCGAGGCGGAAACCCTCCTGGCCGAGCAGGAGGAGGCGGCCGAGCTGGGCGCCGTCGCCGCCGAGCGGCAGGAGGAAGCCGCCGCTTTGCTGGAGGAGGCCCAGCACGCGCTGGAGGAAAAGACCGCCCATTTCGCCGACCTCGGCGCCCGCCGGGCGAGCCTGGAGCAGGCCGCGCGCGAGATCCGCGACCGCCTGCTGCGCAACGCCGCCGAGCGGGCCTCGGTGGAAGCGGAAGAGAGCCGGCTCGGCCGCGAGGCCGGCACCGCCGCCCTGGACGACATCCGCCTCAACGCCGAAATCTCCCGCGAGAGCCTCGCGGAGGCGGAAGAAGCCACCCTCGCCGCCGAGGCGGAGCACGCCGCCGCCCGCCGCGCGGTGGAAGCGCTGCGCCCGGCCGTGGGCGAGGCGGAAAAACGCTTCGGCCGCCTGGACGCGGAGGCCCGCACCCTCGCCAAGCTGCTGCAATCCACTGATCACCGCTTCCCTCCCGTCGCCGACCTCGTGCGCGTGGAAAAGGGGTACGAGACCGCCCTCGGCGCCGCATTGGGCGACGACCTCGACCTGCCGGTGGCGCCGGAGGCCCCCGCCCGCTGGGCCGGTGCCGCCCCCGCCCCTTCGGACCCGCCCCTGCCGGCCGGGGCCGAGCCCCTCTCCCGGCATGTCACCGGCGCACCCGCCCTCGCCCGCCGCCTCGCCCAGGTGGGCATTGTGGAGGCCGCCGCGGGGCCGCGGCTCGCGCCCCTGCTGAAACCCGGCCAGAGGCTCATCTCCCGTGCCGGCGACCTCTGGCGCTGGGACGGCCTGACCGCCGCCGCCGATGCCCCCACTGCAGCCGCCCGGCGGCTCGCCGAGCGCAACCGCCTCGCCGACATCGAGGCCGAGACCGAGGCCGCGCGGGAGGCGGTGGAGGAGATCCGCGCCACCCTGGCGGAACGGGAGGGAGAGGAACGCCTCGCCGCCGCCGCCGAGACCCACGCCCGCGAGGCCCGCCGCGCCGCCCAGCGCGCGGCCGAGGCCGCCCGCGCCGTGCTGGAAGCGGCCGAGCGCAAGGCCGCCCAGCACATGGCGCGCCTGGCCGCCATCGGCGAGGCCCGCGCGCGCCTCGCCGCCGTGCGCGAGGAGATGGAGGCCCAGCTTCAGGAGGCCCAGGACCAGCTCGCCGCCCTGGACATGCCCCAGGTGCTGGAGGCCGAGCTCGCCCGCGCCCGCGCCGAGGCCGGCGAGCGCCGCGCCGCTCTGGCCGAGGCCCGCGCCGCCGCCGACGCCCTGCGCCGCGACGGCGCCGCCCGCATCCGGCGCCTGGAAGCCATCGCCGGCGAGCGCCGCTCCTGGCAGCAGCGCGCGGGAGGCGCGGGCGAGCGGCTCGCGGCCATCGAGGCGCGTGCGGACGAAGCCCATGCGGAGCTGGCCGAGATCGAGGATGCGCCGAGCGAGATCATCCGCCAGCGCCGCGCCCTCATGACCGGGCTGGAGGAGGCGGAAACCGCCCGCCGCGCCGCCGCCGACCGCCTGGCCGAGGGCGAGGCCGCGCTCGCCGCCAGCGACAAGGCGGCCCGCGAGGCGCTGGAGGCCATGTCCCAGTCCCGCGCCGAGGCGGCCCGCGCCGAGGCCCGGCTCGAAGCCGCCCGCCAGCGCCGGGACGACCTGGAGCGCGAGATCCTGGAGGCGCTGGACGGCCCGCCCGACGCCGCCCGCGTCCAGGCCGGCATCACCGGCGAAGAAAACCTGCCCGAGGCCGGCGCGGTGGAGGCGGTGCTGGAGCGCGCCAAGCGCGACCGCGACCGCCTGGGCGCCGTGAACCTGCGCGCCGACGTGGAGCTGGAGGAGGCGGAAGCCCGCCACACCGGCCTCGTCACCGAGCGCGACGACCTCATCGAGGCCATCAAGCGCCTGCGCGGCGCCATCCAGAGCCTGAACCGCGAGGCGCGCGAGCGCCTTCAGGCGTCGTTCACGGTGGTGAACGCCCATTTCAAGTCGCTGTTCGACACCCTGTTCGGTGGCGGCGAGGCGGACCTCGTGCTCACCGACGCGGAGGACCCGCTGGAAGCGGGGCTCGACATCATCGCCCGCCCGCCGGGCAAGAAGCCGCAGACCCTCTCCCTGCTCTCCGGCGGCGAGCAGGCGCTGACCGCCATGGCGCTCATCTTCGCGGTGTTCCTCACCAATCCCGCGCCCATCTGCGTGCTCGACGAGGTGGATGCGCCGCTCGACGACGCCAACGTGGAGCGCTTCTGCACGCTCCTGGAAGAGATGACGCGGCGCACGGACACGCGCTTCCTCACCATCACCCACAACCCCATCACCATGGCGCACCAGAACCGGCTGTTCGGCGTCACCATGGCGGAACGCGGCGTTTCCCGCCTCGTCTCCGTCGATCTGCAGGGCGCCGAAAGCCTGCGCGAGGCCGGCTGAGCGCCACACCCGCGCACCGTGCGCCAACGGCGCGCCCGCGACGCCCCTGTTGCCGCGACGTCGCAGGGGCTGGGAAAAGGCACCTTCCACGTTGTCGCAGCCACATTTTTTCGCTGCGCTTTCATAGACTTAAGTAAAATTGCGTGCGCCTTGACACCCAATTTTGACACAACTATGGTGCGCCCCGGTTTCGAGGGGCAAGGCATCCGCCTCGCCCTGGAGCCGAGGTTTGCGCCATGTCCGAGCCTGAACATTCTCCCTCCGGAGAGCGCCACGGGGCCGCGGGCAACACGCAGGCGCCCGGATCCAACGATTCCGAGCTCGGCGCGCGGCTGGAGCGGCTCAACAGCTCGTTGAGCCAGGTCCGCGCCAAGGGCGAGGTTCCCGCGCCCAAGGGCGCGGCGGATACCTCCTCCCGCTCGGGCGTGGCCCTGGCCTTCCGGCTGGGCGCGGAGTTCGTCTCGGGCGTGCTGGTGGGCGCCGCCATCGGCTACGGGGTCGACACGTTTCTGGCGACCACGCCCTGGGGGCTGATCGTCTTCACCCTGATCGGCTTCGGCGCCGGGGTGCTGAACATGATGCGGGCGGCCGGCGAAGGCCCCTCGCGCAAGGGCCCGAAGTCCTGATGCGCCGTGCAGCGGCCGCTCGGACCGAACGGACCTGGACCGGCGGCGCGGCCGCGGTGGTTTTCAAGCGCGGCCATGGCCGCGGCGTTTTCGATGCGGCTGCGGCCGTGACGCATTGATCGCGGCCCGTGCCGCGGACAGACAATTGGCGGCGGCAACGCCGCGAAGCGGACCGGGCGGCGCTTGCGTCGCACAGCATTTCACGCGGCGCGTGCGCCGCAGGACAGAAAACGCGGCGTCAGCGCCGCACGGCAGGGGGCGCGTTCGGATGACCGTAGATCCGATCCATCAGTTCCAGATCAAGCGCTTTGTGGACCTGCTGAACATCGGCGGCGCGCAGTTCTCCTTCACCAATGCCGCCGTGTTCATGTTCGGCATCGTGGCCATCATCTTCTTCTTCCTCACCTATGCGACCCGCGGGCGCACGCTGGTTCCCGGCCGGGCCCAGTCGGTGGCGGAGATGAGCTACGAGTTCATCGCCAAGATGGTGCGTGATTCGGCCGGCAGCCAGGGGATGGTGTTCTTCCCCTTCGTGTTCACCCTCTTCACCTTCGTGCTGGTGGCGAACCTCGTGGGGCTCATCCCCTACACCTTCACCGTCACCGCCCATCTCGTCGTCACCGCCGCGCTGGCGCTGCTCGTCATCGGCACCGTCATCGTCTACGGCTTCTTCAAGCACGGCACCCACTTCCTGCACCTGTTCGTGCCGTCGGGCGTGCCCGCCTTCCTGCTGCCGTTCCTGGTGGTGATCGAGATCGTCTCCTTCCTCTCGCGGCCCATCAGCCTCTCGCTCCGTCTGTTCGCGAACATGCTGGCGGGCCACATCGCGCTCAAGGTCTTCGCCTTCTTCGTGGTGGGCCTTGCCTCGGCGGGTGTCGTGGGCTGGTTCGGCGCCACGCTGCCCTTCTTCATGATCGTGGCGCTCACCGCGCTCGAGCTGCTGGTGGCTGTGCTGCAGGCCTACGTGTTCGCGGTGCTCACCTCCATCTATCTCAACGACGCCATCCACCCCGGCCACTGACCGGGGCGGGTTGACCGTTCGAGAGCAAGTTCCCACCCGTTTCGTCAATCCAACAGGTTCTCAAGGAGCAGTCCAATGGAAGCGGAAGCTGGAAAGTTCGTCGGTGCCGGCCTCGCCTGCCTCGGCATGGGTCTCGCCGGCGTCGGCGTCGGTAACATTTTCGGCAACTTCCTGTCGGGTGCGCTGCGCAACCCGTCGGCGGCCGATGGCCAGTTCGCCCGCGCGTTCATCGGCGCGGCCCTCGCGGAAGGTCTCGGCATCTTCTCGCTCGTCGTGGCGCTCGTTCTGCTCTTCGTGGCCTGATCGAAGCGTGCTCAAGAGAGCCCCGCGCGGCACCGCGCGGGGCTCTTGGCTCAAGTTCAAGTCAGGCGGGCGAGCCATGATGAAGACGTGGAAATTGATTGTCGCGGTGGCGATGACCGCTGCGTGCCTTTCGGCCGCTCCCCTCGCCCTTGCGCCCCAGACCGCGCACGCAGAGACGGCGGCGCCCGCAAATCCTGCCTCCGGCCATGCCACCGGCGCCGCGCCGGCCGCCGGCCATGAGAACGTCGTGGACGCGCACGCCGTGCACTTCCCGCCGTTCGACGTCACCACTTTTCCCTCGCAGCTTCTGTGGCTGGCGATCACCTTCGGCCTGCTCTACCTGCTCATGAGCCGGGTGACGCTGCCGCGCATCGGTCGCATCCTCGAGGAGCGCCACGACCGCATCGCGGACGATCTCGAGGAAGCCAACAAGCACAAGGCCGAGAGCGAGGCCGCCCAGGCAGCCTACGAGAAGGCGCTGCACGAGGCCCGTTCCAAGGCGAATGCCATCGCCAGCGAGACCCGCGCCCGCCTTGCCGCCGATTCCGACGCGAATCGCAAGTCGCTGGAGGCTGACCTCAACGCCAAGCTTTCGACGGCCGAGCAGCGCATCGCCACGACCAAGACCGAAGCGATGAGCCATGTCCGCGGCATCGCGGTGGACACCGCCGACACCATCGTCTCCACGCTCGTCGGCGCCGCGGCGCCGAAGGCGGACGTCGAGAAGGCGGTGGACTCCGCCCTGGCCGCGAGAGACGCCGCCTGAGCGCATCCTCGTCCTTGGCGTGCCGCCACGTGCGGCGCGCCGTTCGGGCACACGGAGGGCCATCCGCCCTCCGCAGGAATAGCCGGCTCGCTTTCCGCCTTTGCCGCGTTTCTCGCGGCGGGATCGCGCGCCGAACGAGAACCGGGTTTCTGGGAGCCCGCGATCGCCCTTGACCGAGGGCCGCGGGTTCGGACCGATCTGAGGACCGTGACATGCACGAGATGGAACTGGCGGAACTCTGGGTCGCCATCGCATTCCTGGTTTTCGTGGGCATCCTGCTTTACGCGGGCACCCACCGCGCCATCGCCTCCGCCCTCGACAAGCGCGGCGTGCGCATCGCCGCCGAGCTCGAGGAGGCCCGCCGGCTGAAGGAAGAGGCGCAGAAGCTGGTGGCCGAGTTCAAGCGCAAGCAGCGCGAGGCCGAGGCCGAGGCCGAATCCATCGTGACCGCTGCGAAGGCGGAAGCCGAGCGTCTGGCCGCCGAGGCCAAGGCCAAGCTCGAGGATTTCGTCTCCCGCCGCACCAAGATGGCCGAGGAGAAGATCGCCCAGGCCGAGAAGCAGGCCATCGCCGACGTGAAGGCGATCGCCGCCGATACCGCGAGCCGCGCGGCTGAGGGCCTTCTCAGCGCCGCCGCCACCGGCCAGGCCGCCGAGCGCCTCATCTCGAACGCGCTCTCCGAGGTGAAGTCCAAGCTGAACTGAACCCTCTGCTTCTCGCTCCAGGCCGCGAGAACCGACGTTCCAGGGAAAAGCCGCCGCGCGAGCAGGCGGCTTTTCTTTTGCCCCACGCCGCGCATCCATCCGTCAGCCCGGCCGCATCTTGAAATCGCCGCGGGCCTGCGCCACACCTGACGCATGTGGATGCAAGCTCTCCGTCGCGCCGCGCCGCGCCGTTTTCCCGCGCCCAGCCGTTCAGGCGCGCGCTGGCTTGCGCCCGTGTGGCGGGTCGTGCTGCCGGCGCTCCTCGCATGCATCGCGCTGGTGCCCCTTGCGCCCGCGACCCCGGCCTTCGCGCAGGCGGACTTCTTCTCTTTCCTGCGGCCACCCGCGCCCGTGCCCCAGGCCCCGCGCAACCGCAACAACAACGGCTGGTGGCCAGGCTTCGGCTTCCAGCCCCGCCAGGCGCCGGCGCCGAGCGAAGCACCCCAGGCCGCCCCCAAGAAGCGCGAGCCGCCGGCGGAGCCAGAGGGCACCGTCTACGCCAGCGCCGATGCCGCGAGCCAGGGCAAGCGCCAGCCGCCCACCCAGTTCGCGCTCGTGCTCGGCGACCGCATGGGCGGCCAGCTCGCCCAGGGTCTCGCCGATGCCTACGTGCCGGATCGCGCCCGCCTCGCCATCGTCGAATATACGGTGGACGACAGCGGCTATCTTTCGAGCCCCATAGACTGGATCGCCAAGGCGCCACCGGCCATCGCCAACGGCCGTCCGAACGTGACGGTGCTCGCCCTCGGCGGGGAAGACCTCAAGCCCATCACCGAGGGCGACCAGCAGCTCGAACCGCTGACCGACCGCTGGATCGAGGCCTACAGCCGCCGCGTGGACGAGGTGCTCGCGGCGCTACGCGAGAAGGCCGGCCGGGTTATCGTGGTCGGCGTCGCCCCGGCGGCAAGCCCGGGCGTCTCGGCGGATTACGAGCGGCTCAATGAAATCCTCCGCGCCCGCGCCGCGCGGGCGGGACTGCCTTTCGTCAGCGTGTGGGACGGCTTCGTCGACGAGGAAGGCAAGTATCTCGCCACCGGCCCGGCGGTGGATGGCCAGCGCCGCAGGCTGCGCCTCGCCGACGGGGTCCGCTTCACGCGGGCCGGCGGACGCAAGCTCGCGTTTTTCGTCCAGAAGGACCTCAACCGCCTGCTGGAAGACCCCGCCAAGCCGGCGGCGCCCGCTGACGGCGCTTCTCCCGCGCTGAGCCTCGCCGGAGCGCCGGTCAAGGCCGACGCGAAAGCCGATGCGCGCGCCTTGCCCGCGGCCATCCCGGCCGCCGCCACGGCCGTGCCCGCGCAGGCCGCGGCACGGGCGCTGAGGGACGGCGTGTCTCCGCCGGCCGTGCGCGGACGGGCCGATGACTTTTCCTGGCCGCCGCCCTCGGCCGAGCCGGTGCCGCCGCCCCAGAAATAAAGCCGCGCAGCAGAAGAGACGCGGCGGAGCTCGAAGGCCCCGCACGTCGCGCGCCCCCCAGCCGTCAGCGAGCGCCCCTCACATTCCGCGCGCCCGCCGCCACTGTTGGTGATGCCCCGCGACGTGCGCCTGCGCGCCTCCTGGCGCGGCATTCGCAAACCCGCCCCGCGCAGCGCGCCCTGTGCGAAAGGCGCCGGCCGCTGCCACAGCCGCGCTTCCCGCCGCCATTGGGAGGCCTTAAGTTCGCCTCCAGTCCAACCGGGGAGCTTTCCATGACCATTCGTCCGCGCCGCAGCTTTCTCTACATGCCGGGCTCGAACGCCCGCGCCCTGGAGAAGGCGCGCACCCTGCCGGCCGACGGCGTGATTCTCGATCTTGAGGACGCCGTCGCCCCCGACGCCAAGGTGGAGGCGCGCGGCCGCATCGTGGAGAGCGTGAAGGCCGGCGGCTTCGGCCCGCGCGAGGTGGTGATCCGCATCAACGGCCTCGACACGCCCTGGGGCTCGGACGACCTCGATGCCGCCGCCGCCGCCCGGCCCGACGCCATCCTGCTGCCCAAGGTGCAGAGCGTGGAGCAGCTCGTCACCGTGGGCCGCCGCCTGGAGACGCTGGGCGTGCCGCAGACCACGCGGGTGTGGGCGATGATCGAGACTCCGCTCGCCATCCTCGACATCAAGGCCATCGCCGCCGCGAAGGACCCGCTGACCCGCCTCGCCGTGTTCGTGCTCGGCACCAACGACCTTGCCAAGGAGACCCGCGCCGCGCTGGTGCCGGGCCGCGCGCCCATGGTGGCGTGGCTCACCCTCGTGGTGGCCGCCGCCCGCGCCTACGGCGTGGAGGTGCTGGACGGCGTGTGGAACGCCTACCAGGACACCGAGGGCTTCGACGCCGAATGCGCCCAGGGCGTCTCCTTCGGCATGGACGGCAAGACCCTCATTCATCCCGCGCAGATCGAGCCCTGCAACCGCGCTTTCTCCCCGCCCGAGGCGGACGTGGCGCGCGCCCGTGCCATCATCGCCGCCTTCGCGCTGCCTGAGAATGCCGGCAAGGGCGTCATCACCCTCGACGGCCGCATGGTGGAGCTGCTCCACGCGGAGATGGCGAAGCGCACCGTGGCGGTCGCCGACGCCATCGCCGCGCGGGGCTGACGCCGTGGAGCCCGCCCTCCCGCTGCGCGTGGTCATGCTCGCCTATCCGGGCATGACCCAGCTCGACCTCACCGGGCCGTTCGAGGTGCTGAGTCGCCTTAAGGATGTGCGGATCGAGCTGGCGTGGAAGAAGGCGCGCAAGCCGGTGGAGGATGCCTCCGGCCTGCGGATCATGCCCACGGCGGCGTTCGGCGGGCTTTCGGGGTGCGACCTTCTGTTCGTGCCGGGCGGGCCGGGGCAGCTCGACCTGATGGAGGACGTGGAGACGCTGGAATTCCTGCGCCGCATGGCGCAGGAGGCGCGCTACGTCACCTCGGTGTGCACCGGCTCGCTGCTGCTCGGGGCGGCGGGCCTGCTGCACGGCTACCGGGCCACCTGCCACTGGCTCTCCCTGCCCCAGCTCGCCTTCCTCGGCGCCGCGCCGGTGGCCGAGCGGGTGGTGATGGACCGCAATCGCATCACCGGCGCCGGCGTCACCTCCGGCATCGATTTCGGCCTGCAACTGGCGGCCGAGCTGGCGGGGGAGGACGAGGCGCGGCGCATCGCCCTCGCCATCGAGTATGATCCGGCGCCGCCCTTCCCCTTCGCCGGCGCGGACCCGCGCCTCTCCGGCGAGGTGCGGGAGCGCACGGCGGCGTTCCAGGCCCGGCGCGAGGCCGCCGCCCGCGCCGCCGGCGCGCGGCTGGGCCTCGCCCCGCCCGCCTGAACCCAACCCGGCGGGGCCGCGCGGCCCCGTCTTCCCCTCGCCAGACGGCAGCCATCATGAAGCTCTACCGCTATCTCACCGGACCGGACGACACCTCCTTCTGCAACCGCGTCACCGCCGCCCTCAACAAGGGCTGGCAGCTCTATGGCGCGCCCACCCTCACCTTCGACCCCGCGAAGGGGCGCGTCATCTGCGGCCAGGTGATCGTGAAGGAAGCGCCGGGCGAGTGGAACGAGGACGTCAAGCTCTCCGACTACTGACGCGGTCGGCCCCGGCCCGCCACCGGCGCGAAGCGGATTTTGTTCAAGCCCCGCGCGGGGCTTGAACAAAGCTCGCGAGGAAAGTTCACCGCCTCACGGTGAGCGGGCCCCGCCACACGGCGGAAGGGCCCCGCTGGCTCACGCCGCGGCGTGGCCGGGAATGAGCACCACCGCCACGTCCACCTCGTCGCCCGCCGCGCGGAACGCGGCCTTCACCGCCTGCGTGAGACGGCCGACGACAGCGCGGGTGTGGGCCACGGTCCAATCGTCCTCGAAGGCGAGGTGCAGCTCCACGAACATCTTGCCGCCGAACTGCCGGGTGCGGATGTCGCCCAGCTCGGAGAAGTCGTCGAAATGGGTGGTGAGCACCTTGAGGATGCGCAGCTGCCCCGCCTCGCCGATCGCCTGATCGAGCAGGGAGCCGACGGAATTCGTCAGCATCGCCAGGATGTTGTAGATCATGAAGCCGATCACCACGAACGAGGCCATGGGATCGAGGTAGAAGATCCAGTACACGTCGTTGAAGATCGAGGTGATGACGGTGACGATGAACACCGAGCCCGACGAGATGGCGGAGACGAGGTGCACCCGCGCCTGGGCCGCCAGCACCGGCGACTTGGTCTCGGCCGCGAGGCGCAGCGCCTTGCGGTTCAGGAACACGTTCCCCGCCACCGCCGCCGCCGTCACGAACAAGCCGAATTCGGCCCCGCTCACGCCTTCCGGGTGCATGATGCGCGAGACGGCCTGGGTGCCGGCGATGACGACCAGTACGCTCTGCAGGAGCGCGATCATCAATTCCGCGAGGTTTTCCAGCTTGCCGAGGCCGTAGGCATACTTGCCCGTATTGGCCCCGTGCGCCACGCGTAGCACCAGCCAGCAGGCCGTGAGCGCGGTGAGATCGAACGATGTCGCCAGGAGGTCCGACAGGATCGCGGACGAATTGGTGAGGGTCGCCGCCAGGATGTAGAAGGGAAACAGGCAGGCCGTGAAAACCATGGCCTGAAATGACAATTTCTGACTTGCCGAACCCGACACCGCGACCCCCTCCATGCGTTGCGCCATCAGCACCGGCGCGGCGCCATCCGTCAAGCGCGCCAGGGTTGGCCCTTCGCGAAAAGCCGCAGCATCCCCCCGCGCGGCCCGGTTGCCAGCCTCCCGCCCGGTCTGCCAACATGCGCCACCACCCCTGGGGGAGCATGATGAGCAAGACGAACAAGGGCAATTTCTTCGAGGATTTCAAGGTCGGCCAGGTGATCCGGCACGCCACGCCGCGCACCGTCACGACCGGCGACGCGAGCCTCTACAGCGCCCTCTACGGCACCCGTTTCGCGGTGCAGTCCGCCGACAGCTTCGCCCAGGCCATCGGCTATCCGCGCGCGCCGGTGGACGACCTTCTCACCTTCCACGTGGTGTTCGGCAAGACGGTGCCGGACATCTCCCTCAACGCGGTGGCGAACCTCGGCTACGCGGGTGGGCGTTTCCTCGCCCCCGTGTTCCCCGGCGACACGCTGACCGCCGTCTCCGAGGTCATCGGCCTCAAGGAGAACTCCAATCGCCAGAGCGGCGTGGTCTACGTGCGCTCCACCGGCTTCAACCAGGACGGCGTCGAGGTGCTCGACTATGTGCGCTGGGTGATGGTGCGCAAGGCGGACCCCGCCTCCCCCGCGCCCGAGCCGGTGGTGCCCAAGCTGCCCTCCGCCCTCGCGCCCGACGCCCTGGGCGCCGCAGTGCCGCTGCTCGACATCGAGGGGTGGAACGACGACCTCTCCGGCTCCACCGCCCGCTTCGGCGACTATGAGGTGGGCGAGCGCATCGACCATGTGGACGGCATGACCGTGGAAGAGGCCGAGCACATGCTCGCCACCCGCCTCTACCAGAACACGGCGAAGGTGCACTTCAACCAGTTCACCGAGGGCCAGGGCCGCTTCGGCCGCCGCCTCATCTATGGCGGGCACGTCATCTCGCTGGCGCGCGCGCTGTCGTTCAACGGCCTCGCCAATGCCTTCCACGTGGCCGCCATCAACGGCGGTCGCCATGTGGCGCCTCTGTTCGCCGGCCTCACCGTGCACGCCTGGAGCGAGATCCTCGACGCCCAGCCCCTGCCCGGCCGCGAGGACGTGGGCGCGCTGCGCGTGCGCACCATCGCCACCAAGGACCGCCCCACCGCCGATTTCCCCAATCGCGCCGGCGAGGACTACGACCCGAGCGTGATCCTGGATCTCGACTATTGGGTGCTCATTCCGCGCTAATGCGGCTGCGCCCCGCCGGCCTGGGCCTCAGCGCCCGCCTGCGAGGCTCCGCCGGTCTTGGGCGCCGCGCCGCTCTTGGGCGCCGCACCCACCTTGGGCGCCGCGCTTGCGTTGGGCGCCGCACCGGCCTGCGAGGCGGCGCCCTTGGGCTTGCGCGCGGCCGTCGGCGGCTGCGCGGGCACGGTGCCGGGAGCGGGCGCGAGCGAGAAGGCGGACATGAAGCGCCACACTTCCTCTCCCGCGTCGATGTCACGGTTGCGCAGGCCCAGGAACGGCGTGGCCAAGTCGGGCCGGGTTTCCACCCGCGCCGGTGACTGGTGGCCGCCGCCCTCCACCGAGAGCAGGGTCACGGTCGCGCCGTCCCGGCAGCCCTGCCAGGTGCGCTCGGTCACGGTGGTGCCGTCGGCGGGGTCGAGATCGGGCAGGGCCCGCTTCTCCACGCCGCCGCAGCCGTTGAGGTGCGCGAACAGGGCGGCGCTGTCGGGCGCGGAAAGGGTCGCCCCCATGGGCGTCCAGAAGCCGCTGTAGGTAATGACCGTGTCCGCCGTGCCGTGGATGAACAGGATCGGCACCGGCCGCGCCGGATGGCACTCCTCCTGCGAATTGACCGGCGTGGTGGCCATGATCGCCGAATAGGCGGCGAACAGGTCGGCCGCCTCGCACGCCATGCGCTCCACCATGAAGCCGCCGTTGGAAATGCCGGTGAGATAGATGCGCGCGGGGTCGGCGACCCCCTCCGCCACCAGCCTGCTCGCCAGCGCCACCAGGAAGGCGACATCATCGCCCGGGCGCAGCAGCGCCTTGAGGCGCATGGCGGCCGGGCGGCTGTCGTTCCAGACCCGTCCTTCCCCCTCCGGATAGACAGCGACAAAATTGTTCGCCGCCGCCGCCGCATCGAGCCCGAAATAGGCGCGGAAGCTCTCCGGCGTCTGCCCCGCCCCGTGCAGGGCGATGACCACCGGCGCCGGCCCCACCACGCCGGCGGGGTTGGACACGAGGTAGGAGCGCGTGGCGTCCCCCACGCTCAGGTGCTGACGATTCGATGACGCCCCCGCATCCGATACCACCATCAGAGTCGCGATAGCGGCCAGAACTGTGGCTTTCCCGCACCACTTCGTGAGGGATTTCGCGCACGCCACAACCGAGCGCGGCACCCTGCGCAGGGATCGGGACACACCTACCACAACCGAAGCCATACCCGAGGGAATCCTTGAAATCAAAGGAACGGAGCGCCGAACACGGGGGGACTTCGCCCCCACTCAAATCACCTTGAAATGCGGCGCCGGCGCGGCGCCGCTGTGCTCTCGTTGCCACAGATCGGGCGACAAGCGAAGTGGACTTGATCTGAATCAATCCTATTCTGCGCCCGGAGCGTGATGTCTAACGCACGATAAATTCACATTTGCGGGAGTTGGGGGATGATCAAGTTCGGTTTCGGGGCTGCGCTTGCGGCGACTTTCGGTGCGCTGATGGCGGGTCAGGCTGCTGCGGCCGACCTCTCGACGCCCGTCTACAAGGCGCCGGTGGCCGAGGAAGCCCAGAGCCCCTGGATGATCCGCCTGCGCGCGCTCTACGTGAAGCCCGAGAACAGCGGCTCCGTGAGCGGCGTGCTCAACTCGGACCTGAGCTACTCCGACTCGGTCATCCCCGAAATCGACATCTCCTACTTCTTCACGAAGAACATCGCTGCGGAACTCATCCTCGGCACCACCAACTCCACCATCACCGGTGAGGGTGCGCTCGCCGGCCTGAACGACGTCGCGAAGGTGTGGATCCTCCCGCCGACCCTGACCCTGCAGTATCACTTCACCGACTTCGGGCCCTTCAAGCCCTATATCGGCGCCGGCGTGAACTACACGGTGTTCTACAACTCCAGCATCAAGAACGCGGCGTTCGACTCGATCAACGTGCAGGACAGCTGGGGCCTCGCCCTCCAGGCCGGCTTCGACTGGATGTTCGACAAGCACTGGGGTATCAACGTCGACGTGAAGAAGCTCTACCTGAAGCCCGACTTCACGCTGAACACCGCCGGCGGCGCGATCCTGAGCGGCACCGCCGACCTCAACCCCTGGCTCATCGGCGGTGGTGTCACCTACCGCTTCTGATCGAAGCCACATTCGGCATTTTTCGCGCGGCGTCGGGGACCTCCCCGGCGCCGCAGCCGTTTTGGGGCCGGCTTCGCGCGGAGCGTGCACCCGCCGGCCGGCGGGTGCGTCCAAGCGTAGCAGGCAAGCGAGACACCGCCCGGCGCACTTGCCGCCGCCCGCGCAGCCATCTCCCGCCCCTCGCCGGCGTCTGTCAGAAAAAGTGAAGTCTTTACGGGATACAAGAGTGCGCAGATGGGTGTAAGGACGTGCCATCGTCCGGCGTCACTGCGATGCAGCACACCCCCGGCGACCCGGAAACCGGCAGCGGCCGCGCCTCATCCAACCTAGGACCAATTGCGCTGCCGCCCCCATCCGATCATTAAACCGCAGCCTTTCCGCTTTGGAATCGTTGCGAACTGGCCACGATTGAGATACCTGATCGGTCAATTTTTGGAGGAGGCCCATGGCCGATAGTCCTTCGCGCATCGAGCGCCCCCTTTCGCCTCACCTGCAGATCTACCGTCCGCTGTTCACGATGGTGATGTCCATCGTGCACCGCATCACGGGCATCGGGCTGTACTTCGGCATGGTGCTGTTCGTGTGGTGGCTGCTGGCCGCGGCGTCCACCGCCTCGGCCTTCGCCACCTTCAGCGGGCTGGCCGGGTCGTTCATCGGCCTCCTGGTGCTGCTGGGCTTCACCTGGGCCCTGCTCCATCACGCCCTCGGCGGCGTGCGCCACTTCATCTGGGACTTCATCCACGGCTTCGGCCTGCAGGAGCGCATGCTCCTCGCCAAGGCGACGCTGGCGGGCTCGGTGGGCCTCACCATCGTGCTGTGGATCATCGGCCTCGCACTCAAGGGCTGAGGACAGCGACATGAGCAACCACACTCATTCCCCCATGCGCACCCCCCTCGGCCGCGTGCGTGGCCTCGGCTCCGCCCACACGGGCACCGAGCACTTCTTCCTGCAGCGGGTCACCGGCCTCGCCAACCTGCTGCTGATGATCGCCTTCATCATCATCGTCATCCGCCTCGCCGGCGCCAGCTACGCGGAAACCCGCGCGGTGCTCGGCCAGCCGCTGGTGGCGATCATCCTTCTCCTCACCCTTCTCTCGGTCACCACCCACATGCGCCTCGGCATGCAGGTGGTGATCGAGGACTACGTGCACACCGAAGGCCTGAAGGTGGCGCTCATCATCGCCAACACCTTCTTCACTATCGCGATCGCTCTCGCCGGCGCCTTCGCCGTGCTCAAGATCAGCCTGGGAGGCTGACACATGGCCGATACCGCAACCAATGGGGCGGCCGCGCCGTCCAAGCTGGGCGCCGCCTACCCCATCCAGGACCACACCTACGACGTGCTCGTGGTGGGTGCCGGTGGCGCGGGCCTGCGTGCCGTGGTGGGCTGCTCCGAAGCCGGTCTGCGCACCGCCTGCATCACCAAGGTGTTCCCCACCCGCTCCCACACCGTGGCCGCCCAGGGCGGCGTCGCGGCGTCCCTCGGCAACATGGGCGACGACAAGTGGGAATGGCACATGTACGACACCGTGAAGGGGTCGGACTGGCTGGGTGACCAGGATGCCATCGAGTATCTGGTGCGCAACGCGCCGGCCGCCGTCTACGAGCTGGAGCACTGGGGCGTCCCCTTCTCCCGCACCGAGGACGGCAAGATCTACCAGCGCCCGTTCGGCGGCATGACCACGCACTTCGGCAAGGGCACCGCCCAGCGCACCTGCGCCGCCGCCGACCGCACCGGCCACGCCATGCTGCACACGCTCTATGGCGCGGCGCTGAAGCACAAGGCTGAGTTCTTCGTCGAATACTTCGCCATCGACCTCATTATGGACGAAGAAGGCCGCTGCCGCGGCGTGGTGGCGCTGAAGCTCGACGACGGCACCATCCACCGCTTCCGGTCGCACCTCACCGTGCTCGCCACCGGCGGCTACGGCCGTGCCTACTTCTCCGCCACCTCGGCCCATACCTGCACCGGCGACGGCGGCGGCATGGTGCTGCGCGCCGGCCTGCCGCTGCAGGATATGGAGTTCGTGCAGTTCCACCCCACCGGCATCTACGGCTCGGGCTGCCTCATCACCGAGGGTGCCCGTGGCGAGGGCGGCTACCTGACCAACTCCGAAGGCGAGCGCTTCATGGAGCGCTACGCGCCCTCCGCGAAGGACCTCGCCTCCCGCGACGTGGTCTCGCGCTCCATCACCATGGAAATCCGCGAAGGCCGCGGCGTCGGCAAGAACAAGGATCACGCCTTCCTCCACCTCGACCACCTGGACCCGGCCATTCTCCATGAGCGCCTGCCCGGCATCTCGGAGAGCGCCCGGATCTTCGCCGGCGTGGACGTGACCCGCGAGCCGATCCCGATCCTGCCCACCGTGCACTACAACATGGGCGGCATCCCGACGAACTACTTCGGCGAGGTGCTGGACAAGCGCAGCGGCGATCCGGACACCGTGGTGCCCGGGCTGATGGCCATCGGCGAAGCGGCCTGCGTGTCCGTGCACGGCGCCAACCGCCTTGGCTCCAATTCCCTGATCGATCTCGTGGTGTTCGGCCGCGCGGCCGGCCTGCGGGCCGCCGAGCTGGTGAAGCCCGGCGAGAAGCACAATCCGCTGCCGGAAAACAGCGCCGAGCTCGCGCTCTCGCGCCTTGATGCCGCCCGGTATGCGAAGGGCTCCACGCCCACCGCCGAGCTGCGTCTCAAGATGCAGAAGGTGATGCAGAACAATTGCGCGGTGTTCCGCACCGGCGAGGTTCTGGAGGAGGGCAAGACCCTCATCCATGAAGTGTTCGATCACTCGAGCGACATCGGCGTGTCCGATCGCGGCCTGATCTGGAACTCGGATCTCATGGAGACCCTGGAGTTCGAGAACCTGATCGGCCAGGCGGTGGTGACCATGGAAAGCGCGGCCAACCGCAAGGAAAGCCGTGGCGCCCATGCCCGCGAGGATTATCCGGAGCGCGACGACGCCAACTGGATGAAGCACACTCTCGCTTACTTCGACTCGAAGACAGGCGGCGTGCGGCTCGACGATCGTCCGGTGCACACCTACACGCTGTCGAACGACATCCAGTATATCGAGCCCCGCAAGCGCGTGTACTGAGACCGCCTTCCTCGACCGCGCGCGCCCGCTGCGGCGCGTGCGGCCATGGCCAGAATTCCTGCGGGCGGTCCTGCCTCAAGCGACCACCGCTCCAGCGATCCAGGACGTCCCATGGCTGAGTTCACTCTCCCGAAAAACTCCCAGATCACAGCGGGCAAGGTGTGGCCGAAGCCGGCCGGCGCCAAGAAGCTGACGGAGTTCCGCATCTACCGCTGGAACCCCGACGACGGCCGCAACCCGCGCATCGACACCTATTACGTGGACCGCGAGGACTGCGGCCCGATGGTGCTCGACGGCCTCATCTACATCAAAAACAAAATCGACCCGACCCTGACCTTCCGCCGGTCCTGCCGCGAAGGCGTGTGCGGCTCGTGCGCCATGAACATCGGCGGCACCAACACCCTCGCCTGCACCAAGGGCATGGACGAGGTGCTGGTGAAGGGTGTGGTGAGCGTCTATCCGCTGCCACACATGGAAGTGGTGAAGGACCTGGTGCCGGATCTCACCCGCTTCTACGCGCAGCATGCGTCCATCGAGCCCTGGCTGCAGACGGACAGCGCCGCCCCCGAGAAGGAGTGGCGCCAGTCCAAGGAGGACCGCGAAAAGCTGGACGGCCTCTATGAGTGCATCCTGTGCGCCTGCTGCTCCACCTCCTGCCCGAGCTATTGGTGGAACGGCGACCGCTACCTCGGCCCGGCCGCCCTGCTCCAGGCCACCCGCTGGCTGAAGGACAGCCGCGACGAGCGCACCGGAACCCGCCTCGACAATCTGGAAGATCCCTTCCGGCTGTATCGCTGCCACACCATCATGAACTGCGCCCAGGCGTGCCCGAAGAGCCTCAACCCGGCCAAGGCCATCGCCGAAGTGAAGAAGATGATGGTGGAGCGCGCCATCTGATTTCGGCCCGGTGCGGGCCTGTTCCGCGCCGATCGCCGGCGGGGCTTGCCCTGCTCCTTGCGCCGTCATTCGGAAATGAAGGAGCCGTCACCGGCCACGGTGGCGGCTTTTTTCTTTCAAGTTTCGCTCTCCGTCGCACCGGTCCATATGGCCGCCTCCCGTCACCGGAAACAGATGACGCTCACAAAAGCATCCTGGAGTCTGGCGCCGATCACCGCCAAGGCGCCCACGGTTTTCGGACAGGCGATCGTGAGACGGCCTCCGCGGCGAATGAGGCGCGGCGCCGGCCGAAGGCGAAAGCCTGACACGCGAACGTGAGCGTGTAAGCGGTCTTTTCACCACCGGCCCCGCATGGTAAAGAGGTGGATGGCCCGGTGAGGATAAGGGCCGCGCCCTCCGGAGAAGTGCGATGCTGCGCCGCCTGTCCATCTTCATTGCCCTTGCGGCGATCGGTCTGCCCTTCATCCTGCGCTATCCGGAGCGCAGCTTCGAGCTGTTCGCCGGTCTCCTCATTACCTTCAGCACCACCAGCACGCTGATTTTCTTCGCGTTCGCGGTGACTGCCCTCGTGTTCGGCTTCGACCGCGCCTACAAGGGCCGCGTGGTGCAGGCGCAGCCGATGCACCAGAACCTTGGAGATCAGTTCGTCTCCTGACGCGTGAGCTGATACTTTCTCCTTTGGCCGCGCAGCAAAGGTAAGAGCCCTTCCTTCTCTAGAAGGGCTCACCCTTCGGCTTCCGCGTACATGCCTTTTTCACCTTGTGCACTGGCTTCGTCTTTATCCGGTGTGCCCGGAGCCTCGCCTAAGTGCAGCGTGAACTTGCGCCGGGGCGGCAGACGACCGGAAGGCTTACCCCCCCCTACCACCGCCCCACGTTCAGCGCGAGCCTTTGGAGCGCTGCCTCCCGCGTATTCCCGTGGAACGATGCAGGTCCTAAGGGCTGCCGATCCGCCCGAATATGAACCGCGCCTTCCGGGCTGAGCGCCATATCGAACATCGCCGCCTTGTCCAAGGCCGCGACGCGCGTCTCGCAAGCCCCGCTTCCCGAACGTCTTTGGTGGCTCGCCGTAAGCAGCGGGGAGCTTCCGCCTCAGCCTTCGGCGATCCCGGGCCGGCCATCGCCTTGCGCGCTCCGCCCAGCCCTCAGAGCCGGCAGGTCCAGCTCGGCCAGAACTTCTTCTGGAAGAACGGGCGCATCTCGATCTCGCGGAAAGTGCGCCACAGATTGTCGTTGGGCTGGGGGCACAGGCGCATCATCGCGCTGGTGGGGTTGCCCTGCCAGCCGTCGGGGATATGGATCTCCACCGCGATGCGGTTGTTCCCGAAATCGACTTCCCGTCCCCACCACAGGCTCGGCAGGTGCTTCGCGAGATAGGCGCGGATCACCACATGGGGGTCGATGGGCAGCAGGCGGTTCATCGGGGTCAGGGTGCGCTGCCGCGGAAGGTCGTTGAGATCGAGGATCTGAAGCTGAGCCCGCGCGGGCGTGGCCGCCGCCAGCACCGCGAGCACGGCCAGGCTGCACGCCCTTGCGGCGCGGCGCGGCGCGTGCTTCATGAACCAAGCCTCGACCACGGCCCGGAGTCGTTTCCGCGTGCGCCTCATCGGTCCGAACATCCCCCCATTCCCGCCCATGCGGCGAGTCTTACCTTCAGCGCCCCGTTGGTGCCCCGCCGCGTCTTCGCGAGAAAGCGGTGGCGACCCGCGCGAGCCGGCGCCAAGTCTTTCCATAGCACCTCCGCGCAGGCACGAGACAGGGGGGCGCGCCGCCTCATCCTCCGCCGCCTCGTCTCACACCGGCGAGCGCCGCCGCTCCAACCCCGCCTGAGCCACAGCCCCTTTCCCCTCCGCGCCGCCCGGCGCCAGCCGCCAAGAGCCCCATGAAGGTCCGCCTCCAGCCCATCCTCCGTCTCATCCTCGCTCAATGGGCGTTCGGGGCCGCGCTGGTGGTGCGCGGGCTTGAGGTGGTGGGCAAGCTCGGCCTCTACATGCTCACGGCGCGCATCCTGGGCGTGGTGGAGGCGGGCCTGTTCTTCCTCTGCAACACCTGGGTGAGCGCGGCCGCCACGGTGGCGCGCGGCGGCTTTGAAAAGGCCGTCATGCGCCATATCGCCGCGGAACTCGCCGTGGGCCGCGGGCCGGATGCACGCAAGGCGCTGCTGACGGGCACGCTATGGGTCACGGCCGGCGGCCTCGCCGCGAGCCTCGCCACCGTCCTCGCCGCCGAGCCGCTCGCCACCTACGTCTTCAAGGAGCACGCGCTGACAGTGCCGCTGATGATCTCTGCGGCATCCATCCTGCCGCAGGCGCTGTGCATCTTCGCCGCGCACGCGCTCACCGGCTGCCACCGGGGCGTGGCGGGGCAGTTCGTGCAGAACGGCCTGTGGCCCATCCTCACCTTCGGCGCGCTGGCGCTCGGCATCCATTCGCTCCACGGCATCCTCTACGCGCTGGCGTTCGCCAACATCACGAGCGCGGCCCTGGGCTTCGGCCTGCTCTTCGGCGAGCGGCGCAAGCTCGCCGTGAGCGCGCCGAAGGACGGCCCGGTGGAACGCCTGCCGGCGCTGTGGCGCAGCGCCTGGCCACTCGCCATCGTGGAGAACGTGCAGGCGGCGCTCAATTCCATCCCCACCATGGTGCTGGCGGCCTATGCCAGCGCCGCGGCGGTGGGCGGGTTCAGCGTGGCCAGCCGCATCACGGTGCTGATCTGGGTGGTCATCATCGCCATCTCCACCATCGCCGCGCCGTCGTTCGCGGCGGCGCACCGCACCGGCGACTTCGACCAGCTGCGCGGGCTGAACCGGCGCGCGCGCCTCGCCATCGCCGCCTGCGGCGTGCCCGCCATCGCGGTGATGCTGGTGGCGCCGGGGTGGCTCCTGCACCTTATCGGCCCCGGCTTCGAGGCGGCTGCCCCGGCGCTCGTCATCATGGCGGTGGGCCAACTCATCAACTGCCTGCTGCCCACGCAGGACGTGATGCTGGCCATGACCGGCCACGGGCGGGTGCTGCGCTGGCTGAACGGCGCCCAGCTCGCGAGCTGCATCATCCTGTGCTTCGCGCTCATTCCCCCCTTCGGCATGATCGGCGCGGCGGTCGCCACCTCCCTCTTCATCGCGCAGGGGGCCATCGGCACCACGCTGGCGGTGCTGAAGCTGATGCGGCGTGCCTATTGAGCGCCGGGGGCTTCACGCACGACCGCTTAACCGCGGGGTAATCGGGCCAGGGCATGATTCCTCCGGCGATGCCCGCCCGCGTGACGCCGCCCTTGCGGCCGCGCGGCCAGCCGGGACGGGAGCCGGCGGAGCGCGGGGGCGCGGCCGCCACGGCGGGGCAGGACGAAGCGGATGGCCGCAGGGGGAAGCATGTCGATGGCGCAACAGGCCGGCACCGCGGACGACACCGCACTCGCACCGGCCATCGCCGCGGAGGCGCCGAGCTTCACGCTGCGCGACTTCCTGATCGCCGCCTTCTTCCACATCCGCGTGGTGGCTGCGGCGGCCCTGGTGCCGCTGGTGATCGGCATCGCCGCCGCCGCCCTCGCCAAGACCGAATACACCGCTTCCAGCCTGATGCTGGTGATCGTGAACCGCGAGGTTTCCAACGCCGGAAACATCACCGACACCGGCCCCGCCGTGCTCACGGTGGAGGGCCTGAAGCAGGTGGAATCCGAGGTTCAGATCATCGAGAGCGCGGACGTGATCCGCACCACCATCGAGCAGATCGGCCTCGACCGGCTGTTCCCGCCGGGCCCGCTGAGCAGCCTCACCCGCCTGCTCGGCTCCAGCCAGGACGAGATGGACCAGGCCATCGAGCGCTTCCGCCGCAGCCTGCGCGCGGACGTGGTCTCCGATTCCAACATCATCCAGGTCCAGTTCACCAATCCGGACCGCGAGATCGCCGTCAAGACCACCGATGCGCTGGTGCAGAACTACCTCGCCAGCCGCCGCAAGGTGTTCGAGAATCCCACCGCCAAGATCCTCATGCTGGAGGTGGACCGCTTCAAGCGTGACCTCACCACCGCCGACAACGACATCGAGGCGCTCAAGGCCAAGGTGGGGGTGATCGACTTCAACCAGGACGCCATCCTCGCCTCCAACCAGATGGACAGCGTGGTGCAGCGCATCCGCCAGGTGGACGAGCGCGAGGCCACCCTCGCCGCCCAGCTCGCGGAGGCCGAGGCCCAGCGC
Organism: Xanthobacter albus; assembly: GCF_043194895.2. Taxonomy (NCBI): domain Bacteria; kingdom Pseudomonadati; phylum Pseudomonadota; class Alphaproteobacteria; order Hyphomicrobiales; family Xanthobacteraceae; genus Xanthobacter; species Xanthobacter albus. The sequence goes on along the minus strand of NZ_CM195532.1, from coordinate 1,512,708 downwards.
CGGGCGCTACCCGATTCGGTGTTCGATTTCTCCGAGAAGAACGACGCCCTCCAGGGCGACGACAGCTCCAACCAGCTCACCCAGCTCCTGCTGGAGCGCGACCGCCTCGCCGCCCAGTACGCCCCCGGCAGCCCGCTGCTGAAGGAGGTGCAGAAGAAGATCGACACGATGCGCAAGCGCATCGCCGAACGCGGGCAGAACGCCTATTATACCGACCGAGCCTCGCGGAATCCCTCCATCAACTATGTGGACAATCTCGTCCTCAACCTGAAGGTGGAGAAGGATTCCCTCGGCAAGCAGCGGGACGAGCTGGAGCAGCAGCGCATCGCAGCGCAGCAGCGCATCGATATCCTGCGTGGGGCAGAGACGCGGCTCATCGAGCTCATCCGCCAGCGCGAGACCCTGAGCGAGGGCTATCGCGAGTATCTGCGCCGGGCGGTGGCCGCCAATATCGAGGAAACCGCCGCCCGCACCCGCCAGTCCAACGTGCGCCTGGTGCAGGAGGCCGGGGCGGCGGTGACCAAGCGCTCCCTGGTGCTGCCCATGCTGGCGGGCGGCCTCATCGGCGGCATTCTGTTCGGCGCGGCCGCGGGCGCCATCGCCTCGGTGCTGCGCACCACCTTCATCATGCCCAGCGAGCCGGAGCGCCTGCTGGACCTGCCCAACCTCGCCACCTTCGACGAGGGCGTGGAGGAGCACGCCAGCCCGGCGGTGGACCAGGCGATAGGCAGTTGCGCCACGCTGCTGCTCGACACGCGCATCGACGACGTGCCGCTGCGTGCCATGCACTTCCTCTCTCCCGATCGCGACGAGACCCTGCCCTGGTTCTGCCGCCGCCTCGCGGAGGAGCTCGCCACCCAGCGCCGCATGCGCACCCTGCTGGTGGACCTCAGCTCCTACACCCCCTACCCGCTGCACACCGGGCACATGGAGGTGATCGGCGGCCTCGCGGTGACCACGACCCCGGTGCCGCTGCTGTGGTCGGCGGCGGAGGTGGAATCCTCGCCTCTGCTCAGCGTGCGCCTGCCGGTGGTGGAAGGCGAGGAGATGATCAAGGCGCTCAAGGTCGCCTTCGACTGCATCATCATCTGCTCCAGCCTCCAGGGTTCTTCGCTGGTCACCCAGCGCCTCACCCAGCTGGTGGACGGCAACATCCTCACCGTCCATGCGGAAATCACCCGCAAGCCGGCCGCCATCCACCTGCGCGACACGGTGGCCGAAGCGGGCGGCACGCTGCTCGGTCTCGTCTTCTTCGGCCGGCGCTTCTACCTGCCCGCCTGGCTCTACCGCCGCGCCTGAGGGCGCCGCGCGGGTGCCCTCGGGCACCTCACCGCCCCTTGCCCGCATCCGCGTGATTCGCCGCGCGCCCGCCCCGCTTCCACCGGAGACGGGCGGGCGGCGTCGCGCATTCTACCCTCCCCTACCGCGCCGCACGCGCACCATCCACAGGCCCGCGCTACATTTCGCTACCGCCTGCCCTGGTCGGAAGCCGGGGCTATTTTGCTTTGCAGCGTAGCGTTAAGGACTTTGTTAACCGTGCCGCTTTAGCGTGTGTTAACCAAGAATTGCGGTTCAGCTCGCGTTGGTGGCATCGCCGCTCCGGAGGCCGGAGGGGACAATCGGCCAGGACGCGGCGGGCGTGGTGCGAACGTGTCATTTTGGGAGTCCCCGATGGTCTTGCCCCGGTGCGGTTGGATCGCATCCGCTCGCCACATGGTGCCGGACCGGACCACCCGGCGCATGGCTCCGGTGGCGCTGGCGCTCATCGCCGGCCCCCTCGCCCTGAGCGGCTGCGCCGCCATCGCCACCTCGCAGAACACGGGCACCCCCCCCTTCACCACCGGCCACGAGCTGCGCTTCACCGAGGTGAACGCTGACCGCTTCCGCCCCTGGAGCGATACCCTGCCCGCTTACCGGGTGGTTCCGGGCGACCGGCTGAAGATCAAGTATTTCATCACCCGCGACATGGACGAGGAGCTCACCGTCAGCCCCGACGGCACCATCGCCCCGCGCGCCATCGGGCAGATCCGGGTGGAGGGCTCCACTCTGACCGGGGTCGAGGACTACATCCGCAAGGCCTCCCGCAAGGAGCTGGTGGACCAGAAGGTGGTGGTGTCCCTGGAGGCGGCCTCCGGCCCCCGCGTCTATGTGGGCGGCATGGTGAAGCAGTCCGGCATGATCAAGGTGGAGAGTTCCGGCGTCAGCGTGCTGCAGGGCATCGTGATGGCGGGCGGCTTCACCGAGGAGGCCCGCACCGGCCAGGTGGCACTCATCCGCCGCGGGCCCGACAACATGCCCATGCTGCGCCTGATCGACGTGCGCGAGATGATCGAGACCGGCTTCGCCGACGGCGACGTGCCGCTCCAGAGCGGCGACATCATCTTCGTGCCGCGCAGCTCCATCGCCGAGGTCAATCTCTGGATCGACCAGTTCATCAATCGCGTGGTGCCGTTCCAGCGCTCGTTCAGCTATACCATCGGCAATTACACGCAGAACGGCGGCACCACCTCGCTCGTCCCCTGAGCGAACGGGCGCCGCCGCCCCGGCGGGATGGGACACGAGAGGCCGGCGCGGCGCCCCGCGGCCGAAACACAGGAGCGGGACCCGAAGCCATGCCGCAGGAAGCCTTGCCGCAGCCCGTCGCCCTGCCGGCGGACGTGCAGACCATCACCTTCCTCAACGTGCCGTTCGCGTGCCTCGACGCGGAAGGCGCTGCCGCGCTCATCGCCTCGCGGCCGCCGGGCGCCCCGTTCGCCTATGTGGTGACCCCCAACGCCGCCAACCTCACCCGGCTGAACGAGCTGAAGGACCCGGTCTTCATCGAGATCTACGAGAACGCCTGGCTGCACACCATGGACGGGGCGGTGCCGCGGGCGCTGGCGCGCAAGCTGTTCGGCCTCCACATTCCGCGCGCGCCCGGCTCCGACATCACCACCGCTTTGTTCGAGCGCCATATCCGGCCCGATGACGCCATCACCATCATCGGCGGCTCGGACGAGATGCTGGAGCGCCTCAAGGCGCGCTATCGCCTCACCAACGTGGCGATGCATGTGCCGCCCATGGGCTTCATCAACAAGCCCGAGGACGTGGAGCGCTGCGTCTCCTTCGTGCTGGATCACCCGGCCCGCTACGTGTTCTTCGTCACCGGCTCGCCGCGTTCCGAATATGTCACGCGCCTCGTCTGGCGCAGCGGCAGGGCGGTGGGCACCGGCCTGTGCGTGGGCAACTCGCTGAACTTCCTCACCGGCCTCTCCACCCGCGCGCCGCTCGCCTACCGCCGGCTGGGGGTGGAGTGGCTGCACCGGCTGGTGCAGGACCCGAAGATCCAGGTGAAGCGCGTGTTCGTGGATTCCATGCCGGTCTTCCTCGCCGCCGCCAAGGCGCGGCTGAACCCCGCCGCCTATGGCATGGCGAAGCCGGACGGCGCGGACCGCGCGCCATGAGCGTGGCCGGCCCGACGCGTCCGGCCCGGAAGGTGGTGATGCCGCTGCGGCGGCGGGTGCGCCCGCGCGCCTACGGGGGCCCCGCCGTTTCCAGGACCGCGACGCTCGCGCTGGTCTTCGTCCTGCCCTTCTTCGCCCAGGTGTTCCATTACCTGAACGAGCTGCCGCCGCCCTATTTCCTGTCGAAGGCGTGGCCGTTCCTCATGTTTCCGCTCAGCCTCTACGGCGCCATCCGCCTGCGGCTGCCGGGGCGGAACCTGTTCCTGCTGCTGCTCGCCTACCTTCTCGGCTTCACGCCGCTGATCTCCATCATCCAGCTCGGCAACGGCCTCCTCGACGCGCTCGCCACCACGGTGAAGGCGTGGCCCTTCACCTATTATTTCGCGCTCGCCGGCCTGCTCTCGCTCCTGGCGCTGCCGCCGGAGCGGGTGCGCGCGGTGTGCCTCTCCTACGGCATCGCCACCTTCGTGCTGCTGGTGCTGCTCTACACGCTCGCGCCGCGCTCCTGGTTCGTGACCGACCCCATCAACGGCAAGCTCCTGCAATACGACACCGACCGCGGCCGGCGCGTCTACATGTCGATGTTCTTCGGCATGATCTTCATCTTCTACCTGGGCCGCAGCTTCGTGATGGAGCGCCGGCCCTTCCGCCTGTTCCTCATCCCCGTGTGCCTGCTGATCCAGGTGCTCACCTACAAGCAGCGCACCGCGATCCTGATGGCGGTACTGGTCACCGCCTACGGCATCGTCATGTCCCTGCCGGGCCGGGCGCGGCGCTTCGCCATCGGGATCGGGATCGCCATGATGGTGCCCATGCTGGTGATGGTGGCCGCCAAGCTCGGCCTGTTCGGCGGCGCGGGCTGGGACAGCATGGAGCAGAGCCTCGGCGGCTCGCTCTCGGTGCGGCAGAATTCGAGCGCGATCGCGGTGCGCTATCTGGGCGACCACACCATGCGCTGGATCTTCGGCGTGGGCGCCACCACGCGCTTCGGCTCGGTCACGCTCGCCGACATCTTCGGCTACAGCCAGTTCTTCATCTCGGACCTGGGCTGGCTCGGCGTGGTGTTCGAATATGGGCTGACGGGCGCCATCCTGGTGCTGATGGTGCACGTATGGGCCTTCGTCTTCACCGCCCGGCGCGGCATGGCGGCGCGCGATCCCTTCGCGCTCGCCGTGTCCGATTACGTGCTCTACCTGCTGCTGACCTCCGCGGTCTACTCGCTGGTGCTCCAGCCCGGAGAGCTCGGTGTCGCGCTGGCGCTGGTCGTCTACGCCACCAGCGCATCGCAGCCCGCGGTGCCGGCGGCGTTCCGCCCGCCGCCGGGGCGTCCGCGCCGGCGGTGGCTGGGCCGGCCACAGGCAGCATGAGACGAGCATCCGGCGCGGATCGGCATGCGCGGGCGGAAACCCGGCCGCGAAACCGGGACGGGCTTGCGCAGTACGCATGGCCTGCAAGGAAAGATGCCCATGGCGCGCAGGACACCGACAATAAACGTGGTCAGGCCCCTGACGCGACGACAAGGACATCGCTTTTTAACGCCCGGCGAACTAGGCTGTTGTCAAAAGCCGTGTCCAAAGCGTCATCCTTCCTCCCGTAGAACCCCGCTTTACTCCCCCTGCCATTGACAAAGCCATTCCGGCTTGGCGCAAATTGTCTTTCGGAGTGTGAAAGTGACCGTCATCGGCGTCAGCGATTCCCACAATTCCGCGGTTGCCGCTTTGTCCCAGGATGGAACGATCTCGGCCGTTCAGGAAGAACGCCTTCGGCGGGTCAAGAACTACCACGGCGTTCCCGCCATGGGCCTCGAATGGCTGCTGCGGGAGACCGGCGTGAAGCCGCAGGACGTTTCGGTGCTCGCCCTCGCCGGACTGCCGACCGTACCGCTCGACCGCGCCGGGTGGATCGACGTGTTCCGCCGCTCGGCCCATTGGCAGGGGCGGGTGCGCACCGCCCTCGGCCAGACGCCGCTGCGGCTGGCGGTGGAGCGCCAGCGCGCCCAGCAGCGCCATGACGCCTACGTGGCCATGGGCTTCCGCCCCGATGCCATCAGGACCTACGGCCACCACGCCTGCCACGCCGCCACCGCCTATTTCGGCCAGCCCGACCGCAGCAAGCCCATGCTGGTGCTCACCGTGGACGGCGGCGGCGACGGCCTGTGCGCCAGCGTCAGCATCGGCGAGAACAACACGCTGAAGCTGCTGCACGAGGTGCCCTACCCCGATTCCTTCGGCACCCTCTATGCCGTGGTCACCTACATGCTCGGCATGGTGCCGCTGGAGCATGAATACAAGATCATGGGCATGGCGCCCTATGCCGCCACGTCTGGCAGCCGCAAGATCGCCGACCGGCTGCACACCCTGTTCCGCTGGGTGGACGACCACACCCCGGTCTGGTCCCGCGCGCCCGGCGTGCCGCACACGCTGCACATCCAGCCCGTGCTCGAGAAGCTGTTCTTCGAGCAGCGGTTCGACAACATCATGGGCGGCGTCCAGCTGTTCACTGAGGAAATCCTCTGCGAGTTCGTGCGCCGCGCGGTGGCGGAAACCGGCATCGGCCGGCTCTGCCTCTCCGGCGGTGTCTTCATGAACGTGAAGGCCAACAAGCGGATCATGGAGATGGACGAGGTGGAGAGCATCTTCGTCTTCCCCTCCTGCGGCGACGAGACCAACGCCATCGGTGCCGCCTACCTCGCCCGCGCCGAGCGCGAGGGCGGGGGCGCCGTGCCGGCTCTCGCCTCCATGTATCTCGGGCCGGACTGGTCCGACGAGGAGATCCGCGCCGACCTCGCCGAATGGACCGAGCGCGGCGACATCCTCCTCTCGCGCCCGGACAACATCAACGATGCGGTGGTCGGGCTTCTGGCCCAGGGCCATGTGGTGGGCCGCTTCGCCGGGCGCGAGGAGTTCGGCGCCCGCTCGCTCGGCAACCGGGCGATCCTGGCGGACCCGCGGAACCCCGACGTCATCCGCGAGATCAACGAGATGGTGAAGAGCCGCGACTTCTGGATGCCATTCGCCGCATCCATGGTCGCGGAATATGCGGACATCTACCTGCGCAATCCCAAGCACGTCTCCGCGCCCTACATGATCCTCTCCTTCGACACCACCGGCGCCGGCGCGGAGCAGCTCAAGGCGGGCACCCACCCCTACGACCGCACCTGCCGCCCCCAGGTGGTGGCGCAGGAGGCGAACCCGGCCTATTGGGACCTCATCCAGCGGTTCGCGGCCCAGTCCGGGGTGGGCGGGCTGCTCAACACCTCGCTGAACCTGCACGGCCTGCCGCTGGTGCACCGCCCGCGCGATGCCGTGCACGTGCTCCTCAACTCGGGCCTGAACTGGCTGGCGGTGGGGCCCTTCCTGGTGACGAAGCCGGGCGCCTGAGCCTCCATGGGCGCGCCCGCCGCTCACGATCCAGGGTTGCCGGGCGCCCACAGGCACCCGCGCGGATGGCGCGACACAAGGTCCGCCACGCTGCGGCCCGATGATCCGCCCGAGCGGCGCGACACCATGAACGCAGGCGACCTGACGTTACGGCGCCCTGCGGTGCGGGACGCTCAAGGCCAACCGGCGCGGGCGGCGCAGCCCGGCCGCACCGGCCGGCCATGCACACGGCGAGGATGCGCGGCGCGGCACGCGTTGTTGACATCCTGCGCCCATTCCCATGTCTACCCTCCGGGCCGCTGCGGATGCGCCCGGACCTCAGCCGCCCTTCCCGCCCCGACGCCGGTGTCACCACCGCAGAGGGCTCCCGCCGGAAGGGCCAACCAAATGCGACTTTCCAGCCGGACGAGACAGCAGGGGCGATGATGCTAAAGCGGATCAAGAAGCTTCTGAACGAGCAGGCGTTCAAGCAGGCGCCCCTGACGGTGCTGGCCCGCGTCGCCCGCCTCGCGACGCTGGTGGCGCTGGGTCAGCGGCCCACCTTCCACCTGGTGCCCGGCGGCGCCGTGATGCAGGTGCCGGCGGACCTGCGCTACACCACCGTCTCGGTGTTCCTGCTGCGCGACCAGGTGGAGCCGGAACTAAGGTATCTCGACCGCTTCGTCGCCAAGGGCGACGTGTTCGTGGACGTGGGTGCCAATGTCGGCCTGTTCTCCCTGAAGATGGCCCCGCGCGCGAGCCGCATCGTCTCGGTGGAGCCGGGCAAGGAGGCGGGGGACCTCCTGGTCCACAACGCCAAGCTCAACGATTTCAAGAACGTGACCCTGGTGCGCAAGGGCCTCGCCGACACCGCCGGCAAGGCCTCCCTGTTCCACAATCCGGTGGGCGACGATCCGCAGGCCTTCTCCCTCGTGAATGATGGCGCCGCCACCGAGGCCGAGGAAGTGGAGATCACCACCCTCGACACGCTGGTGGCCGACCTCGCCCTGCCGCGCGTGGACAGCATCAAGATCGACGTGGAAGGCGCCGAGCAGCGGGTGCTCGCCGGCGGGCTCAAGACCATCTCCACCTGGCACCCGGTCATCATCTTCGAGATGAACTGCCCGGCCCTGCTCTCCAGCGGCGGCGACCCGGCCGCGCCCTGGAACACGCTGGCCGGCCTCGGCTATCGCTTCTTCCGCCTCGACTGGGAGGGCCGGCTCACCGCGCTCAAGACCCGCCCGACCGAGTTCTGCAACATCATCGCCTGCCACCCCGAAAGCCGCACCCAGGTGGCCTGACCCCGTACCCCACGGGCGGCACGACGAAAAAGGCCGGTGGGCGTGGAGCCCACCGGCCTTTTCATTTGATGTCATAAGACCAAAGGTCCATGAGCGTGACTCATGGGCCTTTGGTCAAGCCCGCGCGGCGCTTGAGCGTACCCACTCGGCACCGGTCAAAGACCGGGGCCGATGGCATGAGGTGTGGGAACACGGCCAGGACCGGTTCAACTCACACCGTCCTGCCCGCGGCCCCAGGCGGGCGCTGAACGGGCGCCGAGCGGGTCCAGCAACGCCGCCGGCCTGGCAAAGAGCCCGCGAGCACAGCTCACGGGCCCGCGCCCTCTCACATGTTGGGATAGTTCGGCCCGCCACCGCCCTCGGGCGCGGTCCAGGTGATGTTCTGGTTCGGGTCCTTGATGTCGCAGGTCTTGCAGTGCACGCAGTTCTGCGCGTTGATCTGGAAGCGCGGGCCCTCGCCCCCCTCCTCCACCCACTCGTACACGCCGGCCGGGCAGTAGCGGTTGGACGGGCCGCCGTAGATACCGAGCTCGGACGACTTCTGCAGCGCCATGTCCGCCACCTTGAGGTGAACCGGCTGGTCCTCCTCATGGTTGGTGTTGGAGATGAACACCGAGGAGAGCTTGTCGAAGGTGAGCACGCCGTCCGGCTTGGGATAGACGATCTTCTTGCACTGGGCGGCGGGCTTCAGGGTGGCGTAGTCCGGCTTGCCGTGCTTCAGGGTGCCGAACAGGGAGAAGCCGAAGGTGTTGGCCCACATGTCGAGCCCCGCCAGCGGAATGCCCACGAAGGTGCCGAGCTTGGACCACAGGGGCTTCACGTTGCGGACCTTCTTCAGGTCCTCGCCCACGGCCGAGCCGCGCCAGGCGTCCTCGTAGCTCGAAAGCTCGTCATGGCCGCGTCCGGCGGCCAGCGCCTCGGCCAGGTGATCGGCCGCGAGGATGCCGGAGAGCACCGCATTGTGGCTGCCCTTGATGCGCGGCACGTTCACGAAGCCGGCCGCGCAGCCCACCAGCACGCCGCCGGGGAAGGACAGCTTCGGCACGCTCTGCCAGCCGCCCTCGGTGATGGCGCGGGCGCCGTAGGAGATGCGCTTGGCGCCCTCGAACGTGTCCTTGAAGATGGGGTGGGTCTTGAAGCGCTGGAACTCGTCGAAGGGCGAGAGCCAGGGGTTCTGGTAGTTCAGGTGGACCACGAAGCCCACCATCACCTGCTCATCCTCCATGTGATAGAGGAAGGCGCCGCCGCCAGTCTTGGAATCGAGCGGCCAGCCGAAGGCGTGCTGCACGGTGCCGGGCTTGTGCTTCTCCGGCTTGACCTTCCACAGCTCCTTGAGGCCGATGCCGAACTTCTGCGGCTCGCGGCCCTCGCCGAGGCCGAACCTGGCGATGAGCTGCTTGGAGAGCTGGCCGCGCGCACCCTCGGCGAACACGGTGTAGCGGCCGCGCAGCTCCATGCCGCGGGTGAACTCGGCCTTGGGCTCGCCGTCCTTGCCCACGCCCATGTCGCCGGTGGCGACGCCGCGCACCGCACCCTTTTCGTCAAAGAGCAGCTCGTTGGCGGCGAAGCCGGGGTAGATCTCCACCTCCAGCTCCTCCGCCTTGCGGGCGAGGTAGCGCGCGACATTGCCGAGCGAGCCGATGAAGTTGCCGTGGTTGTTCATCAGCGGCGGCATGGCGAAATTGGGCAGCTTCACGCCGCCGGCCGGGCCGAGCAGGTAGAAGTGGTCGTCGTTCACCTGCGTGACGAGGGGGCGGTCCTCCTCCTCGCGCCAGCCGGGCAGGAGCTGGTCGAGGCCCGAGGGGTCCACCACCGCGCCGGAAAGGATGTGGGCGCCCACCTCGGAGCCCTTCTCCACCACCACCACCGAGATTTCGGTGCCGCGTTCGGCCGCCTGCTGCTTCAAGCGAATGGCCGTGGCGAGACCGGCGGGCCCCCCGCCCACCACCACCACGTCATAGTCCATGCCTTCGCGTTCAGGCAGTTCCGCCGCGCTCATCTCCCAAGCTCCCGCTTACGTCATCGTGCTTTCGTTGGAGTTCTTCCACGGTTGGGCCCTCCTGACAATTCGCGAGATGGCCACAAGGTGCGACGACTTGACCAATCCGCCGGTTGTCCCCATGTCCGTGGACGCACATGCAGCAACACGCTGCTTCACCGGCGGGCGCGGGCGTGCCATAGGTTCGCCCTGCAGAACGCATGAGGCGCCCCGCCGCGCCCGGCCCGGATTTCCATGACCGACCATCCGCCCCACGACTGGTCCGACCTACTCGCCTTCCATGTGGAAGCCGGGGTGGACGTGGCCCTCGGCGAGGCACCGGTGGACCGCTTCGCCGAAAGCGCGGCCGAGCAGCAGGCACGCGCCGTGCCCGCGGCGCCGGAAGATGCGCTGCAGGAGCCCGCGCATCCCGCCGCGCGCCCAGCGCCCAGCGCCCAGCCCCGCGCCCAAAGCACGCCCCGCCCTCCCGCAATCGTCGCCCCCCATTCGCCCGACGAGGCGGTGATGGCCGCGCGCGAGGCGGCCCGCGGCGCCGCCAGCCTGGAGGAGCTGCGCGCGCTCATGGAGGGGTTCGAGGGCTGCGCGCTGAAGCGCACCGCGAGCCGGCTCGTGTTCGCGGACGGCAACCCGGCCGCGCGGGTGATGTTCGTGGGCGAGGCGCCCGGCCGCGACGAGGACCAGCAGGGCCTGCCCTTCGTGGGCCGCGCCGGCCGCCTGCTGGACCTGATGCTGGGGGCCATCGGCCTCGACCGCTCCAGCGCCTACATCGCCAACATCATCCCGTGGCGGCCGCCCGGAAACCGGGCGCCGACGCCGCAGGAAACCGCCATCTGCCTGCCCTTCATCGCCCGGCAGATCGAGCTGGCGAGCCCGGAGCTGCTGGTGTGCCTGGGCGGCCAGTCGGCGCAGGCGCTGTTCGGCACCACGGAGGGCATCACCCGGCTGCGCGGCCGCTTCATGGATTACGAGACCGGCACGCGCGCGATCCGCGCGGTCGCGACCTTCCATCCGGCCTATCTGCTGCGCACGCCCATCGGCAAGCGCCTTGCGTGGCGCGACCTGCTCGCCATCGAGGCCGCGCTGGGCAAGCCCGGCGCGGACAAAGCCTGAGCCGTCAAATCTCGCAGCGGGCGTCGCCCAGCGGCGCGCTCACCAGGGCGGAGTTGCGGTAGCGGGGATCGGATGTCACCTCCTCGCCCACCCACGGCGGCAGCGCCACCCGCTCCTCGGGATGGGTGAGTTCCACCTCCGCCACCACCAGCCCGGCATTGCCGGCGCCGAACACGTCCACGGTCCAGAGCTTGCCGGCGTGCGTGAGGGAATAGCGGGTCTTCTCGATCAGCGGCCCGTCGCACAGGTCATGAAGCATGGCCTCGGCATCCGGGAGGGGGATCTCATATTCGAATTCCGCGCGCGAGATGCCCTCGGTCTTGCTTTTGACCGTGATGAAGGCACGCGGGCCCGCCACGCGGATGCGCACGGTGGTTTCAGCGCCGAGGCAAAGATAGCCCTGGCGAATGGGGCAGGCTTCCGCGCCTTCGCGCCAAGCCTCTGAAACCACGAGAAACTTTCGCTCGACTTCGACAGCCATGATGACGCAACGCGAGAGTTGGAACGGGTTGAAGATGCGCTGCAGCAGGCGCGACGTCTACCCTTCTTAAAATTATAAGCCGGCAAATATTATAACCGAAGGCGCTTTTCTCAAAATAATTCCAGGCCTTACCCGGATATGCGTTGCAGCGATACCACTCATGCAGAACAGCTCGCGCACAAATACTTTTCCCCGCCAAAGAACGCCACACCCCCGCCCGCAACGGGCGGGGGGTTACTTGTTATTCCCACATGAATACACCTCAGCCGGCGCGCGCCGTGTCCGTCCGCGCCACGGCGCCCGCCGCCGCATCCACGTCGTAGCGGGACGGCGGGTCGTCGGCGCCGATGGTGGTGATGCGCATGATGTTGGTGCTGCCGGGCTGGGCGAAGGGCACGCCGGCGCAGATGGCGAGCCGGTCTCCCGGCCGCCCCAAGCCGTGCTCCACCGTGGTACGCACCGCCGTGTCCACCATCTCGCCGAAGGAGTGGATGTCCTCCTTCATGTGCACCGCGTGCACGCCATAGGAGAGCGCCAGCCGCCGCGCGGTGCCGATCCTGGGCGTGAGGCCGAGGATGGGCAATTGCGGCCGCTCGCGCGCGGCGCGCAGGCCCGTGGTGCCCGAGAGCGTGAAGGCGACCAGGGCCGAGGCCCCCACCGCCACCGCCGCCTGGTAGCTCGCCTTGATGACCGCATCCCCGATGGCGCTGCCGAAGTCCGCCTCCGAGGCGCCGAGCACCTTGCGATAGCCGGGGTCGCGCTCCACGTGGCGGATCACCTCGTCCATCACCGTCACCGCCTCCACCGGATACTGGCCGGCGGCGGTCTCGGCGGAGAGCATCACCGCGTCCGCCCCCTCGTAGACGGCGGTCGCCACGTCGGAGACCTCGGCGCGGGTGGGCACCGGGGCCTGGATCATGGATTCCAGCATCTGGGTGGCGACGATGACCGGGCGGCCGAAGCGGCGCGCCTCCGCGATCATGCGGCGCTGCAGGGCCGGCACCTCCGCCAGCGAGATCTCCACCCCGAGGTCGCCGCGCGCCACCATGATGGCGTCGGAAAGCTCCACCAGCTCGGTCAAATGCTCCACCGCCGAGGGCTTCTCCATCTTCAGCATCACCGCCGCCCGGCCCTTGATGAGGGCGCGCGCCTCGTGGATGTCCTGCGGCTTCTGCACGAACGAGAGGGCGATCCACTCCACCCCGGCCGCGCAGGCGAACTCGAGGTCGAGCCGGTCCTTCTCCGTCAGCGGGGAAAGCGGCAGCACCACGTCGGGGATGTTGAAGCCCTTGGTGTTGGACAGGCGCGTGCCGGCCACCACCCTGGCCTCCAGATAGCCCGGCCCCTTCTCCACCACCTTCAGGCGCACCTTGCCGTCGTCGCACAGCACGGTGGCGCCCACCGGCAGCGCCTCCAGGATATCGGGGTGGGGAATGGGCACGCGGCGCCCCTCGCCGAGCCGGTCGGTGTCGGCGTCGAAATGGAGGATGTCGCCGGGAGCGAAGGAGACGGCGCCTTCCTTGAAGCGGCCGATGCGCAGCTTCGGCCCCTGCACGTCGGCGATGACGCCGATGGGCCGGCCCTCGGCCTTCTCCAGCCGGCGGATGCGCTCCAGCACCGCGCCGTGGTCGGCCTGGGTGCCGTGGCTGAAATTCAGCCGGAACACGTCCACGCCGGCCCGGAACAGCGTTTCCAGCTTCTCCGGCGAATGGGATGCGGGGCCGACGGTCGCCACGATCTTGGTGGCGCGCTCGCGCCGCACGGGCGCTCGCTTGTGGGGCATGCGGGTGTTCCTCCGGTTCCGGGGTTGGCCCTCGGGATTGGCGCGCGGCAATTCTCGCTTAACGCCATCATGCGACAGCCGCGTCTCCGCATAAAGTCGCATAAGGGTCAGCGAGGCTGCCGCGTCCCGCCGCCAGGGACACTCTCCGCTCACTCCCGGTAGGGCGCGAGCCAGCCGAGACCGGCCTCGGTGCCCGCGCGGGGGCGGTACTCGCAGCCGATCCAGCCCCGGTAGCCGGCGGCGTCGATGGCGGCGAGCACGAACGGGAAATGGATCTCCCCTGTGCCGGGCTCGCCCCGCCCCGGCGCATCGGCGATCTGGATATGGCCGATGCGGTCCATGTGGCGGGTGAGGGTGGTGGTGAGGTCCCCCTCCATCACCTGCATGTGGTAGACGTCGTATTGCAGGTAGGCATTGGGCGCGCCCACGGCGTCGAGCAGGTCGAGCGTCTCGCGCGAGCGGGAGAGGGCGAAGCCCGGCATGTCGCGGGTGTTGATGGGCTCCACCAGCAGGTCGAGCCCCTCGCGGCCCAGCGCCTCGGCCGCGAACCGCAGGTTCCGCGCCAGCGTGTCGCGGGCAGTGGCGGCGGAAACGCCCTCGGGCACCAGGCCCGCGAGGCAGTTCAGCATCCGCGCGCCGGTCGCCCGCGCATGGTCGAGGGCACGGCTCACCCCGTCCTCGAACTCCCCCTCCCGGCCGGGAATGCAGGCGATGCCGCGCTCGCCCGCGGCCCAGTCGCCGGCCGGCAGGTTGTACATCACCAGCGTCAGGTCGTTGGCGGCGAGGAGATCGGCCAGCCGCTCCTTCTCCAGCGCGTAGGGAAACTGGCACTCCACCGCGCGGAAGCCCGCCGCCCGCGCGCGGGCGAAGCGATCGGCGAACTCCAGCTCGGTCCAGAGCAGGCTCAGGTTGGCGGCGAATTTCGGCACCGGCGCTCTCCCTCGGGGGCCTTCCCGGCTGTCATGGTCCGGGGGTAGGATCAACTGCCGCAGCGGGACGGCCCCGAGGCGGCGCGGCCGCCAGGATAGCGGCGCAGGATGGGGGTGACGATGCTTCGCAACACCGCGCGCGGCCTTGGCGCCGCGCTTTTCCTCATGCTCGCGGCGGGCATTCCGGCCGCCCTCTCCCCGACGCCCGCGGCGGCCCAGGCGCTGAGCGAGCTGTCGTGCCGCGCCCTGTGGTACCAGCGCAATGCCGTCTATGCCGAGCGGGGCCACTGCTTCAAGACAGCGGACGCCATCGCCACCTTCGGCGAGCGCTGCTACCCGCCCTATGGCAAGCTGACCGCCGAGCAGCAGCGCTACGTGGACCAGGTGCAGTATTGGGAAGCCCGCAAGGGCTGCCGATAGGCGCGCGCCTCCTTCCGCAGGAGAATCGGGCGTTTCATCGCAGTGAAGCGCCCCGGATTGTATGCTATCCGTCCCCGCATCCGAGGCATTCCCCGGCGGCGAGGACACCTTCGGCCGCGCCGCCCCGCCGGGCGCGCGACCGCACGCCCCCCTGCGCCCCGCGCCGATGCCCCGCCTGCTCCCTTGCCCCAGCGGAGGCGTCGCCATCTCCACCTCGTCCGCCCTCGAAGAGAAGCCCGACAAGAAGCGCCTGTCCGCCTTCCTGTCCCGGTTCCGCGCCTCGGCCCGGCGCGATCTCAACGCCACCATGGCGCTGTCGGTGGCCACCGGGCTGCTCGTCATCCTCCAGGCGTTCCTGGTGGCGCGCATCCTGAACGGCGTGCTGTTCCAGGGCCTGCCCGCGCTCGCCTTCGCGGGCGAGATCGGCGTGCTGCTCGCCGCCATGGCGCTGCGCTTCCTCACCCAGTGGGGCACCGAGCGCTTCGGCTTCGCCGCCGCCGCGCGCGTCATGCGCGCCATGCGCGCCGCCCTCCTCGACCGGGTGGAGAAGATCGGCCCGGTGGGCCTCGCGGAAACCAGCGCGGGCGAGCTGGTGGCCGCCCTCGCGGAGGGCGTGCGCGCGGTGGAGCCCTTCTATTCGCGCTACATTCCCGCCTCGGTGCTGGCGGTGGTGCTGCCGCTCGCCATCCTGGTCGCGGTGTTCCCGCTCGACTGGATCTCGGGACTGGTCTTCCTCGTCACGGCGCCGCTCATCCCGGTGTTCATGATCTTCATCGGCAAGGGGGCCGAGCGACGGAACCAGCGGCAGTGGCGCCGGCTCGCGCGCATGTCCGGCCACCTGCTCGACGCGGTGCAGGGCCTCGCCACCCTCAAGGCGTTCAACGCCGCCGGCCGCATGGCTGCCCAGGTGGCCGAGGTGGCGGACGGCTACCGGCGCGACACCATGGCGGTGCTGCGCATCGCCTTCCTCTCGTCCCTGGTGCTGGAGTTCTTCGCCACCGTCTCCATCGCCATGGTGGCGGTGTTCATCGGCTTCCGCCTGCTGTGGGGGGAGATGGACTTCTTCACCGGCCTGTTCATCCTGCTGCTGGCGCCGGAATTCTACGCGCCGCTGCGCGCCATGGGCACCGCCTACCACGCCCGCATGGAGGCGCTGGGCGCCGCCGAGCGCATGGTGGCGCTGGAGGACCTGCCGGCGCTCGCCGAGGCCGGCGGCACCACCCCCCTGCCCGCGCCCGAGCGCATCGAGGTGCGGTTCGAGGATGTGCGGCTCGCCTTCCCCGACGGACGCGTGGCGCTCGACGGCGTCTCCTTCACCATCGCGCCGGGGGAGACGGTGGCGCTGGTGGGACCCTCGGGCGCCGGCAAGTCGTCCCTCATCCACCTGCTGCTCGGCTTCGTGGCGCCCAGCTCGGGCCGGGTGCTGGTGAACGGGGTGCCCCTCGGCGCGCTCGACCTCGCCCAATGGCGCCGCCGCATCGGCTACGTGCCGCAGCGCCCGTGCCTGTTCGCCGGCACGCTCGCCGCCAACATCGCCCCCGGCGAGGAGACGCCCGATCCGGCGCAGTTGAAGGCCGCCATCGCCCAGGCCGGGCTGGCGGACGTGGTGGCGAACGTGCCCGGCGGCCTCCAGGGCCGCGTGGGCGAAGGCGGCAGCGGGCTTTCCGGTGGCGAGGCCCACCGCCTCTGCGTGGCCCGCGCCTTCTACCGCGACGCCTCCATGGTGGTGCTGGACGAGCCCACCGCCCATCTCGACAGCGAGAGCGAGGCCGGGGTGGAAGCCGCCCTGCGCCGGCTGCTGCCGGGGCGCACCGGCCTCATCGCCGCCCACCGCCTCGCCTCCATCTCCGGCGCCCGCCGCATCGTGGTGCTGAGCCGGGGAAGGATCGTCGAGGAGGGGGATGCCGAAAGCCTCATCGCCAAAGGCGGGCTCTACGCGCGGCTCGCCGCCGGGGGCGATGCCGATTTCTGGGAGGCGGCCCGATGAAGGACTTCCTGCGCCTCGTCGCACTCATGCGGCCGCAGGCCCCGTGGATGGCCGCGGCGGTGCTGCTCTCGGCCCTCGCCAGCCTCGCCCACATGGCGCTCATGGCCACCTCGGGCTGGTTCATCACCGCCATGGCGCTCGCCGGCACGGCGGGCATCGCCATCGACGTGTTCGCGCCGGCGGCCTACATCCGCGGCTTCGCCATCGCCCGCACGGCCTCGCGCTATGTGGAGCGGCTGGTGGGCCATGAGGCCACGCTGAAGTTCGTGGCGCGCCTGCGCCCCTGGTTCTTCACCCGCCTGGTACCGCTCGCCCCGGCCGCATTGGAGGACCAGCGCAGCGGCGACCTGCTCGCCCGCCTGAAGGGCGACATCGACCGGCTGGAATTCGCCTTCCTGCGCGTGGTCTCGCCGCTCACGGCGGCAGCCATCGTGGTGTGCATCGGCCTCGCCTTCATCGCCGGCCACGACCGGGCCATGGCGCTCGCGGTCGGCGGCGCGGCGGTGCTCGCCGGCGTCGGCCTGCCGCTGCTGGTGCAGCGCCTCGCGGCGCCCGCCGCCCGCACCGTCACCGCCCGCTCGGCCGAGCTGAACGCCGCCCTGGTGGACCACCTGGAAGGCCGCGCCGAGCTCGACATCTACGACCCCGGCCGGCGCCACCGCGCCGCCGTGGAGGCCACCAGCGACACGCTGATCGCCGCCGAGGGGCGGCTCGCCGCCATCGCCGGCTTCGCGGGGGCGGGCGTGAGCCTCGCGGCGCAGGCGAGCCTGCTCGCGGTCATCCTCATCGGCGCGCCGCAGGTGCTCGCCGGCACCCTGCCGGGGCCGGACCTGCCCATGCTGGCCCTGTTCTCCCTCGCCCTGTTCGAGGCGGTGGCGCCCCTGCCGCTCGCCTTCCAGACCCTGCCCGGCACCCTCGCCTCGGCCCGCCGCATCTTCGCTTTGGTGGACCGGCCGGCGCCGGTGGCCGAACCCGCCGCGCCGCGCCCGGTGCCGGCGGAAGGCGCGCTCGCCTTCTCCCACGCCGGCCTCACCTATCCCGGCGCCGCCAGCCCGGCGGTGGAGGACGCGAGCTTCCACCTGGAGCCGGGCCGGCGCATCGGCATCGTGGGGCGGAGCGGCTCGGGCAAGTCCAGCCTCGTTTCGCTCGCCCTGCGCTTCCGCGCGCCCACGGCGGGCGAGGTCGCCTTCGCCGGCGCCGGGGCGGAAGCCTACGCGGCCGATGCGCTGCGCGCGCGCATGGCGGTGCTGGCCCAGGGCGATCACCTGTTCTCCGCCACCATCCGCGAAAACCTCCTCATCGCCGCGCCCGGTGCCGGAGAGGATGAGCTGAAAGCCGCCTGCGCCAGGGCCGGCATCCTCGCCTTCATCGAGGCCCAGCCCCAGGGCCTGGACACCTTCGTGGGCGCCCACGGCGCCAAGGTCTCGGGCGGCGAGGCGCGGCGGCTCGGCCTCGCCCGCGCATTGCTGAAGGACGCGCTCATCCTCATTCTCGACGAGCCCACCGAGGGGCTGGACACCGAGAGCGAGCAGAAGGTGATGGGCGCCGTGCTGGAAGCGACCCAGGGGCGCGCGCTGCTGCTCATCTCCCACCGCCGCGCGCGGCTCGACGCCATGGACGAGATCATCGTGATGGCCGAGGGGCGCATCACCGGCCGCGGCGCGCCGCGGGACATCCTGCGGGACCTCGCCGACGCGGCGCAGCCGGGCCGGACCTGAGGCCGAAACCGGCATCCGTGCCGTGGGCGGCACGGATGCCGTATCCCTTCCGATACGGCTCGGCCCGCACCGCCCGACAGGTGCATCGCACCCCAAATTGGCGCGAGCCTCACGACAAAACCATCCCTCAGGTTGAATCCTACCGACCACAGGGCCTTAGCACCCGAAATGGGTAGGCTGACAGCCCAATTTGGGGATGTCGCGCGTGAAGAATCCGTGTCATGAAGAAGGCGCGAAAGAGGACCGGACGTTCGCGATCGCGTTCAGCCTGACGACCTTCCCCCGCGGGTCGTCAGGCTGATCCGGCCGCCTCCGGCGACAGCCTAGGAGTGTTGCCGCCCCGCCGTCAGCCCTCGTCGCGGAAGCGGTTGGTGATGGGATAGCGCCGGTCGCGGCCGAAATTGCGCGGCGTCACCTTCACGCCCGGCGCCGCCTGGCGGCGCTTGTATTCCGCGACGGCGAGCAGGCGCTCCACGCGCTTCACCACCGCCGGATCGAACCCCTCCGCGATCACGCTCGCCACCGGGGCCTCCAGCTCCACCAGCCGGAACAGAATGGCATCCAAAGTGGCATAGGGCGGCAGGGAATCCTCGTCCTTCTGGTTCTCGCGCAGCTCGGCGGTCGGCGGCTTGTCGATGACGTGCGCGGGCATGACCACGCCCTCCGGCCCGGCGGCCCAGGCGGGCTTCCAGCGGTTGCGCAGGCGCGAGAGGCGGAACACCTCGGTCTTGTAGAGGTCCTTGATGGGGTTGTAGCCGCCGTTCATGTCGCCATAGAGGGTGGCGTAGCCGGTGGACATCTCGGACTTGTTGCCGGTGGTCACCACCATGCCGCCGAACTTGTTGGACACCGACATGAGCAGCGTGCCCCGTGCTCGCGACTGGAGGTTCTCCTCCGTCACGTCGCGCTCGCGGCCGGCGAACACGGGCTTCAGCACCGCCTCCAGCCCCTCCACCGCCGGGGCGATGGGCAGGATGTCGTAGCGCACGCCCAGCGCCTCGGCCACGGCGGCGGCATCCGAAAGGCTCTCGTCCGAGGTGTAGCGGTAGGGCAGCATGATGCAGTGCACCCGCTCGGGGCCCAGCGCATCCACCGCCATCGCCGCGCATAGCGCGCTGTCGATGCCGCCGGAGAGGCCCAGCACCACGCCCGGGAAGCGGCTCTTGTTCACGTAGTCCTTGAGGCCCAGCACGCAGGCGGAATAATCCGCCGCGTCCTCCTCCACCCGGTCCACGATGCCGCCCTCGGTGCAGGCCCAGCCGGTGGGCAGGCGCTGCCAGCGCGTCACCCGCACCCGCTCCTCGAAGCTCGGGAACTGGAGGGCGAGAAAGCGGTCGGCGTTGAGCGCGAAGGAGCCGCCGTCGAATACCAGCTCGTCCTGACCACCCACCTGGTTCACATAAAGCATGGGCAGGCGGCTCTCCACCACGCGGGCCACCGCCACGTTCTCGCGCTCCTCATAGACGGTGCGGCGATAGGGAGAGCCGTTGGGCACCACCAGGATCTCGGCCCCGGTCTCGGCGAGGCACTCCACCACGTCCGGCCCCCAGATATCCTCGCAGACGGGCACGCCGAGCCGCACGCCCCTGAAGGGGATCGGCCCCGGCATGGGGCCGGCGGTGAACACGCGCTTCTCGTCGAACACGCCGTAATTGGGCAGGTCCACCTTGTGGCGCACGGCGGCGATGGCGCCCTTCTCCAGCAGCAGCACCGAATTGTAGAGCTTGCCGCCCTCCACCCAGGGCGCGCCGATGAGGAGGGCGGGCCCCTCCGCGCTCTCCGCCGCCAGCTCCTCGATGGCCTTGCGGCAGGCGGCCTGGAACGCGGGCTTCAGCACCAGGTCCTCGGGCGGATAGCCGGCGATGAACAGCTCGGAGAACACCACGAGCTCGGCGCCCGAGAGCCGCGCCGCGTCACGGGTGCGGCGCGCCAGCTCCAGGTTGCCGGAAACGTCGCCCACCGTGGGGTTGAGCTGGGCGACGGCGATGAACAGCGTGTCGGCGGGCGTATCGGAGGGCATCGTCATGGGGGCTCATCGACCGTGCCGCGAGGCGGCGGGAAAGGGAAAGCGAAGGCGTCCTAAAGGCCGAAGCGGGCCCACAGGGCGCGCTCCTCGGCGGCGGCGACGGCGCCGGCAGCGGCCTCGCGGGCGAGGGCACCGGCAAAGCCGCCGGGGCGGCGCGAGAAGAACGGCTTCGGCCCCTCCACCAGCGGCGTCTCCACCCCCTCGCCATAGCGGGCGCGCAGGGTGGAACGCACATCCCCCAGCCCGTCGAGCAGGCCGTGGCCGAGGGCCTGGGTGGCGAGCCAGAACTCGCCCGAGAACAGGAAGGCGTCGTCAGTCGCCAGGGTAGCGCCGCGTCGGGAGCGCACGAGATCGGCGAACACCACGTGCAGCTCCTTCAGGAGGCCGTCGAGCCGCTCCACGTCCTCCGCCTGCTCGGGCCGGAAGGGATCGAGGGTCACCTTCCGCTCGCCCGCGGTATAGACGCGCCGCTCGATGCCGAGGCGGGCGATGGCCTTGTCGAAGCCGAAGCCGGCGCTCACCACGCCGATGGAACCCACCACCGAGCACGGATCGGCGAAGATCTCGTCGGCGGCGCAGGCGATCATGTAGCCGCCGGAGGCCGCCACATCCTCCACGAAGGCGAAGACGTGCTTCTCCTTCTCCTCGGCCAGCGCGCGGATGCGCTTGAAGATGAGATGGGACTGCACCGGCGAGCCGCCCGGCGAATTGATGAGCAGCGCCACCGCCGGCGCGTCCTTCACCGCGAACGCCTTCTCCAGCGCCTTGGCGCAGCCGGCGAGGGTGAGGGACGCCGAGAAGGGCGACGCCATGCCGATGGCGCCGGACAGGCGCACCACGGGCACCACCGGCGCATCCTTGCGCCAGCGCTTGGGCAGGAGGGCGCGCACGCGGCGCGGAAGGAAGGAGAGAGCGTCGGCCATGCCCGAGATGTAAGCCGCCCGCGCGACGGCCTCAAGGCGGTGCGGCGCCCCGGCCCCGGCCGGAGGACGAGATCGGGGCAAGAACGTCTCCGCGCCCGATCGGCCAGCGGAGGCCCTCAGCCACGGGAGCCTTCAGCCGGAGGGGTGGTCAGCCAGGAGCGATCTTGGCCAGAAACGATCTTGGCCAGGAGCGACCTTGGCCGGAAGCGGCCTCAGCCCAGGGGCGCGGCATCCCGCAGCACCGCCTGCGCGGCGGCGGTGGCCGTACCTGCCCCATCGGCCAGCACGAGGCCCGGCAGCAGGCGCGGCGGCGTGCGCCGGCCCTTCACCGCCCGCGCCAGCAGGCGCACGGCGGGCGCATCGGGACGCGGATGCACCGGCAGCAGGTCGGCCGCGCCGAAGCGGCCGGAAAGAGCCTCCAGCAGCGCCGCGATATCCTCCGGCCGCAGGATGGCGCACAGCACGCCGCCGGGCGCGAGGCAGCGATAGGCGGCCGTGACCCAGGCCCGCAGCAGCCCCTCTTCCGCCACGTGGGCGCGCGCGCGCCCGTCGTGGGGCGAGGGCTGGTGCGCCTGCGCCGCGTTGAAGGGCGGGTTCATGAGCACGAGATCCGCCGCCCCGGCCGCGGGCTCCGCCGGGCCGGAGGGGCGGCCGAGGGTGAGCACGTCCGCCGCCACCGCCCGGCAGCGGCAGGAGAGGCCGTTCGTCTCGGCATTCCGCTGGGCCAGGGCCGCGAGGTCGGGGTCGATCTCCACCAAGGTGCCGCGCGCCTGCGGCATCCGCGCCAGGAAGGCGAGGCCCGCCCCTCCGACCCCGGCGCCCAGATCCACCATGGCGCGGCATCCCTCCGGCGCCAGCGCCGCCAGCAGCACCGCGTCATGCCCCACGCGGTGGCCGCGCGCCGGCTGGGCGAGCGAGACGCGGCCGCCGAGGATGGCATCGGTGGTGAGGGCGAAGGGCGCGTCCACGGGGGAATCCTCAGGCCGGATCGCGCAGGGCGTCGGCGAATCCCGCCTCCGCCAGCAGGCGCCGGGCGCGCGGGGCGTCATCGTCCGGCACCAGCAGGCGGCGCGGCAGGATACCGATGGAGCCTTCCAGCGCGCTGGTATGCGCGTCCGCGACCAAATGGCCGATTCGCGCCGCGTCCAGCAGGGCGCCGATGGCGCCGAGCAGCACCAAGTCGTTGGTCCGCACCAGCTCCTGCATGGCCGCACGCTCCCGTGCCCGCGCCGGTACCGACAGACGGCATCGTTGAGAACCACTTGCGCCGGGCCCGTGGGCATCCCTATGGTGCGCCCGAAAGAATGACAAGCGGGGGCATTTCTTGGCCATCGTTCTTCCGTTCGAGCCCAACGAGCCGTCCATCGAGGCACTGGTGCGCCTCGTGAAGGCGGACATGGAACGCGTGAACGCCGCCATCCTGGCGCGCACGGGCTCCGACGTGGCGATGATCCCCGAGGTGGCGAACCACCTCATCTCCTCCGGCGGCAAGCGGCTGCGGCCCATGCTCACGCTCGCCTGCGCCGCCCTGTGCGACTACGAGGGGGAGGGGCACATCAAGCTCGCCGCCTCGGTGGAGTTCATGCACACCGCCACCCTCCTCCACGACGACGTGGTGGACGAGAGCGACATGCGCCGGGGCAAGCTCGCGGCCCGCAAGCTGTGGGGCAACGAGGCCAGCGTGCTGGTGGGTGACTTCCTGCTCGGCCAGGCCTTCAAGATGATGGTGGAGGTGGGCTCGCTCACCTGCCTCGACATCCTCTCCAACGCCGCCAGCGTCATCGCCGAGGGCGAGGTGATGCAGCTCGCCGCCGCCAAGAACACCCACACCTCGGAAGACGATTACCTCGCCGTCATCCGCGGCAAGACGGCGGAGCTGTTCGCCGCCGCCTGCGAGGTGGGCGCCGTGCTCGGCCAGCGCGCGAAGGCGGAGCAGGCCGCCTGCCGCTCCTACGGCATGAACCTCGGCATCGCCTTCCAGCTCGTGGACGACGCGCTCGACTACGGCGGCAACCAGCAGAAGCTCGGCAAGAACGTGGGCGACGACTTCCGCGAGGGCAAGATCACCCTGCCGGTGCTGCTCGCGTTCCGCCGTGGCGACGAAAGCGAGCGCGCCTTCTGGCAGAAGTGCCTGGAGCACGGCGAGGTCACCGATGCCGATCTCCAGCACGCCATCGGCCTTCTCGTGAAGCACCGGGCGCTCGCCGATACGGTGGAGCGCGCCCGCCACTACGGCGCCATGGCCAAGGATGCGCTGGCCCTGTTCCCGGCGGGCCCGGCCAAGTTCGCCCTGGCGCAGGCCGTGGACTTCTGCCTCGCCCGCGCCCACTGAGGCCTTCGGCCCGGCCCGTGAGCAGAAACGGGCCGGCCTCCCGCAAGCACCGCGCGGGCTCGCCCAGGGCCGGTGAGAACAGCGCCCGCAAGAAAAACTCCCGACCCTTCGGCGTGACGCCGGGCGCCGGCTCTCATGCTCCGCGCGGGCCGAACACGATCACCGCCGCGCCGGCGAGGCACAGGAGCGCGCCGGCCGCGTCCCAGCGGTCTGGCCGCACGCCCTCCACCGCCCACATCCAGGCCAAAGACGACAGGATGTAGATGCCGCCATAGGCCGCGAAGGCACGCCCGGCGGCTTCCGAATCCACGAAGGTGAGCGCATAGGCGAAGGCCGACAGGCTCACGACCCCGGCCAGCAGCCACAGCGGCGAACCGCCGAGCCGCACCACATGCCAGAAGGCGAAGCAGCCGGCGATCTCCCCGAGGGCGGCGAACAGGAAAGCCGGCAGCGTCATCCGATCCTCATCATATCGGCGCCGCGGGGCGGCCCTTCGAGGACAGGAAAGCGCGCGGCCTCCACGATCTCAAGGTTTTTTCGTACCTCGGCGCACAGTGCCTCGCGTCGGCGGCGCTCAGCGCAGAACGGTGGGCCGGACCCACCAGCCGGGGTGGGCCGCCGCGATCCGCCGCGCCAGCCCCGCCGCGTCCCGGCAGGTGTCCACCAGGGCGAACACGGTGGCGCCCGAGCCGGACATGCGGACCAGCCGCGCCTCCGGCGCTTCCGCGAGGCGCTGCACCACGTCCTGGATCTGCGGCGCCACGACCCGCGCCGGTGGCTCGAGATCATTGGGCAGTCCCGCGAGCGCGGCCCGCAGCGCCGTCGCATCCGGCGGGAAGGAAGCGGGGTGCGCGGCCCCCGGCAATGCCTCCCCCGCGCGCAGGCCAAGGGTGCGGAACACGTCCGCCGTGGGCACCGCGACGCGGCAGTTCACCAGGACCGCCGGCAGGAGCGGCAGGGCCAGCGGCGCGGACAAATCGTGCCCCACCCCGCGCATGATGCGTGCGCGGGGGTCGAGGCACACGCTCACATCGGCGCCGGTGGCCCGCGCCGCGGCGCGCAGGCGCGGATCATCGCCGCCGATGCCATTGAGGCGGGAGAGCAGGCGCAGCGCCGCCGCCGCATCGGAGGAGCCGCCGCCGACCCCGGCCGCCACCGGCAGGCGCTTCACCAGCCGGAACGCGCCGAGCCGCGCGCCCGGCACCTCACGCGCGAAGGCCGCCGTGGCCTTCAGCACCAGATTGTCGGCATCGGGCCCCGCATCGCCCGCCGTCGGCCCCGCGACAGCGAGCGAGAGCGGCGCATCCGGCGTGAGGGAGAGCAGATCTCCCGCCCCCGCGAACGCCACGAGGCTGACGAGGTCGTGGTATCCATCTGCGCGCCGGCCCGTGACCCGCAGGGTCAGGTTGATCTTGGCCGGGGCCTTGGCGAGGAGCGGCTGCATGGCGCCCCTTATGCCGCGCTGCGGGAGACCCCGCAAGAAGCGCCCCGGGAAAGCACCCGAGAAGCGCCAGCGAGACGCGCGCGCAAGTCGCGGGGCGGACAGGGGGATCGGCCACGAGGCGCCATCTATGCCGCCTGACGCCGGGCAAGCTTGCGGCGCGCGGGGAAAGCGGCCATCCTCCCGCCATCTCGCCGCGCTTGTATGGCGCGTTGCAACGGCCGCACAGGCTCTTCAGGATTCTCGATCGGTGAAGATTCCCCGCCTTTCCAATTCCGTGGCCCTGGCTGCCGGGCTTGCCGCGGTGCTGCACCTTGCCCTGCCCGCCGCGGCGCGCGCGGAGACGGCCGCCGGCCTGCCCGCCGATGTGGATCCCTCCGTCTCCGGAAGCTACCTCGCCGCCCGCTTCGCCAGCTCCGAGCGCGACAGCGACGCCGCCGTGACCTATCTGCGCAACCTGCTGCGGCTCGATTCGCGCAATGACGAGGTGGTGGAGCGCACCTTCTACGCCACCCTCGCCGACGGGCAGATGGACGAGGCCATGAAGCTGGCCGAGCGGCTGGTGAAAGTGGACCGTACCCACCGCATCGCCCGGCTCGCGCTGGCGGTGAAGGCCATCAAGAAAAGCCAGTACCAGACCGCCCGCACCAATCTCTCGCTCTCCGTGCGCGGCCCCATCGGCGACCTCACCGCCACCCTGCTCGCGGCCTGGACCTTCTATGGCTCCGGCAACGCCAAGGGCGCGGTGGAGTTGATCGACCGCCTCCAGGGGCCGGACTGGTACGCGCCCATGAAGGCGCTCCAGGCGGGGCTCATCCTCGATGCCGCCGGCAGCAAGAAGGAGGCGGGCAAGCGCCTCGCCGAGGCGGTGAAGCTCGATCCCGGCTCCCTGCGCACCGCCGACGCCTATGCCCGCTGGCTCTCGCGCAACGAGACCCCGGCGGCGGCCGCGGCCGCGCTGGGCGAGTTCGAGAAGGCCATGCCCAACCACCCCTTGGTGCTGGCCGAGCTGAAGGAGCTGAAGGCGGGCAAGGCCCTGCCGCCGATGGTGACCACGCCCCAGCAGGGCGCCGCCGAGGTGCTCTACGGCCTCGGTTCCACCCTGGGCCGGCAGGGGGGCGAGGACCTCGCCCTCGTCTACCTCCAGCTCGCCCACTGGCTCGACCCCGAGCACCCCTTCGCCGGTCTCACGCTGGCCGACCTCTACGAGCAGCTCAAGCAGCCGGAGAAGGCGATCCAGATCTACGCGAAGGTGCCCGCAAGCTCGCCCCTGCGGCGCAACGCCGAGGTGCAGCTCGCCATCAACCTCGACGCCATCGACAAGCACGCCGAGGCGCGCAAGCACCTGGAAGACCTCATCGCCGCCGATCCGAAGGACCTGGAGGCCATCGTGGCGCTCGGCCGCCTGCAGCAGGCGCGCAAGATGTTCGCGGAGTGCGCGGCCACCTACAGCAAGGCCATCGACCTCATCCCCACCCCCGGCAAGGGCAACTGGGCGCTGTTCTACTTCCGCGGCATCTGCAACGAGCGCAGCAAGAACTGGCCGGCGGCGGAGGCGGACCTGAAGAAGGCGCTGGAGCTGAACCCGGACCAGCCGCAGGTTCTGAACTACCTCGGCTATTCCTGGGTGGACCAGGGCACCAACCTGGATGCCGGCCTGGACATGATCCGCAAGGCGGTGTCCCTGCGCCCCGACGACGGCCCCATCGTGGACAGCCTGGGCTGGGCCTATTATCGCCTCGGCCGCTACGACGAGGCCGTGGGCGAGCTGGAGCGCGCGGTGGAGCTGATGCCGCAGGACCCGGTCATCAACGACCACCTGGGCGATGCCTACTGGAAGGTGGGCCGCCGCCTGGAGGCCGGCTTCCAGTGGAACCACGCCCGCGACCTGAAGCCCGAGCCCGAGGACCTCGCCAAGATCGTCAAGAAGATCGACGGCGGGCTCGACGCGGTGGACCAGCCCGCCCCGGTGCGCAAGGCCGAGGAGCAGAAGAAGGCCGACTGAGGCTGAGGCGCCGGTCCTGGACCGGCGCCGAACGGGCTTCGCACGCACGTGGCGCGCGCGGGGCCAAAGGTCCTGTGAATCGGATTCACGGGGCCGGCGGCATGAGACCACGCTCCGTGCAAACCTGCCCCGCGCGCGGGATTCCCGTGGCGAACGGACCTCGCGATGGCGCGAACGGCAACGACGGCCAGAGGAAAACTCCGTCAATGGGGAGGCCTACATCCCCCTGATCGGTTCCTCTCGTTCCCGAACAGGCGTCGTGGGCTCGCGAATGAGGCTCCTCGCGGCGCTTTTCGCTAAGGGCGCGCCCACCGGGATGACAACGACGCATCGGGCCGTGGCACCGCGCACCGGCCACCGGGCGTGCAAGGCCAAGCCCCCGGCCCCGCATCGGCGGCATTCGCGCGGAGCGCCGGCCGATGCCCCTTTCCCAAGCTTCGCCCGCGCCCTTCCGGAGGGGCCTTCTTCTGGCGTGGCGGCAGCCGGCGCGATAGCCTGTCGGCGATGATGCAGCGGGGTGCGGCGCGCGTGCGCATTTTCAAGCGAAGCGGATGCTGGTTCGCGTGAAGAGATTGCGTGATCCCAGGAATCTGGAACGCTTTCCGCGCACCCCCGTGAGCGGAACCGCCTCAGGAGCCCGCGCCCGGCGGGGTGGACGACATGGATGAATTGGCGTGGCTGGTGGTGGTTCTGCTGGCCTTCCCGGTCATGTCCCTCGTGGGGCTGGTGCTGGCCCTGCGGCAGCGGGGCCGGCTGCGGCTGCTGGAAACGCGCGTCGCGCAGCTTGAAGCGGCTCTTGCGGGCGGGGCCGTTCCCTCCCCCGCGCCTCTCCAGCCCACCGCCGCGCCGCCACGAGCGACACCCGACGAAGAGGGGCGCAGCCCGCCGGAACCGGCCCCGCCCGGCACCCCGCACTGGACCGCCGGCCTCCGGCGCATCGGCCGCATCCGGGAAAATCTCGGCGGCATCGAGGAGCGCATCGGCGCGCGCTGGGCGGTGTGGGTCGGCGGCCTCGCGCTCGCCCTCGGCGGCATCTTTCTGGTGCGCTTCGCGGTGGAGCAGAACCTCGTGGGGCCCGGCGGGCGCGTGGCGCTCGGCCTCGTGCTCGCGGCGGCATTGCTCGCGGGTGGAGAGGCCCTGCGCCGTCTCGACCGGCGGCAGGATCTCGACCCGCCCCCGGCCGCAGGGCCGCTCTCCGGCGTGCCGCAGGTGCCGGCCCTGCTCACCGCCGTCGGCATCATGACGGCCTTCGGCAGCCTCTATGCCGCCTACGAGCTCTATCACCTCCTCCCGCCCGCTCCCGCCTTCGTTCTCCTGGGCCTGACGGCGGTGGCCGGCATGCTCGCCGCCCTGCTGCACGGGCCGGCGCTCGCCGCCCTCGGCTTCGCCGGCGCGGCGGTGACGCCGTTCCTCGTCACCTCCGAGGCACCCGATGCGTGGGGCGTGGCGCTGCTCATCATAGTGGTGGGGGCGGCCGCCGCGGCGGTGGCACGCCTGCGGGCATGGCGCTGGTTCGCGGCGCTCGCGGTAGCGGGCATGGGGGCCTGGGGCCTCGCCCTGCTCCTGTTCGAGGTGCCGCAGGCGATCCCCGCCGCCGGCGCCCTGGCGCTGGCGCTGCTGGTGGTCACTGCGGCGCTGCTCACCCCCGGCCACCTCCTGGGCCCGCCAGCTTCCGGAAGGCCGGATGCGCTCGCCACCCTCGGCGCAGCACTGGCGCTGGCGGTCGCCGCCCTCGCCACGGTTACGGGCGAGATCGCTGCGGGGCCGCTCGCGGTGTTCATCGCAACCGCCCTCGGCGCCCTCGGCCTGGCGTGGCGGGCGGAAGCCGCCACCTTCGCGGCCACGGCGGCTGCGCTCGCCGCGCCGGCCATCCTGGCTGGATGGAGCGTCCCGCCGGCGCCGGAATTCCCGGCCGGCATCACGCTCTACGGCTTCGGCATGGGCGCGCTGCTGGCCGTCGCCGGCCTCGCGGGCGCGCGGCGCGGCCTCCAAAGGCATGTCCCCGTTTCACGGAATAGGGGACATGCTCCTGATTCTCGCATTGATGCGTTTTCCTCGCGCGAACCGGTTCCCACTTCGCTCGAAAACGCTCTCGCCCTCGGCTGGGGCGTAGCCGGCGCGGCAGGACCGGTCCTGCTCATGGCCGCCGCCTACGGCCGCCTTGCCGGCTTCGAGCGCAGCGTGCCCTTTGCCGCCCTCGCTTTGGCCCTCGCCGCCCTCTTCACCCCGGCGGCGGAATGGCTCTTCCGCCTGCGCCGGCCGGCGGCGGCGTCCGCCTTCGCCACCGGCGCAGTGGCCGCCCTCGCACTCGCCCTCGCCTTCGCGCTGGAAAAGGGATGGCTGACGGCGGGCCTCGCGCTCATCTCACTCGGCGTCGCCTGGGTCTCCACCCGCCGCCCACTTCCGGGCCTGCGCCCGCTTTCGGCAGGGCTCGGCCTGCTGGTGCTCGCCCGCGTGGGGTGGGAGCCCTCGATCGCGGGCGCGGATCTCGGCACCACGCCCGTCTTCAACTGGCTGTTGTGGGGCTATGGCGTGCCCGCGCTCGCCTTCACCGGAGCGGCACGCCTCCTCACCCCGGCCGGCGACGACTGGAGCCGGCGGGTGCTGGAAGGGCTCGCCCTCGTGTTCGCCGTGCTGCTGGCCGCGCTGGAGGTGCGCCACCTCGCCCATGGCGGCGATCTCGACGGCGCCGGCACGCGCCTGTTCGAGACGGGCCTTCTGGCTGCCCTCTACGGCGCCTACGCGGTGGGCCTCGCCCGCCTCGCCGCCGTGACGGGACGGGCCCTCTACCGCCTGTTTTCCGATGTGGTGGCCCTGCTCGCCGCCTTATGCGCCCTCATGGCGCTCACCGCCGACAATCCCTTCGCCACCGGCGAGGGGGTGGGCGGCCTCGTCTTCAACGATCTCCTGGCGGCCTATGCCCTGCCGGCCGCGATGGCCCTGCTCTACGCGGAAGGCCAGCCGCCGGAGCGGCGGCGCCTGCGCCTCGCGGCATCGGGCCTCGCGGTGGTGCTCACCCTCGCCTACCTCACCGGCCAGGTGGCCCGCCTGTTCCAGGGGCCGGTGCTGGCGGCGGAGCACATCGGCGCCATGGAGTGGTACGCCTATTCGGCCACCTGGCTCGCCTTCGGCATCGTGCTGCTCGGCCTCGGCCTGTGGCGCGGCTCGCGCAGCCTGCGGCTCGCCTCGGCGGCGGTGATGGTCGCGACCGTGCTCAAGGTGTTCGTGTCCGACATGGCGGACCTGGAGGGGGTGCTGCGCGCCCTGTCCTTCATCGGCCTCGGGCTGGTGCTGGTGGCCATGGGCTGGCTCTACCAGCGCCTGCTGGCGCGCCGGCGCTCACCGGAGCCGGAGTGAGCGCGGAACGGAGCCCCCAGGAAGCTCGCGCTTTCCTTCACGCAATGAGATAACGATGGGGAGCCGGACACACCTGCACGGATGCAACTGCAATGATCGCCTGGGATGACTTCCGCCTCGTGCGCGCCATCGCCGAAAGCGGCTCCCTCGCCGGTGCGGCGGAACTCCTGGCGGTGAACCACTCCACCGTCTTCCGCCGCCTCGGCGCGCTGGAGGCGCAGATCGGCACCCGCCTGTTCGACCGCGCCCGCGCCGGCTACGTGCCCACCCCCACCGGCGAGGAAATGGTGCGCCTCGCCGAGCGCATGGGCGAGGAAGTGGCGGCGGTGGAGCGGCGCATCACCGGGCAGGATCTGCGGCCCTCCGGCGAATTGCGCGTGACCACCAACGATTCCGTGCTCATCCACATGCTCACCCCGGTGTTCGCCAGCTTCCGGGCGGCCTTTCCGGAAATCCGGCTGGAGGTGGTGATCACCAATTCCTCGCTCAGCCTCTCCAAGCGCGACGCCGACGTGGCCATCCGCGCCAGCGACCGGCCGGGCGACGCGCTGGTGGGCCGGCGCATCGCCGGCATCGGCTGGGGTGTCTACGCCCGGCCGGACATGGTGCCCGGCGGGCGGCTGGAGCCCGGCACCCTGCGGCACCACGACTGGATCGGCTTCTCCGAGGCCCTCGGCCACATCAAGCCGGCCAAATGGCTGCGCGAGCGGGTGGGCGAGGAACGCGTGGTGTACCGGGTCAATTCGGTGCTCGGCCTCGCGGAGGCGGCGGCGGCGGGCATCGGGCTCACGGTGCTGCCCTGCTTCATCGCCGCCCGCACGCCCGGCCTGCGGCGCTACATGGGCCCAGAGCCCGAGATGGCTTCCGGCCTGTGGCTGGTGACCCATCCGGACATCAAGGCCACCGCGCGGGTGCGCGTGTTCATGGACCACGTGGGGCACGAGCTCCACCGCCTGCGCGCGCGCATCGCGGGAGACGTGGATGAGACCGCCGAGCCGGCCGCGCGCGGCGAGACCACGGGAAGCTGAAGCATTTTCAAGCGAAGCGGGTACCAGTTCGCGTAAAGAAAATGCGTAAATTCAATAACTAGAGTGATCTCTGCGCGCCAACCGGGAGCAGGCCGCGAAAGCCCGCGCGCAGTACGGCGTGGGCCGGCCGAGCCACATAACGCCCGGTTGACCGGCGAAGCTTCCATTCCGGAGGGCTTCTATTCGGCGGAAGCTTCCTGGGCGGCGGAGCGCGCGCGGGAACGGCGGGCGGCCATCTGCGGGCGATCCTTGCCGGCGCGCTGGAAATCGCACCACATGGTCTGCACGCCGGCGAGGGTGCCGCGGAAGCTGGCCGGCCCGGTCTTCACCACGTCGAAGCAGGGCTCGAAGCTCATGCCCTTCACGTAGCCGCACACGGCGCCGCTGCGCACGCGCAGCGTGTTCGCCGGCAGGCGCACGAAGCGCGCGGGCGCCTCCTTGAGCGTGATGATGCCGGCCACGGAGCCGTCGGCATAGACCCGCCCGGAGCCCTTGGAGCCCTCGAAGCAGGTGAAGGAGAACTCGCGCCCGACCACGAACGCCCGCGCCTGCTCGGCGCTGAGCTGATCTTCGGCCCGGGCGGGGGTCGTCATCGCCGGCCCCGTCACGATGGTGGCGAAGCCGACAGCCGCGATAAGTGTGCTGCGCATGGCTCGTTCGCGAAATGTCTGAGTTTCGAGCTTCAGCTTGCGCAGACCGCCCCCCGCACTGTCAAGAGACAGCTCCGCATGGCGGACCCGAAAACGGCGCGGGAGAGCCATTTTTCCCGGCGGCGTGGCCGCCGGGACGCGTGATTTTAACCCTGCGTTCACACAGTGACCACGACCGGCCGCTTCACCGGCTCCTCGCGGATCGGCAGGTTGATGGCGGCCGAGGCGAAGGAGAGCGCCACCGAGAGCCACCACACCATGTTGTAGGAGCCCGTCGCCTCGTAGAGCTCGCCGCCGAGATAGACGCCGAGGAAGCCCCCGACCTGATGGGAGAAGAAGGCGAAGCCATACAGCATGGCCATGTAGCGCGTGCCGAACATGAGCATCACGAGGCTCGACGTGGGCGGCACCGTGGAAAGCCACAGCAGCCCCAGCACCGCGCCGAACACGTAGCAGCTCAGCGGCGTCACCGGCAGCAGCACGAACACCGCGATGGCCACCCCGCGCCCGGCATAGATCCACGCCAGCAGCCACTTGCGCGAGACCCGGTTCGTCAGGTAGCCGGCGCCCAGGGAGCCGGCCATGTTGAACAGGCCGATCAGCGCCAGGGTCACCGCGCCCACGGAAAGGCTCATGCCCCGGTCCACCAGGAAGGCGGGCATGTGCACGGTGACGAAGGCGAGCTGGAAGCCGCAGGTGAAGAAGCCCAGCACCAGCATCACGTAGCTCGGGTGCCGGAACGCCTCGGAAAGGGCGGCGCCCACGCTCTGCTGGGGCGCCGCGGCGGGGCCGCCCGCCCGCGCCGCGCCACGGGTGGCGAGGGCGAGGGAGAACGGCATCACCAGCAGCAGCGAGACGCCGAACACCATCAGCGTCTCCTGCCAGCCCACCGCCTGGATGAGGCCGGTGGCGAGCGGCGGGAACAGGAACTGGCCGAACGAGCCGGCCGCCGTGGCGGCGCCGAAGCCCAGCGCCTTCATCCGGTCCGGCAGCAGCTTGCCGAATGCCGCCAGCACCAGATTGAAGGAGGCCGCCGAAAGGCCGAAGCCCACCAGCACGCCGGCCGTGAGCTGCAGCGCGCCAGGGGTGCTGGAATAGGCCATCAGCACCAGGCCCGCCCCGTAGACGAGCGCGCCGCCCCACAGCACCCGCACGGTGCCGAAGCGGTCGGCGATGGCGCCGGCGAAGGGCGAGCCCAGGCCCCACAGCAGGTTCTGGATGGCGACCGCGAGCCCGAACACGTCGCGCCCCCAGCCGAATTCCCGCGACATGGGCACCAGGAACAGGCCGAACACCGAGCGCGGCCCGAAGGTGAGCATGGCGACGGCGCAGCCGGCCACGATGATGAGAAGCGCCGGCAGATGCCGGCCCGGCGCGGGGACCGCAGGGGTGGACGAGCTTGAGGCAGACATGACCCGTTCTTTCCGCGCGGCCGTTGGAACGGGGCCACGCCTTCAGGTCATGTTAAAGCCCATTTCAGCGCTGTGAAAAATCAATAATGGAAAAGCAATCCATGAGCTTCCTTCATGGAAGGCTCAGGCGCACCCCGAAGACGCCTTCTCCCAGCACCGCCGTGGCCGGCGGGAGCCGCCCCCGCCCCTCCCCGCGAACCGGAGAAGGGATGGGGCGGCGACACGGCCGGGGCGGGCCTCAGCCGCGATCGGAACCGCGGCCGGAGCGCTCGCCGCGCGGATGCTGCATGCCGAAGAAGCTGCGCAGGTCCTTGCGGGCGGTCGTCTCGAAGGCCTTCTTCTGGCCAGCGTCGAAGCTCTTGTAGAGCGGGTCCAGCGCGTCGGCCACCTGGCGCAGCTCGGCGGAGACGGCGGCCATGCGGTCGGCGGCGGTGCGCACGCGCGTCACCATGTCCGGGCGGGCGGGACGCTGGCCGGATTCACGGGCGGCCTGCCGCTCTGCGCGGCGCTCCGCCATGTGGGCCGCGCGATCCTTCGCCACCTTGCGCAGCGCGGTCTCGAACGCCGGCCAGAGCTTCTCCTGGTCAGGGGTCAGCTTCAGGCTGGACTTGAGATCGGCGAGGTGGGCGTCGAAGGCGGCGGCGCGCTTCGAGGACACGTCGGCCGCGCCCATCGCGGGGGCGGCGGGGCTGGCCGCCTGCGCGGCCGCGGGGGGCGTGCCCTGGGGCGGGGTCGCGTCGGCCGGGCCGGCGGCATGGGCGATCGCCGACCCGGCGATGAGCGCGGCGGTGGCGGCGGCGATAACGGCTTTCTTCATCACATCCTCCTTAAAGGATGGCCGCACCATGGGCCCGGCCACCCGGCGCCTCAACTTAAAGTTCGGTAATTCATCGTTGCGGCAGGGGGATGGCGAAACCCGCCCGGCTCAGGCCGCCGGACGCGGCCAGAGCACCTGCGTCTCGCGGGCGGCGACGGCACGGTCGGCGGGGGCGTATCCGCGCCGCTCCATCTCGCAGCGCCACGCGCCCGGCCGGCCGGAGACGCGATAGAGCGCATAGGCGCCCGCCCCGCGCTCGTCGTCCGGCCCGGCGGAGGCCGAGGGCACGCCCACCACGGGGATGGAGCCGCCGTCGGCGCTCTCGATGCGGCCGAGGGAGGCGCGATGGTCGTGGCCGTGCATCACCAGCTCGGCGCCGGCCTCCGCCAGCACGGCGCGCAGGGCCGGGGCATCCCTCAGGTCACGGTGGAAGGGGCGGGCGCCCACCGGCGGATGGTGGATCATCACCGCGCGGAACAACCCCTCCGCCCGCAGCTCGGCGAGCAGGGCCCGGAGGCGGCCGAGCTGGGCCCGGCCCACCTCACCGCTCGCCAGGAACACCGCCGTCGGCACCGCCGTGGACACGCCCACCACCGCCACCGGCCCGCGCCGGCGCACATAGGGAAACGCATCCACGTCCACCGGGGTGTGGGGGTGGGTATCGTCGCCGGAGAGGAAGGGCGCCCAGTGCTCCAGGTGGTAGTGCATGGCGGAGCGTACATAGGCATCGTGGTTGCCGGGCACCACGCTCACCGCCTCCGGCGCGCCGAGGGAGGAGAGGAAGGTGGCGCCGGTGTCGAACTCCGCCGGCAGGCTCACATTGACGAGGTCGCCGGTGACGCAGATGTGGTCCGGCCGCTGCGCCAGCAGGTCGTCCGCCAGCGGCCCGAGGGTGGAGGCGCCGAAGTTGCGCCGCCGCGCACCGATCCAGTTCATCATGCCGAAGAAGCGCTTGCCCATCAGCTCGGACAGGCGCGCCTCGGGGATGGGGCCGAGATGGGGATCGGACAGGTGGGCGAGCACGAACACGGCGTCACGGCCTCCGGCATTGAGCGGCGCGGCGAGGGGCGCCCCGCGGACGGGCCCCGGCGTGGGAACACCCCATGGATGTCGCGGCCCCGGCGCCTCCGGCGCCCGCGCGCAGACGGCCGGGCGCCGCCTCTCCTTTAGAGCATCCCGCATGCGGCGCAACCGCGGACCGGCGCCGCTCACGCGCCCGTGCCGCACCGCGGAAAGAAATCAGTTGCCTGCGGCCGCGCCGCCAAGAATGCTGGAGCGCAATTGTGGTGCGGCGCGGCACGCCGCGCCGTGCGTTCACGCCCCTTCGCCGGGGCGCCGGTCAGGAGCCTTTCTTCAACGTGCCCGCCCCACGCTTTTCCGCCCTCATCGCCCCCGCCACCCTTGCCTTTGCCGTCCTCGCGCTACCGCCCGCCGGGGCCGCAGCCTCGCAGGTCTCCGTGCGCGGCACCGACATCCTCGTGGATGGGCGCCCCTTCGTGCCCAACGGCGCCGCCGGAGAGACCCGCCTGCCCGAGCTGAAGGCGCTCGGCGCCAACGTGGTGCGCACCTACGGCCAGGAGCCGGGCGAGATCCTCGACGCCGCCCAGCGCGCGGGCCTCAAGGTCATCGTCGGCTTCTGGATGGGCCACCCCCGCCTCGGCTTCGACTATCGCAACCGGCAGGCGACGGAGGCGCAGCTCGAATCCCTGCGCCACATGGTGGAGCGCTACCGCAACCACCCCGCCCTGCTCATGTGGGGAATCGGCAACGAGGTGGAGGTGGAACTGCCGCCCGCCGAGGTGCTGGCGACCGTGTGGCCCGCCATCGAGGAAGCGGCGCGGCTGGTGAAGACCCTCGACCCCAGCCACCCCACCCTCGCCGTGGTGGCCGAGCTCGGCACCGACAAGGCCCGCCAGATCAAGGAGCTGGCGCCGTCGATCGACGTGCTCGGCGTCAACGGCTACGGCGACGGGCTGCTCACCTCCGCCACCCGCGCCCGCATGCAGGGCTGGACCGGCCCTGTGGTGCTCACGGAGATGGGCGCCCTCGGCCACTGGGAGGCGGCCAAGACGCCGTGGGGCGCCCGCGTGGAGCCCACCTCGTCCCAGAAGGCGGACGTGATGCGGCGCTATCTCACCGCCGCGAACCATGCCGGCATCGGCACCATCGTGTTCCTGTGGGGCCAGAAGCAGGAGGTGACGCCCACCTGGTACTCCCTGCTGCTGCCCACCGGCGAATGGACCGAGACGGTGGAGGTGATGGCCGACCAGTGGGACGGCAACCCGCCCGGCGGCGACAACCACGCCCCGCGCATCCTCTCATTCCGGCTCGACGGGCCGGCGGTGCTCCCCCGCAACGGCACCGTCGTGGCGCGGGTGGCGACCACCGATCCCGACGGCGATCCGCTGAAGGTGGAATGGCAGGTGATGGCGGAAAGCACCGCCCCCAGCGTCGGCGGCGACCCGCAGCCGGTGCCGCCCAGCTTTCCCGATGCGGTGCACGAGCCCCAGCCCAACGCGGCCCGCATCGGCCCCCTGCCGCCCGGAGCCTACCGCGTGTTCGTGACCGTGCGCGACGGGCGCGGCGCCGCCGCCACCGGCAACCTCCCCCTCTACGTGCGCTGACCCCTGCACCGAGGCCCGTTCCCCGCGCCACCCCGCCGAATGGGCGAGCGCCAGCGCGTTTTCGAGCGAAGCGGGGAACCGGTTCGCGAGAGGAAAACGCGTCAACTCAATACGATGGAGCGTTTCCCGCGTCCATGAAGCGGAGAAACGCTCCAGACACCATTGCGGAGAGCATGTGATGGCGAAGATCGACAGGCTGCTGGTGGGCGAGGCCCTGGTGGGCGACGGCAACGAGGTGGCGCATATCGACCTCATCATGGGGCCGCGCGGCTCGTCGGCCGAATATGCCTTCGTGAACGCCCTCACCAACAACAAGGACGGCTTCACCGCCCTGCTCGCGGTGATGGAGCCGAACCTGCTCGCCAAGCCCGCCACCGTGCTGTTCAACAAGGTGACCATCAAGGACG
Source organism: Xanthobacter albus (assembly GCF_043194895.2). Taxonomy (NCBI): domain Bacteria; kingdom Pseudomonadati; phylum Pseudomonadota; class Alphaproteobacteria; order Hyphomicrobiales; family Xanthobacteraceae; genus Xanthobacter; species Xanthobacter albus. The sequence continues at coordinate 1,475,156 of NZ_CM195532.1, read as the reverse complement.
CGCGGCAGGCGGTGCAGATGTTCGGACCCGCGCAGCACGCCGTGGCCATGGCCCTCACCGACAGCGTGGCCGAGGGCATCATCCCCATCGAGGAGGCGGACGACGTCTTCATCTGCGTCGGCGTCTTCATCCATTGGGACGCCAGCGACGACGCGCGGATCCAGTCCTTCAACTACGAGGCCACGCGCGAGGCCATCCGCCGCGCCGTTTCCGGCACGCCCCGCCCGCAGGAGGCGGTGGCCAGGGCCGCGAGCGCCAAGCACCCCTTCGCCGCCGGCTGAAGGCGCCTCACACCGGCGGGCGCACATCCCGCGGCACTTCGTCGAGCCGCCCCGTGGGGGCGAGGTAGGCGATGAGCTGCAGCGCGCGGTCGCCGGGGGCGGCGAGCTTGGCGATGATGCCGCGCAGGGTCTTGAACTCCTGCGCCGATAGCGGCTCGAACAGGGAATCGTTGGCCGGCACCTGGACCCGTACCAGCTCGGTGAGCCGCCGCTCCGCCTCGGGCGTCACCGCGAGCACCACCCGCCGCCGGTCGTCCGGATTGACCGACTTGGTCACCAGCCCGGCGCTCACCAGCTTGTTCACCTCGAGCGTGACGAACGCCCCCGACAGGTGCAGGTGCTCGGCCACCTGGTTCACCCCGAGGTTCGGCGTGTGCTCGTTGAGGCGCGCGATGGAGGTGAGGAGGGTGTACTGCGTGCCCGACAGGCCGATCAGCGCGCCGAGCCGGTCCCGCACCTCCTCGATGACCGCGGCGAAGGCCAGCATGTCATGCAGGAGGTCGCGAAAGGCGACGTCGGAGCGCTCCACCAGGAGCGCGGGACGAGAGACCGTCAGCGGCAATGGCTTTCGCCCCTTGGCAGGCTTCAGAGACATGGAGTGGCTCTCCCCCGGCGCCCGCGTGGGCACCGGAGCGCCGACGCGTGCACTTCCAACCCGGATAATAGCTTTATTTGATAGCTATATAGTAGCACCGGTCCTCTTGGTATACCATCCGCCATCCGGCCGAGACCAATGAGCTTTCGGTAGAATGCCTCAGCGTCAGGCGCAGGCGGGGCCGGGCGGAGCCGCCCCCCGGTACGGCGCGGCCGCGCCCTATCGCTCCGGATGCACCACCACAGCCCCTCAGGCGGAGCCCCCGTCCACGGGCATGCGCAGGCCGCCGTAGGTATTCCACGGGGTTGCCACCAGCCATCCGCAGTCCACCGGCAGGTTGACGCCGGTGACGGCCGAGGCCCCCTCCCCCGCCAGGAAGGCCACCGCCCGCGCCACCTCCTCCGGCTCCACCAGCCGCTGCAGCGCGGCATTGCCCTCCAGCGCCGAAACATCGCGCTCGCCGCGCGCGACCGCCGCGCGCAGCGCCGGGGTGAGGGTGTAGCCGGGCGAGACCGCATTCACGCGCACGCCGGCCGGACCCCACTCGGCCGCAAGGCATTCGGTGAGGGCGATGACCGCCGCCTTGGCCGGCCCGTAGGCGTGCAGCGGCACCGCGCGCAGGCCGGTGATGGAGGCGATGTTGACGATGGCGCCGCGCCGCCGCGCCAGCATGGCGCGCGCGAAGGCGAGGCAGGCCACATAGGTGCCGCGCTGGTCGATGCGGATCACCTCGTCCCAGCGCGAGAGGGGCAGGTCGTGGGGCCGCTCGGGCGGCTGGAGCACGCCGGCGCTGTTCACCAGCACCGCCACCGGCCCGAGCTGCGCCTCCACCGCGGCGGCGCAGGCCTCGAGCCCCGCGGCATCGCCCACGTCGGCGAAAAAGGCGCGCCCACCCACCTCGGCGGCGAGGGCTTCGGCGGCCTCCGGCGCGCGGTCGAGCACCGCGACGCGCGCGCCCTCCTGGGCGAAGCGGCGCACGCAGGCGGCGCCGATGCCGCTGGCGCCCCCCGTGACCACCACCACGGGCGCGGAACTCGGATGCTCTGACATGGCCTTCCTCCCTTTTGTTGGGAAGGCCGATGGGTCCATTCGCCGCCGCTGTCAATGCCGCGCGGCGGAAAGAGCGGCAGGCGGGGCGCCCCCCGGCGCCCCGCAAGGCCCCTGTCACAGGGCCTCGATCAGGCGGTGGCTCAGGCCTTGGCGCGCTCGATCGCCTCGACGATCATCTTCTGGGCTTCCGCCTTGTCGCCCCAGCGGATCACCTTCACCCACTTGTTGGGCTCGAGGTCCTTGTAGTGCTCGAAGAAGTGCTCGATCTGCTTGAGCACGATCTCGGGCAGGTCGGTGTATTCGGCCACCTTCTCATAGCGCTTGGTGAGCTTGGAGACGGGCACGGCGACGATCTTCTCGTCCTGGCCGCCCTCGTCCTCCATCACCAGCACGCCCACCGGGCGCACGGCGATCACCGAGCCCGGCACCAGGGCGCGGGTATTGCAGACGAGAACGTCGGCCGGGTCGCCATCGCCAGAGAGAGTGTGGGGGATGAAGCCGTAGTTCCCGGGATAGCGCATGGAGGTATAAAGGAAGCGATCCACGAACAGAGCGCCGGACTCCTTGTCCATCTCGTACTTGATCGGCTCGCCGCCGATCGGCACCTCGATGATGACGTTGACTTCCTCCGGGGCCTTCTTCCCAGTCGGGATGGCTTCGATGCGCATGGCTTGTCTCGCTTCCAGCTTGGTCTCGCGCGGAGGCTACCCCGCGCGGGCGCTACCGCTGCCAAGCGTAGGCGATCTTGTCCAGCGTTTTCGTGCCGAACCGCTCGCTCGACGATGCGACCGGTTGCCCTCCCAGGGCGGTGTAGAAGCCCACCGCCGCCTCGTTCTCCGCGAGGGCCCACACCACCAGCCCGCCGAGCCGCGCCAGGGCGAGATCGCTGCGCGCGGAGGCGAACAGCCGCTGGCCGAAGCCCAGCCCCTGGAACTGGGGATGCAGGTAGATCTCGTAGATCTCGCCGCCATAGGGCAGCGCCTTGGCGCGGTTGCCGCCGTAGTTCACGTAGCCGGCCAGCTCGTCGCCCACCTTCAGCACATTGAGCCGGCTGCCGCGGGAAATGGCCGCCTGCCACCAGGCGGGGCCCCGCCGCTCCACCATGCGCTCCAGCTCCAGGCCGGGAATGAGCCCGCGGTAGGTGGCGCGCCAAGCCGCGTCGTGGACCGCCGAAATAGCCAGGGCATCGGCGGGCGTCGCTCTGCGGATTTCGATCACGAGCGTGCTCATGGGTGAATGGAAGCAAACCTCGCCCCATCCTTCAAGAGCCTTGCCGATCCGCGCACGGGAACGTCATTTCCACCACGCCGCCGCGCCGGCCGCCCCCGCCCGGGCGCGTGCCCCGCAATACATCCGGACGCAAAACCGCTACACACTTCCGGTGCACTTGCTCTAGCATCCGCCCGCCGCCCCACCGGCGGCCCCGCTCGTTGCTTCGCCTTCGTTTCCACTCGTTCTGAGGTCTGGCCGCCCCGTGCGCATGCTCCGGTTCATTCTCCGCTTCGTCGGCTTCTGGCTGGTGGCCGGCGGGTTCGTGGCCCTCATCGTCGACGGCACGCGCTCCATCGCCGCGTCCCGGCTGGTCTTCACCTCGGCGGGCGACGCATGGTCCGTCCTCGCCCCGCAGAACCTGGAGCTGGCGCAGGCGGAAGCCGCCGTCGCGGCGCCCTGGCTGTGGCCGCAGCTGATGGTGCCCGCCTTGTCGCTGCCCGCCTCGGTGCTGCTGGTGCTGGTGGGGCTGGTGCTGCTCGGCCTCGGCCGCCAGCGGGAGCGCTCGCGCTTCCAGGCGGGCTGAGCACGCACGAAAGGGTGAGGCGCCCACGGCGCCGCATCTCTCGCGCTCCGGCCACGCTACCCCCATATTGGAGCCCACAACACAGGGCGCGGCGCGCCGGCCGGAACCTCCGGGCGGGGCGGCCGCGCATGGGAGCCTCGCCATGTTCTACCTGAGGAAGCCCCTCGACCTGCCCACGGCGGCGGAAGCCCTGCCGGGCCGGGCCACGCCCCTTCCCACCGCCCGCACCCACGCCGTCAACGGCCACCCGCTGAAAGGCCCCTACCCCGCCGGGCTGCGCACGGCGGTGTTCGCCCTCGGCTGCTTCTGGGGCGCGGAGCGCAAGTTCTGGCAGCAGCCGGGCGTATATGTGACGGCCGTGGGCTATGTGGGCGGGCTCACGCCCAACCCCACCTATGAGGAGGTGTGCTCCGGCTTCACCGGCCATACCGAGGCGGTGCTGGTGGTGTACGACCCGGCGGCCGTGACCTACGAGGCGCTGCTGAAGCTGTTCTTCGAGGCTCACGACCCCACCCAGGGCATGCGCCAGGGCAATGACGTGGGCACGCAGTATCGCTCCGGCATCTACCTGACGGCGCACGACCAGAAGGCGCCGGCGGAAGCGGCCAAGACGGCCTACGCGGCCGCCCTCGCCGCGCGCGGTTTCGGCCCCGTCACCACCGAGATCGCGGCGATCGAAACCTTCTATTTCGCCGAGGACTATCACCAGCAGTATCTGGCGAAGAACCCCGGCGGCTATTGCGGGCTCGGCGGCACCGGCGTGGCATGTCCCATCGGCACCGGGGTCGCGGCGCAATAGCGCGGCCCGCGCAAGCCGTTCACGCCGGCTTCACGCCATAGCCGGCGAGGAACACGCGCACCCCGGCCGCCACCGTGGCGCGGATTTCCTCGGCGGTGGGCGGCCGGTTGGTGCCGAACAGCAGGCCCTTCACCAGATTGCCCTGGCACAGGTTGAAGAACTGGAACGCCGCCAGCTCGAAATCCTGCACCCTCAGGCGGCCCAGCTCGGTCTGGCGCGCCAGCAGGTCGGCGAGGCGCCGCCCGCCCTGGCAGGGCCCGGCCTCGAAGAAGGTGCGGCCGATGGCGGGGAACTGCTCGGCCGCGCCGATCACCATGCGGATGAGCCGGATGTGCTCGGGCGAGACCATCATGGTCATGAAGCTCTCGCCGATGCGCTGGAGCAGACTCTCCACATCGGGGTCGGCCGGGTCGTATTCGAACAGGCGCTCGGCCGACTTGCGGCGGTCCACCTCCACCAGGGCCTGGAACAGCTCCACCTTGCCGGCGAAATAGGAATAGATGGTCGCCTTCGAGACGCCGCTGGCGCGGGCGATCTCGTCCATGCTGGCGCCGTCGAAGCCCTTTTCGAAGAAGACCGTGCGCGCGCCGTCGATGATGGTGCGGCGCTTCGCGCTCTCCGGCTCGGCGCCTGCGCGCCCGGCGGCGGAGGCGTGCGCCTCGCCCATACTTATGTGGTTCATGTCCACCTTCCTGCCCGCCACCTTGCTTAGGGGCAGGCGGGCATCCTGTCAAAGAAATTGACTGAACGGTTTGGTTCAGTGTATCTCAGTCATCGAGAGAACTGAACCGTTCAGTTGAAATTTCCCGGCTCGGAGAAACGCCGTGTCCCAGACAACGAGGCTCGATGCGGCCGAGCGTGAAGCGGCGCCCGGCGTTACCGTCCTGAAGGCCCGCCCGGCCGAGGCCCCCGCCACCCCCGCGCCCACCACCAGCCCGCAGGATGCCCCGCCCAGGAGGTCGCGCAAGCGGCTGGTGCTCGGCGCCGTGCTCGCTTTGCTGGTGGCGGCGGGCGGCTGGTATGGTCTCCGCTGGTGGCAGGTGGGGCGGTTCGAGGTTTCCACCGACGACGCCTATGTGAGCGCCGATACCTCCCTGCTCGCCGCCAAGGTGGGTGGATACGTGAAGAGTATCGAGGTCGAGGCCAACCAGTCGGTGAAGGCCGGCGACGTGATCGCCCGCATCGACGACGGCGACTACCGGCTCGCGGTGCAGGCCGCCGCCGACAAGATCGCCACCCAGGAGGCCGCCCTCATCCGCTTCGACGAGCAGGGCAAGGCGGCGGCCGCCTCCGTGGCCCAGGCCAAGGCCCAGCTTTCCGCGGCGGAGGCCGAGCAGCAGCGCGCCACGCTGGAATTCGAGCGCCAGGACAAGCTCGCCAGCTCCAATTTCGCGAGCCGCTCGGTGCTCGACAACGCCCGTGCCGACCGCGACAAGGGCGCGGCCAGCGTGCTTTCCGCCAAGGCGGCGGTCGCCTCCGCCGAGGCGGCGCTCTCGGTTCTGAAGGCCCAGCGCACGGAGGCCGAGCGCGTGCTGGCGGAATACCGCACCGCGCGCGACCAGGCCCAGCGCGACCTCGACTTCACCGTGGTGCGCGCGCCCATCGACGGGGTGGTGGGCAACCGCGCCGTGCAGGTGGGCCAATTGGTGCAACCGGGCACGCGGCTCGCCGCCGTGGTGCCCCTCGATGCCGTGTATGTGGACGCCAACTTCAAGGAAACGCAGCTCGACCGCATCCATCCGGGCCAGAGCGCGCGCATCTATGTGGACGCCTACCCCGACCGCGACCTGACCGGCCGGGTGGCCAGCGTCTCGCCGGCCTCGGGCGCGGTGTTCTCCCTGCTGCCGCCGGAGAACGCCACCGGCAACTTCACCAAGATCGTGCAGCGCATTCCGGTGCGCATCGCCCTCGATGCCCACACCCTGGAGGGCCACCGGCTGCGGCCCGGCATGTCCGTGACCGCCGTGGTGGATACCCGCGCCGGCACGGCCGGGCAGCCCTGAGCCCGCCCGACGGGAGAAGAGGAATGTCCGCCACCACCCACGCCGCCCCGGCGGCGGGCCACGGCATGGAGACGAGGCGCATGGTCGCCTTCCTCTCCATGGTGTTCGGCATGTTCATGGCGATCCTGGACATCCAGATCGTCTCGGCCTCGCTGGCGGAGATCCAGGCCGGGCTCGCGGCCTCGTCGGACGAAATCTCCTGGGTGCAGACCAGCTACCTCATCGCCGAGGTGGTGATGATCCCGCTCTCGGGCTTCCTGTCGCGGGCGCTCTCCACCCGCTGGCTGTTCGCCGCCTCCGCCACCGGCTTCACGGTGATGAGCTTCATGTGCGCGACGGCCACCTCCATCGAGCAGATGATCCTTTATCGCGCGCTCCAGGGCTTCCTGGGCGGCGGCATGATCCCCACCGTGTTCGCTGCGGCCTATTCGGTGTTCCCGCGCGAGAAGCAGCCCATCGTCGCGCCCATGATCGGCCTCGTGGCGACGCTGGCGCCCACCATCGGCCCCACCGTGGGCGGCTATCTCACCGACCTGTTCTCCTGGCACTGGCTGTTCCTGGTGAACGTGGTGCCGGGCATCTTCGTCATCCTGCTGACCGTCACGCTGGTGGACTTCGACGAGCCGGACTTCTCCCTGCTCGACCGCTTCGACTGGTGGGGCCTGCTGTTCATGGCCGGCTTCCTCGGCAGCCTCGAATACGTGCTGGAGGAAGGCCCCACCAACGACTGGTTCGAGGACAATTCCATCCTCGTGTTCGCCATCGTGTGCGCGGTGTCGTCTGTGGCCTTCTTCGCGCGGGTGCTGATGGCGTCCCACCCGGTGGTGGACATCAAGGCGTTCGTGAACCGCAACTTCGCCATCGGCTCGGCCTTCAGCTTCGTGCTGGGCATCGGGCTCTACGGGCTCACCTATCTCTACCCCATCTTCCTCGGCCGGGTGCGGGGCTATTCGGCGCTGCAGATCGGCGAGACCATGTTCGTCACCGGCGTCGCCATGTTCCTCACCGCGCCCATCGCCGGGCGGCTGATGACGAAGCTCGACCCGCGCGTCATGATGGGCGTGGCGTTCGCCGGCTTCGCCCTCGGCACCTGGTGGATCACCTTCATCACCAAGGACTGGGACTTCTGGGAGCTCGTCATCCCGCAGATCCTGCGCGGCACCTCGCTGATGCTGGCGATGATCCCCATCAACAACATCTCCCTCGGCACCCTGCCGCCGGACCAGCTGAAGAACGCCTCGGGCCTGTTCAACCTCACGCGCAACCTCGGCGGCGCGGTGGGCCTCGCGCTCATCAACACGGTACTGAACCACCGCTGGGACCTGCACCTCGCGCGCCTGCACGAGAGCGTGCAGTGGGGCAGCGCCGCCGCCGTGGAGCGGCTCGACGGGCTCACCGCCACCTTCTCCGCCCTCGGCTCCAACGCCACCGACGCGGCCCTGAAGCAGCTCGCCCTGCTGGTGCGCCAGCAGGCGCTGGTCATGGCGTTCGCGGACGTGTTCGCCCTGCTCACTGTGCTGTTCCTGTGTCTGGTGGCGGCCGCGCCCCTGATGCGCCGTCCCAAGCCCGGCGGAGGCGGGGGCGGCGGCCACTGAGGCCGGCGGCGCGGGCCCTTGGGGCTTCTCAGGCCCGCACCTCCGCGCACAGCAGGTCGTAATTCTCCACCACGATGCACTGGCGGCTCACCGAGATGAGGCCGCGCTTCTGGAACTTGTCGAGGGTCATGGTCACCCACTGGCGGGTGGCGCCGACGATGGCGGCGAGCTGGTCGTGGGTGAGCTTGCGCTCGATGACGAGGCGGTTGCCCTCGCGCCGGCTCGAGGTGTCCGCGAAGATGACCAGCAATTGCGCGAGGCGCTCCGTGACCGAGCGGGTGCCGAGCATCTGCACCAGGGCGGAATAGCACTTGCCCTTCGCCACCAGCCCCTCGATGAGGCAGATGGCGAAGCGGGGCATGGTCTCCGCCAGCAGGCGGATCTTGGCGCCGGTGAGGTAGAGCACCTCCGCGTCGTCGTGCACGTCGGCGGACCACACGTGGCTGCCGCCGCCGAACACTTCCGGCCCGCCCACGAAATGGCCGGGAGTCCACAAGGCGAGGGTGATCTCGCGGCCGGTGGGGCTCACGTAGAAGGTGCGCACCGTGCCGCGCTCGATGAGCCAGATGCCGGCGTGGGTGTCGCCCTGGCGGAACAGGCTCTCGCCGGCGGAAAGCGTGCGCGGCGCGCCGGCCGCGCGCAGCTCGGCGATCTCGCCGGGGGTCAGGCGCTGGAGGAAGTCCGCGCCGGCGTTGAGATCGGTCGGCTCCTCGCTGAGGAAGACCGCGGAGAGGGAGGCCTCGTTCTGCCGGAGTGCGCCGATGCGGCGTTCCATGTCGCTCACCGCGCCCTCACTGGCTCTGCTGCGCGAAGGCCCTGAGGCTCTCCGCGCGGATGCGCTCGTGGCAGGCGCGCTTCAGCTCCATGAAGGCGTCGGTGGTGGCCATCTCCTGGCTGCGCGGGCGCGGCAGGCTCACCTTCAGGTCGGCGATCACCGAGCCGGGGCTGGCGCTCATGATGACGATGCGGTCGGCGAGGAAGATGGCCTCGTCCACGTCGTGGGTCACGAACACCACGGTGATGCCGAAGGCGCTCCAGATCTCCAGCAGGCTCTCCTGCATCATCAGCCGGGTCTGGGCGTCGAGGGCGCCGAAGGGCTCGTCCATCAGCAGCACGCTCGGCGAATTGGCCAGCGCGCGGGCGATGCCCACGCGCTGCTGCATGCCGCCGGAAAGCTCGGCCGGATAGGCGTTCGCGAACCGGGCGAGGCCCACCATCTCCAGGAAGGTGTCGCCGATGGTCTTCAGCTCCTGCGCCGGGCGCCCGGCCACCTTGGGCCCGAACACGATGTTCTCGCGGATGGTCTTCCAGGGGAACAGCGAATACTGCTGGAATACCATGCCCCGCTCGGGGCCCGGCCCGCGCACCGGCTCGTCGTCCACGATCACCTCGCCCGTGGAAGGGCGCACGTAGCCGGCGATGGACGAGAGCAGCGTGGACTTGCCGCAGCCCGAGGGGCCGAGGATGCACACGAACTCGCCGGGCTTGATGTCGAGGCTGGTCTCCATCACCGCATGGTGCATCTTGCGGCCCTGGCCGAAGGTGATGGCGACACCGTCCACGCGGATGCGGCCACGCCCCGCGCTGGAGCGCCGCCCGCCGATGCCGGCAAGACGATCAGTGAAGGACACGACTTCTTCCATGGTCCTGGCTCCGGATGCTGTTGCGGTGGCTGGGGCGTTCCCGCGCGAGGCGGGTGCCGGTTCGCGCGGGGAAAACGGGTCGATGCGGAAACGAAGGAGCGCCCTGGGCGCTCCGGGCGCGGTCAGCGCGCGCGGCGCTGCCACTTCAGGAACGGCCGCGCCGCCACGCGCACCAAAGCGGTGGAAATGGTGCCGAGCGCGCCCGTCACCAGCATGCCGACGATGATGTCGGGATAGTCCACCAGCGAATAGGCGTTCCAGGTGAAGTAGCCGATGCCGTACTGGCCGGAGATGATCTCGCCCGCCAGCAGCGAGAACCAGCTCACCCCCATGCCCACCGCGAGGCCGGTGACGATGCTGGGCAGCGCCGCCGGCAGGATGACGTTCCAGAAGATCTGGAGCTGCGAGGCGCCGAGGGATTTCGCCGCCCGCACCAGCACCGCCGGGGTCTGCTCCACCCCCTGCATGGTGTTGATGACGACGGGGAACAGCGCGCCCAGGAAAGTGATGAAGGCGATGGAGGCCTCGTCGGTGGGCCACATCAGGATGGCGAGCGGAATCCAGGCCACCGCCGGGATCGGCCGCATGATCTCGATATAGGGCGCGAACAGCGCCGCCCCGAACTTCGAACGCCCCATCAGCGTGCCGAGCGCAATGCCGATGACCGCCGCGCTGACGAAGCCGGCGGCGATGCGCAGCACGGAGACCTCGATGTGCACGTAGAAGACAGGATCGAACAGGTGCTTCATGAAGGCCGCGAACACGAGGCCCGGGCGCGGCACGTTCGAGAAATTGATGAAGAAGTTGACCTTGTTCACGCTGAGCACGTGCCACAGGCCGATGCCGATGGCGAGGCCGATGGTGCCCACCACGAGGCCGTAGGCCTTGGCCTGGAACCAGGCCAGGATGGCGTTCACCCCGGCCCGGACGGGCCCCACGCGCCGCGGCCGGCCGCCGCCCGCGGCCTCGCGCGCGCCCTGCCCCGCCGCCCCCGCGCGGGGCGCCGCCGGGGCGTTTTCGAGGGAAACGGAAACCGGCACGGCGTAAGCCACCTCGTGTTTCAAAGCGTTTTGCATGGAACGACACGTCCTGAAGCGAAATTTCGGGGCGAAGTTTCTGAAAAACGAGAGCCGAAGCGCGGCGCGGACAGGCCGCGCCGCGCCGTTGCTCACGAGGCGATGGCTTCCCAGCCCACCACCTTGCCGCCGGAACTCTTGGCGAAGGCCTCGGCATCGCCCTTCTTCATGAAGGCGGTGAGGGCGCCGTCCTTGCCCTCCACGAAGAAGGCCACCTTGCCGAACAGCTTGAGGCCGCTCGCCTGGTCGTAGACATAGGTGGCGAGCACGCTCTTGCCGTCGGCCTTGGCCTTCCTGGCGGCCTCCGTCAGGGCCTCCACGCTGTCGAGCTTGGTGACGCCGGCGCCGTCGATCCAGATTTCGGCGGGCTTGAGGCCGGGGGCGCCCGGCCTGGAGGAGACGACCTCCTTCACCGCCGCGTCATAGTCCTTGCCGCGGGCCTTGTAGGCCGCCTTCACATAGGTCGGGTCCACCCAGCGGCCGAAGTCGAGAGGGGTGAGGCCGGTCTCCTTGGCCAGCAGCGCATGATCATACTTCAGCGCGTCCACCCACTGCGGCTTGATGGAAGCCTCGAAGGTGGAGATGCCGCCCTGGCTGAAGTAGAGGTAGAGCACCTCCTTCTCGATGCCGGTCCATTCGGAGACCTTGATGGCGGCCTCCACCGGGTCCTTGGCGATCCAGTCCTGGGCCTCCATGGTGGCCTCGATATAGGCCTGGACCAGCTCCGGATACTTGTCGGCGAAGTCCTTCAGCACCACCGTGCCGTGGAAGGTGGGAATGCCCGCCTCGCTGCCGTCGAAGATCTTGCGGCCGGTGCCGCGGAACTCCATCACCTCCGACCAGGGGCAGAAGTCGGCATGGGCGTCGATCTTGTCCTGGGCGATGGCGGCGACGCCCACCGGCGGGGCCTGGTTCTGGATCTTCACGTCCTCGAAGATCCCGGCATCGCGCAACGCCTTCAGCGTCATGCCCCAGGCGGCGCTGCCGACGGGGGTGGAGATGCTCTTGCCCTTGAGCTGGCCCAGCTCGTAGACGTCCGACTTCACGGGCACCACGATGCCGTTGCCGGTGCCCTTCAGGTTGTAGCCGGTGACGGCGATGAAGCGGGTTTCCGCATTGCCGGCGGCCTGGAACTTGGCGCCGTTCACGATCAGCGGATAGTCGCCCATCACGCCGAAGGCGAGCTTGCCGGCCAGCATCTGGTTGGTGATGGGCGGGCCGGACGTGTAGTCCTGGAACACGACCTTGTAGTCGGCGTCCTTGTACTTGCCGTCATGGGGCAGGTGCTTTTCGAGAAGGCCCAGCTTCTCGAGGATGATGCCGCCGGGAACGGTGTTGGTCACGGTGCTCTGGTGGCCGATGCCGATCTCGATCGTCTCGGCGAGCGCGGGGGCGCTCATGAGCGCCGCGAGGGCTACGCCAAAGAGCATCGAATGATGTCGCATGTCTGATCCCTCGAAAGCTGCACTTGTCCTAAAACGCCTCCCAAGAGGCGCAACAGGCGTGCCATCGACGTCGTGCATGCCGGCGCTGGAGTTGGAAAAGGTCCAGAAAACAAGGCGAAAGGCGGTAACACCTCGCGATGACGCTGGGTGAATGCCCGCCATTTCATCGCTGCCTGTTGCTCAAGCATGGCGCAGTTGGTGTCCGCTTGAGCAGCCCGTGCCCGCCCCCGATAATACAAGTTCGCCGGATCGATCCGCCCTTCCCGCCCGCAGTCGCGGGACCGCGCGGCCCACCCCGGACGGAGCGGACAGGCGCATGCGCATGCAAGAGAATCGGGAAGTGGAGCGCCTTTGCGGGGCATACGGCCCCGCCACGCGCCACCGGCACGCCCGACCCTGGAAGCATGGGCGGGCACCGGCGATTCGTCAATATATTCGATAATTTTAGTTGATTTTATGTCGCCGCAGGAACGGGCCGGTCACCAGCGCGGAATGCGGGCCTTGAAGCGATGGTTGCCGGCGGGCGCGTAGAGGTTCTCGAAGTCGATGGGCCGGCCGTCCATGGCGTGGGTCAGCCGCTCGATATGGATCACCGGCGCGCCCGGCTTCAAAGGCAGGTGAGCGCACAGCTCGGCATCGGCCTCCACCACGCTCATGGTGATGTCGGCGAAGCCGATCTCGATGCCGAGGTCGGTCTCGATGAGCTTGAAGATGTCCACGCGCTGGAGATCGAGGCCGAGCAGCGGGCGGCCCACGTCGAGCGGGAAATAGCTGATGTCCACCGACATGGTCACGCTGGCGGCGATCCGGAGGCGCTCGATCCGCACCACCTCCTCGCCCCGCCGGGTGCCGAAGGCACGCGCCACCGCCGCCGGGGCCTCCACCACCGCCGCGCCGAGCACCTCCGAGCGGGTGGCGATGCCGAGCGGCTCCATCATCTCGCCGAAGCCCTGGAGCCGGCCGAGATCCTGCATGGCGCTGATGGCGCGGACGAAATAGCCCTTGCCCTGGTGCGCGGTGACGAGCCCACTCTCCCGCAGCAGGTCCAGCGCCTGGCGCACGGTGATGCGGCTGACGGCGAACCTCTGGGCCAGCTCGTTCTCGCTGGGCAAGGCGTCGCCGGGCCGGAAGCGCCCCTCCAGCACGCCGCGCAGCAGCCATTCCTTCAGCTCGAGGTATTTCGGCACGCGGGGCTTGGGGCCGGAGGGCTCGGAACCGGCACTCCCGGCGCCGGACGGCCGGGATATGGGCGGTTTGGAAATGGGGGCCTGAGAGATGGGCGGCTTGGAGATCGGCACCTCGGGCGCCGCGATCCGTGAACCCGCAGTCGTGGGACCAGCCACCCTGGGACCTGCCACCTTGGGACCTGCCACCCTGGATGCCGCAATTCTGGGCGTGCCGATCCTGGCGGGGTCCGCCTCCGCGCAGGGCGTGGCGGAGGGGGAAACGGCAATGCGCGACGCAGGTCCGGCGCTCGGCGGCATCTTCGGTCCGGTGGGCGGAATGGCGAGCCTCCCGATCCTTGCCCCGCAAGGGCCCTCACATCCTGCGCCGGACGGCGAGGCCGGCGCGCGCCGCAGCCGCGCCGGCCTCAAGCGCCGACTATTCTATCCGACCGAGCGCCCAGCGCACGTTCTTTCGGACATCGGGGTCGGGGTCGTCGACATAGCGCTCCAGGAAGGGCCGCGCGGCAGGGGTCGCGATCTCGCCCAGGGCGGCGGCCGCTTCCTTGCGCAGGTTGCTGATGCCGTCCTCCAGGCAGCCCGCGATCTGCGGCACCGCCTCCGCCGCCTTGAGCAGGCCGAGGGCGCGCACGATCTTCACCCGCACCTGCCATTCCGGATCGTCGAAGGCGGCGATCAGCGGCGCCACGGCGCGGGCGAAGCGGCCCTTGCCCAGGATCTCCGCCGCCACCTCGCGCACCGACCAGTCGGCATCGGAAAGCGCGCGGATCAACGCTTCCGCCGCGTGGCCGGAGCGCGAGAAGCCAAGCGCCCCCACCGCCGTGCGGCGCACCTCGGCATGGGCATCGCGCGCGCAGGCGATGAGCGCCGGCAGCGTCTCCTCTACCTTCAGGTAGCCGACCACGCCGAGCGCCTCCACCCGCACGCGCGGCTCGGCGTCGTCCAGCGCCCGCAGGGCCAGCGGCAGCGCGTCCGGCCGGCGCAGCTCCTTGATGCCGCGCAGGGCGCCGGCGCGCACGAACGCATCCTCATGGGCGATGAGGGGGAAGATGGGATCGGCCGCCGCCGGGTCCTTCAGCTCGGCGAGGCTGTCGGCGGAGGCGCGGGCCACGCGATGGTCCTTGTCCACGAGGCCGACCGCCAGCATCTCCGCCGTCTCGCGCCCGTCGAACTCGCCGAGGGCGATGGCGGCCTGCAGGCGCACTTCCGGCACCACGTCGCGCAGCGCGGAACCGATCAGCGCCACCGCCCCCGGCTCGGCCGTGTCGGCCAGCTCCATCACCGCCACCCGGCGCACGCTCGGGTCGGCGTCGCGCAGCTTCTCCGCAAGTTCGTCGAGGTCGCTGAACGCCTCGAAGGGCTCGAACGTCATGGCGCGCCTCACTTGAGCAGGTAGGGGATGTTGACGGTGACGGCGCCGGTGGGGCAATCCGCCTCGCACGGCATGCAATACCAGCACTCGTCGAACTTCATGTAGGCCTTGCCGGTCAGCTCGGAGATGCGCAGCACGTCGAGCGGGCAGACATCGACGCAGACCGTGCAGCCCTTGTCGGCGATGCACTTGTCCTCGTCGACGAGGACGGGAACCGTGGTGGACGTATTGGCCAGAGGCATGGGGCAGTTCCTTTTCTCGACTTCAGATCACGCCGACGTTCATGCCTTGGCGGTGATGCGCTGCTTGTAGTAGGCGTCCTTCTCGTCGTCGGAGATGGGGACGATGTAGGGCTGGATCGCGCGCTTCTCGCAGCCCATGGAACCGTCCTCCTGCTTGCCCAGCAGGACGTGGCACTTCCAGTCCTGGTCGTTGTGCCCGGGGTAGTCCGTGCGCCAGTGGTAGAGGCCCCAGCGGCTCTCGGTGCGGTAGAGCGAGGCGCAGGCCGCCATGTCGGCGCAGTCGAGGATGGAGGAAACCTCCATGGCGCGCATCAGCTCGTGGGCGTCGCGGGCCATCATGGCCCCCTCCATGTCCTCGCGCACCTCGGCGAAGCGCTGCTGCGCCAGCTCGTATTTCTTGGTCACCTTCGGCGGCTGCAGGTAATCGTTCACGAGGCGCCGCACCTTGTACTCGATCTGGTTGGGCGGAATGCCGTCCTCGCGCCTGGTCGGCGCCAGCACGCGCTCCTGCTCGGCCAGCACGTCGGCGCGGTCGTAGGCGTCGAGATCCACGTCCTTGCAGAAGTCGATGGCGTCCTCGCCGGCGATGGCGCCGTTGGTGAAGGCGCCCAGCATGTAGTTGTGCGGCACGCTCGCCATGTCGCCAGCGGCGTAGAGGCCGGGCACCGTGGTGCGGGCGAACTCGTCCACGAACACGCCGGAGGCCGAGTGGCCGGAGCAGAAGCCGATTTCCGAGATGTGCATCTCGATCATGGTTTCCGAATAGCGGGTGCCGCGCTGCTCATGGAACCGCCCGCGCGAGGGCCGCTCCACCGTGTGCAGGATCTGCTCGATATGGTCGGCGGTCTCCTTCTTGAGGTGGTTGAGGCGCAGGAACACCGGCCCGTTTCCGGATTGCAGCTCCTTGTAGAACTCCTGCATCATCTGGCCGGACCAGTAATCGCACTCGATGAAGCGCTCGCCGTTCGCATTGGCGGTGTATCCGCCGAAGGGACCGGCCACATAGGCGCAGGCCGGGCCGTTGTAGTCCTTGATAAGCGGGTTGATCTGGAAGCATTCGAGGTTCGCGAGCTTCGCTCCGGCGTGATAGGCCATGGCATAGCCCTCGCCGGAATTGGCGGCGTTCTCGTAGGTTCCGAACAGATAGCCCGAGGTCGGCAGGCCCAGCCGGCCGGCGGCGCCCATGCTCATGATGACGGTCTTGGCGCGCACCACCAGGAACTCGGCGGTGCGGGTGTTCACCGCGATGGCGCCGGCGATGCGGCCCGATTTGCCGGTGAGGAGGCGGGTCGCCATGTAGCGGTTGGAGATGAGGATGCGGGCGCGGCGGAGCTGGCGGTAGAGCGCCTTCTTCACCGTCTCGCCATTGGGCATGGGCAGCACGTAGGTGCCCATGTGGTGCACCTTCTTGACGTCGTAGTCGCCGTTCTCGTCCTTCTGGAAGCGGATGCCGAAGCGGTCCAGTTCCTGGATCATCTCGAAGCAGTTCTCGGCGTATTTGAGCACCGCCGCCTGGTCGACGATGCCGTCGTTGGCGATGGTGATCTCCTTCGTATACTGCTCGGGCGTCGAATGGCCGGGAATGACCGCGTTGTTGAGCCCGTCCATGCCCATGGAGATGGCGCCGGAGCGCTTCACATTGGCCTTCTCCAGCAGCACCACCTTGGCGTCGGGGTTCTTCATCTTCGCCTTGTAGGCCGCCATGGGGCCGGCGGTGCCGCCGCCGATGACCAGCACATCGCAGTCGATTTCCGAAAGTCCGGCCGTGATCTCGTCCACGCGAGCCTCCTTCACATCCATGTTGACCGGAACTTGAACCGTTCCAGGCTCACGTGTCGGTCAAGGAATTGCATTGACCCGCGGAAGAGGAACTTCCCCTTCAATGCCAGCGTCTTGCCCGATCTCCCGCAGCAGCGCCCAGGGGTAGATCCCGCGGTCGTGCCCGTCGGAGAAGGAGAGGTTGAGGCCGTAGGAGCCGAGCAGGCTCACGCCGGTCACGGTGATGTCGGCGCGCACCGGCGCCTCGATCCCGATAACGCGCAGGCGCTTCTCCCCGGCGGACTGGGAGCGAGCCCGCAGCTCCGGGGCGCCGAGCGCCTCCACCGCGCCGTCCTCCCACACGAGGGTGAGGCGGCGCTTGTCCGCCGAGAGACGGATCTCCACTGGCGGGTTGGGGTTCGGGGTGGTCATGGCTGGGGTCTCCTCGCAGGGTCGATGAAGATCACCACCCCCGCGCGGCCGCCCGATAGCAACAACTTGACAGACCCCGCCGCCCGCTTGGGCCTAAGCGAAGGCCATCCTCACCGTTTCAGGACGCGATCATGGCCTTCGTCGTCACCGAGAACTGCATCCGCTGCAAATACACCGACTGCGTGGAGGTCTGCCCGGTGGACTGCTTCCACGAGGGCGAGAACATGCTCGTCATCAATCCGCAGGAATGCATCGACTGCGGCGTGTGCGAGCCGGAATGCCCGGCCGACGCCATCATCGCCGACAGCGCGGAGGGCGCGGCGCCCTGGCTGGAGATCAACCGCAGATATGCGGCGCTCTGGCCCGTCATCGCCGAGCGCATCGAGCCCCTCGACGACGCGGAGGACTGGAACGGCCGCCCGGACAAGCTGCCCCTCCTGAGCGACAAGGCCGCCGAGGCCCGCTGACCCCCTCCCGCCAGAGCGTTTTCCGCTCGCACTGGCTCGCGGCAGCCGCTCTGGATTATCGAGATCGCGCATTTTCAAGCGCACCGGCATCCACTTCGCTTGAAAATGCTCTAACGGACACCGCCATGACCCTGCCCCTCTCCGCCGAAGACCTGGCCCAAAAAGCCCCCGACGGCATCTTCATCGAAACCGTCACCAGCGTGACCCATTACACGGACCGCCTGTTCCGCTTCCGCGCCACCCGGCCCCCGAGCTTCCGCTTCCGTTCCGGCGAGTTCGCCATGATCGGCCTCCTGGCGGAGGGCAAGCCGCTCTACCGCGCCTATTCCATCGCCAGCCCCGCCTGGGCGGAGGAACTGGAATTCTTCTCCATCAAGGTGCCGGATGGGCCGCTGACCTCCCGCCTGCAGATGGTCCGCCCCGGCGACGGCATCCTGATGCGCAAGAAGGCCACCGGCACGCTGGTGCTGGACGCCCTCACCCCCGGCCGCCGGCTCTACATGTTCTCCACCGGCACCGGCATCGCCCCGTTCGCGAGCCTCATCCGCGATCCCGAGACCTATGAGAAGTTCGACGAGGTGATCCTCACCCACACCTGCCGCGAGGTGGCGGAGCTGAAATACGGCTTCGACATCGTGGAGGAGGCGCTGTCCGATCCGCTGGTGGGGGAATACGCCGCCGGCAAGCTGCGCCATTACGCGAGCGTGACGCGCGAGGATTTTGCCCACACGGGGCGCATCACCGACCTCATGCGCAGCGGCCGGCTCTTTGCCGATCTCGGCGTGCCGCCCCTCGACCCCGCCGTGGACCGGGGCATGATCTGCGGCTCCATGGGCATGCTGCGCGACACCCGCGACCTGCTCCTCGCCGCCGGCTTCACCGAGGGGGCGAACGCCGCGCCCGGCGCCTTCGTCACGGAACGCGCCTTCGCCGAGTAACGATGCCGGATGCGGCAGAGCGCGGGCCGCGTCCCGCCTGGGCGCGGCCCTTTTCGCGCTTCGGGCGGCTCAATCCTCCGGCAGCATCTCGCGGAACAGCTCGCGCACCTTGCGCCGCGCGAGATCCAGCGCCTCGCGCCCCATGGGGGTGGCGCTGTAGAGCTTGCGAATGGAGCGTCCGTGGCGCTGCGCGCGGGCGGTGAGGTAGCCCTTGCGCTCCATGGCGTGCAGCAGGGGATAGAGGGTGCCGGGGCTGAGGCGGTAGCCGTGGCGCGCCAGTTCCTCGATCATCCACTGCCCGTAGACCTCGCCCTCCACCGCATGGTGCAGGATGTGCAGCCGGACGAGGCCGGACAGAAGCTCCTGATGCTCCACCCGCGCCTCCCGCACGCGTTCGAGAAGGGCCGCCCGGCTAAAGAAGGTCCAGCACCCGGCCCTGGCTGTCGACCGCCCGCACCCGGCAGCCGGGATTGACCCGCGCCACCGTGTGCATGGCATTGGTGATGTTCTGCGGCAGATTCTCCACCGTCATCACCGTGCTCCAATTGCCGGTCCGGTTCTGGAACTGGACCTGCACCTGCTCGAACGCCCCCGCCATGCCGCGCCCCGTGATATCCAGCCATATAGAGCGTTTTTGAGCGAATTGGGTACCGGCTCCCGGGAAGAAAACGCGTCGACGCAGGAATCTGAAGGGTTTCACCGGCGCCATGAAACGGCGCCCCCCTCCAGCGGACCAGCGCTACCCGACATGCAACCGCCGCCCGCCCCTCAGCCGATCTTGAACGCGCGCACCTCGGGCGGCATCTCCACGCCCGGCAGGTTCCTGGGGTCGGCCACCGGCGGGTCCACCACCATGCGCACCGGCACCACCCCGGCCCAGACCGGGAAGGCATAGTCCTCCGCCTCGTCCTCCGGCTGGCCGGTGCGCACCTTGGCGGAGGCTTCGGTGATGGGCAGGCAGAGCACGGTGGTGGCCTTCAGCTCCTTGTCCTTCACCGGGCGCAGGCGGTCCCACTGGCCGGGGATGACGCCGTCCACGAAGCGCTGGAGCTGGGCCCTCTTCTCCTCCGGATCGGTGACCATCTCGGCCTGGCCGAAGATCATCACCGAGCGGTGGTTGATGTTGTAATTGTAGGCCGAGCGGGCGAGCACGAGGCCGTCGATCAGCGAGACGGTGATGCACACCTCCTGCCCCGCCGTGGCGCGGATCATGCGGCTCGCCGCCGAGCCGTGCCAGTAGATGCGGTCGCCGTCGCGCCACTGCAGGGTGGGTGTCACCACCGGCCGGCCCTCGTGCACATAGGCCACGTTGCACACCGGCATGGCGTCGAGGATGGCGTGGATGGTCTGCGGCGCGTAATCGGCCAGCTGGTGGTAGCGCTTGACGCGGGTGCGTTCGCTCGGGGCGTCGGACATCGGGTAACTCGCCTCCTCGGCAGGGACGGCGCATGAAGCGGCCTGGGGGTACCTCATAGCAAAGGCCCATGAGCTTGGCTCATGGGCCTTTCGTCACTTGCGGCCTTGCCCGCGCGCCGGCGCTGGAAAATGCCGCTCAGGCGTCGCTGAACTGGTCGAAGGCGCGCAGGGCGTCGGCGGCGTACATCAGGGCCGGGCCGCCGCCCATGTACACGCACATGGAGAGCATCTCGGCCACCTCGGCGCGGGTCGCGCCCAGGTCCTTCAGGGCCTTGGTGTGGAAGCCGATGCAGCCGTCGCAGCGCTGGGTGACGCCGATGGCGAGGGCGATCAGCTCCTTGGTCTTCTTGTCGAGGGCGCCGTCGGCGCTCGCGGCCTTGGCGAGGCTGTAGAAGCCCGCCATCGCATCCGGCGTTTCCTTCCGCAGCTCGGCGGTGTAACGCGAGATATCGGCGATCAGCGCCTTGTAGTCCTTGCTCATCGGTGACCCCTTCATATTATGATTTTCTAATATCATCATATTATGATGCGTCAACGCCTACCTCCTCCGCGCGGACGGAGGGCGCGTGGGGAAAGCCGGGAGAAAAGGGCGGGCAGACGATGGAGGCGGCATGACCAGGGGCGCGGACACCGGCGGCGGCCGGATCGACACCGCCGGAAGCGACGGCCCCCACGCCTTCGCGGACGATCGCTCGGAGGCGGCCGCGCAGTTTCTCAGCGGGCTCGCCAATCCGCGCCGCCTGCGCATCCTGTGCCAGCTCACCGCGGGGGAAAAGAGCGTCTCGGAGCTTTCGGACGCCACCGGCATCTCCCAGACCTCCATGTCCCAGCACCTGGCGAAGCTGAAGAGCGAAGGCATCGTCACCTTCCGGCGGGAGCACCGGCGGCTCTATTATTCCATCTGCAACCCGGTGGTCACCGAGATCATGACCGCCATCTACGCCAATTTCTGCGCCCTCAGCGGGGACGCGCCGCGCTGACGGCGGGCAGGAGGCCCTCCAGCGCCGCGCCGAGATCGTCCCGCAGGGCGAGGGAGCCCGTGACGTTCAGGTGGCCGCCGTCGGTCATGGCCACCTTGCCGTCCACCAGCGGGCGACAGGCGGCGGCATCGCAGAAGCGCAGGCGCGGCAGCACCACCCGCACCAGCGGATTAGCAGCCATGGCCGCGAAGGCCCCCTCCACCCGGCGGGGCCCCACCTCGGCCTCCGCCGCCGGCAGGCCGCAGCCCTCGTCGTCGAGGCCCATGAAGCGCCGGCGCGCCACGCAATGCCCGCCGCCGCTCGCGAAGGCCACCGCCGGCGCCACCAGCACCACGCCCCGCCCCGACGCCGTGATCTCCCCCACCGCCGAGGCGAGGGAGGCGAGGTCGTCGTCGAGCCGCCCCTCGGCGCCCCAATTGCCGCCGATCACCACAATACGGATGGCGGGATCATCAAGGATCGACTTCAGCGAGGCGCCACGGAAGGCGTTGCACACGCCGCTTTCCTTGGTGCGCGGCGCGGTCGCCTCATCCTGCGGCCGACGCGGCGCGCAGCCGGCCTTGGTCACCTGCACGAGGCCGAAGCCCATCTGGCGCGCCAGCGCGTCGAGCGCCGGGCCATGATGGTTGGCGAGGGAATCGCCCCATAGCGCCATCTGCGGCACGCCCGCCGCCGGGTCACCGAAACGGCAGCCGGCCGGCGGCACGGTCTGGTTGGGGCCGAGCAGGCAGGCCTTGGTGCCGCGCCACACGTCCGCCACCGCCCTCTCCGCTTCAAGCGCCCGCGCCGGGGCCCGCCCGGGCAGCCCCTGGGCCAGCACCAGCGCGAAGCCCGTCGCCACCAGCACCGCCAGCGCGCCGAGGCCGAGCGTGATGCTCCTCAGCTCCGTGCGCAGGGTGGTGAAGCCGGCGCGGCGGAACGGATTTTCCACGAAGCGCCAGGAGAGCGTGGCCAGCACCACCGCCGCCGCCACCGCGCCCGCCACCGCAACCGGCGAGAGATGGGGCCCGTTCAGCAGGCGCAGGAACACCAGGATGGGCCAGTGCCACAGGTAGAGCGAATAGGAGATGAGCCCCACGAAGGCGAGCGGCGCCAGCGCCAGCAGCCGCCCGGCGGCGGTGGCGCGCCCCTCCGCCCCCGCCCACAGCACGAACAGCGCCCCGAGCGTCGGCAGCAGCGCGCTCGCGCCGGGAAACACCGTGTGACGGTCGAACAGCGCCACCGCCGCCAGGATCATGGCGACGCCCGCCGCGGCGACGATCTCCGCCACCAGCGGCCGTGTGAGGCGCGGCAGCAGGCCAAGGGCCAGCGTCGCGCCCAGCAGCAGCTCCCAGGCCCGCCCGGCGAAATTGTAGAAAGCCGGCCCCGGCCGCAGCACCGCATTGCGCGTGGCCAGGAACAGGGAGGCGGCGATGAGGGCGTACACCACCACCGGCCGCAGCCGCTTCAACCGCGGATGGGCGAGCCCCGCCAGCAGCAGCGGCCAGAACAGGTAGAACTGCTCCTCGATGGAGAGCGACCAGGTGTGCAGCAGCGGCTGCTCCTCGGCCACCGGGCCGAAATAGGACGCCACCGAGAGGAAATAGCGATTGGCCAGGAAGGTGGAGGCCGCCTTCAGCTGCTCCCCGTAGCCGATGAGCAGGGCCGGCGGCAGCAGCACCAGCGCCGCCACCGTGGTCGCGAGCGCCATGGCCACATAAGCGGGCAGGATGCGCCGCACGCGCCGGTCATAGAAGCGGGCGAGGCTGAAGCCGCCCTTGTCCAGCTCCGCCGCGATGACCGAGGTGATGAGATAGCCGGAGATGACGAAGAAGACGTCCACGCCCACATAGCCGCCGGGGGCGAGGACCGGATTCGCGTGGAACAGCACGACGGGAATCACCGCCAGCGCGCGAAGGCCGCTGATGTCCGCACGATATCGCATCAAGGAGGTCCAGATCCGTCCCCAGGGCCATCCGCCCCGGCCTGGGGCCCGGACGCAGCTCCCGCGCGGCCCGTCGCCCGCCGCGAAAGCAGGCGCGGGCGCGCCGCGCGGGAGAGAGGCCGAGCTTATGGCAAAGACTGCCCCGCCCGATCAAGCCGGCCGGGAGGACGGGACGCGGCCCGTGCCATCATCCCCGGTCTTCCGGCGGCGCCAAGCGGATTCGCTCCCGCGCCCCACCCCGCCGGAAGCCCATGAGAGTGGAGCTCACGGGCCTTCGGTATCAGCCCTGCATGGCCGCCCGCTCCTCCGCCTGCCGCTGGTTTTCCGCCCGCTTGGTGACGAGCGAGGCGATGATGACCACCACCGTGACGATGGCGATGAGGATGGTGCAGACGGCGTTGATCTCCGGCGTCACGCCCAGGCGCACCTGGGAATAGATGCGCATGGGCAGGGTGGTGGCGCCGGGCCCGGTGGTGAAGCTCGCGATCACCAAGTCGTCGAGCGACAGGGTGAAGGCCAGCATGAAGCCGGAGACCACCGCCGGCAGGATCAAGGGCAGGGTGATGGTGAGGAAGGTCTTCAGCGGCGGGCAGCCGAGGTCGAGCGCCGCCTCTTCCAGCGTGCGGTCGAAGGTGACGAGGCGCGACTGCACCACCACCGCCACGAAACACATGGTGAAGGTGATGTGCGCGAGCAGCACCGTCCAGAAGCCGCGATCGAAGTTCACGGCCACGAACAGCAGCAGCAGCGACAGGCCGGTGATGACCTCGGGCATGACGAGGGGCGCGTAGATCATGCCCGAGAACAGGGTGCGCCCGGCAAAGCGCCCGTAGCGGGTGAGCGCCAGCGCCGCCATGGTGCCGAGCACCGTGGAGACCAGGGAGGAGAAGAAGGCGATGCGCAGCGTGACCCACGCGGCATCGATGAGCTGCTCGTTCTCCAGCAGCGCCCAGTACCACTGGGTGGAGAAGCCCGCCCACACGGTGACGAGGCGCGAGGCGTTGAAGGAGTAGATCACCAACAGCAGGATGGGGATGTAGAGGAACGCGAAGCCCAGGGCGATGGACGTCACGTTGAACCAGGTGAGGCCCTTCTTCATTTGCCGGCCTCCAGCTCACGCTGCTGGATGTTCTGGTAGATGACGATGGGCACCACCAGCACCAGCAGCAGCAGCACCGCCACCGCCGAGGAGACGGTCCACGAGCGGTTCACGGTGAACTCGGTCCACAGCGACTTTCCGATCATCATCGTGTCGGAGCCGCCGAGCAGGTCGGGGATCACGAACTCGCCCACCGCCGGGATGAAGCACAGCAGCGCGCCCGCCGCCACGCCCGGAAGCGAGAGCGGGAAGGTGATGGTCCAGAACGCCTTGGTGGGCGGGCAGCCGAGATCGGCGGCGGCCTCCAGCAGCGTCAGGTCCAGCTTTTCCAGCGCCGAGTAGAGCGGCAGCACCATGAACGGCAGGTAGGAATAGACGATGCCGATATAGACGGCCGTGTCGGTGTTGAGGATTTCCAGCGGCGTGTCGATGAGCCCCAGCGCCATCAGCCCCTGGTTCAGAAGCCCCTCGGGCGAGAGGATGCCGATCCAGGCGTAGACGCGGATCAGGAACGAGGTCCAGAACGGCAGGATCACCAGCATCAGCAGCGTGGGCTGCATGGAGCGCGGCGCGCGCGCCATGCCATAGGCGATGGGGTAGCCCACCAGCAGCAGCAGCACCGTGGAGATGGAGGCGATGACCAGAGAGGAACCGTAGGCCTGGATGAACTCGTTCGAGAAATCCAGCACATACAGGTAGTTATCGAGGGAGAGCTGGGACAGGAACGCGGTGAAGCCGGCCCAGCCCTGGGAGAGATCCAGCAGCGGCGTGTAGGGCGGCTGCGCCACCGCATCCTGCGACAGCGAGATCTTGAACACGATGAGGAACGGCGCCAGGAACAGCGCCAGGAGCCACAGATAGGGCACCGCGAGCACCAGATACCGCCCGCGCCCCTTCTCGCCCGCCATCGCCATGGACGCCTCCTTCAGCGGGTGAGCACGACGCCGGCATGGGGCGCGAACGTCACCCACACCTTGTCGTCCCAGGTGATGGGCCGCTGCACCATACGCGAGAGGTTCGGCTGCGAGACCTTGATGCGCTGCCCGCAGGCGAGCTCCACATGGTAGATGGACAGGTCGCCGAGGTAGCCGATGTCCCAGATCTCGCCCTCGAAGCAATTCTCCGAGGTGTCGGCGGGCGGCTCCAGCGAGATGCGCAGCTTCTCCGGGCGGATGGCGATGCAGGCTTCGTCGCCCGGCTTCAGGTCCGCCCCCTGCGTCACGTGCAGCGGATGGGGCGTGATGGGCGAGGACAGCCGCAGCTCCTCGGCGGAGGCGGAGAGGACCTTGCCCTCCACCAGGTTCACCTCGCCGATGAAGTCCGCCACGTAGCGGGTGGCGGGCTGCTCGTAGATCTCCGCCGGCGGGGCCACCTGCATCAGCACGCCGTGGTTCATCACGGCGATGCGGTCGGCCACCGTCATGGCCTCTTCCTGGTCGTGGGTGACGATGAGGAAGGTCATGCCCAGGTCCATCTGCAGGTCCATGAGCTCGAACTGGGTCTCCTCGCGCAGCTTCTTGTCGAGCGCGCCGAGCGGCTCGTCGAGCAGCAGCACCTTGGGGCGCTTGGCCAGCGAGCGGGCGAGCGCGACCCGTTGGCGCTGGCCGCCCGAGAGCTGGTGCGGCTTCCTCTTGGCGAACTTCTCGAGCTTGGTGAGCTTGAGCATCTCCTCGACGCGGGCCGCGATGTCCGCCTTCGGCATCTTGTCCTGCTTCAGGCCGAAGGCGATGTTGTCCATGACGTTCATGTGCGGGAACAGAGCGTAGGACTGGAACATCATGTTCACCGGCCGCCGGTAGGGCGGAATGCCGGAGATGTCCTCCCCCGCGAGGGTGAGGCGCCCTTCGGTCGGCTCCTCGAAGCCGGCCAGCATGCGCATCAAGGTGGTCTTGCCGCATCCGGAAGGGCCGAGAAGGGCGAAGAACTCACGCTCGTAGATGTCGAGGCTGACATTGTCGACGGCGGTGAAATCGCCGAATCGCTTCACGATGTTCTCGAAGCGGATCAGCGGCTTCTTTTCGGGATCCGCCCAGGGCTGGAAGGTCCGCCGGACGGCGCCGATGGTTTGATTGCGCGGCTTTTCCGCAGCCATACTGTCCCCCGCAATGGCCTCTCACACCGAAGGCTACAGAGGGACGCGAAAACGCTCAAGCGGTGAGCACGCGCAAAAAAGCAGCTTGCACCGCGCAACCGGCAGGCACGGCGCCGGCCGGCACCGAAAGCGGCCCTGGGTGTCCAGCGGCCTTGCGCAAGGCTCAGCCGGCGCGATGTGGACGCGCCTGTTCATAACTCCCCCTTTCCGGCATGGCGCAGCAAAAGATGACGAAATGCCCTTGCGCCCCCCGAACCCATGTGGCAGATGAAGCCGCCTGACGGCGAACGAAGTTTCGCCGCTGTTCGAGGCGGGGCTGATATTTTCTCATCCCTCCTTGAACCGGGCGCTGCGGTAGCTCAGTGGTAGAGCACTCCCTTGGTAAGGGAGAGGTCGAGAGTTCAATCCTCTCTCGCAGCACCAGCCTATGGCGTTGACGCTCCAGAACATTTGGAAATAGAAGGGCTTCGGGTCGCTCCACTGCTACACAGGAGCGCTACACAGTGGCTCTTCCCATGCCTCGTCCAACGCACCGTCACGGCTCCTCGAACCTGACCTTTCGCAAGCGCATTCCCGCCGATCTTCGTGGCAGGGTCACGGGCCAATCGGTCCTGATCCACTTCCCCGCCCACGGCCACGAACCGGAATGCACCGTCGCGGCCACCCTTGGTGCCTCCGAGGTCACCTTCTCCCTGCGCACCCGCGATCCGCAAACAGCCAAGGCACGCACCGGCATTGCCGAGGATCACCTACAGCGCCTCTTCGTCAGCCTGAGGACCGGCCCGACGCGCCTCTCGCAGAAGCAGGCGGTGGCCCTGGCGGGGGCGTGGTATCGGGACTTCGTCGCGCGGCTGGAGGATAACCCCGGCAAGTCGCTCGTGTTCGAGAAGCTCCAACAGGCGGTTGGCGAGCGGCTCGACGACAGCTCCGCGCTTCGAGCGGAGATGGCCCCATTCGTGGATGACCTGCTATCGGCCCGTGCCCTCGTGGTGGATGACGACAGCCGGGAGCTGCTTGCCACCGCCATGAGAGGAGCGATTAGGGATGCGGCAGGGACGCTCCTGAGGCGGGCTGAGGGCGATTACGGGCCGGATGCTGTTGTGCAGCGGTTCCCATCGGAAGCCGCTCTGCCCCGGCCGGAAATCGGTGGAGCCGCAAAGACGCCTTCAACGGGCAAGGGTGTGACCCTGACCGGCCTTGCAGAGGCGTGGGGGCGGGAGCGGCAGCCGCGAGCGAAGACATTGGAAGAGCACCTGCGGGTGGTGAAAGCGTTCGTCGCATTCGTCAAGCATGACGACGCCACGGCGATCACTCCAGAGGACGTGGTCGGCTGGAAGGATGCCCTTGTTGCCGAGGGCCGCCTTGCCGCCAAGACCATCAACGCCAAGTATCTCACGCCGCTGGGCACCGTCCTCAACTGGGGGAAGGCGAACCGCAAGATCACCAGCAACCCGGCTCAGGGCATCCGCTCCAGCGGCAAGGCCCCGCCACGCACCCGCGACCGCTCCTTCACTCACGAGGAAGCCGCCACCATCCTGAAGGCCGCGCTTCACGCCTATGATACTCCCGGTAGGAATGCCCCGGAGATGCTGGCGGCCCGGCGGTGGGTTCCCTGGCTTTGCGCCTACTCCGGCGCTCGCGTCTCCGAAATCACCCAGCTCCGTGGGCAGGACTTCCAAGAGGTCAATGGTGTTTGGGTCTTCCGCATCTCGCCTGAGGCCGGCGCCGTGAAGACGGACAAGCCGCGCATGGTCCCCGTCCACCCCGACTTGATCCGGCAGGGGCTCTTGGAGTTCGTGAAGGAGCGCGGGGATGGGCCGCTCTTCTATAAGGAGGCTCCCTCCCACCAGAAGGGCCCTGCCAAGGCCCACCCGGCCAAGACGGTGGCGGGGCGGCTCGCCGGATGGGTCCGCGACATCGGGGTGGATGATCCCTATGTGCAGCCGAACCACGGCTGGCGGCACCTCTTCATGACGCTGTGCCGCGAGCACCAGGTGGCGGAGGAGGCTCGCTATTTCATCGTCGGCCACACGTTGCGGGATACCGGGCAGCGCTACGGGGAGGCATCGGCTGCGGCGTTGGCTGGGGAACTGTCGAAGCTGCCGGCCTTTGAGGTGGAGGAATAGCCATGGCCTATCTCGTCATAGCTACCGAGGACCATGCAAGGGCGTTGTACTGCGTTCTACGAGCTGCCGACCGAGCTGAGATCGAAGCGCGGACCAGCAAAGACCCCCTAAGTGTCCTTCTGTCCTATGCTCAGTATAATTGTGGGGTGCGCCTGTTCTCCGAGATGATGTTCTCGGACGCGGGGGAACTGGTGGGAATGTGCGGGGTGAACCCCGTTGTGAAGTTCCAACCGGGGGAGGTTCCCTTCCCGGACGGCGGTGGAACTCCGACAGGGGAGGCATCGGTCTGGATGATCGGAAGCACCCTCCTCGACGAGAAGCCTATCGAGTTCCTCCGCTCCAGCCTCGATTGGGTCGAAGACCTGAAGCGCATTTACCACACGCTCACCAACACCGTGGATGGCCGCAACACCAAGCGCATTGAATGGCTGCGATGGCTGGATTTCACCATGGACCCCACACCGTCACCCGACAGCCCGCCCGGCATCCCCTTCTATAGCTTCACGTGGACACGCAAAAAGGACACCGAGGAGTGTGCATTGCATCCGCTCTCCCCACCCTGAGCTTGGGCTTCTTGAACTTGCTCTTGGCCGTTGGCTATACCGTGGATTGCAGAAAGGTGGGGGACACGGATGTTTCGGCTGGCAATTCTCATGCTCCTGTTCGCAGCTTCGAATGCGGAGGCGCGTGTCATTCACATGAAGTCGTGCGTTATGACGATCGGCAGCTTTTGCCCAGTTGAGACAGTTGGGGGCATCGCATTCGCTGTCGCTGCTTTCGCCGTAGCGGGTTTTCCTCTCCGCTGGGTGATCAGGCGCCACGTAACAGCTCGTAGGGCAGCCGATCCTGCGTACGAGCCATCGAGTGAAGCTTTGTTCTTCTACCGCTGGGCGGGATATCTGACACTTGCGGCTGTCGGTTTCCTGCTGTTTTTGCTCTTTAGGCCATCTTAAGCTGCGGCAGGGCGTCGCACACCGCCAGAAAATTTGTCACCAGATTTGTCACCAAACTCATCAAATCTGGACTCAAGCGTTTGAGTGAACTGGAGAAGCAACGGATAAGCAATCCGTTGCTCTTTTATTCACAGGCACTTAGCTGATTGACCGAGCCCTCTGAGAGGGGGCATTTGGATCACGTCAAACGGGCACGACGCCCCGGCGACGGACCCCAAGGACCCGAGGGCGAACAAATATCGGACCGGCTGGAAAGTGCGATGCGGAAGGGCTGAGCGCGATCCGGCGGAGTGACAGGCCATGGACCTTGCGGAGGCCGGAAGTCGCTTGCGTGTGAGACATCGCCGCCACGCTTCTCAAAGCGGACGGTGGAACCCGTAGCACCTTCTTCAGTCAACGCCGCAGGACCGGGCTGCAACCCGCCTGTTGGCATCAGTCACAATCATATCAGTGGCGTTCTGCTTATCCTGAGACGGTGGCAGGCGTCAAGAAAGGCATTCCATGAAGACCATTTACTGCGCCGATTCGGAAGACGCTCGCGACCAGCGCGAATTCCTCACCTCCTGCGGGGATGTCGAGGGGAAGGACTTCGTCTTGAAGCCGCTTGACGAACTCCATGACGACGAAGTCCGGTCCCTCTTGGAAGCCGGCTTGGAGGAAGGTCGCGACTTCCGCATGGTGACGGAGGAAGAACTTGCCGGAAGCGGTGAGGCCCCCTCAGACGAAGGGCTCCGAGCTATCGAGCGCGTCGGCACGTTTCTTTCGATGATGACAGGGCAGCCGGTTCGCTTCGTGGACGCCCGAACCGGCGAGCTAATCGGACCGCTGTCGAATGCCGCGGCCTTCGGCGCTTCCGAGTTCTAGACCATCTCCGCAGGGCGTCGGCTACGGCCGGCGCCCTTCACGCCTCCTTAAGCTCCCTGGAGCGCACCTTACGCACCACGTAGCCGATGCCTCGCCCGATTGCCAGCAGCAGGAGATTCGTCCCGAATTTCACCGCGAAGCCGAGGGTGAGCATGAGCGAGCTGGCGTGTTGTAGCTCGGGCCTCACCGCGACGGCGACGACAGCGCCGGCAAGAGTCCACCCCAAGGCGACCCAGGCCAGCGTCCCCCACCTCTTGGTTCTCGCTCCTATGACGAGCAGGGCGATAAGGTTCACCACCCAGACCACCAGCACTTCGATCACCATCTCGTCCTTCCTTGGATACCGTCTCTGACTTTCCCGCCACTCTAGCCTAACTCGCACCGTCATTCCGCAGCGTCCTGCTGTTGTTTTGGTGACAGCCACGACAGGCCGCCCAACGCTGGCGATACAGCGAGAACCTTGTCGATCATCTCCCCGGAAGGGGCACACGGTGGTCAACAAGCGGTGCGTAGCGGCACCAGTCCTTCGGCTTGCTTCCCCTCGAAAGGGGAGGACCGATCGGAGACGAGGCATAAAATACGCTGGGGAGAGGTGAATTGCAGGTCTGCCTGTACGTCCACCCCTTGCCCTCTTCCATGCGCTGGCATGTGGATGATCCCCGTAAGGGACAGGCTGACCAGAGTGGTCGGCGGGAGCATCCACGTGTCGCGAGGCTGGGAGAGGGGGAGGGGGGAGAGGTGTACAGGTGTTTCTGTAAGCGTTTCTTTGAGCTTCAAGGAAAGCTCTCCGTCAGCTTTCAGAAAGCTTTCCCTCCACCGACCACCCCTTCCCATTCCGTTTTGGTGACACAGGAGACACCTCTATGGATTTCTCCTCTGCCCCTACTGCACTCCACGAACGTGGAGCCTCTGACGAAGCATCTTTCGAGAACACCGACACGTCGGTCAGCTTCTATCAGCCCGTGACCTTCCACGGGGCATTCCGTCCGTGCCCTTCGCATCGGTCGATCTATGACGACCTCTTCCCGGCTGAGGACGGCGAAGACGTGCCATGGGAAGAAGACGGCCCCTCCGAAGAGGAAGCCCCAAGCGTCGCTGGCGCGACTGCCAAAGGCGACCAGCACAACGCCCACGTCATCGCCTACATGGCCCGTCGAGAGCGCTGCCAGCACCTCGCGACCCTCACCCGCGCCCTTCTCAAAGCCCGTCAGCATCTCGACGGGTCCCCCGGCTGCACCCGAATGGGCTTCAGCGAGGAATGGTGCTCCCCAAGGTGGTCTTCCTCTGAGGAAGAGCTTCTAGCCCTCCCCGACGAACCCCTGACCATTGACGAGTTCCAGGCCATCAACCCCTGCCATGACGGACGATGGGTGCGCTATCCGAGCTGCACTCTCCCGTGGTGGGGCTGGCCTCCCGTCTTCGGTCATGACGACCCGGTTCTCTTCCGCCTCCGTGTCTGGCAGGGCGCCGCCATGGTCCGCTCTCAGATCGCTGAGGCTGGTGGTCTCGACGATGACCATGGGTGGATCAGCCGGCCGACAGGCGCTTTCCGTCCCGAGTGGTGGCAAGAGCAGCGCAACGCCGCCTTCATGCTCCCCTCGGAGCGTGCCGCCGCCGCCACGGCCCGGAAGAAGACCGCCAACACCGAAGCCAAGCGCCGCAGCCGGGCCGCTGAGCGGGTGAAGGCTGGCAAGGCCGCCACGCCCAAGAAGACCGGCCCCCGCCCTGTGGTCATACAGCGGAGCGAAGACGGCGACTTCGCCCTCGTGCCCCTAACGAGGGGCTACACGGCCCGCCTTCCCGCCGCCGACGCGCCCCTGGTGGAA
The DNA here is from genome assembly GCF_043194895.2 of Xanthobacter albus. Taxonomy (NCBI): domain Bacteria; kingdom Pseudomonadati; phylum Pseudomonadota; class Alphaproteobacteria; order Hyphomicrobiales; family Xanthobacteraceae; genus Xanthobacter; species Xanthobacter albus. Next base: position 1,443,201 of record NZ_CM195532.1, on the reverse strand, counting down.
GGCCACGACTGGCATGTGTGCATCCCCGGTCCCGGCAAGAAGCCGTTCGCGCGGCGCCTCGTGGCCGGTGACGGGTGCAAGCAGAAGGCCCTGCGAATGGACAAGGTCGAGGGCCTCACCGGGCCGGTGGTGGTCATCCCGCCTACAGAATTTCAAGTTTCCTGAGGGATGGCGTCAGTCACTCGCTGTTCCTTGAATGCGAGAGGATGACCTTCCAGCGGGCTTTGCCCGCCCTGGTCATCCCACCTTGCGGGCACCCTGACCGGCTGAGGTCGGATAGGGGTGCCCGCATCTTCTCCCTATTGCGCCCGTCCCCATGGGCTCCCTGTCCGCGCTCCGACCGTTAGCAGCGGTCGTTGAGCGCCTCGCCACCTCTCCCCATGCCCTGGCTCGCTTCGCGTCTCCTTTCCGCGAGACGAGCGATTGCATGGGGAGAGGTCGGCATTCCGTTTCCTCACCCGCAACGAAAGGACCCGCCGATGTCATCCACCAACGCCGTCGTCATCGTCGAAGACCCCACCTACCTCGCCCGCGAGATCAACTACGCCCACCGGCAAGTGGTTGGGTACGGAAAGTCCATGCTGGCCTACGCGGCGAAGGCCGGAAGGGACCTCATCGCCGTGAAGGGGATGCTCCAGCACGGCGAGTTCAAGCCGTGGATAAAGGCGAACTGCGCGTTCTCCTACGACCGGGCTGCAATGTACATGCGGGTCGCCAAAAATTGCGCATGCGCAACTTTTGACCCGGAGCAGAGCATCGACGCCTTCCTCGGCATCGAGCGCAAGCCGTCCACTCCGCACCCCTCCGAAGCCCCCGCCTTCGACCGCACCGATGCGGAGCACGTCATGAAGCTCCACGCCATGGTCGAGCGTGGCGGGACGGAGGGAGAGCGCAACGTCGCCCGCTTCAAGCTCCACAACTACGCCAAGGAGTTCGGCTTCTCCATCTCGGAAGCCGTCGCCAAGGCCCAGGACATCCTCCCGGATTGGCAGAAGTCAACCGACCAGATCGAGCGGGAGAAGGCACGGGAAGAACTTGCCGCATCCCAGGCAGAAGCCGCCACCCTCCGCGCCCAGCTCGAAGCCATCCAGGGCCGCATCAACCAGCTCCGCACGGACTGCATGGGCATGACGCGGGAGGCGCTGGAGGAGGCGTACATCGGCCTCGTTCTGGAGCGGGAAGGTCTCACCAAGATCAACGAGAAGGCCGCCCGATGAACGGCACTCCCCGCCTGTCCTGCACCGCAGGGTAGGCTCCTGGCGACGTGCCGCATCCGCTCGTGCGGTGCACTCGCAGGTCCGAACCCTGCCACGCCGCGCCACCACCCCTTGATGATGTCCCAAGCCGCCCAATGGCGGCCCCTCGAATGACGCGCCATCGCTCTCCTACGCTCGCCGTAGGGGCTCGCAAGCGAGACGCCCGAGGCCCCGCATATGCGGGGTTGAACATGCCCTGCGAACTCCGGCCCTGTGGTCTCCCTTCCCCGCGCTGAGGTGCGGCGGGAGGCCCTTGGCTGGAACTACTCCTTGAGCGTGTCGGGACCCATGGCAACGCCGCCAGCCACCGCCGGCTCTCCTGTCCGCTGATCGCCAATCCCCTTGCACTCCACTGAGGTGGAGCCTCCAGGGGCTGACGGAAGGCGCCCCAAGAGAACTACCGGCCGCGCTCGCGACGCCACGCCATAACCCTCCACATCATCATCAAGGAATTTTCACACCATGGCTCATGGTGACACCACTGTTTCGCGTCTCGGTCAGGTCAATCAGGCCGGCGCCACCGACGCTCTCTTCCTCAAGCTGTTCGCTGGCGAGGTCCTCACCGAGTTCGAGCGCACCAACGTGTTCAAGGGCCTGACGTTCGTCCGCCAGATCCAGCATGGCAAGTCTGCCCAGTTCCCGCTGGTCGGCCGTGCCAGCTCCGCCTACCACACCCCCGGTACCTGGATCGACGGCAGCGCCATCGACCATGCGGAGAAGGTCATCACCATCGACGACAAGCTGGTGGCGACCACCTTCATTGCGGACGTTGACGAGGCCGTGAACCACTATGACATTCGTGGCGTCTACTCCAAGGAGCTGGGGCAGGAGCTGGCCCACCAGTACGACACGCACCTCGGTGCCGTGCTGGCCCTTGCCGCGCGTGCGTCCTCGCCGCTGACCGGCCGTCCCGGCGGCTCCCGGATCACCGACGCCGCGATGGCGACCGACCCGGCGAAGCTGGAAGCGGCCCTGTTCACCGCCACTCAGACCCTGGACGAAAAGAACGTCACGCAGAGCGACCGCTATGCCGTGTTCCGTCCGGCGCAGTATTACCTGCTTGCCCAGCGCGACCGGCTCGTGGACACGAACCTTGGCGCTCAGGGCTCCGTGGCCTCCGGCATCGTGCAGACCATCGCCGGCCTGCCCATCGTGAAGTCGAACCACGTCCCGAACACCCAGGTGACGACCGGCCCGGCCAAGTACCAGGGTGACTTCCGCACCACCGTGGGTCTCGTCTTCAACAAGATGGCCGCCGGCACCGTGCAGCTCATGGACCTGTCCATGGAGAGCGACTACGAAATTCGCCGTCAGGGCACCTTCCTGATCGGCTCGTACCTCTGCGGACACGACGTGCTGCGCTCCGACTGCGCCATTGAGCTGGCGACGGGCGCGGTGGCGTAAGCCCGCCGCATGACCTGCGGTGCCCGATGATCGCCCCATCTCCGGCAGCTACGTTCATCGCGACATGGTCCCTGCCGCTCCTGTGGCTGATGCCACTGGCGGCGAAGACGCTGTCGCTCAACTGAACGCCCTCATGGCGTCCCTTCGCACCGCCGGCATCCTGTTGACCAGCGACAGCGAAGACGCCCCGGCGGAATAGCTCTGCCCCTTTGCCGCCTCCTCTCAAGGAGCCCTGAAGCCCATCCCTCAGATTTAATCGCCCGCAGGGGCGTGCTGAGGGGTGGGTGAACAGGGCGTTTACGGCCTCGACATGGCTTTCCCCATGGCGGGTTCCACCAAGCCCCTCGGGACCTATCACAGGGCCCCGAGGGCACCCCCTTTTGCGGACACCCCTACGCTCGCGTAGCTCGCCCAACACCTCGCCCGACCTCTTCAGGAGGCTGCTTCTGCCCCGCCTTGCTGGGTCCCTCGCAGCTCACAGGGCACCACCATCCCCTTCATAGAAAAGGACCCTCCTTGACCACCACCCTCACCTTGGCCGCTCGCGTCCCTGGACAAGCGGGCGTCGGCGCCCTCGCGCTCCTGATCGAACATGCGGACGGCACCCGAGAGGAGGTCACCGCGCCGCTGACCGGCTCCGTTGAGCTGCGCGAAGCGGGCTTCCTGGCGGCCACCTACGCCCTGTCGCTGGTCGATCCCGAACAGCCCACGGTGCTGCGGGCCACGATGCGCAGCGTTGTGAATGCCCTCGGCTCCACGCCCTGGTTCCCGACCTCTGACATCCCCATCGGCGTCATTGAGGCCCGCCACGAGTTCCTGATGGCGGCCGCTCGGTTCCCCGCGCTGCGGGTTGAGGTGGCGGGAAGCGATGAAGAGGCCGTGGCGGACCTTCTCAAGGCCGCCGCCAACGTGGCCCGTGCCGCCTGCGAGGAGCGTCTCACCGCTTGCGGGCTCGCCTCGCACCTGCCGCCCCGCAAGACCGCTCGGTCGCACCGCAAGGCCGCCTGAACTCCAGTCACGGACTGGAGCCTCTGACCACACCATCACCACCACCAACGAAAGGACTTCCCATGACCATCAACACGGCCGCCTCGCGCGACATTCCCGGTTCCTACGGCACCGCTCCGGCCTCCCGCATCCCGGCTCCGATGATCGCCGCCGGCCTCTATGACCTGTCGCCCGGCACCCTCCGGCACGACGGCTCCCGTCCGCGCACCATCTTCGACATGACCACTGAGGACGGCAGGGCCGCCCATGCCGCCCTCCTGGCGGACCGCGACCGCTCCGAGGCGGCCAAGGAAGCCGCTTTGGAACGCTATGCTGCGTCCCAGGGCGCCGCTGAAGGCATGAACGGCATGGGCATCTGACATTGGCCGTTCACCAAGAGACCGCCAAACCCGTCCGAGATCGTGGAAAGATGACCCCCAACGGGTGGGAGCCGGAGAACCACGAATGGCTTGATGTTCTCGCTCCTCGGAATGAAGCCGGCCGTCGCGCGGGAGTTGATCCCCTCGGTCTCGATCTGGCTACCCTTATCGCTTCCGGGCACCCTCGACGGGCAGAAGCCGCCAGCGTCCTGGGCGCGATGAAGGAAAACCCCGGCCCTCGCGAGGACGGCAAGCCGTGGCGCTTCACAAACCTCCGGGACCATTGCCTTACCTGCGCTGAGAATGCTGCCGAGGTGCGCCGCTGCGCTTGTGTCGAGTGCCCGGTGTGGCCTTACCGGATGGGCCGGAACCCGCACAATCCCCAGCGTGGGAAGATGCCTGCCCATGCGCTCGCAGGCTCGCAGCCAATAAAACCCCCTGCCTCACGGACTCTGACCGGCAATCACGGTGGCCCGGCTACGGTAGCCCCCGAGGACCCTGCCCAGGCCGTTTCAACCGCCCCTCCCGAGGCGGAGGCCGCCTGATGCCCTCACTTCACGATATGTCGCTAGTGGACTTCCACGACGGCAACGGGCCTCGGCACGTTGACGGGCTCGTTTGGTCCCCCGTCTCCCGCCTCTGGGAAGCGACCATGACCGACCCGCAGGGGAACAAGATGTTCTTGGGGAGCTTCGAGACGCCTGCACGGGCTATCGAGGCCGTCGAGAGCATGACCAAGACCTTCGCCAAGCTGAAGGCGTTCACCGGCACCAAGGTCGGCGGGCCGAAGCCGTCGCCGCAGGCGGCATCCAAGCCAACAGAATGAGTGTGAAGCGCCCCTTTCGCGGGGTTGCGTGGGATGCGCTCTATAAATGTTGGACGGCGACCATCACCGTGAACGGCAAGCGCCTCTGGTTGGGCTCCTTCGAGCGGCCGGAAGATGCCGCCCGGGCCTATGACGCCGCTGCCCTTCAGCACCACGGCAGCAAGGCGAAGCTGAACGGCCTGACGGCCTCCTGAGGCCCCCACCGGAGACCATTGGCAGGTCCCACCCCTGCAATGTGCCGCCCCCTTTCAAGTTCTCTGCAAGATCGCGCCACGCCTTACCAAGGTGGACGTCCCCGGCGAACCTTGCCCGCCCCGGCGATATTTGCCGGAAATTTTCGAGCCCCTCTCTATATATAAGAAGAACGCGCGTTCCCCCCGCGCCCCCTCGCGCCTGAGAGGGAACACCGCGCGGCACGCGAGCGAACGGCAAACCGCGCGTGAACGGCAAGTCACGCCCACCCACGCGCAAGCACAGGCGCCCGCAACGCATGTACACGCGCCCACATGCCCGCGTTATTCCGCTTCTGTCGTAAGTTGACGGTCGCATAAAATCTGCATTAACCATCAACAACTTCCGAGAAAAATCAAGACATTCTCAGAATTGTGCTTGACAGTTACAGCGAGACGAATCAGTCTTTTCTCATGTTCGGAGCGGCGATCGGCCCACGAACACTTCCGCTCCGCACAGCGGAGCCTCCCAACAACTTGAGGAACACTGAGATGCTCACGATTGACTCGGCTATTGCGCTTGTCACCGACACCTTCGCCCCTGAAGAAGTCCTGTCCGCCGTCTGGTCCGGTGACGGCACGGAGGTGCTGGTGATGGCGACCGAGGCGGGAGAAGGCTTCGTTGCCACCGTGTGGGAAGGGGAGGACATCGACGGCCGGCCCGTCCTGTACTGCGATGCCGGCGACAAGGGCCTTGACGACTTCACCGACGCCCTTGCCCGCGCCAACGGCCTGAAGCCGTGGGGCAATCAGGACACCGTGGGCGACATGACGTGGCACACATGGGCGGGGAAGGTCGAGAAAATCGACGCCTACGCCTCGGGGGAGCTTGAGCCGGCTTGGTCGGTGGAGCGCATGGCCGCTGCCAAGCGGGACGCGGACGCCTTCAACGATGCGCCAGAGCTGGTCTGAGCCGAGGGGGACAGGACATGAGCGAAACCATGACCTTTGACGAAGCCAAGGCCCTGCAAGCCTCCATTGAGGCGAGCGTGGCCCGTGCGGGGGCGTGGCTGGACCATCTGCGGGGCGACCATCGCACCGTCCTTGGCCTCACGCCTGACGAGGTGAAGTTCTCTCGGGAATGGCAGCGGGGGAAGGCGGTCTATGACGCGGCCTTCCGGCGCCTGCGGGAGTTCAATCGGGTGTTCGTGAAAGCCTACGCCCGAGAGCTGCGGGCCGAACGGCGGGAGCGCGAGGGGGTGCGCAATGCCCGCATCACCCAAGCCGCCAGAGAGGCCGCGCAAGCGATGCCTCAATAGGGCTCAAGGCCCTGTGAGACGAGGCGTCCGAAAAGCCGGAATGGACTCTATCGGACGCCCTCCACACCGTCTCGCAGGGGAGGTGTTCAGTGGGACCCGCCAAGGCGGGCAACGGGACAGGGGATTAGTGATGACCGCCCACATTGCAGCTTTTCCGATGGCCACCACAGAGAAGGCGCCCGCACCCTCGCTGCCCAGCGCAGCCGAGCCGAAGCCGTCGCCACAGGGGCCATGGAAGATCGAAGGCGGCCGCATCGTCTTCGCGGCCGACGATCCGATGAGCGACGAGACACTGACCGCCGTGACGGCCGCTCGCATCGCTATCGGTACCGACGAATGGTGGTCGGACACATTACGGGCTGAGGAACTGAGTTACGCCGTCCGCAACGGCATCGTGTTTGGCTGAGACAGGGGGAGAATGACGATGCTGGTGGGCTATTGCAGGGTGAGCACGGACGGACAGGATGCGGGCTTTCAGAGCCAGCTTGACGACCTCCGGGAGGCCGGTTGCGACAAGCTCTTTCAGGAGCATGTCAGCGCCGTTGCCGCGTCCCGGCCGGAGCTGGAACGGGCCTTGGAGTTCCTGCGGGAGGGTGACACGCTGGTGGTGACCAAGCTGGACCGCCTCGCTCGGTCGGTGCAGCACCTATGGACCATCGTGGAAGCCCTCGACGCCAAGGGCGTGGGGCTGGTCATTCTCAACCTGGGAGGTGACCGGGTGAACACGAAGAGCGCTTCAGGCCGTCTCATGTTGGCGGTCTTCGGCGCCGTGGCCGCCTTCGAGCGGGAATTGCTCCTTGAGCGGCAGCGGGCCGGCATCGCCAAGGCCAGGGCTGAAGGCAAGTACCGGGGCAGGAAGCCCACGGCACGGGCCAAGGCAGAGGAGGTCAGGCGGCTGAAGGGTGAGGGCGTGAGCCCCACGGAGATTGCCGGGCGCCTTGGGATCGGCCGTGCGAGTGTCTACCGGTGTTTGCAACTCCACGAAGTGGAGCCTCAGGGGGCGGAGGCGTAGCGGGAGGAGGCTGGGTGAGGAACGGCGGGCTTTCCGCGTGGCTGTTCGGCTATCTGTTTTTTGCTTCGTCGCCTGGGGATATCGTCGCACATCGGTTGATTCAGCGCGAAACGGCAGCCATCGGTTTATCCATGCCAAAAATCCTTTTGTCACACCAGTCCATTGAGGCGTTGGCGGAGATCATCACGGGCGGCCCCGCAGGATTTGGAGGGGCACCCATCGGAATCTACCGCACCCATGACCGGATCGGTGAGTTCTTCGCCGCTGCTGGGGTGAGCTTTCAGTCCGAAGGGCTTACCAGGGTGCGGGGAACAGTTAGGACCCTGTCGGGACTTGTGGGAGACCCTTCTTTAGAGGGCAAGCTCAGGCGTGTAATCGAGAGCGCAGCGGACCCGCGAGATTTCATTCATGATGCGGATCGCCATGATGCAGTTTTAGAATATCTCAACAAGCACTTTGATTATGACGGCTTGCGCTTGGAGAAGCTGGAACGTGGCGTGCGCCTTGTCGCGCACGGGAATTTCGCTGCCGTTGTGCATACTTTGGCCGACGCAGCCAGCGATATTGATTTTGATACGGTCCAACAGGACTTGGAGAGGGCGCAGAGAGGCGCCGAGGAGGACCCTGAAACGGCAGTGACGGCAGCTTGTTCTATTATAGAGAGTGTCTGCCGCTCAGTCCTGGTTGAACTTGGGCTCCCGTTGCCCGCCAAGAAGGACGTGCAAGGGCTTTATCAGGCTGTGCGCGAGCCGTTGGGGCTTGCCCCTAACAAAGACGGGATTCCGGACCTGATAGCGGACGACGTGCGATCAATCCTCGGAGGGATCAATACGGTTGTGAATGGTATCGGGGCGCTGAGGACCCATGCGGGTAGTGCACATGGGAGGGAGAGAGGGCATCGTCGGATCGACGCGCGGATTGCTCGCCTCTCTCTGCATGCTGCCAGTACCATAGCGCTATTCCTCGTGGAGACATGGCAGATGAAGTTCCCAAATCGGAAGCTGCCGAGAAAATGAGTCACGGCACTCGTCTCCGCCTTGAAGCGTCCCCGCAGGACTGCTACACAGGATCCGCAAGGGACTCGAAATTCTCTTTTATATCCAATGCGTTCTGGTCGAGGATCACGTTTTCAATCCTCTCTCGCAGCACCATTATTTTCAGCACCAAAATCAGGCGCTTAGCAGTTTGACCGACAAGGTCAACGCTGCCCGACATACGGGAAGTTGGGCACTCTTGTGCGCACTGTGTGCCGGACGTATGCCGCATCACCCGTACAACCCGGATAACCCACCGGAGAGCAGCGCGGTGCGCCGCGCCTGAGCTTCGGCCTGTTGAGCCTCGCGGCGACGCAGCGTCATCTGCTGCGCCGGCATGGACGCGCTCCCGATCCCGGCGAAGGGCTTCTGCCTCCTCATCCGCCAGGGCGCGCATCTTCCGTGCCTGCCTGTCCACGTCCAGACAGGCCGTGCCGATATTGATTGCCCGGGAGATGAAGTCCTCCCGGAGGTCGGCATCATTCCCCATCGATCAGAAATGACGCAGGCCAGCACCTGGGCACGCGGAGCGGGCGGAGCGGCGGGACAATTCCAAAGCTTGGGCATGGTGGCATTTCCCGCCGCCAATCGACTTGTGGAAGCGCGGTGCCGCCAAAGTGCGTCATCCGCTGGCGGAACCACGCGCGTCTCGGGCTCCCAATTCCCGCTGCCGCTCCGGCCCACCCAGGTTCAGCGTGGCGAACTCGGCGGCCTCGAAGAATCGCCACGACCCTCGCCACGGGGTGACCTCGCTGGTGCAGAGGCCGGCGATGGTCTCGGCCAGGGCGCTGTGGCGTGCGGGCAGCATCGGAAGACCGAAGGAAAACGGTCGCACAGGCGTCACGGCCACGTCGTGCCCGGCCTCTTATAAGCCGCTCCCAGGTACTCCGATAGGCGCTTCGCCGGTTTGATGCTTCTGCAAGTGCCGCGTCCGGACATCGCTGGGGACTTTCATGCCGAACCATGCCGTGCTGCTCCGCGCTCGTTCCGCCTCCGAGAAACGCCCTGTTCGGCATAGCCTTCGGGCGTCCCTCCTCGGCTCCGCGGCGGCGATCCTTCTATCCCTGAGCGCCCCGCCCGTCTTCGCGGCGGACGGTGATGGCGGGAAGGGTGGTCGACTTGATGGCGGTATCGGCGGCTCGGCCAGCGAGACAGGCGTCGGAGCAGCCGGCGCCAACTCTGTCATACAAGGCGGCGGCGGTGGTGGCGGCGGGAGCGGATGGGCCGTGTCCGGTCAAGCGGGCGGCAGCGGCGGCAGCGGGCACGACGGGGGCGCAGGTGGTGCGGGCGGCAGCAGCGGCGGTAACGGCCAAAACGGCACTCCCGGCCTCGCCGGAGGCGGTGGTGGCGGCGGCGGCCACGCATATGTCGGGACGTATTCTGATTTTGTGGCAAATGTGTCCAGTCCGATTGCGGGAGGCAACGGCGGCGCAGGTGCTGATGCCACGCTCAATGGCGGTGGCGGCGGCGGTGGTGGCGGCTTCGGCGCTGTGATCACCAGCGGTTTGCAGAACGCGCAGTTCCTCCTCGGCATTTCCGGGGGAACAGGCGGGAATGGTGGCGCAACCAGCCCGAATGGCGGCTCCGCCGGCACCGGAGGCGTTGGCGGCAACGGAGGGAGCGGCCTGGTTCTGAAAGAGGCTGGAACTGTAAGTGTCAAACTCCTGAGCGGGGGCGACGGTGGGATTGGCGGCGGTTCGCTGAACATAAGCAGTGCCGGCGGCGCCGGCGGTAGCGGCCTGGTGTCGGTGGGAGGGGGCTCTACGACGATAATGGATGGTGGGGGGGTGACGGGAGGGAGCGGCGGCAGAGGTGGGCGTGCCACGGGCGGCTCCGGCGGCACTCAGAGCGGATTCGGTGGCGCTGGCGGTCTCGGTGGAGCCGGTGTGTTTCTGAGTGGAGCCTCAGTCGGCACGACATTGACCGGCGCGGGAAGCGTGGCGGGAGGCCAGGGTGGCGCTGGCGGCGACAGCTTCGGTGTCCTCTCTTTCACGAACGGCGGCGGCGGCGGCGGCACGGGCGGGAGCGGTCTGGCGCTCGCGCAAATGAGGGGCACAGGCTTCACCATTGACGTGGCCGTGACCGGCGGCAACGGCGGCACGGGCGGCAACGGAGGCAATCACGGCGGCGCGGGCGGCGCCGGGGGCGTCGGCGGTAGCGGCCTGCTTCTGATGGCCGGGACAACCGGGGCAAACACCTTCGACATCTCCGGTGCGGTGACTGGCGGCGCGGGCGGGGTCGGCGGAACCGGCGGAGCCACTGGAGCCGCCGCTGTCGGGGGCATCGGAGGCGTTGGGGGCAAGGGCCTGGACCTGACGGGCTCGACAGGGACCACCACCGTCACCATCAGCGCCGCCGTGACGGGCGGAAACGGTGGCGCCGGCGGAAACGGCACCAATGGCGGCGCGAATGGCCTTCGCGGCAATGGCGGCAACGGAGTTGAGGGCAAGAACCTCGCCGTCACCGTCGCGGGAACGGGAAGTGTTGCTGGCGGGTTGGGGGGAACCGGCGCCCAAGCCGCGGCCTTCAATTTCACCGCCGGCACCAACACCCTGGCCGTGGCATCCGGCGCGACGGTCACCGGTGACATCGTGGTTTCGACCAACACCACGACGCTCAAATTCAACCAGACGGACAACGTCACGCTTGGCAACGTCATCAGCGGCGCGGGCTCCATCATCAAGTCCGGCACCGGCAGGCTCACCCTCTCGGGCACCAACGCCTTCACAGGCTCCACCACCTTAGAGGCAGGCACCCTTTCCATCTCGGCCGATGCGGCGCTGGGTGGGGCCTCGGGTGGCATCACCTTCAAGGGCGGAACGCTGGAAACGACGGAGAGCTTTACCAGCAGCCGCAATATAACGCTCAATAGTGCCACCACGGGAACGTTCAACACCGCAAGCGGCACGACCCTCACGCTTTCCGGCTTTTTCTCCGGTCTTGGGGGTCTTGTGAAGACGGGGGACGGTACGCTCGTCGTATCCAGCAACCCCGGCTACAGCTATGGGGGCGACACCACCATCACCGCCGGCACGCTGGCTCTAACGGGCCCCGGCGCCATCGGTGCATCGAGCAGCGTCAAGGTGGATGGCACGCTGGACATTTCCGGCATCACGACCGCCAACACCACGATCAAGACCCTTATGGGCGGCTCCACAGGCGAGATCGTCCTCGGTACCCAGGCCCTGGGCGTGAACCAGGCCGCGGACAAAACCTTCGCCGGGAAGATATCGGGCAGCGGCAAGTTCACTTATGCCGGCCTTATCAATTCCGTCGCCAGCACGCTCACCCTCACCGGTGACAGCAGCGCCTTCACAGGCGCCACCAGCGTCTGGTCCGGCACGCTGGCGCTGTCGGGCAGCGGCAGCCTTGCGGCGTCGTCCGCAGTAGAGATCAACAGTTACGGCAAGCTGGACATTTCGGGCACCACGACCGGCACCAGCATCAAGACCCTTTCGGGTTACTCCGGGGGCCAGGTCGCGCTGGGCAGCAGGGACCTGACCGTAGATCAGTCGGCGGATAAGACCTTCGCCGGAAGGTTCTCGGGCAGCGGCGCCCTCACCAAGACTGGCGCAAGCACCCTGACGCTGACCGGTGACAGCACCGCCTTCACCGGCGCCACCATCATCACCGCCGGCACCCTGGCCCTTTCGGGCGGCGCCAGCGTCGAGAACTCGAACGGCATTACAGTGGACGGCAAGCTGGACATTGCCGGCACCACGACCGGCGCCACCATCCGCACCCTTCAGGGCGGCTCCACGGGCGAGATCGCCCTGGGGGCCAGGGACCTGACGGTGGACCAGACTGCAGGCCACACCTTCGCCGGAAAGTTCTCGGGCAGCGGCGCCCTCATCAAGACTGGCGCAAGCACGTTGACGCTGACCGGCGACAGCTCCGCCTTCACCGGTGCCACCATCATCACCGCCGGCACCCTGGCCCTTTCGGGCGGCGCCAGCATCGAGAACTCGAACGGCATTACAGTGGACGGCAAGCTGGACATTGCCGACACCACGACCGGCGCCACCATCCGCACCCTTCAGGGTGGCTCCATGGGCGAGATCGCCCTGGGGGCCAGGGACCTGACGGTGGACCAGACTGCGGACCACAGCTTCGCCGGAAGGTTCTCGGGCAGCGGCGCCCTCATCAAAACTGGCGCAAGCACGCTCACGCTGACCGGTAACAGCTCCGGCTTTGCCGGCAGCACCATCATCACCGCCGGCACCCTTGCCCTTTCGGGCGGCGCCAGCATCGAGAACTCGAACGGCATTACAGTGGACGGCAAGCTGGACATTGCCGGCACCACGACCGGCGCCACCATCCGCACCCTTCAGGGCGGCTCCACGGGCGAGATCGCCCTGGGGGCCAGGGACCTGACGGTGGACCAGACTGCGGACCACACCTTCGCCGGAAGGTTCTCGGGCAGCGGCGCCCTCATCAAGACTGGCGCAAGCACGCTCACGCTGACCGGCGACAGCTCCGGCTTTGCCGGCAGCACCGGGGTGGAGGCCGGCGTGCTGCAGGTCGGCAGCAACGGTTCCGGCACGCTGAACGGCGATATGACCGTCGCTTCGGGGGCGACCCTGAAGGGCGGGGGCGGGACGATTACAGGCAATGTCTCGGTCGACAATGGCGGCATCCTGTCCGGCGGGCAGAATGGCGGCGGCCTGACCATGAACGCGCTTGCCCAGAACACCAGCGCCATCACCAATGTGAGCCTTGCGACCCCCACCACCGCCAACGCCGTGTTCACCATTACCGACGCGACCCCAGGCGCGCTCATGGTGAACGGTACGCTGAACGTGACGGGAGAAGCGGGCTATGGGCCAGGTGTCTACCGCGTGTTCGCGAGCCCCAATGCCGATCTGACGAATGCCGGACTGGCCTTGGGCAGCGCTTCCTCCATCAGCGGCTACACCGCCGCCCTGGATACGGGCGCGCGGTATGTGGACGTGCAGCTGACGGCGTCCGGCGGCGGTGGCACCGGAGGAGGTGGCGACGGCGGCGGTGGCGGGACCCCCACCCCCACTCCAGCCCTGCAATATTGGAGCGCCGATGGGACGAGCCGGGGCAGCGGGGGGAACTGGACCAGTGCCTCGCTATGGCTCTCCCCAGCCAGCGACAGCACCGGTCCCTGGGCCGGCAACACGGGCGTATTCGCCGGTCCTGCGGGCACCGTGGCGGTGGATGGCCGCCAGTCGTTCGGCACCCTGGAATTCCTGACCTCCGGCTACGCGCTTGTGACCGGCGCGGTCGGGAGCCTCGACCTCGGCTCGGGCGGGCGGCTCTGGGCAGAGGGGGCGGGCACCATCGCCACCGTCTCGGCGCCGCTCACCGGCAGCGGCGCCCTCACCAAGATCGGCGCGGGCACGATCATCCTGTCCGGCGCCAACACCTATCAGGGCGGCACGGTGCTCTCCGCCGGCACGCTCCAGGTTTCCTCCGACGCCAATCTGGGCGCGGCCTCGGGCGGCCTCACCCTCAATGGCGGCACGCTGGCCGCGACGACGAGCTTTTCGAGCGCCCGCACCGTCGCCCTCGGCACCCCCGGTGGCTCCTTCGATGTCGTGGGGGGTGCCACCGCGCTCACCCTGTCCGGGACAGTGGACGGTGCCGGCGCCCTCTCCAAGGTCGGGGCCGGCACGCTCATCCTCGCTGGCGCCAACACCTATCAGGGCGGCACGGTGCTCTCCGCCGGCACGCTCCAGGTTTCCTCCGACGCCAATCTGGGCGCGGCCTCGGGCGGCCTCACCTTCAATGGCGGCACGCTGGCCGCAACGACGAGCTTTTCGAGCGCCCGCACCGTCGCCCTCGGCACCCCCGGTGGCTCCTTCGATGTCGTGGGGGGTGCCACCGCGCTCACCCTGTCCGGGACAGTGGACGGTGCCGGCGCCCTCTCCAAGGTCGGGGCGGGCACACTCATCCTCGCTGGCGCCAACACCTATCAGGGCGGCACGGTGCTCTCCGCCGGCACGCTCCAGGTTTCCTCCGACGCCAATCTGGGCGCGGCCTCGGGCGGCCTCACCTTCAATGGCGGCACGCTGGCCGCGACAGCGAGCTTTTCGAGCGCCCGCTCCGCGACGCTCGCCAGTGGGAGCGGAGGCAGCATCAGCCCCGCCGCCGGCACCATCCTCACCCTGTCGGGATCGATTTCGGGTGATGGCGCGCTCGTGAAGGACGGGGCGGGCACGCTCGTCCTCACCGGTACGAACACCTATACGGGCGGCACGACCATCAATGGCGGCGCGCTTCAGATCGGCAATGGCGGCACCACGGGCTCCATCTCCGGCAATGTGGTGAACAACGCCGCGCTGGTCTTCAACCGCTCGGATACCTACAGCTTCCCCGGCACCATCACAGGCGCCGGCACCGTGACCTTCCTCGGCGGCGGCCGGGTGGAGTTCGCGACGCCCGGCAGCTACAGCGGCGCGATCTCGGTCCAGGACACGACGGTCCACCTTGAGCAGGATGCGGTCTCCACCTCCACCTTCACCGTTGGGAACCTGGGGGTGCTCGTGGGCAACGGCACCGTCGGCGGGCTCGTGGTGGACACGGGCGGCACCGCCGCGCCGGGAAATTCTCCCGGCACCATTGCCGTCACGGGGCCGGTCACCTTCAAGGCCGGCTCCACCTACCGTGTGGATGTGACGCCGGACGGCCGGCACGATCTCATCACCGCCACCGGGCCGGTCACCCTCAGCTCCGGCGCTGCGGTGCAGGTGATCGCCGAGCCCGGCGCCTACGCGCCCAACGCCACCTACGCCATCCTCACCACCACGGCGTCGGTGAGCGGCACCTTCGGCTCGGTGGCCTCGGACTATGCCTTCCTCACGCCCGCGCTCTCCTATGACACACAGAACGTCTACCTGAAGCTGGTCTATGCCGGGCCGGCCGACGGCGGGGGCGGCAGCCCCAGCCCGCGCTTCGCATCGTTCGCGACGACGGCGAACGAGGTGGCCGTGGCCAACGGGGCGCAGGCGCTCGGCCTCGGCAACGCGGTGTTCGACGCCATCGTCACGCTGCCGGTTTCGGGCGTGCCGGGCGTGTTCGCAGCGCTTTCCGGCGAGGCTTATTCCTCCGCCGATACCGTGATCCAGCAGCAGTCCATCTATGTGCGCGAGGCCGTGGGGGCACGTCTGCGGCAGTCCGTGACCGCCCCCGTGGCGCAGCCTTTGGCCCATGGCGCGACGGCGGCCGCGCCGGCGACCGCGCAGCTCTCCGCCAGCCTGACCCCCACTTTGTGGGCGCAGGGCTATGGCGGCTGGGGCACCAGCTTCGGTACCGGCAATGCCGCGACGGTGTCCAACTCGCTCGGCGGCTTCCTGATCGGTGCCGACGTGGCGGTGGGGAGCAACGCCCGGGCTGGCCTGTTCGGCGGCTACAGCCAGTCGCAATTCGACGTGAACGACCGCGCGTCCAGCGGCACCATGGACAATTACGACATCGGCACCTACGTCGGCGCGCAGTTCGGTGCCCTCGCGCTGCGGGGCGGGGCTGCCTACACCTGGCACGACGTATCGGTGGACCGCACCGTGGCCTTTCCAGGCTTCTCGGCAGCGCTGAGCTCCGGCTACCAGACGGGCACCACGCAGGTCTTCGGCGAGGTGGGCTATGACATGGCGGTCGGGCCCTATTCCTTCGAGCCGTTCGCGGGCCTTGCTTATGTGGGCATCTCCGGGGCGTCGTTCCGCGAGAATTTCGGGCCGGCGGCGCTCGCGGTGAGCACAAATGGCATGGACACGCTCTACAGCACCCTCGGGGTGCGGGCGGCGACCGCGTTCGACGTGATGGGGCGTTCGCTGACTCCCAGCCTGACCTTGGGCTGGCAGCATGCCTTCGGGGATACGAACCCCACCGCGGCCATGCAGTTCGCGGGCGGGGTGACGCCCTTCTCCATCTCCGGCGCGCCGATTGCCGGGGATGCGCTGCTGGTGGAAGCGGGGCTGTCCTACGAGCTGTCCGGCATGGCGGCGCTGTCCGCGACCTACAGCGGCCAGCTCGCCGGCTCCGCCTCCCAGAACGCCTTCACCGCTCAGTTCTCGCTCAAGTTCTGAGTGGCCAAAGCTTGCGGCTGGGCTCCCTCCGGGTCCAGCCGCACCGCCCGCGCGCGCACCTCGGGGAGAACTTGTTCGTCGTCTTGCCTGTCATGGCTCCACCTTCCCGGGAACTGGAGCCTCCGGCAAACCCGGGAAGGTTCAAAATCCTGAGCCCAGACGCCCTGGCAGGCTCATTTCACTGGTATCATCAAATGCTCGTATGGCGTATCCGGCCACATCACGTACGGCTTGGTGGGATCCGCGTCGAGCGTGCGGGGATAGCTGACCATCGCCTTGACGCCCGGGCCCAGGAGCATGACGTGCGGCCCCGTCTTGACCCAGTGATTGTCCGAGGTCGGCCCCATGGCGCCCGGCGCCACATTGCTGGTCCCGTTGTCCCCCGCGAGCATATAGATGAAGCCGACCTTGTCCGGCGGGTTCGTCTTGGTCAGCACGGCATGCACCCACTCCATCCCGGCCGGGTCCGTGCACATCGGCACGTCATCGGGCATGATCATGCACGTCCATTGATTTGTGCCCTTCTGCAGGACGCGCATCGAGCCACCTTCCATGGTGGCGATGGTGGCTCCCTTGGCGACCGCCTCGGGCGCAGCGGTCATCGCCTTGGCGATATAAGCGGCGTCGCTCAGCTTCTCCGCATGGACGGGCGTCGTCACGAGCGCGATCATCGCGGCGGCCGACAGCAACCCGCTCAATTCGTTTCTCATGGCTTTCCTCCCTCGATGCACCGCCCCTTGGCACTCAATGGGGACGACCCGGATCCGCCGCGGGGGTGAGGACATGACGCGCCTCTTCCCTCAGACGATCGCCCGGAGCGTTTTGAACGTCTCTCCAGCGCATTTTCTTCACGCGAACCGGCATCCACCGCGCTTGAAAACGCTCCAACGCCACCGCAAACAGCCTGGCTCTTCCAGCGGCACAGTCCTGCAAGGCACGACGCTCAATGCACGAAGGCAGAGGCGTCATCACCGACCCGCGTTCCGCCGTCGTTTCAGTATTTCAGCAGGGCAACAGCGCGCAATGCGCGAAACCAATTATGACAATATCCAGAAATTATGGCCAGCTTCAGAGCCAACTGACACGCCGATTTGATCCGATATAGCGCACCCACACCGGTTACCACCATAATATCCAGAGCGATATCCTATCGATTGAAAAACTTTTATCTTAAAACCGCCCTCTGACTATAGGAATGAAAACGCCATACCCTATCAACTTACGAAGCAAAGCTTATAGGCGCCTGCGTCAGGGCAGCGGCATCATCGCATCGGCAACCCAATACAGCCGCCGCCGACGGATACATAATAGCCCGGCAACAGGCCGTGAGCTTGAGCCATTCCATGTCCTCGCCAAGACCGAGAGCGCACCAAGGAATGGTATGTTAGAACAGACTGACGTCACCTCAAGGTCACGCTATCGTGGATCCGCAGCCCAAAGCCTGACCTTCAGATTTGTTCAGCCGAATGGCCCGATCTGGAATCACAGAAACTTTCAAGTGATCGTCCGCAGTTCATAATGTACCATACGGTGCGCATCACGGGAAAGAAGAGCGCGGATCTCCAGAACATGCGCCACACCGGCTGCTGCGTCCTCGTTTAGTCCCGCACGGCCGGAATGCGGCCGACTGCAAAGGGGAGGAGCGCTCCCATGTTCGATATTCATCGAATGAGGCTGGCATTGGCGGCTCTGGCCGCTCTTGGCTTTGCCGACGCCGGTCACGCACAGCAAGGCGGCCGGCCCAACATCGTCGTCATCATGGGCGACGACATCGGCTGGTATAATGTAGGCGCCTACAACCAAGGCATCATGGCCGGCCGCACGCCCAACCTCGACCGGCTGGCGAGCGAGGGCATGCGCTTCACCGACTATTACGCCGAGGCGAGCTGCACCGCCGGCCGGGCCAATTTCATCACCGGGGAACTGCCGATCCGCACCGGCCTGACGACGGTCGGCCAAGCCGGCTCGCCTCTCGGCATACCGGACGACGCGGTCACGCTCGCCACCACTCTGAAAACCATGGGCTACGCCACCGGGCAATTCGGCAAGAACCACCTCGGCGACCTCAACAAGTTCCTGCCGACTGTGCACGGCTTCGACGAATTCTTCGGCTACCTCTATCACCTGGATGCGATGGAAGACCCCTCGCACCGGAACTATCCCCCCGCGATGCTGGATCGCGTGGGTCCGCGCAACATGATTCACAGCTGGGCGACGACCACTGACGATCCGACCGAGCAGCCGCGCTGGGGCAGGATCGGGAAGCAACGCATCGAGGATGCGGGAACGCTCTTTCCTGAGCGGATGAAGACAGTCGACGATGAAATCCTCGACTTCACGCTGAAGTTCATCGACAAGGCCAAGGCGGACAACAAGCCGTTCTTCGTGTGGCTCAACCCCACGCGCATGCACGTCATCACCCATCTTTCGGACAAGTATGAGAATCTGCGCACGCCGGAAAACGGCTGGTCGACCGAGGAGGCCGGCATGGCGCAGCTCGACGACGTGGTGGGCAGCGTCCTGAAGAAGCTGAAGGACATTGGCGTTGACGACAACACCATCGTCGTCTTCACCACCGACAACGGCGCAGAGAACTTCACCTGGCCGGACGGGGGCCAGACGCCGTTCGCCGGCGGCAAGGGGACCGCCCTGGAAGGCGGCTTCCGCGTGCCCGCGATGGTGCGCTGGCCGGGAAAGGTGCCTGCGGGCAAGATCGAGAACAGCATCATCTCCGGCCTGGACTGGTTTCCGACCCTGGTGGCCGCGGCCGGCGATGCCAACATCGTGGACGAGCTGAAGCAGGGCAAGCAGCTCGGCGAGCGCACCTACAGGGTGCACCTCGACGGCTACAACCAGATGGACCTGATTACCGGCAAGGGTCCGTCGGCACGCAACGAAGTCTTCTACTTCACCGAAAGCACGCTTTCGGCGGTCCGCATCGGCGACTACAAGTACCGCTTCACCGACCAGCCCTCGGGCTGGCTGGGCGCGACGGTCAAGGTGGACTGGCCGATCCTGACCAATCTCAGGCTCGACCCGTTCGAGCGCACGGGCATGCCGACAAGCAACTCGGGATCCCTCAACTACTACAGCTGGTTCATCGATCAGTTCTGGCGCTTCGTGTTCGTGCAGCAGGAGGTGGCCAAGCTCGCCCAGACAGCCATCGACTTCCCGCCGATGCAGCAGGGCGCCAGCTTCAACCTGTCGGCCATCAAGGCGCAAGTCGAGCAGGCCGCGACGCCCCCCGCGGCGAAGTGAGCCGGCGGCGGCCGAACTCGATCACGCCGTGGCGCAGGATCATTGCCCGGGCGGAAGCAGCATGCCGCCGGCGCGCGATGAAAGAGCACCACCACCGGCCGGCGGTTGCGCGCCATGGCCGCCCCGGCGGCCGGGCCGCCGGGGTCCGGCAGGCGGACACGGGCCAGCCCGAGGTGCGGCCCGTGGAGGACGCGGGGGCCCCATGCGGTCTCGACGCGGTAGCGTCCGGGCTGCCCCCGCGCCTCGGCCTGCTCAGGCGTCCCAGTAGCCGAGGCTGTCGCTTTCCCGCCCGATATACATGAGCTTGCGCGGCTGGCCCTCCAGTGTGGGCGCCAGATCGGCGAGGATGCCGAAGCGGCCGCTGTCCGGATATTCGACGATGTCGGCCGGGTGCATCGAGCTCACGGCGAGGAAGCGCAGTTCTTCCGTTCCGGTATTGATGATCTGGTGCGCCGTCTGCGGCCCGCCGGCGGGACAGGAGATGATGTCGCCCGGACGGATGGCGTGGCGCTCCTCGCCGATGCGGATCTCCCCCGTCCCCGACAGGATGAAGAACATCTCGTCGTTCGTATGGTGGTTGTGGAACGGAAAGGCGCGCTTGCCGGGGGCGATGGCGGTCACGTTGTAGCCGAGGCTCGTGACGCCGAGCTGCCGCGACACGAAGGCGACCCGGGCATCGAAGACGCCGGCCGCTGCTCCGGTGGGGGCGTATTGCGGCGGGCGCGGCTGAAGCGCGACATCGGCCACGTTCAGGATCGGCTTTGTCATGGGGATCTCATTTCAATGCTTGCGTGGGCGGGCACTCCCAATCTAAGGGCGGATACCTGTCAGCTTCTGTCAGGTTGATCCGGGATGACGGCGGTCATGCGGGCGAGCCGGCTTCTTTCCATCCTCACCACGCTCCAGGCGCGGGGGCGGGTCACCGCCCGCGCCCTTGCCGACGAATGCGAGGTGTCGCTGCGAACGATCTATCGCGACATCGACGCCCTGAGCGCCGCCGGAATCCCGGTCTACGCCGAGCGCGGATCGGAAGGAGGCTACCGGCTGCTCGACGGCTACCGCGTCCGCCTGAACGGCCTGTCGTCCCGCGAGGCCGGGGCGCTGTTCCTCGCCGGACTGGGCGGCCCCGCCGCCGATCTCGGGCTCGGCGCCGTCATGGCCGCGGCCGAGACGAAGCTGCTCGCGGCGCTGCCGGAGGATGTGCGCTCGAGCGCGGAACGGATGCGCAGCCGCTTCCATCTCGACGCGCCGGCCTGGTTCACCGAGGCCGAGCAGCCCGAGCATCTGGCCGCCATCGCCGATGCCGTCTGGCGACAGGCCGCGATCCAGATCCGCTATCGCAGCTGGAAGGCCGAGAAGAGCCGACGGGTCGAGCCGCTCGGGATCGTGCTGAAGGGCGGGGCCTGGTATCTCGTCGGGCAGGTCGGGGATAGCGCGCGAACCTATCGGATCTCGCGCATGCTTCAGCTCGACATTCTCGCCGAGCATTTCGAGCGGCCCGAAGCGTTCGACCTCCCGGCCTACTGGAAGGCCTCGGCCGACCGGCTGGAAGAGGAGCTTCATCCGGTCACGGCCACCCTTCGCCTCTCTCCGCTCGGGGTGGAGCTTCTGGCAGCGTTCAGCTCGCCTTATGTGCGGGCGCGGACCGCGCTGGGAGCGGAGGCGGATGCCCGGGGATGGCGGACCGCGACGCTGCCCGTCGGCCGGACGCGGCAGGCGGTGGTGGACCTCCTGCGCCTCGGCGCGCAGGCCGAGGTTCTCGATCCGCCGGAGCTGCGGGCCCAGATGGCGGAAATCGCCGCCGGCATGGCCGGGCTCTATCGGGATGCCTCGCCCTGACCGTCATGAGCCCCAAGCTCCGTGTCGCGCGATGCCGGGGTGTGCCGGCGCGAGGGCCGCAAGCGGGCGTGCGGTACGCGGCAGCCCATGCTGGTGCCGGCCATGATCGATGATTTCAGCGGATATATCTGGCGCTGGTTGCCGACACCTCACTACTGTCCGGCCTTGGGGTAACGCGCGAGCTGGATGCGCCCACGGCATCCGGGGCAAGCCTTCAGCCATCGTCTCGGATAACGGCGCCGAGCCGGCCCCCATGGCCGTCCCCAAATGGTGCCGGCAGGCGGGCGTCGCATGGCACGATATCGCGCCGGACAAACCCATCTCGACCGGACGAGGAAAAGGGGCTCGGGTCACATGCTCGCGATATGAGCCGCCAGGCCGGGCGGCATCTGCGCCCCCGCGGTGAAGCGGCGGCAACAGCCTGCATGCAAGACGTTGCGTCATCCCCTCTTTTGGGGACGCCCCGTGGATCACGAAAGCTGCTTGTGCACGCCGGGAGAGACTCCGCGGAGAGCTTGACGGAAGCGGAGCTGTCCCAAAACATACCATCTGGACGGTATCTATTACACATGCTATCGGGACCGCTCCGTATCGCAGCTCCAGCATCTGAAGGTGATGAAGGTGCCCTCCCTTCCATCCTTGTTCCGTCTGCCCCTGGCCGCGTCCCTTCTCGCCACGCTCGCGATCTCCGGTTGCGGCGAGAGCGGCGACGCGGCCGGCCCGGCCGCTCCGCCGCCGGCGCCCGTCGCGGTGGTCACCGTCGAGCCCGAGACGCTGCCCATCACCAACGAGCTGCCCGGCCGCATCGCGCCGACGCGCATCGCCGAGGTGCGTCCGCGCGTCTCCGGCATCCTCGTCGCGCGGGTGTTCGAGCAGGGCAGCGTGGTGAAGGAAGGCGACGTGCTCTACCGGATCGACCCGGCCCCGTTCCGGGTGAAGGTGGACAGCGCCAAGGCGACGCTGGCGCGGGCGGAAGCCACGCGCACCCTCGCCAAGCAGAAGGCCGACCGGCAGACGCAGCTCAAGGACCGGCAGATCACCTCCGACCAGAGCTACGACATCGCCGTCGCGGAGCTCGGCCAGGCCGATGCCGACGTGGCCGCCGCCAGGGCCGGGCTCGACGCCGCCGAGCTCGACCTGCAATATACCGAGGTGCGCGCGCCCATCGGCGGGCGGATCGGGCGGGCGCTGGTGACCGAGGGCGCGCTCGTCAGCGCCACCGATGCGCAGAGCCTCGCCACCATCCAGCAGCTCGATCCCATCTATGCAGACTTCACCCAGTCCGCGAACCAGCTGCTCGCGCTGAAGCGCGCGGCCGAGGCCGAGGCGCGCGCCGCCGGCTCCGATGCCGGGCGGGCGCATGTGGTCCTGAATTTCGACGACGGCACGCGCTATGCCCACATGGGCCGCTTCCTTTTCTCCGAGGCGGCTGTCGACGCCAGCACCGGGCAGATCATCCTGCGCGGCGAATTTCCCAATCCGAGCGGCGATCTCCTGCCGGGCATGTACGTGCGTGTCCAGATCGTCCAGGGCCAGCAGGCCGACGCGCTGGCGGTGCCCGAGCGCGCGGTGCAGCGCGATGCAGGCGGCGCGGCCCATGTCTTCGTCGTCGGCCCCGACAACAAGGCGGAGCTGCGCAAGGTCGCGGCGGGACGGATCGTCAACAACCGCTGGGTGATCGATCGCGGGCTGAAGCCCGGCGACCGGGTGGTGGTGGAGGGCTTCCAGACCCTCGCCCCCGGCGCCGCCGTCGATCCGCAGCCCTGGCAGCCCGGCGTCTCCGCCGCCGGCACCGCCGCCGAACGTTGAGGGAAGCAGATGCCCAGCTTCTTCATCGACCGGCCGATCTTCGCCTGGGTGGTCGCCATCTTCATCATGATCGGCGGCGCCATCGCCATCCCGCTGCTGCCGGTCTCGCAATATCCGAACATCGCCCCGCCGCAGGTCGCGATCTCCACCTCCTATCCCGGCGCCTCGCCGGAGGAGCTCTACCAGGGCGTCACCCGGCTGATCGAAGAGGAGCTGAACGGCATCAACGGGCTCATGTATTTCGAGTCCACCTCGGATACCTCCGGCGCCGTGCAGATCACCGCCACCTTCGCGCCCGGCACCTCGGTGGAGCAGGCCTCGGTGGATGTGCAGAACCGAATTCGGCGGGTGGAATCGCGCCTGCCGCGGCCGGTGGTGCAGCAGGGCATCACCGTGGAGGAAGCGGCGAGCTCCTTCTTGCTCGTGGTCTCCCTCACCTCCACCGACGGCGAGACAGACGAGCTCGCCCTCGGTGACTACGCCACCCGCAACGTGTTGAGCGAGCTGCGGCGGCTCAAGGGCGTCGGCAAGGCCCAGCTCTTCTCGACCCAGCGGGCGATGCGGGTGTGGCTGGACCCCGACAAGATGCTCGGCCTCAGGCTCACCGCCGACGACATCACCCTGGCGATCCAGGCGCAGAACGCCCAGGTGGCCGCCGGCCGCATCGGCGCGCTGCCGAACCCCATCAGCCAGGAGACATCCGCGCCGGTGCTGGTGAAGGGCCAGCTCGGCACGCCGGAGGAGTTCGGCGCGATCGTGCTGCGCGCCAATCCGGACGGCTCCACCGTCCGCCTGCGCGACGTGGCGCGCGTGGAGGTGGGCGGCGAGGACTACAACTTCACCAGCCGCCTCAACGGCCAGCCCAGCGCCTCGGTGGGCGTCCAGCTCTCCGCCACCGGCAATGCCCTCGCCACCGCCCAGGCGGTCAAGGCGAAGATGGCGGAGCTGGAGCGCTTCTTCCCGCCGGGCATCAAGCAGTCCATCCCCTACAACACGACGCCCTTCGTCGAGGTGTCCATCAAGAAGGTGCTGATGACGCTGGCGGAGGCGGTGGCGCTCGTCTTCGTGGTCATGTTCCTGTTCCTGCAGAACGTGCGCTACACCCTCATCCCCACCATCGTGGTGCCGGTGGCGCTGCTGGGCACCTGCGCGGTGATGCTGGCGGCGGGCTTCTCCATCAACGTGCTCACCATGTTCGCCATGGTGCTGGCCATCGGCATCCTGGTGGACGATGCCATCGTGGTGGTGGAGAACGTGGAGCGCCTGATGGCCAGCGAGGGGCTTTCCCCGCGCGAGGCCACCCGCAAGGCCATGGGGCAGATCGGCGGGGCCATCGTCGGCATCACGCTGGTGCTCACCGCCGTGTTCGTGCCCATGGCGTTCTTTCCCGGCGCCACCGGCATCATCTATCGCCAGTTCAGCCTGACCATGGTGGTCTCCATCCTGTTCTCCGGCTTCCTGGCGCTGTCGCTGACACCGGCGATGTGCGCCACCTTCCTGAAGCCCGTCCCCCAGGGGCACCACGACAAGCGCGGCTTCTTCGGCGTCTTCAACCGCGGCTTCGACCGCACCGCGCGGGGCTATCGCGGCCTCGTGGGCTGGGCCGTCGATCGGGCCGGGCGCATGATGATCGCCTATCTGGCGCTGCTCGTCGCGCTCGGCTGGGCATTCGTGCGCCTGCCTTCGGCCTTCCTGCCCACCGAGGACCAGGGCTACCTGATCGTCGACATCCAGAGCCCACCGGAAGCCACCGGCACCCGCACGCTGGAGGCCGTGAAGCAGGTGGAAGCCATTTTCATGAAGGAGAAGGCGGTGGCCGACGTCTTCGCCATCCAGGGCTTCAGCTTCTCCGGCAACGGCCAGAACGCGGCCATCGCCTTCGTGGTGCTGAAGGATTGGAGCGCGCGCGGCCCCGAGGACAGCGCCGAGGCCATCGCCGGGCGCGCGAACATGGAGCTGTCCGGCATCCGCGACGCCATGACCTTCGCCCTCTCGCCGCCGCCCATCGAAGGGCTCGGCACCTCGTCCGGCTTCACCTTCCGCCTCCAGGATCGCTCCAGCCGCGGCCATGCCGCCCTCGATGCGGCGGGTGGCCAGCTCCTCGCCGCCGCCAGCGCGAGCCCGGTGTTGGCGGGACCGCGCATCGAGGGACTCTCCGGCTCGGCGCAGCTCCACCTCGTCATCGACCGGGAAAAGGCGAATGCGTTCGGCGTGGCGTTCGCGGATATCAACTCGGCCATCTCCGCCAGTTTCGGCTCGTCCTATGTGAACGACTTCCCCAATGCCGGCCGCATGCAGCGGGTTTCCGTGCAGGCCGACGCGCCCCGCCGCATGCAGGCGAACGACCTCCTGAAGCTCAACGTGCGCAACGCGTCCGGCGGCATGGTGCCGCTCTCGGCGGTGGCGCGGCTCGAATGGTCGAAGGGGCCCACCCAGATCGTCGGCTTCAACGGCTATCCGGCGCTCCGCCTCGGCGGCGAGGCCGCCCGCGGCAAGTCCTCGGGCGACGCCATCGCGCAGATGGAGCGGCTCGCGGGGCAGCTTCCGCCGGGGTTCGGCTTCGAATGGGCGGGCCAGTCGCTGCAGGAGATCCAGTCCGGCTCCCAGGCGCCGTTCCTGCTCGCCCTCAGCGTGCTGTTCGTGTTCCTGCTGCTGGCTGCGCTTTACGAGAGCTGGTCCATCCCGCTCTCGGTGATCCTGGTGGTGCCGCTCGGCGTCATCGGGTCGGTGGTGGCGGTGATGCTGCGCGACATGCCCAACGACATCTACTTCAAGGTCGGCCTCATCGCCATCATCGGCCTCTCGGCCAAGAACGCGATCCTGATCGTGGAGTTCGCGAAGGACCTGCGGGCGGAGGGACGCTCCCTCCGCGAG
The DNA here is from genome assembly GCF_043194895.2 of Xanthobacter albus. Classification (NCBI taxonomy): domain Bacteria; kingdom Pseudomonadati; phylum Pseudomonadota; class Alphaproteobacteria; order Hyphomicrobiales; family Xanthobacteraceae; genus Xanthobacter; species Xanthobacter albus. The sequence continues at coordinate 1,416,982 of NZ_CM195532.1, read as the reverse complement.
GCGGCGCTGGAGGCGGCGTTCCTCCGCTTCCGCCCCATCGTCATGACCTCGCTCGCCTTCATCCTGGGCGTCACCCCGCTGGCCATGGCCGTGGGCGCGAGCGCCGGCAGCCAGAACGCCATCGGCACCGGCGTGCTCGGCGGCATGCTCTCGGCGACCCTGCTGGCGGTGGTGTTCGTGCCCGTGTTCTATGTGGTCGTGTCGCGGGTGTTCGCGCGGCACCGGCCGATGCAGGACGCCGGGGCGGCGGATGCTGAAGAGGGCACGGCATGAGCGAGGCGCATCGCCGCAAGAAGCAGCCCCAGGTGGTGCGCAGCCAGCTTCTGGAGGTGGCGGCCCGGCTGTGCGTGGAGAACGGCCTGCACACCGTGACGCTGGATGCGGTGGCGCGCGCGGCCGGGGTCAGCAAGGGGGGATTGCTGCATCATTTCCCGGCCAAGCGGGATCTGCTGGACGCCTTGCACGAGGAGCTCCTCCGCGGCTTCGAGGCGAGGCTGGAAGAACTGATGGCGCAGGACGTGGACCCCCACGGCCGCTTCACCCGCGCCTATCTCCTCGCCAATCTCGACAGCGCGAGCCATGAGAATGCGGAGCGCTGGAACAGTCTCGCCGTGCTGCTGCTGGCTGAGGCAACCATGCGAGAGCGTTGGGGTGCCTGGATCAGCAACAGGCTGTCAGCCCTCGGCCCGGAGGAAAAGACCGTCGCCATGCAGATCGTGCGCACGGCGGCGGACGGGATATGGCTCGCCGAGCTGACCGACATCGGCGCCCCCTCCGATCGCGAACGCGAGCAGATGATCGAGGCGCTTTTGGCCATGACCCGGAACCGCTGACCCGACGCCAGCCTGCGCCGGCAGCCGGGCCACCTCCGCCGCGGCGAGCGGGATGCGCTCCATGGACCGTCCGCGGCCGGCCGGGCATCCTGCGCCGCGAAGGCCATGCGTGACCCCCGCCGCCGGGCTGCTGCGCGGCCCTGGGGGCAGGCGTGAAATTACATTTTATTTTTCAATTCACTCTGGCCGTCGGCCACGGGTTCAATCCTGTCTCGCAGGCAGCCGCAGGCCCGCGCCTGGGCGGCGGGCCTATTCTCCCGCCTCGGCCATGCCGGCCGGGGCCGGCGCCTCCATGGCCTCCAGGAAGGCGGTGAGCGCAGGCGAGACATAGACCTGCGCGCGGCGGATGAAGAGCGTCTCCACCCGCGCCTCCTCGCGCGGCAGGCGCAGCACCCGGAAGCTGCGCGCCCCGCCGTGGGCCTTCAGCAGGTCCAGGGGCAGCAGCGTCACACCCATGCCGGCGGAGACGCAGGCGAGGATGGCATCGAGGCTGCCGTATTCCAGCGTGCGCGCCACCGCGATGCCGCGCCGCGCCAGCAGCTGCTCCAGCCGCTGACGATAGGAACAGCCCCGGCGGAACACGTAGATGTTGGCGTGTCCCCGTTCGGCGATCACATCGAGGGAGGCGACATCCGGCCCCGCCACGACCGCCAGCTCCTCCAGGAAGGCGCTCCGCGCCACCAGGCGCGGGTGCGCCAGGGGCCCGCACACATAGGCGCCCTCCAGCTCCTGCCGCAGCACCTGCTCCACCAGTTCCGCGGTGGTGCCGGTGCGCAGGGTGAGGTCCACGTCGGGGCATCGGCGGGAGAAGGTCACGAGCCGCTCGCTGAGGCGCAGCGCCATGGTGGTCTCCATGGCGCCGATCGGCAGCGGCCCGCCGGGGATGTCGGAGGCGGCGACCGCGCGCCGCGCCTCACCCAGCAGCCGGCCCACCTCCGCCGCGAACGGCAGCAGCCGCTCGCCCGCGCCGGTGAGCTTCACCCCGCGTGAGTGCCGCTCGAACAGGATGACGTCGAGGTCCGCCTCCAGCTTCTTGATGCGGTTCGTCACGTTGGACTGGGCGGTGTTGAGCCGGGCCGCGGCCCCGCCGATGGAGGCCTCGCGGCTCACCGCGAGAAAAAATTCCAGATCCGCGCTGTTCATGGTTCCGCACCGGTGCAGGAGACGCGCGCTCACACCACGCGCTGCCGGGCCCGCAATCCGCCGGAGGCGGGGCGCTGGCATCTCATTTTCAGATGACTGAGATCAGATCAAACCATTTCAGGAATGTCAAACGCGCTATTAGCCTCGAAAGTCATCAGGTTCATTCCTGCTCAAAAATGAGGCGACCAGGGCCAGAGGCCTCCTCCCAACCCTGGCGCCCCAGCCGGCGGAAATCCGCCATCCAGAAGGGAACAACCACATGACCTCACCAACCAAACCGCAGGCCCGCGAAGATGGCGCCGGGCTCGGCCTCGGCGCCACCGCGATCCTCGCCCTCGCCTATCTCGCCTTCACCGCGCTCGCGGCCTTCGCGCCGGCGCTGCTGGCGGCGCCCGTCACGCCGGGCGGGGCGATCACCTGGGCGTTCGCCGGTGGGCTCGGCGTCATCGCCCTCGGCTTCGCGCTCACCGTCGGCTACGCGGTGGCGGCGAACCGGCGCGAGGCCCCCCTGTTCGAGACGCGGGACGCCGGCGCGGCGGCGGAAGGGGCGGCGCGATGAACACCGTGGCCATCGCCTGCTTCCTCGCCATCGTGCTGCTGTCCCTCGCCATCACCTGGTGGGCGGCGCGCAACACCAAGGGCACGAACGACTTCTACGCCGCCGGCGGCAATGTCACGAGCCTCCAGAACGGCCTCGCGCTGGCCGGAGACGCGCTCTCCGCCGGCGCCTTCCTGGGGCTCACGGGCCTCATCTTCACCAGCGGCTTCGACGGCTACATCTATGCCATCGGCTATTCCACCGGCATGCCCATCGTGGTGTTCCTGCTGGCGGAACGGCTGCGGCGGCTCGGCAGGTTCACCTTCTCGGACGTGGTGAGCCTGAACCTCGACGAGACGCCCATGCGCATCTTCGGGGCGGTCGCGTCCCTGGTGGTGATCGCCTTCTACCTCATCGCCCAGATCGTCGGCGCCGGCGCGCTCATCGAGCTGCTGTTCGGCATCGGCTTCAAGGCGGCGGTGGCGCTCGTGGGGGCGCTGATGATCTGCTACGTCATGTTCGGCGGCATGATGGCCACCACCTGGGTGCAGATCGTGAAGGCCTGCCTGATGCTGGCGGGCGGCGCGCTCATCGCCTTCCTGGTGTTGCAGCGCTTCGGGTTCGATGTCTCCGCCATCCTGAAGGGCGCCGCCGCCGCGCACCCGAAGGGCGAGACCATCCTTGCCCCCGCATCGGCGGCGCGCGCGCCGTTCTCCGCCCTGTCCCTGGCGCTGGCGCTCATGTTCGGCACCGCCGGCCTGCCGCACATCCTCATGCGCTTCTTCACGGTGCCCGATGCCCGCGCGGCGCGGAACTCCGTGGTGTGGGGCACGGCCTTCATCTCCACCTTCTACGCCGCCACCGCCGTGTTCGGCTTCGGCGCCATCCTCATCCTCTCCGGCGAGGCCAGCGCCCTGGGCGCCGACGGCAAGGTGATCGGCGGCGTCAACATGGTGGCCATCCACCTCTCCCGCATCCTGGGCGGCAACGTGATGCTGGGCCTCGTCTCGGCGGTGGCCTTCGCCACCATCCTCGCCGTGGTAGCGGGGCTCACCCTCGCCGGCGCCTCCTCCGTCAGCCACGACCTCTACGCCCGGGTGGTGCTGAAGGGCCACGTGGACGACCGGCAGGAGCTGCGCATCTCCCGCATCGCCACCGTGGTGCTGGGGCTGGAGGCGATCGCCCTCGGCATCGCGTTCGAGGGGCAGAACGTCGCCTACATGATCTCCCTGGCCTTCGCCATCGCCTGCTCGTCCACCTTTCCGGTGCTGCTGCTGTCCATCTACTGGCGGGGCCTCACCACCCGCGGCGCCATCGCCGGCGGCAGCGTCGGGCTGGTGGCGGCGCTGGCGCTCACGGTGCTCGGCCCCTCCATGTGGGTGAAGGTGTTCGGCTTCGCGGCCCCGGTGGTCACGCTCGATCCGCCCACCCTCATCTCCATGCCGCTGGCCTTCCTCACCTGCTGGCTCGTCTCCCGCGCCGGGCGCCCCGCGCCCCTGCCGGCGGCCGCCTGAGCGCGCCCGCCTCCCGCAACCGCGCGCGGACGGCCGCCGCCCGCGCCGCCCCCACCGAAGGCAAGAGAACCATGACCGAAGACCTCCGCACCCGCTCCAACGCCTTCCGCGAGCTGATGGCCATCCGCGCCGGCGCCCCCCTCGCATTAGACGAGGTGACACTGACCGGCGCCGATCCCTTCTTCCGCACGCCGTTCCGCATCGGCGAGGTTTCGGCCGCCGCCCTGGCCGCCCGCGGGGTCGCCGCCAACGACCTGTGGGAGCTGCGCACCGGGCGACGCCAGAAGATCTCCGTCGATGCCCGCGCCGCCGCCGCCACCTCCCTCTCCGGCGGAGAGGAGACGCTGCTCAAGGGGACGGACGGCCGCTACCATCCCATCCCCGCCTCGCCCGCCATGAAGCACATGGTGGCCCTCACCCAGCCCTGGCCGACCGCCGACGGCGGCCACGTCCTGCCCCACACCAACCTGCCCCACCTGGAGCGGCGGGTGCTGGACGTGCTCGCCTGCGAAAGCTCGGTGGAGGGCGTGAAGGCCGGCGTGGGCCGCTGGAAGGCCGACCCGCTGGAGGACGCCCTGGCGGAGGCCCGCGCCTGCGGCGGCAAGGTGCGCACGCCCGAGGAATGGCTCGCCCACCCCCATGGCGCCTATCTCGCCGCCCGGCCGGTGGTGGAGATCACCAAGGTGGCGGACGGCGCGCCGGAGCCGCTGCCCCAGGGCGACGCCCCCATGGCCGGGCTGCGCGTGCTCGATCTCACGCGCATTCTCGCCGGCCCCACCGCCGGCCTCAGCCTCGCCGAGCATGGCGCCGACGTGCTGATGGTGACGGCGCCCGAACTGCCCCAGGTGCCCGCCTTCGTGCGCGACACCAGCCACGGCAAGCGCAGTTCCTTCCTCAACTTCAACCGGCCCGAGGAGGCCGACCGCCTGCGCGCGCTCGTCCGCGCCGCCGATGTGTTCATCGATGGCTACCGGCCGCAGCGCCTCGCCGCCCACGGCTTCGGGGCCGAGCAGCTGATGGCGCTCCGCCCCGGGCTGGTGCACGTCTCCGTCAACTGCTTCGGCTCGGGCGGGCCCTTCGGCGCGCGGGCAGGCTGGGACCAGGTGGCCCAGGCCGTCACCGGTATCTGCCACACCCAGGGGGAGGCCCTTGGCGCGGGCGCGCCGGAACTGACCCCGGTCTTCATGTGTGATTTTCTCACCGGCTTCCTCGGCGCGTTCGGCGCCATGCTGGCCCTCGCCCGCCGCGCGCGGGAAGGCGGCAGCTACCGCGTGCAGGTGTCGCTATGCCAGTCGGCCATGCTTCTGCAGCGCGAGGGGTTGGTCCGGGGCTTCGAGACCGCGCCGGGGCACCTGACGGCGGAGGAGTTCGAGGCGCTCTCGATGCGCGTCGACGGCACCTGCTACGGCGATCTGAAGACCCTGGCGCCTGTGCTGCGGATGTCGCAGACACCTTGCCGGTGGCTCCGCCCCACTCCGCGCCTCGGCAGCGACCGGCCGGAATGGCTGCCCCGCGGCGGTGATGCCGCCTCAGCCCTGCGCGCCGCCGTCTGATCCGCGCACGCCGCTCAGGCACCACGACGCCAGCCCGGCCGCGGCCTGCGGCCCGGTTGGCGCCTGTTCACGCGAATCGGGCGCCGTTCCGCTTGAAGAAAGCGCCATGGCGCTTTCAGCCGGCGCGCGCGCCATGAGCGCCCGCAAGGCACAGGCGCCTTGCCCCCTCTGGTTCCCGCGCTAAGCACACGAAGGCGCGCCCCGCGTTGCGACGGGTCGCCGGCCCCATGAACGCGGCGCCGGTACCCGTTGCGCGTTTCCCGGTCGGCGCTCCCCGAGGCGCGCTGTCTCGGGCCGCTCCCGCCGACGGCCATCGGTCACAGCACCCTTCGCCCGGACCCTGCCGCGCTGCGCGACCCCGAGACGCCGCCCCACCCGCGCCCCTCCGCTGCATCGCCGCTTCATGACGGTCGTCAACGCAAAAAGGCCGGGCGCAGGGCCCGGCCTTTTTCAAAGCTTCACAGATCGAAATCAGTGCGCCGCGTTTCCGAAGCCGCGCTCCAGGGCATCGGCCACCTGCTCGAGGTCCGCAAGATGACGCTCGGCGCGCTGGCGAGCATCGTCGCTCTTGGCGTCCGAAACGTCTTCCTTCGCGTCCTGGATCTGCTGGCGCAGCGTCGCCGGGTCGATCTCCTCCACCGGCTTTGCTTCCTCCGCGAGAACGGTGAGGCCCGCCAGATTCACTTCAGCGAAGCCGCCGCGCACGAAATAGCGCTTCGGTGCACCCTCGCCCTTGATGGTGAGGATGCCCGGCTTGAGCGTGCCGATATAGGGCGCATGGCCCGCGAGCACGCCGAACTCGCCCTCGGCGCCCGGCACGATCACCTCGCTCACGGCGCCGGAGAACACCAGCCGCTCGGGCGAAACCAGTTCAAAGGATAAGCTCGCCATCTTCGTCTCCGGTTCCCTTCTCTCCGGCGCCACCGCGCCGAAGGGGCTCATGGTCCCGCGCCATCCGTCGAAAAACGCCGGGCGAGCCCTGAAGCGCGCGGCGCGACGCCGGGCAGCTGTCGCGTCACACGACACCGCGACCACGAAACACGCCCGCAGCCGCTCGGAATTAGAACCCCAGCGCCACCGCGGCGAAACGGCCGCTGCCGCTTCCACCGAAAAAGCCGCGCCCGGCTTCCCATCACTCAAGTCGTGGGCGCTCGCGTTCTCCGCGAGCGCCCGTCGTCAGCGAAAGCCGATCACGCCGCCTCGGCGGCCAGCTTCTTGCCCTTCTCGATGGCTTCTTCCATGGAGCCAACCATGTAGAAGGCCTGCTCGGGCAGGTAGTCGTACTTGCCTTCCACCAGGCCCTTGAAGCCGGCAATGGTGTCCTTCAGATCCACCAGCTTGCCGGGCGAGCCGGTGAACACTTCGGCGACGTGGAAGGGCTGGGACAGGAAGCGCTCGATCTTGCGGGCGCGCGCCACCGTCAGCTTATCCTCTTCCGAAAGCTCGTCCATGCCCAGGATGGCGATGATGTCCTGGAGCGCCTTGTACCGCTGCAGGGTCTGCTGCACCTGGCGGGCGGTGTTATAGTGCTCCTCGCCGAGGATGGCGGGGGACAGCATGCGCGAGGTGGAGTCCAGCGGGTCCACCGCCGGATAGATGCCCTTCTCCGCGATGGAGCGCGAAAGCACGGTGGTCGCGTCCAGATGGGTGAAGGAGGCGGCCGGCGCCGGGTCGGTCAGGTCGTCGGCGGGCACGTAGATGGCCTGCACCGAAGTGATCGAGCCCTTGGTGGTGGTGGTGATGCGCTCCTGCAGGGCGCCCATGTCGGTGGCCAGCGTCGGCTGATAGCCCACCGCCGAGGGAATGCGACCGAGAAGGGCCGACACCTCGGAACCCGCCTGCGTGAAGCGGAAGATGTTGTCCACGAAGAACAGCACGTCCTGGCCCTGGTCGCGGAAGTGCTCGGCGACCGTGAGGCCGGTGAGCGCGACACGGGCGCGGGCGCCCGGAGGCTCGTTCATCTGGCCGTACACCAGCGCGCACTTGGAGCCCGCCGCAGAGCCACCATGCTCCTTGGGGTCCTTGTTCACGTTGGACTCGATCATCTCGTGGTAGAGGTCGTTGCCCTCACGGGTGCGCTCACCCACGCCGGCGAACACGGAATAGCCGCCGTGCGCCTTCGCCACGTTGTTGATGAGCTCCATGATGAGCACGGTCTTGCCCACGCCGGCGCCACCGAACAGGCCGATCTTGCCGCCCTTGGCGTAGGGCGCGAGCAGGTCCACCACCTTGATGCCGGTGACGAGGATCTCGGCCTCGGTCGCCTGCTCGGCGTAGGACGGCGCCGGCTGGTGAATGCCGCGCTTCAGCTCGAAGGAGATGGGGCCCACCTCGTCCACCGGCTCGCCGATGACGTTCATGATGCGACCCAGCGTGCCGTCGCCGACGGGCACCTGGATCGGCTCGTCGGTGTCCTCGACGACAGCGCCGCGCACGAGACCCTCGGTGGCGTCCATGGCGATGGCGCGCACGGTGTTCTCGCCGAGATGCTGCGCCACCTCGAGAACCAGGCGGTTGCCCTGGTTGGTGGTCTCCAGCGCGTTGAGGATCGCCGGCAGATGGTCGTCGAACTGCACGTCGACGACGGCGCCGATGACCTGGGTGATGCGTCCGACCTTTTTCGCCATTTTCGTCGTCCTTCGTATCTTCGGTCGCGAGGCGTCAGACGGCCTCGGCGCCAGAGATGATCTCGATGAGTTCCTTCGTGATCATGGCCTGGCGGGTGCGGTTGTAGGTGAGCGTCTGCTTCTTGATCATGTCGCCCGCATTGCGGGTGGCGTTGTCCATGGCGCTCATCTGCGCGCCATAGAAGGACGCCTGATTCTCCAGCAGCGCGCGGAAGATCTGCACGGCGATGTTGCGCGGCAGGAGGTCCGCGAGGATCTCCTCTTCCGTCGGCTCGTATTCATAGACCGGCCCCGCGTCGCTGGTGTCGCGCTCGGGGAAGGTCGCGGGGATGAGCTGCTGGGCGGTCGGCACCTGCTGGATCACGCTCTTGAAGTTCGAATAGAAGAGCGTGCAAACGTCGAACGCGCCATCATCGAGCAGGCCCAGCACCTTGGCCGCGATCCCGTGGGCCTCCTTGAAGCCGATGGTGCGCACGCTGCGCAGGTCCACCACCTCAAGGATGCGGTCGGGATAGACGCGGCGCAGCTGCTCGGCGCCCTTGCGGCCGACGCAGAGGATCTTGACCTCCTTACCTTCCGCAATCAGCGCCTGAGCCTTCTCGCGCGCCAGGCGCACGATGGAGCTGTTGAAGGCGCCGCACAGGCCGCGCTCGCCGGTGCAGACCAGAAGCAGATGCGTCTGGGTCCGGCCGGTGCCGGCGAGCAGCACCGGCGCCTGGGAATTGCCGACGATGCCGACGGCAAGATTGCCCAGCACCGTCTCCATGCGCTCGGCATAGGGCCGGGCCGCTTCCGCCGCCTGCTGGGCGCGACGCAGCTTCGCCGCGGCGACCATCTGCATCGCCTTGGTGATCTTCTGCGTCGCCTTCACAGAGGCGATGCGGTTTCTAAGGTCCTTCAGACTCGCCATCGCGCCCGTCCGTCAGGTTCGAGGAACAGGGAGCGCCGCTCAGGCGAAGCTCTTGGCAAAGGCGTCGAGGGCCTTCGTCAGCTTCTCGGCGGTGTCCTTGGCCAGTTCCTTGGAGGTGCGGATCGCCTCCAGGATCTCCGGATGCTGAGAGCGCAGCGCCAGCAGGAGACCCTGCTCGAACTCGCGCACCTTGGAAACCGGCAGCGGATCAAGGTAGCCGTTGGTGCCGGCGAAGATCACCGCCACCTGCTCCTCGACCTTGAGGGGCGAGAACTGGCTCTGCTTGAGCAGCTCGGTGAGGCGGGCGCCGCGGTTCAGCAGCTTCTGGGTCGAGGCATCGAGGTCCGAGCCGAACTGGGCGAAGGCCGCGAGCTCACGGTACTGGGCGAGCTCGCCCTTGATCTTGCCCGCCACCTGCTTCATCGCCTTGATCTGGGCCGAGGAGCCCACGCGCGACACCGACAGGCCGACGTTCACCGCCGGGCGGATGCCCTGGTAGAACAGGTCGGACTCGAGGAAGATCTGACCGTCGGTGATGGAGATCACGTTGGTCGGGATGTAGGCCGACACGTCGTTGGCCTGGGTCTCGATGACCGGGAGGGCGGTGAGCGAGCCGGCGCCGTTGGCGTCGTTCAGCTTGGCCGCGCGCTCCAGCAGGCGGGAGTGCAGGTAGAACACGTCGCCGGGATAGGCCTCGCGGCCCGGCGGGCGGCGCAGCAGCAGCGACATCTGGCGGTAGGCCACGGCCTGCTTGGACAGGTCGTCGTGGATGATGAGCGCGTGCATGCCGTTGTCACGGAAGAACTCGCCCATGGCGGTGCCGGTGAACGGCGCCAGGAACTGCATGGGAGCCGCGTCGGAGGCGGTGGCGGCGACGACGATCGAATATTCGAGCGCGCCCTGCTCCTCCAGCACTTTCACGAACTGGGCGACGGTGGAGCGCTTCTGGCCCACCGCGACATACACGCAGTAGAGCTTGGCCTTCTCGTCGGTGCCCTGGTTGATGGGCTTCTGATTCAGGATCGAATCGAGCGCGACGGCGGTCTTGCCGGTCTGGCGGTCGCCGATGATGAGCTCGCGCTGACCGCGGCCGATCGGGATCAGGGCGTCGATGGCCTTGAGGCCGGTCTGCATGGGCTCATGCACGGACTTGCGCGGAATGATGCCCGGAGCCTTCACGTCGACGCGGCGACGCTCGGTGTACTCGATGGGGCCCTTGCCGTCGATCGGGTTGCCGAGGGCGTCCACGACGCGGCCGAGCAGGCCCTTGCCCACGGGGGCGTCCACGATGGCGCCGGTGCGCTTGACGGTCTGGCCTTCCTTGATCTCACGGTCGGAGCCGAAGATCACGATGCCGACGTTGTCGATCTCGAGGTTCAGCGCCATGCCGCGCGTGCCGTTCTCGAACTCGACCATCTCGCCGGCCTGGACATTGTCGAGGCCGTAGACGCGGGCGATGCCGTCGCCGACGGAGAGAACCTGCCCGACCTCGGACACCTCGGCCTCCTGGCCGAAGTTCTGGATCTGCTCCTTGAGGATGGCAGAAATTTCAGCGGCTCGAATGTCCATCAGCGGACCTCTTTCATCGCATGCCGGATAGAATTGAGTTTGGTCTTCAGCGAAGCGTCGACCATGCGGGAGCCGAGCTTCACGATGAGACCACCGAGGATGGACGGGTCGACGGTGACGTCGAGCTGCACGTCCTTGCCGGTCTTGCTGGCCAGCGCCTCCTTCAGCTCCGCGAGATGCGCGTCGCTCAGGGGCTGAGCCACCGTCACCTGCGCCGTGGTCTCACCGCGCTTGGCGGCCACCAGGGCGCTGAAGTCGGCGATCATCTGCGGGAGCGCGAACAGGCGGCGGTTCTGCGCCACCAGCTTCACGAAATTGCCCGCGAGACCGCCGATCTCGGCCTTTTCCAGAATCGCGGTGATAGCGGAAAGCTGCACATCGGCCGTGAAGACGGGACTCTTCACCAGCCGCGCCAGATCCGCACTTTCGGCAATGAGGGCCGACAGGCGATCGAGATCCGCTTTCACGGAATCAATGGCGCCGGCTTCATCCGCCAGTTCGAACAGCGCGGTCGCGTAGCGCCCCGCCATGCCTGACACGATCGTATCCGCCACCCGCACCTCTCTCGGATTTGCAGCCGCCCCCCGGGCACGCTTGCCCCGGCTATGACCCAAACCCTTGATCTGTTGGGAATATTATGGTGTGACCTCGCCAGCGGGCGAAACCCCACCCTCGAAATCCCGGGTTGCCTAACACAGGCCGATCTAGGCGGCAACATGACCGAAGGATGGCACCTAGGCCGCATTGCCGCACCGGGAGCATCTCATTGCCGTCGCGGAGCTACCGCGAGCTGTGGCAACAGGCGCCCACAGGCGCCCTGCCCTTGCGTGAAGGCGGCGCCCGGAACCGCCGGAAGCCGCATGAATGCAGGAAAAGCCCGAAGGCGGCTCAGAATCCGCGACGTCACGCGCGCCACAACCGTTGCATGAATGCAGCGGCTGAGGATTTAAGAAAGCGCCCCCGCGCAAAGATTGAGCGGAGGCGCTGTTCTGCATGAATTTTCGGCAGCCCGAGGGAGCCGAAGGCTCAGTTCGCCTGCGTAGTCTTGTTCGTGCTCGCGGGGAAGGCGGCGTTCTTCACGGTGCCCTCCATCAGCTCCACCGCCAGCTTGAGCTGGGTGTCGTCCTTCGGGTCCGGCGGCACATAGGAGGGCGAACCCGCCTGCTCGTCCTCGCCGTTCTTGAGATGCCCCTTGAGCGAGGCTTCGCCGCGGGTGGGGTCGCCGGAAGCGCCGAGCTTGGCCTTCACGTCGTCGGGCATGTCCTGCACCAGGACGATGTCGGGCTCGATGCCCTTGGCCTGGATGGAGCGGCCCGAAGGCGTGTAGTAGCGCGCGGTGGTCAGGCGCAGCGCCCCGTTCTGGCCGAGCGGGATGATGGTCTGCACCGAGCCCTTGCCGAAGGTGCGCGAGCCGAGCACGGTCGCGCGCTTCTGGTCCTGCAGCGCGCCGGCCACGATTTCCGAGGCCGAGGCCGAGCCGCCGTTGACCAGCACGATCACCGGCTTGCCCTTGGTGAGGTCGCCGCCGCGCGCATTGAAGCGCTGCGTCTCCTCCGGATTGCGGCCGCGGGTCGAGACGATCTCGCCGCGGTCGAGGAAGGCGTCCGACACCGCGATCGCCTGATCCAGGAGGCCGCCGGGGTTGTTGCGCAGGTCGATGATGTAGCCCTTGATCTTGTCCGGGCCGATCTCGGCGGTGAGATCGTCCACGGCCTTCTTCAGGCCATCGTAGGTCTGCTCGTTGAAGGAGTTGACGCGAATGTAGGCGATGTCGCCATTCTCCACCCGCGAGCGCACAACCTTGATCTTGATGGTGTCGCGCGTCACCTTCAGGTCGAGCGGCTTGTCGACGCCCTTGCGCACGATGGTGAGGGTGATGGGCGTGCCCACCGCGCCGCGCATCTTGTCCACGGCCTCGTTCAGGCTCAGGCCCTGCACCGCGTCGCCGTTGAGCTTGGTGATGAGGTCGCCGGCCAGCACGCCGGCCTTGGCCGCGGGGGTGTCCTCCATGGGAGCGACCACCTTCACCAGGCCGTCCTCCATGGTCACCTCGATGCCGAGGCCGCCGAACTCGCCCTTGGTCTGCACCTGCATGTCGCGGTGGTTCTTCGCGTCCATGTAGGAGGAGTGGGGATCGAGCGACTGCAGCATGCCGTTGATGGCCGACTCGATCAGCTTCGAGTCCTCCGGCTTTTCCACGTAGTCCGAGCGCACGCGCTCGAACACGTCACCGAAGAGGTTGAGCTGACGGTAGGTGTCCGAAGACGCCGCCTCGGCCGCCGTGCCGAGGATGGCGCGCGGCTGCACCGCGGCGACGGCCACCAGGGCGCCGGCTGCGACGCCGAAAAGAAAAAGGGATGTCCGACGCATTATCCGCGCACCTTCCGACTTTCCGTTGCCGCCCACCAGGGGGCGGGATCGATCGAGACTCCGTCCTTGCGGAATTCAACATACAATTGGGGCTGTCCCGAGGCCGTGCCAAGGGGGGAGCTCCCAGGCGCGGGCGCGCCCGGACGCGCCAGACCACCCATGACCGCCACCGGCTCGCCCGCGAGGACGAACTGGCCCAGCTCCACGGTGATCTTTTCCATGCCCGCCATCAAGATATGGTATCCGCCGCCCGCGTTGATGATCAAGAGTTGGCCGTAGCTGCGGAACGGCCCCGCATAGACCACCCAGCCGTCGGCCGGCGCGGTCACCGGAGCCCCGGCGCGGGTGGCGATGGTGAGGCCCTTGGCGGCCGCGCCCACGTCGTCCGCCGCCCCGAAATCGCGCAGGCGCACCCCCGCCACCGGCAATGGCAGCAAGCCCTTGGCCTCGACGAAGGGCACCGCGGGGGCGATGCGCGCGGGGTTCTGGAGGGCGGCGAGATCGGGCTTGGCGCCGACGGGCGGCTCCGGCGCGGCGCGCGCGGCATCTGCGGCGCGGGCGGCGGGAGGCACCTCCGTCTCCAGGCGGCTCACGAGATCGTGCACGTCGGGGGCGTTCCGCGCCAGCGAATCGGCCTGCGCCTTCTCTCCCTGCGGCAGGGGATGTTCCTCCGCCTGGCGGCGCTGGCGCTCGCCCACCAGAGCGGCGAGGCGCTTCCTGTCCTGCTCCAGGGCCGCGCGCAGCTGGCCGAGGCTCTCGCGCGCCGCCGTCAGCTCTCCGCGCACGCGCACCAGCTCGGAGAGGTCGGCCGCCAGCGTCTCCGCCTCCACCCGCATCTCCGGCAGCAGCGCGCCGAGCAGGATGGCCGAGCGCACCGCGTCGAGGGCGTCATCGGGGCGCATCAGCAGCGCCGGCGGCGGGTTGCGGCCCATGCGCAGCAGCGCCGCCAGCACCTCCGCCAGCACGCCGCGCCGCTTAGCGAGGGAGGCGGTGAGCGCCGAGGCCGACGTGTCCAGCGCCGCGATGCGGCCCTCCACGTCGATGAGCTGCTGCTCCACCGTCCGCGAGCGGCCGGCGGTCTCGATGAGCAGGGCGTTGAGCTTGGCGCGGTCGCCCTTGGCGGCCTCCAGCTCGGCGGCGATGCGTTTCTGGAAGTCCTCCCCGCTCTTCACATCCGCCTTGAGGGCGTCGGTGTCGATGCCCCTGGCGGCGCGGGCGGGCGGAACGGGGGGCAGCGGCGCGCCCGGCGGCGGGCGCGCGGGAAGCTGGAGCGCGGGGGTCCCCGCCGGATCCTGCCCGCGCGCCGGCACCACCAGCCCCGCAAGGCCGATGGCGAGGGCGCACAGGAGCGGGCCGGGTCGCAGCATCATGAATCAATGCTTAAGGCGACGGGAGTTGAAGAGACGTAAAGGCGCCCGCCCGCGGCACCGGAAATCCTTGCCCGAGGGGGGCCCGCCGCGACGGCCGGCCTCCCTCGGGGAACCCGCCTCAGGCGGCTTCCATGCCTTCCAGCTCAGTGATCATCCGGTCGATGAGCGAGAGGCCGGTCTGCCAGAAAGCGGGATCCCGCGCGTCGAGGCCGAACGGGGCGAGCAGCTCGGAATGGTGCTTGGTGCCGCCGGCCGACAGCATCTGGAGGTAGCGCTCGGCGAAGCCGTCCGCCGCCTTCTCGTAGACCGCGTAGAGCGAGTTCACGAGGCAGTCGCCGAAGGCATAGGCGTAGACGTAGAAGGGCGAGTGGATGAAGTGCGGGATGTAGGTCCAGAAGGTCTCGTAGCCGGCGCCGAGGTTGATGGCCGGGCCGAGGCTCTCGCTCTGCACCTTCATCCAGATCTCGCCCAGCGCCTCGGAGGTCAGCTCGCCCTTGCGGCGCTCGGTGTGGACGTGGCGCTCGAAGGTGTAGAAGGCGGTCTGGCGCACCACCGTGTTGATCATGTCCTCCACCTTCTGGGCCAGCATGATCTTGCGGGCCTGGGCGGTCTCGGCCTTGTCCAGCAGGCGGCGGAAGGTGAGCATCTCGCCGAACACGGATGCGGTCTCGGCCAGGGTCAGCGGGGTCGGCGCCATCAGCGCGCCCTGGCGGGCGGCGAGCACCTGGTGCACCCCGTGGCCGAGCTCATGGGCGAGGGTCATCACGTCCCGCGGCTTGCCCTGGTAGTTGAGCAGCACGAACGGATGGGCCGAGGGCACGGTGGGGTGCGCGAACGCGCCCGGCGACTTGCCGGGCCGGGTCGGCGCGTCGATCCAGTCCTTGTCGAAGAAGACCCCGGCGATCTCGGCCATGCGGGGAGAGAAGGCGCCGTAGGCGGAGAGCACGGTGTCCTTCGCCTCGCCCCAGCCGATGTCGCGGGTGATGACCTTGGGCAGGGGCGCGTTGCGGTCCCAGAACTCCAGCTTGTCCTTGCCGAACCAGCGGGCCTTCAGCGCGTAGTAGCGGTGGGAGAGGCGCGGATAGGCGGCGCGGATCGCCTCCACCATGGCGTCCACCACCTCCTGCTCCACCCGGTTGGCGAGGTGGCGGGAGGAGGCGACATCGGGGAAGCCGCGCCAGCGGTCGGAGATCTCCTTGTCCTTCGCCAGCGTGTTGGTGACGAGGGAGAACAGCCGCACGTTCTTGGAGAAGGTGTCCGCGAGCGCGAGGCCGGCGGCGCGGCGCACCTCTTCCTTGGGGTCCTGCATCTGGTTCAAGGTGGGCTCGATGGCCAGCTCCTGCCCGTTCACCGAGAAGCGCAGGGAGGAGATGGTCTCGTCGAACAGCCGGCTCCAGGCGGAGCGGGAGGTGGTCGCCTTCTCGTGGAAGAGCTGCTCCACCTTGTCGTCGAGCTGGTAGGGCTTGTCCTTGCGCAGGTCCTCGATCCACGGCCGGTAGTGTCCGAGGGCGGGCACCGCCATGGCGGCCTCCAGGGCCGCGTCGTCGAGGCGGTTCAGCTCCAGCGTGAAGAACAGCAGGTGGGTGGAGGCGTCGGTGAGCCGCTCCTGGATGTCGCCGTAGAACTTGGCGCGCGCGGCATCGGAGGTGTCGCCCGCATAGACGAGGCTGCCGTAGGAGGCGATGCGGCCGAGCAGGTCGTCGATCTCCTCGTAGCGCCGCACCGCGGCGCCCAGCGTCGCGCCCGCCTCGGGGCTGGCGAGGATGCCGGCGAGCTTGCCCTTGTAGGCCTCCTCGAACCCCTTGCACTCGATGTCCGCCTTGATGAGGTCGGCCTCAAGCTCCGGCGCGTCCATGCCGGAATAGAGATCGGAGAGGTTCCACTCGGGCAGCTGCTCGGACACGGCGGCGCCACCGGCGGACGCCGCGCGGACCACGGCCGGATGCGCCGCGCCGGAAGCGGCGCCGGCGGGCGCGGCGGCGGGGAACGGCAGGTCTGCGGGGCGGCGATGAAGCGACATGGAACCTCCGGCGGGATCGGGCGTGCGGGACGGCGAGGGCGCCCGGCGGCCCCCTCATAGCGTGGTGCACACGATCACCTCAATGCGCCGTCGCCGCAAGCCGGCACGCCGGCCGCGGGACGGCGCACGAATGCGTGAAGCTCAGACTTGCTTAACCAAACGCGCCCAATCTGGGTATGTTCGCACCACGCCGGAATCCCATGAAACCCTTGCTGCTGCTGGTCGAAGACGACCCCGTGGAAGCGCGCCGACTCGAATCGGCCGTGCACCTCCTGGGCTACGACGCCGCCCTCGCCCGCGATGGGGACGAGGCGCTGGCCCTCATGGAACGCATGGCGTTCGACGTGGTGCTGCTCGATCTGGTGCTGCCGGAGCTCGACGGCATGGGCGTGCTCGGCGCCATGAAGGCGCGCGGCATCCGCGTACCGGTGGTGGCGGCGGTGACCGCCGAGGGCATAGACACCGCGGCCTCGGCCATCCGCGCCGGCGCGCGGGATTTCGTGGTGAAGCCGGCCGGCGCGCTGCGACTGCAGGTTGCGCTCGCCAACGCCATGGCCCTCGCCAACGTGCCGGCAGCCGGGACGCCGATGCCGAAGAAGGCGTCGCCGGAGAGGGCCGAGGCGCTCGCCGGGGAGGCCCGAATCACCCCGGTGGAGGCCGGCAGCGGCCGCCGCCCCGTCCTCCATCTGGTGGGGGAGCGGCCCGAGGCGCCTCCCGCCTGCGACCCGCCGGCGGCGCCCGCGCCATGGGTGGATCGCGGCGGCCATGTGCGGCCGCTGGAGGAGATCGAGGAGAAGGCCATCCGCTTCGCCTGCGCCCATTACGACGGCCGGCTCACGGAGGTGGCGCGCCGGCTCGGCATCGGCCGCTCCACCCTTTATCGCAAGCTTTCACGGCTCGGGCTCGCCGCCTATGACGGCACCCGGCCACCCCCGAATATGGAACCTATTGCAGCCCTGTTTGTTGCCGCTGAGTGACAAGCTCACGAAAACGCCGCGCGGCGCGCGGTTGTGAGTTGATCGGATACCTACGGCACGGCACCAGATGACAAGGGCCAGCGGCGAGGAGATGACCATGGAGGTCGAGGAGCACGTGGAGACGCGGACGGCACGCCGGTACGCCATGCGGAGCCGCGCGAAGGAACGCCGGCTCGCCCACACGCTCGGCGTGAGCCTTGCCGGTCTTGCGCTTGCCCTCTCCTGGCTTCCCGCGGCGCAGGCGGGACCTGCCGACGCGCCGCAGGCCATGTCCCCCGCCGCCGCCTCGGCCCGCGCGCTGCTGAACGGCCCGCGCCCCGCCGCTCCCGTGACCACCAATGCCGGCATGGGCACCACCGACCCGCCCCGGCGCACCGCCGCCGCCATCGCGGGTGGCGTGGATGCGGCCGGCAGCGGCGAGCATGCGCCGGCCCGGCCCGTGGCGGGCGGCATCGATGCCGCCGGCAACGGCGAGAGCGCGCCGCCGGCCCGCGCCGCGACCTCCCCGGCCGCGCCCCTCTCCTCTTCCTCCTCCCCCGCGAGCACGCCGCCGGCTCCGGCCCAGGCGCGTGACGCCGCGCCCCTCGCGCCGGCGGCGAGCCAGGCGAGCGCGCCCGCGCATGCCGAGCCCACGGCTCCGGCAGCCGCACCGCGCGCCGCCGAATCGGCGCCCACCTCCCCCGCTCCGGCGGCACCGGCCACGGCGCAGGGCGCCCCGACGCCCGCCTCCTCGGGCCCGGCCACGAACGCCCAGGCCCCCGCCGGCACGCCGGCCATCGCCGCCGCGCCCTCGGGCCCGCTGGCGCCGGTGGCCGAGGCGGTCGCCGTGCAGCTCGCGGAACCTTCCGGCCTCGGCGCCACCAAGAAAGAGACCGAGGCGCTCACCGCCTTCTATGGTGCCCGCCTGGGCCTGCCGGTGTTCGTGGACGAGCGGGGCGTGAATGCGCGCGGCGCGGCCGCGCTCGCCCGCTTCGCCGCCGCCGGCGATGACGGGCTCGACCCCGCCGATTATGCGGTCGCCACCCCGCCGCGCGGCGCCGATGCCGCCACCCTGGCCGCCACCGAGCTGCGGCTCGCCGTGGCCGCTCTCACCTATGCCCGCCACGCCCAGGCAGGCCGCTTCGAGCCGAGCCGCATCTCCGCGCTGGTGACGCCCACCCGCGAGATCCCCGATCCCGGCGCCGTGCTCGCCGCCCTCTCCCAGGCGGGAGACGTCAACGCCGCCCTCGCCGCCTTCAACCCGCCCCACGCCGGCTACAAGGCGCTGAAGGCGAAGCTGGCGGAAAGCGCGCGGCCCCGCACCACCGCCCAGGTGGTCATCCCCTCCGGTGGCCTGCTGAAGCCCGGCGACAGCGATCCCCGCGTGCCCGCGCTGCGCACCCGCCTCGGCCTTTCCGGCATGCCGGGCGACCTCACCTATGACGACGCCCTCGTCGGCGCCGTGAAGGCGTTCCAGGACACCGTGCGGCTGAAGCCCACGGGCGTGGTGGGCGCCACCACGGTGGCCGCCCTCAACCGGGGTGCCCCTGCCGCGCCCGGCGTGGAGGCGAAAGCCGACATCATCGCCAACATGGAGCGCTGGCGCTGGCTGCCCCGCGACCTCGGCGCCTATTACGTGTGGGTGAACATCCCCGAATACGTCGCCCGCGTCCACGAGGGCGAGAAGGTCATCCACGAGACCCGCATCGTGGTGGGCAAGAAGGAGACGCCCACCCCGCTGCTGAGCCAGGACATGCGCTACGCGGTGGTGAACCCGGCCTGGAACATCCCGCCCTCCATCGCCCGCAACGAGATGATGCCCCTCCTGCGCTCGGACCCCGAGGCCCTGTCGCGGCGCGGCATCGAGGTGGTGCGCAACGGCTCCGGCGGCTACACCTTCCGCCAGTCCCCCGGCGAGCGGAACGCCCTCGGCCGCATCAAGTTCATGTTCCCCAACGACCATTCGGTCTACCTGCACGACACGCCCTCCAAGACGCTGTTCGCGCGCGAGCAGCGGGCCTTCAGCCACGGCTGCATGCGTGTCCAGGACCCGCTGGAATTCGGCGAGGTGCTGTTCAACATCGGCCTGCCGGGCGAGAGCTGGACCGCCCAGCGCATCGGCAAGATGTTCGGCGGCAAGGAGCGCTACGTGACCCTGAAGCAACGCATTCCGGTGCACGTGGTCTATTTCACCACCTTCGTGAACGACGCCGGCCGGCTGGAGACGCACGAGGACATCTACGGCATCAATGCCGAGGTGAAGTCGCGGCTCGGCCTCGATGCCGCCAAGCGGCGCATCGCCGAGAGCGGCGCAACGCCCCGGCGCTGATTCGGCCCTGGAGCAGCACCCGCGCGGCCGCGAAGCGCGGCGGCGCGGTTTTAGCCGCACATGACATTCCGCTTGGTCACCTGCGGAAAGACAAATTTATTCAGCAAAAACAATGCGCGGCGACGTAGCTTACGGAGCCCTCCCGCGCGCCGATGCCCGTGAATTGCGCCAACATGCCGCACTGCGAGAAGGCGAACAACAGCCGGCCTTGCTTGCCTATGGTACTCCCGCCACAGCCACGCGCCAGCTTCCAGCACGTTTTCGCCATGTTCCGCCTCTAGCCAAAGCGGCACAGGCGTGGTCACGACGGCGTGACCGCCGCGCGTGCCAAGCGTTGGGAGGGGCGGGTGTCAATTCACCCTTAACCTAACCCGGCAAGACTCCGTTAGCGTCGCGGTTCGCCGCGGCGTCTTCGAAACCAGAGCCCCGGGTTCGCGACATTGGCCAGGACTTCCGCTTCGACCGTTCCCTCGGTCCTCACCCGTCCCCTGCGCCGCGGCGCGCGCGCGCTCCGCGCCTCCGCCATCGGCGTCGCGCTCCTGGTCTTCGGCTCCACCTCGCTCCAGAACGCGATCGCCAACGGCGACACGCGCACCCTCACGCTGCACCACAGCCATCGCGGTGAGACGGGCACCTTCACCTTCAAGAAGGACGGGCGCTATGACCAGGAAACCCTGGAGAAGCTGAACTGGTTCCTGCGCGACTGGCGCAACGACAAGCCCACCAAGATGGACCCCCACCTCTTCGACATCGTCTGGGAGGTCTATCGCGAGACCGACGCCACCTCCACGATCCAGATCGTGAGCGCGTACCGCTCGCCGGAAACCAACGCCATGCTGCGCTCGCGCAGCCGGGGCGTCGCCAAATTCTCCCAGCACATGCTGGGCAAGGCCATGGATTTCTACATCCCCGGCGTGAAGCTGGTGGACCTCCGGGTCGCGGGCCTGCGGCTGCAGCGCGGCGGCGTGGGCTTTTATCCCACCTCCGGCTCGCCCTTCGTGCACATGGACACCGGCAGCGTACGCCACTGGCCGCGCATGACCCACGACCAGCTCGCCCGCGTGTTCCCCGATGGCAAGACGGTGCACGTGCCCACCGATGGCAAGCCCCTGGCCCATTACGCCGAGGCGCTGGCCGAGATCCGCGCCCGCGGCTCCAATGCCGGGGTCGCCGTCGCCTCCGCCGATTCCGGGCGGGGCATGAAGAACTTCTTCTCGGGCTTCTTCGGCAAGAAGGATGCGGAGGACGAGGAAGGGCCGGGCGAGACCGCCGTGGCCCAGGCCTCCGCCGAGGAGGCCACCGAGGCGCCCGCCCCGGCCGAGCGCGCCGCAGCGCCGGCGCCCCGCGTCGCCCAGGCGGCCCCGCTGCCGCAGGCGCGGCCGGCGGAAGCCATGGCCGGCGCCCTCGCCACCCAGCAGGTGGCCAGCGCGGCGCTGCTCGCGCCCCTGCCCCAGCGCCGCCCGGCGGAAGCCCAGGCCCGCAGCCAGATGGCCGCGGCCCCCCTGCCCGCCGTCATTACCCGCGGCACCGACCGCCCCGGCCCCGAGGCCCTGGGCTATGCCGCCGCGGGCGACGTCTTCGGCCCGGCGCCCATCGCCGCCCGCGCGCCCGCCGCTGCCGAGATATCGACCGCACGGCGCCCGCGCGAGCGCGCCCGCCCGGTGCAGGCCATCGCTTTCGGGCGCCTGTTCCTGTCGCCCAGCCTGTCGACCGAGCTGTACCTGCGGCCGCCGGAGCTGCGGGTCTTCACGTCCTTCATGGCGCCGCCCACCCAGGCCGTGGCCCTGGCCTTCTCGCGGGATGCGAGCTTCGGCCTGAAGTCGAGCTTCAGCGGCACCTCGGTGGCGGACGTGCCCACCTTCGTGTTCCGCGCCCCGGCCTACGCCCTCAACCAGCGCATGTGAGCCAAGCCCATCGGTCCCGGCTTTCGACCGGGGCCGGGCGGGTTTGGCTCAGCCGCGCGGGCTTGGCCGAAAGCCGTTCCAGAACGGCTCACGAGCCTTCTGCCTGGAGCGGGCGCCCGGCGGGCGCTTCCGCGTTCGGGCGCAGGCCCGGCGCGCGCCCTTCGGAACGCCGCGGCACAGCCGCATCAGGGTTCAGGCGGTGGGAAGCTCCGCGCCATGGGCATGCCCACGCGCGTGCGCCCCGGCCGCCTTGCGGCGCCGGGGGCATGGCACGCGCGGGCGGCGCACCGTCAGAGAAAGATGCCGAGCGCCTGGCAGTACAGCTCGACGATGGCGTCGAGCTCCTTGCGCTCGTCCGCGTCTTCCTTGCGCAGCTTCAGGATGGCGCGCAGGGCCTTCACGTCGAAGCCGTTGGCCTTGGCCTCGGCGAACACGTCCTTGATGTCGTCGGAAATCGCCTTCTTCTCCTCCTCCAGGCGCTCGATGCGCTCGACGAAGGACTTGAGCTGTTCCTTGGCGAAGCCCGCGGGGGCATCCGACACGTCTTCTTCCGCCACCTGGCAGGTCTCCTCAATCTGATCGGGCGATGATAGAGGCCCCCCATGGCGCCCGCGTCAAGGATCGATCCCCGCTTTCCACGCCGCGGCGCCGAACCCTGCCGCCGGCGCCGCAAAAACGCCGCCATGCTGCCGCGATCGGCGGCGACAAGACCCCTTCCGCCCGCCGGCCATTGACGGATCGCGCGATGAAAGGCACACAGCCTGCTCCATGTTTCGCTGTCCCGACCGCATGACGGCCCCTGACCGCACCGGACCGAGCCGGACCGGCCGCGCCCGCACGGCGCGATCGGCGCCGCTTTTCGGCCTCGCGCTGGTGCTCGGCCTCGCGCTTGCCCCCAGCCTCGCCCACGCCGATTTCCGCCTGTGCAACCGCACCCAGAGCCGCGTCGGCGTCGCGGTGGGCTACAAGGATGGGGACACCTGGGCCACCGAGGGCTGGTGGAACGTCGCCGCCAACAGCTGCGAGACGCTGCTGCGCGGCGATCTGGTCGCCCGCTTCTACTATCTCTATGCGGTGGACTACGACCAGGGCGGCGAATGGTCGGGCAAGTCGCCCATGTGCACGCGGGAAAAGGAATTCACCATTCGCGGCGCGGAGGATTGCCTCGCCCGCGGCTTCGAGCGCACCGGCTTCTTCGAGGTGGACACCCAGGAGCAGAAATCCTGGACCGTGCAGCTCACCGAGGGCGGGCAGTCACGCCCGGCCCAGGCCCAGGCGCACCCGCCTCTTCCCCCGTCCGCGCCGCCGAACTTCCGCCCGAAGCCCCAATAGCCCTGCCAGCCGCAGATGCCCTATCCCGCCCGCTCCAGCGGAATACGGAAGGTGCGCTCCGCACCCAGCAGGTGCGCCTCGAACGGCCGGGCGAACAGGCTGGAAATGGCCGGCTCCCCCACGTCGAGCCCGCCGGCGTAGGCGCCGAAGGCGGGCATGAGCAGCCGGGCGCCATCCGTCACGAAGCAGCGCCGCCGCATGGATCTCCCGCGTGCCGCCACCCGCGCCGTCGGGTGAAGATGGCCGCAGACCTCGCCGGCGGCGGCCCCCTCTTCCGGCTCGTGCCGCAGGCGCAGCGGGCCGAGGGCCAGCATCTCCATGCAGGCGCCCCCGAGCCCGTGCGGAGCGGGATCATGGTTGCCGGCGATCCACACCACCTCCACCGCCGCCGCCAGCGCCCGCAGCCGCGCGCGGATGCCGGCGTCGAGCCGCTCGCCGGCCCAGCGGTCGTGCAGGCTGTCGCCAAGCGCGACCAGGATGCGCGGGCGGTGGCGGGCGACGAGGCGCTCCAGCCGGGCGACGGTGTCGATGGTGTCGAAGGGCGGCAGCATCTGCCCGCGCCGGGCGAAGGCGGAGCCTTTCTCCAGGTGCATGTCCGCCACCATCAGCACCCGCTCCTCCACCCACACGGCGGCGCCGGAGGGATCGAGCAGCAGCTCGGCCCCGGAGATTCCGATGGCGGTGAGGGAAAGGGGGGCCGATTCGGCGCGCGCGAGCATGGGCGCGATTTTGCCGGAGGCGGGCGCCCAGGCAAGGCCCGCTCATGCCAAGGGGCCGCCGGGCGGGCTTGAATTCCTCCGACCCGATGGCCTATGCCCTGGGCGCAGGCACATGAGGTGCCCCGCCCCAGGGCCCGCCCTGCGCGGCGCTGTCCCCCGCGCCGGCGGATGCGGCCCCGCCCGCCCCGGCGCCTTTCCGGTTCCCGCACCATGGCCTCCCTGGACCACGCCACGCCGCCCGCCCTCACCGATTTCCGCCGCATCGTCATCAAGGTGGGCTCCGCCTTGCTGGTGGACCGCGACCGGGGCCGGGTGCGCCTGCCATGGCTGGTCTCGCTGGTGGAGGACATCGGCACCCTGCACCGGCGCGGCTGCGACGTGATGGTGGTGTCCTCCGGCGCCATCGCCCTCGGCCGCACGGTGCTGCGCCTGCCGGCCGGGCCGCTGAAGCTGGAGGACAGCCAGGCCGCCGCCGCCGTGGGCCAGATCGCCCTCGCCCGCACCTGGGCCGAGGCACTCGCCCATGAGGACATCAACGCCGGACAGGTGCTGCTGACCCTGGGCGACACCGAGGAGCGCCGGCGCTACCTCAATGCCCGCTCCACCCTGGCGCGGCTGATGGACCTGCGCGCCGTGCCCATCATCAACGAGAACGACACGGTCGCCACCTCCGAGATCCGCTACGGCGACAACGATCGCCTCGCCGCCCGCGTCGCCACCATGGCGAGCGCCGATCTGCTGGTGCTGCTGTCCGACATCGACGGGCTCTACACGGCGCCGCCGGCCAAGGACCCGAACGCCGCGCACATTCCCGTGGTGCCGCGCATCACCGCCGAGATCGAGGCCATGGCGGGGGCAGCGGGCTCCGAGCTTTCGCGCGGGGGCATGCGCACCAAGATCGCGGCCGGCAAGATCGCCACCTCCGCCGGCACCCACATGGTCATCGCCACCGGCCACGTGAAGAACCCGCTGAAGCGCATCCGCGAGGGCGGGCGCTGCACCTGGTTCCTCACCTCGGCCAATCCCGTGCGGGCGCGCAAGAGCTGGATCGCCGGCGCGCTGGAGCCCCACGGCACGCTCCACCTGGACGACGGCGCGGTCGCCGCCCTGCGGCGCGGGGCCAGCCTGCTGCCCGCCGGGGTCAAGCGCATCGAGGGCGCCTTCGACCGGGGCGACGCGGTGGTGCTGCGCGGGCCTGACGGAGCGGAGGTGGGGCGCGGCCTCGTCGCCTATGATTCGCAGACCGCGCACCGCATCATGGGCCGCTCCACAGCCGAGATCGAGGAACTGCTGGGCGTCTCCGGCCGCTCGGAGATGGTGCACCGGGACGACATGGCCCTCGGCGTCGAGTGATACCGGCGTGACACGTTCGTGAACAGGCGGCGCTTCCCCCCGCCTGGCAACGGCCCGTGCCACCGCCCATCTCGGAAGCGAAGATCAGCACGCGCGGTGCCGATTGTTGTCGGTTGATGTCGGTTTTGTCGCCCGACATGATACAGATCGTTCCGGGCACGTCCGACACCCGCGCCCGGAACCCGATTCTATAGAGAGTGATACCCATGGCCACCGCCTCCGCCGCACGCATGAACGCCGCCGCTTCCGCGGAGCGGGCGCTGCCGCCGGCGGAGCTGGAGGCGGCCATGCTGGAGATGGGCCGGCGCGCCCGCGCCGCCGCCCGCGCCCTCGCCCTCGCCGACGCCGAGACCAAGACCCGCGCCCTGAACGCCGCCGCCGCCGCCGTGCGCGCGGCCGGCGCCGACATCCTGGCCGCCAATGCCGGGGATGTCGCCCGCGCCAAGGCCGAGGGCATGACCGGCTCCTTCCTCGACCGCCTGACCCTGACCCCCGAGCGCATCGCAGCCATGGCCGAGGGCATCGAGGCCGTGGCCGCCCTGCCCGATCCCGTGGGCAAGGTGACCGAAAGCTGGACCCGGCCCAACGGCATGCTCATCGAGCGCGTGCGCACGCCGCTCGGCGTCATCGGCGTCATCTACGAGAGCCGGCCCAACGTGACGGCCGATGCGGCCGCGCTCTGCGTGCGGGCCGGCAACGCCGTCATCCTGCGCGGCGGCTCCGACAGCCTCGCCTCGTCGGGCGCCATCCACAAGGCGTTCGTGGCCGGGCTCGCCTCGGCCGGCCTGCCGGAGGACACGGTGCAGTTCGTGAACACGCCGGACCGGGCCGCCGTCGGCCACATGCTGGCCGGGCTCGGCGGCGCGGTGGACGTGATCGTGCCGCGCGGCGGCAAGAGCCTGGTGGCGCGGGTGCAGTCCGATGCCCGCGTGCCCGTCTTCTCCCACCTCGACGGCATCGTGCACGTGTTCGTGGACAAGGCGGCCGACCTCGACATGGCCAAGACCGTGGTGCTGAACGCCAAGATGCGCCGCACCGGCATCTGCGGCGCCGCCGAGACGCTGCTGGTGGACCGCGCGGTGGCCGGCACCCATCTCAAGCCCCTGGTGGAGATGCTGCTCGACGCCGGCTGCGCCGTGCGCGGCGACGCGGCGGTGCAGGCGGTGGACCCGCGCGTGGAGGCCGCCGCCGAAAGCGACTGGGACACCGAATATCTCGACGCCATCCTGGCGGTGAAGGTGGTGGACGGGCTCGACGCCGCCATCGCCCACATCGAGCGGCACGGCTCCCACCACACCGACTGCATCGTGACCCAGGACCAGGCCGCCGCAGAGCGTTTCCTGGCGGAGGTCGATTCGGCCATCGTACTGCACAATGCCTCCACCCAGTTCGCCGACGGCGGGGAATTCGGCTTCGGCGCCGAGATCGGCATCGCCACCGGGCGCATGCACGCGCGCGGGCCGGTGGGGGCGGAGCAGCTCACCTCGTTCAAGTACCGCATCCACGGCTCCGGCCAGACCCGCCCGTGACCGCAGCCTGAGCATCGGGAGCCGCCCGTGAGCCGCGCTTCGGCGAGCGCCCCCTTCCTGCAGGCCGGCGCCACCATGCCGCCGTGCCGCGCCGGCGGGGCGGAGGGCGAGACGCCCTGCGCCCGCGACGCGCGCCGCATCCCGCTTGCGGCGCCGGGGCTGCGCGTCGGCCTGCTGGGCGGCAGCTTCAATCCCGCCCACGGCGCGCACCGGGCGGCGAGCCTGCTGGCGCTGAGGCGCCTGCAGCTCGACCGCGTGTGGTGGCTGGTGACGCCCGGCAACCCCCTGAAGGACAACCGCGAGCTGCCATCCCTGGAGGAGCGGGTGGCGCTGGCGCGGCGGGTCGCGCACCATCCGCGCATCGACGTCACCGGCTGCGAGGCCGCGCTCGGCGTGCGCTACACCTATGACACCATCGCGGCGCTGACGCGCCGGATGCCGAAGGTGCGCTTCGTGTGGATCATGGGGGCGGACAATCTCGCGCAGTTCCACCGCTGGCAGCGCTGGCGCGCCATCGCCGAGCGGGTGCCCGTGGCGGTGGTGGACCGCATGGGCCAGTCGCTCGCCGCCACCGCCGCCCCGGCGGCGCGGGCGCTGGAGCGCTGGCGCATCGAGGAGAGCGACGCCACCGTGCTGGCGGACCTCGCCCCGCCCGCCTGGGTGTTCCTCCACGGGCTGAAATCCCCCGTATCTTCAACGGGAATCCGCGCCGCCCGGCGCCTCGGCTCCGTGCCCGGCGGGGGGTGAGGTCGCGCGACCCTTGAAAATTCGTTGATTTTCCGACATTCTAATGCTCGCGCCTGCGGCACGTGCGCCCGGCGCCTTCAACCTGAGAGGATATGGACCCCTGTCCACAATGGCTTCGGCCCAAGAGGCCACGGTCCAGGCGGCCGTTCTGGCGACCAGCCCTGAGGCAAACGACCAGATGACGCCGCCCGCCACGATCTCCGACGGTCATCTCCAGCCCGAGGAGATTCTCGCCCTCGTCCAGGCCAAGCTGGAGGACGACAAGTCCGAGGACATCGTCTCCATCGACCTGCGCGGGAAAACCGCCATCGCCGACTTCATGGTGATCGCCTCCGGCCGCTCGCAGCGGCATGTGGGCGCCATCGCCGAGCACCTCCTGGAGGCGCTCAAGGAAGCCGGGATCAAGCATGTGCGCGTGGAAGGCCAGCCGGCCTGCGACTGGGTGCTGATCGACGCGAACGACGTGATCGTCCACGTCTTCCAGCCGGAGGTCCGCGCCTTCTACAACATCGAGAAGATGTGGTCCGGCACGCCGCGCCCCTGAACGCGCCGCGGCGACCGTTTCCAGGCTGAACGCACGTGCGCCTCGTTCTCCTTTGCGTCGGCCGGCTGAAGGCCGGGGCTGAGCGCGACCTTGTCGCCCGCTACCTGGAACGCTCCCGCGCCGCCGGGCGCGCCCTGGGCTTCACCGCCGTGGACATGGTGGAGATCGCCGAATCGTCCGCCCGCCGCGCAGAGGACCGCATGGCCGAGGAGGGCGCGGCGATTCTCGCGGCCCTGCCCCCCGGTGCCGGGCTCGTCGTGCTCGATCCGCGCGGACGGAACCTGACCAGCGAGGATTTCGCCGCTCACCTCGGCGCGCTGCGCGACGGGGGCACGTCGGCGCTCGCCTGCATCATCGGCGGTGCAGACGGCCTTGCGGATAGCGTGCGGGCCCGTGCCGGCCGGCTCGTGGCCTATGGCGCCGCCACCTTTCCCCACCAATTGGTGCGGGTGATGCTGGCCGAGCAGGTCTACCGCGCGGTGACCATCCTCGCCGGGCACCCCTATCACCGTGCGTGAGGGCGACGACCCGGCAAGGAGGTGGGAAGGGCGCGGGACGCATTGACATCGGCGCCGCCGCCGCTTATCACGCCGGCTCAATCCATCAGCAGAGTGTCGACGAGCCGCGCGGCATGCGCGCCGCGGTCGGCCCGAAGGCGAGTGTCATGAAGATCCGCAATTCCCTCAAGTCGCTGCTCGGTCGCCACCGGGACAACCGTCTGGTGCGCCGCAAGGGCCGCGTCTACATCATCAACAAGACCCAGAAGCGCTACAAGGCCCGCCAGGGCTGAGGCGCTCGCGCCGATGCGTTCCGGCGGGCCTTCGCCGGAACGTGAAAGGCGGCCGCGGCCCAAGCGCCGCGGCGCCGTTGACGAAACGGGCGTCACGTCCGACACTTCTTCCATGAGTGCCGTCTCCACGCCGCCCGCCCAGCGCCCTTCCGGGCCCTCTTCCCGTTTCCGACGGCATGCGTTGCGCATCGCGGCATTTCCAATGCTCGCGGCTCTCGTCTTCGGCCACGGCCCGGCATGGGCGCTGACAGCCGGAGAGGACGTTGCGGGCCAGCCCGGAGCCCAAGAGGCGGCACCAGCCGTACCCGACGGAACTGCACCCCGCTCTCCGCGCAAGACGCCGAAGGACAAGCGCACCCAGCTCGAAGCGCTTTTCGCCGCCCTGAAGGTCGCGCCCGACGAGCGCAGCGCCAAGGTCATCAGCGAGCGGCTCGACCGCCTTTTCAACACCACCGACAGCACCAGCGTCGACCTGCTGATGGCGCGCGCCAGCGTGGCGCTGGAAGCCAAGCAGTACGACCTCGCCCTGAAGATTCTCGGCCAGGCGATCGAGATCGACCCGGACGACATCGGCGCCCTCTCCAAGCGCGCGACCATCCATTACATGCGCGACGACTACGGGCCGGCGCTGGCGGACATCCGCGAGGTGCTCGCCCGCGAGCCGCGGCATTTCCCCATGCTCTACGGCCTCGCCCTGATCCTGCGCGACATCGGCGACGACAAAAGGGCGCTGGAGGCCACGCGCAAGGCGCTGGAGGTCAACCCCCGCTTCGAGGGCGCGAAGGAGCTGGAAGGCCAGCTCGTGGTCACCGTGGAGGGCCGGGAGATCTAGGGGCGTTTTCCGCTCGCATCGACTGGCAACAGCCGCCCCAGATTATTGAGATCACGCATTTTCTTCACGCGAACCGCCACCCGCTTCGCTTGAAAATGTTCTGGGACGCCCCAGGCAGGCCCAGCCGCGCCGGCGCCATTCCAACCCCTGTCCCGCCGTACATTCCCCCGCCAGACTTCCGCGCGACGGGGGACACTCCGCGGCGCGATCGACCGCGCGATCACACCGGACCTGCCTACGCCCCACGTCAATCCAGGCCGCGCCGCCTGCGGATGCGCACGTAAAGGGCCCCCTCGCCGCCGTGACGGCGGGATGCCGCCTCGAAGCCCAGGACCACATTGCGCAGATCCGGCTCCGCCAGCCAATGCGGCACCGCCCGCCGCAGCACGCCCCTGCCCTCCCCAAAATGCGCGCCGCCGATAGCCTCGGGATCGCCCTTGCCGGTGATGACCAGCACCACCGCGTGGCCCAGCGCCTGCGCCTCCATGAGGAACAGCCGCAGGCGGCGATGCGCCAGCGCCTGGGTGAGGCCGTGCAGGTCGATGCGCGCATCCACCTCCGCGCCGCGCCCGAGCCGGCGGCGCGCCTTCGGCTCCAATGGCGCGAGGGGCAGCGGCGGCTTTGGCGGCGGTGCCTTGGGGGGAGCCACCTGGGGAGACGCGGACCTGGCGCGGGCGGCGGACGTGGCCGCCGGAGCATTCCCCGCCGCGCCCGGAGCGGTGGCGACACCCTCCTCCGGAGAATGCGGATGGGACTCCGGCTTCAGGGGCTTCACCTCGCGGACCACGAGTGCCCACAATGCCCGCTCCTCGGCGCTCAGCAGGCGGCGGCGCCCCCGCCGGCTCATGGGCGGCCGGCTTCGGCCGCGCCCGCCCCTGCCGCTTTCTGCTCGGGCACGCTCCCGGTCGGCAGGTCCGGCTCGGCGAAACGCGGCACCAGCAAGGCGAGCTGCGCCCGATGGCGGATGCGACCTGCCACCGCCCCCGCCTCCGCGCCGGCGCCGAAGAACAGGTCCGCCCGCCCCGGCCCGACGATGGCGGAGCCGGTATCCTGGGCGATCATCAGCCGCCGGAAGGCGTCCGCCGCGCGGGGGGCGGACAGCGGCAGCACCGCCTCCACGAAGAAGGGCGAGCCGAAGGTGTGCAGCCGGCGGTCCACCGCCAGGGAGCGCCCGGCCGTGAGGGACACGCCCTGCGCGCCCATGGCGCCTTCCTCGGACGACAGCTCGAGCGCCTTGAAGAACACGAAGGACCGATTCTCGCGGCGCAGCTCCCGCCCGGCGTCGGGGTGCTGCTCCATGAAGGCACGGATGCGCTCCATGGACATCTCGTCCCGCGACACCAGCCCCCGCTGGATCAGCAGCTTGCCCACGGGGGTGTAGGGTTGCCCGTTGTAGCCGTCGTAATTGAGCCGCAGCACCCGCCCGCCCGGCAGCCGCACCCGGCCCGAGCCCTGGATCTGCATGAAGAACAGGTCCACCGGGTCCTTGAGGTAGACGAGCTCAAGCCCGCGCCCCTTCAGGGCGCCGTCCTCGATCTCGGCGCGGTCGTAGTAAGGCACCTCCCGCCCGTTCTCCATGCGCATCGCGCCGCCGCCATTGGCCGCGACCCCGGCGGTCATGACGAGATCCGACGGCCGGGCGTAGACCGGGACCTCGAAGCCGCCGCCCCGCTCCAGCGCGCCTTCCACCTCGGGCTCGTAATAGCCGGTGAGAAAGGCGTCCGGGTGGGTGTCCGGCATCACGCGGTAGGGGCGGAAATTGAGCTCGAAGAACAGCCGCGCCACCTCGCGGGAGGGGTGCTCCAGGCCGAGGGCATCCGCCGCGGCGCAGGCGGAGAGCAGGCCGCGGACCAACGTGTCGGCCGAAGGCAGCGCGCCGGCCGCCGGCGGCGCGCGCAGGGCACCGCAGCTCGCGCGGAAGGCGCGGAAGGCTGCGGCGAGGTCGTCGTCCTTCCAGCCCTTGAGGTCGGAAAAGCGAACCGGCACCAAGCGGGCGCCGGGAATGTCAGGCGTCGCCATGGGCTCCACCGGGGCAGCCACGATCAGCGCCGGCGCGGCGCGGACACCGGCGGCGAAGCCGAGGCTGGCCAGCACCGCGACGGCGAGCATCCGGCCTGCGCCCGCCGGCATGCGCCGGCTTGGGCGCTCCCCGCGCCGCCCGCCGCCTGAAGTCCCTTGCCGATCCTTCGATGCCGCCACGATCGCCGCCTCACTGCGCCGCTTCGGTGGCCACGAGCTTCCAGTTGGGATTGCGGGTGCCCAGCTCGCGGGCGAAGGTCCACACGTCGGTCACGTCCGCCACCGTGTCCGGGCTGCCGTCCACCACGCCGCCGTCCCGCCCGCGGGTGACGGAGATGAGCTGCGAGACGAAGCGTACCGTGAGCTGCGCCGTCGCGCCCTGTGCCACAGCCTGCTCCAGATCGGCGCGGGAAATGGCGACGAAGCGCGATTCCATGGTCTCGCCCCGGCTCTCCCGCTCGGTGATGGCGGCGGCGAAATTATCGTAGACCTCCTTGGAGAGAAGATCCTTCAAGGTCCGCCGGTCGCCATTGGCAAAGGCGGTCACGATCATCTCGTAGGCGGCCTTGGCGCCGGAGAGGAAGTGCTTCGCGTCGAAGTCCGGCTCGATGCGCGCGATCGCATCCAGGGCGGCGGCCGCGGGACTGCCCTCGGGCGCCACGCCTTCCCAACGGTATTTGGGCGCCTCGTCCTCGTCGTCGCCCACGGGCTGCGGCACGCCGGGGTTCACGGTGTTGCGCTCGGGCAGGGGCACCACGTTGTCGGGCGCCGGCTGCGGCGGGCGCGCGGTGTCGCGGGAATAGGGATCGTAAGGCGGCCGCTCACGCCCCGTGCGCTGGCCCAGCACGCTGCGCAGCCGCACGAAGATGAACACGGCCAGGGCCAGGAAGATGATCGTGTAGATATCGATCACTGCGTTTCGCCATGCCTGCGGCGCAGCGGCACCGCCGCCACGCCTGGTTGCCTCGATCGCGAGTTCCACCCGCCCGATGTCGCCGCATCGCGGAAGGGGCCTCGCCGCTTTATGTACGCAGCACCGCCCTTCCCGCCAGTCCCTTCCGGCCGATGGCGCACATATTTGCTGCACCTTACGGCAGGCAGGGCGACGACGCCACCTTGCCGCCCGCGCCCTTCTCGGTGAGATTGAAGGCGGAAAAGAGACCGCGGGGCACCATCGCCGCACCCCGCGCAAGACGATACCGGGCGCGGCAAAATGCTTTAGATTGCGCGCCCCGTTCACGAAGCCGGACCGCGCCCATGGCCCCCACCGTCCTCATCGCAGACATCGGCGGCTCGACGACCCGCATCGCGCGCAGCGGCGCCGACGGGGTGCCGTTCGACGTGCGCCTGGAGGCGAACGATTCCTATGCCTCGGCGCAGGATCTCCTCGGCACCTATCTGTCCGCCGCATCAGGGGAAAAGCCGGTGGGGGCGGTGCTGGCGGTGGCCGGGCCCGTGGATGGCGACGCGGTGGGCCTCACCAACCGGGAGTGGCGCTTCTCCCGCGCCGCGCTGGGCGCCGCCTTGGGCCTCGAGCGGGTGGAGGTGCTCAACGATTTCGTGGCCTTCGCCCATGCGGTGCCGCAGCTCGGGCGGGATGATCTGCTGGCGGTGGGCGTGGGGCGCGCCGCGGCGGGGCGCCCACGGCTGGTATGCGGGCCGGGCACGGGCTTCGGGACCGCGCTGATCCTCACCCGCGAGGGCGGCCACGACGTGCTGCCGAGCGAGGCCGGGCACATGCGCTTCGGCGCCGTGACCACCGACGAGGCCCGCCTCATCGCCCATATGGTGCGCGACATGGGGCCGGTGGCGGTGGAGCATGTGCTCTCCGGCGGCGGGCTGGTGCGCATGCACCGCATCCTCACCGGCGAGCGCCTCTCCGCCCACGCCATCGTGAAGGCGGCCTTGGGCGGCCAGCCGAGCGAGAAGGAAACCTGCGCCGTGTTCCTGCGCGTGCTGGGGCGGGTGCTCGGCGACCTCGCCCTCGCGTTCGAGGCGCTCGGGGGCGTCTATGTGGGCGGGGGCCTCGGGCGCGGCCTCGCCCCCCTGTTCGCCGACAGCCCGTTCCGCACCGCCTTCGAGGACCACCCGCCCTATGGCGAGCGCCTCGCCCAGGTGCCGGTGCAGGTGGTGACCCATGCGGCGCCCGGCCTTTTGGGCGCGGCCCGGCTCGGCCGCCGGCTGCTGCAGCCCGGCTGAGGGGCGCTCAGGCCGCGTCGCGCAGTCCCGCCTCGCGGTCGCAGAAGGCGGCCACGGCATCCGCCAGCGCCTCGACCGGAGCCGGCGCGCGCGGCGCCACGCACAGGGCAAGCTCCGTGGGCGCGATGGCCGGCAGGCCGGCGGCCGCGTCGAGCACCCGATGGCCGGGCGCCACCGCCCGCCGCTCCAGCACCGCGATGCCGAGCCCCCCGGCCAGCGCCGCCGAGACGCCGATGAGGTTCGGGCTCTCATAGGCGATGCGCCAGTCGCGCCCCGCCTGCTCCAGCGCATGGACCGCCCGGTTGCGGTAGAGGCACCCCTGGGGAAAGGCCACCAGCGGCAGCGGATCGAGCGCCGCCGGATCGGCCGGGGCCGCCGGCCCGCCGACCCACACCAGCCGCTCCGGCCAGGTGGCGCGCGCGGTGGCCCGGCCGGCGGCGCCCCCAGCCCCCGCGCCGTCGCGCTTCATGAGGGCGATGTCGAGGTCGCCGCGGTCGAGATCGGCCGCCAGCTCGCAGCTCAGCGCGCAGCGCACAGAAAGGCGCACCGCCGGGTGGCGGTGGGCGAAATCGGCCACGAGGCCAGTCAGCGCCGCCAGGGCGAAGTCCTCGGGAATGCCGAGCCGCACCACACCCGCCCCGCCATCGGCCAGGGCCGCCCGTGCCTCCGCGCTCAGCGCCAGGATGCGCCGGGCATAGGCGAGCAGCCGCTCCCCCTCGGCGGTGAGGCTCACCGCCCGCGGCCCGCGCACCAGCAGCTCGCGGCCCGCCTGCTCCTCCAGCCTGCGGATCTGCTGGCTCACGGTGGACTGGGTGCGATGCACCCGCTCGCCGGCGCGGGTGAAGCCGCCGGCATCCACCACGCTCACGAAGGCCTTGAGAAGATCGAGATCGAACATGCCGCGCTCCCGCGCCCGGAGACGCCAAGCATTCAGGTTTCCGATACTCAACATCAAAACATCGAATTTCTCAATGGATGCCCGCCATGCGATTGCTGAAGGCCAGCACCATCCGCGAGCCCGCCATGAACCGGCCACTGTCCTTCTCCCTCGCCCCCGGCTTCAGCATCGACGGCACGCTGGTGCTGATCGTGCTGTTCTGCCTCGTCTGGAGCTCCGCCTTCGCCGCCGCCAAGACCGCGCTGGCCGATTGCCCGCCACTGCTGCTGCTTTCCGCGCGCTTCCTGCTGGCGGGGGGCGTTCTTTTGGCCGCCTGCGCGGCCATGGGCGCCCTGCGGCGGGTGGGCTGGCGCGTGCTCACGCTGTTCGCCGGCATCGGCGTGCTCAACAACGCGGCCTACCTCGGCTTCTCCTACTGGGGCATGACCACCGTCTCCTCCGGCTTCACGGCCGTGGTGGTGAGCGCCACGCCGCTGCTCACCGCGCTCGCCGCCGCGCCGCTGCTGGGCGAGCGGATGACGGGGCGCAAGCTCGCCGGCCTGCTCCTGGGCTTCGCCGGGGTGGCGCTGGTGCTGCGCTCGCGCCTCGGCGGCGGGCATGAGGACCCGGTGGGGACGCTGTTCGTGCTCGCGGCGCTGGTGGCGCTCACCGCCGGCACCCTCGCCTATAAGCGCGCGCGGCTGCCGGCGGGCACGCTGGTGCTGGGCAGCGGCGTGCAGGCGCTGGCCGGCGGGCTGGTGCTGGTGCCGTTCGCGCTGGCGCTGGAAGACCCCGCGCGCATCCATCTCACGCCGTCGCTGGCGGTATCGTTCCTCTACCTCACCCTCGGCGCCTCGGTGGGGGCCTTCAGCCTGTGGCTGTTCATCCTGAACCGCTCCAGCGCCACCCGCGCCAGCGCCCTGCACTTCCTGATGCCGCCGCTGGGGTTGCTGTTCGGCTGGCTGCTGCTGGGCGAGAGCGTGCCGCCCCTCGACCTCCTGGGCATCGTGCCCATCGCGCTCGGCATCCGCCTCGTCACCGCCGGCGAGCGGCCGCCTCAGAGGATGTCCTCACGTCATGAAACCGGAGACAGTCTCTAAATCTTTGAGTTGACGCATTTTCTTCACGCGAACCGGAAGCCACTTCGCTTGAAAATGCTCTAGAAACGGTAGAGGGCGCTGAACACCAGGCCGTTCTCCAGCGGCGCGTTGCGGGCGAGCCAGGTGGTCACCACCGATGCCTGCAGCGTCATCGCCGCGCTCCAGTCATAGGCGGCGCCGAGCTGGAGCTTGTAGTAGGCGTAGGAGGCATCGAAGTAGGGCCCCTCGCCCGCCCCCTCCGAGACCACGTTGAAGGACTGCGCCAGCGCCTGCCAGCGCTCCGCGAGGCGCACGCCCAGGGTCAGGTCCAGGTGCAGCTCGTCCGGCGGGTCGCCGAAGCGCATGCGCTGGGCAAGCTGGGCGTCGAGATAGGCGGGCCGGTCCCACAAGGTGAAGGAGAGGCCCGCGAGCAGGCGCAGGTCCAGCTCCGGGTCCTCGTAGCCCACCGCCGCCGCGCTCTGCGCGCCGCCGGTGCCGGAGAAGCGCCCCACCACCTGCGCCGAGACCACCATATTCTCCTGCTGCCACAGCCGCACGCGCCCGCCCACGTCCGTATAGCCGAGGCCGTCATACGAGGAGGGATCGGCGCCGCCCAGGGCGACGGAGAGGAATTGCGGCGCGGCGATCAGCGTCAGCCAGTCGGTGAGGCCGTATTCGAGCACCAGCGTCACCTCCACCTTGTCGTAGGGGCGGCTGTCGTAGAGGTGGGAGGAGGGACCGAACTCGGAGGAGGAATGGACCGCTGCGCTCTGCGCGATCGCCTGCCCACGGCCGCCCTCGAGGGTCCATGCGCCGGCGCGCGCCTCACCGCCCGTCGTGACGGCGGCCGGAAGCAGCACGAGACCCAGGATTGCCGTGATGTTCAGGGCACTTTTTAGTTGTGCTTCGGAGCGTCCGGCACCGCGTCGCGAACGCCCCTGCGTCCGCGTCTCCGCGTCGCCCGCCCTGCCCCGCCGATGCCTCATGCCGGTTGCCCTGACCTTGCGCGACCATAGCGGAAGTCGCATTCGGACGGCAGCGACATTAGGTCTCGATCAGCCACCTGACCTAGAGTGACCTTGCGTAAATTTCATCTTCGTTCGTCTTGCCGCCCTATGCGGAACCCACCATATTAACGCACGAACCCAACGGTGTGTTTGCGCGCCGGCAAAGGGGTTTAGAGTTTCTTGAAGGGGAACGACGATGTCCGATTATGATCGCAACGTCGCCGGGCGTTGGAACCCGTCGGTGGCACGCTCGCAGGCCGCGATCGACCAGGGGCTGCGTACGTACATGCTCAGCGTGTACAATTACATGGCGCTCGGCCTCGCCATCACGGGCGCGGCCGCGCTCGGCATCTACATGCTGTCCGTCACCACGGACCCGAGCCTCGCGGCCGGGCGGGTGGCCGGCGGCATCATGCTGACCCAGCTCGGCTACACGCTGTTCGTGAGCCCGCTGAAGTGGGTGGTGATGCTGGCCCCGCTCGCGGCGGTGTTCTTCCTCAGCTTCCGCGTGGAGCGCATGAGCGTCTCGGCGGCGCAGATCACCTTCTGGGTCTACGCGGCCCTGGTGGGTGTCTCGCTCTCCACTATCTTCCTCGTCTACACGCACGAAAGCATCGTGCGGGTTTTCTTCATCACCGCGGCCTCCTTCGGCGCGCTGAGCCTCTACGGCTACACCACGCAGAAGGACCTTTCGGGGATGGGCTCGTTCCTGATGATGGGCCTGTTCGGCATCATCATCGCCTCGCTGGTGAACATCTTCCTCGGCTCCTCGATGCTGCAGTTCATCGTGTCCGTGGTGGGCGTTCTGGTGTTCGCGGGCCTCACCGCCTACGACACACAGCGCATCAAGGAGATGTATTTCGAGGGCGACGACACCGCGGTGATGGGCAAGAAGGCCATCATGGGCGCGCTCACCCTCTACCTGGACTTCATCAACCTGTTCATGATGCTGCTCCAGCTCTTCGGCAACCGCAACAGCAACTGACGCTGCGTCTCACCGACGGATCTCTTGGAAACCCCGGCTCCGGCCGGGGTTTTCTTTTGCCCGCGTGACGGGCGGGCGTGGCCGCGCGGCAGCAGTGGAAAAGCGGAACGGGTGGTATAAGAGCAACGTGCCCGCGCCGGAGGAAGGCTCCGGCGGCGCGGGCGGCAGGGAGCGAGAGCGGCGCCGGGGCCTCCGGCGCGTTCAGGGCTCCCGGCGTCATGCGCAGCCAGTGGAATGAGGACCATGCCGATCCGCCCCGCCACCCCCGAAGACAGCCCCGCCATCGCCGCCATCTACGATGCCGCGGTGCTCGCCGGCACCGCCTCCTTCGAGATCGACCCGCCGGGGCCGGAGGAGATGGCGCGCCGCCAGCAGGCCATCATCGAGGCCGGCTATCCCTTCCTGGTGAAGGAAGAAGACGGCGCCGTGGTGGGCTATGCCTATGCCAGCGCCTTCCGGCCGCGCGTCGCCTATTGGAACACGG
Organism: Xanthobacter albus; assembly: GCF_043194895.2. Lineage (NCBI taxonomy): Bacteria > Pseudomonadati > Pseudomonadota > Alphaproteobacteria > Hyphomicrobiales > Xanthobacteraceae > Xanthobacter > Xanthobacter albus. The sequence continues at coordinate 1,378,850 of NZ_CM195532.1, read as the reverse complement.
TGGAGAACTCGATCTACGTGGACGACCGGATGCATGGCCGCGGCATCGGCAAGGCCCTGCTCCAGGCGCTGCTCGAGGCCTGCGAGGCGCGCGACTTCCGGCAGATGGTGGCGGTGATCGGCGACAGCGGCAACACCGGCTCCATCGCCCTGCACCGGGCCTGCGGCTTCGCGCCCATCGGCATCCTGCCCGCCACCGGCTTCAAGCACGGCCGCTGGATCGACACGGTGCTGATGCAGCGCGCCCTCGGCCCCGGCGCCACCACGCTGCCGAGCCGCTGAGGCCGGCGGGCGCCTCTGGAACGGCCGCGAGGGGCGGGCCCCTCGCGGCGATGACGGCGCCTCAGCGGGTGATGAGTGTGCCCGCGCCGTGGTCGGTGAGCAGCTCCACCAGCACCGCGTGGGGCACCTTGCCGTCGAGGATGACGACACCCTCCACGCCCTTCTCCAGGGCGTAGATGCAGGTTTCCACCTTGGGGATCATGCCGCCGGAGATGGTGCCGTCGGCGATGAGGGCATGCGCCTCGGCGATGGTGAGGCGCGGGATGAGCTGCTTGTTCCGGTCGAGCACGCCCGGCACGTCGGTGAGCATCAGCAGGCGCTTGGCGCCCAGCGCGCCGGCGATGGCCCCGGCGAAGGTGTCGGCGTTGACGTTGTAGGTGCCGCCGTCCACCGCGGCCGCCACCGGCGCCAGCACCGGCACGAGGTCGCGGCCCAGGATCTGGTCCAGCACCATGGTGTCCACGGTGTCGGGCTCGCCCACGAACCCGAGGTCCACCACCTGCTCGATCTTGCTGTCGGGATCGACCACCACGCGGCTCGCCTTGCGGGCGCGCACCATGTTGCCGTCCTTGCCGCACAGGCCGATGGCCTTGCCGCCGGCCTCGTTGATGAAGCCGACGATCTGCTTGTTGATGGCGCCGGCGAGCACCATCTCGACGATCTCCACCGTGGCCTTGTCGGTGACGCGCAGGCCGGCGGCGAACTCGGACTTGATGCCGAGCTTCTGCAGCATGGCGCCGATCTGCGGGCCGCCGCCATGGACCACCACGGGGTTCACCCCCGCCTGCTCCAGCAGCACGATGTCGCTCGCGAAGTGGCGCGCCACGTCCTCGTCGCCCATGGCGTGGCCGCCATATTTCACCACGATGATGGTATCATCATAACGCTGCATGTGCGGCAGCGCCTTCGCCAGCACTTCGGCCTGGAGCTGCGCTTCCGCGATGGGGGACTGGACGGTCTCGGTCATGGAGATCTCGCTCAAGCAGGTCGGCCCGAGGGGCTTTGGGGGGAAGCAGCGCGCGTGGGCGCGGCGCCTCCCTCGAACGGCGCCGTCATAGCCCGTTCGCCGCCACCGGGGAAGGGCGCGGGCGCGTGTTGACATCCGACCAAAAAGGCATTTCACGGATCGCGGAAACGTGATGAGAAAGAGCCTCCGGCGCACCACAATCGGAGTGCGAAGAGCACGCCACCAAAGTGTTCCACCGCGCTCCGCCACAGGTCTCGACAGCCCGGCGGGCGCCGGGACCCACCCGTCCGGAGCGGGCACGCGCGGAAGACGTGCCGACGACGGGAGTGTCCCGACGACCACATTCGCCACGGCCGCCGCCGCGTCTCCCAAACCCAAGCATGCGCGCTCCCGAGCGGGCATCCCCAGGCAGAGTTCACCCATGTCCGCCCAGCAGCACCTGCCCCCGAAGGCGCCCCAGCCCGCGCTCCGCCTGCCGCCCCGCCGCCCGCACGATCTCTCGCGCCCGCTCATCGCGGTGCTGTTCGTGGTGTGCCTGGCCCTCGCCGCGATCCCGATCCTCACCCACCCCATCCCGCCTTTGTCAGACTATGTGAACCACCTGGCGCGGATGCACATCATCGCGACCCTGTCCCACGACCAGAACCTCGCGCGCTTCTATTCGCTGGACTGGTCGATCCTGCCCAACCTGATGATGGACATGGTGGTGCCGGTCATCGACCGCGTCACCAACATCTACGTGGCGGGCGAGATCTACACGCTCATGTGCTTCGCCCTCATCACGGGCGGCACGCTGACGCTCCACCGCGCCCTGTTCGGAAGCTGGTCGGCCCTGCCGCTGCTGGCCTTCCCGCTGCTGTACAACAGCATCTTCCTCATCGGCGTGATGAACTATTATTTCGGCATCGGCCTCGCCCTGTTCGCCCTGGCGTTCTGGAGCCTCCTGCGCGAGCGGCCGTGGCCGCTGCGCTTCATGGTGTCGGCCGCCTTCGTGGTGGTGCTGTTCTTCTGCCACCTGTTCGCGGCCGGCGTGTATGCGGTGGGCATCCTCTCGTTCGAGCTGGCGCGGCTGTTCGGGCGCCGCGGCACGCCGCTGGTGCCCCGGCTGGTGGATTTCGTCGCCTCCGGGCTGCCGTTCGCCATCATCATCCCCATGCTCATCGCCAGCCCCACCTGGGGCCTGTCGACACAGAACATCTGGGAGCCGCAGGGCAAGCTTCAGGGCATCGAGTTCGTCATCAACGTCTATTACGACATCGTGGCGTTCGTGCTCACGGCGGTGGTGGTGCTGGCGGCGGCGTGGGCCATCCAGCACCGGCTGCTGCGCACGCACCCGCTGCTGGTGCCGCTGCTGCTGGTGGCTGGCGCGGTCTATCTCGCCATGCCGCGCGTGGTGTTCGCCACCTACATGGCGGACCAGCGCTTCCCCATCGCCATCGCTTTCCTGGTGCTCGCGACCATCCAGGTGGACCTGCGCCACCGCCTCGCCCAGCGCGGCTTCGTGGTGGTGCTCATCGTGCTGCTGGCGGTCCGCGTGGCGGAGGTGCAGCTCGTGTGGGACCGGCTCAGCCAGTGGACCACCAATTTCCAGAAGTCCATCAGCCTCATCCACCCCGGTTCGCGGGTGCTGGTGGCCTATGCCGACGTCCAGGGCGGCAACGACCCGCGCGACCTCGGCCTCGTGCACGCGGCGTGCCTCGCCATCATCGAGCGTTCGAGCCTCGTCACCACCGCCTTCACGGTGAAGGGCAAGCAGATCCTGCGCGCCAACCTGCCCTATCGCGACCATGTGGACACCGAGGACGGCACGCCGCCCCAGATCGAGCAGCTCATGCTCACGGAAGACGAGTCCACCGCCGACGGCCCGCGTTATTGGGACCTGTGGCCCCAGCACTTCGACTATGTCTACGTGCTGTTCACCGAACGCGGCGCGCCCGATCCCGATCCGGACCGGCTGAAATTGATCTTTGAAGGCGAGCGGTTCCAGCTCTATCAGGTCATCCCGCCGAAGCCGGCGACCGCTCCCGCCGCCAGCAACTGAAGCTGGTCAACGCCCGCCGGCGTCATGCGCCAGTCTTGCGCATGTGCCATGGCGGGCCCTTTCCCGCCCCATCATCCATCGGAGCCGACATGGAATCCGTCCTCACCAACGCCCGCATCGTTCTCGACGACACCGTCATCGAGGGCACGCTGGTGGTGCGCGGCGGCACCATCGCCGCCGTGGAGGAAGGCCGGTCCCACCTGCCTCTGGCGGTGGACTGCGAGGGCGACATCCTCTGCCCCGGCCTCATCGACCTGCACACCGACGCGCTGGAAGGCCACTTCGTGCCGCGCCCCAAGGTGTTCTGGCCGGACCGGCGGGCCGCCGCCCTCGCCCATGACGGACAGGTGGTGGCGAGCGGCATCACCACCGTGTTCGACGCCATCTGCGCCGGCGGCTTCGACCAGGCGAAGGCCGAGCGGCGCGACCTTTTCACCCTCATGCTCGACGCGGTGGAGGAAAGCGCCGGCCTGTTCCGCGCCGACCACCGCATCCACCTGCGCTGCGAGATGACGGACCCCGGCCTGCTGGAGCTGGTGGCCCCGGCGCTGGAGCGGTCGCGGGTGACCCTCGCCTCCATCATGGACCACACGCCCGGCGCCCGGCAGTGGCGCAACGTGGAGAGCCTGCGCACCTTCCTGCTCGGCATCGGCAAGACCGCCGAGGAGGCCGAGGAGGAGATCGAGACCCGCTCCGCCCGCGGCCGCGCGGCGGTGGCCGAGAACCACGACCCGCTGGTCGCCATGCTGAGCGGGAAGCACATGGTGCGCGCCAGCCACGACGACACCACGCCGGAGCATGTGGAGCTGGCGCGGGCGGCGGGCTGCACCATCAGCGAGTTTCCCACCACCGTGGCCGCGGCCCGCGCCGCCCGCGCGGCGGGGCTCTCCACCATCGGCGGCGCGCCCAACGTGGTGCGCGGCGGCTCCCATTCTAACGGCGTCGCCATGAAGGACCTCGCCGCCGAGGGCCTGCTCGATGCCCTCGCCTCCGACTATGTGCCGGCGAGCCTGCTGCAGGCGGCGGTGGCGTTGCACCTGCGCCAGGGGCTCTCCCTGCCGCAGGCCCTCGGCCTCGTGACGCGCGCGCCAGCCCGCATGGCCGGGCTCGACGATCGCGGACGCATTGCGCCGGGCCTGCGGGCGGATCTCCTCCTGTTCCGCATGGTGGAGGACACGCCCGTGGTACGCCGGGTGCTGGCGGCCGGCGCGCGGGTGTTCTGACCACAGCTCCGGCGCAGGCATTCCCGCGCGCACCCACCTGCGGCAGCCGCCCTCGGCTTTCGCATCGACACGCTTCCTCGCGGGAAAACCGTTTCAGCCCAGGGGTCCGCGAGCATGCCTCGCGGGCGTTCAATCAAGTCCGCGCCGCGCCCGAGCGCAAGCCGCCCGGCGCCGTCAGAGGACCGGGCCGCGGGCCTTAAAAGGCCGGCGGCACCATGCCCACCGGGAAGCCGCCCAGGCGGAGGGTGCCGGACTTGAAGCTGAGCGCGAAGTTCACGCCCTGGCGCCCTTCCACCATGGCGGGCTTGCCCACCATCGCCAGCGCGCCCACCACGGGGGAAAGCTCACGCGGGATCACGCCGGCGCGGTCGAGCTGCTTCACGAGATCGTTGAGGCCGGCGAAGCCCAGGTCCAGCGTGCCGTTCAGGCGGCCCAGGGGATCGAGGGCGAGCTCGCCGCGCGCCGATGCCGCCATCTGCGGCGTGGTGACGGTGAGGCGGTCGAGCCGCGCCGTGCCCCCCGCCGCCGCCCACGCCTTGAGGCGCTGCGGCAGGGGCATGGGCCGCAGGTCCGCCGCCGCCGTCACGAGCCCCTGCAGGGCCACGTCCACCGGCCCGGCGCTGCCCGCCGCCGCGAGCACGGCGCTCTCCCCGCCGGTGATGCCGGCGGCATAGTCGAGCCCGTCCGGCCCCGCCGCGCCCGGCACCCGGCGCACATGGAACTCCGCGAGCCGCGCCGAGAGCAGCGCGCGCCCTGAACCATCGGCAGGCTCCTCCACGCGCGCGTCGCGCGCCAGCAGGGAGAAGCGCTGCGGCTGCCCGCCGAGATCGCCCACGCCGCTCATCTGCAGCAGGCCCCAGGTGGCGGTATAGGCGCGATGCGTCGTCCCCTCCTCCACCCGCGCCGGCGGAACGAACTCCGCCACGATGTGGTTCGGCGCCCAGACCTGCGCCACCGCGTGGGCCGACGCCGCGGTCACGCGGACCGGGTCGCCACCCTTGGTTTCCAGCGTCGGCGCCTGGCACGTCAACTCGAAGCGGAAGGGGAAGCCGCCGAGCCGCCGCTCGCCGCAGGACCACACGCGGCCGAGCCGCGCCTCCCGGTCCACCCAGGCGTCGATCTCGCGCTCGGCGCGGTTGGCGGCATAGACCCACGCCCCGCTCCAGGCCACGGCGAGCAGCACGACGAGCGCCACGAGCACGATCACGAACCACGGGCGAGAGCGCCTGGAGGGAGTTTCGGAGCTGGTCATGCGCGGCCTTTTCCCTGGTTTTCCCTCGTGGGGCGGATCGGGTGCGGGACGAATCGGCGCCGGCACGCTTGCGGCGGCGCTTCGCCGCTGTTAGGCGACGGCCGAGTGCATCTGTCAACGCCGAGGGCGCGCGCGTCGATCATGAGCGAGGAAACTGGCGCGGGCCACGACCACTGGGTCTTCGCCTACGGCTCCCTGATGTGGAACCCCGGCTTCGCCTTCGCGGAGCGGTGCGAGGCGCGCCTCATAGGCGCCCACCGGGCGCTGTGCGTCTACTCCTTCCACCATCGCGGCACGCCGGAGGCGCCGGGCCTGGTGCTGGGGCTGGAGCTCGGAGGCTCCTGCCGGGGCATCGCCTATCGGGTGGAGGCGCGGGACTGGACGCAGACCTACGCCTATCTCACGGAGCGGGAACAGATTTCCGGTGTCTACCGGGAGTGCGTGCGGCGGGTGCAGCTTCTGGACGGAAGCCGGCGCAACGCGCCGGCGGTGGCCTACCTCGTCAATCGCGCCCATGCGCAATATGCGGGCGGGCTGGACCTTCAGCAGCAGCTGGCGCTGGTCCAGCGCTCCCATGGCAAGTCCGGCCCCAATGCGGATTATGTGCTCGCCACCGTCGGCGCGCTCGACGAGCTGGGCCTCGCCGACCCCGGCCTCACCTGGATCGCCGGCCACCTGCGGCGGGAACACGGCGGGCTCAAGGGCCAGGCGGCGAAGGACACCGGCCCCGGCTGAGAACCCGCTGGCGCCTCACGCAACGGCGTCAGGCCGCATGCCGGCTCTGGAGCGCACAGGGGCGCACCACCACCGGCAGCCGCGCGGGGCGTTGCACGGCGGGCAGCGCGGGCGACGGGGCCAGCAGGCGCCGCAGGCCCGGCGCGGGCTCCTCGCCCAGCACATGGATATGGATCTCATCGGCATCGAGCCGCTCGGCCATGCGCCGCGCTTCTGCCCCGCTCGGTCCCGCCCACATGGCGAGCGAGCCGGCCGGCGTGCGGCGGGCGACGATGGCGACGGCATCCGGATAGTCGGGCGCCGCATCGACCGGATACACCGAAAACACGTGCCGCACGCCGTCTCCATCGCGCCAGAAGCGGTAGCGCGCACCGAGCACGCCGTGCTTCAGACCGGTGAGGCAACCGGCGTCGGTCAAGGGAATGAGGAGCGAATCAGTCGCGTTCATGGGAACGAAACTAGAACAGCCCAGAATCGCGATCAAGAGTTTTCCACAGAGGTGGACAACGGGGATGGCGCGGATGGCGGCAGCACCCCCTTGGGCGCCCGCGCGCCCAGCTCCTCCAGGCCCTGTGCAAGCAGGAGGTCGCTGGCGCCCTCGATGTCCGCCTCCAGCCGGCTCATGAACGCCGCGCGCCCCAGACCGGGCGGGATCGCCGGCAGGATGTCCACGCGGATGGTGCCGGCCCGCTTGGTGAGGGCGCGGCGCGGCCAGTAGAGGCCCGAATTGAGCGCCACCGGCAGGCACGGCACCCCGAGCGCCCCATAGAGATGCGCCACGCCGAACTTGTAGTCCGGCGGCGCGCCGGGCGGGCGGCGGGTGCCTTCGGGAAAGATGAGGATCTGCCGGCCGGCCTCCACCTCGCCGCGGGCGAAGCGGGTCATGGCCTTCAGCGCGCTCATGCCGCCGCTGCGGTCCACCGGGATCATCCGCGCCTTGGAGAGGTGCCAGCCCAGGACCGGGATGCGCATCAGTTCCTTCTTGAGCACGAAGGCGGCATCGGAGAACAGCGGCAGCAGCGCCAGCGTCTCCCAGGCCGACTGGTGCTTGGAGGCGATCAGCAGCGGGCCCTCGGGAATGTTGCCGCGCCCCGAGACCTCCATCCGCGTGCCGCAGATGACGCGCAGCAGGAAGGTGATGGTCCTGGCCCAGCCGAGCACCGCCCATTTCCAGTGGGTGCGGCGCGGCAGCAGTAGCAGCGGCACGAAGCCGACCGAATAGATCGCGGTCACCGCATAGAACGCGACCTGGAACACGAGCGAACGCAGCGCCGTCACCACCTCGGAAGCTCCCTCCCCGCCGAACGGTTCAATGCGCGGCGCGCGCCTCGGCGGAGACACGCGTGCGGGGAGCGTCGGGGCCGATCGTCTCGGCCACCGGCTGCACCGGGCGGATCTGCGCCCGCGCCATCATGTACTTCAGATATTCCTTGAAGAGCAGCTTCAAGGTGGCCGGATCGCGCCACCAGCGCTCCGTCTCCATGCGGGAGGTGACCACCGGGTAGGCCACGAGGTCCAAGTCGGGCAGCGAGTGGTTCAGCTCCACCAGGGCGCGCGGCATGTGCCAGGCGGAGGTGACCACCACCAGCGAGCGGAAGCCCTGGCTGCGCGCCCATTCCGCCGCCTCGATGGCGTTGCCGCGGGTGTTCAGCGCCCGATGGCCAAGGTCGATGCAGCAGGAAATGAGGGCCTCGCCATCCGGCAGGGTGCGGCTGAGCTCGCCGGGCGAGGTGACGGGATTGACTCCGGTGATGAGCAGCCGCCGGCCCCGTCCCTCCGCCAGCAGGTTCACCGCGTCGGCGATGCGGGAGGCGCCGCCGGTGAGCACCACGATGGCGTCGGCCGGGCGCACCTGCACCGGCTCGCGCACGGCGATCTGCGTGAGGAAGGCGAGGAAGCCCGCGAGCACCGCCAGCACGCACAGCCCCGCGAGCAGCAGCACGCCCTTGGCGAGCCGCCGCCACAGGGCACGCCGGCCGCGCGCGGGCGGGCGGGTGTCCGGCGCGGCATCCGGCCGCCGCTCCTCCGGCTGGTCCGAGGCGGTTTCCGACCGCTCCCGGCGCAGCGCGCGGGCGGCGGCGCCGGCCGGCAGCGTCAATTCGGTGGTCATGCTCATCGTCAAACCATGCGGACCGAATGCGGCGGCCCCGAGGACACTCCAGTACGACCCGGACGGGCCGTGAATTTCACTGGATCGTCCTCAAGGTTCGGTAAACGGTGACGCGCGAGGTGAAAGCGGTGGCGAACGCCACCACCGCCACCGCGCAGCCGATGCCCACAAAGCCCCACACGCCCGGATCGAGCCAGGCTAGGAAGCTCGGGTCTTCCGGATCGCCCGCCAGGGAAAAGCGCGGTGCCGCCACGATGGCGCCGAACACGGCCGCCGCCGCGCCGCCGCCGAGCAGCCCGCCCTGCGCCCCGATCTTCAGGAAGTGGCGCTGGAACTGGGCGGCGATGAAGCCGTCGCGCGCGCCCACGAAATGCAGCACCTCCACCACCGCGCGATTGGTGGCCACCGCCGCCCGCGTGGCGAACACCACCGAGAGCACGGTGGCGAGCCCCACCAGCGCCAGCAGCACGAGGCCGGTGAGCATCACCCCCTCGGCCATGGCGCCGAGGCGGCGCGACCACAGGCGGTGGTCGTCGAGGGTGGCGGTGGGGATGCGGTCGCTCAGGGTGCGGCGGAGCTTGGCGAAATCCACCGGCGTTCCGCCGTCGAGCTTCAGCACCACCACGCGCGGTACCGGCAGGTCGCCGAGGTCGAGCCCGGAGCCGAGCCAGGGTTCCAGCAAACGGCCCGTCTCCTCGGCTGAGAGGATGTGGGTCTCCGCGATGCCGGGGGTGGCGCGGGCGATCTCGGCGGCGAGCTGGACCTGGGCGTCGGTGGCCTTGGGCTCGCCGGCGCGGATCTGGATGGTCACCTCGCGCGTCACGTCGGCGCGCCACTGGCCGGCGGTGGTGCGCACGGCGAGCACGGCGCCGATGGTGAGCGAGGCGAGAAACGTCATGATGGCCACCACCGCCACCAGGGTGTGGCCGGCAATGGTGGCGCCGGGCACGATGGAGGACGAGCGGGGCCGCGCGGGCCGCGCCGCCTCCTCGGGCGCGGCGCCTGAGCCCTTGGAGCCATTGGGCGCGAGGGGGGCGGCTTCAGTCGTAGACATAGAGGCGACCGTCCGCGATCACGAGGCGCCGGGCGTCGTACTGGTCCATGAGCGCGATGTCATGGGTGGCCAGCAGCACGGACGTTCCGGTGCGGTTGAGCTCGATGAAGAGGCGCAGCAGGCGGCGCGCCAGGGTGGGGTCCACATTGCCGGTGGGCTCGTCGGCCAGCAGGAACTCGGGCCGGCCGATGAGGGCGCGGGCGATGGCCGCGCGCTGCTTCTCGCCACCGGAGAGCACCGGCGGCAGCACGTCCATGCGGTCGCCGAGGCCGACCCAGCCGAGCAGCTCCGTGACTTCCGCGCGGTAGCTCGCCTCCTCCCGCCCCAGCACGCGCAGCGGCAGCGCCACGTTCTCGTAGGTGGTGAGGTGGTCGAGCAGGCGAAAATCCTGGAACACGATGCCGATGCGCCGCCGCAGCACCGCCACCTCGTCCGGATCGAGGGAGGAGACATCGCGGCCGAACAGGGTGATGAGCCCGCGCGTCGGCTTCAGCGAGAGGAACAGGAGGCGCATCAGGGTGGTCTTGCCCGCGCCCGAGGGGCCGGTGAGGAACTGGAACGAACTGGGCGCGATGCCGAAGGAGACATCCTTCAGCACTTCCGGCCCCATCCCGTATCTCAGACCGACATTCTCGAATCGGACCAGATGTTCCACCCTTCCTCCGAATCGTCCGCTTGCGTTGATCCGCAAGCATAAACGATGCGGGCCGCCCCGCCCACCTCGGGCCGGCCCCGCTCTGGACGGGCGCGGGCATCCGGTCCATGCTCCGGCAAGTTGAGCGAGGACCCATGCCCCTGCCGAATATCTCCGTGCTGTTCGACCAAAGCCGCATCTCCGCCCGCGTCGGCGCCCTGGCGGGCGAGATCGCGGGGGAAGAGCCGCACAACCTGATCGCCGTGGTGGTGATGAACGGCGCCTTCATGTTCTCCGCCGACCTGCTGCGCGCGCTCCACGCTTCGGGGATCACGCCGGAGGTGGAGTTCATGCAGCTTTCCTCCTACCGCGAGGCCACGGTCTCCTGCGGGCAGGTGGACATCCTCTCCGACGTGCGCTCCGACGTGCGCGGCCGCGACGTGCTGCTCATCGACGACATATTGGAATCCGGCCGCACGCTGGCGTTCGCGAAGGACCTGCTGATGGCGCGTGGCGCCCGGCGGGTGCTGGTGTGCGTGCTGCTGGAGAAGCCCGGCAAGCGGGCGGTGCAGGTGCACCCCGATTTCGTGGGCTTCACCTGCCCCGACCTGTTCGTGGTGGGCTACGGCATGGACGTGGCCCACGCCTTCCGCCAATTGCCCTTCATCGGCCATATCGTCGGCCTCGCCTGAACCGGCCCCGAAACGCCAGGGACGCCCGCGATTGCCTCGCGGACGTCCCCTCGTCATGGCCGGCGCGAGCCCTCCGCTCCACGCCGGCCCGCGACTTCCGCCGCCCTGGCCTCAGGGCTTCACCACCTCGGCGGTGGGGTGCGGCGTGGCATCGGTCTCGGGCGGCAGCACCGGCAGCACCACCGGCGGCACCTTGCCGGTGAGCGAGCCGAGGAAGGCCACGATCAGCTTCACCTCGCCGTCGTTCAGCTCCTGGCCCAGCTGGGAGCTGCCCATGATGGCCACCGCCTGGCCGAGATCCCACACCTTTCCGGAGTGGAAATAGGGCCGGGTGACCGCCACGTTCCGCAGCGGCGCGGCGCGGTAGACATATTCGTCGTCCGCCGTCTTGGTCACGGCGAAGCGGCCCTTGTCGTTGGGCGGCAGGATGTCGGCGCCGGGCTTCTCCACCACGCCGAAGGGGTAGTAGCCGTGGCCGCCCACGTTGACCCCCGAATGGCAGGCCGAGCAGCCCTTGTCCATGAACAGGGCGAGGCCCTTCTTCTGGTCGGCGGTCAGCGCGTCGTCGTCGCCGTTCAGCCAGGCGTCGAAGGGCGCGGGGGTGATGAGGGTGGCCTCATAGGCCTCGATGGCCTTGGCCATGTTGTCGAAGGTCACCGGGTCCTGCTCGCCGGGGAAGGCGGTCTTGAAGGCCTCCACGTAGGGCGGCATGCTCTTCAGCGTCTTCACCACGTTGTCGGGCGTGTTGGCCATCTCGACGCTGGCCTGGATGGGGCCCTTGGCCTGGGCCTTCAGGTCTTCCGCGCGCCCGTCCCAGAACTGGGCCTCGTTCAGCACCGAGTTGAACACGGTGGGCGAATTGCGCGGGCCGCGCTGCCAGCCGTGGCCGATGGAGGTTTCCAGGTTGTCGTCGCCGCCGGTGGCGAGGTTGTGGCACGAATTGCAGCTGAACACGCCGGAGGCGGACAGTCTGGGATCGAAGAACAGCTCCTTGCCGAGCTCGATCTTCTGGGGCGTGATCTTGTTGCCCTTCACCGCCGGAATGGTGGACGGCAGGGGCTTGAACACCTCGAGCGCCTGGGTGCGCAGGTCGTCGGCAGCGGCCGCCGGCAAGGCCGGCGCGCCCGCCATGAGGCCCGCCGCCAGGCCGGCCAAGAGCATTCGTCTCATCGTCGTCTCCCCCGCAGGATGATGCGCGGAGGCTAGCGAGAAGCGTTCGCAACTCGGTTGATTTATATCAATTCCAGACTGCGACGAATGCTTGCACCTCGCTTGAAATAGAGCGCGAGATAAGGTTTTTTCCTCCATATCGATCGTGCATGCAAAGCATCAGATCCCCCATCCCGCGCAATAAGATGAACAGGAAAGGGGATCAGCTTCCGAAAGGTCTTATCTATTGCTACGTGAGAAGCGATAGATTTTCTTGAAGCCGCGCCGCGGATGCCGGATCGTCCGCCTTCAGCCCGAATTGCGCAAGCCGGCGGAGATGCCGTTGATGGAGAGCTGGATGCCGTGCAGCACCTCCTCGCGCGCCGCCTCGTCCCCTGCCGCGCCCTGCCGCCGGTGAAGCTTCAGGAACTCGATCTGCAGATGGTTGAGCGGGTCGAGATAGGGAAAGCGGGCGCGGATGGAGCGGTCGAGGGCGGGGTTGCCCTCCAGGAGCCGGCCCTGGCCCATGATGGCATTGAGATGGCCCACCGTGCGCCCGTGCTCGGCGCGGATGCGGCCGAAGATCTCCTCGCGCAGGCGCGCATCCGCCACCAGCTCCGCATAGCGCGAGGCCACCGCCAGGGAGCTCTTGGAGAGCACCATGTCCATGTTGGAGAGCTGGGTGCGGAAGAAGGGCCACTCCTTGTACATGGCCCTGAGCAGCGGGAGCCCGGCGTGGCCGCGGCGGGCCAGGAACGCTTCCACCGCCGTGCCGAAGCCGTACCAGCCCGGCAGCATCAAGCGGCACTGCGCCCACGAGAACACCCAGGGGATGGCCCGAAGCGCGGTGATGGCCCGCGTCCCCGCCCGCGACGCCGGGCGCGAGCCGATGTTCAGGGTGGCGATCTCGGAGATGACCGTGGACGACCAGAAATAGTCCTCGAACCCCTCGGTCTCGTAGACGAGGCCGCGATAGGCGCGAAACGCGGCGTCGGAGATCTCGGCCATGGCGTCCAGGAACTCCGCCCGCGGCGCGCTCTCGCGCGGCTGGAGCAGGGACGCCTCCAGGGTGGCCGCCACCAGGATCTCCAGGTTGCGCCGGCCCACATCGGGGTGGGAATATTTGGAGGAGATGATCTCGCCCTGCTCGGTGATGCGGATCCGCCCGTCCACCGCCCCGCCCGGCTGGGCGAGGATGGCATCGTAGCTCGGCCCCCCGCCGCGCCCCACCGAGCCGCCGCGCCCGTGGAACAGCCGCAGCCGCACCCCATGGGCCCGGAACACGCCGACGAGCCCGATCTCCGCCTTGTACAGCTCCCAGCCGGAGGTGACGAAGCCGCCATCCTTGTTGCTGTCGGAATAGCCGAGCATCACCTCCTGCTCGCCGCCCCGGCTCGCCACCAGCCGCGCGTAGGCGGGCAGCGAAAGCGCCCGGTCCATCACGCCGGCGCAGGCCTTCAGGTCGTCGATGGTCTCGAACAGGGGCACGATGTCGAGCGCGCTCGCCCCCTCGGCGGTGACCAGCCCCACCTCCTTCAGCAGCAGCGCCACCTCCAGAAGATCGGAGACGCTCTCCGCCTTGGAGATGATGCAATGGGGAATGGCGCGCGGCCCCAGCCCCCGGTGCGCAGCCGCCGCCTCGCGGAAGATGGCGAGCTCGGAGCGCGTCTCATCCGAATAGGCCACGAAGGGGGAGGACAGGAGCCGCGCGGTGGCAAGCTCCCGCGCCAGCAGCGCCACCCGCGCTTCCTCGTCGAGCCCCGCATAGCCGGTGCCGGGGGCCACCTTCTCGAACAGCTCGGCCACCGTGCGCGCGTGCACCTCGGAATTCTGCCTGAGATCCAGGCAGGCGAGGTGGAAGCCGAAGCCCTCCACCGCCTGCCTCAGGCGCCGCAGCCGGCCCCGCGCCAGGATGCGCGAGCCGTGGGCGCACAGGGAGCGGTGGACGATGTCGAGGTCGGCCTTGAGCGCCGCCGCATCGGCATAGGGCTCGCCCTCCGGCGCGGCGCCGCCGAGGTGGCGGCGGGTCGCCTCCACCCGCGCCAGCATATGGGACACCACCAGCCGATAGGGCTCGCCCCGGTGGCTCGACACCGGATCGGCCGAGCGGGCGGCAAGGGCGGCAAGCTCGGGCGAGACCGCCACCTGCCGGCCCGAAAGGGACAGCTCCGAGCCCAGCGCCCGAAGCTCTGCCGCGTAATGCGCGAGGATGCGCTCGCGGTGGAGCCGCACCGTCTCCCGCAGCACCTCGGCGGTGACGAAGGGATTGCCGTCGCGGTCGCCGCCGATCCAGCTCCCCATGCGCAGGAACGGCGGCAGGCCGGGCGCCTCCTCCGCGCCCGATGCGGCGGCGAGCGCATCCTCCACCGCGCAGTGCAGGCGCGGAAGCTGGTCGAGGAAGGTGTAGTCGTAATAGGAGAGGCCGTTGTTCACCTCGTCGATGACGGTGAGCTTGATCCGCCGCAGCAGCGCTGTCTGCCACAGGGTGAGCACGGCGCGGCGCAGGGCCTCCTCGCTCTCCTCCCGCTCCTGCGGGGTCAGGGCGATGCGCTCGCTCCGGTCGAGCAGCTCGGCGATCTCCATCTCGCGGTTCAGGGTGCTCTTGCGCCGCACCTCGGTGGGATGGGCGGTGAGCACGGGGCTGATGCCGGCGCCGGCGAAGAAGCGCGCGAGCACCGCCGGCTTCAGCCCCGCCTCCCGCGCCAGGGCGAAGCTGCGGGCGAGGCTTCCCGGCGCGGGCGGCGCGCCGGCGATGGCGGCCGCGCGGGCGCGGCGCAGGTGGTGCTCGTCCTCGGCAAGATTGGCGAGGTGGGAGAAATAGGAGAAGGCACGGATGATCTCCACCGCCCGCTCCGGGGAAAGGCGCGGCAGCAGCGCCTCCAGTTCCTGGCGGGCCTCGTCCTCGCCGTCGCGGTGGAAGCGGAGGGAGGTCTGGCGGATGCGCTCCACCAGGTCGAACACCTCCTCGCCCTCCTGGGCCCGCACCGTGTCGCCCAGCAGCCGCCCCAGGAGGCGGATGTCCGCCTTCAGCGGCGCGTCGTCGGGCGTCTCAAGGCCGTCCGCGATCTCACCCGCCCCGTTCACCGGCGTCATCGTGTTCATCTCTCCACGCCCCGTCTGCGGCCCGGGCCGCCGCGCTTCGTGGCAAGGCGGCGGCCCGGGCATCGCGCTGAAGCGGTTTCGAGACGCGGTCGGCCGCCGCGGCCCCCGAAATCGCGAGGAAGCCCACCTTAGTGTTTCGGAAATTCGCCGCCGGGGAAAGGGTGGCCCGGCGCCTCAGCGCTCCGGGACCGCCGCCTGCTCCAGCACGGCGCGGGCCGAGCCGAGCAGGAGGCCGAACGCGGCGGCGAAGAAATCGGCCAGCGCCTCCTCTCCGCGCGGCGCAAGGCGCCCTGCGCCGGCCCCGCCGTCCCGCGCCACCAGATCGCGCGCCTGCGCGTCCTTCAGAAGCTGCAGCACATGGGCCCGCGAGACATGGAACCGCCGCGCCAGATCGGCGATGGAGGGCGGCTCGGCGCCTTCCCTCCCGGCCACCAGCAGCGCCAGCAGCACCATCAGCCCGCTGTCGCGGTCGGCGATGTCGGCGATGAGGGGCGCATGGTCCAGCACCCGGTAGCCGGACCGGAAGGCATCGCCGAAGGCAATGATGACGGCATCGAACACGGTGCGGTCGGACAGCCGGGCGGCGAGTTCCGCCACCCGCGGGTCGAGCATGGCGATGGCGCCGTACTGCATCTGCCAGCGCTCCAGCTGCAGGGCCACCATGCGCGCGGTGGGCTCCAGCGGCTTGGCGCGCCGGTCGCCCTCGGCCGCCGCCGGCGCGAGGTAGCCGCCCCAGCGCAGCAGCGCCAGCATCGCCTTGGCCCGGCCCCGGCTGCACACCCCGGTCTCCGCCGCGAGCGCCGCCATGCGGCTCACGGTCAGGCCCCCGCCTTCCCGCTCGGGCAGGGCATGGAGATAAAGCGAGAAGAAGCCGAACAGCAGGCGCCCGCGGTCGTTGAGCACGCGGTTGAGCAGGCGGTTGCCGCTGTAGAGGCTCACCAGCGCGGCGGCGCTCTGCGCCATGGCCTGCGCGAAGGCCGGATGCGCCTTGATGCGCGCACGCGCCGCGCCGCTCACCGATTCGGCAAGCCATGCGGGTGCCGCGCGTCCCCCGCCGCCCGTGTCGTACGCCCCACTCACGATCGCCCCCGAACGGCGGACCCCCGCCGCCTCGCCAAGCAGGACCCTAGCGGCTTTTGCCGCGGTGCGGGAGGTATCGGCGGTGGAAAGAGGTCAAGTTTCGTCATTGAAAGCGCAGGAGGTGCCGCCTAGAGCATTGCCCCGCTTCCATGAAACGGGGCAATGCTCTAGGTCATTGAGTCGACGCGCTTTCTCCACGCGAACCGGCTTCCGCTTCGCTCGAAAGCGCTCTCGTCCTGCACGCGGCCCCACCCTACGCAAGGTCAGCCATGCCCCGTTTTGCCCTCGTCGCCATGACGGTCGCCACCCTGGCGGGCGCCGCCTACGTCACTCCGGCGGCAGCCGTGGTCTATTGCAAGAGCGCCGGCGCTCCCAAGGGCTGCGTCGCGCGGCCGACGGCGCCGGCGACGCGGGCCGCTGTCCATTGCACCCGTCCGGGCTATCCCGCGGGCTGCGTCCCCGGCGCAGGCGCGCCGGGTGTCGGCGTCGCCCCAGGGCCGGGTGTTGCTCCGGCCAATGCCGGCGGCCCGGTGAACCGCATCGGCGTGCGCTGACGCGCAGGCCATTTCGCGCCGTCACGCCCACAGCCGTCTCGTCAAGATCCTGCACGCCTGGAGATATCCCACATGAAGAAGCTGCTTCTCGCCTGCGCCGCCCTCGGCGCCATGAGCCTGCCCGCGCTCGCCGACCAGACCGCCGCCGACAATTGCGCCGTCGCCCTCGACGCCAACGGCCAGGCCATCTACGCCGCCACCGTGGTCCAGGCCGCCACCGCCCCCACCTCCGACCTGCGCGGCCTCGTGACCACCGTCACCAAGCAGCTGGTGAGCGCCGGCGCCGTGCCCATGGGCTCCGCCCGCGAGGCCGCCGAGGCCGCCGGCGCCTGCCTCGCCAAGCTGCACTGAGCCTGAAGGCGGCGCGGAACCGGCCACGGATCGCGCCGCTCCTTTTCGAAACGCACGGCGACCGTTATGCAGGGGGAAGCTGGTTCCCCTTGCCCACGGCCGCCATGCCCACGCTGACTCCCGACACCCTGCTCGCGTTCCTGGCCGAAAACGGCATCGTGGCGGACACCTTCCACCATCCGCCGCTGCACACGGTCGCCGAATCGAAGGCCCTGCGCGGCACCGTTCCCGGCGCGCAGACCAAGAACCTCTTCCTGCGCGACGCGAAGAAGAACTACTTCCTCGTCACCCTGTCCGAGGACGCGAAGGCGGATCTCAAGGCCCTGCGCGCTCCCCTGGGCGCGCGCGGCACGCTCTCCTTCGCCTCGGCCGAAGCGCTCTACGAGATTCTGGGCGTGCTGCCGGGCTCGGTGACCCTGCTGGCCCTCGCCAACGACACCGGCCACCGCGTCACCTTCGCCATCGATGCGGCATTGCTGCGGGCGGACGCCATCGGCTGCCATCCGCTCACCAACACCCGCACCAGCGTGCTCACGCCGCAGGCGCTGCGCGCGTTCCTGGCGCTGACCGGCCATGCGCCGCTGGAGATCGACGTGGAAGCCCCCGTCGAGGAGGGGCCTCCCCCCGCCGCCGGCTGACGCCGCGCCGAAGGGGAGCATGGGCGTTGCCCCGCGCCGGCGAACCGGCGCGGGGCAGGCGCCTCAGTTGCCGCCGTCGAGCAGGCGGCGGGCGATCACCTGGGCCTGGATCTCGGCCGCGCCCTCGAAGATGTTGAGGATGCGCGCGTCGCACAGGATGCGCGACACCGGATATTCCAGCGCGAATCCGTTGCCGCCGTGGATCTGCAGGGCGTTGTCCGCCGCCGCCCAGGCGACACGGGCGCCCAGCAGCTTGGCCATGCCGGCCTCCAGGTCCGTGCGGCGCCCCTCGTCCTTCGCGCGGGCGGCGAAATAGGTGATCTGGCGGGCGATCATGGTCTCCACCGCCATCATCACCACCTTGTCCGCGACGCGGGGGAAGGCGAACAGCGGCTTGCCGAACTGGATGCGCTCCTCGGCATATTTCAGGCCCACCTCCATGGCCGCCTGGGCCACGCCCACGGCGCGGGCGGCGGTCTGGATGCGGGCGCTCTCGAAGGTGGTCATGAGCTGCTTGAAGCCCTGGCCCTCCTCGCCGCCCAGCAGGTTCTGCGCCGGCACGGTGAAGCCGTCGAACCCGATCTCGTATTCCTTCATGCCGCGATAGCCGAGCACCTCGATCTCGCCGCCGGTCATGCCCTCGGCCGGGAAGGGGTTCTCGTCGGTGCCGCGGGGCTTCTCCGCCAGCAGGATGGAGAGGCCCTTGTAGCCCGGCTCGCTGGGATTGGTGCGCACCAGCAGGGTCATCACGTCGGCGCGGACCGGGTGGGTGATCCAGGTCTTGTTGCCGCTGACCTTGTAGACATCGCCCTCGCGCACCGCGCGGGTACGCAGCGCGGCGAGGTCGGAGCCGGTGTTGGGCTCGGTGAACACCGCGGTCGGCAGGATCTCGCCGGAGGCGATCTTGGGCAGGTAGTGGCCCTTCTGCTCCTCGGTGCCGCCGGCGAGGATCAGCTCGGCCGCGATCTCGGAGCGGGTGCCCAGGGAGCCGACGCCGATATAGCCGCGCGACAGCTCCTCGGTGACCACGCACATGGCCTCCTTGGGCAGGCCGAGGCCGCCGAACTCCTCGGGAATGGTAAGGCCGAACACGCCCATCTCCGAGAGCTGGGCGATGATCTCCAGCGGGATGTAGGTGTTCTTCAGGTGCCACTCGTGGGCGTTGGGGGCGACCTCCGCCTCCACGAAGCGGTGCATCTCCGTGCGCATCGCCTCCAGCGTCTCGTCGAGACCCGCCTCGCCGATGGTGCCGGTGGGGTGCGCGGCGCGGATGATGTCGGCGAGGGCCGCGCGGGTGGCGGCGGTGTTGCCCTTGGCGGCCAGCTCCGCGATGGCGGGCTCGGCGGCGAGCTTCAGCGCCGTTTCCGCCGGCAGGTGGAGATCGGTGAGGCGGACGATCTCGCCCTGGCTCATGGGAATGCCGCCGAGGATCTGCGCGACATACTCGCCGAGGCCGATGCGGACGATGAGCTGCTCGGTCTCGCCGAACTTGCCCATCTCGGAGAGGCGGTCGGCATAATGCACCAGCTCGCGCACCGAGAAGACGTAGGTGGCGAGCCAGGCGAGGCCGTGGGTGGCCCGCTGCTCCTTCTCCAGCAGGGCGGAGGAGATCTTCGGCCCGTCGGTGACCTGCGCCCGCACGGCGGACGTCGCCTCCGCCAGGAGCTTCTCGAGGCTCGCCGTCGCGGCTCGGCCGAGGGCAACCGCGTCGATGGGGCTCGGATCGACCGGACGGAGGGCAGCGCTGGCGGACATGGACGATGATCTCCCTTTGTGCATCGCGAAAACGTATCTTGCTCGGGAACGCTTCCAAAGCAACGACAGACTTGTGCGGTGGCGGGCGCCGCGCCGGGGGCGATGCCGTCAGTCGGCGGTGCCGTCCATCTCGGCGAGCCGGCCCACCAGTTCGTCGAGGTTCTCCATCATGTGGCCGCAGGCGGAAATGGCGGCGAACACGGCCCGCAGGTCCGCGCCCGTGGCATCGTCGAAGGTGCCGGCGGCGTTGAGCCGCTCCACCTCGCCGTCGAGCGCCACCACCGCCGCGCGGGCCGCCTCGGCGGGGGTGGAAAGGTCCACGCCGGCCTCGCCGTCGAGGTGGCGCGCCGCCGCTTCCATGTAGGTGCAGAGGCCGGCGACCGCGGCGTCGAGCCCCGGCCCCAGCAGCTTCACGAGCCGCTCGGCCAACGCGGTATCGGTGCCGCGCAGCAGGATGATGACGGAGTGCCACAGCCGGCGGCAGGCTCGCACCACCTCCGTCGGATCGCGATGACCGGACAGCGCCCGCTCGGCGCGGGCCTCGGCGATGCGCGCGTCGGCGGCGCGCAGCGCCTTGCGGGCGCTGGCGTTGAGCGCGTCCATGCGGGCCGCATCCAGGCCGCGTCCCAGCAGCCCGTCACGGCCCAGCGCCAGCAAGGCGGCGCACAGCCGCACCGCCGTGGCGCAATGGGGAAACAGGAAGAACACCGCCCGCGCCGGCAGCACCAGCAGCGCGCACAGCACCCCCACCACGCCGCCGATCCCGATCTCCAGCACCCGGTGCAGGCCGGAGATCCAGGGATCGACATGGCTCGGGTCCGACAGCAGCACGATCACCGCCGTCACCGGCGCGAGCTTGAAGCTGGAGTGCTTCGCCGCGAGCGTGCTGGTGAGGATCACCGCGCCGCCCAGCGCCACGAAGGTGAGCACCGTGGAGGGCCCCGCCAGCGTCGCGGCGGCCACCCCGGCGACCCCGCCCACCACCGTGCCGAGCGTGCGGTCCACCGCCACCGAGAGGCTCGCCCCGATGGTGGACTGCACCACCAGGATGGCGGTGAGCACGGCCCAGTAGCCGTTCGGCAGCTTGAGCCCATAGGCGAGCCCGTAGGAGACGAGCGCCGCCACCGCAGCCTTCAGGCCGAGCTTGTAGTGGCTGGGAGCGAAGACCTCGCCGAGGCGCTGGAGCAGGGACATGACGTCGGGCACTCCGCGGAGAGCTGGGGCGGCGCCGCGCGGCACCGGAGCGGGCAGGCCGCCGCGCGGCCCGTGGCCACGCTGATCGGCGAATCCGCGCCCAAACTCAAGGGGCCCCGCGCGGCGCCTTTCCGGCCCCGGGCACTCACGCCTTGCCATTTGGCGGCGAAAGCCCGATTTCTCGCTCGTCAACGGGGCCCCTCATGCTGCGACGCATCATCCGTATCGTCCTCGACTCGGTATGGACCTTCAGCACCGACGACGGCTGGGCCATCTCCAGCCACATCGCGCTGTCGGCGCTGATGTCGCTGTTCCCGTTCCTGATCTTCGTCACCGCCCTCGCCGGCTTCCTCGACCTGCGCCCGCTGGCGGCGGAAACCATCCCCCTGCTGCTGGAAAGCTGGCCCAAGCAGGTGGCCGATCCCATCTCGCGCGAGATCTACAATGTGGTGAACCAGGTGCGCACCGATGTGCTCACCTATGGCGTGCTGCTCGCCATCTACTTCTCCTCCAACGGCATCGAGAGCCTGCGCATCGGCCTCAACCGCGCCTATGGGGTGAAGGAGGAGCGCGCATGGTACTGGCTGCGGCTCGAATCCATCGGCTACGTGCTGCTGGCGGCCTTCGCCATCCTCGCGCTCTCGTTCCTGGTGGTGCTCGGGCCGCTGCTGTGGCAGACGGCGGTGGCGCGGCTGCCGGCGTTGAAGCCCTTCTCCCACATCGTGACGCTGGCGCGTTTCGCCGCCACCTCCATCATCCTGGTGGTGGCGCTGGTGGTGGCGCACCTGTGGCTGCCGGCGGGCCGGCGCAGCCTGGCGGAGGTGGCGCCGGGCATCCTGGTGACGCTGGTGCTGTGGCTGGTGGCGGCATCGGCCTTCGGCATGTACCTCGCCGAGTTCCCGGCCAACTACGTCACCACCTATGCCGGCCTCGCCTCGGTGATGATCGCGCTCGTGTTTCTGTACCTCACCGCGTCCATCTTCGTGTTCGGGGGCGAGCTGAACGCCGCCATCTCGCGCGACTATGCCGCGCGCCTGCCCAAGGAGGACGAGCGCCTCACGCGCGAGCGGCTGTCCGAGGGGGCGCAGACCTGATGGAGCCGGCGCCCCTGCCGAAGGAGGACGGGCGGCAATCGCCCACGGCGCGGGCCGTGCAGCGCGGCGTGCTGCGCCATCTCGCGGCCCGCGGCATCGTGGGCATCACCGAGTTTTCCCTCGCCTCCGGCCGGCGGGCGGACATCCTCGCCCTCGACGGGAAGGGCGAGATCGCCATCATCGAGATCAAGTCCTCGGTGCAGGATTTCCGCACCGACGGCAAATGGCCGGAATACCGCGCCTTCTGCGACCGGCTGCTGTTCGCGGTACCGCTCGACTTTCCCGTGGACATCCTGCCCGACGAGACCGGGCTGCTGGTGGCCGACGCCTTCGGCGCGGAGCTGCTGCGGGAGGCCCCGCGCCATGCGCTGCCGGCGGCGACCCGCAAGGCGCTGACCCTTCGCCTCGCCCGCACCGCCGCCAACCGCCTCGCGGCCCTGCACGACCCGGACCTCCTGCGCCTCGACCTCTGAACGGCGCGCCGCCGCCTCAGCGGGGCGCGCGCTTCGCCAGGATGCGCTGGAGCGTGCGCCGGTGCATGGAAAGGCGGCGCGCGGTCTCGGATACGTTGCGCCCGCACAATTCATAGACGCGCTGGATGTGCTCCCACCGCACCCGGTCGGCCGACATGGGGTTCTCCGGCGGATGGGGTTTGTGGTCGCCAGAGGCGATGAGCGCGGCCACCACGTCGTCGGCGTCGGCGGGCTTGGCGAGATAATCCACCGCGCCGAGCTTCACCGCCGTCACGGCGGTGGCGATGTTGCCGTAGCCGGTGAGCACGATGGCGCGGGCGCCGGGGCGATGCTTCTTGAGGGCGGAGATCACGTCGAGGCCGCTGCCGTCGCCGAGCCGCATGTCCACCACGGCGAAGGCGGGCGCCGCCTCTTCGACCCGGGTGAGGCCGTCGGCCACGGTCTCGGCGGTCGCGACCTGGAAGCCGCGCGCCTCCATGGCCCGCGCAAGGCGCTGCAGGAAGGAGCGATCGTCATCGACGATCAGGACCGTGCGGTCTTCTCCCACTTCGAGCGGCGTCGTTTCATTCATCGTTATGTGTCCTCGACATCCGGGGCGCCGGGGCCTGCGCCGTCACATCAAAACCATGGCGTGGTGGAACGGGGCGTTTCCGTGTCCGCTTTTACGCGCCTTCGGAGGCAGAATAGTCCGTTCCGCGTCCCTTTGTCGCTGCTTCTTCCATTTCTACGGCCAACGCGCGCCGGGGCCAAGTGATCCGTATCGAGGCACCGGTGGCCGGCGGCGGGCGATTCTCGAAGGTGAGGGTGGCGCCGGTGCGCTCCAGGAGCGTCTTGGCGATGAAGAAGCCGAGCCCGAGCCCGCTCTCCTCGTCCGCCTCCTGGCGCTCCTCCTGCCGCTCGCGGGCGCGGGAGGTCACGTAGGGCTGGCCGATGCGGGCGCTGACCTCCGGCGAGAAGCCGGGGCCGTCGTCCTCCACCACCATGACGAGGCTCGTGGGGGTCCATTCGGCGGCGATGTCCACGCGCGCGCGGGCGAAGTCCACCGCGTTCTCCACCAGATTGCCGAGGCCGTAGAGCAGGCCGGGGTTGCGGTCGATGACGGGGTCGTCGGGCCGCCCCGGCGCGTTGATGACGATGGCGATGCCGAAATTGCGATGCGGCTCGGCCACCTCCTCCAGCAGCACCCGCACCGGCATGCGATCGAATGGCGCGTCGCCGGAGCGCAGCGAGGTGAGGGTCTGCAGGATGTCGCGGCAGCGCGCCACCTGGTCGCGCAGCAGGGCCACGTCCTCCGCATAGGGCGCGCCCGCCGGCATGGCGCGCTGCATCTCCTTCACCACCAGCGCGATGGTGGAAAGCGGGGTGCCGAGCTCGTGCGCCGCCGCCGCGGCGAGGCCGTCGATGGCGGAGAGATGCTGCTCGCGCGCCAGCACCAGCTCGGTGGCGGCCAGGGCGTCGGCGAGCTCGCGCGCTTCCTCCGCCACCCGCCACGCATGAAGGCCGATGAAGCCGAGCGCCACCGTCAGCGACACCCAGATGCCGGCGAGGTAGAGGTCGGGCAGCACCGGCAGCGCCTCCCCCGCCCACGGCAGGGGCCGGGCCCACAGCCCCACAGCCCCCGCGCACGCCGCCGCCAGGATGCCCAGCAGCACCGTCGTGCTCCAGGCGAGCGCGGTCGCGGAGATCATCACCGGGGCGAGATAGAGCAGCACGAACGGGTTCTTGAGCCCGCCGGTGAGATAGAGCAGCGCGGTGAGCTGCAGCAGGTCGTAGGCGAGCAGCGGCCCCGCCGCCGCGTCGCTCAGCCGCCGCGCCACCGGATACTTGATGCGCAGCACGACGTTGACCGCGGCCGAGAGCGCCACGACGGCGAAGCAGGAGACGAGCGGCAGCGGAAAGCCGAGCAGCACATGGACCACCACCAAGGCGGCGATCTGCCCCGTCACCGCCAGCCAGCGCAGGCGGATGAGCGTGTCCAGCCGGAGCCCGAAGGAGCGCCCGTGCAGCGGTGGAGCGAAAGCGGGAATCATGGATCGTCAGGTCCGAGCAAGGTTCCGGGAGCACCACTTGTGTCGCAATGCGCGACAATGTGACATCTTGGCCATACTTCGTTACGAGGTCCGACTTTATCTTTTGTCGGCATTGACCACATCGGGAAGAGGGCACACCCTCGGATTCTAGAATAAAGCGGGAAACGCAAAATAAAGCGATGCCGCACAATAAGCGAGGAACGCACATGGCGATCGGCAACATGGCGATCGGGGATTTTGCAGGTTCGGCCCGCCGTCCGGCTCAAGGCGAGATCGGCGTGGACATGGGCTTTTCGACGCCGCTCTACTGGCTCTACGAGATGGGGCACGCTGCCCTCAACCCGTCCCGCGCCGTGGCCGACGCCAGCCGCCTGTTTCTGAAGAATCCCATCAATCCGGTGTCCCACACCACCCTCGGCAAGTCCATGGCCGCGGCGTGCGAGCTGTTCGAGCGCACCACGCGGCGCTACGGCAAGCCCGGCTGGGGCATCACCGAGACCATGGCCGACGGCCAGCGCGTGCCGGTGCACGTCAACACCATCTGGCACCGCCCCTTCTGCAACCTCTTGCATTTCGAGCGGGCGTTCGAGCATCCCCCGGCCCGGCCCCAGCCGAAGCTGCTGGTGGTGGCGCCGGTTTCCGGCCATTACGCCACCCTGCTGCGCGGCACGGTGGAGGCCATGCTGCCCTCCCACGACGTCTACGTGACCGACTGGGTGGACGCCAAGCTCGTGCCCCTCGCGGAAGGGCGGTTCGGCCTGTCCGACTATGTGGACTACCTCATCTCCGTCTTCCACCGCCTGGGCGGCGACTGCCACGTGATGGCCGTGTGCCAGCCCGCCGTGCCGGTGATGATGGCCGTGGCCCGCATGGAGGCGCAGGACGACCCCTACGTTCCCAAGTCCATGATCCTGATGGGCGGCCCCATCGACACCCGCGAGGCGCCCACCGCGGTGAACGCCCTCGCCAAGGACCGCGGCGTGGAGTGGTTCCGCCGCAATGTCATCACCGCCGTGCCGTGGCCCCATCCGGGCGCCATGCGGGAAGTCTACCCCGGCTTCCTGCAGCTCAACGGCTTCATGAGCATGAACCTCGACCGCCACCTCCAGGCCCATTGGGACCTGTTCACGCATCTCGTGAAGGGCGACGGCGATTCGGCCGAGAAGCACCGCGACTTCTATGACGAATACCTCGCGGTGATGGACCTGACCGCCGAATTCTATCTCGAGACGGTGGAGAACGTCTTCGTCACCCATGCCCTGCCCCGCGGCGAGATCCTCCACCACGACGAGGTGGTGAAGCCCGACGCCATCCACCGCGTGGCGCTGATGACCGTGGAGGGCGAGAAGGACGACATCTCCGGCATCGGCCAGACCAAGGCCGCGCACAAATTGTGCCCGCGCATCCCGGAGGACAAGCGCGCCCACTGGGAGCAGCCGGGAGTCGGCCATTACGGCGTGTTCAACGGCTCGCGATTCCGCTCCGAGATCGCCCCGCGCATCGCCGATTTCATCCTGAACCAGGAATATCCGCGCGGCGCGGCCGGAAATGTGGAGCCCGATACACCGTTCGCAGGTGCAGCACAGCCTGTGGACGGCGCGGAAGAACCGGATGTGTTCGCGCTCTCGGCAAAGGTCACTTCACTTTATCCACGGAATGCTGCACCTTAGCACTGGTCGGGGGCGCCAATTCTGGAGATGATGACGATCAATCGTCATCAGGCTCCTCGTTCACGGTGCCCTCATGCCGCTGTTTCGTCGTCCGGACCTGAAGGCGCCGCCAAAGCGCTGTGAAGCCGTCGAGCTGGAGCTCGACGGCGAGGCGCTGTGCGTCGCCGTGCGCAGGCACCCGCAGGCGCGCCGCATCACCCTGCGCGTGCGTTCCGCCACCCGTGACGTGACCGTCACCGCCCCGCCCCATGTCTCGCTCGCCGCCGCGGGGGACTTCGTGCGGCGCCACCGCGAATGGATCCGCATCCGCCTCGGCCGCCTGCCGGACGTGGTTGGCTTCGAGCCCGGCGCCCTGGTGCCCGTGCGCGGGGAGCCGCACCGCATCATCCACCTGCCCGATGCGCGCGGCACCGTGTGGGTGGGCACCGATCCGCTCGGCGGCCCGGCACTCTGCGTGGCGGGCGAGACGCCGCACGTCGCGCGGCGGATCACCGACCACCTGAAGCGCGAGGCGCGGGGCGACATCACCGCCGCGGTGCGCCGCCACGCGGCGGCGGCGGGGGTGGAGGTGGGCCGCATCACCCTGCGCGACACCTCCAGCCGCTGGGGCTCCTGCTCCGCGAGGGGCGACCTCTCCTTCTCCTGGCGGCTCATCATGGCGCCGCCGTCGGTGCTCGACTATCTCGCCGCCCACGAGGTGGCGCACCGGCTGGAGCTGAACCACGGGCCGCGCTTCTGGCAGGTGGTGGAACGCCTGTTCCCCGCCCGCCGCGAGGCCGAGGGCTGGCTGCGCGTCAACGGCGCCAATCTCCACCGCTACGGCGCCTGATCGTCCTTCCCGGCCTCCTCGATACGGAACAGCAGGTGCGCGGCCACCGGCAGCGCCACCGAAAGGCCGGCGAAGCGGAACAGATGGTGCGCGCTCATGAAGGCCGGGTCATAGCCCATGGCGAAGCCCAGCGCCGTCATCGCCTCCAGCGCGCCGGGCGAGAATGCGGTGAGCAGCTTGCCCAGGTCGTCCCCCGTGAGCGCCGCCGCCAGCACGGCGAACACCGTCGCCACCGCGAGCGCCACCAGGAACGCCCCGAGCGACACCCAGAAATAGGAGCGGATGGCCGAAAGGCTGGTGCCGAGGAAGCGCGCGCCCACGCCCGCCCCCAGCACCACGAAGGCCGGCAGCAGCAGCGCCGGCGGCACCACCGCGTCGGACCAGCCGGACAGGTGCAGCCCCGCGCTGCCCGCGAGCGCACCGAGGATGAGCCCGCCCGGCACCCGCAGCGCCGCCGCGGCAAGCCCCGCCAGCGCGCAGAAGATAAGCAGCCCCGCCACCTCCAGCGGCGCCGAGGCATGGAGCTGGGGCGCCAGCCCCCCGCCCGCGAGGCCGGTGGCGCCCAGCACGTTGGGCAGCGCGGCCACCAGCAGGAACAGCCGCAGGGTCTGGGCGAAGGCGACCTGGCGCAGGTCCGCCCGTGTTTCCTCGGCCATGGCGAGCACGGTGGAGAAGGCGCCGGGCGCGGAAGCGTAGAAGGCCGTTTCCAGCGACCAGCCGCCCACCCGCGTCAGGAAGAAGGCGCCGCCGGCCATGGTGCCGAGCACGCTGGCCCCCAGGCACGCCATGCTCACCGGCCAGGAGCCGGCACGCGCCAGCATCTCGGGCGTCAGCACCGTGCCCATGGAACAGCCCAGGACCGTATAGGCGAGGAAACGTGCCCATTCCGGCACCACCACCGGCACGCCCGCCACCGCGAGCGCAATGGTGAAGACCAGGGCACCCGATATCCAGGCCGCCGGCAGGCCCAGGGTAGAGAAGGCGAGCCCGCCGAGGGTGCCGGCGCCGAGGGTCAGCGCCGCCGCGCCCGCCGTCCGCAGGGCCGCCGCAGAGGGCCCCCTCATGCCGGGCCGCGCCCGCCGGCGCCGGCCTCGATCCACCCGGCGAGGCGGCGGGCCGCCTCCTCGAGCTGGACCCCGCTGCGGGCGAAGCACAGGCGCATGAAGCCCTCGCCGCCGGGGCCGAAGGCGGTTCCGGGCGCGATGCCCACATTGGCCTCGTCCACCAGGGTGAGGCCCAGCCGCCGCACGTCGCGGTGCCCCTCGATGCCGAAGAACAGGTAGAAGGCGCCCTGCGGCTTCACGAGGTCCACCTTGCCGGTGGCGAGCAGCGCATCGGCGACGATGTCGCGCCCCTGGCGGGCGCGGGCGATCTGCTCGGCGACGAAGGGCTCGCCCAGCTCCAGCGCCGCCACCGCGCCGCGCTGCATGAAGGCGGCGACGCCGGAGGTGGAATACTGGATGAGGTTCTCCACCACCTGGCCGAGGCGCGGGTCCGCCTCGATCCAGCCGATGCGCCACCCTGTCATGGCCCAGTTCTTGGAGAAGGTCTGCACGAACAGGATGGGGTCGTCGGGCCCCATCACATCGTGGAAGGACGGCGCCCGGCTCCCCTCGCCATAGTAGAAGCGGCCGTAGATCTCGTCGGCGATGATCCAGAGGCCCCGGCTGCGGGCAAAGTTCAGCACCGCATCGAGCTCCGCGCGGGTGGCGACGAAGCCGGAGGGGTTGGCCGGCGTGTTGAGGAAGATGGCGCGAGTGCGCGCCGTCACCGCCGCCTCCAGCCGCGCCATGTCGAGGGAGAAGCCCTCGGGGCCGTAGGCCAGCGGCACATGCACCGGCACCGCCCCGAGCTTCTGCGCCCCGGCGGCGGCATTGGGCCAGATGGGCGAAGGCAGGAGAATCTCGTCGCCCGCGCCGAGGACCATGGAAAAGGCCACCAGGATGGCCTGCATGCCGGAGCCCGTGACGAAATAGCGCTCGGGGTCCTCCGGCACGCCGTAGACGCGCGTCATGTAGCGGGCGATGGCGGCGCGCAGCTCCGGCAGGCCGCGCTGCCAGGTGTAGAAGGTCTCGCCGGCGTGGAGCGCGGCCGCCGCCGCCTCGCAGATGAAGGCCGGGGTCGGCACGTCGCCCTCCCCCGCCCACAGGGGGATCATGCCGGCGCGCGCGCGGCCGTAGTTCATCACCTCGACGATGCCGCTCTCGGGCAGGGCGCGGATGGGCGCGCGCACGCGCTCGAGGAAGGGGTCCGCGGCGGCGGGGGTGACGCAGGACGAAGACATGCGACTCATCTCAAAAAGGTGGATGCGGCGCGGCGGACCATAGTGCGGGCCGGGCGCCGCCGCCCATCAATTCAGGTGACGCCGGCATCAGCGGTGCTGATCCGTTTGCACGGGCGCAATGCGATATTGCAAATGGAACCGTTGTTCCCGCGCCGCCGGGTTCCTAGATCGCCGGTGCCCGCCCCGTTCTGCCCCCCCTTGAAACCTTCCCCAGGCATCGCGCCTTGGAGCCTCCCATGACCCAGAAGATCGACCCGGCCGTCCTCGACCAATTGTTCCTCGGCGCCCGCTCCCACAACGGCTGGACCGACCAGCCGGTGACCGACGCGGAGCTGCGCGCGCTCTACGACATCGTGAAGTTCGGCCCCACCTCACTCAACACCCAGCCGGCGCGGTTCGTGTTCCTGCGCTCGCCGGAAGCCAAGGAGCGGCTGAAGCCTGCCCTCTCCCCCGGCAACCACAAGGCGCTCGCCGCCCCCGTCATCGTGCTGATCGGCTACGACCTGAAGTTCTTCGACCGGATTCCGGAGCTGTTCCCCCACAATCCCGGCGTGCGCGACATGTTCGTGAACACCCCGGCCATGGTGGAGCCCCACGCCTTCCGCAATTCCGCGCTGCAGGGCGCCTATCTCATCATCGCCGCGCGGGCGCTGGGCCTGGATGTCGGCCCCATGTCGGGCTTCGACGCCGCCAAGGTGGATGCGGAGTTCTTCCCCGAAGGCACGGTGAAGACCAACTTCATCGCCGCCCTGGGCCACGGCGACCACGCAAAGCTGTTCGACCGCCTGCCGCGCATGGCATTCGAGGACGCCGCCCAGATCCTCTGAACCTTCCGGCGGCGCGGGCGGGGTCAGTCCGCGCCCGGGTCCGCGGTGAAGCCGGCCGCCGCGATGCCAGCCATGGCGGCCGCCTCGTCATTGTCCGAGGTATCGCCCGATACGCCGACCGCGCCCACCACGCGGCCGGCGGCATTGCGCACCAGCACGCCGCCCGGCACCGGCACCAGCGAGCCGCCGATGGCGGCGGCGGCGGCGCTGATGAAGAAGGGCTGGTCCTGCGCCCGGCGGAACAGCGCGCGAGAGCCCATGCCGAGGGCCAGGGCGCCATCGGCCTTGCCGCGCGCGATCTCGCCGCGCTTCAGGCTGGTACCGTCCTGCGCCGCGAACGCCTTGAGCACGCCGCGCGCGTCGATCACGCACACCGCCAGGGGGTTCAGGTTCTGCGACCGCGCGTGGGCGAGGGCAGCGGCCAGCATGGCCTGGGCGGCTTCGAGGGACAGGTCTTCGGCGCTGGCGGTCACGGGGCTCTCTCCTTGAGGGTGGGGCCGGCGCGGCGCACGGCCGGGCCTTTTCCTGTGCTCCGTGTGTAAAGCAATTCGCCGCGCCGTTGAATGCGGCACCGGCGAAGCCGCAGGCCGCGACGCGCCACATTTTTCACCGGCGCCGGCCGCGTCATGGCACCATGGAGGCTCCCGTCGAATCGTCCCCGCGCGGGGCGGCCGAGGCTGCCATGACGAACCCGCCCCCCACCGACCCCCGCACCGCCGCTTCGCGCGCGGGCGGCCCCAAGGCGCCCGCCTCGCCCCGCCGCAGCCGGGAGCCGGGCCATCGCCGCAAGTTCCTGGTGGTGGTGGACGACACCCCCGAGTGCGACCGCGCCGTCTATTACGCGAGCCGCCGCGCGGCGGGTACCGGCGGCGCCCTGCTGCTGCTGGGCGTGATGGAGCTCGAAGGCGTGAACCAGCAGTGGCTCGGCATCGCCGACCTCATGCGCGCCGAGGCCACGGACGACATGAGCGCCCGGCTCGACAAATTCGCCGCCCGCGCCCGGCAGGTGGCCGGCGTGGACGCCGAGACCGTGATCCGCGAGGGCTCGAAGGCCGATGCCGTGATGGCCACCATCGCGGAGGACGAGGACATCGCCATCCTGGTGCTGGCGGCGGGCGTGAGCAAGGAGGGCCCCGGCCCGCTGGTGAGCGCGCTGGTGGGCTTCCACTCCGGCCACTTCCCGGTGCCCATCACCATCGTGCCCGGCGCCCTCACCGACGCGGAGATCGACGCCCTCGCCTGAGCGCCACCCGGATTTCTCCCGACTGGACAAGCCCCACGCCCGGTGGTGAGCTTGCCGCAAAGACAAGAACGGGCGCCGGGGTCCTCACCAGCCCCGCCGCCGGACGGGGGACATGCTTCAGGCTTCGGTCGTCATCTTCGCCGCGCTGGCCTACATCGGCCTCCTGTTCGCCGTGGCGAGCTTCGGCGACCGGCTGCGCCCGAGCGCGCGGCGCCGCGCGCCACGACCGCTCATCTACTCGCTCTCCCTCGCGGTCTACTGCACCTCCTGGACCTTCTTCGGCTCGGTGGGCCTCGCCACCACCCAGGGGTTCGACTTCCTCACCATCTATCTCGGCCCCATCATCCTGATGACGGTGGCGGCGCCCGCCTTCCTGCGCGTGGTGCGCCTCGCCAAGGCCAACAACATCACCTCCATCGCCGACTTCATCGCCGCGCGCTACGGCAAGAGCCAGGGCATCGCGGCGCTGGTGGCGCTGGTGGCGCTGGCCGGCTCCATCCCCTACATCTCCCTGCAATTGAAGGCAGTTTCGGCCTCGCTGCTGGCGGTGCTCGGCTATTTCGCCGGGCAGGCGGCCCAGGGCACGCTGGCCGGCGACCTCGCCCTGTTCGTCGCCTGCGCCATGGCCGCCTTCGCGGTGCTGTTCGGCACCCGCCACACCGACGCCACCGAGCACCAGGACGGGCTGATGCTCGCCATCGCCACCGAGAGCATCGTGAAGCTCGCGGCGTTCCTGGCGGTGGGCATCCTCGTCACCTTCTTCATCTTCTCCGGCCCCGCGCACCTGTGGCGGGCGGCGCACGACGCGGGGGTGGCCGCGCCCTTCACGCGCGGCTTCTCGCTGGAGAACTGGATCACCATGACCATCCTCTCCGGCGGCGCCTTCATGCTGCTGCCGCGCCAGTTCCACGTGGCGGTGGTGGAGAACAAGGGCGAGGAGGAGATCCGCCGCGCGCGCTGGCTGTTCCCGCTCTACCTCGTGCTCATCAACCTGTTCGTGGTGCCGCTGGCGCTGGCGGGCATGACGCTGTTCCCCCGCGAGGTGGTGGACAGCGACATGTACGTGCTCGCGGTGCCGCTGGCGGCGGGGGCGGACGGGCTCGCCTTGCTCGCCTTCGTGGGCGGCCTCTCGGCGGCCACCGCCATGGTGATCGTGGAGAGCGTGGCCCTCGCCATCATGATCTCCAACGACCTCGTGATGCCGCTGCTGTTGCGCCGTCGCGCCAGGGAGGCGGAGAACGCGCCGGACCGGACCGCCGCCCGCCACGCCGGTGAGCCCAACGACGAGCCCAACGACATGGCCGGCGCGCTGCTGCTGGTGCGGCGGGTAGCCATCTTCCTCATCCTGCTGCTCGCCTATCTCTATTACCGCATCATCGGCGAGGTGCAGCTGGCGCAGATCGGCCTGCTCTCGTTCGCGGCGGTGGCGCAGGTGGGCCCGGCCTTCGCCGCCGGCCTCACCTGGCGGCGCGCCACCACCAAGGGCGCCATCGCCGGCATCCTCGCCGGCACCCTCATCTGGGCCTACACCCTGATGCTGCCGAGCATGGTGGAGGCGGGCCTCGTCGCCCAGAGCCTGCTGGACCACGGACCCTTCGGCATCGGCCTGCTGAAGCCCACCGCCCTGCTCGGCCTCACCGCCGGGCCGCTGGCGCACGGGGTGGCCTGGAGCCTCGCCATCAACACGCTGGTGCTGGTCATCGTCTCCTTCCTCACCCGCCCGAGCCAGATCGAGGAGGTGCAGGCGGAGCTGTTCGTGGCCCGCAGCCCGGACCAGCCGCCGCACCGGCCGGCCTTCCTGCGCTGGCGCTCGGCGGTGACGGTGGGCGAGGTGATCGCCACCGTGGAGCGCTATCTCGGCCGCGAGCGGACCCGGGTCGCCTTCGCCGCCTACGCCCGCCTCAACGGTGTCGATCTCGACCCCCACCGCGAGGCGGACGCCTCCACCGTGCGCCACGCCGAGCACCTGCTGGCCGCGGCGGTGGGCGCGGCTTCCTCGCGCATGGTGCTCTCGCTGCTGCTGCGCAAGCGCACCGCCTCCGCCAAGGCGGCCCTGAAGCTGCTCGACGATGCCTCCGCCGCCATCCAGTACAATCGCGAGCTGCTGCAGAGCGCCATCGACCACGTGCACCAGGGCATCGCGGTGTTCGACCGCGAGCTGAAGCTGGTGTGCTGGAACCGCAGCTTCGGAGAGATGCTGGAGCTGCCGGCCGACTGCTACACCGTGGGCGCGCCGCTGCACGACATCCTCGCGAGCGCCCCGCGCCCGGCCGGACGGCCCGAGAGCCTCGCCGGGCGGGTGGAGCGCTACGCCCGCCCCGCCCCCGGCTTCTCCGAGCGGCTCGACCAGAACGGGCAGGCGATCGAGACCCGCTCCGATTCCATGCCCGACGGCGGCATCGCCGTCACCTTCACCGACATCACCGCCTCGGTGGAGGCGGCCCAGGCCCTGGAGCGCGCCAACGAGAGCTTGGAGCGTCGCGTGCGCGAGCGCACCGAGGAGCTGGTGTGCCTCAACGGCGCCCTGGAGAAGGCCAGGGCCGAGGCGGAGGAGGCCAACATCTCCAAGACCCGCTTCCTCGCCGCCGCCAGCCACGACATCCTCCAGCCGCTCAATGCCGCGCGTCTCTACGTGACCAGCCTGGTGGAGCGCGCGCGGGGGCCGGAGGAGCAGCGCCTCGCCGGCAATGTGGATGCCTCGCTGGAGGCGGTGGAGGAGATTCTCGGCGCCCTGCTCGACATGTCGCGCCTCGACAGCGGGGCCCTGAAGCCGGAGCCCCATCCGCTGCGCATCGGCGAGCTGCTGCGCCAGCTCGAGATCGAGTTCGCGCCGCTGGCGCGGGAGAAGGCCCTGAAGCTGACCGTGGTGCCGAGCGCGCTCACCGTGCGCTCGGACCGGCGGCTGCTGCGGCGCCTGCTGCAGAACCTCATCTCCAACGCCATCAAATACACCCCGCGCGGCCGCGTGCTGGTGGGCTGCCGGCGCCACGGCGGGCGCGTGCGGGTGGAGGTGTGGGACACCGGCATCGGCATTCCCTCCGCGCAGCAGAAGGCGGTGTTCCAGGAGTTCCAGCGCCTCGACCAGGGGGCGCGGGTGGCACGCGGGCTGGGGCTCGGGCTCTCCATCGTCGAGCGCATCGCGCGCGTGCTCGATCATCCCATCATGCTGCGCTCGCAGCCGGAGAAAGGCTCGGTGTTCAGCCTCGAGCTGCCGGTGGCGGTGCCCATTCCCGAGACCGCGCAGGCGACGCCCCGCCCCGCCCGGCCCGGCGCGCCGCTGGACGGGCTCACCATCCTCGTCATCGACAATGAGCCCGCCATCATCGAGGGCATGAGGCTGCTGCTCACCGGCTGGGGCTGCACGGTCATCACCGCCACCGACGCCGGCGCCGCCATGGAGGCGGTGCGCGAGGCCGGAACCGCGCCCGACATCGCCCTTGTCGACTACCACCTGGACGGCGGGCTCGGCATCGACGCGGTGATGGCCCTGCGGTGGAAATTGGGGAAGCTCCCGGCGGCACTGATTACCGCCGATCGCAGTCAGGCCGTGCGCGAAGCCGCGTGCGCGGCCGAAATGGTCATTCTGAACAAGCCTTTGAAGCCGGCATCCCTGCGCGCCATGCTGGCCCAGTGGCGGCTCCAGCGCACCGCCGCTGTTTAGGAAGCGTTAACCACGCCCGCAGGCGCCGCTCACGCGTCCTCGATTACGCCCCGCTTCATCCCCATGAAGGTCAAATAAACGCCCCGTTCGGACGGCGTTATAAGCGCGTGCCAGATGAAGCACGCCCTCACGGCATGGGAATGTTACGGAAGTGTAAACGCACGTGACATTTCCTCCGTTTTGTACTGACGAATACAATTGGAGAGCGGCTATGACGATCACGATCAACGTTCCTGTCTTCCCCATGCGGAAGGAGATCGCGGCACGCAAGGAGCGGCGCGGGCTGAAGATCGCGGGCCTCACGTTCCACAACGCCCTTTCGGGCAGGAAGGCGGAACCCCGCTACAGCCGCGAGGGCCTGGAGTTCGACGTCTCCGGCCTCGGCAAGCCGGACCGCTCGGCCCGCTGATTCCTTCTTTCTGCATCCTGGCGACGGCGCGCCGACGAGGCGCGCCGGCCATGGCGGGGACGAGAACCCGCCGCCGGCCCCGAGGCGCGGGGCGCAGTTTTCCGCAAGAGACGTTCGGGCGCACCGCCCCTTTCCGCCGCCGCATGGCATCGCGCCGCGTCATCCGTTAAGGTCCCGCACCATCTCGAACAGCGCGCGTGGTGCCGACCCGTCATGACGGACCCCATCTTTCAGCCGAACCCGTCGCCCAACGCTTCCGCCGGAGGCGCGGACACCCATTTCGGCTACCGCACCGTGCCCCTCACCGAGAAGCAGGCCCTGGTGGACGACGTGTTCCACAAGGTGGCGCGGCGCTACGACATCATGAACGACCTGATGTCCGCCGGCATGCACCGGGTGTGGAAGGACGCGCTGGTCTCTAAGCTGCGCCCGCCGCCGGGGGAGCGCCCGTTCCACCTGCTCGACCTCGCCGGCGGCACCGGCGACGTGGCCTTCCGCGTGGCCGAGGCCGGCGGCCGGGGCACGCGCGTGACGGTGGCCGACATCAACACCGACATGCTGGCCGTGGGCCGCGAGCGCGCGCAGAAGCGCGGCCTCTCCGACCGGGTGGACTTCCAGGAAGCCAATGCGGAGGAGCTGCCCTTCGCCGACCGCTCCTTCGACGCGGTCACCATCGCCTTCGGCATCCGCAACGTGCCGCGCATCCCCATGGCGCTGAAGGAGATGCGGCGGGTGCTGAAGCCGGGCGGACGGGCCTTCGTGCTCGAATTCTCCAAGGTGGACGTGCCGGGGCTCGACAAGATCTACGAGACCTATTCCTTCAAGGTCATCCCCGCGATCGGCAAGCGCGTGGCGGGCGACGCCGAGCCCTACCAGTACCTCGTCGAATCCATCCGCCGCTTCCCCCATGCCGAGGCGTTCGCGCAGATGATGCGCGACGCCGGCTTCAAGCGCGTGGACTTCATGCGCATGACCGGCGGCGTGGTGGCGCTGCACTGGGGCTTCCGCATCTGATGGCCGTCGCCGCTGAAAGGGGCCCGACGTGATCTTCCTTCTCGCCGATGCGGCACGCCTCGCGCGTGCCGGCTACGTGCTCGCGCGCGAGGGCGTGCTCTCCCTGGTGTCGCCGGCGGCGGCGCCCCCGCTCGCGCGGCCGGCGCTGCGGCTGGCGCGGCTCATCGCGCGGCGCGACGCCGGCAGCCGCTCCGCGCGCTTTTCCGCCGCTTTGTCGCGGCTCGGGCCTTCCTATGTGAAGCTCGGCCAGTTCCTCGCCACCCGGCCGGACGTGGTGGGGCCCACCGTCGCCCGCGACCTGGAGGTGCTGCAGGACCGCATGCCCGCCTTCGGCCAGAAGGTGGCGGAGGAGATCGTCGCCGACACCTTCGAGCGGCCGGTGCGCGAGGTGTTCGCGGTGTTCGGCCCGCCGGTGGCGGCCGCCTCCATCGCCGAGGTGCACAAGGCCGAGGCGGTGGACCCCGACGGCACCCGCCGCGACGTGGCGGTGAAAGTGCTGCGGCCGGGCGTGAGCCGGCGCTTTTCCTCCGACATGGCGAGCTTCCGCCGGCTCGCGGATTTCGCCGAGAACACCTTCCCCGAAGCCCGGCGCCTCAGGCTGACGTCGGTGGTGGAGACCA
Organism: Xanthobacter albus; assembly: GCF_043194895.2. Taxonomy (NCBI): domain Bacteria; kingdom Pseudomonadati; phylum Pseudomonadota; class Alphaproteobacteria; order Hyphomicrobiales; family Xanthobacteraceae; genus Xanthobacter; species Xanthobacter albus. The sequence goes on along the minus strand of NZ_CM195532.1, from coordinate 1,341,884 downwards.
TGGCCCGCTCGGTGGCCATGGAGATGGACCTGCGCCTGGAGGCCGCCGCCTATGCCGAGCTCGCGGAGAACACCCGCGAGGACCACGACCTCCACGTGCCCCAGGTGGACTGGAACCGCTCCGGCCGCGAGGTTCTCACAACCGAATGGATCGACGGCATCAAGCTCTCCGACAAGGAAGCGTTGGTGGCGGCGGGGCACGATCTCAAGGAGATCGCCCGCATCGTCATGCAGTCCTTCCTGCGGCAGGCCATGCGCGACGGCTTCTTCCACGCCGACATGCACCCCGGCAACCTGTTCGTGGACGCGCAGGGCCGCCTGGTGGTGGTGGATTGTGGCATCATGGGCCGCCTGGGCGTGAAGGAACGGCGCTTCCTGGCGGAGATCCTCTACGGCTTCATCACCCGCAACTGGCGCCGCACGGCGGAGGTGCACTTCGAAGCCGGCTATGTGCCCTTCCATCATTCGGTTGATGATTTCGCCCTCGCCATCCGCGCCATCGGCGAGCCCATCCACTCCCGCCGCGCCGACCAGATCTCCATGGCGCGCCTGCTGGCCCTGCTGCTGGAGGTGACCGCCCTGTTCGACATGCAGACGCGGCCTGAGCTGCTGCTGCTGCAGAAGACCATGGTGGTGGTGGAGGGCGTCGCCCGCTCCCTCGACCCGCAGCTCGACATGTGGAGCACCGCGGCGCCGGTGGTGGAGGAGTGGATCGCCCGCAATCTCGGCCCGGCGGGCCAGATCGAGCGGGCGGGCATGGGCCTCGGCGAGGTGGGGCACTTCGCGGCCACGGTGCCGGCGCTGCTTACCCGCACCGCGCGGGTGGTGGAACAGCTCGACGAGGCGACGCGGGACGGTATCCACCTCTCGCCCGCCTCGCTGGAGGGCATCGGCCGCGCCGAGGCGCGGCGCGCCTTCTGGGGCAGTGCCGCCCTGTGGGTGATCGCGCTCGCCTTGCTGGGGCTGTGGTTGCGATAAGGCGAAACCGCCCGCCCCCTTCATCGAACGGAGCGGGCGGGACTGGCTGACAGGAGAGGGGGCGTGATCGCGATCCCGCGCATCCCCCTTCCCTCATTACTCTTCAGAAAGGCGTAGAACGACGGGCGCCTCGAGTGAAGCGGCGCCCGGCTCGATCGAGGCAGTCCGCGCGGCGTCACGGCTCGAAAACCGCCCGCCGGGCAGACCCTCCGGCGAAGCCCGCCTCAGCGCCCGCGGCGCTGCTGGCCGAGGCCCATCTGCTTGGCGAGCTCCGAGCGCGCGGCGGCGTAGCTGGGCGCCACCATCGGATAGTCGGCCGGCAGGCCCCACTTCTCGCGGTACTGCTCGGGGGTCATGTTGTACTGCGTGCGCAGATGGCGCTTCAGCGACTTGAACTTCTTTCCGTCCTCAAGGCAGACGATGTAATCGGGCGCCACCGACTTCTTCACCGGAACCGCCGGCTTGAGCAGCTCGGCCACCGGCTCGCTCTCGCCCTTGGCAATGCGCTGCAGCGCGGCGTGAACCTCATTGATGAGCATCGGCAGTTCCGTTGCCGCGACCGAGTTGTTGCTCACATAAGCCGAGACGATGTCTGCCGCGAGGGCGACGAAGGAGTTTTCATCCATTTCTTCGGTCATGGGACTTTCTTCTTGTCTGCGACGGGAACCGCAATCCACGCTGAGCATCGCAGGGCGAATGCCTGCGGCGGCCGGCCGTGCCGCGCCTGGAGACGCGTGCCGCACCGGCTGCATGCTTGCAGCATTGTTCAGGTATTAAGTTGGTGCCCACGCAAATGCAAGTAGAAACTCCGAGAGCGTCATGTACTTCCGTTCTCGACTTGCTTTCGGCTTGGTTGCCGCCAAGCGTTCCCCGCATGCGCCGTCGCCCGTTCCGCGTGTGGGCCGGCACACGCCTTGTCACCGGGGCGGGCGATGCCTACCTCTGTGGCAGACATAGCGGGGTTCCCATGCCCAACACCCTTTCCAACCAGATTCCCAGGCCCGACGCCCCCGGTGGGGACGCGTCGGCGAAAGTCGTCAAGAGCGAGACGGAATGGCGCTCCTGCCTCACTCCGGAGCAGTTTCGCGTCGCGCGCGAGCACGGCACCGAGCGCGCCTTCACCGGTCCCTACTGGGACGAGAAGCGCACCGGCCTCTACCGCTGCGTGGCCTGCGGCGCGGCGCTGTTCCGCTCCGAGGCCAAGTATGATTCCGGCACCGGCTGGCCCAGCTTCTTCTCCCCGGTGTCGCCCGACGCCGTGGTGACGCATGAGGATACCTCACACGGCATGCGCCGCATCGAGGTGCGCTGCGCGCGCTGCGACAGCCATCTCGGCCATGTGTTTCCCGATGGGCCGGCGCCCACGGGCCTGCGCTTCTGCATGAACGGAACCGCGCTTTCGCTGGAGAAGGACGAGAACGGCGGGGAAGGGCAGCTCCATGGCGGCGCCTGAGCCCCCGCGCGCCGCGCCGCGCCCCTCCTCCCGCACCATCCACGGCGTTACCCTCACCGACGATTATGCCTGGCTCCGGGCGGAAAACTGGCGCGAGGTGATGCGCGACCCGGGCGTGCTCGATGCCGACATCCGCGCCTATCTCGAAGCCGAGAACGCCTATGCGGACGCCTATTTCGAGCCTCTGGCCGGGTTGCGCCGCACGCTGGTCGCGGAGATGCGCGGGCGGATCAAGGAGGACGATTCCACCGTCCCCAGCCCGGACGGCGCCTTCGCCTATTACAGCCGCCACCGGGAGGGAGGCCAGCAGCCCCTCGCCTGCCGCATGGCCCTGCCCGGCGGTGCCGAGGAGATCATCCTCGACGGCGACCGGGAGGCCGAGGGCAAGGCCTATTTCCATCTCGGCCACTGGCGCCACAGCGCGGACCACCGCCGCCTCGCCTTCGCCGCCGACGAGCAGGGCTCGGAACTCTACGGCATCCGCATCCGCGACCTCGAAACCGGCGCCGACCTGCCGGACGTGATCGCCGAGACCACCGGCGACCTGCTGTGGAGCGCCGACGGCGCTGCGCTCTATTACATCCGCCGCGACGCCGAGCACCGGCCCTCCAAGGTCTACCGCCATGTCCTCGGCACCGCGCCGGAAGCGGACGCGCTGATCTACGAGGAGCCGGACAAGGGCTTCTTCGTCTCCCTGGGCGAGACCCAGTCGCGCGCCTTCGGCCTCATCTCCTGCGGCGACCACCAGACCTCCGAGGTCCACCTGCTGGACCTCGCCGACCCCGCCGCCGCGCCGCGGCTGGTGGCCGCCCGCGCCACCGGCGTGCGCTACGAGGTGGAGCACCACCCCGCCCTGCGCGGCGAGAACGTGCTCGTGATGCTCACGAACGCGGACGGGGCGGAGGATTTCAAGATCGTCACCGCCCCTGTGGCGGCGCCCGCGCGCGCCAACTGGCGCGATCTCGTGGCCCATGGCCCCGGCCGCATGATCCTGAGCCACACCGTCTTCTCCGGCCACATGGCGCGGCTGGAGCGGGAAGGCGGGCTGCCGCGCATCGTGGTGCGCGACCTCACGACCGGCGACGAGCACGCGGTGGCCTTCGCGGAGGAGGCCTACGCCCTCGGCCTGTCCCCCGGCTTCCCCTTCGACACCACCGAGGTGCGCTTCACCTACGCCTCCATGACCACGCCGTCGGAGGTGTGGTCCTACGACATGGCCAGCCGCGCGCGGGCGCTGCTGAAGCGCCAGGAGGTGCCCTCGGGCCACGATCCGGAGGATTACGTCACCCGCCGCATCTTCGCCCCGGCGCCGGACGGCGAGAGCGTGCCGGTCTCGCTCCTCTACCGCAGGGGCACGCCCCTCGACGGCTCGGCGCCGCTGCTGCTCTACGGCTACGGCGCCTACGGCATCACCATTCCCGCCGGTTTCTCCACCAGCCGCCTCTCCCTGGTGGACCGGGGCTTCGTCTATGCCATCGCCCATGTGCGCGGCGGCACCGACAAGGGCTGGCGCTGGTATGCGCAGGGCAAGCTCACCCACAAGACCCACACTTTCACCGATTTCATCGCGGCGGCCGAGCACCTGGCGCGCGAGCGCTTCACCAGCCCGGCGCGCATCGTCGCCCACGGCGGCTCGGCAGGCGGCATGCTCATGGGCGCGGTGGCGAACATGCGGCCGGACCTGTTCGCCGGCATCGTGGCCGAGGTGCCGTTCGTGGACGTGCTGGCCACCATGCTGGACGACACCTTGCCCCTCACCCCGCCGGAATGGCCCGAATGGGGCAACCCCATCACCGATCCGGACGCCTTCACCCGCATCCTCGGCTATTCGCCGGTGGACAACGTGCGCCCGGCCGCCTACCCGGCCATCTTCGCCCTCGCCGGCCTCACCGACCCGCGGGTGACCTATTGGGAGCCGGCGAAATGGGTGGCGCGGCTGCGGGCGGCGAACACCTCGGGGGCGCCGCTCCTGCTGCGCACCAACATGGAAGCGGGGCACGGCGGCGCCTCCGGCCGGTTCGACCGGCTGGACGAGGTGGCCCTCTCCTACGCCTTCGCCCTCAGGACCGTGGGCGCCCTCGTCCCGGCGCGCGCGCCCGAGCCCGCCTGACGCCGGCCGGCGCTCCGCTGGGGGCGCCGCCGGCAGCCTGCCATCGCCCTCCCGCCCCCGCGCGGGAGAGCGCGCGCCCATGCCGGACCATTCCAAACCAAAGGCCCGTGGGGTTCACCCACGGGCCTTTTCCTTGGTCCAGCCCGCGCGGCGCCTGAGAGAAGCCCGCGCGTGAGCCCCCTGGGCACCTGCCGAGGGTCGGGGCCGATGGCGGAAAGCGGGTCCGTCATGCCCTGACCACGCCGGCAGCATGCCCCTCGCGCCGCCGCAGGCGCACGCCCCCAAAAGCACCCCCGGAAGACCCATGCGTGAGGCCGCCCACGGGGCGGCCCGCGCGGCCGCCACGGCATGCCCCGCGGCAGGGTACGGCAGGCGCAGGCGACGGCCGCTTTTGCCCCTCGAAAGCCCGCCTCAGCCCACGCCGATCCATTGACGACCCATGATTTCCCATGTTAACCCATCATTACCCAAGAACATGTCGGACGGCCCATCGCCGTCGCCGGGCGCGTCCTCCCCGCGAGGTGCCCGTGAGAGGGAAGGCACCCCGGCGCCATGGACCGCTTCGTGTCCACCTACACGATGCGTCTCGACGCCAAGGGGCGGGTCTCCATCCCCGCGCCCTATCGCGCGGTGCTGGCGAAGGACGGCGCGGAGGGCCTCTACTGCCACCCGAGCCTCGCGGAACCCGCGCTGGATGCGGGCGGCAACCGGCTGATCGGCGAGATCGACGCGCTGATCGACCGCTACCCGCCCTATTCCGAGGAGCGGGAGGAGCTGGCCGCCGCCCTCTACGGCACCAGCGAAACCCTGCGCATCGACCCGGAAGGCCGGGTGATGCTGACTGAAACGCTCAAGCTCCATGCCGGCATCGCCGATCAGGTCGCCTTCGTGGGATTGGGGCACAAGTTCCGGATCTGGGAACCGGAGCGGCTGAAGGCGCATCTCGCGGAGGCCACCCGAAGGGTGCGCGAGCTGCGCCGGGCCATCGGCTCCCGCACCGGGAACCCTGGGAGCACCATGGAATGACGACGGGCCACGGGGTCGGCCCCGCCGACGCCGTTGGCGGACCGGCCCGTCATCTTCCGGTGATGCTCCGGGAGGTTCTCGCGCATCTGGCGCCGAAGGAAGCCGGCACCTACGTGGACGGCACCTTCGGCGCCGGGGGCTACACCCGCGCCATTCTCGCCGCGGCCGGCTGCCGCGTGCTGGCCATCGACCGCGACCCCACCGCCATCGCCGCCGGGCAGGCCCTGGTCGCCGCCTCGGGCGGGCGGCTGACGCTGGTGGAGGGCCGCTTCTCCCACCTCGATGAATATGCCGCGCGCGAGGGCTTCGCGCCGCTCGACGGGGTGGTGCTGGACATCGGCGTCTCCTCCATGCAGCTCGACGAGGCCGATCGCGGCTTCTCCTTCCGCCGCGACGGGCCGCTCGACATGCGCATGGGCGCCGCCGGCCGCTCCGCTGCGGACCTCGTGGCCGAGCTGGACGAGACGAGCCTTGCCCATGTCATCTGGTCGCTGGGGGAGGAGCGCCAGTCGCGCGCCATCGCTCGCGCGATCGTGAAGGCGCGGGCCGAGGCGCCCATCACCCGCACCGTGCAGCTCGCGGAGATCATCTCCCGCGTGGTGTGGTCCAAGCCGGGGGAAGTTCACCCGGCCACGCGCACCTTCCAGGCCCTGCGCATCGCGGTGAATGAGGAGCTCAACGAGCTCGTCGCCGCCCTGGAGGCGGCCGAGCGGGCGCTGAAGCCGGGCGGGCGGCTGGTGGTCGTCACCTTCCACTCGCTTGAAGACAGGATCGTTAAGACTTTTCTGGCAAACAGGGTAAAGGCACCGTCCGCGTCGCGCCATCTGCCGCAACAGGAGGGACCGGAACCCGCGTTCCGCCTTGTGGCGAAGGGCGTGGTGGAGCCCGGCCCCGACGAAGTGGCAGAAAACCCGCGCGCGAGGTCCGCGAAGCTTCGCGCGGCCGAACGCACGCTCGCTCCGGCGCATCCGGGCGGTGACCTGATGGGGCTTCTTCCTGCCCCCTCACCGCAACGGCATGGGCGGAGACGCTGAGAGAATGTTTCGTGTCGCCAACATCTTGATGGTCGGCGCGCTTCTGGTGACCGCCGTCGTGGTGTACCAGCTCAAATATGCCTCCACTGCCGAGGCCGAGCGCCTGGCCACCCTGCGCAGCCAGATCCGCAAGGAGCGCGACGCCATCGCCGTCATGCGCGCGGAGTGGGCGCGACGCACCTCGCCTTTCTATATCCAGGGTCTGGTGGAGCGGCATCTCGACCTGAAGCGGCTGGACGTGGAGTCCATTTCCGCGCTCGACGACCTCCCGCCCAAGCCCGGCAACGGCGGCGACGGCATCGGCGGCATCATCGAGGCGCTGGAGGATGCCCCGCTCGTCACCTCTTCCACCGGCCGGGCCTCGACCCCGACTCCCAACGGCGGCGCACCCGCGGCCACCGGCAATACCGGCGCCGCCAGCATTCCCGCCACCTCCGCCATCCGGCCGAAGCCGGCGCCGAAGCCCGCGCCGGGCGGAACGCCGGTGGCCTCCACCGCCGGCCCGCTCATCACGGGCAGCGTGAAGCCGCGGCCGCCGTCGCCCACCGGCCCCGCCCCCGCCGCGGCAGCCGCCGCCGAGCCCGACGGCGACACGCCCGTGGCTACGTTCTTCAAAGGCTTCCTGAGCGGACGTTGACGAGGTCGCCATGCCCGACACCCCTTCCGATCACACGTCCGGCACCGCGCCCGCCGAGTTCCGCCAGCCCGATGCCGGCCGGCACCCCGCGGACGAACCCGCCACGGACATGCCCCACGCGGAGACGCGCGCGCCCCGCCCGGCGGCGGCGGACGCCTCCGTCACCGACGCGCTCAACGGCGTGCTGATCCTCGTCGGCCGCGCCCTGGCGGGCGCCGCCCTCGCCGTCGCCCGCGTGCTCGAACGCGGCATCGAGGGGATCGGCGCGCTCACGGTGCGTGGGGTCCAGGGGCTCGGCGCGCTCGCCTATCGCGGCGGGCGCAAGACGGTGCGCGGCCTGTTCGGCCTCGACCGGGGCAGTGCCGATTCGGTCGCGCGCGGCCGCATCAAGCTGGTGATGACGGTCTTCTGCCTGGTGTTCGCGGCCATCGCCGCGCAGCTCACCCACCTCGCCCTCACCTCCGATCCCGGCGCCAATCGCGGCCGGGCGACGGATGCGGTGGCCTCCGCGCGCCCCGACATCATCGACCGCAACGGCGACATCATCGCCATCGACGTGAAGTCGCCCTCCCTGTTCGCCGAACCCAAGCGCCTGCTCGATCCCGACGAGGCGCTGGAGGGCCTGCTGAAGATCCTGCCGGACCTGGACGTGGAGGAGACGCGCAAGCGCCTCAATTCCGGCAAGGGCTTCGCCTGGCTGAAGCGGGAGATCACCCCTGCCCAGCGGCGCGCCATCCACCGGCTCGGCCTGCCGGGCATCGGCTTCCTCAGCGAGAACCGCCGCATCTATCCGGACGGCCCCATCCTGTCCCACGTCATCGGCGGCGTGAACGTGGACAACCAGGGCATCTCGGGCCTGGAGAAGTGGATCGACGGGCGCGGCCTCTCCGACCTGCACCTCGCCGGCTTCGCCACCGACCGCCAGCAGGAGCCGGTGCAGCTCTCCATCGACATGCGGGTGCAGCACGCGGTGCGCGACGAGCTGATCCGCGCCAAGGACAAGTTCTCGGCCCTCCACGCCATGGCGGTGGTGACCAACGTCAACACCGGCGAGATCGTCTCCATGGTGTCGCTGCCCGACTTCGATCCCAACGTGCCCGGTAACCCGGCCGACGACGCCTACCTCAACCGCCTCACCACCGGCGTGTACGAGATGGGCTCCACCTTCAAGGCCATGTCGTTCGCCATGGCGCTCGATTCGGGCAAGATCGGCCTCAACTCCACCTTCGACGCCCGCGCGCCGCTGCACTTCGGCCGCTTCAAGATCTCCGACTACCACGCCGAGAACCGCATCCTCACGGTGCCGGAGATCTTCCTGGTGTCGTCCAACATCGGCACCGCCAAGATGGTGCTGGCGCTGGGCGTGGAGGCCCACAAGACGTTCCTGCGCAAGATGGGCCAGCTCGATCGGCTGCGCACCGAGCTGCCGGAAAGCTCCCAGCCCATCGTGCCCAAGCGCTGGGGCGAGCTGAACTCGGCCACTATCGCCTTCGGCCACGGCCTGTCGGTCGCCCCCCTCCAGGCGGTGATGGCGGTGAACTCCATGGTGAACGGCGGCTACCTGATCCCCCCCACCTTCATCAAGCGCAGCCAGGACGAGGCGCAGAAGGTGGCGGTCCGGGTGCTGAAGAACGAGACCTCCGACAAGATGCGCTACATCATGCGCCTCAATGCGGAGAAGGGCACCGCCAAGAAGGCCGACATCACCGGCTACATGGTCGGCGGCAAGACCGGTACCGCCGAGAAGGTGGTGAACGGCCGGTATGCCCACAACAAGCTGTTGACGTCGTTCACCGCCGTCTTCCCCATGGACAAGCCCCAATATCTGGTACTGGTAATGCTGGACGAGCCGAAGGCCACCTCCGAGACCTACGGCTTCGCCACCTCGGGCTGGAACGCGGCGCCCACCGCCGGCAAGATCGTGGAGCGCATCGCCCCCATGCTGAACGTGGCGCCGCGCAAGACCCTGCCCACCGCCGACGAGATGCTGCGCGCCAGCCCGGCGCAGAAGGTCGCGGAGCGGCAATAGGCGCCGCCGCCCGCGGGAGCCGGGCGGCCAGACAGGACCCGCCCGCAGCCGGACGCGCTCCCGGCGGCGGAACGGGCCACCGCGCGGCCCTCGGCTTTCTCCGCGGCGCCGTTACGAAAGGTGACAGGCGGTCACCGCAATGCCATGAACACCCGCGAGAGGAGGCTCCGATGACCCTGCACACCCTCGGATCGCTCCTCGGCGGTCACGCCCACATTCTCGCCCCCCATGCCGCCGATCTGCGGATCGAGGGGGTGACGGCCGACAGCCGCAAGGTGAGGCCCGGCTTCCTGTTCGTGGCCGTGCCCGGCACCCACGCCGACGGCGCCCACTTCATCGCCGACGCGGTGGGGCGCGGGGCCAGTGCCGTGCTCATGGAGCCGGTGGCGCCCCTGCCGGCGGCGCCGCCCGGCATTTCTTACGCCCATGTGGCGTTCGCCTTCTCGCTCGACGCGCGGCGCTCGCTGGCGCTGGCCGCGGCACGCGCCCATCCGCGCCAGCCGGCGGTGATCGCGGCCGTCACCGGCACCGCCGGCAAGACATCGGTGGCCTATTTCCTGCGGCAGATCTGGGAGCAGCTCGGCCACAAGGCGGCTTATCTCGGCACCATCGGCCTCGTCACGCCCGGCGGCGCCGCCTACGGCAGCCTCACCACGCCCGATCCGGTGGAGCTGCACGCCATCCTCGACGGGCTGGTGGCCAAGGGCATCACCCATATGGCGCTGGAAGCCTCCTCCCACGGGCTGGACCAGCGCCGGCTCGACGGCGTGCGCCTCACCGCCGGCGCCTTCACCAACCTCGGCCGCGACCATCTGGACTACCACCCCACGGTGGAGGCCTACTTCAAGGCCAAGCTGCGCCTGTTCACCGAGCTGCTGCCCCAGGATGCCACCGCCGTCGGCGTGCTCGACGCGCCCCATGCCGCCACCGCCCTCGCCTGGGCCGAGACGCGGGGCCTCAACACCCTCTCCTTCGGCGACGATTTCGCCGGCGCCACCATCGAGGTGCTGGACGTGAAGCCCTCCGGCGCCGGGCAGCTCATCCGCTTCGGCGGCGGGCTGGAGATCGCGCTGCCGCTGGCGGGCCGCTTCCAGGCCGACAATGCCCTGGTGGCGGCGGGCCTCGCCATGGCCTGCGGCGCCGACCGCGAGGAGGCGCTCGCCGCCCTCGCCCACCTGAAGGGCGTGCCGGGCCGGCTGGAACGCGTGGGCGACGACCCCCTGCGTCCCGTGTTCGTGGACTATGCCCACAAGCCCGAGGCCCTGGCGGCCGTGCTCGACACCCTGCGCGGGGCGGTGAAGGGCCGCCTCATGGTGGTGTTCGGCTGCGGCGGCGACCGCGACCGGGGCAAGCGCCCCATCATGGGCGCAATCGCGTCCGAGAAGGCGGACCTCGTCATCGTCACCGACGACAACCCCCGCAGCGAGGCTCCCGCCGCCATCCGCGCCGAGATCCTCACCGCGGCGCCCGGCGCGCGGGAGATCGCGGACCGGCGCGAGGCGATCCGCGCCGCCGTGGCGCTGATGCAGCCGGGGGACGCGCTGGTGGTGGCGGGCAAGGGCCACGAAACCGGCCAGATCATCGGCGACCGCACCCATCCGTTCTCGGATGCGGCGGAAGTCCTCGCTGCCCTCGCGGAGGTTGGAGCATGAGCACCGGCGCGCGACGCCTCTATCGCCTCGACGAGATGGTCGACGCCATGGCCGCCACAGCGCGCGGCCCGGTGGCGGACGTGAGCGGCATCTCCATCGACAGCCGCACCCTCGCCCCCGGCGACGCCTTCTTCGCCATCGCCGGCGAGAATTCCGACGGCCACGACCATGTGGAGAAGGCGCTGGCGGCCGGCGCGGCCCTGGCCGTGGTGGCGCGGGAGAACGCCGGGCGCTTCACCTCCGACGCGCCCCTGCTGCTGGTGGACGACGTGCTTGCCGCCCTCGCCGCCCTTGCCCGCGCGGCGCGCGCGCGTTCGGGCGCCGGCATCGTCGCGGTGACGGGATCGGTGGGTAAGACCACCACCAAGGAGGCCCTGCGCCTCGCCCTCGGCGCCGATGGCGAGACCCACGCCTCAGCCGCCTCCTACAACAACCACTGGGGCGTGCCCCTTTCCCTCGCCCGCCTGCCGCGGGAGGCGCGCTACGGCGTGTTCGAGATCGGCATGAATCACCCCGGCGAGATTTCACCGCTGGTGAAGCTGGTGCGCCCGCAGGTGGCCATCATCACCACGGTGGAGCCCGTGCACATCGCCCAGTTCTCCGGCATCGAGGAGATCGCCGACGCCAAGGCGGAGATCTTCGACGGGCTGGAGGCCGGCGGCACCGCCGTGCTCAATCTCGACAATCCCCTGTTCGCGCGCCTGAAGGCGACCGCCGAGGCCAGGGGCGTCTCCCGCATCGTCACCTTCGGCGAGGCGGACGGCGCCGACGTGCGCCTCGAAACCGTGTCGCTCCAGCCGGCCTGCTCGGTGATGGTGGTGGACGTGATGGGCACCCGCGTCACCCTCAAGGTGCCCGTGCCCGGCCGCCACATCGTGCAGAACATGCTCGCGGTGCTGGCGGCGGCGAAACTGCTCGGCGCCGATCTCGCGCTCGCGGCCATCGCGCTCGGCGGGCTCAGGCCGCCGCCGGGGCGGGGCGTGCCCGTCCCGCTCGCGGTGAAGGGCGGCGCGGCCACCCTCATCGACGAGAGCTACAACGCCAACCCCGCCTCCATGCGCGCCGCCATCGACGTGCTGAGCCGCACCCCGGTGGGCCCGCGCGGACGGCGCATCGCCGTGCTCGGCGACATGCTGGAGCTGGGCGAGGACGCCCCCGCCATGCACGCCGGCCTCGCCGAGGCGCTGAAGGAGGCCCGCATCGACCTCGTGTTCTGCTGCGGGCCGCTGATGCATGCTTTGTGGACCGCCCTGCCCTCCGAGCGGCGCGGCGGCTACGCCCAGCACGCCACCCACCTGGAACCCATGGTGGCCGCCGCCATCCGCGCCGGTGACACGCTCATGGTGAAGGGCTCCAACGGCAGCCGCATGGGCCCGCTGGTGAAGAGCCTTTCCGAACGCTTCCGCTCCACCGAGGACGCGCTGGCCTAGAGCATTTCCCCGGTTCATGGAATCGGGGAAATGCTCTAGATTTTCAGGTCGACGCGTTTTCTTCACGCGAACCGGCTTCCACTTCGCTCGAAAACGCCATCGCGCGTCCGCACCGCCCGCCTTCCGCTTCCCGATCTCACGCATTTCCCCACGCGAGCCGAGGTCCGCGACGCCGGAAATGCTCCGAGGATGACCCATGCTCCAGTGGCTCGCCGAACTCCACCAGTCGCTTCCGGCCGTCAACGTGTTCCGCTACATCACCTTCCGCACCGGCGGGGCAGTGGTGACGGCGCTCCTGTTCGTGTTCCTGTTCGGCCCGTCCATGATCTCCACCCTGCGGCTGAAGCAGGGCAAGGGCCAGCCCATCCGCACCGACGGGCCGCAATCCCACCTGCTCACCAAGAAGGGCACGCCCACCATGGGCGGGCTCATGATCCTGGCCGGCATCGTGGTGGCGACCCTGCTGTGGTCGAACCTCGCAAACCCCTATGTGTGGGTGGTGCTTCTCGTCACCCTGGGCTTCGGCTCCATCGGCTTCTACGACGACTACCTGAAGGTCACGAAGCAGACCCACAACGGCCTCTCCGGCAAGGCGCGCCTCGCCATCGAGGCGATCATCGCGGGCCTCGCGGTCATCATCATCATGAACGTGGGCAAGAGCGGGCTCGCCACCTCGGTCTCCTTCCCCTTCTTCAAGGACCTGCTGCTGGACCTGGGCGTGTTCTTCGTCATCTTCGGCGGCTTCGTCATCGTGGCGGCCGGCAATGCGGTGAACCTCACCGACGGGCTCGACGGCCTCGCCATCGTGCCGGTGATGATCGCCGCCGGCACCTTCGGCTTCATCGCCTACCTCTCGGGCAACGTGGTGTTCTCGGACTACCTGCAGATCCACTACGTGGCGGGCGTGGGCGAGCTGGCGGTGGTGTGCGGGGCGCTCATGGGCGCGGGCCTGGGCTTCCTGTGGTTCAACGCTCCCCCGGCCCAGGTGTTCATGGGCGACACCGGCTCGCTGGCCCTGGGCGGCCTGCTCGGCACCGTGGCGGTGGCCACCAAGCACGAGATCGTGCTCGCGGTGGTGGGCGGCCTGTTCGTGCTGGAGGCGGTCTCGGTGATCGTGCAGGTGGCGTCGTTCAAGCTCACCGGCAAGCGCGTCTTCAAGATGGCGCCCATCCACCATCATTTCGAGCAGCTCGGCTGGACCGAGCCGCAGGTGGTCATCCGCTTCTGGATCATCGCCGTGGTGCTGGCCCTGCTCGGCCTCGCCACCCTGAAGCTGCGCTGAACGCGCGCAGGACGCGAAAGGCCCGGCGGAGATGCTCCGCCGGGCCTTTTTTCTTCCGGTCGACCCGCTACTTGTCGCAGGTCCTGATGCCGAGCGGCACATAGGCCGGGCAGAAACGGAAGACGGCGGTGAGCAGCATCACCAGGCCCACCGCCCCCACCAGCCACGCCCAGTCGCCGAGCCCCGCCAGGGCCGGCACGGCGCCGCCGGCGAACGGCACCAGCAGCAGAACGATTCCCACGACGAACCGCAGCACGCGGTCGATCCCACCCACATTCGGCGTCATTCGAGCCTCCTGATCCACGATATTACATTCAATGTTTTTAATGTAACAGGAAGTCAACGCCTGTTTTACCGAAGGTCACTCTGTCGCGGGCGCAGGGCCGCCCGCCGCGCGGAAGCGCTTCCCTCACGGGCGCGGGGAGATTAGACCGGGGCGGGACACCGGCCAGCCGGCTCCTGATTGCGCCAGATCGAGACTTTGCCAGCCATGACTCCCGTCACCGTCTTCAAGGACCGCACCGTCGCCCTTTTCGGGCTCGGCGGTTCCGGGCTCGCCACCGCGCAGGCGCTCCAGGCGGGCGGCGCCCGCGTGATCGCCTACGATGACGCGGAACCCTCCCGCCGCAAGGCCGGCGAGGCCGGGATCACCGTGCAGGATCTCCACGACATCGACTGGACGATCGTGGACGCCCTCGTCCTCGCCCCCGGCGTGCCGCTCACCCACCCCCGGCCCCACTGGTCCGTGGACCTCGCGCGCGCGGCCGGCGTCGAGGTGATCGGCGACATCGAGCTGTTCTGCCGCGAGCGGCAGGCCACCGCGCGGCGCTCGCCCCTCATCGCCATCACCGGCACCAACGGCAAGTCCACCACCACCGCCCTCATCACCCACATCCTGCGGGTCGCCGGGCGCGACGTGCAGATGGGCGGCAACATCGGCACCGCCATCCTCTCCCTCTCGCCGCCGAAAACAGGGCGGGTGCACGTGGTGGAGTGCTCCTCCTACCAGATCGACCTTGCCCCCTCCCTCGACCCCTCGGTGGCGGTGATGCTCAACATCACGCCCGACCACCTCGACCGCCACGGCACCATCGAGAATTACGCGGCGGTGAAGGAGCGCCTCATCACCGGTGTCGAGGGCGGCGGCACCGCCGTCGTCGGCGTGGACGACGACTTCTCCGCCGCCATGGCGGACCGCGCCGAGCGCGCCGGCAAGAACGTGGTGCGCCTCTCCATGCGCCGGCCCCTCGCCGACGGCATCTGGCGCGAGGGCGAGACGCTGGTGGTGTCCGAGGGCGGGGCCGAGCGCTTCCGCCTCAACCTCGGCGGCATCGGCGCGCTGCGCGGCGTGCATAATGCTCAGAATGCCGCCGCCGCCTATGCCGCCGCCCGCGCGGTGGGCGTGGCGCCGGAGATCATCGCCGTCGCCATGGCCCGCTTTCCCGGCCTCGCCCACCGCATGGAGCAGGTGGGCGAGAAGGGCGGCGTCCTGTTCGTGAACGACAGCAAGGCCACCAATGCCGACGCCGCCGAGCGCGCGCTGGTGAGCTTCGAGAACATCTTCTGGATCGCCGGCGGCAAGCCCAAGGCGGGCGGCATCGCCCCCCTCGCGCCCCTGTTCGGCCGCATCGCCAAGGCCTATCTCATCGGCGAGGCGGCCGAGGCGTTCGCGCAGACCCTCGGCAGCGCGGTCGCGCACGAGATCACCGGCACCCTCGACAAGGCGGTAGCCGCCGCCGCGCGGGACGCGGAGGCCTCCGGCCTCGGGCACCCGGTGGTGCTGCTCTCCCCCGCCTGCGCCAGCTTCGACCAGTTCCCCAATTTCGAGGTGCGGGGCGATGCCTTCTGCGACCTCGTGAAGGCCCTTCCCGGCGTGGAGATGCGCCCGCGCGCAACGCCGCCGGCGGCGCAGGTGGAGCCCCCGCGCTCCGGCCATCCCGGAATGCCGCCCCACGCCATGCCGAAAGGCATGGGACATCCGGGCATGGGACATCCCGGAATGGGGCATGGGGGAATGGGACATCCCGGTGGCGGACATCCCGGAATGGGGCACGGCAGCGCCGGCCACCAAGGAAAAAGCCACCCCGGCGCTCCGGGCAAGGAGCCGTCGGGCAGCCGCTGACGCTTTCGGCACCGGTCTCTGACCGGCGCCAAGCGTTGTGCGCACAGTGGATGGCCCGCGCGAGCGGGCTTCGCTCAAATGCCGCGGGGGCGTGGCCAAAGGCCCACAGGAACGGCCCAAGCGGAAAGCCCGCGGGCATCGAGGTCCCGCCCGCGCCGGGCGGCGGCCTCAGCCGCGCGGCAGGGCCCCGTTCAGGAACAGCCGGACGCAGCGGCGGACATGGGCCCGCCGCGCCTCGGGCGGCGGCCATTCGGCCGTCCCCTCAACCTTGGGCGCGGCGCTGAACACCATGTCCATGAGGATGCGCGCGGTCGCCGACGCGTCGTCCAGCACAAGGCGCCCGGCGGCCTCCTCGGCCGTCAGCCACGCGGCAAGCTCGGCGCGGGAACGGTCGGCGCCCATGCGCTCCAGGATCTCCCGAAGCTCGGGAAAATACGGCCCCTCCACCAGCACCAGGCGCAGCAGAGCGTGGCGGGCGCGATCCTCCTCGGGCGTGATATCCAGGCGGAAGATGGCTTCGAGCGCCTGCTCCAGCGGCAGGTGGCCATAATCCCCCGGCAGCGCCAGCATGCTTTGCCGGTGGGCATCCACCACCGCCTCGAACAGGTCGGCCTTGCCGGGGAAGAGACGGTAGAGCGTGCGCTTCGACATGCGGCATTCGGCCGCCACAGCGTCCATGGTGGTACCACCGTAACCGGACTGGACGAACAGACGGTAGGCCCCTGCCACGATGACGTCGCGCTGCGCTGCGTCGGGACTCGTCTTCGGCCGCCCCGGACCCCGCCGGGCCGCCGGCACCGTGGAACCGTTCTGAACGGCATCCTGCGCCTTGACAGGACCGGCGCGACGCATTCACCTCCCCCTCTCATTGACAGCGGCACCTGCCGACAATATGGGTAACTTAAAGTTTCCTAAACAGGGTTTCCAGTGCGTTTTCCCTGCCTCCTGTGGTCACGGCCTGAGGGCGGAGGCTTTGGTCGAAACATCTGCCGAAACGTCAGCGCTGCCCGGAGCCGCCGGCTTCCCGCGGGCACCGGCGCGTCGTGCCCCCACGGGGGTGAGAACCGCGTGAGCCGCTCCGTGCACCTGCATCCTGTCCCGCCTCTCTCCGCGCGGACCCGCCAAGCCGTGGCCGCAGTCCGCGCCATCGGCGGGCTTGCCCTCGCGGCGCTGCTCGCCGCCTGCGCCGTCGGCCCGGACTACGCCACCCCCGCCTTCGACCTGCCCGCCCGCTGGGGAGACCAGCAGCCCAGGGGCAAGGAGCCGGCGCCGCCCGCCCTCGCCCATTGGTGGGAGCGCCTGAAGGACCCGACCCTCAACGCGCTGATCGACACCGCCGTCGCCGGCAATCTCGATGTCGCCTCCGCCAAGGCGAAGATCCGCGAGGCGCGCGCCACCTACCGCGAGCAGGTGGGCGGCCTGTTCCCCCAGGCCGATTTCTCCGCCGCCGCCACGCGCGGGCAGAACGGCTCGCGGGTGGGCAACGACGGCACGGTGACGGTGGGCGGGCGCTACACCCAGTTCCAGGCCGGCTTCGACGCCTCCTGGGAGCTGGACCTGTTCGGCGGCAACCGGCGTGGCGTGGAAGCCGCCGGCTACGCCGCCCAGGCGGCCGAGGACGACCTGCGCGCCACCCTGCTCACCCTGGTGGGAGACGTCGCCTCCAACTACGTGGCGGCGCGCGGCTATCAGGCGCGCATCGCGCTCGCCGAGCGCACCGCCGCCTCCCAGCGCGAGACCGCCGCCCTCACCCGCACCAAGCTGGAGGCGGGCGCCGTCTCGGCGGTGGACGTCGCCAACGCCACGGGCCTCGCAGCCTCCACCGAAGCCAACATTCCGGAGCTGAAGGCGCAGCTCGCCCAGTCCATCCATCGGCTCGGCGTGCTCACCGGCCAGCCGCCCTCCGCCCTCGCGGCGCGGATCAATCGCGGCGGTCCCATCCCCAGCCCGCGCGCGTCCGTCACCAAGGGCGTGCCGGCGGACGTGCTGCGCAACCGGCCGGACGTGCGCCAAGCCGAGCGTACCCTCGCCCAGTCCACCGCCCTCATCGGCCAGGCCGAGGCGGCCCGCTACCCCGCCGTCAGCCTCACCGGCAACATCAACACGCTGGGCACCAAGGTGGGCGACCTCGTGCGCGGCTCCACCATCAGCTGGAGCTACGGGCCCACGCTGAGCGTGCCGGTCTTCACCGGCGGCCAGCTCAAGGCGGCCGTGGAAGTGGCGGAGGCGCAGCGCGACCAGAACTTCCTCGCCTACCACGCCTCCATCCTCACCGCCCTGGAGGATGTGGAGAACGCCGCCGTGGCCCTGAACCAGGAGCGCGCCAAGGCCGGCAAGCTCTCCCAGTCCGCCGCCGCCTATCGCGACGCCACGCGCCTTGCCCGCGCGCTCTACCAGAACGGCTCCACCAGCTTCCTGGAGGTGCTGGACGCCGAGCGCTCGCTCTATTCGGCGGAAGACTCGCTGCTGGTGAGCCAGGCGACCATCGCCACTGACTACATCGCCCTCAACAAGGCCCTCGGCGGCGGCTGGGACGGCGCCATGGACGTGACGACCCCCGCCGTGGTGGACGTGAACACCGGCCCGCACTTCGCCAAGCTGCAACCATGAGATGCCCGTGCCTCACCTTCTGACGCCGCGCGCGGCCCATGTCACCGCCCCTTCCGCTCCCCGCCCTGCCGGGAGGTCCCGTTGAGCGCCCCCCGCTCCGGCACGCGCCGGGTCATCGTCATCGGCGCGCTGGTCATCGCGGCTCTGGTCGGCCTTCTGGTGCTGAAGAACCAGATGCTCGCGCCCGAGCCGGTGCGCATGATGACCGCCCCCGTCACCCGCGGCACCATCGAGAGGACAGTGCTCGCCACCGGCACCCTCAAGCCGGCGAAGCTGGTGGCGGTGGGCGCCCAGGTTTCGGGCCGCATCACCGCCGTGAAGGTGCGGCTCGGCGACCGGGTCCACCAGGGCGACCCGGTGGCGGAGATCGATTCCGTGCCCCAGCAGAATGCCCTGCGCACCGCCGAGGCCGCGCTCGCCGCCGCCAAGGCCCAGAAGCAGGAGAAGGAGGCGAGCCTCGTGCTCGCCGAGCAGACCCTCGCCCGCCAGAAGAAACTGGTGCTCCAGACCGCCGTCTCCCAGGCCGATTTCGAGAGCGCGCAGGCCGAGGTCGCCACCACCCGCGCCCAGATCGCCGCCCTCGCCGCGCAGATCGCGGAGGCCGAGGTGGCGGTGGACACCGCCCGCGTGAACCTCGGCTACACCCGCATCACCGCCCCCATGGACGGCACCGTGCTCTACATCGTCAGCCAGGAAGGCCAGACGGTGAACGCCGCCCAGACCGCGCCCACCATCATCATCCTCGGCGACCTCGAGACCATGATGGTGCGCGCCGAGATCTCGGAGGCGGACGTGGTGAACGTGAAGGCCGGGCAGAAGCTCTACTTCAACATCATCGGCGAGCCGGACCGGCGCTACGAGGCGACGCTCGAATTCATCGAGCCGGCGCCTGAATCCATCACAAGCGACAGCGCGGTCTCCACCTCCTCCTCCAGCACCAGCAAGTCCAGTTCCTCTTCGTCCACCTCATCCTCGGCCATCTATTACAACGGCATCTTCTACGTGCCGAACCCGGAGGGCCGCCTTCGGACCTACATGACGGCGGAAGTGCACATCATCCTCGGCCAGGCCAAGGATGCGCTGACCATCCCCGCCGCCGCCCTCGGCGCGCGCCAGCGCGACGGCAGCTACACCGTGCGCGTGCTCGGGGAGGACGGAGAGGTTTCCACCCGCCCGGTGGAGATCGGGCTCAACAACAAGAACCGCGCGGAAGTGAAAAGCGGGCTCAAGGAGGGAGAGAAGGTGGTGACCGGCCAGCTCGCCCCCGGCGCGGCGTCGCCGAGCGCGGCCCGGCGCATGCCGCCCCCGCCCATGGGCCTGTGAGGACGCAGCCATGGGCGCGCCGCTGATCGAACTGAGCAGGCTTCGCCGGGAATATCCGGCGGGCGAAGGCGTGCTCACCGTCCTCAAGGACATCGACCTCACCATCGAGGAAGGGGAGATGGTGGCCATCGTCGGCGCCTCCGGCTCCGGCAAGTCCACGCTCATGAACATCCTGGGCTGCCTCTCGCGGCCCACCTCCGGCAGCTACCGCATCGCCGGGCGCGAGACGGCGGACCTCGGCCCGGACGACCTCGCCGCGCTCAGGCGCGAGCACTTCGGCTTCATCTTCCAGCGCTACCACCTGCTGGGAGAGCTCACCGCCCTCGGCAATGTGGAGATCCCCGCCATCTACGCCGGCTGGCACGCCTCCGCCCGCCGTGCCCGCGCGCTGGAGCTGCTGGGGCGGCTCGGCATGGGCGATCGCACCGGCCACCGGCCGGGTCAGCTTTCCGGCGGCCAGCAGCAGCGCGTCTCCATCGCCCGTGCGCTGATGAACGGGGCCAAGCTGATCCTCGCCGACGAGCCCACCGGCGCCCTCGACAAGGCCTCCGGGGAGGAGGTGCTGCGCATCCTCGACGAGCTGCACGCCGAGGGGAAGACCATCGTCATCGTCACCCACGACATGAACGTGGCCGCGCGCGCCGAGCGCATCATCGAATTCTCCGACGGCGCCATCGTCTCCGACCGGCGCACCGACAAGGCCCGCCACGCGCCCGCCGCGCCGCCCGACCCCGCCGAGCGCGAGGCCGTCGCCGCCGCCTCGTCCCGCTCCTGGCAGGCGCTGGCCATGCGCTTCCAGGAAGCCTTCCGCATGGCGCTGCTGGCCATGAACGCGCACCGGCTGCGCACCTTCCTCACCATGCTGGGCATCATCATCGGCATCGCCTCGGTGGTGTGCGTGGTGGCGCTGGGCGAGGGCTCGCGGCGCAAGGTGCTCGCCAACATCTCCTCCCTCGGTACGAACACACTGGAGGTGTTCCCCGGAAAGACCTTCGGCGACGTGCGATCCGGCAAGATCACCACCCTCGTGGTGGCGGACGCCAGGGCGCTGGAGGAGGAACCCTACGTGGCCGCGGTGACGCCCACCGTCTCCACCTCCAAGACCGTGCGCTTCGGGCCCACGGAGGCGAGCGCGCTGGTGAACGGGGTGGGCGCGCAGTATTTCGCGGCGCGCGGCAGCAAGCTCGCCCAGGGCGCCTTCTTCGACGAGGACGCCGTGCGCGCCTATGCGCAGGACGTGGTGATCGACGAGAACACCCGCAGGACCCTGTTCTCGGATTTCGCGGGCGACCCGGTAGGCCAGGTGATCCTGGTGGGTGACGTGCCGTGCCGGGTGCTGGGCGTAACCGAGCCGCAGCAGGGCGGATTCGGCTCCAGCCAGAACCTCTCGGTGTATCTGCCCTACACCACCGTGCAGGCACGCATTCTCGGCACCACCGCGCTGCGCTCCATCACCGTGAAGGTGAGCGACGACACCGACACCGAGTTGGCCGAGACCGCGGTGACGGACCTTCTCACCCGCCGCCACGGCACCCAGGACTTCTTCATCCTCAACACCGACGACATCCGCAAGACCATCACCTCCACCACCGAGACGCTGACCCTGCTCATCGCCGGCATCGCGCTCATCTCCCTGCTGGTGGGGGGCGTGGGTGTGATGAACATCATGCTGGTGTCGGTGTCGGAGCGGGTGGCGGAGATCGGCGTGCGCATGGCGGTGGGGGCGCGGCGCTCCGACATCCTCCAGCAATTCCTCATCGAGGCGGTGCTGGTGTGCCTCATCGGCGGAGTGCTGGGCATCGGCATGGCGCTCGGCTTCGGGGTGCTGTTCGCGCAACTGGGGTCGAACTTCACGCTGGTCTATTCGACGGCGTCCATCGTGGTGGCGTTCGTCTCCTCCAGCCTCATCGGCGGCATCTTCGGCTACCTGCCGGCGCGCAACGCCTCCAAGCTCGACCCGGTGGAAGCCCTCTCGCGGGATTGAGGCGCCCCCGCCCGACCGCGCGCACCACAACCTTTGCGCGCGCAACCCCTGGTCGATTAGAGGGCGGCGTGATAGTGTTCCCCATCGTCAGGCTGAAGCCTGCCCTGCTCTGCGCGGACATGAGGTCCCCGCCTTCTTCCGGCGCCGCGCGCACATGATGTGCCTGCGGCTCCCGCCTCGCGGGAGGGGCACATGGTGACGAGTGTCGGCAACAGTTCCACCAGCATCCTCACTTTGTTCCGCACCGGGGCGGACGGCGCTGCGGACGCGAACAGCGAGACCCTCGCCAAGATCCAGCAGCTGGCGAAGGAGGCCGAGCAACTGAAGGCCGGCGCCAGTGCCGCCCAGGTGCAGGGCGCGAGCGTGGCCACCAATGCCTGGATCGGCGCCTCGGAAGCGGCACAGCAGGCACCGGCGCCCCCCGCCGCGCAGACAGCCGCGACGGACGCGCATTCCAAAAGAGAGCGGTACGGATACAGAAATCCCATCCAGCTTGCTAATAGTATTCAGAAGTATAATGATGCAATTATAGCGCGAGCTGAACTGCAATCTGAACTCGTTGAGACTCAGGCGCGACTAGATGCAGCCACAAATCCGGACGAAACCGCAAGACTTACCAGGCGCACGGAATTTCTAGAAATATTCTCAGCTTACTACGAACAAATTTACACTGAATATCCGAGCGAGATCGAGGAGTCTGCTCGATGGATGAACTCCGCATGGAATATCGGAGGAACTCTCCTCATCAAGAATGACAATGGAACCTATGGGCTTGGCATTTTCTTCGTCAGACTGAAGGATAATGACGGAATGACGTATTATTCCGACAGAAACGGCTCCATCTGGAAAAATCAACGCCAGATGGTGGCCCAAGCCGACTCATGGCGCGAAGCCATCGTCACGGTAAACGGAAAAATGAAATATAGTCCCACATATGGATAGGCAGTATAGCTTTTGATGCGCGCCCACGCATCATGGGCGCGCATCCATGAGATCATATGTACGGAATTGTCTCCGTGAATACGAAATCTGAGTCTGTAAGCGTCATGGACGCACCATTTTCGATTAGAAATTCTATGGAGCCAATTTTTATGTTCAAATCCGAATCATTTTGAATTGTCAAGTTGATACTCGAAATATCGACAAGTCCAGTCTTATGAAGATATATCAGGTCCTCCCCCTGCGTGAAGTCCTTTATCGTATCGACATCCCAGCCTTCATAGAAATGGAACTGGTCACTTCCAGTACCCCCATTGAGCTCATCATTGCCCCCGAACCCATCCAGCCTGTCGTTTCCAGCTCCTCCAATTATCAAGTCCGGATTGGCGGCACCGCGCAGGGCGTCGTTCCCTCCCAGGCCGTCAAGCGTCATTCTGAGCATGTTTCCACTGGCATATTGCGACTCGCCAGCCCTCAGATAATTGTCGCCGTTGTTGCCCTTGACTCCGTTGATGTCGATAAGCGTGACGTCATCCAAATTCAGGGCGTTGCCGACGAGATAGGCGAGCTTACCAGGATCGGTATTCTCAATCCTCTCGATGCCGGACATGGTCGCGATGTTCACTTCATACCAGAAATAGGATGAACTCGGGTAAATAAGGAGCGTGTCCTGATCGGCGCCGCCATCATAGAACACGGGGTGATAGGCCATATTCGCGATGATCGTGTCGTTGCCATCGTCGCCATAGATATGGTCTGCCCCGAGACGCCCCCAGATGGTGTCATTGCCAGATCCGCCGAAGATGTAATCCGCACTGTCGGAGCCCTTGATCTCATCTTTCCCGCCGTCTCCATAGATATACCGCGCCCCCGCAGTTGTGGCGCCATCGAGTGTGATTCTATCATCGCCGTCATCCCCATGGACACTGGCGCTCTGCGCAAACGGCACGTTGATGATGTCGTTGTCCGCCCCGCCGCTGATAATGACGCTCGATATGGACGAGTTGGAAATCGTGATCGTGTCGTTCCCGCCATAGCCATACACGGACCAGGTGGCGTTCCATGTCGACACGTTGATCGTGTCGTTTCCGGCGGTTCCATACGTCGTTCCCATGACCTGCATCTCCCCAAGAAGCATGAGTGCAGGTGAACGCTATCATGGGTTGTAATAAAGCGGCACGACACACGTATAAATAGCACGGCCGTAGCAAGTGACCTTTCGTCACGCCCGCCACCGTTCAGGCGCGGGTGCCCCGTTCAGGCTCCTACCGGCGCGGTGCCGGCCTGTCCGGCTTCCCAGCCCAGTATCGCCCGCTTGCGGGTGAGGCCCCAGTGGTAGCCGGTGAGGTCTCCGCTCTTGCCCAGCACGCGGTGGCAGGGCACCACGAAGGAGATGGGATTCTTGCCCACCGCCGCGCCCACCGCCCGCGCCGCCTTCGGCCGGCCCACATGCTCGGCGATGCTCGAATAGGTGGTGGCGCGGCCCAGGGGAATGCGCAGCAGTGTCTCCCACACGCTGATCTCGAAATCGGTGCCGATGAAGACGATGCGCAACGGCTGGTCGCCGCGCCAGGAGGCGGGATCGAAGATGCGCGCCACCAGGGGCGCGGTGGCGGCCGCGTCCTCCACATAAGCGGCGTTGGGCCAGCGGGCGCTCATGTCCGCCAGCGCGGCCGCCTCCTCGCCCGCATCGGCGAAGGCGAGCCCGCACAGGCCCCGCGCCGTGGACATGGCCAGCGCCCGCCCGAACGGCGAGGGATGGAAGCCGTAGCGGATGACGAGCCCGGCGCCACCCGTCTTCCATTCCCCCGGCGACATGGCCTCGTGCACCACGAACAGGTCATGCAGGCGCCCCGGCCCGGACAGGCCCAGCTCCAAAGCGGCATCGAGCACGTTGGGACATTCGGCGACGATGCGCCGGGCGCGATCCAGCGTCACCGCCTGCAGGAAGGCCTTGGGGGTGAGGCCGCACCAGCGGCGGAACAGATCCGTGAGCGCGCGGGCGCTGACGCCGGCGGCGGCGGCGATCTCCTCCACCTCCGGCTGGCGGCGCACATGCCGGGAGATATAGGCGACCGCGTGGCGCACCACGTCATAATCGCGCGCCGCGATCTCGAGCGGCGTGGCGGGGGGCGCGATCATCGTGCCGGCGGCCGGGGGCGTGAAAAGGGCGGGAGCATCGAGCGCCAGCACGGGGGTGTCTCCATCTCGTCGAGCGTGCCCCATTCGAGCACCCGCGCCAAGGCCCGCCCACCCGATTTCGCCGGCATCGCCCCCTCAGCTCGGCGCCTTGCCGGCCGGCGCGCCGAACCGCTCGGAGAACACAAGGTCGTCCAGCGCCAGCCGTTTGCGCCAGCCGGCGCGCTCCAGGTCCGGCGTGCCCTCGAAATGGTCCACATAGCCCACGCACAGGAGCGCGATGGGCACGATGGGCTCGGGAATGCCGAGAATGCCGCGCAGGTCCTCGAGCGAGAGGATGGAGACCCAGCCCACCCCCAGGTTCTCCGCCCGCGCCGCCAGCCAGATGTTCTGCACCGCGCACACGGTGGAATAGACATCCATCTCGCTTTGGTGGGTGCGGCCCAGCACCACCGGCCCGGCGCGGTCGCGCTCGCAGGTCACGCACAGCAGCAGCGGCGCCTCGCGCAGCCCCTCCAGCTTCAGGGTGCGGTAGAGCTGCGCCCGCTCCGGCTCGAACATGGCGGCGGCTTCCGCATTGGCGCGGGTGAAGGCGGCGTGCAGGGCGGCCTTCGTCTCCTGCTCGCGGATCACGATGAAGTTCCACGGCTGCAGGAAGCCCACGGAAGGCGCGGCGTGGCCGGCGGCCAGCACCCGGCCCAGCACCTCGTCGGACACCGGATCGGGCAGGAAATTGCGGCGCACGTCCCGCCGCCCGGTGATGCAGCGATAGATGGCGGCCTGCTCCTCGCGGGTGAAGCTGTCGTCGCGCGTCATGGGCCTCCTCCGGGCCGGCGCATTCGGCCGGCAGTCTTATGCCCTCGGCTCCGGTCTTGGCCGGGCCGAGGGGGCTCGCCCAAAGGCCCGTGAGCGATGCGCACAGGCCCTTGGCATTGGCGCGCCGGCCGCGCCGGGGCGGGTGCGCGCTGCTCCATTCGGCGGCAATTCGCCGCACCCGTCAAGGTCGCGCCGCTCACATGGCAGGGCCCGCCGGAACGCCGATGACCCGCGCCACCGCATCGCGCCACAATGCGATGCGCCGCCCGCGCTCCGCCTCCGCCATCTGCGGCTCGAAGCGCCGCTCGCGACGCCAGCGGGCGGCGAAGAGATCCGGCGGCGGGAAGAAGCCGCTCTCCACCCCCGCGAGGTAGGCGGCGCCGAGCACCGTCGCCTCGCGCACATGGGGCCGGTCCACCGGCGCGCCAATGAGGTCGGCGAGGCGCTGCATGGTGAAATCGGAAGCGGCCATGCCGCCGTCCACCCGCAGCACGGTCTCGCTGCCGCCGGCGCCGGCCCAGTCGGCGTGCATGGCATCCATGAGGTCGAGGGTCTGGAAGCACACGCTTTCCAGCGCGGCGCGGGAGAGCTCGGCGGCGGTGGTGGCACGGGTGAGGCCGAACAGGGCGCCGCGCGCCTCCGGCCGCCAATAGGGCGCGCCGAGCCCCACGAAGGCCGGCACCAGGATCACGTCCTGCTCCGCGTCCGCCTGGGCGGCGAGGCGGTCGGCCTCGGGCGCGCTGGCGATCAGCTTCAGCCCGTCGCGCAGCCACTGCACCGCCGCGCCCGCGATGAAGATGGCGCCTTCGAGCGCATAGGTGCGCCGGCCTTCGAGCTGGCAGGCAATGGTGGTGATGAGCCGGTGGCGCGAGGCGACCGGGCTCTCGCCGGTGTTGAGCAGAGCAAAGCAGCCGGTGCCATAGGTGGATTTCACCATGCCCGGCCGGAAGCAGGCCTGCCCCACCATGGCCGCCTGCTGGTCCCCCGCCATGCCGCGGATGGGAATGGGCGCGCCGAAAAAGGCGGGGTCGGTGCTCCCGAAATCGGCGGCGCTGTCGCGCACCTGCGGCAGCATCGCCGCCGGCACGCGGAACAGGGCCAGCATCTCCGCGTCCCACCGGCCGCGGTGAATGTCGAACAGCAGCGTGCGGGCGGCATTGGTGGCATCGGTGGCGTGCACGCGCCCGCCGGTGAGGCGGAACAGCAGGAACGAATCCACGGTGCCGAAGGCCAGCTCGCCCCGCTCCGCCCGCCCCCGCGCGCCGGGCACGGTGTCGAGGATGTGGGCGATCTTGGTGGCGGAGAAATAGGGATCGATGACGAGCCCGGTGGTGGCGCTCACCTTCGGCCCTTGCCCGGCGGCGATGAGGCGGGCGCAGGCATCGGCGGTGCGCCGGTCCTGCCACACGATGGCACGGTGGATGAGGCGCCCGCTGTCGCGCTCCCACACCAGCGTGGTCTCGCGCTGGTTGGTGATGCCGATGGCGGCGACCTCGGCGGGGCTCGCGCCCGCCGCCTTCAGCGCCGCGCGGGCACAGGCGAGGGTGGTGGACCAGATATCCTCCCCCTCCTGCTCCACCAGGCCCGAGGCTGGGAAGTGCTGGGGCAGCTCCTCGCGCGCCTCGGCGGCGACGGAGGTGTCGGGCCGCACCAGCAGCGCGCGGGAGGAGGTGGTGCCCTGGTCCAGGGCCAGAATGTAGCGGTCCATCTCGCCTCCGCGCCCTGGCGCGTTTCCCCGCTTCATGAAACGGGGAAACGCCCCGGATTCTTGAGTTAACGCGTTTTCTTCACGCGAACCGGTTCCCACTTCGCTCGAAAACGCTCCGGAGCACTTCCCCGCTTCATGAAACGGGGAGACGCCCCGGATTCTTGCGTTGACGCGTTTTCTTCACGCGAACCGGTTCCCACTTCGCTCGAAAACGCTCTATTTCCGCCGGGCCACGCGCAGCGCCATGTAGGTGGCGAGGGCCGCCGCCTCCTGGATGTCGAGCCGGAGGCCGAGCTTGGTGCGCCGCCACAGCACGTCATCGGCGGTGTGGGCCCATTCGGTGTCCATCAGGAAGTCCACCTCGCGCTGCCACAGCTGCGCGCCGAACCCCTCGCCCAGGTCGTCCTTGCCGGTGACGCCCTCCAGCAGCGCATGGGCGCGGGTGCCGTAGGCGCGGGCGAACCGGCGCAGCAGGAGCCCGTCGAGCGCCGGAAAAGCGCGGCGCAGCTCCGCCAGCAGGGTCTCGAAGCCCTGGCGCGGGAAATCGCCGCCCGGCAGGGTCGAGCCGGCGGTCCAGGGGCCGGAGGTCACGGGCAAATGGCGCGCGAGCTGCCCCAGCGCCGCCTCGGCCAGCCGGCGGTAGGTGGTGATCTTGCCGCCGTAGACGGTGAGCAGCGGCGCGGCGCCGCCGTCGAGATCGAGGGAGAGGAGATAGTCGCGCGTGGCGTCCTGCGCCTTGCCGCTCCCCTCGTCGTGGAGCGGGCGCACGCCGGAATAGGTCCACACCGCATCCTTCGGGGTCACCGGCGCGGGGAAATAGGCGTTCACGGCCGCGCACAGGTAGGACAGCTCCTCCTGCGTCGCCGCCACGTCCTCCGGGCGCCCGTCATAGTCGCGATCGGTGGTGCCGATGAGGGTGAAGTCGTCCTCGAACGGCAGGGCGAACACGATGCGCCCGTCGCCGTTCTGGAAGATGTAGCCGCGATCGTGCCGGAACAGGCGCCGCACCACCATGTGGCTGCCCTGCACCAGCCGCACGCGCGCGCCCTGGGGCACCCCGGCCGCCGCGCGCACCCCGGCGACCCAGGGGCCGGCCGCATCCACCAGCGCCCGCGCCCGCACCTGCCGGGGTTCGCCGCCGTCGAGGATGGAGACCACCCAGAGGCCGCCCTCGCGCCGGGCGCCCGTCACCGGTGTGCGCGGATGGATGCGGGCTCCGCGATCCGCCGCGTCGCGGGCGTTGAGCACCACGAGGCGGGCGTCATCCACCCAGCAGTCGGAATATTCGAAGCCGCGGATGAAGCCGGGCCGCAGCGCCGCCCCCGCCGGATCGCGGCGCAGGTCCAGGGCGCGGGTGGGCGGCAGCTGGCCGCGTCCGCCCAGGTGATCGTAGATCCACAGGCCGAGCCGCAGCATCCAGGCCGGCCGCATGCCCGCCCGGTGCGGCAGCACGAACCGCAGCGGGTGGATGATGTGCGGCGCCATGCCCCACAGCACCTCGCGCTCCTCCAGCGCCTCGCGCACCAGCCGCAGCTCGCCGTGTTCCAGGTAGCGCAGCCCGCCGTGGATGAGCTTGGTGGAGGCCGAGGAGGTGCCGCAGGCGAGATCGCCCTTCTCGAACAGCACCACCGAAAGGCCGCGCCCGGCGGCGTCGCGGGCGATGCCGCAGCCGTTCACGCCGCCGCCGATGACGAGGAGGTCGAAGATCGCGTCGGCGTCGTGGATCTGCGGCGTTGCGACCATCACACCTGCTCCCGCCCGCCGCGCCGGGCCCGAAAGGGGGAATCGGCGGCGCGCGGGGGAGACCATGGCGGCTCACCCGCGCGCGTCAACCTCAATCGCGGCAGCGACGCGCGCGCCGGGGTCAGAAGGCCGTACCCCTTGCGTTTCGCGTCGCGCTCCTGTAACGAACGCGCCTTCGGACCGGCCGGCGAAAAAGGGCTGCCGCGCTGGTCCATACCGCTCAACAGCAACAAGAGGCTGAGCGTCCACCGCCCCGCAAGGGCGCGGAAGGTCGCGGCCACGGAGAGCTAAATGCCCAAGATGAAGACCAAGTCGGGAGCCAAAAAGCGCTTCCGCCTCACGGGTACGGGTAAGGTCATCGCCGCCCAGGCCGGCAAGCGCCACGGCATGATCAAGCGCACCAACAACCAGATCCGCAACCTGCGCGGCACCACCATCCTGAGCGAGAGTGACGGGCGGGTCATCCGCAAGCACTTCCTGCCCAACGGCTGACGCCAGTCGCGATCTGAAGGAGCATACCCATGGCCCGCGTGAAACGTGGCGTTACCGCCCACGCCAAGCACAAGAAGGTCTACAAAGCCGCCAAAGGCTTTTACGGCCGTCGCAAGAATACCATCCGCGCTGCGAAGTCTGCCGTCGAACGGTCGATGCAGTATGCGTACCGCGACCGCAAGGTGAAGAAGCGGAACTTCCGCGCCCTGTGGATCCAGCGCATCAACGCCGGTGTGCGCGCGCTCGATCTCGACCTCACCTATTCGCGCTTCATCGACGGCCTCACCAAGGCCGGCATCGAGGTCGACCGCAAGGTGCTCTCGGATATCGCCATCCACGAGCCCGAGGCGTTCAAGGTCATCGTGGAGCAGGCCAAGGCCGCCCTCGCAGCCTGAGCCTTCCGCGTTCCGAGACCTGACGAGAAGCCCCGACGGATCGCCCGTGCGGGGCTTTTCCGTTTGGGGCCCTCCCCCTATAAGCGGCGCGACAGATCCACGCCCCGGCGGCCCGACCCTCCGCGCGGGCGCCGCGACGACCGGCACTTGAAGGACCTCCCATGTCCGATCCCGTCACCATCGACACCCCCGCCCTCGACGCCCTGGAGCAGGACCTCTCCGCCGCCATCACCGGCGCCGCGGACGAAGCCGCCCTGGAGCAGGTGCGAATCTCCGCCCTCGGCAAGAAGGGGCAGGTGTCCGAGCTCCTGAAGTCCCTCGGCGGCATGAGCCCCGAGGAGCGCAAGGTGAAGGGCCCCGCCATCAACGGCCTGCGCGACCGGGTGCAGGGCCTCATCGCCGCCCGCAGGGAGACGCTGAAGGCCGCCGCCCTGGAGGCCCGCCTCGCCACCGAGCGCGTGGACGTGACCCTGCCCGTGCGCGAGGCGCCGGCCGAGACCGGCCGCGTGCACCCCATCGCCCAGGTGACGGAGGAGCTGACCGCCATCTTCGCCGACATGGGCTTCTCGGTGGCGGAAGGCCCGGACATCGAGGACGACTTCCACAACTTCACGGCGCTGAACTTCCCGCCCGGCCACCCGGCCCGCGAGATGCACGACACCTTCTTCCTGCCGCCGGACGAAAGCGGCGCGCGCAAGGTGCTGCGCACCCACACCTCGCCGGTGCAGGTGCGCACCATGCTCTCGAAGAAGCCGCCCATCCGCGTCATCTGCCCCGGCCGCACCTATCGCTGCGATTCGGACCAGACCCACACCCCCATGTTCCACCAGGTGGAGGGGCTGGTGATCGACAAGGGCGCCCATCTCGGCCACCTGAAGTGGATCCTCGAAGAATTCTGCAAGGCCTTCTTCGAGGTGGAGGGCGTGAAGATGCGCTTCCGCCCCTCCTTCTTCCCCTTCACCGAGCCCAGCATGGAAGTGGACATCCAGTGCGACCGCTCCCGCCCCGGCGAGATCCGCTTCGGCGAGGGCGAGGACTGGCTGGAGATCCTCGGCTGCGGCATGGTCCACCCCAATGTGCTGAGGAATTGCGGGCTGGACCCGGACGAATACCAGGGCTTCGCCTGGGGCATGGGCATCGACCGCATCGCCATGCTGAAATACGGCATGAGCGACCTGCGCGCCTTCTTCGAGGCGGACGTGCGCTGGCTTTCCCACTACGGCTTCCGCCCGCTCGATTTCCCCACTCTGGCCGGTGGCCTGAGCGCTTGAGAAGGAGGCAGGACCCATGAAGTTCACCTATTCCTGGCTCAAGGAACACCTTCAGCCCACCGCCTCCTTCGAGGAGATCGTCGAGCGCCTCTCGCTCATCGGCCTCGAGGTCGAGGGCGTCGAGGACAAGGCCAAGGCCCTTTCCGCCTTCGTGGTGGGCGAGATCCTCACCGCCTCGAAGCACCCCAATGCCGACAAGCTGCAGGTGTGCTCGGTCTCCATCGGCACCGGTGAGCCGATCCAGGTGGTGTGCGGCGCGCCCAACGCCCGCGCGGGGCTGAAGACCGTGTTCGCGGCCCCCGGCACCGTCATCCCCACCAACGGGATGCAGCTCAAGGTGGGCAAGATCCGCGACGTGGAAAGCCGCGGCATGCTCTGCTCGGCGCGCGAGCTCGGTCTCTCGGAAGAGCACGACGGCATCATGGAGCTGCCGTCCGATGCCCCGGCCGGCGCGCCGTTCGCGGCAGTGATCGGCCTCGACGATCCGGTGATCGAAATCGCCGTGACCCCCAACCGCGCCGACTGCCTCGGCGTCTCCGGCGTCGCGCGCGACCTCGCGGCCGCCGGCCTCGGCGAGCTGATGAACCCGCGCATCAAGCCGGTTGAGGGCAAGTTCCCCTCCCCGGTGTCGGTGCGACTCGAATTCGGCGCCACGCCCTCCCTGTGCCCGGCGTTCGCGCTGCGGGTGGTGCGCGGGGTGAAGAACGGCCCCTCGCCGCAATGGCTGCAGGACAAGCTGCGCGCCATCGGCCTGCGCCCCATCAACGCGCTGGTGGACATCACCAATTTCATGACGTTCGACCGCAATCGCCCGCTCCACGTGTTCGACGCCAGGAAGGTCTCGGGCGAGCTGGTGGTGCGCCGGGCTCGCGGCGGCGAGACCCTGCTCGCCCTCGACGGCAAGACCTACACCCTCGACGAGACCATGTGCGTCATCGCCGACGACAAGGGCGTGGAGAGCCTCGCCGGCGTCATGGGCGGCGAAGACTCGGGCTGCGACGAGACGACCACCGACGTGGTGATCGAATCCGCCCTGTGGGAGCCCATCAACATCGCCCAGACCGGGCGCAAGCTGGGCCTGAACTCCGATGCCCGCTTCCGCTTCGAGCGCGGCATCGACCCCGCCTTCACCCTGCCGGGCCTCGACCTCGCCACCCACCTCGTGCTCGACATCTGCGGCGGCGAGCCCTCGCAGATCGTGCTGGCGGGCACCATTCCCTATGCTATCCGCACCATCGCCTTCCCCCTCTCCGAGGTGGAGCGCCTCACCGGGCTCGACGCCTCCGAGCAGGAGATCCGCGAGGTGCTCACCGCCCTCGGCTTCGGCGTCTCGGGCGAGGGGCCGGTGCTGCAGGTGGTGCCGCCCTCCTGGCGCGGCGACATCGAGGGCAAGGCCGACCTGGTGGAAGAGGTGGTGCGCATCCTGGGCCTGGAACGCGTGCCGGCCACCGAGCTGCCGCGCGGCGCGGACGCGCGCAAGCCCATCCTCACCCCGCTCCAGCGCCGCAGCCGCAAGGCGCGCCGGGCGCTCGCCACCCGCGGGCTGGTGGAAGCCGTGACATGGTCCTTCGTCTCCCACAAGGAGGCGGAGCTGTTCGGCGGCGGGGCCCCGGCGCTCGCGCTGTCAAACCCCATCGCGGCCGAGCTGTCCGACATGCGGCCGAGCCTGCTGCCGGGCCTCATCCGAGCCGCCAGGGCCAATGCCGACAAGGGTTTCGCTGATACCGCCCTGTTCGAGGTAGGACAGGTGTTCGCCGGCGACAAGCCGGAGGACCAGCGCCAGTGCGCCTCCGGCGTGCGCCACGGCACCGCCGGGCCGTCCGGCTCCGGCCGCCACTGGTCGGGCACCGCGGGCGCGGTGGATGCGTTCGATGCCAAGGCCGACGCGCTGGCGGCGCTCGCCGCCTGCAACGCCCCGGTGGCGAACCTCCAGGTGACCGCCGACGCGCCCGCCTGGTACCACCCCGGCCGCTCGGGCACGCTGCGGCTCGGCTCCAACGCCATGGCCCATTTCGGCGAGATCCATCCCGCCGTGCTGGAGGCGCTCGACGTCGAAGGCCCGGTGGTGGCGTTCGAGATCGTGCTCGACAAGATCCCCGAGCCAAAGGCCAAGCCCACGAAGGTGAAGCCGCAGATCGAGCTGTCCGCCTTCCAGCCGGTGACGCGCGACTTCGCCTTCCTGGTGGACCGCACGGTGCCGGCGGCGGACATCCTCAAGGCCGCCCAGGGCGCCGACAAGAAGCTCGTCACCGCGGTCGGCGTGTTCGACCTCTACGAGGGCAAGGGCATCGAGGCCGACAAGAAGTCGGTGGCGGTGGAGGTGACCCTCCAGCCGCGCGAGCGCACCTTGACCGACAAGGAGATCGAGGAGGTGGCGGGCAGGATCGTCGCCGAGGTCGCCAAGAAGACCGGTGCCATCCTGCGCGCCTGAGGCATGGCCCGGCGCATCCGTGCGCCGGGCATTTACCATCGGCGGAGGCGGCGGGCACGGCCCCTTCCGTGCCGTGATTTCCGGTTCTTTCCGTCACAATTTTCGTGCTATCTCGCCGCCGCAGATCCGGCTGGACCGGCGGGCGGCGCTCCTGGCGCGCTTTCGGGCCGCGCCGTCCTCCGTGTGGAGAAGCGTCGATGTTTCCTGTTCCGAAGCCCGTTTTGACGCCCAATACCTACGCCTACGAATCCGAGCCCATGGTGAAGCCCACCGGCTTCCGGGAATACGACGCGCGCTGGCTGTTCCAGAAGGAAATCAACCTGATGGGCGTGCAGGCGCTGGGCCTCGGCCTCGGCACCCTGATGCATGAGATGGGCGTGCGGCCGGAGATCGCGACCGGCCACGACTTCCGCGGCTATTCCTCGTCCATCAAGTATGCGCTGGTCAGCGGCCTGATGGCGGCGGGCATCAAGGTGCACGACATCGGCCTCGCGCTCTCGCCCATGGCCTATTTCGCCCAGTTCGCGCTCGACGTGCCGGCGGTGGCGATGGTGACGGCCTCCCACAACGACAACGGCTGGACCGGCGTGAAGATGGGCGTGAACCGCCCGCTCACCTTCGGCCCGGATGAAATGAGCCGGCTCAAGGAAATTGTGCTGTCGGCTAAATTCCAGATGATCGGCGGCGGCGCCTACCGGTTCGTGGAGAATTTCCCCGAGGTCTATGTGAAGGACCTCACCGACCGGCAGAAACTCTCGCGCAAGCTGAAGGTGGTGGTGGCCTGCGGCAACGGCACCGCCGGCGCCTTCGCCCCGCGCGTCATCGAGGCGCTGGGCGCCGAGGTGATCCCGCTCGACTGCGATCTCGACCACTCCTTCCCCAAGTACAATCCGAACCCCGAGGACATGGAGATGCTCCATGCCATGCGCGACGCCGTGCTGGAGCACAAGGCGGACCTCGCGCTGGGCTTCGACGGCGACGGCGACCGCTGCGGCGTGGTGGACAACACGGGTGAGGAGATCTTCGCCGACAAGATGGGCGTGCTGCTGGCCCGCGACCTCGCCAAGCTGCACCCCGGCGCCACCTTCGTGGTGGACGTGAAGTCCACCGGCCTGTTCGCCACCGACCCCGAGCTCATCCGCCTGGGCGTGAAGGCGGACTATTGGAAGACCGGCCACTCCTACATGAAGCGCCGGGTGAACGAGACCGGCGCCCTGGTGGGCTTCGAGAAGAGCGGCCACTATTTCTTCAACAAGCCGGTGGGCCGCGGCTATGACGACGGCCTCGTCTCCGCCATCGCCGTGCTCGACATGCTGGACCGCAACCCCGGCAAGAGCCTCTCCGAGCTGCGCGAGGGCCTGCCCAAGACCTGGTCCTCCCCCACCATGTCGCCCCACTGCGCGGACGAGGCCAAGTACGGCATCGTCGAGCAGGTGGTGAAGCACTACGAGGAGCTGGCCGCCGCCGGCGGCCTCGTGACCGGGCAGAAGATCCGCGACCTCGTGACGGTGAATGGCGTGCGCGTCACCTGCGAGGACGGCTCCTGGGGCCTGCTGCGCGCCTCCTCCAACAAGCCCGAGCTGGTGGTGGTGGTGGAGAGCCCGGTCTCGGAAGCGCGCATGCGCGAGATGTTCGCCGAGGTGGACGGCGTGCTGCGCGCCCACCCGGAAGTGGGCGAATACAACCAGAAGATCTGACGCCGAGGGCCCGCGATCGAAGCCCCGCCGGCTTCGATCAAGAGTCGGAGCCCCGGGGGCGGTGCCTCCAACCGGTTAAGGGAGATGCGGGGACCGGCATGCCGGTCCCCGCCGCATTTCAGGCGATGGTGTCGAGCACGCCGCCATCCACCCTGAGGGCGGCGCCGGTGGTGGCGGAAGCCTGCACCGAGCAGGCATAGACCACCATGTTCGCCACTTCCTCGGCGCGCGCCGCGCGCTGGATGATGGAGCTGGCACGGTGCGCCTTCACGAAGGCGTCGGCTGCCGCCTCGGCGGTGGCGCCGGTCTTCGCCACCTCGTCCTGCAGCATGGCGGCGACACCCTCGGTGAAGGTGGGGCCCGGCAGCACCGCGTTCACGGTCACGCCCGTGCCGGCCATGCGCTTGGCGAGGCCGCGCGCCACCGAGAGGTTCGCGGTCTTGCTGAAGCCGTAGTGGATCATGTCCGCGGGAATGTTGAGGGCGGATTCCGAGGACAGGAACACCACCCGCCCCCAGCCCTTCGCCGCCATGGCCGGCAAATAGGCGCGCGAGAGCCGCACGCCGCTCATCACGTTCACGTCGAAATAGTGCTGCCACACGTCATCGCCGGTCTCGAAGAAATCGCCGAGGCCGTAGATGCCGGCATTGTTCACGAGAATGTCCGGCTGCGGCACGGCCTTCACCAGGGCCGCGCAGCCCTCGGAGGTGCCGACATCCGCCACCGCGCCGGAAACAGCGCCATCCGCCTTGAGCGCCGCCACCGCGGCCTCCACCGCCTCCGCCTTGCGGCCGTTCACCACCACCGCGGCGCCGGCCTGCGCCAGCCCCCTGGCGATGGCGAAGCCGATGCCGAGGGTGGAGCCGGTGACGAGGGCGGTCTTGCCGGAAAGATCGATCTTCATGTCCATTTCTCCTTGGATGCGTGCCTGCCGCCACCCACTGGGCCCTGAACGGGGTTGGGCGGGTGATGCTCCGGCGCGGCGCAGACCGGGGCTGAAGCCCCGAAAAGAGCGCGGAAGACCCATGAGCCGGGCGCGCGGGCCTTCCGCATGATCTCACGCATTCCCGGCCACGGCGTCCTCGCGTTCCAGGCCGGCGGCCTCGCGCCGCTCGGAAAGGAAGGCCGTGGCCATCGCCGCCAGGGGCGCGAGGGCGGCCACCAGCGGCACCGCCCACAGGCCCGGCCCGCCGTCGATCACCCATCCGCCCAGCGCCGCGCCGACGGCGTTGCCCAGGTTGAAGGCGGCGATGTTGAAGGACGAGGCGAAGGTCTGCCCCGCGCCCCGCGCCTTCTCCAGCACCCACATCTGCAGCGGCGCCACCGTGGCGAAGCCGGCCGCGCCCAGGAGGCCCACCGCCACCACCGCCGTGACCTTGCCGTCGAGGGCGAGCGCCAGCCCCGCGAGCACCAGCGCCAGCACCACGAGGCTGCCGTAGACGGTGGCCACCAGCCGCCGGTCGGCGAAGCGCCCGCCCAGGAGGTTGCCCACCACGAGCCCGCCGCCGAACACCAGCAGGATGGGCGAGACCGCCGCATCGGAGAAGCCGGTGATGCGGGTGAGCATGGGCGCGATGTAGGTGAAGGCGGCGAACACCCCCACCCAGCTCAGCACCGTGGTGGCGAGGCCGTAGAGCAGTGCCGGCCGGCGCAGCACCTTCAGGTCGTCCGACAGGCGCGAGGCGAGCGGCGTGCCGTGGTCCTTCGGCACCAGCACGGCGATGATGGCGAACGCCACCAGCCCGACGCCGGTGACCGCGAGAAAGGTGGCCCGCCAGCCCGCGAGCTGGCCGAGCCAGGTGCCGAACGGCACGCCCAGGATGTTCGCCACCGTGAGGCCGGTGAACATGATGGCGATGGCCGAGGCCTTCCTGTTCGTGGGCACGAGGTCTGTCGCCACCACCGAGCCGACGCCGAAGAAGGTGGCGTGGGCGAAGGAGGTGAGCACCCGCGCCGCCATCAGCCAGCCGTAGCTTGGCGCGAGCGCGCAGGCGAGGTTGCCGAGGGTGAACACGGCCATGAGCCCCAGCAGCACCTGCTTGCGCGGCCAGCGGGCGGTGAGCGTGGTGAGCAGCGGCGCGCCCACCACCACCCCCAGCGCATAGCCGGAGATGAGCAGGCCGGCGGCGGAGATGGACACGCCGAGATCGGCGCTCACCTCCAGCAGCAGGCCCATGATGACGAATTCCGTGACGCCGATGCCGAACGCGCCGGCAGCGAGCGCATAGAGTGCGACGGGCATGGTCTCGCGCTTTCTCGAATGGGAGGGCATCCCGGCCGGGCCGGGTGGATGCGGCGCAACATGGACCTTTCCCCGCTCATGAACTAGCGTGCGCAAGGTCAAAGCATTCATGACCCGAGCTCACAGATGACGCCCGAGCCCGCCCGCGATGCCAATCGCTTCACGGAGATGGAGGTCTTCACCCGCGTGGTGGAGCGGGGCGGCTTTTCCGCCGCCGCCCGCGCCTCCGGCCTCACCCCCTCGGCGGTGAGCAAGCTGGTGGCGCGGCTGGAGCGGCGCCTGGGGGTGCGGCTCCTGGTGCGCACCACCCGCCGGCTCCAGCTCACGCCCGAGGGCGCCGCCTTCTACGAGCGCGCGGCGCGCATCCTCGACGAGATCGCCGCCGCCGAGCAGGAGGCCGCCGCCGGCGCCGCGCCGCGCGGACGCCTCAGGGTGAATTCCTCCGTGCATTTCGCCATGGCGCATCTCCTGCCGCTGGTGCCGCGCTTTCTCGCCGCCCACCCGCAGATGAGCATCGAGGTGACGGTGACCGACCGGGTGGTGGACCTACTGGAGGAGCGGGCGGACGTGGCCATCCGCGTGGGCCCCATGCGCGATTCGCGCCTCGTGGCCCGCAAGATCGCCAAGAGCGGCGCGATGGTGGTGGCCTCGCCCGCCTATCTCGCCCGCGCCGGCATGCCCCAGGCGCCGGAGGAGCTCGCCGGCCATAACATGCTGGGCTTCACCTTCACGCGCATCGTGACGGGCTGGCCGTTCCGCGACGGCGCGGGCGGCATCGTCTCCGTTCCCCCGCGCGGCAACGCCCAGGTGAGCGACGGGGAGGCCATGCACGCCTTGGCGCTCGCCGGCCTCGGCCTCGCGCGGCTCGCCGAGTTCCAGGTGCGGGCCGACGTGGCCGCCGGCCGGCTGGTGCCGGTGCTGGAGCATCTCAACCCCGGCGACGCCGTGGATGTGCACGCCGTCTACGTGGGCGGCGCGGGCCCGCTTTCCGCCCGCATCCGCGCCTTCGTGGACTTCCTGGCCGAGGAGGTGCGGATCTGACACCGCCCGCCGGCCGCCGGCGAGAGAGCATTAACCGTTCCGCCAGCCGGCCGGGATGGGCGGTATTTTAGTAGCGCCCCTTTACCTCCCCGCAAGAGCAGAGGGCCTAGCCTCTTTCCATGCGGCCCATCCGCCGCGCCTGACCGCAACCGGGATCGCCTCGACCCGGGACCGCACCGGAAAGCGTTACATGAAGCTCTTGCTGTCCCGCTTCATCCATGAGGAGCACGGCTCCACGGCCCTGGAATACGGCCTCATCGCCGCCGGGCTGTCCATTGCCATCGTGACGGTGCTGGCGCAGATCGCCACCACCTTCTCGCGCCTCAAGGCCACCGCCGCCGCGGCCGGCAACTGAGACCGGCCCGGCGTCCGCCCCACAGGGCGGCACCGGGCGCGAACGGCCGGGAGCAACACGGCCGGGATAAGGAAACGGCGAAGGAAACAGGCCATGGACCGGATGCACGTCTTGGATCTGCTGCTGCTCGGGCTCTATCCGGCGCTGCTGTGCGCCGCCATCGGCACCGACCTCGCCCGCCGGGTCATTCCCAATCTGCTGGTGGCCGCCCTTCTCGCCGCCTTCGCTTTGCTGGCGCTCGTCTCCCCGCTCGCGGACCTCGCCCTGCGTCTCGTGGTGGCGGGAGCGGTCACCGCCGCCGGCTTCGCCCTGTTCGCCCAGGACGTCATCGGCGCCGGCGATGCCAAGCTCGCGGGCGCCCTGGTGCTTTGGCTCGATCCGGCGCAGGTGCCGGCCTTTATCGTCGCCTGCGGCCTCATCGGCGCCCTTCTCACCCTCGCCGCGACCCTGAGGGCGCGTGCCAGGAGCCGCGCCGCGCCGCTGCCGCGCCCGCTGGCGCTGCTCGCCCGCACCGGCGAAACCCTGCCCTATGGGGTCGCCCTGGCCGGCGCCGGCCTGCTGCTGCATCCCTATTCCAGCCTCATGCTTCTGACCTGATACCATCCGCCCCGGCTTTCGCCCCGCGCCGAGCCCGCTCGTCCGAACGCCCGTGAAAAAAGCGCGCGGGCCCTTGCCATGACCCGCCCCCACGCACCGGCCGCCCCGCGCGGATCGCGCTTCTAGGATGGCGCGCGGGCGTGCTACCTCCTTGCGGGAGGAGTTCACCATGCTCGATTGCTTCGCCCCCGCTTCCGAACAGAGCCTGCCGGTGTGGTGCGTGCGCGCCGCCGACCTCGACCCCGCCGCCGAGGCCAGCGCCCTGCCCGCCGCCGTGCGTGCCTTCGCCGCCTCCGCGGGCTTCAAGGCCGAGGCCGGCAAGGCGCTGCCCGTGCCCGGCGCCACCGGGCTCGTCGCCGGCCTGCTGTTCGGCATGGCGAGCGCCGACCGCACCGACCCCTTCGCCTGTGGCGCGCTGCCCGCGCTGCTGCCTCCCGGCGTCTGGCGCCTGGAGGGAGAGGTGGGCGATCCCAGGCTCGCCGCGCTCGCCTTCGCGCTCGGCGGCTACCGCTTCTCGCGCTATCGCAAGGCGCCCGATCGCGCAGCGCGCCTCGTGGTGCCGCAGGGCGTGGACACACAGGACATCACCCGCCAGGTGGAAGCCATCACCCTCACCCGCGACTTGGTGAATACCCCCGCCAACGACCTCGGCCCCGCCGAGCTGGAGGATGCCGCCCGCGCGCTGGCGGCCCGCCACGGGGCGCAGTTCCGCTCCATCGTGGGCGAGGCGCTGCTGGCGGAGAACTTCCCCCTCGTCCATGCCGTGGGCCGCGCCGCGGCCCGCCCGCCCCGCCTCATCGAGATCACCGCCGGCGACCCCGATGCGCCCAAGGTGACGCTGGTGGGCAAGGGCGTGTGCTTCGATACCGGCGGGCTCGACCTGAAGCCTTCCTCCGCCATGCTGCTGATGAAGAAGGACATGGGCGGGGCGGCCAACGCCCTCGGCCTCGCCCACATGCTGCTGGCGCGCGGCGCGAAGGTGCGGCTCAAGGTGCTCATCCCGGCGGTGGAGAATTCCGTTTCCGGCTCCGCCTTCCGCCCCGGCGACATCTTCCCCTCCCGCAAGGGCCTCTCGGTGGAGATCGGCAACACCGATGCCGAAGGCCGCCTGGTGCTGGCCGATGCCCTCGCCCTGGCGGACGAGGAGGCGCCGGACCTGCTCATCGATTTCGCCACCCTCACCGGCGCCGCCCGCGTGGCCCTGGGCCCACAATTGCCCGCCGCCTTCACCCATGACGACGCCTTCGCCGCCGAGCTGGCCGTGGCCTCTTCCGCCGAGGCCGACCCGCTCTGGCGCCTGCCCCTGTGGCGGCCCTACGCCGCCATGCTGGATTCCAAGACGGCGGACACCAACAACGTCTCCTCCGGCCCCTTCGCCGGCGCCATCACGGCGGCGCTGTTCCTCGACAAGTTCGTGAGCGCCGCCAAGACCTGGCTGCACCTCGACCTGTTCGCCTGGAACCCCTCGGGCCGGCCCGGCCGGCCCGAGGGCGGGGAAGCGCAAACCATCCGCGCCCTCGACGCCCTGCTCGCCGCCCGCTACGGCTGAGGCCATGATGCTTCCCGAAGGCCTGGACCCGCGCCTCACCCCCGCCCGCGAAGGTTTCGCCGCCGCCCATCTGAAGGGCGTGGTCGAGGCGCCGCGCTACGTGGAGGGCGAGGCGCGCGAGGTGGCGGAGCCGGTGGCGCCGGTGCGCCGCCGCCCGGCGGGCGACGCCCCGCTCGACACCGAGGCGCTCTACGGCGAACGCGTCACCGTCTATGCGGACGATGGCGAGGGCTGGGCCTTCGTCCAGCTCGCGCGTGACGGCTATGTGGGCTACCTGCCCACGGATGCGCTGCGTGCGCCCGCCGCCGCGCCCACCCACAAGGTGGCTGTGCCCCGCACCTTCCTGTTTCCGGCGCCCGACATCAAATCCCCCCCGCGCGCCGCGCTCTGCTTCGGCAGCGCAGTGGCCGTGCGGGAGGAGAAAGGCGCCTTCTGCGCCACCCGCGACGGCTTCGTCTTCACTCGCCACCTCGCCCCGCTCGACGCCCGCGAGACGGACTTCGTGGACGTGGCCGCCCGGTTCCTCGGCGTGCCCTATCTCTGGGGCGGGCGCTCGGCCCTGGGGCTCGACTGCTCCGGCCTCGTCGAGACCGCCCTTTCCGCCTGCGGCATCCGCGCCCCGCGCGACAGCGACATGCAGGAGAAGGCGCTCGGCCGCGCCATCGCGCTCGATGCTCCGCTGGCGCGCGGCGACCTCCTGTTCTGGCCCGGCCACGTCGCCATAGCCGAGACACCCGAGCTGCTGCTCCACGCCAACGCCTTCCACATGATGGTGGCGCGCGAGCCGCTTCAGCCCGCGCTCGCCCGCATCGCCGGCACCGGCCTGCCGCTGCGCGCCGTGCGCCGGCTCGCCATGGAGACCCCCGAATGACCGAGGCCACCCAGCACCTTTCCGAAGTGCGCGCCGCCATCGCCAAGGCCTGCCGCGAATTCGGCCGTGACGCGCACGACGTGACGCTGGTCGCGGTCTCCAAGACCTTCCCGGCGGAAGCCGTGCGCCCGGTGCTGGAGGCCGGCCAGCGCGTGTTCGGCGAAAACCGGGTGCAGGAGGCCGAGGCCAAGTGGCCTGCGCTCCGGGCGGCGTTCCCCGATGCCCGCCTGCACCTCATCGGCCCGCTGCAGTCCAACAAGGCGCGCGAGGCGGTGGCGCTGTTCGACGCCATCCACACCGTGGACCGCCCCAAGATCGCGGCCGCTATCGCCGCCGAGCAGGCCCGCACGGGCAGGGTGCTGGAGCTGTTCGTGCAGGTGAACACCGGCGCCGAGCCGCAGAAGGCGGGCGTGCTGCCGACGGCGGCCGACGCCTTCATCGCCGAATGCCGGGACGTGCACGGCCTCACCCTCGCCGGGCTCATGTGCATTCCCCCGGTGGATGCGGTGCCCGATCCGCACTTCGCCCTCCTCGCCGAGATCGCCGCGCGCAACGGGCTGAAGGGGCTCTCCATGGGCATGAGCGGCGATTTCCCCGCCGCTATCCGCCAGGGCGCGACCCATGTGCGCGTCGGCAGCGCCATCTTCGGCCACCGCCCACCGGTGGCCTGAAGCCCCCTGTGGAGAACTTTTCGCTCCGAAAAGAAAGTCGCTTGCCCCACCCCGGGATCACAGCTATAGAGACGGCCTTCCCGCAACGCTCCCATCGTCTAGCGGTCTAGGACGTCGCCCTCTCACGGCGAAAACAGGGGTTCGAGTCCCCTTGGGAGCGCCATTCGCGGGCGCGTCATTTGATTTTCCTTTGCCCCTGAGACGCAGCGCCAACCGCATGCAGGTTGGGCCGGGAAAGCTCGCCCATCTCCTCGTCGACCCGATAAACGCGCGGCTCGCAGGGCGTGCCTGATCGGCTGCGCGGGTGTCGCGCTCGGCCTCTGCCGAGGTGCGAGGACCGGGCGCCGACATGATCGCAGGCGCGGTGCCCGGCCGCTCGGCCAGGGGCAGGAGCATTTCGGCGGTGCGTTCACGCGCTACGCATGAAGCCTGCGTGGACCGGTTTCGACACGGACCTCCTCCAAACGCGGCAAAGGCCCGGCGCGGCTCAGCCCGCACGGCGCCGGCATCTGAGCCGCAGCGGGACATTCGCCGCCCGGCCCCGTCCATCCCATGGGATCGACAGCAAACTCTCGGCCGGGCTCACCACCCGCGGAAGCGCCGGCTGGCATCACCGCAGGCGCGCATGAAGGCGGGCGATCTCGGCGTCATCCGGCCGCAGGAGCGCGAGCTTTGAAACGGCGTCTCGCGCGCGGGCGATATCGCCGGATCGCAGGGCCTCGTTCAGCGCCAGGGCCAGCAGATCGGCATCATTGGGATTGCGGGCCAGGGACTCGCGGGTCACGGCCGCGCTCTCTTGCGCGCGACCGAGGGACTGAAGCGCCACCGCGTAGACATAGGCAAAACGGGCATTGCCCGGCGCCAGCTCGTAGGCGCGCCGCAGCTCCGCCAAAGCCTCGCCATAGCGCTTCTGGCGGATGAGCCCGAGGGCCAGGGCATGGCGGGGTGCCGCGGCATCGGGATGCGCCTTGATGGCCTGCTCCAACACGTCCTGCGCCTCGCGTTCGCGGCCCGTCAGGCGGTAGAGATCGGCGAGATTGACCGCGAGCGCGGGCCCACCTGGCTGGAGGCTCAGGCCGGCGCGGAACTGGGCCTCGGCGCCCGGCACATCGCCGCGGCGCAG
Organism: Xanthobacter albus; assembly: GCF_043194895.2. Lineage (NCBI taxonomy): Bacteria > Pseudomonadati > Pseudomonadota > Alphaproteobacteria > Hyphomicrobiales > Xanthobacteraceae > Xanthobacter > Xanthobacter albus. Next base: position 1,298,135 of record NZ_CM195532.1, on the reverse strand, counting down.
CAGGAACCCTCCCAGATTGGAGCGCCCCTCCGGCCGGTCCGCATTGAGGCGCTGCGCCGTCTCATATTCCCTGAAGGCCGCGCTGAGCCGGTCCCGGTCGGCGGACGACAGTTCCGCCAGCGGCTGGTCCGCGAGCTGGTTCGCGGCCTCGATGCGAACGCCGGCCACGGGATCGGACAGGAGCGGCCCGAGACGCCGCCAGCGCATGTCGAGAGGCAGGCCCGCCGCGCTTTCGGCGGCCGCGATGCGCACCAGCGGATCGGGATCGGACAGCGCGGTGCGCATCACCTCCTCCGTCGCATTGGAGGGGAAGCTCCGCAGCTCGTTCACCGCCGTGGCGCGGACGATGGCGGGCGTGGCCGGCGCCGTGGCGAGCCGGACCAGCGCCTCACGCGCCGCGGGATCGCCGATGCGCGCGTCGTGGAACGCCCCGGCCCAGCTCTGGAAGCCCTTGCGCTCTGGGCCGTGCCAGCGCGCGATGGCCTCGGCCGCCCAATCCGCGGAACGGTCGGCATGGCAGTCGTTGCACGTGTTCCGCGTGCCGAGGCGCGCGGAGAGATCGGGCCTGGGAATCCGGAAGGAGTGGTCGTGCCTCCTGTCCACCACCATGTAGGTGCGCGCCGGCATGTGGCAGGAGATGCAGTCCGGCGCCTTCGGCCCCGGCGCGTGGCCGGTGTGCGCCTCGGATGCGAACTTCTCCGGCAGGTGGCACTGGCCGCAGACCGCACTGCCCGGCGCGCGCAGGGCCGCCGAATGCGGCTCATGGCAGTCGCCGCAGGTGACGCCGCGCGCATACATCAGGCTCTGCTTGAAGGCGTGGTCGTTGAAGACCTCGTCCTGCATGGTGCCGTCCGCTTCGAACAGGCCTTCGGACAGGAAGGTCGGAAGATGGGTCTGCGTCAGCGGCTGGCCCGGGCGCCAGTCCTCGGAGAGGATGCTGCGGCGCGCATGGCAGCGGGCACAGGTTTCCACGACGTCGCCCACAGGGCGCGAAACACCATGGGCCGGGCTGCCGGTGGCCGGGTCGATGGTCCAGTCCGCTGGCGGACGAAGGGGCGCGACCGAGGCGAAGCCCTTGTTCGGAACCTCATGGTCGCGGGGGCCCCTGGCCCAGTCCACATGGCCGCGCGCGGGACCGTGGCAGGCCTCGCAGCCGATGCTGATTTCGGAAAATCGCGTGTCGAAGCGGTTCGCGGCCGGATCAAAATTCTTGCGCAGCGCCGTCGAGTGGCATTCGGCGCACATGAAGTTCCAGTTCTGCTGCAACCCCGTCCAGTGCAGGGGGTCCGAGGGCCCGATCATCTGGTCCGGATAGAGATGAAACCAGCGCTGGCCGCCCTCCTCCGCCGGTCGCGTGTCATAGGCGAAGGGCAGGGCCTGGCGCCGCCCGTCCGGGAAGGTCACGAGATATTGCTGCAGCGGGTGGACGCCGAACGTGTCGGTGATCTCGAAGGCGGCGGTCCTGCCGTCGGCACCCTCGGTCTCGACCATGAAACGCGGCCCGTCGCGAAAGAAGCGGGCCGCGCTGCCCTGGTGCGTGACGCGGGCGTCGTCGAAATTGCCGAGCACCGTTTCCGGTGCAGCGCGGCTCATGGCATGGGCATGCTGCGAGGCGAGCCAGGCGCTGGTTTCCGCCGCATGGCAGCCGGCGCAGGCGGCGGAACCGACAAAGCCGGCCGGAGCCGTTTCGCTGAGCGCGCCGATCCCGCCGGGCGCGAGCACCTGTCCCGGGCGCGGGGCGGAGCCGTCGTTTGCCAGCGCGATCACCCCAGCGGAAAGAACGCCGGCAGCGAGCGCTGCGAAGCAGGCACCGATCAACCGGCGGAGCGACATGGTGCACACCCTCGGGAATCCTCGGACGAATGCCACTTTACCCGCGCCCGAAGCAGAAGGATGCCCCGAAGGGCCACGGCCCCCGCGAGACGCTGGACATCCGCCCCATCCGCCGCGCCGGGCGGAACTTTCACCTGGGGCTTTGCGACCGTGGCCGGAGAAGCACCGAGGCTCGGGCGGTCGTGATCGCCTCGTCCATCTGAATGCCCGCCGCACAACGGCGAGCCGCGTAGAGATGGGCCTGTTCCCCATCGTATGGGGCGCACCGGTGGCGGGCTGAATTCCAGGATGCGCACAATCCGTGACGAGAAGCGCCATCGAGCCCCCCGTTCCCACGACCGATGCGCGCACGGCGCAGGGCGCACGCCCCCGGCAACGATGAAGGTGCGCGCGGCGGCCGCGCGCGATATGCTGCGCCGGTTCTTATGTCCGCGAGGCAGATCGCGAAATCATTTTTGGCTGCGGGGGCGCGCCCCCGCCTTGAGGGGAGCGAAGCGGGAATGTACCGCGCCACCACACGGCAGATCCAGGTCACCGCGACACCGCGCTATGTGGCCGAGCGATCGGAGCCGGAGCACAATCGCTATTTCTGGGCCTACACCATCGAGGTCGCCAATCTCGGTTCCGAAACCGTTCAATTGAAGGCCCGCCACTGGGTCATCACCGATGCCCACGGCCAGGTGGAGGAAGTCCACGGCGCCGGCGTGGTGGGCGAGGAGCCGCTGCTCCCCCCCGGCGGCCGCTTCGAATATACCAGCGGGGTGCCGCTCGGCACGGCCACCGGCATCATGCGCGGCAGCTATGACATGCAGACCGAGAACGGCGAGACCTTCTCCATCGAGGTTCCGGCCTTCTCGCTGGACGTGCCCGACGCCCGGCGCGTCCTGAACTGAACACCGGCGAAACGGGGCGAAAGGCGGGGGCCCATGCACGCGGCGCGTATTCCGACGGTGGAGGCCCAGGCCCTCTCCGTTCTCAATCTGCGCCCGGTGGCGGCGACCCTCGGCATCCTGCTCGCCATCCTCGGCGCCAGCATGCTGCTGCCCGCGGCGGTGGACATGGCCTATGGCTCCGGCGGGCAGACCGCCTTCCTCGGGGCCTCGGCCATCACCATCTTCGTGGGCGTGCTGCTGTGGACGTCGGGGCGCGCCTCGGGGGCGCAGAAGCTGGACCTGCGCCAGGCGTTCCTGCTCACCACCAGCGTGTGGGTGGTGCTGACCCTGTTCGCGGCCCTGCCGCTGATGTGGGGCACCGCGCAGCTCTCCTTCACCAAGGCCATGTTCGAGGCCATGAGCGGCCTCACCACCACCGGCGCCAGCGTCATGTCCGGGCTCGATGCCCAGTCGCGCGGCACGCTCCTGTGGCGGGCGCTGCTGCACTGGTTCGGCGGCATCGGCATCATCGGCATCGCCATCGCGGTGCTGCCCGTGCTCTCCATCGGCGGCATGCAGCTGTTCCGCACGGAATCCTCCGACAAGTCGGAGAAGTTCCTCCCGCGCGCCGAGGCCATCGCCAAGGGGCTGATCGTGGCCTACGTGCTGCTCACCGCCGTGTGCGTGGTGTGCTACCGGGCGGCCGGGCTCAACCTGTTCGATTCGGTCACCCTCGGCATGTCCACCCTGTCGAGCGGCGGCTTCGCCAATTCCGATTACTCGCTGATGGTGTTCAAGAACCCGGTGGTGGACTACGTGGCCATCGTGTTCATGCTGCTGGCTTCCCTGCCCTTCCCGCTGTACGTGCGGGCGCTCGGCGGGGATGTAGGGCGCCTCTTCACCAATCCAGAGGTGCGGGTGTTCTTCACCATCGTCGCCCTGTTCACCGCCGCCTCTTTCCTGCAGCAGACATTCCAGGGCATCGCCACCGGAGAGACCGCGTTCCGCGGCGCCCTCTTCACGGTCGCCTCCCTCATCTCCTCCACCGGCTTCATGGCGGTGGACTACACCCACTGGGGCCCGCTCTCCGACGCCATCTTCTTCGTGCTCATGTTCCTGGGCGGGTGCACCGGCTCCACCGCGGGCGGGCTCAAGGCCATGCGCATCGCCATCACCGCCAAGGCCATCCGCCAGCATTTCAAGCGCATCGCCTTCCGCAACGGCGTGTTCCCCCTGCGCTACGGCGGCGCGCCGGTGTCGGACGACGTGGTGGCCTCCGTGCTCGGCTTCGTCTTTCTCTACCTCTTCACCTTTCTCGTGGTCGGCGTCGCGCTCAACCTGATGGGGCTCGATCTCATCACCGCCTTCTCGGCCTCCATCGCGTGCCTCGCCAATGTGGGCCCCGCCCTCGGCCCGGTGGTGGGCCCCTCCAGCAATTACGCGAGCCTGCCCGAGGGGGCCATCTGGCTGCTCACCCTGGCGATGATGCTGGGGCGGCTCGAGATCATCACCGCCCTGGTGCTGCTGCTGCCGCGCTTCTGGGTGCGCTGAGGCGGGAGGCGCCTCGCTCAGAAATGGGAGAGGTAGCCGCCGTCCACCGCCAGCACATGGCCGCTCACATAGGATGCGGCGGGTGAGGCCAGGAACACGGCGGCCCCCGCCACCTCATCCGGCCGGCCCCAGCGGCCGAGCGCGGTGCGGCGCGAGAGCCATTCGCCCACCGCCTGGTCGCGCGCCAGCTCCGCGTTAGGGGCGGTGAGGAAATAGCCGGGCGCGATGGCGTTCACCGTGATGGCGTGGGGCCCGAGGTCCGCCGCCAGCGCCCGCGTCAGCGCCGCAAGGCCGCCCTTGGCGGTGGTGTAGGCCGCATCTCCCGCGCGCGACAGCGGCCCGGCGATGGATGCGATGTTGATGATGCGCCCCCCCGCGCCGCGCGCCACCATGCCCCGCGCCACCTCCCGCGTGATGTGGGCCGGCGCCATCAGGTCCTGCTCCACGAGGCGGCGGAAATCCTCCTGCGCCATGTCGAGGAAGCCACGCCGGTCGCGCGCGCCGGCGTTGTTGACGAGGATATGCACCGGCCCTAGCTCCGCCACCGCCCGCGTCACCGCCGCCTCGTCGAACACGTCGAGCACCAGCGGCTCGGCGTGGCCGCCCTGGCGGATGATGGCGGTGACCGCCGCCGCGAGCCGCCCGGCGTCGCGCCCGTTCACCAGCACGTGGGCGCCGGCGCGGGCCAGCGCGAGCGCAATCTCGAAGCCGAGGCCCGCCGCCGAGCCGGTGACGAGCGCCGTGGCGCCGGAAAGGGAAAAGGGATGAGTCACGGGCAGCCTCCGCGCCGAAGGCCCGCGCGGGCCAGGGCCTGTTCAACGAATACCGCTCGCCGAACACGCTCTCATAGAGGGCTTCCCCGTTTCATGGAATCGGCGAAGCCCTCCACACTCCTGAGTTAACGCGTTTTCTGCACGCGAACCGGCTTCCACTTCGCTCGAAGACGGCTCTGGCAAAGGCCCATGGGCTTTTCTCATAGGCCGTTGCTCAAACCCGCGCGGCGTCTGCGCAAACCGCATCGGGCACCGGGCGAAGACCGGCCGATGGCACAGGTGTCTGTCTCATCAAGACTGCGGATGCGGAACCGCTGCGCACTTCCGCCGGATCCGCGTCAAGGAGCGCCGCGCTCCACGCGCCCGCGCCGTTCCGCCGAGGGGACCGACAGGAGGACCGGCCAAGACGCACGTGCGGCCGCCGCTCAGAACAGCAGACCGCCGGCCAGTGCGCCCAGGATGGCGCAGGTGAAGAGGGTGCCGTCGTGCAGGGCCAGGGCGAGCCGCCCCGGACGTCCGCCGCGGTAGAGCCACGCCGTGCACCCCACCGTGGCCACCGACCAGCCGGCGCCCACCGCCAGCAGCGCCGCCGTGATGGCCTCGGCCGATCCGGAGAGCTGGAGCGGCACCGCCAGCGCCACCACGGCGAGCCCGCCCGCCGCCAGCGCCAGCGGCGGCACGCGGTCTCCCACCAGGGCGAGCGGCACCGCCGGGGCATACATGGCCGCCACATGCAGGGCGATGAAGCCGAACAGCGCCGCTTCACCGATGCCGCAGCCCATGAGCGCCAGCGGCGCGCCGGACATCACCGCGCTCATGCCGAACCAGGCGAGGGCACCGAGCACGGTGGGGCCCACGATGGCCTTGAGCGGCGCTTCCGCCTTGGGGCGGAATACCGGCGGCGGATCGGGCGCCAGCGTCACGGCCACGCCGAGGGACAGCGCATGGGCGAGGGCCGCGAGCCCGGCCGCCCCCACCAGGAAATAGGGCGCCGCAAGGCTTTCCGCGAACCCGGCCAGGGTAGGCCCGGCAAGCGCCGCGAGCACGCCGCCCGCCAGCACGCCGGCAGTGGCGGCCGCCGGCCGGCCGCTCGCGGCGGCGGCCTCGTGGCGGTAGAAGAAGGAGAAGCCCTGCGCCATGCCCAGCCACAGCGCGCCGAGGCAGGCCCAGGCGAACTGCCGCTGCAGCAGCGCCGCCACCAGCAGCGCCCCGCCCGCCAGCCCCAGGGAGGCACCGAGGGCGAAGCCCGTGCGCCGGCCGAAGGCATCGCGCAGGAAGGAGGCGGGGAAGGAGGCGAGCGCCGCGCCCAGCAGCATGGCGGCGAAAGGCCAGGTCGCAAGCGGCGAATTGGCGAGCGGCGCGGAGCCAAGCGCGCCGGCCAGCGCGCCCGTCTTCGGCGCCAGCAGCGCGCCGGCCAGCGGCAGGGCAGCGGACGCGACCGTCTGCGCCAGGACCGCGAAGGCGAAGCCGAGCGCGAGGCCGAAGGTGGGAATGGCCTTCGGCCCGTTGTCGTTCGCCGGAGGATCGAACTGCGGGTCGCACACGCAGACCAGCATGCCCGCCCGTGGTTCGGCCTGGGCCGCCTGCTGCCTCATCGCTTCACATCGTCGTCGTTGAGGATGCGCAGCGCGGCGCCGTCGAGGTCCTCGTACTGGCCGCTCTTGAGGCTCCACAGGAAACCGCCGAGGCCCAGCAGGCCAAGGAACAGCGCGATCGGAATGAGGAAGACGAGGACGTTCATGCGACGGCCTCCTTGAGCTGCGTGGCGTCGATTTGCCCATCCTTGCGCCCGGGCCGCGCCGCGCGCAAGGCGTTGAGGGTGACGAGGATGGACGAGCCGGACATGGCGAGCGCGGCGATCAGCGGCGTGACGATGCCGACGATGGCGAGCGGCACCGCGATGATGTTGTAGACGATGGCGATGCCCAGGTTCTGCCGCATAAGCAGCGCGGCCTTGCGGGCTCCGTCCACGGTGGCGAGCACCGGCGCGAGGCGCCGGCCCAGGAAGACCGCATCCGCATGCGCCTGGGTGACGGCGGCACCGGTGGCGGGAGAGAGGGAAACCGTGGCGGCGGCAAGAGCGGGTGCATCGTTGAGGCCGTCGCCCACCATCAGCACCCGGTGACCGGCAGCCTTCAGGGCATCGAGGGCGGCGATCTTGTCGGCCGGCTTCAGGCCGGCGGCCACCTCGGTGATGCCGAGAGCGGCCGCGACGGGAGCCACCGCCTCCGGCCGGTCGCCGGAGAGAATGCGGATGTCGAGGCCCCGCGCCCGCAGCGCCGTCACCACCTCCGCCGCATCCGGCCGCAGGGCCTGCTGCACGCCGATGACCAGCACCCGCGCCCCGGCGCGGAAGGCGATGAGGGAGACATCTGCGGGCAGGCCCTCCGGCGCCGGCGCATCGCAGAAGGAGAGGCTGCCGAGCCGCAGCTCCACCCCGTCCACCACGGCCCGTACGCCCTGGCCCGCCACTTCCACCACGTCGTCGAGGGCGCCGCCCTCCGCCCGCGCCGCCACCGCCCGCGACAGGGGATGGCGGCTCGACAAGGCAAGGCGGCCGGCGAGGCCCACCAGCGCCGGATCTGCCCCCGCAGGCAGGCGCAGCGCCGGCTCCGGCAGGGTCAGGGTGCCGGTCTTGTCGAACACCACCGTGTCGACCGTGGCGAGGCGCTCCAGGAGGTCGCCGGCATTGATGAGCAGGCCGGCGCGGAACAGGCGGCCCGTCGCGGTCACCTGCACCGCCGGCACCGCCAGTGCCAGGGCGCAGGGGCAGGTGATGATGAGCACGGCCACCGCGATCATGACAGCGAAATGCAGGTCCGCCCCCGCGATCAGCCACCCCGTCAGCGAAAGCAGAGCGGTGAGGTGCACCACCGGCGCATAGAGCCGCGCCGCCCGGTCGGCGAGGCGCACATAGGCGCCGCGCGCGGCGAGCGCGCCGTCGAGCAGCCGCTGCACGTCGTCCACCAGGGTGTTCTGGCCGCCGGCCGTCACCCGCACCTGGAGCGCGCCGTCGCCGTTGAGGCTGCCGGCGTAGACGGTGGCGCCCGCCGCCAGCGCCCGCAGCACGGTTTCGCCCGTGACGAGGCTTTCATCCACGCTGGAGCTGCCGGAGGCGACGATGCCGTCCGCCCCCACCCGCTCCCCCGGGGCGACGAGGATCAGGTCCCCCGGCTTCAGCGCCTGTACCGGCACCAGCATTGGAGTACCCGCCGCATCCAGGCGGTGCGCCATCTCGCCGCGCAGGGCGGCGACGTTGCCCGCCACGGCGCGGGTGCGCCGGCGCGCCTCGTGGTCGAGGTAGCGGCCCGCCAGCAGGAAGAACAGCAGCATGATGGCGCTGTCGAAATAGGCGTGGGGCCGGCCCATGGCCGTCTCGAACACGCTGACGCCCAGCGCCAGCGAGACGCCGATGGTGATCGGCACATCCATGTTCAGCTTGCCCGAGCGGATGGCCCGCAGCGCGCTCTGGAAGAAGGGCTGGCCGGCATAGGCCGCCGCCGGCAGCGCGATGAGCGCCGAGATCCAGTGGAAGAAATCCCGCGTCTCGGGGGTGATGTCGCTCACATTGCCCGACCACACGGAGACCGAGAGCAGCATGATGTTCATCATGGCGAAGCCGGCGACGCCGAGGCACCGCAGCAGCCATTGGGCGCGGCGCGCCTCCTCCTCCTCCACCCGGCCGGCGAAGGGGTGGGCGCGATAGCCAAGCTGCTCCAGCTTGCCCACCACGTCGGAGGCATTCGCCTCCGCGCTCCAGGCGACACTCAGCCGATGGGTGGAATAATTGAGCCGCGCCCGCACCACGCCGGGCAGGGACCCCACCCCGTTCTCGATGTCGGAGATGCAGGCGGCGCAATCGATGCCGTCGATGGCGAGGCTCATCTGCGAGAGGCCGTCGTCACCCTTGGCCACGAAGATGGAATAATCGACCGCCTCAGTCATCGTCAGTCCCGGCGCCAGCCCCCGCGTCAACCTTGCGTCCACCCGGCTTCGGGTCCGCCATCCCGGCGCGCGGGCGGCGGGCGGAAAGCCTGATGCCGCACCTGCATCGCACCTCGGCGCGGGCGCGGCAAGCCGGCCCCAGCGGCAGCCGCAGCGACCTCAAACAGAAGTGAGTACGACGGACCCGCCGCCGTGGAGGGCCTGCAGGCGCCATCGTACTCCAGGGTGAGACGCCGTGCCGCGGCCCGTCGCCTCGCAGCCTCGTCGCCGCATCGGTTTCCCTGCACCCGGCAGGTTCGCGCGCAAAAATGCCGCTTACGGAAGCTGCACCCGATTCTTGGACCGGAACAGGCGGTCTCCGCCTTGCGAGAAATCAATGACCAGGTCCCATTGGCCGGGACCAGCATCGGTGCGCGCGCGATAGCGGCCGTCGCCCAGGGGCTGGAGCGTCAGCACCACGTCGCGCCGGGCGTCGGTGGGGTGGGCGAAGCGCCCGTCCGCATCGAGGTTCGACAGCGGGCGGCCCGCATCGTCGAGCGCGCGCACCACCACCTCGCGCGCGTTCGCGCCCGGGGACTGGATGTCCGCCTCCACATTCCAGTGGCGAGCCTCCTGCGCCTCGGCCGCGTTTGATTCCTTGGTGAAGCTCAGGCCCGCCTTGTAGGAGCTCTCGGTTTCGAGGCCCGCGAAGGTGCTGACGGCATAGCGCGCCATGATGAAGTTCACGGTCATCACCAGGGCGAAGAAGGCCAGCAGGCCCGCCAGCACCATCCCGCCCGTGATCCGCCGGGGGCCTGCCTTGTTCCCGTCCGCTGCCGTCATCCGCCACTCCATCGCCCCGAGGGCCGCGCGCGGCCGCCATTTCCTCCCCCGGGCATTTCCGGGTGAAGGGACATCCCATCACCCGGAAAGACACTCGGGATCAACGATCCAGAACGATGCCCGCGGGCCTGCTGCCCGCGGTGCGCGCTCTAGGGGCCGATGAAGTGGTCGTTGACCGACGCCGACCGGCCCGTCCCCACATCCCGAATCTGGAATATGAGCGGAAGTGAGGCGGACGGGGGCAGCTTGTCATGGGTGGTCACCAGCACCCGCAGCTCGCGGGTCTGGTCCGGGCCGATGACGAGCTTGCCCGCATTGTCGCCCACCACGTCGAGCCGTGCGCCGGGCACGCCGTCGATGGAGAGGGCGAAGGTGCGCTCCTGGAGCTGCTTGTTGGTGAGGCGCACGGTGTAGGCGTTTCGCACCGAGCCGTCCGAGAGGGTGACGAACAGCGGGTTGCGGTCATGCAGCGCGGAGACGCCCTCCGTGGAACGGCTCACCAGCGTGCCGAGCATGAGCCCGCAGACGCCAACGATGAGCGCCGCATAGAGCAGCGTGCGCGGCCGGATCAGGCGCTGCACGAAGGGCTTGCCGGCAAGCCGCGCCTCCATGTTCGCCTCGCTCTCATAGGTGATGAGCTCGCCCGGCCGGCCGATCTTCTTCATCACGGTGTTGCAGGCATCGATGCACAGGCCGCACTGGATGCAGGCGAGCTGGGAGCCGTGCCGGATGTCGACGCCCGTGGGACAGACATTCACGCACTGGCCGCAATCGATGCAGTCGCCCGCCGGCTGGCCCGCCGCCCGCGCCGCCGCCGCCTTCTTCACCGATGCGCGCGGCTCGCCGCGATCGTAGCAATAAGTGACGTTGAGCGCATATTCGTCGGTCAGCGCGGCCTGAATGCGGGGCCAGGGGCACATGTAGGTACACACCTGCTCTCGCATGAAGCCCGCGAGGGCATAGGTGGTGAAGGTGAGGATGCCGATGGACGCATAGGCCACCATCGGCGCCTGGAAGGTCACCAGCTCCTTCACCAGGGTCGGCGCATCCGCGAAGTAGAGCACCCAGGCGCCGCCCGTCCACCAGGCGATCAGCAGCCAGATGGCGTGCTTGAGTGTGCGGCGCACCACCTTGTCCGCGCTCCAGGGCGCGGCATCGAGGCGGATGCGCTCACGCCGGTCGCCTTCCACCAGCCGCTCGACCGCCATGAACAGGTCGGTCCACACGGTCTGCGGGCACATGTAGCCGCACCACACGCGGCCTGCCACCGCATTCATGAGGAACAGAATGAGCGCCGCGAGAATCAGCAGGCCGGCGACGTAATAGAATTCCTGCGGCCAGATCTCGACGAAGAAGAAATAGAAGCGCCGCGCGGGCAGATCGAGCAGCACCGCCTGATCGGGCGCATCGGGGCCGCGATTCCACCGCACGAAGGGCAGCAGGTAATAGATGGCGAGGGAGACGATGAGCACCGCCCACTTGATGGTGCGGATCCGGCCGTGCACCGCCTGTGGGAAGATCTTCTTCCGGCTCTCGTAGAGCGGGATATCGTCGTCCGGTCCGGCGATGTTGGGCTCGTCGCCGGAGGGGTGGGATTCAGGCTTGGTCGTCAGGGCAGTCATGGATGGATCGCCGAAATTTGACCGCGGGCGCAAAACCCGAGGCGACGCGGAGAATGGCCCCAGCGGAAGGGCCCCCGCTTCCCGCCAGCGTTGGCGCGCATCGGGGGTTCTTGCGGCCCCCTGGGCATTCGCCTTTTTGGGAGCGTTAAAATATTCATGCTCTAGAATGTGGAGCGCTGTCATGTGGTCGAAAGGCCACACCGGCATTTCGTCGCGCGGCAATCGGCGCAAGTCCCCGACCAAACAGGCGGCCGCACGTGCTTTGGCGGGAGCCATGGTCCGCCACGTGCGCGCCTGGCGCCTCCTCCCTGGCGCCTCCACCCCGGCGGGCGGCGCTTGCCCGCCGCCATCAACTCAGCGCTTCATGCCGCCTTCACGAGAGCATTTTCAACCGGGGCGGCCACCGGCGCACGTGAAAAATCGCGTGAACTCGACCATCTGGAGCGGCGGCCGTGCGTAGCCCGCGCTGAAAGCGCCCCGGACGAGGCCGGCACGCCAGCCGCCGACATCGACGGCGCCCCGGCGGCCCGATGCCCCTCCATAAGGCAAAACCCCGGGCGTCGTCCGCCCGGGGTTTCGCGTTCCTGAGCCTGGAGGCTGGTCAGCGACCGCCGCCGAGGGAGTGCACATACACCGTCAGCACCTTGATGGTGGTGGCGTCGAGACGGTTGTGCCACGCTGGCATCACGTTGCCGCGACCGTTGGTGACCGCATACTCGATGGTCGCCTTGTCGGAGCCATAGAGCCAGATGTTGTCGGTCAGGTTCGGAGCGCCCAGCTCCTGGTTGCCCTTGCCATCCTCGCCGTGGCAGGCGGCGCAGTTGGCCATGAAGACCTCCTTGCCCTGCTCCGAGAGGGGCGACGACTTGTCCAGGCCCGAGAGGGTCCGCACGTAGCTCGCCACCGCCGAGATCTGGGGCTTGGTCAGGATGCCGTCGCGGCCGAAGGCCGGCATGGAGCCCACATGGGCCTGATCGTCACCGGACCGGATGCCGTAGCTGATGGTCTGGTAGATCTGGTCGAGGCTGCCACCCCAGAGCCAGTCGTCGTCGTTCAGGTTGGGGAAGCCCACGGCGCCGCCGCCACCCTGGCCGTGGCACGGGGCGCAGTTGTCGGCGAAGGCCACGCGGCCCTGGGCGCGGGCCAGGGTCAGCAGCGCGGGGGTGTCCTCGATCTGCTGGAGCGAGGCATCGGCCAGCTTGGCGGTGCTCTCGGCGCGCAGCGCCCTGAGATCCTCGAGCTGGGTGCTCACGGCGGTGCGGGAGTTCCAGCCCAGCACGCCGGGAGTGGCGGAGGAGATGAGCGGCCACGCCGGGAACATGATCCAGTAGGCGATGGACCAGAGGATCGTGGCATACCACACCCACAGCCACCAGCGCGGCAGCGGGTTGTTGAGCTCCTCGATGCCATCCCACTCGTGCCCGGTGGTGGTGACGCCGGTGACCGGGTCGAGCCGGCCCTGATGGGAATTCTGATTGGTGCTCACGGGATCAATCCTCTTTGAGCGGAATCTTTGCGGCGTCGTCGATTTCCTTCTGCCGCTTCTTGCCGGGCCAGAAGGCGTAGACGACCACCAGAACGAAGGCGAGCACGAACAGCACCAGACCCCAGGTCTGCGCGATGCCGGCCAGCCACTGGTAAGTCTCCGACATGGCTCACCTCACGTTCGCTTTATTGTCGTAGAGCTTGAAGTCCACCAGCGTGCCTAGCATCTGCAGGTAGGCGATGAGGGCATCGGCCTCGGTGATCTCGGCGGGGTTGCCGTCGAAATCGCGGACCTGGGCCTTCGGGTAGCGCTTCTGCAGCCCCTCGGCGTCGGCGTCGGTGGTGGCCTGGGTGGTCAAGTCGGCCTGCGCGTTGGCGATCATGTCCTCGGTGTAGGGCACGCCCTCCCACGAGAGCACCTTCATGTCCTGCGCGATGTGCTTGACGTTCAGGCGGTTCTGCGAAAGCCACGGGTAGGCCGGCATGATGGAGGCCGGAACCACGGAGCGCGGATTGTGCAGGTGCTCCTGGTGCCACACGTCCGAATACTTGCCGCCCACGCGGGCGAGGTCCGGGCCGGTGCGCTTGGAGCCCCACTGGAAGGGGTGGTCGTACATGCTCTCGGCCGCCAGCGAGTAGTGGCCGTAGCGCTCCACCTCGTCACGCAGGGGGCGGATCATCTGCGAGTGGCAGTTGTAGCAGCCCTCGCGGATGTAGATGTTGCGCCCCGCCAGTTCGAGGGGGGTGTAGGGCCGCATGCCCTGCACCGTCTCGATGGTGCTCTTCAGGTAGAAGAGCGGGGCGATCTCCACCAGACCGCCGATGGAGATCACGAAGAGGATCCCCAGCATCAACCAGTAGGTGTGCTTCTCGAAGATCTGGTGCTTGGCCCAGATGGACGTGCCTTGCGACGCCATGGGTCGTTCTCCCTCATTCCGCGGGGGCGAGGGCGAGCTTCTGCTCGGCCACCGCCTGCGGCATGTTGATGGTCTTCCACACGTTCCAAGCCATGATCAGGCCGCCGATCACGAACAGCAGGCCGCCGGTGGCGCGGATGACGTAGAGCGGATGCACGGCCTCGACGGTCTCGATGAACGAGTACTCAAGGAAGCCGAGGCTGGTGTAGGCACGCCACATCAGGCCCTGCATGATGCCCGCCACCCACATGGAGGAGATGTAGAGCACGATGCCGAGGGTGGAGATCCAGAAGTGCCAGGCGATGGCCTTCACGGAATACATCTGCGGCTTGTTCCACAGCCACGGCACGAGGCAGTAGATGGCGCCGAAGGAAATGTAGGCCACCCAGCCCAGCGCGCCGGAATGCACGTGGCCGATGGTCCATTCGGTGTAGTGGCTGAGCGAATTGACCGCCTTCACCGCCATCATCGGGCCTTCGAAGGTGGACATTCCGTAGAAGGCCACGGACACCACCATCATGCGGATCACCGGGTCGGTGCGCAGCTTGTCCCACGCGCCCGAGAGGGTCATGAGGCCGTTGATCATGCCGCCCCAGGAGGGCATCCAGAGGATCACGGAGAAGGTCATGCCCAGGGTCTGCGCCCAGTCCGGCAGCGCGGTGTAGTGCAGGTGGTGCGGGCCGGCCCAGATGTAGATGAAGATCAGCGCCCAGAAGTGGACGATGGACAGACGGTACGAATAGACCGGCCGCTCCGCCCGCTTGGGGATGAAGTAGTACATGATGGCCAGGAAGCCGGCGGTCAGGAAGAAGCCCACCGCGTTATGGCCATACCACCACTGGAACATGGCGTCCTGCACACCCGACCAGTAGATGTAGGACTTGTCCGAGAAGAGGGACACCGGGATGGTCACGTTGTTGCCGAGGTGCAACATCGCGATGGTGATGATGAAGGCCAGGTAGAACCAGTTCGCCACGTAGATGTGGGGCTCGCGGCGCTTCCAGATGGTGGCGACGAACACCAGCAGGTAGGTGACCCACACGACCGTCAGCCACAGGTCGGCGTACCACTCGGGCTCCGCATACTCCTTCGACTGGGTGATGCCGAGCAGGTAGCCCGTACCGGCGATCAGGATGAAGAAGTTGTAGCCCAGCATCACGAACCACGGCGCCAGATCACCCGCGAGGCGGGCATGCGACGTGCGCTGCACCACATAGAAGGAGGTGGCGAGAAGCACGTTGCCGCCGAAGGCGAAGATCACCGCCGAGGTGTGCAGCGGCCGCAGCCGGCCGAACGACAGCCAGGAGGTGTCGAAGTTCATCGCCGGGAAGGCGAGCTGCCAGGCCGCGAGGTCGCCCGCGAGGAAGCCCGCGACGCCCCACACCACGGCGGCGACGACGCCGAACCTCACGACGCCGAAATTATAGTTGGGCTTGCCGTCGATGAGCTGCGGCACGTCCCCCGCAGGACGGTCCATGTAGCGGTTGCCGATGGCGAACACCGCGGCGATGGACCCGGCCGCGAACAGATAGGCATGGAAGGCATAGGCCGCGCTGTAGGCCTTCGCCGCCACGATGATGGAGAGGAAGGCCAATACCGCGAAGACCACCAGCAGGGCGGCCTCCCCGAACCGCATGGACTTCGCCGGGGCCGGGATTGGATCTTGGATTGTCGACATTGCAGAACCCCTTGCGCCGAGGCGTGACACTGCACCTACGGAGCCTCCAGCGCACCATGCGCGTGAGGCTCATTTTCTCCTTGATACAGGTCAAAGGTGCGTGATGTCGCGCGGCGCGTGGGCGCTGCGGCTGCGGGTCGCGCCAAAATGACGCTTTTCCCCCGCTTTTGGCGGGCAAAATTCCACGCCTTCCGCAACGGCCGCCCGTTCGCCCCGCCGACAAATCCCCCTACCGGCCTGCATCCCGCACGCCGGACAGTGCCCGGCGCCGGCCCGCCCCCGCGCTGCGGCGCGGCTGCGAAACTCTCGTTATGCCGGCACCTTGGGCGAAAGCCCCGGCGCCGGCGCGCGGCTCACCGCGCACGCGCGGCTGCTCCCTCTGGAAGCGGACGCGCCAGCGTCTCATATCCGACACGGAGCGCCAATCGGGGCGCCCCGCGCGCGCTCAGGCGCGAACCATGCCAACGATGTCCTTCACGTCGCGGATGGTCTGATCGGCGATGACGCGGGCGCGCTGCGCCCCGTCGGCGAGAATCGCGTCGATGGCGGAGACGTCCCCCATCAGGCGCTGCATCTCGGCGCCGATGGGGCCGAGCTTCGCCACCGCGAGATCCACCAGCGCCGCCTTGAAGGCGGAGAACTGCCCGCCGCCGAAATCCCGCAGCACCTGGGCCTTGGAGCCGTCCGAAAGGGCGGCGTAGATGCCCACGAGGTTCTCCGCCTCCGGCCGGCCCTTCAGCCCCTCTTCCTCTGAAGGCAGGGGCTCGGGATCGGTCTTGGCCTTGCGCACCTTGCCGGCGATGGTGTCGGCGTCGTCGGTCAGGTTGATGCGCGAGAAATCGGAGGCATCCGACTTCGACATCTTCTTCGCCCCGTCCCGCAGGCTCATCACGCGCGTAGCCGGCCCGGCGATGAGCGGCTCGGTGAGGGGGAAGTAGCCCTCCCCGTGCCCGCCGGCGGCGATGGAGGGCGCGAAATCGGTGTTGAACTTCTGCGCGATGTCGCGCGTCAGCTCCAGGTGCTGCTTCTGGTCCTCCCCCACCGGCACGTGGGTGGCGCGGTAGAGCAGGATGTCGGCGGCCATCAGGGTGGGATAGGCGAACAGGCCCACGGAAACGTTCTCGCGGTCCTTGCCGGCCTTCTCCTTGAACTGCGTCATGCGGTTCAGCCAGCCCATGCGGGCGACGCAGTTGAAGATCCAGGCCAGCTCGGCATGGCCGGAAACCTGACTCTGGTTGAACACGATGTGCGCCCTGGGGTCGATGCCGCAGGCGATGAAGGCGGCCGTCACCTCGCGGGTGTGGCGCTTCAGTTCCTCGGGGTCCTGCCAGACGGTGATAGCGTGGAGGTCCACCACGCAATAGACGCACTCGTGGCTGTTCTGCAGCTCCACGAAGCGCTTGATGGCGCCGAGATAATTGCCGAGGTGCAGGTTGCCCGTGGGCTGCACGCCGGAAAAGACACGTTCTGCGACCGCCGCCATGGCGAACTCCTGAAGGGCGCGCGCGCCCCGCTGTCCCGGATCGAGGGGCGGAGAGCCCGCCCCTTCCCGCATGGAACCATGCCGACGCGCCGCGACCCCGGACCGGCCGGGAACGCCAAGCGGGCGCGAAAGCGGAGAGGCGCTGCCGGCGGTGCCGGCCCGAGCGGGAGCCGCCCGCGGCCGAAAGGCCGCGCCATGGCCTCATGCGGAACCGGGGCGTCATGCCACCCCCGCCCCGCCGATGCAAGAGAGGGCGGCCCCTCAGCGCCCCATGCGGCCCACGAGACGCTTCACACCGAAGGCGCAGCCGCCGTAGACCGCCACCCCGAGCCCCACCAGCACCGCGAGCCGCGCCGCGCGCGCCAGCTCTCCCGCGCCGGGTGTCCAGCGCGCCTCCGCCGCCGCCACGCATGTGCCCATCAGCAGCGCGGCCGCCAACAGGCCCAGGCCGGTGGCGGCCACCCGCCGGTCGAAGGCGAGCGCACCGCGCCGCGCCAGCAGCGCGGCGAAGACCGCGAAAGACCCCCAGGCGGAGAGCGCGACCGCAGCCGCCGCCCCCACCGGCCCCGCGAGCGGCGTGGCCACCGCCGCCGCCGCGAGGCACAGGGCGAGCGAGCCGAGGGCGATGCGCTCCGCGCCGCGCACCAGCCCCGATGCGGCGGCGGTAGCGGAGAGAATGCGCTCCAGCCCCTGCGCCGGCAGCGCCAGCGCGAGCACCGCCAGGAGGGTGGCCGTGAGCGCGGAATCCTGCGCGTCGAACGCCCCACGCTGGAACAGCACCACCACGATGGGATGGGCGAGCGCCGCCAGCCCCACGGCGGCGGGCAGCGCGAAGGCGAGCGCCGCCAGCACCGCGTTCGAGGCCGCCTCGGCGCCCGCGCGGCCGTCGCGCGCCGCGGAAAGGGCCGCCTGGCGGGCAAGCAGCGGCACCAGCACCGCCCCCGCGCTCGCGCCCACGAGGCCCAGCGGCAGGTCCATCAGGCGCTGGGCGTAATTGAGCGCGGCCACGGCCCCTTCGGAGCCCGAGGCGAAGGCGGCCGCGATGATGATTCGGAACTGGCTGAGCCCCGCGAACAGCAAGGCGGGCGAGGCGGCGCGCAGCACCGCCCAGGCCGCCCGCCACGGCGGCGGCGCCCCCTTCCCCTCCTCGGCGGGGGCGAAAGCGGGCCGCGCCGGGCAGCCGCGCGCAGCCGCCATCATCAGCAGCCATTGGCTGATGCCGGCGGCCACCGTGGCGGCGGCGATGGCGAAGGCCGCCGTGTCGCCCGCCACCAGCCCGCGCGCCAGCAGCATGAAGATGACGGCGAGCACGGTGAGATTGGCGGCGAGCGGCGCCAGCGCCGCCAGCAGCACCCTGTGGGCGGCGTTGGCGATGCCGCCATAGATGGCGGCGAGCCCCGCCAGCGGCAGATAGAGCACGGCCACGCGCCCGCACAGGATGGCGACCTCCGCCCGGTCGCCGTCGGGCACGAAGCCGGGCGCCAGCAGGCGGATGAGCTGCGGCATGAAGGCCGCGGCCGCCAGCGCCAGCGCCAGCAGCACGCCGCCGAGCACCAGCAGCGTCGCGCCGGCGAGCGCCCGCGCGGCGCGCGGCCCCGCGCCCTCCGCCCTCACCAAGGCGGGGATGAAGGCGAGGTTGAACGCCCCTTCCGCCAGCAGGCGCCGGGCCAGCAGCGGCAGGGAGAGGGCGGCGGTCAGCGCATCCGCCACCGGCCCCACGCCGAGGATGGCGGCGGTGGCCGCATCGCGCACAAAGCCGAGCACCCGCGAGGCCAGGGTCGCGGCCGAGACCATGGAGGTGCGCGCGGCAACGGCGCGGGCCGGCGAGGACCGTGCGGGCGAAGACATGGCCCGGGCTATGCCGCGTCCGGGGCGGGATGTCGAGGGGCCCCGCCCGCCCGCCTCCGCCGCGCGCGTCGGCGATGGCCGAAATGCCGTCGATCATCCGGTCCACCCGCGCAGAACGCGCGATGCACGGCATGCGGAATGCTGCGTTCCGCCGCCCCTTCTGACCCCTGGGCCCGGCGCCCGCCCTGCCGCCCTATGTCGGTTGCGCCAGGAGGGGCGCACCGGGCAGCGGCGGCGAGAAGCGCTCCGCCTCCGCCTCCGCCCCCGCTTCGGCTTCGTGCGGGAGTGCTTCCCGGATGTAGCGGTCGCGCAGGATGCGCCCACCGTCCCTCCCGGTCCCGCAGCGAGGCGGACAGGAGAGGAACGGCCAGCCCGCCGCCGGCGCGTAAAGCGCTTTCGAGCAAGGTGGAAACCGGTTCGCGTGAAGAAAACGCATCAACTCACGAATCGAGAGCGCGATGAAGGGCGCACCGCGCGAGGGCGCTGCGCTGGGGCATCGGGGCCGGGCCGCAAGTTCCGCCGGCCGCGTTCCGGAGAGGGAACGGAGCGGTCGAGAGACGCCGCGAGGGCGGCATGCTCCGCCGGCGTCTCCACGATACAGCCCTTGCAGGCGCGGCCCACCCGGCTGGAGACCGGCTCCGGCAGCCGGCCCAGCACCATGTCCGGCAGGCCGGAGCGGAAGACGGCAGACGTGGCGGCGGGCAGCCCGTGACGCGGAGGGCGACTGAAATCGACCGGCATGGCTCGTGGTTTCGGGAGGAAGCGAAAGGCGCCATGCGCCCGGAGCGAATTCGAGACCGCCGGCTTGCACCGTCCGGTTCGGCGTGAGCGAAATGGCAACCTCGGCTGCTCCATCCTCTGCAGGAAGCAGCCGGCGCCGCGAGGCGCGCGGCGGCGCTGGGAGAACATCCGCCATGGCCATGACCGATCGAGACCGCGCTGCACGCGCCGCCCACGGGCTGATGTCGGTCGCGGCGCCCGATGTCGCGGCGGCGGCGGAAGCCTGGCTCGCCCGCCTCGCCCACGAGCGGCGGCTGTCGCAGAAGACCCTGGAAGCCTATGCCCGCGACCTTGCCACCGTGCTGCGGCAGCTCTCCCTGCACCTGGGCGAGCGCCCCGGCCTGCCCGCCCTCGCGGCGCTGAAGCCCATGGACGTGCGCGCCGTGCTGGCGGCCCGCCGCGCCGACGGGGTGGCGCCGCGCACGCTGGTGCGGCTGCTCGCCGCCGCGCGCTCCTTCGCCCGCCACCTGGAGCGCGAGGGCCAGGGCAAGGTGGGGGCGCTCGCCGCCGTGCGCGCGCCCAAGGTGCCCAAAAGCCTGCCGAAGCCGGTCTCCATGTCCGCCGCCCTCGCCCTTTCCGATCCCGCGACCCGCGCGGGCGAGGAGCGCGAGCCCTGGGTGCTGGCCCGCGATGCCGCCGTCATCGCGCTGCTCTACGGCGCCGGCCTGCGCATCTCGGAAGCGCTCGGCCTCTCCGCCGGCGCGGTGACCGCGGGCACCGACCAGATCACTGTGACCGGCAAGGGCAACAAGACGCGCATGGTGCCGCTCATTGCCCCGGTGGCCGCAGCCATTGCCGAATACAAACGCCTGTGCCCCCACGTGCTGACACCCGAGGGGCCCCTCTTCCGGGGCACGCGGGGCGGACCGCTCTCGCCGCGGATCGTGCAGTTCGCGGTGGCGCACATGCGGGGCGCCCTGGGCCTGCCGGACACCGCGACACCCCATGCGCTGCGCCACTCCTTCGCCACGCACCTGCTGGCGCGGGGCGGCGACCTGCGCGCCATTCAGGAACTGCTCGGCCACGCCTCCCTCGCCACCACGCAGATCTATACGGAGGTGGACGCCACCGCCCTCATGGCCGCCTACCGCGCCGCCCACCCGCGCGCCTGAGGAGATCTGGACGGCGATCGCGCGATTTTCCTTTACAGAAATATGACGTCTTTTTAAGAAAACGAGACACCATGGAACGGTCCCTTGCCCCTTCCCTTTCGATCCCCGCCATGACGCCCGTGCGCCCCGTCATCGAGCATATGTCGCTGGGAACCGTGGACCTTGCGCGCGCCGCCGCCTTCTACGACGCGGTGCTGGCGCCGCTGGGCCTCGCGCGGGTGGCGCAGGAGGCGGAACCGAGCGGCGCCTCGGCCTGCTGGGGCCCGCCCGGCATGCTGCCCGCGCCCGAGGGCGTGCCGGGCTCCGCGCCCTTCTGGCTGGAGGAGCGGGACGGCCCCATCGCCTGCCCGCCCGGCTTCCACCTGTGCTTCCACGCACCGGACCGCGCCGCCGTGCACGCCTTCCACGCCACCGGCCTCGCCCACGGCGGCACCGACAACGGCGCCCCGGGCCCGCGGCCCCAATATGGAGACACCTATTACGCCGCCTTCCTCAAGGACCTAGACGGCTGGCGCATCGAGGCGGTGACCTACGCTCCGGAATGAGCCCGCCGGAGGCAGGTGCCCGCAAGCGCTTCGGCGGAAACGATTTATTAGCCGAAGCACCGCATGTTTACCCTATCGATCGGCCCTGCCGATACTCCAAGTGACCTCCTTGAAGCCCCTCCGGACCCTGGTCCCGAGGGGCTCTTTTTTTGCGCGCTGCCGCTGAAACGAAGCGGGCCGGCGCGAGGTCTCCCCCGGCCGGCCCGAATCTCAAGCGGGTATGCGCCCCGCGATGCGGACTTCGAGCCGAGGCCCCGCCGCGTGCGGCTGACAGGTCCCGCCAAATCCGGCGCGGCCCCGGCGGATAACCGGGGCCTTTCGCATCACATGTGGATGGCGCGCTTCTCCACGGCCATCGCCGCCTCCTTCACCGCCTCGGAGCGGGTGGGGTGGGCGTGGCAGGTGCGGGCGAGGTCCTCGGACGAGCCGGCGAACTCCATCAGCACCGCGCATTCGTGGATCATCTCGCCCGCCTCGGGGCCGATGATGTGGGCGCCGAGCACCCGGTCGGTGGCGGCATCGGCCAGCACCTTCACGAAGCCGTCGGTGGTGTTGTTCACCTTGGTGCGGCCGTTGGCGGTGAAGGGGAACTTGCCCACCTTGTAGGCGATGCCCGCGGCCTTCAGCTCTTCCTCGGTCTTGCCGACGGAAGCGACCTCCGGGAAGGTGTAGACCACGCCGGGGATGACGTCATAGTTCACGTGGCCGGCCTTGCCCGCCAGCATCTCGGCGCAGGCCACGCCCTCGTCCTCGGCCTTGTGGGCCAGCATGGGGCCGGCGATCACGTCGCCGATGGCGTAGATGCCGGGCACGGAGGAGGCATAGTGCGCGTCGGTGACAATGCGGCCCTTCGGGTCCTTCGCCACGCCCACGTCCTCCAGGCCGAGGCCGGCGGTGTAGGGAATGCGGCCGATGGCCACCAGCACCACGTCGGCCTCCAGCACCTCGGCGGCGCCGCCGGCGGCGGGCTCCACGGAGATCTTCAGGGTCTTGCCCGAGGAATCCACGCCCGTGACCTTGGTGCCGAGCTTGAACGCGAAGCCCTGCTTTTCCAGGATGCGCTGGAAGGAGCGGGCCACCTCGCCGTCCATGCCGGGCAGGATGCGGTCCAGGAACTCCACGACAGTGACCTGGGCGCCGAGGCGCCGCCACACGGAGCCTAGCTCCAGGCCGATGACGCCGGCGCCCACCACCACGAGCTTGCCCGGCACCTTGTCCAGCGACAGCGCGCCGGTGGAGGAGACGATGCGCTTCTCGTCGATGGCCACGCCCGGCAGCGGCGCGACATCCGAGCCGGTGGCGACGAGAATGTTCTTCGTCTCCAGGGTCTCGACCTTGCCGTCGGCGTTCAGCTTCACCTCGACCTTGCCGGGTGCGAGGATCTTGGCGGCGCCCATGTAGACGTCGACCTTGTTCTTCTTCAGCAGGAACTCGACACCCTTCACGTTGCCGTCCACGCCGCGCTCCTTGAAGGCGAGCATGGCCTTGAGGTCGAGCTTGGGCTGCGAGACGCCGATGCCCATGTCGGCGAACTTGTGGCCGGCCTCCTCGAAGAATTCGGAGGCGTAGAGCAGCGCCTTGGAGGGGATGCAGCCCACGTTGAGGCAGGTGCCGCCATGGGTGCCGCGCTTCTCGCAGACCGCCACCTTCAGGCCGAGCTGGGCGGCGCGGATGGCCGCCACGTAGCCGCCGGGGCCGGTGCCGATGACGATGAGATCGTAGGACATGAGAATTCCCTCGTGGTGAGAGGCCGCCGCGCCCGCCTCAGGGCACCGTGGAGGCCCTTTGCAGAGCGATCCGGATGCCGAGGCCGATGAGGAGCGCGCCGGTGATCCGGTTGAACCAGCGGCCGAAACGGGCGAGGCCGTCGCGCACGGCCCGCCCGGTAAAGAAGAAGGTAACGGCCGTGAACCACGCGACGGCGAACACGGCCAGAGAAAGGGCGTAGACGCCCTGGACGGCGAGCGGCGTATCCGCGCTCACCACGGTGCCGAACAGGGAAAGGAAGAACAGCACCGCCTTGGGGTTCAGCGCATTGGTGAGGAAGCCGACGGCGAAGCTGCGGCGGCCGGACACGGCGGCCCGCGCGAGACCTTCGGCCTCGGGCGCCTCACCGGAGGGCGGCGGGGCCGCCCAGGTCTTCACGCCCACATAGACGAGATAGGCCGCGCCCAGCCATTTGAGCACCATGAAGGCCGGCAGCGAATGCGCCACCAGAAGGCCCAGCCCCGCCAGCGTGTAGCCGGCGTGGCACAGAAGCGCCGCGCCGATGCCGAGGCTCGCGAGCACGCCCGCGCGCCGGCCATGGACCACGCTCTGGCGCGCCACCATGGCGAAATCCGGCCCCGGAACGATGGCCGCGAGCGCGAACACCGCCATCAGGGTCAGATATTCGGAAAGGTGGCTCCCCATCGCTTGCTCCCGGCCCGCGCCGGCCGCCGCAGGCGCCGGCAGGGGCGCCCGCGGGGCCGCTCAGGCCCGCTCGGATCAGAGGTCCAGCACGAGACGCGCCGGGTCCTCCAGGGTCTCCTTCACGCGCACCAGGAAGGTCACGGCCTCGCGGCCGTCGACGATGCGGTGGTCGTAGGAGAGGGCGAGGTACATCATCGGGCGAATGACCACCTGGCCCTTCACCACCACCGGGCGCTCCTCGATGCGGTGCATGCCGAGGATGCCGGACTGCGGCGCATTCAGGATCGGGGTGGACATCAGCGAGCCGTAGATGCCGCCGTTGGTGATGGTGAAGGTGCCGCCCTGCATGTCCTCGATGCCGAGCTTGCCGTCACGCGCCTTGCGGCCGTAGCCGGCGATCTGCTTCTCGATGTCGGAGATGGAGAGCAGGTCCGCGTCGCGCACCACCGGAACCACGAGGCCCTTCTCGGTGCCGACGGCGATGCCGATGTTGTAGTAGTTCTTGTAGACGAGGTCGGTGCCGTCGATCTCGGCGTTCACCGCCGGCAGGTCCTTGAGGGCCGCGATCACCGCCTTGGTGAAGAAGCCCATGAAGCCGAGCTTGGTGCCGTGCTTCTTCTCGAACGCGTCCTTGTACTGGGCGCGCAGGGCCATCACGCCGGACATGTCCACGTCGTTGAACGTGGTGAGCATGGCGGCGGTGTTCTGGGCGTCCTTCAGGCGGCGGGCGATGGTCTGCCGCAGCTTGGTCATCTTCACCCGCTCCTCGCGGGCGGCGTCCACCGGGGCCGAGGGCGCGCGCGGCGCGGAGACGGGCGCGGCCGGAACGCCGGAAGCGACCGCGGCGAGAATGTCGCCCTTGGTCACGCGGCCATCCTTGCCGGTGCCGGGAACGGCGGCCGGGTTGACGCCGGTCTCGGCGGCGATGCGGGCCACGGCCGGGCCGTTGGCTCCGGCGGCCGCCGGAGCGGCGGCGACGGGCGCGGGAGCAGCGGCCGGCGCGGGCGCCGGAGCAGCAGCGGCGGGCGCGGCAGCCGGAGCGCCGGCGCCTTCGGCGATGGAGCCGAGCAGGGCGCCGACGCCGACGGTGTCACCGTCCTTGGCGATGATCTCGGCGAGCACGCCGGCCGCCGGAGCGGGCACCTCGACGGTGACCTTGTCGGTCTCCAGCTCCACGATGGGCTCGTCGGCCTTCACGGCCTCGCCGGGCTTCTTGAACCACTTGCCGATGGTCGCTTCCGTCACGGACTCGCCCAGAGTGGGTACGCGGATCTCGGTCGCCATTGTGTCTGCCCCCGCAGGGGCCTCCCTCAACTGTCGGCATGTGCCGGGGCGTCCCGGCACCTCGTGTGTAAGACTTAAGGCCGGGCGCGAAGCCTGGCGTCGAAAACATCGATCAGCCGTCGGGCCGCCGGCCCGCTGGCTGATCGTGAAGGCAGGGGGCACCGCCCCGGGAATGCCGCCGCCAGCCGGCGCGCCGCTTCGCCGCGCGAGGCGGCTCGGGGCGCGAAGGCGGGCGCGGCACCGGCCGGCCTCAGCCCAGGGCGTCCTCTAGGAAGGCCTTGAGCTGCGCCATGTGCTTGGACATGAGGCCGGTGGCGGTGGCGGCGGAAGCCGGACGGCCCGCGTAGCGCGGCCGCCTGGAAGCGCCGCCGACCTGCTCCAGCACCCATTCCAGGTAAGGCTGCACAAAGGACCAGGAACCCTGGTTCTTCGGCTCTTCCTGGCACCACACCACTTCGGCGTTCTTGAAGCGGGACAGCTCCTGCACCAGCGTCTTCAGCGGGAACGGATAGAGCTGCTCCACGCGCAGCAGGTAAACGTCGTTGACGCCCCGCTTCTCGCGCTCCTCCAGCAGGTCGTAATAGACCTTGCCGGCGGAGAGGACGACCCGGCGGATCTTCTCGTCCGGCACCAGCGTGACGCCGGCGACGTCCGGATGCGACTGGGCATCGTCCCAAAGCACGCGGTGGAAGGTGCTGCCGGCCACCATGTCGTCCAGGCGCGACACCGCCTTCTTGTGACGCAGCAGCGACTTGGGCGTCATCAGGATGAGCGGCTTGCGGAACTCGCGGTTCAGCTGCCGGCGCAGGATGTGGAAGTAGTTGGCCGGGGTGGTGACGTTCGCCACCTGCATGTTGTCCTCGGCGCAGAGCTGGAGGTAGCGCTCCAGGCGAGCGGAGGAATGCTCCGGGCCCTGGCCCTCATAGCCATGCGGCAGCAGGCACACGAGGCCGCTCATGCGCAGCCACTTGCGCTCGCCCGAGGAGATGAACTGGTCGAACACCACCTGGGCGCCATTGGCGAAATCGCCGAACTGGGCCTCCCACAGCACCAGCGTGTTGGGCTCCGACAGCGTGTAGCCATACTCGAAGCCGAGCACCGCCTCCTCCGAGAGCATCGAGTTGATGACCTCGTACTTGGCCTGGGTGTCGGAGAGGTGGTTGAAGGGCTTGTAGCGGGCCTCGGTCTCCTGGTCGAGCAGCACCGAATGGCGCTGGGAGAAGGTGCCGCGCTCCACGTCCTGGCCGGAGAAGCGGATGGGATGGCCCTCCTCCAGCAGCGAGCAGAAGGCCAGCGCCTCGCCGGTCGCCCAGTCGATGCCGACGCCGTCCTCGATCGCCTTGCGGCGGTTGTCGAGGAAGCGCTGGATGGTGCGGTGGACCTTGAAGCCCTCCGGAACCTGGGTGATCTTCTCGCCGATGGCCTTGAGCTTGTCCTCGGCGACCCCGGTGACGCCGCGGCGCGGATCGTCATTGTCCTGGGCAGCCTTGAGGCCGGCCCAGCGGCCGTCGAGCCAGTCGGCCTTGTTGGGCTTGTAGGCCTGGCCGGCCTCGTACTCGGCCTCCAGGCGCTCGCGCCAGGTGGCGCGCATGGTGTCCACCTCGCCGGCGGTGACCACGCCCTCGGCTTCCAGCTTCTTGGTGTAGAGCTCCAGCACGGTCGGGTGCTGGCGGATCACCTTGTACATCTTCGGCTGGGTGAACGCCGGCTCGTCGCCCTCGTTGTGGCCGAAGCGCCGGTAGCAGAACATGTCGATGACGACAGGCTTGTGGAAGCGCTGGCGGAACTCGATGGCCACCTTGGCGCAGAACACCACGGATTCCGGATCGTCGCCGTTGCAGTGCAGGATCGGCGCCTCGATCATCTTCGCCACGTCGGACGGATAGGGCGAGGAGCGCGAGTAGCGCGGATTGGTGGTGAAGCCGATCTGGTTGTTGATGATGAAGTGCAGCGAGCCGCCGGTGCGGTGGCCCTTCAGGCCCGAGAGGCCCAGGCACTCGGCCACGACGCCCTGGCCGGCGAACGCCGCGTCGCCGTGGATCAGCAGCGGCAGCACCATGGTGCGCTCGACATCACCGAACTGGTCCTGCTTGGCGCGCGCCTTGCCGAGCACCACGGGATCGACGATCTCCAGGTGCGAGGGGTTGGCGGTCAGCGACAGATGCACCTTGTTGCCGTCGAACTCCCGGTCGGAAGACGCACCCAGGTGGTACTTCACGTCGCCCGAGCCTTCGACGTCGTCGGGGGCCCAGGAGCCGCCCTTGAACTCGTGGAACAGCGCGCGATGGGGCTTGCCCATCACCTGGGTCAGGCTGTTCAGGCGGCCACGGTGGGCCATGCCGAACACGATTTCCTTGAGGCCCAGGTTGCCGCCGCGCTTGATGATCTGCTCCAGGGCGGGGATCAGGCTCTCGCCGCCGTCGAGGCCGAAGCGCTTGGTGCCGGTGTACTTGACGTCGAGGAACTTCTCGAAGCCCTCGGCCTCCACCAGCTTGTTGAGGATGGCGCGCTTGCCCTCGCGGGTGAAGGTGACCTCCTTGTCCGGCCCCTCGATGCGCTCCTGGATCCAGGCCTTCTCCTCGGGCGAGGAGATGTGCATGAATTCCACGCCGATGTCCGAGCAGTAGGTGCGGCGCAGGATGGCGAGCATCTCGCGCACGGTCGCGAACTCGAGGCCGAGGACGTGGTCGATGAAGATCTTGCGGTCGAGGTCGGCCTCATAGAAGCCGTAGGAGACCGGGTCCAGCTCCAGCGCCTCACGCGGCGGGGTGAGGCCGAGCGGGTCGAGGTTGGCGTGCAGGTGGCCGCGCATGCGGTAGGCGCGGATCATCATCAGCGCCTTCACGCTGTCGCGCGTGGCCTGCTGCACATCCTGCGCGCTGAGCTCCACGCCCGCCTTCTGCGCCTTGGCCTTCACCTTGTCGCCGACGTGCTTCTCCACCTCGACCCACTGGCCATCCATGGCCGAGACCAGCTCGCCATTGGCGTGCAGCGGCCAGTTGGGGCGCTTCCACGAGGCGCCGCGGGCATTGGCGAGCACCTGGGCGGGATCATCCTTCAGCCCGGCGAAGAAGCTCTGCCACTCGGCGTCGACCGAGCTCGGGTCCTGCTCGTAGCGGGCGTAGAGATCCTCGATCCAGGCGGCGTTGGCGCCGTCGAGGAAGGAGGTGTTCAGGAAAATATCGTTCTGTTCCGCGCGCGACATGGGTGTCTTCCCGGATGGCCTCAGGCCTCGCCGTCCTGTGCGCCTTCCGCACGGGAAACAAGGCCCGGACCTGAAAAATCTGCCACAACATGACGCTCCGGCCGAAACCGGACCGCCTTTTCCACTCCTGCCCGGCTCGTGGCAGCCACGGCAAGGGGTGCTCTTCCGCTTTACATAGTCCCGCCAGGCCCAAGGCAAAAGCCGACCTGACGCGCGTCATCCGCATGATTGTTCAGCAGCCGCTCCGCCCGTCGCCGGAAAACACGGCGAAATTCAGAGCCGGCGCTTCCTCCCGCGCCCCTTATTTGTCATCGGCGCCTTCGCGCGCCCGCGGCCACCCCCATGGGCGTTGACCTCCCGCCGGCACCACGCGCCCCCGGCTGCCGAAGCAGGCCGGGAATGCCCGGAGGCAGCCGTGCCGCCTCCGGGAAAACCATGCCCCCGGCGGCGGCCACGGCCGCCATCCGGAGGAGCGCGCCCCGCGAGGGGCGCCGGGCCTCAGCCCTTCAGCACGTCCACCAGGGTCTTGCCGAGGCGGGCCGGAGAGGGGGACACCTTGATGCCCGCCGCTTCCATGGCCGCGATCTTGTCCTCGGCGCCGCCCTTGCCGCCGGAGATGATGGCGCCCGCATGGCCCATGCGACGGCCGGGAGGAGCCGTGCGGCCGGCGATGAAGCCCACCATCGGCTTCTTGCGGCCCTTCTTCGCCTCGTCGGCGATGAACTGGGCGGCCTCTTCCTCGGCGGAGCCGCCGATCTCGCCGATCATGATGATCGACTCGGTCTTGGGATCGGCGAGGAACATCTCCAGCACGTCGATGAACTCGGTGCCCTTCACCGGGTCGCCGCCGATGCCCACCGCCGAGGTCTGGCCGAGGCCTTCCTGGGTGGTCTGGAACACGGCTTCATAGGTCAGGGTGCCGGAGCGCGAGACCACGCCCACCGAGCCCCGCTTGAAGATGTTGGCCGGCATGATGCCGATCTTCGATTCGCCGGCGGTCACGATGCCCGGGCAGTTGGGCCCGATGAGGCGCGACTTGGAGCCGGAGAGCGCCCGCTTCACCTTCACCATGTCCAGCACCGGGATGCCCTCGGTGATGCAGACGATGAGGGGGATCTCGGCGTCGATGGCCTCGAGGATCGCGTCAGCGGCGCCGGGCGGGGGCACGTAGATGACGGACGCGTCGGCGCCGGTCTTCTCCCTGGCCTCGATCACGGTGTCGAACACCGGCAGGCCGAGGTGGGTGGAGCCGCCCTTGCCGGGGCTGGTGCCGCCGACCATCTTGGTGCCGTACATGATGGCCTGTTCCGCGTGGAACGTGCCGTTCTTGCCGGTGAAGCCCTGGGTGATGACCTTGGTGTTGGCGTCGATCAGCACGGACATCACGCGGCATCCTTCTTCACAGCGGCCACGATCTTCTGCGCGGCGTCGTCCAGGTCGTCGGCAGGGATCACGTTGAGGCCGCTTTCGCGGATGATCTTCTTGCCCTCTTCCACATTGGTGCCTTCGAGGCGCACCACCAGCGGAACCTTGAGGCCCACCGCCTTCACCGCCGCCAGCACACCGTTGGCGATGACGTCGCACTTCATGATGCCGCCGAAGATGTTGACGAGAATGCCCTTCACGTTCGGATCGGCGGTGATGATCTTGAAGGCCGCGGTCACCTTCTCCTCGTTGGCGCCGCCGCCCACGTCGAGGAAGTTGGCCGGGCTCTCGCCGTAGAGCTGGATGATGTCGAGGGTCGCCATGGCGAGGCCGGCGCCGTTGACCATGCAGCCGATGGTGCCGTCGAGGGCGATATAGGCGAGATCGTACTTGGACGCCTCGATCTCCTTCGCGTCTTCTTCCGTCAGGTCGCGCAGCTCGACGAGCTCGGGATGACGGAACAGGGCGTTGGAGTCGAACGAGACCTTGGCGTCGAGCACGCGCAGCTGGCCGTCCTTGGTGACGATCAGCGGGTTGATCTCGAGCATGGCCATGTCGCTCTCGGTGAACGCGGCGTAGAGCACGTTCACGAGCTTGCCGGCCTGCTTGGCGAGGTCGCCGGAAAGGCCCAGGGCC
Organism: Xanthobacter albus; assembly: GCF_043194895.2. Taxonomy (NCBI): domain Bacteria; kingdom Pseudomonadati; phylum Pseudomonadota; class Alphaproteobacteria; order Hyphomicrobiales; family Xanthobacteraceae; genus Xanthobacter; species Xanthobacter albus. Next base: position 1,267,907 of record NZ_CM195532.1, on the reverse strand, counting down.
TCGGCCACCTTGCGGCCGTGGAAGGGCTGGGCGCCGGTGGCCGGGTCCACGGAGAAGGTCACGATCTTCTCAGGGGAGTTGTGGGCCACGTCCTCGATGTCCATGCCGCCCTCGGTGGAGACCACGAAGGCGACGCGGGAGGTCGCGCGGTCCACGAGCAGCGACAGGTAGAATTCCTTCTCGATATCGGAGCCGTCCTCGATGTAGAGGCGGTTCACCTGCTTGCCGGCCGGGCCGGTCTGCACGGTGACGAGCGTGTTGCCCAGCATCTCGCCGGCAAACTGCTTCACCTCATCGATGGACTTGGCGAGGCGCACGCCGCCCTTCTCACCGGCGGCCGCCTCCTTGAACTTGCCCTTGCCGCGCCCGCCGGCGTGGATCTGGGACTTCACGACCCAGAGCGGGCCGCCCAGCTCCCTGGCCGCGGCCTCGGCGTCTTCCACCTTGAGCACGGGCACGCCGCGCGAGACCGGCGCGCCGAACGTCTTCAGCAGCGCCTTGGCTTGGTACTCGTGAATATTCATGTCTTCGTCCCCTAAAGGGTTGCGAAGTGCCCCTTCCCCCCTGAACCGACCCCGGCCGCCTCGTTGCGAGGACGCGCCGCCGCCGCCTCCATTGCAGTGCTGGTGCAGTGCTGGGGCCCGGTACCCGCCCCGGCCGAACGGCCCGGAGGGAAACCCGCACCCCGAGGAGGGGAACATTCGTCTCCTTCACCTCGCCGGCGTGATGACCGGCACGATGACGGCACTCCCGTGGGAGGGCCGCCGTTGACCGAGATCACTTCCCGAGATCGGGTGCGATCTTCAGACAGGCCTCCACCAGTCCCTCGACCGATGCGACCGATTTTTCGAACATGGCGCGCTCCTGATGGTCGAGCTCGACCTCCACGATACGCTCCACTCCCCGCGCGCCGATGACGACCGGCACGCCCACGTAGATATCTTTGAGCCCGTAGGCGCCGTCGAGACGCGCGGCGGCCGGCAGCAGGCGCTTCTTGTCCCGCAGGTAGCTCTCCGCCATGGCGATGGCGGAAGCCGCGGGCGCATAGAAGGCCGAGCCGCTCTTCAGGAGATTGACGATCTCCGCCCCGCCGTTGCGGGTGCGCTCGACGATAGCGGCGATGCGCTCGGCGCTGGTCCAGCCCATGCGGATGAGGTCCGGCACCGGAATGCCGCCGACCGTGGAATAGCGCACCAGCGGCACCATGGTGTCGCCGTGGCCGCCCAGCACGAAGGCGGTGACATCCTCCACCGACACACCAAATTCATCGGCCAGGAAGTATCTGAGGCGCGCGGAATCGAGCACGCCCGCCATGCCCACCACCTTGGCCGCCGGCAGGCCGCTGGTGCGCTGCAGCGCCCACACCATGGCGTCCAGCGGATTGGTGATGCAGATCACGAAGGCTTCCGGCGCGTACTTACGTATACCAGCCCCCACCTGCTCCATCACCTTGAGGTTGATGGCCAGCAGGTCGTCGCGACTCATGCCGGGCTTGCGCGGCACGCCGGCGGTGACGATCACCACGTCGGCGCCGGCGATGGCATCATAGGTGTTGGTGCCGGCGAAGGCGGCGTCGAAGCCCGCGACCGGGGCAAGCTCGGCCAGATCCAGAGCCTTGCCCTGGGGCACGCCTTCCACCACGTCGAACAGGACCACGTCGCCCAAATCCTTCAGCCCGGCCAGAAGGGCGAGCGTTCCGCCGATCTGGCCGGCCCCGATGAGGGCGATCTTGTTGCGGGCCATGCCTGTTCCCCGGAAATGAGCCTGCCACGTCGAGCAGGAGCCGAGCGGCGCTTGACTACTCCCATTACACAAGGCGTTCAAGCCGCCGGCCTTGCACAAATAGTGGGATATGACACTCATTGACCGCTTCTTGTGCGACGCGGCGCGCCTTGCGGGGGCATCGCCGCGCTCAACCTTCGCGCGCAGATGCCCGTTGCGGCACCGGCTACCTGCGCCGATCATTCATGGCCTCCGGCAGATCGAGCCGGCTTTTCCGGACCCGCGCCAGGCGCTCCCGCTGCCGGCCCGGCAGGTGGTCCGGCGTCTCGCGGCAAGTGGTGGGCCTTCAGCCCTGCCTTCAGATTCACCTTGAAGTCGTTTTCCGCGCGCATGCGGTCACGCACCTCCATCCGCTTCCGGCCCATCATGACGACCGGCGCCTGGACCGCAGCAAGGCAGGGGAGCACCGGGGAAAAGACGATCCACGCCGCCAGCCCCTCCCCGCGGAAAAAACGGAGAAGCCCCGATTGCGGCCGGAAACGCAGCCGCCGCGACCGCCCTCTGCGGGCCGTCGCGGCGGAATGAAGATGCCGGATCGAAAAGTGTCACCCTCCCCCCGCGCGCGCCGAGCAATCCGCGCGATCAAAAATGGGGAACCTTCGCAATGCCTGTTCAAACACCACGCATGCGGAGGGAGGGTAACCGGCCGTGGTGCCGAGGCACCGCGGCGGCAGCGTCGGCCTCCTGCTAGCTGCCGGTGGTCAGCGTGGTGAGGGGCACGAACGCGGGCTTGGGGCCGGTGGCGGCGGGGCGGCTCGGATCATGCTCCTTGAGCACCTTGAAGACGCGCTCCGCCATGGGGTTGGACTTGATGAAGTCCCGGTAGGCCTGCTCCAGCATGGACTGGGCGGCGGAGAAGATCTCCTCGTCGCTCTTGCCGTCGAGGTCGGCCGAGACGAGGTACTGCCCCATCCGCCGCAGGATGTGCAGGCGCACCACCTGCAGAACCTCCGGCTGGTAGTCCACCTTGAGGGTCGTGAAGAACTCCTCGGCGCTGGACAGCGACTTCAGCGTATCGAGAACCGACATGCGAACCTCCATTCTTCATTGTCGCGCGCAGAAAGACCCGCCGTCTCAGGCCGCTTCGTCGGCGGCGGTGCGGCTGCGCTGGATCTCGCCCTGGAGATGGGCGAGCCGCGCCTCCAGGAACTCGATGCGGTCCAGCAGCGAGATGATGGCCTCGCCCACCGGATCGGGCATCAGGTGATGCTCCAGGTCGATCCGCCCGTCGCCGACCCGGCGGCGGTCGGACACCGGCTTCACCACCCGGCCGGGAATGCCCACCACGGTCATGGACGGCGGCACGTCCTCGATCACGACCGAATTGGCACCGATGCGGCAGCCCGCGCCCACCATGATGGGGCCGAGGATCTTGGCGCCCGCCCCCACCAGCACGCCGTCGCGCAGAGTGGGGTGGCGCTTGCCAGCGGTCCAGGAAGTGCCGCCCAGGGTGACGCCGTGATAGAGCGTGACGTCGTCGCCCACCTCCGCCGTCTCGCCGATCACCACGCCCGCGCCGTGATCGATGAAGAAGCGGTGGCCGATGGTCGCGCCCGGATGGATGTCCACATTGGTGAGGAAGCGGCCGAGCCAGGACAGGAAGCGGGCCGGGAACTTCACCCCGCGCAGCCACAGCCGGCTGGCGAGCCGGTGCCAGATGACGGCATGGACGCCCGGATAGGTGAGCACCACCTCCAGCGTGTTGCGCGCCGCCGGATCGCGCGACTTCACGCAGTCGATATCCTCGCGGATCAGCGCCCAGACGGACTGCCGGACCACGGGCGCGGCCCCCTCGGCCGGCGGGGCGGCATCGGTCGCGGCGTCCTTCGCGCGTCCCATGATCATGCTCAGGCTCCCATCACGGCGAGGTGGCGGCGGCGCAGCGCCTCTTCGGTGAAGCTCTCCTCATGGAAGCGGCGCAGCACCTCCGGCGGCACGTTCTCCTTGGTGCGGGTCGCGTATTCCCGCACCCGTTCCAGGATGGCGCGACCGCGCGCCTCGTCCACGTCGAGCCCCTGCTCGGCGAGGGCGTGGACGACGGCCGAGAGGCCCGAGTGCTTGCCCAGCACCAGGGTGTGGCGCCGGCCCAGCAGATCCGGGTTGAGCGCCTCGTAGGTGGCGCGGTCCTTCAGCAGGCCGGAGACATGGATGCCGGATTCGTGGGTGAAGACATCGTCCCCCACGATGGCCTTGGTGCGCGGCATGGGCCGGCCCGCCGCCATCATCACCCGCTGCGCCAGCGGCCGGAGGGCGCGCGGGTCGACGCCCGTCACCTCGCGCGCGGTCTGGCTGAGGGCGATGGCGACCTCCTCCAGCGGCGCGTTGCCGGCGCGCTCGCCGAGGCCCGTCACCGTCACCGAGACATGGCGAGCCCCGCCGGTCACCGCCGCCAGGGTGTTGGCGGTGGCGAGGCCCAGGTCGTCATGGGCGTGGAACTCGATCTCGAGATCGGTGGCGCTCGCCACCCGCCGCACCAGGGCATAGGACGAGAAGGGATCGAGCACGCCCAGCGTGTCGGCCAGCCGCAGGCGGAAGGCGCCCACGTCGCGCGCCGCCTCCGCCACCTGGCACAGGAACTCGGGGTCGGCGCGGGAGGCATCCTCGCAGCCCACGGCCACGGTGAAGCCGATCTTGCGCGCGAGGCCCACCACGTGGCGCAGCGCCTCCAAGGCCCAGGCGCGGTCGCGGCCGAGCTTGCCCTGGAGCTGCCGGTCGGAGGTGGGAATGGAGAGGTTCACCGCCGTGACCCCGGCCGCCACCGCCGCGAACAGGTCCTGCTCGCTCATCCGGCACCAGGCCACCACCCGCATGGGGAGCTTGAGCGAGGCGATGGAGCGCAGGGTCTCGATCTCCTCGTCGCCCATGGCGGGGGTGCCGGCCTCGATCTCGGGCACGCCGGCGGCGGCGAGCGCCTCGGCGATCTCGATCTTCTCCCGCCGGGTGAAGGCGACGCCCGGCGCCTGCTCGCCGTCGCGCAGGGTCGTGTCGTTGAGAAAGACGGTGCGCGCCGGCTTCCCGCGCGAAGCGGCTGACGAACCTTCCGGCGCGGTGCGGCCCGAGCGGCCCGAAACGGCCGATGGTGACTTCGCGAGCATGGGTCCCTTCCAATCTACCAGGCGAGTGGCGTTGAAAAGCACCGGCGACGATGCGTCGGTACGGACAGCGTCAGACGGAAAAGCGGTTGCGGCCGCGCGGCATCCCGGATCAGCTTGGAACAAGCGAAGGGCATGACCGCGCTCATCCCAGGCGGCCGCGCCGGGACGCGTCCGCCGCCACCACGAACGCCCCGCGAACCTCGCCGCGCGGCGTCACGAAATCGATGTGCAGGCCCTCGGCGAAAGGCCGGGAGCGATGGCCGAGGAAGAGCTTCAGCCCGCCCTGCTCGATCACCATGTCGTCGGCGCGCGCCACGTCGAGGTGCATCATCACCTGGAGCGCGTCTCGCGCGCCGGCGCCCGCCACCAGGCGCAGCCCCTCGGCATCGCGGGCGGCGCGCGACATGGCGGCCTTCACCACCTCCACCGCGCTGGTCGAAAGAGAGATCATCCTTCGGGTCCGCCTGCCTGGGCGCCGGTGCGGCGCGGTTGGGAATCGGGGCCGCGAGGCGCGGCGCCAGATCGTTCAGGACAGGAAAAGCAAGGAGCGGACCAGTTTTATAAACTTATGATTTCAAAAGAAAAAATTTCATATTCACTTGTCGCAAACGTGACAGCACGGCGAGACCGCGCGCCGTTCGGCAGGTTCGCGACAGAAGAGTCTCCCCCCGCCTAAGCGGGGGAGATGACCACCTTCACGTCCGCCGGCTTCGCCCAATAGGGGGCGGAGGTCACGAGAATCCGCGCGCCGGCGGCGGCATAGGCAGCCGCATTCTGCAAATTCACGCCCCCGGCCGCCGCCACCAGGGCCCGCGCGCCCGCCGCGGCCACGTGATCCACCACCGCGCGGATGTCCTGCGGCGTCATCTTCTCGCACTGGAGCACGTCCGGCTCAGCCGGCAGCACGGCCGCCACCTCATCCAGGCTTTTCACCTCCACCACCACTTTCTTCTCCGGCATGGCGCGGCGCAGGGCGGCGATGCGGGCCACCGCGTCGTCGAGAAAGGCGCAATGCTCGGGAAACACCAGGAGGGTTTCCGACAGGCCGAGCCGGTGCGGAAAGGCGCCGCCGGCGCGGATGGCGGCGATCATCTGCGCCTTGGCACCGGGAAGGGTCTTGCGGGTGGTCACCACCGCCACCTCCGGCGACACCGCCCGCGCGGCGGCGATGATGTCGGCGGTGAGGGTGGAGATGCCGGAGAGATATTCCACCAGGGTCTGCGCCACCTTCCAGGCGGTGAAGACGCCACCCGCCTCTCCCTCCGCCGAGAGGATGGCCCCGCCGGCCGGAACCCGCGCGCCGGAGGAGACGAGGCGTTCAGCTTCCACCCCCACCCGGTGGAACAGTGCCTGCGCGACCTCCACCCCGCACACGGTCGCCTCCGCGCGCATGTGCATGGCGAGGCGGGCGCGCCGGCCGGCGATGCCGATGGCCGCCGTGGTGAGATCACCATGGGGCGCGTCCTCGGCCAGAAGGCCGTCGAGCATGGCCTCGGTCCACCACCGCATCTTCGCTCACTCCTGGCAAGGCATGGGCGCAGGGACCCGCCCGCGCGCCGCGCGCTCTATTCCTGTGAATACAGCAGATGGACTATGGCGGCCGCAGTGTGCCCCGTCGACGGGACAAAGGCGCGCTGCCCCGCCGGCGTCGCGGTGCACGGCAGGCCCGCGCGCCGCCTCACGCCGGGGCGCGGGCCGCCTTCGCCGCTTTGGTGGGCCCGCGCAGCAGCGTCAGGCACTCGGCGGTGGCCGCGAGATCGAGCGCGGAGAAACCGTCGAGGGTCTCCGGCAGCGGGTCGGCCCCCAGCTCCAGCAGCCGCGCCACCACGTCCGCCTTGCCGGCGGAGGAGGCGTACATGAGGGCGGTGGCGCCGTTGTCGTTGCGGTTGTCGATGTCGATGCCCGCCGCCGCCAGCGCGGAGATGATATCGAGATGGCTGCCCACGCAGGCGAGCCACAGGGCGGTGTTGCCGTCCGTGTTGCGCTGGTCGAGCGCCGCGCCGAGGGCCACGAGGCCGCCGACGATGTCGCCCAGCCTCTCCCGCGCCGCCTTCATCAGCGGGGTCATGCCATTCTCCACCGTGGCGTTGACCCCGCCCGGGGGAAAGCCGAGGCCGGCGAGCCAGCGGGCCAGGGTCGCGTCGGGCGTGCCCGTAGAGGCGTTGGCGGTGGGGGCGTTGGCCGTGGGAGCCTGGGCATGGACCCAGCTCCGCCAGGCCTCGTAGCCCCCGTCGAGGCTGTAGACCTCCCTGAAGCCGAAATCCGACAATGTCTGCGCGAACTCGCGGCTGGCGTGGCCGTGGTAGCAATAGATCAGCACCGGCGCCGCCTTCGGGGTGCCCATGATGAGCTCCGACAGGCCGGAGAAGGTGATGTTGCGGGCGCCCTCCACGTGCCCGGCGCCATAGGCCCCGGCATCGCGCACGTCGAGCGTCACCGTGCGGGGGTTCCTCAGCAGCGCGTCGGCCTCCTTGACGCCGATGCAGCGGAAGGGAATGCGTTCGGCCATTCGAGCCTCCTCAAGCGGTTCTGCCCGGATAGGCCGGGGACGAGACGATGCGGGCGTCGCCCATGGGCCGCCCCACCGTGAAATGGTACATGGACTGGAACCGCCGCCCCTCCAGCCCCAGCAGGCGGTGGACGTCGTCATCGAAATAGCAGCCGATGCCGGTGCCGCGCAGGCCCGCGGCCTCCGCCTCCAGGTAGAGCGCCTGCCCCAGCATTCCCGCCTCCCAGAACAGCTGGCGATACCGCCAGGGGTCCTCCGCCAGCGCTTCCTCGAAGGCCGCGAGCATGCCGAGGGAGAAGCAGCTGTCGCCGGCGATGGCCTGGTGGCAGCTCAGGGTGCGGATGACGCCGCGCGCATCGGTGCGGGCGAGGCGGCGGAGCGGCAGGTGCTCCGGGCACCCCTCCGGCGTCGCCCATTCAAAGTCGTCGCGCAGCAGGGCGCGCAGCCGCTCCCCCGCCTCCGGCAGGCGCGGCAAAGCGTAAAGGCCGCTGTCCAGACCCTCCACCTTGTGCACGAACAGCACCGGGTGCAGCGCCGGCGCGAAGTCCCACACGTCGAACGGCGGCGCCCGGCGGGGCAGCAGCGCGTCCAGCATGGAGAAGAAGGTCTCGCGCGGCATGTGATACTTCGCCTCGAACCGCTGCGCGCTGCGCCGGCCCAGGATCACATCCGCCGCCCGCGCGGCTGCCGGCACCGAGCGCGGCGGCGGCTCCGACGCTGCAGCCGGCTCCGGTCGGGGTGCCAGCGCGGGGAGCGGAGTGGCGCGCGCCACCTCGTCGATCACCGGCCAGCGATACATCGGGTGGCGATCGAGCACATTGGCCCGCCCGGCCCAGCGCGCGGCATCCAGCGCCGGCGGCGGCGCGCCGACGGCGCCGGCGCCGGGCCCGGCGTCGATGGCGATCAGAAGGTCGGGCTCCTCGCGCTCGGCGCCCGCGAAATCCCCGGCGCGGTCGAGGCCGAGGAGGGCGGCGAGGGCGGCAGCGTCCACGCCGTGGACGAGCCGCGCGCCCCAGCCCTGCGCCGCAGCGGCATAGCGGAAGGCGGCGAGCGCGTGACCGGTGTCGAGCTGGCAGTAGCGGAAGGCGCGCTCGCCATATTTCCACGCCTCGCGCCAATGGATGGAGCTGAGACCGATCCACAGCCGCGTGCTGCCCACCTCCGGCACGGCCGCCGGGCAGCGCAGTTCCAGCGCGTGGTCGCGGCTCACATAGTGATGGAGGCCGTCGGGCAGCCCCGGCACCCCATGCGCGATCACATAGGCCTCAGTGGGGTGCAGGTTGCCGCTGGAGGGATTGGCCCGCACCGCCCATCGGTCCGGCCCGAACTCCTTCCAGGCGGTGAGGCCCATGGAAAGCTCCAGCAGCGCCGAGACGGAGGCGAGGGCGAGCGGCGCGGACGGCACCGCGCCGGAGCGGAAAAGATCCGCGAACGGCGTGACGAGCCGGTCCGCCACCACGGGCAGCACCGTGCGCGCCGCGCCCTCATAGGTGCGGAACGGGTCGGGCTGGGCGTCCCAGTCCAGGGTTTCGGGGCCCGCCGCGTAGCGCTTCAGGCCGTGCTTGGTGCGCTCGTGATAGGCGATCGCCACATCCGCCGGGGTCGCGGCCGGGGCCGCCGCGACGTTCACGGCTTGAAGGACGGCGCCGGCGCCGTCGGATCGGGGCAGGAGGCGCCGTCGGCGGGGCGCGAGCAGCCCTCCGGCGGCGTCACCCCCGCGCCGATGAGCGAGAGCACCGGCTCGCGGTCGAAGCCGGCGCAGCGCGCGCCGTCCGCCTCCACCAGCGGACGGCGGATCAGGATCGGCTGCTCCACCATCAGCGCCAGGGCCGCCTCGGCCTCCATGGCGGCGGGATCGACAGCGCCCGACTTCACGGCGGGGGCAGCCGGATTGAACCAGCTCGCCACCGGCGTGTCGCCGAAGAAGGATTTCAGCCGCCCGGCGGTCCAGGGCTCGGCGAGCAGGCTCCGCACCTCCAGCGCATGGCCGGCATTGGCCAGCATCAGCTTCTGCCGGGCATTGGTGCCGCAGCCGGGCTTCTCGTAGAAGACGACGTTCGCCACGGGTCGCCGCCTTATTTCAGGATGGAGAGCTGGACCAGCGGCACGGCGCCGCCGCGGCCGAGAACGGTGTCCACCTTCTTGCGCACGCCCTCCAGGGTCAGCGGCTTCACCACCGCCCCGGCCGCGCCCGCCTTCATGGCGCCCACCGCCACCGCCTCGTCCGCCTTGTCGCAGACGACGAGGACGCGGGCATCGGGGAACTTCCCCTTCATCTCGGCGATGATGTCGTTGCCCCGGCTCTTGATGTAGGAGACGCCCAGCAGCACCACGTGCGGCACCAGCCAGTCGACGCCCTTCTCATAGGCCTCCTCCGGGGTGGCGAGCTCGTGGGTCTCGATCTCGTCATGCAGCATGAACTGCAGGGCGGCGCGGGTGATCTCGTCCTCGTCCACGACGAAGACGCGCCGCTGGTCGACAGCCTTGGAAGTTTCAACGCCGATCTGCATGTCGCTCCTCGCTCAAATCCTCGATGCCGCGGCGACGCCCGGCCGTGGGGCGGGCATCTTCTTCGCTTCAAGCAATATTCATTCCGCGCACGAAGGACTCGCGGCCGGCGGCATGGCCCCCTGCAAAGCCGCGCGGCGCTTGCCGCCGGCGCCGCGCGTTCGGTTGTTTTGATTGCGACAGAACCTCCTGTCGTGTCGGGTTCGACACAGCGTTGCGGCACCGCCATTCGCGGGGCGGATTTGATGTAAATCAAGGCTTTTCGCAGCCTCTTGCAAGTTGGCACGCTGGTTGCTGGTCCCACTGCGCAACGGCGAGTGAGGGCTGAGTGCACGCCTAGGCGATCTGCCAGCGATGCGCTCCTTCCCGTAACCCGCGGGGCGTTTCCGACGAAATTTCAAGATGACGAGAGAAACGGCCTCGCGCCACGCGCGCGCTGGTCTTCTGAAAAATAGGTTCGAAGGAGAGCAAGATGTCGCTGCGACAGATCGCGTTTTACGGCAAGGGTGGTATCGGCAAGTCGACCACCTCCCAGAACACCCTGGCCGCGCTTGCGGAGATGGGCCAGAAGATCCTCATCGTGGGCTGCGACCCGAAGGCCGACTCCACCCGCCTGATCCTGCACGCCAAGGCCCAGGACACCATCCTGTCGCTGGCCGCGAACGCCGGCTCGGTGGAGGACCTGGAGCTCGAGGACGTGATGAAGGTCGGCTTCCGCGACATCCGTTGCGTGGAGTCGGGCGGCCCGGAGCCGGGCGTGGGCTGCGCCGGCCGCGGCGTCATCACCTCCATCAACTTCCTTGAGGAGAACGGCGCCTACGAGGACATCGACTACGTGTCCTACGACGTGCTGGGCGACGTGGTGTGCGGCGGCTTCGCCATGCCCATCCGCGAGAACAAGGCGCAGGAAATCTACATCGTCATGTCCGGCGAGATGATGGCCATGTACGCGGCCAACAACATCTCCAAGGGCATCCTGAAGTATGCGAACTCCGGCGGCGTGCGCCTGGGCGGGCTGGTGTGCAACGAGCGCCAGACCGACAAGGAGCTGGAGCTGGCGGAGAGCCTGGCGAAGAAGCTCGGCACCACGCTGATCTACTTCGTGCCGCGCAACAACATCGTGCAGCACGCCGAGCTGCGCCGCATGACCGTGATCGAGTACGCGCCCGACAGCGAGCAGGCCACCCATTACCGGAACCTGGCGACCAAGGTGCACGCGAATGCCGGCAACGGCATCATCCCGACCCCGATCACCATGGACGAGCTGGAAGACCTGCTCATGGAGCACGGCATCCTGAACGCCGTCGACGAGAGCCAGGTCGGCAAGACCGCCGCCGAGCTCGCCGCAGGCTGAGGCCCCTGAGCGCGCCGGACGGGGTCTTCGGACATCCGCCCGGCGCGCCATTTCCACCGGCCCCTGTTCTTTTTCTCGACTTTGTAGGCTGGCCGGAACGCGTATCGATTTCTTTCGATTTTATTTCGACCCTTCATTTACCCCCGATTAGGCTTGGTCCCCCGCCGCAAGGCGGGGGACACTTTTTAGGTGCCCTGGCTTCGCCCGCGCCCCCGCGCGAGATGAGCGCGAGCCCCCTCTCCCCGGCACATCCCCGCGCAAAGCTGTCGCCTTCCCGTCATCCGCCGTTCCGCGACGCGCCACGCGCCCGCGCACTCAGTGCGGCCTCGCATCAGTGCCCCTTGCCCCCCGACCCCTGCGAATCTGTCGCGTTCCCGACATGGGGCGCCGACGCCCGACGCGCCGATGTCGCGGCGACCCTGGCGAACACCTGTTATCTCATTGTTTTATCTCTAGAATCCGGACCTTCAGAATATTGGCACGGTGCTTGCTCATTCCGGTGCGGAGCCAAGGTGAAGGGCTCGGAGCAATCTCATGCACATCGTCGTCTGCATCAAACAAGTCCCGGATTCGGCGCAGATCCGCGTCCACCCCGTCACCAACACGATCATGCGGCAGGGCGTGCCGACGATCATCAATCCGTACGATCTCTTCGCCCTCGAAGAAGCCATGCGCCTGCGCGACAAGTTCGGCGGCGAAGTGACCGTGCTGACCATGGGCCCGCCCTCCGCCGAGGACTCCCTGCGCAAGGCCCTCACCTTCGGCGCCGACCGCGCCGTGCTGCTCACCGATCGCTTCTTCGCGGGCTCCGATACGCTGGCGACCTCATTCGCCCTCGCCACCGCCATCAAGAAGATCAGCGACACCTGGGGCGCGCCGGATATCGTCTTCACCGGCAAGCAGACCATCGACGGCGACACCGCCCAGGTGGGCCCCGGCATCGCCAAGCGCCTCGGCCTGATGCAGGTGACCTACGTGGCCAAGGTGACCGAATACGACGCCGCCGAGGGCACCGTGACCCTGGAGCGCCGCGCCGAGGGCGGCACGCAGGTGCTGAGGAGCAAGCTGCCCTGCCTTGTCGCCATGCTGGAAGGCACCAACGAGATCCGCCGCGGCACCATGGCCGACGCCCTGCGCGGAGCCCGCGCCGAGATCGTCAAGTGGAACGCCAAGGAAGCCGGCGTCGAGGATCTCAACAAGTGCGGCCTCAAGGGCTCGCCCACCATCGTGAAGCGCGTGTTCGCGCCGAGCGCGCGCGCCGAGAAGGCCAAGATCATCGAGATCCCCGAAGGCGGCTCGCTGCCCGAGGCGCTGATCGAGGAGATCTTCACCCGTCAGCCCGCCCTGGAGGCCGACCTCACCGCGCTCGCCCGCGGCTTCTGACGGTCCCGGAAGCACACGAGGCATCAGGAAGAAAGCAACACCCATGAGTGAGCCGAAGAAAACCCCCGCCCCCGCCGCCGGCGGCCGCGCATCCACCAAGAAGGAACTGCCGGAACACTTCAAGGCGTACAAGCACGTCTGGGTGTTCGTGGAGCAGGAACGCGGCCAGGTGCACCCCGTCTCCTGGGAGCTGATGGGCGCCGGCCGCCGGCTCGCCGACAAGCTCGGCGTGGAGCTCGCCGCCGTGGTGCTCGGCCCCGAGGGCGAGACCGTGCGCAACGCGGTCGCGGAGTCCTTCTGCTACGGCGCGGACCTCGCCTATGTGTGCGCCGACCCGGTGCTCACCGATTATCGCAACGAGGCCTACACGGCCGCGATGACGAACCTCGTCAACACCTACAAGCCCGAGATCCTGCTGCTCGGCGCCACCACCCTCGGCCGCGACCTCGCCGGCGCGGTGGCCACCACCCTGCTCACCGGCCTCACCGCCGATTCCACCGAGCTGGACGTGGACGCGGACGGCTCGCTCGCCGCCACCCGCCCCACCTTCGGCGGCTCCCTGCTCTGCACCATCTACACCCTGAACTTCCGCCCGCAGATGGCCACCGTCCGTCCGCGCGTGATGCCCATGCCGGACCGGGTCGAGAAGCCCATCGGCAAGGTGGTGGAGCTGCCCCTCGGCGTGAACGAGGCCGACATCATCACCAAGGTGCTGAACTTCATCCCCGACCGCGAGTCCTCCAAGTCCAACCTCGCCTATGCGGACGTGGTGGTGGCCGGCGGCCTCGGGCTCGGCTCGCCGGAGAATTTCCAGCTGGTGCGCCAGCTCGCCCAGGCCATCGGCGCCGATTACGGCTGCTCGCGCCCGCTGGTGCAGAAGGGCTGGGTGACCTCCGACCGGCAGATCGGCCAGACCGGCAAGACCATCCGCCCGCGGCTGTACATCGCCGCCGGCATCTCCGGCGCCATCCAGCATCGCGTGGGCGTCGAGGGCGCGGACCTGATCGTCGCCATCAACACCGACAAGAACGCGCCTATCTTCGATTTCGCCCATGTGGGCATCGTCACCGACGCCATCCGCTTCCTGCCGGCGTTGACCGAAGCCTTCCGCAAGCGCCTGTCCGCACATTCGCGCGACAAGCTGGCCAGCTGAGGATACTCCTATGATCGACGAAAAGTTCGACGCGATCGTGGTTGGCGCCGGCATGGCCGGCAATGCCGCCGCGTACACTCTAGCCAAGCGCGGCTTGAAGGTCCTTCAGCTGGAGCGGGGCGAGTATTCCGGCTCCAAGAACGTGCAGGGTGCCATCCTCTACGCGGACATGCTCGAAAAGATCGTGCCCGACTTCCGCGAGGACGCGCCCCTGGAGCGGCACCTCATCGAGCAGCGCTTCTGGATGATGGGCGACAGCTCCCACGTGGGCCTGCACTATCGCTCGGAAGACTTCAACGAAGAAAAGCCGAACCGCTACACCATCATCCGCGCCCAGTTCGACAAGTGGTTCAACAAGAAGGTGCAGGAAGCCGGCGCCCTGGTGGTGTGCGAGACCACCGTCACCGAGCTGGTGCAGGACGCCTACGGCAAGGTGATCGGCGTCAAGACCGATCGCGGCGGCGGCCAGATCCATGCCGACGTGGTGGTGCTGGCGGAGGGTGTGAGCGGCCTGCTCGGCACCCGCGCCGGCCTGCGCAAGATCCCCAAGCCCACCGATGTCGCGCTGGCGGTGAAGGAAATGCATTTCCTGCCGCAGGAAGTCATCGAGGAGCGCTTCAACATCAAGGGCGACGAGGGCGCGGTGATCGAGGCCGCCGGCACCATCTCCAAGGGGATGACCGGCATGGGCTTTCTCTACACCAACCGCGAGTGCATCTCGGTCGGCATCGGCTGCCTGGTCTCGGACTTCCAGAAGGGCGGCGAGAGCCCCTACACCCTGCTTGAGAAGTTCAAGAAGCACCCCTCCATCGCGCCCCTCCTGGAGGGCTCCGAGGTGAAGGAATACGCGGCCCACCTCATCCCCGAGGGCGGCTACAAGGCGATCCCGCAGCTGTTCGGCGACGGCTGGGTCGTGGTGGGCGATGCCGCCCAGCTCAACAATGCCATCCACCGCGAGGGCTCGAACCTCGCCATGACCTCCGGCCGCATCGCCGCCGAGGCCATCTTCCAGGTCAAGTCCCGCAAGGACCCCATGACGGCGGCGAACCTCGCGCTGTACAAGAAGATGCTGGAAGATTCCTTCGTCATGAAGGATCTCAAGAAGTACAAGGACATGCCGCAGCTTCTGCATGTCCAGTCGCAGAACTTCTTCCTCACCTATCCGCAGCTCGTCAACAAGGCGATGCAGAACTTCGTGCGTGTCGATGGCACGCCGAAGAAGGAGAAGCAGAAGCTGACGATGAAGTCGTTCACCTCGGCGCGGTCTTGGGCGGGCCTGTTCGGCGACGCCTTCAAGCTCGCCCGGGCGTGGCGCTGAGCGGGGCTGATCGGACCACCCGTCCGCGTCGGAGCGCTCACCCCGACGCGGACAACCAAGGGAGATGGACATGGCAAGCACTGAAACCGCGGTCCGCGTCGAGGACAAGCTCTTCCAGAACCGCTACCTGGTGGACGCCGGCCGCGCCCACATCAAGGTTCGCGCACATACCGAGCCGACCCCGGCGCTGAAGGCGCTGCTCACCGCCTGCCCGGCGCGCTGCTACGAGCTGAACGACAAGGGCCAGGTGGAGATCACCGCCGACGGCTGCGTGGAATGCGGCACCTGCCGCATCATCGGCGAGCCCTCCGGCGACATCGAATGGAACTATCCGCGCGGCGGATACGGCGTCCTGTTCAAGTTCGGCTGAGCGCGCACCGGCACCGGGACCGTCCTGCGGCCCCGTGCCTTCCATTGCCCGCGCGAAAATTTGCCCGATCCGTCATCCAGGGCCGAACGCCGGTATTTCAGTTCCGGCCCGGCGGATCATATCGATTGCCATAAGACGTTCTTGAACCGTGTCAGCCGCACGGGGCCGCCGCCCCGTGCGGCTGATTTTTTGAGAAGGCATAGCCATCGCGCGCCGCCCATAAGCCCCGCGGCTGGTGGTCTTTTCTCTCGTGATCTGTCCTCATGGGCCGTTGGCGCATGAGGGGCCGGCGAGTAAATCAGCCTGCGCGGGATCGGCGCCCTGAGCCCATGGCCTGAAGACGCGGCAGCCAGCCGGCAAGGCAAGAAAAAGGGGAGCGACGGCCACCGCCATCGCTCCCCTTCTTTCGAAAAACTGCGGAGGACGCGGCCTATTCGATGCCTTCCTGCCGCGCGCGCCACATCATGGCGATGCGGAAGCGCTCGTTGATGGCGGCGGGGCTGGCGAGAATCTCCGCCTCGGCCTGCGCGAAAGCCGCGGTCACCATGTCGGTCTCCTCCTGGGTCAGCGTCACCCGGCCCGCCATATGGGTGGCGTCGGGCGACACCTCCCAGATCTTGCGGCGGTTGGGGTGGAGCTTCACCTCCATGAGGTCGAAGGCCTCCAGCTTTCCGTCGAGCATGATGGCGAGGCCCACCACCTCGAGCTTGCGTCCGTCCGCCGTGGTCTTGATCAAAGTCGTCGCCATGGTGATCACCCGTCTTGAATGGCCAGCCAACTGTAACCGCCCTGATCCCAGAGCTGCGCCAGCAGTCGATCGCAGGTCCAGTCCGGATACTGAGCCTTCACGGCATCGAAATCCGAACGAAAACGTTCCGCATCCTCGCCCTCGATGGTCGCCGTCATCTGCTCGGCCTTGAAGCGGAGCACGAACAGGGCTCCGTCCCGGCTGGCCTGAAGGGCATAGTCCTGCCCCTCGCAGAGGGTCTCGAAAGGCTCGTCGCGCGCGCCACTCATCTCGGTGCTCCCGGCTCGCCCATCGCTGGCTCGGATCACGTCATCTCCCGGCGGCCGCCTCAGGCGGCCACCGGCGTGTCTTCCGCAAGTCCCCATTCGGCGAAGGAACCGTCATAGACCGCGGCGGTTCCGACGCCGGCAACGTAAAGCGCCAGTGCCAGCACACACGACACCGTCGCCGAGGCGCAGGTGACGACGATAGGCTTCGCAAGGTCGATGCCCGCCGCCGCGAACCGCGCCCGGATCGCCTCCGGCGAGACCAGCGCGCCGGTTTCGGCCACCACGAGGTCGCCCCAGGGCAGGTTCACCGCATCGGGGATGTGCCCGTGCTTGCGCGCGGGGAAAAGGTCTTCCTGGCTGCCGTCGAACTTCGCGGGGCCGCGCGCGTCCAGCACCTGCTCGGCGCCGGAGGCGAGGTTCGCCCGCATCTGGTCGAGGGTCCGCACCAGATGCGGCGAGAAGCTGGCGCTGAAAGTCTTCGGCTCCGGCCGCACCGGAGACATCTCGGTGGGCCGCTTCTCGGCGGTCCACTTGCCGTACCCGCCGTCCAGCACTGCCACGTTGTCGTAGCCGAACACGCGGAACATCCACCACACCCGCGCCGCGGCCGAGCCGCCGCAGTTGCGGTCATAGACCACCACCCGGTCGCCGGCGCCGATGCCGAGCAGCCCCACCTTCTTCGCGAAGTCGGCGGCCGAGGGCAGCATGTGCGGGAGGCCCGTCGACTTGTCCGCCACATGGTCGATGTCGAAATGCACGGCGCCCGGCAGGTGGCGGCCGCGATACTGGGTCCGCCCGTCGAGATTGGTGCTCTCGTGGTGCCAGGTGCAGTCGAGAATCCTGAGGTCCGGGTCCGAAAGATGATCGCTCAGCCATTCGCTGGCGACCAGGGCCCCGGGGAGTGTGGTGGTCATGAGATCACGGGCTCCTTCTCGGCGGGCCGGCACCGCGCCGGGCGCGCGCCGGAAGTCACGATCCCGAGGCCCGCGCCGCCCGCCCGAAGGCAGCGGCGCGGGCCGGGCGGCTCAGGGAACCTTGGGCATCTCGTAGCCGGGGCGCGGGTGGCTGTCGTAATAATCGACGCGCTCCGGCCAGCCGCCCTCGGGCTTGAAGGTGAACTTCGCCACCCTCACCGGCGCATTGGTGGAGACGGTGACCTCCGCGAACTTGATCTCGCGGTCGCCGGGGCCGGCGGAGAAATCGGCGATCACGGTGCCGTCTTCCTTAGTGGCGCGCGCGAAGCCGGGGGTGCCGGCATCCGCTCCGGGCACCGGATTGGCGACGAAGCTCGGGACCTCGGAACCGTCCTCGGAGGGGGTGCCGAAGGCCGGAGTGGCGAAGGTGAAGGTGGCGAGCTTGTTCGAACGATCCACCTTCTGGTCCGCCGAGGCCGGACGGGCGACGGAATAGACCGTGAGGGTGGCCCCCGCCAGCAGCTCCTTGATCTCGTCCAGCGACTTCTGGGCGAATTCAGACGCGACGTACATCTTGGCTCTCCAAAGGCAAACGGTTCGCCTTCGGAACATCAAGTTTCATGCCAGCCGCGCACGCCGGCCGCGAAACATCGGAAGGACGCCGCGCGGCCCCTTGCGGCGACAGGGCGCGCGGCGGGACGTTGATAGACGCCGGCGATCACATGCGGCCGGCATCGTCATGTCGGGAAGCCGCCGCGCGGCGCAGGAATGCGACGTCGCCCGTGTCCGCTTGCCGCCCTCGCCCGCCGCGATCCGCCCGCGTGAGAGACGGACGCGATCACGCCCCACTCCGCCCTGCCCTTTCCCGCAAAGGCTTTGCCGCCGCCGGGCGGGCGTGAGCGCGAATCTTGCAGGGGTTCCAGGAAACGCAGTCATGCGAGGACAGTCCATGCTCGACACAGCGATCATCGGCGGCGGACTCTGCGGCCTGGCCCTGGCCCGGCACCTGAAGCGGCAGGGCCGCGACATCGCCATCTACGAGGCGCGCCCCCGCCTCGGCGGGCGCATCCTCACCGCCGTCTCCGCCACCACCGGGGAGGCGCTGGACCTCGGCCCCACTTGGTATTGGCCGGACACCCAGCCCCTCGTCACCGCCTTCCTCTCCGATCTCGGCCTGCCCACCTTCCTTCAGCACGACGAGGGCACGGTGCTGCACCTCGCCGAGGCGGACAAGAGCGCCCAGCCGCTGGCGAGCCAAAGCGTGCACGGCGGCGCCCGCCGGGTCGCCGGCGGCATGACAACTCTGGTGTCGGCGCTGGCGGACGAGCTGCCGGAGGAGCAGATCCACCTCTCCCACGTGCTGGTGGCGGTGCGCGATGCCGGCGACCACGTGGTCCTCGCCTTCCGCGTGAACGACATGCTGCTGGAGGTGGAGGCGCGCCACGTGGTGGTCGCCCTGCCCCCGCGCCTCGTGGCCGAGAGCGTGCGCTTCGAGCCGGAGCTCGACGGCGCCACCCGCGACGCCATGGGCGCCGCGCCCACCTGGATGGCCGCCCAGGCCAAGGTCGCCATCGCCTATGACCAGCCCCACTGGCGCGCGGCGGGCCAATCCGGCAACGCCTTCGTGACCCACGAGCAGGCCGTGGTGGGCGAGATCTTCGACGCCTGCGACGCCACCGGCGCGAAGGCCGCGCTCGCCGGCTTCCTCGCCTTCCCGCCCGCGCTGCGGGACACCTTCGCCGTGGGCCTGCCCATGCTCATGAAGAACCAGATGGCGCAGGTGTTCGGCGCGGCGCTCGAAGGGGGCGGCGAGCTGCATTACCAGGACTGGGCCCGCGAGCCCCTCACCTGCAGCGCCCGCGACCGGGCGGAGCCGGCGGGCGAGCACGTGGCCTTCTCCAATCCCCTGCTGCGGCGGGCGCTGTGGGACGGGCGCCTGTTCCTCGGCGGCTCGGAGACGGCGACCCAGGGCGCCGGCTACCTTGAAGGCGCGCTGGAGGCGGCGCGGCGCATCGAGCGCGCCCTCGCCCGCCTGCGCGCGGCGGAGACGGAAGACGACGGCCTGCCCACGGTCGGCGCCTCGGTCAACGCCGTGAGCCTCGCGCGGTTCGCGGCCTGGGTGGCGGGGCAGCACGATGCCGCCTTCGATGCCTACCGCGCCCGGCTCAACCGGGCGCTGGCGGCCCAGCAGCGCGACCAGCTCGCCCAGCGCGCCATCCTCGGCGCCGTGGAGGACATCTACGACCGCGCCCTCGACATGCTCGACACCCTGCCCTTCGACATGCGCGACGTGGCGGTGGAGAAAGGGCGCTCGGCGCTGATGCCGCAGGTGCAGCAGCCGTTCCGGGACTTCATCCAGACCCTCGTCGACGACGTGGTGGCGTTCAACCGCACCTCCTGCGCCCTGTCCAACTTCCCGGACGAGCACCACCTGTCGAAAGAGTACATGCAGACGATCCTGAGGGACATCGCCGCCGCCTGGCGCGACTTCTCCCTTGCCGCCAACCGCCGCCTGCTGGCGAAGGCCGAGCGCGAGCGGGCGCAGCCCGCGCCCGCCGGCCCGGCGTTGGCGTCGTGACACCGCCGCGCGGCGCCAGCCGCCGCGCGGCCCTGGAGCATTTTCGAGCCAAGTGGTGCCGGTTCGCGTGAAGAAAATGCGCGGTCTAAATGACCTGGAACGATTTCCGCGCGCCGATGCGCGCGGAGAAGCCCTGGAGCCGTGAACGAGGACGCAATGGAAACCGAAGTCGCACAGGAAGAAGCCACCGGCGAGACCATCGCCTACGCCATCTGCAGCATGAGCGACATCCCGAGCCAGAGGGCACGGGGGTTTCAGCTGGTGCGCCTGGACGAGAACGGCGAGGAAAAGCCGTTCAACATCGTCGTGGTGCGCTGGGGCAAGCAGGTGTTCGGCTATGAGAACGTCTGCCCCCACCAGCAGGTGAACCTGGACTGGGAGCGCAACCAGTTCATGGACCCGAACGGCATCCGCATCATGTGCGGCAAGCATGGCGCCCTGTTCGAGATCGGCACCGGCGCCTGCGTCGAGGGGCCATGCAAGGGCGAGGGGCTGACCCCGGTGCCGCTCGCGGTGCTCGACAACGACATCTGCGTGGTGGGCGTGCCCCTCGCGGAGGACGAAGACGACGATGAGGAGGAAATCACCTCCTGCTCCGACGAGGGCGGCGGCGTCTGAAGGGCCGGCACCGGATCCGGATGAGCCACGCTCATCCGGATCGAGGTTTCGGCTCGCAATGTCCGGCAGGTTCCCAAGAAGGCCGGGATTGCCCGAAAAGGCGGGGATGCGCCGCATCCCCGCAGGTTCCGTTTCGAAGACCGCGTCGCGCTCCGCTCAGACCGGGCGGTTCTCGTTGCGGTTCTTCACCGGCTCCATCACCGCGAGGCCCTGCTCGAAGGTTATGGGCTCGAGATCCTCGTGCCAGGCGAGGGCGGCTTCCAGCACCACGTCGGTCTTGCCGCCGGTGTCGAGCTTCTTGATGTCGTTCTTGTCGATGCTGAGGAGATCGGTCATCTCCTTCCACACGGTGGATTCATCGCAGGGCAGAACGTAGAACAGCTTGTCGCCGACGCTGACGCGATAGCGCTTCAGGAAGTCGATGTTGTTGGCGAAGATGATGTACTTGCCGTCGGGCGAGAGCGCATCGCCGAGCACCTCGGCCACGTCCTTCAGGAAGGCGAAGTTCTGCAGGTAGCCGGCGAGCACCGGGATCGTGCTCTTGCCTTCCTCGCCGAAGGTGATCACCTGCTCCATGGTGTATTCCGGCGGGCGCTTCTCGTCGGCGAGCTGGGGCTGGAACTTCAGGGCGATGTCCCCGCGGAAGCCGAACCGGCCCGGCTTCGTCTGCTGCTTGAGCACGGCGTTGAGCAGGCGGCCATCCTTATCCAGCCGGCCCAGGGGGGTATCGTCGATCGCGGTCATATGAGGTCTCCGAGTGGTCACGCACGACGCTTCTTGGCACAGGTGGCGCGGCGCACGGCCTGCGCGGGCGCAAGCGCATCCCTCATGCAAGTGCTTTGCCGAAGGCCAATGTCGCAAAAGCGAAAGGCCGGCGCGGTCGAAACCACGCGGCGGCGGGCCCCCGGAGCCGCCCCCGCCGTGAGACGCAACCCCTTGGCCGTCCGCGCCTTTCAGCCGGGCGCCGGGCCGCGCGCCGCCTGCGACATCTCGCCCGGCGGACCGCGCGCGGCGCGGCGCGGAAAGCTGTCCGAAACCCAACACGCGTCGGAAACGCAACAGCCCCGCCGCGAAAAATTGATATAAATCAGTTCTTTGTCGTTTGGCACACCGATTGCTTCGACCTTGGCAAAGCGTACCCAGCACCGAAGGTCGAGCCGATGATCAATTTGACCGACAGCGCACTGCATGCCGTCCGCGAGGCCATCAGCAGCGCCCCAGAACCCATGGGTGGTCTGCGCATCATGGTCGAGGCCGGCGGCTGCGCGGGATACAAGTACATGATGGGCCTCGTCAACGACGGCGAGCCCGACGACACGGTGATCGAGCACGACGGCGTGAAGGTCTTCGTGGACATGAACAGCCACGACCTGCTCGCCGGCACCACCATCGACTTCGTCGTGGCCCTCGAAGGCTCCGGATTCACCTTCGACAATCCGAACGCCACCTCGAGCTGCTCCTGCGGCAAGTCCTTCGGCTGAGACCGAGCCCGGCAGCCTTGCCGGGCAATCTCACCAGAGCCTGAACGAAGCGAACCCCTCAGATAAAGGACAGTGCGATGTTGGCCGAGACCGAGGAGCTCAAGACCGAACAGCGCCAGCCCGCCACCGACCGGCAGGCCGAGCGAGAGGCGATCATCCGCGCCGTCATCGAGGAGGTGCGCCCCAACCTCAAGCGCGACGGCGGCGACTGCGAGCTGGTGGAGATCGACGGCAACAAGGTCATGGTGAAGATGACCGGCGCCTGCGTGTTCTGCAAGCTCGCCAGCGAGACCATCGAGGGCATCCAGTCCAAGATCGTGGAGCGCCTGGGCGAGCTGGTGCGCCTCATTCCCGTGGCCGGCAGCCTCAACAAGCCGCTCATCAGCCTGAAGGCCAAATCCATCTGAGGCCGCGCCCCCGGCGCGTCCCGCGCCGGGCGGTCCACCCGCCGGATCACGAGGGGATTTGCCGTGTCGCCCGTCTATCTCGACAACAATGCGACGACCCGGACCGACCCGGCGGTGGTCGAGGCCATGCTCCCCTTCTTCAGCGAGCATTTCGGCAACGCCTCCTCCACCCATGCCTTCGGCGAGAAGGTGGGCGAGGCGCTGAGGGCCGCGCGCCGCCAGCTCCAGGCCCTGCTGGGCGCCGCCCACGACCATGAGATCGTCTTCACCTCCGGCGGGACGGAATCCGACAACGCCGCCATCCTCTCCGCCCTGGAGAGCCAGGGCGACATCGACCCCGCCCGCACCGAGATCGTCACCACGCGGGTGGAGCACCAGGCGGTGCTGGCGCTGGTGGCGCACCTGGAGAAGACCCGCGGCATCACGGTCCACCAGATCGGCGTGGACCGCCAGGGCCGGCTCGACATGGACGCCTATGCCGCCGCCCTCGGCCCGCGCACGGCGCTCGCTTCGGTGATGTGGGCCAACAACGAGACCGGCACCCTGTTTCCCGTCGCCGAGCTGGTGCGGATGGCCCATGCCGCCGGCGCCCTCTTCCACACCGACGCCGTGCAGGCGGTGGGCAAGGTGCCCATGGACCTCAAGTCCATGGAGATCGACATGCTCTCCCTCTCCGGCCACAAGCTGCACGGGCCCAAGGGCATCGGCGCGCTCTATGTGAGGAAGGGCGTGAAGTTCCGGCCTCTCATCCGTGGCGGCCACCAGGAGCGCGGACGGCGCGGCGGCACCGAGAACGTGCCCGGCATCATTGGCCTCGGCGCGGCGGCGAACCTCGCGCTCGCGCACCTGGAGGAGGAGGGCACGCGCGTGAAGGCGCTGCGCGACCGCCTGGAGCAGGGCGTGCTGCAGCAGATCCCCCACACGCTGCTCAACGGCGAGCCCGGCAACCGCCTGCCCAACACCGCCAACATCGCCTTCGAATATCTCGACGGTGAGGCGGTGCTCACCCATCTCAACCGGGCCGGCATCGCCACCTCCACCGGCTCGGCCTGCACCTCCGGCTCCACCGAGCCCTCCCATGTGCTGCGCGCCATGGACCTGCCGGCCACCGCCCTGCACGGCGCCATCCGCTTCTCCCTCTCGCGCGAGAACACGACCGAGGACGTGGACCGCGCGCTGGAGGTGCTGCCGGACATCGTCACCAGGCTGCGGGACATGTCCCCGGCGTGGAAGAACCGGCAGGGCGCGCCGGCGGCCGCCCATGGCTGACACCATCCCTTCCTTCGTGCACGGGCCTGCCCAGGCCCCCCGCACACCCTTCCGGAATGACCGGCGGGCGGGCCCCGAGAATCCAGGGTGCCCCGGCCGTGGTCGCAGCGGCGCGTCGAACGCGATCCAGGAGCCCAACGTATGAAAATCATGCTTCGCCGTTCCCCGGAGATGGGTCTGTCGATCTATGTCCCGAAGAAGGACCTCGAGGAGCCGATCGTGGAGACCGAGCACGAAACCCTGTGGGGCGGCTGGATCAAGATCGCCAACGGCTGGGTGCTGGAGCTGCCGGAAATGCCGCCCGAGACCACCCTGCCGATCACCGTGAACGCCCGCAAGCGCGGCGAAGACGAGTAAATGCCATGAACCTGCCCCTCTCCCCCGGGGACGTCCTCAAGCTCGCCGACGCCGAGGCGGTTCTCGCCGACGTGGCGCGCGCGCTGCCTTCGGGCCGGATCATCCCCTATCTCGGACCCGCCGTCAGCGCGGGCGCGAACCCGGCCGTTCCCATGACGCCGGACGCCCTCGCGGCCTTCTTCGCCACCAAGGTGGCTCTGCCGAAGCGCGCCAAGGGCAATCCCTGGGCGGCGGCGCAGCACATCGAGGGCACGAAGCTCCGGGCCACCGTGGTCGCCCTGATGACCGAAGCCTTCACGCCTCGGCTGGAGCCGACCGCGCTCCATCGCCTGCTGGCGTCGCTGCCGCTGCCGGTGATCGTGGACACCTGGTACGACGGGACCATGCGGAGCGCGCTGCAGGGCCGCTCCGACTGGGGCGAGGCGCAGGGCATCAGCCGCGCCGGCATCGGCGAGGACCGCTGGTACCGCTTCTATGACGCGTCCGGGGCCGAAGCCACCCGCGAGGCGGCCGAGGGCTGGACCACCATCCTCTACACGCCCCACGGCAGCGTGGCTCCCGCCCGGAACTACCTCATCTCCGACGCGGACTATGTGGAGGTCCTGACCGAGATCGACATCCAGACGCCGATCCCCGATATCATCAAGCACCGCCGGACCGAACGCTCCTTCCTGTTCCTCGGCTGTCGCTTCCACGACCAGATGCTGCGCAACTACGCGCGGCAGATCAGCAAGCGCTCCGCCACCCCGCATTTCGCGCTGGTGGATCCGGACGAGCTCACGAAGAACGAGCTGAAGTTCCTTCTGGAGCACGCCATCACGCCCATCGCCATTCCCACGCCCCGCGCCATCGAGATCATCGTCGAGAACGCGAAGGCCTGAGGATGCCGTGATGAAGAAGGGGCCCGCCGGCGCGGCGGGCCCCTTCTGCGTTCCGGCCACCGCCGCCGCTGGCGCCTCCGTATTTTCCCGGAATGGCGGGCCGGCTCGACATGACATAGAGGGTGGGTTGTCCTGCGCTTTTTGTGCCTTTCGCGCACGTGTAACTTTTCCAACATGTCATGTGCGCCCAGTGGACGTGTTCGGAACGCGACAGCGACGCTTCGCGCCAAACCACTGAAAAAAATTACAGTTTTTCAGAATTCAAAGCTGGCACGCCAGTTGCTCCACTCCCTTCAGGATAAGTTTTTGGGATCCTGCTGAGAGCAAGGAGCAGAACCATGGACGCGACGACACAGCACGGAGACGCCGTCGGCGTTTCCGACCAGCTCGCGGATATCATGCAGGCGAAGGCCGAGCACCAGGGCTGCGGCACCTCGGGCGGTTCCGGCAAGGCGAGCTGCGGCTCTTCCGCCGGCCAGGGCGACCTGCCCACCGAGATCTGGGAGAAGGTGAAGAACCACCCCTGCTATTCTGAAGAAGCGCACCACCACTACGCCCGCATGCACGTTGCGGTGGCCCCGGCCTGCAACATCCAGTGCAACTACTGCAATCGCAAGTATGACTGCGCCAATGAGAGCCGGCCGGGCGTGGTCTCCGAGAAGCTGACCCCCGAACAGGCGGCGAAGAAGGTGCTCGCGGTCGCCTCCACCATTCCGCAGATGACGGTTCTGGGCATCGCCGGCCCCGGCGACCCGCTCGCCAACCCGGAAAAGACCTTCAAGACCTTCGAGCTGATCTCCAAGACCGCCCCGGATATCAAGCTCTGCCTCTCCACCAACGGCCTCGCCCTGCCGGACCACGTGGAGACCATCGCCAACTTCAACGTCGACCACGTCACCATCACCATCAACATGGTGGACCCGGAAGTCGGCGCGAAGATCTATCCCTGGGTGTTCTGGAAGCACAAGCGCTACACCGGCTACGAAGCCGCCAAGCTGCTCACCGACCGCCAGCTCCAGGGCCTGGAGATGCTCACCGAGCGCGGCATCCTGTGCAAGGTCAACTCGGTGATGATCCCCGGCATCAACGACAACCATCTGGTTGAAGTGAACCGGGCGGTGAAGTCGCGCGGCGCCTTCCTGCACAACATCATGCCCCTCATCTCCTCGCCCGAGCACGGCACCGTGTTCGGCCTCAACGGCCAGCGCGGCCCCACCGCCCAGGAGCTGAAGGCGCTCCAGGACCGGTGCGAGGGCGAGATGAACATGATGCGCCACTGCCGCCAGTGCCGCGCCGACGCCGTCGGCCTCCTGGGCGAGGACCGCTCGGCCGAGTTCACCACCGACAAGATCATGGCCATGGAGGTCAATTACGACCTCGAAAGCCGCCAGGCCTACCAGGCGCTGGTGGAGGAGGAGCGGGTCGCGAAGGTCGCCGCCAAGCAGGAGGAGCTCTCCTCCCTCGCCGGCGAGCAGAGCGACATCAAGCTCCTGATCGCGGTCGCCACCAAGGGCTCGGGCCTCGTCAACGAGCACTTCGGCCACGCCAAGGAGTTCCAGGTCTACGAGCTCTCCACCGCTGGCGCCAAGTTCGTCGGCCACCGTCGCGTGGACCTCTACTGCCAGGGCGGCTACGGCGAGGAAGACAGCCTGGAGACCATCATCCGCGCCATCAACGACTGCCATGCGGTGTTCGTGGCGAAGATCGGCGGCTGCCCGAAGGCGGACCTCGTCAAGGCTGGCATCGATCCCGTGGACCAGTATGCCCACGAGTTCATCGAGAAGTCCGCCATCACCTGGTTCAAGGACTATCTCGGCAAGGTGAAGAGCGGCGAGATCGAGCACGTCGTGCGCGGCGACGCCGAGATCCGCCAGGGCGCCCTCATCAGCGCCGCCTGACCTGCCGTGAAACACGGACCGGGGCGGGCCGGCAGCCGCCCGCCCCGGCGCCCGCGCGCAGCGCGCACGCCAACGAAGGACCAAAGCCATGGCGCTGAAGATCGTCGCCTCGCAATGCACGAGCTGCTCGGCCTGCGAGCCCGAATGCCCCAACGTCGCCATCTTCGAGAAGAACGGCACGTTCGTGATCGATCCCAAGAAGTGCACCGAATGCCTCGGTCACTACGACGTGCCCCAGTGCGCCGCCGTGTGCCCGGTGGACGACACCTGCATCATCGACACCTCCTATCCCCGCTACCAGCCGCCCGCGTAGGAGCAGCGCAGATGAACTTCACCCTGACCCCCGCCGCCAAGCGCTTCATCCGCCTCATGATCATGAGCGACGGCGGCCCCGGCGCCGGCTTTCGCCTCGCGGTCTCGCCCGGCGGCTGTTCGGGCCTCAACGCCGACATCTCCGTGCTGGCCGAGCCCACGCCGGGCGACGCGGTGGTGGAGCGCGAGGGCCTCAAGTTCTTCCTGCCGGCGGAAAGCCGCCTGCTGCTCGATGGCGTGACGGTGGACTTCACCGACAGTCCCGCCAAGACCGGCCTCGTGTTCCACGATCCCAAGGCCACCGGCACCTGCGCCTCGCACGCGCACTGAGCGGGCACGGAGCGCGGGGCATGAGCGGATTGGGGATGACGGCGGCCGTTCCGGACGACGACGCGGACGCGCTCACCCCCGAGGCGCTGATGGCGAGCGCCGTGATGGGCGGCGGGCTGCCGCCGCAGGCGGAGGCGCACCTGGAGCAGGCGGGCCTCTCCTACCAGCAGTCGGAGGTGGCGCTCACCCACCTGCGCGCCGCGCGGGAGATCGCCCCCGGCCATGTGGCGGTGCTGATCGGGCTCTACCGCTTCTACTTCTACAAGGGGCGGCTGGCCGAGTGCCTCACCGTCGCCCGCGAGTGCCTCGCCAAGGCGCAGCGGGAGACCAACCTGCCGGCGGACTGGCGGGACGTACGGCCGGGCGACGCGGAATTCTCCCGCTACGACCGGCTGATGCCCCGCTTCTTCATGTTCACCCTGAAGGGCTACGCCTATCTCAACATGCGCCTGGGCGCGCTGGAGGAAGGCCGGGCCGCGGCGGCGAAGCTCCTGGAGCTCGACCCCTCCGACAAGATCGGGGCCCGGCTGCTGATCGACGTGCTGGAACGGGCGGAAGCCGCCCGAGCGGAGCAGGACGATGACTGACGACATCGACGAGGCGAAGAACTGGCTCGGTGACGACATCGACTGCGCGGCCTGCGCCCATCGGGAGATGCTGGCCGCCGGCCGGTGCCGCCTGAAGCACGCCTGCGTCAA
Source organism: Xanthobacter albus (assembly GCF_043194895.2). Taxonomy (NCBI): domain Bacteria; kingdom Pseudomonadati; phylum Pseudomonadota; class Alphaproteobacteria; order Hyphomicrobiales; family Xanthobacteraceae; genus Xanthobacter; species Xanthobacter albus. The sequence continues at coordinate 1,239,675 of NZ_CM195532.1, read as the reverse complement.
CGACCGCTACGCGCGGCGCATCGACCGCTTCTTCAACTGGAACCCGGAGCTCGCCAGCGGCTACGTGCGGCATGAGCATTTCGAGGTGCGCGCCATCGCCGCCAAGCATGCGGACGTGTTCGTGCTGCCGCCGCTGCTCGACGACCCCGAGGAGACCGTGCGCTGGAACGCCGCCCGGCGCCTGCCCAAGCGGCTCATCCTGCGCCTGCGCACCGATCCGCACCGCGAGGTGCGCATCCGCATGGTCTCCCTGCTGGACGACGCCGAGCTGATCCCCATGCTCGTCGACCCCGATTATTACGTGCGCCTCGTGGTGGCGCGCCGGGTGGCCCCGCCCCTGCTCTCGCGCATCGTCAACGACCCGGAGGAGCAGGTGCGCAAGGTGGTGGCCCAGCGCCTGCCGGCCGAGTGGCTGCCGAACATGATGACCGACCCGGCCGCCACCGTGCGCCTGGAGGTGGCCCAGCGCCTGCCGCCGGACCTGCTCTCGGGCCTGATCCGCGATCCGGACTGGCGGGTGCGCCACGAGGTGGCGGGCCGCATCGGCCTCGACCACATCGACCCGCTCCTGGACGATCCCGACGAGTTCGTCCGGGAAGTGGCCCGCGCGCGCCGCGACGGCTGTTCGCCCCTGGTGAAGGAGATGCCGCGATGAGCAACATCGTCCGCGACAGTGACGTCGTCGAGATCACCGAGCCGCCCTACTTCTCCTTCGGCGAGAAGGTGAAGGCGAAGCGCGTGATCCGCAACGACGGCACCTATGCCGGCAAGGAGATCGGCGAGATCCTCGCCCGCAAGGGGGAGATCGGCTACGTGGTCTCCATCGGCACCTTCCTCCAGCAATTCTATATTTACGGCGTGGAATTCACCGAGAGCGGCAACCGCGTCGGCATGAAGCGCAAGGAACTCGAGCCCGCCAAGCCGCGGGACGAGGAAGACATTCCCCTGCCCGGAGCACCCAGCGCATGATGTTCGATCCCCGCCTCCCCAAGTACGACTGGGGCATGAAGGTGAAGACCCTCATCGAGCTGCGCAACGACGGCTCCTTTCCCGAGGCGCCGGAAGATGCGCTGCTGGTGGGCCTCGGCACGGTCGGCGAGATCGTGCAGGTGGGCACCCACACCGAGACCAACACCCCCATCTACCTGGTCGAATTCAACGAGCGCATGGTCATCGGCTGCCTCGAGGAAGAAATCGAGCCCGTGTGAGCGGCTCGCGGCCGGCGGACCCGCGCGAGAGAGAAGGCCGATGAGACCGCCCCCTCATCCCAATGATCTCGACCGCAAGCGGATCGAGCGGACGCTCAAGGGCCGCAAGCGCTACCGCTATGTGGAGCCGCGCGTGATGGCCGCCCCGGACGGCTACCGCATCGAGAGCGCCTGCTGCTCGCGCAACGTGGACCCGGAGGGCGGCGTGGTCGACATCGCCCTGCTCCGGTTCGATGCGGACGCCGGCAGTTGGCATCTTTTTCGCAAGAACCACAAGACGAAGACCTGGGAGTTCGACAGCACGCACGCGCGGCTCGCCGAGCTTCTCGTGCTTCTGAACGACGATAGCGAACGCAAGTTCTGGCAGTGAGGCGCCCCCGCCGCGGCGCGCCCCACCCGGCCATCCGGCGGCCTTGCGCAGCCAAAGCGGAGTTGAGCGGACATGGCAATGAGCGACACCGACTTGTCGGAAATCGAAAAGGTGCTGACGGCGCAGGATCTTGCCATGCCGGTGTTCAGCGAGCTGCGCGCCCGCCTGCCCAAGCTCTCCTGGACCCAGTGCGACGCCTCCGACATGACCGAGGCGCCGTTCCGCAGCTTCGCGGCGTTCGAGATCCACCTCATCGACACCTCCGACCACTGCGTGCAGATCACCTCCGATCCCGCCCGCGCCACCGGCGTCATCCTCGCCAAGAAGAACTGAAGACGGGAGCGCTGTGCGATGATCGACGACGACCTTGTCGCAGACCTGACGGACGATATCGGCGAGGATGCCGCCGAGGCGACCTTCATCCCCCTCTCCGACCCCGACATGACCGTGGCCGAGCTGGAGGCGGTGAACCTCGCCCTGCAGGCGCCCCGCCTGTCCGCCGGGCCGACGGTGGAGGCGTTCGAGGAAGCCTTCGCCGCCTATCTCGGCCGCAAGTATGCGGTGGCGGTGCCGAGCGGCACCATGGGCCTCCTGCTCACCCTCCACGCCTACGGCATCGGGCCCGGCGATGAGGTGATCGCCTCCCCCTATTCCTTCCGCGAGACCGCCCACGCCATCAGCCTGTGCGGCGCGCGCCCGGTATTCGCGGACATCGACTACTGGGCCGGCACCCTCGTGCCCGACAAGGCGGCCCCGCGCATCACCGAGAAGACCAAGGCCATCGTCGCCTGCAACAACAACGGCCATCCCGCGGCGTGGGACGGCCTGCGCGCCCTTGCCAAGGCGCACAACCTCATTCTCATCGAGGATTCCACCGAGGCCATCGGCTCGCGCTACAAGGACGCTCTGGTGGGCACCTTCGGCGACACCGCGGTGTTCGATTTCTCCCAGCCCTCGCCCCTCACCTGCGGCGAGGGCGGCATGGTGGTGACCGACGACATCGACGTGGTGGTGGCCCTGCGGCGCTTCCGCTCCCACCGGCTGGACGAGCGCTCCTCGGTGGTGGTGAGCATGACCGCGCCCTACCAGGCGCCCATGAGCGATGTCACCGCCGCGCTCGGCCTCGCGCAGCTGCAGCGCCTGGAGGAAATCCTGGAGCGGCGGCGCTATGTGGAGCACCTCTATTACAAATACGTCCAGTCGTTCGAGGGCATCAAGGACCCCTACATCGGCCCGGACGTGACCGAGGTGCACTGGTTCCTCTACGTGGTGCACCTGGGCACGCGCTTCTCCAAGTCGAGCCGCGACGCCATCGTGGACGACCTGAAGGTGGAGAAGGTGGAATCCACCGGCTACGCCAACCCGCTGCACCTGCAGCGCCACTATTTCGACCTCGGCTATCGCCGCGGCGACTATCTCGTCACGGAGAAGGTGGCCGACCGCGCCATTGCGCTGCCGTTCCACACCCACCTGACCGAAGACGAAATCGAGTTCATCGTCGCGACGATGAAGGATGCCTCGATCAATGTCGGGGCGGGCTCGGCCATCTACTAGGCCGTCGCCGCGCGGGAGGGTGCTCGCGTGGTGGAGCGCGCCGCCGTTCGGCGCGCCAAGAACATTCGCATCAATAATATTTGGAAATGACAGGAGTCGTTGATGTCCACCGTGACCATTAAGGTTCTTCCCGTTGGAAAGACCGTCGAGGCCGCCGAAGGGGCGAACCTGTTCGAGATCCTGACCTCGGTGGAGCCGCGCCTGCTCGACCGCCAGAAGGACGACAAGGACGGCAGCTATTCCCACGTCTTCGTCCAGGAAGGCCGCAAGGGCCTCTCCAAGACCAGCCGCGAAGAGAACGAGAAGCTGGATACCCTCGTCGGCGTGGGCTCCAAGTCGCGCCTCGCGTCCATGATCACCGTGCTCGGCACCGAGAATGTCACGGTGGAGCTGCTGGGCTTCGATTACGCCGGCCTCTGAGCCGCGCGACGGCCGGCGCCGCCCTCGGCCGCGCCGGCCGTCCCGCCCGAGCCGCCACCGGGCCGGAACGCTATTCCGCAACGCGGCGCGCATTCCCCATCACCCGTTCGAGGATCCCGCCGCGGCGCCCGTGCGCGCGCGATCGCGCCCGGCCGTCCGCCGCGCGGAGCAATCCCCGACGCGCGCCCTGGTATCGAACTTGCTTTGAAAACCTGTGCGGACACCGGACCTTCTCCCCGCCCCCTCGGGGCCGAAGGACCGGCGGACCCGATGACGCGAGCTGCGGCCGCGAGCCCCCTGCGGCAGAGGCCCACAGCCCGAAAATCCTGGGAGTGAAGAGATCCGCGCACGCGGAGATGGGAAGGCATGTCCCGCTCAAGGCCACCGGCGCCGCGCTGCGCCTGCTCGACTGCAAGAGCAGGCGGCACGCGGCGAAGCAAAGCCGACATGACTGGCGGGATCGGAACACGGGGCGCCGGATCAGCGGCGCCTTGTTCGAAAGTCTACAGGCAGACGCGTTTTCACCACGGAGAGCACAGATGGACAATCAGAAGGTCATCATCCACGCCCGCTTCTCGCCCAGCGGCAATGTCGTCGAAATCGGCCAACGGCCCTCGACCCTGCCGCCCCAGGAGTGGTTCAACTACCTGGCCGAGCACGCGGCCAATGCCTATCAGGCGCTGGCGGGCGGTCGCGGCGTGTTCCGCCTGGAACCGGCGCAGCTCGCGGAATTCAAGGCCCCCTTCGACTCGAAGGCCGCGTGACTGCATCGCTCGTAACTACGGCACCTCCTTTGCCGCAGCAATACGGGCAACTACGTAGTCACCTCCGCCCCGCGCCGTCTTCCCGGCGCGGGGCACCGTGCCTCACGCCTTCGCGATCCGGTCCGAAGCCGGCAACACTGGCAATCCGCGCGAGCCGCGACTAGCTTTGCAGTGAGGCGCCCGGCGGTGGAGGCCGCACGCAAGAGGCGCCTTCCCCGCGCGGGTGAGGAGGTTCCGTCCATGGTCGCCACCAGCGAAGTTCAGCTCGAAGCCCTGGATTGGCAGGGACGCCCCCTGCGCTGCCAGGATTGCCCGCACGAGGACATCCACGCCGAAGGCCGCTGCGATCTCGGCGCGGTGTGCGTGGCGGACCGCCGCCGCAAGCGCATCGACAATTTCTTCCGCCGCAACGAGGAACTGGCGGCGCGCTACCTGAACCATCCCTATTTCGAGGTCCGCGTGCTCGCCGCCCGCCACGCCAGCCTCTTCGCCATTCCCGCCCTGCTGGCGGACCCGGAGCCGGACGTGCGCGCCGAGGTGGTGGCGCGCCTGCCCGCGAGCCGCATCGCGGCGCTGAAGGCCGATCCCGAGCCGGAAGTGCGCATCGCCGTCGCGCGGCGGCTGGAGGGCGCGGCCCTGGTGCCCCTGCTCTCCGACGAGGATTACCGCGTGCGCATGGCCGCGGCCCGGCGCGCGCCGCCCGATGCCCTCGCCTTCAGCCTGCGCGACCCCGAAAGCGAGGTGCGCCGCGAAGTGGCTCGCCGCGTGGAGGAGCCGCAGCTTGCGCGCATGGCGGCCGATCCCGATCCGCTGGTGCGGATGGTGGTGGCCGAGCGCCTGCCGGAGGGCCGTCTGAAGCTGCTGCGCGACGACGCGGACATGCGCGTGCGCTTCGCCGTGGCCGAACGCGCCACCGATGCGGCCGATCTCGCCGCCCTGGCGGAGGACCCCGTCCCCGAGATTGCGGAACTGGCGCGGACGCGGCTCAGGCCCTGCTGACAGGCCGGATGCCATCCCTTCCGGGTGCGGCGCGGCATGTCATTGGCCGGCTTGATTTCGATTGGGGCGGATTTTACCGTGTCGTTTGCGCGACATGCTCGTGGTCGGTTTCGCGTTGCTGCCCCCGCACAGCTTTCGCACGGCGCCGCGCCCTTCCCGACGCGCTTCACGAGGCCTGACATGAGTGTGATCCCGCACGATTTCGGCGCCGACAAGCGCCGCACCCAGCGGCGCTTCCGCAAGCTCCTGAGCCTGGATGCCCTCCACGAGGCCAATGTGGAGGCGAACCCGCTGCCCTATCTGGAACGCGCCAGCGAGCGCATCTTCCAGCTGGAAAAGGCGCTGTTCGAGGCGGTGCTGGCAAGCCGCCCGGCCGCCGGCGAGGACGCGGGAGGCGAGACCGTCACCATCGATGCCGCCGAATATCGCCGCCTGCGCGCGGCGCTGGCGGTCATCGAGGCGGCCCACGCCCATTTCTCGACGGATGACGAGAACGACTTCTGACGCCTCTTCCGGCGCCCGCCGCGATGAACGGCGCTCATGTCGCCGAACCGCAGGATCATGGGGGGCCGAGCCTCAGCCCCAAAAGGGCGGCGCGGAGCGCGATCGAGAGCTCCGCGCCGCAAGGTGCGCGCCATCCCGGACGGTGACCCGCCCGGGCATTGGATAAGCGCGACGGCCGCTGGGGCCGCGCGAGATCCGGCTACGCCACAAACCATCGGGGCGTGCGCCCCGCCCCCCGCGCCGCTGCGGGAGTCCAGCGATAGAGATCGCCCCAGCCGCTCGCGGCCCGCCTCTGGTGGATGAACCCCTGCGCGCCCAGGGCCTCCGCGAAGCCCTGCCGGTCGCCCGCCTTCACGCTCGCGAGCACCGCCACGCCGAGCCCCTTCACCTCCCCCAGCAGGCCGGCGAAGAGGTCCGTGCCGCGGAAGGCCGGCGCCATGGCCGCATAGGCCACGTGAACGGCGGGATTGTTGCGCAGGCCCCATTCCAGGTCGTCCCGCCGCGCCAGCAGCGCGCCGACGATGCCGCGCTCGTTGTCGATGGCGATGGGGGAGAGGCCGGACGCGCAGCAGGCCGCCACCTCGGACAGGATCGCCTCCTGCTCGCGCTCGTCCTCGAGCCTGAAGGGCACGTCGGCGGAGACCCGGCGCAGCAGGCCCCACAATCCCTGCACATCGGCGAGCGAGGCCGTTCGCTGAGTCAATTCAGCCATCGCGCATGTCCAATATACGACCAATGAATTCCTGAAATTTATGGCGATGCCGCGCCTGCTGCAAGTTCAAAAAATTGATTTGGCGCAAATCGAATGCTTTGATCTAGACTTTCTCTCATCGGTGAACGGCGCCGGATGTGGCGCGGGGCCGGTTGGCAAGAACCTTGCTGAAGGCTCCCCATCCGGCCCGCGCCCGCGGGCGTTTCACTGGAGAAGGTGCATGTCGACCCCGGATGGCTTCTTTGTGGATTGGGACGGAAATCTCCGCAGCACGAGCGATCCGGGCGGGGGCTACCTCTGCGAAGCCGATACCGTTGCCCGCTATGTCGCCATCACCACCAAGACCGGCACGCTGGTGCACGAGGCCACCCTCTACAGGTCCGTGGCCGATGTGGAGAAGGCCGGCATCCGCGCCGGCCTGGTGCCGGGCTCCCACCCCTGGGGCAAGAAGGGGGACGGCTTCTGAGGCGCCACGGCGCCCGTCCTGTTCGCGGCGCCCCGGCCACGGCCGGGGCGCATCCGCAAACCGCCGAGCCGAGAGCTGAGCGATGCTGCCGACGACCATTCTCATCGACGAGGCGCCCCGCTGCGTGGTGCGCCCCAACGACATGAAGGCCCTCAACCGCTTCATCAAGAACGGCCGGGACTACCTGCTGGCCGGCCGGCCCGACGGCAGGATCACCCATCGCGGCGCCTCCGAGCCGGAGCTGGCCCGATGGCAGGAGGGCTTCGCGCTCCACAAGGCCTGGGGCGGGGAGGACGAGGATTTCTTCGGAGTGCCGCTGTAGAGCATTTTCAAGCGAAGCGGATGCCGGTTCGCGTGAAGAAAATGCGTTATTTCAATAATATAGATCAATTTCCGCGCGCTAGGGCGAGCGGGAAATGCCCGAGGTCAGGGGCGCGCGGCGTGGCCGGCGGTGTCGTGGGGATTGTCGCCGGTATTGCGCATCCAGTCCGCGAGCCGCGCCATGGCGCCGTAGAGCTCATCGCGCGCGGCCGGATCGGCCACCGTCTGGTCGAGCGCGCCGCGCATGCACAGCAGCCAGGCGTCCCGCTCCGCCGCGCCGATGGGCACGTGCATGTGGCGCTGACGCATGCGCGGATGGCCCTTCTGCGGGGAGTAGAGCCTGGGGCCGCCGGTCCATTCGGTGAGATAGCGCTTCAGGTCGCCCTTCAGGGGGGTGAGGTCCGGGGCGTGCAGCAGGCGGATCTCGCGGGCCTCGGGCAAATGGTCCATGCGGGCGTAGAATTCCTCCACCAGGCGGTCGATGGCCACCGCGCCGCCGATGCGCTCGTACATGCTTGGGGTGTCGGCTGCGTCGGACATCTTTTTCCTCGACCATTGGCGGGGCGGCGCTCCCGCTGGAAACCATGGGCGGAGCAAAGCCCCGGCCGGGCGGACGAAAACAGGTGCCGGCCCTCGGTGCAAGAGCGCGGCCAGCGGCGGCGCGCCGCAGCGCGCAAGCTCCCGCGCCTCCCGCGCTATTCCTCCATGCTGGGCAGGAGGACAACCTCCGCCGGCGCTCCCGGCCCTTGCGACTCCACGAAATCAAGAGCGCTGACAAGGGAGAGGCCTCCGTCGGCCTCCATCAGCACCACCGCCTCCCCCGGCATGCGGGAGAGGGCTTCCATGAGCTGCGCGACCGTCATGCCCGGGCTCCTCCGCGTCCTGTCCGCGCCGCCGTCAGCCGGCGGCGACCGGCGCTCCCGCCTCGTCGAAGGCGAGGATCACCGTTTCCTCGTCCATGGTCACCTCCGCCCGGCTCAGCCGGCCGTTGGCGTGGTAGTCGTAGCGATGCGCCAGCTCCACCTCGCCATAGACCATCTTGTCGAAGCCGGTGAGCATGCCGGCGGCGTCGAAATAGGCCCGGATGAAGGTGTTGCGATGCGTCAGGTGCTCCGCCTCGATGGGCTCCACCAGCTTGAAGGGCACCTTCACGCCGGTATAGGTGAGGAAGAAGCGGCAGGAACCGCCGCTTTCCGGGGCGCACCGCCCCGCCGCGTCAGAAGAAGTCATGAAAACCTGCGTGCCGGTTGAAGAAGAACCCCCGCGCCGATGGGGCGCCGTGCGGCGATTCTTCAATCGGGCGAGATCATGATCTCCATGGTGTCGTCGAGGTCGTCATAGGGGAAGGGCCGGCCCTCCTCCTCCACCAGCGGCACGCCGCACAGGCACACGTCCTCGCCCACCACCACGAGGGCGACGGGCTCCAGGCTCTGCTCCTTGCAGGGCCCCTCGGTGCAGGCGCCGCTTTCGATGTCGAACAGGGCGCCATGCCGGCCGCAGCGCAGCATGGTGCCGTCCTTGTTGAAGAATTCCCCGCTGCCGACATTGAGCCAAGTGCCCTGGTGGGGGCAGGCGTTCACATAGCCCACCACCTCCCGCGCGCTGGTGCGGACCACGAGGATGCGGAACGGCCGCGCCGCGCCGTCCTCACCCAGGCGCGACAGGCTGAAGGCTTTCGCCTCACCCGGATCGATGTCCTCGATCTCGCAGATGGCATAGACCTCGATCTCGTCAGCCGACATGGTGCCCGTCCTGCTCTTCTTCTTGTGCGCGCCACGTCGCCGGCGCCCGATCTTGTCGCGAAGGGCACAGGGATGTCGGGTTCTGTTCCCGACAACCTGCGCCAGCTCCGAATTGACCCGATAATTGCATGAAGCATGCCGACGCCCGGCGGGCGGACAGGCGCGGGCCGCACCATCCCTCCAGGGCCCGGCGGGAAAGACAGGTCACGCATGGCCAACATGAAGTTCTACATGACCCCCGGATCGTGCTCGACCGCGATCCACATCATCCTCGAGGAGCTGGAGGAGGTGTTCGAGGCCCACATCGTCAACCTGCCGGCCGGGGATCACTTCAAGCCGGAGTATGTGGCCGTCAATCCGAAGTCCACCATCCCCGCCCTGGTGCGGCGGGACGGCAGCGTGCTCACGGAGATGGTCGCCATCGGCTACTGGCTCGGCCGGAGCCGCCCGCGCGCCGGCCTGTGGCCCGCCGACGCGGAGGCCGAGGCCCGCGCCCTCGAAGCCATGGCCTATGTGGTGAACACCGTGCACGGCCAGGGCTTCGCCCGCATCTTCGCCACCCCGAGCTTCACCGGCACCGGCGTGGACCAGGAGAAGATGAAGGCCCTCGGGCGCGATATCGTCACCCAGGGCTTTACCATCCTCGACAAGGCGCTGGAAGGCCGCGACTACGTGGCCGGCGCCTATTCGGTCGCCGACCCCTTCCTGTTCTACGTGGAATTCTGGGCCGACAAGACCCAGATCCCCCTGCCGCCCAACCTCGCGGCCCACTACCGGCGGCTGCTGGAGCGCCCGGCGGTGCTGCAGGTGCTGCGGGAAGAGGGCTACAACCCCGCCACCCTGGGCGGGGCCGCCCGCGTCCTCAACTGAGGGGCGGGCCATGTTCGTGCGGCTGTGCGCCCTGTCGGACCTGGAGGAGGGCACGATGCTGCCCGTCGGCATCGGCAGCACGCTGGTGCTGGCTGTGTGGCCGCGAGGCGGGGCGCCGCGCGCGCTGCAGGGGCTCTGCCCCCACGCCGGCGAGCTTCTCGTCGATGCGCGCTTCGACGGCCGCAGCATCACCTGCCGCGCCCACGACTGGGTGTTCGACGCCGCGAGCGGCCTGTGCACGGTCGGCGGCCTGTGCACGCTCGCCGAATATCCCTCGCGCATCGAGGACGGCGTGATGTTCGTGGATGTGGAGGAGGTGCCGCCGAACCGCCTGCGCCGGTGAGGCGCGGCCCGTGGGCGACGCCTTACAGCAGGCCCAGCTCGAGCTGCACCTCTTCCGACATGCGCGACTTGTCCCATGGCGGATCGAACACGAGGCTCATCTTCACGTCGCGGACGCCGTCCACCGCGCTCACCGCCTCCTGCACCCAGCCCGTGAGGGTGCCGGCCACCGGGCAGCCGGGGGCCGTGAGGGTCATGTCGATCTCCACCACGCCGTCCGCCTTCAGGTCGATGCGGTAGACGAGGCCGAGGTCGTAGATGTTCACCGGGATCTCGGGATCGTTGACCGTGCGCAGCGCGCAGACGATGCTCTCCAGGCGCGTCAAATCCTTCGGCTCGAAGTCCACATGGGCCTTTTGCTCCCCGTCCGCACAGAGCACGGGCGCGGAGGGTGAGTCGAAGCCGTAATCCATGATCTCCGTCATCTGACAGTCGCCTCCAGCAACCAAACCAGTCACGGGCCTGCATCCGCCTTGCTGATGTAGGCGCCGGCGCGGCGATCGGACAGGGGCGCTGTCGCATTCCCCCGCCGCCGCCCGCGCACGAACACGCGATGCCGCCCGCTCCGCCCGGAGCGCCGTAACCGTACGTGTGACGTGCTGCGCCGCCTCGTTGTCACGCAAATGTCGCATGAAGTTGCGCACGATTTGCGGCTTTCCTTCATCCCGACGCCGAGCGGCGCCTTGCCCGGTCCACCGTGCAAGCCCGGTGCCAGACGGAGAGGATCAGGAGGCGAGGCCCTCGGCCAGGGCCGCCACCACGGGCCAGCCCACGGCGCCCGAGGGGTCGAGCACCCGCAGGGCGTCGAGCTTCTCGGCGGCGGCATCGGGGCGGTCCTGCCGCAGGTGGATGAAGGCGAGTGCCTTCAGCGTGTAGAGGGCGAACCGGCCCGCGCCTTCGGGAAAGGGATGCTCCGGCACCCAATCGTGCCAGTCCGTGCTCCAGCCGGCCTGGATGGCGGCCTCCCGCAGGCCGCTCTCGGCGGCGCGCTGGGCCTCCTCCAGATTGCCCTGGTAGGTGTGGATCTTGTAGAGGCAGAAATAGGTGGGCAGCTCGTGGGGCGCGGCCGCCAGGGCCTGCCGGAACAGCTGGTCCGCCTGCGCGCGGTCGCGCCGGTAGGCGATGACCCCCTGCTGGAGCAGGGCGTTGATGCCCGGCGGCAGGTCGCCGAAATTGATGACGTCGGTGTTCGGAAACAGTTCGATCATGAACGTCGGCCCCCGGCGCGCCTCCCGCTCGCCTTGACTCGCGGCAGCCGCACCAGCCTGTCGGGTTGCGGCAAGGTCTTCACTCGAAACGAAACTCAGTGTCCCGGGGCCACGCGCTCCGGCCCGCGGGAACCTTACTTCACCGGCACCGCGGCGCCCTGCGCCGCCGGCGTCGCCTTGCGGAACGACAGGGCGCGGGTGACCGCCTTGGCGATGATGAGGGCCCGCGCGTCGAGACCCGTCCAGTTGGCGTTGCGACCGCGCGGATCGAGCTCCAGCAGCTTCACGCCGGCCGGCACCTCCGTGCCGTCGCGGGCCACGCCGCGCACCACGCCGTCGAACGGCGCGCGCACCGGCACGCTGCCCAGGTGGCCGATGAGGAAATCCTTATAGACGCGGGTGCCGATCTCGATGGCGGTGTGCCAGCGCCCCGCCACTTCGGCATGGATGAAGCGCTCCGAGCGTCGGTCGCCCAGGGGCCGCGCGATGCCGTCGGCCGCGTCGGTGGGGCCGTATTGGATGATCCGCCCCTCCTTGCCCGGCCGCGTCTCGATGGCGACATCGCAATTGGCGCCGCCGCTGAAGCCGGGGCCGAGGCCGATGGTGAGCCCGGCGAGGCGGCGCAGGTCCGGCGTCACCTGGTATTTGTTCATCCGCGCATCCACCAGAAGGTCGATGGCGCCGATGACGATGAGGTCCAGGAGGCCGAGGTTCGTGACCATCACGCCCTCGGGGCGGCCGAGGCCGGCGCGGATCTGCATGCTCGAATCCGCAAGCGTGGCGAACACGCCGTCCACCTCCACGAGGTCGTCGAACAAGGCGTCGTGGAACGCCATCTTGCGGCGGATCACCGGCGGCACCGGATCATGAGACAGAACAACGCCATAGCCGGAGCGATGCAGGTGCACCGCCACGGCGGAGGCGATCTCGTTGGTCCCGAGGATCACCGCGAACGGCGGCGATCGGCGGCGGCCCTCATGTCGTGTTTCTCTCATGTTCCGTCTCTCATCACGGAGGCTGATGCAGGTAAGCAAGAGCCGGGCCGATTTCGGGGTAGGCCCCGCATTTTTCGGGCTCACGCTATTCCCGCATGTATAGAGCGCAAGCGCCGTCATTTCAGTGCCCGCCAGCCAGCCGGCCTGTCGCAAAGCCGACAGCTCGGCGCATGGGGGAAACGCGCCATCCGTGTCCGCATGACGCCAATGCGCCCGCCCGTGCCCGGATTTCAATCACTTGCGGCGCCCGCGCCCGCGTGGTGCCGACCTTGCATGAGGGCGCGCAGAAGAGGAGCACAGACCATGGCCATGGACGGAGCCGAAATCGAGCGGCTGGTGAAGAGCGCCCTTCCGGACGCCCACGTTGTGATCGTGGATCTCGCCGGCGACGGCGACCACTACGCCGCGCGCGTCACCTCGGAGGCCTTCAAGGGCAAGAGCCGGGTGCAGCAGCACCAGATGGTCTACGCCGCCCTCCAGGGGCAGATGGGCGGCGTGCTGCACGCCCTCGCGCTCGAGACCATCGTTCCCAAGTAGACCCGACGGAGATGTAGACCGCGCGGAAATGTAGATCACGCGCAGATCGTTCCCGACCCACCGTTTCAGATCAGCCGAGGATTGCCCCCATGGCCAACACCGCCGAACGCATCAAGGATCTCATCGAGAACAACGACGTCGTGCTCTTCATGAAGGGCGTGCCGCAGGCGCCGCAGTGCGGCTTCTCCTCCGCGGTGGTCCAGGTGCTGGGCCAGATCGGCGTGCCCTACGCCGCCGTGGACGTGCTGCAGGACCCCTTCATCCGCGAGGGCATCAAGGCCTATTCCAACTGGCCGACCATTCCGCAGCTCTATGTGAAGGGCGAGTTCGTCGGCGGCTGCGACATCGTGCGCGAGATGTTCCAGGCGGGCGAGCTCGCCGCGCTGCTGACCGAGAAGGGCATCCTCGCCCCCGCATCCTGACGCCTGGGGGCCCGTGCCGCCGCGCGGGCCCAACACGCCGGAGGGGCGTTCGAAGCAGCGCCCCGTGAAGCGCTCCATCGCCTTGCCGCCTGGATGCGGGCGGTGTCAGGCGAGACCGTTCACTCCGGAGGACGATCACGCGCGCCCTCCTTTTGGAGGGTGGTCCGCATCCCTTCGCCAGGGGCGGAAGCGGCGGCGCTCACGCTTGAGATACGCGCTGATCCCGCAGTTCGCCGCGAATGCCGGCAAGCTGGGAGAACCGAGGCGCCGCGCCCACCGCCCCGGACATACAGATGCGGACGTCGGCTGCGCCGACGCACCCACGCGAGCGCGTCCACCGTCCTTGCCGAAAATCCCGTTTGAAAACCACGACCGCCGACGCGCCCTTATGGGCGGCGCGGGCGGAGGGCGTCCGCAGGGCTTCCCACGCCCTCGCCGCATCGTCGCCGGTGGGAGGGCGCAAGACCCGGCGCGGCAGGCCGGAGGCGACGGCGGACCGTCGCCCCCGAGGCCACCTACTTCGCGTCGGCGGCGGTAGTGACGACGCCGGCCAGCCAGTCCTGCTGGCTCACGCCCGCGGCGCGCACCTTGGCGTTCACCGCATCCACCACCGCCGGGGGCAGCCCCACGTCGAGGAAGATCTTGTCGGCCGTCTCCAGCGAATAGACGAGGCGCACGGTGCGGGCCGCGAAGGCCTGCATGCGGGCGGTCTTCTGCGCGTCGGTGTAGTTGGCGTTCTCCGCCACCACCGGGCAATAGGCGCTCACGAGGCCGTCGATGATGAGCGCGGGGCGCAGGCCGCTCGCCTTCAGCTTGTCCACCGCGGCGTTCAGCACGTTGGGCTGGTCCAGCGGATCACCGGCGGCCAGCAGCGCGGCCACCTCTGCGGAGGGCTTCTGACCCGCCGGCAGCCAGGCGCATTCGAACTTCGCCGTGTCGGCAAGGCCGAGGCGAGGCATCGCACAGAGCGCAAGCGTGGCGACGGCAGCGAACAGAGACGCTTTTTTCATGACGAATCCTGCACATGGAAGCCAATCGGCGAAATCGGGAAAGCTCTGGCACGGCGCTCGCGCGATTGCAACGCGGCCGATGCGCCCGCTCGCCTCCACACCCGGAAAGCCCCTATAGAAAGCCGGCCCCGCTCCGCGGTGGGGCCGCAGCGCCATACCCCGACGGAAAACCCGATGACCTCTTCCGCGCCCCGCCCGCCCGTCATGCTCTGGGCCTGCCCCGGCATCGGGCCCGAGCCCTGGCTCGCCGCCTTCGCCCGCGAAATGCCGGAGCTGGACATCCGCCAGTGGCCGGATGTCGGCGCGGCGGAGGAGATCGACTATGCCTTCGCCTGGAAGGTGCCGCCCGGCGTGCTGGCCGGCCTGCCGAACCTCAAGGCGGTCTTTTCCCTCGGCGCCGGCGTCGACAGCATCATCGGCGCCGACGTGGTGCCCACACACCTGCCGCTGGTGCGCATGGTGGACCCGGGCCTGAAGCTCGGCATGAACGAATTCGTGCTCATGCAGGCGCTCTATTATCATCGCGAAATGCCCGCCTTCGCCGCCCAGCAGGCGCGGCGGGAGTGGCACGAGCGGAACGTGCCCCTCGCCAGCCACCGCACGGTGGGCGTCATGGGGCTGGGCGAGCTCGGCCGCTTCTGCGCCGAGAATCTCGCGCGGGTTGGTTTTTCCGTGCGCGGCTGGGCGCGCTCGGCGCGCGACATTCCCGGCGTGGCCTGCTTCCACGGACCGGAGGGGCTTGGCCCCTTCCTGTCGGAAACCGAGATCCTGGTGTGCCTGCTGCCTCTCACACCCGAGAGTCGCGGCATCCTGAACGCGCAGACGTTCGCCCGCCTGCCGCGCGGCGCCAGCCTCATCAACGCGGCCCGCGGCGGCCATCTGGTGGACGAGGACCTTCTCGCAGCGCTGGAGAGCGGGCACATGGCCGGCGCCACGCTCGACGTGTTCCATGTGGAGCCTCTGCCGGCGGAGCACCCCTTCTGGTCGCACCCGCGCGTCATCGTGATGCCCCACGCGGCCGCGCCCACCCAGCCGGAAACGGCGGCGCCGACCGTGATCGAAGGCATCCGCCGCCACCGGGCCGGCCTGCCGCTGCTGAACGTAGTGGATCGCGCCCTGGGCTATTGAGCCGAGGCGCTCTCGGGCAAGGCCAAGCGGCGCCCTCGCCGGGGGAACCGCCTGCGGCCCCCATACGCAGTGACCCGGTGGCCGAAGACGCCGCCCCCGAAGTGGCGGCCTGCCTGGAAGCGCCTTTGAGCCCCCCTTGATCGCTTCACGCTTCGCGCGGCCTCCCCCGTTTTCCACCCGCATCGGCTCGCGGAGATCACTCCAGCTTATCGAGACAACGCACGTTCTTCACGCGAACCGGCATCCCCTTCACTCGAAAAGGCCCGGAAAAGCAAAGACCCCGCCGGGCGCGGCGCCGGGCGGGGTCTTGAAGCGATAAAGCTCGGAACGAAACCTGGAGCACCCTGCCGGGCGCTCGCCTCACAGCTCGGGGGCGAACACCGGAACCGGAGTGGCGCCGGAGATCTCGGCGCCGACGGTCTCGCGCACCGGGCGGGCCTCCTCCACCACCGCATAAGCGGAGCGGTCGGCGAGCAAAGCGTTGACCATCTGGAAGTTCAGCTTGTGGCCGCCGCGGAAGGAACGGTAGCGGGCCAGAAGCGGCATGCCGGCGAGGGCGAGGTCGCCCACCGCGTCAAGCGCCTTGTGGCGCACGAACTCGTCGGTGAAGCGCAGGCCGTCGGGATTGATGACGCCGGCGTCATCGAGGCACACGGTGTTCTCGAGGGCGGCGCCGCGGGCATAGCCGGCGGTGCGCAGGCGCTCCACATCCTTCAGGAAGCCGAAGGTGCGGGCCTGCGCCAGCTCGCGGCGGAACACCGCGGGAGAAAGGGTGGCGGCGAAACGCTGGCGGCCGATGGCCTCATGGGAGAAGTCGATCTCCACTTCCAGGCGGAAGCCGGCGTCATAGGGGAGAAGCTCGCCGAAGGCGGCGCCGTTCTCGACGCGCACGGGCTTCAGCACCTTGAGATACTTGCGGCGGCCGCGCAGGGTGGTGACGCCGGCGGCGTCGATGGCCGCCACGAATTCCACCGCGCTGCCGTCGAGGATCGGAACCTCGGGGCCGTCGATCTCCACCACGGCGTTGTCGATGCCCAGGCCGTTGAAGGTGGCCAGCAGGTGCTCGACCGTGGACACCAGGGCGCCGGAACGGTCGCCGAGCACGGTGGCGAGGTCGGTGGCCTGGACGGACTTATGGGAAACGGTGGCCTTGCGCGGGGCGCTGTCGGCGAAGGAGCGGACGAAGACGATACCAGTGTTCGCAGATGCCGGCTTCAGAGTGAGGGTCGCCTCGACCCCGGCGTGAACGCCGGCCCCCTTGAGGGCAATCTCGCGAGCCAGAGTGGTCTGCATAATCGGTGTCGTCCCATGCTCGGGGAGCCGAGGCCACCGAATGGCCAAAGGCTCTCCCCCAAAGCTTCACCTTGCCTTCCCACTTTCGCCGCGGTTGTCCAAAAAAAACTGTCAACGCGATGCGTGTGGGTCGATCAGGATTGGGGGCACCCTAGTCCCCAGGCTGCGCTGCGCCAAATCACGCTTGCTTACCGCCTGTTACCAAGGCCAACGACACGATTTCCATTATTTAACAAATGCTTAAGGCCGACCATGACAGTCAGCCTCAAGCCTATTGTTACAGCCCGCGAAGGGGTGCGTGCCCGACTCAGTTCGCCTGGCGGCGCAGGAAGGCGGGGATTTCCAGGTGGTCGTCGTCCTCGCCACGCTGCGGCGCGGGACGGGAGGGAACCTCCATCACAGGCCGGCTCTGCGGGCGCTTGGCGAACTCGGAAACCGCCTCGCCGGGATGGCCGCCCATGGTCGGGCGCTGGTCCTGGTAGCCGCGCGGATCCTGGTAGCCGCGCTGCTGGTCCTGGTAGCGGGGCTCGGGCTGGCGACGCTCGGGGGCGCGCATGCTCGGCTGGTCGCGGCGCGCCGGCTCGGGCTCGGGCTCCTCGCGGCGGCCCACATGGGCGAGACGCTGCAGAAGGGTCATGCGCTTCTTGTCGGGCTGGGCCTGCTCCAGCGGCGGCTCGCCGCGCTGGGCGCGGATCTGGTTCTGGGCCGGCAGCGGCAGCTCGTCCACCCGCGGCATCCGCGTGGTGCGCACGCGCTGGCTCTGCGGCGGGATGTAGGGCGCGAAGTCGTCCTCCTCCTGCACCGGCATCGGCGCGGGGGCGGGCTCCGGCTCGGCGAGGAAGGACGGGCGCGGCTGGGCGGCGCGGATGGTCACGTCGTCGATGGCCACCGGCTGCTCGGGCATCGGCGCGGGGGCCGGCTGCTGGGCGACGGGCGCGAAGTCCTCCAGGCCGATGAGGTCCTCGGCGGAGATAGCGGCGACGGCAGAGTGGATCTGCGCCTCGCGGGCGGTCTCCACCGCCATGCGGCCGGCGTTGGACATCTTGCGTCCGCCGAGGTCGGCGGGCGGCTGGATCTGGTCGGGAATGGAGAGCGGATCGATGCCGGTGGCCACCACGGAGACGCGGATGATGCCGTCCAGCATCTCGTCGAAGGTGGCGCCGAGGATGATGTTGGCGTCGGGGTCCACTTCCTCGCGGATGCGGGTCGCCGCCTCGTCCACCTCGAACAGCGTCATGTCCTTGCCGCCGGTGATGGAGATGAGCAGGCCGCGGGCCCCCTGCATGGAGGTCTCGTCCAGCAGCGGGTTGGCGATGGCGGCCTCGGCGGCCTGCAGGGCGCGCTTCTCGCCGGAAGCCTCGCCGGTGCCCATCATGGCCTTGCCCATGTCGCGCATCACGGCGCGCACGTCGGCGAAGTCGAGGTTGATGAGGCCTTCCTTCACCATCAGGTCGGTGATGCAGGCGACGCCCGAATAGAGCACCTGGTCGGCCATCGCGAACGCGTCGGCGAAGGTGGTCTTCTCGTTGGCCACCCGGAACAGGTTCTGGTTCGGGATGACGATGAGGGTGTCGACGCTCTTCTGCAGCTCGGTGATGCCGTGCTCGGCCACCCGCATGCGGCGCAGGCCCTCGAAGTGGAAGGGCTTGGTCACCACGCCCACGGTGAGAATGCCGAGCTCGCGGGCGGCGCGGGCCACCACGGCCGCAGCGCCGGTGCCGGTGCCGCCGCCCATGCCGGCGGTGATGAACACCATGTGCGAGCCGGACAGGTGGTCGCGGATCTCGTCGATGACTTCTTCGGCCGCCGCGCGACCCACTTCCGGCTGGGAGCCGGCGCCGAGACCCTCGGTCACCGCCACGCCCATCTGCACCACGCGCTCGGCCTTGGTGAGGGTGAGCGCCTGGGCATCGGTGTTCGCGACCACGAACTCGACGCCGCTCAGGCCCGAGGAGATCATGTTGTTGACGGCGTTGCCACCGGCGCCGCCCACACCGAACACCGTGATCCGCGGACGGAGCTCACGAATGTCGGGCATCTGAAGGTTGATCGTCATGTTTTCGCTCCGTCGAACCCGCTCGGCTCAGACCGCCTGTCGATGAATCCCGTTGACCAACTTGTTACTGCTGATTTGGTTAACCATGTCTAAAAGCTGTCCTTCAGCCAGCGCCCCACGCGGCCGAAATATCCCTGCGGCTCGGCGCCCACCGCCTGCCGGCGGCGCGGCTCGAAGTGTTCAAGGCCAGCGGCTTGCGGGTAGACGAGCAGGCCCGCGGTGACCGCGAACGCCGCGCCGCGCGCCGCTTCCGGCAGGCGCGAAACGCCTAACGGACGGCCGATGCGCACCTGTGGGCCGATCACCCGCGCCACCAGGTCCGCCAGCCCCTGGAGCTGCGCGGCGCCGCCGGTGAGCACGATGCGCCGGCCCGCGTCGCCGGCATGGCCCGAAGACTTCAGCCGGTCGCGAATCAATTCCACGATTTCTTCCGCGCGCGGCCGCACGATGGTGACGAGCCGCGACTTCGGAACCATCTGCGGCTGGTCGCGCGTGTCGCCAGAGAGCGGCGGCACGGTGAGCATGTCGTGCTCGTCGGAGGAGACCGCCACCACGGCGCCGTGCAGGGCCTTCATGCGCTCGGCGTCGGCGAGGCGCGCCGGCAACCCGCGCGCGACATCGTTGGTGATGTGGTGGCCGCCCAGGGCCACCCCGTCCACGTAGACGCAGTGCCCGCCGTCCACGATGGCGAAGGTGGTGGTGCCCGCCCCCATGTCGATGAGGGTGACGCCCAGCTCCATCTCGTCGTCGGTGAGGGAGGAGAGCGCCGCCGCATAGGGCGCCGCCACCATGGCCTCAATGGAGAGATGGCAGCGCTCCACGCACAGCACGAGGTTCTTCAGCGCCGTGAGGTCGGCGGTGATGACGTGCATGTCGGCGCCGAGCTCCTGGCCCAGCATGCCGCACGGCTCGCCGATGCCGGAGCGCCCGTCGAGCGAATAGCCCACCGGCAGCGCGTGCATCACGGCCCGGCCATCATTCACCGCATAGGTGGAGGCGGCCTCCAGCACGCGGCGGATGTCGAACTCCTCCACCGACGGCGCGGTGAGGCGCACAGCCGCCTCGTAATGCTGGGAGGCGAGCCGCCCGCCGGAGACACCGACCACCACCGAGGCGATCTGCACGCCCGAGGCGCGCTCGGCCATGTCCACCGCCTGGCGGATGGCGAGCTCGGCCTTGGCCATGTCCACCACCGCGCCGCCCTTGATGCCGTAGGCGCGGGTGTGGCCGATGCCGAGGACGTCGATGGAATGGGTGCGTCGGCTCAGCACGTCCGACGCGCCGCGGGGCCGCAGCTTGGCGATGGCGCACACCACCTTGCTGGTGCCGATGTCGAGCACCCCCACGATGCCGCCCTTGCGGGGGGGAAGCGGGCGCATCTTCGGCGCGAACCCCTGGGCGAGCCGGGACCTCATGCGGGGCCTCCCTTCTTGGCCTTGGCCTTCGCCTTCAGCATCTCGTCGCGAGCGGCGGCGGCGGCGTCCGACAGGCGCACCGCCACGCGATCGGGCAGGCGCAGGTCGACGATGGTGATGTCACGGGAAAGAAGCTTCTTGTCGCGGTCGAGGGCGACGAGCTGCATCAGCGCGCCGTCCATCTCCCGCTCCGGCAGGCGCACGTCGATGCCGTTGCGCGTCTTCAGGGTCCAGCGGCGCTCGGCCACCAGGATGGCGGCGCGCACCTGGCTCTTGAGGTCCGGCAGGCGAGCCAGCGCGTCCACGATCTCCTCCACCCGCTTCTCCGCGCCCTCGCCCACCACGATGGGCAGGTCCACGTAGCGCGGGTCGTCGGAATAGGGGGCGATGGCGGTGCCGTCGCGGGCGATGACCTTGATCTCGCCATTCACCTGCCAGAGCGCGAACGCCTCGCGCTCGACGATGGCGATGTCGATTCGGTCGGGGAACTGCTTGCGCACGCTCGCCGCACGGATCCAG
This sequence comes from Xanthobacter albus, assembly GCF_043194895.2. Lineage (NCBI taxonomy): Bacteria > Pseudomonadati > Pseudomonadota > Alphaproteobacteria > Hyphomicrobiales > Xanthobacteraceae > Xanthobacter > Xanthobacter albus. The sequence goes on along the minus strand of NZ_CM195532.1, from coordinate 1,218,820 downwards.
GGCATCTGCTCCAGCCGGGCGCGGGTGTCGTCGGCATTGACGAACAGGATGGAGGTGGAGCCCTTGATGCCGGCGGCCTGGAGGATCTCCGCCGGCGACATGTGGTTGTAGCCGGAGAGGTTGACCTCGCGCACCTTGAACCCGGCCACGTTGGCGGCCGCGTCCGCGAGGTCGACGCCGATCTCCCGCGCCTCCTCCATATGGCCGCCGATGACGACGCCATAGGCGGAGAAGCCGCCGATGACCGCCACCATGAGCAGGCCGGCGCCGCGCTGGCCGAGCCGGGAGGCGCCCAGCCACACCGTGAAGCGGCGCAGGAGCAGGGCTGTGCGGCTGGCCGGGCGGAGGTCCTCCACCGGCAGGCGCTTGTGCCGGCCGGGCGGAACCGGGCCGGCCTTCGGCGCCGCGCCTCGGCGCGTCTCCGCCCGGGGGGGCCTTACCGATCCAGCGACGCGTCCTCCACCATCCATGTCACAAGCTCGCCGAATGAAATGCCCGCGTGGGCCGCCATGTCGGGCACCAGCGAGGTCTCGGTCATGCCGGGCTGGGTGTTCACTTCCAGGCAGACGAGCCCGGAGGCATCGCCCTTGGAAATGTCGAAGCGGAAATCCGCGCGAGACACCCCCCGGCAGCCGAGAGCTCGGTGCGCCGTTAGGCTTAACATCTGCACGCGCTCGTAAATTTCAGGTAAAATCCGCGCCGGAAGAATGTGGCGCGAGCCGCCGGGCGCATACTTGCTTTCGTAGTCGTAAAACGGTTGCACCGCCTCGATCTCGATGACTCCCAGGGGCCTGTCGCCCATCACCCCGCAGGTCAGCTCCAGGCCGGGGATGAAGGCTTCCGCCAGAAGGGTTTCGCCGAAGCTCCAATCTTCCCTGTGGAGTTCCTGTGGCGGATGGGCCTGCTCCTCGCGCACGATGAAGACACCGACGCTGGAGCCCTCCGCCACCGGCTTCAGCACATAGGGCGGCGCCATCACATGGCCCAACGCCGCTTCCGCGCGGGTGACGGTGCGGCCGGCGGCCACGGGAACCCCGGCCGCCGCCAGCGTGATGCGCGCCTGGGCCTTGTCCATGGCGAGGGCCGAGGCAAGCACGCCCGAATGGCTGTAGGGAATGCGCAGGATCTCCAGCACGCCCTGGATGGTGCCGTCCTCGCCGGGGTGGCCGTGCAGCACGTTCAGCGCCGCGTCCGGCCTCAGGCGCGCCAGCACCTCGCCCACGTCGCGGCCCACGTCCACCCGCGTCACGCGGTAGCCCGCGTCCTCCAGCGCCGCGGCGCAGGCGGCGCCGGAACGCAGCGAGACCTCCCGCTCGGACGACCAGCCGCCCATCAGCACCGCCACATGTTTCGCCATATCGCTCACCGCTCCTGAAGCCCCCGCGCCAGAGGCGGCGGGATGTAGCAGAAAATCGCCCCGCCGGCGCCACCGGAGGCGCCGGGCGAAGGTCGCCGCCAGTGAAGACCGGGGCCGGTATGCAATTCCCTAAGGGCGGCGCGGGCGCACGCGCTCCCGATGGCCGCGCACGGGTGCCCGTTCCGGCGGCACCTGCCTCCATTTTTCGCGTCCGCGACGCCGGAAACGCCGTCCGGACGCCGCCGCCAGCCCCCGAAAGGGACGTTCCGGACGAAAAATCGCCCCGCCCGCCGCCATCCGGCCCTGGGCCGCTCCGGCCGTCGCGGAGGGCAAATACCAGCGGAGAGGTAACGACATATCCCGGCAAGCTTGGCCATGCCGAGAGTGTGACGGTACAGAGATAACGGCCCAAAGACCGGCCGCCGCGGCCGGGTGCTGACAAATATGGCTCATTTCTTGCTGAGGTGAAAAAGCAGGCAGCACACCTCATGAGGATGTCACATGAGCGCTGAACCGGAACGCGTCGTGATGCTCTCCGAGCAGATCGGCGCCATTGCCCATGAGAAGATCGACCAGATCAACGGCGTGACGCGGGAGACGCGCACGCTCGCCCTCAACGCGCTCATCGAGGCCGCCCGCGCCGGCGACGCCGGACGCGGATTCTCGGTGGTCGCCAACGAGGTGAAGGCGGTGTCGCAACGGATCCAGGAGATCTCGAGCGCCCTCTCCACCGACCTCTCGCGCTCCATCGTCGAGCTCACCGAGATCGGCCGCCGCATGGCCGAGCAGGTGCGCGGCCAGCGCCTCGCCGACCAGGCGCTGAACATGATCGAGATCATCGACCGCAACCTCTACGAGCGCTCGTGCGACGTGCGCTGGTGGGCCACCGACAAGGCGGTGGTGGACTGCCTGGAAGCGCCCGGCCCCGAAACCGCGCGCCACGCGGCCGACCGGCTGGGCGTGATCCTGCAGAGCTACACGGTCTATCTCGACCTCTGGATCGTCGATGCCGACGGGCGCGTGGTGGCCAACGGCCGGCCCGACCGCTACCACCGCGCCGTGGGCACCGATGTCTCGCGCACGGAATGGTTCCGCGCCGCCATGGCCACCCGCAGCGGCGAGGATTTCTCCGTCGCCGACGTGGAGACCATTCCCGCCCTGGGCAATGCCCAGGCGGCCACTTACGCCACCGCCGTGCGCGCCGGCGGCGAGGCCACAGGCCGGCCGACGGGGGTGCTCGGCATCTTCTTCGACTGGCAGCCCCAGGCCGCCGCCGTGGTCAGCGGCGGCCGGCGCAGCGCCGAGGAACAGGCCCGCACCCGCTGCCTGCTGCTCGATTCACGCCACCGCGTGATCGCCGCGTCCGATGGCAAGGGCATCCTCTCGGAGGTCTTCCCCCTCCGGACGGAAGGGGAAAGCGGCCACTACACCGACGCCCAGGGCGCCATGGTGGGCTATGCCCTCACTCCCGGCTACGAGACCTATCGCGGCCTCGGCTGGCACGGCGTCATCGTGCAGGCGCGGCCCGCCGCGCAGGCAGGGCTGGCGGAGCAGGTGGCCCGGCTCGCCCCAGCGACCCTGCGGGCCGCCGAATAGGCCGGCGGGATCAGGCGGCGGGATCAAGCGGCGGGAAGGCCGATCCGCTTGATCTCCCATTCGAGGCTCACGCCGGTGGCGGCCAGCACCCGCCGGCGGACCTCCTCGCCCAGGGCCTCGATCTCGGCGGCGGTGGCGCCGCCGAGATTGACCAGAAAATTGGTGTGCAGCTCCGACACCTGCGCCCGGCCCAGGGTGAAGCCGCGCAGGCCGGCCGCATCCACCAGCTTCCAGGCGCTGGTGCCGGGCGGATTCTTGAAGGTGGAGCCGCCGGTGCGGCTCTTGATGGGCTGGGTGGCCTCCCGGCTCTGGGTGATGTGCGCCATCTGCGCGGCGATGGCCTCGCGGTCTCCCGGACGCCCCTCGAACACCGCGCGGGTGAAGATCAGGTCGTCCGGCGCCGCGCAATGGCGGTAGGTGAAGCCCATGTCGGCGGCGGAAAGCTCCACCTTCTGCCCGGCGCGGGTCACCGCCTCTGCCGAGACCAGGATGTCCTTCACCTCGCCGCCATAGGCGCCCGCGTTCATGCGCAGGGCGCCGCCCACCGCGCCGGGAATGCCGCGCAGAAAGGCGAAGCCGTCGAGCCCCGCCTCGGCGGCGGCGCGCGCCACCTTCACGTCCGGCACGCCGGCGCCGGCGCTGACGCGGCAGCCTTCCACCGCGATCTCCGTGAATCCCCTCGCCAGCCGGATCACCAGCCCCGGCACCCCGCCATCGCGCACGATGAGGTTGGAGCCGAGGCCGATGACCGTGACCGGCACCTCCGCCGGCAGGGCGGCGAGCAGGGCCGCGAGGTCGTCGGCATCGGCGGGCAGGAACAGCGCCTGCGCCGGGCCGCCGGCGCGGAACCATGTCAGCTCGGCGAGCGGCGCGTTCGCTTCGAGCCGGCCGCGCAGGCCGGGCACGCGAGCGCGCAGCGCGGGCACGAGGTCCGCGAAGGGCGCCGGGCGCGCCATCGTCTCCGGCCCGGGGGCCGGCTGGTCTTGCGTCATGCTCATCGGCATCGTCCGGATCGCAGGGGGCCGCGCGAGGGGGCCCATTCACCCTGCCTCTCCCACACGGCCGGCGGAAGAACAAGGGCCGGCGGCGCATGGAAGCCTTCCGCCCGGCCGCGGCCGACACCCGGAAACGGAACCTTCACGACCCTCGTGGCAACCTGCCGCAACGTCCGCCGGCCGCCATGCCGGCTTCGCCGTGATATTGCCCCATGTCTGCGCTCTGTATATCAAGAGATCGCCGGGGGGCGGACAATGAAAGGGCAGTGCTCGATGCAGAAGACGACGCTCAAGATCGCGGCCATCGCCGTCGTGAGCGCCCTGTCCATCGCCAGCGCGCGAGCGGACTGCCAGAGCGACGTCGCCGCCGCGCGCGCCGACCTGGAGCAGAAGGGCAAGGCCCTGAACGAGGCCGGCAAGAAGAAGGCCGATCCGCAGACCCTGTGCCCGCTGTTCCGCTCCTTCTCCAGCGCCGAGGCGAAGTGGGTGGAGTTCCTCACCAAGAACAAGGACTGGTGCCAGATTCCCGAGCAGGCCATCACGCAGGCCGCCGCCAGCCACAAGAAGACCAACGACATCCGCGACAAGGTGTGCCAGGTGGCCGCCAACGGCGGCGCCACCGGCGGGCCCGCCAAGCCACCGCCCCAGGGCTCCATGTCCAGCGCCCTCGGCGTCACCACCGGCTATTCCACCAGCAAGGCCTCGGACGGCAAGAGCGGCGTGTTCGACACGCTGAGCGGCAACGTCCTCCAGAAATAGGCATCGCCTTGAGCACGCAGGAAGGCATGGCCGGCCCCACGGTCGCGGATGCGCCGCCGGACAACTGGGTCGATCGCCACGCCCCTGCCCTGGTGCGGCCCTATCTCCATCTCGCGCGGCTCGACCGGCCGATCGGCTGGTGGCTGCTGCTGCTGCCGTGCTGGTGGTCCACCGCCCTTGCCGCCGTCGCCGCGGATGCGCCCTATCCCGATCCGCGGCTGCTGGTCCTGTTCGCCGTCGGCGCGATCGCCATGCGCGGGGCCGGCTGCACCTGGAACGACATCCTCGACCGCAAGATCGACCGCGCGGTGGCCCGCACCCGCGCCCGGCCGGTGGCGTCCGGCGCCGTGAGCGTGCCGGCCGCCCTCGCCTTCCTCGTGTTCCAGTGCCTCGTAGGCCTCGCGGTGCTGCTGTGCCTGCCGCGCTTCGCCATCATCACCGGCCTCGCCTCGCTGGGAGTGGTGGCGGTCTATCCGCTCATGAAGCGCATCACCTCGGTGCCGCAGCTCACCCTCGGCATCGCCTTCTCGTGGGGCGCGCTGATGGGTTGGGCGAGCGTGTTCCAGACCATCTCGGACCCCGCGCTGCTGCTGTTCGCCGGCGCGGTGCTGTGGGTGTTCGCCTACGACACCATCTATGCCCACCAGGACCGGGAAGACGACGCCGTCGTCGGCGTGCGCTCCACGGCGCTGCTGTTCGGGCGCCGCACGGGCCTCGCGGTGGCGCTGTGCTACACGGCGGTGGTGGCGCTGTTCGCCGGCGCTCTGCTGCTGGTCCCGGCGGGGCTGTTCTCCATTCTGGGCCTCCTCGGCTTCGCGGCCCATCTCTTTTGGCAGGTGAGGCGGCTCGACATCGACGATTCCGCGCGCTGCCTCGCCCTCTTCCTCTCCAACCGCGACGCCGGGCTCATCCTGTTCGCCGGCCTCAGCCTCGACACGCTGGTGCCGAGCGTGCTGCGGCTGATCCTTCCCTGAGCACTGCCTAATCAAAATGCAGCGAAAGAGCGGGTGCGGCGTAAAATCACTCTTACTTGTATACCAATGAATTATATTGTGTTTTCACATCTCAGGCCCTGCGTCTGCCCGCTTTTCAGGCGTTTGGGAAACGGAAGGCGCATTGCCTTCCGCCCCGCCTGCTCCTATGTGGCGAGGCCATGAGCGTCGAGCCAGTCAGTGCCGCCGCCGGCGCGGGGAACGCCCCGCGCCCGGACGACGAAACCCTGGCCCGCCACCTGACGGACGTGGTGGCGGGAGCGGGTGAGCTCGCGCGCTCCATGTTCGCCTCCGGGGTGAAATCCTGGAGCAAGGGCAACAATTCCCCCGTGACCGAGGCCGACATCGCGGTCGACCGCTTCCTGCACCGCCACCTCACCGCCCTCGCGCCCGATTGCGCCTGGCTCTCGGAGGAGACCGCCGACGACGCGGCCCGCCTCTCGGCCCGCCGGGTGTGGGTGGTGGACCCCATCGACGGCACCCGCGGCTACATGCACGGCGCGCCCGACTGGGCGGTTTCCGTGGCGCTGGTGGAGGACGGACGCCCGCGCCTCGCCGCCCTGTTCGCGCCGGTGCTGGACGAGATGTTCATCGCCGTGCGGGGTGCCGGCGCGCAGCGCAACGGCGCGGCCATCAAGGTTTCCGTCCGCGCCACGCTGGAGGGGGCCCGCGCCGCCGGCCCGGCGGATGCGCTCGACCTCATCGCCCGCGCCGCCGCCATCACCCGCCTGCCGCGCGGCCACTCGCTGGCGCTGCGGCTCGCCCGCGTGGCCACGGACGAGGTGGACCTCGCCCTCTCCCGCGCCGACAGCCACGACTGGGACCTCGCCGCGGCCGACCTGCTGGTGGAGGAAGCCGGCGGGCGCCTCACCACGCTGGACGCCGCGCCGCTCGCCTACAATCGCGCGGTGCCGCGCCATCCGCCGCTGGTGTGCGCCGGCCGCGCGCTGCACCCGGCCGCGCTGGCCGCCGCCAACGGCCTTTCCCCTTCAGCCGCCCCTGCCGGGACGGTGCAATCCCGCCCGTGACCCTCTTTCCGGACACGCCATGACCAGCTCCAGCAAGCAACTGCCCCACCTCGTCTTCGGCGGAGAACTCACCGCCCTCGACGGCACCGAGTTCAAGGACCTCTCCAAGCTCGACATCGTCGGCATCTTTCCCGACTACGCGAGCGCCGCGGCGGCCTGGAAGGCGAAGTCCCAGCAGAATGTGGACAACGCCATGATGCGCTATTTCGTGGTCCACCTGCATCGCCTGCTGGACCCGGAGACCGGCAAGGCCTTCGGCGCCTGAGCCACGCTCGCGGAAGGCGCGCCTGACCTTGCTGCACCGCCGCGCAAGGCGCGCCGGAACGCCCGCTGGAGGAGGCAGATCCGCTCCCGCCCTTTGACTGGAGCCGCAGAGAGGCTATGGATGGCGCCGTGCGCGGCTGTCCATGGCCGCGTGCCTCTCACGACAGCGAGCAAAAAGAACAATGTGGCGGCGACTGAGGACCAACCGCGCGTTTCAACTCGCGGCGGGGACGACCTTTGCTTCCTATTTCAAACTGGTGGCGCACACCACGCGGTTCGTCATCGAGCCGCCCGACGTCTTCGAGACCATCGACGCGCGCCTGCCGGCCATCCTGACCTTCTGGCATGGCCAGCATTTCCTCACGCCGTTCGCGCGCAAGCCGCACCATCAGGCGAAGGTGCTCATCTCCCGCCATGCCGATGCGGAGATCAACGCCATCGCTGCCGAGAAGCTGGGCGTGGGCACCATCCGCGGCTCGGGCGCCACCTCGCGCAGCGATTTCCACCGCAAGGGCGCGGTTTCCGCCACCTATGAGATGCTCGCCACGCTGGAGGCGGGCGTCACCGTGGCCATGACCGCCGATGTGCCCAAGATCGCCCGCCGGGTGGGGCTCGGCGTCGTTACTATTGCACGGTATTCGGGACGGCCTATCATCCCCGTCGCAATGGCCACCCAACATCGCATCACCCTCAAGAGCTGGGACCGTGCCAGCCTGAACCTGCCGTTCGGGCGCGGGGCGGCCGTGGTCGGCGAGCCGCTCTACGTGCCGCGCGAGGCGGACGAAGCGACGCTCGCCGCCGCCCGCGACGAGTTGCAGGCGCGGCTCGAGGCGGTGACGAAGCGCGCCGAGATGCTCGCGCGCAGGCGCACCGGGACGGCCGGGTCGAGGCTCGCATGAAGAGATCCCGCGCGCTGCCGGTGACGCTGCGGCTCTACCGGGGCGCCAGCTCCGCCGCCGCTCTGCTCACGCCGGCCTGGCTCGGCTACCGTGTGCGCAAGGGCAAGGAGGACCCCCGCCGCCTCGCCGAGCGTCGCGGCCATGCCAGCGCCGAGCGGCCGGAAGGCGCGCTCATCTGGGTGCATGGCGCCAGCGTGGGCGAGGTCACCTGCGTGCTGCCGCTGATCGAGAACCTGCGCGCGCGCGGCTATGAGGTGCTGCTCACCTCCGGCACCCTCACCTCCAGCAAGGTCGCCGCCCACCGCGCGCCCGAGGGGGTCATCCACCAGTTCTGCCCGCTCGATGCCGCCCCCTTCGTGCGGCGCTTCCTCGACCACTGGCGGCCGGACCTGGTGCTGCTCGCGGAATCCGAGCTGTGGCCCAACCTTCTTTCCGAGCTGAACCGGCGCGAGACGCCGGTGGTGCTGGTGAACGGGCGTCTCTCCACCCGCTCCGCGGAGCGCTGGGGCAAGCTGCCGCGGAGCGCGCGGGCCCTGCTTTCCCGCGTGGACCTGTGCCTCGCCCAGAGCGAGGACGACGCCCAGCGCTTCCGGACCCTCGGCGCCGAGCGGGTAGAGGTGTGCGGCAACCTGAAATTCGATGTGCCGCCGCCCGCCGCCGATCCGGCCGACTTCGCCGAGTTCACCCAGGCCATCGGCAACCGGCCGCTGCTGCTCGCCGCCTCCACCCACCCCGGCGAGGACCAGGTGGTGATGGAGGCTCATGCCATCCTCAGCGCTGAGATCACCGACCTGCTCACCGTGATCGTGCCCCGCCATCCCGAGCGGGGAGGCACCATCGTCGGCGCGGCGGAGGCGGCCGGCTGGGCCGCCGCCCAGCGCAGCCGCGACGAGCTGCCCGCCGCCGATGCCGACTTCTACGTGGCCGACACCGTGGGCGAGCTGGGCCTGTTCTACCGCCTGGCGCCGGTCTCGTTCGTGGGCGGCTCCCTGGTGCCCCGCGGCGGCCAGAACCCCATCGAGGCGGTGAAGCTCGGCAGCGTGGTGCTGCACGGGCCCCATGTGGACAATTTCACCGAGACCTACGCCCACCTCGACGCCCAATACGGCGCCCTGCCGGTGCGCGACGCGGCCACCCTCGCCCGCACCGCCTTCGTGCTGATGCGCGATCCGGACCTGCGGGCCCAGGCCGTGGCCCAGGGACTGAAGACCATGGAAGACCTCGGCGGCGCGCTGGAGCACACTCTGCGCGCCATCGAGCCCTACCTCATCCACATCCGCCTGCAGCAGCGATGACGGCGCGCGCCCCCGGCTTCTGGTGGCGGCCGCCGGGGCTCGCGGCGGCGCTGCTCTCGCCCATGGGCGCCGTCCTGGGCGCGGTCACGTTCGCCCGCATGGGCGGCCGGGGGGAGACGGTGCCGGTGCCGGTACTCTGCATCGGCAACCCCACGGTGGGCGGCGCCGGCAAGACGCCCACCGCCCTGTGGTTCCTCGAACGCCTCGCGGCGACGGGCGCGCGACCATTCGCGCTGCTGCGCGGCCATGGCGGCACCGCCACTTCCCCCCTCCTGGTCGATCCCGCGCGGCACGACGCCGGCCTCGTCGGCGACGAGGCGCTGCTGCTGGCGCAATGCGCGCCCACCATCGTCGCCGGCGGCGACCGGGTCGGGGGCGCGCGCCTCGCGGTGGCGTCCGGCGCGAGCCACATCGTGATGGACGACGGCTTCCAGAACCCGCGCCTCGCCAAGGATGCGAGCCTGCTGGTGGTGGATGCCGCGGTGGGGGTAGGCAACGGCGCGGTGCTGCCCGCCGGCCCCCTGCGCGCGCCGCTCGGGCCGCAGATCGCGCGGGCGGACGCGGTGCTGCTGGTGGGTGAGGGGGAGGCCGGCGAGGCCGTGGCGCGGGAGGCCGCGCGCCGGGGCCGGCATGTCCTGCGTGCCCGCCTCGTGCCCGAGCCATCCGCCGTGGCGGCCCTGCGCGGGCGCCCGCTCCATGCCTTCGCGGGCATCGGCCGACCCGACAAATTCTTCTCGACCCTGGAGCGCGAGGGGCTCGACCTGCGGGCCCGCGCCGCTTTCCCCGACCACCACCCCTTCCGCCGGCCCGAAATCGAGGCACTCCAGCGCGCGGCCGCGCGCGCCGGGGCGACACTGGTGACCACCGCCAAGGACATGGCGCGCCTCGGCACACCCGAGCTTCAGGACCTGAGAGAGGGCATCGCCGTGCTGTCGGTCACCCTGGCGCCGGAAGACCCGGCGGCTCTCGAAGAGCTGCTCCGACGCGTGGAGGAACGCGCCCGCGCGCGGGCCGCCTGAAGCGGAGGGGGCAGCTTTTCGCTCCCGCACGGAGCGGCGGAGCCGGGGGACATTCAACCGCCACGCCCGCCTCAGCACCGCGAAACGGTATCCCGCGACACGAGCCGTCCCGTTTTCGGAGACGAAACGCGGCGGGCCTGGGAAGGCGGGAGCGGGAAATGAATACCATCCCGAACCGTCCCCCGCGCGGGCACCGCTCCGGCCATGAACGCTTCGACCCGCCATCCGGCAACGCTCCCCCCCTCTCAACCTCTGCAAGATGGAGAGGGTGAGAAGGGCGCGGAAAACCTGACTCCGAAAGGCGATCCGCTGCGGCGCGCCCCATCCCAGCGGGCGAGCGACGGGAGCCGGTATCCGCGGGAATGATGCGGCAGGGACAGGACCGCACGCGCGGTGCAGGGCTTCGCCACGGCGCACGGCGCCCACCGGGAGCTGAAGGCCCGCCCGGCAGCCCGGATCGTTTTGGTGTTCTACGGAAACACTGAAACGATCCGGGCTCTTGCGATTACGCGTTTCCTTCACGCGAACCGGGGTTCACTTCGCTCGGAAACGCTCTCGCCGCCGCACGCGAGCGCCCCACGCGACGACATTCGCGTCACGCAAGCCTTCAGCCCGCCGGCCCCGGTCTTCGACCGGCATCAGTCGGGTGTCGGTCAAGTGCCGCACGGGCTGGACCAGAGACCCACGAGGCAGGCTCACGGGCTCTTGGCGTCACGGAACTCCGGGCGCGCGGGTGCAATCCCGGAGCGCAGGCCAACCCGGAACGCCCGCTCAGGGCATGGGGCGGCCGCGTTCCTGCATGCGGGTGAGCACGGCCTCGGGGCTGGCATAGGCCTCCTGCAGGTCCACGCTCCAATAGCGCAGGTCGTCGAGCGGAATGGCCTGGCCCGTCACCGCGCAGCGCACGAAGCTGCCGGGGCGCACGATGCGGAATTCCCCGTCGAGATAGCGCAGCTCCGCCTCGCCGATGGGCTCGGGGAAGCGTTCGAATCGGTTCATCACTTTGCGAAACGTCCTCAAGAGAGAACGAAAGCATAATCCGGCGCGCCCGCGCGCGAAAGAGGCCCACCCCGAAGGTGGCCCCGGCTGGGAGGTCCGGCCCATGGCGCGCCTCAGTCGAACAGGCTCGGTCCCGGGTCCGCCTTGCGCGGCCGGCGGGACGGGGCGCGGCGCGCGGGCGCGGCGGGGTCCGGTGCCTCCGCGCGGGGGGCGCCGCCCAGGGTCTCGGCCGCGATGCGCCCATCCGCGAACTCGATCTCGATGCGGGCGGCGGGCCCGAGCCCGGCGGCGCGGCGCACCGCCTGCCCCTGCGCATCGCGCACCAGGGCGAAGCCGCGCTCCAGCACGCCGTGGTAGGACAGGGCGCCGAGGAGCTGGGCAAGGCCATCGAGCCGCCGCCCCTCCTCCCGCAGCCGGCCCTCCACCGCGCGGCGGGCGCGCAGGCCGAAGGCGGCTACCCACTCGGCCCGGCGGGCGTTCAGCTCCCGCTGGGCACGCAGGTGGGCCGCGCGCGCCATGGCGAAGCCCTGCGCCGTGCCGCGCAGGCGTTCGCGCGCCTGCCGCAGTGTGGTCGCGGAGGCCCGTTCCAGCCGGCCGGAGAGATTTTCCACCCGCTCGCCCGCCCGCTCGAAGCGCCCCCGCAGGGTGAGCGGCGAGAGCCGGGCGCCCGCTTCCAGCAGCCGCAGGCGATGGGCCGCCGCATTGGCCTTGAGCGCGCGCGGCAGGCGATCGCCCACCGCATCGAGCCGCTGGCGGGGAATGGCGAACAGGTCCTCTTCCGTGGGCAGCAGGCGCGCGAGGGCGCGCAGGTCGGCCCGGCGGCGCTCCAGCATCCGCGCCGGCGCCACGGCGAGCCGGGCGCCGAGGCTTTCCACCCCCGCCACGAGATCGGATCGCACCGGCACCACCATCTCGGCGGCGGCGGTGGGGGTGGGCGCGCGCACGTCGGCGGCGAAGTCGATGAGGGTCACATCCGTTTCGTGGCCCACGGCGGCAACGAGGGGAATGGCGCTTTCCGCCGCCGCCCGCACCACCGCCTCATCGGAGAAGCCGAGCAGGTCCTCCAGCGAGCCGCCGCCGCGCGCCACCACGATCACGTCGGGCCGCGGCACGGGCCCGCCCGCTGGCAGGGCGTTGAAGCCGCGGATGGCGGCTGCGACCTCCGCCGCCGAGGTCTCGCCCTGCACGCGCACCGGCCACACCACCACCCGGCGCGGGAAGCGGTCCGCCAGCCGGTGCAGGATGTCGCGGATGACCGCGCCGGTGGGCGAGGTGACGACCCCGATCACCTGCGGCAGGAACGGCAGCTCCTGCTTGCGGGCGGGATCGAACAACCCCTCGGCCGCGAGTCGGCGCTTCCTCTCCTCCAGCATGGCCATGATGGCGCCGGCGCCGGCGAATTCGAGCGCCTCGATGACGATCTGGTAGCCGGACTTGCCGGGATAGGTGGTGAGCCGGCCGATGGCCACCACCTCCAGCCCCTCCTCCGGCCGCACGCGCAGGCGCTGGAAGGTGCCCTTCCAGATCACGGCGTCGAGCCGGGCGCCCGCATCCTTCAGCGAGAAATAGGCGTGACCGGAGGAATGCGGCCCACGGTATCCGGAAATCTCGCCGCGCACCCGCACATGGCCATAGGCGTCCTCCACCGTGCGCCTCAGGGCGGCGGAGAGCTCGGACACGCTCCATTCGGGCGCGTTGCCGCGCGCTTCGGGGACATCGACCATCGAATCATTCAACCGGAAATACGGGTCGCGAGCATAGCCCGCCACGCCCCTATGCGGCGAGCGCAGAGCGGAGGGTCTTGTATGCGCGCGCCCGAGCCGATAGCCAAGGGCCCGAAGAACAGCCCCAACGACCAACAACAAGACGCGAGGCGTGGAGGACCGATGAACATCCTGCTGCTCGGTTCGGGAGGCCGCGAGCATGCGCTCGCCTGGAAGCTGGCGCAGAGCCGCGAGATCGGGCAGTTCTATGCCATGCCCGGCAATCCCGGCATCGCCGAGCACGCGGAGCTGATCGAGGGCATCCCGCTCTCCGCCCACGACACGCTCGTCGCCTGGTGCCGGGACCACGGCATCGAGTTCGTGGTGGTGGGCCCCGAGGCGCCGCTGGTGGCCGGCCTCGTGGACCGGCTGCAGGCCGCCGGCATCCCCGCCTTCGGCCCCACCGCCGCCGCCGCCCGGCTGGAAGGCTCGAAGCTCTTCACCAAGGAGCTTTGCAAGGCCAACGGCATTCCCACCGCCGCGTTCGCCCGCTTCGACAATGCCGCCGCGGCCGCCGCCTACGTGAAGGCGCAGGGCGCGCCCATTGTGGTGAAGGCCGATGGCCTCATGGCGGGCAAGGGCGTGGTGGTGGCGCTCTCCGTGGACGACGCGGTGGACGCGGTGGAGCAGGTGTTCTCCGGCGGCGGCACCGAGGTTCTGGTCGAAGAGTTCATGGAGGGGGAGGAGGCGAGCCTGTTCGCCCTCGTGGACGGGGAAACGGTGGTGCCCTTCGGCAGCGCCCAGGACCACAAGCGCGCGTTCGACGGCGACCTCGGCCCCAACACCGGCGGCATGGGCGCCTATTCCCCGGCCCCGGTGCTCACCCCTGAGCTTGAGCACCGCGCCATCGAGGAGATCATCCGCCCCACGGCCCGCGCCATGGTGGCGGCCGGCACGCCCTATCGCGGCGTGCTCTATGCCGGCTTGATGCTCACCAAGGACGGGCCGAAGCTGGTGGAATACAATTGCCGTTTCGGCGATCCCGAGTGCCAGGTGCTGATGCCGCGCCTCGACAGCGACGTCCTCACGCTGCTGCACGCCACCGCCACCGGCCGCCTCGCGGAAGTGACGCCCGTCTGGCGCGACGTCTCGGCCATGACCGTGGTCTATGCCAGCCGCGGCTATCCCGGCCCGCACCAGACCGGCAGCGTCATCTCCGGCCTCGACAAGGCGGCGGGGGACGATGTGCTGGTGTTCCAGGCGGGCACGCGGCGCAAGGGCGCGAACATCGTCTCCAACGGCGGGCGGGTGCTGAACGTCACCGCCACCGGCGCCACCCTGGCCGAGGCGCGGGCCCATGCCTATGCCGCCATCGCACGCATCGACTGGCCGGACGGCTTCTACCGCTCCGATATCGGCTGGCGCGCCCTGAACCCCAAGCCGTGAGCGGGAGGCTCCCATGACCGCCGCGCCCCCGCCCGAAAAGGCTCCGCTGCCCACGCTCGACGACTTCCCCCTGAAGTCGTTCGACACCATCCGCTTCGGCGACACCGACAAGCAGGGCCACGTGAACAACGCGGTCTTTTCCAGCTACCTGGAGACCGGCCGCTCGCAGATGCTCATCGGCCCCGGCCACCGGGCGGCACCGGAGGGCTTCTCCTTCGTGATCGTGCGCCTGGTGCTGGACTACCGGGCCGAGATCATCTGGCCCGGCACGGTGGATATCGGCACCCGCGTGTCGAGCCTCGGCCGCAGCTCGGCGGGCATCGTCCAGGGCCTGTTCCAGGACGGCAAATGCGTCGCGACCGCGGACACGGTGCTGGTGCTGTTCGACCCGGTCGCCCGCCGCGCCGCCGAGCTGCCGCCGGAAAGCCGGGCGTTCCTCTCCCGCTATATGTGAGGGGGACGGCGCCCGTGCGGCGTGCCCTTTGCCCCGCCGCGATTGTGCTCTACTTAAGGGCGTCGTGCCTCCTCCAGAAGGAGGCGTAGCCGGAACGGTGCCGTGCGCCTTTTGCCTCTCGCCTTCACCCTTCTCGTCGCCATCGTGCTCGGGCTGGGCGTGACCCTGTTCATGGTCACCCATTCGCGCGGGCTGGACATGGTCGAGGCCGGGCCCTGGAGGGGCTGGCCGCGCTCCGGCACGGTGAAGGCCGATCCCTATGCCCGCGCCGCCGTCGCCCGCTCCGGCGAGCTGCCGCTGGAGCTGGCGGACGGCCTCATCTTCCTCGCCACCACCGACGACAAGGGCCAGCCCATCGACGGCCGCTGCGAGACCCGCATCACCGGACGGCTGCCCCAGGCACGGCTGTGGACCCTCTCGCTGATGGACGAGGAAGGCCGCTTCATTCCCAACGACGCGGAACGCTATGGCCTCACCAGCGCCGAGGCCCTCTACAATGCCGACGGCACGCTGGAGGTGCGCCTCTCCCCCCGCGCGCGACCGGGCAACTGGCTGCCCACCGGCGCACGCGGGCGGCTGCAGGTGGCGCTCCGGCTCTATGACGCGCCTTTCTCCTTCGCGTCGGGCGCGGGCGATGCCACCACCGTGCTGCCGCACATCGCGCAGGAGGCCTGCCCGTGAGCCTGTTCGACACCTTCAGCCTGCGCCTGCCCCCTCGCGGCCCGGCGGGCAGGCGCGACGGCGGCTGGCTCTCCCGCCAGCTCGCGCGCGTCAACTGGCTGTGGCCGGCGGGGCTGCTGCTGCCCATCGCCATGGCGCTGGTGCTGGCGGGCATCGCGCATATCGTGTCCATCCTCGCCATGCCCTCGCTGGCGGAGAACAACGCCTTCGCGCGCCTGTCCGAGATCGCCGACAGCAATGAGATGAAGCTGCTGGCGGACCCCTCGCCCAACGCGGCGGCGCTGCCCATGCAGGACCCGGCCTTCATCTCCGCCGTGTGCCTCTATGATCTCAACGACAAGCCGCTGAAGGTACGGGTGCCGGCCACGGCCGATTATACCTCCGTGTCGTTCTACACGGACGAGGGGCTCGCCTTCTACGCCCTCTCCGACCAGGCGGCGGGCAAGGTGATCGAGCTCGACCTCATGAACGCCGACCAGAAGGCCGCCCTGCCCGAGGACGAGGAAATCACGGCGGCGGACCGGCTGGTGATCGAATCGCCGTCGGAGGAAGGCATCGTGCTGGTGCGCGCCCATGTGCCCCAGCGCGGCATGCGCGAGATGGTGCGTCGCCAGCTCGAAGCGGCAAGCTGCACCCCCGCCGGCTGAGGCCGTAGCGGAGTAGCGCATCTCGGCGTGATGTCCTTACGGAGCAACTCTGTGCCAGCCGGCGTCCTGCCCGGTTGGCCGCGCCATGCGTCGTTTCGGCCCTGCTCACGCGCGCAGCCGCCCGCCCATGCCCGCGCGCCGGGGATGTCTCAGTGGCGGCGGCCGGCCGGCCCTGCGCCGCGCGGCGCGCGGGTGGAGCGGACGAGGTCGAGGCGAACAGGCGCATCCGCGCCCGCAGGCCGGGGGGCTTCGGCGGGAACATCCGTGTGGCGCTCGATTCGCACCACCGGCAGGATGACGATCTTCGGCCCGGAGAGTTCCGCCCGCCGGTGGTCGGAGGCGGCGCGTGCCGCCATGTCCCGCGCCGAGGGAAACGCTATGACAGTGCTCATGCCCCTGGTCCTCCAGTGCGACAGCCATGACCACAACGTCGATCGCGCCCTTATGGTTTCACGAAGCTTAACGGCCCGTTAACGATCCCCCTGCGGCAGCTCATGCCAACGGACGTGAGCCTGGCTCATGGGCCTTTGCTGACATCCGCGCGGCGCTTGAACGAGATCCACCTGCAATCAAAGCCCGCCCGTCAGCCCCCTGGCGCCGGCCAGGGACCGGGGCGCACAGCATCCGGGCGCAGACGCGGCGGAAGCCGGCCTCACGGCGCCATGAGGTCCAGGAAATGGCGGCCCTGGCGGTCCTCGATCTCCACCAGCCAGAGGTCCGGGTCGAAACGGATCTCCTTCGCCATGCGCGCGTCGGCGTCCGCCTCCGAGCTGCCCGGCGGCACCAGCACGCGGAACAGGCGATCGGCGGGCATGGCCTCGTCGAAGACGGTCTGGGGCGCGGGGCCGTAGAGGGCGGCGGTGCCGTCCATGGGCGTGACCTTCACGAACACCGCGCCCGCCTCCTCGGCGCCGCGCCGCCCGATCACGCCGAACGCGCCCTCCACCTGGGCGCGCCGCAGCAGGGCGGAAACGAAGATGCCGCTCTTGAGGCGCATGGCTCAGTTGATCGCGAGGCCGGAGATGAGGCTGAGCTCGCGCACCAGCGCCTCGCTCACCTCGCCGTCCACGGGCAGCCGGCGGTCGCGCTCGAAGCGGCGGATGGTCTCGCGCGTCTCCAGGTTCAGCGCGCCGGTGGCCTTGAGCGGGCCATAGCCGAGCTTCGAGAGCGCGCGCTGCACGGCCGCCACCCGCGCCGAGGCGGGCACGTCCGCCGGCGGGCGGATGGCATCGGCGGAGCCGGGCACCGTCATGGGGCCGGTGGCGGCGAGCGGGCCCACCTTCAGCGGCGGGCGCAGGCTGGACACCGGTCGCGGCGCGGCGATGGCGCCGGCCGCCGCCTCGTCGGCGCTCACGGGCTTGAGCTGGGTGGTCATGCCGGTGACGGACGTCTTGGAGGCGAGGTAGCCGAGCGCGCCGTTGGTCTCGCCGCCGGCACCGGCGCCACGGGCGCCGGGATTCGCCTGCGGCAGCGGCACGGAGAGGGGAATGGAGGTGCTGTGCACCGCCTTGCCCTTGTCGCCGACCGCGGCGGCACCCGCCGCGCCCGGCGCGGTGAGGACGGCGTGCTGCGGCGGCGCCTGCATCAGCAGGGCGTTCGCCGCCACGGCGCCGCCGGCCGCCACCACCACCGCCGCCACCAGGACATCGAGCAGCCGCAGGCGATTCCCACCGCGCGGAGGCGGCGGCGCGAACAGCCCGGAGGCGGCGCCGAGGGAAGGAGCGGCGGAAAGCGCCGGCGCGGTATCGAGCTTCATGCCATCCTCCTGGCGCGGATCTCGGCGGCGCGGCGCACGGGGAATGCGGCGACCACGTCGCCCTCCCGCCCCTCGCCGCGCACGGGGTCTTCGGCCGCGGCGCCTGCGGGCGCGAGCGGCAGGGTCACGGTAACGGTGGTGCCCCGTCCGGGCGCGCTGTCCACCCGGAAGGTGCCGTCGTGCAGCTTCACGAGGCCCTTCACCACCGCGAGGCCGAGGCCGCTGCCGCGGGCGCGCTGCGCCACCTCGCCGGTCTGGAAGAAGGGCTCGCCCAGGCGGGCCACGTCCTCCGGCCGCATGCCGGGGCCGGTGTCGCGCACGCGGAGCGACAGGCGCCCCTCGCGGCGGCGCGCGGTGAGCTGCACCCGCCCGCCCTCGGGCGTGAACTTCACGGCATTGGACAGGAGGTTGAGCACGATCTGCCGCAGCGCGCGGCGGTCGGCGCGCACCTGCGGCAGCGCCGGGGGCACCAGGGTGCGCACCGCCACGCCCTTGCGCGCGGCGTCGAGGCCCACCATCTCGCCGCAGCCGGCCACCAGCTCGGCCATGTCGATGGCCTCCGGCTCCAGCGCATAGGCGCCGGCCTCGACGCGGGAGAGGTCGAGGATGTCGTTGACGAGCCCCAGCAGGTGCTGGCCGCTCTCGTGGATGATGCGGGCGTATTCCGCCTTGCGGGCCTCGTCGAGCGGGGCACCGGTGTCGGTCGCCAGCATTTCGGAGAAGCCGAGGATGGCGTTGAGCGGCGTGCGCAGCTCATGGCTCATGGCGGCGAGGAAGCGGCTCTTGGCCGCGTTGGCCTCCTCCGCGTCGGCGCGGGCGCGGGCCTCCTCCTCCACCTTCTGGGAGGAGACCTTCATCTCGCGCCAGATGAGCCGCGCCCGGCCCTCTGCGGCAGGAAGGCAGCGCAGCTCCAGCGGCAGGAAGGCGCTGCCGGCGGCCTCCGCCGAGCAGCACAGGCGTACGTCGCAGGCCACGGGCCGGCGCTCCTGCGCCGCCACCCGCACCGCCGACATGAAGGCCGGCCGGTCCGCCACCAGCACCCGGCCGAACAGGCCCGGCCCCTTCAGCGCCTCGCGCGGGGTGCGGGCGAACGCGCCGCCCTGGCTCTCCACCCGCACCAGGTCGCCCTGGGCATCATGCAGGCTCACCAGCACCGCGCCGGCGCTCAGCTCGGCGGCGGAAACGCCACGCGCGGCGCGCGCCACGCCCGCCGCCATGGCCGCGAGCGCCCCGCACAGGAGCCCCGCCGCCAGCAGCGAGAGGGCATCGCCGGGCTCGCCCGCGAACAGGCCCACGGCCTGGGCGACCAGCACGACGCCCGCGCTCGCCAGCGCCGCCGTCCCGAGCACGCCCAGCACCACCGCCATCACCCGGCCGAGCACGGCCAGGCGCGGCAGGCCCTCGGCCTCGGCCTGCGACGCGGCGGCAGGCGCGGAAGCGACATCGCCGAACCCCTCGAAACCGCGTGGCCGCACCATGTTCCTCTCAACCGCCGGCATGGGAGCGAACGGCCCCCTGTTGTGTCGTGGAATGGGCGCACTCTGGCACGCGAGGCTTTAAGCGAACGCTAAGCCCGGCCGCGCCCGCCGGGCCGAGCGTTAACGATGTCTTGAAAAGACGCGGTGCGCGCGCGGCGCGGAGAGGCTACGGACCGCCGCACCGGTGGTACGTTCGCCATGCGTGCGGCATCGGGCACGAAAGGGACCGCGAGGCGGCCTTCCGCGATGTCGGCGCGCCGGCCGGGCGAGAGGACCGGACCGCATGATCTGAAGAGGGCGCCATGTTCTTCCTGCTGCGTATGGCCTTCTGGATCTCCCTGGTGCTCCTGCTGCTCCCGCTCGGCTTGAAGGGGACCAGCGGGCAGGACGTGAGCGTGTTCGACGCCTTCGGCGCGGTGCAGGCGGTGGTGGCCGACGCGCGCGGCTTCTGCGCCCGCCAGCCCGAGGCCTGCGCCGTGGGCGGGCAGATGGCGACCCACCTCGCGGAGAAGGCCCAGGCGGGCGCCAAGTGGATCTCCGATACCCTGGCCGCGCGCGAGAGCACCCCCGCCCCCGCCGCAGAACCGGCCGCCGCCGGGACCCAGGCTCTCTCACCCCAGTCCCTCACCCCGCAGGATCTCGCCCCCGGCTGGGGCGGCGGCGAGAAGGTGCAGCCGGCGGCCGCGCCCCAGGGCGTGCCGGTGCCCGCCAAGCGGCCGAGCTGAGCCCGCTCCCCCACGTCCGCAGTCTGTCCGCCCCTCCCGTCCCCGCGGCCCGCGCCGCGGGGAGGTTCCTTTTGCCCCATCGGGCCCATCGCGATATGCTGGATGTGCATTGCATCGCACGCCGCCCCGCGGCGCCCATTGCTCGACCATCCACAGGCCCGGCGCATTGGACGAAGGGACCGATTTCATGACCACCAAGGACGACCTGATCTCCGATTTCGAATTCCTGGACAATTGGGAAGACCGCTACCGCCACGTGATCGAGCTGGGCAAGGCGCTTCCGCCCTTCCCCGAATCCGAGCGCAACGAGACCAACAAGGTGCAGGGCTGCGCCAGCCAGGTGTGGCTCATCGGCGCCCTGAAGACGACGCCCAAGGGCACCGTGCTCGAATTCCAGGGGGATTCCGACGCCCATATCGTGAAGGGCCTCGTGGCGGTGCTGCTCACCCTCGTCTCCGGCCACAGCCCCCAGGAAATCCTGGAAACCGACATTCTCGGCATCTTCCGCCAGATCGGGCTCGAAGGGCATCTGACGCCCCAGCGCTCCAACGGCCTGAGGTCCATGGTGGAGCGCATCCGCGGCCACGCGCGCGCGGCCCTCGCCACCGCCTGATCCGGAGCGAAAGGCGGCGGGCGCATCGGTGCCCGCGCCCGGTTCCCGCCTCGCCACCCTCGCCCGCCCGGCCGCGATGATGCTATCCACGCGGCTCGGCCGCCGCAGCGCCTGCGCGCCGCAACCGGACGAGGGAGGACAAGCCGTGCATCATCCGCGTCGTGCCCTCCTTTTCGGCCCCGCGCGGAAGCCGCGGCCCGCGCCGTTCGATCCCGGACGAACGGCGCGATGAGCGAGGTGCCGACGGCGGAGACCGCCGCCCGGAGCGGCGCAACGCGCGGAAGACGGCGGCGGTGGGCCCTGGGCCTCGGCGCCATCGCCCTGGCGGCGAGCCCGCTGCTGGCGCTCGCGCTGCGGCCGCCGCCGGCCGCGACCGGCCCCGCTCTCGCACCTGCTTTGGCGCCGGGCGTCATCGCCCGGCAGAACGCGCCCGCCGGAACAGTGGCCGAGACCGCCCCCGCGCCGGAAGCCGAAGACCTTGCCGGAGCCGCCGCGCCGGCCGGCCCCTGCCCGCGCGATGCGTTGCCGGCGGACCAGCGCAGCCGCTGCCTGCATGAAACCATCCGCGCCAGCGAGCAGGCGCTGGAAGCCGGGATGGCGAACGCCCTGCGCGCCATCGACGCGCGCTCGGATCTCGCCCCGGTGCAGCGCAACCGCTGGAAGGACCTGCTGGAGGAAGCCCAGTCGCGCTTTCTCCTCTACCGAAACTTCGACTGCCAGAGCGTCGCGCCCTTCGAGGGGCGGCGGGGAATCGGCAATTTCGAGGAGCGGGCGCTATGCCTCATCGGCGCCAACACGCGCCGGGCGGAGGCGCTCGCCGCCCGCTACCCGCCTCCGGCCGCCGCGCCTGCGGGCACTGCCCCGGCGGACGGCCCGCAGCCGAGGCCCGCCAGCTGGACCCACCCCTCCCCGCCGCCGCTCGACTGATCCTCCGGCACCGGGCCCGCGGAGGAACCACGAGAAAAGCCCAAGACCCTTCGGCGCGCCCCGCGCCCGGCCGGAAAGGGAGCCCAAACGAAAACGTCCCCGCGCCTGCGACAGGCACGGGGACGCTCGCGAGAACGAATGACGATGGGCCCGACCGAAGCCGGACTCATGAAGGCACCGCGCGCAAGCCCCCTTGGCCTCAGGCGGCCACGAGGTCCTGCTTCTCCGCCACGGTGGAATCGGCATTGAGGCGGTAGACGATGGGCGCGCCGGTGGCCAGCTCGCGCTTCAGGATGGTGTCGGGCGTGTGCCGTTCCAGCACCATGATGAGGGCGCGCAGCGAGTTGCCGTGGGCGGTCACCAGCGTGCGGTTGCCGCGCAGCACGCTCGGCAGGATCTCCTGCACGTAATAGGGCAGCACGCGGGCCACCGTGTCGCGCAGGCTCTCGCCGCCGGGCGGGGGCACGTCGTAGGAGCGGCGCCAGGCGTGCACCTGCTCCTCGCCCCACTTGGCGCGGGCGTCGTCCTTGTTGAGGCCGGAGAGGTCGCCGTAATCGCGCTCGTTGAGGGCGAGGTTCCGCACCGGCTCCAGCGCGCCCTGGCCCATCTCGCCCAGGATGAGGGCGCAGGTGGTCTGGGCGCGGGTAAGCGCGGAGGTGAAGGCGGCGTCGAACACGAGGCCCTGCGCCTTGAGCAGGGCGCCGGCGCGCTTGGCCTCCACCACGCCCTGCTCGGTCAGCGCCGGATCGCGCCAGCCGGTGAACAGGTTCTTGAGGTTCCACTCGCTCTGTCCGTGGCGGACGAGCACGAGGATACGGTCGGACATCAAAAGCTCCGAAGGCGTTCAGAAGTCGGAAAGGCCGAGCACGTCGGCCATGGAATGAAGGCCCGGTGCGCGGCCCTTCACCCAGCGCGCCGCCACCAGCGCGCCATGGGCGAAGATCATGCGGTCCTCGGCCTTGTGCACCAGCTCGATGCGCTCGGCGGGCCCCGCGAAGATGACCGCGTGCTCGCCCACCACCGAGCCGCCGCGCAGGCTGGCGAAGCCGATGGCGCCGCTCTTGCGCGCGCCGGTCTGCCCGTCGCGGCCGCGCTCGGACCATTCGTCGAGATCGCGATGGCGGCCCGCGGCGGCGGCCTCCCCCAGCAGCAGGGCGGTGCCAGAGGGCGCATCCACCTTCTTGTTGTGGTGCATCTCCAGGATCTCGATGTCGAAGCTCTCGTCGAGGGTCGCCGCCACCCGGCGGGTGAGGGCCGCGAGCAGGTTGACCCCGAGGCTCATGTTGCCGGACTTCACGATGGGAATGCGCCGCGCGGCCTCCACCAGCACCGCCTGGTCGGCGGCGGAAAAGCCGGTGGTACCGATCACCATGGCCACCCCCGCCTCGGCCGCAGCGCCGGCGAGCCGCACGGAAGCGGCGGGCGAGGAGAAGTCCACCACCACATCGGCATGGGCGAGCACCGCGGCGAGGCCCTCGGCATCGCTCGCCACCGGCAGGCCGAGGGCGGGAAGGCCCGCCACCACCCCGGCATCCGAACCGATATGAGCACTTCCAGCGTGCTCCAGGGCGCCGGCCAGCGCCAGCCCCTTCTGCTCGCCGATGGCCTTGATGAGGGTGCGGCCCATGCGGCCGCCGGCTCCGGCGATGACGATGCGCAGATCGGTCACGGGCATGCTCCCAGGAAAGGCGCCGGCCGGCTCACAGGGACGGCTGCTTGCCGGCGTGGCCGGAGATGATGATGAAGTCACCCTCGGCCGCGAGCCTGCGACGGGCGAAGGCCTGCTGATAGGCGAAGGAGTGGTAGCACGCCTTCGCGCTGGCGAGGTCGGGGAAGGCGATGACGATGTACAAAGAGCGCCCCTTGCCCTCCACCACCGTGCTGCGGCCGCCGCGCGCCAGGAACCAGCCGCCGAACTCCGCCAGTGCCTTCACATTGGCGGCGCGGTACGCCTCGTAGGCGACGGGGTCGGTCACGTCCATGCGCACCATCCAGTAGCCGCGGGGGAACTGGGGGCTGCTCGGGGCGGGCGGCTCGGCGCCCGGCTGCTCGCCGTCATAGCCTTCGACGATGGCGAGATCGGTGATGGCGCAATCGCCCCGCAGGGCGGCGACGCGCTGGTATTCCGGAGAACGGTAGGCGGCCAGCGCCGCCTCGTAGGAGGGCCATTCCACGAGCACGTTGCGGTGGCGCTTGATGCCTTCCATGTGCTCGAAATCGCCGCCGGCGACCAGGATCTTGGCCTTGTGCCCGGCCAGAAAGGTCACGTTGGCGTGGGCATAGGTGATGAAATCGACCGGATCGATCGCGTCCACGTTGATGAACCAATATCCCTTGGCCATGCCTGCCCCCCTCTCCCTCATCACGCCCCGGCGAGCTCGGACAGGATCTGAATCGCAGCTTCCCGAGGGTCGGGAGCTGCGATGATCGGCCGGCCCACCACGATCATGTCCGCCCCGGCGGCCAGCGCCTCGGCCGGGCTCGCGATGCGCTTCTGGTCGCCCACGTCGGCGCCGCGCGGGCGCACGCCGGGGGTCACCACGAGGCGGTCGGCCCCCAGGACGGCGCGCACCATGGCGGCATCGGTGGGGGCGCAGATGACGCCGGCCACCCCGGCCGCCCGCGCATCCCCCGCGCGGCGGCGCACGGTGTCGCTCACGCCCGCGGCATAGCCGGCGGCGGCGAGGTCGGCGTCGTCATAGGAGGTGAGGACGGTCACGCCCAGCACCTTCAGCGGGCTGCCGGCGGCGCCGCGGGCGGCGGCGGCCAGCGTCTGCGGATAGGCATGGACGGTGAGCAGGCTGATGCCGCGGGCGGCGGCGGCGGCGGTGGCGCGCTCCACCGTGTTGCCGATGTCGTGCAGCTTCAGGTCCAGGAACACCTTCTTGCCGGAGCCGATGAGGTCGGCGGCGAGATCGAGCCCGCCGGCGATGGTGAGCTCCAGCCCGATCTTGTAGAAGGAGACGTCGTCGCCGAGCTGCCACACCAGCGCTTCGGCGGCGCCCACGTTGGCGTAGTCCAGGGCCACGATGAGGCGCTCGCGCGCCGCGGCCAGACCGGCCCCGCCGCCCTGCTGATCCTCGCCTGAAAGCGCTGCGCTCATGGCCTCTCCTCAATGGCGCCGGCGGGCCCCGCGCGGCGGGGCGCCGCCGCGTCGCCCGATCCTTCTACCGGTTGCAGGAGGCGTAGCCGCCGAAACGGCGGGAGGCAAGCGGCCGCGCCGGAAATCCGGCGCGCGCGGCCTCACGGCCGGTGGTAGACCCACACGCGCGCCGGCGGGATGTTCATCCACACCCGCGGCGAAACCTTGCCCTCGATCCGCCCCGGCACCAGCGGCACCGGAGTGACGACCGCATAGGTGAACTGGACGAAGGGCGCGCCGGGCACCGAAAGGTCGAACGCCTCGTTGACCATGCGGTGGCGCTCGGGCTGCGGCATGGTGAACAGCGGCAGCGAGGAAATGGTGCCCACCGCCTTGCCGGGAAGCTGGTCACCCAGGGTCTTGCGCATGGCGTAGGCATCGCCGTGGATGACCGTGACGCCGGGGTAGCGGCGGCGCAGCAGGGCGCAGAACTCGGGATTGTACTCGATCAGGAACAGCCGCTCGGGGGCGAAGCCGCGCGCGAGCAGCGCCTTGGTGACCGGCCCCGTGCCCGGCCCGAGCTCGATCACCGGGCCGTCCTGGCGGGGATCGAGATAGCTCGCCATCATCTTGGCGAGGCCTGGGCTGGAGGGGGAAACCGCGCCGGTCTTCAGCGGGTTGCGAAACCACGACTGCAGGAAGCGAACCTCGTCGTTGAGGCCCGGCTTGAAGGCGGATTTGCGCGGCTCTCGGGAATGCAGCATCAGTGGCACCTCTGGCGCCCGGTCATCGAAGGAATGTCAGGCGATTAGACGGGAAAGGGAGAATGGTCAAGGCTGGCTGCCGCGGCGCAGCACCCCATGGAGCAGGCTGTCGAGCGCCGATTCCAGAAGCTCCTCTTCCGGAAGCTGCAGGAAGGCGGAGCAGGTGAGGCGCAGGCTGACGATGCCGTGCAGCAGCACCCACAGGTTGATGGTGAGCGCCGCCGGATCGCCCTCCGCACGCAGGCGTCCGGCCGCGGCAAGCTCGCCGAACACCCCGGCCAGAAGCGCGAAGGCGGAAGCCCCCGCCTCGTCCTTGCCGCCCAGCGCGCTGGCCGCGAAGCCCGGTTCCATGAAGATCAGGCGGTAGGTTTCCGGCTCCTCGCGGCCGAAGGTGATGTAGGCCCGCCCCAGCGCCGCGAGCCGCGCCAGCGGGTCCTTCTCCGCTGCCGCCCGCTCCAGCCGGGCATGAAGGGAGCGCATGCCAGCCCCGCCCAGCTCGCGGGCGATGGCCTCCCGGCTCTCGAAATGCAGGTAGAGCGCGGCCGGAGAATAGCCCACCTCGGTGGCGATGCGCCGCATGGTGAGCGCCGGAAACCCCTCCTCCAGCACGATATGCCGCGCCGCCGCCAGGATGCGCGCGCGCGCATCCTCCTTGCGCCGGGCACGCGGGCTCGCGCACGGGGCCGCCGGGTCGCATGCTGGGGATTCGCTCGCCCGGGTGTCATTCACCACGAGGTCCTTCGCCACGGGCTCCTTCACAAAAGGCTCCTTGGACTGCTTGACATAAACGACGTTCATATTATGAACAGTGTTCAGTGAACGTTGTTCAGGAGATGGTTTATGCCTGCCGCCGCCCTCACGCAAGCCGACGCTCCCGCCCCTCTCGCGCGCACGGCCCTCCTGGGCGCCACCGGAGCCATCGGCGCCAGCATCGCCACCGCCCTGTCCGCCGCCGGCACGCCCTTCGCGGCGGTGGGGCGCGATGCCCCCGCCCTCGCCGCCCGTTTCGGCGGCCTCGCCGGCGCCGAAACGCGGGTATGGGACCCCGCCGACGTGGCAGGCATCCGCGCCGCCGTGCGCGGCATGGACACGCTGGTCTACCTCGTGGGCGTGCCTTACGATTCCTTCCAGCTTCACCCGGAGCTGATGCGCCGCACGCTGGAGGCGGCTGAGGCGGAGGGCGTGCGCCGCCTGCTGCTCATCGGCACCGCCTATCCCTTCGGCCGCCCGCGCGCGGCGCGGGTGGACGAGAGCCACCCGCGCGAGCCGCACACCTTCAAGGGGCGCATGCGCAGGGAACAGGAGGACCTGGTGATGGAAGCCGGGGCGCGCGGCCGCATCGCCACCACCATCCTGCGCCTGCCGGATTTCTACGGGCCGGGCGTGGAGCGCAGCTTCCTCGCCGACATCTTCGCCGCCGCCGCGAGCGGACGCCGGGCCAAGGTGGTGGGGCCCATCAACACGCCCCACGAATTCGTCTTCGTGCCGGATGTGGGGCCGGTGGTGTGCGCGCTGCTGGAAACCGGGGGCGCGTTCGCGCCCGCCTACAACCTCGGCGGTGCCGGGACCATCACCGTGCGCGCCGTCGCCGAGCAGGCCTTCATGCTGGCGCGGCGCAACCCGAGCCTGTTCGTGGCGAACAGGACGCTGCTGCGCCTCGCCGGCCTGTTCGATCCGGTGATGCGCGAGCTGGTGGAGATGCACTATCTGGTGAGCGACCCGGTCGTCCTCGACGACACCGCGCTCGAAGCGCGCATCGGGCCGATCCGCAAGACGTCGTATGCGGAGGGCATCGCCCTTTCCATGGACGAAGCCCGGCGCGCCCGGCGCCGGGCCTGAGGGGCGTTCAGGCGCCCTCGCCGGTGGTCCCGGTGGCGCTGCCGGTCGCGCCCTGGAAGAACTCCTTCACCTTGGCGAAGAAGCCGGTGGACTCCGGATGGGTCTCCCCCGAGCACTCCTTGTCGAACTCCGCGAGCAGCTCCTTCTGGCGCTTGGTAAGCTTCTGCGGGGTTTCCACCACCACCTGCACATACATGTCGCCGAAGTTGCGCGTGCGCAGGATGGGCATGCCCTTGCCGGTGAGGCGGAAGCGCTTCTGCGACTGGGTGCCCTCGGGGATCTTCACCTTGGTCTTGTCGCCGTCGATGGTGGGCACCTCCACCTGCCCGCCGAGGGCGGCCGTGACCATGGAGATGGGCACGCGGCAATAGAGGTCCGCCCCCTCGCGCTGGAAGAAGGGGTGCGGCTCCAGCGAAAGGAAGATGTAGAGGTCGCCCGCCGGCCCACCGCGCACGCCGGCCTCGCCCTCGCCGCCGAGGCGGATGCGGGTGCCGTCCTCGACGCCGGCCGGGATCTGCACCGAGAGGGTGCGCTCGCGCGTCACGCGGCCCGCGCCGCCGCAGGCGCCGCACGGGTCCTCGATGACGGAGCCGCGGCCCTGGCAGCTCGGGCAGGTGCGCTCCAGGGTGAAGAAGCCCTGGGCGTGGCGGATCTTGCCGGCGCCGCCGCAGGTGCGGCAGGCCTTGGGCGCGGTGCCGGGCTTGGCACCGGAGCCGTTGCACGCCTCGCAGGTGATGGAGGTAGGGATCTTGATCTGCGCGGCCTTGCCGGAGAACGCCTCCTCGAGGGTGATCTCCATGTTGTAGCGCAGGTCCGCCCCGCGCCCGCGCGCCTGGCCGGGGCGCGCGCCGCCGCCGCCACGGCCCATGGCGCCGCCGAACAGGTCATCGAAGATGTCCGCGAAGGAAGAGGCGAAATCGGAGCCGAAGCCGGGGCCCGCCCCGCCGCCATTCTCGAAGGCGGCATGGCCGAAGCGGTCATAGGCGGCGCGCTTCTGGGGGTCCTTGAGGATCTCGTAGGCCTCGTTGACCTCCTTGAAGCGGATCTCCGCGTCCGCATCGCCCTGGTTGCGATCCGGGTGCCACTTCATGGCCAGCTTGCGGTAGGAGGCCTTGAGCACCGTCTCGTCGGCGCCGCGGTCGCAGCCGAGAATCTCGTAAAAATCGCGCTTGGCCATGCTCACTCTTCACCCGCCGCAACCGGCACTGGGCCGCGGTCCGTCCCGCAGGTCCGCCGGGCCTCGAACGAGGGCGGGGCGGAAGCGGGGAGGCGCCGGAGCAGGGCGCCGCGGACCGGCGGTCACGTTCTCATCGGTCGCTGCGGCCCGGCGCCGGTCGAAGCACGGGGCGGCACAGGGGCCGTGCCGCAGCGGTTGAAACAACAGTCCCCGCCCCCTTGCGAGGGCGGGGCGGCGGCGGGCGCGGACGCCCGCCATTCCCATCGTCAGGCCGACTTCTTCTTGTCGTCGTCCACTTCGGTGAACTCGGCATCCACCACGTCGTCCTGGGGCTTGGAGGCGCCCGCCTCCTCGCCGCCGCCCTGCTGGGCCGCGTACATGGCCTCGCCGAGCTTGAGGGAGGCCTGCGCCAGGGTCTGGGTCTTGGCCTCGATGGCCTCGACATCCTCGCCCGAGAGCACGCCCTTCAGGTCTGCGATGGCGCTCTCGATGGCGCCCTTCTCGGTGGCGCCGATCTTGGTGCCATGCTCGGAGAGCGCCTTCTCGGTGGAGTGCACCAGCGCCTCGCCGTGGTTCTTGGCCTCGGCCAGGGCCTTGCGCTTCTTGTCCTCGGCCGCGTGGGCCTCGGCATCCTTGACCATCTTCTCGATGTCGACGTCATTCAGGCCGCCCGAGGCCTGGATGCGGATCTGCTGCTCCTTGCCGGTGCCCTTGTCCTTGGCGGAAACCTGCACGATGCCGTTGGCGTCGATGTCGAAGGTCACCTCCACCTGCGGCACGCCGCGGGGCGCCGGCGGAATGCCGACGAGGTCGAACTGGCCGAGGATCTTGTTGTCCGCCGCCATCTCGCGCTCGCCCTGGAACACGCGGATGGTCACCGCGGTCTGGCCATCTTCCGCCGTGGAGAACACCTGGCTCTTCTTGGTGGGGATGGTGGTGTTGCGGTCGATGAGGCGGGTGAACACGCCGCCGAGCGTCTCGATGCCCAGCGACAGCGGGGTCACGTCGAGCAGCAGCACGTCCTTCACATCGCCCTGGAGCACGCCGGCCTGGATGGCGGCGCCGATGGCGACCACCTCGTCCGGGTTGACGCCCTTGTGGGGCTCCTTGCCGAAGAACTGCTTCACCACTTCCTGGACCTTGGGCATGCGGGTCATGCCACCCACCAGCACCACCTCGTCGATCTGCCCGGCGGAAAGCCCGGCATCCTTGAGGGCGAGCCGGCAGGGCTCGATGGTGCGCTGGATGAGCTCTTCCACCAGCGCCTCGAACTTGGCGCGGGTGAGCTTCATGGTCAGGTGCTTCGGCCCGGAGGCGTCGGCGGTGATGAACGGCAGGTTGATCTCGGTCTGGGCGGCGGACGAGAGCTCGATCTTGGCCTTCTCGGCGGCTTCCTTCAGCCGCTGGAGGGCGAGCTTGTCGCCGCGCAGGTCGATGCCCTGCTCCTTCTTGAACTCGTCGGCCAGGTAGTTCACCAGCCGCATGTCGAAGTCTTCGCCGCCGAGGAAGGTGTCGCCGTTGGTGGACTTCACCTCGAACACGCCGTCGCCGATCTCCAGCACCGACACGTCGAACGTGCCGCCGCCGAGGTCATAGACCGCGATGGTGCCGGCCGACTTCTTGTCGAGGCCATAGGCGAGCGCGGCCGCGGTGGGCTCGTTGATGATGCGCAGCACCTCGAGGCCGGCGATCCTGCCGGCGTCCTTGGTGGCCTGGCGCTGGGCATCGTTGAAGTAGGCGGGGACGGTGATGACCGCCTTCTCCACCTTCTCGCCCAGGTACGACTCGGCGGTCTCCTTCATCTTCTGCAGGATGAAGGCGGAGATCTGCGAGGGCGAATACTTCTTGCCGTCGGCCTCCACCCAGGCGTCGCCGTTGTCGGCGCGCACGATGTGGTAGGGCACGAGGCCCTTGTCCTTGGCCACGGTGGGATCATCGAAGCGGCGGCCGATGAGGCGCTTCACCGCGAAGAAGGTGCGCTCCGGATTGGTCACGCCCTGGCGCTTCGCGGGCTGGCCGACGAGGCGCTCGCCGTCCTCAGTGAAGGCGACGATGGACGGCGTGGTGCGCGCGCCCTCGGCGTTCTCGATGACTTTCGGGGACGAGCCCTCCATCACCGCAACGCACGAATTGGTGGTGCCGAGGTCGATACCGATGATCTTGGCCATATAGTTTCTCCTTGCCGGCAGACCGGCCGGGCCCTTGCGGCACCCGCCTGGGACGGCCGCGGGCCCCTCCCGCAACCAGTCCGCCGGCCCCCTTTCGCTTGAAATTGGGGTTCGTCGCGAAAACGACGATCGAGGCGGATATAGGGGGGGTGATTTGGCGCCGCAAGGCGTGGTAGCAGGCCGATGCGCCCTTTTTCACGCTCCCGCGAGGATGATGCCCCGATGCCGCCCGCGTCCGCTTCCCGCCCTGCCGGAATCCCGCCCCGCGCCGCCGCCGACCGCGCGGTTCTCCTCGCCGTGGACCTGCAGGTGGACTTCCTGCCGGGCGGTGCCCTGGCGGTGCCCGGCGGCAACGAGGTGGTGCCCCTGGCCAACCACGCCGCGCTCTCCTTCCGCAATGTCGTGCTGACCCAGGACTGGCACCCGGCGGACCATGTCTCCTTCGCCGCCAGCCACCCCGGCAAGGCGCCCCACGACACCATCACCCTGCCCTACGGCGAGCAGGTGCTGTGGCCGGTCCACTGCGTGCAGGACAGCATCGGCGCCCGCTTCGCCACCCGGCTGGAGATTCCCCACGCCCAGCTCATCATCCGCAAGGGCCACCACCGGGACATCGACAGCTACTCCACCTTCTACGAGGCGGATCGCACTACCCCCACCGGCCTCACCGGCTACCTGCGCGAGCGGGGTATCGACACGGTGTATCTGATGGGCCTCGCCACCGACTTCTGCGTGGCGTGGTCGGCGGTGGACGCGGCGCGTCACGGCTTCACCACCTATGTGGTGGAGGACGCCTGCCGCGCCATCGACGTGAACGGCTCCCTCGCCCGCGCCTGGGCGCAGATGAACGCCGCCGGCGTCAGGCGCGCCCGCCTCGACGAGATCGCGGCCTGATATCCCCGGCCCGGTCCCTGACCGGCGCCGGGTGCGGTTCGCGCACAGGCGTTCTTCGTTTCGACGCCGCGCAGCCCTGCCCCAAGGGCCCGTGAGATCGGGCCCATCGGAAAGGCTCGCGGGCCTTTGGAAGGAGCGCCCGCGCCCTCACATTTCGGCGGCGGTCATCCAGCCCATGGCGGCACCGGTGGCATCGGTGACGATGGCGATGCGCCCCACGCCGGGGATCTCGAACGGCGGGCGGATCACGTGGCCGCCATTCTCCTCCAGCAGCTTCAGCCGGGTGTCGAGATTGTCCACGTTGATGTAGGGAAACCAGTGGGGCGGCACTTCCGGCGGCAGGATGTCGGTCTTGTCCATGAGGCCGGCCACAGGCTCCTCGCCGAGGTGGGCCACATAGTAGCTGTGCGGTCCGTCGGTCGGCATCTCGGTGAACGACCAGCCGAGCGTGGCGGAATAGAAGGCCTTGGCCTTCTCCACGTCGTCGGTCATCAGCTCGTTCCAGTAGAATTTGCCGTGCTGGGCCATGGGCGTGTTCCTCCTTGTGGCCAGCCTCCTCTTTACAGTATCGCAGCGGCGGCGGCTTCACCCCATTTCGAGCGTCCACGGGCGCGTGTAAGTTCTTCGGCCAGCAAAGGCACCCCATCCGCCCACCGGAGGACGCAGTGGCCGCACCTCTCGCGCTCGCGCCCGGCGCGCTCTGGTTTCCCGGCGCCTTCGGGCCGGCGGAGCAGGAGGCGCTGCTGGCCGATGTCCGCGCGGTAATTGCTCAGGCGCCCCTGTTCACCCCCACCATGCCGCGTACCGGCCAGGGCTTTTCCGTGCGCATGAGCAATTGCGGGCCGCTCGGCTGGGTCTCGGACGCGAGCGGCTACCGCTACCAGGCCTTCCACCCGGATACCCGCGCCCCCTGGCCGGCCCTGCCCGCGCGGCTCCAGGAAGCCTATGCCCGGTTCGGAGGCCACGGCGCCCCGGCTGAGGCTTGCCTCATCAATTATTACGCCCCCGACGCCCGCATGAGCCTGCACCAGGACCGCGACGAGGCGGACCTCACGGCGCCCGTGGTCTCCATTTCCCTGGGGGACACCGCCTTGTTCCGCCTGGGCGGTGCCGCGCGCTCCGGGCCCACGCGCTCCATCCGCCTCGCCTCGGGCGACGTGTTCGTCCTTTCGGGGGAGAGCCGCCTCGCCTTCCACGGGGTGGACCGCATCCTCGGCGGCTCCTCGCGGCTGCTGGCGGAGGGCGGGCGCTTCAACCTCACCCTGCGGCGGGTCACCTGCCCGGCGTGAGCGGCGGCCGCCCGGGCAGCGGATGGCGGGATTTGGCCATTCGTGCCACCCTGGCGCGAAATCCCGCCGGGCCGATTCGCCCCGTCCGCGCGCCCGGCCGTCTGAAGGGGAGCCTTTGCCATGCTTCGTGGCCTGCTGCGCCGTGGACCCAGGGGGCTCGCCGCCCTGAGCCTCTCGGCCCTGATGCTCGCGTTCGCCGCCGCCACCGCCCTCGCGGGGGAGGTGCTGTTTCCGCGTGGCGCCGTGGTGGGGCTCGCCCCGCCCGCCGGCATGGTGGAAAGCTCCACCTTCTCCGGCTTCGAGGACCGCGCCCGCAACGCCTCCATCCTGATCGTGGACATGCCGGCGGAGGCGTACGAGCAGCTTGAGAAGGGCTTCACCGACGAGGCGCTCGCGGCCAAGGGCATCACGGTGGAATCCCGCGGGCCCTTCACGCTCCAGGGCGCCAAGGGCTACCTCGTCACGGGCACGCAGACCGCCGGCCCCTTCCGCGTGCGCAAGTGGATCCTGCTCGCCGGCAATGACATCGCCACCGCCCTCGTCACCGCGCAGGTGGCCGAGACCGATTCCGCCGCCGTGCCCGACGCGGACGTGCGCGCCGCCCTCGCCACCCTCTCCTTCCGCACGCCGGAGGCGCAGGTGGCGGCGCTGCCCTTCACCCTCACCGATCTCGCCGGCTTCCGGGTGGTGCGCACCTTCGGCGGCGCCACGGTGATGCTCACCGACGGGCCGAAGAATGTGGTGGAGGGCGCGGAGCAGCCCTATTTCGTGGTCTCCGTGGCCCCCGGCGCCCCGCGCGAGGACGAGCGGCGCCAGTTCGCCATGCGCGCCCTCTCCACCCTTTCGGGGCTGAAGGACATGCGCCTGGAGCGGGCGGAGCCGCTGCGCATCTCCCAGATTCCCGGCTTCGAGGTGATGGCCCAGGCGGTGGACATCAAGACCGGCGAGCCGGTGAAGATCGTGCAGTGGCTACGCTTCGGCCAGACCGGCCACATGCGCATGGTGGGCATCGCCAAGCTCGACGCCTTCCCCGAAGCCTATACCCGCTTCCGCGCCATCCGCGACGGCATCGACGCGCGATAGATCGTTTCCGTGTTTCAGGGAGACACGGAAACGATCTATCCTCTTGCGATTATGGGCCGCCTTCACGCGATCCGGGATCCGCTTCGCTC
This sequence comes from Xanthobacter albus, assembly GCF_043194895.2. Lineage (NCBI taxonomy): Bacteria > Pseudomonadati > Pseudomonadota > Alphaproteobacteria > Hyphomicrobiales > Xanthobacteraceae > Xanthobacter > Xanthobacter albus. The sequence continues at coordinate 1,184,802 of NZ_CM195532.1, read as the reverse complement.
GGAAACACCCTGAGCGCGCGCCGCCCCACCCTCAGGCCACCTTGATGTCGGCGAGGAACTTGCGCACCTCGCCGTTCAGCACGTCGAGCTGGCTGGCGAGATCGGAGGCCGCCGCGAACACGCGGGTGGCGGCGCTGTTCGATTCGGTCATGGCGTCGGTGACCCGGTGGATGCTGGAGGAAACCTCCGTGGTGCCCTGGGAGGCATCGTGGATGTTCCGCGCGATCTCGCGGGTGGCGTTATCCTGCTGGCGCACCGCGGCGGCGATGGATTCGGTGACCTTGTCGATGGTGCCGATGGTGCTGGAAATGCCCTCTATGGTGATGAGGGTGGCCTCGGTATCGGCCTGGACGGTCTCGATCTGGGAGCGGATGTCGGCAGTGGCCCTGCCGGTCTGCTCGGCGAGCTGCTTCACCTCGTCCGCCACCACCGCGAAGCCGCGGCCCGCCTCGCCGGCGTGGGCGGCCTCGATGGTCGCGTTCAGGGCGAGCAGGTTGGTCTTGCCCGCGATCTCGCTGATGAGGCCGACGATGCTGCCGATGCGGCCGGTGGCCTCCGCCAGGGTCTTCACCTTCTCGCTCGCCTGCCCCACATCGACCACCGCGCGGGAGGAGACCTCGGTGGACTGGACCACCTGGCGGCTGATCTCCCGCACCGAGGCGGACAGTTCCTCGGTGGCGGCGGCGACCGTCGCCACGTTGTTGGAGGCCTGCTCGGAGGCTGCCGCCACCGACTGGGAGCGGGTGGAGGTCTCCTCCACGAAACGCGTCATGCCCTGGGCGGTGGCGTGCAGGTCGGCCACCGAGGACGACACCAGCGAAACCACCGAACCCACCGAGGCCTCGAACGACTGGGCGAGGCGCGCGAGGGTCGCGTGCCGGTCGCGCAGGCCGGCCTGCAGGTAGACGTGGATGGCGAGGTCCATGTCGAGGATCGCCACCCGGATCACCGCCGTCTGGAGCTTCAGCGCGTGCTCCGCCTTGCGCCGCGCGAACAGGGAACGGCCGAGGTCGCCGCCGATAGCCGCCACAAGATGGCTGATGAGGAAGCTGTAGCCGCCGATGTACCAATGGGGGTCGAGGCCGAGCTTGTTGTGCATCTCGCCGATGCGCGTAACGGAGGCCTCGTATTCCTGGTCGAACCGCGCATCCAGGATCACGCCCCAATGGGTGATCTGCATGCTCTTCGCGCGCTTCATCTGCTCCGGCCCACCGAAGAAGCGCCGCGTCTCCGCGAGAGCGCCCACATGCGTGTAAAACCGGTCCAGAACTTCATCCAGAAGATGGAGAACCTCTTCCTTGGACGACTTCAACAAAGAGACAGTTTCTGCATCGATAAGATTGAAATTCAACCTGTCGCGCATATTCAGATCGGACGACATATCAATCCTCACCCTGCCTCCGCCATCGGCAGGAAAACGAAACACGATTTCTTCAAGTCACGACGCTGCTCGACGCCCCGCGCAAGGCGAACCACGGCGCAGAACAAAACACTCCAGCGCCAACGCAATAACAGGATGAGGCGCGGAGATATAAACCTAGCACACCTTTTGGACGTTTCAATATGGTTAAGCACCAGATGAAACGCTCTATACTTCAGCCTTATCACAAAATGGATACCAGAGCCCACGCGACCGCGAGCCACCACACGCAGGAGTGGGCGGGAACACTAGAACTTCCGCGGGATACTCATCACGCGGCTGCGCGCACCTCGCTCGCAGAAGCCTGCTTAGCACTCATGACAATCCGGAGATTTTCCACAGGTCTCGCAACACCCTACATATTGTATGCAATTCGCTTCGAAGGAAGTCCGGCGGCACGCGGTGTTATTCCCCAATGACTCCGGCAGAGCCCTCCGCCGGCCGCCAGCAATGCCATCACGTTACGCGTTCGAATACCTGTAGTCACCTATCAATCGGTCGGGGGCGGCGGCGCGGCCAAAAAGCCCCACGTATACTGTCGCCCACGCATTCATACATGCGGCCGCCACGTGCCTCACGCCATGAGGCGCGCGGCGGCCACCACCGCCTGGCCCAGGGCGAGGCCGCCGTCGCCGGCCGGCACCTGCGTGGGCGAAAGCACCCGCAGCCCGTGGCCGGCGAGGCGGCCCTCCGTCTCTTCCAGCAGCAGGGCGTTCTGGAACACCCCGCCCGAGAGCGCGACGGCGCCGATGCCGCCCCGCCGCGCCACCCGTGCCGCGGCATCGGCGAATGCATGGGCGAGGCCGCGATGGAAAGCGCCGGACATGGCGCCCGCCGGCCGTCCGGCCGCCCGGTCCGCCAGCAGCGCCCGCCACAGGGGCGTGGGGTCGATGTCCAGGATGCCTTCCGGCTCGCGCACGGCGAAGGGATAGGGCTCGGCCGTCATGTCCGCGCAGGCTTCCAGCGCCATGGCCGCCTCGCCCTCGTGGCTGAGCCGCTCCGGCGCGAGGCCGAGCAGGGCCGCCACCGCATCGAACAGGCGGCCGGCGGAGTGGGCCTGGGGCGCGTTCAGCCCCTTGTCCGCCATGGCCCTGAGGGTGGCCGCCGGCCGCCCCGCGAACAGGGCGGCGAGCGCGGGGTCGCCGTCCACCGCATGGCGGCCGAGGGCGCGGTCGAGATGAGCGAGCAGCACCCGCCAGGGCTCGCGGCTCGCGACATCGCCCCCCATCAGCGCAATGGCGGAGAGGCTTCCCGCGCGCTGCGCGGCGACATAATCCCCCACCAGGATCTCGGCCCCGCGCAGGACTCCGTCCTCGCCGAGGCCGAGCCCATCGAGCACCAGCCCCACCACCGGCCCGTCGCCGCGCCGCCAGCCGGCTTCCGCCATGGCGGCGGCCATGTGGGCATGGTGGTGCGCCACGCCCACGAGCGGCAGGCCGAGCGCCTCGGCCCGCCCAGCGCCCACCCGTGTCGCGCGGTAGCCGGGGTGGAGGTCCACCGCCACCGCGGCCGGCGCATGGGCGAACAGGGCGGCATAGTCGCTCAGGGCCGCCTCGAAGGCGTCGATTGTGTCGGGCGCGTCCAGGTCGCCGAGATGGTGGGAAAGCAGCGCCTTCGCCCCGTGGGTGAGGCAGATGGCGCTCTTCAGCTCGGCGCCGAGGGCGAGCACCGGCCGCGCCCCGGCGAAATCCTCCGGCAGGGCGAGCGGCATGGGCGCGAGCCCCCGCCCCCGCCGCAGCACCCGCACGCGCCCGGCCGCGAGGCGCACCACGCTGTCGTCGAGCCGCCGGGCGATGGGCCGGTCGTGCATGAGAAAGCCGTCCACGATGCCGGCAAGGCTTGCGCGCGCGTCCGCCGCCTCGATCGCCTGCGGCGCGCCCGCCCGGTTGCCGGAGGTCATCACCAGCGGTCGCCCCGCCGCTTCCAGCAGCAAGTGATGGAGCGGGCTGTAGGGCAGCATCACTCCCACGTGCCGCTGGCCGGGCGCGATGCCGGGCGCCAGCGCCGCGGGATCCCTCATCTCCAGCAGCACGATGGGGGCGGAGGGGGCGGCGACCGCCTCGGCCTCCGCCGGGCCGATGAAACACAAGCGGGCGGCCATTTCGCGCGTGGCCATCACCGCCAGCGGCTTGGTGGGGCGATGCTTGCGGCGGCGCAGCTCGGCCACCGCCACGGCATCGGTGGCATCGCAGGCGATGTGGAAGCCGCCGATGCCCTTCACCGCCAGGATGGCGCCCCGGCGCAGCAAGGCGGCGGCGGCCGTGATGGGCTCTTCAGCCGGGGCGGCCTGGGCCGCGCGCATTTCAGCCGACAGCGTGGAAACGCCGGGCTGCGGAGAAGCGGAACCGTCCGGCGCCGGCCCGCCGGCCGGTGGGGAGCACCCTTGCGCGCGCCGCGCGCGAACATCGGCGGCGGCCGCCCCCTCTTCGGGCACGGAGCTCCCGCACGGTGTTTTGGGCGCGGCCATGCGGCCGGTGAACAACGGCTTAGCGGAGAGGGCTCCGTCCGCCGCAGAAGCGGCGCGGCGCGGGCTTGCGGCGTCGACCGCGCCCAAGGTCGTGGCATCCGGCCCGGCGGCGCCGGGCTCCGCGTCACAAGCAGCCGGCGCGCCGGGAAACGGGGGCATCGCGGCAAAGGCCCGGTCCGGTCCTGCACCGGCCACGGGCGCGGCCTCGCGCGCCGCCGATGGGCCCGAGGACGGGCGCACTCCCGGAAAATCCCGACCGGACGCGGGGGCGTCGGCATCACCCGCCACGGCCGCAGCGAAGCTGCCCTCCGCCCCTTCCAGCCACACACGCGGGCCGCAGCGCGGGCAGGCGATGGGCTGGGCGTGGAAGCGCCGGTCGGCCGGGTCCGCATATTCCGCAGCGCATTCCGGGCACATGGCGAAGGCGGCCATGGTGGTCGCCGGCCGGTCGTAGGGCAGGCCGGCGACGATGGAGAAGCGCGGCCCGCAATCGGTGCAGTTGGTGAAGGCGTAGCGGAAGCGGCGCGCCTGCGGATCGGCCATTTCGGCGAGGCAGGCCGGACAGGTCGCGACATCCGGTGCCACCCCGGCGGAAACCGTGCCGGCCCCGCTCGCGAGAATGCGGAAATCCTCTTCCGCCGGGACGGACGCCGGCGCGCGGGAGAGCTGTTCGACCCGCGCCAGCGGCGGCGCCTCGGCCCGCAGCGCGGCGGCGAAAGCGTCGAGGTCTGCGCGCGCGCCCGCCGCGCGGATCACCACCCGGTCGCCCACGTTGCGCACGTGGCCCGCGAGCCCCAGGCGCCGCGCGAGGCGGTAGACGAAGGGGCGGAAGCCCACCCCCTGGACGATGCCGGAGACGGTGATCTCCTCCGCTTCCCGCCCGCCCGCCACCTCAGTGCACCGTGCAGACCATGCAGGGGTCGAACGAGCGCACGATGTGCTGCACGCTCACCGGCGTGGTCTCGCCCTGGCGCACGGGCGCGCCCGCCAGCGCCGCCTCCAGCGGGCCGGGCATGCCGGCCGCGTCGCGGGGGGAGAAGTTCCAGGTGGTGGGGGCGATGATCTGGTAGCGGGCGATGCGGCCGCGCTCCACCACCAGCCAGTGGCCGAGGGCGCCGCGCGCCGCCTCGGTGAGGCCGAAGGCGCGGCCCTCCTGCGGCATCGCCCCCTGGGCGCACCAGGGCGCGGCGGGCGTGATCTCACGCACCCAGTCGGCCATGGCGAGGAGGGTGCGGGCGGTTTCCAGGAGGCGGGCCACCACCCGCGCCCGCACGCTCGCCCCTTCGCGCGCGACGAGGTCGCGGGCGAGCGGGTGCCCGTCCACCACCTGCCGGGCGAGGGCCCCGGTCTCGAACGGGCGGCCGGCGAGGCGCGGCGCCTTGCACCAGGTGTAGCCGGTCTCGTCCTCGGTATCGGGGAAGGTGGAGCCCTCGAACGGTGGATGGGGCACCGCGCGCCCCTCCATGCGGGCGAAGGTGTGGTCCTCGGCGATGGCCTCCACGTCGAGCCCGCCCGGCCGCCCCTCCGCGAAGGTGCCGGCGGCATAGAGTCTGCCCTCCTCCTGGGGGTAGGCGCCATAGGAGAGGAAGCGGTCGTAGGCCCGGCCCATGCGGTCGAGGCCGAGATCGGCGGCGATGGCGAGGAACAGGGCGAAGTCCCCCGCCCGTCCCTCCGCCCAGCGTTCCAGCTCCTCGACGTCGGCGAGGGCGGCGACCTCCTCCAGCGGCGCGGCGAACAGGTGCTCCTCCAGGGCCGCGCGCACCGCCGCGAGGGTGGCGAGAAGGCGCATCTGGTCGCGCGCGTCGGCGCTGCGGCTCACCCCGCCGGGCTGCAGCGCCAGGGTGTGCGGCCAGCGCCCGGCCAGGAGGCCCATCACGTGCAGCAGGCCCGCGCGGGTCTGCAGCGCGCGCGCCACGCCCGTCCCCCGCGCCGCCTTGAAGCGCCGTTCCGCCTCCAAGAACCAGGGGCGGTCCTCATAGATGGCGCGGGCGAAGTCCGGCATGAAGAAGACGTGGAAATGGGTCAGGTGGTCGGCCACGTTCTCGGTGGCGACCATGAGGTTGGTGGCGATGCGCCCGTTGCGGGTAGGCGCGAGGCCCTGGAGCCCGGCCAGCGCCAGCGCCGCCGCGTGGGACTGAGACACCGAGCAGATGCCGCAGATACGCGGCGCGATCACCAGCGCGTCGCGCGGGTCCCGCCCCTCCAGGATGCGTTCGAACCCCCGGAACAAAGGCGAGGAGACATGGGCCGCGCGCACGGCGCCGTCGGCAACCTCGAGGCGCACTTCCAGGTCGCCTTCCACCCGGTTGAAGGGGCCGACGACGAGACGGGTGGGGGTATCGCTCATCTCTTCCGGATGTCCCGCACCATGGGCGGCGTCAGCATGTGGTCGGCGGTTGCGTTGCGGCGCAGGCGCTCGGGCGTCGCCGCCTTGGCGAGGGAGGAGAGGGCGATGAACCACGCCTTCGGCATGTCGGTGGGCAGGCCCACGGGAATGCCGCCGATCTTCGGCGTCTCCAGGAAGGCGTGGCCCGGCTCCTCGAACTCGGGCGCCGTGCAGTTGATGCAGGCGTAGCCGCCCCGCGTGCAGGAGCCCTCGCCGTTCCACAGGCGGGTGTTGCAGTCGGCGTGGGCCTGGGTGCCGAGGCAGCCCAGGTGCTCCATCATGCAGCCGAGATCGCTCATCTTCTCGGCGCTGGCCTTGTATTCGTAATATTCGTTGCGCGGGCAGCCGTGGTGCACCAGGTGATCGGCATAGAAGCGGGGCCGGCCGTAGATGTCGAGGTCATCGGCGCCCATGAGGCCGGCGGACAGCAGCATCAGCGTTTCCGTCACCCAGTTGGGATGGGTCGGGCAGCCGGCCACGTTGACGACGGGTAGCCCGCCGGCGGCGCGGAAGTCCGTCCCCAGCGCCCCGCCCTTGCGCCGCCCGTCATATTGCAGGCCGCAGGCGTCGGAGGGGTTGACCCCGGCGGCGGTCACCCCGCCATAGGCCGCGCAGGTGCCCACCGCCACCACATGGCGCGCGACGCCGGCAAGCGCCCTTGCCCATTCCAGCATGGGCCGGCCGGTGCCGGCGAGGATGTGGAAGCGCCCCGTGCCGTTCGGCCCGCGCAGCAGCGCGCCTTCCACGCACAAGGCGTCGAGCACCACCTCGCCCGCAAGGATACGCTCGAACAGGGCCATCGCTTCCGCCCCCGTCTCCTCCGAGAGGGTGGGGTGCCAGAGGATGCGGATGCCCGCGCCCGCGAGCGTCGAGAGCAGGTCCGGCGCCTCGGCACACAGCAGCGACATGGTGCAGCCGCCGCAGCCACCGGATTGCAGCCAGAGGATGTTGAAGGGCGTCGTCGTCATCGCGCGCTCCGCCCCACCGGCCGGGGCAAGGTGAGAGTGGCCACCGCGCCGCCGCCGGGGGCGTTCTCCACGGTGAGGCGGCCCTCGTGCTCCTCCACGATGCGATAGCAGATGGCAAGCCCGAGCCCGGTGCCCTTGCCCACGGGCTTGGTGGTGAAGAAGGGATCGAACACCCGGCCGAGTACCTCCGGCGGCAGGCCGGGCCCGCTGTCGCGCACCTCCAGCACCAAAGCGTCGGCGGTGCGGCTGCCGTGGATGTCGAGACGCGACGCGGGGCGCCCTTCCATGGCGTCGATGGCGTTCTGGACCAGGTTCATCACCACTTGGTGGATGTGGCCGGGGTGGCCGACGGTGTCGAACCCCTCCGGCAGGTCCACGCGGGTTTCCAGGTCCGGCATCTGCGATTTCGCCACCCAGTCCACCGCCGCCCGCGCCACGGAGGCAAGGTCGAACGACTCGCGGGCCTCCCTCCGGTCGGAGGAGAAGCGGCGCAGGTCCGCCACGATGTCGCGCACCCGCTCCGCCCCCTCCAGCATGCCGGCGAAGGCGGAGGGGATGTCGGCCAGGGCACGGTCCACCCGCAGCTCCGCGCGCGCAGCCGCGGCGGCGGCCGGCTCGCCGGCGTGGACAGCGTCGAGATAGGCCATCAGCCGGTCCACGTAGCGCTTGAGGGCGTGGGCGTTGCCGTAGACGAAGGAGATGGGGTTGTTCAATTCGTGCGCCACCCCGGCCACCAGCCGGCCGAGGGAGGCCATCTTCTCCGAATGGACGAGCTGCTGCTGGGTGCGCTTCAGGTGCTCGTGGGCGCTGGCGAGGTCGGAATAGGCCTGCTTCAGCTCGCCGATGGGCCGCCCCACCAGCACGATGCCCACCGCGCGCCCGCGCGGATCGAACCGCAGCGCGCCGTTCACGGCCACCGGCTCCGGCCCCTCGGGGGTGGCGAGGAAGAACTCGCGGTCCACGATGCGGGCCCGGCTCGCCATGGTGGCGAGCACGTCGGCCGCGCTGGTGGGCGAGGCGGGCGCGATGAGCGCGGCAAGCGGGCGCCCCACCAGCGCCTCCGCGTGCTGGCCGAAGGCGCGCTCGGCGGCACGGTTCACCTGCTCGACGCGCCCGGAGAGATCGCAGGCGACCAGCACGTCGGTCATGGCGCCGAGCACGCCGGCGATGAAGCCCTGGGCCTCCTCCAGCGCGGCGTTCTTGGCCTCCAGCTCCACCTGCTGGCTCACCAGCTCGGCATAGGCCTCGTCCATCTTCTGGATGACGGAGATCCAGGCCTGGTCGGCCTCGGCCGCGCCCGGATCGCCCGAGACCCCGCCCTCCCCTCCAAAGGCCGGGAGCGGAGGCATCAGCGGAATGTCCTCCCCCGCAGGCATGGCGTGTCCTCGAGCGTTGCGGTTCCGCGCGTGGCGCGCAGGCGGCATGCTAATCCCGGCCATCCCCCCGGCGCAACGGCGGCCGCACGGCGCTCCCATTCGCGCCCGTCCGGCGCTATGGTCGCGCCATGAGCACCATCGCCCCCCCGCACGCACGCGCCGCCGCCGGCAGTGACCATCCGCGTACCTTCCTTCTCGGCACCGCCACCGTCACGGCGCCGGCGCTGGCGGGCGGCCTGCACGTGGTGGCGACCCCCATCGGCAACCTGGGCGACATCACAATCCGCGCCCTGGAGACACTGGCGGCGGCGGACGTCATCGCCTGCGAGGACACCCGCGTTTCCCGCCGGCTGCTGGACCGCTACGCCATCCGCACCCCGCTGGTGGCCTATCACGACCACAACGGCGCCAGCGCCCGGCCGAAGCTGCTGGCGCGGCTCGCCGCCGGGGAGCGGGTGGCGCTGATCTCCGATGCCGGCACCCCGCTCGTGTCCGATCCCGGCTTCAAGCTGGTGGTGGAGGCGGCCGCCGAGGGGCACACGGTGCACCCTTTGCCCGGTGCCTCCGCTTTGCTGGCGGCGCTGGTGGCCGCCGGCCTGCCCACCGACTGCTTCCTGTTCGACGGCTTCCTGCCGCCCAAGGCCGGGCAGCGGCGCAACCGCGTCACCGCCCTGGCCCAGGTGCCGGCCACCCTCGTCTTCTATGAAAGCGGCCCGCGCCTCGCGGAGAGCCTCGCCGATCTCGCCGCCACCCTGGGCCCGCGCCGCGCCGCCGTGTGCCGGGAGCTGACCAAGACGTTCGAGGAGGTACGGCGGGGCGAGCTGCCCGCCCTCGCCGCCCATTATGCCGCCGTCGATGCCCCGAAGGGCGAGATCGTGCTGGTGGTGGGCCCGCCGCTGGAGGAAGCGGCCGGCGACGATGCCGTGGACGCGGCGCTCACCCGCGCCCTGGAGGAAGCCTCGCTCAAGGATGCGGTGGCCGCTGTCGCCACCATGACCGGACGGCCGAAGCGCGAGGTCTACGCCCGCGCCCTCGCCCTTACCGAGGGACGGCACGCCCCCAACCCCGACGCTGCCGCCCACGACACCCCCGAAAGCGATGCCTGAGCCGCGCCCCGCCCCCCGCACGCCGGCCCAGCGCGCCGCTCATGCCCGCGGCATCGCAGCGGAGGCGCGCGCCGCGCGCCTGCTGGAGGCGCAGGGCTTTTCCATTCTCGCCCGCCGCGCCCGCACCAGGGCCGGCGAGATCGATCTGATCGCCCGGCGCGACGACCTCCTGGTGTTCTGCGAGGTGAAGCGACGCGCCAGCCTCGCGGCGGCGGCGGAATCCCTCCAGGCCCGCCAGCAGCGGCGCATCGCCGCCGCGGCCGAAGCCTGGCTTGCCGGTCAGGCCGGGCTTGGGGGCCTCTTCATGCGCTTCGACGCCATCCTGGTGGCGGGCGAGGCGGCCGAGCACCTGCCCGGCGCCTTCGAGGCCGGGTGAGGGGTGAGCTGACGCGCGTGAACTGGCGGGCGGCAGCGCCGCGCTATAGATAGAGGCGCAGAGGCCCCGGACAGCACCGCGCGGGGCGCCGGAGATTGCCATGACCCTACAGGTCGCGGTCCAGATGGACCATATCGCCACCATCAACGTGGCCGGCGATTCCACCTTCGCTTTGCTGCTGGAAGCCCAGCGGCGGGGCCATGAGCTGTTCCACTACACGCCCGACCGCCTCGCCATGCGCGACGGCATCGTCTACGCCACGGTCGAGACCCTGAGCGTGAAGGACGAGGCCGGCGCCCATTTCGTGCTGGGGGAGAAGCGGCGCGTCGCCCTTTCGGAGATGGACGTGGTGCTGCTGCGCCAGGACCCGCCCTTCGACATGGCCTATGTGACCACCACCCACCTGCTGGAGCGTATCCACCCGAAAACCCTGGTGGTGAACGACCCCGCCCACGTGCGCAACGCGCCGGAGAAGATCTTCGTCACCCACTTTCCGGAGCTGATGCCGCCGACGCTCATCACCCGCGACCTCGACGAGATCAAGGCCTTCCGCGCCGAGCACGGCGACGTGGTGATGAAGCCGCTCTACGGCAACGGCGGCGCCGCCGTGTTCCGCCTCACCGCCGACGACCTCAACTTCGGCTCGCTCTACGACCTGTTCTCCACCACCTTCCGCGAACCTTGGGTCATCCAGCGCTTCCTGCCCCAGGTGAAGCACGGCGACAAGCGCATCATCCTGGTGGACGGCGAGGCCGCCGGCGCCGTGAACCGGGTGCCGAACGAAGGGGACCTGCGCTCCAACATGGTGCGCGGCGGCGCCGCCCGGCCCACCGACCTCACCGACCGGGAGCTGGAGATCTGCGCCCGCATCGGGCCCTCGCTCAAGGCCATGGGCCTCATCTTCGTGGGCATCGACGTGATCGACGGCAACCTCACCGAGATCAACGTCACCTCCCCCACCGGCCTGCGCGCCATCAAGCGCCTCGGCGGGCCCGACATCGCCGTCCAGGTCTGGGATCGGATCGAGGAGAAGCGCGGCGCCTGAGCGCGCCCCGCCACCGCCGGAGGACCCCCCATGGGACACGCCAAGACTCGTAACGCCCCGAAGGCGGGCCGCGCCCTGCCCCTCGTGCTCGCGCTCCTCGCCGCCCCGGCCCTGGCGCAGACCCCGTCCGAGGCGCAGTGGCGCCCGGCCTCGGAAATCGCCACCCACCTCGCGGAGAACGGCTTCCGCGTGATGAAGCTGGACCGCGAGCACGACGGCTACGAGGCCGACCTCATCGACCGCCAGGGCAACCGGGTGGAGGCGCGGGTGAACCCGGTCACCGCCGAGCTGGTGAGCACGAAGTCCGAGGGCCGCGCCGGGCCGGTGCAGGAACAGTGGCTCACCCTCGCCCAGGTGGCCCGCCACCTGGAGGGCAAGGGCTTCACCGTGCGCAAGATCGAGACCGAGGCCACCGGCTACGAGGTCGATCTCACCGATCGCGCCGGCGCGCGGACGGAAGCGAGGATCGACCCCATGAGCGGAGAGACCCTCTCCTCCAAGCCCGACTGACGCCGCCGGCCGACGCGCGGGCCGCTTCAGGCTGCCCGCGCCACCAGGCTCAGCGTATCCACGGTGAAGCTGCCATCGGGCTCGATCTCGAAATGGCGGGCCACCTCCGCGCTCGCCCCCTGCTGGAGGCTGCGGATCGCGTCCGCATGCAGCGCGCTGGTGCGGATGCGCGCCACCCAGGATGAGAACTCCAGCCTGAGCCGGTGCTCGCGCGTCTCCTCCACCACGAAGCCGGCGGCGGCGAGGTGCGCCTCCCATTCGGGCCGCGAGAAGTCGCGCCCGTGGGAGGGATCGCGCAGCAGCTCCACCGCCTGGAGGAAGGTGTCGGCCACCGGCCACACCGGCGCCGCCACATCCATGAACACCGCCCGGCCGCCGGCCTTCAGCACGCGGCGCGCCTCGCTGAGGCCGCCGTGCAGGCTGCGCCAGTGGTGGGCGCTGTAGCGCGAGGCCACGGCATCGAAGCTCCCGTCGGCGAAGGGCAGCGCCTCCGCCACGCCGCGCGCGGTGGCCACGTTGCCGAGCCCGCGGCGCGTCGCCTCCTCCGCCACCGCCGCCAGCATGGCGCCGGAAAGGTCATAGGCCACCGCCTCCGCCACGAACGGCGCGGCGGTGAAGCTCACATGGCCGCCACCGCAGCCGAGATCGAGCAGCCGCCCGGGCCGCTCGCGCTCCAGAAGGGCGGCGAGGGCGGCGAGATCAGGCCCCTGCGCGTGCACGGGGCTCGCCACATAGGCCGAAGCCTGGGGCCCGAACTGCTGCGCCACCAGATCCGCAAGGCTGGCGGCGCGCGTGGTGTCCTCGGTCATGGCGTGTCCTCCCTCGTTCCGCGTGCACCAGTGCCAAACCCGGCACCCGTGGGCAACCTGCCGCAGCGGCAATGCCGGCTACCCGCCGGGTGGCGCTTCGGAAAGCCCGCGCGGCGCCTGAACCCCGCTCGGCACCGACCGAAGACCGGGACCTCAGGCGGCTGCGCGGTCCCGGTCCGGGTGGTGGAAGGCGAGCACCAGGATCACCGAGGACGCGCCAAGGGCGGCCATCAGCCAGAAGCCGTCGTCGAACGAGCCGCGCAGGTGCAGCACCCAGCCGGTGAGCGCCGGCGCGAGGAAGCCCGCCACGGCGAAGGCGAAGTCCATGATGCCGAGCGCGGTCGCCGCCCGTTGCGGCACGATGTCCACGTTCACCGCGTAATAGGCCGCGTTGGCGCCCATGGAGGCGGCCACCGCCACCGTGATGCAGGCCACCGCCAGCGGCAGGCTGACCCCGAACGCCACCGGCACCACCGCCACCGCCGCCACCAGCTGCGTGCCGGCGATGAGGTAGGAGCGCGCCACCCTGAGCCGCCCGGTGGTCTTCAGCAGATGGTCCGACCAGTGGCCGAGCGCCCACAGCACCACCGCCGCCGCCAGCCACGGCAGCACGGTGAAGGCGCCGACCGTGGTGAGATCGAGCCCGTAGACCTGGTGCAGGTAGCTCGGCAGCCAGGTCATGAAGAAGAACAGGAAATAGCCGAAGACGAAGAAAGCCCAGTAATTGACCAGCAGGGTGGGATTGGTCAGCAGCAGCCGCGCGATCCCGCGCCCGCCGGCCGGGGCGTCCTGCGCCTCGCGCCCGCCCACACCATGCCCGCCCGCCCCGCGCGCGCCGGAGGCCGGCGCACCCGCGCGGATATGGGCCAGCTCCTCCGCGTTCACGTGGCGCGAGCGGGCGGGATCGTTGCGGAACAGCACCAGCCACAGCGGCACCCACACCACGGAAATCAGGAACAGCACGCCGAAGGTCCAGCGCCAGTCCAGCAGCGCCAGCAGCTGGGTGACGATGGGGCCGCCGATGGCGAGGGCCAGCGGCACCGACACCAGCGCGTAGCCGAGGGCGCTCGCCTGCTCCTGGGGCGGCAGCCAGCGGCTCACCGCGCCCGTGAGCGCGGGAAAGTTCGGCCCCTCGGCCACCCCTAGCAGCACCCGCGCCGCATAAAGCGCGGCAAAGCCCGTGGCCGCGCCCGTGAGGCCGATGGAGAAGCTCCACAGCACCGCCGCCGCCGCCAGCACGCCGCGCGCCCCCCAGCGGTCCACAGCGATGCCGCCGAGGAGGGTCGTGACCGCATAGCCGAGACCGAAGGCGCCGAGGATGGTGCCCGCATCCAGCTTGGAGAGCCCGAGCGCCTGCTCCATCAGCGGGATCGCATAAGAGATCGCGGCCCGGTCGACATAGTTCACCACCGTGATGGCGAACAGCAGCAGGACCACCACGAACCGGAAACGTGTCGCCGCCATTGCGGGCCTCCTCAGCGGGCCTTCTCGTCCCGGCCCGATCCTAGCCCTTTCCGCCCGCGCCGGGTATCGCGATGCGCGAGAGACCTGCACACGGGCAGAGTTCCGCGCGAATCCGTGCCGCCGCGCCGAAAGCGGCACCGTTCATACTCTGTTCTTGCCCCTGGGACAGCCGTTCGGTAGGATTTTGCAATCCACGGCTGAACAGGGGGCGCAGCGGTGATCCAGCGGGTGGCGACGGTGGCGTTCCAGGGGGTGGAGGCGCGCCCCGTGGACGTGCAGGTGCATGTGGCGGCGGGCCTGCCCGCCTTCACCATCGTCGGCCTGCCGGACAAGGCCGTGACGGAAGCCAAGGAGCGCGTGCGCGCGGCGCTGATCGCCTCCGGCCTCGCCCTGCCGGCGCGGCGCATCACCATCAATCTCGCCCCCGCAGACCTGCCGAAGGAAGGCTCCCACTACGACCTGCCCATCGCGCTGGGGCTCATGGCCGCCATCGGCGCCATCCCGGCGGATGCGCTGGCGGGCTTCACCGTGGTGGGCGAGCTCGCGCTCGACGGCACCATCGCCGCCGTCGCTGGAGTGCTGCCGGCGGCCATCGGCGCCAATGCGCGCGGCCACGCTCTCGTCTGCCCCGCGCCCTGCGGGGCGGAAGCCGCCTGGGCCAGCCCCGAGATGGAGATCCTCGCCCCCGCCACCCTCCTGGAGCTTGCCAACCACATGAGCGGGCGCCAGGCCCTCGCCCGCCCCGAGCCGCGCATGCGGACCGATGGCCCCGCCACCCTCGACCTTCGGGACGTGAAGGGCCAGGAAACGGCGAAGCGCGCCCTGGAAGTGGCGGCGGCGGGGGGCCACAATCTTCTGTTCATCGGCCCGCCGGGCGCCGGCAAGTCCATGCTGGCGCAGCGCCTGCCCTCCATCCTGCCGGCGCTCGCGCCCGCCGAGATGCTGGATGTCTCCATGATCGCCTCGGTGGCGGGCGCCATCGGGGACGGCGGGCTGGTGAGCCGGCGCCCGTTCCGCGCGCCGCACCACTCCGCCAGCATGGCGGCGATGGTGGGCGGCGGCGCCAAGGCCCGGCCCGGCGAGGTCTCTCTCGCCCACAATGGCGTGCTCTTCCTCGACGAGCTGCCGGAATTCTCGCCCCAGGTGCTCGATTCCCTGCGCCAGCCGCTGGAGACGGGCGAGGTGCTGATCGCCCGCGCCAACAACCGGGTCACCTATCCCGCCCGGTTCCAGCTCATCGCCGCCATGAACCCCTGCCGTTGCGGACACGCCGGGGAGCCCGGCTACACCTGCAAGCGCGGCCCCCGCTGCGCGGACGAGTATCAGGCCCGCCTTTCCGGCCCCTTCCTCGACCGCATCGACATCCACCTGGAAGTGCCGGCGGTGAGCGCCGCCGATCTCGTCCTGCCCGCGCCGGCGGAAGGCTCGCGGGAGGTGGCGGCGCGGGTGGCGCTGGCGCGGCAGCTACAGGCGGAGCGCTACGCCGCCCTCGGCCGGCCGGACGTGCGGACCAATGCGGAAGCCTCCGGCCCGCTGCTCGAAACCGTGGCGCAGCCGGACGCCTCCGGCGCCGCCCTGCTGCGCGACGCCGCCGACGCCATGCGCCTCACCGCCCGCGGCTACCACCGCGTGCTGAAGGTGGCGCGCACCCTCGCCGATCTCGACGGCGCGGACAGCGTGAGCCGGCGCCATCTCGCGGAAGCCCTGGCCTACCGCGCCGCCGCGGAGCGCCCCCGTGCCGCCGCCTGACGCCGCCCGCTCAACCCAAAGCGGGCCGCGCGTTCGGGCCTGCGCCCCGATCGGGAAGGAAGGGGCGAGCCGCCGCCACTCGGCCATTGATCACGGGGCCGCGGAGCGAATAGCATTGCGGCACCAGCTACCGCCACGCGGACAGCTGGACGCACGGGCCGCACAGTTCTCACGTGTTTAAATCGTAATTTACTACGTCCTGAAGTAGAGATAACAGCAATGCCTCTCATTCCACACAACCGGAACGAGCGGCACAGACAGCATGGCGGCGGGACATGACGCCCAGAGTCGACGCTCCCCTCCCTCCCCTCCTCTTCGGGAACAGGGAGCGAGTACGGATCCGCTCCGTCCTGCAGATGCAGGAGCAGGTGCAGCGCGCCCTGGGCTGGAGCGCTGAATACGACGCGCTCGACGATCCCTCCGCCTTCGCCACCCAGCAGTCCTCCATCACGGTCAATGGCCTGCGGGTGACGGCCCTGGCGCACACGCCCATCCACACCCGCGTCGATTCCGATGAATTCTCGTTCTTCATGCCGGTGGACGGCGGCGCCATCCAGTCGGTGGTGAACGGCGAGCCGGTGCGGTGCGATCCCATGCGCACGGCCCTCCTTGCCCCCGAAGGGGAGCGCATCGGCACCGGCCGTTCGCGCTCCATCGTCGTCGCCGCCCTGGACAAGCCGCGCCTCCTTTCGACCGCCCGCGCCATGCTGCGTGATGACGAGGCACGGCTCGACCTTCAGCGGCCCACCGTCCTGCCCCTCGCCGCCGGCCCCGTGAACTTCGATCTCGTGCTGCGCAGCGCCTGCAGGACCTTCGATGCCTGTGGCATGAATCCCGAAGCCGCCGCGGCCCTGGCGGTCGACGACGCCCTCTACCGCGCCATCTGCGCGATGCTGCTGCGTGACCGCCTCTTCGCCGAGGCCGCGCCAACCGTCACCCGCACCGGCATCGACGCCGGCCTGGACCAGGCCTGCGAATATGTCCTCGCCAATCTCGGCGGCCGCATCAGCATGACGGACCTGGAACGCATCAGCGGCCTGTCCACGCGGACCCTGCAATACGCCTTCCAGAAGCGTTTCGGCTGCACCCCCGTCACCTGGATCAGGAACGAGCGGCTGACCGCCGCCCGCGCCCTGCTGCTCACGGCCGAGGAAAAGACCAGCGTGACCGATGTGGCGCTGGCGTTCGGCTTCTCAAACCTGGGCAACTTCTCCAAATACTATTCCGACAGGTTCGGAGAATACCCCTCACAGACCCTCGGCGACGCCCGCGCGCGGATGTAGCGCGCCGCTCCCCTTCTCACTCAGCAGACCCGATGCCGCCCGCCCGCGGCATGGTCGGAGCGGTCGAGTGCAAACACATCGGGGCCGAATGCGGCGCCGACCACACCTTCCGGCACACCTGCGCCTCCCGCCTTGTTCAAAAGGGCGTGGATATCCTGCGTGTCCGCTCCCGGATGGGGCACATGACGGTGCAGACACCCCTTCGCACCGCCCCTCTCGCTCCGCAGCACCTTGACGACGTGCTCAAGGTGTTGGAAGGAGGGGGAGGAAACCGGTGGCAGGAATGGTGATGATCCGCCACTGATCGGTGACGCGGATGTGGCGAAATTGGTAGACGCACGGCACTCAAAATGCCGCGCCCGCAAGGGCTTGTCGGTTCGAGTCCGACCATCCGCACCATATTCTCCCACTTAATCGAATATTTCGCGGGCGAAGCGCCACCTTGCGCAGGCATCGGGGGTTCCGCTGATGTGCGGAGCGCGCGGGCCCTGGAGAAACGGCATCCGGGGCGCGATCCTCGGGGCCTCGTGGCGAAAAGCCCGTGAGCCTGGCCCATGGCCTTCGGCCCTGCCCTCGCGGCGTCTGGGCCGAACCTGCTCGGCGCAGTTCGAGGATCGGAGCCGTGCCATCAGCCAAGGCCAGCAGCAAGGCGAGGCACGGGGCGGGCCCGTCCAGCGGAGCACGGCGCGCCAGTCATGCAAAGGCCCCGCGAGCGCGGCTCGCGGGGCCTTTGGGGAAACCTGCCCGGCCTCGGATGAAGACCGAGGCCGATGGCGTCAGTTCTTCAGGTAGGCTTCCATGGAATCGTCCAGGGCGTCCTTCCAGGGGGTGTGGTGCACCGGCGCCATGGTGCCGGTCATGAGCGAGCGGTAGGAGTTGTTGCGGAAGCCCATGATGTCTTCCACCTTGTGCTTCTTCCACTCGAAGAAGGCTTCGCAGGCACCGTCCACGTTGAAGCTGGGATAATCGGTGTCGGCGATCAGCTCCTTCACGTAGTCGCCCTGGTACTTGATGGCGTACTTCACCTCTCCCGAGGCGTCCTCGCGGGCCACGCGCTCGGTGACGTCGGCAAGGAGCACCTCCTTGTCGGCGGGCACGGTGATGCGGCCGAGGATGATGTCGCGCACATACCAGGCCTGGGCGTCGAACATGTTGAAGGTGAACCACTGGTCCTGCATTCCGAGATAGAACATCTTCGGATTGTGGACATAGACCACGCCCTTGTAGAGGTCGTTGGTGGCGAGGCGGTTGGCGGTCTTCAGGCGCAGGTCGTCCGGCAGGAACGGGAAGTAGTGCTTGTAGCCGGTACACAGGACAATGGCGTCCACGTCCTTTGTGGTGCCGTCCTTGAAGTAGGCGGTCTTGCCGTCCACCTTCACGAGGGAGGGCTTTTCCTCCCAGTTCTCGGGCCACTTGAAGCCCATGGGCGCGGTGCGGAAAGCGGTGGTGATGGACTTCGCGCCATACTTCCAGCACTGCGAGCCGATGTCCTCGGCCGAATAGGACGAGCCCAGCAGCAGCACGTCCTTGCCGGAGAACTCGCGCGCGTCGCGGAAGTCGTGGGCATGCACGATGCGGCCGCTGAAATGCTCGAAGCCGGGGAATTCCGGCGTGTTCGGGCTCGAGAAGTGGCCGGAGGCGCACACCACGTGGTCGAAGCGCTCCTTGTAGACCCGGTCATTGACCATGTCGTGCACGGTCACGGTGAAGTCGTCGGCGTCCTTGTCGTAATCGATCCAGCGCACCACGGACGAGAAGCGGATCCAGTCGCGCACGCCGGCCTTGATGACGCGGCCTTCGATGTAGTCGAACATCACCTCGCGCGGGGGATAGGAGGCGATCTGCTTGCCGAAATGCTCCTCGAAGGAGTAGTCGGCGAATTCGAGGCCCTCCTTGGGGCCGTTGGTCCACAGGTAACGGTACATGGAGCAGTGGACCGGCTCACCATTCTCGTCCACGCCCGTGCGCCAAGTATAGTTCCACAGGCCGCCCCAGTTCGCCTGCTTCTCGAAGCAGACGATCTCCGGAATCTCGGCGCCCTTCTTGGCGGCGGACTGGAACGCCCGCAGCTGCGCCAAGCCAGACGGACCCGCGCCGATGACGGCAACGCGCTTGCTCATTCCCCTCTCCTCTATTCGGTCTGGACCAGTTTTTAGAACCGGTTCTTTCGGCTTGAACCAGTCCGGACATTAGCGCATTCGCCGGATGTGTCGACGGGCTGAGGCATTTTCGGCTGACGAAAATATGGGCGAAGACAGTATAATCCCTAGGCGATACTGGTACCTACAGAGGCAACTGGGCCTAAACTGGTCTATTCGCGTGCAGCGCGGACATCTCGCCCTCCACGGCACGGCGACCGCCATGCGCCGCGAAGCGACGGAGGCCGTGACGGCTCCCGGCCCGCGGAAGGCCTTTTTCACGGCCCGAAGAGCGTTTTTCCGTCTGGAATCGCGCCACGGCCCCATCACACGCGCCACGGACAGGCGCACGCAAACACCCCTCATAGGCAGACTATTTTCTGCTGAAGAAAAAGGCACCGGCATGTGCCGGGCGCACGGGCGCCGCGCGGGGACCGATCTGGATTTCCGCCCCCCATCCGGCCTAAGAAGCCCCCGCGACCTTCCGCAGGGACCACACAGAGGACCTCAATCGTGGCCACTTCCCCCCGCCGGACCGCCGCCGGCGCGCACGCCGAGCCCGTCGTCGGCGCCACGGTTCAATATGTCCTGGACACGCTGATGCTGCGGATCACCACCCAGGAATACGGGGTGGACGAGCGCCTGCCCTCCGAGCGCCAGCTCGCGCAGGATCTCGGAGTGGCGCGCAACACGGTGCGCGAGGCCCTGGACCAGCTGGAGGAGCGCGGGCTCATCCGCCGCCGCGCCGGCTCCGGCTCCTTCGTGACCTACGACCCCAACGGCGCGGCCGATTCCGTCTCGGCGGTGGCAGCAGAGACCGGCCCGCTCCAGCTCCAGGTGGTGCGCTCCATCCTGGAGCCCGAGATGGTGCGCCTCGCCATCATCACCATGTCGCCGCGCCAGATCGAGGCGCTGGGCGAAATCCTCTCGCAGATGGAGACGGTGCAGACCGATGCCATCGCCTTCGTGCGGCTGGAGGAGGAGTTCCATCGGCAGATCGCGGCCGGCACCGGCAATCCGCTGCTCGTCGCCTGCTACAATCTGGTGATCGACGCGCGCCACCAGTCCTTCCGCGCCGCCATGTACCGGCGCCACCTCACGCCCAACCGCATCGCCGCCTACCAGCGCGGCTACAATGCGCTGTTCAACGCCATCGCCGCGCGCGACGTGGAGGAGGCGAGCGAGTTCATGAAGCTGACCCTCATCGAGGACCAGAAGCTGCTCATGCAGGAAGACTGAGCGCCGGCGGCCGCGCCGCCAGCCGCTGCTGCCAGGACTGGCCGAGCTCCGTGAGGTGGCGCAGCAGGGTCGGCGTGTGGCGGTCCAGCCAGTCGGGCACCGAGCCGAATTCCATGATCCGCGCCCGCCCGTCGCGGATGGACACCACCGGCCAGCGCCCCAAAAGCACATTGTCGATGCCGTAGAGCTCGTTTCCCCACCAGCGCGCGGGGCCGAAGGCATGGGACATCTGCCGCCCCCGCTTCATGGCCGCCAGCACCGAGACCGGCTCGGTGGTGTCGGCCCGCTCCACCGCGTTGTGCCACAGGTCCAGCATGGAGGCGTATTCCCAGCTCACCGCGCTCCACGTGCCGGGAAACCGCGCGTTATAGGCATCGAAGAAGGCCTTCGGCCGGTGAAAGAAGAAGGCGGTGTCGGTCAGCTCCGGGTCGTCGAAATCGGGAAACTGGAAGGTGAAGCGCTCCATGAAGCGGGGCGAGGTGCGCGCGATCATGCGCGGGTAGTCGTCGCCGGTGCTGGAGAGCATCTGCCCCGCGAAGCCGCGCGCGTGGGCGGCTTCCGTCAGGGCCTGGGTCATGGGCGGGGTGGAGGAGCACCAGCAGCAGATGTCCGGCTGCTCCGCCAGCATGGCGTCGACGATCCCTTCCGCCTCGGTGGTGTCGGGCGCGTAGCGGATCTCCTTCACCACCGCATGGCCGGTGACCTCGAAGGCGGCGCGATAGACCGCGAGCGAGGGCAGGCCGAGGCTGTCCGCCTGGCTGCAGAGGGCGACGCGGCGGGCGGCCGGAAAGCTCCGGGCCAGCCACTCCACCCCGGTGACGTTGAACAGCGGATGTACCTCCGCCGGAGCGATCAGATAGGGCGTGTCGGGCGAGAGGTCCGAGGGCAGCAGCGTCGCCACCAGCACGCGCCGCCGCATGAGCTGGTGCAGCACCGGCGCGAAGCTGTCGCCGCCCAGGGTGAGCACCAGACGCACCCGCTGGCGCTCCACCATGTCGCGCGCGGCGGCGACGGTCTCCTGCGGATCGCGCGCGCTGTCGTGGGCGACGATTTCCACCCGGTGGCGCTTGCCGGCCACCATCATGCCGCCGTGCTCGTTGATCCAGTCGATCCAGATGCGGCAGCCGTCGAGCCCCGGCTCCCCCCAGCACGCTTCCGGCCCCGACAGCGGCGTGAGCACGCCGATGCGCACCGGCGCCCGGTTCTGCGCGCCGAGGCGCGGGAGCGCGCCCGTGACGGCAAGGCGCTGCGCGAAGGATGAGGCGGTCATGTCCCATCTATAGCGGCGCGCCCCGCGCCTCGGATGCCTCAAATAACGCCACCATCCGCCGCTGAAAACGGCGCCGGCGGCGCCCCCGGATGAGGGGCCGACAAGGAACGCCCGCGCGATCGGAAGCGGCGGGCGCCGCAGGCGCGCGGCGCGCCCCTCCAGGCATCGGAATCCGCCTCGGCGAACCATGTGACGTCGCCGAGGTCGAACATGCGATGGAGCTTGCAGGTGCCGGACTCCGCGTCGATGGCCACCTCGAGATCCTCCGCGAGGCCCGTGGCCGTCATCGGGCGGTTGACCATTCCGCTGTATGCGGAAACCCTGGCGACGGCGCGGGGCTCCCAGGCGGCGGCCCACCATTGCGGAGATCGGAATGACCCTCACGGTGATCCAGCATGTACTCGAACGCCTCAAGGCGATCGGCATCCGGGACGTGTTCGGCGTGCCGGGGGACTATGCCTTCCCCGTCAACGACGCCATCTGCAACGATCCCAGCCTGCGCTGGATCGGCTGCGCCAACGAGCTGAATGCCGCCTACGCCGCCGATGGCTACGCCCGCATCAAGGGCATGGCGGCGCTGTGCACCACCTACGGCGTGGGCGAGCTTTCCGCCATCAACGGCATCGCGGGCGCCTATGCCGAGCACCTCCCCATCTTCCACCTGGTGGGCATGCCCAAGATGTCGGTGCAGCACAGCCGGGCGGCGATGCACCACACGCTGGGCGACGGCGAATACGGCATCTTCGCCCGCATGAGCGAGCCGGTGGTGTGCGCTTCCGCCATCCTGACCCCGCAGAACGTGGCCTATGAGACCGAGCGGCTGATCGCCCAGGCGCTGTACCACCGCCGCCCGGTCTACATGGCGTTTCCTGCGGACTTCGCGGACGCGCCGGTGCTGAGCACCGCCGCGCCCTTCTCTCCCCCCGCCAGCGACCCGGCGAAGCTGGAGGCCGCCGTCGCGGCCATTCTCGCGGCGCTGAAGGATGCCGGCACCGCCTGCGTGCTGCCGGGCGTCGTGATCCACCGTTGCGGCCTCGTGGGCGAGATGCAGGCCATCATCGACCGCTCGGGCCTGCCGTTCGCCACCATGTTCATGGACAAGTCGGTGCTGAACGAGCAGCAGCCGGGCTTCGTGGGCATGTACGACGGCGCCATCATGACCGAGGACGTACGTGCCTTCGTGGAAAGCCGGGACCTGGTGCTGGTGATCGGCTCGCTCGCCACCGACTTCAACACCGGCGCCTTCACCTCCCGGCTCGATCCGGCCCGGACCATCGACATCGCCCATCACCATGTTCGCGTGGGCGCCAGGACCTATGACAACGTGGAGCTGCCGGATGTGCTCGCCGCTCTCGCCGGCGGCGTGACGAAGCGCGACTGGCCGCTGATCCCCGCCACCAGCCTCGGCGGGAAGAGCGGCAGCGGGGCAGACCCCATCACGGTCGAGGCGCTCTATCCGCGCTGGGCGGAATTCCTGAAGCCTGAGGACATGGTGGTGGCCGAGACCGGCACCGTCTCCATGGGGCTCGGCTTCGCGCTGATGCCGAAGGGCGCGCGCTTCTACAACCAGACCCTGTGGGGCTCCATCGGCTGGGCGACACCGGCCGCCGTGGGCGCGGCCGTCGCCGCGCCCGAGGGGCGCGTGGTGCTGCTCACCGGCGAGGGCTCCCACCAGCTCACGGCCCAGGAGATCGGCCAGTTCGGCCGGCTGGGCCTCAAGCCGGTGATCTTCGTGCTCAACAACAACGGCTATCTGATCGAGCGCCTGCTCTGCAAGGACCCGGAGATCGCCTACAACGACATCGCGCCCTGGCGCTACACCGCGCTGCCCCACGCCTTCGGCTGCGAGGGCTGGTTCACCGCGCGCGTGACCACCTGCGCCGAGCTCGACGCGGCGCTGGAGGAGGCCGGCAAGGCGGAGCGCGGCGCCTATGTGGAGGTCGTCACCGACACCTACGCCGCCTCTCCCCTCGCCCTGAAGCTGCATGACGCCCTGAAGGCGCTCTGAGCCCCGCAGCGCCGGGGCGCATCCCCCGGCGCGAGCGGCCATCCGGATCGCGGACGCACGAAAGGGCGCCCGCGATCACGAGGCCCTTTCAGCCTTCCTTCAGAAACTTGGAGCAGTGCGAAAGCTCCCAGGTGCCGGGCATGTCCTTGAAGATGGAGATGTCCGTGATCCGGCCGTTCGCCGCCGCGACGATCTTGAACTGGCACTCGACGGGAATGACCTGGTCCGGTCCCGGGACGGTCGAGGTGATGTTCTGGCCGTTCGGCAGGCGGGTGTTGACGGTGCGGGTGGTCTGGTACACCTCCGTCTCCATCCCCGAGGTCCAGATGTAGACCGTCTCGCCGCCGTCGGCGCGATATTGGGAGGCGGGGGGTCCATTGCGCATGAAGAAGCGGTCGGCAGGCATGCCGATCCATGTCTCGCGCGCCGCGTTGTTGGCTTCTTCGGTTGTCTGGCACCCCGCCAGCGCCAGCACCCCAAAGAGCAATGCCATCCGTCGCATCATTCCGTTACCGCCCCCAGTGAATGCGTGCGCGTACCATTACCAGATGAAGCGCGAATGTAAGAGGCTGTTTGAAAACGGCCGAAGCATGTCGCCCGGTCACGGCTCCTTCTCGCCGCCGGCGGCGAAACCGGGCCAATAGAAGGCATCGCTGGTCGGGCGCGCCCCGAAGATGGCCTGCCCCACCCTCACGACCGTCGCGCCTTCCGCGATGGCGGCCTCGAAATCGCCGGACATGCCCATGGACAGCTGCTCAAGGCCGGGGTGGATCGCCACCGCACGGTCGCGCAGATCGCGCAGCAGCCGGAAGCAGGTGCGCACGCGCCCGGCATCGGCGCTGAAAATCGCCAGAGTCATGAGGCCGCGCGGCTTGAGCCGGGGATATTCGGACAGACGTTCGATGAAGGGAACGAGATCGTCGGGATGGAGGCCGTACTTGCTCTCCTCCTCCGAAGTATTGACCTGCACGAACACGTCGAGGTCCCGTTTCTCCGCTTCGAGGCGGCGGTTCAGCTCCTCCGCCAGCCGAAAACTGTCGAGCGCATGGAACTCCGAGGCGAATTGAACGAGATACTTGACCTTGTTGGTCTGGAGATGGCCGATGATGCTCCAGCGGATCGGCAGGTCAGCCAGCGCCGCCCGCTTGCCGCGCGCCTCCTGGAGCTTGTTCTCGCCGAAATCGGAGATGCCGGCGGCATAGGCGAGCCGCAGGACAGGGGCGGGAACCGTCTTGGTCACCGGCAGGAGGCGCACGTCATCGGGGCTCCGCCCGGCGCGACAACAGGCGGCCGCGATGCGCTCCCGCACAACCTCCAGGTTCGCGGCGAAGGCGGTGGCGGGATCTTCCCCGAAGCGGGCGATATCCTCCTGCGGAAGCTCGATCTTCGACGGCGCGTGCATCGTGGTCTCGCCTCCGGTCAGTAGGGCAGCGGAAAGCGCGCGGCGAGCGCGCGCACGCGCGTGTCGATCGCCTGCCGGCGCGCATCGAGCGTTCCGGCCCGGACGGCATGAAGGGTATCGAGAATGAGCGTGGCGATCTCGCGATAGTCGTCCGCGCCGAAGCCGCGCGCGGTGCCGGCGGCGGTCCCGACGCGGATGCCGGACGTCACCATCGGCTTTTCCGGGTCGTTCGGAACCGCGTTCTTGTTCACCGTGACGGCCACGGATTCCAACGCCTTCTCGGCGACATTCCCGGTCACGCCGAGGGGGCGCAGATCGACGACGGCCAAATGGCAGTCCGTGCCGCCGGACGTGATTTTCAGCCCGCCGTCGGAGAGGGCCTGCGCCAGCACGCGGCAATTCTCGACGACCGCCCGCGCGTAGGTCTTGAACGACGGCTGCAGCGCCTCGCCAAACGCCACGGCCTTCGCCGCGATGACATGCATGAGCGGTCCGCCCTGAAGGCCGGGGAACATCGCCGAATTGATCTTCTTCGCGATCTCCGCGCTGTTGCTCAGGACGAATCCGCCGCGAGGCCCGCGCAGGGTCTTGTGCGTGGTCGAGGTCACGACATCGGCGAAGGGGACCGGCGAGGGATAGGCACCGCCCGCGACGAGCCCGGCGAAATGCGCCATGTCGACCAGCAGGATCGCGCCCACCTCGTCCGCGATCCGGCGGAAGCGTGCAAAGTCCAGGATGCGCGGATAGGCCGACCCGCCGGCGATGAGGAGCTTCGGCCGGTGTCGGCGGGCCAGCTCGGCCACCTGCTCCATGTCGATGAGGTGGGTTTCCGGGTCCACGCCGTAGCTCACGACATTGAACCAGCGGCCGGACATGTTGACCGAAGCTCCGTGGGTGAGGTGGCCGCCGGCCTTGAGGTCCAGCCCGAGGATGGTGTCGCCGGGCGCGAGCAGCGCGAGGAACACCGCCTGATTGGCCTGGCTGCCGGAATGAGGCTGGACATTGGCATGGGCGCTGCCGAACAGATGGTTCACGCGCGCGATCGCAAGATCCTCGACCACGTCGGCATTCGCGCAGCCGCCGTAATAGCGGCGGTGCGGATAGCCCTCGGCATATTTGTTGGTGAGCACGGACCCCTGCGCATCGAGCACCGCCTGGCTCACGAAATTCTCCGAGGCGATCAGCTCGATGGATTCACGCTGCCGCGCCGTCTCGCTGGCGATCGCGAGGGCGACGGCGGCATCGGCGGAGGCAAGGCGGGCAGCGCTCACGCCTGCGTTCTGGACGTTCTGAACCGTGCGCGGCGCGACCGGCGCTTCCATGGCGGATCTCCCTGAAGATGCTGGCAAGGTGGCTCCCCGCCACGCGGGTCACGCGCGGCGACATCCGCCAGCATCTATCATCGAGATGGTCTGCCACTCCCATCCACTTGTAGCGAATATACCAGACCATTCACGTGAGGGAGGCGGCGCCTCCTGACGCCGCGCGGCGTCAGGCGAGGCCCTGGAGCCATTCAGCCAGCATCCTTTGCCCGGCTTCGCGCAGGTCCGGTCCGATCTGCGCCGCGCGGACCCGCAGCACGCGGGGATCGATGCCGGCCGCGGCCAGCTCGGCGGCATGCCCCGTCAGCCAGCGCTCGATACCGGCGGCCACGTCCACCTCCGGGTGGAATTGCAGGGCCAGGACGTGGCGGCCGAGCGAAAACCCCTGGGTTGGACAGAGCGGCGTCGACGCAAGGTTCTCCGCTCCGTCGGGAATCCGGAAGGCATCCCCATGCCAGTGCAGCACCGGAATGCCTTCCAGATGCCGAAGCGGCCCGGTCCGGCCGGCGGGGTTCAGCGTGAGCGGGCCAAATCCGATCTCCTTGTGGCCCATCGGCCCCACCTCGGCGCCGAGCGCCTTGGCGATCTGCTGCGCCCCGAGACAGATGCCGAGCGTCGGGCGACCGGCCGCCAGCCGCGCCGCCAGGATGGAGGCCTCTTCGGCGAGGTAGGGATAGGCTTCGGCTTCATAGACGCCCACGGGACCGCCGAGGACGATCAGCAGGGCCGGCTCCAGCGGATCGAGCGCCGCGAAGGGGTCCGCGTCGAGGTCATGATAGCGGACGGTGTAGCCGGCATCCGAGAGCACGGCTTCGAATATGCCGAGGTCTTCGAAATGGACGTGCCGGATCGCCAGCGCTGTCTTGTGCATGGGGGGTCTCTCTCTTCCGGCGCGGGCGCGCCGTGGATCTGCCGCGCCGAGGATGCCGGAGGAGCAGATCGCCGTGTCCAGCCATTCGCGGGCACCGAGCCAGACCAATCGCCCCGGCGCTCCATCGCCGGGCTACGGCTTCGCCGCCGCGCGGAGCGCACGCTCCAGGCTCTTCACCGCAGCCTCGATCTCGAGAGGCGTGTAGGCGGCGAAGCCCATCAGGAAGCCGGCTTCGCCATCGCCGGCCGCGTGCAGCGCCGACAGGCCGAGAAGCTCGATCCCGGCACGTTTCGCCGCGTCGAGGGCCATGCGCTCGGGGAGATCGCAGGTCAGCACGCAGGGCATCTGCAGCCCCCCGGCGGGAACACGCGGCGCGACGAAATCCGACAGGTGGCGGCTGACGAGCCCGGCCAGCACATCGAGACGGTCGGCATAGACACCGCGCATGGCGCGAACGTGGGCGCCGAAATGGCCGCCTTCCATGAACCGGGCCAGCGTCAGTTGCGCCATGGACGCCGTATGACCATCCAGCAGCGTGCGCGCGACGATCATGGACTTTACGAGCTGAGGCGGCGCCACGACATAGCCGATCCGCAGGCCCGGACACAGCGATTTCGTGAAGGTGCCGATGTAGATGGTCCTGTCGTGCGGATCGAGGCCCTGGATGCAGGCCGTGGGCTTGCCCGCGTAGTGGAACTCGCTGTCGTAGTCGTCCTCGATGATCCAGGCTTGATTGCGGGCCGCCCAGTCGATCAGGGCGAGGCGCCGGTCGAGCGCCAGGGTGGCGCCGGTCGGAAACTGGTGGGAAGGTGTCAGGAACACCGCCTTGGCCCGGCGCGGCTCGGCCATGATCTGCGCGACGACGAGGCCCTGCCGGTCGACGCGGACCGGAACGCATTCCAGCCCCGCCGCGTCGAACGCCTTGCGCGCACCGTAATAGGCCGGATCCTCGATGAAGATCCGGTCGCCCGGATCCAGCAGCATGTTCGCGCACAGCGACATGGCCTGCTGCGAACTGGTGAGCACCAGCACGCGATCGGCCGTGGCGCGGGCGCCGCGTTCGAGGTTCACGTAGTCGGCGATGGCCTGGCGAAGCGGTTCGGCGCCCTGCGGATCGCCGTGAAGCAGAGTCCGCGTGCCGAACTCCTTGCGCACCTGCCGCTCCAGGCGCTCCCAGAGCTGAAGCGGAAAGGTGCGCGTTTCCGGCACGCCGTGCGCGAAGGGGCGCGGTGAAAGCAGTTCGCGCACCCCGCCGCCGCGGAACATGGCGGCGCCACGCCTGCTGAGATTCGGCGCCGGGTCGCGCGAGAGCGCGTCCCGCTGCGGGAGACGGCGGCCGGGCGTGAACGTCTTCATCTCCGCGACGAAGCTGCCGCTGCCCACGCGCCGCTCGATGAATCCCTCGGCATGAAGCTGGGCGTAGGCCGCTTCGATCGTGTCGCGCGAGACGCCGAGCGACTTGGCGAGCGCGCGCGAGGCCGGCAGAGGCTTGCCCGGCCCGAGCGCGCCATCGACGATCAGCTGCCGGATCGCCCGTTGAATCCGCGCGTGCAGCGGCATCGCCGCATGGGCGGGGTGGGCCACCCACGCCTTCACGGATTCGAGTTGTGGCTGCCTGAACAATTGGTCTGAGCTTCCAAGAAAAAGTGGATGGGAATATCAGGCCATTGAGCCGCTAGATGTCAATGCGCCCTCCCGTCCGTACGCGCCGCGCCGTCACCCAGGCGATCCTGGGCCGGCCTCGCGCGGGAACTCGCCCTGCCCCAGAGGCTGCGGCGCAGGGCGGCCGGGAGCGCGCACGGAACGCAGCGCGCCGGCGCCATCGAAGCGCAGGGCCCCGCCTGCACGGAGCCTTCTCAATGACCCATTTCAATTATCGGGATTTCTTCGCCGGCGCGCTGGCGCAACTGCACCAGGAAGGGCGCTACCGCATCTTCGCCGATATTGAACGCGAGCAACGGAGCGGCATTCACGCATTCGATCATCGGACCGGCCGCCGCATCACCATCTGGTGCTCGAACGATTACCTGTCCATGGGCATCCACCCGCACGTCATCGGCGCGGCGCGGGAGGCCCTGGAACGGTATGGAGCCGGCGCCGGCGGCACGCGTAACATCTCCGGCACCAGCCACGAGCACGTCCTGCTGGAGCGCGAGCTTGCCGACCTGCACCGCAAGCAATCCGCCCTGCTGTTCACATCCGGCTATGCTGCGAACGACGCCGCGCTTTCAGCGCTCGGCCGCATGCTGCCCGGATGCGTCATCTTTTCCGATGCGCTGAACCATGCCTCCATGATCGAGGGCATGCGCCGCTCCGGCGCGGAGAAGCGGGTTTTCGCGCACAATGACTGGCGCGATCTCGAGCGCCAGCTCGCCGGCGTCTGCAAATACAGGCCGAAGCTGATCTGCTTCGAGAGCTGCTATTCCATGGATGGCGACTTCGCGCCGATGGAGGCGATCTGCGATCTCGCCGACGCGCACAATGCGTTCACCTATGTCGATGAGGTCCACGCCGTCGGCCTCTATGGCGCGCGCGGCGCCGGCATCGCCGAACGGAACGGCCTGCTCGGCCGCATCGACATGTTCCAGGGCACGCTCAGCAAGGGCTTCGGCGCGATCGGAGGCTACATCGCCGGCGATGCCGATGCGGTCGATTTCGTTCGCAGCTTCGCGCCCGGTTTCATCTTCAGCACCGCATTGCCGCCGTCCGTCGTCGCCGGCATCCGTGCGGCCCTGCGTCATCTGAAGGAGAACGGCTCGGCCCGGCTGGCGCTCGCACGGCGCGCGGCATCGCTCAAGGCCAAGATGCTGGCGGCCGGCATCCCGGCTCTGCCGAGCCCCAGCCACATCCTGCCCGTGATGATCGGCGACGCGGCGCTGGCCAAGGCGATAACCGACCGGCTCATGGCCGAATACGGCATCTACATCCAGCCCATCAACTACCCGACCGTGCCGCGCGGGACCGAGCGTCTGCGGATCACGCCGACCCCGCTTCACACCGACGACGAAGAAGACGCCCTCGTCGCGGCGCTCGCC
Source organism: Xanthobacter albus (assembly GCF_043194895.2). Lineage (NCBI taxonomy): Bacteria > Pseudomonadati > Pseudomonadota > Alphaproteobacteria > Hyphomicrobiales > Xanthobacteraceae > Xanthobacter > Xanthobacter albus. The sequence continues at coordinate 1,154,558 of NZ_CM195532.1, read as the reverse complement.
GCCATGCGCCGGGAATTTCCGCTGTGGCGCGAGCTGGCGCAGCCGGGCGGCACCCCCCTCGCCAGGGAGAACGTGGCATGACCGATGCGCTTCTTCCGGTGTTCGAGCGGGCATCCCTGCTGTTCGACCATGGCGAGGGGGCCTGGCTGGTCGCGGCCGATGGCGAGCGCTACCTCGACTTCGGCGCGGGCATCGCGGTCAACGCGCTGGGCTATTCGCACCCACATCTGATGGAGGTGCTGGAACGGCAGGCCCGCAAGCCCTGGCATCTCTCCAATGTCTACCGGATTCCAGAAGCCGAGCGGCTGGCCCGGCGGCTGACGGCCGCCTGTTTCGCCGATGTCGCATTCTTTGCGAACTCCGGGGCGGAGGCCAACGAATGCGCGATCAAGATCGCGCGCCGGCATCACCACGCGCAGGGCCATCCCGAGCGCTGGCGCATCGTCACCTTCCAGGGCGCGTTTCACGGCCGAACGCTGGCCACCATGGCGGCCGGTGGGAACCGCAAGTATCTCGACGGCTTCGGCCCCGCCGTGGACGGCTTCGACCAATGCCCGATCGAGGACATGGAAGCCGTCCGCGCCTGCATCGGGCCGCACACCGCCGCCATCATGGTCGAGCCCGTTCAGGGCGAAGGTGGAATCAGGCCGGTTTCGCACGCCTTCCTGCGCCGGCTCCGCGAGCTTTGCGACGCGCGCGGCCTTCTCCTGATCTTCGATGAGATCCAGTGCGGCATGGGCCGCACCGGCTATCTGTTCGCGCATCAGGAATCGGGCGTCGCTCCCGACATCATGAGCCTGGCGAAGGGGCTCGGCGGCGGCTTTCCCATCGGTGCGTGCCTTGCCACGCGGAACGCGGCCTTCGGCATGGCGCCCGGCGCGCACGGATCGACCTTTGGCGGCAATCCCCTCGCCGGGGCGGTCGCCAATGCGGTGCTCGACATCGTGACGGATGCCGCGTTGCTCGCCGAGATCAGGCGCAAGGGCGATGTGCTGCGCACGCGGCTGGAGGCTATGGCCGAACGCCACCCCGGCCTCATCGTCGCGGTGCGCGGCCGCGGCCTGATGCTCGGCATCAAGACGACGCGCGCCCCGCAGGACATCGTCGAGGCCCTGCGCGTGCAGGCGAAGGTGCTGACCATTGCCGGCGGCGACAACGTGACCCGCGTGCTGCCGCCGCTGATCGTCACCGACGAGGACATCCACCTGTTCGCCCAACGCTGCGACGAAACCTTCACCCGCCTTGAGGGGCGCGCCTGAAAAGGGACGGCCGCGAGCGAGCATGGCCGGGCTGCGCGGCAAGCAGGGCGGATGGAAAGGCTCCGGACCGTGGGGGCCGGGCTGAGGACCGATCACTCAGGGATGAGCAGCGATTCACCGTCTCCATGGAGGAGGCCGGCATGGGTGATGTGTTCCTGTTGAGCGCGCGGCAGATGGCGCGGATCGCGCCATTCTTGCCTCTGATCCCATGGCATGCCGCGGGTCGATGACCGTCGGGTCGTCAGCGGCATCGTCCATGTCATCAGGCACGCCCTGCAGCGGAAGAAGCGCCCCAGGGCCATGGTCCCCACAAGGCGACGGCGGGCCCGGCATGATCCGCGGCGGTTTCAGTCGTCGTCATGCTGCCCGGGGATCGGCTCGAGCCGCGCCGGATCGAACTTCGCCTTCAGGCGCGCGCCCTGCACGTTGGTGGCGCGGACCTTGTAGCAGCCGTCGTCGGCGCGGATGGACTGCACCGTCCAGCCCTCCGCCTCCAGCTTCTTCTGCAGCGCCTCGCGCGGCTGCCAATCGGCCAGGGGCACGTTGCAGTCGCGGTCGGCGGCAGCCGGCGTCGCGGCCAAGCTGGCCAGAGAGAGGCTGGCTGCCACGAGCCAGAATGCGAACCTTGGGCGTCTCACCCTGCGACCTCCTTCCGCCCCGGCCCCATGAACAGCATGCCAGGCTGACACCCACCTGAACGCAGCAGCAGATTCCTTCGCCCCTTCCACCTCAGGCCGCGCTAGATTGCCATGCGGCGCGCCGAGGTGACAGATGCGTATCCTTCTCATCGAAGACGATCCCGTCCTGGGCATGGCCGTGCGCGACCAGATCGTCGCCGACGGCCACGGCGCCGACTGGGTCACGCGCCTCGCCGATGCCGGGCACGCCGTCCGTGCCGCCGCCTTCGACCTGATCCTCCTCGACCTGATGCTGCCCGACGGGCGCGGCTCCGACTTCCTGAAACGCCTGCGCAGCGCGGGCGACGCGACGCCGGTGATGGTGCTGACCGCCCGCGACCAGATCTCCGACCGCATCGCCGCCCTCGATGCCGGGGCCGACGACTATCTGGTGAAGCCGTTCGACCTGTTCGAGCTGTCGGCGCGCATCCGCGCGGTGGGCCGGCGCTATGCCGGCAATCCCAACCCGCTGGTCACGCTCGGCGACATCGAGGTGGACCTCGCCGCCCGCTCGGTGCGCCGCGCCGGGCAGCAGGTCGCCCTCACCGCGCGGGAATGGGCGCTGTTCGAGGCCTTCGTGCAGCGACCGCACCAGCTCATGTCGAAACCGCAGCTTGAGGAACGGCTCTATTCCTTCGATGCGGAGGTGGAGAGCAACGCCATCGAGGTCTATGTGGCGCGCCTGCGCAAGAAGCTCGGCGCCGACGTGATCGAGACCGTGCGTGGCATGGGCTATCGCCTCGGTACGCCGGGAGGCGGCGCGTGAGTCCGCCGCGACGGTGGAGCCTGGGCCGGCGCCTCGGCCTGTGGCTCGCGCTGTCGGTGGCGGCGCTGTGGCTCGCTGCGGCCACCGTGGCGGGGCTGGTGCTGCGGCACGAGATCGACGAGGTGTTCGACAGCGCGCTGCAGGAAGTGGCGCAGCGGGTGCTGCCGCTCGCTTATTCCGAGCTGCTCGCGCGCGAGGACGGGGCCGGCACGCAGCACATGGCGCCGGTGGGGCCACACCGCGAATTCATCACCTATGTGGTGCGCGACGCCGAAGGCCGCGTGCTGCTCCAGTCCAGCGATGCGGAGCAGATGGCGATTCCCGCCGGCCTCGCCCCCGGCTTCCACACCACCGCACGCCTGCGCACCTACACGGAAGCGGCGGTGAGGGGCACCATCATCGTGACCGCGGCCGAGGAACTGGACCATCGCGCCGCCGCGGTGCGGCGGGCGGTGATGGCGCTGATCTGGCCGCTCATCGCCCTGGTGCCCATCGCGCTCGCCGGCGTCTGGCTCACGCTCCGCCTCACCCTGAAGCCGGTGCTCGCCTTTCGCCATGCCATCGCCGAACGCGGGCGGGGCAATCTCGCGCCGGTGCCCGAACAGGGACTGCCGGAGGAGATGGCGCCCGTCGCCGGCGCGGTGAATGCGCTCATGGAACGGCTGCGCGGCGCGCTGGAGGCGGAACGGGGCTTTGCCGCCAACAGCGCCCACGAGCTGCGCACCCCCATCGCCGCCGCCTTGGCGCAGACCCAGCGCCTCGTGGCCGAACTGCCCGGAGGAGCGGAGCAGGAGCGCGCACGGACCATCGCGGGCGCGCTGCGCCGCCTCTCGCGCCTGTCCGAAAAGCTGCTGCAGCTCGCCAAGGCGGAAGGCGGCGGCCTCCTGGCGGAGGCGCCGGCCCCCCTTGCGCCGGTGCTGCGCCATGTCATCGCCGACCTCGACCGCCAGACCGCCCGCGCCGGCGACATCGAAATGACCATCGCGCCGGAGGGCGGCCCCGTCAGCGATCTCGACCCCGACGCCTTCGCCGTGCTGGCGCGCAATCTCATCGAGAACGCGCTGAAACACGGCACGCCCGATGCGCCCGTCCATGTCCGCCTCACCGCGGACCGGCTCGAAGTCTCCAACCCCGGTGCCGTCGTGCCGGCCGAACGGCTCGCCCTGCTGCTGCGCCCGTTCGAGCGGGGGCCGACGGGGGCGGACGGCTCCGGCCTCGGCCTTGCCATTGCCGCCGCCATCTGCCGCGGGGCGGGACTGATGCTGGAGATCGCCTCGCCGATCCCGGGCGCGGCGGACGGCTTCAGCGCCATCGTGCGCTTTGCGGAGGCGCCCCGATCCTGACGGGAAGCTGAACGCCATCGCGCGTGCGGTTCAGGCGGCTGTCAGGTTCGGGCGCGAGGGTGCCGGCGTCATCAATCGCCGGGAGCTTCCCATGAAGACGCGCACCCTGATCGGAACAGCCCTTCTCCTGTCCACCGCCGGCCTCGGCGTGGCGCTGGCGGCCACGCAGATCGACCACCTCGACCCGCCCTTCCACAGCCGGGACGAAGCCGTTCGGGCCACGGACCGGCCTGTCCGGCTCGCGGACAACGACCACCGGCGCGAACAGGGAGATCGCCATCACGGCCGCCACGACGACGATGATGATGATGACGATCGTCCGGGCGCACGCCCCGGCGCGGTTCAGCCGACGGGCCCGGCCGATCCGGCGGCCCCGGTGCCGGACAACGGCCTGTTCCAGGGCAAGGCCCGGCCCAAGGTCGAGGTGCAGTGAGCCCCGGCCGAACGTCCCGCTCCTTCAAAGGAATAGCCAGATGAAGCTCGTTCTTCCCGCCGTTGCGGCCACCGCCACCCTGCTTTCGCCCATGCTTGCCGAGGCCCGGCAGGTCACGTTCGAGACCACGCTCAAGAACTACGGCGGCAACGGCGCCTATGTGGTGCTCTATGTCACCGATGCGGCCGGCGCCTACAAGGGCACGCTGTGGATGGCCGGCGGCAAGGCGAAATACTATCGCCACCTCTCCGACTGGCAGCGCGCCTCAGGCGGACGCGCGACCGAGATCGACGGCATCACCGGCGCCAGCATCGGCGCCGGCAAGACGCTGAAGATCACCCTCGATCTCGCCGACGCCATGATCGATGCCGGCTACACGGTCCATGTGGATACGGCGGTCGAGGACGGGATGGACAATCCTTCCGAAGTGGTCGCGCCGCTCGCCGCGGCCGCATCCGGCAAGCCCGTCGCCGGCAAGGGCTATGTGAAATCCTTCACCGTCACGTTCTGAACCTCTCGGACACGCCCATGCTTCGCCGCCTCCATGGCCTGCCCGGCATCGTGCTGGCGCTCGCCCTCACCGTCACCGCCCTCAGCGGCGCCGCCCTGTCCGTGCAACCGGCGCTGGACCGCGCAGCCTTCCCGGCGATCCCGGCGGCGGACAGCGTCGCGGACCTCGCCGCGCGGGTCGCCGCGCGCCATCCCGGCGTCAGCGCCATCCGGCTGCGGGCAGACGGCAGCCTCACCGCGACATTCGACGATGGCGCCGCGCGCGGCGTGGAGCGGATCGACCCCGCCACAGGGGCCGGGCTGGGGCCGTATGCCGTGTCCGAGGCGTCCCGCTTCATCACCAGCCTGCACCGCGCCTTCCTTGCGGGCGATGCGGGCCGCGTGGCGGCGGCCATCGGCGCGCTGGCCATGCTGGGCCTGAGCGTTTCCGGCCTCATGCTGCTCGCCCGCCGGCTCGGCGGCGCGGGGGCGCTGCTGCGGCCCATCCGCGGCGCTCCCGCGCAGCGCTGGCATGGCGAGCTCGGCCGCCTCGCCGCCGTGGGCCTGCTTTTGTCGTCGCTGACCGGCCTGTGGATGTCGGCCGGCACCTTCGGCCTCGTGCCCGAGACGCAGGGCGCGGGCGCCGCCGTCACCGCGAGCGGCGGCGCGCCGGCTCCGGTGGATACGCTCGCCGCGCTGAGGGCCGTGAAGCTCAGGGACCTGCGCGAGCTCTCCTTCCCCGATCCCGCCGACCCGGCCGATGTCTTCACCCTCGTCACCACCGAGGGCGAAAGGCTGGTGGATGCCGCCACCGGCGCCACCCTTGCCCTGACGCCGCCGACGGCGGTGGAGCGGATCAACGATCTCGCGCGCATGCTGCACACTGGACGCGGCGCGTGGATGCTCGGCCTCCTTCTTGGCCTTGCCTCGGCCGCCGTTCCGGTGCTGGCCGGCACCGGCCTCCTGCTCTGGCTGCGCCGGCGCGCGGCGCGGCCCCGCATCGCCGCCAACGTCCCGGCGCGGGCGGCCGACACGGTGATCCTGGTGGGCAGCGAGGGCAATTCCACCTGGGGCTTCGCGGGCACGCTGCACGCGGCTCTCACCGCCGCCGGCCACAAGGTTCACACCGCCGCCATGAATGACGTGGGCGCCGCGCATCTTTCCGCCCCGCGCCTGCTGGTGCTCGCCGCCACCTATGGGGAGGGCGCGGCGCCCCAGTCGGCCAGGCACTTCCTCGCCCGCCTCGCGCGCCTGCCGGGGCGACCGGCGGTGGCCGTGCTCGGGTTCGGCGATCGCGGCTTCCCGCATTTCTGCCGGTTCGCGCGCGAGGTCGCCGATGCGCTCGACGCACATGGGTGCCCGCAGTTCCTGCCCATGAAGAGGGTGGATCGCCGCTCGGCACAGGAATTCGCCCAATGGGGCCGGGATCTCGGCGCCGCGCTGGGGCACGACCTCGAGCTTGCCCATGTGGCCGAGCCGCCGAAGACCCTCCCCCTCGTGCTCGTCGGACGCGAGCTCTACGGCGAGGCGGTGGGCGCGCCCGTGGCCATCCTGCGCTTTCATGCGCCGTCTGACCCGCGCACCGGCGCCCCCGGCCGCCTGCCTGCCTTCGAGGCCGGTGACCTCGTGGGCATCGTGCCGCCGGGGGACGGGATGCCGCGCTTCTACTCGCTCGCCTCCTCCACCCGCGACGGCGTGCTGGAAATCTGCGTGCGGCTGCGCGAAGGCGGGCTGTGCTCCGGCTTCCTGCATGCGCTTCAGCCCGGCGCGCCCATCGACGCCTTCATCCGCGAAAACCCGGCCTTCCGCCCGGCGAAGGGACGGGGCCCGCTGATCCTCATCGGCGCGGGAGCCGGCATCGGTCCGCTGGCCGGCTTCGTGCGGGCCAATGCGGCGGGACGACCCGTACACCTCTACTGGGGCGGGCGGAGCGCCGCGTCGGACTTCCTCTATGAGCACGAGCTGGCCCAGCACCTGGCCGAGCGGCGCCTGACCACGCTGCGCACCGCCTTCTCGCGCGACGCGGACGGCAGCGCCTATGTGCAGGACCGCATCGCCGCCGATGCCCCGCGCCTGCGCGAACTGGTGAAGCAGGGCGCGCAGATCCTGGTCTGCGGCGGCCGCGACATGGCCGAGGCCGTGACCCGCGCGCTGGAGCCCGTGGTGCGCCCGCTGGGCCTCGACCTTCCCACCCTCAAGTCGAGCGGACGCTATGTCGAAGATGTCTATTGATCCGGGTGCGACGGCATTCCGGCGCCACGCCCTGAGTGGTCCGGCCATGGGCGCGCGCTGGTCCGCCGTATTCTTCGCGGGCGAGGGGGTGGACGAGGCGGCGCTCACCCGCCGCCTCCAGGGGGCCGTCGAACAGGTGGAGCAGCAGATGTCCACGTTCCGGCCCGGCTCCGATCTGGAACGGCTGAACGCCGCGCCCATCGGGGCTTGGTGCGATATCCCTCGCGAGCTGATGCACGTGCTCACCGCAGCGCTGGAGATCGGCCGGCTGTCGGGCGGCGCGTTCGACATTGGCATCGGCGATCTGGTGCAGGCGTGGGGCTTCGGCGGGGCGCGCGCGCCCGATGGCGGACGCATCGCCGCCCTCGCCGGCCGCCCGTCCTTCGAGCCGCCGAAGACGCTGCAACTCGATCCGGCCGGCTGCCGCGCCCGCCGGCTGGCACCGCTGCGGCTCGACCTCGCCGGCATCGCCAAGGGCTTCGGCGTGGACGAGCTGGCCCGCGAGATGCACGCGGCCGGGCTCTCCTCCTGGCTGGTGGGCATCGACGGCGAGATGCGCGCCCAAGGCCTGAAGCCGGACGGTCGCCCCTGGACGCTCGCCCATGAGCGGCCGTCTGAGGGTCGGCGGGACATCCTCGGGGTGCTGGAACTCTCCGGCGCCGCCGTCGCCACCTCTGGCAATTATCGCCATCGGGTGGAGGTGGCGGGCCGCAGCCTCTCCCACACCATGGACCCATCCCGCGGCGCGCCGCTGGAGAACGACCTTTCCGCCGTCACCGTGCTCGGCGAGACCTGCATGGCCGCCGATGCCTGGGCGACGGCGCTGCTGGTGCGGGGGGCAAGCGAAGGCGCCACCCTCGCCCGCCGCCTCGGCCTCGCGGCGCTGTTCGTGCACGCCGACGGGTCGGTGGAGGCGACGTGGCCATTGGCTCCGCCGCCTGGCGTGACGACGGAAGCCATGGGCGGCCGCTAGGCCCAGGACTGGGCAGGAGGCGACGGTGGCGGCGATACAGATGGCGGAGAAGAAGGTGTGGGCGCACCGCGCCATAGCAGGTGGCGATGCGACGCCAGTCTTTCAGCCTCAGGTTCATCCCGCCCCTGGTGCGCCCCACACGACGGGGAACAGCTCCCTTATTAAAAGGCTGGCCGCGGTGCGGTGTGCTTTGAGATGGGTGGCATCGATCATGATGCGTTCCGGTCTGGGCCCTTCGCCGGCGAGGCTGGCGAAGATGCGATCGAACACGCCAAACCGGCTCCAGCGGATGACGTGGTTGTCGAACGCCTTGTGGGGACCATGGCCCTGGGGCGCGTCTTCCACTGCAGGGCGTGCCTGATGACATGGACGATGCCGCTGACGACCCGACGGTCATCGACCCGCGGCACGCCATGGGATCAGGGCAAGAATGGCGCGATCCGCGCCATCTGCCGCGCGCTCAACAGGAACACGTCACCCATGCCAGCCTCCTCCATGGAGACGGTGAATCACGACATTCGGCCTGTCGGGAGCTGATGCTTCCTTCGTTCAGCCCCTCTTCGGCTGCGGCTCGATGGGTGCGATGCCGGAGACAAGGCACGGCGAGAAGAAGAGATAGCCGCGCCACGCCCCATGGAGCGTGCGGGACATCACCAGCAGCCAGAACCCCGCCAGACAGACGATGAGAACACCACCCGCCACATGGAAGAATCCGAGATGGGTGGCCCGCGCCAGTGCAAGGGTGGCGAGCGAATAGACGCCGAGCGGGAAGGTGAAGGCCCACCAGCCGATATTGAACGGCATGCCTTCCCGCGTGTAGCGCAGCGTCTTCAGGATCGCGAGCATCAGCCACCACGCGCCGTAGCCCCACAGGATGGTTCCGCCGATGATGCCAATGCCGAGCCCGACATCCCCCAGAATGGGCACGTCCCTGGCCGCGAAGACCGCCGGCCCGTTGCTTCCCAGCAAAAGGAGACCGAGCGCGCCTGTGCCAATGGGGCCGAGCGCCAGCCAGGAAGAAGCCGCCATGTCGCGCGTGGGCAGCTTGTAGAGGATCAGGCGCAGCAGGAGGATCACCAGAATGCTCATGGCGATGGGCACGGAGAAGGCCCACAGGGCGTAGCTGATGATTTGGATTGCGTACCCTTCGGCGGGATCGAGCAGCGGCACGAGAAGCGCGCCGGACGCAGCCGCCACTTCGGACGCCACGATCGGCAGCAGCCAGACCGCCGTCATCTTCTCCAGGCTGTGCTCCTGGCGCGTGAACATGAGAAAGGGGATGAGCAGGCCGCAGGCGATGGCCATGGCCACGTCCAGCCACCACAATCCATGGGCGATGCCGAGGGCCGTCTCGCCCCACATGGGGATACCGAAGGCGATGAAGCCATTGATGATGGTCGCAAGGCCCATGGGAATCGTGCCGAAGAACATGGACACCACGGGGTGCTGGAAGATGCGCTTCGCCTCGTGGAAGAAGAAGACCCAGCGCGCCGCGTACATGGAGCTGAGCAGGAGAAAGAGCGCGATGTTCAAGAACCAGAGGCCGCGCGCAATCTCGTGGAGGCCGGGAACGTTCATCGGGAATTGATTGAGGGCAAGGGCGAGCACCCCTGTCCCCATGGTGGCGCCGAACCAGTTGGGCGTGAACTGGCGCACCATCTCGCGCAGGTTCCCAGCCGGTGCCGGCCCGGTTGGGATGGCGATGGAAGAGGTCTCGGCCACAACGGAACTCCCACTGGTCTCGGCCCATGTTCCGAGCCGTGATGCCGTGCAATATCCCAAATCCAAGACATTCACACTATGCAATTTAAATGAATGCGCCATTCATGCTCTTGGCACGACGGATAGAAATGACGATCCTACATAAAATTTAACCGTAATTCACGCCGGAAAAATTCAGCAACACAATGGAATAAAAACAATAATTACATCATTTTATATCTTTATATATAATCCATAATCGGCTCATTTATTAAATGTGAATTTAACGACGACCAGATTCACAGACATCAAGAACACAATCAAGGTGGATTTTGATCCATTCGCGGCCGCCTACAAGCGAAAACCGATCATATCGGCTCACATCCCGCAGCTCAAAAGGAGTCTTGACACCCCTGCGAGGTGACGAGGCTGAGATGAGCCCGATGACAGCCCACAGTCCCTCAAGGATGCAGGCAGCGACTTTGCGCAGGTGGGCCCTGAGCTTGGCGAAGGCGTTCTCGGTCGGATTGAAGTCAGGGCAGCAGGGGAGCAGAAACAGGAGGTCGGCGCCGGCAGCCCCAATCATCTGGCGCACGCGCGGCCCCTCGTGGCAGCCCATATTGTCCATCACGACAATGTTGGTCTTCCCCCGAAAAGTGGACGGGGTTAAACCGCTCCGCGCTCCATCTCGGCAGGGCCGATATCGCCGAGAGCCCCGTGCCGGCGAAGCGTCGCCCTCAGCCAGAAGGCACGATGGAACCTGAGCACGAATTGATCCTGGAGTTTATGGACCGCAGCGTGGAGGCATTGGAGAAGGCCGCCAGCGAGAAGGGGCCCATCTATTGCGGCTTCGGTCCGGTGCTGAACTGACGGTCTGTCAGAACGGGAACTTCGCAGAAATGACGGACAAGAAGGACATGCGCTTCAAGAAGTGGTCGGTCCGGTCATCCAGCCGCGCGGAAGGCGCGCATGCGGCCGAGTGGCCCAGCTCCGCGTGGCGAGCCGCCAGAACAAAGGCTGATCGCGATAGGGAACGGCATGGGAAACGGATATTCCCGAGACGTTCCTGAGCATTTGATTTAGATGGCGCGCCGGGGAAGATTCGAACTCCCGACCCCCAGATTCGTAGTCTGGTGCTCTATCCAGCTGAGCTACCGGCGCATCATCCCTCGGAACGTTCGGCCATTGAGGCCTAGCGTGGAGGCGGGGAGCCTCCGGAGGGCTGCCGGTGGATCTCTCCGCCGGCGAGGTCCGTGTGCTACTCCCTTTCCTTGCCGTGTGCAAGCGTCGAACGGCAAAGCCCATGCCTGCCCCACGCCAAGCTGTGGATAACGCACCATCGGCACAGACGCGCCGCGCCTCAGGCCCGCAGCCGGTCGCGGCGCTGGCGGCCCTCCTCCGGCTGGTCGGGCAGGGTGATGCGGAAGGCGGTGCCCACCGCGCTGTCGATCAGCGCGATGTCGCCGCCATGGGCGCGCACCAGCTCGGCGGCGATGGGCAGGCCGAGCCCGGTGCCGCCCCGCCGGGCCGACGACACGAACGCCTCGAACAGGTGCGCCCGCCGCTCGGGCGGGATGCCTGGGCCCGTATCGGCCATCTCGATCTGCACCGTGTTGCCGAGCCGCTTCGCCTTGAGGCGGATCTGGTCCCGCTCGGGATCGAGCGGCGCGCGCGCCTCAAGCGCCTGCACCGCGTTGCGCGCGAGGTTCAGGATGACGCGGAACAGCTGGTCGGGGTCGGCGTCCACCTTCAGCCCCGGCTCCAGCGCCGCCACCCAGCCGATGCCCGCGCCGCCGCCAAGGCCGAGGGTCTCGCGCACCTCATCGAGCAGGTGGGCGAGGTCCACCTCGCGCCGGTCCGGCAGGGGCTCCATGGCGCGGCCATAGGAGAGGGTCTGCTCGCAATAGGTGATGGCGCGGTCGAGGGCCGCCAGCAGCTTGGGCGCGAAGCGCTGCACGGTGGGATCCGGCAGCGCCGCGAGGCGATCCGACAGGAGCTGCGCGGAGGCGAGCAGGTTGCGCAGGTCATGGTTGATCTTCGAGACCGCGAGGCCGAGCGCGGCAAGGTGGCTCTTCTGGCTCAGGGTCTGCGAGAGCGCGCGCTGCAGCTCCTCCAGCGTTTCCTCGGCGGTGCCGATCTCGTCGCGCCGGCCGGAGGGTACGATGATGCGCGTGGCGTCCTCGGGACTTTCCCGAAAGGCCGACATGCGTTCCGTGAGCCGCCGCATGGGCCGCACGAACAGGGCATTGAGACCGAAATAGACGAGGGCGCCGGCCGCCGCCGCCACCAGCAGCGACACCAGCAGCGTGGTGGTGGTGAAGCGCAGCAGCGCGCGCTTCAGCGGCGTCTCCGACATCACGATCTCGATGAAGTCGGCGCCGGACGGCGGATCGCCCACCACCCGCAGCATGCGCCCGTGGGGCGCGGCGAGCGTGTCGAACGCGCCGGCGACCGCGCTCAGGAGCGTGACGTCGCGCATGTCCACATGCACGTCCACCTCGGGCGGCATATCGGAGACGGCGAGCAGGCGGCGCGTCTCCTCGCGCTTCACCACGATCACCTGGGCGCCCACGCTCGCCAGGAGCTGGCGGGTGAGGTCCATGGGGATGCTGTCCTGCGGGGCCGCGTCGAGCACCAGGGCCGCCGTGCGGGCGGCGGCGAGGCGGTCCGAGAGCCAGGCGACGCGGAAATTGGCGATGGTGGGCACCAGCACCGCCGCCTCCACCGTCGCCACCACGATCACGGTGAGCACCAGCAGCTTCGCCGAGAGGCTGAAGCCGCGCCGGCGGGTATGCAGCGGGGTCGTCGCGGGCTGGTCGGCTCTCGAAGCGAACATGGCACCCTGGGCGGAACGCCCGTCCCCGGCGGCTTCCGCGCACCGCGCGCGGAAATGTGAACGCTAGAAATAAGCATAGACCTTGCGCGGCGCCAGCGCAGGCATTTCCCGCGAGGATGGCGGAAGGTCGCGCACGTGCGCCGGGGGCTCGTGGGGGCTTGCGCCAGGGGCCGGGTGGCCGGGGCCCTATTCCTCTTCGCCGAAGCGGTCCGCCACCAGGGTGGCGAGGGCGTCGAGCACCGCCGCCGCCTCGCGGCCGGTGGCCGTGACGGTGACCGAGGTGCCGGGCGAGGCCGCCAGCATCATCAGCCCCATGATGGAATTGCCGCAGACCTCCTCGCCGCCGCGGCACACGCCCACGCGGGCGTCGAACCGCTCCACCGTCTGCACGAATTTGGCGGAGGCACGGGCGTGAAGGCCGCGCTTGTTGATGATGGGCAGCACCCGGACCAGGGCGCCCTCGGCCACAGGGTGGCCGCAGGCGAGCGCCGCCTCTTCCGCGAGGGCGGGATCGAAGGGGCTATTTGCCGGCGAGGACGCGGCTTGCGACATTGATGTATTTCCTGCCGGCTTCCTGGGCCACGTCCACGGCCTCGGCCAGCGGCAGCTCGCCCCGCACCTTCGCGAGCTTGACGAGCATGGGCAGGTTGATGCCCGCCACCACTTCCACGTCCGGGGTGTTCATGACCGAGATGGCGAGGTTGGAGGGGGTGCCGCCGAACATGTCGGTCAGGATGACCACCCCGTCGCCGGAGCGCACGCGCTCCACGGCTTCGATGATGTCGTGGCGTCGCCGCTCCATGTCGTCGTCCGGCCCGATGGTGACGGCGGCGATCTGGCTTTGCGGGCCCATGACGTGCTCAAGCGCCGAGCAGAACTCATCGGCGAGGCGACCGTGGGTGACGAGGACAAGACCGATCATGCTTCCTCCGCCTTCACCCCCCGATGAAGGCCTCCCGCACCGCGGGGATGCCATATTCAGAGCGGCTCAAAATTTACGCAAGGGGTGCAACGCACAAAAGCAGATTTAGTTTTCGCACGGCCGGCTGGCGAGCGCGGCGGCCACCAACAACGCAGCGCGATCAAGACGATCGACAGCGATGCGCGGCAGCGCGCAGCCAGAGATGAGAACGGTTTGCGCCTCTTCCGGCGGCAGGCGCGCCGCATCGGCGGCCTGCAGGTCCACCACCAGGGCCAGCGACACCCTGTCGCGATGCGGCAGGTGCCGCACCCCCAGCCCACGCACCTCGATGAGCCCCGCCAGCGCCGCCGGCGGCCGCGCCACCAGCGCCCCGCCCTCCTGCGCCAGCAGCACGCGGTCGTCCGCCACCAGCTCCGCCGGGGGCAGCGCCCGGGGCGCGTCCAGGATGAGCGAGAGCGCGAGGGTGGACTTGCCCGCCCCCGAGGTGCCGCGGATGAGCACCCCCCGCCCGCCGATGGCGACACAGCTCGCGTGGACGGAGGGGGCGGCCATGGCGCCTCAACCGGCGGGAAGGCGCACGACGAAGCGGGCGCCGGCCACGCGCTCCGCGCCGTCCGCCCCCCTGGCCATGCGGTTCTCGGCCCAGATGCGCCCGCCGTGGGCGTCCACGATCTGCCGGGAGATGCTGAGGCCCAGGCCCGAGTTCTGGCCGAAGCCCTGGTGCGGGCGGTCGGTATAGAAGCGCTCGAAGATGCGCGAGAGGGCATCGGGCTGGATCCCCGGCCCGTCGTCGTCCACGAGGATCTCCATCGCGTCCTTCAAGTGACGGCAGGTGACGCGCACCTCGCCGCCGTGGGGCGAGAAGGAGCGGGCGTTCGACACCAGATTGTCCACCACCTGCCCGAGGCGGGAGGCGTGGCCCGGCACCACGAACGAAGCGGAAGCGCCGGAGGCGCGCTCGAACGCGAGCGCCACCGTCACGCCGTCGTCCTTGCGCACGTCCTGGGCCATGCCCACCACCATCTCCAGGAGCTGCTTCAGGTCCACCTCCACCGCCTCCTGGCGCTGGAGCTCGGCATCGAGGCGGCTCGCGTCGGAGATGTCGGAGATCAGGCGGTCGAGGCGCTTCACGTCGTGCTGGATCACCTCCATCAGCCGCCCGCGGGAGGTGTCGTTCCTGGCGAGCGGCAGGGTTTCCACCGCGCTGCGCAGGGAGGTGAGCGGGTTCTTCAGCTCGTGCGCCACGTCGGCGGCGAAGCTCTCGATGGCCTCGATGCGGTTGTAGAGCGCGCGCGTCATGTCCCGGAGCGCGCCGGAGAGATGCCCGATCTCGTCGGAGCGGGCGGTGAAATCGGGAATCTCCACCCGCGTCTTGATGCGCCGGCGTACCCGCTCGGCGGCGGCGGCGAGCTTGCGCACAGGATCGGCGATGGTGCCGGCCAGCAGCACCGAGAGCAGCACCATCACCACCGCCGCAACCAGGAACACGCGCACGATGACGAACCGCTCGGCGCGCACCGCCTCGTCGATCTCGCCGCCCTGGGTGGACAGCAGCAGCACGCCGAGGATGGCGCGGAAGCGCTGGATGGGCACCGCCACCGAGACCACCACCCGGCCGCGCTCGTCCACCCGCACCTCGCTCGCCTTGCCGCCCAGGGCGGCGGTGGCGACCTCGGGATAGTCCTTGCCGGCGAGCGGGCCGTGTTCCTTGTAGAGCGGCAGGTCGCCGCGGCCGAACCAGAGCTGCACCGCCCGCCACAGGCGCTCCAGGGGACCGGGCTTCGGCTCCGTGGGCGAGGGAATGTCATAACGCAGGATCTCCCCGCGCGAGTAGAGCGAGCGGGAATCGAGCAGGAGCTGGCCGTCGCGGTCGTAGATGCGCGCGCGGGTGCGGGTGGGGCCCACGAGGCGCCGCAGCACCGGCGCCACCCGCTCCGGATTGATGGGGAATTCCAGCGGCGCGAAGCCCTCCTCGCCGGGGCCGTAGCTCTCCCCCGCCTGCAGCTCCAGGAGCCGCTCGGGGTCCACGGTGATGGAATTGGTCTCCACCTGGGCCGAGGAGGCGATGGCGGCGGCGATGATCTCGCCCTGCACCAAGAGGCTCTGGATGCGCGCGTCGATGAGGCCCGAGCGGAACTCGGACAAATAGAGGATGCCCGACACCAGCGCGCACAGGCCAGCGAGATTGAGCAGCACGATGCGCTGGGTGAGCGAGGAGAAGCTCTTGACCGCAACGAAGCGCCGCGCGCGCTTCAGCGCGCCGAGCACGCCGCGCGCCTCGGGCTCGGCCGCGCCCTCGCGGGGGTCCGCGTCCACCGTCATCTCCCGCTCCTGCGCACCCGGCGCCGCGCGGCGCCGGAAGCCATTGCCCGCCGTGGCACCTGCGCGATGCTCATTCCTTGAAGCGGTAGCCGACGCCGTAGAGGGTCTCGATCATCTCGAAGCTCTCGTCCACCGACTTGAACTTCTTGCGCAGGCGCTTGATGTGGCTGTCGATGGTGCGGTCGTCCACATAGACCTGGTCGTCATAGGCCGCGTCCATCAGGGCATTGCGGCTCTTGACCACGCCGGGGCGCTGGGCCAGCGCCTGGAGGATGAGGAACTCGGTGACGGTGAGGGTCACCGGCTCGGCCTTCCAGGTGCAGGTATGGCGCTCGGGGTCCATGCGCAGGTTGCCGCGCTCCAGCACCTTGGCGCTGTCCACCTCGCGCGGGGCCACGCCGTCCTTGGCGCCGGCGCGGCGCAGCACGGCCTTCACCCGCTCCACCAGCAGGCGCTGGGAGAAGGGCTTCTTGATGAAGTCGTCGGCGCCCATCTTGAGGCCGAACAGCTCATCGATCTCCTCGTCCTTGGAGGTGAGGAAGATCACGGGCATGTCGGTCTTCTGGCGCAGGCGGCGCAACAGCTCCATCCCGTCCATGCGCGGCATCTTGATGTCGAGGATGGCGAGGTCGGGCGGATTGGTCTTGAAGCCGTCGAGCGCGGAGGCGCCATCGGTGTAGGTCTCGATGCGATAGCCTTCCGCCTCCAGGGCGATGGACACCGAGGTGAGGATGTTGCGATCGTCGTCAACCAGGGCGATGGTGGGCATGACACCTCTTTCAGCCGTCGGACAAGCCGGCTCTCTGCAGCCATAACGCGCCTGTGAACCCGCCGCGCGTGGCCGAAATGTGACACTCAAGCGCCAACCGCCGCAAAATAGCGAGATTCTCACCGGACGCCAAACCTTCTCCCCGCTTCAGCGGTGGATGACGCCGCCCGAAGCCGGAACCGTTCCAATGTCGCACCCGCGGCGGCGCCCGCCCTTGCGGGCCGCCGGGGGCGCGGCCATCCTCCGCCGCGACAAGAGGGAGACGCGACCGTGACCGACACCGCATCCGACACCCCTGAGGCCGCGCCGGAGCCGAAGCCCGTGGCCGTGACCGCCGCCGCCACCGTGCGCCGCCTCATCCGCGAGGCCCGCTTCGGCACCCTCGCCACCCTGGACGCCGACGGCGGGCCCTATGCCTCCCTGGTAGCCGTAGGCACCGATCCGGAGGGGCGCCCCACCCTGCTCATCTCCCGCCTCGCGCGGCACACGCAGAACATCGCGCGCGACACCCGCGTCTCGCTCATGATCTCCGACGCCGGCGCCGCCGACCCGCTGAACGCCGCGCGGGCGAGCCTCGTCGGCCGCATCGTGGAAGCGGGCGACCCGCTGGTGCGCGCGCGCTACCTCGGCCGCCACGAGGCCGCGACCGGCTATGCCGACTTCAAGGACTTCGGTTTCTTCCGCATCGACGTGGACCATGCGCACCTGGTGGAAGGCTTCGGCCGCATCGTGGACGTGCCGGGCGAGAAGCTCCTCACCGACTGGAACGGCGCCGACGACATCCGCGCCGCCCATGACGGCATCGTTTCCCACATGAACGCCGACCATGCCGACGCCGTGGCCCTCTACGCCACCGTGCTCGCCAAGGCCCCGGATGCCGCCTGGCGCATGGTGGGCATCGACCCGGAAGGCTTCGAGATCACCTCCGGTGAGCACGTGCGGCATCTCATCTTCCCGCAGCGCAGCAACAACGTGGGCGAGATCCGGAAAAGTCTTGTCGCCTTGGTGGAGGAGGCCCGCAAAGCCAAGGTGGCCTGAAGGAAAGACACGAAAAGCGCCTTTTCTTCCCTCATCTCCTCTTCTAGCCTTGGGATGCGCGGGGCTGCGGCCCGCCGCCTCCGCGCCCAGGGCCGGTTCCAAGCCGGCGAGAACATCCATGGAGGAAACGCCGTGCTTGAGACCGGTCACCGCAACAGCGCCTGCGGCGCGGACAGCTTCGGCTTGAGGCACCTGACCGCCGTCCACTGGAACCTGCCCGAGCCGCAGCTTTACGAGCACGCCCTGCAGCGGCTGGAAGGCCGGCTCTCCTCCGGCGGCGCGCTGATGGCCGAGACCGGCGCCCACACCGGCCGCAGCCCCAAGGACAAGTTCGTGGTGCGCGACGGCGCCACCGAGGGCACCGTGTGGTGGGACAATGCCGGCGCCATCTCGCCCGCGCAGTTCGAGGCCCTCTACCAGGACTTCCTGGCGGCGGCCGAGGGCAAGGAGCTCTACGCCCAGGACCTCCACGGCGGCGCCGATCCCGCCTGCCGCATCAAGGTGCGCGTCTACACCGAGCTCGCCTGGCACTCGCTGTTCATCCGCACCATGCTGCGCCGGCCGGAGCGCGCCGAGCTGGACGGCTTCGTGCCCGAGCTCACCATCATCGACCTGCCCTCCTTCAAGGCCGATCCGGAGCGGCACGGCGTGCACTCGCAGACGGTGATCGCGGTGGATTTCAGCCGTGGCATCGTGCTCATCGGCAATTCGGCCTATGCGGGCGAGATGAAGAAATCGGTCTTCACCGTGCTCAACTACCTGCTGCCGCAGAAGGGCATCATGCCCATGCACTGTTCGGCCAACGTGGGCGCCGACGGCGACGTGTGCCTGTTCTTCGGCCTGTCCGGCACCGGCAAGACCACCCTCTCGGCGGACGCCCGCCGCACCCTGGTGGGCGACGACGAGCATGGCTGGAGCTTCGACGGCGTCTTCAATTTCGAGGGCGGCTGCTACGCCAAGACCATCCGCCTGTCGGCGGAGGCGGAGCCGGAGATCTTCGCCGCCTCCAACCGCTTCGGCACGGTGCTGGAGAACGTGGCCCTCGATCCCGCGACCCGAGTACCGGACTTCGACGACGACAGCCGCACCGAGAACACCCGCGCCGCCTATCCGCTCCACTTCATCCCCAATGCCAGCGCCACCGGCCGGGCGGGAGTGCCGAAGAATGTGGTGATGCTCACCTGTGATGCGTTCGGCGTGCTGCCGCCCATCGCCCGCCTCACGCCGGCGCAGGCCATGTACCACTTCCTGTCCGGCTACACCGCCAAGGTGGCCGGCACGGAGCGGGGCGTGAAGGACCCGGAGGCCACCTTCTCCACCTGCTTCGGCGCGCCCTTCATGCCGCGCCACCCCTCGGTCTACGGCAACCTGCTGCGCGACCTCATCGCCACCCACGGCGTGGACTGCTGGCTGGTGAACACCGGCTGGACCGGGGGCCGCTACGGCGTCGGCCGGCGCATGCCCATCAAGGTGACACGCACCCTGCTCGACCGGGCGCTCGACGGCTCCCTGAAGGACGCCGACACGCGCACCGATCCCTATTTCGGCTTCAAGGTGCCCACCAGCGTGCCGGGCATCGAGCCGCACATCCTCCATCCCTCCAAGACCTGGGCGGACAAGGGCGAGTTCGACGCCACCGCGCGCCGGCTGGTGGCCATGTTCCAGGAGAATTTCGCGAAGTTCGAGGCCCATGTGGACGCCGCCGTGCGCGACGCCCAGCCCCACGTGCGCATCGCCGCCGAATAGGCGGCGGAACAGAGGGCGGCGGGTGCGCCGCCCTCCGCGCGGCCCTCACGGGCAGGAATAGACCTGGCCGTCGTAGCCGATGAAGGTGCCGGTGCGCGGGTCGTAGGAGCGGTAGCGCTGCATGCAGTAGGCCACCGCCTCGCGCTGCTGCTGGGCGCTCATCTGGTTGTTCTGCTGCGCGGCCGAGATCGCCGCCGCGCCGAGCGCCGCGCCCACGATGCCCGCGGCGATCCAGGCGCCGCTGTTGTCGCGGTAATACCAGCCGTTGTTGCGCCAATAGGGATTGCCCCAGCCCGGGTGCGGCCCCGGAGGCGGGGGACGCCAGCCGGGCGCGGGACGGGGGCCGCGGCCCGGGCCGGGACCAGGGCCCCACCAGCCGGGCGGGGGCGCCTGCACCTTGACGGGGCCGGCGGCGTGATCGCCGAGAGGCGCCAGTCCACCGGCGAGGCCCTGCGCCTGCACCGGCGCCATGGCGGCGGCGATGCCGGCCGCGCCAATGCTGGCGGCCAGCACCCACGACATCGCCCGGCGGGCGAGCGGGGAGGCGGCGACCGTATGCTCTCGCATCTGCATGCTGTTCTCCGTTTGCGCCGCCGTGACGCGGCGCGGCGAATCCTGTGCCCCAGGCGGAAGGCCGCTTGAAGGCAACGCGAGCGCCAACGCTACAGGCGACATGGTAAACGATTTGCGTCACGCCGCCGCAATTGCCGTTTTCTTGACGCAGGGGGACGCCGCTCCTGTTCAAGAATCGACACAATGGCGCGCGAACGTGGGAATGCTCGATTGGAGTACTCATCATGTTCGGGATCAAGAAGGTGGCCCTGGCGGCGGCGGTCGCGGCAAGCGGCATCCTTTGGTTTTCCCCGGTGCCCGCGGGGGCGCAGGCCCTGCGCCTCGGCCTCTCGGACCAGACCGCTCTCGGCGCGGGGGTGGAACAGGTCCAGTGGCACGGGCGGCCGCGCGGCGCCTATCGCGGACCGGCGATGCGGGGCGGCTACCCCGCGCGCATGGCCGGGCCCCGCTACATGGGCCCGCGATACGGAGGCCCTCGATACGGAGGCCCGCGTTATGCGGGTCCGCGCTACATGGGGCCCCGCTACGCGGTTCCACGCTATGTCCAGGGTGGCCCGGGGTGGGGCAATCCGGGGTGGCGCCCGCCGCCCGGCGCCTGGGGTCCGGGCCGGTGGTATCCCGGCCAGGGCTGGTGGCGGCCCAATTATGGCTGGGGCTATTATGACAACAGCGGTGCCTGGATCGCGCTCGGCGTGGCGAGCGGCCTCGCCCTCGGCGCAGCCGTGGCGGCGCAGCCGACCTATGTGGAGCCCGTCTATCCGTCCGGCGACGCGGTGGCCTACTGCGCGCAGCGCTACCGTTCCTATAACGTGCGCACCGGCACCTTCACCGGCTACGACGGGCTGCAGCACCCCTGCCCCTGAGGCGGAAGCCCGACCGGCGCATCCGTGCCGGTCAGGCCCTGTCATGAACCGCGTGGACATGCAGGAGGGACGCGAACGCCCAGGCGCCCCGGCCCTCCCTGCGCAGCCCCAAAACACAAGGACCCGGAGCGGCCTCCCGCTCCGGGTCCTTGTCGTTCGAGCATCAAGTCTCCGGCGCCGTCAGCGGGGCGCGAGGATCATGATCATCTGCCGGCCTTCCAGCATCGGCTCCGCCTCGACCTTGGCGATGGTGGAGACCTCTTCCTTCAGCTTCTGGAGAAGCTTGTAGCCGATGTCCTGGTGCGCCATCTCGCGACCGCGGAAGCGCAGCGTCACCTTCACCTTGTCGCCTTCCTCGAAGAAGCGCTGCATGGCGCGCATCTTCACCTCGTAGTCGTGGTCGTCGATGCCGGGTCGCAGCTTGATCTCCTTGACCTCGACCACCTTCTGCTTCTTGCGGGCCTCGGAGGCCTTCTTCTGATTCTGGTACTTGAAGCGGCCGTAGTCGAGAATCTTGCAGACCGGGGGCGCGGAATTGGGCGCGATCTCCACGAGGTCGAGGCCGGCTTCCTGCGCCAGCGCCAGCGCGTCGCGGATGGCCACCACGCCGCGGTTCTGGCCCTCCTGATCGATCAGCTGGACTTCGCGGATGCGGATTTCCTCATTGACGCGCGGTCCATCCTTCTCCGGCGCGACGGGTCTCATGGGGCGGCGAATGGCTGCGATCTCCTCAGCAGTGGAACCTGTTCCGCGGGCGCTCGGGGCGGCACCGACTGTCGCGCGGCCTCTTTCGCTGCCGCCGTCGTCGTAACCCAAGGCTCGGGGGTGACCCCAAAGATCGTGATAAACGGGCCGAAAGTCAATGACCCTGCGGGATTTCGCGCGATTCGGCGGCGCCGGGCCCGGCAGCCGCAGCCAAGCTTACCCGCGCGGGCCCGCTGGACGGTTGCGGGCGACGCACGGCATAGTCGCAGCAGCCACAGTTCAGCCGCGTTCGGCCCGCATCTCGATGCCGATTCCCCTGCGCGCGTGCGGAACGGGGGCCGCATTCTCGCCGGCCGCGCCGGAGCCACGGTGAAACCATGACCCACGCCGCTTTTCCACCGCGCCCGCTGCGCGGCCTTCTCGCCGCCGCGCTCCTCGCCGCCGCGACGCCGGCGCTGGCCGATGGCCGGCTCGACGCCAAATACGTGCTGAGCGTGGGCGGGGTGGAGCTCGGCCGCGCCTCGGTGGTGCTGGAGGCGGGCAGCGAGGCCTATGAGATTTCCGGCTCCGGCCGCATCACCGGCGTGCTGCGCGCCGTGTCCTCCGGCAAGGGCGTGGTGGCCGCCCGCGGCATGCTCACGCCCAGCAAGATGGTGCCCCGCCTCTATGCCCTGAACGCCGAGGCCGACGGCAAGAAGGAGGGCGCGCGCCTCGCCATGGCCGGCGGCGCGGTGGCGGAGATGGAGGTGGAGCCGCCCCTGAAGCCCCTGCCCGACCGCATCCCCGTCACCAACGAGACGCTCCAGAACATCATCGACCCCATGAGCGGCGCGTTCGTCTACGTGCCGCCCCCGACGAACCCGCTCTCGGCGGCCGCCTGCGAGCGGGCGGTGCCGGTGTTCGACGGGCGCCAGCGCTACGACATCGTGCTCAGCTACCTGCGCACCGAGCAGGTGAAGGCTTCCGGCTATAAGGGCCAGGCGGTGGTGTGCGGGGTGCGCTACAAGCCGGTGGCCGGCCACCGGCCCACCCGCTACACCGTGCAGTATATGGAAGACAACAAGGACATGTTCGTGTGGCTCGTGCCCATCGAGGGCACCCGTCTCATGGCGCCGTTCAAGGTCTCCGTCGCCACCATGATCGGCACCGCCGTGTTCCAGGCCACCAGCTTCGAGGCCAAGGCCAAGGACGCCCCGGTGCCCGCGAGCGCCCAGAAGCCCTGATCGGGACGGGCGCGGCTCCCCCCGCGGGAATCGGCGGGCGCGGGCGCGGCCCCACCAGCCCTGGTAGGGGGCGAAAGGCGAACATCCCGTCCCGCGCGATTCGGTCGTGATTCGTTCGGCCCCTGTTCACGCGGGGGCCGCGGGGCCGCCGGCCGTCCCCCGGCGGGACACGACGGCCCGAACCACGGGATGCCGCCGGAAATTACCGCGATGCAGCAAAGGCTGTGCCGGCCGGCGCGTCCCGCGTTGACACTCCCCGTGCCGCCGGTGTTCCCTGAGGGCGCGTGAGCGTGTCACGCAAGAGGACATCATGTCGAAACGCTCCAAGGTTGCGGAGAAGCATGCGGCCGACGCGCCGCGCGGCCCGGCCTCCCTCGCCGAAGCCAAGGCCTGGATGGCAGCACGGGAGATCACCGAGATCGAGTGCACCGTGCCGGACCTTGCCAGCGTCGCCCGCGGCAAGATCATGCCGGTTTCCAAATTCCTCACCTCGCCGGTGATGAACCTGCCGCTTTCCGTCTTCCTTCAGACCATTTCCGGCGAATATCCCGCCTATGAGGGCCTGGTCGATTCGGTGGTCGCCGACAGCGACCTCGTGCTCGAGCCCGACTTTTCCACCCTCTGCACGGTGCCCTGGGCGCAGGACCCCACCGCCCAGGTGATCCACGACGCCTACCACCGCGACGGGCGCCCGGTGGAGATCGCGCCCCGGCAGGTGCTGAAGAACGTCCTCAGCCTGTACGCGGCCAAGGGCTGGAAGCCGGTGGTGGCGCCGGAGATCGAATTCTATCTGGTGGAGCCGAACACCGATCCGGACTATCCGCTGAAGCCGCCGGTGGGCCGCTCCGGCCGGCCCGAGATCGGCCGCCAGTCCTACTCGATTCAGGCGGTGAACGAGTTCGACGCCCTGTTCGAGGACATGTACGACTATGCCGAGGCGCAGGGCCTGGAGATCGACACCCTGATCCACGAGGACGGCGCCGCGCAGATGGAGATCAACCTGCGCCACGGCGATCCCCTGGCGCTGGCCGATCAGGTGTTCCTGTTCAAGCGCACCATCCGCGAGGCGGCGCTCGCCCACAAGATCTACGCCACCTTCATGGCCAAGCCCATCGCCAACGAGCCGGGCAGCGCCATGCACATCCACCAGTCGGTGGTGAGCGCCGCGACCGGGCAGAACATCTTCTCCGACGAGAGCGGCGACCCCACGCCCGAGTTCTTCTCCTTCATCGCCGGGCACCAGAAATACCTGCCGGCGGTCATGTGCATCCTGGCGCCCTATGTGAATTCCTACCGGCGCCTCACCCGCGATTCCATGGCGCCCATCAACCTGCAATGGGGCTATGACAACCGCACCGCGGCCCTGCGCGTCCCTCCGTCCTCTCCGGCGGCGCGGCGGGTGGAGAACCGGGTGCCCTCGTCCGACGCCAACCCCTATCTCGTCATCGCCGCCTCCCTGGCCTGCGGCTATCTCGGCATCGTCGAGGGGCTGCGCGCCACCGACCCGCTGGAGGACGACGCCAAGAATCTCGGCTTCGAGCTCCCCCGCGGCCTTCTGGAGGCGCTGGCCGAGTTCGAGGACTGCCAGCCGCTGGCCGATGTGCTCGGCAAGCGCTTCGTCGCCACCTATGCGGCGGTCAAGCAGGCGGAGTTCGAGACCTTCATGCGCGTCATTTCCCCGTGGGAGCGCGAATATCTGCTGCTGAACGTGTAGGACCCGGCACGGCGGGAGATCCTCTCGCGGGCCCACGAGGTCTGCGGGAAGGGGCCCGCAGCGCCGGTCCAGCACCGCGACGACGATGCCCCCCGCGCGCCCACACCGGCGGCGGGCTCTCCGGACGCCAGCAACGGAGCGTTTCATGGCCCCTCCCCGCCCCATGGCGCACCCCGCCTCATGGTATGTGGCGACCGCCAACCCCATGCCGGACTTCCCGCCCCTCCAGGGCGCGGCGAAGGCCGACGTGTGCGTGCTCGGCGGCGGCTACACCGGCCTCTCGGCGGCCCTGCACCTCGCCGAGGCCGGCTTCGACGTGGTGCTGCTGGAAGCCTCGCGGGTCGCCTCCGGCGCCTCGGGGCGCAATGGCGGGCAGATCCATTCCGGCCAGCGCCGCCACCAGGACTTCCTGGAAGCGGCGGTGGGCCTCGACGACGCCCGCAAGCTGTGGGCGCTGGCGGAGGAATCGAAGGTGCTGGTGCGCGACCTCGTCGCGCGCCACGCCATCGCCTGCGACCTGAAGGACGGCCTCATCCTGGCCGACCACAAGCCCCACTACGTGGCCGAGAGCCACGCTTATGCCGCCCACCTGCGCGACACCTACGGCTATACCGCGATCGAGCCCCTCGACCGCGCGCAGATGCGCGCCCTGGTGGGCTCCCCCGCCTATTACGGCGGCGTGTTCGACCATGGCGGCGGCCACCTGCACCCGCTCAACTTCGCCCTCGGCCTCGCGGCGGCGGCGGCGCGGGCCGGCGCGCGCATCCACGAGGGCACCCGCGTCACCGCGGTGGCGGACGGCGCCGACGGCGTCACCGTGACCACCGAGGGCGGCGGCACCGTGAAGGCCGCCTTCCTGCTCGAATGCGGCAACGGCCTCATGGACGGGCTCGACCGGCGGGTGGACACCCATGTCATGTCCATCTGCAACTACATCGCCGCCACCGAGCCCCTGGGCGAGCGGGCGCGGAGCATCATCGCCAACGACGCGGCGGTGGCGGACAGCAAGTTCGTGGTGAACTACTTCCGCCTCTCGCCGGACGGGCGGCTCCTGTTCGGCGGCGGCGAGAGCTACCGCCGCAACCTGAGGGACAACATCCCCGAGTTCGTGCGCCCCTTCATGGCGCGCATCTTCCCGCAGCTCGCCGATGTGCGCATCGATTACGGCTGGGGCGGCGTGCTCGGCATCACGCTCACGCGCCTGCCGTTCGTGCGGCGGCTCTCGAAGCATGTGCTGGTCTCGGCCGCCTATTCCGGCCACGGGGTCGCGCTCGCGCCCCTGTTCGGCAAGATCCTGGCGGAGGCGGTGCAGGGCCAGCTCGAGCGGTTCGACCTGCTGGGCCGCCTGCCGGTGCCCAGCTTTCCCGGCGGCACGCTGCTGCGCTACCCGCTGCTGGTGGCGGGCCTCAGCTACTACGCCCTGCGCGACAAGCTCTGAACGGCGCACCACGCCGAGCGGCGTGGCGCCATCGCCGGGCGCGGCCAAACGCGGGCCCGCGCCCCTTCATCAGCTTCCCTCGGATGCCACCGAAGGCCCCACCTCTGCTCAGTCCAGGCCGCCGAGGCGGCGGGCCTCGGCCAGCGCCTTGAAGCAGCCGCTCTCGTCGCCCGCCGCCTGCAGGTTCATGGCCTGGTTGAGCGCGCCGTAGGCACCCGTCTGCGGCCCGGTGAGGCCGGCCGCCTCCAGCGAGCCGGGCGTGGGCTGCTGGGCATCCTGCGCGCCGATGCTCTGCGCCTGGGCGGGCGGCTGCTTCGGCGGCGGGAACTTGGCCTTGAGCTGCTGCTGCACGGTGACGATCTGCTCCAGGCACGCCTGCGCGCGCGCGGGCAGGCTGCCGGCCAGGAGCCCCACGGCGAGGGTGGCGAACAGCGCCGCCTTGAGGGCGACGGCCTTGAGCGGAAGGCAGATGAAGGCGAGCGCACGCACGATGACGGGTCCCATGGCCGTTCCTCGGTTCTGAAGCATTGTCCCGCGGGCCGGCACCGACGCGGGGCCGGTGCCTTGTTCCTGTTAGAGCGTTTTCGAGCGAAGTGGAAACCGGTTCGCGTGAAGAAAACGCGTCAACTCGAAAATCTGGAGCGTTTTCCCGAGTCCAGGCAAGGGGGGAACGCTCCGGAGCCCAGCCCCGCCCGCCCCGCAAGGGGGCAGACGGCGCCGCCGGGCGGAACCCCGGCCTCAGCCGTGCCCGGCCTTCTCCCGGCGCCTGCGGGCCACCATGTTCAGCCCCTCGATGGCGGCCGAGAAGCCCATGGCGGCATAGACGTAGCCCTTCGGCACATGGGCGCCGAAGCCCTCCGCGATCAGCGTCATGCCGATCATGATGAGGAAGCCGAGGGCCAGCATCACCACCGTGGGATTGGCCTCGATGAACCGGGCCAGCGGATCGGCGGCGAGCAGCATGCAGGTCACCGCCACGATGACGGCAATGATCATGATCGGGATGTGCTCGGTCATGCCCACGGCGGTGATGATGCTGTCGATGGAGAACACGAGGTCCAGCATCAGGATCTGCGCGATGGCCGAGACGAAGCCCAGGGACACCTTGGTGTCGAACAGGTCGTCGCTGGGGTGGGGGTCCACGTTGTGGTGGATCTCCTTGGTCGCCTTCCACACCAGGAACAGGCCGCCGGCGATGAGGATCATGTCGCGCCAGGAGAAGCCCTGGCCGAACACCGTGAACACCGGCGCGGTGAGGGTGACGATGATGGCCACCGTGCCGAGCAGGCCCAGCCGCAGGATCAGCGCGAGGCCGATGCCGATGCGCCGCGCCTTGGCGCGGTATTGCGGGGGCAGCTTGTTGGTAAGGATGGAGATGAAGATGAGGTTGTCGATGCCGAGCACCACTTCCATGGCGATCAGCGTGACGAGCGCGACCCAGGCCGCGGGATCGGCGGCAAGCTGCAGCAGGTAATCCATTACGAGGCACCTTGGAAAATGGACATCGGGAGGGGCGAAGCGGGGGCCTGCGACGGCCCCGGCACGGGCGGCGGCGCATGGACGCGCAGGGCCGCGGGCAGCACGCGGAAACAGGCGGGCGTGAAGGTGACGAGCTCGCCATCGGTGTTGACGGGCCGGGGCCGGCTGGTGCGCACCACCACTTCGGTGGTGCCGAAGGCGCGCACGTCGTTCCACTGCCCCTGCGTGCCCCGGCGCAGCGAGGGCAGCAGCGCCAGCAGGCGCCACCAGTGGTCCACCTCCAGGCTGTAGAAATCGAGCCGGCCGTCGTCGGCCGTGGCGCCGGCTTCCACCGCCATGCCGCCGCCGTAGTAGCGCCCGTTGCCCACCGAGACCTGGAGCGTGCGCACGTTCTCCACCGTGCCGTCATGCTCGATGAAGGCGGTGAACAGCCGCGACTGCCACAGCAGGCGCGCCGCCACCACGGCATAGCCGAGCACGCCGAAGCGCTTCTTGGCCGCGGCGGTGAGGACGCGGGCGAGATCGGCGCTGAAGCCGATGCTGGCCACGTTCAGGAAGGGGTGGCCGTTCACGTCGCCGAGGTCCACCGGGCGCGGCGCGCTCTCCACGATCAGCCGCGCCGCCGCCACCGGATCGGCAGGAATGCCGAGTGTGCGGGCGAAGTCGTTGGCGGTGCCGAGCGGCAGCACGCCCAGCGGCAGCCCCGTGTCGCGCAGCCCGGAAGCTGCGGCATTCAGGGTGCCGTCGCCGCCCCCCACGATCACCAGATCGACGGTGCCGGCCGCGGCGCGGATGAGATCGGAAAGGACGGCGGGGCCCGCCACGCGCTCCGGCCACGGCGCCTCAGCGAGCACGATGCCGCCGGCGGTGAGCGCCGCCCGCGCCGGGCCGAGCGGCGCGGCACCCTGGCGGGCGCGGGGATTGACGATGAGAAGGGCGCGCCGCGGTCCGCGCGGCGGAAGCGCCGTCATGGGAGCCGCCCGGCGGGCGCGCCTTCGGCGGCGCGCGGCAGGGAAAGCGGGGAAAACACGAAAACCGGCATGGGGCCTCGGGACGTGGCAGCGGGGACGCTGCATGCCGCGAGGCGACGGCGACCGGGGCACGCCGGATCACCGCGCGTCCAGGCGACACGCGAAGATCCGACATCACGCGGCTGGAAGTCGCGCCAGAGGGGCCCGGATCGGTGTGCCTAAGGTAAGGGCGAAGGGCGCCGCACCAAGGTCGGCATACTGTGGCGTAATGCCGCATACCGCATCGCAGCACGGCGGAGGCGTCGGCCACGGCGTGGCGGAGCGAGACACCCGCGAGCGCGCGCGGGGCAAGGAATATGGCGGTGCGGGAGAAAACCGAAGGGAGGGAGGAGAGCGGGGGCGATGCCCTCCTCCCTCAGCCCGATCAGCCGATGGGTTGCGGAGCCAGCGAACTGACCGAACGGTTCGGTCGAACGACTTTGACATACCCCACCCCCTTGGGTATGGCAAGAGGGAACCGAACGGTTCGGTCAAAACTTCTGAACCCAGCGGCCTCTCCACCGCGGGCCAATGCCCTTCCGGCGCCGTCGCACGCCGCTTGCATGGAGCTCCATGCCCGACGGCCGACTTGCGCATACGGTACGGGATGGCACAGAACGGGGATGAAAGGAGAGGACGCCAGGTGACGACCCAAGACCCCATCGCCCTCCAGGACCCCGCCGCGCCCCGCCGCCCGTTCACGCAGACGCGGAGCCCGGCGCCGGCCTGCGACGTGCGCGAGAACGCGACTGCCGCCGGGCAGGACCCCGAGAAGCGCCGCAAGATTCTCTCCGGCGCGCGCGAGGTCTTCCTGGAGCGCGGCTTCGACGCCGCCAGCATGGGCGACATCGCCCGCGCCGCCGGGGTGTCCAAGGGCACGCTCTACGTCTACTTCCAGAACAAGGAAGACCTGTTCTCCGCCCTCGTCTCCAGCGAGTGCAGCGAGACCGCCGAGCGCCTGTTCGTGCTCGACCACAACGAGCCCGACATCGAGAAGGTGCTCTCCACCCTCGGCCACTCCTTCATCGCGGCGATGATCCGGCCCGAGCACATGGCGACCCTGCGCACTGTGATCGCCATCGGCAGCAAGTTTCCAGAGATCAGCCACCTCTTCTTCGAGGCCGGCCCCTGCCAGGGCATCCGCCGGCTCAGCGACTTCCTCACCGCCAAGGTGGAGCAGGGCGCGCTGAGCATCGACGATGTGGAACAGGCCGCGAGCCAGTTCCTCTCCCTGTGCAAGGACGGCATCACGGTGCCGATCCTGATGGGCAGCGCCGAATCGCCGGACCCCGCCCACGCGGAGAAGGTGGTGAAGGGCGCGGTCTACCTCTTCATGAGCGCCTACGGCACGAAACGCTGAGCCGCCGGTCCCCCAGCCCCTTCGCCAACGGGATAGGATTGCATGTCGAACGCGGTGACCCTCTACGGCATCAAGGCCTGCGACACCATGAAGAAGGCCCGCGCCTGGCTCGATGCCAATGCCGTCGCCTATGCCTTCCACGACTACAAGACCGAGGGCCTCGACCGCGCGACGCTCGCCGGCTGGGTGGAGAAGCTGGGCTGGGAGCCGCTGCTCAACCGCGCCGGCACCACCTTCCGCAAGCTGCCGGAGGCGGACCGCGCCGGGCTCGACGCGGAGAAGGCCATGGCGCTGATGCTTGCCCAGCCCTCCATGATCAAGCGGCCGGTGCTGGCGCGCGGCGGCGCGCTATTGGTGGGCTTCAAGCCCGAGGCCTACGCCGCCGCCTTCACGGGGCAGGCCGCGTGACCGCAGCGGCTCGCCCGGGCACGCCATCGTTCCGCCGGGGCTGCCCCTGGGGACGAATTGCGCCCTCCGCCGGTTGCGGCTATCCAGGGCGGCCCGACAACCAAGCGAGCGCGGCGGGCGGCTCCACGCACTGGGTAGAGGCTTGATGGGCCGTCTCGATCGCTACATCTTCTCAACGGCCGCCGTGGCCTTCGCGGGGGTGGTGGTGGTGCTCGCGGGCATGATCTGGTCCACCCAGGCGCTGCGGCAGCTGGACCTCGTCACCAGCCAGGGCCAGACCATCATCGCCTTCGTGGCCATCACCAGCCTGACCATGCCGACCCTGGTGCTGGTGATCGCCCCGGCGGCTCTGTTCATCGCCACCGCCTACACCCTGCTGAAGCTCAACGGCGACAGCGAGATCGTGGTGATGGCCGCGGCCGGCATGAGCCCATGGCGGCTGCTGCGGGCGCTGATCCTGCTCGCCATCCTGGTCTCGCTGTTCTGCTCCGCTCTGGCGGTGCTGGTGGTGCCCACCAGCCTCCGCGCCTTCCGCGACCAGGTGACCAAGGTGCGCGCCGACGTGGTGTCGTTCGTGGCGCAGCCCGGACGCTTCGTGACGCTGACGCCGGGCCTCGTGTTCCATGTGCGCGAGCGCGCCTCCAACGGCGTGATGCACGGCATCTTCATCCACGATGCCCGCGACAAGGAGATCACCACCTACCTCGCCGAGCGCGGCCAGATCGTGGACAACGAGGCCGGCACCTTCCTGGTGCTGGAGAACGGCTCCATCCACCGCCGCGGCGGGGAAAAGAGCAACTCGACCTCGGTGGTGGAGTTCCAGCGCTACGCCCTGGACCTGTCCTCCCTCGCGCCCAACAACCCGGCCCAGGACATCCGCCCGGCCGAGCGCCCCATCGCCTATGTGTACCAGCCGCCGGAGGACGACATCTACCAGAAGGTGCAGCCGGGGCGGTTCCGGGAGGAGCTGCACAAGCGCCTCTCGGCCGGGCTTTATCCGCTCGCCTATTTCGCCATCGCCGCGGCGGCGCTGGCGCGGCCGCGCACCACCCGCCAGAGCCGCGGCGCGGCGCTCCTCGCCATCATTCCCGCCATGGCCGCGGTGCAGATCGGCAATTTCGCCATCGCCGGCCAGCTGCGCGCCCAGGATGCGGCGGTGCCGCTCATCTACATCTTCCCGCTGGTGGTGGTCGTCCTGTGCGCGCTGCTGCTCAGCGACCGGGTCAACATCACGCCGCCGCGCGCCCTCACCGCCTTCGGCGAGGGCCTGGGCCGGCTCTTCACCCGCCGCAAGGCGGCCTGAGCGATGGGTGCTGCACCATGATCGGCCCCACCCTCGGCTTCTATTTCGCGCGGCGCTTCGCCTCGGCGGTGGCGCTGATCTTCTTCGGCTGCGTCGCCCTCATCATGCTGGTCGACTTCCTGGAGATGGCCCGCCGCACCGCCGACCGCGACAATGTCACGGTCGCCATGGTGGCGCTGGTCACGGTCTTTCGCGCGCCGGCCTTCACCGAGCAGCTCCTGCCGTTCGCGGTGCTGTTCGGCTCCATCGCCACCTTCGTGCTGCTGTCGCGCCGGCTGGAGCTGGTGGTGGCGCGGGCGGTGGGCCTCTCCGCCTGGCAGTTCATCGCGCCGCCGGTGATCGTGGCCTTCCTCATCGGCGTGTTCGCCACCACCGTGTTCAATCCGGTCTCGGCCGACTTCAAGGAGCGCGCCAACGAGCTGGAGAGCGAGATCTTCGGCTCCTCCCCCACGCTCGCCATCACCGGCAAGCAGGATTTCTGGGTGCGGCAGCAGAGCCTGGACGGCCAGAGCATCATCCAGGCCTCCGCCTCCTCGCAGGGCGGGCGGGTGCTTTCTTCCGTCGTGGTTTATGAATTCTCAACGGACGGAAAGCTCATGGAGCGGGTGGAGGCGCGCACCGCCACCCTCGGCGACGGATCGTGGATTCTCAAGGACGCACGGGTCATCATCCCCGGCCAGGACCTGCAGAAATTCGACACCTACCTCATTGCCACCAATCTCGACCCCAATCAGGTCCAGGACAATCTGGTGGCGCCCGAGACAGTGCCATTTTGGCAACTGCCGTCGGCTATTCGCAGTGCGGAACACGCCGGCTTTGGCGCAGCGCGGTATCGGCTTCAGTTCCAAAGCCTTTTGGCTCGGCCCTTTTTGCTGGTGGCAATGGTGCTGATCGCCGCGGTGGTGGGCCTGCGCGTGTTCCGCTTCGGCGGTGTGGGGCAGACGATTCTCGGTGGCGTGGCCGCGGGCTTTCTGCTTTATGTGGGGACCAAGCTTGCCGAGGATCTCGGAGAAGCAGGAATTGTTCATCCTGTTGCTGCAGCATGGTTTCCAGCGGTGACGGGAATCGTTATGGGGGCTCTCATTCTGTTGCATCGGGAGGACGGATGAGGGTCGCTTCGAACCCCGTCTCAGAGCTCGGAAGCTCCAGCCACGGTCTTCGGATTCGGGGTGCGGGTCTTCGTGTATCCGCTCTGATGGGCCTCTTCCTGCTCCTGTCGCCCGCCGTCGGCCCTGCTGCGGCGCAGCAAGGAGCCTCCACGGCTGCCCCCACTCAGGCCGCCGCCCCCCAAGGGTCCGCCCCTCAGGGGATGACGACGGGTGCCGCCTCGGCATTCGGCGGCACCATGCTGCCCAACCATCAGCTCGACCCGAACCAGAAGATGCTGGTGACGGCCGACCAGATGGAATACGACACCCAGGCCGAGACGGTGGCCGCCGTCGGCAACGTCCAGATCTATTACGACGGATCGACCCTCGAGGCCGACCGCGTCGAGCTCGACCGCAAGGCCAACGTCCTGCGCGCGAGCGGCCATGTCCGCATGAAGGAGAAGGACGGCAAGATCGTCACGGCCGACAATCTCGAGCTAACCCAGGACTTCAAGCAGGGCTTCATCAATTCCCTGCGGCTCGACACGCCGGACAAGACCCATTTCGCCGCCGCGCGGGCCGACCGCACGGAAGGCAACGTGACCGTGCTGCAGAACGGCGTCTACACCGCCTGCGAGCCGTGCCGGGAAGACCCCACACGTCCGCCGCTGTGGCAGATCCGGGCCAAGAAGATCATCCACAACCAAGACGAGCGGATGATCTACTATGAGCATGCCACGCTGGAGTTCTTCGGCCTGCCCATGGCCTACTTCCCGTACATGTCGTCGCCTGACCCGACGGTGAAGCGCAAGACCGGCTTCCTCGCGCCGGACTTCTTCACCTCGAGCCAGATCGGCTACGCGGTGGGCATTCCCTTCTTCTGGAACATCGCGCCCGACCGCGACATGACCATAACCCCGGCATACACCTCCAAGCAGGGTCTGCTGATGCAGGGCGAATGGCGCCAGCGCCTGATCAACGGCAGCTACGCCATCCGCGCCGCCGGGATCATGCAGGAGGACAAGGAAGCGTTCATGAACAACGCGTCCGACCCCCTGCCCGGCTACAGGGACAATCGCGGCGCCATCCAGACCACCGGCAACTTCGCCATCAACCAGTTCTGGTCCTTCGGCTGGGACGGCACCCTCGCGTCCGATCGCACCTTCCTGCGCGATTACGACCTGATCGGCGACTCGGTGACCACCAAGATCTCCACCGCCTACCTCACCGGCCAGGGCGACCGCTCCTTCTTCGATCTGCGCGGGCTGTACTTCCTCGGCCTGTCGGTGACCGACAACCAGGACACCATCCCGATCGTCGGCACGCTCAACTACTCCAAGGTGTTCGACAAGCCACTGTGGGGCGGCGAATCCGGCTTCAAGGTGAACCTCACCAGCATGACCCGCGACGAGGCCGCCTTCCTCGGCACCTCCTCCCTGTGGTCCAGCGGCGGCGCCACCGGCGTGCCCACCGGCTCGTGCACGCTCGCCAATCCCAATGCGGCGCAGTGCCTGCTGCGCGGCGCTCCCGGCGACTACACGCGCCTTTCCGGCGATCTCTACTGGAAGAAGACCATCACGGACTCCTGGGGCCAGATGTGGACCCCGTTCGTGACGGCGCGGGTGGACGTGGCCTCGGTCAACGTCGGCGCCCTGCCCTACAACTACATGTACGGGCCGACCCTGCCCGGCCAGAATCCCCTCCAGTCCGGCAGCGAAGACCTCATCCGCGCCATGCCGGCGGTGGGCGTGGACTACCGCTACCCCTTCATCTCGATGGAAAGCTGGGGCACCCAGACCATCGAGCCGCGGGCGCAGATCATCATCCGCCCGAACGAGACCGACATCGGCTCCTTCCCCAACGAGGATGCCCAGAGCCTGGTGTTCGACGACACCAACCTCTTCGAGATCAACAAATATTCCGGCTATGACCGGGTCGAGGGCGGCAGCCGCGCCAATGTGGGCCTGACCTATACGGCCAACGTCAACGGCTTCGGCACCCTGAGCGCCCTGGTCGGCCAGTCCTACAACCTGTTCGGCAAGAACTCCTTCGCCTACGGAGACATGGCCAACACCGGCCTCGAATCCGGCCTGGAGACCAACGCCTCCGACTACATCGCCCGGGTGAGCTATTCGCCCACCAGCAACCTGGAGCTCATCTCCCGCTTCCGCTTCGACAATGTGGACTGGTCGCTGCAGCGGCTGGAGCTTCAGGGCCGCGTCGCCGTCGACAAGCTGAGCGTGTCGGTCACCTACGGCCGATACGAGGCGCAGCCGTTGCTCGGCTATTACAACCTGCGCGAGGGCGTCTACACGACCGCGTCCTACAAGCTGAACGACTTCTGGACCCTCAACGGCGGCGTGCGCTACGACATCGCCCAGTCCGAGATGGACTACACCCTGCTGGGCGTAGGCTATAAGGACGACTGCTTCACGCTGAACTTCAACTACATCCAGGACTACAGCATCAACGGTCCCAATTCCTCTCCGGTCACCAAGCTGATGCTCCGCATCGGCCTGCGCACCCTGGGCGAAAGCGGGATCTCGACCTCGATGGGCTCCGGCTCCGGCTCCGGTTCCTCGAACAGCCTGTTCCAGTAGCACCGTGGCCGGCGCCTTGAGCGCCGGCTGGCGAGGCGCTACATTCGATGCCCGAGAGGCATTGGGCCAGAGCTCCGTCTCCGCGGCGCGGCTGGCTGCGGGGCCGGGTGGCGGGGC
Source organism: Xanthobacter albus (assembly GCF_043194895.2). Lineage (NCBI taxonomy): Bacteria > Pseudomonadati > Pseudomonadota > Alphaproteobacteria > Hyphomicrobiales > Xanthobacteraceae > Xanthobacter > Xanthobacter albus. Next base: position 1,119,171 of record NZ_CM195532.1, on the reverse strand, counting down.
GGATCGGTGCGCCGGATCGCTTGGCCCCATTGCCGCCACAGGACGCGGGAAAAAGTGGAAGGTGGCGTCGCGCCGTCCGCTTTCAGGGCCGGTGCCGGCACCCGCCACGCTTCGGAAAGGACCATGAGCATTCCTCACCGTCTCGCCCCCGCGATCATCTTCGCGCTCAGCCTGCTGATCCCGTTCCTCGGCTCCGGCTTCGCCGCGCGCGCCCAGCAGATCGTGGTGATGGTGAACGGCGAGCCCATCACCTCCTATGATGTCGCGCAGCGCCAGCGCCTGCACCAGCTGCTCGACAAGAAGAGCCTCTCCGCCAAGGAGGCGCTGCAGGAGCTGATCGACGACCGGATCAAGATCCAGCAGGCCCGCAAGCTGCAGACCGACCTGGAGCAGAAGGACATCGACCGCATGTATGCCTCGGTGGCCGAGCGCTCCGGCCGCACCACCGAGCAGCTCACCCAGGGCCTCGCCCAGTCCGGTCTCGACGCCCAGGCCTTCAAGACCAAGCTCGCGGCCGACTATGTCTGGGGCCAGTACGTGCGCAGCCGTTCCGGCAACGTCACCATCCGCGACGCCGACGTGGCGGCGGCGCTTCAGCAGCGCGGCCAGACCACCCTGGTCTCCACCGAATATGCGCTGCGCCCCATCATCTTCGTGGTGCCCCGCAAGGCCAACAGCTACGGCGCGCGGCTGCAGGAGGCGAATGCCCTGCGTGCCCGCTTCAACGGCTGCGAGGCGGGCCTGGAGGCGGCGAAGAGCCTCAAGGAGGTGGTGGTGCGCCCGCAGGTGCTGCGCCTCTCATCCGAGATGCCGCCCAACCTGCAAAAGATCCTCGACCAGACCCCGGTCGGCCGCCTCACCCCGCCGGAGGTGAGCCAGTCGGGCGTCGAGACCTTCGCCGTGTGCGACAAGCGCGAGGTGCGGGGCGAAAGCTCGCAGAAGCGCGAGATCAAGGACGAGCTCTCCACCAAGCAGTTCACCGCGGAATCCAAGAAGCTCATGGATGACCTGCGCAAGGGCGCGCTCATCCAGTATCGCAACTGATGCCGCAACCCGCCCAGCGTCTTCTCGCGCTCACCGCCGGCGAGCCGGCTGGTGTCGGCCCTGAGCTTGCGCTGATGGCGTGGCGCGCGCGTGATCGGCTGCCGGCGTTTTTCGTCGTCGGCGACGAATGGCTTCTCGCCGCCCGTTCCGAGCGGCTGGGGCTCGGCGTGCCCGTCGCGGCCTGCGCGCCGGAAGAGGCTGCGGCAGTGTTCGAGAACGCATTGCCAGTGGTCCGCGCCGGCCCACACGTCACCGCCGCGCCGGGCCGGCCCGATGGCACCAGCGCTGCCGCCGTGCGCGCCAGCCTCGATACCGCGCTGGATCTCGTGCGCGGGGGCGGCGCCGCCGCGCTGGTGACGAACCCGCTGGCGAAGTCAGTCATGTACGCCGCCGGCTTCCCCTTCCCCGGCCACACGGAATATCTCGCCGCCCGTGCCGCGGAAGGTGCGGGCCCCGCGCCGCGCGCGGTGATGATGATCTGGTCGCCGCTTCTCGCGGTAGTGCCGGCCACCATCCACGTGCCGCTGCGGCAGGTGCCGGACCTCGTGACCGTGGAGCTGCTGGTGGACACCGGCCGCATCGTGGCCGCGGACCTGCGCCGCCGCTTCGGCCTGCCCATGCCGCGGCTCGCCTTCGCCGGGCTCAATCCCCATGCGGGGGAGGACGGCACCCTGGGCCGCGAGGATGAGGAGGTGGTGCGCCCGGCGGTGGCGCGGCTCGTGGCCGAGGGCATCGACGCCCGCGGGCCCCTGCCAGCCGACACCCTCTTCCACCCGGAAGCGCGGGCCGGCTACGACGTGGTGGTGGGCATGTACCACGATCAGGTCCTCATTCCGGCCAAGACCCTGGCCTTCCATGACGGGGTGAACGTGACCCTGGGCCTGCCCTTCATCCGCACATCGCCGGACCACGGCACCGCCTTCGACATCGCCGGCACCGGCCGCGCCAATCCGGCGAGCCTGATGGCCGCCCTGCGGCTCGCCCGGCGCCTCGCCGACACCGAAGCCCATTCCTGCGAGGCCCCCCCCGCGTGAGCGCCCTCGACGACCTGCCGCCCCTGCGCGACGTCATCCGCCGGCATGACCTTTCCGCCCGGAAGTCGCTGGGCCAGAACTTCCTTCTGGATCTCAACCTCACCGGCCGCATCGCCCGCGCCTCCGGGCCCCTGGAGGGGGTGACGGTGGTGGAGGTGGGGCCCGGACCCGGTGGCCTCACGCGGGCGCTTCTGGCGCTCGGCGCGCGCAAGGTGGTCGCCATCGAGCGCGACCCGCGCTGCCTCGGCGCGCTGGCGGAAATCGCGGCCCATTATCCCGGCCGCCTGGAGGTGATCGAGGGCGACGCGCTGAAGGTGGACGTGCGGCCCCACCTGGGCGAGGGCCCGGCGCGGGTGGTGGCGAACCTGCCCTACAACGTGGCGACCCTGCTGCTGGTGGGCTGGCTTTCCACGGACCCGTGGCCGCCGTGGTTCTCGTCGCTCACGCTGATGTTCCAGAAGGAGGTGGCCGAGCGCATCGTGGCCCCGCCGGGCTCGAAGACCTATGGCCGCCTCGCTGTGCTCGCGGGCTGGCGCACCACGGCGCGCATCGCGTTCGACGTGGCGCCTTCCGCTTTCGTGCCGCCGCCCAAGGTCACGTCCTCGGTGGTGCATCTGGTGCCGCGCGCGGAACCCCTGCCCTGCGCCCTCGCCGCCCTTGAGAGGGTGACGGAGGCCGCCTTCGGCCAGCGCCGCAAGATGCTGCGGCAGAGCCTGAAATCCCTGGGCGTGGACCCGATGCCACTGCTCGCCGCCGCCGGCGTGGCCGAGACCGCGCGCGCCGAGGAGATCGACGTCGCCGGCTTCGTGGCCCTCGCCAATGCCTATGCGGAAGGCCGGGGCAACGTGCCGTGGGGAGCGCTCAAGGGGCTCAGCGAAGGGTAACCCGCCGGCCGGGCGCACATCCGGCATGCACAGCGGCCCGGGCCTGTCTCGATCCGGCTTCCCTGGCGAGCCCGCGGCCTCGCCAGGAGCGCGCACCCTTGATATCATCGCCCCCGGCCTCGGGGCCGCGCCGCGCAAGCGGGACAGAAGGCCCATGAGCAGGCCCCTAAGCCACCCTGGCGAGCCGTTGGCATGAGCCCCGGATCGGAAGTCCCTTCCTCCCTCGCGCGCCGGCCCAATAGCCTGCCGTGGCCGCCGATGATCTATGGCGCGGCCCTGATCGCGGGTCTCGGTCTCGGCTGGCTGCTGCCCCTGGGCTGGCCGGCCGCGCTTTCGGGCCTGCCCATGCGCACCGGCGGGGCGGGCGTCGCGCTCCTGGGGCTCGGGCTCGACCTGTGGGCCGTCGCGACGCTTCACCGCGCCCACACCAACATCCTGCCCCACCGGGGCGCGGACCACCTCGTCACCCACGGGCCGTTCGCGCTCACCCGCAATCCCATCTACCTCGGCAACACGCTGCTGGTGCTGGGCCTCGGCCTCGCGCTCCTCAATGCCTGGCTGGCGGCGGCGGCGCTGGCCGCCGCCCTCGCCACCGACCATCTGGCCGCCCGCCGCGAGGAATGGCACCTCGCGGCCCGGTTCGGCCCCGCCTTCACCGCCTATGCGGCGCGGGTGCCGCGCTGGATCGGCCCAGCGCGGCCGCTCACTCCGCCGCCGCCTTCCGGGCGGGGTCGTAATTGAGGATGGGGGCAAGCCACTTCTCGGCCTCCGCCACCGTCCATTCCTTGCGGGCGGCGTAGTCCTCCACCTGGTCGCGCTCGATGCGGCCGACGCCGAAATAGGCCGCCTCCGGGTGGGAGAAGTAGAGGCCCGAGACCGCCGCCCCCGGCCACATGGCGAAGCTCTCGGTGAGGTGGATGCCCACCGCATCGGTCGCGTGCAGCAGGGAGAACAGCGTGCCCTTCTCCGTGTGGTCGGGCTGGGCCGGATAGCCCGGCGCCGGGCGGATGCCGCGATACCCCTCCGCGATCAGCTCGTCGTTGGAGAGCGCCTCGTCCGCCGCATAGCCCCAATACTTGGTGCGCACCAGATGGTGCATGCGCTCGGCGAAAGCCTCCGCGAGGCGGTCGCACAGGGCCTTGAGCAGGATGGCGGAATAGTCGTCGTTGGCGGCCTTGAAGGCAGCCACCCGCTCGTCCTCGCCGACGCCGGCGGTGACCGCGAAGCCGCCCACATAATCGGCCACGCCGCTCTCCATGGGCGCCACGAAGTCCGAGAGCGCGAGGTTGAAGCGCCCCTCGCGGCGGGCGAGCTGCTGGCGCAGGGTGTGCAGCGAGGTGAGCGGATTGGCGCGGGTGTCGTCGCGGAACAGCACGATGTCGTCGCCCACCGCGTTCGCCGGCCAGAAGCCGATGACGGCGCGGGCGGTCACCCACTTTTCCTCCACCATCTTCTTCAGCATGGCCTGGGCATCCTCGAAGAGGGCGCGGGCCGGCCCGCCCACCACCGGATCCTGGAGGATCGCCGGATAGCGCCCCGTCAGCTCCCAGGACTGGAAGAAGGGCGTCCAGTCGATGAAGGGCACGAGGTCGGCAAGGTCGTGATCCTCGAACACCTCGGTACCGAGGAAGGCCGGCCGGGGCGGAACGTAGCCGGAGAAGTCCAGCTTCAGAGCGTTCTCCCGCGCCTTGGCGAGGGGCACGCGCTGCTTGTTCGCGTCGGCGCGGGCGTGGGCGTCGGCGAGCTTGGCGTATTCGGCGCGGATCCCCGCCACATAGGAGCCGCGGGTCTCGGTGTTGAGCAGGTTCGAGACCACGCCCACGGCGCGGCTCGCATCGGTGACATAGACCGCCTGCCCGCGCTCATAGCGGGGCGCAATCTTCACCGCGGTGTGGACGCGGGAGGTGGTGGCGCCGCCGATGAGCAGCGGCACCTCGAAGCCCTCGCGCTCCATCTCGGCGGCCACGTTCACCATCTCGTCGAGGGAGGGGGTGATGAGGCCGGAGAGGCCGATCACATCCACCTTCTCCGCCTTGGCCGTCTCCAGGATCTTCGCGGTGGGCACCATCACGCCGAGATCAATGACCTCGTAATTGTTGCACTGGAGCACCACGCCCACGATGTTCTTGCCGATGTCGTGGACATCGCCCTTCACGGTCGCCATCAGCACCTTGCCGGCGGCGGAGGCGGCGGAAAGGCCCATCTCGGCCTTCTCCTTCTCCATGAAGGGCATGAGATAGGCCACCGCCTGCTTCATCACGCGGGCGGACTTCACCACCTGGGGCAGGAACATCTTGCCGGCGCCGAACAGGTCGCCCACCACGTTCATGCCGGCCATCAGGGGGCCTTCGATGACGTGGAGCGGGCGCGCGGCCTGGGCGCGGGCCTCCTCGGTGTCGGCCTCCACATAATCGGTGATGCCGTTGACGAGGGCATGCTCCAGGCGCTTCTCCACCGGCCAGGTGCGCCAGGTGAGGTCGGCCTCCTTCTTCTCCCGGCCCTGCCCCTTGAAGCCCTCGGCCAGCGCCAGCAGGCGCTCGGTGGCGTCCGCGCGGCGGTTCAGCACCACGTCCTCGCAGGCCTCGCGCAGGCCCGGCTCGATCTCGTCATAGACGGCGAGCTGGCCGGCATTGACGATGCCCATGTCCATGCCCGCCTGGATGGCGTGGTAGAGGAACACCGCGTGCATGGCCTCGCGCACGGGCTCGTTGCCGCGGAAGGAGAAGGAGAGGTTGGAGACGCCGCCCGAGATGTGGGCGTGCGGCAGCCCCTGGCGGATCCAGCGGGTGGCCTCGATGAAGTCCACGCCATAGCCCGCATGCTCCTCGATGCCGGTGGCCACCGCGAACACGTTGGGATCGAAGATGATGTCCTCGGGCGGGAAGCCCATCCCGGTCAGGATGTCGTAGGCGCGCTTGCAGATCTGCGTCTTGCGCGCATAGGTGTCGGCCTGCCCCGTCTCGTCGAACGCCATCACCACCACGGCGGCGCCGTAGCGGCGCACGAGGCGCGCCTTCTCGCGGAAGGCCTCCTCCCCCTCCTTGAGGGAGATGGAGTTGACGATGCCCTTGCCCTGCAGGCGCTTCAGCCCCTGCTCGATGATCTCCCACTTGGAGGAATCCACCATCACCGGCACGCGGGCGATGTCGGGCTCGGAGGCGACGAGGTTGAGGAAGGTGATCATGGCGGCCTCGCTGTCCAAGAGGCCCTCGTCCATGTTGATGTCGATCACCTGGGCGCCGCTCTCCACCTGGTCGCGCGCCACCGCGAGCGCGGCGGGGAAGTCGCCGTTGGTGACGAGCTTGCGGAAGCGCGCCGAGCCGGTGACGTTGGTGCGCTCTCCCACGTTCACGAACGGGATCTCGCGGGTCAGCTCGAACGGCTCCAGGCCGGAGAGGCGCAGGCGTGGCTCCACCTCCGGCAGCGGGCGCGGCGCCTTGCCCGCCACCGCGCGGGCGATGGCGCCGATATGGTCCGGCGTGGTGCCGCAGCAGCCGCCCACGATGTTGACGAGGCCGGAGCGGGCGAACTCGCCCACCAGCTCGGCCATGGCCTCCGGGCTCTCGTCATAGAGGCCGAACTCGTTAGGCAGGCCGGCATTGGGATAGGCGCACACGAAGGTGTCCGCCACCCGGCCGATCTCGGCGATGTGGGCGCGCATCTCCTTCGCCCCCAGCGCGCAGTTGAGGCCGATGGAAAAGGGCTGCGCGTGGCGCAGCGAATACCAGAAGGCGCTGGGCGTCTGGCCCGAGAGGGTGCGGCCCGAAAGGTCCGTGATGGTGCCGGAGATCATCACCGGCAGGCGGAAGCCCAGCTCGTCGAACAGGCCCTCGATGGCGAAGATGGCCGCCTTGGCGTTCAGCGTGTCGAAGATGGTCTCGACCAGGAGAATGTCCGCCCCGCCGGCGATGAGGCCGCGCGCCTGCTCGCCATAGGCCTTGGCGAGCTCGTCGAAGGTCACGGCGCGGAAGCCGGGGTCGTTCACGTCCGGCGAGATGGAGGCGGTGCGGTTGGTGGGGCCGAAGGCGCCGGCCACGAAACGGCGGCGGCCGTCCTCCTTCTCCGCCAGCGCCGCCGCCTCGCGGGCGAGGCGGGCGCTGTCGAGGTTCAGCTCGTAGACGATCTCCTCCATGCCGTAGTCGGCCTGGGCGATGGAGGTGCCGGAGAAGGTGTTGGTCTCCACGATGTCGGCGCCGGCGCGGAAATACTTCAGGTGGATCTCGCGCACCGCATCCGGCTGGGTAAGGCTCAGGATGTCGTTGTTGCCCTTCACGTCGCGCGGCCAGTCCTTGAAGCGCGCGCCGCGATAGCCGGCCTCGTCCAGCTTGAGGGCCTGGATCATGGTGCCCATGGCGCCGTCCAGCACCAGGATGCGCTCCCGCGCGGCGGCCGCGAGCGCGGCGCAGACATCGGCGGCGGTGGCGGGCGTGTGGGCGGCGGGGGTCTCGACGGACGTGGGGACGGACATGAGCTTCGGTCTCTTTGAGGCTCGGGGCATGGCCCGAAGGCCGCCTCGCTCGGATGAGGATGATACGCGAGAAGACGCCGGGGACGAGGGCGCCGGGACGAGGGCTCTGAGCCACGGGCTCTGGGCCTTGGGCTCCGGCGCCTTCGGGAAGGTCTCAGCCCGCGGCGGCCCGCGCTGCCGCCGGCGCGCCCGCGCCGGGCCGCAGCCCCAGCAGGTGGCAGATGGCATAGACGAGGTCGGCGCGGTTCAGCGTGTAGAAATGGATGTCGTCGACGCCCCGGTCCACGAGGTCCGTCACCTGCTCCGCCGCCACCGCGGCGGCGATGAGCTTGCGCGTCTCGGGGTCGTCGTCCAGCCCCTCGAAGCGCTTGAGCAGCCAGGCCGGCACGCTCGCCCCGGTGCGTGTGGCGAAGCTGGAGGCCTGCTTGAAGTTGGTGACCGGCAGAAGGCCCGGCACGATGGGAATGTCGATGCCGCGCGCCCGCACCTTGTCGAGATAGCGGAAATAGACGTCGTTCTCGAAGAAGAACTGGGTGATGGCGCGGGTGGCGCCGGCGTCCACCTTGGCCTTCAGCACGTCGATGTCGGCGTCGAGGCTCGCGCTCTCGGGATGCTTCTCCGGATAGGCGGAAACCGACACCTCGAAATCGCCGATACGCTTGATGCCGGCCACGAGATCGGCGGCATAGGCATAGCCGCCCGGCGCCGGCTCGTAGCTTGTGCCGACCCCGGTGAGCGGGTCGCCGCGCAGGGCGACGATGTGCTTCACCCCCGCCTCGCCATAGGCGCGGATCACCGCATCCACCTCCGCGCGCGTGGCGGCGACGCAGGTGAGGTGGGCGGCGGGCGCGAGATTCGTCTCCTTCGCGATGCGCGCCACCGTGGCGTGGGTGCGCTCGCGCGTGGAGCCGCCGGCGCCGTAGGTGACCGAGACGAACTCGGGGCTCAGGGGCGCCAGCCGGCCGATGGAGGCCCAGAGGGTCTTCTCCATCTCCTCGGTCTTGGGCGGAAAGAACTCGAAGGAGACGGAAACGGGCGCGCGCTCCGTCTCGCGGCTCGCCCGCACCGGGCCGGTCTGCACGGGGCCCGCCTGCACGGGACCCGCCTGCACTTGCCCACTCATCACGCCACCTCCCTGTCGGCCGCGCCCGTCCCGGCCGGCGTCGGCCGGGCCTTGCCGGCCCCCTCGTCCCCCGCCGCGGGGCGCGGATCGCGCGCCAGCCACAGCGAAACCGTCAATCCCGCGTCATGCCCCGGCGCCAGCGTCTCGAACCGCTCCGGCACCAGCCCGGCCTGGGCAAGCCACCCCTCCACCGCCTCGCGCGCGAAGCCGAGCCGCCGGTGGGCGTGCGCCTCGCGCAGGAACTCGAGGTCGTGGGGCGCGAAATCCACCACCAGCAGGCGGCCGCCGGGCCTCAGCACCCGCGCCGCCTCGGCCAGCGCCCGGCCGGGGTCCTCCAGGTAATGAAGCACCTGATGGACGATGACCGCATCGAAGGAATCCCGCGCCGCCGGCACCGCATAGGCATCGCCCTGCCGCAGCAGGCAGTGGCGCAGGCCCGCGCGCTCCAGGTTGGTGCGCGCCACCGCCAGCATCTCGGGCGAAAGGTCGAGCCCCATGCCGCGCTCGATGTCGCCGGCGAACAGCTCCAGCATCCGCCCGGTGCCGGTGCCGAGGTCGAGCAGCGCGCGGATCGGCGCGCCGGAAAGCGCGGCGCGCACCGCCGCCTCCACCGCCGCCTCCGGTACATGGAGCCGGCGCAGCTCGTCCCACTCGCGCGCGTGGGCGGCGAAATAGGCCTGGGCGGCGGCGGCGCGGGCCGCGCGCACCGCCTCCAGCCGCTCGCGGTCCCGCGCCAGGACGGGGTCGGCGGGATCTATAAGGTCGAGCAGGCGGGCGGCGACCCGCGCCAGGGGGCCCTCCCCGGTGCGGCGGTAGAAGATCCAGCTCGCCTCGCGGTGGCGTTCCAGAAGCCCCGCCTCGGCCAGGAGCTTCAGGTGGCGCGAGATGCGCGGCTGCGACTGGCCCATGATCTCGGTGAGGTCGGACACCGTCAGCTCCGCCTCCCCCAGCACCGCCAGCAGGCGCAGGCGGGTATCCTCCCCGCTCGCCTTCAGGGCATCGAGCAGGGCGGGAAAGGAGAGATGGGCAGCGGCCTCGGAGGAAGACATAAAGATATCTTTATATCTATTGCAACGCCATTTCAAGGCGCGAGGCCCGCACAAGCCATACCGATCACGATATGCGGCGTTGCACGCTCGTGCGTTGCGTGCCCGCCAAGGCAGCGCTACACGCGATCAAGAGGGTTTGTGCCCGATGTCGCGCGGGGCGGCGACGGGCGTACAGCCTCAACCTCAGCGTGCCGAAATTTCTGCTTCGCCGTTTCCAATTTCGTCACGTTTCAGGGTTAACTCCGATCTCATGACGTTGCGCCAGAAACTCCTCCTCGCCGCCTTCGGGGCATCGATTTTCTCCGCGCCCGCTCTTGCGCAGGGCGTGCACAACTCGGGCTATGGCACCAGCCAGGCCGGCGATGAGACCGGCACGGTCCCGCCCGGCGCGGTGAGCGGCGGCTACAATTCGGCGCCTCCCGGCTACAGCGATCCCTATGCCCGCACGCCCACCCGCGTGAGCGACGACGTGGAGCGCTCCGAGGTTTCCGCGCCGCCCGGCTACCAGCAGGCGCCGTCCTACAACACGCCGAGCGGCGGCACGGCCTATCAGCAGTCGCCCTATCCGCAGCCGGCCACGTCCGGCAGCGGCTACGGCCAGGCGCCCACCACCGCGTCGGCGCAGCCCGCGCCCGTGCCCTATCCGCAGCAGCCCTATGGCGGCCAGCCCGCCTACCAGAGCGGCGCGGCGCAGCAGGGCTACGGCGCCCAGCAGCAGAGCGCGCCCGGCTACGCCTATGGCGGCCAGGGCAACCAGGGCGGATACGGCAACCAGGCCGGGTATGGCGGCGCTTCGGCTACTCCTGCGGCGCCGCCCGCCGGCGTCTACAGCACCAACGCGGCGGTAGTGCCCGGCACCCAGGAGGCCCCCTCCGGCCCCCGCATCGAGGACGTGGACCCCGCCGAGCCGGTGCCGGATCGCTTCCGCCGCCAGACGGTGGACTATGTGACCACCCAGCCGGCCGGCACCATCGTCATCGATACTCCGAACACCTACCTCTATTACGTGGTCGGCAACGGCAAGGCCATCCGCTACGGCATCGGCGTGGGCCGCGACGGCTTCACCTGGTCCGGCACCGAGCGAATCACCGGCAAGAAGGAATGGGCCGACTGGCGCCCGCCGGCGGAGATGATCCAGCGCCAGCCCTACCTGCCGCGCTTCATGGCCGGCGGCCCCGGCAATCCGCTGGGTGCGCGCACCATGTATCTCGGCGGCACCGTCTACCGCATCCACGGCACCAACGAGCCGCAGACCATCGGCAAGTTCGTGTCCTCCGGCTGCTTCCGCATGCTCAACAACGACGTGGAAGACCTCTACGACCGCGTGAAGACGGGCACCAAGGTGGTGATCCTGCCGAAGACCTCCTCCGCGGTGCAGGCCAATGCGGCCGGCGGCGCCCTGCCGCCCGCGGGCCCCGTCGCCCAGCACTGAGGGGCAGCCTTCGCGGCAGAACCCCTGAAAAGAATGAAAAAGGCGCGCCCACTTGGCGCGCCTTTTTTGCTTTCCGGGCCTGAGGCTTCCGGTGCGGCGGCATGGGTATGGAGCAGTAAGCCGCTGAACGGCGCAGCCCGCCGGCAGGCGGCGGCTCCCCCCAATCCGCGATTACGCCCCCCGCATCAGCGACACCCAAGGCGAATCCCCTCCCTCGGCGCGCCCAGGCGCCGGCGCCGCCGAGCCTCGCCGTCTTGTGCTCTGCACACTTCGGCCACATTCTATGCGTGCGCCTCATCCTGTATGATCGCCGGCGAGGGGCGCGCCCACGCGCGGCGTGTGGGCTCCCACCTGGAGACGGTAACATGACAATGTCTGCGTCCACTCCGGCGTCTGCGGTCGCCGATCGCCTGCACGCCATCCGTGCCAACTGGGGGTGGTTCGTCGCCCTCGGCATCGCCTTCGTGGTGCTGGGCCTCATCGCGCTCGGCCACGTGCTGCTGTTCACCCTGGGCGTCACCCTCTACGTGGGTGCGCTCATCCTCGTCGGCGGCGTGGTCCAGGTCATCCATGCGTTCCGGGTGCAGGGCTGGGGCCAGTTCTTCTACTGGCTGCTGGCGGGCGTGCTCTACGTGGTGGCGGGCGGCCTCATCATGTACCATCCGGCGCTCGGCGCGGACGTCATCACCCTGCTCATCGGCGTGGCGCTGGCGGTGGAAGGCATCGTCCGCATCGCCGCGGGGCTCGGCTCGCGCGCGGGCAGCGGCTGGGTCTTCATCGTCTTCTCCGGCCTCGTCACATTGCTGCTGGGCGCCATCATCATCGCCCACTGGCCGGTGAACTCGCTCTACATCCTCGGCCTGTTCCTGGGCATCGACCTCATCGTCAACGGGGTCGGCACGGTCTTCTTCGGCCTCGCGCTGCGCAAGAAGGCCGCCTGAACGCCCGCCGAGGCACCACAGAATGCAGCGCGGCCCCGGTCGGCGAGGACCGGGGCCGCACGCATAAGACGTCACGCGCGCCGACGGGGGCGATGCCGGCGCGGACGCCTCATTCAGCCGGGTGGGGCAGCGGCGCGGGGCCCCGCGCGTCCGTCACCTTCACCCGGAACCAGGTGGCATAGAGCGCCGGCACCACCAGCAGGGTGAGGGCGGTGGCCACCAGCAACCCGCCCATGATGGTGATGGCCATGGGCCCCCAGAACACGCTTTCCGCCAGCGGGATCATGCCCAGCACCGCCGCCAGCGCGGTGAGGACCACCGGGCGCGCCCGACGCAGGGTCGCCTCCACGATGGCCTGATGCGGCGTAGCGCCAGCGGCGATGTCGTGGTCGATCTGGTCCACCAGGATCACCGTGTTGCGCATGATCATGCCGGCCAGCGCGATGAGCCCCAGCAGGGCCACGAAGCCGAACGGCTGGTGCGTCAGCAGCAGCGCCGCCGCGGCGCCGATGAGCCCGAGCGGCGCGGTCGCGATCACCAGCGCGAGGCGCGAGAAGCTCTGCAGCTGGACCATCAGGATGGTGAGCATCACGATGATCATGATGGGGAACACCGCCGCCAGGGACTTGTTGGCCTTGGCGCTTTCCTCGATGGAGCCGCCGGTCTCGATACGGTAGCCCGCCGGCAGCGCCTGCTTGAGGGCGGCGAGCTTCGGCAGCAGGCGCAGCGTCACGTCCGGGGGCTGCACGCCGTCCTTCACGTCGCCGCGCACGGTGAGCACGAGGTCGCGGTCGCGCCGCCACAGGATGGGCTCCTCGCTGGCATAGGCGATGCGCGCCACCTGGCCGAGGGGCACCGCCACGCCGTTGCGGTTGGTGACGGTGAGGGCGCCGAGCCGCTCCAAGTCCACCCGCTCCTCCGGCACCGCGCGCGCCACCACGCCGATGAGCAGGTTGCCCTCCCGATACTGGGTGACGGTGTAGCCGGAAAGCAGGGTCTGCAGCGTCTCCGCGAGGTCGCGCGGGGTAGTGCCCAGCGCGCGGGCCCGGTCCTGGTCCACGGCGAGGGTGATGGACTTCACCTGCTCGCCCCAGTTGAGGTGCGGTTCGATGATGGCGGGGTCCGCCGCCATCACGCCGCGCACCTTCTCGGCGATGTCGCGCACCGTCAGCGGGTCCGGCCCCACCACGCGGAACTGCACGGGGAAACCCACCGGCGGGCCGAACACGAAGCGGTCCACCCGCACCCGCGCCTCGGAGAGGGCGCCCTCGGCCACCTCCCGCTCCAGCCGCGCCTTGATGCGCTCGCGGGCGGCGAGATCCTTGGTCACGATCACGATCTGCGCGAAATTCGGATTGGGCAGCACCGGATTGAGCCCCAGCCAGAAGCGCGGCGCCCCCTGGCCGATGTAGGTGGTGGAGGAAAGGATGTCGGCATCCGCCCCCACCAGGGCCTCGGCCTTCTTCGCGGTGGCCTGGGTGGCCTCGATGGAGGTGCCTTCCGGCAGGCGCATCTCCAGGAACAGCTCGGTGCGGGTGGAGGTGGGGAAGAACTGCTGCTGCACGAAGCCGAAGCCCGCCACCGAAAGGGCGAACAGCCCCGCGGTAGCGCCGATCACCATGACGCGGTGGCGCAGGCACGCCTCCAGCATGGCCCTGAGCATGCGGTAGAGCCGCCCGTCGTGCAGATCGTGCGCGGCGTGCCGGCCCTTCATGTCGGGCAGGATCACCGTGCCCAGATAGGGCGTGAACAGCACCGCCACGAACCACGACGCCACCAGCGCGATGCCCACCACCCAGAAGATGCCGCCGGCATATTCGCCCGAGGATGAGCGCGCGAAGCCCACCGGCAGGAAGCCCGCCGCCGTCACCAGCGTGCCGGTGAGCATGGGGAAGGCGGTGGAGGTCCAGGCGAAGCTCGCGGCCGAGAAGCGGTCCCACCCCTCCTCCATCTTCACCACCATCATCTCGATGGCGATGATGGCATCGTCCACCAGAAGGCCGAGCGCGATGATGAGGGCGCCGAGGGTGATGCGGTGGAGGTCCATGCCGGAGGCGAACATCACCAGGAACACGATGGCGAGCACCAGCGGCACCGAGAGCGCCACCACGATGCCCGAGCGCAGGCCCAGGGACAGGAAGCTCACCACCAGCACGATGGCGAGCGCCTCCGCGAAGGTCTTCAGGAACTCGCCCACGGATTCGCCCACGATGTGGGGCTGGTCCGCCACCTGCACCACGTCGATGCCCACCGGCAGCTCACCCATGGCCTCCGCCATGGCCGCCTTCAGCTCCCCGCCCAAAGTGAGGATGTTGGCGCCCTGGGCCATGGAAACGCCGATGCCCAGCGCCGGCCGCCCGTGCTGGCGGATGAGGAAGGCCGGCGGGTCCTCGTAGCCGCGCTTCACGGTGGCGATGTCGCCGAGCCGCACCAGGGCGCCACCGGCGTTGATGGGCACCTCGGCGATGGCTTCCGCGCCGATGAAGGCGCCGGTGAGGCGCAGGTTGATGCGGTCCGCCTTGGTGTCCACCGCGCCGCCGGCCACCACCGCGTTCTGCCGCGCCACGCTGTCGAAGATCTGCGCGGGGGTGATGCCGAGGGTGGCGAGGCGGGCGTGGGAGAACTCGATGTAGATGCGCTCCGGCCGTTCGCCGATGAGGTCCACCTTCTCCACGTCGGCCACGCGCAGCAGGCGCTGGCGGATCATCTCCGCCTGCCGCTTCAGCTCGGCCGGGGTCGCCCCCTCCCCGCTCAGCATGTAGACGGCGGAATAGACGTCGCCGTATTCGTCGTCGAAGCCGGGGCCGACCACGCCCTGGGGCAGGTCGCCCCGGATGTCCCCCACCTTCTTGCGCACCTGGTACCACAGGTCCTTCACCGCCGCCGGCGGCGTGGTGTCCGACAGGTAGACTTGCACGAAGGAGACGCCGGGGCGCGAATAGCTCTCCACCCGGTCGAGGTGGGGCAGGGTCTGGAGCTTCTTCTCGATGGGGTCGGCCACCTGGGCCTGCATCTCCGAGGCGGTGGCGCCGGGCCACGCGGCGGAGATCACCATCACCTTGATGGTGAAGGAGGGGTCCTCGGCCCGGCCGAGGTTCAGGTAAGAGTAGAAGCCCGCCGCGCCCAGCAGGATGATGGCGAACAGGGTGAGCGCGCGATGGGTGATGGCGAAGCGCGAGAGGTTGAAGGGGCTCGCCAGCGCCTTCCGCTCCTCCGGCGTGGGGCCGGGCACGGCGGAATCGGGGGGAAGGGGCGCGTCGCTCACGGGGTCGCCTCCGGAGCGAGGGCGGCGGTGGCGGTGGAGCCCTTCGCCGGCACGGTGCGCACGCTCTGGCCCGGCTCCAGCGTCTGCACGCCGAGCACCACCACCTGATCGCCCTGCTCCACACCCTTGGAGATCAAGGCGGAATCATCGGTGTAGCCGGCCACTTCCACGGGCCGCGCGACCAGCGTGTGGCTCGACGGGTCCACCACGAACACGCGGGGGCCGTGGCCCTTGTCGAACACGGAGGAGAGGGGCAGGCGGGCCACCCTGGCGCGGTCCTTCGGACTCAGGACCACGGTCGCGGTCATGCCCAGCGCGACGGCCTCGTCGGTGCCGTCCAGGGTGAAGCGGGCGGCATAGGTGCGCGAGGCCGGATCGGCCTGCGGCGACAACTCCCGCAGGCGGGCGGCGATGCGGCGGTTGGGCTCGGCCCAGAGGGTCACGCTCGCATCGGAGCCGCGGGCGGCGGAAAGGGCGGTCTCCGGCAGGGCCACCAGCGCCTCCTTCTCATCGAGCCGCGCCACCCGCACGATGGTCTGCCCGGCCGAGACCACCTGCCCCGGCTCGGCGGAGGTGGAAACCACCACGCCCGCCGTGTCGGAGATGAGATCGGCGTAGGAAAGCCGGTTCTCGGCCAGCTCCAGCGCCCGCTTGGCGCGCTCGAGCCGGCCCACCGCCTCTTCCTTGGCGAGGGACTTGCGGTCCAGCTCGGCATTGGAGGCGACGCCCTTGGCGGTGAGGGAGCGGTAGCGGCCGTCGTCGGCGGAGGTCTGGGCGAGGTTGGCGGTGGCGGCGGCCAGCTCGGCGCGGGCGCTCTCCACCTCCAGCTTCAGGTCTTCCGGATCGATGCGGGCGATGAGGTCGCCCGGCGCCACGCGGTCGCCCACCTCCACCCGGCGCTGCACCACCTTGCCGCCCACGCGGAAGGCGAGGTCGATCTCGCGCCGGGCGCGCACCACGCCCACGAAGGTCTTTTCCGCCTCGCGCGGGCGCAGTTCCGCGCGGGTCACCTGCACCGGGCGGGCGGGTGCCGCCGCGCCCTGGGCGGGAGCCTGCTCGCCACAGCCGGCAAGGGCGGAGGCGACAGCGAGCACAAGGGCTAACCCCACTCCCCCGGCGGCGATCCGGGACGGTCGGGAGGCTTCGGCGGGCCGACGCAGCGGCGACGGACGGCGGGAGAGGAAGGCCATGGCACCGACCCTGTTGATTGAACGGTTACGGTTCAACGCTGACGACTTTCGATAATCGTCACAAAATGGACGCACGACGCCGGAAACGGCCCGCGCATCCGGCTATTCGAGCGGCGAGCGCCGCACTTCGATGCTCCGCAGCAGGAAGGCGATGGTGGCCTTGAGACCGGCATCGAGGTCGTCGTCGATATGCTGGGCCACCAGCATCGGATGGCAATACATCACCATCGCACCCAGGATCAGCCGGCTGACCACCTGCGAATCGTGGGGCACGAACACCCCCTCCCGCATCCCGTCCTCCAGCACGCGGGCCACCAGGAGGCGGATATGCTCCTTGTGGGCCTCGATATTGTCCCAGTTGTTCTCGATGGCCACCTGCACCATGTCGTGCAGGCGCCGCTCGTCCAGGAAGTTCGCCTTGTGGTAGCGCAGCATGGCGAGATAGATGCCGGCGATGCGCGCCTGCGGCGTGCCCGGCCCCGCCGCGATGGCCGATGCCTCGCGGTCGATCTCGCCCAGGCAGCGCTGGCAGATGGTGGCGACGATGGCGGTCTTGGAGGGGAAGAAGCGGTAGACGTTGGCCGGCGACATGCCGAGCTCGGCGGCGATGTCCGCCACCGCGGTCTTGGCGAAGCCCATGCGGCGGAACAGGTCTTCCGCCACCCGCGCGATCCGCTCGCGCGTTTCCTCCGCCGTCTCCCTGTGCCTGACGTTCACGCTCGCCTCCGCTGAACTGACGAATTTCATAATTCATCAGACATCAGGACGCAAGAGCGCAACCGCCAAACGGCGCCCCGCCGGAGCGAGGCGCGGCGCTTGAGCGGACCCGCCCGGCACCGGTCAAGGACCGGGGCCGATGGGATCACTGGTTGGAGCGGCTCATGCCCCGGCTCACGTGCTTCTCGGCCCAGTGGGCGAGGCGCACGAAGGGCAGGCCCAGCAGCAGGTAGATGGCCGCCACCAGGATGCCGGTGCCGAAATAGTCGTAATAGGTGGTGGAGATCTGCTCGTAGGTCTTGGTGAGCTCCACTAGCGAGATCACCGACACCAGGGACGAATCCTTGATGAGGGAGATGAAGTCGTTGGTGGTGGGCGGCAGCACCATGCGCGCCGCCTGGGGGATGATGACGTTCCGCAGCGCCTGGCGCTCGGTCATGTTGAGCGCCACCGCCGCCTCCATCTGGTGGCGCGGCACGGCGAGCAGGCCCGCGCGGTAGTTCTCCGCCTCATAGGCCGCGTAGTTCAGGCCCAGCGCCAGCACACCGGCCACGAACGGGTCGAGCTGGAGGCCGATCTTGGGCAGGCCGTAATAGATGAACAGCACCTGGATCAGCAGCGGAGTTCCGCGCACGATCTCGATATAGACCTGGGCGAGCCGGTCCAGCAGCTTGCCGCCATAGACCCGGCACAGGGCCAGCCCCGCGCCGAGGCCCACCGCCAGCACCATGGCGAGGATGGAGATCTCCATGGTCATCAGCGCCGCCCAGCCGAGCTGCGGCAGGAAGCGGGCGTAGCGCTCCAGCTGCGCCTTCCAGCCGGAGGGCTGGGTGGCGGCGACGAAATGATCGTAGTTCACCGGCTGGGCGGTCATGGGCTTGGCGTCGCCCGTCACCTGCGCCATCATCGGCGACCACAGCGCCCAGGAGTCGAGGATGGCGTGCAGGCTGCCGTCCGCCTCCATCTGCGAGAGGGCGGTGTTGACGGCGGCGAGCAGCTCCGGGTCCGCCCCCTTCTTCATGGCGATGCCGTACTCGATGCGGCCGACCATGGGGCCCGTGAACTGCAGCTCGCGGTCCGGCAGGGCGTAGTAGACGGCGATGGGGAAATCCATCACCGTGGCATCGAGGCGGCCGAGCTTGAGATCGGAATAGGCGTCGATCTCCTCGTCATAGGTGCGCACGTCGATGCCGCCGACCTTGCGCAGCACGTACTCCATCTGGCTCGACTTCAGCGTGCCGACCTTCTTGCCCTTCAGCTCGACGAGCCCGTCCACCGGCGTTTCGCCCCGGCGGATCACGATCTGGCCGAAGGTGGTGTAGTAGGGAATGGAGAAATCCGCGCCCGCCAGGTGGGCGGGAGTGATCTCCAGCCCGCTCAGGGCCACGTCGTAGAGGCCGTTGTCGAGGCCGGGGATCAGGTTGCTCCAGTCGTTCTGGACGAACACCACGGGCCGGCCGAGATGGCGGCCGATCTCCTCCATGATGTCCACCTCGAAGCCGACGGTGCGGTTCGGGTCGGCCGGATCCTTGAAGATGTAGGGCGCCCCGGAGGTGCCATCACCGCCGTAGCGCAGCGGGGGGCCGGAGGGCTGCGCCGGCGTGGCCGCCGGGGCGGCGGTCTCGGCCCGCGCGGCGGGCCCGCCGCAGGCCAGCGCCAGGACGAGCGCCCAGGCGGCGAGGAACAGCGCGGGCACATGGCCGGCAAGGCGCGGGCGGGCGAGGCTCGAAGGCAGTCGACGCATGGCGGACCCCAAGCGGGAGCGGAGGAAGAGAGCGGCGCGCATCACAGGAACCGGCGCAGGAACTGCCGGGTGCGCGGGTCCTTGGGGTTCGAGAACATCTCGTCCTCGTCCGAGATCTCGATGATCTCCCCCTTCTCCATGTAGATGATGTAGTCGGAGGCATCGCGGGCGAAGCGCATCTCGTGGGTCACCACGATCTGGGTCATGCCCTCGCGGTCCAGCTCCTTCATCACGTCCAGCACCTCATCCACCAAGCCGGGATCAAGGGCGGAGGTGGGCTCGTCGTAGAGCATCACCTTGGGCGCCATGGCGAGCGCGCGGGCGATGGCGCCGCGCTGCTGCTGGCCGCCCGAGAGATCGATGGGGTAGTGCTCCAGCCGCTCGCCCAGGCCCACCTTCTGGAGCAGGCGCTCGGCATTGGCCTCCGCCTCGTCCTTCCGCATGCCCTTCACCACCATGGGCGCGAGCATCACGTTCTCCAGCAGCGTCTTGTGCGGGAACAGGTTGAAGCTCTGGAACACCATGCCGACATTCTTGCGCAGCAGGTGGGCGGCACGCTCCAGCTCGGCGGTCCCCGCCGGGCCGGCGCCCTTCGCGCCGGGCGCGCGCTTCAGCGCCACGCCGCACACCTCGATCACGCCGGCATCAAGGCTTTCGAGGCCGTTCAGGCAGCGCAGGAGGGTCGACTTCCCGCAGCCCGAGGGACCGATGATGGACACGAGGTCGCCTTCCTCGATCTGGAAGCTCACCCCCTTGAGGATGTCCAAGGCGCCGTAGGACTTTCGCACGTCATCGACGCGCACGATCGGCTCCATCACCCGCCCCCTGCAGCCAGTTCACCCCATGGGACACCGGGGTAACGGCGACAGGTGACACGCCCATGACCGAGCGCGCGCCGGACGAAAGCTCCTCCTTCGGCGACGCAACCCTCGCAAACCCCTGGACGGGCTTCGCAATCTGCGGGCGCCGGGTCAGCGCCCGTCGGCCACCACGCAGCCGGCCGGCATCTCGCCGCCGGCCAGCACGGCGACGATGCAATGGGCCGAGATCATGTTGCCGCGCGCCAGCGCCTCGCGGCTGGAGCCGGCCGCATGGGCGCTCGCCACCACATCGGGGCGGGCGGCGAGCGCCTGCGCCACCGGGCGCAGGGCGGGATCGCCCTCTGCCTCGAACACGTCGAGCCCGGCGCCGCCGAGCCGCCCGGCCTCAAGCGCCGCGAGCAGCGCCGCGTCGTCCACCAGCCCGCCGCGCGCGGTGTTCACCACCACCGCGCCGGGCTTCAGCAGGGCGAGGGTCCCGGCATTGAGGAGATGGCGCGTCTCAGGGCCCAGGGGGGCATGCAGGCTCACTAGGTCGCTCGCCGCGAGCAGTTCCGGCAAGGTGGAGAAGGTGACGCCGGCGACCGAAAAATCGGGCCGGGGGGTTTCCACCAGCACCCGCACGTCAAAGCCGTGGAGCCGGCGGGCCACCTGCCGCGCGATGCGCCCGAAGCCCACGAGGCCAACCGTCTTGCCGTAGAGGTCGCTGCCGCTCACCACCCGCCAGTCACCGGCCGCCAGCGCGGCCTGGCTCTCGCGCAGGCGGCGCAGCACGGCCAGCATCAGCGCCAGGGTATGGTCCGCCACCGCGGCGTCGTTGGCGCCGGCGGCGATGGTCACCACCCGGCCGAGCGCCTCGGCCGCGCCCGCGTCCACCCGCTCATAGCCGACACCGCGCCGGGCGATGACCTTCAGCCCCGGATGGCGCTCCAGCACCGCCCGCGTCACCGCCCGCTGGCCGACGATCCAGCCCGCGGCGCCTTCCAGCAGGCGGTCGAGGTCGGCGTCGGAGATGTCCGTGTCGAGGGCATCGGGGGCGAGCCCCGAGGGCACCACCTCGAAGCCGTGGGCGGCGAGGTGGCGGGCGGCGGCGTCATCGAACAGGCGGGTGGTGACGAGAACCTTGGGCGCGGGAGCCACGGGGGACAATCCTTCAACGGGCGGGCACGAAGCCCCTTTCCTCGGCCCTTCCGCCGCCACGATCAAGGGCGCCGACGCAAAAACGGCGGCGCTCCCGCGCCGCCGTCATAATGCACACCGTCGATGCCGCGATCACGCAGCCTTCGGAGCCTCCGTCTCGATGGTCTTGCCTTCGAGCGGCTTCGGGGCCTCGGCCTGGGTGTTGATGGGGATGACGCGGGGCTTCTTCGCCTCGGGAATGGTGCGCACGAGATCCACGTGCAGCAGGCCATTCTCCAGGGCCGCGCCCTTCACCTCCACATGGTCGGCGAGCTGGAAGCGGCGCTCGAAGGCGCGCGCGGCGATGCCGCGATAGAGCACCTGGGCGTTTTCCGCATCGGCGCCGGATTTCTTCTCGCCCTTCAGGGTGAGGGTGTTCTCCTTCACCTCGATGCTCAGCTCGGCATCGGTGAAGCCCGCCACCGCGACCGTGATGCGATAGGCATTCTCGCCGGTGCGCTCGATGTTGTAGGGCGGGTAGGTGGGGGCCGCATCCACGCCACCGACCGAATCGAGCAGCGAGAAGAGACGGTCGAAGCCGACGGTGTTGCGGTACAGGGGAGACAGATCGAACGTACGCATGGCATATCCTCCTTCGAAGCGACATGCAGGGCCCGCCGAAGCCGGGCCCGAGGTGTGGCGCCGTCGTCATGACCGGCGCCTTTTCGTAGGTGGGAACGCACCCGCGGGCCGTCAAGGCCCGCTCCGGAGCAGGCGCGGAACCGGACGCGCGGGCGCGAGATGATTGTGGCCGGGCGGGCCAGCGTGTAACCCTCATCCGGCCGGCGTGGCCGGCGCAGCCCGAGCCGAGACGCGATGAGCCTCTTCTCCATCCCGAGCAATCCCGTCCCCGAGGGCGCCGTCACCGGAGAGATCGTCGCCGCGGACGGCGTGCGCCTGCGCTACGCGCGCTGGATGCCGGAGAGCGGCCTGAAGGGCACGGTCGCCATCTTCACTGGCCGGGCCGAGTTCATCGAGAAATATTACGAGGTGGTGCGCGAGCTGCGCGCGCGCGGCTTCGCGGTGGCGATCCTGGACTGGCGCGGCCAGGGCGGCTCCCAGCGGCTGCGGCGCAACCCGCGCAAGGGCCACGTGCGCCGCTTCGCGGACTACCAGCTCGATCTCGACGCCTTCGCCCGCGAGGTGCTGCTGCCCGATTGCCCGGCGCCCCACTTCGCCATCGCCCATTCCATGGCCGGCGCCGTCATGCTCCAGTCGGTGGTGGCGGGGCGGCGCTGGTTCGACCGCATGGTGCTGGTGGCGCCCATGCTGCGGATCGACGCCCTTCCCGTGCCGCGCCTAGTGCGCGCGCTGGTCACGACGCTCTCCTGGTGCGGCCTCGCCCGCGCCTTCGTGCCCGGCGGGCGCGGCACCCCCATCACCGAGGTGCCGTTCGCGCGCAACCGCCTCACCTCCGATCCCGCGCGCTACGGCCGGACGGCGGAAATGGTGCGGGCCTTCCCCCAGCTCGGCCTTGGCGCCCCCACCAACGGCTGGCTCCACGCCGCCTTTCGCGCCATGGACCAGCTCGCCGACCCGGAGGTGGTGCGCGAGATCCGCCAGCCGCTGCTGATGGTGGCCGCCGGCGGCGAGCAGGTGGTCTCAAACCCCGCCATCGAGCACCTGGCCACCCGCCTCATCGCCGGCGCCCAGGTGGTGGTGCCCGCCGCGCGGCATGAGATCCTGATGGAACAGGACTTCTTCCGCGCCCAGTTCTGGGCCGCCTTCGACGCCTTCATCCCCGGCACGCCGGTGGCCTGAGGCGCCCCCCGCCTCAGGCGGTGAGGATGCGCAGCGCCTGCTCGTGCACCGCGCGGCTGCCGGCCGCCACCACGCGCCCGCCCTTCGCCGGCGAGCCGCCCTCCCAGCTGGTGACCACGCCGCCCGCGCCCTCGATGATGGGGATCAGCGCCACGATGTCGTGGTCCTTCAGCTCGGTTTCGATAACCAGGTCCACCAGCCCCGCCGCCAGCATGCAGTAAGCGTAGCAGTCGCCGCCGTAGCGCGAGAGGCGGGCCTGCTCCTCCACGCGGGAGAAGGCCGCCCGGTCCGTCGTGTTCATGAGGCGCGGGCTGGTGGTGAAGAGGATGGCATCCTCGACGCGGCCGCAGTCGCGCACCCTCAGCGCGCGCTCGCCGGCCGGGCCGCGATAGCGCGCGCTGGCGCCGTCGCCGAAGAAGCGCTCCTTGATGAAGGGCTGGTGCATCATGCCGTAGACCGGGTCACCCTCCTTCAGCAGGCCGATGAGCGTGCCCCAGGCGGGCAGGCCGGCGATGAAGGACTTGGTGCCGTCGATGGGATCGAGCGCCCAGACATAGGGCGCGTCGGCGGCCACGTTGTCGAATTCCTCGCCGATGATGCCGTGGCTCGGAAAAGCCTCGCGGATGAGGCGGCGCATCACCTGCTCGGCGGCGCGGTCGGCCTCGGTCACGGGGTCGAACGCCTTGCCCCGGCTCTTGTCCTCCACCCCGAGCGCGGTGCGGAAGAAGGGCAGGATCGCCTCCCCCGACACGGTCGCGAGCTTGTGGACGAAATCGTCGATGGCGACGGCGGTCATGATACGCGCACTCCGATGGGCGAGCGCGCGGGGACGCGCGCAAACGGAAATGGGCGGCGCACCGCCCGGCCGTTCATGGAGATGCAGCGGATGGGGGGCGGGATCAAGTGCGATCGGTGTGAGTCGGCGCCCGATGGCGCGTCGGCGCGCATGCCAAGGCGGCATAACCGATTAAAGATTAGGCAGATGAAAGGAAGCCCCGGATTTCCCAAGCGCTTAGGCGTCACATAGCTGCCTAAACAATCCGCGCCTATGCACCTTGATGCACACATGGGCAAGCCGCATATTGATGCAGCGCGGCATTGCTTGTTGCGGTGCCGCTGCCCTCCTTGGGCGTTTCCTCCCTAGACTTGGGCCGCTCCCCATGGGTCAGCGGCCCCTTTCTTTTTGGCCGAGCCCCGGACCGGTTTCACCCGCTCCCGACGGCTCGCCTGCCCCCACTCACATCCGCATGGAAGCTTCGCGCCTCGCGAGGGCGTGCGCCGACGGCGTGACCCGGCGGGCGAGGCCACGCGATTCGGCTCGAAAGACATGAGAGATCCGTGCCGGAGCCCGCCCGAAAGCCTCGCCGCGCCTTTCGGGCGGAAAATTTCATATTAAAAATCAAATACATGGCGAAATTCACGGGAATGCGACAAACCGGCACTTGATTTTTGGCAGTGCACTCGGCTATTTGTGCATTGCGACATGGCGATTGGCGTCGCTGTGTCGCTGCCCTCCTTGGGCGTTTCCTCCCTAGACTTGGGCCGTTCGCCAACGCGGACGGCCCCTTTCTTTTTGGGCACCCTCTTCCGAGATCCCGCCCTCAGCCTCGCCCCGCCGCTTCTTTGTCGGCGCCTTCCTTTGCGAGGCCGCTCCGGACTTTTTTCGCCATCGCCGGACTGCAGGGCCCTTTTCGAGCCTCTGGCCCGCCCTGCGCGAAGGCTTGCCCGAACACCTGCGCCCACCGGAATTCTTCTGTACACCGGCAAGCCTAAGGCAATGCCTTTCCGCGCGGCGCTCGGAAATTCAACCGCGTCAAATTCGTATAACTGCCATTCAAAAAACGCAAGGCACCATTTTCAAATTTGCAGAGCCTTGTCACGCGGCCGTCGTTGAGGACGAGCCGCGTCACCGCCGGCATGCAGGTTTTGAAGGGCCTATTCCGCCGCCGCGCGGGGCGTATCGAGCACCGCAAGTACCTGGGCGAACACGCGCGGCATGGCATTGCGGATGTCGGATCGCAGCTGCTCGAAGCCCGCGCCGCGCACATAGTGCGCTTCCTCCATGTAGAGGGCGCGGTTCACCTCGATCTGCACCGCGTGCAGGCCGGCGGCGGGGTTGCCGTAGTGCTCGGTGATGTAGCCGCCCGCATAGGGCTTGTTGCGCAGCACCCGGTAGCCGGCCGCCGACAGCTCCCGCTCCAAAGCGGCGGTGACGATGCTGGAGCAGCTCGTGCCGTAGCGGTCGCCGAGCACGAAGTCCGCCCGCAGGGTCTCGTCACGGGCGGAGGTGGAGGGCATGGAGTGGCAGTCCACCAGCACCGCGAGGCCGAATCGCTGCTGGGTGGCGGCGATGAGCCGACGGAGCGTCTGGTGGTAGGGCTTGTAGAACGCCTCGATGCGCGCGAGCCCCTCCGCCACCGTCAGCCGCCGCGGATAGATCTCCTGCGCGTCACCCACCACGCGGGCGATGGTGCCGAGCCCGCCCGCCACCCGCACCGAGCGCGTGTTGCAATAGGGCGGCAGCCGCCCCTCGAACATGCGCGGGTCGAGCTCGTAGGGCTCACGGTTGAGATCGAGGAAGGAGCGCGGAAACAGGGCGCGCATCAGCGGCGCGCCGGCGTTCACCACGTCCTCGAATAATTCGTCCACGAAGCTGTCCTCGGACCGGCGCAGCGTGGCAAAGTCCAATCGCGCCTGCGCCACGAAGCTCGTGGGGTAGATGCGGCCCGAATGCGGGGAGTTGAAGATGAACGGCCCGGCGGCGGCCTCCGGCCCCAGGATCTCGAATGTGGGATCAATGGTCTCGGCGAGGCAGGCAGTCATCGCGCGCCGTGAAACTCCGGAAGGATTCTAAATGCTTGTTCCGCCTACATGATGCCCGTCGAGAGGGGGGCTTGTGAAGGGGGCGCGGCACTTTCACTCCGAATTTACCCGATTGGGCGAGACATTCACATGGGTTCCGGCCGCGACGGCGGGACTGCGGCATACGATTGATCAGGGGAAACGGCGTGTCCAAGATCCTGCTCGCCGAAGACGACAACGACATGCGGCGCTTCCTCGTGAAGGCGCTGCAGAATGCCGGCTATTCGGTGGCTTCCTACGACAACGGCAAATCCGCCTACGAGCGGATGCGCGAGGAGCCGTTCGAGCTCCTCCTCACCGACATCGTGATGCCGGAGATGGACGGGATAGAGCTGGCGCGCCGCGCCACCGAGCTCGATCCCGACCTCAAGGTGATGTTCATCACCGGCTTCGCCGCCGTCGCGCTGAATGCCGACGGCGAGGCACCGGCCGAGGCCAAGGTGCTCTCCAAGCCCTTCCACCTGCGCGACCTCGTGTCCGAGGTCGGCAAGATGCTGGACGCCGCCTGACCACCCTCCGGCTGCCCTCGCGTTTCCCACAGGCGCGAAAAGGCTGGTGAAATCAGGCAGTTACACGAACCTTGAGCGAACCGGGCTCCGCTTCGCTCAAAAACCATTCCGGGCGCCTTGCTTCGCGGACGCGAAGTCGATATAGAGGCGCCTCCTGCAGGTGGGGCGCGTAGCTCAGCGGGAGAGCACTACGTTGACATCGTAGGGGTCACAGGTTCGATCCCTGTCGCGCCCACCATTTCTTCCCGACCATCCAGGCTTCGGCCGAACCGCGTGTCAAGCGTGCATCGCATGCGCGTACGCCGTGCCATCCTCCGGTCCGGCAGCGGCCGCGAGAGGACGCGACGGCCTTCAGAGCGTGACACCGGCGCCTGTCCACAACGCGATTGACGCCGCCCCCTCCAGGCGGCATCAGCGCGCCAGAGGTGCCGCCATGACCCTGCCCCCCGCCCCGCTTCCCGCCGATCATCCCCCCGTCGCCTTCGGGCGCATCGGCGTGCTCATCGTCAATCTCGGCACCCCCTCGGGCACCGACTACTGGTCCATGCGGCGCTACCTGAAGGAATTCCTCTCCGACCGGCGGGTGATCGAGGTGAACCCGCTGGTGTGGGCGTTCGTGCTCAACGCCATCATCCTCACCCGCCGCCCCGCCGCCAAGGGCCGGGACTACGCGAAGATCTGGAACACCGCGCGGAACGAGGGCCCGCTCCTCACCATCACCCGCGCCCAGGCGGAGACGCTCTCCGGCATGCTCGCCGGCCGCGATTCGCGCCTGGTGGTGGATTTCGCCATGCGCTACGGCGCGCCCTCCATCGCCGAGCGGCTCGGCGCGCTGCAGCAGGCGGGGTGCGAGCGCATCCTTGTGGTGCCGCTCTATCCCCAATATGCCGCCGCCACCACCGCCACCGTGGCCGACAAGGCGTTCGACGCGCTCAAAGCCATGCGCTGGCAGCCGGCGGTTCGCATCGCCCCGCCCTGGCACGACGACCCGGTCTATATCGACGCGGTGGCGCAGGACCTGGAGCGCCACCTCGCCGCGCTGGATTTCGAGCCGGAGGTGATTCTCGCCTCCTTCCACGGCATCCCCAAATCCTACCACCTGAAGGGCGACCCCTATTCCTGCCAGTGCGCCAAGACGGCGCGCCTGCTACGGGCACGGCTCGGCATGGGGGAGGAACGGCTGCGCCTCACCTTCCAGTCGCGATTCGGGCGCGAGGAGTGGCTCCAGCCTTATACCGACGCCACCGTGAAGGCGCTCGCCGAGAGCGGCGTGAAGCGCATCGCCGTCTTCAATCCCGGTTTCGTGGCGGACTGCCTGGAGACGCTGGAGGAGATCGGGGTCGAGAATCGCGACATCTTCCTCGCCCATGGCGGCGAGAAGTTCGCCGCCATCCCCTGCCTCAACGACGGCCCCGCCGGCATGCGCGTGCTGGAAGACGTGGTGATGCGCGAGCTTGGCGGCTGGATCGACCGCTGACCCCAGCAGGAGCCGGGGGCTCCCGCACGGACCGCGGTTTCCGATCGACGCGGCAGCCCTCAAGCCGCCGCGCGGGTCGGGAGGCTCATCGGGCCCCCGCCGTCACACCGGGCGGCGGTCCTCGATGGTCTTGGCGTCCGCCGGCAGGGTGCCGGGCGCGAGAAGCGTGAGGCGGCCGCGCAGCTTGGTGGCGGCGCGCAGGTCGTCCAGCAGCGCCTCCTGCGCGAGGGATGCGGCGTCGGCCACCTCCACTTCCAGCAGCATGTCGTCCGCATCGCCAAGCCGCTCCACCACGAGGCGCGCCCTGGCCACGGCGGGATGCTTCTTCACCGCCGCGCTCACCTGCACCGGATGCACGAACATGCCGCGGATCTTGGTGACCTGGTCGGCCCGGCCCATCCAGCCCCTGAGCCGCACGTTGGTGCGCCCGCAGGGGCTCAGGCCCGGCAGCACCGCCGAGAGATCGCCGGTGGCGAAGCGCACCAGGGGATAGTCGGCGTCGAACAGGGTGACGACCACCTCCCCCACCTCCCCCTCGCTCTCCACCGGATCGCCGGTGCCGGGGCGCAGGATCTCCACGAGGCAGCCCTCGTCCACGATCATCCCCTCCTCCGCCTCGCTCTCATAGGCCACGAGCCCGAGATCGGCGGTGCCGTAGCACTGGCGGGCGGTGATGCCGGCCGCCTTCAGCTCGGCCCGGTGGGCGGGCAGGAAGGCCTCGCCGGTCACCAGCGCCTTCTTCAGGGAGGAGATGTCGGTGCCGCTCTCGCGCGCCTTGTCGAGCAGGATCTTGAGGAAGGAGGGGGTGCCGCCGTAGCCGTCGGGACGGATGTCGGCGATGGCGCGCAGCTGCAGGTCGGTCTGCCCCACGCCCGCCGGCACCACCGCGCAGCCCAGCGCATGGGCGCCGCCCTCGATCATCGAGCCCGCCGGGGTGAGATGGTAGGAGAAGGAATTGTGCACGATCTCCCCGACCCGGAAGCCGGCCGCGTAGAGCGCGCGGGCGAAGCGCCAGAAGTCCGGCCCGTGCCCTTCCGGATCATAGATCGGCCCCGGCGACATGAAGATGCGCGACAGCCTGCCCGGCGGCACCGCGTTCAGCCCGCCGAAAGGCAGGCTCCTGGGCTGGATCTCCAGCAGGTCCGACTTTCGGGTGACGGGGAGCTTCGCCAGCGCGGCGCGACTGGTCAGCGCCTGCGGCTCCACATCGCGGAACAAGGCGGCGAAATAGGCCGACCTGCCCTTGGCGTGTGCCACCTGGGCGGAAAGCGCCGCCAGCAGCGCCGCCTCGCGGGCTTGCGGGTCGCGGGTTTCGGCGGCGTCGTAATAGCGGTTCGGATCGGTCATCGCGCGGCCTGCGGAAGAGGTTTGATGGCGTCACGGCGGGGGCGGAGGCTTCACAGCCACCTTTTGCGGCGCTTGAAGCTCTTGAGGTTCTTGAAGGACTTGCGCTCCTCGCCGCCGCCCTGGCCGAGGTAGAATTCCTTCACGTCCTCGTTGGTCTGCAGCATCTGCGCGGTACCATCGAGCACGATCTTGCCCTGCTCCATGATGTAGCCGTAGTCCGCCACGGAGAGCGCCACCCGCGCGTTCTGCTCCACCAGCAGGATGGTGGCTCCCAGCTCCACGTTGAGCTTCTTGATGATGGCGAACACCTCCTTCACCATCAGTGGCGAGAGGCCCATGGAGGGCTCGTCCATGAGGATGAGCTTGGGGCGGGCCATCATGGCGCGGCCGATGGCCAGCATCTGCTGCTCGCCGCCGGAGAGATAGCCGGCGAGGCCCGTGCGCTCCTTGAGGCGCGGGAAGAATTCGTAGACGCGCTCGATATCGCTCTTCACCTCATTGTCGCGCCGGGTGAAGGCGCCGAGGCGCAGATTCTCCAGCACCGTCATGTCGGAAATGATGCGCCGGCCTTCCATGACCTGGAAGATGCCGCGCCGCACGATCCTGTCCGGCTCGATGCCGTTGATCTTCTCGCCCAGGAAATTGACCTCGCCGCGGGTGATCTCCCCGTCCTCGGTCTTCAGCAGGCCGGAGATGGCCTTGAGCGTGGTGGACTTGCCGGCCCCGTTGGAGCCGAGCAGCGCCACGATCCGGCCCTTCGGCACCTTCAGCGAGAGGCCGCGCAGCACCAGGATCACGTCGTTATAGACCACCTCGATGTTGTCCACCGAGAGCAGCGGGGCGGACCCGGCCTCGGCGGCCGGTTCGAGCTTCAATGCGGCTTGGGCCATGGGCGCCTCCAAAATCTGTCGTCCTGCGGGCGGAAGGGGCGCCGCGCCATGGCGGCGCCCCGCCGGCTCACCAGCCCTGCAGCTCGGTCTTGCGGGGCAGGTCCACGGTGGTGACCTTCTCCAGCTTGATGGTGCCGTTCTTCACCAGCTCGGTCACGGAGGCGTCCGTGGGGCCGGTGACGACGGCGCGGTAGAGATCGACGCTGGTGGTGGGGCGATGGTCGCTCGCGGTCCAGGTGGAGGGCTTGCACACGCCTTCCATGCCCTTCGGCACCCAGTCCGCCTTCTGGTACATGCCGTCGCGGATGTTGACCCCGGTGACGCCGCCGTGCTTGTCCGCCCACTCCATGGCCTCCTTCATGTAGAGGGCGGTGCAGATGGCGGTGAGGTAGTGCACCGGGCGATAGGTGTTGCCCGAGGGATCGGAGATCTTGGAGATCTCACGCGCGGTGGCGAGGCCGGGCGCATCGCCGGCCCAGGTGGTGGCGGTGCGCACCGGGAACACCACGCCGTTCGCCGCCTCGCCGGCCGCCTTCATGGCGTTCTCGTCCATGCCCCACACATTGCCGAGGAACTGCACGTCCACCCCGGCGGTCTTGCAGGCCTTCAGCACCGAGATGTTGGAGCCGGCGGTATTGCCGAGATAAGCGTAGTTGGCGCCCGACTGCTTGAGCGTGAGGCACTGGGGCGTGTAGTCGCCGGGGGTGAGGGCGAAGGTGATGGGGTCCAGCACCTCGAAGCCCAGCTCCTTGGCATAGGCTTCGGCCGCCGCCTTGGGCGAGTTGGGATAGGGGTGGTTGGCGCCCATGTGCACCCATTTGGGCTTGCCGGGCTTGCCCTTGGCCTTCCAGTCGTCGGCGGCCCACTGCACCATGGCGCGGGCGGAGTCGGAATAGGACGGGCCGTAGAAGAAGTTGAAGGGCGCGGCGCGCTCGCTCTTCTCGTTCACCTTGCCCTTCGGGTCGGTGAGGGAGGCCGAGTAGGAACCCGAGAAATAGGGAATCTGCTCCTTGGTCACCATGGCCACCAGGGCCTCGGTGTCGGCGGTGCCCCAGCCCTGGATGGCGACCACCTTGTCGGAGCCCACCCACTTCTTGAAGGCGGCGAGGGCGCGGGGCACCTGGTAGCCGTATTCGTTGAAGTCGGAATTGATCTTCTTGCCGTCCACGCCGCCCTTGGCGTCGATGAAGGCGATGGTGTCCTGGATGCCCTGGCCGTAGGGCTGGCCCACGTCCGAGGTGCCGCCCGAATAATCGGCGAGGTGGCCGATGTTGATGTTCTGGGCCAGCGCCGGCGCGGCGGCGGCGAGCGCCAGCGTCGAGGCCAGCGTGAAGGCGGCGGCTTTGGTCTTCCTCATGGTCATCTCCTTGGCGTTTCCTCTTGCGCGGCGATTGTTCGCCGTCGGTATTCAGGCCCGGCCGACGGCCCGTGAGCTCTTCTCAGGGGCCGTCGGCATAAAGCTCAGAACGAGAAGGGATAAAGCTTCCAGTAGGCCTTGATCTGGCGCCAGCGGTGGGCAAGGCCGTCCGGCTCGAAGATCAGGAACAGGATGATGGCGGCGCCGATCAGCATCTCGCGCATGTAGGTGATGCCGTCCTTCAGGTGCAGCGCGTGGTCGATGGCCGAGCCCGAGAGCGCGGAGGCGAGCCAGCCGGTGGCCTCCGGCAGCAGCACCATGAAGATGGTGCCCATGAGCGAGCCCATGATGGACCCCAGTCCGCCGATGATGATCATGCCCAGGAACTGGATGGAGAAGAGGATGTCGAGCCCCTCCACCGACATGAACCCCACGTAGTGGGCATAGAGCGCCCCGCCGATGCCGGCGTAGAAGGACGAGATGCCGAACGCCATGGTGCGGTATTTCGCGAGGTTCACGCCCATCATCTCGGCCGAGAGATAATGGTCGCGCACCGCGATCAGCGCCCGCCCGTCGCGGGAGCGCATGAGGTTGGTGGCGCCGAGATACATGACCACCACGAAGAACAGCACCACGTAGAAGTATTTGTCGTCGCCCGAAAGGTCGTAGCCGAACAGGGTGAAGGGCGCGGCCATGGCGCCGTGGGTGCCGCCGGTGAACCATTCCGCGCGGACGAAGAAGTCCTGCAGGATGAACTGTGCGGCCAGGGTCGCGATGGCGAGGTAGAGCCCCTTCACCCGCGCCGCCGGCAGGCCGAAGATGAGGCCCACCACAGTGGTCCACGCCCCCGCGAGCACGATGGCGAGCGGCACCGGCACGCCCTTGTCGGCGAGATAAGCGGAGGCAAAGCCGCCGAAGCCGAAGAACACCGCATGGCCGATGGAGATCTGGCCGGAGAAGCCGACCAGGATGTTCAGCCCCAGGGCCGCGATGCCGAGGTATCCGATCTGGATGAACAGGCTCAGCACGTAGCGGGAGAAGAAGAAGGGCGCGAAGCACAGGGCCACCACCGCCGCCACGCAGAACAGCATGGCGAGGCGGGTCTGGAAGATGGTCTGGTCGGCCCTGTAGCTGGTGCGGTAGTCGCCGCACGGGCGCATGGTGTTGATGGCCATGGGATCAAACCCTCTCGATGTCGCGGGTGCCGAACAGGCCGTAAGGCTTGATCATGAGGATGATGATGAGGGCATAGAAGGGAATGATCTCATAGAGATTTCCCACCTTCAGGAACTGGCTGTCCACGTACTGTCCGAGGTTTTCCAGGAGGCCCACGATGAGCCCGCCCACCACCGCGCCGAAGATGCTGTCCAGGCCGCCGAGGATGACCGCCGGGAACACCTTGATGCCGAAGTAGGAGAGGGCCGACGAGACGCCGTTCACCATGCCCACCACGACGCCCGCAACCGCAGAGACCGCCGCCGAGATGCCCCAGGAGAGCGCGAACACCTGCCGCACCGAGATGCCGAGCGACTGCGCCACCTGCTGCGAGAAGGCGGTGGCCCGCATGGCGAGGCCCATCTTCGAATATTTGAAGAACCACGCGAAGCCGGCCATGATGGCGAGGCTCACGCCGGTGGACATGAGATAGGCCGTCTGCACCTGCAGGCCCAGCACGTTCACCTTGTCCACGCTGAAGATGGGCGGGAACGGCTGCGCGAAGGTGCCGAACATCCACTTCATCAGCGCCTGGAAGAAGATGGACATGCCGATGGTCACCATGATGACCGAGATGATCGGCTCGCCGATGAGCGGGCGCAGGATCACCATCTGCACCGCCATGCCGAACACCATCATGAAGCAGACGGCGATGAGGAAGCCCCAGAAGAAGGGGATGTTCCACGCCGTGAGCAGCCACCAGCACACCCACGCGCCGATGAGCAGGAACTCGCCCTGGGCGAAGTTCACCACCTGCGAGGCCTTGTAGATGAGCACGAAGCACATGCCCACCACGCCATAGAGCGTGCCGATGATGAGCCCGTTGATGATGAGCTGAAGAAGAAGCTGGGATTGCATCAGTTGAACTCCGCAAAAGCCCTCTCCCGCGCGGCGGAAGAGGTCGGGAGAAGGCCGGAACGGCGCGGCGGGGCGCCGGCGGTGCGCATGCTGCCGGAAGGCGCGGCCGCGCGCGGATGGAAGGCCCGCGCCATCACGCCGCCCTCCGCGATCCGCCGGCGGGCTCGGGGCCGAGGTCGATCACGTCGAGCGTGGTCTTCACCCGCTGCTTGCTGCCGTCCTGGAAGGTGATGGTGGTGTCCACGTCGATCACTCTCTCCCCGGCATACATGGAGTCGATGATCGAGCCGTAGCGCTCGTTGATGACGCCGCGGCGCACCTTGCGGGTACGGGTCAGCTCGCCATCGTCGGCGTCCAGCTCCTTGTAGAGCAGGAGGAAGCGGCCGATGCGCTGCTTTTCCGCCAGGGTCCGGTTCACCTCCTCCACCTCCTTGCGCAGGAGCGCGATGACTTCCGGCTTTGAGGACAGGTCCGTATAGGTGGTGAAGGCGATGCGGTTCTTCTCCGCCCACTTCGAGACGATGGAGAAGCGGATGCAGATGAGCGCGGCGAGGCTGTCGCGGTTGTCGCCCAGCACCACCGCCTCCGCCACATAGGGCGAGAACTTCAGCTTGTTCTCGATGTATTGGGGCGAGAAGCGGTCGCCGTGGGATGTCTTCGCCATGTCGCGCACGCGGTCGATGACCACGAGATGGCCCTTGCCGTTGAAGTATCCGGCATCGCCGGTGCGCATCCAGCCCCCTTCCGCGAACGACTTCTTCGTCTCCTCATCGTTGCGGAAGTAGCCGGTGAAGCAGTTGGGGTGGCGCGTCACCACCTCGCCGAGGCCGTTGGGATCAGGATCCTCGATGCGGATCTCCACCCCCTCGAACGGCACGCCGACCGTATCGAAGTCCACGTCGTCCGCCTTGTGGAGCGTGTAGGCGCCCAGCGTTTCGGTCTGGCCGTAGAGCTGGCGCATGGGCACGCCCAGGGCGAGGAAGAAGCGGAAGGTGTCCGGCCCCAGCGCCGCGCCGCCGGTGGCCGCCGATTTCAGGTGGGTGAAGCCCAGCCGGTCGCGCAAGGCGCGGAACAGGATGAAGTCCGCCAGCGGCGAGCGCTTGCCCTCGTCCAGCGCCTTGAGGCCCAGCTTCATGCCGAGATCGAACATGGCGCGCTTGAGGGCCGAGGAATCCATCATGCGCGCGCGCACGTCGGCGGCGATCTGCTCCCACACCCGCGGCGCGAACAGCACGAAGGAGGGGCCGATCTCGCGCATGTCGGCCATCAGCGTCTCCGGCTCCTCCACGAAGTTCACCTTCATGCGGGAGATGAGCGCCTGCCCGAAGGCGTAGATCTGCTCCATGATCCACGGCATCTGCAGCACGCTGACGTATTCGTCCGTGGGCCCGCGCGGGTCCATGTCGAGATAGGCGCGGCAATGCTTCAGCACCGCGCCGGCGGTGAGCATGGCGAGCTTGGGGTGGGAGGTGGTGCCCGAGGTGGTGCACAGGATGGCGACATCCGCGCCCTGGCCCACGCTCACGAAGCGGGCGTAGCGGTTCGGATCCTTGGCGGCGACGGCGCGGCCGCGCTCCTCCAGCGCCTTCAGCGAGACGAGGCGCGGGTCGTCGTACTTGCGGATGCCGCGCGGGTCCGAATAGACGATGTGGCGGACGGTGGGGATCTTGTCGTCGAGCGACAAGAGCTTGTCCACCTGCTCCTCGTCCTCGGCGAACACCACGGCCACGTCGGCATAGGTGACGAGATAGGCCACCTCGTCCGCCAGCGCATCCCGGTAGATGCCGAGGCTCATGCCGCCGAGCGCATGGGCGGCGATCTCCCCCATCAGCCACTCGGGACGGTTGTCGCCCAGGAGGGCGACCACGTCGCCGCGCCGGACGCCCAGGCTTTCGAGGCCGAGCGTCATGGCCTCCACCCGGTCGGCGACCTCCTTCCAGGTGTAGGAAATCCAGATGCCGAGGTCCTTCTCCCTCAGCCAGGTGTCGCCCGGATGCCGCGCGGCATTGTGGGCCAGGAGCTTGGGGAAGGTGTCATGCTGCGTCACGTCCGGCCAGTCGCGGGCGGAGGAGGTCGCGGCGGTGGTCATTGCGGTCGTCATGGCGGCGCTCACGCGGAAAGGGCGGCGGGTTCGGGCTCGTCTTCCAGCAGAGGGTCTTCCTCGCCGAGATAGGCCTTGCGCACATGCGGGTCGGCCAGCACGGCGGCGGGCTCGCCCTCCACCAGCTTGCGGCCGAAATCGAGCACCATCACGCGGTGGGAGATGTCCATCACCACCCCCATGTCATGCTCGATCATGATGATGGTCATGCCCCACTCCTCGTTCAGGTCGACGATGTAGCGGGCCATGTCCTCCTTCTCTTCCAGGTTCATGCCCGCCATGGGCTCGTCGAGGAGGATGAGCTTGGGCTCCAGCGCCACGGCACGAGCCAGCTCCACCCGCTTGCGCAGGCCGTAGGAGAGGGTGCCGGCGGTGGCCTTGCGCACGTGCTGGATGTCGAGGAAGTCGATCACCTCCTCCACCTTGCGGCGATGCTCCAGCTCTTCCTTCTGCGCGCCGCCGAACCAGTAGAGGGCTCCGGTGAAGAGGTTGTTCTTCAGCAGATGGTGGCGGCCGACCATGATGTTGTCGAGCACGCTCATGTGGCTGAAGAGGGCGAGGTTCTGGAACGTGCGGCCGATGCCGATGGCGGCCCGCCGGTTCGGCTTCAGGCGGGTGACGTCCGCGCCGTCGAACACCACGCGGCCCTCGCTCGGGGTATAGCGGCCCGAGATGCAGTTCAGCATGGAGGTCTTGCCGGCGCCGTTGGGGCCGATGATGGAGAAGAGTTCTCCCGGCTTCACATGGAAGCTCACGTCGGTCAGCGCCTTGAGGCCGCCGAAGCGCAAGGAGATGTTTTCGACGCTCAGAAGCGCGCGCGCGTCCGCAACAGCTTGCGGGACCACGGAAGTGGTGCTCAAGCTCGTTCCTCCCTATGTGACGGGAGAATCGGGCTTTTGCCCCCTCCCCCGCTTTGTGCGCCCCGCTCCGCCAGTGGCTTTGCGTTTGGCTCGGCGCATGTGCCCGATCGTTGCGTCAGGCTTATGGAAACAATCAAGCGTTCTTTTTTTATCTGGTCAAGCGGCTTTTCATGCCGCAGGATGAACTTGCATCACCGGGCCGGCGCGACCAGTCTGGCGGGCATCGCAGCAAAAGGCACGCGCGTTCGCGCGGGCCTCGTTTCCCGGGCCGGGCCTGCCGGCCGCTCAACGTCCTGAAGGCCATGGCGCGCACCATCGGTTCCAACGGTACCCGCACCGCCGAGGCGATCCGCCAGGCCGGCGTGAAGCTCATCTACCGGCACGGCTACGAGGCCATGAGCCTCCGGCAGCTCGCGGCCGAGGTGGGGCTGCAGTCCGGCTCGCTCTACAAATATTTCGAGAACAAGCAGAACCTGCTGTTCGACATCGTGCGCGAGCACATGCAGGACCTGCTCGCGAAGGCGGAGGCGGACCTCGCGGGGATCGAGGCCCCCCTCGCCCGGCTGAAGGCATTCACCGCCTTCCACCTGCGCTACCACATGACGCGGATGGCCCACGTCTTCATCGCCAACATGGAGATCCGCTCGCTCGAGGACGAGCACCGGGCCGTCATCATCGCCCAGCGCCACCGCTACGAGGGGCTCTTGGAGGAGACCCTGCGCCGCGGCGCCGAGGCCGGCGTGTTCCAGGTGAGCGAACCCAAGGTCGCCACCTACGCCATCATCTCCATGCTCACGGGCATCTGCATGTGGTACCGGCCCGAGGGCCGCCTGTCCCAGGACGACATCGTGGAGACCTATACCGGGCTCGTGGTGGGCGGCGTCACCGGCGCGCAGGGCGCCCTGGCGGCGGCATCCCTCCAGGCGGCGCCGGCGGGCGAATCAACGCGCGGCGCCCTCGCCGGCGCCACCCCGGACACGGCGGGGATCGCCGCGGCGCCGGACAGGACCGCCCCCGCCAAGAGCACGGCAAAAGCGCGGAAAAGCGCCGCGAAGGACACCGCGAACGGAGCCCCGCGGCCGGCGGCGCGCGCACAGGGCTGAGCCCTCGGGGACCGCGGGCCGCATCGCGCCCCTGCGGTCCCGCGCAGAAAGAAGCCCCGCCCCCTCTTGCGTCCCACGGAAAAAAACGTACGATCGTTTCCAAGCCGACGACGATCGGCATGGAGGACACGCCCCGACCGAACGCCGCCGGCTCCCCGCCGGCGCAGGGCGCCGCGCCCGCGGTGCCGGCGGAGCCTCGTCCTCCCATCACGCGAACGGGCCCAGCGCCCTGAGGACGAGGCCGCTCATGGCGATCATCGAGGATGCGGTGGACCGCCGCTCCGACGCATTCCGCCGCAACAGGGAGGCGCTGGAGCAATCCGTCGCCGACCTGCGCGCCAAGGTCGAACAGGTGTCGGAGGGCGGCGGCGAGGTCGCCCGCGAGCGGCACCTGAAGCGGGGCAAGCTGCTCCCGCGCGACCGCATCCGCACCCTGCTGGACACCGGCTCCCCGTTCCTGGAGCTCTCCCAGCTCGCCGCCTTCGGCATGTACGAGGACGATGTGCCCGCCGCCGGCATCATCACCGGCATCGGCCGCGTCTCGGGCCGCGAGTGCGTCATCGTCGCCAACGACGCGACGGTGAAGGGCGGCACCTACTATCCCATGACGGTGAAGAAGCACCTGCGCGCCCAGACCATCGCGCGCGAAAACCACCTGCCCTGCATCTATCTCGTGGATTCCGGCGGCGCCAACCTGCCCAACCAGGACGAGGTCTTCCCCGACCGCGAGCATTTCGGCCGCATCTTCTTCAACCAGGCCAACATGTCCGCCGAAGGCATCCCGCAGATCGCGGTGGTGATGGGCTCGTGCACGGCGGGCGGCGCCTATGTGCCGGCCATGGCCGACCAGTCCGTCATGGTGAAGAACCAGGCCACCATCTTCCTAGGCGGCCCGCCGCTGGTGAAGGCCGCCACCGGCGAGGTGGTGACCGCCGAGGAGCTGGGCGGGGCGGACGTGCACACCCGCACCTCCGGCGTCGCCGACCACATGGCGGAGAACGACGCCCACGCGCTGGGCATCGCCCGGTCCATCGTGGCGGACCTCAACCGCGCCAAGGCGCACAGTCTCGACATCCGCGAGCCGCGCGCGCCGCTCTACGATGCAAAGGAGATCTATGGCATCGTCTCGGCCGACCCGAAGCACCCCTTCGATGTCCGGCAGATCATCGCCCGCATCGTCGATGCTTCCGAGTTCGACGAGTTCAAGCCGCTCTACGGGCCAACGCTGGTGACGGGCTTCGCCCGCATCTTCGGCTACCCCGTCGGCATCGTCGCCAATAATGGGATTCTCTTTTCCGAGAGCGCCCTGAAGGGCGCGCATTTCGTGGAACTGTGCGCCCAGCGCAACATTCCGCTCGTGTTCCTGCAGAACATCACCGGCTTCATGGTGGGGCGGAAGTATGAATCCGGCGGCATCGCCAAGGATGGCGCCAAGTTCGTCACGGCGGTATCGTGCGCCAGCGTGCCGAAGTTCACGGTGGTGATCGGCAATTCCTTCGGCGCCGGTAATTACGGCATGTGCGGGCGCGCCTTCGACCCGCGCTTCCTGTGGATGTGGCCCAATGCCCGCATCTCGGTGATGGGCGGCGAGCAGGCGGCCGGCGTGCTCGCCCAGGTGAAGCGCGACGGCATCGAGGCGCGCGGCGGCAAATGGACCGGCGCGGAGGAGGAGGCGTTCAAGGCCCCCATCCGCGCCCAGTACGAGCGCCAGGGCCACCCCTATTATTCCTCCGCCCGCCTGTGGGACGACGGCGTGATCGACCCGGCCGACACCCGCATGGTGCTGGCCCTCGCCCTCTCCGCCGCCCTCAACGCCCCCGAGCAGGAGACGCGCTTCGGCGTGTTCCGCATGTGATGGCGCCCCTCCAGCCGACCGGAAGGCAGCCATGAGCCTCCTCACCGCCACTGAGGACGGCGTCCGCGTCCTCGCCCTCAACCGGCCCGAGGTGCTCAACGCCTTCGACGACGCCCTCATCGCCGCGCTCACCCGCGCCTATGAGGACGCCATAGCCGATCCCGGCGTGTGGGCCATCCTGCTGAAAGCCGAGGGCCGCAGCTTCTGCGCCGGCGGCGACCTCAACTGGATGCGCCGCATGGCCTCTTACTCCCATGCGGAGAATCTGGAGGACGCGCGCCGGCTGGCCGCCCTCATGCGCACCATAGACCTCTCCCCCAAGCCCACATTGGCGCGGGTGCATGCCTCGGCCTTCGCCGGCGCCACCGGCCTCATCGCCGCCAGCGACATCGTGGTGGCGGTGCCGGAGGCGGAATTCGCGGTGACCGAGGTGCGTATCGGCCTCATCCCGGCGGTCATCAGCCCCTATCTGGTGCGGGCCATGGGCGCCCGGCAGGCGCGACGCTATTTCCTGACGGGGGAGCGCTTCTCCGCCGAAACAGCGTGCACCCTCGGCCTCGTGCACGAGGTGGTGCCCGCCACGGAGCTCGACGCGGCGCTCGCCCGCCACCTCAAGGCGCTGAAGGCCGCGAGCCCGGCGGCGCTCACCGCCACCAAGGACCTCATCGGCGCCGTGGACCGCCCCCTCGACGACGCCGTCGTCGAGGACACCGCCCGGCGCATCGCCGACATCCGCGCCAGCACCGATGGCAAGGAGGGCGTCTCGGCCTTCCTGGAAAAACGAAAAGCCCAATGGGGAAAAGGGGAAACGCCATGAGCCGAGCGATCCGCACCCTGCTCGTCGCCAACCGGAGCGAGATCGCGGTCCGCGTCATGCGCACCGCGCGGGCGCTGGGCCTCGGCACGGTCGCCGTCTATTCGCAGGCGGATGCCGACGCCCTCCATGTGGCGGAGGCGGACGAGGCCTATCCCATCGGCCCCGCCCCGGCCCGCGAGAGCTACCTGAGGATCGACGCCATCCTCGACGCCGCCCGCAAGGCGGGGGCGGACGCCATCCACCCCGGCTACGGCTTCCTCTCGGAGAATGCCGAATTCGCGGAAGCCTGCGAGAAGGCGGGGCTGGTGTTCGTGGGGCCGCCCGCCGCGGCCATCCGCGCCATGGGCTCCAAGAGCGCGGCCAAGGCGCTGATGGAGAAGGCCGGCGTGCCCCTCGTGCCCGGCTATCACGGCGAGGACCAGGACCCGGCGCTGCTGGCGCGCGAGGCGGCGCGCATCGGCTATCCCGTGCTCATCAAGGCCTCCGCCGGCGGCGGCGGCAAGGGCATGAAGGTGGTGCGCTCCGCCGCCGAGTTCCCGGACGCCCTCGCCTCCGCCCAGCGTGAGGCGAAAAGCGCCTTCGGCGACGACCGGGTGCTGGTGGAGAAGTATCTCACCACCCCGCGCCATATCGAGGTGCAGGTGTTCGCCGACAGCCACGGCAATGCCGTCTACCTCCACGAGCGCGACTGCTCCATCCAGCGCCGCCACCAGAAAGTGGTGGAGGAGGCCCCGGCTCCCGGCATGAGCGCCGAGCGCCGCGCCGCCATGGGCAGGGCCGCGGTGGATGCCGCGCGGGCCGTGGGCTACGTGGGCGCGGGCACGGTGGAGTTCATCGCCGAGGGCGACGCCTTCTACTTCATGGAGATGAACACCCGGCTCCAGGTGGAGCATCCGGTGACGGAGGCCATCACCGGCCAGGACCTGGTGGAATGGCAATTGCGCGTCGCCGAGGGCGCGCCACTGCCGCTTCGGCAGGAGGAGATCCCGCTGAAGGGGCACGCCATCGAGGTGCGCCTCTATGCGGAGGACCCGGCGCGGGATTTCCTGCCCCAGGTGGGCACCCTCGACCATCTGGTGCTGCCCGCCCACGTGCCGGGCACGCGCGTCGACACCGGCGTGCGGGCCGGCGACACGGTCTCCATCCATTACGACCCGATGATCGCCAAGATCATCGTGGCCGGCGCCGACCGTTCCGAGGCGGTGGGCCGCCTCCAGGCCGCGCTCGCCGCCACCGAGGTGGTGGGCCTGGCCACCAACCGGGTGTTCCTGAAGGCCATCGCCACCCACCCCGCCTTCGCGGCGGCCGAGCTGGACACCAATTTCATCGCCCGCCACGCGGCGGACCTGCTGCCCGCACCCCGGCCGGCGGGGGACCCCGTGCTCGCCCTCGCCGCCCTCGCCATCCTGAAGGACGAGGCGCGCCAGTCGGCCGAGGCGGTGGACCTCGCGGACCCCTTCTCCCCCTGGGGCCGCGCGCCGGGCTGGCGGCTCAACCGCGACGCCCACGTGGACCTCACCTTCCAGGATCCGCACGCGGAGGGCCGCACGGTGGTGCGCGCCCACTTCAAGCCGGAAGGCTTCCTGCTGGACCTGCCCGGCGGCCGCATGAGCGTGGAGGGCGAGGCCGACGGCGAGGGCCGCCTTCAGGCCCGGCTCGACGGGGTGAAGCTCTCCGCCCGCGTGGTGCGCGCCGGCAGCCAGCTCACGGTGTTCGTGCGCGGCGGCGAGTTCACGCTGGAATTCATCGATCCGCGCCTCGCCTCGCTGGCGGCCACCGGCACCGCCGGGCGGCTGGTGGCGCCCATGCCGGGCACCATCATCCGCATCGCGGTGGAAGCCGGCCAGCAGGTGGCCAAGGGCGCGCCGCTGGTGGTGGTGGAGGCCATGAAGATGGAGCACACGGTGGCCGCCCCGCGCGACGGGCGCGTCACCGCCCTCAACTTCGCGGTGGGTGACCTCGTGGACGAGGGCGCCGAGCTGCTCGTGCTGGAGGACGCCTGATGGCCCGCCCCGCTTCCGTCCGCATCGTCGAGGTGGGCCCGCGCGACGGGCTCCAGAACGAGCCGGGCCTGGTGCCGGTGGCGGCCAAGGTGGCGCTCATCGATGCCCTGGCCGACGCGGGATTGCGGGCGATCGAGGCCGGCTCCTTCGTCTCGCCCCGATGGGTGCCGCAGATGGCCGACACCGCCGAGGTGCTGGCCGGCATCACGCGGCGTGACGGCGTGCGCTACCCCGTGCTCGCCCCCAACCTGAAGGGGCTGGAGCTGGCGCTCGCCTCCGGCGTGGAGGAGGTCGCGGTGTTCGCCGCCGCCTCCGAGGCGTTCTCCGCCAGGAACATCAACTGCACCATCGCCGAGAGCCTGGAGCGCTTCGCGCCGGTGATGGACCTGGCGCGGGCGCGCGGGGTGGCGGTGCGCGGCTATGTGAGCTGCGTGCTGGGTTGCCCCTACCAGGGCGAGGTGCCCCTCGCCAAGGTGGTGGAGGTGGCCGAAACCCTCGCAGCCATGGGCTGCTACGAGGTGTCCCTGGGCGACACCATCGGCGTCGGCACGCCGGACAAGGCCAAGGCCATGGCGCGGGCGGTGGCGGAACACATCGGCCTCGCGCGCACCGCCGTGCATTTCCACGACACCTACGGCCAGGCGCTGGCCAACGTGCTCGCCTGCCTGGATCTGGGCATCGCCACGGTGGATGCGGCGGTGGCCGGGCTCGGCGGCTGCCCCTATGCCAAGGGCGCCTCCGGCAACCTCGCCACCGAGGACCTCGTCTACATGCTGGACGGGCTGGGGGTGGAGACCGGCGTGGACCTCGGCCGCC
This sequence comes from Xanthobacter albus, assembly GCF_043194895.2. Taxonomy (NCBI): domain Bacteria; kingdom Pseudomonadati; phylum Pseudomonadota; class Alphaproteobacteria; order Hyphomicrobiales; family Xanthobacteraceae; genus Xanthobacter; species Xanthobacter albus. The sequence continues at coordinate 1,076,452 of NZ_CM195532.1, read as the reverse complement.
TCGCCGCCGCCGGCCGCGCCATCACCACCGCCCTCGGCCGCGCGCCGTCTTCACGCGTCGCCCAGGCGCTGGCGGCGAAGGCCGGCTGAGGGCGGGGCCGGCGCCTCACGCGGCCGCCCCGTCCTGCGGCTGGAAGCGCCATGGGGAGCGGCCCGCGGGAAAGTCTCGCGGGCCTTTGGCCTCACAGGGGGCCCAGCTCGGTCACCTCGCGGCGGAACGGCAGCGCGTCGCCCAGGTCCGGCGTGTCCAGCTCGCGGGCGTAGCGATGGCCGGCGTAGGTGGCCCAGGCGATGGGCGCGGGCGCGGCCGCATCGCCGAAGATCTTCACGGAGCGGATGCCGGCGTCGGCCCATTCGGCCTCGCGCGCCAGGAGGTCCCGGTAAAGGGCGTCCTGCGAGAGGCGGGAGGCCACCATCACCACGCCGTCGCACGCCAGCGGCCGGCGGGCATCGGTGTAGACGCAGTTCGTCTCCACCCCGTCCGCTCCGATGGCGGTGACGCCGGTATTGAGGCGGATGTCGACCCCGAGCCCGGCGAGGCGCACATGGATGGCACCCTGCTCCAGGGTGTTGCGCGTCCAGTCCGAGACATAAGCGGAGGGCGTGACGAGGGTCACCTTCGCGCCCGCCCGCGCCATCACCTCGGCCATCACCCCGCCCATGTAATAGTGGTCATCGTCATAGACCACGATGGTCCGGCCGGAGAGATCCTGCGGATGGGCGCCGGCCATCACGTCGTCGGGGGTCCACAGGGGCATGGCGGGGTCGATGGCCATGGGCACCACGTGCTGGCGCGCCACGCCGTCACCGCGCCAGCGCGCGCCGGTGGCGATGGCGACATGCTCGAAGCCGAAGGCGAGGATGTCGTCGGCCGAGAGGCGGCTGTCGAAATAGGTCTCCACATTGGGGCGCTGGGAGATCTGGTACTGGCGGTAGTCCACCACCCGACCCCAGGCGGAAAGCCCCGGAAGCAGCCGCTCGCGGGCGAGGCGCCCGCCCAGCACGGTGCCGGCCTCGGCCAGCGCCACGTCGTAGCCGCGCAGAGCGAGCGCCCGCGTGGCCTCCAGGCCCGCCGGCCCCGCGCCCACCACCAGCACGCTATGGCTCTCGCCCTTGGGATTCATCCGCTCGGGGTGCCAGCCCTTGCGCCACTCCTCCATGAAGGTGGGGTTCTGCGTGCAGCGGCTGATGGACATGGTCATGTCGCCGGTGATGCAGATGTTGCAGCCGATGCACTCGCGGATGTCCTCGATCCGGCCTTCCTCCACCTTCTTCGGCAGGAAGGGATCGGCGATGGAGGGGCGCGCGCAGCCGATGAAATCGAGCACGCCCTGGCGGATCATGCGCGCCATCACGTCCGGCGAGGTGAAGCGGCCCACCCCCACGACGGGACGGGACGACAGCTCGCGGATGCCCTTCACCAAGGCTTCCTGGGCGCCCTCTTCCTTGAAGCGCGAGGGGCCCGAGCAATCCTCCCAGGCGCCGTGGGCGAGGTCCCACAGGTCCGGCAGGTCCGCGTTCATGGCCACGTAGTCGCGCACCTCGGCATTGGAGAAGCCGAGCGTGCCGATGGTCTCGTCGAGGCTCACGCGCATGGTCACGGCCATGGTGTCGCCCACCGCGTCGCGGATGTCGGCCACCACCTCCTGCGCGAAGCGGGAGCGGTTCTCCAGGCTGCCGCCGTATTCGTCCGTGCGCTGGTTGGTGGCGCGCGAGAGGAAGTGCTGGAAAATGCCGAAGCCGTGCGCGCCGTAGAGGCAGATCAGGTCGAAGCCGGCGAGCCTGGAGCGCAGCGCAGCGTTCACGAACCAGCGGCGCAGGTTGCGGATGTCCGTGCGGTCCAGGGCGCGGGCCTGCACCGGATCGTTGGTGAAGGTGCGGATGGGCAGGGCCGAGGGCGCGAGCGGCACCTCCTTGGTGTAGAAGTTCGGGCCGTTGATACCCGAATAGGCAAGCTGGATGCCGGCCAGCGCCCCGTGCGTCTTCATCGCCTCCGACATCCGGCGCAGGGCGGGGATGTCCTTGTCCTCCCACAGCCTCAGCTCGATGAAGGGCGTGATCTCCGAGGTGTGGTGCATCTCGGTCTGCTCGGTGAAGATCACTCCCCACCCGCCTTCGGCCTTGATGCCCCGCATGGCCGCCGCCGCCGAGGGGTCGCGATAGCCGCCGCCGTTGCAGTGGGGCACCTGGTAGAAGCGGTTCTTCGCCGTCAGCGGCCCGATCTGCCGGGGCTCGAACAGGATGTCGTATCTCGCGTCGCGCATCGAAGCTGTTCCTGGCGCCCCCTGCCGGGTGCGCTGGGTGAGGGGGGCGGCGCGGGCCGGAAGGGACGGCCCGCGCTCCGGCCGATCAGGCCCGGTACTTGATCCAGGTGGTCTTCAGCGCCGTGTACTTGTCCAGGGAATGGAGCGAGAGGTCCCGCCCGAAGCCGGACTGCTTCATGCCGCCGAACGGCGTCTGGGCGGAGAGCGCGTCCACCGTGTTGACCGAGACCGTGCCCACGTGGAGCCGCTCGGAGACCCGCAGCGCCCGGCTGAGGTCGTCGGTCCACACCGAGGCGGCGAGGCCGTAGATGGAATCGTTGGCGAGGCGCACCGCCTCCTCCTCCGTGTCGAAGGCGACCACGGAAAGCACGGGCCCGAAGATCTCCTCGCGCACCAGCGGATCGTCGGTCCGCACCTCGTCGAAGATGGTGGGCGCCACGAAGCAGCCCTTGCCATCCACCTGCACGCGCGCGCCGCCGGTCACGAGGTTGGCGCTCGCCTTGCCCGCCTCGATGAAGCGCATGATGCCCTGGGTCTGCTTCTCGTCGACGATGGCGCCCATCTTCGAGGCCGGATCCAGCGGGTCGCCGGGCTGCATGGCCTGCGCGCGGGCCGCGAGCTTCTCCACCAGCGCGTCCTTGATGGAGCGCTCCACGTAGAGCCGCGAGTTGGCCGAGCACACTTCGCCCTGGTTGAAGAAGATGCCGAAGGCCGCCATGTCGGCGGCGGCGTCGAGGTCGGCGCAGTCGGCGAACACGAGGTTCGCGCTCTTGCCGCCGGTCTCCGGCCACACCGGCTTCAGGTTCGACTGCCCGGAATACTGCATGAACAGCTTGCCCACCTCGGTCGAGCCGGTGAAGGCGAGGCAGTCCACATCCATGTGCAGGCCCAGCGCCTTGCCCGCCGTGGCGCCGAAGCCGGGGACCACGTTGAGCACGCCGTCGGGCACGCCCGCCTCGGCCGCCAGCTCGGCGAGCCGCAGCGCGGAAAGGGGGGATTGCTCGGCCGGCTTCAGCACCACAGAATTGCCGGCCGCGAGCGCGGCGGAGGCCTTCCAGGTGGCCATGTCCAGCGGGAAGTTCCACGGCACCACGGCGCCGACCACGCCCAGCGGCACCCGGCGCACCAGCGCCAGGTCTCCGGCGGCGGTGGAGGCCACCTCGCCATAGAGCTTGTCGATGGCCTCGGCATACCACTGGAAGAAATGGGCCGAGCCGGGCGCGTCGATGGTGGCGGCATCCGTCACCAGCTTGCCCATGTCGAGGCTGTCCAGCAGGGCCAGTTCCTCGAGATTGGCGCGGATCAGCTCGGCGAGGCGCAGCATCACCGCCTTACGGTCGCCCGGCGCCATGCGGCTCCAGCGCCCGCCCTCGAACGCGCGCCGCCCCGCGGCCACCGCGCGGTCGATGTCGGCGGCGTCGCAGGCCGCCACCTGCGCCAGCACCGCGCCGGTGGCCGGGTTGATGCTGTCGAAGGTCTCGCCGGAGCGGGCATCGACGAACCGGCCGTCGATGAACGCCTGCCGGCGGAAGCTGATCCGCGCCGCGCGCGCCGCCCAGTCCTCTCGGGTGTAGTTCCGCATGGCGTGCCTCTCCCAAAGCGTCTTCAAGCGAAGCGGAAACCGGTTCGCGTGACGAAAACGCGCAACATAAAAGGGCCAGGGCGCTTCATCGCTTCCGGGAAGCCATGAAGCGCTCCTGTCTCATACCATCGGCCCCGGCCTTTGACCGGTGCCGAGCGGGTCCGCTCAAGCGCCGCGCAGGCTTCCCCAAGGGCCCTTGGTGTCACTCGTCTCCGGGCACGCCGTAGGACGGCGCTTCCCGCGGGTCGAGGGCGCGCTGGATGTAGGCGCCCATCTGCGGCTTGTAGATGCTCCACGCGGTGGCGACAGCCTCGATGGGGCAATCCAGCGTCCAGTCGCAGCGCAGGTCCGCCACCGGCCAGCTCACCTTGTCCACGATCCTGATCCCAGCCGAATGGACGGGACCCGCCTCGCCCCCGGCCGCGAGCCCGGCACGCAGCGCCGCCACGAGCCGGTCGCCCAGATGGCCGGTCGCGGCGCGGAAACCGTCGATCATGGCCTGGGGCACGTCGCCGTCGGCGAGCAGGTTGCCCCCCGCCGCGGCATCCTCGCCCCAGGCCTCCGCCCAAAGGCCCAGGGCCCTGGCGCCGGAATGGACGGCGGCGGCGCCGGTGCGATCCACCGCCAGCACCTGCCGGTACTCCATGAAGCGGCAGGACCGGCGCAGCTCGGCGATGGCCTCCCCGGCCCCCATGCCGCTTTCCATGAGATCGAGCGCGCGCGGGCCAAGGGCGGGGTCCGTCACATTCTGCGAGGCCACCGCCCCCACCCCGGCGCGGGCGAACGCGCAGCGCGCGGCCACCGCCGGGGAGGAGGAGGAGATGGCGACGCCGAACATGCCCGTCTCGCGGCAGCGGGCGACCAGGGAGAAGGTCATCGCATCACTCCGGGATGACGGCGGTTCCGTCGATCTCCACCAGCCACTCGGGCCGCGCCAGGGCGCTCACCACGAGGCCGGTGGACACCGGGTGCACGCCTTTGATGTACTCGCCCATGGTGCGGTAGACCGCCTCGCGGTGGCGGACATCGGTGATGTAGACCACCACCTTCACCAGGTGCTCCATGGAGCCGCCGGCTTCCTCGATGAGCTGGCGCATGTTCTGCATGACCTTGTGGGTCTGCTCCACCGGGTCATGGCTCGTGATGTTCACGGCGTCGTCGAGGTTCTGCGGGCACTGGCCGCGCAGCCACACGATCCTGCCGCCCTGCGTCACCACCGCCTGGGCGAGGTCGTTGTCGAGCTTCTGCTCGGGGTAGGTGTCCTTGGTGTTGAACTTGCGGATGCGGGTATGCGCCATTTCGCCCTCCGTTGGGTCGCGCGCGGGGTCTGAAGGGAACGGGCCGCGCGCTCAGGCGGGCTCGGGCGGGCGCCGCGCTGCGGCGTGGTAGTCCATATACTTGCGCTGAATCACGATCTGGTCCGCCAGATACCTGGCGTCGTGCCACACGCCCCAGATGAAGCTGGAGCCGCGCCGCGACTGCCAGGGCAGGCCCAGGAAATAGATGCCCGCCTCGCAGGAGACGCCGCGCTGGTGCCGCGGCTTGCCGGCGGCGTCGAAGGCATCCACCTTCAGCCAGCCGTAGTCGAGCGCGAAGCCCGTCGCCCAGATGACGGTGGAAACCCCCGCCTGCGCGAGATCCAGCGAGCGGAGCGGCTGGGTGATGCAGGGGGCGTCGGCCACGGTGAGGCGCGCCTCCGGCTCCTCCGGCAGGTCGAGGCCGTTGCGGGCGATATAGGCGTCCGCCTCGTCGAGCAGGGCGCGATGGCTCTCGTCGCCCAGCGCCAGGTTCGCGGCGAGATCGGGGGAGAAGGTCACCGCGCCGTCCTTGAAGCCCTCGGTGCGTCCCACCAGGGTCATGCCCCGCGCGGCGAGGCGGCGGAAGTCGATGGTGTGGCCGCAGTGGGCGCCGCTCACGGCGATGGTCACATGCTCCTTGCCCGGCTCCTGGGCGGCGGCGTCCCACTTGCCGAGCACGCCGAGCCACCAGACGAAGTCGCGCCCGCGATAGCTGCGCGGCGGGCGATCGTGTGGGCCCACCGAGAGATAGACCTGCCGGCCCGCCTCCATCAGCTCCTCCGCGATCTGGACGCCCGAGGAGCCCGCCCCCACCACCAGCACCGCGCCTTCCGGCAACTGGCCGGGATTGCGGTAGGCGACGGAGTGCATCTGCGTGATTCCGATCCCGGCCGGGACCACGGCGGGGATGATGGGCCGCTGGAAGGGGCCGGTGGCCGCGACGATGCGCTCGGCCTCGATCACGCCCGCGGAGGTCTCCACCCGGAAGCCGGAGCGGCCGGCGTTCCGCTCGGCCTTCAGCACCTCCACGCCGCAGCGTACCGGCGCGCCGGTCTTCTCGGCGAAGGCGACGAAATAATCGGCGACCGCCTCCTTGGGCACGAAGTCGTCCGGGCCGTTGGCGGGGTCGACGGCGGAGAAGTCGAGGTCCGGGAAGCGGTCGTGCCAGGCCGGGCCGTTGGCCACCAGGGAATCCCACCGCTCCGAGCGCCAGCGCTCGGCGATGCGGGCACGCTCCAGGACGAGATGGGGCACGCCGCTCCGCCTCAGGTGCTCGCTCATGGCCAGCCCCGCCTGCCCGGCGCCGACGATCAGCGTGTCCGTCCTTTCAACCGACATGTCTCATACCTCGCTTACCCTCAAAACCTTCCGAATGAAGAGCCTGAGGTTTGATCGTCACCCTAGCGGCCGCGCTGGATCATAAAAAATATCATTTTCTTCGGCACTGCTTCGGATCTCCCGAAACATGATGTCTTGATGAGATCTATTCTTCCATTCTCAAGACAAGCGCAGGCGCACCGGGATGAAGCCATCCCGGTGTCGCGCGTCCTCGCCGCCATCCCGCCGCCGGGCGGGAAGCCCTCAGGCCGCCGCCCAGGGCAGCGGCCCCGTGTCGAGGCCCGCCACCTCGCGGCGGAACGGCAGGTCGTCGAGCCCCCGCGGCGGAGCGTCCAGCTCCTCGGCGAAGCGGCGGCCGGCCCACACGGCGGCGGCGATGGTGCCCGGCGCCAAAGCGTCGCCCACGCGGGTCACGGAGAGGAGGCCGGCATCGGCCCATTCCGCCCGGCGCGCCTCCAGCTCCTCCGCGAGGCCCTTGCGCGGCAGGCGGGCGGTGACGAGGACGACGGAGGCGCAGGCCCGCCGTTCAAGGCGCCCGGAATAGACGCAGGCCAGCTCGATCTCGCCCCTTTCCACCCGCGTCGGCAGGCGATGGGGCACGATGGTGACGCCCACCTCCAGGAGCCGCGCCTGCACGAAGTGCTGCTCCATGGTCAGCTTCATCCAGGTGGAGGCCTCGCCATTGGCGGTGACGAGGGCCACCTCCCGGCCTTCCCGCGCCAGCAGCTCGGCCAGTACGCCGCCCATGTAGTAATGGTCGTCGTCGAAGACGATGACGGGGCCGGCGGCGGGGCGGCGGCCGGCCATCAGGTCGTCGGGCGTGAGCACCTCCACCCCCTCGGCCACGGGCAGCGGCTTCAGCAGGCGGCGGCCGATGCCGTCCGCCCGCCATGTGGCGCCGGCGGCCACCGCCACATGGGCGAAGCCGAAGCCCAGCACGTCCTCCGCCGTCAGCCGGCTCTCGCGATAGACCTCCACGTTCGCCATGGGGTCGATCTGGCCCACACGGTAGTCCACCACGCGGCCCCAGGCGGAAAGGCCGGGCAGCCGGCGCTCGGCCACCAGCCGGCCGCCGAGGTCGCGCGTGGCCTCGGCCAGCGCCACCTCATAGCCGCGCCGGCCGAGCATCATGGCGGCTTCGAGCCCGGCGGGGCCGGCGCCCACCACCAGCACCTTGGCCTCGCTCTCCTTCGCCCGGATGCGCTCGGGGTGCCAGCCGCGGCGCCATTCCTCGCCCATGGAGGGGTTCTGGGTGCAGCGGATGGGCGTGGTGGTGTGGTCGCCCGAGACGCACATGTTGCAGCCGATGCACTCGCGGATGTCCTCCATGCGCCCCTCCTCCACCTTCTTCGGCAGGAAGGGATCGGCGATGGAGGGGCGCGCCGCGCCCACGAGGTCGAGGATGCCCTGGCGGATCATGCGCACCATGGTGTCCGGCGAGGTGAAGCGCCCCACCCCCACCACCGGCTTGGTGGTGAGCTTCTTCACGCCGGTGACGAACGGCTCCTGGTAGCCCTCGTCGGCGAAGCGGGAGGTCTGGCTGTCGTTGTCCCAGCTTGAAAGGGTGAGGTCCCACAGGTCCGGCACCTCGGCGAGGTGGGAGATGATGTCCCGCGCCTCGGCGGCATGCAGGCCCTCGGGGCCGATCAGCTCGTCCACGGAGATGCGACAGGCCACCCCCATGGTGTCGCCCACCGCGTCCTTGGTGTCCTCGATCAGCTCCTTCAGCAGCCGGCAGCGGTTCTCCAGGCTGCCGCCATATTCGTCGGTGCGGTCGTTGTGGCGGCGGGAGAGGAAGAACATGGCGCCGCCGAACAGCTTGCCGGCATAGACATAGGTGATGTCGTAGCCCGCCTTCTTCGCGCGCAGGGCGGCGGCGCGGTGCCAGTGGCGCAGGTTGCGGATGTCGGTCTTGTCCATGGCGCGGGCCTGGACCGGATCGTCATAGATGGAGAACACCGGCAGGTCGGCGGGGCCGAAGGGAATCTCGCGCGAATAGAGATTCGGCGCGTTCATGCCGTTATGGGCGAGCTGGAGGCCCGCCAGCGCGTCGTGGGAATGGATGGCGTCCGCCATGCGGGCCAACGCCGGTACGTCCTGGTCGGACCAGTTGCGCAGCTCGACGAAGGGGGAGATGTCGCCGGTGGGATGGATCTCCACCTGCTCGGTGCACACCACGCCCCAGCCGCCTTCCGCCTTGATGGCGCGCATGGTGGCGAGGGCGGTCGGGTCGCGATAGCCCATGCCGTTGCAGTGGGGCACCTGGTAGAAGCGGTTGCGGGTGGTGACCGGCCCGATCTTCACGGGCTCGAACAGGATGTCGTAACGGGGATCGCGGGCCACCTGAGGACTCCTGGGCAGCGTTCTGGGAGGTCTGTCAAAAACTATCCGTGGGTTCGCCGCATCGAAATTCGCTTTTTTCTAAGCCATGGTTCGGGAGTTCCGAGCCCGTCGCCGCCGCCGCGCCTGCTAAGGAGAAGGCAGCCGGGCGCCCCCCAGCGCCCTCCCCTGCGCGCAACCGCCCGCCGCCGCCGGCGCGGAGACCTCCATGACCGCCCGATCCCTCGACCTTCTCGAACGGCTCGTCGCCTTCCCCACCATCTCGTCCGCCCCGAACCGGGAGCTGGTCGCCTTCGTGGTGGAGTTCCTCGCCGCGCGCGGCATCGCGGCCATGCTGGTGCCCAATGCCGAGGGCACCAAGGCCAACCTGTTCGCCACCATCGGCCCGCGCGACACCGGCGGCGTCATGCTCTCCGGCCACACCGACGTGGTGCCGGTGGAGGGGCAGGCCTGGAGCGGCGATCCCTTCCGGCTGCGGGAGGAGGACGGGCGCCTCATCGGCCGCGGCACCACGGACATGAAGGGCTTCCTCGCCTGCGCGCTGGCGGCGGCCGACCGGGCGTCGCGCATGGAGCTGGCGCTGCCGCTGCACCTCGCCTTCTCCTATGACGAGGAGATCGGCTGCGTGGGCGTGCGCGGCCTGCTCGATGCGCTGGCGCAGGCGCCGTTCCGGCCGCAGATGGCCATCATCGGCGAGCCCACCTCCATGCGGGTCGCCACCGGGCACAAGGGCAAGACCGCCCTCAGGGCCCTGTGCTGCGGGCGCGAGGCCCATTCCGCCCTGGCGCCCACGGCCCTCAACGCCATCCACCTCGCCGCCGCCTATGTGGAGAAGATCCGCGCGCGGCAGGCGTTGTACGCGGAGCGCGGCGCGCGCGATCCGGCCTATGACGTGCCCTACACCACCTTCCACGTGGGGCGCATCGCGGGCGGCACGGCGCTGAACATCGTGCCCAACGCCTGCACCCTGGAGCTGGAGTTCCGCAACCTCGCGCAGGACGATCCGGCGGTGCTGCTCGCGGAGCTGGAGGCCGATGCAGCGGCGGTGGCCGCCCCCTGGAAGGTCGGTTTCCCCGAGGCCGAGGTACGGCTCACGCAGACCAACAGCTATCCCGGCCTCGCCACGGCGGACGACGCGCCGGTGGTGGCCTTCGCCCAGTCGCTCACGGGCGCCAATGCGCGCGTCAAGCTCGCCTTCGGCACCGAGGGCGGGCTGTTCAGCACGCGCCTCGCCATTCCCACGGTGGTGTGCGGCCCCGGCTCCATGGACCAGGGCCACAAGCCGGACGAATGGGTGGCCAGGGACCAGATCGCCGCCTGCGACCGCTTCATGGATGCGCTCCTCGCGCGGCTCGCCGCCTGAGGGGACGGGGCTGGTTCGGCCTTTCCGAAGCAATGGACCGGAAAGCCATATTTTCCCCCCGCCCCGCCCGGCGACAGGATCGGCCCGGTGACGGGACGGCAGGCCCGCCCGTCCGCTCTCCGCAGGCAAAGGTCCCGCCATGATCCGCACGGGCGCGCAATATCTCGAGTCCATCCGCGACGGGCGGGAGGTCTACATCAACGGCGAGCGGGTGCGGGACGTGCCCACCCACCCCATGTTCAAGCCGCTGGTGGACATCCGCGCCCGCATCTACGACATGCAGTGGGAGGCCCGCACCCGCGACGTGATGACCTTCACCCAGGACGGGGAGGTCAACGGCGTCGGCAACAAGCTGCCCATCACCCAGGAAGACTGGTGGGACAAGCGCCGCGCCACCGACTGCGTGATGCGCGAGATCGGCGGCATCGTCACCCGCGTGGGCGACGAGACCGTGGGCGAGATGTGGTCGCTGTTCGACGGGCAGGACGTGCTCAACGAGGTGGATCCGCGCTTTTCCGAGAACATCCGCGAGCATATCGACCGGGTGCTGTACCACGACCCCTTCCACGTCTCCGCCAACACCGATCCCAAGGGCGACCGCTCCCGCCTGCCGCAGGAGCAGGACCCGGACATGCTGCTGCATGTGGTGAAGGAGACCGACGCCGGCCTCGTGGTGCGCGGCGCCAAGTACGAGACCGCCGCTGCCTACGCCAACCAGGCATTCACCAAGCCCACCATCGCCAACTGGGGCGACAGCGCCTATTCCGACTATGCGGTGGGCTTCATCTGCGATCTCGGCTCACCGGGCATCAAGCTCATCTGCCGCACCGGCTTCGCGGGGCAGAGGCCGGAGGCGGACTATCCCCTCTCCAGCCGGTTCGACGAGGTGGAGGCGCTGGTCGTCTTCGACGACGTGCTGATCCCCTGGGAGAACGTGCTGTTCTACCGCCACACGCGGGCGGCCATGTTCATCCGTGCCACGCTGCACCGCTACTCGGCCTTCGCCTTCGTGCAGCGCCACCTCGCCTTCGCCGACATGCTGATCGGCGCCGCCCTGTTCAACGCGCGCTCCACCGGCATCGACCGCCAGCAGGCGGTGCAGGAGAAGCTGGCCGCCCTCGCCGTCTACCGCGAGGGCATCAACGCCCACCTCACGGCGGCGCTAACCCTCTCGGAGCGCTCGCCGGGCGGGCTGCTGATGCCGAACCAGTCGCTGCTCTATGCGGGACGCGTGCACGCCTGCTCCCAGCTCCACGAGGTGATGCACATCGCCCGCGAGCTGTGCGGGGGGCAGATCTGCGTCACCCCGGACGCCGCCGCCTTCGCCCACCCGGAAACGCAGCCCTGGCTCGAGAAGTTCTACACCCTCAATGACGAGTGGGCGGCGGAGGACCGCAGGAAGCTCTTGGCCTTCGCCCGCGATCTCCTGAACTCCGACTATGCGGGCCACCGCCTCGCCTTCCAGCTATTCGCCCAGTCCCCGCCCTATGCGCATCTCGCGGCCGTGTACCGGAACTTCGACTGGGACGGCCCGCTCGACTTCGTGCGGAAATCCGCCGGCCTGTCGGATGCGGTGACGGGCGAGGCCACCCGCACCGCCGCCGACAGCGCCGTCTCGCGCTGGTTCGACACCCGCTCCCGCGCGGCGGAATAGGGCGGCGCCGCCGCCCATCCCCGACACATTGACGCCCCGCTGAATTGCCAGGATCAAGCATCGAGTTGTGCGCCGGAACCGCACACTCCGGAATCGCTCGCGCAGGGTTCCGGAAACGGGGTAGGAAAGGCGCATGCGCTACACGCTGAGGCAATTGGAGTATTTCATCGCGGCCGGAGAGACCGGCTCGATCACGCTCGCCTCGGAGCGGATCAGCATCTCCCAGCCCTCCATCTCCACCGCCATCAGCCATCTGGAGCAGGAGCTGGGCGTCCAGCTTTTCGTGCGCCATCACGCCCAGGGCCTGTCGCTGACGCCCGCCGGCCGCAAGCTGCTCGCCGAGGCCAAGCACCTGATCGAGCAGGCGGAAGGGCTCTACGCCGTCGCCTCCGAGGCGACCGACCAGGTGCGCGGCCAGCTCTCCGTGGGCTGCATGGTCACCCTCGCTCCCATGATCATGCCGGAACTGTCCCACGGCTTCATGTCCGCCTTCCCGGCCACCCAGGTGCGCCATGTGGAGGCGAATCAGGAATGGCTGCTGGAGGGCCTGCGGCGGGCCGAGATCGACATCGCCGTCACCTACGACCTGCAGATCCCCGACGGCATCGCCTTCACCCCCCTCGCCAGCCTGCCGCCCCACGTGGTGGTGAGCGAGGCGCACCCCTTCGCGCGGCTCTCGGCGGTGAGCCTCCAGGACCTGGTGGACGAGCCCCTGATCCTGCTCGACCTGCCCATCAGCCGCGAGTATTTCCTGGCCCTGTTCCTCAAGGAGGGGCTGCAGCCGAAGATCCACTCGCGCTCCGCCTACCAGGAGGTGGTGCGCACCATGGTGGCCAACGGCTACGGTTACACCCTGTTCAACGTGCGCCCGCGCTCGGAGCTGGCGCTGGACGGGCGGCGTGTGGTGCGGGTGCGCCTCTCGGGAGACCACCGGCCGATGGTGGTGGGCACCGCCACCGTCTCGCAGTTCAAGAAGTCCCGCCTGCTGCAGGCGTTCGAGTCCCACTGCCGGTCGTTCATCTCCGATGCCTACATCCCCGGCATGGTGCCCCCCGCCCTCGACCGGCGGGTGCGCAAGCCCTGATCCGCGCCGCCGAAGCGGGGAAGCCCCTACTTAGGCCAAGGCGAGGCAGAACCCTCGAAAAGACTATTTTTGCCGAAGAAGGGTGCGTGTTTAGCTCGTCATCGGAGCTGATCTCCGGGGTTTTACTGAGGTCTGGAAAGGCTTCCCAGCCTTTCCGCCACCTTGGAAAAGTGTCGGCGTCAGCGTGTTCCACCCCGGCCCGGACCGCCCCGTGCGGGCCCGGCCGAGACCCGCGACGGAACCCGAAACAATGATCAAGAAGACCTTCCAGACCGCCACCCTTCTCGCCGGCCTCGCCGCCGGCATCGTGCTCGGCGCGCCGGCCGAGGCGGCCGATGCCGCCAAGATCCGCCTGGGCATGACCACCTGGGTGGGCTACGGCCCGCTCTATCTCGCCCGCGACCTCGGCTACTTCAAGGAAGCCGGCCTCGACGTGGAGCTGAAGACCATCGAGGACGCGGCCATCTACATGGCGGCGGTCGCCTCCGGCGACCTCGACGGCATGGCCTCCACCGTGGACGAGGTGATGAAGTGGCGCTCGCCCGAGTTCTGCTTCAAGTCGGTGCTGGCGCTCGACGACAGCCATGGCGGCGACGGCGTGCTCGCCGGCAAGGACGTCAAGTCGCTGAAGGATCTCAAGGGCAAGCAGGTGGCGCTGAACGAGGGCTCGGTGTCCGAGTTCTGGTTCAACATCCTGCTCGACAAGGCCGGCATGAAGGAGACCGACGTGCAGGTCACCAACATGACCTCCGACGACGCGGCCGCCGCCTTCATCGCCGATCGCGTGCCCGCCGCCGTCACCTGGGAGCCCCACCTCACCGAGGTGCGCAAGTCCGGCAAGGGCCAGGTGCTGATCGATTCCACCTCCACCCCCGGCGCCATCGTCGACACCGTGGGCCTCAAGTGCGACTTCATCGCCGGCCACAAGGCCGAGATCGCCGCCTTCGTGAAGGCCTATTACAAGGCCGTCGACTACATGAAGGCGAACCCCGAGAAGGCCTACGCCATCATGGCCAAGGGCGTGGGCGGCTATCTCGCCGACCCCAAGGACTTCGCCGACTCGGCCAAGGGCGTGAACTTCTACGACAAGGCCCGCAACATCGAGTTCTTCGGCAATCCGCAGAAGGGCGAGGCCGCCGAGCTCATCCAGCTCGCCAACAAGATCTGGGGCGGCAAGGGGATGATGAAGATGAAGGTGGACTACGACACCCTGGTCGATCCCTCCTTCGCCACCGCCCAGTGACACCACCAGCCGGGACAGGCCGCCGCCGGCGCCCCACCGGGGCCGGCGGCACGCCCGCAGGAGACATGACATGAGTTCCCGACGCGCGCCCTGGACGCTGATGACCACCCCCTTCAGGGACATTTCCCGCAAGGCCGCGATCACCACCGGGGTCGTCGTATGGGTCGTCGTGGTGGCGGGCTGGTGGCTCGTCTCCCACGCCAGCGTGGTGCCCGCCATGTTCCTGCCCTCGCCGGAGAAGGTGTGGGCGGCGGGCAGCCGGCTCCTGGCCGACGGCAGCCTCTTCGTCCACACCCTGGCGAGCCTGGAGGTGGTGATGCTGGGCTTCGCCATCTCCTCCGTCCTGGCGATCCCGGTCGGCCTGTGGATGGGCAGCTACCGCGCGGTGCAGGCGGTGCTGGAGCCGCTGGTGAACTTCGTGCGCTACCTGCCGGTGACGGCGTTCGTGCCGCTGCTCATCCTGTGGATCGGCATCGGCATCCAGCAGCGGGTGAGCGTCATCATCCTCGGCACCTTCTTCCAGCAGGTGGTGATGATCGCCGACAGCGCCCGCGCGGTGCCGCGCGACCTCGTGAACGCCTCCTACACCCTCGGCACCAAGCGCTCCGAGGTGGTGTGGCACGTGATCTTCCCCGCCGCTTTGCCGGAGATCCTCGACACCCTGCGCGTCACGCTGGGGTGGGCCTGGTCCTACCTCGTGGTCGCGGAGCTGGTGGCTGCCTCCTCGGGCCTCGGCTACATCACCATCAAGGCCATGCGCGGCTTCCAGGTGGACGTGATCTTCATGGCCATCGCCACCATCGGCGTGCTGGGCCTCCTCTCCGACCTCTTCTTCCGCTTCCTTCGCGCGAAGGTCGCGCCGTGGGCACATCGATGACCGATCTTTCCCCCGCCTCCCCCATGGACCCGGCGCCCGTCGAGCTGTTTCCGAAGAAGCGCCGCCCGCTCGGCAGCCCGGCGCGGCTCGCCATCGAGAACGTCACCCTGCGCTATGGCGGGGCGGGCGGCACGCTGGCGGTGGACGACGTCTCCATCGACGTGGAGCAGAACGAGTTCTGCGTCATCGTCGGCCCCTCGGGCTGCGGCAAGTCGAGCCTGCTCTACCTCGCCGCCGGCCTCACCGAGCTGACCGCCGGCGACATCCGCGTGGACGGGCACCTCGTCAGCGAGCCGGGTCCGGACCGGGGCATGGTGTTCCAGGGCTACACCCTGTTCCCCTGGCTCACGGTGCGGCAGAACGTGGAATACGGCCCCCGGCGCAAGGGCCTCGGCAAGGCCGAGCGCCGCGCCATCGCCGATCGCTACCTCGGCGAGGTGGGGCTCGGCCAGTTCGCGGACGCCTTCCCCTCGCAGCTTTCCGGCGGCATGAAGCAGCGTGTCGCCCTCGCCCGCGCGCTCGCCAACGACCCGAGCGTGCTGTTCATGGACGAACCGTTCGGCGCCCTCGACAGCCAGACCCGCGGCACCATGCAGAAGCTGCTGCTGCGGGTGTGGGAGCACACCCAGAAGACGGTGCTGTTCGTCACCCACGACATCGACGAGGCGATCCTCCTCGGCGACCGGGTGGTGGTGATGACCGCCCGGCCGGGGCGCATCAAGGCGGAGATCCAGGTGGAGTTCCCCCGCCCCCGTTCCATGGACCTGGTGCTGGAGCCAGAGTTCATCGCCCTGAAGCGCCGCATCCTCGGCCTGCTCCACGACGAGATCGACGAGGAGCACTGAGGCCGGCGCCCCAGAGCATAGGGAAGCCCGGCTACCCGCGCGCCAGCTCGTTGATGAGGGAGCGGCCGAGATAGGTCGGCGCCTCGAACACGAAGGTGTCGAGGCCGCGGTAGGCCTCGATCTGCGGGCGGATCTCGGCGGCGGTGGCGGCGCGCAGCTTGTCGCCGCCGGCGGGGCGGAACGCCTCCAGGATCATGCGGAACCGCTCGCGGCCGAGCTTGGCGATGAGCGCCTCGCCATATTGGCGGGCCGATTGCGGCGTGCGCATGTAGAGCCCCACCCCGTCCTGGAAGAACAGGCCCACGTCCTTCGGCAGCCAGCTGTTCACCCAGTCGGCGAAGGGCCCGGCGCCGATGTTGGAATTGTCGTAGGCGCTCACCCACAGGGGCCGCGGCAGGGCGGAGAGCAGCGCCCCCATCTTGGGCGCATCGGCCCAGGTGGGATCGGCCTCCACCGGGAAATAGTAGCCCGAGGCGCGGAACGGCAGCGGCTTCTCCGCGATGCGGGCCGAGAAATCCACCAGCGCCGCCACGTTGCGCCGCGCGTCCGGCTCGCTGGAGAGGCTGGCGAGACCGACGATGATGGAGCGCGCCCAGGGCTCGCGGGAGATGCGGGCCCAGTTGGGCGGATCGGCGATGGTCTCGACGCCGAGGCCGGGCACGAAGGCGACCCCGTTCAGCACGATCCACTGCAGCAGCAGCGCGCGGGCCCCGAGCCGCTCCCACTCCCCATAGGGATCGAGCGAGCCGGCGTGGAGCTGCCAGACGATGCCGTCCACGAGGCCCTCGGGGGCGCGGGCGCGGCGGTTGATGAGCTGGTCGAGGCCCACGAGGCCGAGCACGCCGGCAGCCCCCGCGCCGACGAGCAGCGCCCTACGTCGATCCATCATCGCCCTGGCTTATCCCCTCGATCGCATCCGGCCGTCGGCATCCGTGCCCTGCGCCCGGTTCCTGCCCGGCCTGAGCGGGCTTCGCCCGCATGCCGCGCGGACATGGGCGAAGGTCCAGGCATTCGGCCCCGCACCCTGGCGGGCACAGGACCCGCGCCTCGCGGGGGAAGCCGGCGGCCGCAGCCGCCGGCCGGATCCCTCACGCGTCCCGCCTCAGGCCGGCATGAGCATCAGGCGGTTCTGCTGCTCCTTCATGGCCTCGGCGAGCGCCTCCGGCGTCACCACCCCGCAGCGCACGAGATACTCGCCGATGCGCCCGTCCACATCGGGGCGGTAGTGCTCCATGGCGGCCTCGAACGCCTCGCGCTGCATGGAGCCCTTCTCCAGCAGCAGGTCGCCCAGCAGCGGCGGGGACTGCGCGCCCTCGAAGGCGCGGCCGGTGCCGCGCACGAGGCGCAGGCCGTCGTTGATCTCGCTCTCGCGGGCGATGCGCTGCTCCGGCAGGTTACCGACCGCGACGCGCAGCTCCTCGAGGGCCCTCTCGCCCAGCGGCGAGGACACCGCCACCACCAGGGTGCCGGTCTCGTCGCGCCCGACGGGGATCACCCGGTGGCGCACCATGAGGTCCACCGGCAGAAGGTCGTGGAACTCCTTGACCATCTCGGCGGTGACATGGGTGCGCGGCAGGTTGCCCTGGTAGGCGATGGCCTCGGCCAGGGTCTCGTCGTCGAGCCAGCCCTTGGAGATGAGGATGCGGCCGAGCGGCTGCTGCTGCCCGCGCTGGATCGCCAGGGCCTCCTCCAGGTGCTCGGGCAGCACCGCCTGCCACGTCACCAGCAGCTCGCCGAGCCGCTGGCGCCGGTGGGCGAAGGGGTCGTTCTCCGGGAAGTCGTGCATGGTCTTGTCCCAGACGATGCGCCGACCGAGGAAGATGTGCCCGAGGAACAGTTTCCAGGCCCGAAGGGTGGCCGCGAAGTTCACGAAGTTGCCCATCACCACGCGGGGCACGGACATCAGCCCCTGCTCCCAGCCGTAGATGGCCGAGACGAAGTAGAAACGCTGGACAAGGCGCAATGCGAACGCCGTCGCGTTGGCCGCCAGCACCATGAGCAGCCAGCCGTCCGTCGCGAAGATGGAGGGATAGCGCTCCGGGATGAAGCCGATCTCACTGCCGAAGTAGATGAGCAGGAACATCACCGCCAGCACATAGGCGAGGACGGTCACGATGGACGTGAACACGCCCTTGCGGTCGCGCATCAGGAAGTATTTGGAAGCGAGGCTCCCCTGCCAGCCCATGTGCTGCCAGCCCTGGAAGGCGATGCCCAGCGCCCAGCGCGCTTTCTGTCGGTAGGAGGTGCGGAAGGTGTCGGGGAAGAACTCTCGCACGCACAACGGCATGGAGAGCTGGATCTCCTTGTCCGGGCCGAAGCCGAAGAAGGTCTCGCGCTTCACGCGGAACTCCACCGGGAAGCGGGCGATGATGGCCTGCATGTGCGCGTCCTTCAGGCGCGCGCTGATGTCGTAGTCCTCGGTGAGGCTCGCGGTGTTGAACACCTCGCCCTGGTCGTGGGTCCGCAGATGCATGATCGCCCGCCGGGAGAAGCAGGTGCCCACGCCCGCGGACGGCACCTCGCCCGCCACGCTCTCGCGGACCACGAGGTCCTTGGCGTGCCATTCGGCGAACTCGTCCATGTAGATGCCGGCCACCAGCTCCGACCAGTGGCGCTCGAGCGACACCACCGGCACCTGGATCATGTCCTTGCGCGGCAGGAGATAGTTGAAGAAGCGCAGCTCCAGGGGATGCAGCACGTCCTCGCTGTCGTGCAGGATGAGGCCGGCGAACTCGGTGCCGCTCATCTGTTCCTGCTGGAAGATGGCGCGGACCACCGCGTTGAGGCAGTCCGCCTTGTTGGTGGGGCCGGGATGGCGCAGTTCCACGCGCACCAGCTGCTTGTAGCGCCGGCGCATGCGCTCCACCTCGGAAATGGTCGCCGGATCGTTGGGATACGTTCCGACGAACACCATGTAGCGGCGGTAATCGAGAGTGCTCACCATGTTCTCGATCATGGCGGCGATCACGTCCGATTCCTGCCAGGCCGGGATCATGATGGCGAGCGGCTGCTCGTCCTTCTGATACAGGGCCTGCGCGGACAGCGGACGGATGAACGGCTCGATGGCGAACCGCCGGTACACCCGCCGCGTCCAGTACCACGCGTCGATGAACAGGTCATCGACGGAGGACAGGAGGATCAGGACCGCCACCACCGCCGACGCATATTCGACAACGACGATGAAGTCGGCGAGCAGGTAGGGCCAATAGAGAGACATGGTGGCGATCCCCCGATGCCTCAGTTGCCCCGGCGACGCACGTAGGACGCGCGCATCAGCAGCAGGAAGAACAGGGCGGCGGCGCCGACACCCAGCGGCAGGCCCCACTCGGCCGAGTTCTGCCACAGGCGCTGCAGGGTCGCCACCGGGCCCTCGGTCTCCGTCACGCGCACGGTGCCGGGCTCGGCGCCGGAGGCGGACAGCTCGATGAGGGTGCCGTCCACGCCGACGATGGCCACGTCGCCGCGGGAGAGGCGCACCGGCTTCTGGGGCGTCATGGGCGCCGGGCCGATGGACTGCCACAGGATGCCGCGGCTGCCGTCGGCGCGCACCGCCTGCACCAGCGCCACGTTCTTGAGGCCGGTGATGTCGAGGATGCGGGCGCTCTCGTTGCCGCCGACGATGACGCGGTCACCCTCCACCTTCGCCTTCAGGTCCGCGCCCTGGGCGGGCACGTCGAGGGCGAGGAAGGAGCCGTTGACATGGAACGGCACGCCGGTGGGGTTCACCTCGAAGGTGGAGCTGGTGCCGGCCGGGACGCCGGCCGCCGCCGCCGCGCGCACCACGCGCACCACGCTGGAGCGGGCGGAGGAGAGGTAGGTGTCGGGCACCACCACGCGGCCGCCGCCGGACATGGACGAGATCACGCCCAGGAAGTCCGCGCCGGAGACCGAGCCGCCGAGCTCGATGTTGGAAGAGGGCAGCACCTGGACCGGAAACGCCTGGGGCGTCTCGAGGCAGCGGTTGGAAACCGGCTGGCGCTGGAAGGTCACGCGCAGCTGGTTGCGGGCGCCGAGCGCATACACCGGAATGGCGGTGGAGAGGTGCTCCGGCCGGCCGTCGGCGTCGAGGCGCTTGGCGGCGAGCAGCACGTCGTTGAGGAACACCGCGACCACCGGCTCGGTGGAGGAGGCGCCGGGGGCGGCCGACACGTCGAGGTTCAGGCGGCTCGGCAGGGACGAGCCGGCGGTGGCGGAGGCGAGGTCGAAATTCACCGTCCAGTCGCCGCGGGCGAGCACGTCGAGGTTGCCGGCCGCGTTGCCGAAGGTGGAGAGCGGGATGGTGTTGCGCACCGCCGGCTGGGTGTCCACCGCGCGCACGGTCACGTTGCCGGCCGAGATGGAGCCGCGCCAGAAGCTGTCGAACAGCTGGGCCGCCTTGGAGCCGGCACCGGGCCCGACCGCGATCACCGGACGCCCGGCGAGGGTCTGCAGGCTCAGCTCGTCAGTGGCCACCACCGCGCCGCCGAGGCTCGCGGCCTTGCTGCGCCAGTCGTTGAAGAGCGCCATGTTGGGCCCGCCGAGCCGGGCCGAGAGCGCCTCGAGGGCGCCGCGCACCTGGCTGAGCAGGGTCGGGTCCGCCACCACGATGTCCGCGCCGATGGGCGAGGACGGCAGCAGCAGCAGCGCGCCCACTTCCGCGAGGTCGCGGATGCGGTAGGTGTTGGCGCCCACGAAGTTGGAGAAGGGCGCGACCACGCGCAGCGCGTCCGGCACGTCGAGGCCGGACACGTCCACCTCGTCGCCCACGTTGGGCAGGGTCTTCACCGCGATGCGCTTGCCCGCGGTCTCCACCGCCAGGCCGAGGCGCCAGGCGGTGTCGAAGCTCTCCTTGGCGAGGGTGCCGCCCGCCACCAGCACCGAGCCGGTGCCGGGCATGGCGCTCCAGGCGGTGGAGAGGTCGCGCACGTGGCTCGCGTCGTAGGAATAGATGAAGCGGCTGGTGGGCATCAGCTTCAGCACGTTGCCGATGGCCCGCTCGTCCGCGCACAGGTCCGAGCTGATGACCGACGACCAGGCGACGCCGAACCGCATGAAGCCGGTGGGCCGCGGCGTGCCGGGCACGTCGATGGTGGTGTTCACCGTGCCCTTGTCGCCTTCGAGCTGACGGGAGAACAGCGGGTTGCCGTCCACAGCGACCACCATGGTGGTACGACCCCCGTCGCCACGCAGGTAGTCCGCATTCACCATGAAGCGCGGATTGGAGAGCGGCACGCCCGCCGGCACCGGAATGTAGAGATCGCGCCGCGCGTCCATGCCTTGGAACACCACCGGCGCGTCGACGCCGAGCTCCGTCAGCGTCACCTCGCGGGTGATGAGGCGGTCCTGGATGCGCTCCTGGAGCGCGGAGGCGATGGGATCTGCGGATTGAGCAAGGGCCGACGCTGCGAACAAGGTCAAGGCGACCAGTCCGGCCGGGATTGCGCAAGCCGCGCGACGTGCGGGATGAGGTGTCATGTCAATCTCTCACGATGGCGGGTGATGCGAGCGCGACGCCCGAAGGTGCGCGTTGCGGCGATGAGGCGACCTGCGGGTCGAACTCCGAGACGGAGCGTCCGCAGATGCGATCCACGATGCGGCGGCAGGCCCTGCCGTCGCCGTAGGGGTTGACGCGGTTGGCGAAGCGCGCGTAGGCGCCGGCGTCGTCGAGCAGGGCGCTCACCGCCGAGACGATAGTCTCGCGGCGGGTGCCGACCAGCTGCACCGTGCCGGCATCCACCGCCTCGGGCCGCTCGGTGACGTCGCGCATCACCAGCACCGGCTTGCCCAGCGCGGGCGCCTCCTCCTGCACGCCGCCGGAATCGGTCAGCACCAGGTGGGCGCGCTGCATCAGCCGCTGGAAGGGCAGATAGTCGAGCGGCGCCACCAGGTGCACGTTGGGGCGCCCGTCGAGGGCCTCGTGCACCGGGCCGCGCACATTGGGATTGAGATGGACCGGGTAGACGATCTCCACGTCGCCGCGCGCGGAAAGGTCCGCGAGCGCCCGGCAGATGTTCAGGAAGCCCTCGCCGAAATTCTCCCGGCGGTGGCCGGTGACGAGGACGATGGGCTTGGCCGGGTCGAGCCCAGCGAACGGCCGGTCGAGCTCGGCGGCGAGGGCGGGATCGGCGGCGATGCGCGCCTGGGTGGCCTGGAGGGCGTCGATCACCGTGTTGCCGGTGACGATGACCTCGCCTTCGAGCCGCTCGTTCTCCAGGTTCGCGCGGGAGCGGGCGGTGGGGGCGAACAGCAGGTCGCTCGCCACGTCCACCACCCGGCGGTTCATCTCCTCGGGGAAGGGCTGGTCGAGGTGATAGGTGCGCAGCCCCGCCTCCACATGGCCCACCGGAATGCGGCGGTGGAAGGCGGCGAGCGCGGCGGCCATGGCGGTGGTGGTGTCGCCGTGCACCAGCACCCGGTCGGGCTTCACCTCGGCGAGCACCGGGTCGAGCGCGGCCAGCGCGGCGGCCGCCAGGGCGTTCAGC
Source organism: Xanthobacter albus (assembly GCF_043194895.2). NCBI lineage: Bacteria > Pseudomonadati > Pseudomonadota > Alphaproteobacteria > Hyphomicrobiales > Xanthobacteraceae > Xanthobacter > Xanthobacter albus. The sequence goes on along the minus strand of NZ_CM195532.1, from coordinate 1,054,104 downwards.
CCCTGGTTCTGCGCCATCAGCTTGAGATCGAAGTCGGGGCGGATCTCGAACAGGCGCAGCACCTGGTCCAGCATCTCCCGATGCTGGCCGGTGACGCAGACGAGCGACGTCAGCCCGCGCTCCTCCGCCAGGGCCTGCACCAGCGGGGCCATTTTGATCGCTTCCGGACGCGTGCCGAATATGGACAGAATTCTCAAGGGACCCGCCACCGCTGATTCGAGGCAGGCGGACATGACGGGAGAGTGTCAAGAGCCCAGCTACCCACCTTTGTGTGTGTCGCCAAAAGACGTGCGACGCAAGCCAAGCCTGAATCTATGCCTAATTTTGCCCTACACCATAATACCGCTGAAGGGAGCGATGACCCAGGGTGGCACGGGCAGGGCTGTCGAAGGCTTAAGCGGAAGGCGGCAAATTCCCTAAGGTAATATTAAGCCTGACCAATGGTTTACGCAGGGGCTCCGCGATACGCGCGGAGGCGCGCCTTGGGCGCCCGCACGGCCGGCGCTGATCTTCAAAAAGCCGGCATGGAAGTTCCGCGTCCCGCGCAGGGCTGCCCTGTCAATCGCGGCCGGCGCGATCGGCGCCGAGGGCGGCCTTCACCAGGGCCTGGGCATCGGCCCCGCCCCAGGCCGCCGGCCCGGCCAGGAAGCCGAGCTCGCAGCCGTCCCGGTCCACCAGCAGGGTGGTGGGCAGGCCGAAGCCGCGCCCCACCGACCTGAGCGCCTGGAAGCTCTGCCCCTTCGGATCGGTGAAGGCGGCAAGGTGCGTCACGCCGGTATCGCGCAGGAAGGCGCGCGGCTTCTCCGGATCGCGGGTGTCGAGATTGATGGCCACCACCTGGAAGTCCGGCCCGCCGAGCTCGGCCTCCAGATGGTCGAGCTCGGGCATTTCCTTACGGCAGGGCACGCACCAGGTGGCCCACAGGTTCACCAGCAGCACCCGTCCCTTGAGATCCGCCAGGGTGACGGGCCTGCCGGCCGCGTCGAGGAAGGAGAGGTCCGGCAGGGGTCGCGGCGGAACGGTGAGCTTCAGCGCCGCAAGCTCCCCCTTGGCGAAGGGCTCCAGCGCGCGGGCCCGGTCGGCGGAGGCCGCGCAGGCGCCTTCGGCCGGCGCCGCGGCGGGCGCGGGGTCGGAAGGCGCGGCGGCGAGCTGGTGGACCGGAGCGGTTTCGCGCGGCGAAACATTGCCGGAAAGGTGGTTCATCCCGTATAGGGCGAGCGCGCCGACCGTGGCCCCGATCACGATGCCCAGCGCGATCTGGGCGATGAGGGGGTTCATGGTCGCGCGGCTCTCGCCGTCCTCCCGGCCCTCCCCCGCCCCGCGGCGTTCGGGATCGGTCTTCGGGCGCGCCTGTTCGGAATTGGTCATCACCGGAGGTCCGTCATGAGCAACAAGATGTGGGGCGGGCGGTTCACCTCCGCCCCCGACGCCATCATGGAGGAGATCAATGCCTCCATCGGCTTCGATCAGCGTCTTTACGCGCAGGACATCGCCGGCTCCAAGGCCCATGCGGCCATGCTCGCCGCCCAGGGGATCGTCGCGGGCGAGGATGCGCAGAAGATCCGGGACGGTCTAGACACGATCCTGTCAGAGATCGAGGCGGGCGATTTCACCTTCCGCCGCGAGCTTGAGGACATCCACATGAACGTGGAATCGCGCCTCGCCGAGCTCATCGGCGCCTCCGCCGGGCGGCTCCACACCGCCCGCTCGCGCAACGACCAGGTGGCGACCGACTTCCGCCTCTACATGCGCGACACCATCGACGCCCTGGACGCCCAGCTCGCGGACCTGCAGAAGGCGCTGGCCGAAAAGGCCCTCGCCCATGCCGCGACCGTGATGCCCGGCTTCACCCACCTGCAGACAGCCCAGCCCGTCACGTTCGGCCACCACCTGATGGCCTATGTGGAGATGACGGCCCGCGACCGCTCGCGCCTGAAGGATGCCCGCGCGCGGCTGAACGAATGCCCGCTGGGCTCGGCGGCGCTGGCCGGCACCTCCTTCCCCATCGACCGGGAGGCCACCGCCTCCGCCCTCGGCTTCGCGCGGCCCACCGCCAATTCGCTCGACGCGGTCTCCGACCGGGACTTCGTGATGGAGACCCTCTCGGCCGCCTCCATCTGCGCGGTGCACCTCTCGCGCTTCGCGGAAGAGGTGGTGATCTGGACCTCGCCGTCCTTCGCCTTGGTGAAGCTCTCCGACGCCTTCACCACCGGCTCCTCCATCATGCCTCAGAAGCGCAACCCCGACGCCGCCGAGCTGGTGCGCGCCAAGGCCGGGCGCATCATCGGGGCGCTCACCGGCATCCTGGTGGTGATGAAGGGCCTGCCGCTCGCCTATGCCAAGGACATGCAGGAGGACAAGGAAGGCGCCTTCGACGCCCTTTCCGCCCTCTCCCTGGTGATCGCCGCCACCGCCGGCATGGTGCGCGACCTCACCCCCGATGCGGAGCGCATGAAGGCCGCCGCCGGCCAGGGCTATTCCACCGCCACCGACCTCGCCGACTGGCTGGTGCGCGCGCTCAACATCCCCTTCCGCGAGGCGCACCACATCACCGGGCGCATCGTCGGCCTCGCCGCCGACAAGGGCATCGCCCTGGAGGAGGTTCCGTTCGCGGAGATGAAGGCGGTGGATGCCCGCATCACCGACGACGTCTATTCCGTGCTGTCGGTGGAGCGCTCGGTGAACAGCCGCACCAGCTACGGCGGCACCGCCCCCGAGCGCGTGCGCGCCCAGGCGGAGCGCTGGCTGAAGCTGCTGAACGGAGAGTAAACGGCCGGCATTGTTTCATGTGAAACAATGCCTTGGCATGCCGTGCCGGCGCGCCGGCACCCATAGGGGCCCTCCACGCGGGCCACGCCGACCCCGGTCCCGGCCATATCGCGCGGCGGCGGCTCCTCATGCCGTCGGCCCCGGTCCAGTACCGGAGCCGATCGGGCGCCGCTCAAGTACCACGCGAGCGTTATCGAAGGCCCAAGTGTCACGTTCGCCGGCTGAGTCTCGCTCATCGCCCCTTGGCATCACTTGGCGCCGGCAGGCTCATCCATGCCACCGGCCCGGCCCTTGGCCGGCGCCTCACCCGAATGCCGCGCGCCTGTCGAGAAACCCGTGAGGCAAACTCATGGTCCCTGGCTCTGCGGCATAGCCGAGGCACGGCCCACGGCCGTGCCTCGGGCGTCGCGCGCCTACTTCTTGTTGCCCTCGGCATCGAACTGGGAGAGGAACGCGATCAGGTTCGCGCGCTCCTCGTCGTTCTTCACCCCGGCGAAGGCCATCTTGCCCTTGGGGGCCAGCACCTTCGGGTTGGTGATGTAATTGTCGAGGGTGGCGAGGTCCCACACCTTCCCGGCGGCGGCACCGTTCTTGATGTCGTCGGAATAGGGATAGCCCTCGAAATGAGCCCACTTGGCGCCCACGATGCCGTTCAGCGGCGGACCGACCTTGGTCTTCGCGCCCGGGCCGATGGCGTGGCACGCCATGCACTTCTTGAAGACGATCTCGCCCTTGGCCGGATCACCGGTGACCGCATCGCCCTCGGCGAAGGCGGCGCCGGCCGACAGGGCAAGCGCAAGGGTCGTGGCAAGCAGAACTTTCATTGGGCATCCTCCATTGGGCCGGCTTCCCTGCCGGCTCGCATTTCACACCATCGCCCTCCGACCTTCCACAGGTTCCGAGCGGGCATCACTCAAGCGCCGCGAGCCCGGAACGCCCCGGACGCACGAGGCGTCAACCGCTTCGCATGAAAACGCAGCGGGCGACGGCGACGCAATCCAGGCTCACCGGCCTTCGGCATTGCCGGCCGAGGCCTCACTGCAGCAGCAGAATCTCTCCCTCCCCGCCCGCCAGGCGGTTGCCGGCGAGGCGCCGCGCGCGGCCCGAAAGGCCGCCGCCGAACAGGCGCGCCAGCTCCGGCACCCGCCGCGCCAGCAGCAGCAGCGCCACGAAATCGTGACTGCCGGTGTCCACGAAGCCGGGCGCCAGCTCCTCGGGCGCGGAACCCAGCAGCAGGGTGCCGCGCCGCATGCCGCGCCCGGCATCCGGCCCCGCGCGCCCGGCCACCGCGATGGTGCCGGCCACGAGGTCCAGCGCGGCGCCGGCGCCGGCATCGCCGCCCACCAGCACCAGCCCGCCGCGCAGCCGCTCGCCGAGGCCCGGCCCAACGTTGCCCGCCACATGCACCAGCCCGCCGCGCATGCCGAGGCGCTCGCCCGGCAGCGCGCAGCCGAGGCGCGGCCCGGCGGCACCGGAGACCTCGATCCGCCCGGCCACCAGCCCGGCCGCGAGGCTTTCGCCCGCGTCCCCGCGCACCACCAGCCTGCCGCCGGCCATGCGCGCGCCGGCCAGGGCGCCCACGGGCCCCTCCACCAGGATCTCGCCCTCGGTGAGGTCGGCGCCCACGAAGTCGAGGCGCGGATCGCCGCTCACCACCAGCGCCTCCGAGGCCACCTCGCTCACCGCGAACAGCGCGCCGAGCGCCACGCGCCGGTTGCCGAGCAGCACCTCCCGGCGCGCCACGCCGGCGGCGCCCAGCCCCGCGAGGGCGGCGGGGGTGACGCCGGTGAAATCGAGCCGCGCCTCGAGCGGGGCCGAGAGCTTGAGACGATAGCCGGTCATGCCTTGCCTCCCGCCGCGAATTCTCCCGCGTCGGCCATCAGCTCGCGGAGCTTGAAGTGGAAGGGGCCGAGGTTGCCGCCGTAATTGCCGGCGTCGATGGCGATGATGCCCGCCTCCGCGCCCAGTTCGCACACCGCGGCGATGCCCGCCCGCGTGCTGCGCGCCACGTCCGCCTCGCTCAGGCCGTCGATGACGATCTCCATCACGCTGCCCGCCTCCGCCGGCAGAGCGGAGGGCACCACCCCGCGCAGGGTGGGGCAGTAGGCATCGTTGGTGGAGGCGATGAGGCCGGCGTATTTCGAGCCCACCTTGGAGCCCGAGCGCACCACCCCGCCAGGGAAGGGCAGCACCGCGCCCTCCACCTTGCCCATGGCGTCCACCGCCGCCTCGGCCGCCGCCAGCGCCGCGGCGCGGCTGCGGGCGAGGATGAGGAAGTTGCCGCCGCCCACCGCCGATGTGACGGAGCCGGTGATCTCGTCGCAGACGAACTCACCCTCCATCACCGGAATGCGCCAGATGCGATCCTCGCCGATCTTCTTCGCGATCTGGTGGCCGTCCGCGAAATAGCGCAGGGCCCGGCCGAGGGGGATGGCCGGCCCGCCCTTCAGCCCCGCGTAGCAGGCCGAGGTGGGCGAGGTGAGGACGCACTGGCCGACCCGGAGCGGCACCACTTTCTTCAGGTCCTTGAGCGACATGGCGAAGATGAGCACGCTCACCCCCGGCCGCCCGTCCGGGGTCTCGCTGGCCGGCAGCTCGCGCTCGATGGCGGCCTCGCAGCCGCAGCCGATGACGGAGGTGGCGAAGCCGGTCATGCTCGCCGCGGCCGTGCGCGCCCAGCGGGGCGTGTCGGCGGTGATGAGGAGGCGGGTGCCCGCCATGGGGAAGGCTTCCGCGAAGCTCTCGCGGATCTCGACGCCGTTGATGATCATCGGGCGCTCTCCGGCGCGGTCGCCACCAGCTCGGGTCCCTCGCCGCCGCGGATCTCGTGGTCGGCGATCTGGTAGTGCTTGGATTTCAGGCCCACCGCCTCGTCGAACCAGCGGTCCAGGCGCTTGTCCATGAGCGGGTCGGAAGGGGGATGCACCGCGAAGGTGCGGCCCTGCTTCAGGGCCACCACCGCGCCGTCGCGCACCACGATCTCGCCGTCCTTCAGCACCAGGCGCGGCGCGGAGAACATGGCCTCGCGGTCGGCCTCCTCGCGGTAGAGCACCACGTCGGCCCGCGCGCCGGGGCCGAGATGGCCGCGATCCTTCAGGCCCAGGGTGCGGGCGGGGGCGGCGCGGGTCATGATGGCGATCTCCTCCAGCGTGTACTCGCGGGAGATCTCGGCGAGGCGCGTATGGGCGCGGGCCGCCTTGTGGAGCCGCTCCAGCTGGGCGTCGCGGAAGGGCTTGTCCATCAGCAGGCGGATGAGGTGCGGATAGGAGGTGAACGGCCCGCCGTTGGGGTGGTCGGTGGTGAGGTAGACCCGCCAGGGGTCTTCCACCAGCAGGAACAGCTCCAGCCCGATGGCCCATTGCAGGGCGTTCACGAACGAGGTGTCGCGATAGTTGAAGGGCACCACGCCGCAGCCCGCGTCCAGCTCGATGTCCATGCCGATCCACTTCTTGGGATCGGCGATGCCGTGGTTGCGGTACTGGGACATGAGGTCGCCGGAGACGGTCACCGTCTGACCGAACATCACCTGCCCCACGTCGATGGAGATGTGGGGATTGGCGTTCACCGCCTCCGCGATCTCCACCGCGCCGGAGGAGAACTTGCGGTCGCCCTCGGTGCCGTAGGAATGGAACTGGATGTGGGTGAGGTGCAGCGGGAAGCCTTCCGTCGCCCCAATGGTGGCGAGCGTGGTCTTCACGTTGCCCGGCACGCCGAGATTGCAGCCGTGCAGGTGGATGGGGTGCGGCACGCCGAGCGCCGTCACCGCCCGCTGCAGGGTGGTGAGGATGCGGCGCGGGGTGAGGCCGTAGTGCGGGCCCGGCTCGTCGAAATCGAGCGTGCGGCCGTTGAACTTGAAGGCGTTGATGCCGCCGGGGTTCACGATCTTGATGGCGCAGCACTGGGTGGCCTTGAGCATCCAGGCCACATAGTCGTTCACCGCCTGCTGGCCCTCGCCCTCGGCGATCATGCGCAGCAGGAAGTCGTCATTGCCCAGCACCAGGAAGCCGCCGGTGTCCAGGTTGGGGATGTCCGCCATCTCCAGGTGGGCGTGGCGGGCATTGGCGCCCACAACGGCCGGCTCGAACACGGCGGTGTAGCCCATCTCCGAATAGCGGCAGCCGGTGGCGTGGGTGGTGGGCGCCGCCCGCCCGCCGCCGCAGCCGCACATGACGCCGCCGAACGGCTCGGGGAAGCGCGCGCGGTCGTCGTTCATCAGCAGCCGGCCGAGGTTCACCTTGCCGCCGGCGATGTGGGAGTGAAGGTCGATGCCGCCCGCCAGCACGATACAGCCGGCGGCGTCGATGATCTCGTCGCTCGCCTTGGCGGGGCCTTCCGCCGCGACGATGCGCCCGTCCTCGATGACGAGGTCGCGGACGACGTCCACGACGCCGTTGGCGGGGTCGAACAGGCGCCCGCCGGTGATGCGCGTGGTCATGCCGCCCTCCTGAGGCTTTCGAGAATCGCGCGGGCCGCCTGCGCCACGCTCGGCAGCTCGGCCGGGCGCAGGGCGGCCAGCGGCAGGCACACCACCGCGTCCATGCGGAAGGCGTGGCCGTCGTGGTCCACGCCCGGCGTGCCGACGGGGATGAACACGTCCGGCTCGCGGGCGAACACCGTGTCGGGATGGGCAAGCGCGATCACCGGCCCCCGCTCGAACTCCGGCGGGGCGTCGGGCCGGAAGCTCGACGCATGGAGCACCAGGTCCGCGTCCTTCAGGGCGGCGGCGGTGGCGTAGAGCTCGGGCACGTGGCGGGCGACGCCGCCGCCCACCGCCGTGCGCAGCGGATAGCCGAAGCGCCACAGCGCCATCTGGTGCGCGCCGGTGATGTTGTCGCGCCCGCCGAGGGGGAACACCGCGGAGCGGGTGGCGGGGCTCAGCAGGTCCACCGCGGTGGCGGCGGATTCCGCCACGCTCGCCGCGTCGCGCGGGCCGAGGGTGGCGGCATTCCAGGTGAAGATGGAATAGCGCGCCGCCTTCAGCGCCTCGGCGAGGGCCGCGAGGGCCTCGCCCACCACCCCTTCGAGGGTGGGCGCGCCCGCCGGCCGGCGCCCGGCGACAAGGGCGGCGAGCCCGCGTGCGGCGAGCGCCACCTCCGCCGGCGACACCACGATCTCCGTGACGTCGTGTCCGGCGAGCGCGCGGCGCGCGCCCTCGGAGAGAATGTCGCCCACCACCACCACGCGGCGGCGGCCCGCCACGAAGCGGGGCGCGGCGTCGCTCCCCTCCCCGCCCGCCGGCACCACGCGCTCGAAGAAGCGGTGGAAGGCGATCTCCGGGTCGGCGCCGAACACCACCAGAAGGTCGCAATGGTTGCGCACCTCCGCGAGGGTGGAGGCGATCCAGCCCCGGCGCGACAGGCGCTCCAGGTTCGCGAACAGGCCGTCGGAGGCGGCATGGTCGAAGCTCGCGCCGGCCGCCATGGCGATGTCGAACAGGCCGCGCAGGCCGTCGAGGTCGGCGCCGAGGCCGGTGATGGCCGCCGCGCGGGCCGCCTTCAGGTGGCCGGCAGCCGCCTCGGCCGCTTCGGCGAGGCTCGCCGCCCGCCCGGCGATGCGGGGGGCGGGAGCGGGCGCGTCCTTGCGCGCCAGGAGCCGGCCGGCTTCGGCGCAGGCCTTCACGGGGCGCACGCTGCGCCCGCGCACGGCCACTTCCAGATCGTCACAGCCGAGGCCGCAGAATGCGCAGACCACGTCCGTCACGATGCGTTCCGCATCGTCGCGGGACACGTCGTCACCTGTCATGATGTCACCGTGCGAACAGCGCAGGGAATGCCGGGCAGCGCGCCGCGACGGCGGCGCCGGTCCCCCGCGAGGGCTGCGGACGAGAGGGTGCTATGAGGGCAAAGGGGCGATCAGCGGCCATGGCACTGCCTTGGATGGGAGAAAAGGACCCGATCAAGACGCCGCGGCGGTTGCCCGCTTGTCGTTGCAGTGCGCTTCGGGGTCCGATTCCACTTTGGGAACTGCCCCGTGCGCCATGCGTCTGTTCTTGGAGCGGCAAGCTAACACAGGCGATCGCGCCTTGAAAACCCGTCTCATATGCCGCACCGCGCAGAAGTGTTGTGCGGCGCGGAAGACGAGGCCGGCGCGCCGCCTCACCTGAAGCAGCGCACCTCCGCCTCCGCCTGCGCGCGGCGCAGGTCGGCGATGATGTCGTCATACATCTTCACGCTCCGGAACACGCCGGCCGCCTGCCCCACCCCCTGGCGCATGGAGAGGATGGTCTCCGCCTGGACGTAGCGGTCGTAGGGCAGGATGGAGGCGAGCGTGTCCACCGAGCAGGAGCAACGGGTCATCGCCTCGCGCGTCTCGCCATTGGCGCCCATGCATCCGATGACATAATCCACCCGCGCCGCGGTGGGATAGTCGTTGGCGTCGAGGGCAAGGGCCGGGGTGGTGAGCGCGAGGGCGAGGGCCGCGCCCTCAAGAGCCTTGCGGATCATAGGTCAGGACCTCCTCCCACAGGCGGCCGTCCTTGGTGTCGGCCGTGATCGTGATGCGCGCGATCTCGCCGGGCAGGTCCGGCGCGACATCGAACGCGTAGGTGAGCGTGTCGAGGCCGCGCATCCGCTTCACGTTGGGATCGCCGGCGAAGGGCGAGACCTTCACCCGCCAGCCCGCATAAGCGCGCCCGCCGATGGTAAAGGCCTGCCGCGTCACCTCGGCCTTGTCGCGCAGGGCGGCGCGGATGGCGGTCTTGAAGTAGCGGGGGTTGCCGAGGAGCTTGCCGGAGAGGTCCGCGAGGTGATTCTCCAGGAACAGCACCGTCACCGGATTGCCCGTGACATCCTCGAACGGGCCGGCCGCGCGGTGGCGCTCGGCGCTGAAGAAGTTCGCCTTCAGCGAGCGCGCGCCGGCCGGCGCCGCCGCGCCCGCCGGCTCCACCTCCAGTTTGATGGTGTCCTCGAAGGAGGGCCCCAGCTCCGGGTCGGAGACCTTGCGGCTGTAGCGGTAGGTAAGCGTGCGGCCCGGCTGGGCGGCCTCCAGCTGCGGCGTCTCGAACAGCAGCGCGGCGGCGGAAGGCGGCGTGGCGACGGGCGGCGCCGGCTCCTGGGCACGCGCCGGAGCGGCGAGCGCCGCGCCGAGAAGGAGCACCCCCGCGAGCCCCCTGAAAGACGGACCGCTCACAGATGCCCCTCCCCTGCCTGCGGCGCCGGTGCGCCGCCGATGGTGCGATAGATGTAGTCGGGCGCCGCCCCCGTCGCCTCGGCGGTGGCCAGCGCCTCCATGCGGGCGTGGAAGGGCGACTTCGAGCAGGCGGGATCTGTGGCCGAGGCATCGCCCAGCAGCGCCATGGCCTGGCAGCGGCAGCCGCCGAAATCCATCTCCCGCCGCTCGCAGCTGCGGCACGGCTCGGGCATCCAGTCGGTCCCGCGATAGGCGTTGAAGGCCGGGTTCAGCCGCCAGATGTCGCCGAGCGCATGGTCGCGCACGCTCCAGAATTCGAGGCCCGGAATGCTCTCCGCCGCGTGGCAGGGCAGCACCCGGCCGGTAGGCGTCACGTTCAGGGTCTTACGGCCCCAGCCGCCGGTGCAGGGCTTGGGATAGCGCGCGTAGTAATCGGGGATCACCATGTCGATGACGAGCACGCCCTCGAGCCTCCGGCGCGCCGCCTCCACCAAGGCGATGGAGCGGTCCACGTCGGGCCGGGCCGGCATCAGCGCCGCGCGGTTGGCATAGGCCCAGCCGTAATACTGGGTGTGCGCCACCTCCAGCCGCTTGGCCTTCAGCTCCACCGCCAGCGCGATGATGGCTTCCACCTCATGGATGTTGCCGCGATGAATCACCGCGTTGAGGGTCAGCGGCAGACCCAGCTCCACCACCCGACGGGCGAAGGCGAGCTTGGCCACGTGCCCGCCCTTGTAGCCGCCGATGCGATCACCGGTCTCGGCGGTGGCGCCCTGCACCGAGAGCTGCACATGGTCGAGCCCGGCATCATAGAGGGCATCGATCATGCCGGGCGCGCGGCCGATGCCGGAGGTGATGAGATTGGTGTAGAGCCCCTCCTGCGCGCAATGGCGGCTCAGTTCCACGAGATCGGGGCGGGCCGTGGGCTCCCCGCCGGAGAGGTGGATGTGCAGCACGCCGAGGGCCGCCGCCTCGCTCAGCACCCGCTTCCAGGTGGCGGTGTCCAGCTCGGCGTCGCGGCGCTCCAGCTCCAGCGGGTTGGAGCAATAGGGGCAGCGCAGCGGGCAGCGGTGGGTCAGCTCCGCGAGCAGGCCGATGGGGTGGCCCACGGCCGGCATCCCGCGGGGCTTTGGCTCGATCACGTCCAGGGACGCGCTCTGGCTGATGTCGGTCATCTCTCGATCACCCGGCGGGCGACGAGATCGCCGATCATGGCGAGCACATCGCCGGCGATCACCTCCCGCTTCTCGTCATACTGGGCGGCGAGCGCATCCACGATCTCGCCGCAGGTGCGCTGCCCGTCCACCAGCGCCAGCACAGAGGCGGCGATGGCGTCGATGTCGAAGGCCCGCTCGGGGGCGAGCAGCACGTGGCGCTCGCGCACCGTGTCGTACTTCAGCTTCACCCCGCGCGGCAGGCGGGGCACGTCGGTCTCGGCGGCGATCATGCCGCCGCCATGCCCACGCCGGGAACCCACGCGCCGGGAGCCGGCCAGCCGGGCTCCACATAGGCGAAGTAGAGCGCGTCGAGCTGGGCCCAAAGAACCTCGGTCTTGAAGGTGAGGGCGCGGATGACGGCGCGCTGCTGCTCCACCGTGCGGGCATTCGCCTTCACGTATTCGAGGGCGAAGTCCGCATCCTTCGGCGCCTGGTCCAGCCGGCGGCGGAAATAGGCGACCACTTTCTCGTTGATGAAGTCGTAATGCTCCAGCATCCCCGAGATTCGCTCGGCGTGGATGCCGGGCGCGAACAGCTCGGTGAGGGAGGAGGCCACCGCCTCCAGCAGGGAGTGGTCCGCCACGAAGCGCACGTAGGCCTCCACCGCGAACTTCGTGGCCGGCAGCGCGCCCTGCTTCGAGATCACGTAGGCGCGGTCGAGGCCGAGCCCGTCGGTGAGCACCAGCCAGCGCTCGATGCCGCCGGAATCCGCGCCATGGCCGTCATGGTCGGTGATGCGGTGCAGCCATTCGCGGCGCAGCGCGCGGTCGTCGCAACGGCTCATCAGCGCCGCATCCTTGCGGGGAATGGCGGACTGGTAGCAATAGCGGTTGAGCGCCCAGGCCCGCACCTGGTCCTGATCGAGCCGGCCCGAATGCAGGAGCTTATGGAAGGGGTGCAGGTTGTGATAGCGCCGCGCGCCCACGGCGCGCAGGGCTTCTTCCAACCCTTCCGGGGTGAAGGGCACGTCGGTCGGCGCCGGCAGCGGCTCGCGGTTGATGTCGAGATGCACGGTCATAGCGCGAACTCCATGCCGTCGCCGGCGACGACCCAGCCCGCCGCCTCCACCGCCTGCCGCTCGGGCGAGCCGGAGACCAGGGCCGGGTTGGTGTTGTTGATGTGGATGAACACCCGCCGCGCCGCCGGCACGTCCGCCAGCTTCGCGATGGTGCCCTCGGGTCCGGACATGGAGAGATGGCCCATGCGCGCGCCGGTCTTCACGCCGGTGCCGGCGGCGATCATCTCGTCGTCACGGTAGAGCGTGCCGTCGAAGAAGAGGAGGTCCGCCCCGGTGATGCGCGCGCGCACGGCCGCGGAAATCGCCGCGCAGCCGGGGATGTAGACGAGGCGCCGCCCGCCGCAGGTGACGCTGACGCCCACCGTGCCGCCGGTCTCGGCGCCGATGACGAGCCCTTCGTCCTCCTGCCACAGGGGCACCTTGCCGGGCACGGCGAACATCTCCAGCGTCACGCCCGGCAACGGCTCGAACGGCACGCCCAGCTCCACCGTCCGGCGCGGCACGAAAGCCGCGTTCACCACGCCGAACACCGGGTTGGCGTTCACCATGGCCAGGGTCTCGGCGGTGCCGAACAGGGTGAAGGGCTGGGATTCGCGCAGCGTCAGCAGGCCGGCGATATGGTCCACATCGCCATTGGTGACCACCACGGCGGAAACCGGTGAATCGCGCTCGCCATGGCGCGGATGCAGCGCCCGCGTGGCGGCGATCTGCGCCCTGAGGTCCGGCGAGGCATTGAGCAGCAGCCAGTCCACGCCGTCTCCGGAAACCGCGAGCGAGGATTGTGTGCGCGGCGCGACCCTCGGGTCGCCCGTCCAGGCGAGGCTGCACACGGGGCAGCGGCAGTTCCATTGCGGAACGCCGCCTCCGGCCGCGGAGCCGAGAACGATGGCTTGCATGTGAAGGCTGGCGCCCCTGCTGCGCAGCCCGCCCCGGTTCCGGAAGCGGGCCCGCTCGAACCGGACCGCGCCTGCGGTCCTCGACCGGCGCCGGAAGGCATTCGCCCCGGCGCCGCGTGGGCTTCGGCGAAAGCCGGCGGCTGCGGCGCGCCGGCCCTCGGCCTTCAGAAATCGGCCGGCAGGTAGGCGGTGACTTCCATGCCGACGCAGACTTCGCAAACCTGGGGCTTCTGCCAACGCATCGTCTTTCCTCCTGGTTCGGCCGATGTCGGCCTTGGTCGTATTGAGTTCCAGATTTTCATAAGAAAATCATAAGAACCAAGCTGTAATGAGGTCTCACTACAGTCACGACAAATATTGGCGCGCAGGTGAAATCGCGCAAGGGGAATTTTTGCCTACCCCCGGAGAGCGGATGTTTCCGACGCCACGGAACACCTTTTGCGGCAGCGCACAAATCATGTCGCCGCCCTGCATACCATGCGCTGTGCGGCTCAGTGGGGCCCGGCGCCGGAGCCCGCGAGATCCAGCATGAAGCCGCGCCCGCGCACGGTGGCCACCTGCGGCCCGCCGGCGCGGCTCACCGGCGAGAGCTTGTTGCGCAGGTAGCCCACATAGACGTCCACCACATTGAGCGAGGCGCCGCCCTGGCTCGCCCACAGGCGGTCGAAGATGTCGCCGCGCGGCACCGGCCGGTTGGGAGTGGCCATGAGCAGGGCGAGCAGGTCCGCCTCCCGCTCCGTGAGGCGCACGTGGATCTCGCCGAACAGCACCTGCCGGGTGGCGAGGTCCAGCACCAGCCGCCCGGCGTTCAGGCGCTTGTCGGTGGCGCCGCCGAGCCGGTGCATGAGGTGGGCGCGCAGCCGCGCCACCAGCTCGGCGAACTCGAACGGCTTCACGATATAGTCGTCGGCCCCGGCGCCGAGGCCCTCGGCCCGGTCCGCCACCTCGTCCTTGGCGCTGAGGAAGAGGATGGGCCCCGCGTGGCCCGCCCCCCGCAGGGACCGGCACACGTCGATGCCCGAGCCGTCCGGCAGCATGATGTCGAGCACGACCGCGCACGGGTTGTAGGCGCGGGCGGCGTCGAGCGCGGCCTCGGCGCTGGTCGCCACCTCCACGTCGAAGCCCTCGGCGCTGAGCCCCCGGCTCAGCATGGCGCCGATGTCGCCGTCGTCCTCCACCACCAGGATGTTCATGGCGTCTCCTCTTTGCCCGCGCGCCTTCAGGCGTCCGTAGGGGCGTCCTCTATCTCTTGGGGTGCCGGCAGGGCGATGGCGACGGTCAGTCCCGTGCCCGCGCCGCCGGCGGCGTCCTCCAGTGTGATACGTCCACCGTGCTGCGTCACCACCCATTCCGCAAGGGCGAGGCCGAGCCCGAATCCGGAGTGCTCGCTCGCGCCGCGCGCGAAGCGCTCGAACAGGCCGGCGCGCTGGGCGGGGGGAATGCCGCGCCCGTCGTCCTCCACCGCGATCCGCACCCCGTCGCGGCTCGCGCCCTGCCGAACGGTGATGCGCGAGAGCGGCGCGCCGTGGCGCAGCGCGTTGTCGATGAGCCCCTCCACCACCTGCCGCAGCCACTCGCGATCGGCATGCACCAGGGGGCCGGGCGCCTCCGCCTCCAGGGCGAGGCGCACCCGCTGGCGCCGGGCCGGGGCATCGAAGCTCGCCACCGCCTCCTCCAGCAGCGGGCGCAGCGGCACGTCCTGGAACACGAGCTCGATCTCGCCGCTTTCCGAGCGCGCGATGCGCAGCAGGTCCTCCACCCGCCGGTGCAGCCGCGCCGCCCGCTTGCGGATGGTGGCGAGCACGCCGCGGGTCAGCTCCTCGGGAATGGCGCTGGCGCGCTGGGTCACGTCGCATTCGCCGATGATGACGGTGAGCGGCGTGCGCAGCTCGTGGCTCACGTCGGTGAAGAAGCGCCGGCGCGAGGCGTCGATGGCGGCGAGGCGCGTGTTGGCGGCGGTCAGGTCCTGGGTGCGCTCGGCCACGGTGCGCTCCAGCACCGCCCGGTCGGCGGCCACCTTGCGGGCGCGGCGGGCGAGGCGCTCGGCCATGCGGTTGAACTTGGCCATCAACAGCCCCAGCTCGTCGCGTGAGCCGATGGCGAGGCGGGTATCCAGCACGCCGGAGCCGATGGCCCCGGCCGCCTCGTCGATCCGCCGCAGCCGCTCCAGCAGCGGCCGCGCCAGGGTGCGGTGCAGCACCAGCGCCGCCGCCAGCACCAGCGCGGCCACCAGCACCGCCCCGGCGCGCAGCCGCATGGAAAGCGCGCGCGCCTCCCCCCGCGCCTCGACCACCGCGCGGCGCTCGTTCTCCACCAGCATGGAGAGGATGGGACCGGCGGCGGCGGCGAAGGCATTGAGCGCGCCGCGCACGGCATCGCCCCGGCGGGCGGTGTCGCCATCGGCCAGGGCGAGGCCGATCTGGCGATCGAGCAAAGTGAAGTCCGCCTTCAGGTGGGCCAGGAGCCGGGCGCGGCCCTGGCTCGCCGCCTCGGCCGCGGTGAGGCCCTCCGGGCTCTCGGCGGCCACGGTGTCCAGCACGGCGGAGACGCGGTCCCGCGCCGCGGAGACGCGGTCGCGGTCGGTGGTGGGGTGGTCCGCGTCCGCCACGGCCGTGATGCCGTAGGCGGAGAGGCGGGCGGAGGCCTCGGTGAGCAGGTCGAGCCGCCGCTGGGCGGCGATGGCGGCCTCGAGCGCGCTGTCGGTGACGCCCACGGCGAGCACGACCCCGGCGGCGGCCAGCACGGCGAAGGCGGCGACGGCGGCGATGAGGGCGCCGAGCTTGAAGCGGATGGAGCGGATGGGGCTTCGGGGGCGTTGCATCGGGTTGCTGCGTTGCGGCTCTGGCGCGGCTCGAAGGCGGGCCCCGCGCACGGCAACGGCGTCATGCGACATCCCCGGCGGCGCCCCTGGGCCGCACGGTGGAAGCGGCGCCCGCCCGCGTCAAGCGGCGGGCGCCGGAAAGGCTCAGGCCTGGCCGGAGGTGGAGAGCTTGGCGGCCTCCGCCTGCATCCGCTGCTGATAGAGCGCGGCGAAATCCACCGGGTCGATCATCAGGGGCGGGAAGCCGCCGTTGCGCACCGCGTCGGCGATGATCTGGCGGGCGAACGGGAACAGGATGCGCGGGCACTCGATGAGCACCACCGGCTGCAGGCTCTGCTCGGGCACGCCCTGCACGCGGAACACGCCGGCATAGGTGAGCTCGAACGCGAACAGCGTGTCGGCGCCGATCTTGGCGCCACCCTCGATCTTCAGCTCCACCTCGAAGTCGCCGGCGCCGCCGGGCTTCGCGTTGACCTGGATCTGGATGTTGACGTCGGGCTGGCTCGGAGGCGCGGCAAGCGAGCGCGGCGCGTTGGGATTCTCGAACGAGAAGTCCTTGGTGTACTGCGCGAGCACGTTCAGCGACGGCGCCGGATTCTGGGTGGGGCCGCCATTCTGCGTCGCCATGCGCATCTCCATATGTTGAGGGCTTTGATAGAGTGCGCTCGAAGGCGCGCGGTGCGCTACCATGCTTTGGCGCCGCCGCGCAAGATTGAGCGCGCCGCAGCCGGCGCCGTGTTCGGAGACGAAGAGATGGCCGAAGAGATCCAGGACGCCGCCGCCGGCGCGCCCGAAGCCGCCCAGAGGAAGCCCCTGAGCGAGGCCGCGAGGCGCGCCCTCGCGGAGGCCGAGGCCCGCCGCGCCGCCGCCGATGCCACGCGCCAGGAGCGGCCCAGGGAGATCAACGGGCGCGGCGGCCCCGAGCCGGTGCGCTACGGCGACTGGGAAGTGGGCGGCATCGCCTCCGACTTCTGACGCCCGCGCCGTGCGTTCCCCCTTCGGAGCGTCTTGCTGGCTTCATGCGGGTCGAGTACTTTCGCGGCGCTATCCGGTGAACCGGCCTGATTTGAGCGGGCGCTGAAACAAGGGTATGCGGCAGCCGACCGCTATCCGCGAGAAACCGGAGGCGGTCGTCCCCTGCCGGGTGTTTCAGGTGCCGCGTGGCGCGGCATGCGGTCATCACCCGGCGAATATCTGGGAGGACGAGACCAATGGCCAAGATCGACAAGGTTCTGGTTGGCGAGGCACTGGTGGGCGATGGCAACGAGGTTGCGCACATCGACCTTCTGATCGGGCCGCGCGGCAGCGCGGCGGAGACCGCCTTCTGCACCAGCCTGACCAACAACAAGGACGGGTTCACCTCGCTGCTGGCGGTGATCGCGCCGAACCTTCAGTGCAAGCCGAACACGGTGATGTTCAACAAGGTGACCATCAAGGACGCGCGCCAGGCGGTTCAGATGTTCGGGCCGGCGCAGCACGGCGTTGCGAAGGCCGTGCAGGACGCGGTCGCGGAAGGGATCATCCCGCTGGAAGAGGCGGACGACCTCTACATCTGCGTTGGCGTGTTCATCCACTGGGAGGCGGCGGACGACGCCAAGATCCAGTCGTACAACTACGAGGCGACCAAGCTTGCGCTGGCGCGGGCGGTGAAGGGCGAGCCGACCGCCAAGGAAGCGACCGAGAAGCGCGACGCGGTGAAGCACCCCTTCCAGGCCTGAGCCGGAAGCACGCGCAAAACCGAACCCGGCGACATCGCCGGGTTCCCCACGTTTGCAAGCCACCGTCCCCGGTCTTCGACCGGCATCAGGCAGGTCTCCCCCGAATCGGCCCGGTGTCCGCGTGAGCCAGACGCTCCCGACCTCGCCTCACTCCCCACGCCGGATGAAGGCGCTCAGGCCGGCCCGAGCAGCACGATCAGCGCCAGGGCGGTGCTGGCGAGGAGGGAGAGCACCGGGACCAGGGCTTCCTCACGCGTGCGGATGAACGGCCTTCCCAACGGCTTTCCCATCGCGTCGTTCCCGTCCCCTTGCCGCCACGCCGGCGGGCGCCGCACGTTAGGGCGGTCACGCGGCCCGCAGAATTCCACTTTCGGCGCAGAAGGGTGCGGAATAGCAGCCTCGCCACAGGCATTTTTCCTTTCGCCGCCCGACGCGCCGTGGGACCATGCCACAAAAGCGTCATGACGGGCCGGCAGCACCGGCCGTGCGCTCGCGAGGGGGCTTCCATGGCGGCGGTCCTGATCATCCTGCTGGTGGTGCTGACGGTGGTGGCGCTGCCCATATGGGACTACAGCGAAAGCTGGGGCTACGTTCCCGGCGGCATCGCCGCGCTGCTCCTCATCATCGTCGCCGTGCTCATGCTCGCCGGCTATCTCTGAGCCGCCCGTGCGGAGGCGCTGCCGCCATGTTTCGGCCGCCGCGATGGGCGAGCTTCCGGCTGCGCAGGGCACGGGCGACGCTCCCCGCAGGCGGTGATGGATCCGGCCTGGATGCGTCCCCCTCGGGCCTCCCCCTTGCACCCGCACGGCTTCTGACGGACAAAGGGCCCATGACCGAGGGGAATGCCGCCGACCAGAATCCGATCCGCGATCCGTCGTCCGCGGAAGCGCCTGCGGCTGGGCCCGATGCGCCCGCGGTCGGGTCGGATGCGGCGGCCGGGCCCGAGGTCGTGGCCGGCACGGCGGCGCCGGCAAACACCGGGCCCGCCCCCGCCGCATGGGAGGGGGAGGTGCGCGCGGCGCTGGAGCGGGTGATCGCCTCGCCGGATTTGTGCACCTCGCCCCGCCTGGGCGCGTTCCTGCGCTATGTGGTGGATTCGACGCTCGCCGGCCGCGCCGAGCAGATCAAGGGCTACACCATCGCGGTGGAAGCCCTCGGCCGCGCGCCCACGTTCGACCCCCAGTCCGACCCCATCGTCCGGGTGGAGGCGACCCGCCTGCGCCGGGCGCTGCAGAATTATTACAACACCGTCGGCGCCGGCGATCCGGTCCAGATCCACATTCCCAAGGGTGGCTACGTTCCCCGCTTCGAGGACCGCCGGACGGCCGAGGCCGCGCCCGCCGTGCCGGAGCCGGCCCCTCTTCCGCCGGAGGTGTCCCCTGCGCCGCCTTCCGCGCCCGAGGAACCCGCCCGGCACGCGCCGCCGGCTGGGCGGTGGCGCCGCGCCGGGCGCTTCGCGGCGCTGGCGGCGGGGCTCGTCCTCATGGTGGGCACGGCGGCCGTCGGTTTCGCGCGCCTCGCGGAGAATGCGGACCTGCCGGCACCGGTGCAGGCCCTGCTGGGGGAGCGCCCCTCGCTGGCGGATCGGGTGCGCCTGCCCATCATCGAGGTCGGCGCGCTCGACGCCGGCACCGGCCAGGGCCCGGCGCAGGGCGACCTGCGCGGCCTGGAGGAGCGCCTGCGCGACAGCTTCGCCCAGTTCGATTTCGTGGAGGTGAGGGCTGGCAGCAGCCGTGGCGAGGCGGCTGCCCGCGAATGCGGCGGGCGCCGCGCCCGCTCGGTCTTCTCCCTCGGCGGGCTGGCCGAGCCGCGCGGCGACGGCACCTATGCGCTGCTCCTGCACCTTACCGATCGCTGCGAGGGCATCATCGTCTGGTCCCACGCCGTGGAGGGGCTGAAGGTCGCGGATGCCAGCGCGGCCGAGCAGCGCGCGGTGCGGGAGACCGCGGCGGCGCTGCTGGAGAATTACGGCGTGGTGCCGGTGCGCGCCCGCGCGCAGGTGCGGGCCCATGCGCCGGCCTCCGGCTTCGGCTGCATCGCCGAGGCGTTCGCCGTGCTGCGCAACGAGGGCACCGCCCCGGCGCCGGCCGCCGGCCGCTGCCTGGCGGAGCTGGCGGGGCAGGACGGGGAGTTCGCCCTCGGCCATGCGGTGCGCGCGGCTTCCATGCTCGACGAGGCCATGCGCGAGACCGGAACGCCGCTGGCGCCCGAGCGCGCCGCGCAGATGCTGCACGAGGCGGAGCTGGCGGTGGACCTCGCGCCCACCAGCGCCTATGCCCAAAGGACCCTGGCGCTGGTGCAGCTGTTCCTGGGGGAGACCGAGGCGGCCGTCGCCTCCGGCGAGCAGGCGCTGCGCCTCAACCCGCTCGACAATGACATCGCCGCCACCGTCGGCACCGTCTTCATCGGCGCCGGGCGGGTGGAGGACGGGGAGGCGATGCTGGTGTCCGCCCGCGCCCAGGGCGCGGCGCGCACGCCGCTGCAGGAGACCTACCTCGCCATCGCCGCCTTCCTGCGCGACGATCCGTTCTCGGCCCAGGCGCTGGTGCCGCAGCTGCGCCTCCACCCCAATCCCGGCAACCGGCTGGCGCTGGCGCTGGCCCTGCACGCCCTCGACCGCGACAGCGACGAGCGCGAGGCGGTGCGCAGCCTCGCCCATCTGGACGGCGGCGGGCCGGAGGCGGTGCGCCGCCTGGTGCGCCGCCTGCTGCCGGCGCCCGTGGTGTCCGAGCGGGCGCTGAACGCGCTCGAAAGCGCCGGCCTCTCCCAGGAGGCGGCCACCGGCAAGCGCCCCCATGGCTGAACACCGCCGCGATTGAGCGCGCAGCCCACGGGCCTCGCCGTGGAAGGGCCCATGGTCGAAGGTCTCATGCGACCTGTTGAGACATGGCGCGCGCGGGCAAAGAAATCTTTACAGGGCATGGGGCAACCTGGATGCAGGCTGTCCCTCCTCCGTACGTGCCGACATGACCGCTGTGCGACCCACCCAGAGCATCCGCATCCTCGTCTGCGATCCCGATCCCGCCGTGCGGCGCATGATGCGCGCCGCCCTGGCGCGGCGCGACGTGCTGAACATGGTGGAGGTGGAGGAGGCCGGGGACATCTTCGCCTCCGCGGCCCATTGCGATGCCGCCCTCGTCTCGCTGACGCAGGGGCAGGAGGGAGTGCTGGCGCGGCTGCGTGCCGCCGGCCTTTCCGGCACGCTGGTGGCGGCGCTGGCCCAGGGCTCCGTGGCCGGCGCCGTGGCGGCCATGCGGGCGGGCGCCGACGATGTGGTGCTGAAGCCGGTCAAGGCGGAGGACGTGGTGGACCGCCTGCTGGCGGCGCCCAGCGGCCGGCCCGAGCGCCGGCGTGCCCTGCGCGAGGACCGGCGCCCTTCGCCCACCGCGCAGAACGGCGATTTCTGCGGCTTCCTCGGCCGCTCCGCCCCCATGCTCCAGCTCTATGAGCAGATCAACCGGGTGGCGCCCTCGCGCGCGCCGGTGTTCGTGACCGGCGAGAGCGGCACCGGCAAGGAGCTGGCGGCCAGCGCCGTCCATGCCCGCTCGCCCCGCCATACGGCGCCGTTCCACGCCCTCAACTGCGGCGCCATCCCGCGCGAGCTGATGGAGAGCGAGATTTTCGGCCATGCGCGCGGCGCCTTCACCGGCGCCCATGCCGACCGCAGCGGCGCGGCCGAACTGGCGGACGGCGGCACGCTGTTCCTGGACGAGATCGGCGAGATGGACCTCGCGTTGCAGTCCAAGCTTCTGCGCTTCCTCCAGGACGGCAAGGTGCGGCGCATCGGCGAGGGGCACGAGCGGCAGGTGGACGTGCGCATCGTCTGCGCCACCAACCGCGACCCCGTGGCCGAGGTGAAGGCGGGGCGCCTGCGCGAGGACCTGTTCTATCGCCTGCATGTGCTGAACCTGCACCTGCCGCCCCTGCGCGAGCGGGGCGATGACGTGATCCGCCTTGCCGAGGCGTTCCTCGCGCGGTTCGCGGGAGAGGAGGGCCGCCCCCTGCCGCGCCTCACGCCCGAGGCGGCCGAGGTGCTGCGGCACCGCCAGTGGCGGGGCAACGTGCGCGAGCTGCAGAACCTCATGCGCCGTGCCGTGGTGTTGAGCGAGGGCGCGGCGCTGCCCGCCGCCCTGTTTGCCCAGGACCGCATGGCCGAGACGGAGGCGGTGGCGGAGGCGCGGCCCGCCGCCGTGCCCCTGGTCCCGTCCGAGCTGCCGCCTTCCTCAGAGCCGTTTCCCAAGGTGGAGCCCCTGGCGGTGACCGAGCGGCGGGCCATCGAGCGCGCCATCGCCGCCTTCCAGGGCAACATCGCGCTCGCGGCGGCGGCGCTCGATCTCAGCCCCTCCACCCTTTATCGCAAGAAGCAGTCCTGGCAGGAGAGCGCGCGGCGCGAGGCCGGGGAGCGGACGAGCGACACTCACCACGTCGCCTGAGCTTTTCGCGGGGCCACAGGCACATGCCCAGGGGCGGCGCGAGGCCCGCGGGCGGGTCCTGTTCGAGCCCACGCGATGTCCGGCGCCCAGGCCCTCAGCCGCGCTTGCGCAGGATCTTCAGCCGGCCGAGCAGCTCGGCCACCGCCTCTGCCGGCAGATGGCGGATCTCGGCCGCCAGCAGGTTGGCGAGCTCGGTCGCCTCGGGACTCAGGCCCGCCGTGTCCACGCTGACCTTCGGCTGCGACAGCTCCGCGAGGCGCTGCAAGTCCTCCGCCTCGTCCCAGATCACGTTGAAATAGGCGATGATGCGCTGGACCATGGCCCAGGTGGGCTTGCCGCGCTTGCCGTTCTCCAAGGCGGATAGATAGGTGGCGCTGACGCCGAGCGCCTGCGCCATCTCGGTGAGGGTCGCCCCCCGCGCGGCCCGCAGCTCCCGCACCCGGCGGCCGAAGGGCGTCATCGCGTCCCCCGCGGGGCAGGCTGCTCCGGGGCGCGAGGACGCTCGGCCGGGATGGGCCGGAAGGCGGAAGGGCTTCTCATGACCGCAGGGTATCGCGCCGGGGGCGGGCGAGATCAAGGACCGGCGGTGTGGCGTACGGACCGGTTGCCAGAGCGTTCTCCGCTCGCGGCGGCGCGCGGCGACCGCTCCAATGCCAAGGCCCGTGAGTTTGACACATGGGTCTTTGGGTAAGCCCGCGCGGCGCTTGCGCTGACCCACCTGGCACCAATCAAAACCAGGGCCTGTGGTATAAGCTGCTGAGATCACGCATTTTCTTCACGCGCTTCGGCATCCGCTTCGGTTGAAGATGCCGGACTGCCGGCCGTCCCGCGCGCCCGCGCTCAGGACGGTCGGCGGCGGGCCAGCACCGCGACGGCGACGGCCGGGGCGCAATCGGCCGCGGCGGCCGCCCAGGTGTCGTTGGAGGCGAGCAGGCGCCCGGCGTCGAGGTACCAGCGGTGGGTGCGGGCGGCGAGCTTGGCGGCCAGGAAGCGGCCCACCCCGGCGCCCACCAGGGGCACCGCCGGCGCCAGCCGATGGGCGCTCAGCACCAGGGCTAGGGCGGCATGCACTCGTTGCACCTGCACCTCCGCCGCATAGGCGGCGAGGGCTTCCGCCTCGTCCAGGGTGCAGGGGCCGAGGTCTCGCCCCACCATGCGCAGCAGGCGGCGGGCGCTCGCCTCCCGCGTCTTGGCGCCGCCATCGGCAGCGGGGTGCAGGTCGGCGTTGGCCGGCAGGTCGCCGGTGAGGCGGTGCACGTCGGCGGTGGTGGCGAAATACTCCATCATCAGCGGCACATGGGCGCCGCGGAACGGCAGGGTGGGGCCCAGCGCCATCACCGGCGTGCGGGCCACGCCGCAATAGAGCAGCTCGCCGGAGACCATGCGCTCGGCATCCGCATAGCCGCGACACTTTATTTTTTCGTCGGCAAAATAAAGGATGTCGGTGGTGGTGGAGCCAATGTCCACCAGCACGCCCGCCGGCAGGCGCAGGGCCAAGGCGGCGGCGGTGGCGTGCCAGTTGGCGGAGGCGATGGACTTGGCGTGGCGGGCGGCGGCCTGCGCCGGCACGAAGCCCTCGGGGCCCGCATAGACGCCGGTGTCCGGCCCCAGCCGGTCGGCCAGCGCCTGGGCGAGGCCGGCGACGCCGGAGGCGCGGTCGGGCCACAGGTCCACCAGTTCGCCGGTCATGGTCACCACCGAAGGCGCATCGGGCACCGGCGGCAGCGCCGCGATGGCGGCATCCAGCCGGTCGAGCCCCTGCCACAGGGCGCAGGGCGCCATGTCCACGCGCATGAGGCGGCCGGAGGCGTCCACCACCGCCCGCTTCAGGTGGGCGCCGCCCACATCCCAGCCCAGGAGGAGGTCCGAGCGGCTCATCGCAGGCCCACCTCCACCGGGGAGGCCGGCGGCAGATGGGGCATGGCCGGCAGCCGCCCGTCGCGGATGAACTGGGGCAGGAAGGCGGCCGGGTTCACCGCCAGCGCCCGGTGCAGGCCGGCATAGGAGGTGGTGATGCGCGGGTTCACCTCCACCACCACCGGCCCGGCCTCGGTGAGGATGATGTCGATGCCGATGATGCCGGCGAGCCCCGGAAAGGCCGCCACCACCGCCGGCACCAGGTGCGCGATGCGCGGATCGGCGGGCAGTGCGCCCACGGTGAGCCCGGCGAGGCCCAGCTCGCCGTCCTTCTCCACCAGGTGCTGGCGGTTGACGGTGAGCAGCGTCGCCCCCTCCGGCCGCACCAGCACCGAGAGGCTGGCGGGGGTACCCGGCACGAACGGCTGGATGACGAGCCCCGGCTCGCGGGGGGCCAGATCGGGGCTGTCCCAGCGGTGGGTGTCCTCGCAGCCGGCGCCTGCGTCGGGCTTGGTCACCACCGGCCCGGCAAGCTCGGCCGGTGGCGCCTCGGCGCGGAAGGTGGGCACGTGGGGCAGCGCGGCGGCGGCGAGCCGGCCCGCGGTGAGCAGCTTGCTGGAGCAGACCTCGATGGCCTCCGGCCCGCAGGCCACCACATGCTCGCACTTCTCGCGCATCAGGCCGACCAGCCGCGCCAGCAGGCCATGGGTCTCCGGCGCCACCGGCCAGACCACGTCGGCCTGGGCCGCGAGGCTCGCCCACACCGCCCAGGGGTCGTCATGGGGGCCGATGGGGATGGAGGATTCCTGCGGCGCCGGCAGCCGGTCGTCATGAGCAAGCAGGAGGCCGCCGACACCGGGCAGCGCCTCGATGTCGGCCATGAGCGCGTCCCGCATGCGGGTGCCCTCGGGCACCAGGGTCTCGGGCAGATCGTAGCCGCGAAGCCCTCCGGCGGTGACGAACTCGCAGATGAAGACGCGCATGACGGTTCCTTCAGGCCGGCACCTTCCTCGCGGCGCACAGATGGGCCGCCAGAGGCTCCGCCATATTCCGCCCGGTCGCATCGTACAAGCCGCGCCATGCGGGCATGGAGTTCACTTCGAGGACAAGAAGGCGCCCCTCGGCGCCGGAAATGATGTCCACACCGGCATAATCGGCGCCGACTGCGGCGGCGGCGCGCACCGCCAGCTCAGCCAGCACCCCCTCCGCCGCCACCTCTATCCCGGTGGCACCCTGGTGGATGTTGGTGATCCAGGATGTGCCGCGCCGCGCCATCGCCGCCACCGCCGCGCCGCCCACCACGAACACGCGGAAATCCTCGTGCACTTCCTCGTGGGGGTCATCCGGCCCGGTGCGCGGATGGGAGGCGCCGACGAAATCCTGGAGATAGTAGACGCTGCCCACCTCCTCCGCCGCCGGCAGGGCATCCCCGCGCGAAAGGCGGGCGAGGCCGCGGCCCTGGGCGCCGAACATGGGCTTCAGAACGCTGTCGCCGGGGGCGCTGTCCACCAGCAGCCGCGCCGCCTCCCGGTCCTCCACCACCACCGTGCGGGGGGTGGGCAGGCCGGCATGGGCGAGCAGGAAGGTGGTGGCGCTCTTGTCCACGCAGCGCTCGATGGCGCGGGCGTCGTTCATCACCGGCACGCCCAGCGCGCGCAGCGCGTGCAGCACGCCGAGCCGCAGCGTCACTTGCTCCAGCGTGCCGTTGGGCACCGAGCGCACGAAGCAGGCGGCGGGCAGCCTCTCGCCGAAGCCGGGCAGCAGCAGGCCATGGGCGGTGCCGCCCACCGCGAAGCCGCAGGCGCGCAGCGAAAGCACCCGCGCGGCGCGGCCCCGCGCCTTGATGGCGGCGAGAAGCGAGCGGGTGTGCCAGTCCACCCGCTCGGCGAAGATGACGAGGTCTTCCACCTTATCCCTCAGGCTCCGAACGAGCGGGCGATGAGTACCGGATCGAACCCGCCGGCGGTGAAGCTCGCGCCGTGCTCCACCGCGGTCACGGTCACGCGGGCGGGGGAGAACAGCAGCGGATCCACCTTGTAGAAGTCGCAGTCGTAGCCGGCAAACACTTCCGCGAACGGGCGGCCGTAATCGCGCGAGGCGGAGGACGGCAGGCGCTTCGCGAGGTCCTGCGCGGCCTCGGCGGGGCCGCGCACGTAGAGCTGCACGTCGCCGCCGTAGAGCACGGCGTCGTTGGTGCGGCCCATGGCGGTGAGGAAATCCGGCGAGGGCGGCGCCACCGGCGCGCTGCCCACCCCGTCCAGGATGTGCTCCAGCGGGAAGTGGATGGCGTGGGCCTTGTGCAGCGCCACCTCCAGCACCCGCGACACGATCTGCACCGTGCCGGCCAACGACGATGTGGGGGTGAGGATGAGCGTGACCCGCGCCGGCTCCACGCGCGAGCGCGCGGCGATCTCCGCCACCACCGCCTCCGGCGGCACGATCCCCGTTTCGAGCACCAGCGTGGTGTCGTCGCTGTCCTCGCGGAAGCCGAGCTCGCCGTAGAGCTCCTCCACCGCCGCCACCGCGCGGCCGGGGCCGGAGCCGAGGGCGAAGAAATCGTCGGCGGACAGGCTCCAGCCCGCATACTGGCTGCCGAGGCAGGCCAGCACCGGATCGGACGTGGAGACGCTCACCAGCGTGCCCCAGGGCGAGAAGCGCGTGCTCGGCGCCAGCGCCACGCGGCCGAGGCCGCCGAGGCAGATCTCGGCGATGCGGCGTCCGGCCTCGAGGCCGCCCGGCGCGGTGATGCCGGCATCCACGATGCGGCAGCCGAGGGGGCCGGGCGAGACGGACAGGCGCAGGGCATCGGCATCGGCGACGAGCGCCTCCACCAGCGGGCGCACCCCGGCGGAGAGGCTGGGCCGGCGCGGACCGGCGGAAAGGGCCGCGGGATTCTGGAGGTTCATGACCATCCCCATTCAGGACAGGAGCAGCCGCGGGCGGGGCTCGGGCCACACCGCGCACGGAGGGCACAACGACGGGCGCCGCCCATGGCGGACGCCGGGCGAAGGCACGCCACGCGGGAAGACGGCCGATGAGCGGAACTCACCGGCCATGACCTCACGCCTTCAGCGTGCGGGCGAGGGCGAACACCATCTTGAGATCCACGAACATCGGCGTGGTGGTGACGCGCATCTGCTTGAGGATCTCGTGCTGCACCGCATACTTGAGATTGCCGATGGCGAGCGCGCCGATGCCCACCCCGTGGGGCAGCACGGCCGCCGCGTCATGGGCACCGATGCCGGCGATGCCGGCCGGGGGCACGGCGTTCACGTCCGCCGCCACCAGCAGGCGCTCGGCGGCCTCAAGGTGCGCGGGACTGAGGATCTCCACGCCCGCCTTGCCGGTGGCGAGGATCACTTCCGCCTCGGGCACGAGCTTCGCCTTCTCCGCGTCGGTGACGGCGGCGGCGCAGGTGAGGTCGACCCCGAACCGGCGCTTGAAGTCGGCGGCCTTGGCTTCCACCAGCGCGATCTCGCGATGGCTGACCAGGGTGACGCGGGCCCCCGCCTCCGCCGCGATGACGGCGGCGATGGAGCCCACCACGCCGGTGGCGCCGTAGATCTGCACCCTGGCGCCGGTGAGCCCATCGGGCCGCACCTTCAGCAGCGCCTGCTCCACCTTGGCGATCATGGCGGCGGCGGTGGTGAAGGAGCCGGCCGGATCGGGGAAGATGGAGATCTCGAACGGGGGGAAGATGGCGGCCCTGGCCTCCGCCGCCATGTCGAGGGCGAGGGCGGCGTCCTTGCCGCCGATGAAGAGGCCGGTGCGCGGCGCCGCCTGCGGCGGGCGCGAGAACATCATGTCCTGCGTCAGGTCCCGCACCTCTTCCAGCGCGACGCGGGAATAGGGCGTGATGACCGTGTACCCCGCATCCACCGCCATGTTCACGTCGAACGGGCTCGCGTGGTTGAGCGGGGTGAGGATGTGCAGGATGGGGGCGGATTCCGCCATGGCGCAGCTCCGTGCAGGGGGAAACATTAGCGGGTGGCCGCGCCTTTGACCGCTGAAGGTGTTTCATCGGTCGCGACGCCGCGGTTGTTTCCCCGCACGCAATCAGAACGCTTAGACTTTTGACTGAACGCCGCGCGCCGCGCAAGGGTCTTTCTGGCGCCCGCTCTCTACCTTCGCGCCGCACATTTTTGCTGCCCTGCGAAAGGCAGGGCAGCGGCGGATGGCGGCGGGCTCAGAAGGTCGCCCGGAGGCCGGCATAGGCGGAAAGCGGCTGGCCGGGGGTCTGCATCTGCGGATTGTTGAGGCCGAGATAGCCGGTATCGAAATAGGTGCCGTAGGTGGCGTAGGATTCGTTGAAGAGATTGTTGACGAGGCCGAAGACCTGGATGTTCTCGGTCACCTGGTAGGTGGTGCGCACGTTCACGATCCAGTAGCCCGGCAGCATGGGATTCTGGTTCGCCTCGTCGCCCACATAGTATTGGCTCGATGCGGCGATGAGGTCTCCGCCCACGGTCCACTTGGGGGTGACCTTGTAATCCGCGCCCAGCTTCAAGGTCTGGGTGGGAATGCCGGGGATGTGGTCGCCGGAGGTCACATAGACCTCGCCGTCCACCGCCAGAGGATTGTTGGGCGAGGCGAGATAGCCGGCGAACTGGAAGGTGGCGTCGATATAGGCGTAGTTGGCGTAGAACCGCCACGGCCCGTTGACGTATTGGAAGCCGGCCTCGAAGCCCTGGCGGCGGGTGGCGGGCACGTTGGTGTAGTAGCCGTAGCCGGTCTGCTCGCTGGCGAGGGCGATGATGTCGTCGTCGCTGTCCACGCGGTAGATGCCGAGCTTCCAGGTGATGTCGCCGCCGAGCAGCTTGTCGGTGCCGCGCAGGCCCGCCTCGTAGGTGTGGGACACCACCTGCTCCAGCGGCGGATCGGCCACCAGGGAGTTTTCCAGCAGGCACGGGCGGTTGGGGTCGGCGCAGTTCAGCTCCAGCGGGGTCGGGGCGCGGTTCGATTCCGAATAGCCCGCATAGGCGGTGGCGCCGGAGGTGATCTTGTAGGTGAGGCCCACCAGGGGGTTGATGCGCGAGAAGGTGTAGTCGCCGTTGAGCTGCGGCGCGACGCCGGAGGCATCCTCCATGTTGATGGCGGCGACGTTGAGCCGCGCGCCCACGGTGAGGGTGGCGCGGTCGGTCATATCGAAGGCGTTGGTGGCGTAGAGGCCGTAATAGGTGGTGGTCGCGTCGAGGTTCACCGGCGTGTAGAAGACCTGGTATTCGTCCGGCAGCGAGAAGTTCGGCAGGTTCGAGAGATAGGTGCCGCCGCCGGCGACCCCGAGGGTCGCCATGCTGGTGATGCCGAGCTCGGTGTTCGACTTGAAATTGATGGTCGAGTGATCGACGCTGCCGCCGATGACGAAGTAATTGTCGTGGCCGATCAGCTTGTCTGTGCTCACCGCCTGCACCGAGCCGCCGGTGGTGGTGGTGTCGGTCCAGGTGCGGTTGATGACGCCGTAGAGATAGCCGTCCGCCAGCTCGCCGAAGGGCACGGTGTTGCCGTTCTGGTCGTAGAGCACCATCTGGCCGCGGAACTTGGCGTATTCGGGGTTGCTGGCGGGGGTGCCGCCGCCGGGCGGGCCGTTGAAGCCGTCCTCCTCCAGGCACATCTTCGAGCTGCCCACCGTGGGGTTCCACCGGTTGGAGCAGGATTCGAGATCGGCATCGTTGCCGTCCACGTGGGACTGCTTGAACCGGCGCACGTAGACATTGCCCTGGAGCTGCCAGGTGTCGGTGAGGTCGTAGCGGCCGTTGAGGGCCAGCATTCCCATGTCGTTGCTGGTGGTCTGCGGCCATGTGTAGACCGAGCTGTTGTCCACCGCGAGCATCTCCACCGGGGTGGGGCCCACCACGCCGAGGGAGTTGCTTGCCGCGCTGGCGATGAGGTGGACCTCCGCCTTGTCGCCCTTCCACCCGAGGTCGCCATAGAGCCGCGCCAGCTCGGAGGAGGAGTGCTTGCGCCAGCCGTCGTCGCGCACCGCATCCGCCGCGATATAGACGCCGAAGCCGTCCTTCTCGCCGCCATATTGCAGCGAGCCGCCGATCTGGCCGAACGAGCCGCCCTGGAGAGAGCCCTCGAAGCCGTGGAAGTTGAAGCCGTTCTTCATCTGGATGGAGACGGCGCCGCCCAGGGCGTTGAGGCCGAACGCGGGATTGTTCGAGAACACCTCCGCCTGGCTGATGGCGACCTCGGGAATGAGGTCCCAGTTCACCGTGTCGCCGAAGGCCTCGTTCACGCGGATGCCGTTCTGGTAGACGGCGATGCCCTGCGGCGTGCCCTGCAGCGGCGAGGCGGCGAAGCCGCGGAACCGGAAATCCTGGAAGAAGGCGTTGCCCTGCACGTCGTTGGTGGTGGCGCTGGGCGTGTACTGGAACAGCGCGTCGGTGGTGGAGAAGGAGAACAGGCGGGCGAACTGGTCGGAGGAAATCACCGTCACCGCGCCGGGCACCTTGTCGGCATCGATGCCGGTGCCGGAGAGGGGCGTGGTGTCCACCACGTTCACGGCCGGAAGCTCCACCGTGCCCGCCGGCTGCGCGGCCGATTGGGCCAGGGCCGGGGCGGATGCGGCGAGCAGCGCCGGCACCCCCGAAAGGCCCAGCGCCACCGCGATCGCGCGCCAGGATGCCGCGCCCTTCGCGCGCTCCCCGTTCGAGGTTGGCCCCTTCATCGTGCTCCGCTCCCCCTTGCCGTTTCCCCGAAAATGCGCCTCGGCTGCCATGGCGGGCCGGGCCCGGGTTCTCGCCCCAAGCCGCCACGCGGACCTGGTGCATCGGAACCTCTTGCCTGGGAACATATGGCAACAGAAGTGCCAGTCAATATTTGGCATTCATAAGAGAGCTTTGAGATTTCTAAGAGAGTGCCGGTGAAGCTCTGTATTTATGGACAGGCCGGGGAAAAGACTTCAGACTGCCGGCCAATGTCATCTGCCCCGCGACGGGCGGAACAAGAATGACGGGGAGGATGAATGCTCACGCGCCGCGCCCTGCTGGCGCTCGCCGCCGGCACGCTGGCCGCGGCGCCCGCGCCTTTCGCCGCGCGCGCCGCGCCGCAGCGGACCATCCGCCTCTCCATCCTCCAGTTCGGCACCGCCGCCTGGGAACTCGCGGCCATGGCCGCGCTGGGGCTCGACACCGCGCACGGCATCACCGTGGAGGCTCGCCGCGCGGCCAATAACGACGCCGGCCGCCTCGCCTTCCTGGCCGAGGCGGTGGACGGGGTGGTGAGCGACCTCCTGTGGGCGGCGCGCCTGAAGGCGGAGGGGCGGGACCTTCTCTACCTGCCCTTCTCCACGGGCGAGGGCGCGGTGATGGTGGCGCCGGGCGGCCCGGTGAAGCGCCTTGCCGATCTCGACGGCCTGCGCCTCGGCGTCGCCGGCGGGCCGCTCGACAAGAGCTGGCTGCTGCTCCAGGCCCACGCCCGGCAGTCCGCCGGGCTCGACCTCGCCCGCGCCGCGCGCCTGTCGTTCGGGGCGCCGCCTTTGCTCGCCGCCAAGCTGGAGCAGGGCGAGCTCGATGCCGCCCTGCTCTACTGGACCTTCGCCGCGCGGCTGGAGGCGCGGGGCTTCGTGCGCCTCATGGGCATGGACGAGGTGGTGGCGGCGTTCGGCATCGCCCCGCCTCCGGCCCTGGTGGGCTATGTGTTCCATGGCGCATTCGCCCGCGCGGAGCCGGCCGCGATCGAAGCCTTCGCCGCCGCCTCGCGCGCCGCCAAGGCCGCCCTCGCGGGAACGGGCCCTGCGGCCGACACCGGCTGGGCCGCGGCGCGGAGCGTGATGCAGGCCGGGGACGAGGCCACCTTCGCGGCGCTGCGGCGGGGCTTCATCGCGGGCATTCCGAGCCGCCTGCCGGCCGAGGAGAAGGCCGCCGCCGCGCGCCTGCTGGAAGTGCTCGCCCAGGCCGGCGGCGGGTCGCTCCTCGGCCCCGTGCGCGGCCTGCCGGAGGGCCTCTACTGGACCGCCGGAGCCGGCGCCCCGTGAACCGCCCCGCCGCCGCGCGCCTGCTGGTGAAGGCGCTTTCCCTCGCCGTCCTGCTGCTCGCGTGGCAGGCGGCCGCCACGCTCGCCGCGAGCCCCGCCCTGCCGGCGCCGGGGGCTGTGCTCGCCTTTATCGTCCGCGAGGCGGCGGGTGGCGACCTCCTCGCCAATCTCGCGGCCACCCTGGGGCGGGTCGCGGCGGCGTTCGTCGTCGCCATGGCGGTGGGCACGGCGCTGGGCATCGCGCTCGGGCGGCGGGATGCGCTGAACCAGGTGTTCGACCCCTGGCTGGTGCTCGCGCTCAACACGCCGGCCCTGGTCATCACCGTGCTTTGCTACATCTGGCTCGGCCTCACCGAGGTGGCGGCGGTGCTGGCGGTGGCGCTCAACAAGATCCCCAACGTGACGGTGCTGCTGCGCGAGGGCGCCCGCGCCCTCTCCCCCGAGCTGGACGAAATGGCGGCCGCCTACCGCCTGTCCGCCCTGGACCGGCTGCGCCACGTGGTGCTGCCGCAGCTCGAGCCCCATGTCGCGGGCGCGGCGCGCTCGGGCCTCGCGCTGGTGTGGAAGATCGTGCTGGTGGTGGAGCTGCTGGGCCGGCCGAACGGGGTGGGTTATGCCATCTCCGTCTATTTCCAATTGTTCGACGTCACCGCCGTGCTCGGCTATTCGCTCGCCTTCATGGCGGTGATGCTGGCGGTGGAATATCTCCTGCTGCAACCGTTCGAAACCCATGCCCGCCGCTGGCGCCCCGCCCCTCGTTGAGGTCCACATCGCCGAGAAGCGCCATCGCGGGTCTCACGGCCACGCGGGCGAGGCGGTGCGCGGGCTCGACCTCGCCATCGGGCGGGGGGAGTTCGTGTGCCTCATCGGCCCCTCCGGATGCGGCAAGACCACCACGCTGCGCATCCTCGCCGGCCTCGACCGCGACTATGAGGGCTGGGTGCGGCCCGATCCGCGCGGGCTCGCCATCGGCATCGCCTTCCAGGAGCCGCGCCTGCTGCCCTGGCGCACGGTGGAAGAGAACATCCGCCTCACCCTGCCGCGCGCGCTGCGGCGGCAGGACCTCGGGCCGCTCATCGACGCCTTCGGCCTTGCGGCCCACCGGGGCAGCTACCCCCATGCGCTGTCGCTGGGGCTGGCGCGCCGGGTGGCGCTGGCGCGGGCGGTGGCGGGGCGGCCGGAGCTGCTGGTGCTGGACGAGCCCTTCGTCTCGCTCGACGCGCGGGCGGCCGGCGAGCTGCGCGCCCACGTGCGCCGGGTGGCGCGGGAAAGCGGCGCGGCGGTGCTGATGGTGACCCACGATGTGCGCGAGGCGCTCGCCCTCGCCGACCGGCTGGTGCTGCTGAGCGAGCGGCCCGCCCATGTCGTCGGGGCGGTGGTGCCCGACCGCCCGCGCGAGGCGCGGACCCCGGAATGGATCGAGCAGCAGCGCGCCGCGCTGGCCGCGCTCCACCCCATGCTGCGGGACGCCTGAGAAGGCGTGCGCGCCGCTGGCGCTCCCGCGCGGGATGCGCGAGCATGGCGTCGTCCGCCGCGTGTTTCGCGGGACGGCAACGCGGCAGGGCGACGCTGAGCGCCCGGAAAGAACGCGAAATCAATAAGATGGAACGCCACCGCGCCACCGGCGGAGGAACGGCGCTCCGAGGGACGGGAGGCGTCCATGCTTGGCAGGGTTCGGCGGTGTGCCGCGGGTCTGGCGTGTCTTTTCATCGGTGTTGCCGCCGCCGCGGCGCCCGCTCCGGCAACGGCGCAGGCCGCGCCGGAGCCGCTCGCGGTGAGCGAGGTGGCCCCCGGCGTCTTCGTCCACCAGGCGCCCTATGCGCTGGCGCTGCCGCGCAACCTGGGCTTCGTCGGCAATGCCGGCTTCATCATCGGCCGCGATGCGGTGGCGGTGGTGGATACGGGCGGCTCCTTCAAGGCCGGCGCGGCGCTGAAGGCGGCGGTGCAGGCGCGCACCGGCCTGCCCATCCGCTATGTCATCAACACGCACATGCACCCCGACCATGTGCTGGGAAACGCCGCCTTCGCGGGGCCGGGCGTGACCTTCATCGGCCATCGCAACCTGCCGGAGGCGCTGGCGGCGCGCGCGGAGAGCTACCTGGAGGCGACCCGCCGCCTGGTGGGGGAGGAGGGCACCGCCGGCACCCGCGTGGTGCTGCCCGACGAGACGGTGGCGGAGCGGCGCGTCATCGATCTCGGCGCCCGCCCCCTGCTGATCGAGGCATGGCCCACCGCCCACACCGCCACCGACCTCACCGTGCTGGACGAGGCCACCGGCACCTGGTTCCTGGGCGACCTCCTGTTCCTCGGCCACGTGCCGGCGCTCGACGGCAAGGCGCTCGGCTGGATCGCCCTGCTCGACGTGCTGAAGCGGCGGCCGGCGGCGCGGGTGGTGCCGGGCCACGGCCCGGCCTCCCAGCCGTGGCCGCAGGCGGCCGAGCCCACCGAGCGCTACCTGAACCGCCTCGTCGCCGACGTGCGCCGGCTGGTGCGGGACGGCGGCACCATGAGTGATGCAGCGCGGGAGGCGGGCCGGGCCGAGGCGGGCGACTGGCAATTGTTCGACGATTTCAACGCCCGCAACGCCACCAGCGCCTACCATGAGCTCGAATGGGAGTGAGCGCGTCGCCCCGGCGGAGGCGGTCTTTTCGCAGTGCGGCAGGGAATAAAGTTTTACTTCGCATCTGCAATATAGAAGAACCCTATCACTCCACAATTGGTGTATTGCGTCCGGAAGAAACTTTGCTTACGTTCCTCTCAGCTTCGGCTTCAACGGTATCGCGCGGGGAACGCGGTACTGGTTCGCAGGCCTGCGGGACACCTTGTGACCGCAAGGCTTCAGGGCATTCACGCCGGTCGTGACACGCTGCCGAAGTAGATGGAGTCCCCCAAAGGCGAAAACAACGCTCAGTGCGTTTCCCGTTCCACTGCGGTGGCCGCGGGCGCGCATCCATCGGAGGAAGCCCAGATGAGACGAGTTTTTACGGTGACCGCCATGGCGGCGTGCAGCGCGCTTTTCGGCGCGCCGGCCATGGCCAACGACAGTGTTCTGAAACTCACCCAGGACCCCAACCAGTGGGTGCTCCAGACCGGTGACTACGCCAACACCCGCCACTCCAAGCTGAAGCAGATCAATGCCGACAACGTCGGCAAGATGCAGGTGGCCTGGACCTTCTCCACCGGCGTGCTGCGCGGCCACGAGGGCTCGCCGCTGGTGGTGGGCGACACGATGTACGTGCACACGCCCTTCCCGAACATCGTCTACGCCCTCGACCTGAACAACGAAGGGCGGATCATCTGGAAGTACGAGCCCAAGCAGGACCCGAACGTCATCCCGGTGATGTGCTGCGACACCGTCAACCGCGGTCTCGCCTATGCCGACGGCAAGATCTTCCTGCACCAGGCCGACACCAAGGTGGTGGCGCTCGACGCCAAGTCCGGCAAGGTGCTGTGGTCGGCCGTGAACGGCGACCCCAAGAAGGGCGAGACCAACACCGCCACCGTGATGCCGGTGGGCGACAAGCTGCTGGTGGGCATCTCCGGCGGCGAGTTCGGCGTGCGCTGCCACATGACCGCCTACGACATGAACAGCGGCAAGCAGGTCTGGCGCGCCTACTCCATCGGCCCGGACAACGAGATCCTGTTCGACCCCGAGAAGACCACTTCGCTCGGCAAGCCGGTGGGCAAGGATTCGTCCCTGAAGACCTGGCAGGGCGACCAGTGGAAGATCGGCGGCGGCTGCACCTGGGGCTGGTATTCCTACGACCCCGAGACGAAGACCGTCTATTACGGCTCCGGCAACCCCTCCACCTGGAATCCGGCCCAGCGCCCCGGCGACAACAAGTGGTCCATGACCATCTTCGCCCGCGACCCGGACACCGGCATGGCCAAGTGGGTCTACCAGATGACGCCCCACGACCAGTGGGACTATGACGGCGTCAACGAGATGATCCTGGTGGACCAGGAAATCGACGGCAAGAAGCGTCCGCTGCTGGTGCACTTCGACCGCAACGGCTTCGGCTACACCCTCGACCGCAAGACCGGCGAGCTGCTGGTGGCCGAGAAGTACGACCCGGCCGTGAACTGGGCCACCAAGGTGGACATGGACAAGACCAGCCCCACCTTCGGGCGGCCGCTGGTGGTGGAGAAGTATTCCACCGAGGCCAGCGGCGAGGACGTGAACACCACCGGCATCTGCCCGGCGGCGCTCGGTACCAAGGACCAGCAGCCGGCCTCCTTCTCGCCGGAGACGGGCCTGTTCTACGTGCCCACCAACCACGTGTGCATGGACTATGAGCCCTTCCACGTGAGCTACACGCCCGGCCAGCCCTATGTGGGCGCCACGCTTTCCATGTTCCCGGCGCCCAACAGCCATGGCGGCATGGGCAATTTCATCGCCTGGGACGCCCGCAAGGGCAAGATCGTGTGGTCCATCCCCGAGCAGTTCTCGGTGTGGTCCGGCGCGCTCTCCACCGACGGCGGCATCGTCTTCTACGGCACGCTCGAAGGCTATCTGAAGGCGGTGGACGCCAAGACGGGCAAGGAACTCTACAAGTTCAAGACCCCGTCCGGCATCATCGGCAACGTGATGACCTATACCTACAAGGGCAAGCAGTACGTGGCGGTGCTCTCGGGCGTCGGCGGCTGGGCGGGCATCGGCCTCGCCGCGGGACTCACCGACCCGAACGCCGGCCTCGGCGCGGTGGGCGGCTATTCCGCCCTCAGCAACTACACCGCCCTCGGCGGCCAGCTGACCGTGTTCGCCGTGCCCAACTGACGGGCGGGCGGACCGAGCATCGGCCCCCGGCGCCGGCACGGCTCCCTCCCGTGCCGGCGCCCTTCGAGACCTCGAGGGCGCAGGCTTTCGTGAAGTCCCATCCCGCGGCGCGCGGCGCCGCGAACGGGAGGCTGCGCCCCGTCCCCGACTTCGTTTCTGGAGAGAGCGTGTGTTTTCATCTGCCCTCATGAAGCGCGCTGGCGCCCTTGCCTTCGCAGCGGCCCTGCTGCCGCTGTCCGCCGCGCTCGCGCCGTCCTCCTTCGCCGCCGAGACCCAGACCTTCAGCAAGCAGGGCGATCCGACGCCCGTGAAGGACGAGGACGGCAAGTATTTCGATAAATCCGGTGCTCCCACCTACAAGATCCAGCCCGATGGCATGGTGGACTGGTTCACCTATTCCGGCTACCGCCGCTACCACGCCGAATGCCACGTCTGCCATGGCCCCGACGGCATGGGCTCCACTTATGCCCCGGCCCTCATCGATTCGCTGAAGACCATGGATTTCGACCACTTCCAGGAAGTGGTGGTGGGCGGACGGCAAAACGTGGGAGGTGGCAATGAGAAGGTCATGCCGTCCTTTGGACTCAACAAGAACGTCATGTGCTACCTCGACGACATCTATGTCTACCTGCGCGCCCGCTCCGACGGCGCCCTCGGCCGCGCCCGTCCCGCCAAGCGCGAGGACAAGACGCCCGCCACCATCGCAACCGAAAAGGCCTGCCTCGGCGAGTGAGGGCTTCGTCCCCCTCCTCGCCTCGCTGGGGACGGCGGGGCTCGCGGCCATCCTGCTGCTGAGCTCCACCGGCGCCCAGGGCCAGACCATCCCGAGTTCGGTTTCGGCGGATGCCCTCAGGGTGTGCGCCGACCCCGCCAACATGCCCTTCACGAGCCGCAAGGGAGAGGGCTTCGAGAACCGCATCGCCGCCATCGTCGCCGACGAGCTGAAGGTGCCGGTGCGCTATTACTACATGCCCCAGGGGCCCGGCTTCGTGCGCAACAGCCTCGGCAAGCGGCTGTGCGACGTGGTCATCGGCTATGCCGCCGGGGCCGATCCGGTGCTGCACACCAATCCCTACTACCAGTCCACCTACGTGCTGGTGGTGAAGGCGGGCGGTCCGCTCGACGGGGTGGAGGCGCTCTCCGACCCGCGCCTCAAGGGCGCGCGGCTGGGGCTGGTGGCGGGCACGCCCCCGGCCGACCACCTGCTGGCGCTGGGCCTCATCGGCTCCGCGCGGACCTATTCTCTGCTGGTGGACCGGCGCTTCGATTCCCCGCCGGAGGAGATGCTGGCGGATCTCGCCAAGGGCGATCTCGACGGCGCCATCCTGTGGGGGCCGAGCGCCGGCTATTTCGCCCGGCATGCCGGGGCGCCGCTGAAGGTGGTGCCGCTGCTGCACGAGGCGGAGCGCCCGCCGCTCGCCTACCGCATCACCATGGGGGTGCGGCCCACCGACCATGAGTGGAAGCAGACCCTGAACCAGGTGCTGCGCAAGCGCGCCGCCGACATCGACGCAGTGCTGCTCGACTATGGCGTGCCCCTCCTCGATGACGGCGGCCAGCTCATCACCCCCGCGAGCGCATCGAGCGGGAGTGCGGGGCGATGACCGCTCCCTGCCGTCGCCCCGCGCGCGCATGGCGCCGCCTGCCCCTCGCGGCCTTCGCCGCGCTCGCGCTGTGGGCGGGCGCGGCGAAGGCGCAGGAGAGCGCCACCCCCCCGCCGCCGGAGCCGGAGGGCTATCGCTTCGAGCCCTATCGCGCGCCGACGCCGGAGACCCTTTCCGGCGCGCGGGTGCTCACCGTGCAGGAGGCCGAGGCCCTGTGGCGGGAGAAGGCGGCGGTATTCGTGGACGTGCTGCCGCGCCCGCCGCGCCCGGCGAGCCTGCCTGCCGGC
Organism: Xanthobacter albus; assembly: GCF_043194895.2. Taxonomy (NCBI): domain Bacteria; kingdom Pseudomonadati; phylum Pseudomonadota; class Alphaproteobacteria; order Hyphomicrobiales; family Xanthobacteraceae; genus Xanthobacter; species Xanthobacter albus. The sequence goes on along the minus strand of NZ_CM195532.1, from coordinate 1,015,602 downwards.
ACGCTCTGGCGCGATCCGCCCCACGAGACCATTCCCGGCGCGGTGTGGCTGCCCAATGTGGGCTTCGGCGCCCTCGACGCGTCGACCGAGCGCTACTTCGCCGAAGGGCTCGCCGCCGCCAGCGGCGGTGACCGGGCGCGGCCGCTCGTGATATTCTGCCTCAAGGACTGCTGGATGTCCTGGAACGCCGCCAAGCGCGCCCTCGCCGCCGGATACGGGCGGGTCGCGTGGTTCCCCACGGGGGTGGACGGCTGGAAGGCGGCGGGCCTGCCCCTCGCCGAGGCCGGGCCCTGGCAGGGGGAAGCGGCGCGCTGACCCGGAAGGGCGGCCGCCTCCGCTTCCCCGCGCCGGATGCCCGATCCGAGGAGCCCGAAGGGCCCCGGACGCCAGATCGTTTCAGCATTTTCTTCGCGCGAACCGGGATCCGCTTCGCTTGAAAATGCTCGTAGGGAGAAACGCCATGACCGAACATCTGTGCCGGCCGCGCGGCCGGTGGGGGGCATCCCTCCTCGCCCTGGCCCTGCTGGCGGGCGCGCCGCCGGCCCTCGCCACCGAAGCCGGCGTCGCCGCGCCGGACGCCGCGGACACCGCGCGGGAAGCCGATTCCGCGCGTGAAACCACCTGGCTCGCCATCGCCCCCGACATCTTCCCGGATCGCGCCATCGGCGCCGCGGACGGGCTGGTGGCGCTGACGGCGCCCTCCCGCGCGGAGGACGCCGCGCTGGTGCCGCTCACGGTGGCGCTGGCGCTGCCGGCGGGCGATGCGCGCAGCTTCCGGGCGGTGACGGTGGTGATCGACGAGAACCCCTCGCCGGTGGCGGGGCGCTTCACCTTCGGCGCGGGGCAGAAGGATTTCGCCCTCACGCTCCGGGCGCGGGTGAATTCCTATTCCTACGTCCGCGCGGTGGTGGAGACCGACGACGGCGCGCTCCACATGGCCAAGGCGTTCGTGAAGGCGGCGGGCGGCTGCTCGGCCCCCGCCACCAAGGACACGGCCGATTCCATCACCCACCTCGGCGACATCCGCTTCCGCTCCTTCGCGGATGCCGGGCGCGATGAGGCGCAGGTGCAGATCCGCCACCCCAACTTCTCCGGCCTGCAAATGGATGAGGCGACGCGCGGCTACACCCCGGCGTGGTTCGTGCGCGAGGTGCGGATCACCCAGGGCGGGCGCCTGCTGCTGGGCATGGAGGGGGGCATCTCCATCAGCGAGGACCCCACCTTCCGCTTCACCTACCACCCCTCCGCCGAGCCGGTGACGGTGCGTGGCGAGGACACGGAAGGCAAGGTCTTCAGCCGCACCTTCCCCGGCGGCGGAAGCTGAGCGGGCGCGCCCCGGCGCGATTCTCCATGGCCTCTCGGCCCCGGTGTTCAGCCCGGAGCCGGGCCGGCGCCTTCACAGCCGGTCCTGGATCTGCCGGCCGATCTCGAACACGCGCTGCTCCAACAGCACCGGCGTCTCGCACACATAGGCAAGGGAGCGCGTGCGCTCCTCGAAGATGCGGGTATCCCAGGTCAGCTTCTGCTCCAGCTCGCGGGTCGCGGGGGTGTCGGCGGCCTCGGGCGAATCCTTCGCCTGTCCGAGGGCGTCCCCCTCCTCGCGCAGCCGCGCGGCGAGGCGTTCCTGCCCGCGCGCGTAGCGCACGATGCCGTCCATCACCTTGGCCCGCTCCAGGCTCGTGATCTCGTACACCCCGGCGAACACGCGCACGAGGCGGGTCTTCGCCTCCGGCCCCGCCTCCTTGGCGAAGGCCGCGATGAGGCCGCCGGCCTCCTCCACCGGGGTGCGGCGGGAGGCGAGCTTCACCGCCAGCGTCGCTGCCTCCTGGTCGTCGGTCCAGCGGCCGGCGGTGTCGAGCGCCGGCCCGCTCCACACGGCGGCGAGGCTGATATCCGGCGTGCGCCGCTGGGGGCAGGGCCAGTCCGGATCGGCCTTCGGCTGGGCGAGGGCGGGGCCGCAGGCGGCGAGCATCAGCGCGGTGAGAAGCGCGCGGCGGGCGGAAGGCGGAACGGGAAACGCGCGTGTCATGGCTGACGGGCCTCCGGGCATGGCGCCTGGTCTGCGGAACATTTTCGTGCCTCTCATCACGTCGCCTCTCCCTTGGGCCCGCCGCGCAGGCCCATCACGCCCCGGCCGGGGTCGTAGGCGATGACCGCGAGGGCGAAGAACACGAGCGTGGTTGCCGCCACCACCGCGGCGGAGAGGGGATCGAACGCGCCGTAGAGCGCGAAGCGCGCCAGCTCCACCGCATGGGTGAAGGGGTTGAGAAGGCACACGAGGTAGAGCGTTTCGCTGGCGTCTCGCACTCGCCACAGGGGGTAGAGCGCCGACGAGGCGAAGAACATGGGGAAGATGACGAAGTTCATCACGCTCGCGAAATTCTCGAGCTGCCGCACCAGCGAGGAGATGACGAGCCCGATGGACCCCAGCATGAAGCCCGTGACCACGAACGCCGGCAGCGCCAGGAGATAGCCGGAGGGCGGGATTTCAACCCCCCAGGCCCAGGCCACCGCCAGGAACACGTAGACCTGCACCAGCGACACCGCGACCCCGGCGATGAGCTTGGAGAACAAAAGCCACCAGCGCGGGAACGGGCTCGTCAGCAGCACCCGCATGGAGCCCACCTCCCGGTCGTAGACCATGGAGAGGGACGACTGCATGCCGTTGAAGAGCTGGATCATCACCGCGAGGCCGGGCGTGACGTAGACCTCGTACAGCACGTAGGTGTCGTAGGGCGGGATGATGGAGACGCCGAGCGCGCTGCGGAAGCCGGCGGCGAAGATGAACAGCCACACCAGCGGCCGCACCAGCGCCGAGAGGAAGCGCTCCTTCTGCTGCACGAAGCGCAGCAGCTCGCGCCAGACGATGCCGCCGAGGCACACGGCGTAGCCATGTGCCCCCAGGGGCCGGCGCGGCGCGGAAATGGCGGCGGGCGCGCCGGGGCTGGTCTCGCCTCGGCTCATGCGGCCTCGCCCTCGTCCCGCTCGGTGAGGGCGCGGAAGGCCGTCTCCAGCGAGGTCCCGCCCGCGATCGCCGCCGCCTCCCCAGCCGCGATGATGCGGCCGCGGTGCAGCACGTGCGCGAGGTCGTGCGGCTCCACCTCGTCGAAGATGTGGGTGGCCCACAGCACGGAGAGGCCGGCATCGCGCACCAGGGCGCGCACCAGGGCGACGATGGCGCGGCGGGAGGCGAGATCGAGGCCCACGGTCGCCTCGTCCAGCAGCAGCAGGCGCGGGCGGTGCACCAGGGCGCGGGCGATCTCCACCCGCCGCGACTGCCCGCCGGAAAGGGTGCGCACCTTCTCCCCCGCGCGCTCGGCAAGGCCCACCAGGGCGAGCAGCTCATCGATGCGGGCCGCGCTCGCGGCGCCGGAGAGGCCGTGCAGGGCCGCGTGGTAGGTGAGGTTCTGGCGCACGGTGAGATCGAGGTCGAGGGTGCGGCTCTGGAACACCACGCCCAGCTCCGCCAGCGCCGCCGAGGACGTGCGGGCGAGATCGTGGCCGAAGATGCGCACCGCCCCGGCGCGGCACGCATAGAGCCGCGTCACCAGCGAGAACAGGGTGGTCTTGCCGGCGCCGTTGGGCCCGAGCAGGGCCACGAAGCGGCCCCGCGGCACGGTGAGCGACACGTCGTCCAGCGCCTTGCGGCGACCGAAGCTGTGGCTCACGTGCGCCACCTCCAGCGCCGGCGCGCCACCGGCCGTTACCGGCCCAGCCGCGCACCCTGTCTCTTCCCGCGCTGCCGCGCGCTCGGTCGTTTCCGGCGCCGCCGCGCTTTTGGCCTCCTCCATGGCGGGCCTCCGGCCTATTGCGGCGCGGCCACGACGCCCCAGGGGGCGCCGCCCGCCTTGATGGACTTCACCACCTTGCGGGAGGGCACGTCGATCACGGAGACGTCGTTGGAATTGCCGTTGGTGGTGAGGAGCAGCTTCTCGTCCGGGGTGAAGGCGAGCTGCCACACCCGCTGGCCCACCAGCAGATAGTCTTCCACCGCGTAGGTCTCGGCATTCACCACCGCGACGCGGTTGGCGGGGCCGAGCGCCACGAACGCCGTCTTGCCGTCGGCGGTGACGCGCACGCCCACGGGCTGGATGGTCTCCTTCGACACGCCGGGAATCCTGAACTCGATCTTCCGCACGATCGCGCGCGTCTTCGGATCGATCACCGAGACGGTGCCGCCCACCTCGGCGGACACGAACAGCTTCGTGCCGTCGCGGGTGAATTCGGCGAAGCGCGGGCGCGCGTCCACCAGCACGTTGGCGACGATCTTGTAGGTCTCGGTGTCGATGAAGTGGGCCATGTTGGTGGTTTCGGAGGTCGCCACCAGGATCTTGCCGTCAGGGCTCACGGCCATGCCCTCCGGCTCGGTGCCCACCGGCACCTGGGTGATGACGCGGTTCTTCTCCACGTCGAGCACGGTGACCTGGTTGTCGTCCTCGTTGGCGATGTAGAGCGGGTTGCCGGCGGGGTGGAGCGCGAACAATTCCGGGTCGGGACCGGACTTCAGCTTGCGCAGCACCTTGAGGGTGGCGGGGTCGATCACCTGCACCGCGTGCTCGTCGCTGGCGCACAGGTAGATCACCTTGCCGTCGGGGCTCATGATGATGCCGCGCGGGCGGCGGCCCACCTTGGCGGTCTGCGTCACCGCGAGGGTCGTGGTGTCGATGGCGGTGATGGAATTGCCGCGCTCGTTGGAGACATAGGCCATGCCGGCCTCCGCCCCCCCGGCCGCGAGCAGCATGGCGGCGCCCGACAGCGCGGCGGCGAGGGCCCGCGCGGAGGAGAGCGGGCGCGCGGGGGGCCGCGGGCGAAAGGCGGTCATCTTCATCCTCCCGGTGCGGGGCGTGTCGGGCACGCCCTCGTCTTTTGAGCACGCCGTTGGCGCGGCGACTGGAACCTTCGGCCTACTTCAGCCGGCACTTGGATTCGGGCGCGTCGAAGCCCAGGGTGTCGAGGGGCGTGAACTGGTGCAGGAAGCCCTCTTCCGGCGCCACCGACACGATGCCGAGGGGCTGGGCGATGAGCAGCGGCTGGCGCACCTGCTGGTCCCAGGGACGAACCGAGAGCGGCACGCCCTTGAAGGCGGCGATGGAGAAGCCCGGCCCGCGCAGATAGTCCGCGACGGCGGCGGAATCCGCGCTTTTCGTGCGGGTGGCGGCCTCGCCCACCATGCGCACGGCGAGCCAGGCCTGGTAGTCGGCCGGGCGCATGGTGCGGCCCGCCCCGCGCAGGAAGCGGCTCTGCAGCTGGGCCGAGCCCCAGGCGTCCTGCGCCGGGTGCCAGGTGGCGGCGATGAGCCCCTGCGTGCCCACCACGAGCCGCGGCTCGGCGGTGCGGAAGGGGATGTAGTTGCCGAAGTCGCCCGCCTCGTCCGCCACCACCAGCACGTCGGCATCCACGCCGCGGGTGAGCGCCAGCGCGTCGGAGCGGGTGATGCTGTCCGAGCGCTCGCGCGCCAGGGGGCCGAAGGTCCAGGGCTTTTCGGCCACGATCTTCAGGCCGAACTTGCGGGCGGCGCGCTTCACCGCATCGGCATAGGCCATGTCCGCCGGCTGCGGCCCCACCACCAGCAGCAGTCGGTTCCAGCGCTTGGCGGCGAGAAACTGGGCGAGGGCGTCGGCCAGCATGGCGCGGCTCGGCGCCACGTGGAACACGTCGGCGCGGCACGCATCGGCCCGCAGGGCATCGTCGGTCGCGCCCACGTTGAAGACGATGCCGCCCAGCGGCTTCACCGCATCCGCCACCGCGAGGAGCTGGTCCGCCGGCAGGTTCACGATGAGGAGCCGCCGCCCGCCCTCGACCAGCGCCTTGGCGGCGGCGACCGCATCGTCGCCCTCGGCGAGGGTGGTGGTCTCCAGGGTGAAATGCTGGCCGGTGAAGGCGCCGGTGGAGTTGTTGTCCTTCACCGCCAGCGCGGCGCCCGCCACAGCCTCGTCCTGGGGCACGGCCTCAAGGTCGTAGAGCGGGGGCGGGGGCACCTCGCGCGTGAGGACGCCGAGGGGGATCTCCAGTGCCGCCGGGGCGGCGGCCTCCGGTGCCGGCTGGGCATGGAGCGTCACCGCCGGACCCGCGCAGAACGCCGCCAGCGCGGCGGCGAGAAGGCGTGCGCGCAGGCTCCACATCGCTCCACCACCTCAAGGGTTCCGTTCCGGGGAAGGAGATGTAGGCACCATCGCGCCCGGCGTGCAACGGGATATATCTAAGAAAAGAATAAGATGTTCCGGCCTTGCCCGAGACGGATGGACTGTGACACGCTGCGTCCCGTTCAGGTGCGGATAATGAAAAAACAAGTGTTTCTCGCCGCAACGGCACTGCTTCTGCTGTCGCCCCTCGCCGCCCATGCGGCGGCGGTGCGCGCGGCCCTGTTCGGCTTCGAGTTCTTCGATGATACCCTGGACCGGCGGCCCGAGGCGCTGGCCGAGCAGGCCGAGCGCCTGAAGCGCGCCAATGCGGAGCTGCGGGCGTTGCTGGAAAAGTCCGGCGACATGGCGTTCGTGGATCTTTCCCCCCAGGCGGCCCGGATCGAGGATCTCTCCCCCTTCTACAAATGCAACGGCTGCGAACGCGAGATCGCCCGCGCCGGCGGCGCCCAGGTGGAGGTGGTGGGGGTGATCCGCAAGATCTCCAACCTCATCCTGTCGTTCGTGCTGGAGGTGCGCGAGACGGGAGAGGACGGCCGAATCCTGCGCGCAGGCCAGGTGGACATTCGCGGCAACACCGACGAATCCTGGCTGCGCGGCGTGCGCTATCTCGTGAAGAACCGCATCCTGGCCCCCGGCCAGCCCCCGCTCCAGCCATGAACGGCGGCAAAATCGAGAGCCGAGGCTCTCGCAGGAACGAGAGCATCTTCAAGCGAAGTGGATGCCGGCTCGCGCGAAGAAAATGCGTGATCTCAATAATCTGGAGCGATTTCCGCGCGCGGAAACCACTCTGGTTCGCAATCAAGATCGACAGGGAAGGAAACGCCTGATGAAACACGTTCTGAGCGCCGCGGTGGCAGCCGCCGTCATGCTCTCGCCGCTCGCCGCGGATGCCCATGGGCCCACCCGCAAGAAGGTGACGGAGACCGTGGAAATCGCCGCGCCGGCCGAGAAGGTGTGGGCCGCCATCGGCAATTTCCAGGACATGAGCTGGCATCCGGTGATCGGCGCCACCGTCGGCCAGGGCGGCAATGCGGTCGATGCCACCCGCAAGCTCACCCTCAAGGGCGGGGGCACCATCGACGAGGTGCTCTACAAGTTCGAGCCCGAGAAGAAGAGCTATTCCTACCGCATCACCGACGTGGACGTGAAAGTGCTGCCGGTGACCAACTATTCCTCCACCATCACGGTGGAACCCATTGATGCCACCCACTCCAAGGTGGAGTGGAAGGGCGCCTTCTATCGCGGCTATCCCAACAACGACCCGCCGCCGGAGCTGAGCGACGAGGCGGCGGTGACCGCCGTCACCGGCGTCTACCGCGCCGGCCTCGACGCCCTGAAGGCGAAGCTGGAGAAGGGGCCTTCGTGATGCGGCCAGGCGCGCGCATGGGGACTGTGCGCGCGGGAGTTGCACGCATGGCATTTGCGCGCGCCGTATTTGCCCGTGTCGTATTTGCCCTCGCCGCCGTCTGCGCCGCCGGGGCGAGCCTGCCAGCGCTGGCCGAGGAGGCCTTCATCACCGAGCAGCCGGCCAACCGGGTGGCGGTGGTGGACCTTTCCCAAGCCGGCGCCGGCGGTGGCAAGGTCAAGGCGCAGATCCCGGTGCCGGGCGAGCCGGCCGGCATCGCCGTCACCCGCGACGGGCGACGCGCCTATGTCACGAGCCCGAACGACAAGGCGGTCACGGTCATCGATGCCGCAAGCCGGCAGGTGCTGGCGCGCTGGCCGGTGGGCGGCGGGCCGCTCGGCATCGCTGTGGGCCCGGCGGGCGCGCCGGTGTTCGTCGCCGACTGGTATGCCAAGCGCCTGCTGGTGATCGACCCCGACGCGCCCGACCGGCCGCGGGAGGCGCAGACCGGCGCCTCGCCCTCGGGTGTGGCGGTGACGCCGGACGGCGCCTTCGTCCTCACCGCCGACCGCGACGACGATACCGTCTCGGTGATCGACACGCAGAGCCTCAAGCGGGTGGCGGTCATTCCCGTGGGCACCCGCCCGTTCGGCGTCACCATCGATGCGCAGGGGCGGCGCGCCTACACCGCCAACGTGGGCTCCAACGACGTTTCGGTGATCGACCTTCCCGCCCGGCGGGTGGTGGCGACGGTAAAGGTGGGCGAGCGGCCCTACGGCGTCGCCCTCGCGCGCGGGCGCGCCTTCGTCACCAACCAGTATGCGGGCTCGGTCAGCGTGCTCGACCTGGAGACCTTGCGGGAGCTCGTCCGCATCGGCGTCGGCGACTATCCCGAGGGCATCGACACCAGCGGCGACGGCAGCCGCGTCTATGTGGCGAACTGGTTCGACAACTCGCTCTCGGTCATCGATACCGAGACGCTGAAGGCCGTGGCGACCCTGCCCCTGGGCGACGGGCCGCGCGCCTTCGGGGCCTTCATCCGGCGGGGCAAGTGATCCGACGCCGGGAGCAACGGGGACACCGGGCCGATTCGGGGGAGGCCCGCCTGATGCCGGTCGAAGACCGGGGACGGTGGCTTGCAAAGGTGGGGAACCCGGCGATGTCGCCGGGTTCGGTCTTGCGCGTGCTTCCGGCTCAGGCCTGGAAGGGGTGCTTCACCGCGTCGCGCTTCTCGGTGGCTTCCTTGGCGGTCGGCTCGCCCTTCACCGCCCGCGCCAGCGCAAGCTTGGTCGCCTCGTAGTTGTACGACTGGATCTTGGCGTCGTCCGCCGCCTCCCAGTGGATGAACACGCCAACGCAGATGTAGAGGTCGTCCGCCTCTTCCAGCGGGATGATCCCTTCCGCCACCGCGTCCTGCACCGCCTTCGCAACGCCATGCTGCGCCGGCCCGAACATCTGAACCGCCTGGCGCGCGTCCTTGATGGTCACCTTGTTGAACATCACCGTGTTCGGCTTGCACTGAAGGTTCGGCGCGATCACCGCCAGCAGCGAGGTGAACCCGTCCTTGTTGTTGGTCAGGCTGGTGCAGAAGGCGGTCTCCGCCGCGCTGCCGCGCGGACCGATCAGAAGGTCGATGTGCGCAACCTCGTTGCCATCGCCCACCAGTGCCTCGCCAACCAGAACCTTGTCGATCTTGGCCATTGGTCTCGTCCTCCCAGATATTCGCCGGGTGATGACCGCATGCCGCGCCACGCGGCACCTGAAACACCCGGCAGGGGACGACCGCCTCCGGTTTCTCGCGGATAGCGGTCGGCTGCCGCATACCCTTGTTTCAGCGCCCGCTCAAATCAGGCCGGTTCACCGGATAGCGCCGCGAAGCTACCTCAGCTCCGCAGTAGCGGCAAGACGAACGGGGCCCGACGCGCGGTCCCCCGGCGGAGGCGGAGGCGTGATGGTAGGTCGTTCCAGGCTTTCCAACCCCGGAATACCCTTGGCGCCACAGATTTCGCTGCGGCGCACAATGAGCTTTTCACGGGCAAGGAAATGCGATTAACCTCAACACCGGCTTCGAGGGAAAGGCCGCGGCGCATTCATGGCGAATGCTTCACGGGGCCTCGCCACGAAGCCGGGCTGCGGGCGCCGCCGGGCGGTCCAGCGTCTCGGGAGCGACAACGACAGGACGGCAGAACCCGGAACAAGGGTGAAGGACACCGTTCATGTTCATCGTGCTTTATGCCTGCCTCATCAGCGCCCCGGCCACCTGCCGGGAGGAGCACCTCAGCTATTCCATGGAGGCCGCGGCGCCCATGGCGTGCATGATGACCTCCCAGGCCACCATCGCGGAATGGTCGCAGTCGCACCCGCAATGGCGGGTCGGCCGCTGGAAGTGCGTGCCGGCGGACCGCCTCTCCCACGAGATCTGAGGCCCTCGGCCGGCGCCGGGCGGGACCCCGGCTCGAACGCCGCGCGGGCGCGCGCCAACGGCCCGCAAGCCACGCGCATGGGCTCCTGGCGTGAGCCCCTCCCCTTGCGTCGCGCGGGTGCCGCTCCCATCCTCAAGGCCGACGCCGCGCACGCGCGGATGAACGGCGGACGAGGGACGGACGACGCGATGAACCATCTGAAGACGGTGATCCTGCTGGCGGGCCTCACCGCCCTGTTCATGGTGGTGGGCTTCGTGCTCGGCGGGCGGAGCGGCATGCTGATCGCGTTCGTGGTCGCGGCGGCCATGAACCTGTTCAGCTACTGGAACTCCGACAAGATGGTGCTGCGCATGTACGGCGCCCGGCAGGTGGACGAGGCCGCCGCCCCCGAGTTCGTGGGCATGGTGCGGGAGCTGGCGCAGCGCGCCGGCCTGCCCATGCCGAAGGTCTACATCATGGACAACCCGCAGCCGAACGCCTTCGCCACCGGCCGCAACCCGCAGAACGCCGCCGTGGCCGCCACCACCGGCCTGCTGCAGATGCTGACGCGTGAGGAGATCGCCGGCGTGATGGCCCATGAGCTCGCGCACATCAAGCACTACGACACCCTCACCATGACCATGACCGCAACCGTCGCCGGCGCCATTTCCATGCTGGCGAACGTCGGCCTGCTGTTCGGCGGCGGGAACCGGGGGAACAACTCCAACCCCTTCGGCGCCATCGGCACCATTCTCATGGTGGTGCTGGCGCCGCTCGCGGCCATGGTGGTGCAGATGGCCATCTCCCGCTCGCGCGAGTACGAGGCGGACCGGGGCGGCGCCGAGATCTGCGGCCGCCCCATGGCGCTGGCCGCCGCGCTCGCCCGCATCTCCGGGGAGGCCCACCACGTGCCCAATGAGGAGGCCGAGGCCAACCCCGCCACGGCGCACATGTTCATCATCAACCCCCTCTCCGGGGCGCGGATGGACAATCTCTTCTCCACCCATCCGGCCACCGAGAACCGCATCGCCGCCCTGCGGGAGCTGGCGGGCCGCATGGGCCCGCCGCCGCGTGCGGCGTGGGACCAGGCCGCCGGCCGGGCGCCGGGAGCGCCTTCGGGCAACGCGTCGTCCGGCACCTCGTCCGGCCCCTGGGGCGGCGGCACGCCCCGGCGGGGGCCTTGGGGCTGAAGGCGCGCGACCGCCGCCAAGGCCGCCCCCATAAGCGGGAGGCGGGGCCGGACGGAGGCGAGACGCGGGCCGGCGGCGAGATTTCCTGTCGACGGCGGACGCGGCGCGCTGACAGGGCGGCGCCCGCCCGATAGCCTGCGGCCATGACCTCCGCACCCGCCAACGCCCGCGCCCAAGCCGACGCGCTCCGAACCGACACGCACGACGTCGAAACGTCCCCGGCCGACAGCTCCCAGGCTGCCACTTCCCAGGCTGCCACGTCCCTGGTCGCCACGTCCCAGGCCGACGCATCGGAAGCGGAGGCGCCCCGAAGCGACACGGCGGCGGCCGATGGACCGCAGGCCGCCGCGCCCGAGACGCACGGCGCCGCTGCGGGCGATGAGCCCCCCGGCGTGCGCGAGGCCCCGGCGCGGTTCACGACCGGCACGCCCGCCGCGCCGCGCGCGGAGCCCGCCCGCGCCGACGAAGGCCGCGTCACGCCCATGATGGCGCAGTACATGGAGATCAAGGCGGCGCATCCGGACAGCCTGCTCTTCTACCGGATGGGCGATTTCTACGAGCTGTTCTTCGCCGATGCCGAACACGCCTCGCAGGCGCTGGGCATCGTGCTCACCAAGCGCGGCCGGCACCTGGGGGAGGACATCCCCATGTGCGGCGTGCCCATCGAGCGTTCAGAAGAATACCTGCACAAGCTCATCGCGCGCGGTTTCCGGGTGGCGGTGTGCGAGCAGATGGAGGACCCCGCCCTCGCCAAGAAGCGCGGGCCCAAGAGCGTGGTGCGGCGCGACGTGACGCGCCTCGTCACCCCCGGCACCCTCACCGAGGATTCTCTGCTCGACGCCCGGCGCGAGAACGTGCTCGCCGCCGTCGCCCGCACCCGCGCCGGTACCGCGGCCGACGACTTCGCCTATGCCCTCGCCTTCACCGACATGTCCACCGGCGCATTCCGCGTGGCCGCCAGCAGCCGGGAGGCGCTCGGCGCCGACCTCGCCCGCGTGGAGCCGGCGGAGATCCTCGTCTCCGACGCCCTGCTCGACGATGCCGAGCTCAGCGCCCTGCTGCGCGAGTTCCCGGCGGTGACGCCCCTGCCGCGCCAGAGCTTCGACGGCGCGGGCGCGGAAAAGCGCCTCGCCGATTTCTTTGGCGTCGCCGCCCTCGACGCCTTCGGCGCCTTCACCCGGCCGGAGCTGATCGCCGCCGCCGCCGTGGTGGCCTATGTGGAGCGCACCCAGCTCGGCGCCCGCCCGGCCCTCGCCCGGCCGGTGAAGGAGGCGGCCGGCGGCATCATGCTCATCGATGCCGGTACCCGCGCCAACCTGGAGTTGGTGAAGACCACCTCGGGCGAGCGGCGCGGCTCCCTGCTCGGCGCCATCGACCGCACGGTGACGGCCGCCGGGGCGCGTCTCATCGCCCGCCGCATCGCCGAGCCGCTGACCGACCTCGCCGCCATCCGCGACCGCCACGACGCCCTCGGCTTCCTGCTGGACGAAGGCGAGCTGCGCCGCGCCGTGCGCGCGCGCCTCTCGGCCGCGCCCGACATGGCCCGCGCCCTCTCCCGCATCGCCCTCGGCCGGGGCGGCCCGCGCGACCTCGCCGCCGTGCGCGACGGCCTTGAGGGGGCGCTTGATCTCGCCGCCCTGTTCGCCCTCCCCCCGCCGGCCGACATCGCGCGCGCGGCGGCGACGCTCGCTGCCGTCTCCCGCGCGCTGGCGGGCGAGCTGGCCGCGGCGCTGGCCGACGAACTGCCCCCCTACCGGCGCGACGGCGGCTTCGTGCGGCCCGGCTACGACGCCGAGCTCGATGCCACCCGCGCCCTGCGCGACGAGAGCCGCCGCGTGGTGGCCGCGCTGGAGCGGCGCTACGCCGAGGAAACCGGCGTCAAATCCCTGAAGATCAAGCACAATGCGGTGCTCGGCTATTTCGTGGAGGTGACGGCGCAGAATGCCGACCGCCTGCGCGAGCCGCCCCACGCCAGCGTGTTTGTGCACCGCCAGACCATGGCCGGCGCCATGCGCTTCTCCTCCGTGGAGCTGGGCGAGCTGGAGAGCCGCATCGCCAGCGCGGGCGAGCGGGCCTTGGGGCTGGAGCAGGCGGTGTTCGACCGCCTGTGCGCCGCCGTGGTGGAGGCCGCCCCCGCCATCCGCGAGGCGGCAGAGGCGCTCGCCGAGCTGGACGTGACCTCCGCCCTCGCCGAGCTGGCCGCCACCGAGCGCCACGTGCGCCCGCACATGGAGGAGGGCCCGGCCTTCGCCATCTCCGGCGGCCGCCACCCGGTGGTGGAGCAGGCGCTGGCGCAGTCCCGCGCCACCGGCGCCTTCGTGCCCAACGATTGCGACCTCTCCCCGCCGGAGGGCGAGAGCTGCGGGCGCATCGTGCTCGTCACCGGGCCGAACATGGCCGGCAAGTCCACCTTCCTGCGGCAGAACGCGCTCATCGCCGTGATGGCCCAGGCCGGCGCCTTCGTGCCGGCGCGGGAGGCGCGCATCGGCATCGTGGACCGGCTGTTCTCCCGCGTGGGGGCGGCCGACGATCTCGCGCGCGGGCGCTCCACCTTCATGGTGGAGATGGTGGAGACCGCCGCCATCCTGAACCAGGCCACCGCGCGCTCGCTGGTGATCCTCGACGAGATCGGCCGCGGCACCGCCACCTTCGACGGCATGTCCATCGCCTGGGCGAGCCTGGAGCACCTGCACGAGGTGAACCGCTGCCGCGCCCTGTTCGCCACCCATTTCCACGAGCTCACCGCTCTGTCGCAACGCTGCCGGCGGCTCGTCAACGCCACCGTAAAGGTGGCCGAGTGGAACGGCGACGTGATCTTCCTGCATGAGGTGGTGGCCGGCGCGGCCGATCGTTCCTACGGCATCCAGGTGGCCAAGCTCGCCGGCCTGCCGGAGGCCGTCATCACCCGCGCCAAGACGGTGCTGGCGGAACTGGAGGCGGCCGAGCGCGCCTCCCCGGTCCAGCGCATGGTGGACGACCTGCCCCTGTTCGCCGCCACCCGGCCGCGCCCCGCCGCCGCGTCGGCGCAAGCCGCCGGACCCGACCTTCTGGGCGAGGCCCTCGACGGCCTCGACCCCGACGACATCTCCCCGCGCGAGGCCCTCGACGCCCTCTACCGCCTCAAGGGCCTGCGCCAATCCGCAGGATGAGCCGCGCATGAGCGCGGCGGCCGGCCGCGCGCCGAATGGAGTGGCGCGACAGGCGGCCCCTAGGTAGAAGTGACGATTCAGAGATTTGGGATCCCCACAGGGGAGCAAATCAGATTCAACGCCGATTTTTGAGGATCGGCGATGGATTGCGATGCGCGTCGTAACGACCAATGGAAACGGATCTTCTGACACGTGGTTTCCGAGATCGGCGCTTGCGACCAGTCCTATCTTGACTGGCTGAGCTACTGGGCCATGATGACACTCGCTCAGGCCGAGCTGTACCGCCCCTTCCGGTTTTGCGGAAACGATCTCACGTTTTGTTTCGAGCATGAGGACTGGCACTTGAACTCTTAGAGCGTGTCGTCCGGAGTCGCGCACAAGCCGATCGCCGGTACGATGCACTTCAAGCGCGTGAGGGATCACAGATGAGCCGTGTTGATCAGCTGCAAGGCATCCGTTGGCCACTAGGCGACGGCGAGCTGGGACGCATCCGCTATCCAGAGATAGCCCCGATTCTGGCCGGGCGAGAGGAGGCAGAATGAACACTCTGAAGTCGTTGTTTTCCCACCGTGATCCCGTCGCTGTAGAAGCTCCACCACCGCAGCCGGAAGCTCACGCGACCTTTGGCTTTAATCGCTATGTCTCGCTGGGTTGCAACTGCGAGGTCGGATTCCAGATCAAGCGTGTCTGTAGGCGGACGGAATCGGGCTTTTTCACCTGGAACATCACGGAACCCGGTACGCTCGTCACTTTGCTCGAACGTGATTTCGACGGAGTGCTCCAGGCTGAGAACCTGTCGGTGCATACCGGCGGCCATCTGGTGCGCGATGCGTCACATGCTCACATGGTGCATCACGAGTTCGACCCGATCGCGTTTCGGGATGCGCCGGATTTCGAAGAAAAACTGACTAGACTGCAGGACAAGTTCGCGCATTTTGTCCGAAAATTCCGCGAGAACGCCGCGACTCCAGGTAGAACTGCATACTTCTATAAAAATACGCTCAGTGATGCGCGGGGATTCGCAATCAGGATTCACACTCTACTCCAGGGGTATCACGCTGGGACACCGTTCGAACTGATCGTGCTCCAGACCGCCGAGCATTCTGAAGCCGACTGGGGCCTGCCAGGGATCCGTAATCGCTACCTGAAGCGCTTCGCGCCCTATGACGACACCCCTGATGCCCATGTACCGTCCTGGGACGCCGTATTCCGCGAGTTTCCTCATTGCGAGCCGATGAATCTGGCAAACTACTGAACACAGGTTTTCACGAAGCCGGGCCACATGCTTCCGCCCTAAGACTTGCCGGTCGTGCGGAGGTAGCTCCAGCACTAATGCACTTATCGTCGCCTCCCGCGCGCGAATGGAGTGGCTCTACCGCGCGAAGGAAAAGGTCACGACCCCGAGTCGCCTGCCGCGCCCATGCGCGAATGGAGACGCCCACGCCAAGGCGGTGCTGACAAAGGCCGAGCCCCCCCTCCCTGGTCCAGCAATGGCGGACGACCCTGCTCCGGTTCGCAGCCGTCCGGCCGCACCCCGCCGAAACGCCGGCACAATCCGCCGCGCCCGACCTGCTGGGCGAGACCCTCGACGACATCTCCCCGCGCGCAGCCCCTGACCGCGCTCCACGGCCTCAAGCGCCTGCGCAGTGCCGCGAGGTGAAGCGCGGATATAAGGCGCACGGCGTGCCGGCGCCCCGCGCAAACGAAAATGCCCGAGGCAAGCCCCGGGCATCATCCTGTCTTGCATCGTTCCCCGCCCCTTACGGGCGCGGCGGATCACTCGCCGAACAGCGCCTGCTGCTCCGGCACGGGGGCTTCGCCCGCCCCGGCCTCGGCGGCATCTTCCGCCCGCTCGGCGCGGGTGCGGAAACGGCGGCGGCGGCGGGTCACGCGGCCTTCAGCCGCCTCCGCGTCCTCGGCGGCCGGCTCCTCCGGCTCCGCCTTCGGCTCGGCCCGCTCCTTGGTCACGGCCGGCGCACCGGTGATGAAGGCGGGCAGGCCGATCTCCTGATCCTCTTCCGCCCGCTCGGCGCGAGCGGCGCGCGGCGCCTCGGGCTCCTCGCTGCTGCTGTAGCGGCTGGCACGGGGCGCCCGCAGGGCCGGAGCGGGAGCAGGGGCAGCCTCGCTGGCCTCCTCGCGGCTCGCGCGGCCGGAGCGATACTCGCGGGGCTCCGCGCCCTCCTCGTCACGGTTGCGCCGATAGCCGGACTGCCGTCCCTCGCGGGTGGCGCGGGGCTCGCGAGGTTCACGCTGCTCACGAGGCTCGCGCTGTTCACGGGATTCGCGTTGCTCACGGGGTTCGCGCGCCTCGCGCGGTTCCCTGGGCTCCCGCGGCTCCCGGCCCTCCCGCGGCTCGCGGGCGGTGTAGGCCTGCTCCTGGCGGGGGTAGGGCTGGGGCGCATCCAGCGCGCCCACGTCGTCCATCATGTCGTCGTCGTCCAGGCCCTCGTCACGGTCGAAGCCGACCGGCGTGCCGAACTGGCCCTGGAGGGAGGCGATGAGGCGCAGATAGTGCTCGGCGTGCTGCAGATAGTTCTCCGCCGCCACCGGATCGCCCGAGGACTGTGCGTCGCGGGCGAGCTGCTGGTACTTCTCGGCGATGTGATGAGCGGTGCCGCGCACTTTCACGTCCGGCCCGTTCGACTCGTAGACCCGCGTCAGGGGATTAGAGCTGCGGCGGTTGTTTCGGCCGCGCATGCGCTTCTGCTGACCATTTCTCATCTGGATCGTCTCTACTCGCGCGGCGTGAAAACCGCCGTTGAATCCGGCGCGCCTCACCGTGGGATTCCATGATCCACGTGTGTCCGAAAATCGTGGTGTGCGAAAATCGGCGGCAGCGCCCGCATCTTTCACAGCAGGTGATGAACGTCTTCTTCATCGAGCCCCGCCTGCATCGGGCGCTCGCGCACATTCAGGTCGATAAAGGGGCCGGATTCCGTCCGCTTATCGAGCTCCATGCCCCCTGAACCCAGGAGGCCGCCCAAACCAGCACCGTCCGGCAAGAAACCAGGACACGTGCCCTTCGTGAAACAATCTTCCGCCGGTGCCCGCAGGAGCGCTGCACGTCTGCGCGCCACCACACAGATCCACCTTCAGCACCCGAAACTGCCTAGAAGCTTTCGGAAGCCGCACCCGCCGCTGCGGCAGGTGCCACGGTTCGATTCCTGTGAATGGACACTAACCAGTTCCCGCCCTTGTTCCAAGTGAATTTTTTCAGCCCCATCCCGGCGACCTTGGTCCCGTGCCCTCACGGCCGGCGCAGGACCAGGGCGCGCGGAATGCCGGCGAGATCGGGCCGCGCCGGCCCGGCCACGAGCAGACCCGCCCGAAGAGCGATGGCAGCCACGTCCGCCTCCTGCCCGGCACCCAGCTCCAGCACGGCGCCGCCGCCCGGCACGAGCAGGCGCGGCAGGTCCGCCGCGATGGCGCGATAGGCATCGAGCCCGTCCTCGCCGCCGTCGAGGGCCAGCACCGGATCGTGCAGGCGCACCTCCCGCGGCAGGCCCGCCATGGCCCGGTGCGTGATGTAGGGCGGGTTCGAGACCACGAGGTCGAAGCCGCCGGAAAGGCTCGCGCCCCAGTCGCCCACCACCACCGCGCAACGCGGGCCGACCCCGGCATGGGCGAGATTGTCGCGGGCGGCGCGGGCGGCGCCCTCGGCCCGGTCCACCGCCACCCCGAAGGCCGAGGGCCGCTCGCTCAGCAGCGCCGCCAGGATGGCGCCGGAGCCCGTGCCGAGATCGAGGATGCGCAAAGGCGCCGGCCGCTCGGGGAAGAAGGCGAGCGCCGCCTCCACCACGGTCTCCGTGTCCGGGCGTGGCACCAGGGTGTCCGGCGACAGCAGGAAATCGAGGCTCCAGAACTCACGGCGGCCGAGAATGCGCGCCACCGGCTCGCCGGCGATCCGCCGCAGCAGCAGCCCCATGGCCTCCCGCGCGGCGGCGGGCTGCACCGGCTCGTCGCGGCGCGCGATGAGGGCCTCCCGGCCGCAATGGAGCGCATGGGCCAGCAGGATGCCCGCCTCGACATCCGGCGCCTCGACGCCGGATACCGAAAGCTCCGCGGCCATCTGGCGGCGCAGGGCGATCACCGTGAACGGCGGGTCAGCAATCATGGCGCGCGAACTCGAGACAGGAAGCGGTCCGATCCCGCGTGATTTAGAACAATTCTCACGTTTCGTCAGCAGCCGCCAGCAACGCGGCGTGGTGCTCGGTCAGCAGGGCGTCGATGATCTCGTCGAGCGCCATGCCCGCCATCACCTCCTCCAGCTTGTAGAGGGTGAGGTTGATACGATGGTCGGTGACGCGGCCCTGTGGAAAATTATAGGTGCGGATGCGCTCCGAGCGGTCTCCCGAGCCCACCTGGCCCTTGCGTTCGGCGGCGCGGCCGGCGGCGGCGCGGGTGCGCTCCTCGTCCAGCAGGCGCGCGCGCAGCAGCGCCATGGCGCGGGCCTTGTTGCGGTGCTGGGAGCGCTCGTCCTGCACCACCACCACGGTGTTCGTGGGCAGGTGGGTGATGCGCACCGCGCTCTCGGTCTTGTTCACGTGCTGGCCGCCGGCGCCCTGGGCGCGGAACACATCGATGCGCAGCTCCGCCTCGTTGATGTCCACGTCCACCTCCTCCGCCTCGGGGAGGACGGCAACGGTGGCGGCCGAGGTGTGGATGCGCCCGCCGCTCTCGGTCTCCGGCACCCGCTGCACCCGGTGCACGCCGCTCTCGAACTTGAGCCGCGCATAGGCGCCGCGGCCATGCACGGCGGCGACGATCTCCTTGTAACCGCCCATGGTGCCCTCGCTCTCGGAGAGCACCTCCACGCTCCAGCCTTTCTCGGCCGCATAGCGCGTGTACATGCGATAGAGATCGCCGGCGAACAAGGCGGCCTCGTCGCCGCCGGTGCCGGCGCGCACCTCCAGGATGACGCCGCGCTCGTCCATGGCGTCCTTGGGCAGGAGCGCGAGCCGCACCTCGTGGGTCAGCTCCTCGATGCGCGCCTCCAGCCGCTCCACCTCGCTCTCCGCAAGGGCGCGCATCTCCGGGTCGGAGGCGGCATCCGCCAGCAGCTCGCGCGCGCCTTCGAGATCATGCTCGGCGCCCTTCAGGGCGCTCACCTGCTCCACCACCGGGGAGAGTTCCGCGAACTCGCGCCCCAGCCGCACATATTCGTCGCCCTCCGCGCCGGAGGCGAGCGCGGCCTCGATCTCCGCATGGCGCGCGACCAGCTGGTCGAGCTTGGCGAGGGGCAGAGCGGAGGACATGGCGGGGTCGCGCTTTCAGGCAAGGGAAACCGGGGCGGAGAGGCGAGGCATCAGCCGGCCCCGCCGGAGCATTTTCCGCACCCGCTGGCGCGCGGCAATCGCTCCGGATGATCGGGATAACGCATTTTCTTCACACGAGCCTGCATTCGCTTCGTGTGAAGACGCCCTGAAGCGTTTCATTGCGTCCATGAAATCATGAAACGCTTCAGGGCCTTGAGTTTTCGCATTTTCTTCACGCGAACCGGTGTCCACCTCGCTCAAAAATGCCCTAGAGCGGCACGCCCGTGCTTTCGGCGAAGGCCTGCAGCGCGGGGCGGACATGGGACGCGCCGGCCCCGCCTTCCAGCAGCGGCAGCAGCACCCGGCGCGCCGCGCTCACGTCCAGTTCCAGCAAGGCCGCCTTCACCGGCCCCACCGCCGCCGGCGAGAGGGACAGCGAACGGTAGCCGAGCGCGGCAAGCGCGATCGCCTCCAGCGGCCGCGAGGCCAGCTCGCCGCACAGGGTGATGGGCTTGCCGGCGCGCGCGCCCGCCTCCGCCACCATGCGGAACGCACGCAGCGCCGCCGGCGAGAGCGGATCGAAGCGGTCGGCCACCCGCACGTTGGCGCGGTCGGCGGCGAACAGGAACTGCACCAGGTCGTTGGAACCCACCGAGAGGAAATCCGCGCGGGCGAGGATCTCGTCGAGCTGGAACAGGAGCGAGGGCACCTCCACCATGGCGCCCACGAACACCCGCTCCGGCAGGCCGTGGCCGTGCTTGCGCAGGTGGGTCAATTCGCGCTCCACGATGGCGCGGGCGGCGTCGAACTCCTCCACCGCCGCCACCATGGGGAACATGAGGCGCAGGTCGCGCCCGGCGCCGGCGCGCAGCAGCGCGCGCACCTGGCTGCGCAGCAGGCCGGGCCGGTCGAGCCCGAGGCGGATGGCGCGCCAGCCCAGGGCCGGGTTCTCCTCCTCCACCGTGCGCATGTAGGGCAGCACCTTGTCGCCGCCGATGTCGAGGGTGCGGAAGGTGACCGGGCGCTCGCCGGCGGCGTCCAGCACCGCGCGGTAGAGCTTCAATTGCTCCGAGATGCGCGGGAAGGCCGAGGCGATCATGAACTGCAATTCGGTGCGGAACAGGCCGATGCCCGCCGCCCCGGTCTCGGCGATGTGGGGCAGGTCCACCACCAGGCCGGCATTGAGGTGCAGCGCGATGTGCACCCCGTCCTTGGTCACCGAGGGGCGGGTGCGCAGGGCGGCGTACTGGGCCTGCCGGCGGGCGCGGAAGCGCACCTTCTCGGCATAGGCCTCCTCCACGTCGCCGGGCGGGCGCAGGTGCACCTCGCCCGCCTGCCCGTCCACGATCATGGGGTCGCCGGAATCGGCGAGGCCGGTGATGTTGTCCACCTGCCCCACCGCGGCGATGCCGAGCGCGCGGGCGACGATGGTGACATGGCTGGTGGTGCCGCCCTCCTCCAGCACGAGGCCGCGGATGCGGTCGCGGTCGTAGTCGAGCAGCGCCGCCGGGCTCATGTTGCGAGCGACGATGATGGCGTTCTCGGGCAGCGAATCGCGGTCCGGCCCCGGCGCGCGGCCGAGCAGCTCGCGCAGCAGGCGGTTGGCGAGGTCGTCGAGGTCGTGCAGGCGCTCGCGCAGATAGGGGTCGGAAGCGCGCATCATGCGGGCGCGGGTGTCCGACTGCACGCGCTCCACGGCGCCCTCGGCGGTGAGGCCGGAGAGCACGGCCTCGCGCATCTTGTGCATCCAGCCGCGGTCGTGGGCGAACATGCGATAGGCTTCGAGGATGTCGCGGTGCTCGCCGGCCTTGGCGAGGCCGTCGTCCTCCAGCATCTTGTCGATGGCGTGCCTGAGCTTGCCGATGGCGGCGTCGAGCCGCTGGGTCTCGCGCGGGACGTCGTCGGCGATGACGTTGGTCACGCGCACCCGGGGCTCGTGCAGCACCACGTGGCCGAGGCCGAGCGCATCGGCGAGGCTGACGCCCTTCAGGTGCAGCGGCCGGCGCACCGCCGGCTCGGCGCCGGGGCGGGCGAGGGCGGTGAGCTCGCCGGAGGCGATCATCTCCGCCAGCACCATGGCGGTGGTCTGGAGCGCCTCGATCTCTTCTTCGGTGTAGGTGCGCCGCGCCCGGTTCTGCACCACCAGCACGCCGAGCGTGTTGCCCGCGCGCAGGATCGGCACGCCAAGGAAGGAGTTGTAGATCTCCTCCCCCGTCTCCGGCCGGTAGGAGAATTCGGGATGAGACTGGGCGTCGGAGAGGGCGAGGGATTCGGCCTCGCGCGCCACATGGCCGACGAGGCCCTCGTCCACGCTCAGCACGGTCTGGTGCACGGCGTCGCGGTTCAGGCCCTCGGTCGCGTACAGCTCGAGGATCTGATCGACGCGCAGCACGTAGACCGAGCAGACCTCCGCGACCATGTTGGCGGCGATCAGCACCACGATCTTGTCGAGACGATCCTGCGCGCTGATCTGCTCCGCCATCACCTCGCGGAGGCGCCGAAGCAGCACACGGGGACCGCCGAGCGCGCCACGCATCGGCCGCATCCTTACATTGCCGCGGGTTTCACACCCGCGAGGCCACCAGCAGACAACGGTATCCGGAGAGGGGCGAGCCCGCCCGCCGTCAGCTGTCGAGCCCGTATAGCGAATGCAGAGTCCGAACCGCAAGTTCGGTATACGCCGCATCGATGAGGAAGGAGATCTTGATCTCCGAGGTGGTGATGGCGCGGATGTTGATGCCCTTGGCCGCCAGCGCCTCGAACGCCTTGGCCGCAACCCCCGCGTGCGAGCGCATGCCGATGCCGATCACCGACACCTTGGTGACGTCGGTGGCACCCTCCACGACCTGGTGGCCGATGACGGCCTTGGCGCCGTCGATCACCGCCTTGGCGCGCTCGTAATCGGCCGTGGGCACGGTGAAGGTGATGTCCGTGAAGCCGTCGGCGGACACGTTCTGCACGATCATGTCCACGTTGATGTGGGCCTCGGCCAGCGGGCCGAACACGGATGCCGCGATGCCGGGCTTGTCCGCCACCCGGCGGATGGACACCTGGGCTTCGTCCTTCGAGAAGGCGATGCCGGTGACCACCTGGGATTCCATCTGGTTTGCCACGATCTCCTCCTCGTCGCAGATGAGCGTTCCGGCCTTTTCCACGTGCGCCATCTCGGGCGCGTCGGGGTCGACGAGGCTCGAACGCACGAAGGTGCGCACCTTGTGCACCATGGCGAGCTCCACCGAGCGCACCTGCAGCACCTTGGCGCCCAGCGACGCCATTTCCAGCATTTCCTCGAAGGCGATGCGGTCGAGCCGCCGCGCCTTCGAGACCACGCGCGGGTCGGTGGTGTAGACCCCGTCCACGTCGGTGTAGATGTCGCAGCGCTCGGCCTTCAGCCCGGCGGCGATGGCCACCGCGCTGGTGTCCGAGCCGCCGCGGCCGAGGGTGGTGATGCGTCCGGTCTCGGCATGGATGCCCTGGAAGCCGGCGATCACCGCCACCTGGCCGCCGTCGATGGCGCCGCCAAGGCGCTCGCCGTCGATGTCCATGATGCGGGCCGAGCCGTGGGCGTCGTCGGTGTAGAGCGGGATCTGCCAGCCCTGCCAGGAGCGGGCGGGAATGCCGAGCTGCTGCAGCGCGATGGCGAGGAGACCGGAGGTCACCTGCTCGCCGGAGGCGACCACCGCGTCATACTCGCGCGGGTCATAAAGCGGGGCGGCCTCCTTGCACCAGGCCACCAGCTCGTTGGTCTTGCCGGACATGGCGGAAACCACCACGGCCACCTTGTGGCCCGCGTCCACCTCGCGCTTCACATGGCGCGCCACGTTGCGGATACGCTCGATATTGGCGACCGAGGTGCCGCCGAACTTCATCACCAGCCGAGCCATCGCTCGCGCCTTTCTTCACACGGGATGCGGGGAGAACGTCTCAAAACGGCGCGCGGCGGGAAGCCTCCGTCCGGCGCCGGCCTCGGCGGAGCGTCATTTTCGCGGACGCGGCGTCCCCCGGCGCGGAAGGGCGCACCAAGACGAGGAAGAGAGCATGACGTTCGGAACCATCCCCGGAAACCTTAGTCCGCGCCGGATGGAGAGGGGCGCGGTTCGTTGCGGGCCTCAATAGCGGCAGTTGCGCCGTTGGGCAACCTTCGGGCTTGCCCGGATATCCACCGGGGCGGCCCCTTGACGCAGAAGCGCGAAACGCCCATTCCTCGCGCACCAGCCGGCCGGGCGGCCGCGGTGCGTTTCGCATCGAGGAAAGTCCGGGCTCCACGGAGACACGGTGCCGGATAACGTCCGGCGGGGGCGACCCCAGGGAAAGTGCCACAGAAATCAAACCACTCGTGCGTGCACGAGCCAGGGTGAAACGGTGGGGTAAGAGCCCACCGCGCGACCGGCAACGGGAGCGGCACGGCAAACCCCACCGGGAGCAAAGTCGAATAGGGACGACGCGGGAAACCACCCCTGTCCTCGGGGGGTCGTCCGGGTTGACTGCCAGAGGCGCCGGGCAACCGGCGTCCCAGATGAATGGCCGCCACGCGGGCCAGGATGCCTTGGTGTCCCTGCCCGCCGTACAGAACCCGGCTTACAGGCCGGCTGGTGCTTCCCCTTCCCCCGTGCCGTCCCGCATCGGAAAGGGGCTGCCGCCCGGCGCGGCCCGGTTGCCGGAACGCACCATCGCGCCCGCATCACCGCGCGGGCGGCGTCGCCCCCGCGCCGTTCACCTGCGCCAGCAGATCCTCGGCCTTGGGCAGGATGCCCTCCACCATCACCGCCACGCCCCTGGGATTGGGGTGCAGGCCGTCCTTCTGGTTCAGCGCCGGATCGCCCGCCACCCCTTCGAGGAAGAAGGGATAGAGCAGCACCCCCTGCTCGCCCGCCACTTCCGGGAAGATGGGGTCGAACTGGCCGGCATAGGCGGCGCCGAGATTGGGCGCGGCCCGCATGCCGGCCACCAGCACCCTGATGCCCCGCGCCTTCAGCCGCTCCACGATCTGAGTGACGGCGGCGCGCGTCACCTTGGGCGGCAGGCCGCGCAGCATGTCGTTGGCGCCCAGCGCCACGATCACCGCATCGGTGCCCTGCGGCACCGACCAGTCGAGCCGGGCGAGGCCCTGGGTCGCGGTCTCGCCGGAGACGCCGGCATTCTCGATCACCACGTCGTGGCCGCGGGCCCGGAGCGCGGCTTCGAGCTGCACCGGGAAGGCCTCCTTCGGCCCCACCCCGTAGCCGGCGGTGAGGCTGTCGCCCAGCGCCACCACCCGCACCGTGCGCGCCAGCGCCGGTGACGCGATCGTGATGAAGGCGGCGAGCACGAGCAGCCCTCTCAGCGCCTTAAATGCCGGTTCCCATCGGCCTCGTTTCCATGAGACGTGTCCCGAAGGCCGCCCCCGCATCGCGGCCGCCCCGTTCCGTTCGAAGGTCCTGTCACGCATGAACGATGCTTCCCTGTCCCCGCGCGCGCTCGATCTGAAGGCCGTGGACCTCTCCCTCGGCGCCGGCGCCGCCCGCGTGCATGTGCTGAAGGATGTCTCTGTCCATATCACGGCGGGGGAGACCGTGGGGCTGGTGGGGCCGTCCGGCTCGGGCAAGTCCACCCTTCTGATGGTGATGGCGGGGCTGGAGCGGCCCGACGCCGGCGCCGTGCGCATCGCCGGCACCGAGATCACCGCCCTCTCCGAGGATGCCCTCGCCCGTTTCCGGGGCCGCCACATCGGCATCGTGTTCCAGTCCTTCCACCTCATCCCCACCATGACCGCGCTGGAAAATGTCGCGGTGCCGCTGGAGCTGGCCGGACGGCGCGACGCCTTCGCCCGCGCGGCGCGGGAGCTGGAGGCGGTGGGCCTCGCGCACCGCGCCGCCCATTATCCCGCCCAGCTCTCCGGCGGCGAGCAGCAGCGCGTGGCGGTGGCCCGCGCCCTCGCCCCCGAGCCGCCCATCCTGGTCGCCGACGAGCCGACCGGCAACCTCGACGAGGCCACCGGCCGGCAGGTCATGGACCTGCTGTTCGCCGCCCACCGCGCCCGCGGCACCACGCTGGTGCTGGTGACGCACGATCCCACCCTCGCCGCCCGCTGCGGGCGGGTGCTGAAGGTGCGCTCCGGCGTCATCGCGGAAGACAGCGCCGGGGACGGCCCCCTGGCGGCCGCGCGCCCGGCGGTGACGGCATGAGGACGCCCCTGTTCCTGGCGCTGGCCCTGCGCGAGCTGCGCGGCGCGCGGCGCGGCTTCGGCATCTTCCTCGCCTGCCTGGCGGTGGGGGTGATGGCCATCGCCGGCATCGGCTCCTTCGCCCGCGCCCTCACCGAGGGGCTGGAGCGGGAGGGCCGCGCCATCCTGGGCGGCGACGCCGCCTATACGCTGGTGCAGCGCGAGGCGAGCGCGCAGGAGCTGGCAGAGATCGGCGCCGGCGGCACGGTGGGCCGGGTGGCGCTGCTGCGCGCCATGGCCCGCGCCGGATCGGGCGAGGCGACGCTGGTGGAGCTGAAGGCGGTGGACGCCGCCTATCCCCAGGTCGGCCAGCTCGACATCTCCCCGCCCCAGCCCATGGACGCCCTGTTCCGCCCCGCTGACGGCGCCTATGGCGCGGCGGCGGACGAGGTGCTGATGAGCCGGCTCGGGCTCGGCATCGGCAGCCGGGTGCTGGTGGGCGAGGCCACCTTCGAGATCCGCGCCCGCATCGTCTCCGAGCCGGACCGGCTCTCCAGCGGGGTCGGCTTCGGCTCGCGCCTGCTGGTGTCGGACGCGGGACTCGCCGCCGCCCGGCTGGTCCAGCCCGGAAGCCTCGTGCGCTGGAGCTACCGGGTGGTGCTCGACGCCCCCGAGCGCCTCGCCGAGACGGTGGCGCGGGTGAAGCCCGCCCTCGCCGCGGCCGGCTTCGAGATCCGCACCCGCGACGCGGCGACCCCGCAGCTCGAGCGCAACGTGCGGCGCATCAGCCAGTTCCTCACCCTGGTGGCCCTCACCGCCTTGCTGGTGGGGGGCGTGGGCGTCGCCAACGCGGTGTCGAGCCACCTCGCCGCCAAGCGCGAGACCATCGCCACCTTCAAGGCCCTGGGCGCCACCCGCGGCACCCTGTTCGCCACCTATGCGGCGGAGATCGCGCTGATCGCCCTCGCCGGCATCGCCATCGGCCTCGCGCTCGGGGCGGCGCTGCCGTTCGTGGCTGCGGGCGCCATCGCGGCGCTGGTGCCGTTCCCGCTGGCGCCCCGGCTCGACGGGGCGGCGCTGGCGCTCGCCGCCTTCTACGGCCTCGCGGTGGCGGGGCTGTTCGCGGTGTGGCCGCTCGCCCGCGCCCAGGAGGCGCCGGTCTCCGCCTTGTTCCGCGACGGCCTCGGCGGGCGGCGGCGACGCCCTGCTCCCGCCTACGGGATGCTGGTCGCCCTGCTGGCGGCGGGGCTCGCCGCCGTCGCCCTCTCCACCTCCGACGACCTGCGCACCGCCGCCGTCTTCCTGGCGGCGGCGGCGGCGGTGTTCGCGCTGCTGCGGCTGGTGGCGCTCGTCATCATGGCGCTGGCGCGGCGGCTGCCGCGGCCCCGCTCGGCCTTGGCGCGGCTGGCGCTCGGCAACATCCACCGGCCCGGCGCCCTCACCCCCACGGTGGTGCTCTCCCTGGGGCTCGGCCTGTCGCTGATGGTGGCGCTGGCGCTGGTGGACCGCAGCCTCACCAGCGAGCTGTCCGGCCCCATCCAGGAGGAGGCGCCGAGCTTCTTCTTCGTGGACATTCCCGCCGCCGA
The DNA here is from genome assembly GCF_043194895.2 of Xanthobacter albus. Taxonomy (NCBI): domain Bacteria; kingdom Pseudomonadati; phylum Pseudomonadota; class Alphaproteobacteria; order Hyphomicrobiales; family Xanthobacteraceae; genus Xanthobacter; species Xanthobacter albus. The sequence goes on along the minus strand of NZ_CM195532.1, from coordinate 988,390 downwards.
GCAGCCGGCCTTCGCCGCCTTCCTCGCGGCCGAGGCGCCCGGCGGGGTGCTGAAGTCCGTGCCCATGCTGCGCGGGCGCATCACCGCGCTCAACGGCGTGCCCGCCGACAAGGTGAAGGGCAGCACCGATTCCGCCTGGGTGCTGCAGAGCGACCGCGGCATCTCCACCTCCGCCGATGTGCCGGACGGCTCCCAGCTGGTGGCGGGCGAATGGTGGCGGCCGGACGAGACCGAGCCCCTCGTCTCCTTCGAGGACAAGCTCGCCGCCGGGCTCGGCCTGAAGCTCGGCGACACGGTGAGCGTGAGCGTGCTCGGCCGCACCATCACCGCGCGCATCGCCAATCTCCGGCGGGTGAACTGGGAGCGGCTCGGCATCAACTTCGTGATGGTGTTCTCGCCCGCCACCTTCGCCGGCGCGCCCTACACCATGCTCTCCACCCTCGCCTTCCCCGACGGCGGCGACACGGCGCGCGAGGCGGCGCTGATGAAGGCGGTGGCCGCCGCCTATCCCGCCGTCACCACCGTGCGGGTGAAGGAAAGCCTGGAGGAGGCGCGGCGCCTGCTCGGCAACCTCTCCCTCGGCATCCGCGCGGCCAGCCTCGTCACCCTGCTCACCTCGGTGCTGGTGCTGGCGGGGGCGCTGGCGGCGGGGCACCAGCACCGGGTCTACGACGCGGTCATCCTGAAGACCCTGGGCGCGACCCGGCCGCGCCTCGTCGCCGCCTATGCGCTGGAATATGCCGGGCTCGGCCTCGTCACCGCCCTATTCGCCGTGGCGGCGGGGGGCCTTGCCGCCTATGCGGTGGTGACGCAGGTGATGGAGATCGCCTTCACCTTCTCCCTGCCGGCGGCGCTGGGCGCGGTGGCGGGGGCGCTGGCGCTCACCGTGGGCTTCGGCCTCATCGGCACCTTCCGGGCCCTGAGCGTGCCGCCGGCGCGGGTGCTGCGGCACCTGTGAGACCTCGGCCCCGGCGCTCCGCAGATCCAGAGGGCTGAGGCCGGCGGCCGAAGGGGCGAGGGAAGCGAGAGAGCGAGCCGCGGGCCCCGGCGAGGGGCACCTGAGTGCCCGCGCGAAAATGGCCCCTTCCGATGCGGCGCGCGGCTGCTACCTTGTGCCCGCCCGCCGGCCGACTCGCAGGCCGCGCCGGGCGCCCCTCCGCGCGGCACGCCGCGTGCTTGCGCGCCAGACATGGAGCTTGTCACTCCCATGCGCTTCGTTCCTTCACTCGCCCTCGCCTGCGCCCTCGGCGCAGCCATCGCCGCGCCCGCCGCCGCCCAGCCGGCCGCGCCCCAGGGAATGCCTCACGACATGCCCCACGGGATGATGTCGCAGGAGGCGCCCCAGGGTGCCCCCTACTCGCCCGAGGACGCCGCCGCCATCCTGGACGCGCGCCTCGCCGCCCTGAAGACCGTGCTGAAGCTGACCCCCGAGCAGGAGAAGCTCTGGCCGCCGGTGGAGGCCTCCATCCGCGACGCCGTGAAGGGCGCCGTCGCCCGCCGCGAGGCCCGCATGGCCGCCCCGCCGCCGGCCACCGCCCTTGATGTACTCGCCATCGTCGCCGATTCGGAGGAGGCCCGCGCCAAGGCGCTCAAGGCCTTCGTCGTGGCGGCCAAGCCCTTCGCGGCGAGCCTGACCCCGGCGCAGCTCCACCGCCTGCCGGCCTTCATCGGCCTCCACGAGACCGGCACCATGCCCGAATCCACCCAGCTCTGGATCTTCGAGGAAGAGGAATGAGCGCCGGCGACGGCGCCTCGCACCGGAAGGGACCCACCGCCATGAAGTCTCTGCTCCTGCCCGCTTTGGTCGCGGGCGCCCTCCTCGCCGGGGTCTCCGGCGCCAGCGCGCTGCCCCTGCCGCAGGCGCCCGCCGCTGCGGCGGGTACCGCCTCCACACTGCCCGAAGCCCCGGTGGTGCCGGTGGCCCAGGGCTGCGGCTGGGGCTGGCATCGCGGCCCCTGGGGCGGCTGCCGCCCGAACGGGGGCTACTACCAGTGGAACCGGCCCTGGGGTCCCCACTGCTGGTGGCGGCCCGGCCCGTTCGGACCCGTGCGCGTCTGCAACTGAGGGCGGGGGCACGGCGTGCCCCCGCCCTCATGAATGGACGCCATCGCGCGCCCCGGAGGCGGCCAGGGCGCTTCCCCGTTTCATGGAATCGGGGAAGCGCTCCGGCTTCCCGAGCTGACGCGTTTCCTTCATGCGCGCCGGTTTCCGCTTCGCTCCAAACGCGCTCGCCCGCCGCCGCCGGGGCGTTGTCCCGCGCTCCCGGCCCCCCGTGCGACGGAATGTGGCCCTTGCGCCCGCTTGATCCCGCCGATGCGCCGTGCGACCCCGGACGAAAGGCGTAGGGAGGGGCGGATGCGGACCACGGGACATGACCATGGGTGAGGCCGACCTCGTCATCGGCGAGGGGCGCGCGCTCGCCGCCCATCCGCTCCGGGCCGCGGTGCTGCGCGAGCTGCACGCCCGCCCGTTCGTGCCGGCGCAGACCCCGCGGCGCATCCTCCATGCGGCCTTCCTGCTCGATGCCGGCGGCGCAAAGGCGGACCGCGAGGCCCTCGCCGCCCTGTGCACCTCGCGCGGGCTGCCGGCCCCGGCGCCGGGCGCCAGGCATCACCACGTCTCCTTCGGCGGGGCCGACCTGCGCTGGGAGAACCACGCCGAGTTCTCCACCTACACCTGGGACCTGCCCTCCCCCGGCGTGCTGCCGGGCATGCTGCCCTTCCAGCCGGCCGCCAGCGCGCTCGCCACCCCCCTCGGCGAGATGCGGCAGCCCGGCCCGCTGCTGGTGGCGGTGGACCTGCACCTGATCCTCGACACGGCGGAAGACCTCTTCCTGGACAGGGTGTTCGACCGCGCCAGCCTCGCCCGCGCCGACGTCAACGACGGCCTCGCCGAGATCGCCACCGATTTCCTCGCCGACCCCTCCGGCTTCGTGCGCATCCTGGTGCGGGACCGGGGCCTGGGGCCGGATGCCGCCGGCGCCCTGGTGCAGCGGCTGCTGGAGATCGAGACCTACCGCACCCTCGCCCTGCTGGGCCTGCCCGAGGCGCAGCGCCTCGCCCCCGCCATCGGCAAGATCGAGGGGCGGCTGGCGGAGGCGGCCAGCGCCATGACCCGCTCCGAGGGCCTTGCTTCCAACAACCGGCTGCTCGACGAGCTGGTCGCCCTCGCCGCCGAGCTGGAGGCGGCCACCACCGGCTCCCTGTTCCGCTTCGGCGCCAGCCGCGCCTACATGGAGATCGTGCGGCTGCGCCTCGCCACCATCCGCGAGGTGCCGGTGCCGGGCTTTCCGACCTGGCAGCAGTTCCTGGACCGCCGCATGGCCCCCGCCATGCGCACCTGCCTCTCCATCGAGGAGCGGCAGGAGAAGATCGCCCGCAAGCTCGCCAACGCCGCCGACCTGCTGCGCACGCGGGTGGACGTGGAGCTGGAGCAGCAGAACCGCGACCTGCTCACCTCCATGAACGCGCGCACCCGCCTCCAGCTGCGCATGCAGCGCACGGTGGAGGGGCTCTCGGTGGCGGCCATCTCCTATTACGTGGTCAGCCTCATCCAGCACCTCGCCGAGGGGCTGCACGAAAGCGGCGTCGCCGCGCGCATCGGCCTGCACCTGGACGTGGGGATGGTCACGGTGGTCGCGGTGCCGCTGACGGTGGTCGCGGTCTGGTGGGTGGTGCGCCGCATCCGCCGCAACCACGGCGACCACGATTGACGCGCGGCGGCGCGCCGCCCTCTGGGGATCGCGCGGATACCCGAAAAGGACGCGGAACCGTCGGGCCGCTCTCTCCACGCCGCGAGCAGCGCCGGCCACGGCCAACGGGACCATCTGCCGCGCGCGGGATCACGACGGGCGGCACCGGCTGCCGGCCCTCGCCGCCACCTGACGGCGCGAGGCGCCAGGGAAGGCACCAGGAATGAAGGGGCCGCCGGAAGGTGGACGGCGTGCCAATACGGAAAGCGGGAGAGAGCATGCGTGACGCCGTCCCTGCCGCCTTCGCCGCCACCCTCGCCGGCCTGCTCGCGGCCGCGTTCGCCCCTTTACCCGCCCGCGCGCAGGAAGCGGCGCCGCAGACCGCCGCCATCCCGCTGAAGCCGCGCCCCGGCGACAGCGGATTCGCCAATTTCGTGACGATCACGGTGGGCGGCGGCCCGGCGGGCGACGTGCTGCTCGACACCGGCTCCACGGGCCTGCGCATCCGCGCCGAGGCGGTGGGGCCGCAGGTGCGGCTCACCGACATCCCGCTTACCTATTCCTACACCAGCGGCAACGTGCTGACGGGCGTGCTCGGCTATGCCGTCGTGGCCTTCCCCGGCTCCGCGCCGGGGGTGGCGACGCCGCAGCCCATCGCCATCCATGTGGTGCGCGCCATCACCTGCAAGCCCGAGGTGCCGCGCTGCCCCGGCTGGCACCCCACGGAAATGGGGGTGATGGGCGCCGCCTACAGCGCCCTGTCGGTGTTCAACCCGCTGGCGCAGCTCGGCGGCAATCTCGGCTCCGGCTTCATCGTGGAAGCCAACGACCTCTCCGATCCGCATGTGCGGCCGCGCGTGGTGGTGGGCCTCACGCCCGAGAACGCGGCGGGCTTCGCGCGCACCGCGTTCGCCGCCCCCGCGGGCGCGCTCCGGCAGCCGGCGGGCCTGAAGGCCTGGAACACCAAGAGCATCCGCACCTGCTTCTCCGTGGACGGCGGCGCGCCGGGCTGCGAGGCCAGCGTGTTCGACACCGGTGCCGGCGCCGGCAGCTTCGAGACCCCGGGCCTTCCCGCCGCGCAGCTCCACCGGCCGGTGCCGCCGGGCGCGCGCGTGACCACGCAGGTGCCCGGCGTCTTGTCCCTGACCGTCACCGCCGGGCGGCGCCCCTGGATCGACCGCTACCGCTACGAGCCGCCCCACGGCACGGTGAAGGGCTTCAACGCGGGCGGGCTCGTCTTCCGCCATTACAAGGTGCTGTTCGACGCGGTGAACGGCGAGATCGGCTTCCGTCCCGCCGCCCCGTGAGGGTGCGCCGGGCCGGGAATGCGGGTAAGAGAGGGCACGCCAGAGCGCGGAGGCCCCATGCAGCCCGTCCAGATCGCCATCGTCCCGGTCACCCCCTTCCAGCAGAACTGCTCCATCGTCTGGTGCACGGCCACCATGGAGGGGGCGGTGATCGATCCCGGCGGCGATGTGGACCGCATCGAGGCCGCCATCGCGGAGACCGGCGCGACCATCGGCAAGATCCTGCTCACCCACGGCCATGTGGATCACGCCGCCGGCGCCGCCGAGCTCGCCGAGCGCCTCAAGGTGCCGGTGGAGGGCCCCCACGCCGCCGACCAGTTCCTCCTCGACGGCCTGCCCGCCATGGCCGCCCAGTACGGCTTCGCCGGCGGCGGCCGCGCGCTGACTCCGGACCGCTACCTGGACGAGGGCGCCCCCCTCGCCATCGGCGCGCTGAAGCTCGACATCCTCCACGTTCCCGGCCACACGCCGGGCCATCTCGTCTACGTGCTGAAGGATCAGAACATCGCCATCGTCGGCGACACCCTGTTCCGCGGCTCGGTGGGGCGCACCGATTTCCCCTATGGCGACCACGCCCAGCTCATCGCCGGCATCACCGGCAAGATGCTGCCCTTGGGGGATGAGGTGGTGTGCCTGCCGGGGCACGGGCCGCTGACCAGCATCGGCGACGAGCGCGCCCAGAACCCCTTCCTCGCGGGCTGAGGCGACCATGGCGCCCCGCTACGCGCTCTATCTCGCCCCCCCGGCCGAAAGCACCCTGTGGCGCTTCGGCTCCCGCATCATCGGCTATGACGCGGACACCGGCGCCGAGGCCGGAGATGGCCTTGCCGTGCCCGATATCGCCGGCTTCGACGCGGAGAAATGGCGCATCCTCACCGCCGAGCCGCGCCGCTACGGCTTCCACGGCACCCTCAAGGCGCCGTTCCGCCTGGCGGCGGGGCGCACCGAGGCCGACCTCGACGCCGCGGCGCGCGCCTTCGCCGCCGTCCACCACCCGTTCGAGCTGCCGCCGCTGGCGGCGCGGGCCATCGGCGCCTTCGTGGCCCTGGTGCCGCCGGTGCCGGTGCCGGCGCTGGAGGACCTCGCCCGCTGCGCGGTGAGCGATCTCGACCCCCTGCGCGCGCCGCTCACGCCGGAGGAGACCGCCCGCCGCCGGCCGGACCAGCTCTCGGCCCGCCAGCGCGATTACCTGGACCGCTACGGCTACCCCTACGTCCACGAGGAGTTCCGCTTCCACATGACCCTCACCGGCCCGCTGGACGAGGCGGCGCGCCCCCATGCGCTCAACGCCCTCGCCGCCGCCTTCTCCGCCAGCGGGGCCGAGACCCCGCTCGCGATCACGGACGTGGGCCTCTATGTGCAGCCGGAGCCGGGCGCGCGCTTCCGCCTCGCGCGGCGCTTCCCCCTCGGCGCGGGGGCGCGGCGATGAAGCAGCTCGGGCTCGAACCCCTCATCGACCCCACCGCCGAGGTGCGCTCGTCCCGCCTCGGCCGCTACACCGAGGTGGGCGCGCGCACCACGCTGCTCGACGTGGAGATGGGCGACTATTCCTACGTGGTGAACGACGCGGACATCGCCTCCGCCACCATCGGCAAGTTCTGCTCCATCGCCGCCATGACGCGGCTCAACCCGGGCAACCACCCCACCTGGCGGGCCACCCAGGCCCACTTCACCTATCGCGCCTCCACCTATTTTCCGGGCGAGGCGGACGACGAGGAATTCTTCGCCTGGCGCCGGGCGCAGCGGCTCGTGATCGGCCATGACGTGTGGATCGGCCACGGCGCCATCGTGCTCGCAGGGCGCGCCATCGGCACCGGGGCGGTAGTGGCGGCCGGCGCGGTGGTGAGCAAGGACGTGCCGGCCTATGCCATCGTCGCCGGCGTGCCCGCGCGGATCGTCAAATGGCGTTTTCCGGACGACATCGCCGCGCGCCTCCAGGCGCTCGCGTGGTGGGACTGGAGCCATGAGGCGCTCCATGCCGCCCTCGCCGACTTCCGTGCCCTGCCGGTGGAGGCCTTCCTGGAGAAGCACGGCGCGTGACGCCGAAGGCCGGCGCGGCGTGAAGCCACCGAACGCGCGCCCGCCGAAAACCTGGGCCGATACGGCGTGAGCCGTGGGCGGGCCGCGTTCCCCGCCCACGGCAATCGATGCTATGAGTGCGCCATGACCACATCGCAAACGACCTCGGCGGGCGTCGCCGCCCTGGAGCCACGGCCCGGCGCCGTCGCATCCGCCATCGCCACCGTGGAAGCCGAGCGCAACGGCCTCGGCGCGCTGATCGCGGCGCTGGAGGGACCGCTGGCGCCGGCCTTCGCGAAGGCGGTGGAGACCATCCGCTCCGCGCGCGGGCGCGTGGTGGTGACCGGCATGGGCAAGAGCGGCCATGTCGCCCGCAAGATCGCGGCGACCCTCTCCTCCACCGGCACCCCCGCCTATTACGTGCACCCGGCCGAGGCCAGCCACGGCGACCTCGGCATGATCACCGCCGACGACGTCATCATCGCCCTCTCGTGGTCGGGCGAGACGGCGGAGCTGCGCGACCTCGTGACCTATTCCCGGCGCTTCGACGCGCCGCTGATCGCCTTCACCGCCCATGGCGAGAGCACGCTGGGGCGCACCGCCTCGCTGGTGCTGGAGCTGCCGCAGGCGGCGGAAGCCTGCCCGCTGGGCCTCGCGCCCACCACCTCCACGGTGATGCAGCTCGCGCTGGGCGATGCCATCGCGGTAGCGCTGCTGGAAAGCCGGGGCTTCACCGCGCTCCAGTTCCGCGCCTTCCACCCCGGCGGCAAGCTGGGCGCCAGCCTCTCCTTCGTGCGCGACGTGATGCGCGGCGCCGCCGCGCTCCCCCTGGTGCCGGCCGGAACGGCCATGGGCACGGCCCTGGTGGAGATGAGCGGCAAGGGCCTCGGCTGCGTGGGCGTGGTGGATGCGGATGGCCGGCTCAAGGGCATCATCACCGACGGCGACCTGCGTCGTCACATGGGCAACGACCTCGCCGCCCGGCCCGTGGAGGCGGTGATGACCTCCAGCCCCAAGACCGTGCGGCCCGACCAGCTCGCCTCCGAGGCGCTCAACATCATGAACACCCGGAAGATCACCTCGCTGCTGGTGGCCGAGGACGGCCGGCCGGTGGGCGCGCTGCACATCCACGACCTCCTGCGCATCGGCCTCGCCTGAGCGGGCACTCACCCGGCCGGTGCCGGCCGGGTTGCGTTCAAGCACCGCGCGGGCGCGACCAAAGCCCGTGAGGATAGCGCACGGGCTCTGCCCTCACGCCCCGGCGGGGCGGGATGACACCAGCCGGTGCAGGGTGGTGATGGTGGAGGCATCCGCCACCCCGTCCACCCGCGAACGGCGGAAGTGGCGCTGGAAGGCGCGCACCACCTGCTCGGTCTCCAGGTCGTAGCTGCCGGTCACGGCGATGGTGTAGCCGTAGAGCGCGAGCAGCGCCTGCAGCGCCTCCACCGGCGGACCGCCGTCGCCCGGCATCAGGAAGCGCCCGCCCGCGGGCGGGGCCTCCGGCACCAGATGGCCCACCCCGGCGGCGTGGAGCGCCTCCCACGGGAAATGCTCGCCCGGATCGTCCTTGCGCGCGGGCGCGACGTCGGAATGGGCGAGCACCCGGTCGGCGCGGATACCGTGGCGCGCCACGATGTCCGCGCTCAGCGCCACGACCGCCGCGACCTGCGCCGTCGGATAGGGCGGCAGGCCGCCGGAATGGCCTGAATTGACGATCTCGATGCCGATGGAGCGCGAGTTGGTGTCGGCAATCCCCTCCCACGCTGAGCGGCCGGCGTGCCACGCGCGCGCGGCCTCCGGCACCATCTGGAGGATGCCCCCGTCCTCCAGCACCACATAGTGGGCCGAGACCTCCGCCTCGGGCCGGCGCAGCAGGTCGATGGCGGCCTGCGCCGTGTCCATGCCGGTGTAGTGCAGCACCAGCATGTCCACGCCCAGGCGCCGCGCCCCGAAATTGGGCGAGGGCGCGAGGGCGGTGACAAGGGCGCTGTCGGGCGCGAAGGCGGGCAGGTCGGTCACTTGAGATCGCTCACTTGAGGTCGCGCAGCTCCGCGATGCGCCCGTAGGCGGCGTTCAGCGCCGCCACCCGGTCGTTGGCGAGCTTCACCGCCGCCGGCGGCAGGCCGCGGGCCTGGATGCGGTCGGGATGGTGCGTGACGACCAGGGCGCGCCAGCGCTGCTTCACCTCGGTATCGGAGGCGTCGGGCGAAAGGTCGAGCACGGCATAGGGGTCGTCAGCGCGGCGCACGTGTCGCGACTCGATGCGGGCATAGGCGGTGCCGGCGAAGCCCAGGATGCGCCCCACCTCCTCCAGGAAGAGAAGCTCGCGCGGATGCAGGGCGTGGTCGGCCTTGGCCACGTGGAACAGCGCGTCCATGAGGTCCTCCCGCGTGTCGGGGTCGTCGGCGAACAGCTCCGCCACCTGCCGGGCATAGCTCTCGTAGCCGGCGACATCGGCCTTGGCGAGATTGTAGAGCCGGGAGACGGCGTCGAAATCCTCCGGCGGAATGTCGAACACCTCGCGGAATGCCTGGACCTCGGACGGCACCACCACGCCGTCGGCCTTGGCCATCTTGGCGGAGAGAGCGATGAGCGCCACCGAGAAGGCCGCCGGCTTGGGCGCCGGGGCGAGCAGCAGGCGGTCCAGCGCGTGCCCGGCCAGGGCCCCCAGCAGCGCCCCGAGCGGGCCGCCCAGGAAGAGGCCGAGGCCGGTTCCGCCGATCAGTCCATAGGTCACGCGCGTCTCCATCGTGGTCCCGGCGGAAGCTGGAGCAGCACTTTGGCGTTCTCAAGATCGCACCCGGCCGGAATCATGATCTCATGTGTCTGCCTCCACCCGCGGCAGCCACACGGTGAAGACGCTGCCGGCGCCCTCGGCGCTCTCCACCCCCATGGCGCCGCCGGCCCGCTCCACCAGGGTGTAGCTGATGGAGAGGCCGAGCCCGGTGCCGCCCTGGCCCTTGGTGGTGAAGAAGGGATCGAACACCCGCGCCAGATGCCCGGCGGGGATGCCGCGCCCGGTGTCGCGCACCGCCACGGCGACGCCGGGGCGCCCGCCGCGGGCCTCGTCGCGGCTCTCGATGGCGAGGGTGCCGCCGGCGGGCATGGCATGGACCGCGTTCACCATCAGGTTGATGAGCACCTGCTGCAGCTCCACCCGGTTCATGAACACGAGGCCCTCGGCCGTCTCCCGCCGCTCCACCGCGATCTCGGCGCGGGAGACGAGGTGCTGCACCAGAAGCAGGCTGTCGCCGATCACCTCGGCCGGCGCCACCGGCTCGCAGGCGCCGGCGAACTCGCCGGGCCGGGCGAACTGGAGCAGCTTCGAGACGATGACGTTGATGCGGTGCACCTGCTGGTCGATGAGGTTGAACTCGGTGCGCACCGGGGCCGCCGCCCGGCCCAGCAGCTCGCGCGCCACATCGAGGTTGCCCTGGATGACCGCCACCGGATTGTTGATCTCGTGGGCGATGCCGGCCGTGATCTCGCCGATGGCGGCGAGCTTGCCGCTCATCACCAGCTGCTTCTGGGCGGCGGCGAGCTCGGCATTGGCCTGCTCCAGCTCGCGGGTGCGCGCCGCCACGCGGGCGTCGAGCGCATCGGCCCAGTGGCGCAACTGGGCGTCGCGCTGACGCAGCAGGTCCAGCATGGCATCGAGATGGTGGGCGAGGCGGCCGATCTCGTCATCCGGCCCCGACAGGCCGGTGCGGGCGGAAAGGTCCCCCTCCTCCACGCGGGAGATGGTGGCGTTCATGGCTTCCAGCGGCCGGAAGATGCCCGCCGCCCAGCGCAGCAACACGGGGATGGTGACCGCCGCCACCAGCACGAAGCCCACCCCCACGGCGATAAGGATCGCGCGCTTCAGCGCCAGGAAAGGCGCCTCCAGGAAGCCCACGTAAAGCATGCCCACCCGGCGCCCGGCGGAATCGAGGATGGGCTCGTAGGCGGAGATGTACCAGTCGTTCACCACGAAGGCACGATCGAGCCACACCCGCCCCTCGTCCAGCACCGCCCCGCGCACCTCGCCCGAGACGCGGGTGCCGAGCGCCCTTTTGCCCTCGAACAGGCGCACGTTGGTGGAGATGCGTACGTCGTCGAGGAACAGGGTGGCGGTGCCCTCGCTGCCGGCGGGCAGGGCGCCGCGGCCGTAGACCAGCTCGTTGATGGTGTCGATGAAATCGAGGTTGCGGTTCAGCAGCACCCCGCCCACCAGGGCGCCGCTGAACGCGCCCTCCGCCCCGCCCGCGAGCCGCACCGGGGCGGCCGACTGCACCACCATGCCGCGCCCTTCCTGGGTGCGTTCGGTGGGCACGGCGCCGGGGGTGGGCACGAGGTCCACGCGGGCCCGCGCCTCCAGCTCGGGCGAGATACGGGCGAGGGCCTCGGGCCCGAACACCTCGATGGACGAGCCCGCCCGCCCGGCCAGCGCGCGTTCCACCACCGGCATGGCGGCGATGGCGCCCGCATCCGGCCGGGCGCCTGGGGGCGAGGCCGCCACCAGCGCCCCGGAGGCGTCGAGCACATAGAGGAAATCGAGCCCCAGCGCGGCGCGGCGCGCGGCGAGGAAGGCCGCGAGCGCCGCCCGGTCCCCGCCCTGGGCCACCCTCTCGAACGCCACCGAATCACCGAGCGCGTGCAGGGTCTCGTCCGAGCGCTCCATCAGGCGGTCGAGATACTGGCGGGCGATGGTGAGGTCGCCCTGTACCTTGGAGATGAGCAGGCGGTCGAACTGGCGGGTCCACCAGCCCACCGCCAGCAGCAGCACCAGGGGCAGGATGATGAGGGTGGGCAGCAGCGCGATGGCGAGCAGGCGCATGCGCACGGAGCCGAGGCGCCCGAGCGCCCCGGACGGGCGCGGCCCGGCCCCGGCGCCCTCAGCCATGCCAGGCCTTCAGCTTGCGGTCGAGGGTCTTGCGCGAGACGCCGAGCCGGCGCGCGGCTTCCGCCCGGTTGCCGGCGGCCTCGGAAAGCACCTTGAGCATGTGGTGCTTCTCCACCGCCTCCAGCGCCTGGGAGTGGGCCTCCTCGCCCTCCCCGTCGGCGGCGGGCACCACGTCGCGCGGGAAATCCCCCAGGATGAGCGCGCGCTCGATCACGTTGCGCAGCTCGCGCACGTTGCCGGGCCAGGGGTAGCGGGCGAGCGCGCGCAGCACGCCCTCGGAAAGCTCCAGCGGCGGCACGCCCAGGGTGGCGGACAGCTCCGCCATGAACAGGCGGGCCAGGGGTGCGACATCCGCCGCCCGCTCGCGCAGGGGGGCGAGGTGGATGTTCACCACGTTGAGGCGCCAGTAAAGATCCTGCCGGAACCGGCCGGAGGCCACCATCTCCTTCAGGTCGCAATTGGTGGCGGCGACCAGGCGCACGTCCACCGGCACCTCGCGCTCGGCGCCCACCGGGCGCACCTTCTTGTCCTCGATCACGCGCAGCAGCTTGGCCTGGAGGCCGGGCGGCAGCTCCCCCACCTCGTCGAGGAACAGCGTGCCGCCCTGGGCATAGAAGAACAGCCCCTCGCGGGAGGAGGCCGCGCCGGTGAAGGCGCCCTTCAGGTGGCCGAACAGCTCGCTCTCGATGATCTCGGGGGCGATGGCGGCGCAGTTCACCGGCACGAACGGCTTCTGGGCGCGGGGCGAGGCGGTGTGGAGGGCGCGGGCGGTCACCTCCTTGCCGGTGCCGCTCTCCCCCGTCACCAGCACGGTGGTGGGCATGGGCGCGACGCGGGCCACCATGTCGCGCACGGCGCGGATGGAGAGGGATTCGCCCACCAGCGGCGAGGGGCCGGCGGCGCGCGGCAGGCCGGAAAGCTCGCGCCGCAGCACGAAATTCTCGCGGAACAGGCGCCCGCGCTCCAGGCAGCGGGCGATGGCGTTGAGGATCTGGCTGGAGCGGAACGGCTTCAGCACGAAATCCGCCGCCCCGGCCCGCAGCGCCTCGATGGCGGTCTCCAGGTCGGCGAAGGCGGTGATGAGAATCACCTCGCCGTAGAAGCCGGTGGCGCGCAGCTCCTTCAGCCAGTCGAGCCCGGAGCGGGCGGCCATGATGTTGTCGAGGATGATGAGGTCGAAGGGCGTCGCCTCCAGCAGGCGCGCGGCACCCGCGACGTCCGAGGCTTCCGCCACCTGCCGGCAGCGGGGGCCAAGCATGCGGGTGAGGAAGTTGCGCATGCCGGGCTCGTCGTCCACCACCAGCACGGCGGATTCCGAAAGATGGGGGCTGAAGGTGCCGTCGGTGGCGCTCTCCGCCGGGGCGGGGCTGGTCATGCTCATGGGTCGGCCGCAGTTTCCCGGCCCGCGCCGGCCGGGCGGCGGGGACCATGCCCGAAGCGCGGCGCCGGGCGCCGGGCTTCCTCCCCGATGCCGGCGGGCTTCTCAGGCGGGGCAAGCCCGCGCGGCCCGTTCGTCATCGAGCTTATCAATCGCTCAAATCGCTGCGGCGATCAAATGGCGGGCGGGAACCGGCAAGCGACCGGCCCCCGCCCGCCCGGATGGGACGATCAGTGGAAGAGGATCACCGCCTTCTGCAGGGTGATCCACACGCCCCAGACCAGGGGCAGGCCCACGGCGAGCCAGGCCACCGCCACCAGCGCCACCGGGGTCGAGCCCTGCGCCACCGGCGTGGAGCCGCGGCTAGAGGCGGAAACGCCGTCCTTCGCCTCTTCCTCGAAATCCTCGAAGTCGGCGTGGACTTCTTCTTCCTTCTTCTGGGCGGCGAGCTTGCCGGCCTTCTTCAGCTCCTCGTCGGTCATGTAGAGGTGCTCGGGAAGGGGCCGCACCAGCAGGTTGGCGATGAAGCCCAGCACCAGGAGCCCGGCCAGGATGTACATGGTCTGGTCATAGGCCGCGAAGCGCGGGATGCCGGAGGCGATCTGGTATTCGCGCAGGTAGTTCACCAGCACCGGGCCGAGCACGCCGGCGGTGGCCCAGGCGGTGAGCAGCCGGCCGTGGATGGCGCCCACCATGTGGGTGCCGAAGATATCCGCCAGATAGGCCGGGATGGTGGCGAAGCCGCCGCCGTACATGGACAGGATGATGCAGAAGGCCAGCACGAACAGCACCACCGAGCCCATGTGGGCGGTGGTGGGCACCAGCGCATAGAGCGCGAAGCCCAGCACGAAGAAGACCGCATAGGTCATCTTGCGGCCCAGCCGGTCGGAGAAGGAGGCCCAGCCGAAGCGCCCGCCGATGTTGCACAGGGAGAGCAGGCCCGTGAAGCCGGCGGCGATGGCGGCGATCTGCGCCTTCTGCCCGGCGTCGAGCTCCGAGAAGGTGAGGTCGAGCCCGATCAGCCGCCCGCCGAACACTTCCTGCAGCATGGGCGAGGCCATGCCGATGACGCCGATGCCGGCCGAGACGTTGAGGCACAGCACCGCCCACAGCAGCCAGAACTGCGGGGTCTTCCAGGCCACGTTCAGGTGCACGTGGCGATGGGTGACCATGGCGTTGGCGCTGGCGGCGGGGGGCGTCCAGCCGGCCGGCTTCCAGCCCTCGCGCGGGACGCGGTAGCCGAGCGCGCCGGCCACCATGAACACGAAGTAGATGGCGGCCATGGCGAGGAAGGTCTGCCACACGCCCACCGAGGTGGGCGTGGCGAAATGCTGCATCAGCATGTTGGCCAGCGGCGCGCCGATCATGGCGCCGCCGCCGAAGCCCATGATGGCCATGCCGGTGGCCATGCCGCGCCGGTCCGGGAACCACTTGATGAGGGTGGAGACCGGCGAGATGTAGCCGAGGCCGAGCCCGATGCCGCCGATGACGCCGGAGCCGAGCCACAGCATCCAGATCTGGTGCAGGTAGACGCCCAGCGCCGAGATCACGAGCCCGCCGCACCAGCAGAAGGCCGAGACGAGGCCCGCCTTGCGCGGGCCGGCATGCTCCAGCCAGCCGCCCCAAACCGCCGCCGAGGAGCCGAGCAGCACGAAGAACAGGGTGTACATCCAGCCGAGCTGGGAGATCTGCCAGTCGCAGGAGGTGGCGAACAGGCCGGCGATGAAGCCCATGTCGGCCGGGCAGGCGACCGGCGCGGTGATGCCGACGGCGCGCGAGAGCGGCAGCCAGAACACGCTGAAGCCATAGGCCATGCCGATGCACAGATGGATGGCGAGGGCGGCCGGCGGCACCAGCCAGCGGTTGAAGCCGGCGCCGGCGACGGTGCGCTCACGGCTCAGGAATGGCGGTGGGGCGAGGGTGGTGACGGACATTCTTCCTCCTGGCGTGTTCTTGTTCTGGCGTTTTGCCGGCCCGCGCCGGGGCGTGGGCGGGTGAGGAATTGCAAACAGGAGGCCAAGCGCGCGCCGCGCGCGGGAGCGCGGCAAAGGGCTGGAATCAAAGGGCATCCGCACGCACGCGCCGGCACACATATGGACATTTTGTCCATCGAGGCGGCTCCGTCCCGGCGAATATGGTCAAAATGACGCAGTCCGGGCGGGTGCCCGGCCGGCGCTCTCAGCCCAGCTCGAAGCTGGTGATGCCGAAGATGCGCGCCAGCGGCAGGCGCGGCGCCGGCCCGCGATACATGCGCGCGGTCTCGAACACGGGGGCGAGGCCCGCCTCCTCCGCCAGCGCCCGTGCCTCCGCATTGGGCTCGGGCACGTCGAGATAGAGGGGCTCTGTGCCCGCCGCCGGCGCCAGGGCTGCGAGGAGGGCACGCGCGTCTCCCGGCGTGGCCGCGAACAGGGGGCCGATCTTGAAGCCCTCGCGGCACCGCCGCGCCACCCCGTAGCCGGTGACGGCGCCTTCCTCCACCAGCACCCGCACCGCGCCGCCGGGCGGATGGAGCCAGCGGGCGAGGAAGGCGGGGCGCGGAAAGCCGAAATGGGCCTCGTCGCAGGCCGCCACCCGCGCCAGCAGCTCCGGCCCCGGCGCCACGACGCGCGGATCGTCCACGCCCGCAGGGCGCGCGCGGCCGCCGTAGCGGATGTTGCGGTGGGCGAGCACGAAGCCGCAGGCGGCGTAATTGGCCTGCTGCGCCACCACCCCGTCGAGCCCCGCCGTCAGGCCGTCGAGCCGCGCCAGGCCCGCCCGCCACAGGGCGAGCCCGAGCCCACGGCCGCGCAGGTCCGGCCGGCAGATGTAGAAGCCCAAGAAACCGAAGCCCAAGCCGAAGCCGCCCGCGTAGCGCACGGCGGAAAGGGTCGCCGCCATCTCGCCCGCCAAGAACAGGCCGAGAAAGCCCTCGCCGTCCTGGGCGCGAAAGGCCGCGGCATCGGCAGGGCCGGGATTCCAGCCCTCGCGGGCGGCCCACTCCACGGCGGTCTCCACCTCGCCCGCCGCGAGGGGCCGCACCCGGGCCTCAGCCACGGTCGGCCTCCTCATCGTCCGCCGGCGCACGGGCGGGGAACATCACCATGCGGTTGCGCCCGCCGCCCTTGGCGGCATAGAGCCCGTGATCCGCCCGCTCGATGATGGCCTCGATGCCACGATCCCCGTCCATCAGGAACGACACACCGATGCTCGCCCGCACATCGAGCGCGGCCTCGCCCACCATCACCGGGCGGTCGGAGAGGGAGGCGATGAGATTCTGCGCCACCTGCGCCGCGCCGAAGGCATCGGTGTGGGGCAGGAGCACGGCGAATTCCTCCCCGCCCATGCGCGCCGGCAGGTCGCGCGAGCGCAGGGAATCCCTCAGCCGCGCCGCCACCTCGCGCAGCACGGCGTCGCCCGCGGCATGGCCGAAGCCGTCGTTGACGGACTTGAAATGATCGAGGTCGAGCATCAGCACCGAGAGGTCGGATTCGGTGGCGACGGCGATGCGGAAGGCGCGGTCCGCCTCCTCGAAGAAGCGCCTGCGGTTGCACAGGCCGGTCAGCTCGTCGGTGACGGCGAGGTGACGCAGCTCCTCCTCCAGCCGGCGGCGCTCCGACACGTCCCAGTAGACGACGATGTAGGTGTCGCCGATGAAGCGGAACCGGAACTGGAGCGTGCGCGTCTGCCCGTCGCGGCAGGCCACCTCCCACTCCACCTGCTCCACCACGTGCGGGTCGGCCCGCACCCGCTCGATGCGGGCGCGCCAGTCGGCGATCACCTGGGCGCGGACGGCATCGTCGGGAAAGCCCTTTTCCCACCAGTCGTCGTGGTGGGGCGCGGCGCCACGGTAGTCGTAGCCCAGAAGGTGGTCCGACATGGCATTGCAGAACAACTCGCGCATGTTGCGGTCGT
The DNA here is from genome assembly GCF_043194895.2 of Xanthobacter albus. Lineage (NCBI taxonomy): Bacteria > Pseudomonadati > Pseudomonadota > Alphaproteobacteria > Hyphomicrobiales > Xanthobacteraceae > Xanthobacter > Xanthobacter albus. The sequence continues at coordinate 971,222 of NZ_CM195532.1, read as the reverse complement.
AGATCTCCACCCCCACCGGCAGCGAGCGCACGATGTCCTCGAGCATGGTGCAGAAATCGACCACCGCGGCGGTGGCGCCGCCGCGCCCCGGCGCCGGCCCGCGGGTGCCGTGATCGCGCAGGGTGACGAGGAAGCCGAGCCCGTCGGGCAGGGGAGCGGCCTTGAAGCCCAGGGTGGCGAGGCCGATGGGGGTGCGGCAATAGAGCACCATCTCCTCGGTGTCGTGCGCCTCGTCCATCAGCAGGCCGCGCACCCGCCCGGCGGCATAGGCGCCGAGAAGCTCGGTGAGATCGCGGCCGGTGAGGTCCTGTCCGGTGACGTCGCGCCCGGCAACGTCGCGCCTCTGGGGATCGCGGCCGAAGAGGCCCGCCGCCTGGGCGTTGGCGCGACGGACCGTCAGCCCGTCCGGCTCGATGGCGAGCAGGGGGGTGAAGACCAGATCGAGCCACGCGAAACGATCCGCGCTCTTCCCTGCGGACACCTGGTTCCCCTCCAGCCACCGTTCACGGAACCGCCCCTCATGAAGGTAGCGTGCCCCGCGTGGCTGTACAGGTGAAAATTACCGCAGCGGCGCGCATAAAGTGTGCTTTTTCCCGGCAGGTTGCGGGCGGTTCGCATGCCATCGGCCCGGTCTTCGGCCAGCGCGGTTGAGTTTCACTCGAATGCCGCGTCGGCCCTGATCTCAGGCCAGCCGTTCGAGGAAGGCGGCGAGGTCGTCCGTCACCTCATCCACGTGGGCGGCCTCCCGGCCCTCCAGCTCCCATGCCTCGCGGTGGCCGGCGCCCGCGGCACCGGGCGTCACCACGAGCACCGTCGCCATGCCCAGGCGGTGCGGCACCTCCAGGTTGCGGGCGAGGTCCTCGAACATGGCCGCGCGCCGCGGCTCCACGCCATGGGCGTCGAGGAAGCGGCGGTAGGCCGCCTCGGTGGGCTTGGGATGGAACTCGGCCGCTACGATATCGTGCACGGCGTTGAAGCGGTCGTCGATGCCGAGCTTCTCCAGCACGTTGCGGGCATGGCGTTCGGAGCCGTTGGTGTAGACGAGCTTGCGCCCCGGCAGGGCATCGATGGCGGCGCCGAGCCGGGGGGTGGCGGCGAGGCCCGAGAGGTCGATGTCGTGCACGGCGTTGAGGAAGGCCTCCGGGTCCATCCGGTGCTCGATCATCAGCCCGCGCAGGGAGGTGCCGTAGCGCCGGTAATAGTCCTTCTGCAGCCGGAAGGCGTCGTCGGGCGCGATCCGCAGGAAATCGGAGATGTACGCCTTCATGCGGGCGTCGATCTGCGGCCACAGGTCGTGGTCGGCGCTGTAGAGGGTGTTGTCGAGGTCGAACACCCAGGTATCGACGTGATGGAAGCGGGACGGCTCTAGGGTCATGAAAGGCTCGCGGGCGCGCCGGCGGGGCGCGCCGGATCGAGGATGGGACGGGTCAGAACGGCCCGCGCGCGTAGATGGCGGAAAGGCCTGCCTCCAGCTCGCGGATGCGGGCCTCATAGGCCTGGCGCACGCAGGCGGCATCGCTCCCGCACAGGGCGCGGCGCGAGAGCCACGCCCGCTGCGCGTCCTGGATGTCGCCGCGCTGGCCCATGGCCACCAGCTTCGTGATGACGCCGTAGAGGGTGGAGAGCTTCACGTCGAGCTGCTGCAGGCCGCAATCGGCGCATACCGTCTTCTCGTCGGCCGCCCTGGCGGTGGCGCAATCGAAGCTGGCGGCCGCCGCCGGGCCGGCGAAAAGCCAGCCGGCCGCGAGCATCGCGGCGGCGATGGAAACGAAACCAGCGCGCATGGGGCCCCTCCTCATCGCTCCGCCGGCACGGCGGCGCCGCGGACCTGGGCACGGTAGCGCGCATATCCGTCGGCGCGAAGACGGCAGGCCGGGCAGTCGCCGCAGCCATAGCCCCAGTCGTGCCGCTCGCCGCGCGCGCCGAGGTAGCAGGTGTGCGTCTCTTCCTGGATCAGCGACACCAGGGCCGCCCCGCCGAGGCTCTCCGCCAGCCGCCAGGTCTCGGCCTTGTCGATCCACATGAGCGGGGTGTGGAGCACGAACCGGCTCTGCATGCCGAGGTTGAGCGCCACCTGCATGGCCTTCACCGTGTCGTCGCGGCAGTCGGGATAGCCGGAGAAGTCGGTCTCGCACATGCCGCCGACCATGTGCCGGAGCCCGCGCCGGTAGGCCAGGGCCGCCGCGAAGGTGAGGAAGACGAGGTTGCGCCCCGGCACAAAGGTGTTGGGCAGGCCGTCCGCCTCCATCTCGATGGCGACCGAGCGGGTGAGCGCCGTCTCGGAGATCCGGCCGAGGGCGTCGAGGCTCACCATGTGGTCGGCCCCGAGCCGGGCGCGCCAGGCGGGGTTGAGGCGGGCGAGCGCCTCGCGCACGCGGGGACGGCATTCCAGCTCCACCGCATGGCGCTGGCCGTAGTCGAAGCCCACCGTCTCCACCCGCTCGAAGCGCTCCAGCGCAAAGGCGAGGCAGGTGGTGGAATCCTGGCCGCCGGAGAACAGCACCAACGCCCCCTCCGGGGCACCTTCGGGTTCGCGCGCTTCGGGGGTGGTCATCTCGGCTCGTGTCTCGTCCTGCGGGTCCGCGCCGGCGCGGACCCGTTCCTGGTCCCGGAACCGCCGGCGCCGTCCGCCGGGGCAGGCTTACTCCCCCGGAGCCTTGGCGTCGATGGAGATGGCGTGCAGGCCCTTGGCGATCTCCCCCTCCAGGAGGGCGTTCACCATGCGGTGGCGCTCCACGCGGCTCTTGCCGGCGAAGCCGGGCGCCACCACGCGCACCTTCACGTGGGTCACGCCGCCGTCCTCGCGGTGAGCGCCCTTGTGGTCGTGGCTCACGCCCATGTGGCCCGCGTGCTTGTGGCTCTCGTCCACGAGGTCGAGGACGAGGGGGTGGAGGCCGCTCTGCAGCGTCTCGCGGATGGCGGAGAGGGAGGTCTGTGACATGAGGAATCCGATGCCTGAAACAACGCCTGAAATGAAGCGATCACAATGCCGCGCCACGATGGCGTGCCGGCCGGCGGGCATTATATAAGCGTTATCGTGGCCCGCCTATCCTGGCGCCGCGCGCCCCCTCGGGGGTGCCTCGCCCCTCCGTCCCGGAGCCAAGCTCATTCCTTGCCGCGCCGCGGCGCGGCGCTCATAATCGCCCGACCATGAAGCTGAACTCCCCGCTCTTCGACCGCATCCGCGTGAAATCCGGCGACGACCGCTCGCGCGCGCCGCAGCAGACGTGCTGCCAGTGGCCGGGATGCGACGCGCCGGGGACCCACCGCGCGCCGAAGGGGCGGAGCCTGGAGGGGCAGTATTGGAACTACTGCCTCGACCATGTGAAGGAATACAACCAGTCCTACAATTATTTCGCCGGCATGCCCGACGATGCCGTCTCCGCCTTCCAGAAGGACGCCCTCACCGGCCATCGCCCCACCTGGCGCATGGGCGTGAAGGGCGAGCAGCCGGGCGAGAGGGGCCACCCCTTCGCCGAGGCGATGAAGCAGGAGGGCATGCGCGATCCGTTCGGCTTCGGCCCCGAGATGGGCGGCGCCTTCCGCGCCCGCCACGCGCCGGAGGAGCCAGAGGGCCGCGCCATCCGCAACACCGAGCGCCGGGCGCTGGAGGTGATGGGGCTGGAGATGTCCGCCGGCGCGGACGAGATCAAGGCCCGCTACAAGGAGCTGGTGAAGCTGCACCATCCCGACGCCAACGGCGGCGACCGCTCGTCGGAGGACCGGCTGCGCTCCGTCATCCAGGCCTATGCCAACCTCAAGCAGGCGGGCTTCTGCTGACCCCGGCGCGCCGGGCACGACATTTTTTCATATTGCCCGAAAGGCGGCTTCGGCCGAGCCTGCCGGGCTGAGCTTCAGACGCGAAGGGCGCACAGCACCCGCCCACGGAGGACTTATGAGCGGCACCGAAACCCTGAGCCCCACCCCGGACATGAAAGTGTCGGTGCGCCAGACCTTCGGCATCGACATCGACATGGAGGTGCCGGCCTATTCCGAGCCGGACGAGCACGTGCCGGATCTCGACCCCGACTATCTGTTCGACCGGCCGACCACCCTCGCCATCCTGGCGGGCTTCGCCCACAACCGCCGCGTCATGGTCACGGGCTACCATGGCACCGGCAAGTCCACCCACATCGAGCAGGTGGCGGCGCGGCTCAACTGGCCGTGCGTGCGCATCAACCTCGACAGCCACATCTCGCGCATCGACCTCATCGGCAAGGACGCCATCGTGGTCAAGGACGGGCTGCAGGTGACCGAGTTCCGGGACGGCATCCTGCCCTGGGCCTACCAGAACAACATCGCTCTGGTGTTCGACGAGTACGACGCCGGCCGCCCGGACGTGATGTTCGTCATCCAGCGCGTGCTGGAATCCTCCGGCCGGCTCACCCTGCTCGACCAGAGCCGGGTCATCCGCCCCCATCCCGCCTTCCGGCTGTTCGCCACCGCCAACACCATCGGCCTCGGCGACACCACCGGCCTCTACCACGGCACCCAGCAGATCAACCAGGCGCAGATGGACCGCTGGTCCATCGTCACCACGCTGAACTACCTGGCCCACGACCAGGAAGTGAATATCGTGCTGGCCAAGGCCAAGCACTTCCAGAACCAGGAAGGGCGCGACACGGTGAACCGCATGGTGCGCCTCGCCGACCTCACCCGGCAGGCCTTCATCAACGGCGACCTCTCCACCGTCATGAGCCCGCGCACGGTCATCACCTGGGCCGAGAACGCGGACATCTTCAAGGACATCGCCTTCGCGCTGCGCGTCACCTTCCTCAACAAGTGCGACGAGCTGGAGCGGCCCCTGGTGGCCGAGTTCTTCCAGCGCTGCTTCGGCCAGGAGCTGACCGAGAGCACGGTGAACGTCGCCCTCTCCTGAGGGCGCCCCTCCACCGGGTGCCGGCCCCCGCGGCCGGCGCCCGGCCCCGCGTGACGAGAGCCGAGAAAGAGCCGCGCCATGGCCCCCACCAACCGCACCCCCGCAAAGACGCCAGCGGAAGCGTCCGTCGAGCCGTTCAAGCGGGCGGTGACGGGCTGCTTCAAGGCCATCGCCGGGGTGCCCGAGTTCGAGGTGACGTTCACCAGCGAGCGGCCCGGCCTCTCCGCCGGCCGGGTGCGCCTCGCGGAGCCGCCGCGCCGCCTCACGGCCCATGACGCCGCCATCGTGCGCGGGCAGGCCGATGCGCTCGCCCTCAAGCTCGCCTGCCACGATGCCGCCGTGCACCGCCGCATGCTGCCGGCGGGCGAGACCGCCCGCGCCGTGTTCGAGGCGGTGGAACAGGCGCGCGTGGAGGCGCTCGGCGCCAACCGGATGCCCGGCACCAGGCACAACATCGCGGCCATGCTCCAGGACCGCTACCACCGCGCCAACCTCGCCGACATCACCGAGCGCTCGGAGGCCCCCATCGAGGACGCCCTCGCCCTGCTGGTGCGTGAGCGCCTCACCGGCGAGGCGCCGCCGCGCGACGCAAAGAAGCTCGTGGACCTCTGGCGCCCCTATATCGAGGAGCGGGCCGGCAAGGACCTCGCCCGGATGCTCGCCTCCATCGGCGACCAGAAGCGCTTCGGCGAGATCGCGCGACATCTCCTCTCCGCCCTCGACATGGGCGAGGATTCCAGCCTCGACACCGAGAGCGACGAGGAGGACGACGAGAACCAGGGCGGCGCCGAGGAGGAGGGCGCCGAGCAGGGACAGTCCAAGCAGGACGAGAGCCAGCAGGGCGCCTCCGACGCCGAGGCCCAGCTCTCCGAGGAGGAGCTTCCCCTCGGCGAGATCGACGCCGAGGCCGCCCCGCCCGACGACATGCCCGAGGGCGCCGAGCCCGGCGACAGCGACGAGGCCGCCGAGCCCTGGCAGCCCCGCCCCCAGGTGACCCACGACAACCGCGGGCCGGAATACCACGCGTTCACAACCAAGTTCGACGAGGAGGTGCACGCCGAGGACCTCTGCGACCCGGAGGAGCTGACCCGCCTGCGCGCCTACCTGGACAAGCAGCTCTCCAACCTCCAGGGGGTGGTGGCGCGGCTCGCCAACCGGCTGCAGCGGCGCCTGCTGGCCCAGCAGAACCGGGCCTGGGAGTTCGACCTGGAGGAGGGCGTGCTGGACCCCGCGCGCCTCTCCCGCGTGGTCACCGACCCCACCGCCGCCCTCTCCTTCAAGCGCGAGCGCGACACCGACTTCCGCGACACGGTGGTGACGCTGCTCATCGACAATTCCGGCTCCATGCGGGGCCGCCCCATCACGGTGGCGGCCACCTGCGCCGACATCCTGGCCCGCACCCTGGAGCGCTGCGGGGTGAAGGTGGAGGTGCTGGGCTTCACCACCCGCGCCTGGAAGGGCGGCCAGTCCCGCGAGGCGTGGCTCGCCGCCGGCAAGCCGGCGGGCCCCGGCCGCCTCAACGACCTCCGCCACATCATCTACAAGGCCGCCGACGCCCCCTGGCGGCGCGCGCGGCGCAGCCTGGGCCTGATGATGCGCGAGGGGCTGCTGAAGGAGAACATCGACGGCGAGGCGCTCGACTGGGCGCACCAGCGCCTGCTGGCCCGCACCGAGGCCCGGCGCATCCTGATGATGATCTCCGACGGCGCGCCGGTGGACGATTCCACCCTCTCGGTGAATCCCGGCAACTACCTGGAGCGCCACCTGCGCCACATCATCACCGAGATCGAGACCCGCTCGCCGGTGGAGCTCATCGCCATCGGCATCGGCCATGACGTGACACGCTACTACCGCCGCGCCGTCACCATCGTGGACGCCGAGGAGCTGGGCGGAGTGATGACCGAGAAGCTCGCCGAGCTGTTCGCGGAGAAGCCGGCGGCGCCGGCGCGCGGGCGCCGGGTGCATTGATGGGGGAGGTTTCCCGCCGCCGTTTCGCGCGGATCGCCGGCATCGCCGTGGCCGGCGCGTTCGTGCTTGCCCTGGGCGGGGTGGAGCTGGTCTCCACCGCCATCTCCAAGCCCACCGCTTTGCCCGAGCAGCCGGAGGCGCTCACCGTCACGGCGACGCCCATCACCCGCTTCAGGGTGGGCGAGGACGGCACCCGCTTCGGCCCCCTGAGCTTCCGCGGCGGGCTGGTGCTGAAGTCCGCCTATCCCGCCTTCGGCGGCATTTCCGGCTTCACCCTGGGGCAAGACAACCGCTTCCTCGCCGTCACCGACGCCGGCGTGTTCATCTCCGGCCACCTCGACGTGGACGGCGACCGGCCGGTGGGCCTGTCCGACGTGACCGCCGCCGCCCTCAAGGACGACGCCGGGCGCCTCCAGGCCCAGCGCGGGCGCGGCGACAGCGAATCCCTCACCATCGCGCCCGACGCGGTCTATGTGGGCATGGAGGACGTGAACGAGATCTGGCGCTACCCGCGCGATCCGATGGGCCAGAACGGCACCCGCGTGCCGGCCCCCATGGTGAAGGACCTGCGCAACAACCTGGGCCTCGAAAGCCTCGCCTACGTGCTTTCCGGCCCCCTCAAGGGCGCCCTCATCGGCATCGGCGAGGACGGCATCCGCAAGGGCGAGGACCTGCCGGGCTTCATCATCGGCGGGGCCGAGCCGGGGCGCTTCACCATCACCAAGAGCCCGCCCTTCAACGCCACCGACCTCGCGATCGCCCCCAACGGCGACATGTACCTGCTGGAGCGGCACTTCTCCCTCGCCACGGGGGTGCTGATGCAGCTGCGCCGCTTCTCCCTCTCGGAGGTGAAGCCGGGGGCGGTGCTCACCGGCACCGTGCTCGGCACCTTCGACAGCGGCTACGAGATCGACAACATGGAGGGCCTCGCCATCACCACCAACGCGGCCGGCGAGACCCTGCTCACCATGATCTCCGACGATAATTTCAGCCCCATCCAGCGCACCGTGCTGCTGCGCTTCGCGGTCTCGCCCGACTGAGGTCAGAGGCCCGTCCGGGGCGCGGGCGTGTTCGAACGAAGCGGAACCGGGTTGCGTGACAAATGCGCGTCAACGCAAGGGCCAGGAGGGTTTCCCCGCGTCCATCAAACGGGGAAACCCTCTCGGGCAAAACCTGCTCGTGAGCGAAGCCCGTTCATCCGGCGCCGGTCGAAGACCGGGGCCGAAGAGGGGTGGCGCGCGCCGTGAAACCGCAGTGCGTCCCGCTCCGGGACGGGCGCTGCCTCCGATAAGAACAAACAGGGGGTGAACCACGTCCGAATCGCTGCCCCCAGCCGCGTCCCGGTTCGGGACACGGCCCGGCGGCCGCGGCGGCACCAAGGGCGAACGAAACGCGTCCGAATCGGCGCGGACGGGATGATCGCCCTTCGTTCCGGACATCATCCCGAACATCATCCGGGTCGTCGGCGGCCGGCGCCGGCACGCCCTTGCGGGCGTGGCGGGGCCATGCTCGACTGCGCCCGCCGGCGCGCCTCCCCATATGCAGGGGCGCGGCGGGCGGCTAGAGCATTTTCAAGCGAAGTGGATCCCGGTTCGCGTGAAGAAAATGCGTGATTTCAATAATCTAGAGCGCTTATCGCGAGCCTGTGCGAGCGGAAGGCGCTCTAGAGGAGGCCCCATGATCGAGATCGGCCCGAACCTGTTCGTGATCGTGCTCCTGGTGCTCGCCATCGCCATCGTCTTCGCCGGGGTGAAGACCGTGCCGCAGGGCTACGAATACACGGTGGAGCGCTTCCGCCGCTACACCAAGACCCTTTCCCCCGGCCTCAACCTCATCGTCCCGTTCATCGACCGCATCGGCAACAAGGTGAACGTGATGGAGCAGGTGCTGGACGTGCCCACCCAGGAGGTCATCACCAAGGACAACGCCACCGTCTCGGTGGACGGGGTGGCCTTCTTCCAGGTGTTCGACGCCGCCCGCGCCTCCTACGAGGTGGCCCGGCTCGACCGCGCCATCCTGGCCCTGACCATGACCAACATCCGCACCGTCATGGGCTCCATGGACCTCGACCAGCTCCTGTCCCACCGCGACGAGATCAACGTGCGCCTGCTGGCGGTGGTGGATGCGGCGGCCGCCCCCTGGGGGGTCAAGATCAACCGCATCGAGATCAAGGACATCGTGCCGCCGGCCGACCTCGTGAACGCCATGGCCCGCCAGATGAAGGCCGAGCGCGAGAAGCGCGCCGCCATCCTGGAGGCGGAGGGCCTGCGGCAGTCCGAGATCCTGAAGGCGGAAGGCCAGAAGCAGAGCCAGATCCTGGAGGCGGAGGGCCGGCGCGAGGCCGCCTTCCGCGATGCGGAGGCACGCGAGCGCCTCGCCGAGGCCGAGGCCCGCGCCACCCAGGTGCTCTCCGACGCGGTGGCGAGCGGCGATCCGGCGGCGCTGAACTATTATATCGCCGAAAAATACGTGAAGGCGTTCGCGACCCTGGGCGCGGCCCCCAACCAGAAGGTGGTGCTGGTGCCCTACGAGGGCACGGCCCTGCTCTCCTCCCTCGCCGGCATCGGCGAGATCGCCCGCAACGCCTTCGGGTCCGAGGCGCAGCCCCCGCTCCACCGGCCGCGCCCCACCGGGCCCGCCACCCCGCCCTCGGCGTGAGGCCGTCATGAGCCTCCTCTCCGGCCTCGGGCCCTGGGCCTGGTTCGTGCTCGGCGGCGTCCTGCTGGTGGCCGAGATCGCGGTGCCCGGCGCCTTCCTGCTGTGGCTCGGCCTCGCGGCGCTGGCCACCGGCGCCCTCTCCTATGTGGCGGACCTCGCCTGGCAGGGTGAGGTGCTGGCCTTCGCCGCCCTGGCGGTGGTGGCGGTGCTGGTGGGGCGCAAGGTCTCCCCCGCGCCCGGCAAGGCCTCCGACCGGCCGTTCCTGAACCGGCGGGCGCAGGCCTTCGTGGGCCGCGTGTTCACCCTGGAGGAGCCCATCACCGGCGGCACCGGCCGCGTGCGCATCGATGACACGGTGTGGCGCGTCGCCGGGCCCGACGCCTCGGCCGGCACCGACGTGCGGGTGGTGGGCGTGGACGGGACGGTGCTGAAGGTGGAGCCCGCCTGATCCCCACCGGCGCCGGCCCTCGCCGGCGCTCCGGACACGAAAAAGCCCGCCGGAAGCGCTCCCGGCGGGCTGGAACCTCAGTTGACCGCCGGGGCTCAGCCCACCAGCGCGAGCCCGATGAGCCCGGCCACGCCCACCGCGATACGCCACCAGCCGAACGGCTTGTAGCCATGGCGGGAGACGAAATCGAGCAGCGAGCGCACCACCATCACCGCCGCGCAGAAGGCCGCCACGAAGCCGATAACGATGAGCATCCCGTCGTCGAAGGTGAGCGCGTTGCGGTTCTTGTAGAGGTCGTAGGTGAAGGCGCCGAGCATGGTGGGCAGGGCGAGGAAGAAGGAGAATTCCGCCGCCGCGCGCTTGTCCACGCCCATCAGCATGGCGCCCACGATGGTGGAGCCCGAGCGCGACATGCCGGGGATCATGGCGAGGCACTGCCAGAAGCCGATCTTCAGCGCCACCGGCCAGGGCAGGCCCATGGCGTTGTTGTAGCGCGGCTCGGGCACCACCTTGTCGATGAACAGCAGCACGATGCCGCCGAAGATGAGGGTGCAGCAGATCAGCACCGGCGTCTCGAACAGCACGCTCTTGATGAAGCCGTGGGCGAACGCACCGATCACCGCCGCCGGCAGGAACGCCACCACCACGCCGATGACGAACCGCCGCGCGCCGGGGCTGGAGGGCAGCATCTTCGCCACCCGCACGAAGCGCTCGAAATAGACGGTGAGGATGGCCAGCACCGCGCCGAGCTGGATCAGCACCTCGAAGGTGCGCCCGGTGCTCTCGAAGCCGATGAAATGGCCGAGCAGCAGCAGGTGCGCGGTGGAGGAGACGGGAATGAACTCGGTCAGGCCCTCCACGAGGCCGAGCACGAGCGCTTCAAACATGTCGCCGAGGGTCATGGGCGGGAAGATCCGAAGGAGAGGAGACGGAAGGGCGCGGCGCGACCGCGCGCCATGCTGGCGCAGAGCCTTTAAGCCCCCATTACCCCGCGCGCTACCCCTGACGCGGCGTCGCCTGCCGACGCCGGCGCCCGGAGACGGTAGGCCCCTGCCGAATGCACAAACATTCCCCAGCGCAACCCCTTGCGGCCCGCGGCCGCGGGCTCTAGACCGCGAAGGACAGCACGCATCCGCCGCCGTTTGGCGTTCCGTTCACGATGCGGGCGGAGATTTCCACCGGCTCTGCCGCGATGCGGCGTACGGGTCCCGGAATGGAACCAATCGGAAAGAATCCGCCCCTAAACATGAAGGGGCCGGGTGAGCGCGCGGCGCTCGAACGCCCCGGCGAATAAGCCTCATGTATCTGCACCATCATCCCTTCTGCCCCCATTCCCGCTTCGTCCGCCTGCTGCTCGCCGAGTACGGGCTGGAGCCGGAGCTCGTGGAGGAGCGGGTATGGGAGCGCCGGCCGGGCTTCCTCGCCCTCAATCCCGCCGGCGAGACGCCCGTGATCGTGGAGGAGCAGTGCGCCTCCGTGCCCGGCGCCACCATCATCGCCGAATATCTGGATGAAACCCGCGGCCTCGCCCTGGCGGACCATCGCCTGCTGCCGGAGAACCCCGGCGAGCGGGTGGAGGTGCGCCGGCTCACCAGCTGGTTCCACGAGAAGATGTACGTGGAATCCACCGAGCCCCTGGTGCGCGAGCGCATCCACAAGCGCTACATGACCCGCCAGCAGGGCGGCGGCCCGCCGGACGCCACCGCGCTGCGCATGGCCCGCACCAACCTGCGCTATCACCTGAAGTACATCGGCTGGCTCGCCAAGGCCCGCAAGTGGCTCGCCGGAGAACGGCTGAGCCAGGCGGACCTCGCCGCCGCCGCCCATCTCTCGGTGGCGGACTACCTGGGCGACGTGCCCTGGGACGAGGACGAGCACGCGCGGGACTGGTACGCGCGCATCAAGTCGCGCCCCACCTTCCGCGCCCTGCTCAACGAGAGCATTCCGGGCATGCCGCCCTCCAAGACCTACGCGGACCTGGATTTCTGAAAGCCGCGCCGACCCCGGAGGCGCTCAGGGCGCGCATCCTCGACCTCGCCCGCGCGGAGGGGTTCGACGCCGTCGGCATCGCCGATCCGCGCGCCGGCCTGCCCGCGGGCGCGCGCCTCGCGCAATGGGTGGGCGAGGGCGCCCACGGCGACATGGCCTGGATGGCCGAGACCCTGGAACGCCGCGCCGATCCGCTCGTCCTGTGGCCCGACATGCGCGCGGTGGTGATGCTCGGCCTCAACTACGGGCCGCTCGCGGACCCCCGCGCCGCGCTCGCGGACCGCGCGGCCGGCGCCGTCTCCGTCTATGCGCGTGGCGAGGATTATCACGAGGTCATCAAGCCGAAGCTGAAGCGCATCGCCCGCGCCCTGCTGGCGGCGGCCGGCGGCGGCGACGTGAAGGTGTTCGTGGACACCGCCCCCCTCATGGAGAAGCCGCTGGCGGCGGCGGCCGGGCTCGGCTGGCAGGGCAAGCACACCAATCTGGTCTCGCGGCCGTTCGGCTCCTGGCTGTTCCTCGGCGCCATCGCCACCACGCTGGAACTGCCCTTCGACACGCCGGAGCGCGACCATTGCGGCTCCTGCCGCGCCTGCCTCGACGCCTGCCCCACGGGCGCCTTCCCCGCCCCCTACCGGATCGACGCGCGGCGCTGCGTCTCCTACCTCACCATCGAGCTGAAGGGGCCCATCCCGCGCGCGCTGCGCCCGCTGGTGGGCAACCGCATCTATGGCTGCGACGACTGCCTCGCCGCCTGCCCCTGGAACAAGTTCGCGGTGGCGGGCCACGAAGCGAAGCTCGCCGCCCGCGCCGAGAACGGCGCCCCGCCCCTCGCGGAGCTGGTCGCCCTCGACGACACCGCCTTCCGCGCCCGCTTCCCCAAGAGCCCGGTCAAGCGGGTGGGGCGCGACCGCTTCATCCGCAACGTGCTCGTCGCCATGGGCAATGCCGCCGGCGCCGCCGAGGCCCCCGCCTTCGCCCGCATGGCCGCCGCCCGCCTCGCCGATGCCTCGCCTTTGGTGCGCGGCGCGGCGGTGTGGGCGCTGGCGCGCCTGCTGCCGCCCGCCGAGCTGCGCGCCCTCGCGGCCCGCCACGTGCCGGAGGAGCCCGACGACACCGTGCTTGCCGAATGGCGGGCCGAGGGCGCGCTCTGACCGGACGGCGGCACGCTCACCTTCGTGCAGACGGCTTTATCTCGTTCATGATCGCGCGTTTCGCACAGGCCGGCGCACCGAACGCGCAAGCGTTCCGGGACAGCGAGAGCGTTTCACGGAAACGCCGAAACGATCCATCCTCTCGCAATGACGCGTTTCCTTCACGCGAACCGGTTTCCACTTCGCTCGGAAACGCTCCGATTATTGGGTTGACGCAATTCCGGACGCAAAACCGCTCCGTACTTTTGCTGGAATTGCTTCAGGCGGGCGCCCCAAGGGCGCGGCCGCTGGGAAAGGTGACGCGGGCGCTGGTGCCGCCGCCGGCGCGGCGCACCAGGGTCAGCTCGCCGCCGTGCAGCACCGCCAGCGCGCGCACGATGGCGAGCCCCAGGCCCGCCCCGCGCCCGCTGGTCACGTCCAGCCGGCTCTCGCGGTGGCGCAGCTCCTCCAGCGGCAGCTCGCTCTCGCTCACCCCGGCGCCGGTATCCTCCACCGCCAGGAAGGGCGCGCCGGCCTCGTCGCGGCCGGTGACCAGCCGCACCGCGCCGCCCGCGGGCGTGAACTTCACCGCATTGGCCAAAAGGTTGAGGGCGATCTGCCGCACCGCCCGTTCGTCGCCCCACAGCCGCGCCGCGCCGCCGGCCTCCTGGGTGAGGGTGACGCGGCGGGCGGCGGCATCGGGCCGCAGCATGGCGAGGCACTCCTGCCCCAGCCGCTCCAGGTGCACCGGCGTCTCCAGCAGCACCCGGTGGCCGCTTTCGATGCGGGCAAGGTCCAGGAGGTCGTCGGCCAGCGCCAGCAGGTGGCGGCCTGAGGACAGGATGTCGCGCGCGTAGCCGCCATAGGCGGGCACGGCGTGGGCGCCCAGCACCTCGTCGGCCATCATCTCGGAAAAGCCCATCACCGTATTGAGGGGCGTGCGCAGCTCGTGGCTCATCTCGGCCAGGAAGCGCGATTTGGCGAGGCTCTCCGCCTCCGCCCTCGCGCGGCCGGCCTCGGCGGCGGCGAGGTCTGCTTCGAGGCGCGCCCGCTCGCGTTCCGCGGCGGACATCCGAGAGGCCAGGACGGCACCCGCCGCGAGAGCGGCCACGCCGGCGGCCGAGCCCGCAAGGATGCCGCCGAAGACGAAGCCGCAGGCCCCCGCCCCCAGGCCCGCCGCGAGCGCCAGCGCCCCGGCAAGCACCGGGCCGCGCGAACGCACGCGTCCGCCGGCCCCGCCAGCGGAGCCGGGCGCGTCGGACACGCGAAGCCGAACGGAGCCGTGCATGCGAACCTGTGGCGCTTCCCGCCGCCCCCCTGGCCCGGACGGCGGCGGAGAAAGCCGGCCGCCGCCGTGGATGAACCTTTCCAACGGATCTTCCGTTTCCTCGCCGAAAGGCGGTTAACGAACCCTTAAGGCTCCCCCCTCCAGGCTCGCCCGTCAACCATCGCGGCCGGTCCGGCGGCCGGAACGGGAGCTGCATGCGCGTCCTCGACACCGTCCTCGCGTTCGCGCTCCTGGCCACGCTGGCGGCGGCGGTGGCATGGCTGGAGCGCGGAACCGCGCTTTCCGGCGCCGCGCGGGCGGTGGACGGCGACACGCTGGAGCTCGACGGCCGGCGTATCCGCCTCGAAGGGATCGACGCGCCCGAGCTGCACCAGACCTGCGGGCGCGAGGACGGCGGCGCCGCCGTCTCCTGGCCCTGCGGCACCGCCGCGCGCACGGCGCTGGCGGAACTGGCGCGGAGCGGCCCCCTCACCTGCGCCACCAGGCGGAACGACGCCTACGGGCGCGCCCTGGCGCGCTGCACGACCCGAAGCCCCGGCGCGGACACCGAGATCGACCTGGGCGCCGAGATGGTGCGGCGGGGGCTGGCCGTGTCCTACGGCCGGCATGGCTACGCGGCGGAGGAGGCGCAGGCCCGCGCCGCCGGGCGCGGCCTGTGGGCCGGCCCGTTCCAGCAGCCGCGCGACTTCCGCGCCGCCCATCCGCGCTCCGGCTGAGGCCCGCAGGGAGAGCATGGGGCGCACCGGAGTGCGCGCGGAAGGTACGGCGACGCAGCGCCACGCGCCGTCTTGCGCGCCATCTTGCGCGCCGGGGCGCGGCGTGATCTCTCGGCAGGCGCCGGGCAACGCCCCGGCGAGGAGACGCCGGACCATGAAGCTCCACGACACCGCCCGCGCCCCGAACCCGCGCCGGGTGCGCATCTTCCTGAGCGAGAAGGGCATCACGGTGCCGGTGGCGCCGGTGGACCTCGCCAAGCTCGAGCACAAGTCGGACGCCTTCACCCGCGTCAACCCGCGCCAGCGGGTGCCGGCGCTGGAGCTGGACGACGGCACCGTCATTGCCGAGAGCATCGCCATCTGCCGCTATTTCGAGGCGCTGCAGCCCGAGCCCAACCTGTTCGGCAGGAGCCCCCTGGAACAGGCCCTGGTGGAGATGTGGCAGCGGCGGGTGGAGCTGGAACTGCTCACGCCGATCATGGCCGTGCTGCGGCACCTCAACCCCGCCATGGCGGCCATGGAGGTGCCCCAGGTGCCCGAATGGGGCGAGGCCAACCGGCCCCGCGTCCAAGCCTTCCTCGAATTCCTGGACACGGAGCTGGCGGAGCGCGCCTATGTAGCGGGCGAGCGCTTCACGGTGGCCGACATCACGGCCATCGTCGCCATCGACTTCATGCGCGCCATCCGCGCCGAGGTGCCCGAGAGCCTCACCCACATCCGGCGCTGGCGCGACATCGTCTCCCAGCGCCCCAGCATGAAGGCGTGATTCCATGCGACTGACGGTGGCCGGCTGTGGCGATGCCTTCTGCTCTGGCGGGCGGAGCAACACCTGCTATGTGGTCGAGACCGGCGGCAGTGTCATGGCCCTGGACTTCGGCGCCACCGCCCCGCTGGCGCTCGCCCGGCTGGGCATCGACACCGCCCGCCTCGACATGGTCGTGCTGAGCCACCTGCACGGCGACCATTTCGGCGGCCTGCCGATCCTGCTCCTCGACGGGCAGATCGCCCGGCCGCGCACCCGGCCGCTCCTCATCGTCGGCCCGCCCGGCACCGGCGCGCGGCTCGACACCCTCATGGAAGCCATGTTCCCCGGCATGGGCGCGACCCCCTGGCTCTTCTCCTGGCGGGTGGAGGAGGTGGCACCCGGCACCACCGCCGCCTTCGGTCCGCTCACTCTGACCACCGCCGAGGTGCGCCATTCCGCCGGGGCGCCGGCCACCGCCCTGAGGCTGACAGACGGGGCGCGCACCCTCGCCTTCTCCGGCGACACGGAATGGACCGATGCCCTCGGCCCCATCGCCCGCGACGCCGATCTCTTCATCTGCGAATGCTCGGCCTTCGAGAATCCGCCGCCCGGCCACATGGCCTACCGCACCCTCGCCGCCCGCCGGGCGGAGCTCACGGCCGGCCGCGTGCTGCTCACCCACATGGGCGGCGAGATGCTGGCGCGGCGGGGCGAGGTGGACACCGCCCGGTTCCTGCTCGCCGAGGACGGCCTCGTGCTCGATGTCTGAGACAGAGCTCGACGCCCTGGTGGCGCGCATCCGCGCCTGCCGGGTGTGCGTGGAGGCACCTCGCGGGGCGCCGCTGCCCCAGGCCCCGCGCCCGGTGCTGCGGGTGTCCGCCACGGCGCGCATCCTGGTGGCGAGCCAGGCGCCCGGCACCAGGGTGCACGCCAGCGGCCTGCCCTTCACAGATGCCTCGGGCGACCGGCTGCGCGCCTGGATGGGCGTGAGCGCGGACGAATTCTACGACGTCACGCGCATCGCCATCGCCCCCATGGGCTTCTGCTTTCCCGGCCAGGACGCCAAGGGGGCGGACCTGCCGCCCCGCCGCGAATGCGCGGCCACGTGGCACGACGCCCTGTTCGCCGCCCTGCCGCCGTTCCGCCTGGTGCTGGCGGTGGGCCGGCCGGCCCAGGCCTATCACCTGCGGCGGCTCGGCCTGCCCCACCTCGCCGGCGCAAGCCTCACGGAGACGGTGGCCGCATGGCGCGCCGTGCGGGCGGAGGGCGCGCGGCTGCCCCGGCCGGTGATCCTCTATCCCCTGCCCCATCCGTCCTGGCGCAACACCGGCTGGCTGAGGCGCAACCCCTTCTTCGAGGCCGAGCTGCTGCCGGAGCTGAGGGCCGACATCGCCCGCATCCTGCGCCTCGGCGCCGAAGCGGGATGAGACGAAAGTGTCCCCTTCGCCGCGCGGGTATGCAATATCTTGCTTGCGCACGAAGCTTGGGCGCGCAAATTGCCTTCTGCTTGAGCAGCGCTCATTAGTGAGGCTTTGCATAAGGGTCGCATCGTGCGAAGCAAGAGCACATTCGATT
Source organism: Xanthobacter albus (assembly GCF_043194895.2). NCBI lineage: Bacteria > Pseudomonadati > Pseudomonadota > Alphaproteobacteria > Hyphomicrobiales > Xanthobacteraceae > Xanthobacter > Xanthobacter albus. Next base: position 953,826 of record NZ_CM195532.1, on the reverse strand, counting down.
GGTTCCAGAGTGCCGCCCGCGCGCTCGGCGCCCTTCTGCCGGGCGCCCGCGCAGGCCGGCGGCGCGGGAGAGACGAGATGGCCGACAACGGCGCAGCCGAAACCGCCGCGGTGACAGAAGAGGCCGTGCGGGCCGCCCTTAAGCAGGTGCGGACGCCGGAAGGCGTGCCCCTGTCCGCCTCCCCCGCCCTCGCCGGCGTGGTGGTCACCTCCGGCAAGGCCTATCTGTCCATCAACGTGGACCCCGCCCAGGCCCGTGCCTGGGAGGACGTGCGCATCGCCGCCGAGAAGGCCGCCGCCGCCGTGCCGGGCGTGTCCTCGGCCCTGGTGGCGCTCACCGCCGAGCGCGCCGCCCCCGCTCCGCGGCCGGCGCCGGCCCACGGCCACGCGCCCGCTCACGGCCATGCCCCGGCCGCGCCCAGGGGCACCGCCGTGCCGGGGGTGAAGGCCATCATCGCGGTGGCCTCGGGCAAGGGCGGCGTGGGCAAGTCCACCACCTCCATCAACCTCGCTTTGGGCCTGCGCGACCTGGGGCTGAAGGTGGGCCTGCTCGACGCCGACATCTACGGCCCCTCCCTGCCCCGCCTCGCCGGCCTCAGCCAGAAGCCCGAGATGGAGGACGGCAAGACCATCATCCCGCTCGAGAATTTCGGCCTGAAGCTGATGTCCATCGGCTTCCTGGTGGAAGAAGAGACGCCGATGATCTGGCGCGGCCCCATGGTGATGAGCGCCATCACCCAGATGCTGCGCGACGTGAAGTGGGGCCCGCTCGACGTGCTGGTGGTGGACATGCCCCCCGGCACCGGCGACGCCCAGCTCACCATGGCGCAGAACGTGAACCTGGCCGGCGCCGTCATCGTCTCCACCCCGCAGGACCTCGCCCTCATCGATGCCCGGCGCGGCGTGGCCATGTTCGAGAAGGTGAACGTGCCCATCCTGGGCGTGGTGGAGAACATGGCCTATTTCGTGTGCCCCCACTGCGGCGGGCGCTCGGAAATCTTCGGCCACGGCGGCGCCCACGCGGAGGCGGACAAGCTGGGCGTGCCCTTCCTGGGCGAGATCCCGCTCAAGATGCGCATCCGCGAGATGTCGGACGCGGGGCTCCCGGTGGTGGTCGCCGATCCCGAGGGCGAGGAGGCCGCCGCCTACCGCCACGTGGCGAGCGGCGTGAAGGCCGCGCTCGACCGCCTGGAGACCGGCGCCAAGGCCGCTCCGCGCATCGTCATCGAGTAACGCGAGTAATTTTATTCCCCGATATCTGGTGTTGGCGCATTTTTGAGTGCGCCAACGTCGTTTTTGCGGTGCAAAAATACTTTCCCTTTGCGGAAGGTCGCTCTAGACAGGTCCTTGATGCCGTCTTTCCCCCGGTGACTGACCCGAGGTGGCGGGACGCGTCGCGAAAGACGTCCTAGGGAGCCGCCCGCATGAAACGCCGTGATTTCCTGACCGCCGCCGGTGCCGGCGTCGCCGCCTCCACCGCCGTGGCCATGCCGGCCATCGCCCAGTCGATGCCGGAAGTGAAGTGGCGCTGCACGTCGTCCTTCCCCAAGTCGCTCGACACCATCTACGGTGCCGCCGAGCTGATGGCGAAGAGCCTCGCCGAGGCCACCGACGGCAAGTTCCAGATCCAGGTGTTCGCGGCGGGCGAGATCGTGCCCGGCCTGCAGGCCCTCGACGCGACCCAGAACCGGACCGTCGAGATGTGCCACTCGGCCTCCTATTATTACGTGGGCAAGGACCCGACCTACGGGCTCGGCACCGCCATCCCCTTCTCCCTCAACACCCGGCAGATGAACTCCTGGTTCCTGTTCGGCAACGGTCTCACCCTGCTGAACGACTTCTACAAGAAGCAGGGCGTCTACATGCTGCCCGGCGGCAATACCGGCGGCCAGATGGGCGGCTGGTTCCGCAAGGAGATCAAGTCCGTCGCCGACCTGCAGGGCCTCAAGATGCGCATCGCCGGCATGGGCGGGCAGGTGATGGCCAAGCTCGGCGTGGTGCCGCAGCAGCTCGCCGGCGGCGATATCTACCCGGCGCTGGAGAAGGGCACCATCGACGCCGCCGAGTGGGTAGGCCCCTATGATGACGAGAAGCTCGGGCTCTACAAGGTGGCCCAGTATTATTACTATCCCGGCTGGTGGGAGGGCTGCGCGGCGCTGAACTTCTTCTTCAACCTGGAAGAACTGGAGAAGCTGCCGAAGCCCTATCGCGCCGCGCTCACCTCGGCCTGCGCCCGCGCCAACGAGAGCATGCTCGCGAGCTACGACGCCAAGAACCCCATCGCCGTCCAGAGCCTGGTGAAGGCCGGCACCCAGCTGCGCCGCTACCCCAACGACGTGCTGGACGCCGCCTACAAGGCCGCCCACGCGCTCTATGACGAGATCTCCGCCAAGAACCCCGAGTTCAAGAAGATCTGGGACGACGTGAAGGTGTTCCGCAACAACGGCTATCTGTGGTGGCAGATCGTCGAATTCACCTATGACGACTTCATGGTGCGCGCCCGCACCCGCGGCTGATCCCCGCCGCCCGCCCCATGGAGCCCCGGCGCCCCCGCGCCGGGGCTCCTGCTTTTTCGGGAGGGCCCTCCGGCGCCCGCCCCTTGATCTCAGCCGGGCGAAAATCCCGGGCGTTTCCCGTTCGCCCCCGTTCCCGGCCATCGCCCGCGTTTCCCGAATCCACGCATTTTCTTCACGCGAACCGGTATCCACCGCGCTTGAAAATGCTCTAGTGTCCGCCCGCGCGGCGGCGCGAACGGCCCGTTCCGGCTCCGCGCCCGTTCGCCCGTCTTCTCGCGAGCTTCTCGATGATCGATCCCGCCCTTCCGCCCCACATGCGGCCCGACCGCTCCTTCCAGGCCCTGCTGCTGACCCTCCAGCGCTTCTGGGCGGACCAGGGCTGCGTGATCCTCCAGCCCTATGACATGGAGGTGGGCGCGGGCACCTTCCACCCGGCCACCACGCTGCGGGCGCTGGGCCCGAAGCCCTGGAAGGCGGCCTATGTGCAGCCCTCGCGCCGGCCCAAGGACGGGCGCTATGGCGAGAACCCCAACCGGCTGCAGCATTATTACCAGTTCCAGGTGATCCTGAAGCCCTCGCCCGCCAACCTCCAGGAGCTGTACCTGAAGTCGCTGGCCGCCATCGGCGTGGATCTCGCCCTCCATGACGTGCGCTTCGTGGAGGACGACTGGGAGAGCCCGACGCTCGGCGCCTGGGGCCTCGGCTGGGAGTGCTGGTGCGACGGCATGGAGGTGTCGCAGTTCACCTATTTCCAGCAGGTGGCCGGCTTCGAGTGCGCGCCGGTGGCGGGCGAGCTGACCTACGGCCTGGAGCGCCTCGCCATGTACGTGCAGGGGGTCGAGAACGTCTACGACCTCAACTTCAACGGCCGCGAGGGCGCGGAGAAGACCACCTACGGCGACGTCTTCCTCCAGGCCGAGCAGGAATATTCCCGGCACAATTTCGAATACGCCGACACCGACATGCTGCTGGAGCAGTTCCGCATGGCGGAGAGCGCCTGCAACAAATACCTCGCCGCCGGCGATGCCGGCGAGAAGCACCTGATGGCGCTGCCGGCCTACGACCAGTGCATCAAGGCTTCCCACGTCTTCAACCTGCTCGATGCGCGCGGCGTCATCTCGGTGACCGAGCGGCAGAGCTACATCCTGCGGGTGCGCGAGCTGGCCAAGGCCTGCGGCGCGGCCTGGCTCAAGACCGCCGGCGGCGGGGCTGAAACGAAGGAGAATGCGGCATGAGCGGCGCGAAAACCCTGTTCCAGCTCGCGGGCGTGCCGCAGGCGAAGCCGGCCCTCTCCGAATGCGCCGTGGTCGTCATCGATGCCCAGCGCGAATATGTGGACGGCTTCCTGCCGCTCGTGGGGGTGGAGGCCGCGCTCGCCGCCATCGGCCGGCTGCTGGAGGCCGCCCGCGCGGCCGGTGCGCCGGTGATCCATGTGGCCCACAAGGGCGCGGAAGGCTCGGGCGGGCCGTTCGACCCCAAGGGGCCGGGCTTCGCCTTCGCGGCCCCCGCCATTCCCGCGCCGGGCGAGGGGGTGGTGGAAAAGCTTCTGCCCAATTCCTTCGCCGGCACCGACCTTCAGCCCCGGCTCGCCGCCACCGGGCGCAGAAGCGTGATCTTCGTGGGCTTCATGACCCACATGTGCGTGAGCACCACGGCGCGCGCCGCGCTCGATCTCGGCTACGTCTCCTATGTGGCGGGCGACGCCGTCGCCACCCGCGCCCTGCCGGACCCGCTGGGCGGGCCGGACCTCGCCGCGCACGACATCCATCGCACCGCGCTCGCGGAGCTCGCCGACCGCTTCGCCACCGTCGTCACGACGGCCGAGATCGCCTGAAAAGCTGCCATGCCTGATCTTCTGCTCGAACTCTTCTCCGAGGAAATCCCCGCCCGCATGCAGGCCCAGGCGGCGGACACCCTGCGCAAGCTCGTCACCGACGCACTGGTGGACCGGGGCCTTCTCTATGAGGGCGCGAAGGCCTTCGTGACGCCCCGCCGCCTCGCCCTCGCCGTGCACGGCCTGCCCGGCAGGCAGGCCGACCAGCGCGAGGAGAAGAAGGGCCCCCGCGTGGGCGCGCCCGAGGCCGCGCTCGCCGGCTTCCTCAAGAGCGCGGGGCTTTCCTCCATCGATGAGGCCAAGGTCCAGTCCGACCCCAAGAAGGGCGATTTCTACGTCGCCGTGGTGGAGAAGAAGGGCCGGCCCACGCCCGAGGTGATCGCCGAGATCGTCCCGGACATCATCCGCAATTTCCCCTGGCCGAAATCCATGCGCTGGGGCACCGGCACGCTGCGCTGGGTGCGGCCGCTCCACTCCATCCTGTGCACCTTCGGCGCCGAGGGTGACGAACCGGAGGTGGTGACCTTCGAGGTGGAGGGCATCGTGTCCTCCAACACCACCCGCGGCCACCGCTTCATGGCGCCCGCGCCCTTCACCGTGAAGCGGCTCGACGACTGGATGGCGAAGCTGGAAGCCGCGAAGGTGGTGGCCGACCGCGACCGTCGCAAGGCCATCATCCTCAACGACGCCAAGGACCTCGCGCTCGCCGCCGGGCTGGAGCTGGTGGAGGATGAGGGCCTGCTGGAGGAAGTCTGCGGCCTCGTGGAATGGCCGGTGGTGCTCATGGGATCGTTCGAGGAGCGCTTCCTCGACATTCCCGACGAGGTGATCCGCGCCACCATCCGCGCCAACCAGAAGTGCTTCGTGCTGAAGGACCCCAGGACCGGCCGGCTGGCGAACCGCTTCATCCTGATCTCCAACCTCGTGGCCACCGACGGCGGCGAGGCCATCGTCGCCGGCAACGGGCGGGTCATCCGCGCCCGCCTGTCGGACGCCAAGTTCTTCTGGGACACGGACCGGGCCAACGGCCTCGAAAGCCGCATGCCCAAGTTCCAGCACATCACCTTCCACGAGAAGCTGGGCACCCAGGCCGCGCGCATCGAACGCATCGCCCGCTTGGCGAAGGAGATCGCGCCGCAGGTGGGGGCGGACCCCGCCCTGGCGGAAGAGGCGGCGCTGATCGCGAAGGCGGATCTGCTGACCGAGGTGGTGGGCGAATTCCCCGAGCTGCAGGGCCTCATGGGCCGCTATTACGCCGAGGGCGAGGGGCTGGCCCCGGAGGTCGCCGCCGCCTGCGAGGAGCATTACAAGCCCCAGGGGCCGAACGACCGCGTGCCCACCGCGCCGGTTTCGATGGCGGTGGCGCTGGCCGACAAGATCGACACCCTGGTCGGCTTCTGGGCCATCGACGAGAAGCCCACGGGCTCGAAGGACCCCTATGCCCTGCGCCGGGCGGCGCTGGGGGTCATCCGCATCATCCTGGAGAATGGGCCGCGGGTGCGCCTCGGCGCGCTCATCGCTGCGGCGGCCGGGGGCGGGCTGCCCGCCGGCAGCGGCGAATGGCAGCGCGACCTCCTCTCCTTCTTCGCCGACCGGCTGAAGGTGCACCTGCGCGAGCATGGGGCGCGGTTCGATCTGGTGGACGCGGTGTTCGCCCTTCCGGGCCAGGACGACCTTTATCTCCTGGTGCTGCGCATGAAGGCGCTGGCCCGCTTCCTGGAGAGCGAGGACGGCAAGACCCTGCTCGCCGGCTATCGCCGCGCGGTGAACATCCTGCGCATAGAGGAGAAGAAGGACGGCCGCGCCTATACCGGCCCCACCAGCGCCGCCCTGCTGAAGGAGGAGGCGGAGGAGAAGCTCGCCGCCGCCATGGACGACGTGAAGGAGCGCGTGGCCGCCGCCCTGGCGGCCGAGAACTTCGAGGCCGCCATGACGGCGCTCGCCGACCTGCGCGCCCCGGTGGACGCCTTCTTCGAGGCGGTGACGGTGAATGCGGAAAACCCCGCGCTCCGCGAGAACCGCCTCAAGCTCCTGGACGAGATCCGCGCCGCCACCCGCGCCATCGCCGATTTCGACCGCATCGAGGGTTGATCCGCCCCCTTTTCCGCACCTGCGACGGCCGCCCTTCGGGCGGCCGTTTGCGTTTGGAGCGGGGCTGGGACGAGGGCCGCGGGAGCGCCGGCAGATGCTGAAAGAGCCGGTAACACTTCCGCAAGCATCATTTACTTTCCGGACAGGTTTCCTTCAACCTCCCTTAACACAAGTAAATGATATTTAATTCCAATACTTTAGCGAAATATTCAGCAGCCACCCTCATCTTTGGTCGGGTATAGGCCAGAGTACAGGTGGCGTAACGATGACCGATGCGTATCGGCCGAGAGTGAAGTACGTGATCGGTCCGGATGGTGGTCCCCTCACCATCGCGGACCTGCCGCCGCCGGACACGCGCCGTTGGGTGATCCGGCGCAAGGCGGAAGTGGTGGCGGCGGTGCGGGGTGGCCTCCTGTCCCTGGAGGAAGCCTGCCGGCGCTACACGCTCACGGTGGACGAGTTCCTGTCCTGGCAGGCGTCCATCGACCGGCATGGCCTGCCGGGGCTGCGCACCACGCGCATCCAGCATTACCGGCAATAGGGCAGGTCCAGCACATGCGCTGGATTTGCAGAGCGGCGAAGAGCCGGGGCGCATCCGATGAACCCAGGTTCACCGGATGCGCCCAGGGCCGCCGGCCGGGACCGGCGCCCGCCTCACATGAGGCGGGACGCCATCGACACATGAAAGCCGCCTCCGCCCGTTCGTCCGGCTCTCACCGGCGGACGGGCTTTTTTTCGGGCGGACGAGCGGCCATGGCGCCCTCCGCGCTTCACCGGAGCGCCGCGCTCATGCGCCCTGGAGCGTCTTCGCGCGACGGGAAATCCGGTTCGCGTGAAGAAAACGCATCAAATCCGGCCCTTATGACGTTTGCGCCCACGCCCTGAAACAGGGCGACGCCCCTGGTGTCACACGAGCGCGGCGGCGATGAAATCGCACAGGCGCGCCCCGGCGGCCTCCGGCGTGCCGGTGTTCTCGATCACGAGGTCGGGCGCCACCGCCAGCTCCGGCTGGCGCGACAGGCGCGCGCGGATGTCGGCCGCGTCCTCGCGGCCGCGGGCGGCGAGGCGCGCCGCCAATACCTCCGGCGGCGCCGTCACCAGCACCACGGCGAGCCGGGCGAAGCGGCGCCGCGCCTCCTCCAGGGTCGCGCGGGAGCCGTTCGCCACCACCGCCCCGCCGGCGCGGATCCGTTCGCCCACCTCCGGCCCCAGCGCATAGGAAAGCCCGTGCGCCCGCCACCACAGGGGAAAGCGCCCGGCCGCGCGGGCGGCCTCGAATTCGCTCTCCTCCAGGGTGCCGTGCGCCTCGCCCGCCCCCGCAGGGCGGGTGACGAGCCGGCGCGCGAATAGCACCCGCTCCTCTCCCGCGAAACGGGTGCGGGCGATGTCGAGCAGCGTGTCCTTCCCGGCGCCCGAGGGGCCCACCACCAGGATGAGCGCGCCCGGCCCCAGGGCAGGCGGGGGCGCGACGCCCGGAAGGGTCGAAGGATCGAAGCTCATGCCACCCGCCGCCCCTCGCGATAGACGCTGCGCACCACCGGAATATCACCGAGCGGGGCGACCCGCACCAGATCGGCGCGGCGGCCGGCAGTGATCTCCCCACGATCGTCGAGCCCCGCGGCCTCGGCCGGGATCTTGGTGACCTTCTGCACCGCCTCCGGCAGGGAGATGGCCGGCACCCGCCGCGCGAGATCGAACGCCGACCACAGGAGCGAGCCGGGCACGTAATCGGAGGAGAGGATGTCGAGCAGCCCCGCCCGCGCCAGCACCTCGGCCGAGGCGTTGCCGGTGTGGGAGCCGCCGCGCACCAGGTTCGGCGCCCCCATGAGCACGCGGATGCCCGCCTCCCGCGACAGCCGCGCGGCCGCCTCCGAGGTGGGGAATTCGGCGATGGCGACGCCGTCATCGATGGCCTCGGCCACGTGCTCGGGGGTGGTGTCGTCGTGGCTCGCGGTCACGCAGCCATGCTCGCGCGCGAGGGCGACGAGGCCGGCGCGGTTCTTCTGCGCGTAGCGCGCGTGATATTCGAGGCGGGTGGCCACGATCACGTCCATCTCCTCGGCGGTGGCCCCGCTCTTCTTCATGTAATAGGCGCGGAACTGATCGACGCTCGCGAACTGGCGCTGGCCGGGCGTGTGGTCCATGAGGGAGACGAGGTGGACGCGCGCCCGGTCCATGATGGCGGCGGCGTCCTCCACCACCGTGTCGGTGGCCACCTCGCAGCGCAGGTGGATGCGGTGGTCGGCCCGGAGCGCGCCGGCCTTGCCGGCGGCGTCGAGGGCGGCGATGAGGGCCGGTGCGTCGCCGTCCATGCCCACGGCCCGCTTGTCCGGCCACACCCGCAGGGAATCGAACACCGTGGTGATGCCCGATGCGGCGATCTGCGCATCGTGCGCGAGCACGGCGGCCAGCGGGTTCCACTTCACCTTGGGCCGGGGGGCGAGGTGGCCTTCCACATGGTCGGTGTGCAGCTCCACGAGGCCGGGCAGCAGATAGTCTCCGCCGAGATCCTCAGCGCCGGCCGGCACCGCGCCGGTACCGATCTCCGCGATGCGGCCGTCCACCACGCGCAGATGGCCTTCGCGCACCTCCCCGGCGAGCACGAGGCGGGCGTTGGCGAGCACCAGTTCGGTCATGTCCCTGTTCCCTTCAAGCATTTTCGAGCGAGGTGGAAACCGGCCCGCGTGCGGAAAATGCGTGGTCTCGATAAACCGGAGCGACCGGCGCGCGGCGGGGACCGCCGATGGAGGGCGCGTCGGCGGCGCGCTCAGGCGGAGAAGCGGGTGACGTCCACCACCCGGTCGGCCACCGCCGCGCGGGTGTCGGCGTCGTGGAAGATGCCGAGCAGGGCGCAGCCGGCGGCCTTCTTCTCGGCGATGAGATCCACCACCACCGCGCGGTTGGCGGCGTCGAGGGAGGCGGTGGGCTCGTCCAGCAGCAGCAGCGGCTGGGCGCCGATGAAGCCGCGCGCCACGTTCACCCGCTGCTGCTCGCCACCGGAGAAGGTGGCCGGTGGCAGCCGCCACAGGCGCTCCGGCAGGTTGAGGCGGGCGAGCAGCCGCCCGGCGCGGGCGCGCGCCTCCTCCCGCTCCACCCCCTCGTCCAGCAGCGGCTCGGCCACCACGTCGAGGGCGGGGACGCGCGGAATGACCCGCAGGAACTGGCTGACATAGCCGATGCGCTCGCGCCGCAGGCGGATGAGACGGCGGGCATCGGCGCGCGCCACGTCCACCATGGCGCCCGCGTCGTCCACCAGGATGCGGCCGGCATCGGTGCGGTAGTTGCCGTAGACCATCTTCAGGATGGAGCTCTTGCCGGTGCCCGAAGGCCCGCCCAGGGCCACGCACTCCCCCGCGAACACCTCGAACGCGGCGCCGGAAACCACCGGCAGCTCCACCCCGCCCTGGAGATGCAGCGTGAAGCGCTTGGCGATGGCCTCCACCGCCAGCAGCGGGCGCGGCGAGGCAGAGCGGGGCGTGGAAGCGGACGCAGGTGCGGTCATGGCGTGAGCACCGATGAGACGAGGAGCTGGGTATAGGGCTCGCGCGGGTCGTCGAGCACCTGGTCGGTCAGGCCCTCCTCGATCACGTGGCCGGCCTTCATCACCATGATGCGGTGGGAGAGCAGCCGCGCCACCGCGAGGTCGTGGGTGACGATCACCACCGCGAGGCCGAACTCGGCCACCAGCTGGCGGATGAGGTCGAGCAGGCGTGCCTGCACGGAGACGTCGAGGCCCCCGGTGGGCTCGTCCATGAACACGAGGCGCGGGCGGGTGACGAGGTTCCGCGCGATCTGCAGGCGCTGGCGCATGCCGCCGGAGAAGGTGCGCGGGTCATCGTCGATGCGATCGGGCGGGATTTCCACCCGGCCCAGCCAGTCGAGGGCCTCGTCGCGGATGCGGCCGTAATGGCGCTGGCCCACCGCCATCAGCCGCTCGCCCACGTTGCCGCCGGCGGAAACCGCCATGCGCAGCCCCTGCTCCGCGTGCTGGCGCACGAAACCCCAGTCGGTGCGCAGCAGCAGGCGCCGCTCGCCCTCGGAAAGGGCAGCGAGATCGCGCGTCACGCCGTCGCGCATGCGGTAGAGCACGCGGCCGGCGCTGGGGGCGAGCTCGGTGGAGAGCAGGCCCAGCAGGGTGGACTTGCCGGAACCGGATTCGCCCACGATGGCGAGCACCTCGCCAGGATGAAGGGTGAGGTTCACGTCGCCGCAGCCGAGCCGCGCGCCATAGCGGCGGGTGAGGCCCTCGGCAATCAGCAGCGGGGTGTCGGCCGGAGAGAGGGGCGCGTTCACGGGCGGCCTCCCGATGCGGGGGCGGAGGGCGCGGCGTCCGCCGGCGCGGCGGAGGGCGCGGCCGGGGCATAGGGCGCGCTCATGGAGCCCACATGGCCCTCGGCCTGCCGGGTGGCGCAATGGTCGGTGTCCGAGCACACGAACATGCGCCCGCCGGCATCGTCCAGGATCACCTCGTCGAGATAGACCTCCTCCGCCCCGCACAGGGCGCACGGCTGCGCGAAGCGCTGCACCGCGAAGGGATGGTCCTCGAAGTCCAGCGGCACCACGCTGGTGTAAGGCGGCACCGCATAGATGCGCTTCTCGCGCCCGGCGCCGAACACTTGCAGGGCCGGGCTCATGTGCATCTTCGGATTGTCGAACTTGGGGATGGGCGAGGGGTCCATCACGTAGCGGCCGTTCACCGTCACCGGATAGGCATAGGTGGTGGCGATGTGGCCGTGGCGGGCGATGTCCTCATAGAGTTTCACGTGAATCAAGCCGTAGTCGGCGAGCCCGTGCAGGCGGCGCGTCTCGGTCTCGCGCGGCTCCAGGAAGCGCAGCGGGTCGGGGATCGGCACCTGGTAGACCAGCACCTGCCCGGCCTTCAGCGGCGCCTCGGGAATGCGGTGGCGGGTCTGGATGACGGTGGCGTCCTGCGTGCGGGTGGTGGTGGCCACCCCCGCCGTGGTCTCGAAGAAGGAGCGGATGGCCACCGCGTTGGTGGTGTCGTCCGAGCCCTGGTCGATCACCTTCAGCACGTCGTCGGCGCCCAGGATGGCGGCCGTCACCTGCACGCCGCCGGTGCCCCAGCCGTAGGGCATGGGCATCTCGCGGCCGGCGAACGGCACCTGGTAGCCGGGGATGGCGATGGCCTTGAGGATCGCGCGGCGGATCATCCTCTTCGTCTGCTCGTCGAGATAGGCGAAGTTGTAGGAGATGGCCGGCATGGCCGCCGGGGCATCGGCGGCTTGAGGAGTCGGCGGCTTGAGGCTTGGAGCCGGGGCGTTCATTCGGCGGCCTCCTTCCGGGCTTCCGCGCCGGGCGCCTGCTCGGCGCGCATGCGGCGCACCAGCTCCAGCTCGGCCTGGAAATCCACGTAGTGGGGTAGCTTGAGGTGCTCCACGAAGCCCGTGGCCTGCACGTTGTCGCAGTGGGAGAGCACGAATTCCTCGTCCTGCGCCGGGGCGGTCTGCTCCTCGCCCAGCTCGGCATGGCGCAGGGTGCGGTCCACCAGCGCCATGGACATGGCCTTGCGCTCGCTCTGGCCGAACACCAGCCCGTAGCCGCGCGTGAACTGGGGCGGCACGCTGGCCGAGCCCTTGAACTGGTTCACACTCTGGCATTCGGTGAGGGCGATGTCGCCCAGCGGCACCGCGAAGCCCAGCTCCTCCGCGAACAGGCTCACCTCCACCGTGCCGAAGCGGATCTCGCCCACGAACGGATGGGTGCGGGCGTAGCCGCGCTGGCTGGAATAGCCGAGCGCCAGCAGGAAGCCCTCGTCGCCCCGCGCCAGCGCCTGCAGCCGCAGCGGCCGGCCGGCCGGAAACGAGAGCGGGGCGCGGGTGAGGTCCGGCGGGGCCGCGCCATCGTCGGCGGGCGAAGGCTCGATGAGCCCCTCGCCGCCCAGCAGATCGGTGACGCGGGGCATGGCGGCGGGCGCGGGCACGGCCGCATCCTCGCCCGCATCTCCCTCGGGCGCCGCGCCGGCCGTGAGGTCGGCGGCGGGGGCCTCCGCCTCCGGCGCCGCGGCAGGCCCGGCGGACGCCTCTTCCCGGCCGGCCCAGGTGGCGAGGCTCGGGTCCAGGAGGCGATGGGTGTAGTCGAAGGTGGGCCCCAGCACCTGCCCGCCGGGCAGGTCCTTGTAGGTGGCGGAGATGCGCCGGGCGATGCGCATGGCGCCGGTGTCCACCGGCAGGCTCGCGCCGAAGCGCGGCAGGGTGGTGCGGAACGCCCGCGCCAGGAAGATGGCCTCGATCAGGTCGCCCCGCGCCTGCTTGATGGCGAGGGCGGCCAGCTCGCGGTCGTAGAGCGAGCCTTCCGCCATCACCCGGTCCACCGCGAGGCCGAGCTGCTCGGCGATCTGGTCGAGCCCGATCTCCGGCACGCCCGGATCGCCCCGCCGCCGCCGCGCGAGCAGCGCGTGCGCGTTGCGGATGGCGTCTTCCCCGCCCTTCACGGCAACATACATGGGCTCTCCCTCCCGTTCTGCGGCGCCGCTCAGGCGCCCACGGATGCCCTCACGGTGCGCGGCAGGGCCGCCACCGCGCCGGGCGCGCACAGGATGAAATCGACGCCGAGCGGGAAGCCCGCCCCATTGGCGGCGAGCCGCCCGGCGAAATCGGCCGGCAGCGGCGCGGCGCCGAACGCGCGCTCACCCGCGATGCCCGGCCCCTGAAGCAGCAGCGGCCCGGCCTCGAACCGCTCCACCGCCATCACCAGGGTCGCGGAACGGTCCGGATTGTCCGCCTCGCCTTGCGCGAAGGCAGGGAGCGGCGGCAGCTCCGCTCCGGCGGCGAGGAAGACGAAGCGCGCCTCCGCCCGTGCCCTCGCCAGCGGCGCCCCCGTGTGGAAGCGCAGGAAATCCTCCACCTCCGGCCGCGCGAGCGCGCCTTCCAGGAACACCGGCGTCTCGTAATCGAGCAGCGCCAGGGCCACCGCCGCCAGCTCCGGCGAGAGGGGGGCGGGCGGGGCGATGTCGCTCGCGAGCGACACCGCAAGGCCCGGCTCGGCCATGGCCCGCATGAGGGCCGCGAAGGTCCGCTGGGCGTCGTGCACCGGATCGGCGAAGCCGGCCGCGAGGCCGGAGGCGAAGGCCGGCATCAGTCCTCTCCCCGCGTCATGGTGAAGAAGTTGACCTTGGTGGCCTCGGCCTCGGCGGCGGCGGTGGCGGCCTCGGCGGCGAGGCGCCGGCATACCGGGCGCACGGCATCGTCCACCGCGATGCGCAGCGCCGGGTCCTGCCACAGGGCGTCGAGCACGGCGGCGGCGCGGGCGCGCTCCGGCGCGCGGCCGAGCAGGTAGGAGACGCCGGTGGCGCCGCCTTCCACCTGCACCGCGGCGCGGGTCACGGTGGCCTCGCCCAGGTTGAAGGGGCCGCCGTCGCCGCCGGCGCGGCCCTGCACCATCACCAGCCCCACCTCGGCCGGACGCAGGTCGCGCAGCTTCGGCAGCGGCTTGAAGCGCTCGATGGCGGCGCGCAGCTCGTCGAGGGTGGCGCGGGCCAGCAGCGCCATCAGCGCCTGCCGGGCGGCGATCTCCCCGGACACGGCGGCAGGAGAAGGAACGGCGGGCGCGGCCGGCGAAGGCGCGCTGGCGTGGTCCAGTGTCATGGCGTTCCCGAAGACTGGTGGATCGCACGGCCGCGAACCGCGCGGCGGCTTCATGGACGCTTCACTAGACTCAATTTGTCTATTCGTCTATACAAATGTGCAAGACACCGAACAATCGGGGGGAACAGCGCGTGCCGGGATCGCCGAAGAGTGTGGAGGCCGAGGGTCACAGCCAGATGACGGAGGAGCCGCCGGCCGGGGCCGCCGTGCCGCGCGGCACGGGCGTCACCCTCTGGCGGCAGATCGCCGAGCGCCTGGAGGCCGACATCGCCGCCGGCCGCTGGCAGCCGGGCGAGCGCCTGCCGGTGGAGGCGGAGCTGGCGACGGCCTTCGGCGTCAACCGCCACACCCTGCGCCGGGCGCTCGCCGCGCTGGCGGAAGCCGGGCTCATCGAGGCCACCGCCGGGCGCGGCACCTTCGTGAAGGCACCGCCGCTGCGCTATCCCATCGGCCCGCGCACCCGCTTCTCGGAGATCGTGAGCGCCGAGGGGCGCTGGCCGTTCGGCCGCTTCCTGGGCGCGCGCGTCGAGCCGGCGGACGCCGAGGCGGCGCGCGAGCTGGCCGTGCCCGCGGGCACGCCAGTGCTGCGCATCGAGAGCATCCATGAGGCGGACGGGGTGCCCATCTCCTATGGCACCGCATGGTTCGTGGCCGCGCGCTGCCCGGACCTCGACCTCGTCTATGCCGCCACCGGCTCGCTCACGCGCGCGCTCGCGACCCTGGGCATCGAGGACTTCCGCCGCCGCGAGACCCGCATCACCGCCCGCCCCGCCAACGGGCGCGAAATGGAGCTGCTCTCCATCGCCGCCGGGCGCTCGGTGATCGTGCTGGAGCGGGTGGACGTGGAGCCCAACGGGCGACCCCTGCAATGGGGCCGCTCCTCCTTCGCGGCCGACCGCGTGCAGCTCGTGTTCAAGCCCTGATCCCCGGAGGAGGCCCATGGCCCGTATCGAGACCGTCGAGGAGCTGCGCCGGCTCTATGGCGAGCCCGGCGGCCGCGCCCGCGACAAGGTGCTGGCGCGGCTCGATCCCCACTGCCGCCGCTTCATCGGCCTCAGCCCGTTCGTGCTGATCGCCACCTGCGACGCGGCGGGCGCGGCAGACGTGTCCCCGCGCGGCGACGCGCCGGGCTTCGTGGCGGCGGAGGAGACGCGCCTGCTGATCCCCGACCGGCCGGGCAACAACCGGCTCGACAGCCTCTGCAACATCCTCTCCAACGGGCGCGTGGGCCTGCTGTTCCTCATTCCCGGCGTGAACGAGACCCTGCGCGTGAACGGCCGCGCCGCCATCCGCGACGATGCGGAGCTGCGCGCGCGCTTCGCCGTGGCCGGGCGCGCGCCCCGCACGGTGATCGCGGTGGAGGTGGAGGAGGCATTCCTGCACTGCGCGAAGGCCTTCATGCGCTCCAGCCTCTGGAGCGCCGAGGCCCGGGTGCCGCGCGCGGCCCTGCCCGCCATGGGCGAGATGCTGCGCGACCAGATCGGCAACGCCGGCCCCGCCGAGAGCCAGGAGGACATGGAGCGCCGCTACCGCGCCGCGCTCTACTGATGCCGTCGGCGTCGGGCTTCGACCAGCGCCGAATACGTCACGCCCACAGGCCGCACGGGCCGGCGCCGAAGGCCCATGAGGCAGGCCCGCCGGCGTGAAGCGCGCGGGTCACCCGCGGCGACGGTCGCCCGGCGGACCCGCGACGCGACGCCTCAGGTGGTGATGCGGGCCTTGCCGATGATGGCGAAGCGCAGGCGCGAGGAGATGAAGTCGATCACCCCCACCATCACCAGCATCATCAGCACCAGGAACGACACCTTCTGCCACTCCAGCACCCGGATCTGCTCCGCGAGGTGCAGACCGAGGCCGCCGGCACCGACGATGCCGACGATGGTGGACTGGCGGGAGTTGGATTCGAAATAGTAGAGTAGCTGGCTCGCCAGCACCGGCAGCACCTGGGGCAGCATGCCGAAGCGCACCCCTTCGAGCGCCGAGCCGCCGGTGGAGACCACGCCCTCCACGGGCTTGCGGTCGAGCGCCTCCACCGCTTCCGAGAACAGCTTGCCCAGCTCGCCGAAGCTGGCGGTGGCGATGGCGAGGATGCCCGCGAACGGGCCGAGGCCCACCACCGTCACATAGATCAGCGCCCAGATGAGGCGGTCCACGCCGCGCACGGTATCGAGTAGGCGGCGCACCGCGAAATGGGCGAAGATGTTCGGAATGACGTTCTTCGCCGCCAGGAAGCCGAACGGCGCCGCCAGCAATGCCCCGCCAAGGGTGCCGAGGAAGGCGATGGCCAGCGTCTCGCCCAGGGCATGGATGTAGAGCGGAAGCTGGGTGCCCGGATCGGGCGGGAACATCATGACCACGAAATGGGCGAGCTGCCCCATGCCGGAGCCGAGCCGCTCCAGGCTGAAGCCGAGCCGCCAGAAGGCATAGGCGGCCACCAGCACCGCCAGCACCGCGACCAGCGCGGCCCGCATCCGCCCGGCCGGCGAAGGACGCATGGCGGCGGGAAAGGCGGCGGCGAGGCGCGCGTGGTCGGCCGCGCCCAGGGTGAAGCGGGCGCGGTTCATCGGCGGTCCTCCAGCCCGATCAGGCGGTGGCGAAGCTGCTCGGTCAGGAGGTCGATGACCATCACCGTGGCGATGATGAGCAGCAGGATGGCCGAGACATCGGAATAATAGAACTTGCGGATGGCCTCGATGAGATCCTGGCCGATGCCGCCGGCGCCCACGAAGCCCATGATGGACGCCTCACGCACGTTGATCTCGAACCTTAGCAGGCCGTAGGAGGCGAAATTGGAGGCCACCTGCGGCACCACGGCGAAGCGCACGCTCTGCATCCAGGAGGCGCCGGAGGCGGTGGCCCCTTCCACCGGCTTCATGTCGATATTCTCGACCACCTCCGCGAACAGCTTGCCCAGCGACCCCATGGTGTGGATGGCGAGCGCCAGCACCCCCGGCAGCGGGCCGAGCCCGAACGCCACCACGAACAGCAGCGCGAACACCAGCTCCGGCACCGTGCGGCAGAATTCCAGGAAGCGCCGCGCCGTGACCCGGATGAAGGGGTTCGCCACCAGGTTGGCGCTGGCGAGGAAGCACAGCACGAACGCCCCGATGCCGCCGAGCAGCGTGCCGAGATAGGCGATCAGGATCGTATCCACCAGCAGCTTCAGCCAGTGGTCGAGGTTCCAGTACCATTCGGCGAGGTCGGCGGGGAGCGTGTTCCAGTGGAGGGTCGGCAGGATGCTCCAGAAATAGTTGGGCAGCCGGTCGATGTGGGCGATGAACACCAGCGGCCGCACCTCGCCCATCCAGCCGGACAGGACGATGCACACCGCCACCACCGCCGCGACCATGAGCGAATGGCGCCGCCGCGCGCGCACCGCCAGGTCGTAGCGGGCGAGCATGGGCGCGAGCTGGTCGTCGGGCAGGATGGGAACGGCGTGGGGCAAGGGCGCCTCTCCAGGGCGTTTTCAAGCGTGGCGGCTGCCGGTGCGCTCGAAGAAAACGCGGTCATGCGGGAACTTATGCCACGGGCCCGCGATCCGGCGCGGGCGCGGACAACGCGACGGCCCCGGCGCCGAGGCGCGGGGCCGTCCTTTCATCATTGCCCGCCGGTGCGGGCCTCAGTTCTTCTGCTTGCGCAGGTTGTCCACGAAGGTGATGAGCTCCACCACCGGCGCGTAGGCCTCGTTGTCCACGGGCTGCCACATCTGCTGCTTGCCTTCGTAGATCTTGTCGAAGGCGCCCTTGTCGTTCTTCTCGATGTTGAAGAACGCGTCGCGGATCTTCGCCTTCAGCTCCGGCGGCAGGGTGGAGAGGTAGGCGTAGGGCGAGTTCACGATGAGGTCGGAGGTGTAGATGATGCGGTAGTCGTCATACTTGGCCATGCCCTTGCGCTCCATGCGCTTGAGGGCGGATTCTTGCTCGTCGTTCCACCAGTTGAAGGCGGCGTCGCAGGTGCCCTGCTGCACGGCCAGCACGGCGTTCTCGTGGGAGCCGGCATAGACCACCTTGCCGAAGAACTCGTCGGGCTTCAGGCCCATCTTGTTCAGGGCGTAGCGCGGCACGTTGTTGCCGGAGGTGGAATTGGGATCGACGAGGCAGAGGTTCTTGCCCTTCAGGTCCTCGATGGACTTGTAGGGGCTGTCCTTCTTCACGTAGAGCACCGAGTGGTAGCCCTTGGTGCCGTCGGCATTCACCTCGATGGCGAACGCCTCCACCGGCACGCCGGTCTTGAGCGCGCGCGCGAAGGAGGCGGGGCCGTAAGAGGCGATCTGGATGTTGCCGGCGCGCTGGCCCTCGATCACCGCCGCATAGTCGTTGGCGATGCGCAGGGTCACCGGAACGCCCAGCTCCTTGGTGAGATAGGCCATCAGCGGCGCATAGCGCTCGGTGACGCCGGTGGCGTTCTCCGCCGGGATGATGGCGAAGGTGAGCTCGGGATACTTGGCCTTGTAGTCCTGCGCGGCGGCGGCGCCGGCCGAGAAGGCGAGCGCGGCGGCAGCCGCGATCAGGGTACGACGGTTCAGCATGGTTCGGCTCCGTTCGGAGGATGGACGCAAAGGATAGCGGGCGTGGAAACGCGTGATCCGCCACGCTCCTCCGGGCCGCAGGCCCGGCGGAGGGCGGACATCCGGCCGTGTGTCGAGACGGGCGCCGCGGCCGGACGAAGCCCGTCTGGAGCGTGGCGCCTCGGGCCCACGCGAAAGGCAGGAACGGCGCTCAGGCGAGCGCGGTATCAGGCACCTGGAGTGGCGCGGTCGCGGGGACAGCGGCGGGCACCGCATCCATCACCTCGCCGGCCTCCAGGCCGTAGAGGTCGCGCGCCACGCCGTCGGTGAGCGCCTCGGGCGCGCCGTCGAACACCACGCGGCCCTGCGCCATGCCCACCAGGCGGTCGCAATAGGTGCGCGCGAGATCGAGGGAATGCAGGTTGCACAGCACCGTGATGCCGAAGTGCTTGTTGATGCGCAGCAGCGCATCCATCACGATCTTGGTGTTGCGCGGGTCGAGGGAGGCGATGGGCTCGTCGGCGAGGATGAGCCCCGGCTCCTGGGCCAGGGCGCGGGCGATGGCCACGCGCTGCTGCTGGCCGCCGGAAAGGCTGTCCGCCCGCTGGGCGGCGAGGCCGGCGATATCGAACTGCTCGAGGGCGGAAAGGGCCACCGCCCGGTCCTCGCGGCTCCACATCTTGGTGAGCGCCCGCCAGGTGGGCACGCCGGCGAGACGGCCCATGAGCACGTTGGTGAGCACGTCGAGCCGGCCCACCAGGTTGAACTGCTGGAAGATCATCGCCGCCTGGGCGCGCCACTGGCGCAGGTCCGGGCCCTTGAGGGCGGTCACGTCCCGTCCGTCGAACAGGATGCGGCCGCTGGAGGGGTCCTGCAGGCGGTTGACCATGCGCAGGAGCGTGGACTTGCCCGCGCCGGAACGCCCGATCACCCCCACGAACGCCCCATGGGCGATCTGAAGGTTCACATCGGACACGGCCGCCTTGTCGCCGAAACGGCGACCGAGGCCCTCGATCACAAGCATCGGGTCACTCCGTTGCGTCCCGGAGGCCCTAATCCGCGTGCGCAACACTCTTGTGACAGATGGAAAAGAATACATGTGCATGCAGAAGTGCGCGATCTCGCAGCGCAACAACAGCGCAAAAGCTGCGAAGTCAAAGGCTCGCGCGCAGGTCGGCTTCGCGGCGCGGAGGACAGCATCCGCGATGCAGCACCGAATCCCGCTTCAAGTGGATTCAGGATTTGGTAACGTCCATTCCGCCATCGATCCCGCGGGGTAACCCGATGATATCGGAACTCGTCACCGTGCTTGAGACCTGCGCCGCCTTTGGCGTCATCGGCGCCATCCTGCTGGGCATGATCTGAACGCGCCCCGCGGGCGCCCTGCCGCGGCGTCCCGCGCGCGGGCGGAGAGAAGAAAGGCGTATCGATGATCGCGGCGGGGGGCTTCCCCGCCGCCCGCGCGCTCAGCGCACCGGCAAAACGCGCCGTCCCGCGCGCGCCGCCTCGTCATAGACGCGGGTGTCCCCCGGCTTCATGGAATAGCAGGTGTCAGCGATCACCGGGCGGCCGGCGGCGAGCAGCTCAGAGACGGTCACGAGGCGGTAGCCCTTGGCGCGCAGCGCCGGCACCAGCCGGCCGAGCGCCTCCGCGGTATGCTTGCCGCGCCCGTTGGCGTGCATGAGCACGATGGAGCCGGGCCTGATCTGCCGCAGCATGTCGTCCGCCATCACCTTCGCGCCCAGCAGCGCCGGATCGCCCGAATCCACGTCCCACTGGATGGCGAGATGGCCGGTGTCGTTCACATAGGCGAGGGATTCGGCGCTGCACGAGCCGTAGGGAAAGCGGAACAGCGCCGGGCGCGCCGGCACCGCCGAGATGCCGCAGCCCTTGGCCTGGGCATCGGAGCGGCGCAGGGCGAAGGCGACGTCGGCGTCGTCCACCTGCCGCTGCATCTCCTCGCCGGCGCGCACCGTGAGGTTGGCGTGCGACCAGGTGTGGTTGCCCATCTCGAAGGCGGGGTCGGCGATGAGCTGGGCGCCACGCTCGGGGTGGCTCATCAGCCACTTCCCCCCGCCGAAGAAGGTGGCCGGCACATCCTGCGCCCGCAGGAAATCGACGATGGCGCCGTCATAGCCGGAGCGCTCGGCGGAGGCCTCGCACAGGTCGAAGGTGAGAGCCACGAGCTTCACGCCCGCCGGCAGCTCCACCCGGCGGATGGAGCCGCGCAGGGCGGCTGGAACCGGCGTGGCGGGCGTGAGCGCCAGGGCCGGCAGGCTGACCGGCTCGCCGCGCGGATGCGGCTCCACCCGCTCCTCCCCCGGCCGCGCCGCCAGGGCGTCGGCCGGATAGCAGGCCGGCCCGGCCGCCCGCGCGCCCCCGGACCCGCCCGCGACGGCGGCGGCGAGGAGGCAGGCGAAAGCGGCGCGGTGGCGGAGAGGATGGGGCACGGGCATGTCTCGAACAACGGGCGGCGGGCGTGTCGCCCTCGGGCGGAGTGAACGCCGCCGGCATGGCGAAAAGGTGCCCGCGCCACGGCGGCGCGGCTGCGGGCTCCGGCGGGTCATCTAGATCCGCCGCCCCCGCCCCGGCAAGCGCGCTGTCGCCCGTTTCCGCACCCCATCGCCCCACCCGGCATCGGGGCACCTTTGGTCGCATGGAATGCCGCTGCGGCACGCCGCTCCGGTCGGCTACACTGCGCGCGCCGGCGCGCGCCGGCCCCCTGGCGTATCGAGGAGGTCGCGTTGCCGAAGGATATTCCCGCCCGTTCCCCCATGCGCTTCGCCGTGGTGACGGGGGCGTCGAGCGGCATCGGCCTCGCCCTGGCGCTGCGGCTGGCGCGGGAGGGATACGACCTGGTGCTGGTGGGCCGCGACGCCCAAAGGCTGGAGGAGGCGGCGGGCATGGTCGCCGATCTCGGCCGGCGGGTGGCGGTGCGCCAGGTGGACCTCGCCGACGCCTACGCGCTCGAGGATCTCGCCGCCGACCTCGCCGCCCAGGTGCCGGACGTGCTCGTCAACAATGCCGGCTTCGGCGCCTACGGCCCCCTCTCGGATGCGGACCCCGGCCTCGCCCTCGCCATGATCGACACCAACGTCGCCGCCCTCACCCGCCTCACGGCGGCGGTGCTGCCGGGCATGCGCGCGCGCGGCGCGGGGCGCATCCTGAACGTCGCCTCCACCGGCGCGTTCGCGCCCCTGCCCAACGCCGCTGTCTACGGCGCCACCAAGGCCTATGTGCTCTCCTTCTCCGAGGCGGTGGCCGAGGAGCTGGCGGGCAGCCCGGTGACGGTGACGGCCCTGTGCCCCGGCGCCACCGCCACGCGCTTCTTCGCCCGCGCGGGCTGGACGCGCACGCGCCTCTCCGGCGGCATCATGGCGACTCCCGATGCGGTGGCCGACTGCGGCTACCGGGCCATGGCGGCGGGCCGGCGGGTGGCGGTCGCCGGGTTCGCGAACCGGCTGCTGGTGCTCGGCGCCCGCCTCGCGCCGCGATGGCTGGTGACCGCCGCCGCGGGCCGGGTGCTCGCCGCGCGCAAGGCGTGAGGCGGCCCGCGAGGCGCATCCATCAGCGGCGGCGCCGGCAGCCATGACGAAATTCCATTTGTCCGGCGCGGCGGGCGGGAGTAACGGCGAAAAGGGCTTTCTCTTGCGCCGGCCGACCTCATGAACCTCCTGTCGATCCAGTCCCACGTCGCCTACGGGCATGTGGGCAACGCTTCCGCCGTCTTCCCGCTGCAGCGCCTCGGGGTGGAGGTGTGGCCCATCCACACCGTGCAGTTCTCCAACCACACCGGCTACGGCGCCTGGCGCGGCCAGGTGTTCGAGGCCGGCATGATATCGGACCTCCTGGAGGGCATCGCCGAACGCGGCGCGCTGCCGCGCTGCGACGGCGTGCTCTCCGGCTACATGGGCTCGGCCGACATCGGCGCCGCCATCCTCGACGCGGTGGCGCGCGTGCGCGGCGCGAACCCCAAGGCGGATTATTGCTGCGATCCCGTCATCGGCGACGTGGGGCGGGGCATCTTCGTGCGGCCGGGCATTCCCGAGTTCATGCGCGAGCAGGCGGTGCCGGCGGCGGAGGTCATCACCCCCAACCAGTTCGAGCTGGAGCTGCTTTCGGGCCACAAGGCCACGGACCGGGCCGGCGCGGCGGCGGCCTGCGCGGCGCTGCACGCCGCCGGCCCGCGGGTGATCCTCGTCACCAGCCTCCACACCGCCGAGACGCCGGCCGATTCCATCGACCTCCTGGCCTCCGGGCCGGACGGCCGCTTCCTGGTGCGCACGCCGCGGCTCGACGTGTCGCCGAACGGGGCGGGCGACGCCATCGCCGCCCTGTTCTATTTCCACGTGAAGCGCACGGGCAGCACGGCGGCGGCGCTGGCGGCCGCCGCCTCCTCCATCTTCGGCCTTCTGGCGAGGACCGAAAAAGCACACTCGCGCGAATTGCTGCTGGTGGAGGCCCAGGAGGAGTTCGTGGCGCCCTCGCGGGTCTTCACGCCCCAGGCCGTTTGAGGCAACTTTGTGGCGCCGGATGCGGGTGCAGGGCGCCCCGCCGATGGCCTCCCCCACCCCGAGCCCTCGCGCGCCCGCGACCTTCACCCTGGCCCCGGACCCTGCCATGCCGCGCCGTTTCGTGACGCTGGACGTCTTCACCACCCGCCCCTTCGGCGGCAATCCCCTTGCCGTGGTGCTCGACGCGCACGGGCTCGACGACGCGGCCATGCAGCAGGTCGCGCGCGAGTTCAACCTGTCCGAGACGGTGTTCGTGCTGCCCCCGCGCGACAAGTCCCACCGCGCCCGCATCCGCATCTTCACCACCGCCCACGAGATGCCCTTCGCCGGCCACCCCACGGTGGGCACCGCCGTGCTGCTGGCGCTGGAGGACAAGGTGGAGAAGGGCACCATGCAGATCGAGCAGCCCATCGGCACCGTGAGCTGCGCCGTCACCACCCAGGGCGCCGGCTCGCGCAAGGGCACCGCCGTGTTCACCGTGCCGCGCCGGGCGACCCTGGAGCCCGCCGACATCTCGCGAGAGGCCTGCGCCGAGGCGCTCAACCTCGACCCCTCCGACATCGGCTTCGACGCCCACCGGCCGGTGGTGGCCTCCGCCGGCGTGCCCTTCCTGTGCATCCCGCTCGCCAACCTCACCGCCCTGGCGCGGGCGCGGCCGGACGAGGCGGCGGCCATCGCCGGCATCGGCGCCTTCGGGGACGCGGCCTTCCTCTACACCGTGGACGAGGACGGGGACGCCGACTACCGCGCCCGCATGTTCTCCCCCGGCCTGGGCACGCTGGAGGATGCCGCCACCGGCGCGGCGGCCGCCGCCTTCCCGGCCGTGCTCATGGACGCCGAGACCCGCGTGGACGGCCACCACAAGGTGCGCATCGACCAGGGCTTCGAGATGGGCCGCCCGAGCCGCATCGACCTCGGCTTCACGGTGAAGGACGGCCGGCTGGTGGACGGCACCACCACCATCGGCGGCGGCGCCGTGCTGGTGGCCGAAGGCATGCTGCACATCTGACCGGGAACTCGGCGCCCCCGCCCCCAGGAGCCACGGAAGCGCCCCGGCGGACCGACACCCGCCCGGGGCGGCATGCCCATGCGCCTTCCGCGCGCCACCACAGGCGTGCGGATGCCGGACGCCCGCGCTCCCGCGCATTTCCCAGAATGGGCCAGGAAATGCCGGAAAGCCCGTGCCTGAAGGCCGCACGCCCATATATTGGCATCGCTCATGGATGCTGATTGAAATTACCCGTCCTTGAAATGCGTGAAATCGCCCGTCCTCCCCGCCTGGGCCCCTTGGCGCGGCCGGCCGGGCTCCTATGTTCGCCGCATCGCATCATCAAGCCCGGCCGCAGCCGGGCCTTTCCGAAGGGAATTCTCATGAGCGCGAGCACGCCGTCCCTGTTCGACAGCTACCGCCTGGGCGACATCACCCTCTCCAACCGCATCGTCATGGCGCCCCTGACGCGCAACCGCGCCGAGCCCGGCTTCGTGCCGAGCCCCATGGCGGTGGAATATTACGCCCAGCGCGCCAGCGCCGGCCTCATCGTCACCGAGGCCTCGCAGATCAGCCAGCAGGGCCAAGGCTACCAGGACACCCCCGGCATCTATACCGAGGCGCAGGTGGCCGCGTGGCGCAAGGTCACCGATGCCGTGCACGCCAAGGGCGGCCGCATCGTGATCCAGCTCTGGCACGTGGGCCGCGTCTCCCACACCTCTCTGCAGCCGGGCGGGGCGGCGCCGGTGGCGCCCTCGGCCATCGGCTCCGGCGGCAAGACCTTCGTCAACAACGCCTTCACCGACACCTCCACCCCTCGCGCCCTGGAGCTCTCCGAGATCCCCGGCATCGTCGCCGACTACCGCCGCGCGGCGGCCAACGCCATCAAGGCCGGCTTCGACGGGGTGGAGATCCACGCCGCCAACGGCTACCTGATCGACCAGTTCCTGAAGGACGGCGCCAACGCCCGCACCGATGCCTACGGCGGCTCCATCGAGAACCGCGCGCGCTTCCTGCTGGAGGTGACGGACGCCATCGTCGCCGAGATCGGCGCCGGGCGCACCGGCATCCGCCTCTCGCCCGTCTCGCCGGCCAACGGCATCTCCGACAGCAATCCGCAGCCGCTGTTCAATTATGTGGCGGAGGAGCTGGAGAAGCGCGGCCTCGTCTATATCCACGTGGTGGAGGGGGCCACCGGCGGCCCGCGCGACGTGGCGCCGGGCTTCTCCTTCGACGAACTGCGCAAGCGCTATTCCGGCACCTGGATGGTCAACAACGGCTACGACCTGAAGCTCGCCACCCAGGTGGTGGCCGAGGGCAAGGCCGACCTCGTGGCCTTCGGCCGGCCCTTCATCGCCAACCCGGACCTGGTGGAACGCCTGCGCCGCGACGCGCCCTGGAACGAGCTCGACCGCGACACCCTCTATGGCGGCGGCGCCAAGGGCTATCTCGACTACCCGACCCTGGACAGCGCGGCGTGAGCGCCGGCACTGCCGGAAACCGCGAGCACGAGGAGGACCGGCGCGTTGCGCCGGTCCTTTCCCTTTGCCTGACCCTGGAGCCCGGCGGCTGGCCCGAGGCCGACGCCCGACGCGCTGAGATCGAGGCCACCTTCGCCCGGCGGCAGGCCGCCAACCCACACCTGTGGAACGGCGACATCCTGATGCTGCGCGGCTACCGCTTCGCCGACGGGCGGCTGGAGGGCCGCGTGCGCCGCACCGATTTCGCGAGCTTCCTGTGGTGGCGCGAGCAGGGCTGGCCCACCACGCTCGGCATGGTCAACGTGTTCGCCCAGGCCGCCCTCGAAGGTGCCGACGGCGCCTTCCTGATGGGCGTGATGGGCGCCCACACCGCATCGCCGGGGCGGATCTACTTTCCCGGCGGCACCCCCGACCCCTCCGACCTCACCGCCGACGGGCGGCTCGACCTCGACGCGTCCCTGTGGCGCGAGCTTTCGGAGGAAACCGGGCTCGGCCCCGCCGACGTGGCCCATGACGCGGGCTTTACCGCCGTGTTCGACGGGCCCCGCCTCGCCTTGCTGCGGCGTCTGGTGCTGCGCGAGCCGGCGGAGGCCGCCGCCCGGCGCATCCATGCCTTCCTCGCCGCCGACGCCCTGCCCGAGCTTGCCGGAATGGCCATCGTCCGCAACGTCAGGGACATCTCGCCGCAGATGGTCCCGTTCGCGGTGGCGTATATGCGCCACCGGTGGGGCGCCACGCGCGAGACGTGAGCGCCGGCCACGAAGGAAGAGGCGGATTCATACATGACGGAGAAGGACGCGCAGCCGGCACAGGGGCTGCGGAACGCTCTTCGGCGCGGCGCCGGAGGCATGATGGCGGCCGCCGCGCTGCTGGCGGGCGTGGCGCATGCGGCGCCGGCCCGCGCGGAGCCGGCCTGGAGCGAGCTTCAGGCCCCGCTGCGCGGCGCCTCCTTTGGCGAGCCCGGCGGCATCGCGCTGTTCGTGCTCGGCTGCGGCGCCGCTTCCGGCCCCTTCATCCAGGCGCCCCTGCCCGAGGGGGTGCGCGCCCGCCCCGGCCGCAACGCCGCCCTCTCCCTCGATGTGGACGGCAAGCGCTTCTCCGCGCGCGGCCGCATCGCCGTGGACGAGAATGCCGAAGGCGGCCCGCGCGGCGCGGTGGTGGCGCCGGTGCGCCTCACCGATCCGCTGGTGAAGGCCCTCGGCGCCGGCAAGCAGCTGAAGGTGGGCGAGAAGGCCGGCGCCCTCGTGGTGCCCCTCGACACCGGCGCCACGCTGCTGGGCAAGGCCATCGCCGCCTGCGGCGCCCCCGCCCCGGTGGTGACCCCGGCCGGCGCCAAGCCCGCCGCGGCCGAGGCCGCGCCCAAGCCGGCGGAAGCCGCGCCCCAGGCGACCGCCCCCGCGACCGAGGCCGCCAAGCCCGCCCGCGCCGGCACAGTGCCCCCCGCCCGCGAGATCGCGGCCGCGATCTTCGTCGATCAGGCGGAAGGCCAGCGCGTGGCCGACAAGCTGAAGATCACCCAGGTGGACCTCAGCGGCGACGGCGCGCCCGAGGCCATCATCACCCTCAACGATCCCGCCTGGTGCAGCGAGACCGGCTGCACCTGGTTCGTGGTGGACCTTTCCGCCAAGCCGCGGGTGATGGGGCAGTTCATCGGCCTCGGCCTCGCCCCCGGCAAGGAGGTCACCAACGGCTGGCGGGACCTGACTCTCAAGACGCCCGGCGGGACCGAGCGCATGTACTACAAGGACGGCACCTACCACTGATGCCATTGGCCCCGGTCTTCGGCCGGGGCCAAGCGATACCCGCTCACAAGCGGGTTTCGCTCAAGGGCCGCGCCGAAGCCGCCCCGGCCAAGGCAGTCAAGAAAAGGGCCCGTCCGGCATCCGCCGGCGGGCCCTTGGCGTTCAGGACTTGCAGGCGCCGACGTCACGGCCGCACCCGGAGGGCGAGGCCATCGGCGCCGCGTTTCCTCACCGGTAGTCGAGCAGGCTTCGCTCCAGCACCGCGCGGGCAGCGCCTCGGGGGACGCCCGCTTTCACTTGCCCAGCTCGGCCTCGTCGAGGGGGCGGGCGTCGTCGGCCAGCATGATCGGGATGCCGTCGCGGATGGGATAAGCGAGCCGCGCCGCCCGCGAGATCAGCTCCTGGCGCTCGCGATCATATTCGAGCGGGCCCTTGGTGAGCGGGCACACGAGGATCTCCAGGAGCTTGGGGTCCACTTCGTGGCCGGAACGCTGGGACTGGGGCATGGCTTTCACCTGTATCGGAAAGGCGCCGGAAGCGGGCCGCCCCGCGGCGCCCGGGCCAGACGAAAACGGCCCTCCGGAGAGGGCCGTTTCCTGTTCGTCACGCCGCCTGGCGGCGGGGCGTCACGAGCTTGCGGTTCACC
The DNA here is from genome assembly GCF_043194895.2 of Xanthobacter albus. Lineage (NCBI taxonomy): Bacteria > Pseudomonadati > Pseudomonadota > Alphaproteobacteria > Hyphomicrobiales > Xanthobacteraceae > Xanthobacter > Xanthobacter albus. Next base: position 925,904 of record NZ_CM195532.1, on the reverse strand, counting down.
AGCACCTCGGCGATCTGCACCGCGTTCAGCGCCGCGCCCTTGCGCAGGTTGTCGGAGACGCACCAGAAGTTGATGGCGTTCTCCACCGTCGGGTCGTCGCGCAGGCGCGAGATGTAGGTGGCATCCTCGCCGGCCGCATCGTGCGGGGTGGCGTAGCCGCCCGGCTCGCGGGTGTCGATGACCAGGATGCCCGGCGCCTCGCGCAGGATCTTGCGCGCGTCCTCGGCGGAAAGCTCCTTCTCGAACTCCACGTTCACCGCTTCCGAGTGGGAGATGAAGACCGGCACCCGCACGCAGGTGGCCGTGAGCTTGATCTTGGGGTCGAGGATCTTCTTGGTCTCGACCACCATCTTCCACTCTTCCTTGGTCGATCCGTCGTCCAGGAAGACGTCGATCTGCGGGATGAGGTTGAAGGCGATGCGCTTCGGGAACTTCTTCGCCTCCACCGGATCGGAGACGAAGATGGCCCGCGTCTGGGTGAACAGCTCGTCCATCCCGTCCTTGCCGGCGCCGGAGACGGACTGGTAGGTGGAAACCACCACGCGCTTGATGGTGGCGGCGTCATGCAGCGGCTTCAGCGCCACCACCAGCTGGGCGGTGGAGCAGTTGGGATTGGCGATGATGTTCTTCGCCTTGAAGCCGGTGATGGCGTCCGCATTCACCTCGGGCACGATCAGCGGCACGTCCGGATCGGTGCGCCACTGGGACGAGTTGTCGATGACGACGCAGCCCTGCGCGCCGATCTTCGGCGCCCACTCCTTCGACACGGAGCCGCCCGCCGACATCAGGCAGATGTCGGTGTCGGAGAAGTCGTAAGTGTCGAGGGCCTTCACCTTCAGGGTTTTGTCGCCGTAAGAGACCTCGGTGCCCTGCGAGCGGCGCGATGCGAGTGCGACCACCTCGTCCGCGGGGAAGCCCCGCTCGGCGAGGATCGAGAGAATCTCCCGGCCCACGTTGCCCGTGGCGCCGACGACGGCGACCTTGTAACCCATGAAACGTCCTCGGGATTGCCGGCCTTGGGGCCGGTGAACGCGCCTTGTATGACGAACGCGCGCGCGATTCAATTGCACCGAATCAATTCGGCGGCGCGGGGCGCGGGCGCAAGGCCCCCGGCCTGCGCGGGCCGCCGGGCAGGGGCGCCGCCGCCGCAACCCCGACGAACGCTCGGGAAGGCCACGCGAATGTGTTGCCACCCCGCCACGGGCGAGATTTCTCCCCACCGGAACGCCCGCGCCGCGGCGGCGTTTCCTTGCGCAAGGCGCGCAAGTGCCCTAATCCAAGCTGGACGGCAGGTATTTTCAGGAATGCCGTTTCGAGGAGGGTCCCATGCGTTTCGCGCCGCTTCACACCCTTGCCGCCGCGCTGGCCGTGGCGCTGGCCGGCTTGGTCGCGGCCGCCGGCTCCGCCGATGCGCAGCAGACCCAGAAGCGCACCAAGCTTACCATCGAGAAGCAGCGCTCCTACCTGGACGCCGGCACCGTGGTGAAGCCCGGCTCCAAGTCCTACCTCGATTACGCGCTGCCGCTGAACTACAACTTCCCGAACTACCAGGGCTCGGCCGTGGGCCCCGGCCCCATCACAGGCCTGCGCTGGCCCCTGCCCGGCCCGTTCGACCTGCCCGGCTATTGAGGCCGGGGTTCCGGTTCGCGGAAGAAGGAAGGGCCGGCCCCGTGGCGCGGCCCTTTTTCATGCCCAAATTTAACGGGATAAATTCGTTTTTGCGCGCCTCCACAGGTTTTGCATGACAAATCCGGCGAACGCCGCCATAACACCATGAGACTCCCTCCCCGGCGGTAAGGCCGGGCGCGCCGGGGCGCGGCGCAGGCCGCCCGGATCCGCCGCAACCGTCGATGCTCCGCCCTTCATGCTCCTCTCCCTCGGTTCCGCCCGCCGCAGCGTCATTCCCGGCTTCCGCCTCTCGCTGGGGCTGACGCTCGCCTACCTCGGCCTCATCGTGCTGCTGCCCATCGCGGCGCTGCTGCTGAAATCGGCGGATGTCGGCTTCCATCGCTACATCGCCATCATCACCTCGCCGCGCACCCTGGCCTCGTTCCAGGTCACCTTCGCCACGGCGGCGGCGGCGACCCTGTTCAATGCCGTGTACGGCCTCGCCCTGGCCTGGGTGCTGGTGCGCTACGAGTTTCCCGGCAAGCGCCTGCTCGACGCTTTGGTGGACGTGCCCTTCGCCCTGCCCACGGCGGTGGCGGGCCTCGCGCTCACCACCCTGTTCGCCAAGAACGGCTGGTTCGGCGGCCCCCTGGCGCAGCTGGGCATCCAGGTGGCCTATGCGCCGGCCGGCATCGCCTGCGCCATGGCCTTCACCTCCATCCCGTTCGTGGTGCGCACCGTGCAGCCGGTGCTGGAGGATCTGGAGCCGGAGCTGGAGGAGGCCGCCGCCACCCTCGGCGCGGCCGACGGGCGCATCTTCCGCTCGGTGATCTTCCCGGCCCTGTTCCCGGCCTTCCTGGCGGGCGCCTCGCTCGCCTTTGCGCGCTCGCTGGGCGAGTTCGGCGCGGTGGTGTTCATCGCCGGCAACCAGCCGTTCCGCACCGAGATCGTGGCGCTGCTCACCTATATCCGGCTGGAGGAATACGATTACGCGGCGGCTGCGGCGATCGCCGTCACCCTGCTCGCCGTCGCCTTCGTGCTGCTGTTGGTGGTCAATCTCATCCAGGCGTGGCACCAGCGCCACGCGGTGGGGGAGGATTGAGCATGGCGCGACAGCTCAATCGCTACCGGGTGCGGGTGGGGGATGCGCCCCTGTTCCGCATCGGCCTCACCGGCCTCGTGCTGGGGGTGACGGCGCTGGTGCTGGTGGCGCCGCTCGCGATCATCTTCGTGGAGGCGTTCCGGCGCGGCCTCGGCCCCTATCTCGAGGCCCTGGCCCGGCCGGACACGTTGCACGCGGTGGGGCTCACCCTGTTCGCCGCGCTGGTGTGCGTGCCGGTGAACGTGGCATTCGGCATCGCCGCGGCGTGGACGGTCACCAAGTTCACCTTCCCCGGCCGCAGCCTGCTGCTGGCGCTGGTGGAGCTGCCCTTCTCCATCTCGCCCATCATCGCCGGCGTCGCCTATCTGTTCGTCTACGGGGCCCAGGGGCTGCTGGGGCCGTTCCTGGCGGCGCACGACATCAAGATCATGTTCGCGGTGCCGGCCATCATCCTCGCCAGCCTGTTCGTCACCGCGCCGTTCGTGGTGCGCGAGCTGGTGCCGCTGATGATGGCCCAGGGCCGCGACGAGGAGGAGGCGGCGGTGAGCCTCGGCGCCTCCGGCTTCCAGACCCTGCGCCTCGTGACCCTGCCCAACGTGAGGCTGGCGCTGCTCTACGGCGCCGCCCTGTGCAACGCGCGGGTGATGGGCGAGTTCGGCGCCGTCTCCGTGGTATCCGGCAACATCCGCGGCCAGACATCGACCCTGCCGCTCCAGATCGAGCTGCTCTACGAGGACAGCCAGGTGGTGGCGGCGTTCGCGGCAGCGACCCTGCTGGCCGCGGTGGCGCTGTTCACGCTGGTGGCGAAGTTCCTGATCGAGCGGGCGGAAGCCCGCCGCATCGCCGCGAGCCTGGACGCGGCGGCCTGAGCGGCCCCTCGCGAAGCCCATCGGCTTCAGGGCCGGTGCGGGACGCAGGTTCAACGCATCCCCGCCGGGACCCGCACCAGATGTTCGGCTCGTCCCAGGCGGAACCGGTCTCAGGCGGAACGCCACGCGCCGGCACACACCCTCGGCTCCGGCTGCGACCGGTCGGTCAAGCCCGAGCCCGGCACGGGCTTAAGCAATCGCCGCCATGAGAGAAGCGCATGGGCATCCGGCCGTGGATTGGAAAAGCGCCGGAGGCGATCGCCCGGCGCGGCCTCTCAGCCGCGCGGCGCGGGAAGGCCGAGGCCGCCGGACGCCGCTGCGGCGGCCTTCTGCTCGCGCCGCGCCTTGCGGGCCTCACGGCGGAAGCGGCCCTGGCGCACCCAGGTGACGGTGCCGCCGACGACGACGCCCACCAGCAGCGACGCGAAGATCACCGCATAGAGCGGCACGCTCGCCGAGAGCACCGGCGCGCCGGGGGAGAAAGGGTCGAGGGAGACCAGCACCTCGCGCCGGTTGGCCACCGCCAGCGCGATGACCAGGACCGCCACGGGCAGGCCGATGAGTACGGACAGCACACGCGCCACTGAGGATCACTTCCCGTCGTTGAGACGCTCGCGCATCTCCTTGCCCGTCTTGAAGTAGGGCACGGTCTTCTCGCTCACGTCCACCTGCTTGCCGGTGCGCGGGTTGCGCCCCACGCGGGCCTCGCGCTTCTTCACGGAGAAGGCGCCGAAGCCGCGCAGCTCCACCCGGTCGCCGCGCTCAAGGGCGGAGACGATCTGCTCCAGGATGGCGTTGACGATGTTCTCGACATCGCGCTGGTAGAGATGGGGATTGGCTTCCGCGATTTTCTGGACGAGTTCGGACTTGATCATGATGGCTTCATTTCCCCTCACGACCGATCCGCAGGGAGCGGTGGACACGTTCCAATTTAGAAAAAGATCGTGACCTTAATTGAAAGGCCCGCACCCCGATCATTTATCGAGGGGAGGGTGCCAGAGCGCCAAAAGGCCGTCAAGCTGCACAAGGTCCAGGGCCGCGCGCGTGCCCTGCGAGAAAACCGCCGCGAGCTGCGGAAGGCCGACCGCCTCGGCGGCGGCGCGGCCGAGGCCCAGGAGCCAGCCGAACTCGCTGCCCACGCGCCCCGTGCTCCAGGTGCGCACCTTCAGGTTTTCCGGCACGCCCTTCTCGCGCGCGAGCCACGCGCGGGCGGTGCGCTCGTCGCCGATCTCATCCACCAGTTGCAGCTCCAGGCCCTGGTGGCCGGTGAAGACGCGGCCGTCGGAGACCGTGGAGAGCGCGTTGCCGGAGAGCTTGCGCCGCTCGCCCACCAGGCCCTTGAACCAGCCGTAGCTGTCGGCCACCAGGGATTCCACGGCGGCGCGGGCCTCCGGCGTCACCGGCGTGTAGGGGTTCGGCGCGGCCTTGAGGGGGGAGGACTTGATGTCCTCCATGGTCACGCCCACCGTCTTCAGCAGCTCGGTGACGTTCGGGAACTGGTAGATGACGCCGATGGAGCCCACCAGCGTGTTGCGGCCCGCGACGATGTGGTCGGCACCGAGGGCGGCGATGTAGGCCCCGGAGGCGCCGACGCCCTCCACCACGGCCACCACGGGCTTTTTCGCGGCAAGGCGCCGCAGGGCGTCGTAGAGCTGCTCGGAGCCGGTGACGGTGCCGCCGGGGCTGTCGATGGCGAGGATCACCGCCTGCGCGCGCGAGCGGCCGATCTCCTCCAGCATCTCCACCCGCGGGCGGTCGTTGCGGATGAGGCCGCCGATGACAACCCGCGCCACGTGGGGATTGCCCGCCGGCACCCGCTCCCGCGCAAGCACGCCGACGCCCACCGCCAGCGCCGCCACCACGGCCAGCACGCCGAGCGTGCGCCAGAAGGTGACCTTGCGACGCAACCTGCGGCGATCGACGATCTGGTCGGCGTCGAGCGACATGCCTGCCTCCTGCCCTGGACCCTCGCCCGAAGGCGGGCCTGCATGGCAGGCCGGGGGCGCGCCGCGGGTCGAAACGCGCCTTGCCTGGACTTAAGCGGCCGGGCCAGCCTTGGCAAGACGACGGCGACGGCGACGCCGCTGCCGGTTCGGAACCGCCGGCGCTACCAGCGCTCGCCCGGCGATGCGCCGGATCGCCACTCCGCGATGCGCCGGCCGGTGGCGGGCGTGATCTCCTGCGGCAGCGCGTCGAGCGGGAAGAAGGTGGCGGCCACGATCTCCAGGTTCGACGGCAGCGCGGGGCCCGGCCGAACCCGCCCGTGGAAGCAGGCCACATGGTCACGTCCGCCGTAGGAGGGGTGAAAGAAGAGGCCGTGCAGGCGCAGCGCGCCCTCCACCTCGGCGTTGGCCTCCTCCTTCAGCTCGCGCCGGGCGGCGGCCTCCGCGCTCTCGCCCACGTCCACGCCGCCGCCGGGCAGGTGCCAGCCGGGGGTGTAGCCATGCTTCACCAGCAGCAGCCGGCCCTCGCCATCGAGGGCGAGCACCCGCACCCCGAGGGTGAGGCCGTGGCGGAGGCGGCGGAAGAGAGGCAGGAAGGGGAGCATGGCGCCTTATAGCATCGCCCGCGGCGAGGGCCGATCCCCGTCACGGCGTGCGGCCCGTCACACGGCGTCCCGCCGCGCCGGGGCGGGCTCGGCCACGCTCACGCGGTCGCGCCCGGCGCGCTTGGCGGCATAGAGGGCGTCGTCGCACTGGCGCATCAGCCGGTCGAGATCCTCCGGCCCCGCGGGCAGCGCCACCGCGCAGCCGATGGAGATGGAGCAGCTCATCCCCGGCGCCTCCGCGACCGCGACCTCGCGCGCCGCGAGGCGGATGCGCTCGGCCGCCGCCAGCGCGTCGCGGGGGCTCGCCGCCTGGGGCAGCAGCAAGGCGAACTCCTCCCCGCCCAGGCGGCCGAAGATGTCGCCGCGCCGGGCGCTTGCGCCCACCGCCGCCGCCAGCGCCTGCAGCACCCGGTCCCCGGCCGGGTGGCCGTAGGTGTCGTTGACGCGCTTGAAGTGGTCCACGTCGACCAGGAGCAGGGCCAGCGGGCGCTCGCTCCGCGCGGCGGCGGCGAGGGCCGCGCGGGCGGCCTCGAAGAAGGCGCGCCGGTTCAGGATGCCGGTGAGGTGGTCGGTGGTGGCCGCCCGGCGCAGGCTCACCTCGTCATCCTCCTTCAGCAGCAGCAGGAAGCCGACGCCGCCCGCCACCGCGTAACAGTACATGACGATGAGGCCGAACATCTGCGCCAGGTCCTTGTCGAGCACCGAGCGGCCCTCGATGAAGCCGGCATAGGCGCGCATGAGGAAGGACACCGCGACCACCGCGCAGAAGGCCGCCATGGCCCGCTGCAGCCGCGAGGCCGCGCGCGGCGACCCGAGCAGGACCGCCGCCGGGCCGAACAGCGCGGCCACGGTGAGGCCGGCGACGCCGACGAGCGTTCCCGGCGACGCCAGGGGAAGGCTGATGGCGAAGCTGCCCACCCCCGCCGCCCCCAGGAGAACCGGCGCGAGCCACCGCGCGCGCGCCCTGAGGCTCACGATGGCCGCCAGCTCGATGGCGAAGCCGAAATACACCAGCACGTTGGCGACATTGATCGACAGCCATGCCGGGATCTCCCCGCGCGAGCCGATGAGCAGGCAGCCCAGCGCATGGAGGCTGCGCGCCGCCACGAAGCGGTGGATCAGCTGCCGCTGCCGCCCGCGCTCCCCATAGGAGAGCAGCATGATGCAGACGACCACATCCGTGATGAAGATGAGCCGGAACAGGGTCCGCAGGTCGAAGGGGGCAAAATAGTCGAACAGGAACACTTGCCACACCTGACTACCGTGCGCCGACCTTCCGGCCAATGCAAAGGCCGGGAACAGCGCAAAGGCCAAGAACAGCTTGGCCAGCCGCCATGACATTCCTGGCGCATCATAGCGGTAAAAGCCAAGCTTCGCCTTCGGCAAATACTCCAATCAGGAGCTTTCGCGGCGTCAGCTCAGAGGCGGTCCGCCGGGGGGCGCGGGGCCGCCCGGCGGGAGAAAGGCGCCCGCCGGGGGACGGGCGCGGGAGGGCGAACGCGGAAAGCGGCCTCAGGCGGCGGGCTTCAGCGCATTCAGCTCGCCGGGCAGGGCATAGGCCCAGCCGCTGATGGAGCCGGCGCCGAGGCACACCACATAGTCGCCCGGCCGGGCGATGCCGGCGACGATGCCGGCCAGCGCCTCCGGCCCCTCGAGGGCGGTGACGCTGCGATGGCCATGGGCGACGAGCCCTTCCACCAGATGGTCGCGGTCCACCCCCGCGATGGGCGCCTCGCCGGCGGCATAGACCGGCGCCACGATGACGTGATCGGCATCGTTGAAGCAGGTGCAGAACTCGTCGAACAGGGATTGCAGGCGCGTGTAGCGGTGCGGCTGCACCACCGCGATCACCTGCCCCTCGCTCGCCCCGCGCGCGGCGCGCAGCACGGCGGCGATCTCCACGGGATGGTGGCCGTAGTCGTCGAAGATGGCGGCGCCGTTCCATTCCCCGGTGCGGGTGAACCGCCGCTTGACGCCCCCGAAGCCGCCGATGGCCTCCACGATCTTCTCGTCGCTCACGCCGAGCTCGCGGGCGACCGCGATGGCGGCGGTGGCGTTGAGGGCGTTGTGCTTGCCCGGCATGGGCAGCCGCAGGCCGCTGATCTCGTGGGTCACGGCGCCCGAGCGGTCACGGAACACGACGCCGAACTTGGTGATGCCGCCCTTCAGGTCCACGTCCACCAGCCGCACGTCCGCCTGCGGGTTCTCGCCATAGGTGATGACGCGCCGGTCCTCGATGCGGCCCACCAGCGCCTGCACCACGGGATGGTCGATGCACATCACCGCGAAGCCGTAGAAGGGCAGGTTCTCCACGAAGCTCTCGAAGGCGTCCTGCACCTTGTCGAAGGTCTTGAAGTGGTCGAGGTGCTCGGGGTCCACGTTGGTGACGATGGCGACCTCGGTGGGCAGCTTCAGGAAGGTGCCGTCGCTCTCGTCGGCCTCCACCACCATCCAGTTGCCGTCGCCGAGGCGGGCGTTGGTGCCGTAGGCGTTGATGATGCCGCCGTTGATGACGGTGGGGTCGAAGCCGCCGGCGTCGAGCAGGGTGGCCACCAGCGAGGTGGTGGTGGTCTTGCCGTGGGTGCCGGCGATGGAGACGCAGCTCTTCAGGCGCATCAGCTCGGCCAGCATCTCGGCGCGGCGCACCACCGGCAGGCGGCGGGCGCGGGCGGCGGCGAGCTCGGGATTGTCGCGCTTGATGGCGGAGGAGACCACCACCACCGCGGCGCCGTCGATATTGGCCGCATCCTGGCCCACGCTGACCGTCACGCCCAGCTCGCGCAGGCGCTTCACGTTCGCGTTCTCGGCCGCATCCGAGCCCTGCACCGTATAGCCGAGATTGTTCAGGACCTCGGCGATGCCGCTCATGCCGATGCCGCCGATGCCGACGAAATGGATGGGGCCGAGGCGCTCCGGCAGCTTCATGAAGATTGTCCTTGGAAGGTTGCGGCCGCGCCCCCGCCGGCCAGATGTTGCACCAGATCGCCCAGGCGTTCCGCGGCGTCGAGCACGCCGGCGCTTCTGGCGCGTTCAGCCATGCGCGTCAACGTTTCCGGCGCATCCGCGAGGCGCGCCAGCTCGGCGGCGAGGCGGGCGGCGTCGAACTCCACCTGCCGCAGCGCCAGCGCGCCGCCGATGTCGGCCAGGGCGCGGGCGTTGGCGGCCTGGTCCTGGTCCAGGGCGTGGGGCAGCGGCACCAGGATGGCGGGGCGGCCGATGGCCGCCAGCTCCGCCACCGTCCCGGCGCCGGAACGGGAGATGACGAGATGGGCGCGGGCCATGCGCGCCGGCAGGTCGTCGAAGAAAGGGGCAAGCTCGGCATTCAGGCCGAGGGCGTCATAGGCGGCGGCGACCTGGGGGAGGTCCTCCTCCCGCGCCTGCTGGGTGAGGACGATGCGCCCGCGCACCTGCGCCGGCAGCGCCGCCAGCGCCTGCGGCACCACTTCCGACATCACCCGCGCGCCCTGGCTGCCGCCGAACACCAGCACCCGCAGCGCCCCGCCCGGCAGCGGCGGATCATAGGGCACGGCGGCGGCGGCGAGGGCCGCCGGCCGCAGCGGATTGCCGGTCCACACCGCCTTGGCGGCAAGGGCGGGGTCGTCCTTCGCGAGGCCCGGAAAGCCGGTGGCGATGGCGGAGGCGCGGCGCGCCAGCAGCCGGTTCGCCCGCCCCATCACGCCGTTGGCCTCGTGGATCACGGTGGGCACGCCGAGCAGGGAGGCCGCGAGCAGGGGAGGAACGGTGGGGTAGCCGCCGAAGCCCACCACCACCGCCGGCTTCAGGCGTCGCACCAGGGCGAGCCCGCGCATGAGGCCGGAGGCGAGAGCGAGCCCGGTGCGCGCCAGCGCCACCGGGGAGCGCCCGCGCACGGTGTCGGCCGGCAGCACATGCAGCTCGCGCGCGGGGAAGTGGCCGGCATAGCGCGCGGCGCGCTCGTCGGTGGCGAGGTCCACCTGAAGGCCGCGCGCGGTGAGCACGGCGGCCAGGGCCTCGGCGGGAAAGAGATGTCCGCCGGTGCCCCCGGCGGCGAGAAGAACGAGCTCTGTCACGGTCCCCTCATGTTGCGCGTCGTGGAGCGCGCGTCCCCCTGAGGGGACCCTATGCCAAGGCCCGCGGGCGCCGGTCAGGGACCGGGCCGAAGGCATGATCGCCTCCCAACGCCCATTCTTGGACGTCAATAAGGCGGCCGCCCCGCGCCGGCGTCAGGCCGGATGGGCGGCGGCGCCGGGCGCGGCATCGTCGGCGAAGGCGCTCGCCGGCGCCATCTTGGGCACCGCCACCTGCGGGCCGTTCACCGTCTTCGGCTCGGACAGGGCGGCGAGCGCCGCCGCCCCCGGCCGCTTGCGCGACAGGGCGATGAGCATGCCCATGCCGAACGCCAGCGAGATCAGCGAGGAGCCGCCGTAGGAGATGAAGGGCAGCGTCATGCCCTTGGCGGGGGCGATGTGCACGTTCACCGCCATGTTGATGGCCGCCTGCAGGCCGAACAGCAGCGCGAGGCCGGTGATGGCGAAGCGGGCGAAGGGGTCGGTCTCGTTCATGGCGCGGGTGAGCGCGCGCAGGATGATGAAGGCGAACAGCGCCAGGATGATGAGGCACAGGATGATGCCGAACTCCTCCGCCGCCACGGCGAACACGAAATCGGTGTGCCCGTCGGGCAGGAGGCGCTTCATGGTGCCCTCGCCGGGCCCCTGGCCGAACCAGCCGCCGTTGCGGAAGGAGTTGAGCGCCGCGTCGATCTGGTAGGTGTCGCCCGATTCCGGGTTCAGGAAGCGGTTGATGCGCTTCTGGACGTGGGACACGGTCATGTAGGCGATGGCGCCGCCGCCCGCGCCCACGCCGACGAGGCCGATCATCCAGATCCAGCGCAGGCCGGCGAGGAAGAACAGCGCCGACCACACCAGGGAGATGAGCAGGCTCTGGCCGAAGTCCGGCTGCTTCACCAGCGGCCCGAGCACGCTGGCCAAAAGGCCGATGGCCAGGAGCTGGGCCGGCATCTCCGGCCGCTTGGCGCTCTCGGAGAACAGCCAGGCGGCGATGATGACGAAGGCCGGCTTGATGAATTCCGACGGCTGCACGGTGATGCCGGCGATGGTGAGCCAGCGCCGCGCGCCCTTCACCTCCGGGCCCAGGACCAGGGTCGCGAGCAGCAGCACGAAGAAGACGGCGAACACCACCATGCACACCCGGCGGATGGCGCGGGGGGTCATGAACGAGGTGAGGATCATCACCACCGCGGCGGGGATGAGGAACAGCACCTGCCGGTTCACGAAGTGGAAGGGGTCCGCGATGTTGAGGCGCGCCGCCACCGCCGGGCTGGCGGCGAGGCACAGCACGATGCCCACCACCATGAGGGCGAACAGGCCCGCGAGCAGGCCCCGGTCCACCGTCCACCACCATTCGCTCAGGACGGTGCGATCGGCACGCGACATCATGGGACGGCTACTCCGGCACGGGACATTTCCCGCACCATGCGACCGGGACGGTTGACGGCCCCTTAATGCCCGATCGCGGGCCCGGCCTCGATCACGGCCCCGTCGCGAATCCGGACGCGGGCGCCTATGCTGCCGGGCGTGGCCCGCCGCACCAGAACCGTCCGGGCGCCCCACGCCGGCGCCGATGCCCTGCCCGAAGCCTTCCGGCGCTGGTTCACCGCGCGCGGCTGGGCCCCGCGCGCCCACCAGCTCGACCTGCTCGCCGCCGCGCGGGCGGGCCGCTCGGTGCTGCTCATCGCCCCCACCGGCGCCGGCAAGACGCTGGCCGGCTTCCTGCCCACCCTGGTGGAGCTGGCCGAGGGGCGGCCCGCCCGCGCCGCGCGGGCGAAGGCCTTCCGGACGTCGTCGGAACCGGCCGAGGGCGCGACAGCCATCTGCGTGCCGCCGGAGCATCCCCAGGCCTCCGCGCCGCCCGACCCCGCCGCGCCGCCCGGCCCGGCCGCAGGAGTCCGCGCCCGCCGGAAACGCGCGGCGCCACGGGACGGCACGGCCGAGGCCGGGGCCGCCACCCCGCCGGCGGCGCAGGAGGCGGACGCGGCACGCGGCGCGCGGGACATATCCACCACAGGCCCCCGCTCCGGCGGCGAGGAAGACGCGCTCTCGCCCTTCGCCCGCTGGGCGGCGGAGCCGCGCGTCTCGCCCCTGCACACGCTCTACATCTCCCCGCTGAAGGCGCTGGCGGTGGACATCGCCCGCAACCTGGAAGCTCCCGTGGCCGAGATGGGCCTTCCCATCCGCGTGGAGACCCGCACCGGCGACACCCCCGCGAGCCGCCGCCAGCGCCAGCGGCGCGACCCGCCGGACATCCTGCTCACCACGCCCGAGCAGATCTCCCTGCTGCTGGCCTCGAAGGATGCCGAGACCCTGTTCTCCGGCCTGCGGCGGGTGGTGCTGGACGAGCTGCACGCCCTCGTCACCTCCAAGCGCGGAGACCTTCTGGCCCTGGCGCTGGCGCGGCTGCGGGCGCTCGCGCCCGGCCTGCAGTGCGTGGGCCTTTCCGCCACCGTGGCCGCGCCCGACGACCTGCGCCGCTATCTCGTGCCCCAGGACCCGAACGCGCCGGATGGGCCCCCTCTTGCCGACCTCGTGGTGGCACAGGGCGGCGCGGCGCCGGACATCGCCATGCTCGACACCGCCGCCCCCATGCCCTGGGCGAGCCACATGGCGCTCCACGCCGTGCCGGACATCTACGCCGCCATCCGCGCCAGCGGCCTCAGCCTCGCGTTCGTGAACACGCGCCGGCAGGCGGAGTTCCTGTTCCAGGAGCTCTGGCGCATCAATGACGACAACCTGCCCATCGCCCTCCACCACGGCTCGCTGGCCGTGGACCAGCGCCGCCGGGTGGAGGCGGCCATGGCGGAAGGGCGGCTGAAGGCGGTGGTGGCCACCTCGTCCCTCGACCTCGGCATCGACTGGGGGAATGTGGACCTCGTCATCAACGTGGGCGCGCCCAAGGGGTCCTCGCGGCTCATGCAGCGCATCGGCCGCGCCAACCACCGGCTCGACGAGCCTTCCCGCGCGGTGCTGGTGCCGGCGAACCGGTTCGAGGTGCTGGAATGCCGCGCCGCGCTGGAGGCGGTGCGCGCCGGCGCCCAGGACACCCCGCCCGAGCGCACGGGCGCCCTGGACGTGCTGGCCCAGCACATCCTCGGCATGGCCTGCGCCGCCCCGTTCGACGCCGACGCCTTGTTCGCGGAAGTGGCGACCGCCGCGCCCTACCGCGCCCTGTCGCGCGCGGATTTCGATGCCGCGCTCGATTTCGTCGCCACCGGCGGTTACGCGCTCAGGGCCTATGAGCGCTTCGCCAAGATCCGCCGCACCAGGGACGGCCTGTGGCGGGTGGCGAACCCCATGGTGGCCCAGGCCTACCGGCTCAACATCGGCACCATCGTGGAAAGCCCCATGATCAAGGTGCGCCTCGTCTCGGCGCGCGGGGCGGCGAAGACCGGCGTCGCCGGCCGCGTGCGGTGGGGCGGGCGGGTGCTGGGCGAGGTGGAGGAATATTTCATCGAGAGCCTGGTGGCGGGCGACACCTTCGTGTTCGCGGGCGAGGTCCTGCGCTTCGAGGCCATGGTGGAGGACGAGGCCTATGTCTCCCGCGCCAGCGCCGCCGCGCCGAAGGTGCCGGCCTATGCGGGCGGCAAGTTCCCCCTCTCCACCTTCCTCGCCGCCGGGGTGCGGGCGATTCTCTCGACGCCGGAGCGCTGGGCGAGCCTGCCGCCCCAGGTGGCCGAATGGCTGGAGCTGCAGCGCGCGCGCTCTCGCCTGCCCGGCCGCGACGACCTGCTGGTGGAGACCTTCGAGCGCGCCGCGCGGCACTACCTCGTCACCTACCCGTTCGAGGGCCGGCTCGCGCACCAGACGCTGGGCATGCTGCTGACCCGCCGCCTGGAGCGGGCGGGGCTGAAGCCGCTGGGCTTCACCGCCAACGACTATGCGCTGGGCATCTATGCGGTGGGCGACATCGGCCTCGCCATCCGCCAGGGGCGGCTCTCCCTCGCCGCGTTGTTCGACGAGGACATGCTGGGCGACGACCTGGAGGCATGGCTGGACGAGAGCAGCCTGATGAAGCGCACCTTCCGCTATTGCGCGGTCATCGCCGGGCTCATCGAGCGCCGCTTTCCGAGCAAGGAGAAGAGCGCGCGGCAGGTCACCATGTCCACCGATCTCGTCTATGACGTGCTGCGCCGCCACCAGGGCGACCATATCCTCCTGCGCGCCGCGCGCGCCGATGCCGCCACCGGCCTGCTGGACGTGAAGCGCCTCGCCGACATGCTGGCGCGCATCCGCGGGCGCATCGTCCACCAGCCGCTCGCGCGGGTGTCGCCCCTCTCGGTGCCGGTGCTGCTGGAGATCGGCCGCGAAGGCGTGGGCGGCGACGCGGAGGAGGCCCTCCTGGCGGAGGCGGAGGAGGAACTGGTGCGCGCCGCCATGGACTGAGGCCGGTGCGCATGGCGATGGGACGGCCGGCGGGGGGGACACTTCTCGCACGGAGGCCGGACATCCCAGGCGATGGCCGCCAGCGATTCGACGAGGCCACCGCGCGCGACAGGAATGCTCCGGACGCTCACGGCCGTGCGCCAGCCATCCCGCCCCAGCCAGGGCGCCGCCGACATCGGGCGAGGACCTTTTCGAGCGAGGCGAAAACCGGTTCGCGTGAAGAAAACGCGCCAGCTCAAGAATCCGGAGCATGTCCCCGTTTCATGGAAAAAGGAGACATGCTCCGGCGGAGGCTTCATTCGGCGCGGAAAGCGCAAAGCCACCACGACGCCAAGACGCGCCGCCCGGACCACGGCCATGACGCCACCACGCGCCTCGCGTGATTCCCGCGCGCATCGGCCGCAAGAATTCTATATGTTATTGAAATAACACATTTTCTTCAGAAGGATCGAAATCCGCTAAGCCTGGAAATGCTCCGGGCGCGTCATCGGGCCCGCGGTCCCGGACACGGTGGGACGAGGGCCTCCGCGCCATAAGCGGCGCCGGACGCCGCGACGTCCGCCGCCCCCCTCGGTCCCGGCGGCACATTGGCGGTGCGGGCACCGGGCGGCGCCGACACCTCCCGGCGGCGCGGCCCGTCACAGCCCGTTCAGCAGGCGCTCCAGATAGTCGAGCTCGATCTGCGGGCGCTCAGGCTGCTCCAGGCGGCGGCGCAGCTCCTCCAGCACCCGGCGGGCGCGCTGGGCGTCCACTTCGTCGGGCACCTTCACGGTGAAGTCGTCGCCATAGTCCTGGCTGCGCAGGGGGCGGCCGAGGGGGTCGGTGCGCTGGGCGCTCTCCTCGCCGGGGCCGCCGGCGCCGGGCTGGCCCTGGTTGCCGCGCTGGCCTTCCGCAAGCGCCTGGGCGCCCTGGCGCAGGGACTGGAGCGCGCGGCCCTGGGCGTCGAGCGAGGGCTGGCCCTCGCCGCGCCCCAAAGCCTCCTCCGCCTCGCGCATGGCCTGCTCGGCCCGGCCCAGCGCCTCGCCGGCGCGGTCGAGGGCTTCCGCCTGCGCGTTCCCGCTTTCCTCGCCGGCCTCGCCGCCCTGGCCCTGCTGCCCCTGCTGGTTCTGGCGGCCCTGCTGGTACTGGCGCAAGGCGTCGAGCATCTTGCCCAGGCGCTGGCGCAGCTCCTGCTGGCCCTGCTTCAGCCCGTCGAAGTCATTCTGGCCCTGCTGCCCCTTCTGCTGGCCACCCTGCCGGCCTTGCTGGCCCTGCTGCTCGCCCTGCTCGCGGCCCTGGCGATAGGTGCGGTCGCGCAGGCGCTGCTGCTCCTGGATCATGCCCCCCAGCTCGTTCTGCTGCTGGCCGTCCTGCCGGCCGGCCTGGCGGTTGCCGGGGCGCATGTTCTCCATCATGGCCTGAAGCTCGTTCAGGAGCTGCTGGGCCGCCTCGCGATTGCCGGAACGGGCGAGGTTCTCGATCTGCTCCAGCATGCGCTGGATGTCCTGCGGCCGCACGATGCGGGTGTTGGGGTCCAGCGGCCGGGAATCGGTGCCGCCGTCGCGCTGCGCCTGCTGGGCGAGCTGGCGCATCATCTTGTCCATGGCGGCGCGCAGATCCTGGGTGAGGCGCTGGATCTCCTCGTCGCCCGCGCCCCGCTCCAGGGCCGCGCGCAGGGCCTCCTGGGCGGCCTTGAGCGCGCGCTCGGCCTCGGTCAGCGTGCCGTCCTCGATCTCGACGGCGATGTCCCAGAGATAATCCACCAGCGCGCGCAGGTCGTCGTCGTTGCGGGCGGTCTTGGCCCGCATCAAGGCGGTGCGCAGGCCGAGGTATTCCCCCGCCGGCGGCGCGAACTGCTCGGGAAAATCGGTGAGCGCGGTGAGCACACTCACGAGGCGGCGGCGGTTGCGCGCGTCGAACGCCAGCAGCCGCCGCTCGTCGATGAGGGCGCGGGCGAGCGGCTTGGTGAAGGGCCGCTCGGGCAGCCGCACGTTCCGGGTGTCGCTGAAGCCCTCGTTGCCGGCCTCGTCGCGGGCGCGCAGGGTGAGCTTCACGTTGGCCCCGGCCCAGGGGTGGGCCAGGAGGTCCTTCGCGGTCTGCGCCGCGCCCGAGCGCCCGCCCGGCGGCAGCGCGAGCTTAATCTCCGGCGGCGCCACCAGCGGCTTCTCCGGCATGCGCCGGGCCTGGGCGCCGGGGCGCGGAAACAGCGGCGGCTCGGGCGGCAGGGGGGCAAACAGCGCGTCCGCCTCCTTCACGCCGTAGTCGTCCTCGACCCGGTAGGCGAGCTGGAGCACGTTGCGCGGCCCCGCCTGCGGCTCCTTCGCGAAGGCGATGGCGGGCGCCTCGTCGGTCACCACATTGAAATGCCACATCACCCGGCGCTGGTCGGGCCCGGTGAAGCTCGCATCCGCCGTGCCGCGGATGACGAACCGCCGCTCGGCGGCGTCGGCGGGCGCGGTGTTGGCGGCAGGGGTTTTGGCGGGTGAGGTCTTGGCCTCGTCCTTGCCCGTCACGTCCTTTTCCGTGCGGTCCTCGGGGGCGATGCCGCCTTCCAGCTTCAGGGCGGACACGTCCACTCCCGCGCCGCGCACCACCAGCACGCTGCCCGCCGGCACCTGCAGCGCCACGGCATTGAGGGACGTGGGCTCGTCCCAGCGCAGGCCGGGCAGAACCACCGGCGGGCGGCCGGTGTAGCCGGGCGGGTCCACCCAGGCATCGAGCCGGAACGGCGCCGGCGGGGTCAGGGCGCGCCAGTCGAAGGCCGCGCGGACGCGGGCGAGGTGCTCGCCCGGCGCCATGAAGACGGTGGCGCACAGTGCCAGCAGCGCCAGCGCGCGCAAGGCATAGGGATCGCGCCGCGCGAGGCCCGGCGCCGGCAGGCCGGCGCGCAGGCGGCCGGCGGCGTTCACCGCCCGCGCGAGATGGGCGCGCCACAAGGCCGCGCCCACGGGGTCGTCGGGCCGGGTGGCGAGACTGTCGGAAAGGGTGGTGGCCGGGCGGTGGGCCAGGGCGCTGCGCGCATCGAGCCGCGCCAGCGCCTCCGCCGCGTCGGGAACCCGCAGGCGCACCAGCGGCAGGGCCGCCGCCGAGAAGGCGACCACGAACAGGCCGACGCCGACCATGCGGCCGAAGGTTGGCAGGTCCTGCCACAGCCCGGCGAACGAAAGGGCGAGGAACACCGCGCCCACGGCCAGCATCGCCGCCAGGCCGGGCCACGCCCGCTCCCACAGGAGCACGAAGCGGGCGCGTTCCATGGCGCGCGCGAGCAGCAGCCGCGCACCCGCCACGCGGCCGCCCTCGGCCGGGAGCCTTTGGTCTTCCTCTGCGCCGTCCAGGGGCCGCTTCGCCGGGCTCACGCCATCTCCTCAGCTTGGGCCCGAAGGCCGTGACACGGGCCGCAACCGGGCGAGCTTACCACGCCGCCGCACGCGCACCAGCGCCGGCCTTCACACGGCGGACACGCCATCTTCCGCCGGCGACGCGGCGTCCGCCAAGTCTGCGCCGGCCAGAGCATCCGCGGGGTTAACCGGGCACGCCGAGACCGCCGGATTCGCCTGGAACGCGGCATCCGCCTCACTTGAACTGAATGCGGCGTCCGCCGAATTTAATCGGAATGCGGCATCCGCCGCTTGGCCGATCTCCTCCGGAGAGAGGCCGAGGGCGCGCAGCGTCTCGCACATATGCGGCGGCAACGGGGCGCTCACGGCCACCGGCGGCCCCTTGCGCGCCAGCGGCACCACGATGCGGCGCGAATGCAGGTGCAGCCCCGGCCCGCCCGGCAGGCGCGAGGCGCCGCCATAGATGGCATCCCCCAGGATCGGCGCGCCGATATGCGCGAGGTGGGCGCGCAGCTGGTGGGTGCGCCCGGTCAGCGGCGAGAGCGCCACCACGGCGATTCCCTCCCCCCGGTGGAGCACCCGATAGTCGGTCACCGCCTCCTGGGCGCCGGCGGTTCCCTTGGGCACGGCCTGCATCCACCAGCCCCGGTGGGGCGAGCGCTTGGCGAGCGGCTGGTCGATGCGGCCGGCGTCGGCCGCCGGCGCGCCACGGGTCACGGCCACATAGGTCTTGTCCACCCGCCCCTCGGCGAACAGCTTGCCCAGCAGCGCCAGCGCCTTGGCGTGGCGCCCCAGCACCAGGCAGCCGGAGGTGTCCTTGTCCAGCCGGTGGGCCAGCTCCGGCCGCCGCGGCAGGCCGAAGCGCAGGGCCTCGAGGTGGTCGGAAAGGGTCTCGCCCCCCTTGGGGCCGGCATGCACCGGCAGGCCGAACGGCTTGTCGATGACGAGCATCATGGCGTCCCGGTGGAGAATGGGAAGCGCCGTCTCAGAGGGGTTCGGCGCGGCTTCGGGCGAGGGCGTCATGGTGCAGCTCGGCGGCGGAAGGGGAAAAACAGCAGAACACCACGCGGGCGACGCTGGTGGCGCCGGCCAGGTGGTCGAGCACCGCCGCCACCGCCAGCGGCGCCGCCCGCTCCGGCGGAAAGCCGTACACCCCCGTGGAGATGGCGGGAAAGGCGACCGAGGACAAGCCCTCCCCCGCCGCCAGGGCGAGGCTCTCGCGATAGCAGGCGGAAAGCAGCGCGTCTTCCCCCGCCCCGCCACCGCGCCAGACCGGGCCCACGGTGTGGATGACGCGCCGCGCCGGCAGGTCGAAGCCCGGGGTGATGCGCGCCTCTCCGGTGGGGCAGCCGCCGAGGGTACGGCAGAAGGCGAGGAGCCGCGGACCGGCCGCCCGGTGGATGGCGCCGTCCACGCCCCCGCCGCCGAGCAGCGAGGCATTGGCCGCGTTCACGATGGCGTCGAGATCGAGCCGCGTGATGTCGGCCACGCGCACTTCCAGGCGCGCGCCGCGCCAGCGGAAGGCGGAGGAGGCCGGCGGAACGCCGGGGGCGGATGCGGCGGACGGCATGGCGGGGAATGCTCGCGATAGGGCGCTGTGTCGTACTCTCTTCACATTCCTTGTAATAGCCATTCAGGCTGTTTTCAGACCTCAAGGCACCCAATCATGGCGCACACGCGGAAAAATGAACGGCGACTGCTCACCGATGCGGAGATGGAGTTCGTGGCGAAGGCCCGCCATCCCGAGCTCATGGCGCTGTCGGACGCCGACCTCCATGCGCTCATCGGCCATCTGCGGGAGCGGCGCGAGCGGGCGCTCACGATCGCCAACAACCAGCGCCGGTCGCTGCGTGGCAAGGGCGGCCGCGGCGAGGTGACCTTCGAGAAGGCTGATTCGGGCAACCGCCAGAAGGCGTCCGTGCTGACCGACGCGCTCACCCGCGCCCGCCGCGAGGCCACCCGCCGGCAGGCGGAAGCCGCCCGCGCCGTGCTGATGGAGAACGCCCATCGCGCCCTCGAGCTGAAGCGCGACGCCAAGCGCGCCACCCGCCCCGCCAGCCTGCCCCGCCCCCATGAGGACATGGCCAACAAGGCCAAGCGCCGCATCGACCGCTTCGGCTCGGCGGCGGGCGAAGCCGGCCGCGTCACCAAGTTCGTGGCCGTGGCCCAGGCCAAGAAGGATGCGCGCGGCGCCTGAGCCGCCGGCGGAGCGCAGGCGGCACCGCCTGCGCTCCGCGACCCTCAACCGTCCGGTATCCTCCGCCGCGATCGGCCCACGGGCGGGACGGCGGCGCGATTGTCCGCTTTCCTCAAACAGGCTTCGACGGGTTTCCCGCGCAACGCCTCATGCCGAGGGCCCGCGCTTGTCACGGCATGCTTTCCGATAAGCCTCCGGTCAAACTCGCGGAGCAGAGGCGCGAAGCCTGAGCCGGAAACCTGGACCGGCGGCCTCAGTCGTCCGCCAGCTCCAGCCGCAGGTCCAGGGTGGAGCGGCGGCCGAGGTCGTCGAAATGGGTGTCGAGGAACACCTCGGCGGCGGCCCGGCCGAGGTCCCGCAGGTGCTGCAGGAAATTCCATTCCGCATTGAGCTTGGAGGTGGCGTCGAGCGCCGCGAGCTGGTCCTCGCCGCCGATGCGGTGCAGCCGCACCCGCCGGAAGCTGGAGCCGCCCAGGGTCCAGCGGCTGATGAGACCCTGGTCGATCAGCTTGGAGGCGTGGTCGATGGCGCGCAGCTGCGCGAGAAGCGAGGCGTTGAAGGTGATCTCGTTGATGCGATTGTGGATCTCGCCGGCGGTGCGGGGCGTGGTCTTGCGCGCCACGGGATTGATCTGCACCAGCACGATGTCGTCCGCGTCCGCCTTCTCGTAAAGCGGAAAGAGGGGCGGATTGCCCATGTAGCCGCCGTCCCAATAGGGCACGCCCTCGATCTCCACCGCCTGGAACATGAAGGGCAGGCAGGCCGAGGCCATCACCGCGTCGGCGGTCATCTCCTCATGGCCGAAGATGCGGGCGCGGCCGGTGTGGACGTTGGTGGCGGAGATGAACACCTTCACCTGCGAGCACCGGAGCGCCTCGAAGTCCACGTGCGCCTCGATGATCTCGCGCAGGGGATTGATGTTCAGCGGGTTGAAATCATAGGGCGAGAAGAAGCGCGAGGCCACCTCCAGCGCCAGGTAGGTGGGGTTGTGCGCCAGCGACCAGTTGCCCATGAGCCGGTCGAATGCCGTGCGCTGCAGCGGCGACATGCGCCCGTCGCGGGAGACATCGCGCCAGAACTGGGTGAGGCCGTGCCGCGCCTCCTCCGGGTCGCCCTTGGCGAGGCCGTTGGCGAGCACCACCGCATTCATGGCGCCGGCCGAGGTGCCGGAGATGCCGGCAATGGCAAGGCGCTCGTCCTGCAAGAGCCGGTCGAGCACGCCCCAGGTGAAGGCGCCGTGGGCGCCTCCCCCCTGGAGCGCGAGCGATATGGTCTTTCTTTCGCCGTCGCGACGGGTCATCCGTGACCGCCTCCTCAGCATGAAGCCCCCGAAGGCCCGTGCGAGACCCGCCGCGCCGGGCTCACTCCGCGACCCAGCCGCCGTCGATCTGCTGCATGGAGCCGGTGATGGAGCGGGCGTCGTCGGACGCGAGGAACACCGCCAGGGCGGCCACTTCCTCGACCGTGACGAACTCCTTGGTGGGCTGGGCGGCGAGCAGCACGTCCTTCTTCACCTGCTCCTCGGTCATGCCGCGGGCCTTGGCGGTGTCCGGAATCTGCTTCTCCACCAGGGGGGTCCACACGTAGCCGGGGCAGATGGCGTTCACGGTGATGCCGAACTGCGCCGTTTCCAGGGCGGCGGTCTTGGTCAGGCCGGCGATGCCGTGCTTGGCCGAGACGTAGGCCGACTTGAAGGGCGAGGCCACCAGGGCATGGGCCGAGGCGGTGTTGATGATGCGGCCCCACTTGCGCGCCTTCATGCCGGGAATGGCCGCGCGCATGGCGAAGAAGGCCGCCGACAGGTTGATGGCGATGATCATGTTCCACTTGTCGACCGGGAACTCCTCGATCGGCGCCACGTGCTGGATGCCGGCGTTGTTCACGAGGATGTCGCAGGAGCCGAGCTCGGTCTCCGCGAGCTTGATCATGCCCTCGATTTCCTCATGCTTCAGCATGTTGGCCGGCGAATAGAGGCACTTCACGCCGAATTCGCTCTCGATCTTCGCGCGCTCGGTCTCGATGGCGGCCGCGTCGCCGAGGCCGTTGATCACGACGTTGGCGCCTTCCTTGGCGAAGGCGCGCGCATAAGCGAGCCCGATGCCGCTGGTGGAACCGGTAACGACGGCGACCTTCCCTTTGATCATGGCTATTCCCCAATCAGGCGCGGATGATCCGACGCTTCGCGCGATGCACCCTGTAGCGAGGCGCTGTGACGCTGTTGTCACGGCGGCGGCCCGGCGCGGAGCCGACGCGCGGCGCAGATTGCCCCGCCCGCTCCGGCAGCGCAATGCGCACGGCGGCCCTCCAGCTCCCGGCGGCGTGCGCCATGGTTAAGGGGCGGGCGATGGCGAAACGCCTCCCGATGCACTAGATTTCTCCCGTGACCACAGAACACGCCCATGGCCCCGCCGCCGACCCCGCCACCGAGCACGACCATGCCCTCTGCATCTCGGGCGCGGTGGCGCGGATGGAGGCCTGCTGCGCCAGCCGCGGCCTGCGGCTCACGGCGCTGCGCCGCAACGTGATGCGCGCCCTCGCCTCCAGCCACACCCCGCTCGGCGCCTACGACATCGTGGAGCGGCTGGCGGCGGAGGGGGAGGGCGCCCCGCCCATGTCGGTCTACCGCGCGCTCGACTTCCTGGTGGCGGAAGGCCTCGCCCACCGCATCGAGAGCCGCAACGCCTACCTCGCCTGCGCCCACCCCCACGAGGCGGACGAGGTGGTGGTGTTCCTCATCTGCGAGCGCTGCGGGCTGACGCGGGAGGTGGCCTCCCATGCCGTGGGGCGCGACCTCGCCTGGGCCGCCCGCGCCGCCGGCTTCACCCCCCGCCAGCGGGTGCTGGAGGTGGCCGGCCTGTGCGCGCGCTGCCGCGAGGGGGAGGAAAGTCATTTGCCCTGATATCGTGAGATGCTAGGAGAGCGTGCGTGCGCTGTGCCAGCTGTATCCAGGCATACTGCCTGGATCTCATTCCACCGTTGAGAATGGCAATGCTTCGCTGCTCGATCTGTGGCGCCTCCGAATTCACCTCGCAAGCTGTGCTTTGGCCGGAGCTGGCCTCCGCCTGGGGCCTGTCGGCGGAGGAGGTGTCTTACGTCAATCAGCAGCAGGGGTGTGCATGCACCGGTTGCGGCGCGAGCTTGAGGGTCGTGGCACTGGGCGATGCCATTCGTGACGCCTTGACCACCACGGCCCATGTGCAGGATTTTGTGCGGGATTCCCGCCTTCAGCAGCTGCGCATTCTGGACCTGAACGGCGCCGCGGCGATCTCCGGGGCGCTTGCCCGATTGAGCGGCTATGTTCTGGGTAATTTTCCCGAAGTGGACATGGAAGCGCTGCCTTATCCATCGCACAGCTTCGACTTGGTCGTTCACTCGGATACCCTTGAGCATGTCCCTCACCCCATCCGCGGGCTGGAGGAATGTCGTCGCGTCCTCAAGCCGGGTGGTCGGTTGTGCTTTACCATTCCCGTGATCGTGGGCCGCCTCACGCGCGGTCGCGAGGGACTGCCGAAAAGCTGGCATGGCGATCCCTCCGTCACGGCGGACGATTTCCTGGTCCATACCGAGTTCGGCGCCGACATGTGGACATTCGCCATGCGCGCGGGCTTCGACCGTGTGACCATCCACCAGGTGGCCTACCCCGCCGCTACGGCGATCACGGCCTGGAACGGAAGCACCGACGTGTGATGGCGCCATCCGAGCCGGCGCAGGGTGCAGACCGAGTGAACTCCGTCGCCCCTGTGACGGACAGGCTGATCCACTTCGCGAATTTCTGAGGTTGCATGATGTCTCTCACCCCTGTCGTCCCCGAAGAGCTGCTGGAGGCCGGGCCCGCGCCGCGCCGGGCCACGGTGGGCGTGCCGGTGGGCAAGGTGATGGTGGGCAAGGTGATGGTGGGCGGCGGGGCGCCGGTGGTCGTGCAGTCCATGACCAACACCGACACCGCCGACATCGAGGCCACGGTCGCCCAGGTGGCGGCGCTGGCCCGCGCCGGCTCGGAGCTGGTGCGCATCACCGTGGACCGCGACGAGGCGGCCGCCGCCGTGCCCCACATCAGGGAGAAGCTGCTGGCGCGCGGCATCGACGTGCCGCTGGTGGGCGACTTCCATTATATCGGCCACAAGCTCCTGGCCGACCATCCGGCGTGCGCCGAGGCCCTCGACAAATACCGCATCAATCCCGGCAACGTGGGCTTCGGCGACAAGAAGGACCGGCAGTTCGCCGCCATCGTCGAAACCGCCATCCGCCACGACAAGCCGGTGCGCATCGGCGCCAACTGGGGCTCGCTCGACCAGGAGCTGCTCACCCGCCTGATGGACGAGAACTCCCGCCTGCCCCGCCCGGCGGAGGCCCGCGCCGTGACACGCGAGGCGCTGGTGCGCTCGGCCCTGCTCTCGGCGGCGCTGGCGGAGGAGATCGGCCTGCCCCGCGCCCGCATCATCCTCTCGGCCAAGGTCTCGGCGGTGCAGGACCTCATCACCGTCTATTCCGAGCTGTCCCGCCGCGCGGACTATGCCCTGCATCTCGGCCTCACCGAGGCGGGCATGGGCTCCAAGGGCATCGTCGCCTCCACGGCGGCCATGGGGGTGGTGCTGCAGCAGGGCATCGGCGACACCATCCGCGTCTCGCTCACGCCCGAGCCCAACGGCGACCGCACCCGCGAGGTGCAGGTGGCGCAGGAGATCCTGCAGACCATGGGCCTGCGCACCTTCGTGCCGCTGGTGGCCGCCTGCCCCGGCTGCGGGCGCACCACCTCCACCGTGTTCCAGGAGCTGGCGCAGGGCGTTCAGGAGATGATCCGCGAGGCGATGCCCGTGTGGAAGGCGCGCTATCCCGGCGTCGAGACGCTCAATGTCGCGGTCATGGGCTGCATCGTGAACGGGCCGGGCGAATCGAAGCATGCCGACATCGGCATCTCCCTGCCCGGCACCGGGGAAACCCCCTCCGCCCCCGTCTTCATCGACGGCCGGAAGGTGGCGACCCTGCGCGGCGCCAACATCCAGGCCGAGTTCCGCCAGATGGTGGAGGCCTATGTGGAGCAGCGCTTCGGCCTCGGCGGGGCGAAGAACCCGGCGGACGCCGCGGAGTAGGCGCCCTCACCTTACGTTAGGTTACCAAAATTTCATGCGCGGCCGCCCTACCCGCGCCGCCGTCGGCTGCTCATATCCCCAACGGTCCAACCACCGGAGGCGGAGATGACCCCCGAGGAACGTGCCCTGATCGACGGCCTTTTCGACCGCATGCGGGAATTCGAGAACGCGCCGCGCGATGCGGAGGCGGAAGCGCTTATCGCGCGACGCGTCGCCCAGGCACCCCACGCGCCCTACGCGCTCGCCCAGAGCGTGCTGGTGCAGGAACACGCCCTGCAGCAGGCCTATGCCCGCGTGCAGGAGCTGGAAGCCCAGTTGCGCGACGCCGAGGCGCGCGCGCAGGCGGCAAGCCAGCCGGCGGCCCAGCCCGCTTCCGGCGGCTTCCTGGGCGGCCTTTTCGGCGGCGGCCGCTCCTCCGTGCCCACGGCGGGCTCCCGCATGCCGGGTGACGCCGCGCCCGCGGGCTATGCCCAGCAGGGCTACGGCCAGAACCCCGGATATCCCCAGCAGGGCGGCTACGGCCAGCAGGGCTATGCCCAGCCCGGCTATCCCGCGGGCCAGCAGCCCGGCGGCCAGCCCGCCGGCCAGCTCGGCGGCCCTTGGGGCCAGCAGCCGGCGATGCAGCAGCGCGGCGGCTTCGGCGGCGGCGGCTTCCTGCAGAGCGCGCTGGCGACCGCGGCCGGCGTGGCCGGCGGCGCCCTGCTGTTCGACGGCATCAAGGGCATGATGTCCGGCGGCGAGGGCGCCATCGCCCAGTCGGCGGCCGAAGCCATCAAGCCGGCGGCCGACGCTGCGGCCGGCGGCTTCGGCGACCTCGGCAACGCCGCCCAGCAGGCGCTGGGCGGCCAGTCGCCCGAGGACATCTGGAACGCCGACCAGCAGCTCGCCAGCAATGACGACGGCGGCTGGGACGCCGGCGGCGGCGACGACAGCGACTGGAGCTGACACGGCGGGCCGGGCACACCCGGCCCTCCCCCTCCCCGGCCGGCGCGGGCGCTTCCCGACGCCGGCACCTCCCCTTCCTTCCATAGGCGGCCGCGCCCCACGCGGATGTGCCGGATGCGTCGGCGGTGGCCATCCGGGCGCTGCGGCAGCATGCCGGCCTCTCGCGGCTGGCGAACGCGGCCGTATCGCCTTAATCATACCGCGAAGGAACCATCGCCCGCCGTTGCCATGACCGGCCCGGCCCCCTACCAGTCATGGGCCGGTCATATCCGCCGTCGGCTATCCTCGCAGGTCACGCCATGTGGAGATCAGGTCGCCTCGCCGCAGCTTTTGCCGCCCTTCTCGCGGCATCGGTCCTCGGCGGCGCTCAAGGGCAGTCCCAGGAGCTCACCCGGCTCTATGCGCCGAAGCCCCCGGCGGGCTCGGCCTATGTGCGGGTGGTGGATCTCTCCCGCTCCGGCGCGCTCATCGGCTTCGATGCCGGTTCCGGCGTCGCCGCGGCGCAGGGCGAGCCGGCCACCATCTACCGCATCGTGAAGGGCGACACGCCGCTCCACCTCACCCTCGGCGGCAAGCCGGTGAAGGGCCCGGTGACCCCGC
The DNA here is from genome assembly GCF_043194895.2 of Xanthobacter albus. Lineage (NCBI taxonomy): Bacteria > Pseudomonadati > Pseudomonadota > Alphaproteobacteria > Hyphomicrobiales > Xanthobacteraceae > Xanthobacter > Xanthobacter albus. The sequence goes on along the minus strand of NZ_CM195532.1, from coordinate 899,193 downwards.
CGGCGGATGCCTTCTCCACCATCGTCATCGGCACCGGCGGCAGCGTGGTGCTCATCCCCGATTCCACCGAGGGGCGGAACGACCTGAAGGCGCAGCTGCGCTTCTACAATCTCGTGCCCGGCTGCGCCGGCGCGGTGGCGGTGGTGGACGGGCCGACCGTGTTCGACGCGGTGCCCACGCTGGAAACCCGCCAGCGGGCCATCAACCCCATCGAGGCGACGCTCGCCGCCCGCTGCGGCGACGCCGCGAGCGACAGCCTGAAGCTGCCGCCGCTGAAGGCGGGCGATCATTTCAGCCTGTTCCTGGTGCCCGGCCCCGGCGGCGTGACGCTGACGGGCCAACGCGACGAGACCGAACCCTATCGCGGCCCGAACTGACCCCGCGCCATGGTCTTCGCCTCCGACAGCTTCCTGTTCCTGTTCCTGCCGGTCTTCCTCATCGTCTATGCCCTGACGCCGGGAGCCGCGCGCAATCTGGCCGTCCTCGCCTTCTCCTGGCTGTTCTATGCTTGGTGGCGGGCGGACTTCCTGCCGCTCATCGTCTCCATCGCGGTGTGGTCCTGGGCGACCGGCCTGTGGATCGCGCGGGCCGACGGGCCGGCGCGGCGCCGGGCGCTGCTCGCGGGCATCGCCTGGCCTCTCATCTCCCTCGTCTGGTTCAAGTACGCCAACATGCTGGTGGCGACCGGGCAGGCGGTGACGGCCTCGGTGTGGGGCTGGGAAGACGTGCTGCTGCCCATCGGCCTCAGCTTCTTCGTGTTCGGCGCCATCTCCTATTCCATGGACGTCTACCGCCGGACGGTGCCGGCCGAGCCCTCGTTCGTGAACTACGCCACCTACCAGTCCATGTTCGGCCACCTCGTGGCGGGCCCGGTGGTGCGCTACAAATGGGTGGCGGAGCGGCTGAAGGCGCGCACCTTCCAGCGTGAGGAATTCATGTTCGGCGTCGAGCGCTTCATGCTCGGCTTCGCGCAGAAGGTGCTCATCGCCGACACCCTCGCCCCCATGGTGGACGCCGGCTACGCCCTCACCCACCCCACCACCGCGGATGCGGCCCTGGCGGTGGCGGGCTACACGCTCCAGCTCTATTTCGACTTCTGCGGCTACAGCGCCATGGCCATCGGCCTCGGCCTCATGGTGGGGCTGAAGTTCCCCGAGAACTTCGACAATCCTTACCTTTCCACCTCGCTGGCCGAATTCTGGCGGCGCTGGCACATCTCCCTGTCGAGCTGGCTGCGGGACTATCTCTACATCCCGCTCGGCGGCAACCGGGGCTCCACCTCCCGCACCTCCGCCAACCTGGTCATCACCATGGGCCTCGGCGGCCTGTGGCACGGGGCGAGCTGGACCTTCCTCGCCTGGGGCCTGTGGCACGGCCTCGGGCTGATGGCCGGGCGGGTGTGGAAGGCCCGCGCCCTGCCCTGCCCCGGCCCGGTGCTCGGCCACGTGCTGACCCTCCTGTTCGTGATGGCGGGCTGGACCCTGTTCCGCGCCCAGAGCTGGAGCGAGGCGGCCACCATCTTCGGCGGGCTCCTCGGCGCCAATGGGGCCGCGCTCTCCCCCGCCATGGGGGCGGCGGTGCGGCCGGTGGAGATCCTGGCGCTCCTGGTGGGCATCGGCTTCGTCTACCTGCCGAAGGTGCTGCGCATCGACCCCGCCGCGCCCGAGCCGGGCCACGCCCTGCGCGCCTGGACAGCGCTGCCGCTGTTCCTGTTCGCCGTCCTGGTGCTGCAGGGGCGGACGGTGGTGCCCTTCCTCTATTTCCAGTTCTGACGGGGGACGGATAACATGGCTCGCCTCGCCCGCGTCGTCGCCACCCTGGCCTTCCTCGCCCTCATGCTGGCCGGGCTGGGCTTCGTCGCCGTCCATCTCGCGGGGCCGGCGGGCCAGCGGATCGCCGCGCAGGCCAGCCTCAAGGGCGTGCTGGACGGCTCCCTCGCCGGCGCCGTCGACAAGGCGGTGACGGAGGCGCTTCCCAGCACCCAGGACCTGGAGGATGTCGTCGCCGGCCTCTCCTACCGCATGCTCGGCGATGCCGGCCCGCAGGTGCGCGCCGGCTGCCCCGGCTGGCTGTTCCTGGCCGAGGAGCTGATCTCCCTGCGCGAGGCCCCCAAGCTGCTCGACGCGCGCGCCAGGCTCGCCGCGAAAATCAAGGCGGCGGTGGAGGCGAAGGGCGTGACGCTGGTGGTGCTGCCCATTCCGGACAAGGCGGACCTCGCCCGCGCGGGCCTGTGCCGCCTTTCCGTCGCCGCCCAGGCGCGCGCGCGTCCCGAGGCCTGGCGGCGCGCGACCGCGGACATCGGCCTGGAGCAGGTGGACATCGCCACCAACTGGCCCGAGGGCGGCTTCCTGCGCACCGATACCCACTGGAGCGACGACGGCGCCGCCTTCGCCGCGCACCGCGTGGCCGAGCACGTCACCGCCCATCTCGGCCCCGGCACGCAGCCGGCGCGGGTGGTGGTGGGCGAGCCGAAGGACCATATCGGCGACCTGATGCGCATCGCCGGCCTCTCGCGCACCTGGCCCTGGTCCGGCCCGCAGCCCGACCGGCAGGCGGAGGTCTCCACCGAATTCACCCGCTCCGGCGGGCTCCTCGACGACGTGCCGGCGCCCACCGTGCTGCTCGCCGGCTCCTCCTTCTCCAACAATTCCGGCTTCCTCGACTACCTGCAGGACACGCTGGACCGCGAGGTGGCGCAGAAGAGCCAGAGCGGCGGCGGCTTCGCCGGTGCCCTCCTCGACATCCTCACCAAGGAGCCCCAGTTGCTGGACCAGACCCGGCTCGTGGTGTGGGAATTCCCCCTGCGCGCCCTGGCCCACCCGCTGACGCCCGCCGAACGCAAATTCCTGGGAGACGACCGATGACGCACCTTTCCCCGCGACCTCTCGGCACCGCCATGAAGCTGCTGCGCAGCGCCGCCCTCGCTTTCGGCCTCGCCACGGCGGGGCTCGCGGCCGCCACCCTGCCGGCCGCGGCCCAGAGCGGCGTCATCCAGGGCCAGGGCGGCTGGCTGTTCCCCGGCTGGGAGAGCCTTGCCGTGCTCGACAAGGCCGGCATCGCCCGCACCATCGCCCTGCTGAAGGACACCCAGGCCGCGCTCGCCGCCAAGAACATCAGGCTGATGCCCATCGTGGTGCCCCTGAAGGCGAGCTTCTACGCCGACAAGCTGCCGGACAGCACCAGGATCTCGGCCGAGGTTTCCGGCCAGTACGACTACATCCTCGGCGAGCTGAAGAAGGCGGGGCTGGACACCGTGGACCTGCGGCCGGCGCTGAAATCGGTCCAGACCGGCAAGCAGGTCATCTTCTACCGCGCCGACTACCACTGGAGCGCGTGGTCCGCCGAGGCGGCGGCCGACACGGTCGCCCAGGCCATCAAGGCGAGCGGCGTCAAGCTGGCCGGAGCGGCGGGCGGCGGCGACAAGCTCGGCCAGTGGGTTACCCAGCGCCACCTGGGCGACCTCGCCGAGCGCTTCCTCACCCCGGACCAGCAGAAGCAGGTGGGCCCCGATCTCTACACCGTGCGCATGCAGGCCGAGGCCAAGGGCGGCCTGGTGGACGGCGGCCCCGCGCCGGTGCACGTGGTGGGCAACAGCTTCGTGCAGCCCTACCTCGGCTTTCCGCAGAAGCTCTCGAGCGCCCTCGACCGCCCGGTGGCCCTCACCTGGAATCCCGGCAACGTGGGCCCCTGGGTCACCTTCCTCCAGTTCGTGAGCGCGCCGGACTTCGCCCGCAACCCGCCCCAGGTGGTGGTGTGGCAGTTCAACGAGGGCCCCTTCCACTCCTCGCCCGAGGCGACCGACCAGTGGGACGCCTCGTCCATCATGACCGCGCAGCAATTCCGCGACCGGATGCAGGCGGCGATCCGCAAGTGAGCTGATATGCGGGTGAGCTGATCCGCAGACGACTGCCGGGGCCCGAGGCGGCCCACGTGAGAGAGGCCGGGCCCGCGGCGTGACGCGGCCCGGCCTTCATTCTTTTTAAACCTTCCCGGCACTGGCATGACCGGGCGCCGAGGACCTTCACCCCTCGGCCGCTGCCGCGCGCCGGGGGGCAATGCCTTGTCCCTCAAGGAAAAGAGCGGCGCCTGGGGACCGCCGCGTCATCACCGGGACGGCCTTAATGGAACGTAAAGCCGCAAAGGCGATTTTTACTTCATCTTAACTTTGCAATACTTGTTAAGCTTAACCGCACTTTAAGTAGTATCGGCGATGGTGGTGCCATGATGACCGCCATCCAGTCTCCCCTCGTCCATCTTCCCGCCCTGCGCCGGGAAGGCACGCCGCTTCCGCACCGGCTCGCACGGGGGCTGATGCTGGCCGCATCGGTCAGCGCGCTCGCCCTGGGCGCGGTGGGCGCGGCACAGGCCCAGCCCGGCGGCCAGCCGGTCGTGGGGGCGCCCACCCCCGCCGCTCCCACCCCGGCCCCCGCCACCGCGGCGCCGGGTGCGGTGAACCCCGTTCCGGCCCCGCAGGCGCAGGCGCCCGCTGCCGTGCCCCCCGCGGCGGATGGCATGGAGCCGGTGGCTCCCGCCCTCACGGGCGCGGCCTGGAACACCGCGAACCAGGCCTACCAGGCCTTCCAGCAGAAGAATTTCGCCCGCGCCGCCTACCTCGCGCGCGAAGTGCTGCGGCTGCGGCCGGACGCGCCGCAGATGTGGGTGCTGCTGATGGATTCCCTCGACGCCGAGGGCAAGCTGGCCGAATCGGTGGCGGCCGGCAACGAGGCGATCGCGGCCGGCGTGAAGGACCAGGCGCTGAGAGCCCGTCTGATCGCGCAGAGCAAGATGCTGGCGCAGGCGCCCTCCCTCGCCGCCAACAAGGCGCTGGAGGCCAACGACCCGGCCAAGGCGGTCGACGAGGCCCGCAAGGCCATCATGCTGGTGCCGGACGACCTCAGCTACCGCATGCTGCTGGTCTATGCCCTGATCGCCCAGAAGAATTACGAGGCGGCCGAGAAGGCCGCCAGCGACGCGGTGGAGGTGGACCCCCGCTCGTTCCTGCCGCGCACCCTGCGGGGCTTCCTGCGCGTGCGCCTCGGCCATGTGGCGGAGGCCGAGCGCGACTTCGACGAGGCGCTCAAGGACGAGGTCCTCACCGGCGACACCGAGCGTGACGTCCGCGTCATCATGGCGGACGCCGCCCTTTCCGTCGGCCATGTGGACCGCGCGCTGAAGCTGCTGGAGCCCCTGGCCGACAGCGGCGACAAGGCCGTGCTCTCGCGCCTCTCGGTGGCGCGGGCGGCGCAGAAGAACCCGCGCATCATCCCCGACAAGGCCAACCAGACCCTGCCGGTGCCCTACCAGAAGTGCATGGACACACCCTACGGGCCGGCCTGCGCCCTGGTGCCCGCCGACGCGCCGCCCGGCAGCGGCGTCACCGACACCCCCGGCTTCTACGCCGCCCAGGACGCGTTCGAGGCCTATCGCAACGGCGACGACGCCACCGCCGAGAAGCGCATCCGCGAGGCGCTGCAGCTCAACCCGAAGAACGCCGCCTGGCACCGCCTGCTCATCGACACCCTGGAGCGCGCCGGCAAGCTGAAGGAGCTGGAGGCGGCCATCAACGACGCCGTCGCCAAGGCCGGCGAGGACCCCTCGCTCCAGGCCCTGCGCGCCGTCACCGACAAGCGCATCGCCGAGCCCGACGCCACCCAGGCCATCAAGGAGCTGACCGCCGGCCGGCCGAAGAACGCCGCCGCCCTCGCCCGCAAGGCGGTGGAGCGCGCGCCCAACGTGATGCCCTTCCGCCTCATCCTCATCAACGCCCTGATGGCCTCCGGCCAGACCCAGGACGCGCAGATCGAGGCCGCCGCCGCGGTAGCGGAGGACGAGAACGACCCCCTGCCGCGCCTGCTGAACGCGTGGCTGCTGGACAAGCTCGACCGGCGCCCGGAAGCGGTCTCGGAGTTCGACAAGGTCCTCGCCTCCAACATCCTGACCGACGTGGAGGAGGCGAACTTCCGCCTCATCGCCGCCAATGCCGCGCTGGCGGCGGGCCAGGGCGAGGAGGCTCTGAAGATCCTCCAGCCCCTCGACGACGCCAAGAACAAGGACGTCACCGCCTACCGCCGCACCGCCGAGGCGCTGGCGAAGACCCCGAACATGAAGCGCCCGGCGCTGGTGGCGCCCACCGTGCTGTGCCAGCCCACCAAGTACGGGGTGATCTGCTCGGTGTTCTTCGGCGCCCCCGGCGGGCCGGGCGGTGCCGGCCTCAACCCGGCGAGCCCCGGCTACGCCGCTGCCAGCGCGGCCTACACCGCGTTCGGTCGCCGCGACTATGCCACCGCCGTCCGCGAGATCCGCAAGGCCATCGATGCCGAGCCGGGCAACAACAGCTATCGCATGCTGCTCATGAACGCGCTGATGGCGTCCGGCCGCTACGCGGAGGCGGAGCGCATCCTGGACCAGCTCCTGGCGGCGAGCCCGCGCGACGCGGCGCTGCTGGTGCAGCGCGGCAACCTGCGCATGCAGGCGCGCCAATACGCCGCCGCCATCCGCGACTTCCGCGCCGCCCTGGCCTCGGGCCAGCTGCCGGCGGCGCAGGCGCGCACGGTGCGCCTCGCCCTGGTGGACGCGGCGCTCCAGGCCAAGGACCCTGAGCTCGCCCTCTCCATGCTGCAGTCCATGGCGGGCGACCAGAGCTACGACGTGCAGGCGCGCCTCGGCTACACCTATCTCGCGCTCGGCGAGAAGGAGGCCGCGCTTTCGGCCTTCGAGGCGGCCGCGCGCCGGGCCCAGGGCCTGGAGCAGCGCAACGCCATGCTCACCGCCCGCGTCAACCTGCTGGTGCAGCTCGGCCGCAAGGAGGAGGCGCAGGCGCTGTTCGCCGCCGCCTACGAGCGCGGCGACCTGAAGAACATGCGCACGGTGGACCTCGCGGTGCTGGCGAGCCAGGCGGGCGAGGACGAGCTGGCCTTCCAATACTTCAAGCAGGCCAACGACAAGTGGCAGCTTCGGGGCACCAACCTCATCAATGCCGCCTACAACGCCCGGCGCACCTACAACAACACGGTGGCGGTGGACTATTTCAAGCGCGCCATCGACGAGAACCGCAAGGGCGACCTGCCCCTCGACCCGCAGTATCTCTTCGGCCTCAGGCGCGAGGTGGCGGAGTTGAGCCGCACCTGGGGCGCCTATGCGTCCATCAGCTACGGCGCGGTGGGCATCGCGCCGGGCTCCTACCTCGCCTCGCCGTCCCAGGGCGCCTCTCACACCCTGGGTGGCGGCGGCGAGATCTATTGGCGTCCGCCGGGCATCGGCTACCGCGACGGCGCCCTGTTCGAGCTGTTCGTGCGCGGCTTCACCACGCTCTATGACGAGAATGGCGGCCCCACCGGCTTCGACACCTTCCAGGGCAGCGTGGGCGCGCGCTGGAAGCCGTTCAAGACCGAGAACCTGGTGCTGGAGGTGTCCTACCTATTCCCCACCGGCGGCACCTCGCGGCAGGACGTGCTGCTGCGCGCCGCCTACTCCAAGGGCGAGGGCACGGACCTGAGGGTGGACGAGCCCAACTGGCGGGCGTGGCAGATCTATGCCGACGTCAACTATTACACCATGCTGCCGGAGACGATCGCGAGCTTCGAGGCACGCTACGGCCACGCCTTCCGCCTCGACTCCATCAACGACCACATGGTGCTGTGGCCGTTCCTCGCCATCGGCGGCGCCTATGACAACGGCTACGCCACGCCCTTCGCCCTCGGTGTCGGCCCCGGCGTCAGCCTGCGCTACTGGTTCAACGAGGATGAGTACCAGGCGCCGCACTCCTATGTGGACCTGGTGGCCCAGTATCGCTTCAAGCTGGCCGGAGACGACCGCGCCGAGGGCCTGTTCGCCGGCGCCTTCCTCTCCTATTGAGGCCGGCGGCGGCACCGTCCGGCGGAGACACGGCGGGGGCCCTTGCGGCCCCCGCTTCATTTTCGCGGGTCCCGCGCTACCGGGGTGGCGACTTCTTGCGGCAGGTCAAAGCGGTTGCGCGGCGCGGGGCACATGGATGACATGACACAGCCCCGTCAGCCCCGAGACGATGCCATGACCGCTTCCGCAACGGCGCACGCGCCCCTCGACACGGCACAGCTGCTCGCCCGCTACGGGCGGCCGGTGCCGCGCTACACCTCCTACCCCACCGCGCCCCACTTCTCCGCCGCGGTGACGGGCGAGACCTATGCCGCCTGGCTCGCCGCCGTTCCGGCCGGAAGCGAGGTCTCGGTCTACGTCCACGTGCCGTTCTGCGCCGAGCTGTGCCTCTATTGCGGCTGCCAGACCGCGGTGGTGCACAATGCCCGACCGGTTTCCGCCTACGCCGAGCGCCTGGAGGAGGAGATCGCCCGCGCGCGCGCGCACCTGCCGGGGCGGCTGAAGCTGAAGCACCTCCATTTCGGCGGCGGCACCCCCACCATGCTCGCCGACGCCGATTTCGCCCGCGTGATGGGCGCCCTGCGCCGCGCCTTCGACTTCGCGCCCGACGCCGAGATCGCCATCGAGATCGACCCGCGCACCATGGATGCCGGGAAGGTCGCGGTGCTGGCGCGCGAGGGCTTCAACCGCGCCAGCCTGGGCGTGCAGGATTTCGAGGAGAAGGTGCAGGCCGCCATCGGCCGGCGCCAGTCCTATGCCGAGACGAAGGCCGTGGCCGACGCCTTGCGCGCCGCCGGCATCACCGCCATCAACCTCGACCTCATGTACGGCCTGCCGCACCAGACCGCGCAATCCGTGCAGCGGACGGTGGAGGCGGCGCTCGGCCTCGACCCGGACCGCATCGCCGTGTTCGGCTATGCCCACGTGCCGTGGATGAAGAAGCACCAGACACTCATCCCCGAAGCCGACCTGCCCGGCCCGCACGAACGCCTCGCCCAGGCGGAGCTGGTCTCGGCCCTGCTGGCGGCGCGCGGCTACCGCATGGTGGGGCTCGACCATTTCGCCCGCGCCTCCGACCCCATGGCGCAGCGGGCGGAGGCGGGCACGCTGAAGCGCAACTTCCAGGGCTACACCACCGACGACGCGCCGGTGCTGCTGGGCTTCGGCGCCTCCTCCATCGGCGCGCTGCCGCAGGGCTACGTGCAGAACGTGCCCGGCACCGCGCAATGGCACCAAGCCGTGGAAGCGGGCGGCCTGCCCATCGCCCGCGGCATCGCCCTCACGGACGAGGACCGGCTGCGCCGCGCGGTGATCGAGCGGCTGATGTGTGACCTGAAGGTGGACCTCGGCGCCCTCGCCGCCGCCCACGGCATGGCGCCCGAGATGTTCGACGCGGAGCTCGACGCCCTCGCCCCCCTGGTGGCGGACGGGCTCGCCCTGCGTCACGGCCGGGTGGTGGAGGTGCCGGAAGCGGCGCGCGCCTTCACCCGCGTGGTGTGCGCGGCATTCGACCCGCGCCTCAGGGCCGCGCAGGCGCAGGAGCCGGAAAAGAAAAGGCACGCCGCTGCGGTGTGATGCAGGAGCGTGCCGAGGAAAGGGCATGGCGGCCGAGATGACGGTGCCGCCGCGCCGCCCGGGGCGGGGACCCCGGAAGAGAGCGCCCGGCCGGGCCGGGCGTAAGCGGAAGTCTCAGGCGTTCAGGCCGCGCAGCGCGCCGCTGTCCTTCAGCAGCACCCGCCGCGAGGACGGCAGCGCAATGGCCGCGGTTTCCTCCAGGTGGGTGAGGGTGCGCGAGACGGTCTCGATGGTGAGGCCGAGATAGTCCGCGATGTCCTGGCGGGACATGGGCAGGGTCACCTCGCTGCCGCCCACGGCCGAGCGCTCGGCCATGTCCAGCAGGAAGGTCGCGACCCGCTCCTGGGCGGTCTTGCGGCCGAGCACCAGGAGGTGGTTCTGCGCGCGGGTCAGCTCGGCGGCGGTCAGCGCCCACAGGGCGTGGGCGAGATCGGGATCGTCGCTGGCGCGGGCGAACAGGATGGAGCGCTTCACCCGCACCACCTTGCACTCGCTCACCGCCTCGGCGGAGAAGCGGTGGCGGGCGGCGGTCTCCCAGCCGAACACGTCGCCGGCGAGACAGAAGGTCTCGATCTGGCGGCGGCCGTCGCCGAGCAGCTTGCAGATGCGCACCGTGCCCGAGAACACGATGAAGATGTGCTCCGCCGGGGCGTCCTCGGCGAAGATCTCGGAATTGCGGTCGAAGGAGGTCACCACGCCGAGGGCGGCGAGGATGTCGCGCGGGGCGCGCGGGGCCAGATCGTCGCTCCACTGGGCGGGCGGCAACGACGGGACATATCCCTTTTGGGTCATTGCGGCAGCGGGGCTCGGCATCGGAAAAACCCTCCTGAAGTCGATACCAGGGATACGCGCCGGCCGCCTTGCGGGATATTCGGACAGAACACTTAAGTCGTGCCCCTTAGGTAGGTTTACGGAGGCACGACGATTGCGTAACAAGGTATGAACGCGTGGCGCGCGAGGCTGCCGCGACCCTGCCGGACGACCGGCGGGGCGCGTGACCACGCAAGGGATGGGGCATGGCGCGCCCCGGCACGGACACGGGTGAGGTCGCGGCGTTGACGGAAGGGAACACGGCGGTTCCGGAGGCGGCACGCGCCCCGGGCCTGCCACAGGGCCTGGCGCTGAATCTGGGACGGGGCCTCGGCACCGCCGCGGTAACGCTCGCCCTGTGCCACCTGCTGCACCTGCCCCCGTTCGAGGCGCCGGGCCTGCTGGTGCTGCTGGCCGGCGTTCTCCTCGTGAGCGGGTTCGGGCTCGCCACCGCGCTGGCGGCGCTCGCCGGCGCCTGGGGCGGCGGCCTGCTGCTGGCGCTGCTGGCGCCCGGCTTCGGCCCGCCCGGCTGGCCCTCAGTGCTGCTGGGCGCGGCGGTCGGCGCCGGCATCGCGGTGAGCGGCGAGCGCCTGCGCCGCACCCGGCTCGACGCCGCCGCGCGCAACCGCGACCTGCTGGCGCGGGAGGCCCACCTCTCCTCCATTCTCAGCACCGTGCCCGACGCCATGGTGGTGATCGACGAGCGGGGCGTCATGCAGTCCTTCTCGGCCACCGCCGAGCGCCTGTTCGGCTACGCCGCCGAGGAGGCGGTGGGGCAGAACGTCTCCATCCTCATGCCCTCCCCCCACCGGGAAGGGCACGACGGCTACATCACCCGCTACCTCCGCACCGGCGAGCAGCGCATCATCGGCATCGGCCGCGTGGTGGTGGGCGAGCGCAAGGACGGCTCCACCTTCCCCATGGAGCTTTCAGTGGGCGAGATGCGCTCCGCCTCCCAGCGCTTCTTCACCGGCTTCATCCGCGACCTGACCGAACGGCAGGAGACCGAGGCCCGCCTGCAGGAGCTGCAGGCCGAGCTGGTGCACATCTCCCGCCTCACCGCCATGGGCGAGATGGCCTCCACCCTCGCCCACGAGCTGAACCAGCCGCTCTCGGCCATCGCCAACTACATCAAGGGCTCGCGCCGGCTGCTGGACGGCGGCGCGGTGCGCACCGAGATGCTCCAGGGCGCCCTGGAGAAGGCCGGCGAGCAGGCCCTGCGCGCCGGGCAGATCATCCGCCGCCTGCGCGACTTCGTTTCCCGCGGGGAGAGCGAGCGCCGGCTGGAGAGCCTCTCCAAGATGGTGGAGGAGGCGAGCGCCCTCGCTTTGGTGGGGGCCAAGGAACATGGTATCCAGGTCCGGTTCCATTTCGACCCGAAATGCGATGTGGTCCTGGCCGACAAGGTGCAGGTGCAGCAGGTGCTGCTGAACTTGATGCGCAACGCCCTGGAAGCAATGATGGGAGCGCCCCGGCGGCAGCTTCTGGTGCAGTCCGAGCCGGCGGAGGACGACATGGTGATGGTGAGCGTCATGGACACCGGCTCCGGCATCTCCCCCGAGATCAGCCACCAGCTTTTCACGCCCTTCATCACCACCAAGCGCCACGGCATGGGGGTGGGGCTCTCCATCTCCCGCACCATCATCGAGGCCCATGGCGGGCGCATCTGGGCCGAGCCCAACCCCGAGGGCGGCTCGGTCTTCCGCTTCACCCTGCGCGCGGTCGGCGAGGAGGGGCAGAGCGATGCCTGAGAGCGCGGTGATCCACGTCATCGACGACGACGAGGCGGTGCGTCAGTCGCTCGCCTTCCTGCTCGCCACCGCCGGCCATCTGGTGCACGAGCACGCCTCCGCCCGCGCCTTCGTGGAAGCGGGCCTGCCGGCGGCCGATCCCACCGCCTCCTGCATCATCACCGATGTGCGGATGCCTGACATGACCGGCATCGAGCTGCTCCAGCACCTGAAGGAGAAGGGCTCGGCGGTGCCGGTGATCGTGGTGACGGGCCACGGCGACGTGCCGCTGGCGGTGGAGGCCATGAAGCTCGGCGCCGCCGACTTCCTGGAAAAGCCGTTCGACGACGTCGCCATCCTCGACACGGTGAAGGCCGCTCTCGCGCGCATGCTCAAGGTGCATCAGCACGACGCCATGCGCGAGGAGGTGAACGAGCGCATCGCCGCCCTCTCCCAGCGCGAGCGGCAGGTGCTGGAATGCCTGGTGGCCGGGCAGGCCAACAAGATGATCGCCTACGACCTCGGCATCAGCCCGCGCACGGTGGAGGTCTACCGTGCCAACGTGATGACCAAGATGAAGGCCCAGAGCCTCTCGGAGCTGGTGCGCATGGCGCTGCTCGCGGGCATCGCCCCCGGTGCCGCCTGAGGCTTGATCTAACTCAAGGCCACGCCGGCGGCGGATCGGCTAGCTTGATCGCACCGACCACGTGGACCCACGAGCGGGTCGTGGGAGGCCTGCCGATGAACTCGATGTGCAAGGTGGAAGCGGCGCCGCGGCGCGAAGCCGAGATCCCGACCGAGGCCCTGGCCGATGCCGGTTTCGGCACATGCGCGCCGCCGATTCGCATGGCGCGCGCCGCGCGGCCCGAGCCGGCGATGGCGGCAACCCGCATCATGCAGCCCTTCGCGGTGCCCGCGACACAGCCCGGCGACGACGCGGCGCAGGTCACCAGCGCACCCTGGGTGGTGCACATCGTGGACGACGACGCGGCGGTGTGCAGCTCCCTGAAGTTCACCTTCGAGCTCGACGGCTTCGACGTGCGCACCTATGGCGGCTTCCACGAGCTGATGGCGGCGGACCTGCCCCACTGCGGCTGCATGATCGTCGACTACAACCTGCCCGAGGTGAACGGCCTGGAGCTGCTGCGCGAGCTCGACCGGCGCAACGTCCACCTGCCGTCCTTCCTCATCACCAGCAATCCCAGCCAGAGCGTGCGGCAGCGGGCGAACGCCCAGGGCGTCTCAATCATCGAGAAGCCGCTGCTCGGCAACCAGCTCAGCGAAGCGGTGCGCGACAGCTTCGTGCGCGCCCTGCCCTGCTGACCCCCTTGCTCATCCGCCCGGCGGACGCCTGCGGACACACGACGCCCGCGCGGGCGTCGACATCCCGTCGCGTTGCGCGGGCATGATGCGGCGGTCGGAGGCCTGCGGCATCCGGCCACCCTCCCCCGCCGCGCGCGAAGCCGCGGCGCGGGCTTGACCGAAGGCCCGCGAGCGATCCTCATGGGCCGGCCCTGATATCAAATGACTGGACGCGGGAGCGACCCCGTGCGCCGCAGACGACCGGAAGGCCAGGCATGACCACCCGCAATCTCGACGCCCTGTTCCACCCCGCCGCCATCGCCCTGGTGGGGGCCAGCAACAAGCCCGGCACCATCGGCGCCGTGATCGCCCAGAACCTGTTCGAGGCGGGCTTTCCCGGCCCCATCCTCACGGTGAACGCCAAAGAGCGGGTGCTGCGCTCCTCCCTCAACTATGCGCAGGTCTCGGACCTGCCCATTCCGGTGGATCTCGCCGTGGTGACGGCGGAGCCCGAGCAGGTGCCGCAGATCATCTCCGACCTCGGCGCCAAGGGCTGCCGCGCGGCGGTGGTGACGGCCGCCGCCTTCGGCGAGGGCATCAAGCTCGAAGGCACCGAGGTGATGCAGCGCATGCTGGATGCGGCCAAGCCCCATCTCCTGCGCATCCTCGGCCCCAACTGCATCGGCTTCATCTCCACCGGCGCCCGCATCAACGCCAGCGTCGCCCATCTCATGCCCGCCAAGGGCGACGTGGCCTTCGTCACCCAGTCCCGCACCATGGCCAACGCCGTGCTCGACTGGGCGAGCACCCGCGGCATCGGCTTCTCCCACGTCATCTCGCTGGGCGACAAGGGCGACATCGACTTCGGCGACCTGCTGGACTACCTCGCCCTCGACAACACCACCCGCGCCATCCTGCTCTATGTCGAGAACATCACGGATGCGCGCAAGTTCATGTCGGCGGGGCGCATCGCGGCGCGCACCAAGCCGGTAGTGGTCATCAAGGCCGGGCGCAGCGCCGCCGGCGCCCAGGCCGCCCTTTCCCATACCGGAGCGCTCGCCGGCGCCGACCTCGTCTATGACGCCGCCTTCCGCCGCGCCGGCATGCTGCGCGTGCCCGAGCTGCGCGAGGTGTTCGAGGCCATCACCACCCTTTCCTCCGGCATCCGCCTGCATGGCGACCGGCTCGCGGTGCTCACCAACGGCGGCGGCGCCGGCGTGCTGGCGGTGGACGCGCTGGAGGACATCGATGGCGAGCTCGGCACCCTCGAGCCCGCGACCGTGGCCAAGCTCGATACGGAGCTGCCCTCCACCTGGTCGCACGCCAATCCGGTCAACATCCACGCCAACGCCCCGCCCAAGCGCTATGCCGACGCGCTGAAGGCGCTGCTCGCCGACAAGGGCACGGACGGCGTGCTGGTGCTGAACTCCCCCACCGCCGTCACCGACGCCAAGGGCGCCGCCGATGCGGTGATGGAAGTGCTGGAAACCCGCCCCCGCGCGCCGGTGCTCACCTGCTGGCTGGGCGAGAGCGCGGCCGGCGATGTGCGGCGCAAGTTCGCCGCCCGCCGCATCCCCACCTACGAGACCCCCGACGAGGCGGTGCGCGCTTTCGGCCACCTCGTGGCCTACCAGCGCAACCAGACCCTGCTGATGGAGACCCCGCCCGCCCGCACCTTCGAGGAGCCGGACCGGGCGGAGGCACGGCGGATCGTGGAGGAGGTGCTCGCCTCCGGGCGCAAGGCGCTGGGGGAGTTCGAGGCGAAGGCCGTGCTCGCGGCCTACGACATCCCGGTGGTGGAAACCCGCATCGCCGCCACCCCCGAGGAAGCCGGCCGCATCGCCGCCGAGATGGGCCTGCCGGTGGTGGTGAAGGTGCTCTCCCACGACATCACCCACAAATCCGACGTGGGCGGAGTGCGGCTCGACCTGCACAGCCCGGCGGCGGTGGAGGCCGCGTGCCGCGAGATCATCGCCTCGGTGGCGGAAAAGCGGCCCGCCGCCAGGGTGGACGGCTTCACCGTGCAGCAGATGGTGCGCCGGCCCAACGCCCAGGAGCTGATCGCCGGTATCGCCAACGATCCCACCTTCGGCCCGGTGGTGCTGTTCGGCCAGGGCGGCACGGCGGTGGAGGTGATCGGCGACCGGGCGGTGGCCCTGCCGCCGCTCAACGGCGTGCTGGCGCGGGAGATGATCTCCCGCACGCGGGTGTCCAGGCTGCTCGCCGGCTACCGCGACCACCCGCCGGCGGACATGGGCGCCATCGCCTCCACCCTCATCAAGATCGGCGAGCTTCTGGCCGACCTGCCGCAGATCGCCGAGCTCGACATCAACCCCCTGCTCGCGGACGAGAACGGGGTGATCGCCCTCGATGCCCGCATCGTGGTGAACGAGGCGGCGCAGGACGGCACGAAGCGCTTCGCCATCCGGCCCTATCCGCCGGAGCATGTGAAGCAGATCCCCCTCACCGACGGGCATTTCGTCACCCTGCGCCCGATCCGGCCGGAGGACGAGCCCGGCCTCGTGGACGTGGTGCGCCGCTCCGATCCGCAGGACGTGCGCATGCGCTTCCTCGGCTCGGTGAAGGACTTCCCCCACCTCATGGCCGCCCGCCTGTCACAGATCGACTACGACCGCGAGATGGCGTTCGTGGCGGTGGAGGAAGGCGGTGACATCTGCGGCGTCGTGCGCATCATCGCCGATCCCGACAGCGAGGAGGCGGAATACGCCATCATGGTGCGCTCGGACATGAAGGGGAAAGGCCTCGGCTACCGCCTGATGACCGAGATCCTCGACCACGCCCGCGCCCGCGGCCTCAAGCGCGTGTTCGGCGACGTGATGCGCGAGAACGGGCCCATGCTGCACATGGCCGAGGACCTGGGCTTCAAGGTCGCGCCGAGCAGCGAGGACCCCTCGGTGATGCGCGTCGTCATCACCCTGTGAAGACTCCCGTACCGGCGGTGGCTTGACGATCTTGGCCGGCGGGCACAATATCCGGGCTTGCACACGGAATGGGCGCCGGGGGAGCGGGCTTCACGCGACGTGTGCTGGCCCCGCGGCACGCCCGCGCGCCTGGGGCGTGCGACGATCCTGAAGCATCCGCCGCCGGTCCCGCCCCATGGGGCATCCGGCGGCCCATTCACCGGCTTGCGCGAGATGGCGACTGACAGCACAGACGATGTGATGGGCGGCCCGTGGCGGTCGGAATACCTCGCCCTGCACGATCCCCTCACCAACCTGCCCAACCGGCTGCTGATGCTGGAGTTCCTGGCCGGCGCCCTCGACGCGGCGCAGGACGGGACGCGCATGGTCGCGGTCGTCACCCTCGACATCGACAATTTCCGCCAGCTCAACGACAGCTTCGGCGCCGCCGCGGGCGATGCCGTGCTGGCCGAGATGGCCCGGCGCCTCAAGCGCTGCGTGCGCGACAACGACCTCGTGGCGCGGGTGGGCGCCGACGAATTCGTGCTGGTGGCCACCGGCCTTTCCGATGCCAAGACCGCCGAACGCCTGTGCGGCCGCCTGCAGAATGCCCTCAGCGCCCCCGTGGTGCTGGCCATGGCCACGCTCTATCCCCAGGCGACCCTGGGCATCGCCGTGGCCCCCGCCGATGGCGAGGAGGCGGAAGCGCTGGTGCACCGCGCCGGGCTCGCCCTGGAGCGGGCCAAGGCCATCGGCCCCGGCGTCTCCTGCTTCTTCACCTCCGAGATGAACGAGGAAACCAGCGGCCGGCGCTCCCTGGAGGGGGACCTGCGGCGCGCCATCATCTCGGATCAGTTCGTGCTCCTGTTCCAGCCCCGCTGGAGCACGGACACCCTGCGCATCATCGGTGTGGAGGCTCTGATCCGCTGGGACCACCCCCAGCTCGGCCGCCTGGTGCCGGACGAGTTCGTGCCGCTCGCGGAAAAGAGCGGCCTCGTGGTTCCCATGGGCGAATGGGTGCTGCGCAAGGCCTGCGACACCATCGCCCGCCTGCCCGGCCTCAATGTCTCGGTCAACGTTTCGGTGGTGCAGTTCCGCGGCGGCGAGCTGGTGGAGACCGTGGGCTCGGTGCTCAAGGCCACCGATCTCGCGCCGCACCGGCTGGAGCTGGAGATCACCGAGAGCGTGCTCATCGAGAACACCGACAAGGCGCTCGACGTGCTGGTGCAGCTCAAGAACATCGGCGTGCGCCTGTCCATGGACGATTTCGGCACCGGCTATTCCTCGCTCGGCTACCTGCGCACCTTCCCCTTCGACGCGCTCAAGATCGACCGCAGCTTCGTGGGCGACCTCGACCAGAGCAAGGGCGCGCTCGCCATCGTGCAGGCCATCCTGGGCCTCGGCCGCGCGCTCGGCATGCAGGTGGTGGCGGAAGGGGTGGAAACCGAGAGCCAGCTCGCCAGCCTGAAGGCGGATCGCTGCGACGAGGTGCAGGGCTTCTACCTGGGCCGCCCCATGACCGAGGACGCGCTGGTGGCGTTCATCGCCAAGCACGGCCGCGCCACCGCCTGAAGCCGCCTGCCCCCTGGCGCGCGGCGGCATGCCCGCTTCCGACTCTTTTCGAATGGCGCGCGGCGCCCCGGCGGCTCAGCCGAGCCAGGGGGCCATGCTGTCGAGGGCGATGAGGGCGTCCACGTCCACGCGCGGGCGCACCACGGCCGCCACCGTGCCGTTCACCAGCACTTCCGGCACCAGGGCGCGGGTGTTGTAGGTGGAGGCCTGCACCGCGCCATAGGCGCCGGCGGTCATCACCGCCAGCAGGTCGCCCGCCCTCACGTCCGGCATCTCGCGGTCGAGGGCGAGGAAATCGCCGGTCTCGCACACCGGCCCGACCACGTCGGCCACCATGGTGGGGGTGTCCGCCGCCGGCTCGGCCACGGGCAGGAGGTCGTGGTGGGCCTCGTAGAGGGTGGGGCGGATGAGATCGTTCATGGCCGCGTCCACGATCACGAAGGTCTTGCCCTCGCCATGCTTCACATAGAGCACGCGGGTGACGAGAATGCCGGCGTTGGCCACCACCATGCGGCCCATCTCGAACACCAGCGGCAGGTCGAGCCCGCCCAGGGCCCGGCGCACCACCGCGGCATATTCTGCGGGGGGCGGCGGCACCGGGTCGCTCGCCGCATAGGGCACGCCGAGGCCGCCCCCGAGGTCGAGGTGGTGCAGCCGGTGGCCGGCGGCCATGAGGTCGCGGGCAAGGTCCGCCAGCAGCGCCACGGCATTCTCCACGGGCGCCATGTCGGTGATCTGGCTGCCGATATGCATGTCCACGCCGGTGACGGCGAGGCCGGGCAGGCGCGCCACGAGGTCGTAGACCTCCCGCGCGCGGGAGATGGGAATGCCGAACTTGGTGGCCGAGCGGCCGGTGGAGATCTTCTTGTGGGTCTTGGCGTCCACGTCCGGATTGACACGGATGGAGACCGGCGCGGTGCGCCCGAGGGCGGTCGCCACCTCGGAGAGCACGTGCAGCTCGGGCTCGCTCTCCACGTTGAAGCAGAGAATGCCGGCGGCGATGGCCTCCGCCATCTCCTCGCGCGTCTTGCCGACGCCGGAGAAGACGATGCGGCCGCCCGGCACGCCGGCCGCCAGCGCGCGCCGCAGCTCGCCCGCGGAGACGATGTCCGCCCCCGCGCCGAGCCGCGCCAGGGTGGCGATGACCGACTGGTTGGAATTGGCCTTCAGCGCGTAGCACAACAGCGCCTCGCGATCGGCGAAGGCCTCCATGAAGACCTTGTAGTGCCGCTCCAGCGTGGCGGAGGAATAGCAGTAGAAGGGCGTGCGGACTTCCGACGCGAGGGTCACCAGGTCCACGCCCTCGGCGTGGAGGTGTCCGTCGCGGTAATCGAAATGGTGCATGGAACGAAGGTCTTCGCGTTGCGCGCCGGGCCAGGCCGGGACGCCGGCAGCCTCAGAGCAGGCCGTCGAGAATGAAGGGCTGATCGGGCCGCGGGTAGCCCTTCAGCGGATCACCCGAGGCGCCTCTCTGGTCCTTTTCCCAGGCCGCGTGGGTCGAGGAATTGGAGACCATGTCGGTCGCGGAGCCGCCCAGGGCGCCCGCGCTGTGGCGAACGTTGGGGGGCGGCGCCACCTGCGCCTGCGGCGTCGCGACCGGAGCGCCGGGGGGCGGCTCAAGCGGACCCTTCACGCCGCACGCCGCCAGGGCGAAGGCGGCGACGAGCGCCAGGGGCAAGGTGAGACGAAACATGGAGCTTAGGGCCATCCGGTCAATTCGCGGCCAATATAACCTGTGCCGCGCCAAAGGCGAGCCCCCTTCACGGCCCCTTTTCGGCACCGCACGCCAGATGACCGCGCGACGGCGTCGCACCGTGTCGCCGGGGACACGGATCGCCCCGCTTCCGTCGCCGGGCGGCCACCGCGCCGCCAGCATTCTCGCCGCGCCTCGAATCCAGTCGGAGATTTCATTTCCGCGTCGCCGCAGCGCGGCATAAGGTCCGCGCATCTTGCCCGGAAGGCGTGCTGCGGCGCCGGAGCCGGCGGGAGCCCACCCCTATCCCGGTGTTTCGTCCCATGGATGTCTCATCCTCCCCCGCCGGCGGCGCGAAGGCCGTGCGCCTCGCCCTGCTCGCGCTCGCGCTCGCCTCGTTCGGCATCGGCACGACGGAATATGTCATCGTCGGCCTGCTGCCCAACGTGGCCGCCGACCTCTCGGTGAGCATTCCCCAGGCCGGCTTCCTGGTCACGGGCTATGCGCTGAGCGTCACCTTCGGCTCGCCCTTCCTCGCCATCGCCACCGCGCGCATGAACCGGCGCCACGCGCTGATGGTGCTGATGGGCGTGTTCATCGCCGGCAACCTCCTGTGCGCGCTGGCGCCGGACTTCTGGCTGCTGATGGGCGCGCGCGTCGTCACCGCCTTGTGCCACGGTGCCTTCTTCGGGCTCGGAGCGGTGGTGGCGGCAGAGCTCTCGCCGCCGAGCCGCAAGGCCCAGGCCATCGCCATGATGTTCGCCGGCCTCACCATCGCCAACGTGCTGGGCGTGCCGCTCGGCACCGCCATGGGCGAGATCTTTTCCTGGCGCGACACCTTTCTCGCGGTGGTGGCCATCGGCGTGGTGGCGGCCGTCGCCCTCGCCATGTGGCTCCCGCGCGAGCTGCCGGCACCGCCCCTGGAGCTGAAGCGGGAGGCCAGGGCCATCGGCTCGGTCCAGGTGCTGCTGGCCATGCTCATCTCCATCGTCGCCTCCTCCAGCCTGTTCAGCGTCTTCACCTACATCGCGCCGATCCTGACCACCCACACGGGGGTGTCGGCCCATGGCGTCACGCTCATGCTGCTGGTGTTCGGCGTCGGGCTCACGGTGGGCAATTTCGGGGGCGGGTGGCTTGCCGACCGCAGCCTGATGCCCACCATCATCGGCATCTCGGCGGTGGAGGTGGTGCTGCTCGCGCTGTTCCCGCTCACCAGCGCCCATCCCCTGCCGGCGGCCATCACCCTGTTCGCCTGGGGCGCGCTGGGCTTCGCGCTGGTGGCGCCGCTGCAGATGCGGGTGGTGAAGGAAGCGGCCGAGGCGCCCAACCTCGCCTCCACCATCAACCAGGGCGCCTTCAACCTGGGCAACGCCATCGGCGCCGGCATCGGCGGGGTGGGGCTGACCCTGGGCCTCGGCTACATGGACCTGCCGTGGATCGGCGCTTCGCTGGCGAGCATCGCCATGCTGCTCGCCATCGTCTCCCACCGCATCGATCTCGCCGGAAAGGCGGGGGCGGAATCCGGCCCCCTCACCCCGGCGGTGTGAGCGCATCCGGCGCGCGCGGCCTGCCGCCTGCGCCGGACCGTGAGGCAAGCAATGGAAATCGCGCAGCACCAGGCGTTTCCCCGCGATCCGGACGGGTCATGCCGTGGTGCGGAACCATGCGCGGTGGCTGCCCGCCGTCGATTGACACCGCCGGCCGGCCGCCGCTTGATGTCGGCGCGCCGGAACCCCGGCGCAGCCCCCCACATCCGGAGCCTCGGCCATGAGCGGCCCGTCGCGCGTCACCATCTGGCACAACCCCTCCTGCGGCACCTCCCGCAACACCCTGGCGCTGCTGGGGGAGGCGGGCATCGAGCCGGAGATCATCCAGTATCTGAAGACCCCGCCAAGCCGCGCGGAGCTGGCCGCTGCCATCGCCGCCGCCGGCATCACGGTGCGCGACGCGGTCCGCAGCAAGGGCGCCCTCTACGCTGAGCTCGGCCTCGACGACCCCACCCTCTCCGACGATGCCCTGCTCGACGCGCTGACCGCGCATCCCCCCCTGATCGAGCGGCCGTTCGTGTTCACCGCCAAGGGCGTGCGCCTGTGCCGCCCCATGGAGCGCGTGCGCGAGATCCTGCCCTAGAGGCAGGTGCGAAGGTCCGCCGACCCCGTTGCCGCTTCAGGACTTTTTTCCGATTGCGTGATTGAATGGCGCGCGAGGTCGGACGGTAGCAACATGGGGATTTGAATGGCCGGAGCGAAATCCGAGGCGGAGCCGGATACGAAGGTCGGATCGAGCGCATCCTGGCTTGCCAACCTGTCGCTGCAGTGGAAGCTGGGCAGCATCTTCATGGTGCTGCTGTTCCTCTTCCTCCTGCTCCTGGGCGCCAACAGCCTGACGATGCAGCGCGCCAGCACGCTCCAGGCCCAGGCCAACGTCTTCATCCACAACACGAACCTCGCCAATGCCGCGATTCGCGCCGTCAGCGAGCGCAGGCTGGCGCTGGTGCAGGACGCGCTCGCGCAGCCCGCGGTGGCGCGCCAGCGCCTGGAAACCAGCGATGAGCAGGTCGGCTCCGCGCTCGACGACCTGCAGCAGGCGGCGTCCGACATCCCCGCGCTGCGCGCCCTGGCGGATCAGGCGATCAAGTTCAACGAGCCCTGGTCGACGGTCGCGGCGGCGCCTCTGCTGGCCCTGGTGGATCGCAGCGTCCGCGGCGAGATCACGCCCGAGTTCAGCGGCAACGCCTTGCGCGAATTCGCCACCAGCGACACCGGCGACCGGGGAAGCCGCGCCATCACCAACGTGCTCACGCAGATCGTCAGCCGGGCGGATGCGGAGCTTCAGCTTTCCCGGGCCGAGCTGGAACACACCGAGCGCCTGCTGCGGATGGTCAACCTGGCGGCGCTCATCGCCTCCATCGCCGCCGGCGTGGGCGCGCTGATCCTGTCCGCCCGCCTCATCACCCAGCCGCTGCAGCTCCTGGCGAGCCGCATGGAGCAGCTGGCCGGTCACGACCATTCGATCGTCGTGCCCTACACCCAGCGCCGCGACGAGGTGGGCACCATCGCCCGCGCCCTCCAGGTCTTCAAGGCCATGGCCATCGAGACCTACGACAGCAACTGGGTGAAGACCGGCGTCGGCGCCGTCTCGGAGAAGCTCCAGCGCGCCGAGAGCCTCGCCAGCTTCGCCGACGAGCTGCTGACGGAGCTGGCGCCGCGCCTGAAGGCCGGGGTCGGCGTGTTCTACGCCTTCGACGAGGCGGACCAGCAGCTCGTTCTCAGCGGCACCTACGCCTTCACCGCGCGGCGCCATCTCTCCACCCATTACAAGCTGGGCGAGGGGCTCGCCGGCCAGGCCGCGAAGGAGCGCAAGCCCATCGTGCTCTCGCCGGTGCCCGAGGACTATATCCGCATCCATTCCGGCACCGGCGAGGGGCGGCCGTTCACGGTGGCGGCGGTGCCTGTCATCAGCAAGAACCGGCTCCTGGGCGTCATCGAGCTTGCCAGCTTCGAGCCGCTCGCCGGCGCGCGGGAGCGCCTGCTGCACGACGTGGCGCCGGTGGTGGCGCTCTCCCTCGACAATCTCAACCGCGCGGTGCGCACCCTGGAGCTGCTGGAACAGACCCAGCGCCAGACCGCCGAGCTGCGGGTGGCGGAGGAAGAGCTGCGCACCCAGCAGGAGGAATTGCGCGCCACCAACGAGCAGCTCCAGGAGCAGTCGCAGAAGGTCGCCGCTTCCGAGGAAGAGCTGCGGGTGCAGGCGGACGAGCTGCAGCGCTCCAACGAGGTGCTGCGCCACAGCTCCGAGGAGCTGGCCGCGCAGAAGGCGGCGGCGGAAGCCGCCAACCTGGACGCCGAGGCCCGCGCCGACGAGCTCGCCCGCGCCAACCAGTACAAGTCGCAGTTCCTGGCCAACATGTCCCACGAGCTGCGCACGCCGCTCAACAGCCTGCTCATCCTCGCCCACGACCTCTCCGAGAACCACACCGGCCACCTCGACGCGGAGGAGGTGGAGGCCGCCGCCATCATCCATTCCTCCGGCACCAACCTGCTGCGCCTCATCAACGACATCCTCGACCTCTCCAAGGTGGAGGCGGGCAAGATGGACGTGGTGCGCGAGCCGGTGTCCATCCCCGCCGTCGCCACGCGGATGGAGCGCAACTTCCGCCACGTGGCGCAGGAGAAGGGGATCAACTTCACCGTCACCGTCGCGCCCGACGCACCGGCCTACGTCCTCTCCGACGACGGCAAGCTGGAGCAGATCACCAACAACCTGCTGGGCAACGCCTTCAAGTTCACGACCGAGGGCGGCATCACCGTCACCTTCGCGCACGGCGCCGGCGACACCCTGGTGGTGCGCGTGGCGGACACCGGCATCGGCATTCCCGAGGACAAGCTGGAGACCATCTTCCAGGCCTTCGAGCAGGTGGATTCCTCCACCCGCCGGCAGTTCGGCGGCACCGGGCTGGGGCTCGCCATCACCCAGCGCCTCGCCCGCCTGCTGGGCGGCGACGTGACCGTGGAGAGCCGGCTCGGCGCCGGCTCCACCTTCCGCCTCACCGTGCCCATCGGCGCGCCGGTGGTGGAGGAAGCGCCGGCCGCCCGGGCGCCCGAGCCGCCCCGCGCCGTCGCCGCGTCGCATCCCCGGCCGGCGCTGGTGATCGAGGACGACCGGGCATCCCTGCGGGAAGGGCTCACCACCATCCTGGTGGTGGAGGACGACCCCGCCTTCGCGCGCACCCTCGTCAGCCTGGTGCGGCGCAAGGGCTACCAGGTGCTCGCGGCCACCGATGGCGAGAGCGGGCTGGAGCTTGCCCGCCGGCACCGTCCCACCGGCATCCTGCTGGACGTGATGCTGCCGGGCATGGACGGCTGGACCGTCATCGAGCGGCTGAAGTCCGATGCCGCCACCCGCCACATCCCGGTGCATTTCGTCTCCGCCCTCGACGAGGCCAAGCGCGGGCGCGACCTCGGCGCCGTGGGCTTCCTCACCAAGCCGGTGAGCGCGGAGGATCTCAACGGCGCGCTCGCCACCCTCGCCCATTTCTCCCAGGACCAGCCGCGCCGCGTGCTGGTGGTGGACGACGACCCGGCCGCCCGCCTCGCCGTGCGCAAGCTCATCGGCGCCGGCGCGGTGGAGGTGCTGGAGGCCGGCAGCGGCGAGGAGGCGCTGGAGATCATCGGCCGCGAGGCGGTGGACTGCATGGTGCTCGACCTCGGCCTGCCCGGCATGTCGGGCTTCGAGCTGCTGGAGCGGGTCGCCGCCGGAGAGCGGCAGGTGCCGGTGGTGGTCTATTCCGGGCGCGACCTGACGGCGGAGGAAAGCCTCAAGCTGCGGGCCTTCACCGACAGCATCGTCATCAAGGGCGCCCGCTCGCCCGAGCGGCTCATGGACGAGGTGAGCCTGTTCCTCCACTCCGTGCGGAACGAGGCCAAGGCCCTCTCCGAGAACCCCGACGCCGACCTCAAGGGCCGCCGCCTGCTGCTGGTGGACGACGACATGCGCAACATCTACGCCCTCGCCAAGGTGCTGCGCGGCAAGGGCATCGAGGTGATCCTGGCCCAGGACGGCGCCAAGGCCGTGGCCCAGCTCGACACCCGCCCCGACATCGAGATCGTGCTCATGGACATCATGATGCCGGTGATGGACGGCTACGAGGCCATGGCGGAGATCCGCAAGCAGCCCTGCTTCGCCAAGCTGCCCATCATCGCCCTGACCGCCAAGGCCATGAAGGACGACCGCGAGAAGTGCCTCGCCGCCGGGGCCAGCGACTATCTCTCCAAGCCCATCGACGTGCCGAAGCTGCTCTCCATGATCCGCGCCTGGCTGCCGCCCCGATGACCGCGCCCGAAGATCCCGCCGTCATCTGCGCCGCCCTGGAGGAGCTGGAGCTCGACCTGTTCGTCACCGCCCTCGACCGGCGCTACGGCTACGACTTCTCCGGATACAACCGCGCCTCGCTCGGCCGGCGGGCGCGCAACCTCGCCATGCAGTTCGGCACGCCCACCGTCACCGCGCTCACCGACATGCTGCTGCACAATCCGGAGCGGATCACCGAGGCCATCTCCGGCCTCTCGGTGCCGGTCTCCGAGCTGTTCCGCGACCCGCATGTGTTCCGGGCGCTGAAGGAGCAGGTGTTTCCCATCCTCTCCTCCTATCCGGCCATCAACATCTGGCAGGCGGGGTGCGCCCACGGGCAGGAGGTCTATTCCCTCGCCATCCTGCTCACCGAGGCGGGGCTCTACGAGCGCGCGCGCATCTATGCCACCGACATCTCGGCCAATGCTTTGGCGCGGGCGCGGGAAGGCATCTTCCCCCTGCAGCACGCGCGCGAGGCGGCCCAGCGCTATCTCGACAGCGGCGGCGCCGGCAGCCTCTCCGACTATTACCACGCGCGCTACGACTTCCTGAAGCTCGACGAGCGGCTCATCTCCCGCGTCACCTTCGCCGAGCACAACCTCGTCACCGACACGGTGTTCTGCGAGGCCCACCTCATCTTGTGCCGCAACGTGCTCATCTATTTCTCCACGCCGCTGCAGGACCGCGTTCTTCGCATGTTCGCCGACAGCCTGGTGCGCGGCGGGTTCCTGTGCATCGGCACCCGCGAGAACATGCAGCTCGCCGGAGCGCGGGAGAAGTTCAGGGTGGTCGACGGCGCGGCGCAGATCTACCGCCGCACCAGCGCGCCCTGACCATGGCAGGGGCGCTCGCACAGGCGGTGGTCATCGGCGCCTCGGCGGGGGGCCCCGCCGCCCTGCGCCGGCTGCTGGAGCGCCTCGACCCCGGCCTTCCGGCCGCGGTGGTGGTTGTGAACCATGTGGGCGCACGCGGGCCGGACCTTCTGCCGGAGGTGCTCGGGCAGAGCAGCCCCCTGCCGGTGGCGCTGGCGCAGGAACGCATGCCAGTGACAGAAGGTCGCGTGCATGTGGCCCCAAGCGGTTACCATCTGCTGATCGAGCCAGACCGGCACTTTTCCCTTTCGGTAGATCCGAAAGTGTGCTTCTCCCGCCCCTCGATCGACGTGCTGTTCGAAACCGCTGCGCGGGCGTACCACAAATGCCTTATTGGTGTCGTTCTCACCGGAGCGAGCAGCGACGGGGCGGAAGGTCTTGCGCAGATCCGCCAGCGGGGAGGTCTTGCCTTGGTCCAATCTCCTGAGGAAGCCGAAGTCCCCACCATGCCGCGCGCGGCCCTGGAGCGGGCTGGCGCCGACCTGTGCGCGCCGCTCGACGCCCTCGCCGCCCGCATCAACGCGGCGGTGCGGCCATGAGCGAACCTTCCACGGAGCCGCGCCCCAAGATCCTGGTGGTGGACGACGTCTCCGCCAACCTCGCCAGCATGCGCCGGCTGCTGGCGGCGGTCGAGGCCGACATCTACGAGGCGAAGTCCGGCAACGAGGCGCTCGCCCTGTGCCTCGACCACCGCTTCGCGCTGATCCTGCTCGACGTGCAGATGCCGGACATGGACGGCTTCGAGGTCGCCTCCCTGCTCAATAACGACCCGGCCACCTGCGACATCCCGATCGTGTTCGTGACCGCGGCCTATCTCGACGACATCAACCGCCTGAAGGGCTACACCTTCGGCGCGGTGGACTACATCGCCAAGCCCATCAACGACGCGGTGCTGCTCTCCAAGGTCACCGTGTTCCTGGAGCTGCACATCTCCAAGATGCGCCTCAAGGCGGCGATGGAGGAGCTGGAGAAGCGCAACAGGCAGCTCGAGGTCGAGATCGAGGAGCGGCGCCGGGTGGAGAAGCAGGTGCGCCACATGGCCACCCATGACCCCCTCACCGGGCTCGGCAACCGCATCCTGTTCATGGAGCACCTGACGCGCGCCTTCGCCCAGGCCGAGCAGAGCGGGCGTGCCTTCGCGCTGCTCTACATCGACATCGACGGCTTCAAGCAGGTCAACGACCGCCACGGCCACGCCGTCGGCGACGAACTTCTGTGCGCCATCGCCCAGCGACTGCGCGCGAACCTGCGGCACGAGGACTTCGCCGTGCGCCTGTCCGGCGACGAGTTCGCGGTCATCATGGTGGACCTCCCCGACGACCAGACCGCGCTCGCCCAGGGGGAGCGGCTGTGCGGCGCCCTGCGTCAGCCCTACGGCCTGCGCCAGGCCGCGCCGCCGATCACGGTCACGGTGGGCGCCTCCATCGGCATCGCCCTCTACCCCTGCCATGCCACCGACGCGGCGACGCTCATGCGCTTCGCGGATGACGCCATGTATGAGGTGAAAAAGAGCGGGAAGGGCAATGTCCGCCTCGCCTCGCTGCAGGCGCTCTCCTCCCGCGAGGACATCGCCGCCGATGCCTGAGGCCCGCCCCGCGCGCGCCGGCCCGACCCTGACGACGCCCGTCTCCTCGAGCGCCGCGCCATGAGCGACGAGAAGGAACGGGCGGAGCCGGCGGCCGTCCACGCCATCCAGGTGGACCTCATCGCGGTGCTGGTGGCGGTTTCCTCCGGCGCGCCGCGGGTGCTGACCCTGGAGGAGGGCCGGGCGCTGCCGTCCGGGCCCTTCGAGCTCGGCCACCGCTCGCTGCAATCGGGGCTCCGGGCGTGGGTGGAGCAGCAGACCCACCATCCCATCGGCTATGTGGAGCAGCTCTACACCTTCGCCGACAAGGACCGCGCCGGGGAGGGCGGGCCGCGGACCATCTCCATCAGCTACCTCGGCCTCACGCATGAATTGTCGGGCGGGGAAGGGGGCTGGCGCAGCTGGTACGACTACTTTCCCTGGGAGGACCACCGCGACGGCCCGCCGAATGTAATTAGCCGGCTTATTTCCCCTGCGCTGGCCGCCTGGAGCGAGGCGGGACGGCCGGGCACGGAGCGGGCCGCGCGGCGCCTGCGCGCCGCCACCGCCTTCGGCCTCGACGACCAGCCCTGGAACGAGGAGATGACGCTGCAGCGCTATGAGCTGCTCTATGAGGCCGGGCTGGTGCCCGAGGCCCGCCGGAACGGAGCGGTGAACGGCAGCACGGCGGGAGACACGGCGGGCGGCGTTCCCATGATCGGCGACCATCGCCGCATCCTCGCCACCGGGATCGCCCGGCTGCGCGCCAAGATCAAGTATCGCCCGGTGGTGTTCGAGCTGATGCCGGACACCTTCACCCTGCTGCAGCTTCAGCGCTGCGTGGAGGCGCTGGCCGGGCGCACCGTGCACAAGCAGAATTTTCGCCGGCTCATGGAACAGCAGGAGCTGGTGGAGGAAACCGGTGCCTCCACCTCCGAAGGCATTGGCCGGCCTGCGAAACTCTTCCGCTTCCGCCACGCGGTGCTGGCCGAGCGTGCCTTCTCCGGAACCAAGCTGCCCCTCGCGCGCACTTGACAGGAATTATGCTCAGTATAAGCATATAGCCAATATATGCTCAAACTGAGTATAGTGCCATGTCCAAGCTCACGCCCGTGGAAATGTCCGCCGTCGGCTCGGCCACCGCCCGCGCCTCCCAGCTCTACGAACGGGTGAGGCGCGTCATCCCCCCCGCCGAGTGGGGGCTGCTCGCCGACGACGTGGAGGCCATCCAGCACCTGAAGATCGAGCGCAACGCCGTCATCCTCGCGCACAATTACCAGACCCCCGAGATCTACCACTGCGTGGCGGACATCGTGGGCGACAGCCTGACCCTCGCCCGCGAGGCGGCCACCACCGACGCCGACGTGATCGTGCTCGCGGGGGTCTATTTCATGGCCGAGACGGCGAAGCTGCTGAACCCCGAGAAGACGGTGCTGATCCCCGATCTCGACGCCGGCTGCTCGCTCGCCGAGTCCATCACGCCGGAGGGGGTGCGCCAGATGCGCATCGCCAATCCGGGCCTGCCGGTGATCGCCTATGTGAACACCTCGGCGGCGGTGAAGGCGGAGGTGGACATCTGCTGCACCTCCGGCAACGCCCGCAAGGTGGTCCAGTCGTTCGGCCTGCCCAGGGTCGTCATGCTGCCCGACCAGTATCTGGCGGAGAACGTGGCGGCCGAGACGGGGGTGGAGATCGTCTCCTGGCCCGGCAGCTGTGAGGTCCACGAGCGCTTCACCGCCGCCGACGTGGCGGAGCTGCGGGAGGCCCACCCCGGCGTCGCGGTGCTGGTGCACCCCGAGTGCCCGCGCGAGGTGGTGCAGGCCGCGGACTTCTCCGGCTCCACCGCCGCCATGGCCGACTATGTGGGCGAGATGCGGCCGCCGAGCGTGGTTCTGCTCACCGAATGCTCCATGAGCGACAATATTTCCCTGCAATATCCCGACCTCGACTTCGTGCGCCCCTGCAATCTGTGCCCGCACATGAAGAAGATCACCGTCGCCAACATCCGCCGGGCGCTGGAAGAGAACCGGCACGTGGTGGAGATCGAGCCCGGTGTCGCCGCGCGCGCCCGCGTCGCGGTCGAACGGATGCTGGCGCTGTGACCGGCGCCGCGGCCGCCGCCCTCGCCGGGCTCGAAGACCGGCCCGTCATCATCGGCGGCGGGGTGGCGGGGCTCTCGGCGGCGCTGTTCCTGGCGCCGCGCCCGGTGGTGCTGCTCACCCGCGCGCCCCTGGGCGGTGACGGATCGAGCCCGCTGGCCCAGGGCGGCATGGCGGCCAGCGTCGGCGAGGATGACGACGCCGCGCTCCATCTGTCCGATACCCTGGCCGCCGGCGACGGCCTGTGCGACGCACGGATCGCGGGCCGCATCCTCGCCGCCGCGCCCGATGCCATCGCCGATCTCGCGCGCATCGGCACCCGCTTCGACCGCGACGGGGCCGGGCGCCTCGCCCTCGGCCTGGAGGCCGCCCACAGCCGCCGCCGCATCGTGCATGCGGATGGCGACGCCACCGGCCGCGAGCTGGTGCGCGCCCTCGCGGCGGCGGTGCGGGCGTGCCCCTCGGTCACCGTGGTGGAGGGCGTGGAGGCGCGCCGCCTCGTGACCGCTGATGGCGCCATCGCCGGCGTGCTGGTGGCGGGGCCGGGCGGCGGGGCCCTGCTGCGCACCCGGCAGGTGGTGCTCGCCACCGGCGGGGCAGGGGCCCTGTTCGAGCACACCACCAATCCCGGCTCCTCCTTCGGCCTCGGGCTCGCCCTGGCCGCGCGGACGGGGGCGGTGCTGGCGGACCTGGAGTTCGTGCAGTTCCACCCCACCGCGCTCGTCGGCACCGGGCGGCCGCTTTCGCTCGTCAGCGAGGCGGTGCGCGGGGAGGGGGCCACCCTCGTCACCGCCGACGGCACGCGCTTCCTGGCCCATGTGCCGAGCGCCGAGCTGGCCCCGCGCGACGTGGTGGCCCGTGCGGTGTGGGCGGAGCTTCAGGCGGGGCGGGAGGTCTTTCTCGACGCCCGCGCCGCCCTCGGCGCCGGCTTCGCGCGCCGCTTCCCGGCCATCGCCGGCCTGTGCGCCGCCGCCGGCATCGATCCGGCCCGGCAGCCCATCCCCATCCGCCCCGCCGCCCACTACCACATGGGCGGCATCGCCGTGGACGGCGAGGGGCGCAGCACCGTGGACGGGCTGTGGGCCTGCGGCGAGGTGGCCTCCACCGGGCTGCACGGCGCCAACCGCCTCGCCAGCAACTCGCTGGTGGAGGGGGTCGTCTGCGGCCGCTGGGTGGCGGAAAGCCTCGCCGGCCAGCCGGCCGCAGCGCCCGCGCCCCGCCTGCCGGCAGAGATGCCGCCGGCGCCCGATCCCGCCGCGGCACGGGCCATCGTGTCGCGCCATTTGGGCGTGCTGCGCGAAGGGGAGGGGCTCCGGGCCGCCATCGCCGCCCTGGCGCCGCTGGTCCTTGCCGGCGGGCCGGCGGCCGATCCCGCCATCGCCGGGCTCATGATGGCGGTGTCGGCCCTCACCCGTGAGGAAAGCCGGGGCGCCCACAGCCGCACCGATTTCCCCCTGTCCGCGCCGGTCGCACGCCGCAGCCGCCTCACCCTGATGCAGGCGCTGGCGGCGGCGGAGCAGCTCGCCGGCCCTCCGGCCGCACGGGCCCGCGGCCACTGAGCGCGATCACGCAAGGCAAAGGCCGACCCGTGGCGGAATGCGCGGTCAGGCGATCCGCTAAGGCGCCTTCCATGCGCCCATGCATCTAGAACGCGCGCGACACGGCATAGCGGATGCGCTCACGCAAAGAGAGCGCACGCGCGCACCGGCATCCCCCAGGCCGGCGCCCGGAGGCCGGCACGAACAAGGAAAGCTCGGGCGGATGGCCTTCCGCGCCCGCCGCACGACCCAGCCGAAGGAAACGCCATGACGAACCTCCCCGTGAACTCGCCTGTGGTTCTGCCCCTCGACCTGCCGCCCCTCCCGACCCTGCTGGTGGAGCCCGTCGTCCGCGCCGCCTTGCTGGAGGACCTCGGCAGGGCCGGGGACATCACCAGCGACGCCATCATACCTGCCGGGCACATCGCCCGCATGGACCTGGTGGCGCGCCAGCCCGGCGTGGTGGCGGGGCTCGACTGCGCCCGCCTGGCATTCGCCCTCATGGACCCGGCCATCGCCTTCGACGCGCGCCTGCGCGATGGCGCGGCGGTGGAGGCCGGCACCCTCATCGCCTGCATCCGCGGGCCGGGGCGAGGCATCCTCGCGGCCGAGCGCACGGCGCTGAACCTCATGTGCCGCCTGTCCGGCATCGCCACCGCCACCGCCACGCTGGTGGAAGCGGTGCGCGGCCACCGGGCGCGCATCGTGTGCACCCGCAAGACCACGCCGGGCCTGCGGGCGCTGGAGAAGCACGCGGTGCGGGCGGGCGGCGGCTCCAACCACCGCTTCGGCCTCGACGACGCGGTGCTGGTGAAGGACAACCATGTCGCCATCGCCGGCTCGGTCACCGAGGCGGTCCGCCGCGTGCGTGCTCATGCCGGGCACATGGTGAAGATCGAGGTGGAGGTGGACACGCTCGACCAGCTCCGCGAGCTGCTGCCCCTCGGGGTCGATGCCGTGCTGCTCGACAACATGCAACCACCGGCGCTGAAGGAGGCCGTGGCCCTGGTGGACGGGCGGATGACCACCGAGGCCTCCGGCCGCGTTTCACGTGAAACGGCCCCCGCCATCGCGGCAGCCGGCGTGGATCTCATCTCCGCCGGCTGGCTGACCCACAGCGCCCCCATTCTCGACATCGGCCTCGACGCCGCCGAATAGCCCCGGCGGCGGGGCGGACGCGCCACCGCTCCGCTTGGAATCATTCCAAGGCATTGAACGCGCGGCACTTTCGTAGATTTCCGGATTGCCCTGCGCCGGCAAAGGCGGCTTCATGCCCTGAAGTCATGCGTCCGAATGCCGGATCGGGCCTCGCGCTCACCCGCGTCGGGCCGGCCAGGAGCACGATGGTGAGCCTTTCTTCCGCCGCGAAAATCCGCGGCATTCGCATCGCCTCCGCGCGCGGGGCCACATCGCGCCGGCCTCCCGCGCGACGCGGCGCCCTGGCGGCCATGGCCATGCTCGCGCTGCTCGGCGGGGCGGGCAGCGCCGGGGCAGGGGACGCGCCGGGCCTCACCACGCCGGAAAAGCTCGGCGAGGCGCTGTTCTTCGATACCAACCTCTCCCGGAACCGCACCCAGGCCTGCGCCACCTGCCACGCGCCCGACCGCGCCTTCACCGACCCGCGCGAAACGCCGGCCGTCGGCGGCGCGGTGTCGCTGGGCGACGACGGCACCTCCCTCGGCGACCGCAACGCGCCGACGGCGGCCTATGCCCGCTTCAGCCCGCCGTTCGGCAAGGCCACGAAGCCCGGCCTCTACCACGGCGGCCAGTTCCTCGACGGCCGCGCCGCCGATCTCGCCGCCCAGGCCGGCGGCCCGCCCCTCAACCCGGTGGAGATGGGGATGCCCGACAAGGCGAGCGTGGTGGCACGCCTGAAGGAGAATTCCGCCTATGTGAGCGCCTTCGACGCGCTCTACGGCAAGGGCGTGCTCGACAGGCCGGAGAAGGGCTTTGCCGCCATGACCCGCGCCATCGCCGCCTATGAGGCGACACCCGCGTTCGCCGCGTTCGATTCGAAATACGACCGCTACCTGCGCGGGGAGGAGAAGCTGACGGACCAGGAGGAGCTGGGCCGCGTGCTGTTCTTCTCCCAGCAGTTCACCAATTGCAGCCTGTGCCACCAGTTGAACGCGCAGGGCGGCACGGACGGCGAGACCTTCAGCAATTACGAGTTCCACAATATCGGTGTGCCGAAGAACACGGCCGCGCGCGCCGCCGCCGGCCTGAAGCCCGAGAGCCGCGACCTGGGCCTTGCCCAGAACCCCACCCTGAAGGGACGGGAGAAGAAAGCCCAGGCCGGCCGCTTCAAGGTGCCCACCCTGCGCAACGTGGCCGTGACCGGCCCCTACATGCACAATGGCGTGTTCAAGGACCTGCGCACGGTGATCCTCTTCTACAACACCTACAACACGCAGAACCCGGCCCGGCACATCAACCCCGAGACGGGCAAGCCCTTCGAGCCACCGGAGGTGGCCGAGAACATCTCGCTGAAGGAGTTGGAGACCGGCCCCGCCCTCGACGACAAGCGCATCGACGCCCTCGTGGCCTTCCTGAAGACCCTGACCGACAGGCGCTACGAGCACCTGCAGAACTGAGGGCGGTTGAAGGCTGAGCCACGCGTGGAGCGCAGAGGTCGGCCATTGCGCACCATTTCATTTTAATTCAAATGAATTGGATGCAAATAGATTCATCAGCCCGCCGCCACTTCGGCATCCAGCTGGTGGGCCTCGCCCGCCGCTGGCGCCGCGCCCTCGATCATCGCCTCGCCGCCATCGGCCTCAGCGACGCGAGCTGGGCGCCGCTGGTGCACCTCGCGGAGAAGGGCGACGGCCTGTGCCAGAAGGAGCTCGCGCTGGCCGTCGGCATCGATGACTCCACCCTGGTGCGGCTCATCGACCTGCTCGCCGAACGCGGGCTGGTGGAGCGCCGCCCCAGCACGCGGGACCGCCGGCTGAAGCTGCTGAGCCTCACCCCCGCCGGACGCGCGGCGGTGACGGACATCCGCACCAAGCTCGCGCGCATCGAGGACCAGCTGCTCGAAGACCTTTCGGATGCCGAGATCGAGGCGGTGATGTCCGCCTTCGCGCGCGTCGACGGGCGCATCCTGGCGGCGGATGCCGCCCCGGACGAGGGGACGCCGCGCTGATGCCTGCCCCCTCTGCCCCTTCCCGCCTCGCCCGGCTCGGCTTCGACGGGCCGCGCCTCGCCTTCACCCTGCGCACCGCGGCGGCCTCGGCCCTGGCCCTCGCCCTGGCCGCGGCGCTCGGCATCGACAACCCGCAGTGGGCGGCCATGACGGTGTGGGTGGTGGCCCAGCCCACACGCGGGCAGCTTCTGGAGAAGGGGCTGTTCCGCATCGCCGGCACGCTGGCCGGCGCGCTCGTCGGCGTGGTGCTCATCCTCGGCTGCGCCGACCGGCCGGTCCTGCTGGTGGCGGGGCTCGCCGCCTGGATCGGGCTGTGCGCGGGGGCCGGCAACCTCATCGGCGGCTTCACCGGCTACGGCACCATCCTCGCCGGCTATTCGGCGGCCATGGTGGCGCTGGTGGACTTCAGCCACCCCGCACACATCTACGGCCTCGCGCTGGACCGGGTGCTCACCATCTGCGTCGGCGTCGGCGTCTCGTTCGCGGTGGGCTGGCTGTTCACCCCCGCGCGCGCGGAGGCGGACCTGCCCGGCCGGGTGCGGCGGCTCACCGCCCGCGTGCTGCGCCACCTCGCGGGCGCGCTCGACAGCGCGGATGCGCCGCGCCTGCTCGCGGAGGAGCAGGCCATCGTCTCGGAAATGGCCGCCATCGACGACGCGCTGGAGCCCCACGGCGCGGGCTCGGCCCGGCGGCGGCGGGCCGTGCGGCGCACGCGCACGCTCATGGCGGCGCTGCTCGGGGCGGTGGTGTTCGCCCGCGGGCGCCTGGGGGCCGCGCCCACCGCCAGCCAGAAGGCCGGTGGCATCACCGCCCTGCGCAATGCCGCCGATGCCCTCGATGCCGCCACGCCCGACACCGTGCGCCTCGCCCACCTGCCGCGACGGCTTGCCGAAGACGCGGACGACGCCGGCCTCGCCTCCGTGGCGGAGAGCCTCGCGCGCGCCTACCGGGACCTCGACGGGCCCGACGCGCCTGAGGATGCCGACCGGCCCCAGTTCCTTCTCCACCGTGACATCACGGGGGCGCGCGCGGCCACCCTGCGCGCCGCCGGCGCGGTGCTGGTGGTGGGCGCCGTGTGGCTCGCCACCGGCTGGGCCTACGGCCCCTTCATGCTGATGGGCGCGGCCATCATGACCTCGCTGTTCTCCACCTTCGACAACCCCGCGCTGACCATGCGCTTCGTGCTCGGCGGCTCGGTGGCCGGGGCGCTCGCCGCGCTCGCGGCGCGCTGGCTGGTGCTGCCCCACGCCGGCGACCTCGTCCAGGTGATCGCGCTGACGGTGCCGTTCATTCTCCTCGGCGCGGGGGTGATGGCCCATCGCCGCACCATGCTCGCCGGCATGGACTACAACATGTCGCTGCTGCTGCTGCTCCAGCCCGCCTTTCCGCTCCATGGCACGCCGGCAGGCATGGCGCAGATGGTGCTCGCCATGCTGCTCGGGCCGCTCATCGCCATGGTGGCCTTCCGCGTCGCCTTCCCCATGGATGCGCGGCGGCGGCGGGCCATGCTGATCGGCATGATGGTGGGCGAGCTCAAGGCCATGGCGCGCGCGCCCCTGGGCCCGGCCGAGGTGGCGCGCTGGCGGGCGCGGCTCTATCACCGGCTGCTGCGGCTGGTGCGCTGGAGCGAGAAATCCGGCGACCGTGGCTTCGCGGCGGTGGACGGCGGCCTCGCGGCGCTGGCGCTGGGCACGGCGGTGCGCACCCTGCACACGCGCGGCGCCGCGCGCGGCCTCTCCGACAGCCTCGCGCGCGCGCTCTCGGCCGCATTGGCGAGCTTCGGTTTCCTGTCGGAACGGCCAGAGCGGGTGGCCGATGCCCTGGAGCGCGCCGCGCGACGGCTTTCCAGCGAGGATCCCGAGGGCGCCGATGCGCTGCGCCGTGGCGCGGCGGCGCTGCGCGCCAACCGCGCCTTCTTCCTGGAACCCCGGCCGCCGGCCGGCGCCTGAGGGCATCGGAGCCGGCCTTCGGGCCTGCATCAGGCACGAACGCGGGCGGCTACATCTGGGTGCGGGCGCGAATGGCGGCCGAAAGCGTGCCCTCATCGAGATAATCGAGCTCGCCGCCCACCGGCACGCCCTGCGCGAGGCGCGTGACCCGCACCGGAAGATCCCGAAGAAGATCGGTGATGTAATGGGCGGTGGTCTGCCCGTCCACGGTGGCGCCGAGGGCGAGGATCACCTCGCCGATCTTCTCGTCATGCACCCGCGCCACCAGCTTGGGCAGGTTGAGATCCTCGGGGCCGACCCCGTCGAGCGGCGAGAGCACGCCGCCGAGCACATGGTAGCGGGCGTTGAGCACGCTCGCACGCTCCAGCGCCCAGAGGTCGCCCACATCGGCCACCACCACCAGCAGCCGGCCGTCCCGCACGGGATCGGTGCACACCGTGCAGGGGTCGCACACGTCCACATTACCACAGACCCGGCACTCCACCACCTTGTCGAGCACATCGGTCATGGCGCGGACCAGCGGCGCCATCAGCCCCTCGCGCTTCTTGATGAGCTGGAGCACCGCCCGACGGGCAGAGCGCGGACCAAGGCCGGGCAGGCGCGCCAGGAGCTGGATGAGGCGTTCGATCTCGGGTCCGGCGACGGCGCGGGGCATGGCCTGTCTTCATCTCGTGGCGGCAAGGGTGACCGCATGTAAACCCTCGCCGCGCCGCCGCCAATGGGCGAGCGCCATCTGGCAGGACAACGCCATGAGCGGCGCGACGCGAAAGTGCTCGCCGCCCACCGTTTATGCGGACATCCCCCTTCGGGCCAGAACAACTTGCTCCACGGCATCTGTCTTCAATCCAAGGCGGAGAACAAGCGAAGCGGAAAGGACACCTGGCAACGCGGACTTCATTCTTGCTCGACCGTTGCGGATGGCACAGCCTTCTTCATTTTCCCGAAACCGGCGGCAGCCCGGTGCCGTCAATTCATGTCATGTGAAGTGCGTGCCGGCACGCCTCGATTGGCAGGCATTTCGCCCCAAATTTCCGTCGTTGCTGCGAAAGACCAGCAGAAGGAGCGCGGGCTTGCGTGTTTCCCCCGCATTCGGCCCGTCTTGGGCACACCTCTCATCACGACAACTTGGCGGCGGCGCGCGCGGCGGAGCCCCGCAAGCTCTTTGCCGGAATTCACCGCGAGAGAGCATCCTCCTCCGGCAATTCTTACACCTTTTGGTTGCCGCCACGACTTGACCGAGGGGTATCCCACCCCATTTGCAAAGGCGAATCACCAGCCTTCACACCGGCTTTCGGCTTATTGATTTTCGTGGCATACGCACCTTGGCGCACGCATGAAACCTTTGCAGACATTCAGTTTCCAAGTTTTTTGAAGGCCCTGATTGTAACTGCTCTGGCGTCTGCTATAGAATATTTGCAAAGCTTCGACTTCACAGATATTTCTATAAAATGCAGTGCTGTCGCAACCGGCAGCCGCAGCGTGCAAGCAGAAAGGGACGCCCCGTGAGCGACTCCACCACCAATCCGCAGTCGCCGAGCCACATCGACTTCACGGCCGACATCGTCGCCGCATATGTCAGCAACAATAGCGTGGCCGCGGCAGATCTTCCGGCCCTGATCGAGTCCGTTCACCGCGCCCTCGGCCAGCTCGGCGCTCCGGTCGCTCCCCCCGTCGAAGAGCAGAAGCCGGCCGTCCCCGTGAAGAAGTCGGTGACGCCCGAATACATCATCTGCCTTGAGGACGGAAAGAAGTTCAAGTCGCTGAAGCGCCACCTGCGCACCAGCTACGGCATGACCCCCGATGTTTATCGCGAGAAGTGGGGCCTGCCGAAGGACTATCCCATGGTCGCCCCGGCCTATGCCGCCGCGCGCTCCGAGCTCGCCAAGAACATGGGCCTCGGCCAGAGCCGCAAGAAGGCGCCCGCCGCCCCGGTGAAGAAGCCGACCCGCCGCAAGGCCCCCGCCGCCTGATCGCCCCGCGGATCGACAATTGTGAAACATCTCCGCGGCTTGAGGTAGCTCAAGCCGCAGAGCTTCTCGATGCTTGAGACGCTTGGCGCCGGTCGAGTGCCCTCTTAGCGAAGGCGCCTTCAGCACCTGTCCCGTCGCTCAGCCGCTCAATGGACCCCGAGGCGGCGGCACAAGTCGTCCAGCTGCTCCAGGCTCACGTAGCGGATACGCAGCTCACCGCTCTCGCCCCGACTCTCCAGGGAAACGGCGAGGCCCAGCGCGTCGCCCAGCCGCTTTTCCAGCGCCCGCACATCGGCGGATTTCGCACTCTCCCGTGGGGCCTTGGGGCGCGCATCTTCCGCACGCGCCTTCACCAGGGCTTCCACGTCGCGCACGTTGAGGCCCTTCTCCACCACCTGCCGGGCGATCTGCTCGGGATGCTCCTGCCCGACGAGGGCGCGGGCGTGGCCCGCCGTGAGGCGTCCGTCCTCCAGGTAGATCTTCACTTCAGCCGGCAGCTTCAGAAGTCGCAGCGTGTTCGCGATATGGCTCCGGCTCTTGCCGATAACCTTTGCCAGATCGCTTTGTGTATAAGCAAATTCAGCCATCAGGGATTCGTAGCCCTGCGCTTCCTCCACCGGGTTCAGGTCCGCCCGCTGGACGTTCTCGATGATCGCGATCTCCAGCGCTTCCCGATCGGTCAGCTCCAGCACGACCACCGGCACTTCGTGCAGCGCCGCCCGCTGCGCCGCCCGCCAGCGCCGCTCACCCGCGACGATCTCATAGGCGCCTCCCCCGGAAAGGGGACGCACCACGATCGGCTGAATGATCCCCTTCTCCCGGATGGAGGCGGTGAGGTCCTCCAGCCCCTCCTCCAGGAATGCCCTGCGGGGATTGCGCGGATTGGCCCGCACCTGCTCGATGGGCAGGCGCCGGGGTGCGCCGCCGCGCGCCGGCGCTTCAACGGCCGTCGCGGGCTGGGGATCGTTCATCTCGCCGATCAGCGCGGCGAGCCCCCGGCCAAGCCGGGAGCGCGGTTCATCCGCCATGGACTGGGCTTTCCTTCAGTCAGAACTCAATTTTACGCCGCCGCCCGCGCGGCCCGCTCGCGCTGGATCACCTCCGACGCCAGCTTCAGATAGGCCTGCGACCCCGCGCACTTCAGGTCATAGAGCAGGGCGGGCTTGCCATAGGACGGCGCCTCGGAGATGCGCACGTTCCGCGGAATCACGGTGTCGTACACCTTCTCCCCCATGAAGGCGCGCACATCCTGCACCACCTGGTCCGACAGGTTGTTCCGCCCATCGTACATGGTGAGGACGATGCCGTGGATCACCAGGTTCGGGTTGAGACCCGCGCGCACCTGGTCCACCGTCTTCATGAGCTGGGAAAGACCCTCCAGCGCGAAGAACTCGCACTGCAGGGGCACCACGATGGCGTCGGCCGCCGCCATGGCGTTCACCGTCAGCAGAGAGAGCGACGGCGGGCAATCCACCAGCACATAGCTGTAGCGCGGCGCGGAAGGGTCATCCATCAGCGCCTGCAGGGCGTTGCGCAGGCGAAACGGCCGGTCGCGCGCCGTGGCGATCTCAAGCTCCAGGCCCGAAAGGTCCAGGGTCGAGGGTGCCACATGCAGGGACGGCACGCCCGTTTCCATGATCGTCTCGCGGAAGGTGGCCTCGCCCACGAGCACGTCATAGGTGGAGCGCTGGCGCGCGCGGCGGTCGATGCCCAGCCCGGTGGAGGCATTGCCCTGTGGATCGAGATCCACCACCAGAACCTTCTCGCCAATGGCGGCGAGCGCGGTGCCGAGGTTGATGGCGGTGGTGGTCTTGCCCACGCCGCCCTTCTGATTCGCCAGCGCGAGCACACGTGCGCGGGAGGAGGGGGGCAGGACCGGAGAAGCGGTGTTGAGATCGCTCATGGGTGGAGGATCCTCGGGTCAGATCGAAACGGGCATCGCTTGCGGCATAGCAGCGGGTCAGATTTCCGGCTTGTCCGTGCGAACAGCCGCGGACAGCGCGGCATCGGCGACAGGTCTGGCGCTCCGCACCACCACGATTCGCCCATCGGCATCCGTGCGGCTGGGCGCAAGCTCGATATCAAGTGTCCAGCCTTTGGCCGCCTCGGTCAATTCGCGCGTGACATCCTTCCCCTTCAGAAACAGCCCAAGAGCCCCCGCGGCGAGAAATGGCGCCGAAAGATCGAGCAATTTCGGAAGAGCCGCGAGAGCGCGAGCCGAGACCACCTGGCATCCGGCGGCGAGAGCGGGGGCCGCTTTCTCGATTCGCTGCGCGTGAACCTCCACCGGCAGCGCGCCCTGGCGCGCCGCCTCCCGAAGGAAGGCCGCCTTTCGAGTATCGCTCTCCACCAGATGAACGCGCGCCTGCGGCCGCTCCGCGAGCACAGCGGCCACCACGAGGCCGGGAAAGCCCCCGCCGGAGCCGAGGTCCACCCACCGGGTGGTGGTGGCGGGGGCGAGCGCCACGAGCTGGAGCGAATCAGCCACGTGCCGTTCCCACACCTGCGGCAGGCTCGCGGGGGCGACCAGATTGATGGTCTTCTGCCACTTCGCCAGAAGATCGACGATCAGCACCAGGCGCTGGAATGTTTCACGTGAAACAGCACGCTCCACCGCGCGCTTTTCCGCGCTGTTCTGCCCATCGATTTCCGTCCTGCGTATCAAGCCGTCCCGCCCTTCTGGAAAAACCGCTCAGCCGGCGGCGCGCTCGGCGCCGCTTTCCCTCCGCGCATGGGTCGCCAGCAGGGTGAGGGCCGCAGGTGTCATACCTTCCATACGCCCCGCCTGTCCCACGGTCTGTGGCCGCGCGCGCATCAGCTTCTGCTTCAGTTCATTCGATAGGCCGGCGAGCGTGTCATATGCAAGATCGTCCGGCAGGCGCAGCGCCTCATCCCGCCGCAGCACCGCGATATCCACCGCCTGCCGGTCCAGATAGACGGCATATTTGGCGTCCACCTCGATCTCCTCCGCGATCCGCGGATCGAGCCCCGCCAGCTCCGGCCAGATGGACGACAGGCGCTTCACGTCCACATCCGGATAGGCCAGCAGGTCGAAGGCTGTCCGCCGCTGCCCGTCCTTGTTCAGGGTGAGCCCGTGGCGGGCGGCTTCATTGGGCGTGAGGCTCAGCGCATGTGCAAGATCGCGGGCGCGCTCCAGCATCGCGCTGCGCTGCGCGAACACCTCCGATCGCTCCCGCCCGACGAGGCCGAGACGCTCGCCCAGCCCTGTCAGGCGCCGATCGGCATTGTCCGTGCGCAGCGTCAGGCGATATTCCGCGCGTGACGTGAACATGCGGTAGGGCTCACTGACGCCGCGCGTCACGAGGTCATCCACCATCACCCCCATGTAGGCGGTGGCACGGTCGAGCATGACGCCATCAGTGCCTCCCGCGCGCCGCGCGGCGTTCAACCCCGCGAGCAGGCCCTGCGCGGCCGCCTCCTCATAGCCGGTGGTGCCGTTGATCTGCCCGGCGAGGAACAAGCCCCGCACGCGCCGCGCCTCCAGGGTCGCCGACAGCTCCCTCGGGTCCACGTGGTCGTATTCGATGGCATAGCCCGGCCGCAGCACCGCCACCTGCTCCAGCCCGGGAATGGTGCGCAGGAAGGCGAGCTGGACATCCTCGGGCAGGGAGGTGGAAAGGCCGTTCGGATAGACCGTATGGTCGTCCAGCCCCTCCGGCTCCAGGAATATCTGGTGCCCATCCCGGTCGCCGAAGCGGACGATCTTGTCCTCGATCGAGGGACAATACCGCGGGCCAGTGCTCTCGATGCGGCCGGAATACATGGCCGAACGGCCGAGGTTGGCGCGGATCAGCTCATGGGTCGCCGGCGTGGTGCGGGTGATGCCGCAGGCCACCTGCGGGTTGGGCAGCACCTTGGTGAGGGCCGAAAAGGGCTCGGGCGGGTCGTCACCCTGCTGCATCTCCAGGCTGGCCCAGTCGATGGTGCGCCCATCGAGCCGCGCCGGCGTGCCGGTCTTCAGCCGGCCGAGCGAGAGGCCCAGCCGCGCCAGCGCGGGCGAAAGCCCCAGCGCGGGCTTTTCACCGATCCGTCCCGCGGGAAAGCTCACCTCGCCCATATGGATGAGGCCATTCAGGAACGTGCCTGTGGTGAGGACCACCGCGCCCGCCGCAAGGCGCCGGCCATCGGCGAGGCGTATGGCCACCACCCGGCCGTCCCTGAACTCCAGATCGTCGGCTTCGCCTTCGAGAACGAAAAGCCCGGCGGTCTCCGCAAGCGCCTGCTGCATTGCCCGGGCATAGAGCCGGCGGTCGGCCTGCGCACGAGGGCCGCGCACCGCCGGCCCCTTTCGCCGGTTGAGCACCCGAAACTGGATTCCCCCCGCATCGGCCACGCGGCCCATGAGCCCGTCGAGGGCGTCGATCTCACGAACCAGATGGCCCTTGCCGAGGCCGCCAATGGCGGGGTTGCACGACATGGCGCCGATGGTGGACGCATTGTGCGTGACCAATGCGGTGTGCGCCCCGGCGCGCGCAGCGGCGGCGGCGGCCTCACAACCGGCGTGGCCGCCGCCCACCACGATCACGTCGAACGGCCGGGATTCGGCAGGCGCGGGGCAGGGGAGGTGGGAAGTGTCCATCATGCCTTCTGGAAACGCCGTCAGGCCGAGCGCGTCAAGCGCGGCCCTCAACAAATCCGCGACAGGGCATCCCGTGTTTCACGTGAAACACGCTCCGGCTATTCGCCGCCGCGCCCATCCGCACCTCCGCACCCGCCTCACTTGCCGATGCAGAAGGTGGAGAAGATGCGATCCAGCACATCCTCCACATCGATGCGGCCGATGGTGCGGTCCAGCGCCCGCGCCGCGAGCCGCAATTCTTCCGCCTTCAGTTCATCGCTGACCCACGGATTCTCCACCACCGCGCGCAGATAGCCCAGCGCCAGATCCACCGCATGGCGTTGCCGCTCTCGCGTGATGAGCGCCGGCTCGCCACCCACCAGAGCGTCCAGCAGCTCCCCGACCACGCCGAGCAGCTTTTCCAGCCCATCCTTCTCCACCGTGGAGAGGGCGATCCAGCCGCGCGGACAGGCGCCGCCCAGGTCCGCCTTCGTGCGCACCAGGATTGCGTGGCCGAGCTCCGGCGGCGGCGATTGCGCCTCGTCCGAGAGCCACAGCACGAGATGCGCTTCCTCCGCCCGGGCCAAAGCCCGGCGCACGCCCTCGGCCTCCACCAGGTCCACCGTCTCCCGCAGCCCCGCGGTGTCGAGCACCGTCACCGACTGGCCCGCCAGCTCCAGATGGATCTCCAGCACGTCCCGCGTCGTGCCCGCGAGGGGCGAGACGATGGCCACGTCGCGCCCGGCGAGCCGGTTCAGCAGGCT
This sequence comes from Xanthobacter albus, assembly GCF_043194895.2. NCBI lineage: Bacteria > Pseudomonadati > Pseudomonadota > Alphaproteobacteria > Hyphomicrobiales > Xanthobacteraceae > Xanthobacter > Xanthobacter albus. The sequence continues at coordinate 855,406 of NZ_CM195532.1, read as the reverse complement.
GGACTTGCCCGCATTCGGCGGACCGGCGATGGCGATGACGACCCCGTCGCGCACCCGCTCGCCGCGCTGCGAATCGCGCAGCGCCGCTTCCATCTCCGCCACCACCGGGGCCAGCGCGTGGCGCATGTCCGCGCCCAGGCGCTCCTCCACATCCCCTTCGTCGGCGAAATCGAGTCCCGTCTCCGCCATGGCGAGCGCCCACAGCAGGGCCTCGCGCCAGCTCTCCACGCGCCGCGAAAGGGCGCCCGAGGCCTGCGCGAGGGCCTGCCGACGCTGCGCCTCGCTCTCTGCGGCGATCAGATCCGCCAGCCCCTCGACCTCGGAGAGATCGAGCTTGCCATTGGCATGCGCCCGCCGCGTGAACTCTCCGGCCTCCGCCGGCCGCAGCCCCGGCAGGGATGACAGCGCGGAAAGCACCGCCGCGACCACGGCCCGCCCACCGTGCAGATGCAGTTCCGTCACATCCTCTCCCGTGGCGCTGGCCGGAGCGGGGAAGAAGATCTGCAGGCCGCGATCCAGCACGTCGCCGCCAGCGGGGTGCCTCAAAATGCCGTAGCGGGCCTGCCGCGCGGGTGGCACCTCACCGGCGAGCGCGAGAAGCGCGCCGCGCGCAATCGAGCCCGAAATGCGGATAACCGCGACCCCTGAAGGCAGCCGGCCCGAGGAAAGCGCAAAAATGGTGTCGGCGGTCGTCATCCGGTCGTCCCCTCCCGCCGCCGATCGCGGCTTGCCGCGGGCGCGTTCTGGCGCACACGAGAAGAAGATGGATAAACCGCCGCCGCCGCCGATCCAATCGGTGCCGCGAAGCAGAGCGTGGGGAGAAGATCGGGAGCGTCCATCACGCCACTACGCGCCGGGATGGGCGAAGACCCCCAAAAGGTCCTTCGCGCGGGAGCGTTTTTGACGACCCGGTTTCAAATCGCGTCAGAGGCGTCGTGGCTGGATCTCACGTTCCGATGAACTCGGCATCGAAACGAACCCGATTTAGCCGCCTGAGGCCTTCCCAATCGATCGACTTTTTCGCAATAAAACTCAAAAATTCAATTTTTGGTTGCACATGGGACTGCGTGAGCCCACCTCACGCTTCGTCCGGCTTCGCATCTTCTGGCGGCGCATATTTCAGCCACAGGGCCTTTTCCCCCAGGCTTGCGACGAACGCCGCATGGGCCTGCCCTTCCTCCGCGCTCACGCGCGAGGGGAGCGGCGCGGGGCGCGGCCGCACCGCCTTCGCCTCCACCACGAGCCGCGGCGCCTCACTGGTTTCCTCCACCAGGCCCATCAGGCTGGCCTGGCGGCCACCGAGCAGCTCGCTGTACACCTCCGCCAGAAGCTCGGCGTCCAGAAGCGCGCCGTGCTTCACGCGGCGGGAGCTGTCGATGCCGTAGCGGTTCATCAGGTCGTCGAGCCGGTTGCTCGCGCCCGGATGCCTGCGGCGGGCGAGGGCCAGCGTATCGACAACGCGATCACGTAAAATCGCCGGCCGTCCGAGCCGTGCCAGCTCCGCGTTCAAGAAGCCGATGTCGAACGCCGCATTGTGGATGACCAGCGTGTCGTCGGCGATGAATTCCAGAAATTCCTCGGCAACGGCGGCGAACACCGGCTTGTCCGAGAGGAACTCGCTCGAGAGGCCGTGCACATTGAAGGCCTCCTGCGGCATATCCCGCTCGGGATTGATATAGACGTGGTAGACCGTGCCGGTGAGGATGCGGTTCACCATCTCCACGCAGCCGATTTCCACCAGCCGGTCACCGCCATTGGCTTCGAGGCCCGTGGTTTCCGTGTCGAGCACGATCTCGCGCATAAGCGGATCTCCTTGAGTCTCAGGCGCCCGGCGCGCGCCGGCCGGGGCCGCACAAGGCCCGCATGATTCCCGCCACCTGATGGCGCGCCGCTTCAAAGCCGCGCCCGGTGTCGATGATGAAATGGGCGTGCCGGCGCTTCTCCGCGTCCGGCGTCTGCCTGGCGAGGATGGCCTCCAGCTTTTCCGGCGTCATTCCCGGCCGGTCGAGCACGCGCTGGCGCTGCACCTGCGGCGGCGCGCTCACCACCACCACCGCATGGGTGCGGCGGGTCGCCCCGGTCTCGAACAGGAGCGGTATGTCGAGCACGCACAGGCGCGTTCCCGCGCGCCGCGCCTGTTCCAGGAAGGCGCGTTCCCGCGCCCACACCAGGGGGTGGACGATGGCCTCCAGCCGCGCCATCGACTCCGGATCGTTCAGCACGCGCGCGGCGAGCGCCGGCCGCTCGACCACGCCGTCCTTCACGACGCCGGGAAAGGCCGCTCCAACCGGTTCCACCGCCTCAGTCCGGTAGAGATCGTGCACGGCCGCATCCGCATCGTGCACGGGAACGCCGAAGTCGCGGAACATGGCGGCAGTGGCCGATTTTCCCATGCCGATGGAACCGGTGAGGCCGAGAATCCACATGGCGTCACGCCTCCAGCTGCCCCTTCGCCTTCAGGTCCGCCACCAGAAGCGCGCGCAGGTCGTCCGTCACCTCGGGCCGCACGCCGAACCAGCGCTCGAAGCCCGGAACACCCTGGTGCAGCAGCATGCCGAGCCCGTCCACCGTCCTCAAGCCCCGCGCCTCGGCCGCCTTCAGGAACGGCGTCTTCAAGGGCACGTAGACGATGTCCGTCACGACAGCCTCGGGCCGTAGGCACGAGAGGTCGAGATCGAGCGGATCCGATCCCTTCATGCCGAGGGAGGTGCAATTGACGAGCACGTCCGCGTCTCCCAGCACCCCTTCCACATCGCCCAGCGGCAGCGGGCGCACCCGCGTTCCGTGGGGCGCGGCCACCGCCTCGGCGCGGGACAGGGTCCGGTTGGCAAGCACGATGCGTCCGAAGCCGCGGCTCGCCAGCGCGTGCACCACCGCACGCGAGGCGCCGCCGGCGCCGAGCACCACCACGCTCTCGCGCCGCCCCTCCCAGCCGGGGGCCATGGCGTCGAGATTGGCGAGGAAGCCATAGCCGTCGGTGTTGGCGCCGTGGAGGCGGCCATCGTCCAGCCACAGGGTGTTGGCGGCGCCGAGCGCCGCCGCGCTCTCGTCCGCCTCATCGAGGACGGAGAAGGCGATCTCCTTGTTGGGCAGGGTCACGTTGCAGCCCGCGTAGCCCCGCGCCGCAAGGCCGCGATAGAAGGCCGCCGCCTCCGCCGGCGGCACCTCCTCGCGGCCATAGGCGCCATCGATGCCGTAACGCGCGAGCCAGTAGCCGTGCAGCATCGGCGAGCGGGAATGGGCAACCGGCGACCCGGTGACGCAGGCCCGCACGGTCACGGCAGCATGCCCTGCTCGCGGAAGAAGGGCAGAAGCTGGAGCAGCGGCAGCCCCAGGATGGTGAAGTGGTCGCCCTCCACCTTGGTGAACAGGTGCACACCCACCGATTCGAGCTGATACGCCCCGACCGACGTGAGCACGCGCTGGCCCGCGGAGGCGAGATAGGTGTCCAGCATGTCCTGCGAGAGGGGGCGCATGGTGAGGTAGGCGCTCGCCACCGTCTCGAACACGAACTCGCCGTTCACCACCAGGGCGGCGGCGGAATGCAGAGCGTGCGTCTTGCCGGAAAGCGCCTCGAGCTGGCTGCGCGCCGCCTCCACCGTGCTCGGCTTGTGGAAGACCGCGCTGCCGAGGGCGAGCGTCTGGTCGGCTCCGAGCACGATGCGGCCGGGCGCCGCCATCGAGCCGGCGGCCGCCTTGGCCCGGGCGAGCATCAGCGCCACCCGGCAGGGGTCGAGATCGCCCGCCTCGGCCTGAAGGGTGCGTTCGTTCACATCGATGGAGACGGTCTCCACCGGCATGCCCGCATGCACGAGAAGGCTGAGGCGCGTGGCGCTCTTGGAGGCCAGGACGAGCGGCTGCTCGCCGCGCCAGAGGGTCTTGCTTTCCATGGGTCTTCAGGTCTCGGCGATGGCACGGCGACGGCGCTCGTTGAAGAGCGCCAGGATGGTGGCGGCCGTCTCCTCGATGGAGCGGCGGGTGACGTCGATCAAGGGCCAGCCGTTGCGCGCGCAGAGCCTGCGGCAGAAGGCGATTTCCTCCGAAACGGCATGGCGATCGGTATAGGCGGTGCCCGTATCGGCGGCGTTGAGGCCGAGCAGGCGGTTCTGGCGGATCTCCACGATCCGCTCCGGGCTCGCCACCAGCCCCACGACCAGAGGCTTCTTCAGCATCTCCATTCCCGGCGGCGTGGGCACGTTCGGCACCAGGGGAATGTTCGCGGTCTTGATCCCGCGGTTGGCGAGATAGATGGAGGTCGGCGTCTTGGACGTGCGCGAGACGCCGAGCAGCACCACGTCGGCGGTTTCCAGATCGTCGGTCATCTGGCCGTCGTCGTGCATCACCGTGAAATTCAGCGCGTCGATGCGCTTGAAATAGCTCGCGTCCAGGGAATGCTGGCCGCCGATGCGCGGGGTCGGCTCGCCGCCGAGGTAGGACTGGAACAGCCGCACGATGGGCGCCATGACCGAGAGATAGGGCACGCCCAGCTCCTGGCACTGCTGCTTCAGGTGGGTGCGGATCTCGTTGTCCACCAGCGTATAGAGCACGATGCCGGGGTTGGCCTCGATCTCGCTCAGCACCCGCTCCAGCTGCTTCATGGAGCGCACCAGCGGGTACACGTGCTCGATGGCCTGCACGTTCGCGTATTGGGCGCAGGCCGCGCGCCCCACGGTAATGAGCGTCTCGCCCGTCGCGTCGGACACCAGATGCAGGTGAAAGTAGCTCTCGCTCGGGACTCTCGTGGCCGTCACTTTATCCACCGCCGCTGTGGAAGGCTGTTGAAGAAGGCACGCTCCCTTGGCCGACGCAAGATCGGCCTGGGGAAAGGGGGGAATGTCATCCACATTTCGACTCGAAGGGAACGATTCAGAACCCCTCCTGTGTGCCGATGTGAATATCCCATGGCGCCCGGTCCGTTAATCCTTTGTTAACCGGCTCCGGAGCGCCATCGCGGGTGCGGCAAATGCGGTATCTGAATCGGGATGGCGTGTGGATTGGTTGTCGATGGCGCTGCGACTGGTTAATCAACCGTAAAGACTCTGAAGACTCTCTCTTTAAATAAGACTCTCATTGATTGAAGGCACGGGATGAGCCGCTCTCCGGCGACGCGATCGCCCTTCCTCGCCGTCCTGGACGGAACCCCCCTCGACCCGCCCCCGCTCTGGATGATGCGACAGGCCGGCCGCTACCTGCCCGAATACCGGGAGGTGCGCGCCATCGCCGGCGATTTCCTCACCCTGTGCTACAACCCCAAGTTCGCCGCCGAGGTGACCCTCCAGCCCATCCGCCGGTTCGGCTTCGACGCGGCCATCATCTTCTCCGACATCCTGGTGGTGCCCCATGCGCTCGGCGTGGACCTCACCTTCACCGCGGGCGAGGGCCCGCGCCTGGAACGGGTGGACAGCGCGCCACGCATCGCCTCCCTCGCCGGGCGGCTCGATCCCGCGCGCACGGAGCCTGTCTACGAGGCGATAGCCGCCGTGCGGGCGGAACTGCCGCCCGAAGTGGCGCTGATCGGCTTCTGCGGCGCGCCCTGGACGGTGGCCACCTACATGGTGGCGGGGCAGGGCACCGACGACCAGGCGCCCGCCCGCCTGCTGGCGCTGCGCGATCCCGTCCTGTTCGGGGTGCTCATCGACCGGCTGGTGGAAGCCTCCATCACCCACCTCTCGGCGCAGGTGCGCGCCGGCGCCGACGCGGTGCAGATCTTCGACACCTGGGCCGGCGTGCTCGATCCGCTGTCGTTCGAGGCGTGGTGCGTCGAGCCGCTGAAACGCATCGTCGCGGGCCTTCGGGCCGAGCATCCGGGTGTGCGGGTCATCGCTTTCCCCAAGGGGGCGAGCCTGGAGGCGCTGGAGCGCCTCGCCGCCATCGGCATCAGCGCCGTCGGCCTCGACTGGACGGCTGATCGCGCGGCCACGCGCGCCCGGCTTGGCGGCAAGGTGGCGCTGCAGGGCAATCTCGATCCCCTGCGGCTGATCGCCGGCGGCGATGCGCTGACGGAGGAGATCCGCCGGATCCGCGCGGATTTCTCGGGAAGCCGCCACATCTTCAATCTCGGCCACGGCATCCGCCCGGAAACGCCGCTCGCCCATGTGGAAGCGCTGGTGGACGGCGTGCGCGCGGCATCATGAGCCGGCGCCGGAGCTGAGGAGAGGCTATGCTCTACCTGTGGATCAAGGCGCTGCACGTCATGGCGGTCATCGCCTGGATGGCGGCGCTGCTCTACATGCCGCGGCTGTTCGTGTACCACGCCATGGCGCCGAAGGGCTCGGCACAATCGGAAACGTTCAAGGTCATGGAGCGGCGCCTTCTGAAGGCGATCTCCAATCCGGCCATGATCGTCACCTGGCTCGCCGGCCTGTTCCTGGCCTATGAGGGCGGCTGGTACACGCAGGGCTGGTTTCACGCCAAGCTCGCGCTGGTGCTGGCGTTGTCGGCGGTGCACGGCTTCCAGGCCCGCTGGGTGCGCGATTTCGCGGCGGATGCCAACGTGCGGACGGCAAGGTTCTACCGCGTCGCCAACGAGGTGCCGACCCTGCTGATGATCGGCATCGTCATCCTGGTGGTGGTGAAGCCTTTTTAATGAAGCCTTTTCCAAAGGAAGGGCTTGCGCTGCGCGCGCGGCGTGCATATCCTCCGCCTGCTTTCCTCAACGCAGGCAAACGCGCTCGCTGAGGCTTGAGCCCTCGGGTTTGACCCATCTGTGGCTCAGGCGCGCGCGTCAGGCGGACGCTCTCGCCCCGGCTGCTCCTGAAGACCTGCGATTTCCCTCCCTTCCTTTTTGTCCATTCCATGTGTCCGCATGGAGTGACTCTTCAAGACCCTGATCGAGGCTTTCCCATATGCGGGAAGTGAAACTTCAAGACCTGAAATCCAAGACCCCTGTCGAGCTGCTCGCCTTCGCCGAGGAGAACGGGGTGGAGAATGCGAGCACCCTGCGCAAGCAGGAGCTGCTGTTCGCCATCCTCAAGCAATTGGCCCTGAGCGAGACCGAGATCATCGGCGAGGGCGTGGTGGAGGTGCTCCAGGACGGCTTCGGCTTCCTGCGCTCCCCCGAGGCCAATTATCTGCCGGGCCCGGACGACATCTATGTCTCCCCCTCGCAGATCCGCCGCTTCGGCCTGCGCACGGGCGACACCGTGGAGGGGCAGATCCGCTCGCCCAAGGAAGGCGAGCGCTACTTCGCCCTTCTCAAGGTCAACACGATCAATTTCGAAGACCCCGAGAAGACCCGCCACAAGATCAATTTCGACAATCTGACGCCGCTTTATCCCGATGAGCGGCTCAAGCTCGAGCATGAAGAGACGACCAGCGGCAAGAAGGATTTCTCGCCGCGAATCATCGATGTGGTGGCGCCCATCGGCAAGGGCCAGCGCGGTCTCATCGTGGCGCCGCCGCGCACCGGCAAGACGGTGCTGCTGCAGAACATCGCCAAGTCCATCACCGCGAATCACCCCGAGTGCTACCTCATCGTGCTGCTCATCGACGAGCGGCCGGAGGAAGTGACCGACATGCAGCGCTCGGTGAAGGGCGAGGTGATCTCCTCTACCTTCGACGAGCCCGCCGCCCGCCATGTGCAGGTGGCCGAGATGGTCATCGAGAAGGCCAAGCGCCTCGTGGAGCACGGGCGCGACGTGGTGATCCTGCTGGATTCCATCACCCGCCTGGGCCGCGCCTACAACACCGTGGTGCCCTCTTCCGGCAAGGTGCTCACCGGCGGCGTGGACGCCAACGCCCTCCAGCGGCCCAAGCGCTTCTTCGGCGCGGCGCGCAACATCGAGGAAGGCGGCTCGCTCACCATCATCGCGACCGCGCTCATCGAGACCGGCTCGCGCATGGACGAGGTGATCTTCGAGGAGTTCAAGGGCACCGGCAATTCGGAGGTCATCCTCGACCGCAAGGTCTCCGACAAGCGCGTGTTCCCGGCCATCGACATCACCCGGTCGGGCACCCGCAAGGAAGAGCTGCTGGTTCCCTCCGACACGCTCAAGAAGATGTACGTCCTGCGCCGCATCCTGAACCCCATGGGCACGGTGGACGCCATCGAGTTCCTGCTGGACAAGCTGCGGCAGACCAAGACCAACCAGGACTTCTTCGACTCCATGAACACCTGACGGCGCTCCGCGCCGCCATGCGGACAGGGCCGGTTCGGGACATGTCAATTCCGGCATTTCCCGAAGCCGGCCTTTCGCATTTCCGGGGGAGGACCTATCTTCGCAAATGAGGAGCCGGCTCTGCCGGCACGCATTTTTTGAGGATTAGGCCATGTTCATTCAGACCGAAGCCACGCCCAATCCGGCGACTCTCAAGTTCCTGCCGGGTCGCCCCGTCCTGGGCGAGGGCGTGCTCGACCTGCGCACCACCGAGGATGCCGAGGCCTCACCCCTGGCGCGGCGGTTGTTCGAGGTGCGCGGGGTGGACGGCGTGATGCTGGGGCCGGACTTCGTCACCGTCACCAAGGCGGAGGGCGACTGGCGGCAGATGAAGCCCGCCATCCTCGGCGCCATCATGGAGCATTTCATGTCCGGCGCGCCCATCGTCGCCGAGGGCGTGACGCTCGCGGCCGACGACCACGGCGACGAATTCTATGACGGCGCCGACGCGGAGATCGTGGCTACCATCAAGGAGCTGCTCGACACCCGCGTGCGTCCGGCGGTGGCCAATGACGGCGGCGACATCACCTTCCGCGGCTTCAAGGACGGCGTGGTCTATCTCAACATGAAGGGGTCCTGCTCGGGCTGTCCCTCTTCCACCGCCACGCTGAAGAATGGCGTCGAGAACCTGCTGAAGCACTTCGTGCCGGAAATCCGCGAAGTGCAGGCCGCCTGAGGCGGCCTGGCTGGTAGCCGGTTCACGCGAGGGGAGTCGGCCATGGTCGCCCGGCTCCCGATATTAACCTTTTGGCAAGGTGAGCGGGGCGGGTCCCCTTCCGTTTGCGTCCGTTTCGGGCAATCGTGGCGGCGAGAGGGGCTTCCGGTTCATGTTCGTTCTGGCCATAGATACAGCGCTTTCGGCGTGCTCGGCGGCGGTGCTCGACGCGGAGAGCGACAGCATCGTGGCCGGTGATTCGCTGCTCATGGAGCGCGGCCATGCTGAGGCGCTGGTGCCCCTGGTGAAGCGCGTGATGGATGATGCCGGGCTCGATTTCGAGCACATCGGCCGCTTTGCCGTCACCGTCGGGCCGGGCAGCTTCACCGGGCTCCGGGTAGGACTCTCGGCGGCGCGGGGCTTCGCGCTCGCGGCTAACCGGCCGGTGGTGGGGGTGACGACGCTCGCAGCCCTTGCCACGCCCTTCCTCGCCCTCGACGACGCGGTGCCGGTGGTGAGCGCGATCGATGCCAGACACGGCCATGTCTTCCTGCAGATGTTCGGGGTCGGCGGGCGCACGCTGATCGCGCCCAAGGCGACCTCGGTGCGCGAGGCGGCGCGCGCGGTGGCCATCGGCCCGGCCCGGCTGGTGGGGTCCGGCGCCGGCCTCCTTGCCGAGGCGTGGCCGAGCGGCGAGGCGCCGCCGGTGTCGGTGGACGTGATTCCTGCGCCCGACGTGGCCTGGGTGGCGCGCCTCGGCGTGGCGGCGGACCCGGAGGCGGCCGAGCCCAAGCCCCTTTACCTGCGGCCGCCGGATGCCAAGCCGCAGGACAAGGCCCGCATCGCGCGGCGATGATGTCCCTGATCGACTACATCTTCCCGTCCGCGCCGCCGGTGATGCGCGCAGCGACGGCGGCCGATGCCGGGGAGCTGGCCGCGCTTCACGGCGCCTGCTTCGCCCAGGGCTGGGCGGCTGAGGAATTCGAGCGCCTGCTGTCGGAGAAGGCCGCGCGCGGCCATGTGGCGGTCGCCGGCCGGGGCAGCATCCTTGGCTTCGTGCTGTCCCACGTGGTGGTGCCGGAGGCGGAGATCCTCTCCATCGCGGTGGCCGCGCCGGCGCGCGGCCGGGGCCTGGGGCGGGAGCTCATCTCCCATCATCTCTCGCGCCTCGCGGCCGAGGGGGTCACCACCTCCTTCCTGGAGGTGGAGGAAGGCAATGTCCCGGCGTTGAAATTGTATGCAGGGATCGGCTATCAGCAGGCGGGGCGGCGCAAGGGCTACTACAGGGGGACCGACGCGCTGCTGCTGCGGCGGGATTTCTGAGGCTTGGTCCACGGCTTCGCGCCCGGTGCGGGAACCCCTTGCGGCATAAGGCCGGCAAGGCGATAAGGCGGTGATGTCCCGCCGTCATTGCGGAGGTGCCGCTTGAGCGGAAAGACCAGTGTCATCGAGCAGGCGTGCCTTGCCAAGGGCATGCGGATGACCGAGCAGCGCCGCGTGATCGCGCGGGTCCTCTCCTCCGCCGAGGACCACCCGGACGTGGAGGAACTGCACCGCCGCGCCGCCGCCATCGACGACAACATCTCCATCTCCACCGTCTACCGTACGGTGAAGATGCTGGAGGATGCCGGCATCATCGAGCGGCACGACTTCGGCGACGGCCGCGCGCGCTATGAGCAGATGCCGGACGAGCACCACGACCACCTCATCGACCTCAAGTCCGGCCAGGTGATCGAGTTCCGCTCCGAGGAGATCGAGAAGCTGCAGGAAGAGATCGCCCGGCGGCTCGGCTTCAAGCTGCGCGGCCACCGGCTGGAGCTCTATGCGGTGCCGCTCGACGACGAAGAGTAAAGAGCGTGGGCCAGCGCCGGAGAGAGACCGCCGGGCAGGGCGTGGATCCCCTTGCCCTTCCGCCCGATGGACCTGCCGGCGAGACGCCCGCCGCGCGTGCGCGCCGCAAGCGCGCTGGCGTTCCCGCCCTGGGCCCGGAATGTCCCCTCGGCACGGCCATCCTCGATCGGGTGCGGATGGGCACGGTGCTGGCCGGCATCGGCCTCGTGACGCTCATCGGCATTCCGCTGCAATGGGTGTCGCTGCGCCTGGGCCTGCCGTGGCGGCGGCACATCCCGGCGCTGTACCACCGCATCGTGCTGAAGGCGCTCGGCGTGCGCGTCACGGTGAAAGGCGCTCCCGATCCGCACCGGCCGCTGCTGATCCTGTCGAACCACAGTTCCTGGCTCGACATCTCGGTGATCGGCTCGCTGACGCCGCTGTTCTTCGTCGCCAAGAGCGAGGTCGCCTCCTGGCCGCTCATCGGCCTGCTCGCCAAATTCCAGCGCACGGTGTTCGTGGACCGGCAGAAGCGGCACGCGACCGGCGACGTGAATCGCGAGATCGCCGAGCGTCTGGTGGACGGTGACCCCGTGGTGCTGTTCGCCGAGGGCACCTCGGGCGACGGCAATCGCGTGCTGCCGTTCCGCACGGCCCTGGTGGGCGCGGTGCGGGATGTCTTCTCAACCCACGACGCGGTGGTGGTGCAGCCGCTGGTGGTGGCCTACACGCGGGTGCAGGGCCTGCCGATGGGCCGGGGCCTGCGCCCCCTCGCGGCGTGGTATGGAGACATGGAGCTCGCCCCGCACCTGCTAGCGGTGCTGCGCCAGGGTGCGCTCGACGTGGAGGTGACGTTCGCGTCGCCGCTGCGCCTCGGCGCGGGCCATGATCGCAAGAGCGTGACCCGCGCGGCGGAAGAGACAGTGCGCCGGCAGCTCGCCGCAAGCCTCGCCGGACGAGATGAATAAGCCGGCAAAATAAAAACTTTCCCATGGAAAGGGCTGTGCCTTGACGACCCTCGCCGCCGTTGGCCTCGGCTATTGCGCCCGCCACCTCATCGCCACCCGCCCGCAGGCCTTTACCGAGGTGATCGCCACCGCGCGCACGGAGGAGGGCATCGCGCGCCTGCCGCCCGGCACGCGCGGCTTCCGCTTTGACGGCACGTGCCTGTCGCCGGAGCTGGCGGATGCCCTTGCCGAGGCCGACGTGCTCTTGGTGTCGGCGCCGCCGGACGCCGCCGGCGACCCGCTGCTGCGGCTGGGCGCGGACGCGATTGCGTGGGGCCGCGCGCGGCAGGTGGTCTATCTCACCACCCTCGGCGTCTACGGCGACCATCAGGGCGCCTGGGTGGACGAGACGAGCCTTGCGCGCGCCGGCACGCCGCGGCTGGAGCGGCGGCTTCAGGCCGAAGCCGCGTGGTTCGAATTCGGCCACCGCCACCACATGGCGGTGGCGGCGCTGCGCCTTGCGGGAATCTACGGTCCCGGTCGCAACGCGCTGGCGCAGCTCAAGGCCGGTGACGCGCGCATCATCGACCGGCCTGGGCAGGTGTTCAACCGCATCCATGTGGAGGACATCAGCCGCGCCATCATGGCGGTGGTGGAGCAGGGCTTCGACGGCATCCTCAACGTCGCCGACGACCTGCCCACGGCGCCCGGCGAGCCGGTGGCCTACGCCGCGCGGCTGCTCGGCCTGCCGGTGCCGCCCGCCATCCCGTTCGAGGACGCGGCACGCGCCATGAGCCCCATGGCCCTCAGCTTCTGGGGCGCGAGCAAGAGGGTCTCGAACCGCCGCCTGAAGGAAGATCTGGGCGTGCGGCTCGCCTTTCCCAGCTACCGTGAGGGGCTCGATGCCCTCGCCGCTGCCGGCGAGGGGCGGTAGCGCGCTTTCCGTGCAGACCAGCCAGCGCTCGGCGCCGTGCTCTCGCCTCGCGTGGAGAGGCGCAGCCTTCGCGCGCGCCGGTTCTCGCTGTTCCTGAACGCGCCAGCGCGCCTCAGGCCCGCGTGAAGGCGAGATAGGTGGGAATGCGCCCCTCCTGCAGGGCCTTGGCCTCGTAGCGCGTGCCGGGCCAGCCGGGGTAGGGGGTGGTCCAGTCCGCCGCCGTGCCGGCGGTCCAGCGGAAGGCGCCGTGGGCCCGTACCGCGGCCAGCGTCCATCCCACATAGTCCGGCACGTCGGAGGCGACCCGCAGCGTTCCGCCGGGAACGATCACCCGCGCCAGGCGGTCGAGATTGTCGGGGCGCACGAAGCGGCGCTTCCAGTGGCGCTTCTTCGGCCAGGGGTCGGGATAGAAGAGATCGGCGCCGGCCAGCACCCCCTCGGGCAGGCGGTCGAGCAGCAGGGCGGCATCGGCGTCGAACAGGCGGATGTTGTCGCGTCCGCTGCCGTCGAGATCCACCAGCATGCGCGCCATGCCGTTGATGAAGGGCTCGACCCCGAGGAAGCCCACCTTCGGCCGGCGCGCGGCGTGGTCGAGCAGGTGCTCCCCGCCGCCGAAGCCGATTTCCAGCCACAGGGCATCCGGCGCGAAGGGGAACAGGGCGGTGGGAGCCACAGCCTCCTCGAGGGCGAAACGATAGCGGGGCAGGATCCGCGCCATGGCGTCCTGCTGCGTGGCGCGCAGCGCCTTGCCGATGCGCCGGCCGTAGAAGGCGCCGGGATTCAGGGGATCGGACGGGGATCGGCGGATGTCGGGATTGGCCACGTTGGAACTCTTGCCCTGCCGCATGGCAATGCGAAATGAGGAAACCGCCGTGATCCTCGCCCTGCAGGCGGCCAGCGCGACAGCATGAGCGCGCCGGCGCGGCGATGGCAAGGGCGTCAGGTGCGGCGCCTTAAAAGCGAATGGCCGGGACGAGCCCGGCCATTCGTGTTCGATAGACCGGCCGCGCTCAGGCGAAGGCGGACTTCAGCGCGTCCACGATGTCGGTCTTCTCCCAGGAGAAGCCGCCGTCGGCCTCCGGGGGACGGCCGAAGTGGCCGTAGGCGGCGGTGCGGGCATAGATGGGCTTGCACAGGCCGAAATGCTCGCGGATGCCGCGCGGACGCAGGTTCACCGCCTCGCGCAGCACCACTTCCAGCTTGGCCTCGTCCACCTGCCCGGTGCCGTGCAGGTCCACATAGACCGCGAGCGGATCGGAGACACCGATGGCATAGGCGAGCTGGATGGTGGCGCGGTCGGCGAGGCCGGCGGCAACCACGTTCTTCGCAAGGTAGCGCGCGGCATAGGCGGCCGAGCGGTCCACCTTGGTGGGATCCTTGCCGGAGAAGGCGCCGCCGCCGTGCGGGGCCGCGCCGCCGTAGGTGTCCACGATGATCTTGCGGCCGGTGAGGCCGGTGTCGCCGTCAGGCCCGCCGATCACGAACTTGCCGGTGGGATTGACGTGCCAGATGGTCTCCTTGGAGATCCAGCCGTCGGGCAGGGTCGAGCGGATGTAGGGCTCGACGATGGCCCGCACGTCCTGGGACGAGAGGTGCTCGTCCAGGTGCTGGGTGGAGAGCACGATCTGCGTCACGCCGGCCGGCTTGCCGTTCTCGTAGCGCACGGTCACCTGGCTCTTGGCATCCGGGCCGAGGGCGGTGGTGGCGCCGGAATGACGGGCTTCCGCCAGCGTCTTCAGGATCTTGTGGGCGTAATAGATGGGCGCGGGCATCAGCTCCGGGGTCTCGCGGACCGCGTAGCCGAACATGATGCCCTGGTCACCGGCGCCTTCGTCCTTGTTGCCGGCAATATCCACGCCCTGCGCGATATCGGCGGACTGGGAGTGCAGCACGACGTCGATGTCGGCGGTCTGCCAGTGGAAGCCGTCCTGCTCGTAGCCGATGTCCTTGATCGCGAGGCGCGCGGCATGGGCGATCAGGTCGTGGGTGATGGTGGAGGGGCCGCGGGTCTCGCCGGCGATCACCACCTTGTTCGTGGTCGCGAGCGTTTCGCAGGCGACGCGAACCTGGGTCGGATCCCAGCCTTCGGCTTCGGCAGTTCGGAAGAACGTATCCACGACCTCGTCGGAGATGCGGTCGCAAACTTTGTCCGGATGCCCCTCGGAAACGGATTCACTCGTGAACAGGTAGGATTGACGCGCCATGTCTCGGCCCTTCTTGCACCCGCACCGCGTTGCGTATGGTGCTTTTCGCAACGCGGCGGGGGGTGGTCAAGATCACCGAGGCCACGGCGTTCGTCAAATCGAACGTCAGCTCTCCGCTTCTCCGGCAAGGGCGATGACGAGGTCGACGATGCGACGGCGGACGCGTGCGTCCGAGATGCGCATGAAGTTGCGGGTGAGAGCGAGCCCGTCCGATGTCGCCAGGAAGTCCGAGACGTAAGCGGGGGATTGATCCTCCGCGAAACCTTCGCCTTCCGGCCCCACGGAAGGGGCTCCCTCGAAAAAGAACGCCACCGGCACGCCCAGCACTATGGAGATCTGCTGCAATCGGCTCGCCCCGATGCGGTTGGTCCCCTTCTCGTACTTCTGGATCTGCTGAAACGTGATGCCGAGGTGCTCACCCAGTTTCTCTTGGCTCATGCTGATCATCATGCGGCGCATCCGCACGCGTGAGCCAACATGCTTGTCTATAGGGTTCGGCGCCTTCTTGACCATGGTCTCTCCGGCTATGTCGGAAAAGAGTATTGTAACTTCGCGATGCGAAGGCTGCCCTGATTGCCCGCGAACATACGGACACAATGGGTTAGCGTCGATCAACTTTTGCGTGTAACGCGTGCGGAGAGTGGTAATAGCGCCAGGAGTAGACTGAAAAATTGCACCCAGAACAGGAACGATCTTGCATGCACCGCAGCAGGTGGAACCGTTTCCAGGGGTTGGGGCAGGCCACCATCCACCACCGCGCGAATACCCAGGGGACCGAGTGCGACGATTCGTCCCAGAGGGTCGACGATGGCGGAGATGCCCGTGTTCGCCGCGCGCACCAGGGGTAGGCCCTCCTCCACCGCCCGCAACCGTGCCTGCACAAAGTGCTGGTAGGGGCCCGGGGTCGATCCGAACCATGCGTCATTGGTCAGATTGAGAAGCAGGTGCGGTCTTTCCCCATCCGGAATCACGTTTCCAGGAAAGATAATTTCATAACATACCAGCGGAGCGACAGGCGGCAGGCCGGGCACTTCCAGCGCGTGCAGGGAGGCGGCCGAGGAGAAGCCGCCGCGCACACGCGTGAGTTGTTCTATTCCCAGGCGCTCCAGAAAGTCCTGAAGCGGCAAGTATTCACCGAAGGGAACGAGGTGCGCCTTGTCGGCGCTCCGCAGCACCTGTCCTTCGTGGTCGATGACGCGCACGGAGTTGAAGAATGGTGAATGTTGCCCTTCCGGGGGTGCCCCGTAGCGTACCGCTCCTGTAATCAAAGTAACGTTTGGGGGAAGTACTTCGCCAATGGCGGCTGCCGCCCACGGCTCGCGCTCGTAGATGAAGGGCAGCGCGCTCTCCGGCCACACCAGCACGGTGACGTCCGCAAGGCCCGCCGGATAGGTCGGCGAGGGTTCCGCGCTCTGGGCGAGATAGTCGTCGAGGATCTCCCGGCGGCGGGCATAGTTGAACTTCTGGTCCTGCGGCAGGTTGGGCTGCATGATGCGCAGCCGCACATCGGGCACGAAAAGGGTGGGGGTGGCGGCGAGGCGCGCTTCTCCCCAGAGCGCCGCGAGCGCGATCAGCGCCGCTGCCGTCGCTACGCCCGCGAGGTCCCGCCGTCGTCCGGACAGGGCGAGCACGGGGGTCGCCAGCAGCAGCAGCGCGAAGAAGGTGAGGCCGTAGGCTCCAACCAGGGCCGCGCTCTGCATCAGCGGCAGCCATTGCGCGAAGGCATAGCCGAAGGTGTTCCAGGGAAAGCCGGTGAGCACGTGCCCGCGCAGCCACTCGGACGTAGTGAAGGCGAAGGCGAAGGCGAACAGCCGCAGGGGACCATCCGACCACAGCAGGCGCGCCAGCGCGGCGCCCAGCGCGGTGAACAGGGCGAGCCCGGCCGGCATGGCCAGCACCGCGACCGGCAGGAGCCAGGCGAACACGTCCGCCTCCACCAGGAAGGCGGCGCCGATCCACCACAGGGAGGCGAAGAAGTAGCCGAAGCCGAAGGCCCAGCCGATGCCGGCGGCGGCCTTCAGCCGGGGCCATGTCGGGCCGCGGGCACCATCGAGCAGCAGCACCAGCACCGGGAAGCTCACCGCGAGCGCGGGCCACAGGCCGAACGGCGGCATGGCGAGGGCGCCGAGCGCCCCGGCCGCCATGGCCGTCAGGGCGCGCCGCCAGCCGGAAAGGCCGCGGACCCGCGCCGCGAGGCGTTGCAGGATACCGGGCGCGATCCGCCGTCCGCCGTCCGTCGGCGGGAGGGTGTTCTCGAATGTCATGACGGGGTCCGAACCGGTCTCGGGTGGCGGCGGGGCGGGCGGCCCGCGGCCGCCCTTTGAGTCGTCCGGCCGGCTGCGGGAAGCCGCCGCCTCATGCCTCGCCGGCGGCGACGGCGTCTTCCGCGGTGCCGGGCTTCACCGGGGGAATGATGCGCAGCTTCTTCACGCGGCGGGGGTCTGCCTCCAGCACCTCCACCTGGTACTGGCCGGGCAGGGTGATGATCTCGCCCTCGGGCGGCACCCGCGCGGCGAGCCGCACCACCAGGCCGCCGAGGCTGTCCACCTCTTCCAGCTCCTCCTCGGAAGCGAAGCCGGGGCCGAGCACCTCCACGATGGATTCGAGCGGGGCGCGGGCATCCACGAGATAGCTGCCGTCGTCCTGGTGTTCCAGCAGGCTCTCGGCGGCTTCGTCGTGCTCGTCCTCGATCTCGCCGACGATCTCCTCCACCACGTCCTCGATGGAGACGAGGCCGTCGGTGCCGCCGTATTCGTCGATCACCAAAGCGAGATGGGTGCGGGCGGCCTGCATGGAGACGAGCAGGTCCACCGCCGGCATGGAGGGCGGCACATAGAGCAGGCGGCGGGTGAGGCCGGCGTCTTCCAGGGTGCGGTCGAGGTCCACCGCCGAAAGGTCGACCTTGACCCCCGGCGGGCTCGCGGCGATGTCGCCGGCCAGGAAGCCGATGAGGTCGCGCAGGTGGACCATGCCCACCGGGTCGTCCAGGGTGTCGTCATAGACCACGAGCCGCGAATGGGCATCGGAGACGAAGACCTTGAGCAGATCGCTCAGGGAAATGTCCTTGCGCACGGCGACGATTTCGGCGCGGGGCACCATGATATCGCCGATGCCCACCTCCTTCAGGTGAAGGATATTGCGCAGCATCTTGCGCTCGGCGGGCGTGAATTCGCTCTCCTCCCCGGTTGCGCTCGACGCGTCCAGCACCTCCGTCAGATCGGTGCGGAGGGAGCCGTGCGGTCGGAACGTGCCGAGGAGGGCACGCAATCGATCGAGAAAACTCTGCGGCTCCGAGGAGCTGGTCTCGGTCGGTTGGTCGATGTTGGCCATGGCCTCTCTTCAGCTTCAGCCACCGTCCTGCGGCAGGCGGTAGGGATCGTCGATCCCGAGCCCGGCGAGGATCTGGCGCTCCAAGCCCTCCATTTCTTCTGCTTCGTCGTCTTCGATGTGATCATACCCTAGCAGGTGCAGGGTGCCGTGCACCACCAGATGGGTGAGGTGATGCGCGATGGGCTTCTCTTCCAGCTCCGCCTCGCGCTTCAGCGTCTCGTAGGCGACGATCACGTCACCCAGGGGCTGGGGCGCGTCCTCCACGTCCTCCGGCAGCTCCGGGGCGGGGAAGGAGAGCACGTTGGTGGCCTTGTCCATGTCGCGCCACTCCCGGTTCAGCACCTGGATGTGGGCGTCGTCGGTGAGGGTGATGCTCATCTCCGCGGGGGCCGGCACCTCCTCGGGCACGGCGGCGAGGGCCGCAAGGGCGGCGCCCACGGCGATGCCTTCGGCGTCCGGCAGGTCGGACCACTGGGGCGCCTCCACCAGGACGTCGATCTCGACCGCGTCGGGGGGCAGGGGGGCGGTATCGGCCATGGCTCAGCCCTCCGCCGCGAGCTTGCGCGGCGCGGCGGCGCGTTCATAGGCGGCGACGATACGGCCCACCAGCTCATGGCGCACCACGTCCTCGGCCTTGAAGGTGCACACGCCCACGCCCTCCACGCCCTCCAGCAGCCCCACCGCCTCCGCGAGGCCGGAGGTCTGGGCGCCCGGCAGGTCGGTCTGGCTCGGGTCGCCGGTGACGATCATGTGGGAGTTCTCGCCGAGGCGGGTGAGGAACATCTTCATCTGCATGGAGGTGGCGTTCTGCGCCTCGTCCAGGATCACGGCGGCGTTGGAGAGCGTGCGCCCGCGCATGAAGGCGAGCGGCGCGATCTCGATCTCCCCCGACTGCAGCGACCGTTCCACGAATGAGCGGTCCATGAGGTCGTACAGGGCGTCGTAGATGGGACGAAGGTAGGGGTCCACCTTGTCCTTCATGTCGCCGGGCAGGAAGCCGAGCCGCTCGCCCGCCTCCACCGCCGGACGGGAGAGGATGATGCGGTCCACCATGCGCCGTTCCAGCAGGTGCACCGCATAGGCCACCGCCAGCCAGGTCTTGCCGGTGCCCGCCGGGCCCACGCCGAACACCAGCGTGTGCCGCTTGAGCGCGCGGATGTAGGCATCCTGCGCCGCCGTGCGTGCCCGCACCGGGCGGCGGCGGAGCTGGATCTCGTCGAAGGTCTGGCGCTGGGCGGCGGGGTCGAAATCGAACAGCGAGCCCTGCGACGTCACCTCGCGGATGGCGCCGTCCACGTCGCCCTGGGAGATGTCGCGCCCCTTCCTCAGCGCCTCGTAGAGGTGCTCCAGGACCGCGCGGGCCTGCTCGCAGCCTTCCGGGCCGCCTTCGAGCGTGACGTGGTTGCCGCGCGAATCAGCCTTCACGCCCAGCTTGCGCTCGATCAGGGCGAGGTTTCGCCCGTAGTGGCCGAACAGCAGGGTGGCGAGGCGGTTGTCGTCGAAGGCGAGCACCACATGGGTGGGGGCCTCCTCCTCCGTGGTGGCCCAGGGGGCGGTCACCGCCGCGCGGGCGGGGCCCGGCGCGGGGCGATCGGAGCGGTCGGGACGGTCGCGGTCGCTGCCGGGTCTGCGCAAGCTCTAAGCCTCCAAGGGCGCCGCATGGGCCGCCGGGCCACGGGAACGGGCGATCTGCGCGGGAGCGGCCGGCGCGGCGGGGCCGCCCTGGTAGCGCCCTGCGAGGCTGTTGGGCCCCACATCGGTGATGGTGACGGTGACGATGTCGCCGATGCGGGCGGGCGGGTCGTTCACCACCACGCTCTGAAGATAGGGCGAGCGGCCGATGAGCTGGCCCGGCTGGCGGCCGGGCTTCTCCAGCAGGATGTCGAAGGTGCGGCCGCGGCAGGCGGCGTCGAAGGCGGCCTTGGAGGCCTCCAGCTCCTTCTGGAGGATGGCGAGGCGCGCGCTCTTCACCTCCTCCGGCACCTGGGCCTCGTGCTCGGCGGCCGGGGTGCCGGGGCGGGGGCTGTACTTGAAGGAATAGGCGCTGGCGAAGCCGACCCGGCGCACCAGGTCCATGGTGTCCTCGAAGTCGGCGTCGGTCTCGCCGGGGAAGCCGACGATGAAATCCGACGAGAGCGCAAGGTCCGGCCGGGCGGCGCGCATCTTCTCGATGACCGCGAAAAACGCCTCGCGCCCGTGCTTGCGGTTCATGGCGGCGAGGATGCGGTCGGAGCCGGACTGCACCGGCAGGTGCAGGTAGGGCATGAGCTGTGGCAGGTCGCGGTGGGCCGCGATCAGCGCGTCGTCCATGTCGCGCGGGTGGGAGGTGGTGTAGCGCAGCCGGGCGATGCCGGCGATGCCGGCCAGCTTCTCCAGCAGGCGGGCAAGGCCACAGGTGGCGCCGTCCTCGCCCTCCCCGTGGAAGGCGTTGACGTTCTGGCCGATGAGGGTGATCTCGCGCACCCCCTGGTCCGCGAGCCTGCGGGCCTCGTCCAGGATCTTCGCCACCGGGCGCGACATCTCGGCGCCGCGGGTATAGGGCACCACGCAGAAGGTGCAGAACTTGTCGCAGCCTTCCTGCACCGTCACGAACGCGGCGGGCCCGCGCGAGCGGGTGGCGGCGAGGGTGGGTGCGGGCAGGTGGTCGAACTTGTCCTCCACCGGGAAGTCGGTGTCGACCATGCGCCGGCCCGCCTTCGCTTCGGCCAGCAGCTCGGGCAGGCGGTGGTAGCTCTGGGGGCCGACCACGAGATCCACCACCGGCGCGCGGCGCATGATCTCGGCGCCCTCGGCCTGGGCGACGCAGCCGGCCACCGCGATCATGGTGTCGGCGCCGGCCTCCTGCTTCTGTTTGCGCAGGCGGCCCAGCTCCGAATAGACCTTCTCGGCGGCCTTCTCGCGGATGTGGCAGGTGTTGAGGATGACGAGGTCGGCGTCGGCCGGATCCTGTGTCTCCTCATAGCCCTCGCGCGCCAGGGTGTCCGCCATACGCTGCGAGTCGTAGACGTTCATCTGGCACCCGAAGGATTTCACATAGAGCTTGCGGGGCTGCTGCATTGTCGCGTGTTCTGCCGGGTCACACCTTCGCGCGCGGGCGCGACGTGATCGTGACGCCGGATCGGTTCGCCCCCCGTTGCTTCAGGATTTTGTGATCCTACCGGCAAACGGGGGCTTTGGGAACTGCGGACATCCCGGCGCGGGCCGGCGCCGCGCCTCAGCTATCCTGGCGCCTCAGCTATCCTGGGAAACGCCGGCCTCGGCGAAGGTGGCCATGCCGCGGTGGCACGCGACCGCCGCCTTCACCACGCCGATGGCGAGCGCCGCGCCCGAACCCTCGCCCAGCCGCATGCCCAGGTCGAGGACGGGCCTGAGGCCGAGCCGCTCCAGCACCGCCCCGTGCGCCTTCTCGGCCGAGACGTGGCCGGCGAGGCAGTGGTCGAGGGCGGAGGGGTCGATGGCGTGCAGCACGGCGGCGGCGGCGGTCACCACATAGCCGTCGAGGATCACCGGCACCTTCTCGTGCCGGGCGGCGAGGATGGCGCCGGCCATGGCGGCGATCTCGCGCCCGCCCAGGCGCCGCAGCAGCTCCAGCGGGTCCTTCAGGTGGTCCTTGTGCAGGGCCACCGCCTCGCGCACCACCTCGATCTTGCGCGTGAGCACATCTCCGGTGGAGCCGGTGCCGGCGCCCACCCAGTCCTCCGCCGTGCCGCCATAGAGGCCGTGGCAGATGGCGGCGGCCACCGTGGTGTTGCCGATGCCCATCTCGCCCAGGCACAGCAGGTCGGAGCCGCCGGCGATGGCCTCCATGCCGAACGCCATGGTGGCGGCGCAGGCCTTCTCGTCCAGCGCTGCCTCGCGGCTGATGTCGGGGGTGGGATGGTCGAGGGCGAGGTCGAACACCCGCAGGCCGGCGTCGAAGGTGGCGCAGATCTGGTTCACGGCGGCCTTGCCGGCGGTGAAGGTATCCAGCATCTGCCGCGTCACCGCGCCCGGATAGGGCGAGACGCCCCGGTCCGCCACGCCGTGGGTGGCGGCGAACACCGCCACCATGGGCCGGTTCACCACGGGCATGGAATTGCCCTGCCAGGCGGCCACGTGGACCGCGATCTCCTCCAGCCGGCCGAGGGCGCCCGGCGGCTTCACCAGCTCGCTCTGGCGCTTCAGCGCCGCGCCGCGGGCGCCCTCGTCGGGGCCGGGCATGGTGGCGATGAGGGCGCGGATATCGTCGAAGGGGAGGCCGGTTTCGGGAGCAAACATGGATAGCCCAGGGCAGCGCGCGGGACGGCGCGATCATGCGCGCTCAATAAAGCGCCCGGCGCCACATCGCAAATGCGGCGCCGGGAGAGGGGCCGGTGGTCGTGTCCGGCGGGAGGCTCAGGCCTCGCGGATCTCGGCGGCGGCGCGGGCCAGGATCTCGACGATGCGGGTTTCCGCCGCGCGGCTCTGCTCCAGCTTCTGCTGGGCGATGTCGCGCAGGTTCTCCACCGCCGCCTCGACGAGGCGCGGCAGCTCCGCGCCGGCATTGGGGCCGCTCTCGCTCCAGCCCATCCACTTGCGCACGCGGCTCATCTTGTCGCCGATCTGCGACAGGCGGGCGAGGATGGCGTCGGCGAAGTCGCGGTTCTGCTCCAGGTAGGCGCGGCCCTCCCCAGTGATGGAATAGAGCTTCTTGGCGCCGTCCGGCTCGGCGGTCACGTAGCCCGCCTCCTCCAGGAAGGTGAGGGTGGGATAGACCACGCCCGGGCTCGGCGAATACCAGCCGGCGGTCTTCTCCTCGATCACCTTGATGATCTCGTAGCCGTGGCGCGGCTGCTCCGCGATGAGGGAGAGCGCGAGCAGCTTCAGGTCGCCATGGGCCAGCATGCGGCCGATGCGGAACATCTCGCCGCCGCCACCACCGCGCCCACGACCGCCGCGCGACCCATGCATCTCGCCCCGCCCGCCTTCGCCGGCGCAATGGGCTTCATCCCGGAAGGATCGGCATCCGAACATTGTCAGACTCCTAAGATATGTCTTTAGATACGATCTGAGGCGAACATATCTTTTGATATATCTTGTCGTCAAGACGTGTGCCGCAGCCGCCAAGGCGGGCGCCCGCGAGGACGTGGAGACGGGAAGCGCCGAAATGTCGAGGATGGCGACGCCAAGGGCCGGTGAACCTTTGACTGGCCTTTGATCAAGCCCGCGCCGCGTTTGGGAGAAACCCGCGCATGACCGGCCTCCACCGCCAAGCGGCGTTCGCCTGGCGCCGGTCGCAGAGCGGGGGCAATGGACTCAAGTACCAAAACGCAACCGCCGCCGGAGCGTGAGCGCTGGCGCCAACGTCGGTGAGGCGTGGCGTTCAGGCGGCGCGAGGCGCGACGATCACTGTGCGGGTGTCTGCTGCTTCGGCAGCAGCCAGGAGAGCAGGGAGGGGGCGGGCTTCTGGCTGTTGGCGAGGCGCGCCACCACCACCAGCTTCTTCACCTCGCCGCGCCGATAGGCCTCCAGCACCTTGGTGTGCTCCTTCACGGAGACGCAGCCGTTGGAATCGCCGCGCGGGCCCATCATGAACGGGTGGACCAGGAAGCCGTCGCGGCCATACATCTTGCTGCCGCCCACGGGGCTGAGGCGCAGGGTCTCGACGCCGTGGAACAGTGCCTCGCGCGGGCGCAGGGTATAGACGTTGGGCGGGGTGGGGCCGCGCATCTTCAGCGCCACCTGCCGGATGTCGTCCATGGCCTCGCCATAGCCGGAATGGGCTTCCAGCTTCTCGCCATTGGGCATGTAGAGGGTGCGTCCCTCGATGTCGTAAAGCGCGAAGCCGCTGCCCGGCGTGGGCAGGGGAATCTCCTGCTCCACCGCACCCGGCACGGCGGGCGCGCTCGGGGCCGCGGGCAATGCGGGGGCGGGCGCCGCCGGTTCCGCCGGACGGCTGGCGGGCGCGGGCATCTCGGGCAGGTCGCCGGGGGTGAGGGAGGCGAGCTGGCGGCGGCCCCGCAGCAGCGGATTGCCCAGCGGCAGCGGCACCGCCGGCGCGGAAGGCTCCACCTCCGGCAGGCGGCCGGCCACCAGCGGGTTACGCGAGGGCACCGGCACGCTCTCGATGATGATGGCGGCGATGCGCGCGTCGCGCTCCGGGTTGGAACCCGCGGCGAGGGGCGGCGTGGCGAAGCTCTGCGGCGCGGCGGCGAGGCCGGGGCTGAGAATCCAGTAGGAATCGACGGCGAGGGCGCCCGCCGACGGCAGTCCGTCGGCCCGGCTCACGGAATCCGTCGCGCTGGCCAGGGTGAAGATGCGCGGGCCGGCGTTGATGGCCGCCCGGAGCGCGGCGTAGTCGATGCGGTCGACGGTGGTCTCGGGCTCGATCCGCGCGAATCCGGAGGTGGCGGCGAAGGCGCCGACGGCGATCACCGACACGCCCACGAGACCCGCCGCGACGACATGCGCCGCGCGCCAGCGCCGCCGCGGGGCCTCGTCGTACAGATCCGGGTCGAAATCCGGGTCCGTTGTGAAATTCGGTTCCGCCATGACCCTCGATGCTCGAAAGGCTGCCTCACTGCCGTCCCGGCCCCGGTCCCCCGGCAGCCAGTCTTCCATGCCGCGGTTGCCCGAGGCTGCCGCCCCGGAAACCGCCTCGCGCAGGCCCGCCGGATCTCGTGATTCCGGAGATTGAGCCCCACCCCGCCGACGCCAGCCCACGATCACCACACCATGTCCGAGGCGATGCCGGATACCATGATCCGCGATGCCCTTCCCTCGGACCCGGAAAGGGCCGGCCTTCCGGCGGCTGCCGCACTGCGGCGACCCACCTCAAGGCACTCGCCCGGACCCTAGGCCGGTTTCGTAACCAATGTCTTTACGGGGACCGGAACAGATTGAAAAGGCGAGAATAAGGAGTGACGGCAGCAGGTCCTGCCCGCCATCGTTCCCCGGCCGGGGAACCTGTTACCAGCCTCCACGCCCGGCACGCTGCGGCGCACCATGGGCGGTATTCCGCCTCAGCTCATCCGCATACCATCTCCCCTTTCCCGGCCATGGACTTGTCGGGCTCAAGTCATACACGCGCGCCCGGCGCCGGCACCGGCCGCGCTTTCACAACTGGGTGTGGCACCCGGCTGCGGCAAGCGGGGACGGGGTCTTCCCGACGCAGCGGAAGGCGCGGGGTGTCGCCGCGGAATCGAGCGCCGGCGCCGATCCGCCGGCCGTGATGGCGGAAGGGGGATGTTCCGCCTGCGTCAAGAGCACGCAGGCGGGCGCCGCGCCCCGCAGCGCCCCCTTTTGCGCGCGAAGTCATGATGAGCACACCCGTGCGTATCGCGCCGCGAGAGCGCTATAAGGGGCCCTTCGACCGCCCGAACTGGAACCGACCCGCGATGTCCTCGACACCCGATGCCGCCTTTGACGTCAGCGCCCAGGCCGGTGCGAGCGCCGCCGCCGCGAAGCCGGCCGCCGCCGACCTCGCCGGCGCGTTCGCGCGCCTCGCGGACTATATGAACGCCAGCATCCTCGGGCAGCCGGCGTTCGTGGACCTGCTGCTGGTGGCGGTGCTGGCGGACGGGCACCTCCTGGTGGAAGGCGCGCCGGGCCTCGCCAAGACCAAGGCCATCAAGGCCCTCGCCAAGGCCATCGACTGTGACGAGCAGCGCATCCAGTTCACGCCGGATCTCCTGCCCTCCGACCTCACGGGCACCGACATCTTCCGCCCGGAGGACGGCTCCTTCCGCTTCCAGCCGGGCCCGGTGTTCCACAATTTCATCCTGGCGGACGAGATCAACCGCGCCCCGGCCAAGGTGCAGGCGGCGCTGCTGGAGGCCATGGGCGAGCGGCAGGTGACCGTGGGCGGCGTCACCTATGCCCTGCCCAAGCTGTTCCTGGTGATGGCCACCCAGAACCCCATCGAGCAGGAGGGCACCTATCCGCTGCCCGAGGCCCAGCTCGACCGCTTCCTGCTGCATGTGAAGATCGACTACCCCAGCCTGGAGGCCGAGCGGCGCATCCTGCGCCTCGTGCGCGGGGAGGCGAACGGCGAGGTGGTGGGGGTCGGCGCGCCGCTCTCCCAGAGCACCATCTTCGCCGCCCGCCGCGCGGCGCTCTCCACCTATATGTCCGAGGCGGTGGAGGAATATCTGCTGCAGTTCGTGTTCGCGACCCGCAACCCCACCCTCTACGGCTCGGACCTGGACGGGCTGGTGTCGTTCGGGGCAAGCCCGCGCGGCTCCATCGCCCTCGACCGCTGCGCCCGCGCCCATGCCTGGCTGCGCGGCCGCGACTTCGTGACCCCGGAAGACGTGCAGGCGGTGGCCAAGCCCGTGCTGCGCCACCGCGTGCTGATGACCTTCGAGGCCGAGGCCGACGGCATGGGCGCCGACGACTTCCTCGACGCCCTCATCGCCCGCGTCCCCGTGAGCTGAACCGCGACGCCATGCCCCAGACCCCGCCCGCGCGCGCCGAAACGGCGACCGATCCCCTTTACGGCCTCGTCGCAAGCCTGGAGGAGCTGGTGGCGGCGCGGCCCGGCGACGGGGTGGGCGGCTTCGCGCCCGGCGGCAAGGTGCGCACCCACCAGTTCGGCGGCCACCGCTCCTCCTTCCGCGGGCGCGGCATGGAATTCGACGAGGTGCGTGCCTACCAGCCCGGCGACGACATCCGCACCATCGACTGGCGCGTGACCGCCCGCACCGGCAAGGCCCACACCAAGCTGTTCCAGGAGGAGCGCGAGCGGCCGGTGCTGCTGCTGGTGGACGCGCGCCGCGCCATGCGCTTCGGCACGCGCGACTGCTTCAAATCGGTGCTGGCGGCGCGCGCGGCGGCGGTGCTCACCTGGGTCGCCATCGCCGGGGGCGACCGGGTCGGCGGGGTGGTGCTGACGCCGTTCGAGCTGGCCGCCTTTAGGCCCGAGCGCAGCCGGCGGCGCATCCTCCATTTCGTCAAGGCCGTGGCGGAGGCCACCGCCCAGGGCCTCGGCCTGGAGGACACCGCAGCCGCGCCGGAGCCGACCCTCGCGGAAGCCTTCGCCCGCCTGCGCGGGGCGGCGCGGCCCGGCACGCTGGTGTTCATCGCCAGCGACTTCGCCGATTTCGACGCCGCCGCCGCCCGCGAGCTGAACCGCCTCTCCCACGCGAGCCAGGTGACCGCCGTCTTCACCTTCGATCCCCTGGAGGCGCGCCTGCCGCCGCGCGGCACCTACCGCATCAGCGACGGCGAGGCGGTGGCGCGGCTCGATCCGGCGCGGGGCGACCTTGCCGCCGCCTATGCCGCCCGCTTCACCGCCCGGCGCGCCCGCATCGAGAGCTTCGCCCGCCAGCACGGCATGGCCTTCGTGCCGCTGGAGACCGGGCAGGACGCGGGCGACCTTCTCCACCCCGAGCGGCTCGGGACCGGCCGCGCCGCGCGCCGGGCGGTGGGCTGATGGCGCAGGATCTCGTTCTGCCCCCGCAGGCCCCGCCGGTGACGCTGGACCCCGGCGCGGACCCGCTCGCCACCCTGCACGATATCCATCTGCCGGACGCGGTGGCCTTCTGGCCGCCGGCGCCGGGTTGGCTCGCGGTGGCGGGGCTGGTGCTGGCGCTCGTCGCGCTGGGCCTGTTCCTGGAATGGCGGCGCCGGCAGACGCTGGCCTATCGCGCCCTGCAGGAGTTCAAGCGCGTGGCGCGGCAGGGCGACACCCGCGCGGTGGGAGCCGCCGCCGCCGTGCTGGTGCGCCGGGTGCTGCTGAGCCGCGACCCCCACGCCGCCGCCGCCGCTTTCACCGGCGAGGCGTTCGCGCGCTTCGTCGGCGCCGGCCCGCAGGGGGTGCCGCCGCAGATCGGCCGCTTCCTTGCCATGGCGCCATACCTGCCGCCCGGCGCGCCCGAGGCGGAGGAGATCGACCGCGCGGCCCTGGTGGCGGCGGTGCGGCGCTGGATCCGGGGCCACGCATGATCACCTTCCAATGGCTCTGGGCCTTCCTGTTCGTGCCGCTGCCCCTGCTGGCGCGGCTGCTGCTGCCGGCCGCGCCCACCCCCAAGGCGGGGGCGCTGAAGGTGCCCTTCTTCCACGAGCTGGAGGACGAGGGACTCGTGGGCGGGCGGGGCCGGGTTCGCCCCTGGCGGATGCTGGGGCTCGCCCTCGCCTGGCTGCTGCTGGTGACGGCGGCGGCGCGGCCCACCTATGTGGGCCCGCCCATCGCCGTGCCGGTGGAGGGGCGGGACCTGATGCTGGCGGTGGACCTTTCCGGCTCCATGGCGCGGCAGGATTTCTCCGTGCGCGGCATTCCCATTGACCGGCTCTCGGTGGTGAAGGCGGTGGCCGACGACTTCATCGCCCGCCGCACGGGCGACCGGGTGGGCCTCATCCTGTTCGGCACCCGCGCCTATGTGCAGGCGCCGCTCACCTTCGACCGCAACGTGGTGCGCGAGCTGCTCGCGGCCTCCAGCATCGGCATGACCGGGCAGGAGACCGCCATCGGCGACGCCATCGGCCTCGCCATCAAGACCCTGCGCAACCGGCCGGACGACCAGCGCGTGCTGATCCTGCTCACCGATGGCGCCAACACCTCCGGCATGCTCGACCCGATGCAGGCGGCGGAGCTGGCGAAGCGCGAGCATGTGAAGATCTACACCATCGGCGTGGGTGCCGACCCCAGGGCCATGAACAACCCCTGGATGGTCAACGTGCCGAACGACCTGGACGAGGACGCCCTGCGCAAGATCGCCGCCATCACCGGCGGGCGCTATTTCCGCGCCCGCGACGTGCAGGGCCTCGCCGGCATCTATGCCGACATCGACCGGCTGGAGCCGGTGGCCGGCGACCCGCTCTACCTGAACGCCACGGTGGCCCTGTTCCAGTGGCCGCTCGGGGCGGCGCTGGTGCTCTCCTTCCTCACGGGCGTGGCGCTGCTGCGGCCTGCGAGAGCGCCGCGTCCACGCCGGACGGCGGCGCCGGCCGGGGAGGCGCAGCCGTGATCCCGGCCGATTTCCACTTCCTGCGGCCGCTGTGGCTGCTCGCGCTGGTGCCGGCGCTGCTGCTCGTCTTCGCGAGCTGGCGGGCGCTGAGGGCCGGGCACGAGGACTGGCGCGGCGTGGTGGACGCCCACCTGCTGCGCCATCTGGCGGTGCGGGGCGCGCGCGGCGCCGGCCGCTGGCCGCTGGCGATCCTGCTTGCCGGCTGGGTGCTGGCGAGCCTCGCCATGGCCGGGCCCACCTGGCAGAAGCTGCCGGCCCCCGCTCTCGACAGGCTCGACCCCACGGTGATGGTGCTGAACCTCGGCCGTTCCATGGACGCCACCGACCAGGCCCCGAGCCGCCTCGTCGCCGCCCGTCACAAGCTGGAGGACGTGGTGGCGCGCATGCGGGGCGGGCAGGTCGGCCTCATCGTCTATGCCGACGTGCCGTTCGTGGCCGCCCCGCTCACCGAGGATGGGCGCATCATCGCCCAGATGCTGCCGGAGCTGGCCACCGACCTGATGCCGGTTGGCGCCAACCGGCCCGATCTCGCCATCGCCAAGGCGGTGGAGCTGCTGCAGGGCGCCGGCGCGCGCGAGGGCCGCATCGTGCTCGTCACGGACGGCCTGGGCGATGACCCGGACAAGACCCGCGCGGCAGCGGCGGCGGCGGCGCGGGCAGGCTACCGGCTCAGCGTCATCGGCGTGGGCACCGTGGCCGGCAGCCCGCTGAAGGGGCCCTCCGGCATCGTGCGCGGGGCCGGCGGGGCGCCGGTGCTCACCCGCATGGATCAGGCGCGCCTCACCCAGCTCGCGGCGGACGGGCGCGGCACCTTCACGCCCCTCGCGGTGGATGGCCGCGACCTCGACGCGGTGCTCTCCGCTGCGCTCGACGCGCCGGCCCGCAATCCGCTCCAGGACAGCGGCATGACCGCCGACCAGTGGGCCGATGCCGGCCCCTATCTGGTGGTGGTGCTGCTGGTGCTGGCGCCGCTGGCGTTCCGCCGCGGCTTCATCATCGCGCTGCTGCTCGGCGTGCTGGCGCTGCCCGCCGCCGAGGCGCGGGCGCAGGAGGTTGAGCCCGTGCCAACGCAGGACACGCTCTGGGCCGATCTCTGGCGTCGGCCGGACCAGCAGGGCGCCGACGCGTTCGCGGGCGGCGACTTCGCCGGCGCGGCCGGTCGCTTCGAGGACCCGGCCTGGAAGGCGAGTGCCCTCTACAAGGCCGGCCGTTTTGATGAGGCCGCGTCCGCCTTCGGCAACCTTCCGGGCGCCGACTACAATCGCGGCAACGCCCTGGCCCGCGCCGGCAAGCTGGAGGAGGCGCTCGCCGCTTATGACGCGGCGCTGAAGGGCGATGCCGCAAATGCCGACGCTTTGTTCAACCGCGACCTCGTGCAGCAGCTCCTGCGGCGGCGCCAGGAGGAGCAGCAGAAACAGTCGGGCGGTGGTGGTGGCGGCCAGGGCGGCGGCCAGGATTCCGGCGGCGGGCAGGGCGGCCAGGACAAGAACAAGGCGGACGGCAAATCCGGCGACGGCAAGTCCGGTGACAGTAAGTCCGACGCCAAGAACGAGCAGAAGCCGGGCGAGGGCAAGCCCGGCGATGCCAAGCCCAACGACGAGAAATCGAACGAGGGCAAGCCGCAGGACCAGAAGCCGGGCAACGACAAGCCGGCCCCCGGCCAGGAGGGCGAGGGCAAGCCCGCGCCGAGGACGCCCGATGCCCAGGGCAAGAACGCCCCCGCCGGGTCCAAGGGCGCCGAGCCGCCGCAAAAGCCGGAACAGGCCGGCGCCGCGCAGAACCCGCCGCCCGAGCCCCCGAAGGCCGAGCCTTCCCCGCCCCAGGCTCAGCCGCAGGGGCCCGGCCCGCAGCCGCAGCGCGCGTCCCAGGTTGCGCAGCCGGGCGGCGAGGCGGGCGAGAAGGCCGATCAGGGGCAGCCGGGCGCCGTGGCGCTGCGGCCCATGAGCGAGCAGGACCAGAACAGCGAGCAGGCGCTGCGCATGGTGCCGGACGATCCCGCCGGGCTGCTGCGCGCGCGCATTCGCGCCTATTACGGCGGCAGCGGAGCGGCGGTGCGCGACGATGACTAGAGCGTTTTCGAGCGAAGTGGAAACCGGTTCGCGTGAAGAAAACGCGTCAACGCAGGAATCGGGAGCGTCTTCCCGATTCCGTGAAACGGGGAGACGCTCCCGCCGCTTGTCCTTTCTCCCCGCCCTGCTGCTGGCGGCCACGCTCGGCACCGGCGCGCAGGCCGCGAGCCTCAGCGCAGCGCCGGACCGGTTCGTGGTGACGGCCGGCGAGACCTTCGATTTCGTCCTCAGCCTCACCGATGGCGAGAGCTGGCAGCCGCCGGACGTCTCCGCACTCACGCGCGATTTCGACATCGTCGACCGCCGCCGCGCCAGCCACGCCGCCATGGTGAATGGCAAGCCGGTGCACGTGGATCAGTGGGTGATGACGCTGGCCCCGAAGCGCACGGGCACGCTGACCCTGCCGTCGCTCAACGTGGGCGGCTTCGCCTCGCCGCCGGCGCAGGTGCAGGTGGTGCCGGCCCCCGCGACCGGCCGCGCCCAGGCTTCGGACGAGCCCCTGTTCGTGCGGGTGGAGGCGGCGGACACCCCCGCCTTCGTGCAGAGCGACGTGCCGGTCACCCTGCGCATCTACGACAGCCTCGGCATGCGCTCTGGCTCCATGGAGAAGCCGGTGGCCGAGGGCGCCACCTTCACCGAGGACGGCGGCCAGCGCAGCTATGTGAAGACCAGCGGCCGGCGCCGTTACCGGGTCATCGAGCAGAGCTACATGATGCGGCCGCAGAGGAGCGGCGTCATCACCATTCCGCCGGTCAGCCTCAAGGCCAGCGTGCCCGGCTTCGCGGGCAGCGGGGCGGCATCGGACCTGCCGGGCCTGCTCGGGCGCGGGGCCATGGGCGGCCTCGCGGAGCGCGCCGTCACCGTGAAGTCGCAGCCGGTGAACGTCACCGTGCAGGCGCGGCCGGAGGGTGTGAGCGGCTGGTTCCTGCCGGCGCGCGGCGTCACCATCTCGCAGGAGTGGTCGGTCCCGCCCGGACAGATGAAGGTGGGCGACACGATCACCCGCACCATCACCATTACCGCCAAGGGCGCGAGCGCGAACCAGCTTCCACCCATCGAGGCGGCGCCGGTGGACGGCCTGCGCCAGTATGAGGAGGACAGCCACGCCGAGGCGACCCTCATCGACGGCGTGGCGGGAACCGTGCTCACCAAGCGCTTCTCCGTGGTGCCCACCCGGCCCGGCCCGGTGAGTCTGCCGGCGATCGAGGTGCCCTGGTGGAACCTCGCCGCCGCCCGGCAGGAGAAGGCGGTGCTGCCGGCGGTGACGCTCGACATCCGGCCTAGCGCCGAGAGTTCCCCGGCGCCCGCGCCGCCGCCCCTCCCGGTGGCCGCCGCGTCGGCACCGTCGCCTGTGCGTGACGCGGCCGTGGAAGGGGAGGGGCCGTCGTCCCTTCTCGGGTGGCTGCGGGCCCACAGGCTTGCCGCGAGCGTGCTGGGGGCCGTGCTCGTCGGCGTGCTGGTGCTGGCGTTCGTCTGGCGCCGCCGCGCGCGGGCGGCGCGGGGCGCGATGATGGCGATTACCCCGCCGGCCGGCGCGCGACGGCGCCGCCGCCCGCCGCTCCGGCCCGTGCCACACGATCCGGCGCAGGTGTTGGACGATCTCTTGGCTGCCTGCCGCAAGGGCGAGGCCGGCGCCGCCCATGCGGCCTACGGGCGCCTTGTGGGCCTCGGCGCCTTCGCCGCTCCGCCTCCGGAGCTGGACGCCGCCGCCGAGGCACTGGCCCGGCACCTCTATGGCGGCGATGGCCGCGCCTGGGACGGGCGGGCCATGCTGCGCGCCCTGGAGCGGGCGCGTCGGCAGGCGCGCGCGGTCAAGCGGCCCTCCGGTGCCCGGCTCGCGCCGCTCTATCCCGGCGCGGGCTGATACCATCGGCCGCTGTCCTCGATAGGCGCCAAGGGGCGCTCATGCGCCGCGCGGGGCTGGACCAGCGGTGGAGGAAGACGGCACCTGGGCGCCCATCATCTTACCATCGTTCTAGGCTTTGGACGACGCCGAGCGGGCTTGACCGCAGGTCCATGAGGATACCGTGCGGGCCATTGGGATAAGAGGTCGGCGGGTGTCGGATGCTGGCGCCGGCGGCCGGAAGAGGCATCCCCCCCCCCGCTGGACCGGAAATTGCTTGAAGTCGGGCATTGCCATTCGCGCGCGGAGAGGATGTCGCGCGCCCGCAGCGGAGATTGCCATGCCCCTCGATCTCAGGACCGAATGGACCGACGCCGACCTTGCCCGCCTCATTGCCTCGGTGTCGGACGATCGCGACTGGCGGCTGGAGGTGAGCGCCTCCGGCATCGCCGATCTCGCCGACAAGACCGCGGACCCCACCGGGGCGGACTATGACGAGACCCTGCACTGCTTTTTCGAGACCTGGATGGCGGGCACGGACTTCGTCGGCCCCTCCGCCGCCGGGGACAAGGCCCTGATCGGCAAGCTCGTCGCCGCGCTGCGGGCGAACTATCCCACGCTCAAGGCCGACAGGTTCATCTACGTGGACCTGTGAGCGACGGTAGGGGATGACGACCGTGCCCCGGCGCTGAAGGTGGCGCTCCGTCCTCGGGCCTTCCTGGGAATGAAAGGCGCCCGCCGGGGCGGGCGCCCGGGGGGCTCAGCCCAGCGCCATCTCCGGCACGTCGTCCGGCACGATGAGCTTCGCGGAGGTGGCGGCCAGGATCTCCTCCACCGACACGCCGGGCCCACGCTCCTGCAGCACGAGGCCGTCGTCGGTGGGGCGGATCACCGCCATCTCGGTGACGATCAGCGTCACGCGGCGGGCGGCCGTGAGCGGAAGGGTGCATTCCGGCACGATCTTCGGGTCGCCCTTGGCGGCGTGCTGCATGGCGACGATCACCGACTTGGCGCCCGCCACGAGGTCCATGGCGCCGCCCATGCCGGGCACCTTCTGGCCGGGCACCATCCAGTTGGCGAGGTAGCCGCGCTCGTCGACCTGCAGGCCGCCCAGCACGGTGAGGTCGAGATGGCCGCCGCGGATGAGGCCGAAGCTCATGGAGCTGTCGATGGAGGCCGCCCCCGGTACGGCGGAGACGAAGCCGCCGCCGGCATCCGTGAGGTAGGGGTCCTCCATGCCCTCGGGCGGGTGCGCGCCGAGGCCGATGACGCCGTTCTCCGCCTGGAAGAACACGTCGGCGCCGGGCTGCAGGAAGTTGGCGACGAGGCTCGGCAGGCCGATGCCCAGGTTCACCAGCATGCCCGGCTTCAGCTCCTGCGCCACGCGCGCGGCGATGATGGACTTGGGGTTCCATTCCTTGCCGGAGGCGGCCGGCGTCGGCTTTGTCATCTCGTTCATCACGCGGCCCTCGCCAGAAGATGATCCACCAGCACGCCGGGGGTGCGCACTTCGTCGGGCGGAATGACGCCCACGGGCACGATCACGTCCGGCTCGGCGATCACGGTCTTGCCGGCGAGCGCCATGATGGGATTGAAGTTCTGCGCCGTGAGCGAATATTCGAGGTTGCCCACGTAGTCCGCCTGCCGGGCGGCGAGCAGGGCGAAATCGGCGTGGATGGGCTTTTCGAGCAGGTAGCGCCTGCCGTCCACCTCCACCACCTGCTTGCCCTCTTCCACGGGGGTGCCGATGCCGGTGGCGGTGAGCACGCCGCCGAGGCCCATGCCGGCGGCGCGGATGCGCTCCACCAGCGTGCCCTGGGGCACCAGCTCCACGGTCACCTCGCCGGAGATCATCTTCTGCTGGATCTCCGGGTTGAGGCCGATGTGGGACATGATGGCGTGCTTCACCGCGCCCGCATGCACCAGGCGGCCGATGCCCTTGGTGGGCAGGCCGGCGTCGTTGGCGATGACGGTGAGGCCGCGCACGCCGCGCTCGACCAGGGCGTCGATGAGGCGCAGGGGGCTGCCGACCGCCATGAAGCCGCCGATGAGCACGCTCGCCCCGTCGGGGATGAGCGCGGCGGCGTCTTCCGGTTTGATGGCCTTCTTCATGGAGTTTCCTCTCGTCTCGCGCGGCAGTCCGGCCGGGCCGGATTGCCGCCGTTCGGGGCGGCTTCGCTCTGGAGCGTTTCCCCATTTCTCATGGAATCGGGAAACGCTCCAGGCTCCTGCGTTGACGCGTTTTCTTCACGCGAACCGGTTTCCACTTCGCTCGAAAACGCTCGATGGATGCGACCGCGCGGAGGGTTCCGCCCGGCCGCATCCGCGGCTATTCGGCGGCCTTCGCGTGCTGCTCGGCCAGGAGATTCTTGCAGGCGCGGGCGATCACCAGCTCCTCGTTGGTGGGGATCACCATGATGCGGGCGCGGCTGAACTCGGTGGAGATGACGCGGGCGCCCACGTCGTTCTGGTCGTGGTCGAGCTCGAGGCCGATCCAGCTCATGCCCTCGCAGATGCGGCGGCGGATCTTGCGTGAGTTCTCGCCGATGCCGCCGCAGAAGATGAGCGCGTCGAGGCCGCCCAGTGCGGCGGCGAGGCCGCCCAGCTCGCGGCGGATGCGGAACACGAAGTAGTCGATGGCCTCGTGGGCCTCCGGCACGTCGGCCGCCTCCAGGGTGCGCATGTCGTTGGAGATGCCGGACATGCCGAGCAGGCCGCTCTTATAATAGAAAAGGTCGCGGACCTCGTCGATGGTCTTCCCTTCCTGCTGCACCATGTAGAAGATCACGCCAGGATCGATCTGGCCGCAGCGGGTGCCCATGGGAAGGCCGTCGAGGGCGGTGAAGCCCATGGTGGACGCCACCGAGCGCCCGCCCAGGATGGCGCACATGGAGGCGCCGTTGCCCAGGTGCGCCACCACCACGCGCCCGTCGTGCAGGAGCGGGGCGATGCTCTTCAGCTCGCCGGTGATGTATTCGTAGCTGAGGCCGTGGAAGCCGTAGCGGCGCACGCCCTTGTCGTAATATTCGCGCGGCAGGGCGAAGACGTCGTTCACCTTGGGGTGGGCGCGGTGGAAGGCGGTGTCGAAGCACGCCACCTGCAGCGCCTCGGGGAAGGCGGCCTTGGCGGCCTCGATGCCGGCGAGGTTGTGCGGCTGGTGGATGGGCGCGAACGGCGAGAGCTCGCGCATCTCGTGCATCACCGCGTCGGTCACCACCACGGGGGCGGCGAAGTGCGGGCCGCCGTGCACCACCCGGTGGCCGACCACGCAGGCCCGCGCTTCCGGATACTGCGTGCGCAGCACGCCGAGGGCGGTGGCGAGGGCGGTGGTGTGGTCGCGCGCCTCGGTGAGCGTGAGCTCGCGGGTGATGGCGGGCGAAGCCGGGGACAGGGTGGCCTTCAGCTTCGGCTTGCCGCCGATGCTGTCGACCTGGCCCACGGCCATCAGGGTCGGCTCCACCGAGCCCTGGGCGATGTCATAGAGGCTGAACTTCAGCGAGGACGAGCCGGCGTTCAGCGTGAGGGCGACGGGACGCACCATGTCACACGCCCTCCTTTTCGGCCGCGGCCTTCTCAGCCATCAGGCGGGCCTGATGCACCACCGCCACCGCGCAGGAGGCGAGGCGCGCCTTCTCGCCGTCGGCGCGCGAGGTGAGGATGATCGGAACCTTCGCGCCCATCACGAGGCCGGCGGCCTCGGCGTGGGAAATGAAGGTGAGCTGCTTCGCCAG
Source organism: Xanthobacter albus (assembly GCF_043194895.2). NCBI lineage: Bacteria > Pseudomonadati > Pseudomonadota > Alphaproteobacteria > Hyphomicrobiales > Xanthobacteraceae > Xanthobacter > Xanthobacter albus. The sequence goes on along the minus strand of NZ_CM195532.1, from coordinate 818,782 downwards.
CATGTTGCCGGCGTCGAGGTCCGGCACCACCAGCACCTCGGCCCGGCCGGCCACCGGCGAGCGGATGCCCTTGATGCGGGCGGCGGTGATGTCCACCGCATTGTCCATGGCGAGCGGCCCGTCCACGAGGCCGCCGGTGATCTGCCCGCGCTCGGCCATCTTGGAGAGCAGCGCCGCGTCCACCGAGGAGGCGATGGCCGGGTTCACCGTCTCCACCGCCGAGAGCACGCCGACCTTGGGCGTGTCGATGCCCAGCGAGATGGCGAGGTCGATGGCGTTCTGGCAGATGTCCACCTTGGTGAGCAGGTCGGGCGCGATGTTGATGGCGGCGTCCGTCACCAGCAGGGGATGGGCGAGGCCGGGCACGTCCATGACGAAGATGTGGGTGAAGCGGCGGCCGATCCGGAGCCCGCGCTCCTTGCGCAGGGCGGCCTTCAGCAGCTCGTCCGTGTGCAGGTGGCCCTTCATGAGCACCTGGGCGCGGCCGTCGGCCACCAGATCCACGGCCTTGTTGGCGGCCGCGGCGTGTTCGGGGACATCGAAGACCTCGACGCCGTCGAGGCTCAGGCCGAGGCTCTTGGCGGCGGTCTCGATCTTGCGCGCGCTGCCCACCAGGATCGGGGTGATGAGCTTTTCCTTCATGGCCAGGAGCGCGCCGCCGAGGGAGGCGGGCTCCTCCGGCGCCACCACGGCCACCGACAGGGCCGGCAGGCTCTCGGCGCGTTCCAGCAGGGCGTCGAAGTGGCGGTGGCGCTGCACCACGAGGCCGGGCAGCTCCTGCTCCTCGTAGGTGTACTTGGCCTTGGGCGCCTGAACCACGGCCTCGCCTTCCAGCAGCAGCATGCCGTCGGCGACGCGCTTGACCTCGGTGGAGAGGCGCACCGAGCCGTCCGGGTCCTTGTCGATCACGGTCACCTTGGCGTCCAGCTCGTCGCCGGCGGAGGCGCGGGCGTGGAAGCGGAACACCTGGGTGCGGTAGAGGGTGCCGGGGCCGGGCAGCACGTTGCCCAGCACCGCGGAGATCAGCGAGCCCACCCACATGGAGGGCGCCACCACCACGTCTTCCTTGCCGTCGCCGTCGATGTCCTGGTTCGGCAGGTGCATCGGATTGTGGTTGCCGGAGACGTTGGCGAAGACGATGAGGTCGTCGGTGGTGCACGCGCGGCGCAGCTCGGCGCTATCGCCCGGCTTGAGCTCGTCGAAGGTCTTGTTTTCGCGCATCATTGCGGTGGAACCTTACCTTGGAGTGGTCCGAGAGGAAACGCTCGTTTCCGGGTCTGGCGCCGGCTGGCCGGGAAGGCGGGCGCGGCGGCGCTCAGCCGATGATGCTGTAGCCGCCGTCGATGAGGTGCACGCCGCCGGTCACGTTGGCCGCCTCGCGGCTGGCGAGGAAGGCGGCATAGGCACCCACGTCCTCGATGGTGGCGAGCAGGTGGGTGGGCGCGCGCGCGGCCGCAAGCTCCAGCAGCTCGTCGAACTCGGCGATGCCGGAGGCGGCGCGGGTCTTCAGTGGTCCGGGCGAGAGGGCATGGACCGAGATGCGCTTCTCGCCCAGCTCCGCGGCGACATAGCGCACCGAGGCTTCCAGCGCCGCCTTCACCGGGCCCATGATGTTGTAATTCTCCACCACCTTCTCGGAGCCGTAGAAGGAGACGGTCATGCAGGTGCCGCCCGCGCGCATCAGCGGCTCGGCGAGCCGCACCATGCGCAGGAACGAGTGCACCGACACGTCCATCGCCATGGCGAAGCCCTCGCGCGAGGAATCAACCACGCGCCCGTGCAGGTCCTCGCGCGGGCAGAAGGCGATGGAATGCAGCACCGTGTCGAGCCGGCCCCACCGTTCGGCGATGGTGGCGTAGACCGCCTCGAGCTGGATGTCGTCGGTCACGTCGAGGGGCAGGATCAGCTCGGCCCCGATCGATTCCGCCAGCGGCCGCACATGGTGCTCGGCCTTGTCGTTGAGATAGGTGATGGCCAAGTCCGCGCCCTGCTCGCGGAGGGCCTTCGCACAGCCCCAGGCAATGGATTGATCGTTCGCCACGCCCACGACGAGCGCCTTTTGTCCGGCCAGCGAAAACATGAGAGACCCTCTCCCGGCTGCTTTGCACGGCGCTCACGCCTAGAGCAAATCCACTGCAAATGGATGACGGCACTGCAGCATGCGCAAGTACGGAATTGTGCTTAGCACAAATCTGCCGAAAGCTTCTCCGTTTCGTGGAGCCTTCCTCCACAGCGAAGAAGAGCAGGCGCGGACGCCGCCAATACGTCGCCGCGCGGCGGGGTGCGGGAGGCGGCGCTTGCGGGGCGGTTCCGGGTCCAGTAAAAAAGCGAGCGCTCGTTCAGAAAACGGGCCGCGGCTCCACGCGGCTCCGGCGGGCGGAACGCACGGGAGGCGTCCATGGGGTTTCAGGTCTCGCTGGAAGGGCGGGCGGTGCTCGTCACCGGGGCATCGCAGGGGCTCGGGGCATATTTCGCCGAGCAGCTGGCGGCGGCGGGGGCCAAGGTGGCCCTCGGCGCCCGCAAGCAGGAGGCGTGTGCCGCGCTCGCCGGGCGCATCGTCGCCGCCGGCGGCACGGCCCTGCCGCTGGCGCTCGACGTTACCGACGCCGCGTCGGTGGTGGCCGGCGTCGCCGCGACGGTCGGCGCGTTCGGGCGGCTCGACGTGCTCGTCAACAATGCCGGCGTCACCGCCACCGTGCCGCTCATGGACATGAGCGAGGACAGCTGGGACCGCATCGTCGACACCAACCTCAAGGGCGCCTTCCTCTGCGCCCAGGGGGCGGCGCGGCAGATGGAGCGGCAGGGCGGGGGCGTCATCGTCAATGTCGCCTCCATCCTCGGCCACCGGGTGGCGGGGCAGGTGGCGGCCTATGCGGCCTCCAAGGCCGGGCTGGTGCAGCTCACCCGCTCCATGGCGCTCGAATGGGCGCGCCACGGCATCCGCGCCAACGCCTTGTGCCCCGGCTACGTGGAAACCGACATCAACCGCGCCTTCTTCGACACCGAGGCCGGGCAGGCGCTGGTGCGGCGCATCCCGAGCCGCCGGCTCGGCCGGCTGGAGGACCTCGCGGGGCCGCTCCTGTTCCTGTGTTCGGAAGCCTCCGCCTACATGAATGGCACGTCGCTGGTGGTGGATGGCGGGCATCTTGTCTCCTCCCTCTAGGCTGCGCGTCCGCCATGTTTTCGGCCGCCGCGGGGCGCCGCCGCGGTGAGTTATCCCCAGGTCTGCGCATTTTCCCATGCGAAAGGGGTTGCCAGGCCCGCGGCGGCTTGTTACATCGGCGACCTCTTCCGAGGCACCTCGGACGGGCGCATAGCTCAGTTGGTAGAGCAGCTGACTCTTAATCAGCGGGTCCTAGGTTCGAGCCCTAGTGCGCCCACCACTTCACAAAATCAATAAATCCGCGGCAGACGCGCTCAGGCGATAGCCTGAGGCGTGGGGAGTCGCCCTTCATGTCCGGCGGCCCGCCTGCCCATGAACGGCTTTGGTGCGTTGCGGAGAGCCGCCACGCCCCGCTGCCGTGCGGTGGGCGCTTCTGCGGGTGCGTGGAGCGCGCGGAATGGCGAAGCCGGGTGGCGGCGGTGCGATGTGCGGCCATGCCATCGGCCCCGGTCTTCGAGCGGCGCAAGCCACGTTTCGTCGAGACGCCGCAGGTGCTTGCGCCACGGCGATGAGCCGGGCGAGCGGACCGATGGCAGGGCGCCGTCGGGACGGGAGATATGGGCGCCGCACTGGCCTGTCCGTCGCGGCGGCGCCTTGCTCGGCAAGGCCCCGTCCTCTAAGACCCCGTTCGATTCCCTATTCCAGACGAGCGTTGAAGAGTGTCATGGCGAAAGATCTGAAGCCGAAGGCCCGCCTGCCCCGCGGCCTTGCCGACCGTACCGGCGCGGAGCTTGCCGCCACCCATGCCATGCTGGCGCGCATCCGCGCCGTCTATGCGCTCTACGGCTTCGAGGCGCTGGAGACCCCGGCGATCGAATACACCGACGCGCTCGGCAAGTTCCTGCCCGACCAGGACCGGCCCAACGCGGGCGTGTTCTCCTTCCAGGACGACGACGAGCAGTGGCTCTCCCTGCGCTACGACCTGACCGCGCCCCTCGCCCGCCACGTGGCCGAGCACTACGACGCCTTGCCCAAGCCGTTCCGCTCGCACCGCGCCGGCTACGTGTTTCGCAACGAGAAGCCCGGCCCGGGTCGCTTCCGCCAGTTCATGCAGTGCGACGCCGACATCGTGGGCGCGCCCTCCGTCGCCGCCGATGCCGAGATCTGCATGATGGCCGCCGACGCGCTGGAGGCGGTGGGCGTGCCGCGCGGCGACTATGTGATCCGCGTCAACAACCGCAAGGTGCTCGACGGCGTCATGGAGGCCATTGGCCTCGGCGGCGAGGAGAATGCCGCGCGCCGGCTCACCGTGCTGCGCGCCATCGACAAGTTCGACAAGTTCGGCGTCGAGGGCGTGCGCCTGCTGCTCGGCGCCGGCCGCAAGGATGAAAGTGGCGACTTCACCAAGGGCGCCGGGCTCGATGACCGCCAGAGCGCCGTGGTGCTCGCCATGCTCACCGGCGAGGGCGTTTCCGCCGATGCCGACGGGGTGAAGGTGGAGCTTTCCGGCGACGTGGCGCTCGCGGCCGCCCTCGCCAGCAACGCCGCCTTCCTCGCCGGCATGGAGGAGCTGAACCTCATCCGCGCCCTGGTGGCCGCCGCCGGCTACCAGGACCGCGTGAAGATCGACCCCTCCGTGGTGCGCGGGCTCGAATACTATACCGGCCCCGTCTACGAGGCCGAGCTGACCTTCGAGATCAAGGACGAGGACGGCCGTCCGGTGCGCTTCGGCTCGGTGGCCGGCGGCGGGCGCTACGACGGCCTCGTGGCCCGTTTCCGGGGCGAGACGGTGCCGGCCACGGGCTTCTCCATCGGCGTGTCGCGCCTGCTCTCCGCCCTCGCCTTCCTCGGCAAGATGGACGGCGAGGCGGAGCTGGGCCCGGTGGTGGTGCTGGTGATGGACAAGGAGCCGGCGCGCATCGCCGACTACATGAAGATGGTGTCGGACCTGCGCGCCAACGGCATTCGCGCCGAGATGTACCAGGGCGGCGGCGGCATGAAGGCGCAGATGAAGTATGCCGACAAGCGCGGCGCCCCCGCGGTGGTGATCCAGGGCTCCAACGAAAAGGCGGCGGGCGAGGTCCAGATCAAGGACCTGGTGGAGGGCGCGCGGATCGCCGCCTCCATCGCCGACAATGCCGAATACCGCGCCGCCCGCCCCGCCCAGCTCGCGGTGAAGGAGACGGAGCTGGTGGCCGCCATCCGCGACATCCTGGAACGCCGCGCCGCCCCGACCCTCGGCCTCGACGACTGAGGCCGGCACGGCGCCTCGCCCCACGCGCCGGCGGGCAGGGCTCCGGGGCGGAGCCTGTGCCGGCGCGCATGCTGAAAACGATGCGCAAACCCATGCCAGAGCCGTTGCGCGCTGACCTTTGAGTGTGCGGGGCGGGGGAGCATGCGAAGGGCGCACCTCGGCCGCAGCATGCCGAGGCGCCACCTCGGCGTTGTCCCGGACCTGGATCAATCAGGACGCGGGAGTCCGCCGTCAGGGGCGTTCCCGCACGGCGACCGCACTCAGAATGCGGGCCGACTCCCGGGAGCGCCCCAGGGCGGTTGCCTCGGCAGAACTTACTTCTCGTCGAAATTGGAGTGCTGGCGGAGAGGGGGTCCGACCTACTTCATGCCGCAGACATCCCTGCATTCCCGCAAACGTACAGAAAATATATGAGAGTCAGTGGATTATAGCACTTGGCGTTTGTCGGCGTTCCGTGTCGTCCGCTACAATCCCGGCTCAGCGCTGGGGCAGATGCTGGGGCAGCGGGATGGGGCGTGAAACCAAGCGACTGAATGCACGGATGGTGGCGACCCTGACCACGCCCGGACGCCATGCCGATGGTGGCAACCTCTACCTGTCCATCTCCACCAATGGCGGTCGGCGGTGGATCTTCCTGTTCCGATGGGATGGCCGGCAGCTGGAAATGGGGCTTGGCTCGGCGCGCGATGTCTCCCTCGCGCGGGCGCGGGAGTTGGCGGATGCGGCCAGGGCGAAGCTGGCGGAGGGCGTCAATCCCTTGCAGTTGAAGCGGAGCGAGCGGGTCATTCCCACGTTCGGCGAGGCAGCGGACGCCCTGGTGAACGACATCGCCCCCGGCTTCCGGAATACCAAGCACCTCGAACAGTGGCGTATGACCCTGACGGAGTATGCCGCCCCGCTGCGGTCCAAGTCGGTTGCAGAGATCACCACCGAGGATGTGCTCTCGGTGCTGAAGCCCATCTGGACCACCAAGAGCGAGACAGCTTCCCGGTTGCGCGGACGCATTGAGCGCGTCCTGGATGCGGCCAAGGCCAGAGGCGACCGGTCGGGCGAAAATCCCGCCCGTTGGCGTGGCCATCTCGACAGCCTCCTGCCCAAACGCCAGAAGCTCCAGCGCGGTCACCACGCCGCTATGGCCTATTCGGCGGTGCCCGCCTTCATGACGCGATTGCACGCCCTCGCGGGTTCATCGAGCCTTGCGCTTGAGTTCCTGATCCTGACCACCGCGCGCTCCGGGGAAATCCGAGAGGCCGTTTGGTCGGAGATTGATCTCGACACCAGGGTCTGGTCGGTTCCGGCGCACCGCATGAAGGCCGGGCGGGCTCACCGTGTGCCCCTGTCCGAATCCGCCCTGGATGTGCTGCGGCGCGCGAAGGAGCTTCAGGAGAACCCTGAGGGCGACGCCTTCATCTTTCCCGGAGGAAAGCCGGGCAAGGCGCTGTCGGTGATGGCGCTGGACATGCTGCTGCGGCGGCTCAAGGTCGAGGACACGGTGCATGGCTTCCGCTCGTCCTTTCGGGACTGGGCGGGCGAGGAGACGCCCTTTCCACGCGAGGTGGCGGAGGCGGCACTCGCCCACACCGTCGGTGACGCCGTGGAGCGCGCCTACCGACGTGCGGATGCGCTCGAGAAACGGCGCCAGTTGATGCAGGCATGGGCGACCTTCCTGGCGCAAAAGCCCGGCACTTCGGAACCGGCGATCGCGGCAGACGGTGACATCGAAGCATGATGGGCGAGCGGGGCCATCCACTGGCCCGCTTCCAGCACCGGCTTTCTCGGTCCGCATGAATCGAGGGCATCGGTCCTGCGATAGCGGCACCGATTTGCAGAACCCACGTGACCCGCCCGACCTGCGACCGGAATTGACGTGGCGCCGGTGTATAAGTTCAACCCACGAGAGAAACGCGGGTGACCGCCGGGTCGGTAACATCCTGGCGTGCAGCAGGACATGGGGGGCGCATGAGCGGGTTTCGCAGACTGACGGGCTTTGAAAAGACCGAGTATTACGAGACGCGGGGTCGGCGCGCCTCAGCTGGTGTCGCCCCACGCGATCGGCATCTAGAAATTCGGCCCGATGCAACGTCCCAACTCGTGACCAAGCTTCCGCAACGCTATGCCACGGCGCCAAGAGCGACATTCCCCACCAGCGGCTTGGATTGAAGCCCCGTGCGGCGCCGGTGAAGAGGCGTGTGTCCCGCTCTCCCGGCCATGTGCTGCGGTTTTTCCAATTGATTTTCAGAAGGCATAGATCATGGCGGCGTATAACGGCACGGATGCGAACGAGACCCTCTCGGGCGGCAGCGGAAACGATACCATCTCCGGCCTGGGGGGCTCCGACACCGTCCTCGGCTATGCTGGCGACGATACGCTGGATGGCGGCGCTGGGAATGACTGGGTCGAGGGCCAAGCGGGCAACGATGTCGTCAATGGTGGCGACGGCAATGACAGCCTCTATGGCGGCGGTGGCAACGACATCCTGGACGGTGGCGCTGGCGACGATGCGCTGGATGGCGGCGCCGGTAGCGACGTCCTGAGCGGCGGCGCCGGAAACGACATCCTCAGCGGCTCCTTTGGCAACGATACCCTCACCGGTGGCGCTGGACGTGACATATTTGTATTCAATACAGCTATCGGATCTATCGGAGAAGCCGATATCATCACCGATTTTTCTGTTCGGGATGACACGATCCAACTGGACAATTACATCTTCTCTGCTCTCTCCAGCACCGGAACCTTGAGCGCCGACAAGTTCTACATTGGCTCGGCTGCCCATGATGCCAGCGACCGGATCATCTACGATTCCCGTACCGGCGCTCTTCTCTATGATGCGGACGGCTCGGGTTCCGGGGCCGCAATCCAGTTCGCCACGCTCTCGACCGGCCTTGCGCTGACGAACGCGGACTTCGTCGTGACGGGAACCAACGCGGTCCACAGCCTCTATGGCACGAGCGGCAACGACACCCTCACGGGCGACGGGAGCCCCGACAGCATCTACGGCTATGCCGGCAATGACCGCCTCGCCGGCGGCGCCGGCAACGACACCATCGACGGCGGGACCGGCAACGACACGCTGGACGGGGGGGCCGGGATCGACTCGCTGATCGGGGGCACCGGCAACGACATCTATGTGGTGGATTCCTACGGGGATGTCGTGGTCGAAGCCACAGGTGGCGGAACTGACACGGTGCGCACGGCGCTTGTCGGCTATACCCTTGGCGCCAATGTGGAAAACCTGACCTATACCGGGGCCTCGGCCTTCACCGGAACCGGCAATGCCTTGGACAACACCATCACCGGCGGCAAAGGCAACGACAACCTGACGGGAGCCGACGGCAAGGACCACCTGCTGGGCGGCGATGGCGATGACTGGCTCTATGGAGACTGGTCGTCCAGCATTGGTGCCGACGACCGGCTCGATGGCGGTGCCGGAAACGACAATCTGGTGGGCGCGGGCGGCAACGACACACTGAACGGCGACGATGGCAATGATAGCCTGAATGGCGGCACGGGCAACGACGCCCTCAATGGTGGCGCCGGCAATGACACCTTGGACGGCGGGACCGGAAACGACACCCTGAACGGGGGCACGGGCAACGACACCCTGATCGGAGCTGACGGCAAGGACCACCTGCTCGGCGGCGATGGCAATGACTGGCTCTATGGGGACTGGGAGGCCGACATCGGCGCCGATGATCGGCTCGATGGCGGTGCCGGGAAAGACAATCTGGTGGGCGCGGGCGGCAACGACACGCTGAACGGCGATGACGGTGACGATGCCCTGAACGGCGGTGCGGGCAACGACACCCTCAATGGCGGCACCGGTAACGACGCGATGGAGGGTGGCGCCGGCAACGACACCTATGTGGTGGACAGCGCCAAGGACAAGGTGGTGGAGACCTCCGGCGCGGGTACCGACCTCGTGAAGTCCTCGGTCTCTCACACCCTGGCTGCAAACGTCGAGAGGCTGACGCTGACGGGCACGGCGGCGATCAGCGGTGTGGGCAACACCGGGGCCAACGTCATCACCGGGAATGGCGGGGCCAACACGCTGAAGGGCGGGGCCGGAAACGACAAGCTCTATGGCGGCGCCGGAGTGGACACCCTCGTCGGGGGCAGCGGCGCCGACATCTTCGTCTATACCGCGCTCTCCGACTCCACCGTGAAGAGTTCCGATACGATCTCCGACTTCTCCGCCACGGCGAAGGACAAGATTGATCTGTCCGCCCTCGACGCCCGGAGCGCGACGAAGGAGAACGACGCCTTTGTCTATATCGGCACGCGGGCCTTCTCGGGCACGGCGGGGCAGTTGCGCTTCGCAGGCGGCGTGCTTCAGGCCGATGTGAACGGGGACAGAACCGCCGACCTCTCCGTCAAGCTCACGGGGGTGTCGTCACTCGCGGCGGGCAACATCGTTCTGTAAGGGCGAAGGGGGCGGTGCCTTCGCACCGCCTTCAGCCCCTTGCGTCAGCACGGTTTCCGATGAGGTCGAGCGGATCGCAGCCGCGTTTGCGGCTCCCGATCTGTTGAAGCCACACAGCTCGTCTCACGCCCCATTCGACCTGTGACCGGAATTGACGTAGCGCGGGTGTATAAGTTCAACCCACGAGAGAAACGCAGACATCTGCCGGGCGGAGCGTCCGGCACGCCACATGACGGGGTCGCATGAGCTGGTTTCGCACACTGACGGGCTTTGAAGAGGGTGGGTATCAGGACACAAAGGACCGGCTTGAGGTCCGTGACGGTCGCCTGCACTCGCGTGCCAATGGCCGCTCCTTCGGCATCGGCACGCTGGAGCTGGTGTCGCTGGACGAGCTGCGGCGCCGCGCTGGGGTGCCGGGCGACACGGGCGGCCTGAAGGTGGATTTCATCCAGGCAGATGCCCGGAGATTGCATCGGCGGCAGGAGAGCGCCGGGGCGCTGTTCCAGGTGGCGTCCCAGTTCAACCTCTTGGAGATGATGGATTACCGCGTCACCCCCGAGGATGGCGTCGCCGGTTACGAAGGTGACCCCACCCAGGGGCCAGCCTGCGCCATAGCAGCCGGCGCGGCCACCATCTTCCGCAACTATTTCGCCCCCGTGGCCGGCGGCATCGGCCAGACCCGCGATCGGCAGCTCGACGGGTTGGCGGACCTCGGCGCCCGGCTCGGCACGCTGACCGGCCGCCCCGTGAGCGAGCTGTGGGAGATGCGCAACGGCTATGCCCTGTGCACGAAGGACGGCCTCGCCGCCATCGACGCGGCCGTGGCGGGTCTCGACGCCGAAGGGTTGGACACCCTGCGTGGCCTGCTGCGGATCGGGGTCCATGCCGATGTGGAGGTGACGGATGAGCCCGAGACGCCGGGCCAGAACGTGACGCAGGCTTTCTGCTCGGCGCTGCCGGTGAGCTACCAGCCCAGCGTGCCCAAGGCCCTTTGGATCACTTTCGCCCGGCTTGTGCTGGAGGCCGCCTATGAGGCGACGCTGCTTTCAGCCCTGGAGAACCTCGCGCGCGGCGCTTCGCAACGCGTGTACCTGACCCGGCTCGGAGGCGGGGCCTTCGGCAATGACGACCGCTGGATCAACGACGCCATCTTGCGCGCCCTGGAGCTGGCGCGGGCGTGGCCCCTCGACGTGCGCATCGTGGTGCGGGACCTCGGCGGGGTCGAAGGGCTGCGGTCCAACCTCCAGGCGCGGGGGCTGGCTTCATAGCACGACGACAGAAGGTACTCCCGTCCATCGCCGCAACCGTTCCGCCGTTTCCAGGATGTCCCGCATGTCCGCCAAGAAGATCGTGGTCTATTACCGCACACGCCCCGGCGAGCCCGTGGCCTCGGCGGCGGCGCTGGATGAGCAGAAAGCCGCCGTCGCGGCCGATCTCGCACAGCGCGATGTCACTGTCGTCGGTGAGTTCTGCGAAACGGATGACGGCGGGCTGGTGCGTCCGGCCCTGGCGGCGGCGCAACGGGCCTGCAATGCGGACGGCGCGACCTTGCTCATCGCCAGCGTCGAGGCTATCGGCCGGGGGAACCCGTTCGTGCCGAATATCTCCAGCGTGCCGGTGGAGTTCCTCCCGCGCACGCCTGAGCCGCCCGGCAGCTTCATCCGCTGTCCGGTGGGTCGTGGCGAGCAGGTGGCCTTATGGCTGCGGCGGCACGGGGATGATAGGCGCCTCTCCGTCTGCCTTGCCAATCCGGGGGCGGCGCCACTGACCGAGATCGAGAGGGGGTCAGCCGGCTTCACCGCGAAGCTTCCCGATCCCGAGACAGGCGGGCCGCTCACAACCTCGGTTTCGACCGGGAGCTTTCCAAGCCTTCCCGCCGGCCACTGCCTGGTCGTCGATACCTACGATCCCCTGGCAGATGGCGATGACGTCACCTCCTACGAGGTGAGCTTCAATGATCACCACGGTCAACGCCGCACGGGACGGATCTATGTGGACTCCGGAGGACCCAAGCGCTTCTGGATGCCGCTTTAGATGACCGCTCAAGCGGGACTTTCCCGGGCCCCGGCCGCCACGCCATCTCACTCGGCCGGCACGTCGCGCACCTGCCGGAGCAGGCCCAAGGGGTCGACGCCGATGGCTTCGGCCAAAGCGAGGAACTCGATCACGTCGATGCGGCGCTCGTTGCGTTCGATGTCGGCCACATAGGATTGCGGACGGCCCAGCCGCTCGGCCACGGCCGCCTGGGTGAGGCCGGCCGTCTTGCGGGCCTCGATCACCAATTGGCGCAGGCAGGCATAGCGGGGCTGGCGCAGGTCACGCGGCACATCGAGCTTCCGATCCCCAGCGGGGTTTCAACGGGAGCCGGTCAGTTAATCGACTTTTCGGATAATCGAGATTTCAGATAAAATGCCGCATTGTGCCTCCACTCACTCGCCCTCAAGTTGCGGCGCCGCGACGTCAGGCACGGGCGGGCGGAAGGCGGAACGGAAAGGGCGGATTCATCTCATGGCCACCAAGGACGGGACCTCCACGGACGATAGTCGCTTCAGCAAGGTCAGGGTCGCCCTGGACCTGGCGCTGTACCTGGCATCGACCACCAGCGGCCGGACCATCGATGACATCCAGCAGGAATACGGGCTGTCCCGCCGCACCGCCGAGCGCATGCGTGATCTGGTGGAGGACGTCTTCGGCGAGCTGGAGCGCCCACCAGACCACGAGTCCGGCGGCAAGAAAGTCCGCTATCGCCTGCCGCTGCCCAAAGGCTTCAGCTTCCTCACCATGCCCACGGCGGAAGAGCTGGCGGAGCTGACCAATCTCGCCGAGGCCATGCAGGCCCGCGATCCTGCGCGGGCCACCTTGCTCCGCAGTCTCCAGCGGAAGATCGGCGCGGCCCTGCTGCCGAAGGAGGCATTGCGCCTTGACCCGGATATCGAGGCCCATCTGAGCACGGAAGTGTGGGCCCATGTGCCCGGCCCCGCGCAGCTCTGCCGGCCCGAGGTGCTGAAAACCATTCGCCACGCCCTTCTAGCCGAGCGCGCGGTGGAGGTCCGTTACCGCAAGATCGGGGAGGAAGAGCCGCACCTCTATCGCCTCGTGCCGTTCGGCCTCATCCTGGGCACGCGCCATTATATCGTTTCGGGTTTTCTTGACCGGCCGAAGCCCCATCTGCTGCGGCTTGACCGCATCGACCATGTCACCGAGCTGGACGAGCCCGGCCGCCGGCCGGAAGGGTTCGACCTGCGGGCCTACGCGGACCGTTCCTTTGGCTTCTTCCAGGAAGAGCCGGAGCGCATCGAGCTGCTGTTCGCTCCCGCCGCTGCCGCCGAGGCCCGCAGCACCGCCTTCCACCCGACGCAGGAGATGCGAGAGCTGGAAGACGGGCGCCTTCAGGTGACCTTAGAGGCGGGTGGTCTCATGGAGCTGGCGCATTTTCTGGCCCCCTGGCGTGACCATGTGGAGGCGGTGCGGCCGGAACGTCTGCGCAGCTTGCTGTCACAAACTGAGCGTGCAACCTGAATACAGGGTGCGCCCTGGGGGCGTAACGGCATCGAACAGCAACGAGGTCACAATGTCGGTTTTTCCAAAGCGTGCCTCCCTGATCGCACTCGCACTGTTCTCCTTGTTGCTCCCAGCAAGCGTGTCGGCGCAGATCGTCGTCCCGGACGTGGAAAGATGGACCGACAAAGAGTGCAGGTGGCTGCATCGGCAGGCTCTGGACGCGTGCAAGAACCTCACCGACTGCACCGACACCAGCGATATGTCCATGTCGACGCAGCGGGGATTGAGCGCGCTGGATAACATCTTCACGGTTCGCGATCGTCAGAACTTTGATGGAATCTGCCTTAAGGTTTGTGAGACCAAGAAAATCCCCACTTACTCGGCGTTCAATAAGGAGTTTTGCACCACCGTGAAGTCCCGGTAGTGCATGGCATCGCCGCGACCGGCGACCGCCCTCGGCACTTCATCTTCTGAGCTGCGTGAGTAGCTTCCCGCTTGCGTCGTCACCGCGCCAGGCAGTGCCGAAGGCAGAAAGTCTTCTGCCGAAGCCGTTGCTCCTCACGCTGAGCAAGCATCGTGAATGCAAAGCCGCCCTTTTGCTCTTCGCAAGGGTACCGACACGTTCCGCGACATCACAGAGGTCCCAGAATGGCATCGCATCCGAGGATCGCACGACCCATGGCCTTCGCTCTCCCGGCCCTGGCTGTCCTGGCCATTGGCTTCATCAGCCCGGCTTTTGCGCAGAAGGGGCCGTTGGCGCAGATCCGGCCCGGTCTTTATTCCTTTGGTGAATATGGGGGCTGCGACGATTCCGACGGGATGGATCACCTCTACATCGACAAAACGGAACTGCACCAATACGAAAATCACTGCAAGATCCGGTCGGTGCAGCCCCTTTCCGCCTCCTATATCCTGAAGATGGAGTGCGAGAGCGAAGGCGAGTTCTCACCGCGCATCTATGAGCTCACGCCGCAGCCTCCCGATATGTTGATCGTGAGGACGCGGGATAGCGACACGGCAGCATCCGGGGCCGGTGATCCCACGACCTATCATTTCTGCCCGGCGGGCAGCCACGGGACGGCGGCGAAGTGAAGCATCGCGGGTTCCCCTTTCTCCTGCTCGCTCTGCCGTGGCCACCCGCGTCGATACCAAGGAATAGCCCCGCGCCTCACGGTGCCCTGTGCGCCGCCTTCCACCCTTACTCGCGACCGCGCGGGAGCCCTTCATGATGACCTCGAAGCAACAGACTGGCATCGGCTCTGCCCCTTCCGACCCCGCTGATGCTATTCCCTGCGTTGGCATCTTCTGGTTCGTGATGCAGGCGGGCCGCCCCGAGCTTTTCACCTGCCGCACACCGTGGCCGGAGGCGGAGGACTATGGCGACTTCAAAACCGAGGCGATGGCCCATTACGATTTCTGGCCGAGGCTGCGGAAGAGGCTGAAGCTCATGGGCGAATATGAAGACTGGCCGCGCGGGCGCGTCGTCTATCATGTGCGCGATGAAGTCTTCACCGCCTATATCGACCGGCAGTTGGCCGGCGATGGCTTCCGTGCAGCGATCCTCGAAGCTTTCCGCCTGCCACCCGAGCGAACCCGCTTCGCCTTCGATGCCCATTACAGCGGCGCGAAATTCAAGGTCTCGGGCCAGCCCGCCAGCTCCGGCGCATCTTGAGCTTCAGGCTGGTTCGAGCGTCCATAAGATGATGGGAAAATATCGAATTTCAACGCCCTCAACGAAGAAAGAACTTCGTGCGCGCTGGGCGAGCTATGGCGCAGCTCAAACAGCACGCAGGCTGGCCGAGGACAAGACCGCCCGGCGCAAGCTGCAAGCCATTGAGTTCACTCGCACGCGACCGCAGTCTGCGAATGACTGGCAGGCGGTGCGCCAGGTCAAGATCGCCAAAGAAAGGCGCTGAAATGTCTTTGCCCCGACTTCCCGTAGATCCTGCGGAGGAAGATGATGAGGCTGAGCGTGTTATTATTGAACAGATTCAAGCCAAGCAGCGGCGGAGGGCGGCACTCCGGCAGGCCGGCACCCCAGAGGTGGGCCTCTTCTGGGTCATCAACACTTTGGGCAAATTCAGGCTCCTGTCAAGATCAACCCCCTGGCCAGAAGCCCAGCAAATGATGGAATACTGGGTTCAGGAACATTCCCATATAGAAGAGTGGCCTGGGTATAAACTTAAGTACGAACTGGAAGGCGATTGGGCGGATTGGCCGCGTGGCCGCGTGCTTTATCACGAGCCTACGCATCAGTTCACAGTGTACGCCGACGTACAGCTCCTGACACTATACTACAGGCACCATCTTCTACGAGAGTTATCTCTGCCGCCTGATGCGACGACGTTCTTACCGGACCCGCACTACGACGCAAAATTTCAGATTCCACCGACTTTGGGCCCATCCAACGAGGACCCAGCCGTCTGACCGCTGCCCGCCCACTGCCGCGCACAGATTCAAGCTCTCTCAGAGAAAGGCCTCTAGATGACCTTCACAGGACTCCCGACGACCCCCGACGAGGAAAAGTCGTTGCGCTCCGTCATCGCCAGTTTCCACGAAAATGCGCTTCATAAGGCCTCCCTTCGTGAAGCGGAGGTGCCTCAGGTCGCCATGTTCTGGGTGACCAGGGTATTCGGCAGGTTTGTGCTCTTGTCTCTGGCTACACCCTGGCTAGAAGCCCAGCAGACAATGCATTACTGGAATGAGCCAACAGAGCATATTAAAGCGTGGCCCTCTTATAAAAAATCTCTCTACCTGGAAGGGGCCTGGAATGATTGGCCGCGCGGTCGGGTTGTGTACGATCAAAACCGTGGAGCATTCACGGTCTTTGTTGATCCTCAGCTCCTGACACCGTACTGCGAGCAGCGTATCCTGCAGGAATTCTACCTGCCGCTGGCAGCCACGGAATTCAAGACAGATCTCTCTTTCTACAACGCGCCGCTTCAGATTCCACCGACTTTGGGCACATCCAACGAGGACCCAGCCGTCTGACCGCCCCCACCCGAGCGGGCCCGCTTCGGCTTCGGTGCCCATTCTGGTGACGCGAGGTTCAAGGCATCGGGGCGGCCCGCCCGCTCCAGTTCATCTTAAGCTTCCAGCCGATTTTGGCCTCCGTAACACATTGGAAAGAGACAAGATTTCTCATGGACTTCTGCAAAGAGAGGTCCCTGCGCATGCGCCACGAGCTCCAGCTCAGGCCTGCAGACGTGTCGTCAAGAACCACGAGATCGATAAGGATGGCGAACGATATGACCCTCTCCTGGCCCGTGCGCATCATCGACTTCGAGGCGAGTTCCCTGGAGGAGGGCAGCTATCCCATCGAGGTGGGCGTGGCCGTGTGGCCTCGGAAGGACGCTCCCATCACCGTCTGGTCCACTCTGATCCGGCCCACCGACGATTGGCGCAGCTTTGGTCATTGGAGCCTGGCTTCACGCCGGGTCCATGGCATCGCCATGAGCGAGCTTTCGGCCGGCATGGCCGCGCAGGATGTCGCGGCTGCGCTCAATGAGAGGCTGGGCAGTGGTCTCGTCTGGTGCGACGGCGGACCCTATGATGCCTATTGGCTGCGCACCCTGTTCAGCGTCAGCAACCTGAAGCCGAGCTTTGCACTTGGCAATTGGTCCGCCCTTCTGCTCGGTCTGCCCGAAGCGCACCGCGAGGGTGCCATGGCCGCGCTGGAGGCAGCACCGCCCCGGCACCGGGCTGGGGCGGACGCAGAGCAGCTCATGCGGGCGCTGGAAGCGGGGATTGCCGCAACCGCGTAAGCTGCGGAACTATAGCTTGATGTCGCTGGGCTTCCCATAAGCCTGAATCGCAATATTCTTGTCCTTGAACTCTTCGACAAGGATCGCCTTTAGCTTCTTCCAGGCCCCGTCACGCTGGTCCTTGTCGAATCCATACACAATCAGATGCACGTCGGGGGATGGAGAGAGTGTGAGGGGCGCGCCCTCCGCCACCTTGCGCACCACTTCTGAAACCGTGCGGGCGCCACCGCTCATCTCGGCAATGGAGACGAGATTGCGGGCAATGGTCTGATAGGTTTCGATGACAACTGCTCTGCTCTGAATCAGCCGTTTCACGTACCTATCGATCTGCGTGACGACATTCTTCTCCCCGGATGTGCTCAGTTCCGGGTTGCCCAGCACCTTGGCCTCCCAAAACACCAGCTTCACGCCTGCATCGGTCTCGTTGAAGGTGGCGATGTCGATGCGGGGTGCGCTGCGGCTGCCCGGCTCGGCGGGGAAGGCGATCTCCACATCCACTACGTTGGGATTGGCATTGACGATGGCCTGAACGCCCGCCTTTTCGTCCCCAGCAAACAGAGCGGCCGCTTTCTTCAGCTTGGGCAGCGTCTCGCCGGGCACATAGGTACGGGTCAGGGCATCGAGGCCGTCCAGCGCGAACGCGCCGGTCTCGGTGTCGAGCGCCACCTGGCCGGAAAGGTCGGGATCGAGCAGATACTTCGGATGGGTGGTGGCGATGATGCGGTCATGCTTCATCTCCACCTTGAAGATGGACTGCCCGCGCCAATAGACGTTGAGATAGTCGTCCCGCACGCCGATGACGAGGCTCTTGTCGTGGAGCACATCCCGCCACCAGCCGGGTTGCTTCGCCAGCTCGGCCAAAGCCTCGATCATGCCATCCTTGCGAATGCCACGCTTGAACTCAGCCATTCACACCTCCCACCATTCGCCGTCGCGCCGCACGACGACATTCTCGAACAAAGACGGGAACCGATCCGCCTCGAAGGTGTGGATCGGCACCAGGGCCTGCGGCGCGATGGCGCCGGCGAGCCGCTTCAGATCGGGGATGGCCGCATGGCCCGAGGTGTGGATGACCTCGAAGCCGATGCCCTGCGCCTTCAGCGCCGCGAGGAGGGCGGCCGTCTTCTCATCTTTCAGATAGCCTGCCCATTGCGACCAGACGGCGTGGGCGCCAGCCAGGCACTGAGCCTTCACGAGGTCATCGAGCAGGCTGCCCCGGAACAGCACGACGTATCGTTCAGGGTGCGCGGCGAGGTCCTCCGGGAACACCCGGCCGGCCTTGTGGCGCTCGATCAGGTCGAAGCGCTCGGCCTTCTTCACCTTCACCCGCTGGTGCCAGGGCGTGAACAGCGCCACCTCCGACCAGGAGGTTTGCGGGATGGTGTCCTTCCCGGTGGCGTGCAGCATCTCGGCCGCGTAGAGGTCCACCATCAGCGTGCGGCCGTTGCGCTTGGCGGCGCGGAAGATCGTCACCACCCGGTCGATGTTCTGCGCCGAGGCAGCCACCAGCACCATGCCAGGCGTACGGCCGATGACCTCCGTCAGCTCCGTCTCGATCTCGGCCTCGGTGGGAAAGCGCACCTCTTCATCGAGCCGGCCGAGGCTGGAGCCCTCCATCAGCATCACGTGGATGTCCTTGGGCGGGCGGTTCACCAGCCGATCGAACAGGGCGCCCTTGCGGCCGTGGCTGCGGATGTCCCCGGAATAGAACAGCCGCCGCCCGCCCGCCTCCACCGTGAGGGCATAGGCATCGAAGGCGGAATGATCCACCAGATGGGGCGTGACGGTGAAGGGACCAATGGCGAGCGGCCGGCCATCCTCAAGATGGACCGTCGCCTGCAGCGCCGGCACGTCCTTGATGAAGAAGGACGAAGCGGCGAGGATGCGCTCGGTTCCCGCCCCCATGAAGACCTGAGGCGCCCCGGTCGCGTGGCCGAGCAGCCCCCAATGGTCGCGGTGGCCGTGGGAGAGCACGACCCCGAGCAAGGACGGATCAGGCGCGGCAAGACCCGCCACCTCCGGCAGCACGACAGGGGCATCGGGCTCAGCATCGAGCGGCAGGCCGCAGTCAAGCAGCAGGCGCTGCCCCTCGGCCTCCAGCTCCACCGCCGTCCCGCCGATCTCCTTCGTCCCGCGATGAATGCGTACACGCATGAGCGGGCCTCAGAGCTGGGCAGCGGCAAGAACCGCCGCGTCCGTCCGCCCACCCCGCCATCGTCCTGTCGCGCGCATGTTCCGCCCCCTATCAACACGTGGGTCGGAACGGTTACCACACACCTACGTCAATCCTGGGCGTAGCAGGATGATTTCCGGCGCCTGCGCACGCAAAAAGTGTGATTGGGCAGCTGGCCGGGATCAAATCCCGCTGCGCCCCTGCTGGCGCGGTTGCAGTGGTATTTGAGAACAGCGTTCGTGCATGCAATTCGACAGTGAATGCTGCGAAATAATCCGAGTCATTTTTAGCTCTCACCTGTTGAAAGAGCCCGGCCCCTTCAATGGTGACGATCTCCGGCCCTCAGCGCCTCTCCCATGGCTGCACTTGCCAGGAACAAGCCGAGGACAAGAGCACCAGCAAGCATCAAGACAACAGCGATCATGCTCATGAATGTTCCTCCTCTGACGGGAAGCCGATCTGGGGATGATGCCCCCATGCCACGTCATTTTCGGTCGTTGCTTTCTCGCCCCGCAGCCAGAGCGCGATGGGAGGGTCGCTCCCGCGAAAAATGACGGCGATCCACCGCCTCAGCGGGCCGGACACGCGAAAAGCGCGATCCGGCCGTTGATCGGCGCCGCCGGGGCAAAGATGTGCATTTCCAGTTCCAGGGTTGCGTCGGACGTGCGGACGAAGGTGAGAAGCCCTTCGCTGCCTTTGGTCTCGCCAATGTCGCAGGTCATCACCCGCTCCTCGCCGCCATAGAAGGTCCGTGTCGTCTTCGTGCGGCAGGCGAGCTTGTTGAAGGCGAACCCCTCGAAGTTCACGACGCCGCTATGCTGCGTGTCGCCGCACCCTGCCGGATTGTCGGCCCAGCGGCCGTAGGTCACGCCCTGCTGCGCGGAGGCCTCGGCCGTACAGAGCACTACTAAAATACCTAAAACTGTCGCTGATCGCAGAATTCGCGCCACGCTGGCCTCCGCTCCTGCTGCACTCCCAAGCAGGTGCAGCCCAGCGGGAGCGTAATCGCCAGCTTCGTCAGAACCGGGCGCGCCAATTTTTATCCGCCTGCGATGAGTCAGCGGAAAAGCCGCTTCTATATGGGCCAGTGCCACATCAACGGAGATCGCGATGGCACAGGCAGACGGGCACGGCGCCCTTTCCATTCTTGAGTTCTGCAAGTGGGCCGGCATCGGCCGCACCTTAGCCTACAAGGAAATCGAGTGCGGCAAGCTCCGCATCAAGAAGGTGGGCCGGCGCACCCTCATCACCATGGATGCGGCGCGCAATTGGCTGGACGCCCTGCCCAGCGGCGCCGGGTGAGTGCGCCGGATAGGCCAGCCATCACGCCACCCCATCTTCGACCCACGCGGAGAGTTTCTCCCATGAACATTGAAGACGCCCAGGCCGCCGAACTTGCGGCCTATTACCGCGAGGTGACGGACGCGGAAGACTTCATCGAAGTGATGCTCTGCCTCAACATTCCATTCACTGCGGACGAGGACTTCACCGAGTTCCAGGTGCAGGACCTCACTTATTATCCCGGAGTCGGCCGCATCCTCCGTGAGGGCGACGGACTGCTGGCCGCACGGGGTCTTGACGCCGTCCTCGGGCTCCTTGGGCGCAGCCGCGCTGAGATTCCACCCATGCCGGAGTTTAATCCGGGGCCGTGGGGACCCTTCGGGCCGCCGAAGGCCGCCTGAACCACCCCTCACCCGCCACAACACCATCAGCCTCCGCTGCCGTTCAACCCGGCACGGAGGCTTTTGTTTTGCTCGTCCGGCCGGTGAACGGCACCCCGGCAAACGAGGCGCAGGTCGGCGCTACTCAAACGCGGCCTCGCGCACCATATTCGCAATACCCCCCTGCGATGACGATCCCCCTGCCGTCCATCTCCTCTCCCCTCTCCCTCTCCCTCTCCCTCTCTCCTGACCATCTGCCCCAGATCACCCATGCCCTGGTGCGCTCCGCCACCACCTCGGCAGCAGGAGGAGAAAACCAAGATGAGCAGAAGCATTTTCCCCAGCGACGCCCCGCTGCCCGATGACCCGCCCCGGATGGCTCATGCCATCCATCGCCTGAACGCCCTCGGCATCTGCTTCGAGCGCAAGACCGCCTATCAGCTCAAAATCGACGAATGGAATTTCTATCCCGGCCGGGGCACCATCGTCCGTGACGGCCACCCCGCTGCCGAGCCGGACCGTGGCCTCGCCGCCTTGCTGGCGCGCATAGGGTGGGACGGCCAAGCCAACGCCGCCCCAAATCGCGTTTAAGCCACGCGCGATGCACATAACTTCCTGTTTCTACAGTGCTTTTCGAGTTCGATTTCCGTGAAGACGAAACGGAGGCTCCATACTCAACAAGTTCTCGAATACGGAGCCTCCGTTTCTGGCCGGGCGGACTACTTTTAGTTGAAGGCAGCTCTGCCGCTATTGCCGCGTCTACGCATCTCACAGCCGTTTTCATCGCATCCCGGCACCGGCACCGGCACCGCTGGCAGTGCAGCCAATGCTTGCCAAAGGATATGTCGATGATTGCCAGAAGACATGAGGTACCCGCACTCGGCGCATGTCTGGACGAAAGCACGCCGCCAGCGTTCCGCAGCTGACAGGTCTGGCTGCGGAACGCTGTGGTCCTTATGCCTGCATCAATAGACGCAATGCCATCGATATGGCTCAAGTCGTCAATTGTGTCTAAATTAGATCCATTGAATTGAGCGCCTTGATCGTTTCGTTAAGCAGCACATTCCGCTCGCGCTTCCCGCGAATGTACTCTATATCCGTATATCTGTATTCATCAAACACATTACTAATACGGAACGGCGCTTTATAACCGGCGTGGCCCTGCGCTTTCTTGCACATCGCGCGCGCGATGTGCACCCTCTTCATGGGGATGCGACCCGTTTCCCGGCGCCAAACACCCGCAAGCTTGTTGGTGTTAAGCGTCTCCGAACCCTCTCTCTTTGCCTCGCTTTTCATCAGCTTTGGGTCAAGGCCTTTCATGCAATACTGAAACCAGCGCCACTGGCTATGTATTGCATCCTCCTTGTGAAATCGCACAAAAATAAGCTTATCCGGGCCACCGCAATTGCTGAGCTCATCTTCGACATTCTGCCACCAGCGATGGAACGCGACCCTGTATTTTTCCGGAACATGAAACGCCAAATGCGTATGATAGCCGATCTTTCGCTCATTTTCATGGACTGCATAGTAGCAAGTCCTGAACTTTCGGTGCGTCACAAATTTACGAAACCGCCCCAGAAGGAGCTCAAGGGCCCGCGTGACAGCCTCCGGCTTTGTAATACCAGCAAGCTGCCAGGCGATCGTCATTTCGACATTCAGCACTTCACCCATATAGTTCGCAAACAGGATGCTCTCATACAGGCGGTGCAGTTCATTGCGGTTGATGTAGCGGGTCGATCGCACCAGTTTCCTGCGCCAAGCCATATCGCCGCTCGCTTTGTCTACGCGAATGGCGGATGCAAATGGCCCCATGAACTGCCCACTGGACTGGGTAGAAAGTTGCGGGAGGAGATCGGCGGAGGAGAACGAATCGAAGGACATGAAAGCGCCTCACAGGAGGTTGACGAAGGCGCCCGGAATTTGCCGGACAATAAATATAGAGTTTTGGAACCCGAATCAGACGGTCGCGAAGCTGCGTAATGTTGTCGCAGGCCGGCAGGAAATATCGTCACCGATCAGCAATCAGGTGACAAAATGTTAGATAATACATATGGTTATGAGAACTCACTTCTCCCTATTGTGCCTCGTGAGAGGCTCCAGCACTACCATGTGAATGAGCCGGGTGACACGCGCTTTGCGAGCTGTGCCCGCCTGCTTCAATCCATCTGGCGGGAAAGCCGGGGCCTGGCACCGGGCTTGCTTCGGAGCCGGGACGGACGCCAGCGCATCCTCGGCAGCCGCCTCGATCCAGACGACGCCCGCCGGGGCCGCAACCTCCTGACCCCCGACATCGCCCGCCTGACCCGCCGCGCGACGGCCTATCGGGAGATTGGCGCCTTCATCGAAGAGCCGAGGCTGTGGGAGAACCTCCTGTCGAGCCAGCCGCTCACCTTCAACCTGTTCGCCCGCTGCCAGACTGCGCCCGACCACGGCCGCGCCCTCTTCAACCACCTCTTCCCCGGTTTCTTCGGCGAAGTCAGGAAGCTCGCCTTCGAGCACTCGCCCGGCCGGGGCGACCCCACCTATCTCGGCGACTACACCGCCTTCGACCTCTTCGTGAGTGGCCTTGCCCCGGACGGCGGCCCGGCCTTCATTGCCATCGAGATGAAATATTCCGAGGCCATGCGCCAGCCGGGCCGAAGCAGCACGGCGCGCTACCGCGAACTGACCCGCACCTGCGCCCTCCACCTCGATCCCGAGGCGCCGGGCCTCCTGGCCGATCCGCTGGTTCAGCTGACCGCCGAGCACCTGCTTGCAGCCCTCATCCGCGAACGGCTGGGGCCGAGCGCCCGCGCCATCTTCGTCGTCATCGCCCCCGCCGGCAATCGCGACGTCTGGAATGCCGTGGACCTCTACCGCACCATGCTGGCCGACCGGACAGACAGCGTGCCCTTCATGGCCCTGATGCTGGAGGCCGTGATTGCGGCTGTCGGCGAGACCGGGGACCCTGACCTCGCCGCCCGCCTGCACGAGCGCTACACCGACTTCACGCCAGTTCATCGCCTGATCGAGGATTGGGAGCCGTTCACCGAGGAGTGAGCAGAACCGAGCCGATCCGCTCCCATGCCCCGCACAGCTGAGCGGATCGGCCTTGACCTCGCCATAGGGTTCATACATTCGTTCATACGGAAAGGAACATCGCCATGGTTGCGCTGAAGCTCGGAAAGATCGGCAACTCGGTGGGCGCGGTGCTGCCCAAGGAGGTGCTGGCGCGCCTCAAGGTGGGCCAGGGCGACACCCTCTATCTGACCGAGACCCCGGACGGCTACCACCTGTCGCCCTACGAGCCCGAGTTCGAGGCGCAGATGGAGGAAGCCCGCAAGATCATGAAGAAGCGCCGCAACGTGCTGCGCGAACTCGCGAAATGAGTGGGGCGAGCATCCGGGGTGAGCCGCGCTGGGTGACCAAGGCCGTCGTGCTTGCCGTTCATGACGCCCAGCTTGCGGAGCACGGTGGCGGCCGGGGCGTGCGGGACGAAGGGTTGCTGGAGACGGCTCTCGATCGTCCGAAGAACCGTTACCACTACATGCAGCCGGACGAGGCCGCCGAGGCACCAGTGTCCGCCTCCGACATGGCGGCGCTGGCCGCCGCCTATGCCTATGGCATCGCCAAGAACCACCCGTTCGTCGACGGCAACAAGCGCACGTCCTTCGTGGTGTGCGAGCTGTTCCTGGCCCTCAACGGCTATGAACTCGCCATGGACGACGCCACGGCAGTGACCACTTGGCTGGCGCTGGCCGCAAGCGAGCTGAGCGAAGACGAACTGGCGGACCGGATCGCGCCATTGATCCAAGAGGCAGCGGATTGAAAACTCACGGCCACGGCGGGTTCATACCCTGACGAGGTACCGTGTATTTCGGCCCGCGCCGCCTTTTTATATGACGCGAGCCGAAGCACTCCCGCTCGGCAGCGTCTCATTCCCGGCCTGGGTCCCTCTGCCTCAAGACCAACACCAGACCTCTTTCTTCCCATCTCTTCTACTCCAGCGGCTTTTTCCGCTGGGCTCTTCTCTCGACCTTCTCCGTAAAGCCACCCAGGCCGGGATGAGGCGCTCTTCTCACGCGAGAGGTCGCCTCATGTTCCCGCACGTTTCCGCCGCCGGCCAGCACCACCTTCTCGTCCGCCACCGCCGCCTGATCCACGCCCCGTCCGAGGCCATCATCCAGGCATGGTGCGATCCAGCCCTCTTCATCAAGCTCCACGCAGCCGAGCCCGACATGGGCGTCGCGTTCAGCCTCAACTCGGCGGACAAGCAGCACGCCTCCATCATCCTCGGCAGGCCCCACGACGAGATCCAGGAGCGGTTGCCCCTCTGCATGACCTATCAACTGAGCGGCCCCAGCGACGAGCGGCATGTCGCCGGCCCTGCCAACGACCCCTACGCGATGCGGCTTTGCCTCACCCTGTCGCCGACGCTCCATCTTGCGGCGGGCGGGCGCATGGCCTCCGTCACCTCAAGAACGTCCTGCACCCTGTCGCTCTTCGTCGCGGAAGGCGAGGTTTATGAAGACTGGGCATGGCCACTGCTGAACGACGCCCTGCAGGTGCTTGTCGACACGTTGGGACGGGAAGCGGCATGCGCCCTTGCATAATCTCCGGCAAATGCGGAGCATTGTGCTCCGCTCCCAAACTCGCCGGCTTGCGGAGCTGGCGTGTAGGCGGGGATACCTGCACGCCGGTCACTGACCGCGGCTAAGATGGCCTCTTCAGGATACCTCCACCATCCGCTCGGGGCGTTCAGGCGCATTGACCCACTTGCGCCAGGAGCCGAAGTTCGCTGCGAGCATCACGAATTGCCGGTTTGGGGCCGGGAGCGGACTGGCCGGTCTTAGCCTCGGCAAGTAGCGAAGCAGACATTCGCGTTTAGCAGGCGCATAATCGCTTTCGGCCCGAAGCCCCCTTCGTAACAAACCGCTCTGCCGCAGTGCATCGGCATCAAAGTGGACATTCCTTGACGCGATCACAGCAAGCGGTGTCATGTGTCGAGGTTGTGGAACCAAACGTAGGAGACTCGGCGTGGATATTGAGGCGTCACGACGCAAAGAAATCCTTGCCCATCTAACTGAATCATTCGACTGCATTGAGGAGTGCCGCATCTCCCTGCTGGGTTTCGAAGAACGTTTGAGGGCTGACGTTGTCGCAATATCCAAGTCCGAAACCGATCCTTGGATCCTTGCTTTTGAGGTCAAAGAGCCAAATGATAAGTGGGAGCTGAAGAACTGGTTGAAGGCTCTTCGGCAAGCTGGAGAATACCCCAATTGCAAAGTGACCGACGGGCGGGCTGGCGCCGCATATGGCAAGGTCATCAATGCGTCATTCTTGTACCCTGGACCTGAGCTATCTCCATGGGGAAGTCAGGACTCACAAGGCGGGCGCTTCTATAGAGACTATGACATCAAGCCGTTGAGCGGTGCTATTCTACTTGCCCAGCACTTCAAGGTCGGCACGGCAAAGCGAGATACCAAGACGGGCAAGTTCACCCTACGTCTGGGAACCGATCCAATATGGGATAGAAACGAGGGCTTCAGGAAAAAGTCCTCAAATCTGCTTTCCAAACGGCGGGTCGGTAGCTTGAAGAAGACGGTCTCTATCGAATCCCGAGAAAACCAAAACTAACGGCCCTGAGCCGACATTCGCGCCTGAAACCACGCATGATCGCTCCCAACCCGTCTCCGGACGGTCAGCTATCGGGTAGCGAATGGCGCGTAGCTGCCCTTCGGCTCCCGACCCCGACTTCGCCGTTCACGGCGGCTTGCGTGGAGCCCGAAAGCGGTCGTTCGTCTTGCCGCTGTTCTGACCGCACAAAGCCGATCTCGCGTGACTTGCTCTCGGCGAACCCTCACGATGTGCTGGTGTGAACTGCGCGACGACGGCGCGGAATGAGGGAGCCTCCTGTGAAGAGAGCCTTGGTCTTGTTAGGTGCCGGTGCCGCAATTGACTTCGGCGCACCTTCGACGATGAAGCTGACCGACATCATCGAGAAGACGGTCATGGCGGACCGGGTCATGCAGATGACCGGCGGCGACGGAGCCTTCCAGACGATTAAGACTGGCCTGACGGGTTACCTGAACAAGCCCGGCATCGTGCATTTTGAGCAGATCTATCACTGCGCGCACGAACTCCTGTTCGCGACGCCGCCGACTGTAGGCGCCTATGACGAATTCAAGCCGATCATGCAGCCCTTCCTGGCTGATAGGACAGGGCTTAAGGAGGCGGCTCTTAAGGCTCTTTGCGGGAAGATCGTGGAGGTCATCTACTGTGAGCTTGCCGCCCGCTCGGCAGCCCCGGCATGGGATTTGCGGCTACTGGCGGACTTCGTGAACGGTCTGCGCGCGAACCACGTCACCCGCGTCTACACGACCAACTACGACGATTTCCCGCTCCAGGCTGTGCCCGACCTCTACACCGGCTACGGATCGACCATCCGCGATGGCGCTCGGTGGTTCGATATCGACACGTTCTGGGACCAGCAGGACAGGACCGCCCTCCTGCACCTGCACGGTTCCGTGCACATGGGCTTTCCTCGCACGCCGGGCGCCGACATGGGGGAACTCACTTGGTTCGACGACCGCGCCGAGGCGCTGAAACACGCGTTCTTCTCCGGCAGTTCGCCTTCCCGCATGGATGGAACCTACACGCTTCGAACGTCGGTCGTGACCGGCCTCGAAAAGTTGTCTCGGGTCCAGGCGCGACCGCTCTCACATTACTATTCCGCGCTCGCCATCGACGCGATGCGGGCAGATATCATCTACGTCATCGGGTCCGGCCTCGCCGACCTGCACCTTAACACTTGGTTGGCTGAGGCCCGGGCACGCTCCCCCAAGCCTCCCCTCCTCTTCGTCGACTACAATCCCGGCACCCTGAAGGACGGCGGCTACTTCTCGAACGACCGCAAGGTGATCGAACTGTTCCACCGCCTCCAGGTTCACGTCAACGGCTCCATGCGCGGCAATATAGCCGGGGATTGGCTGGTCACGCAGGATCGTACTGCCGCGGTCTGGGACCGCGGCTTCCGCGCTTTCCTGGAAGAGCCTGGACAACACGCCCATGTGCTCAGCCTGATAACCTGAGCCGGCAAAGCGCCCTGAGCGCTGACGCGCCCGCTGCAGGCCGACCGTCCAGGTCGGCTCAAGCCGTGTTTCAACCGAGCATTGGCAACCCGCAGGGCTCCCATCCGGACCTGACCTGACAGGGGTCAATACGGCAGCTTCTCAGCTACTGGGGCGAAGGTCAAAAAGGGGTCAGCGGACGGACTGATACGTCTGCTTTGTCGATCATCCGATTGAAAGCGGACGGCCGGAAACCCCCCCAGTAGCGGATCGGCTGGTTCTGGCTCGGTGACCAGCTATAGCTGACGTTGCATCGCTGGCTGCACCCGCGTGACGCCCGTACCCTCGCCGCTCGCCCCTGCCGGATAAGCGCGCGTACCCTTTCCGATCAGTCCTTCACCGTGCTGGCCCGATACGTATCCGCCTGCCGTGCCGAGCGGTCGACGACGAAGGCTGCCCTCGCGAAGAGCTCACTATAGGTGAAGATGTCTATGTTTCGGGAATCCCTCCTGAAGAGCTCGAAGGTCCGGAATTTGGCCTCCCGCTCCATATCGCTTCCGGAGAAGGCGTCGTCGCTCCCGATGACGAGGATGCACTTGGGGTCAGCGGTGCGATGGCGGATCAGCGCTCCGTCGCGGTCGTAGTTCCCTGCGGCGTGGGTCTCCGCCTTGACCACCCAGTCGGCTTTCTGCTGGAGGATCTGCGAGACCGACTCCATCAGATCCGTGGACAAACGCCACGCCCCAGAGCGTGCTCGGCTTCCGCCGAACAGCGGCGTGCCCGGCTGCTTAACCTCGACCAGCACTGTGAAGTGGGTTGCGCCAAGAAGAAAGTCCACGACGGGTGCGTCCCGCCCCGCGAGGTCCGATGATCCCACTACCGTCTCCTCCTGGAGAATGCCGAGGAACCGATAGTCGAGGCCGAAGCCGAATATCCACTCGTTGTGTCCGAGGAAGTGCTGCCAAGCCTTTTCAGGTTGGTCCGTCCTCACGCCCTCTCTCTCAGCGTACGCCTTGACCTCTCCGGCGTCATTGAGCATGAGCCGAAACTTCTCCAGCTGCGCCTTACGGTAACCGATGTTGACGATGTCGTGCGAAGTGATGAGCCCGCTCCTGACTAGCTCATCGACGATCCTCTGGCCGTCTGGCTGAATGAGCAGCGCTTTAATTTTCTTCGCGAACTCCGGGTCGATGCCGGAGATGCCTCCCTCCACAACGGGAATCCTGGGCTGGTTCAGGCTCGCCAGATCGAGGTCCTTCAGCAATTGCAGGAGTGACGCCAGCTTCTCGAACGAGAAGTGGGTGAGCTGGAATGGCTCGTCCGACAGGAAACGGTCCTCGACCCAGCCCTCGTGCTTGTGGTGCTTGAAGCGCTTAAGCGTTACCGCCGTGATCTCGTTTGATCCGTAGATGAAGGTTAGAGTGAGCTTGATGCGGTTCCTTGATGGAAAGGGCGGGGAGTACTCGACGGTTGTGGTGCCGTCTTCCTCGACGACGTAGTTGAAGAATCGGCCGGCACCGTTCTTGAAGTCTCGCGGGTAGAGATGGTCCACCTTACATCCGCTAACAAAAGTGGTCTCGTCAGCTCCGCTCATCAGGTTTCCCCATCCCGACCCCGATATAGCCACGCTACAGCCCGACAGGCTGAACAGCAAACGCTGGCGTTCGGACCACCGTCCTCGCGGCGCGGAACGCGTCTTGCATCTCGCGCACAGGCAAGGCAGCCCACTGGAGCGGGGCGCAGCGAAAGGCGGCTTATGCTTCTCAGCGGCCGCCAAAAGCTATCCCGCGAATGTCTAGTTTCGGGTAGCGAGTTTGGAAGTGCAAACGGCCAACTTGGGGCGCAAAGCGGTCGTCGCTGAGACGGCAGACGAGGGGCGGCAAAGGGTCAACTGGAGACAAAAACGCCGTGGCGGACCGCTCCGATGCACCCTTGGCTCTGCATTGCCTCTTGAGCAGCATCCGGGATGCTTGGCCTGGGCGATGGGATCGTCATCACGTGTGTTCCTGAGATTCGAGGGCTCCGAAGGAGGTCCTACAGATTCAACCCGGCTGACGCCTGCCTCTGTTCGCCCAAGCCCGCTGGAAGCCGGAGTCAGCGCTGGGGCAGATGCTAGGGCACACCCTCCTCGAGAGAGCGAAAAGCCTTTAAATATCAATCTAATAAGGCAGATAGAATGGCGGAGAGGGGGGGATTCGAACCCCCGATAGACTTGCGCCTATGCCGCATTTCGAGTGCGGTGCATTCGACCACTCTGCCACCTCTCCGCAGAGGTGCGTACGCCGGCAGGACGCCGACTGAACGCCGTGAGTGGATCGCGCGCTTCTAGCGGACCATGGCGTTGCGTTCAAGATCCTTCATGCGCTCCTCCCCGGTCTTTCTTCTCCCCGCCCGGAACGGCGTCCGGCGGTGCAACTTCCTTGCGGGGATTGCCTTGGGTCTCCTGTTCCGCTTCACGCCTTCACCCTGGAGGGCGAGCTGGCGCGGGATCGTCGGGCGGCGAGAACAGCCCGCATGCCGCATCGCGGCCGGGGCGGGCGCGAAGGGGCCTATTGCGCCGGCGCGGCGGGCTCCTCCATCATGGGGCGTGTTGCGCGCGCCGCCACCGGCGCGCGCCGTGGGTTTCCGGTCCGGATATTCGGTGATGTCGCAAGCGCCACGGGCGGCGAAAATGGACGAGAAGCGCGAGCTGATCGTGGATCAGCTCCGGCGGGTCCTCTCGGAGGAGATCGTCACCGGCGTGCTCGGCCCGGGCGTGAAGCTGGACGAGCAGGCGCTGGCGGATCGCTTCCAGGTGTCGCGCACGCCGGTACGGGAGGTGCTGAGCCAGCTCTCCGTGCTCGGCCTCGTGGAGCGGCGGCCCCATCGCGGCGTGGTGGTGCTGCAGCAATCCCAGGAGCGGCTGCTGCAGCTGTTCGAGGTGATGGCGGAGCTGGAGGGCGCCTGCGCCCGCTTCGCGGCCGAGCGCATGTCCGCGGCCGAGAAGGCGCTGCTGGCGGCGGTGCATGCCGAGGCGTCGGCGCTGGTGGAGGCGGAGGATGCGGCCGGCTACGACGCCCTCAACAGCCACTTCCACCAGCTCGTCTACGACGGCACCCACAATCCCGCGCTGGTGGAGCTGGCGCTGGACGCGCGGCGGCGGGTCTTTCACTTCCGTCACGCGCAGTTCCGCATCGCCAACCGGGTCCGCAACTCGCACCGGGAGCATTGCCGGGTGGTGGAGGCCATCCTGGCGGGTGACGGTGGGGCGGCCTATGAGGCGATGAAGGCTCACATCCTGACGGTGAAGGACGTCTCTGCCGCCATGGTCGCGCGGCGCCCGTTGCGCAGCGTCTCCTGAAGCTGCGCCTTGCGCGTTTTTCGGGCAGGTGCCGCGAAGATAGACAGCGGCTCCTCCTGTTTCGCCGATGCTGGCGCGGATAACGCGGCCTCTCCCGATCTTCCAAATGGCCCAAACCTTGCTTTCTTGGATTGCATGTAATCTTGCATCCAATCTGGGTGCCGCAAGGAGGCTGGCCATGCAGCGCCGGGAGTTCCTGAAGTCCACGCTTGCCGTCGCGCTCGGCGCCGGGGTCCTGCCGCTGGCGCGGGTGCTGCCCGCCGCGGCCGCGCCGGCCGACACGGTGGTGGTGGCCACCGGCGCCACAATCAACTCGCTGGACCTGCACCGCCAGGGCACCAACCGCGCCAGCTACCAGGTGGCGGTGAACGCCTACGACCGGCTCGTGAAGTTCGGCACCAAGACCCTGCCCGACGGCAGCATCAGCTACGATTCCAGTACCATCGAGCCCGACCTCGCCGAGAGCTGGACCGTGAGCGACGACGGCCGCACCATCACCTTCAAGCTGCGGCCGAACGCCGTTTTCGCCGACGGCACGCCGGTGACCGCGCAGGACGTGAAGTGGTCCCTCGACCGCGCGGTGAGCCTCGGCGGCTTCCCCACCACCCAGATGAAGGCTGGCCTTTTGGAGAAGCCCGAGCAGTTCGAGGCGGTGGACGACAGGACCTTCCGCATCACCCTGCCGCGCGCCTCCAAGCTGACGCTGCCGGACCTCGCGGTGCCGGTGCCGTTCATCATCAATTCCAAGGTGGCCAAGGCCCACGCGACGGCGGAGGACCCGTGGGCGACGGAATATCTCCACCGCAACACCGCCGGCTCCGGCGCCTTCGTGGTGGAGCGGTGGGACCCCGGCCAGCAGCTCGTCTACGCCCGCAACGACAAGTGGACCTCCGGCAAGCTGCCGCAGGCGAAGCGCGTCATCATGCGCGAGATCCCCTCGGCCGCCACGCGGCGCGCGCTGATCGAGCGCGGCGACGTGGACCTCGTGTTCAACATCCCCGACAAGGACGCCAACGAGCTGAAGGCTTCCGGCAAGGCCAAGGTGGTCTCCACCCCCATCGAGAACTGCCTCTACGTGCTCGCCCTGAACGAGAATTTCGAGCCCTTCAAGAACAAGAAGGTGCGCCAGGCCATCGCCTATGCGGTGCCCTACGAGGCCATCTTCAAGACCGCCGCCTACGAGGCGGGGGTGCCCATGTGGGGCGGCGCGCAAAAGGCGGAGAGCATCGCCTGGCCCCAGCCCTCGCCCTACAAGCTGGACATCGAGAAGGCGAAGGCGCTGCTGGCCGAGGCCGGCTACAAGGACGGCTTCACCGTGCCGTTCTACATCAATCTCGACCTCGCCTCCTGGATGGAGCCCGCCGCGCTGCTGATCCAGGAGAGCCTCGCCAAGATCGGCATCAAGGCGCCCATCGAGAAGATCCCCGGCGCCAACTGGCGCACCGCCGCCTCGGTGGAGAAGCGCCTGCCCATGCACCTCGACGATTTCGGCGGCTGGCTGAACTATCCCGACTACTATTTCTTCTGGGCCTACACCCCCGGCACCATCTTCAACTCTTCCAACTACGACAATCCGGAAGTCGTGAAGCTGGTGAACGAGACCCTCGACATGCCCGTGAGCGACCCCGCCTACGCGCCCAAGATCCGGCAGATCATCGACACCGTCTATGAGGACGTGCCGCGCATCCCGCTCTACCAGCCGGCCCTCTCCTCGGCCATGACGCCCAAGATCGGCGGCTACGAATACTGGTTCCACCGCCAGCCGGACGCACGGCCCCTCACCAAGTCCTGACCGTTTCCGGGCGGACCGCTCCCGGCCCGCCCGCCTTGCGCCACGGGGAAAGGAAAGGCGATGGCATCGTCCCGGATCGTGATCGTCCTGAAGCGCCTCGCGCAGGCGGTGCCGACGCTGTTCGGCGTGGTGGTCGTCACCTTCATCCTCACGCGGGCGCTGCCGGGCGATCCGGCGGCCTATTTCGCGGGGCCGGCGGCGACGCCGGAATCCATCGCCCAGGTGCGCGCGGCGCTGGGGCTCGACAAGCCCTTGCCGGCCCAGTTCGTGCGCTATCTCCAGGATCTCGCCGCCGGCAACCTCGGCCAGTCCATCTCCACCGGCCAGAGCGTGCTCTCCGACATCGCGGCGCGCCTGCCCGCCTCCCTGGAGCTGACCCTGTCGGCGCTGGCGCTGTCGCTCGCCATCGCGGTGCCGCTCGGCATCCTGGCGGCGACGCGGCCGGGCAGCCTCGTCGACCATGCCTGCCGGGTGGTGGTGACGGCGGGCGTCTCGCTGCCGGTGTTCTTCACCGGCCTCGCCCTCGTCTATGTGTTCTACTACCGGCTCGGGATCGCGCCGGCACCGGTGGGCCGGCTCGACTTCGCCTATCTCCCGCCGCCCACGGTCACCGGCTTCTTCGTGGTGGACGCGCTGCTCGCCGGCGATCCGGAAACCGCGGGGGCGGCCTTCAGCCAGTTGGTGCTGCCGGCGGTGACGCTGGCCATCTTCACCCTGGCGCCGCTGGCGCGCATGACGCGGGCGGCCATGCTGCAGGTGCTGGCGGCGGACTTTGTGCGCACCGCGCGGGCGGCGGGCCTCTCCCGGCGCAAGGTGCTGCTCGGCTATGCCCTGCGCAACGCGCTGCTGCCCGTCATCACCACCTTCGGCATGGTGTTCTCATTCGCGCTCGGCGCCAACGTGCTGGTGGAGAAGGTGTTCGCCTGGCCCGGCATCGGCTCCTACGCGGTCGAGGCGCTGGTGGTCTCCGATTATGCCGCCGTGCAGGGCTTCGTGCTGGTGATGGCGATCCTGTTCGTGGTCATCAACCTGCTGATCGACCTCTCCTACACGCTGATCGACCCGCGCGTCGGCTTCGACGGGTGAGCCGCATGGACGGAGCGAATGACATGACGCCCCTCGCCGCCCCCGCCGCCCGCGCGGAGGGCATCGGCCGCCACATGCTCCATGTGCTGCGCGCCAACCCGATGACGCTCATCGCCTTCACCCTGCTGGTGATGCTGGTGCTGGCGGCCCTCGCCGGGCCGCTCCTCGTGCCCCACGACCCGCTCGCCACCGATGCCGCCAACGCCCTGAAGCCCCCGTCCTGGCGGAACTGGTTCGGCACCGACGACCTCGGCCGCGATGTCTTCTCCCGCGTGGTGGTGGCGGCGCGGCTCGATCTCGCCATCTCGCTTTCGGCGGTGGCGCTGTCGTTCGCGGCGGGCGCGGTGCTGGGCTCGCTCGCGGGCTTCTACGGCGGCTGGACCGACCGCATCGTCTCGCGCGTGCTCGACACGGTGATGGCGTTCCCGCTGTTCGTGCTGGCCATGGGCATCGTGGCGGCGCTGGGCAATTCGGTGGGCAACATCGTGCTCGCCACCGCCATCGTGAACCTGCCCTTCTATGCCCGCCTCAGCCGCACCGAGGTGAACATCCGCCGCGAGGCCGGTTTCGTGCAGGCGGCGCGCCTTTCCGGCAACTCGAACCTGCGCATCCTGTTCGCGCAGATCTTCCCCAATGCGCTGCCGCCCATGATGGTGCAGATCTCGCTCAACCTCGGCTGGGCGATCCTGAACGCGGCGGGCCTGTCCTTCATCGGCCTCGGGGTGCGCCCGCCGGCGCCCGAGTGGGGCATCATGGTGGCCGAGGGCGCGCGCTTCATCGTCTCCGGCGAATGGTGGCTGGCCCTGTTCCCCGGCGCGGCGCTGATGCTCGCGGTGTTCACCTTCAACATGCTGGGCGACGGGCTGCGCGACATCGTCGATCCCCGCGCCCGAAGCTGAGGAGACACGCCATGGCCGCATTCCTGGATGTGCGCGACCTCAGCGTCGATTTCCGCACCCGCAACGGCCTCGTGCACGCGGTGCGCGGTGTCAGCTTCACCCTGGAGAAGGGGCGCACGCTGGGCATCGTGGGCGAATCGGGCTCCGGCAAGTCGGTGACCTCCTATTCGCTCATGCGCATCCTCGATGCGGCGGGCGTCATCGCCGGCGGCGGCATCAGCTTCGACGGGGTGGACATCGCCGCCGCCTCCGAGCGCGCCATGCGCGACATCAGGGGCCGGGAGATCTCCATGATCTTCCAGAACCCGCGCGCCGCCCTCGACCCCATCCGCAAGGTGGGCCACCAGATCGAGGACGTGCTGCGCCAGCACGTGCAGGCCGACGGTTCCAACGCCTACGGGAAGGCCATCGAGGCGCTCAAGGCGGTGCGCATCAGCAATCCGGAGGAGCGCTACCACGCCTATCCGTTCGAGCTTTCGGGCGGCATGTGCCAGCGCGTGGTGATCGCGCTCGCGCTCGCCTGCCGGCCGCAGCTCCTCATCGCCGACGAGCCCACCACCGGGCTCGACGTGACCACCCAAAAGGCGGTGATGGACCTCGTGGCCGAGCTGACGCGCGCGCGCGGCATGGCCATGATCCTCATCACCCACGATCTCGGCCTCGCCGCCGCCTATTGCGACCATCTCATCGTTATGAAGGACGGGGAGGTGGTGGAATCGGCGCCGGCGCAGGAGCTGTTCCATCGTCCCCGGCACGCCTACACCCGCCGCCTGCTGCGCGCGACGCCCCATGGCAGCGCCAGCGTGCGCGACCTGCTGCCTGAAGATGCCGCGCCGCCGGCCCCCGCCGCCCCTCCCGCGCCGGCCGGGAGAAAGCCGGCCGAGCCGCTGCTCGTGGTCCGGAACCTGGTGAAGGAATATCCGCTGAAGTCGGCGCGCTCGGGCGCGTTCCGCGCGGTGGACGGCATCTCCTTCACGGTGGGGCGGGGCGAGAGCGTGGGGCTGGTGGGCGAATCGGGCTGCGGCAAGTCCACCACCTCGGCCATGGTCATGCGCCTTGCGGACCCCACCTCCGGCACCATCCTCTTCGACGGGGCGGACGTGGGCGCGGTGCCGGCCGCGAAATTCGCCCGCTCGCCCTGGCGCGGCCGGCTGCAGATGGTGTTCCAGGATGCCACCGACAGCCTCAACCCGCGTTTCACCGCCCGCCGCGCCATCGCCGATCCGCTCCTGCGCCTCGGCGCGCGGGGCGACGGCACCGCCATGCCGAAGGCGGCGGTGGCGGCGCGGGTGGAGGAGCTGGCGGCGCTGTGCGGCCTGCCGGCCCATCTTTTGGACCGCTTCCCGCACCAGCTCTCGGGCGGGCAGAAGGCGCGCGTGGGCATCGCCCGCGCCATCGCGGTCTCGCCCGACCTGCTGGTGCTGGACGAGCCCACCGCCGCGCTTGACGTATCGGTGCAGGCGGTGGTGCTGAACCTTCTGGTGGACCTGAAGGAGACGCTCGGCATGAGCTATCTCTTCGTGTCCCACGACCTCGCGGTGGTGAGGCTGCTGTGCGATCGCGTCATCGTCATGCAGGGCGGGCGCATCGTCGAGGAGGGCGATTGCGCCACGGTGCTGGACGCCCCGCGGCAGGACTATACGCGCACGCTCCTCGCCGCCATTCCCCACCCGCCGTTCTGAGGGCGCCCGGCAAGGGCCCTTGCTCAGGCCCGCGCGGCTCCGGCCGGGACCGGAGCCGATGGGATCACAGGGGCGCGGTGGCGCGGATCAGCCAGGCGAGGGCGTCGCCTTCGAGAAGGGGCGAAAGCGCGTTGCGCACCAGCCGATGATAGGCGTCGATGGCGCCGCGCTCGGCCACGGTGACGAGGCTGAGGTCGATCAGCCTGCGGTCGTAGGGCACCAGGGTGAGCGTGGAGAAGCCGAGGCAGGGCCGCTCCGCCCCCGGCACTGAGCGCGGCTCCACCAGCACCAGATTCTCGATGCGGATGCCGTAGGCGCCTTCCTTGTAGTAGCCCGGCTCGTTGGAGAGGATCATGCCCGCCTGGAGCGGGACATGGCCGAGCTGGGAGATGCGCGCCGGCCCCTCGTGCACGGACAGGCCCGCGCCCACACCATGGCCGGTGCCGTGGTCGAAATCGAGCCCCGCCGCCCACAGGAACTGCCGCGCGAAGGGATCGAGCTGGGCGCCGGTCGTGCCCTTGGGGAATACCGCGTGGGTGAGGGCGAGGTGGCCCTTCAGCACCAGCGTATAGCGCGCCCGCATCTCCTCGGAGGGCATGCCCACCGCCAGGGTGCGGGTCACGTCGGTGGTGCCGTCGGGATACTGGGCGCCGGAATCCAGCAGGAACAGCTCGTGGGGGTGGATCGCGCGGTTGGTGGCGCGCGTCACCCGGTAGTGCACGATGGCGCCGTTCTCGCCCGCGCCGGCGATGGTGGGGAAGGAGATGTCGGAAAGCTCGCCGGTCTCGCGCCGGAAGGTCTCCAGCGCCTCCACCGCGTCGATCTCGGTGAGGGTGCCCGCGGGCGCGGCGAACTCGAACCAGGCGAGGAAGCGCGTGAGCGCCACCGCGTCGCGCACATGGGCGGCGCGCATGCCGGCGATCTCCGCCGGATTCTTGCACGCCTTCAGCAGCGCGATGGGGTCGGTGCCCTTGCTCACGGTGCCGCCCGCGCCCTCGATCACCTGCGCGAGGTGCACCGGCGCCGTGGCCTGGTCCACGCGGAAGATGCGCCCCGCGGCGAGCGCGGCAAGGGTGCCCTCCAGGTCGGCGGCAGTGTGGATGTGGGCCTGAGCGCCGAGGGTGGCGCGCACCTCGTGCGAGAGCTTGGCGTGGTCCACGAACAGGTGCGGCAGCCCGTCCGCCGGCACGATGCACCAGGAGAGCGGCAGCGGCGTGTGGTCGACGTCCGCGCCACGGATGTTGAACAGCCACGCGGTGCCGTGAGGATCGGAGATGAGCGCGCCGTCGAGCTTCTGCTCCGCCAGCGCCTCCTGGACGCGGCGCAGCTTGGAGGGGGCATCCTCCCCCGCCACCGCGAGGTCGAGCAGCCGGATGGCCGCGCGCGGCGGCGCGGGCCGGTCGCTCCAGATGGCGTCGAAGGGATCCTCCGGCACGCTCGCCAGGATGCCGCCGGCCGCCGCCACCGCCTTGGCGAAGCGCTCGCGCCCGTCGAGGGTGGTGCGCCACGGGTCGAAGCCCAGGCTCGCGCCCCTGGGCAGGTGGGTCTCCAGCCACGCCTCGGGCTTGAGCTGCGAGAGGGGCACCACGGTGAAGGCGCCGGTGTCCACCTGCGCGGGGGCCTGCAGGGTGTAGCGGCCGTCCACGAACAGGGCGGCCCGGTCCTTCAGGACGATCAGCAGCCCGGCCGAGCCGGTGAAGCCGGTGAGCCAGGCGAGGCGCTCCTCGCGGGCCGGCACGTATTCGTTCTGGTGGGCGTCGGCGCGGGGCACCACATAGCCGTCGAGCCCGCGGCGGGACAGCTCGGCCCGCAGCGCCGCGAGCCGGCCGGGACCGGCGGCGCCATCGGCGAGATCGTCGAACGACTGGAAGACGGCTTTGAAATGGTCGGGCTTCTGATGATGGACAGTCATGGCAATGGGGGCCTGCAGGGAGATCGACGGCCAATGCCCCCAGCCTAGAGTGTTTTCCCGCGAAGTGGAAACCGGTTCGCGTGGAGAAAACGCGTCAACTCAATGGCCTGGAGCGTTTCCCTGTTTCCATGAAGCAGGGACGTGCTTCTGCGACGTTCTCAGGCGAAGCGCACCGGTCGCACGAAATAAGGGAAAGGCTGCGGCGCGGGAGGGGCGCGGCGCGAAGCGCGCCGGCCCCTCCGATGGCCCGCAAAGCCGCATGGGGCGCGGGCGGCGGCGCCGCAAGCGCAACCGCTTGCGTTCTCCTCACCCGTCGCCGCCGGGCGCATGTGCCGGCGCCCCCACGGGCCTCAGTGGCGGAAGTGGCGCACGCCGGTGAAGACCATGGCGAGGCCGGCTTCGTCGGCGGCGGCGATCACCTCGGCGTCGCGCATGGAGCCGCCGGGCTGGATCACCGCCGTGGCGCCCGCCTCCACCGCCGCCAGCAGGCCGTCGGCGAAGGGGAAGAAGGCGTCGGAGGCCACCACCGAGCCCTTGGTCAGGGGCACCGCGAGGCCGGCGGCCGTCGCCGCGTCCTCCGCCTTGCGGGCGGCGATGCGGGCGGAATCCACGCGGCTCATCTGGCCGGCGCCGATGCCCACCGTGGCGAGGTCCTTGGCATAGATGATGGTGTTGGACTTCACGTGCTTGGCCACGCGGAAGGCGAAGCGCAGGTCGGTCAGCTCGGCCTCGGTGGGGGCGCGCTTGGTCACGACCTTCAGCTCCAGGTCGTCGGCGCTGATGTTGTCGCGGCCCTGCACCAGGAAGCCACCGGCCACCGTCTTCACCACGAGGCCGGAGGCCCGCACGTCCGGCAGGCCGCCGGTGATGAGCAGGCGCAGGTTCTTCTTGGCGCCCACCACCGCGATGGCCTCCTCGGTGGCGTCGGGGGCGACGATCACCTCGGTGAAGATGTCCACCATGGCGCGGGCGGCCTCGGCATCCAGGGTGCGGTTGACGGCGATGATGCCGCCGAAGGCGGAGACGGGATCGCAGGCCAGCGCCTTGCGATAGGCCTCCTCCAGGCTCGCCCCCTCGGCCACGCCGCAGGGATTGGCGTGCTTCACGATCACCACCGCCGCGGTGCGGGCCGGATGGAACTCGGCCACCGCCTCGAAGGCGGCGTCGGTGTCGTTGATGTTGTTGTAGGAGAGCTGCTTGCCCTGCACCTGCCGGGCGGTGGCGACGCCGGGGCGGATCTCGTCGGACCCGTAGAAGGCGGCGGACTGGTGCGGGTTCTCGCCGTAGCGCAGGGCCTCGATGAGCTTGCCGCCGAGGGCGCGGTAGGCGGGCGCCTCCTCCTTCAGCTCGCGGGCGAACCAGTTGGAGATGGCGGCGTCATAGGCGGCGGTGCGGGCATAGGCCTTCTGCGCGAGGCGGCGGCGCAGGGCCAGTGTGGTGCCGCCATGCGCGGCGATCTCCTTCAGCACCGCCTCATAGTCGGCGGCATCCACCACCACGGCCACGTCGTTATGGTTCTTGGCCGCGCCGCGGATCATGGAGGGGCCGCCGATGTCGATGTTCTCGATGGTCTCCTCGAAGTCGGCCTTGCGGGCGACGGTGGCCTCGAACGGATAGAGGTTCACCACCACGAGGTCGATGGGGGCGATGGCGTGCTCGGCCATGGCCGCCTGGTGGCCGGCGTCGTCGCGGATGGCGAGGATGCCGCCATGCACCTTCGGGTGCAGGGTCTTCACCCGGCCGTCCATCATCTCGGGAAAGCCGGTGAGCTCGGAGACGTCCTTCACCTTCAGGCCCGCATCGGCGATGGCCTTGGAGGTGCCGCCGGTGGACACCAGCTCCACCCCGTGCCCGGCGAGGGCGGTGGCGAAGGGCACCAGACCCGTCTTGTCCGACACCGAGATCAGGGCACGGGTCACGGGACGGATATCGGCAGGCATGGCGGCGGCTCCGGTGAACGAAAAGTGCCGTTCGCCTAGCACTAATGGACGCCGCCCGAAAGGGCGCCGCGCGCCGCCCACCCCTGCGGTGGGCTCAACCTTGCCGCCCCGCCCTCAGCGCGGGCGGGCGGTGCCGCGATTGCCGATATAGGTGCCGTTGAGGTTGCCGCTCGGGGCCTCGCGGGTGCGCATGAAGGTCCACACCAGGCGCGGTGTGTCCCGCACGTCGCCGATCAGCACCAATTGGGAGGTGCGGCGCGGCCCGCCCGAGGCGGCGAGGTAGATGCTCTCCTCCACCGCCAGCGGCACATGCGGCGCGGCGAAGGCCCAGGCCTCGCCGTTGGGCAGGCTGAGCAATGCGGTGTGGGGATCGTCGAACCGCTCCACCGCCACCTGGGGGTGAAGGTGGAAGCGGACGGCGAAGGCGTGGGAGGAAAGCTGGGCCCCCTCGGCTGCCGGGCGGAACACGTCCTCTCCGTCGAGCCGGTTGCCTTCCAGGGCGAGGCGCCAGGAGCGCTGGTGGATCACGCCGAACTCCGGCGCGTAGCCGTCGTGGCTGGCGCGCAGCAATATGGCCTCGTTGCGGGTGCCGCGCTGCACGTCAACGGTCTTCGGCCCGTCGACGATGGGCAGGCCCACGAGCCGCATGAGATGCGAGCCCTTGAGGAAGCGGCAGGAGGAGGTGTCGGCGATGACGGCGGTGGAATGGGCGGCGGTGGAGCGCGCCACCTGCCGCCACTGCTCGCGATTGGTGGCGGGCACGCCGCAATTGACAACGATGCGGTTGCGCCCGGTGGAGAATTCGAAGGCGAGGCAGCTCGCGTGCGCCTCCCAGCTCACCGGCATGGGCGGCGGGGGGCCGGTGTCGGCGATCAGCACGGCGCCCTTGGCGTCGAGCCGCTGGTAGCCGGAATAGGGCGCGTTCGCCACCGGCGCGCCGCGCGCGTCGTCATAGGCGAGAATGGTGGCGAGCTGGTCCGCCGCGGTGAAGCCCATGCCGTGGAAATGGGCGAAGGCGCCGTCCCCGTGGCGGAAGAAGCGCAGCATGGGCATCATGCGGTCCACCGCATTCATCAGCGCGGCGGGGGCCTGGTGGTTGCGCGCGGTGAAGGCCTGGCGCAGGGGCAGGAGATCGAGCAGCAGCTCGATCAGCATGCCGGGATTGCGGGTGATGGGCCCGCCGTCGGGCAGGATCTGCCGGTCGAGCTCCTCGCCGAGCCGGCGCTGCGCGGCCTTCAGCAGCCGCCCCTGGTCCGACATGCACAGCCCCGCGAAGGTGAGGGCGATGATGACCAGCAGGCGTGGATAGCCGTCCGGCGCCTCGCCCGCCCCGCGGCGGAGCTGGCGCACCTGCCGGGCCAGGGAGCGCATGAAGCGGCGGTAGAAGTCGAGCTCGGCATCCTGCAGCAGGAAGGTGGCCTGGGTGAGCCACGAGATCACCCGGCGGGCGGTGACCTCCGGCCGGCCGGCGACGGCGCGGGCGATGCCGGGGTTGCGGATCCAGTCGCCCACCAGGGCGCGGGCATTGGCGCGGGCGATGGTGGTGTTGGCGGCGTGCAGGTGCCGCAGCCAGCCGAAGCCGTGCAGCGCCTCGGCCCAGTCCACCGAGGGCGGCACCACCTCGAACGGGGTGCGCCCGTCGAGCTGCACCGCCTTGCCGGCGAAGGCGAAGCGGCCGGAATAGATCTCGGCCGCGAGGGTCGGATCGCCGGTGCGCAGGTCGTGGGGGGCGATGAGCAGGCGCTCGGGCACCGGCACCGGGGCGTAGGCGAGGCCGAGCGCGCTCGCATCCGCGCGCCCCAGCAGCGCGCGCAGCCACTGGCCCGCCACCAGCGTGGCGAGGCGGAGACGCTCGGCGAGGCTGTCTCGGCTCACGTGGGTCCTCCGGCTCCCCGGTCGCGCCGTGGAGAGGGTCGCCGTGGAATGGAAGCGCCCGGCTAGGCCATGCCACATGACGGTGTCTCTCCCTCGGCACATCAGGCGGCGAATCATCAGGCCGGTGACACGGGGCTCCGTTCCGGGCCGGGCGCAGGGGCCGCGCCGCCGCCCCGCGCGGCAGCCGCAGCACCCCTGGAACCCTTGTGGGGAAAGGTCTCCCTAGGTCACCCGATGCGCCGGAGACGGGCCGCGAAGAAGCCGTCGAGCCCCGAGCGTTCCTTCTCCCCGCGCATCCATTGACTGGGTAGAGTGCGCACATCCCCTTGAGGAGTTATGAACGGCGCGATGCCCTCGATCTCCTCCGCCGTCACCGGCACGCGCGCCACGTCGCTCCGGGCCGCCAGCAGGCGCTCCACCTGCGCCTCGCCTTCCTCCGGCTCCAGCGAGCAGGTGGAATAGACGATGAGGCCGCCCACCTTCACGAGGTCCACCGCGTGGTCGAGGAGCCGGCCCTGCAGGGCGGCGAGGGTGGCGATATCCGCCGGGCGCTTGGAGAGGGCGATGTCGGGGTGCCGGCGCAGGGTGCCGGTGGCCGAGCACGGGGCGTCGAGCAGAACTGCATCGTAGGGGCCGCCGGCGAACTGGAGGGTGTCGGCCTCCACCACGGACGCGGAGAGATGCAGGCGGGCGAGGTTCTCCTTCAGCCGCGCGAGGCGGGCCGCCGAGCGGTCCACCGCCGTGACGGCGGCGCCCGCGGCGGCGAGCTGGGCCGTCTTGCCGCCCGGCGCGGCGCACAAATCGGCCACCGCGAGGCCCCGCACCTCGCCCAGGAGGCGGGCGGGCAGCGCGGCGGCGGCGTCCTGCACCCACCAGTCGCCCTCGGCGAAGCCGGGCAGCAGGCGCACCGGGCCGGCCTGGAGAACCCGCACCGTGCCGGTGGGCAGCACCTCTCCCGAGAGCTTCTCCGCCCACGACGCCGGGTCGGCCTTCACGGTGATGTCGAGGGGCGGCTCCACCTCGTGCATGGCGGCGATGGCGCGGGCGGCGTCGGCCCCGTAGGCGGCGGTCCAGCGCTCGCGCAGCCAGGCGGGGGTATCGGCGAGGAAGGGGTCGATGCCCTCCAGCGCGCCGTCCTTGTCGCGGGCGATCCGCCGCAGCACCGCGTTGACGAGCCCGGCAAAGCCGGCGGTGGCGCGGTCGGCGCGGGCGAGGTCCACGCTGAGGCCCACCGCCGCGTGGTCCGGCACGTCCATGAACAGGAGCTGGGTCGCGCCCGCGAGCAGCACCGGCTCCAGGCGGGGGGCGGACTTGGGCAGGCCGCGCTCCATCAGCCGGCCGAGCGCCGCGCGCAGCGTGCCGATCCGCCGCAGGGCGGTGGCCACGATGCGATAGGCGAGCGCGCGGTCGCGGGGGTCGAGCCCCTGGGGCGCGG
This sequence comes from Xanthobacter albus, assembly GCF_043194895.2. Classification (NCBI taxonomy): domain Bacteria; kingdom Pseudomonadati; phylum Pseudomonadota; class Alphaproteobacteria; order Hyphomicrobiales; family Xanthobacteraceae; genus Xanthobacter; species Xanthobacter albus. The sequence continues at coordinate 774,896 of NZ_CM195532.1, read as the reverse complement.
TCTCGAAGGCGTCCTCCAGCGTGGTGCCGTGGTGGAGGATGCGGTCGAGCCCGTCCACGGCGAGGCGGCGGGCGGCGAAGCCGGCGGGCACGGCGGCACGGGGCGGACGGGGGGAACGCGAAGGCGCTTTCACGGGCGGTTTCATCGCGCGAGATAGAGCACGAACCCGCCGATCCCGCCAGCCGCGCGCCGCTGGCACACCATTTTACCGTCTGACATGGCGGTACCTTGCCTCCAAAGCCCTGATCCCGTAAGAGACATGGGCAACGCCCCGGACCAAAGCCGGGGCTTTGCTTTGTTCGCGCGGGCCGATGTGACCCGCGCCGCGCGAGGAGGCAATTCAGCGTGGCCAACGTGGTCGTGGTCGGCTCTCAGTGGGGCGACGAAGGCAAGGGTAAGATCGTCGACTGGCTCTCCGAGCAGGCCGACGTGGTGGTGCGGTTCCAGGGTGGGCACAATGCCGGCCATACCCTGGTGGTGAACGGCGTCACCTACAAATTGTCGCTCCTGCCGTCGGGGGTCGTGCGCCCCGGCAAGCTCTCGGTCATCGGCAACGGCGTGGTGCTCGATCCCCAGGCGCTGGTGGACGAGCTGGCCCGCCTCGCGGCCCAGGGGGTGGAGGTCGGTCCCGACCGGCTGCGCATCGCCGAGACCACGCCCCTCATCCTGCCCCTCCACCGCGAGCTTGACGCCCTGCGCGAGGCGGGCGCCGCCGGCACCCGCATCGGCACCACCAAGCGCGGCATCGGCCCCGCCTACGAGGACAAGGTGGGCCGCCGCGCGATCCGCCTCATCGACCTGGTGGACGCCAAGACCCTGCCGGCCAAGGTGGACCGCCTGCTCTCCCACCACAACGCCCTGCGCCGCGGCCTCGGCCTGGAGGCGCTGGACGGCGCCGCGCTGGTGGACGAGCTCACCGCCATCGCGCCCAAGGTGCTGCCCTTCATGGACCGGGTGTGGGAGCTGCTCGACAAGGCGCGCCGCGACGGCAAGCGCATCCTGTTCGAGGGCGCCCAGGGCGCGCTGCTGGACATCGACCACGGCACCTATCCGTTCGTGACCTCCTCCAACACGGTGGCGGGCTCGGCCTCCAGCGGCACCGGCATCGGCCCCGGCGCGCTCGACTACGTGCTCGGCATCACCAAGGCCTACACCACCCGCGTGGGCGAAGGGCCCTTCCCCACCGAGCTCACCGACGAGGTGGGCAAGACCCTCGGCAGCAAGGGCCGCGAGTTCGGCGTGGTCACCGGCCGCGCCCGCCGCTGCGGCTGGTTCGACGCGGTGCTGGTGCGCCAGACCGTGCGCACCTGCGGCATCCACGGCATCGCCCTCACCAAGCTCGACGTGCTGGACGGTTTTACCGAACTGAAAGTCTGCGTGGGCTACAAGGTGGACGGCCAGACCATCGATCACCTCCCGGCGGAGAGCGGAGCCCAGGCACGGGCCGAGCCCATCTACGAGGTGATGGCGGGGTGGCAGGAATCCACGATGGGCGCCCGCTCCTGGGCCGACCTGCCTGCGGAGGCGGTCAAGTACGTGCGGCGGGTCGAGGAATTGATCGGCTGCCCGGTGGCGGTGTTGTCCACGAGCCCGGAGCGGGATGACACGATTCTGGTGCACAATCCGTTCCAGGATTGACCGGAATCCTTGAACTCGAAGGCGAAGCTTAGGCGCTGATGGCTGATTACTACCCGCTCCTCGCACGTGCCGTCTCCAGCTTGCCGCAGAACACGGCGGAGGCGCGCAAGGCCGTGTTCGACCGCGCGCGCACCGCGCTGCTGCGGCAGCTGCGGGGCGTGGACCCGCCGCTGCCGGAGGGCGAGATCACGCGGGAGCGCCTCGGCCTCGAGGAGGCGATCCGCCGTCTGGAGGCCGAGCACGCGCCCCAGGACAATGTGAAGCCCGAGGCCGGGCCTCAGGACGTTGCGGCACCCGCGAACGCGGAACCGCAGCAGCCTGCGCCCGCGCCGGAGGACACGCGCGCGGCCGAGCCCGTCCCGGCCGCACCTCCGCAGGAGGAGGCGGCGCCCGCGGACACGCCGGCCGCGCCCCCGCAGCCCGCGGAAGAAGCGCCCGCCGAGGCTGCCCCCCTTCGCCGCGGCGTCGTGCGCCGGGGCGAGGTGCGCAGCCGCGAGCCGGCCGCGCCCGTGCGGCCCAGTGTTCGCGCGGCCGAGCCCCGCAAGGCATCCTGGACACGCTTCGCCCTGTGGGCGGTGCTGGCGCTGGTGGTGCTGGGCGGCATCGTGGCCGCGGTGGTGGGCCTCGGCCTGTTCTCCTCCGGCACCCAGCAGACCGCGCAGACCCCTCCCGCCGCCGCCCCCGCCGCGCCGGTGGAGCAGCCCAAGAGCGAGGACCGTGTGGCCTCCACCACCGGCGAGGCCGCGCGCCGCGCGCCGGCCCCGACGAGCCGGGCGGTCGGCACCCAGCGTGCCGTGCTGCTGGAGGAGAGCCCCGGCGGCGCGAGCCCGCCGCAGACCTTCGAAGGCACCGTCACCTGGAAGACCGAGACCTTCAATGCCGGTCCCGGACTGCCGCCGGACATCGGCATCCACGGCGAGATCGTGATCCCCGAGCGGCAGATCTCCGTGGGCTTCGTGCTCCGCCGCAACACGGACCAGACGCTGCCGGCCACCCACACCATCGAGATCTCGTTCAAGCTGCCGCAGGACTTTGCTTTCGGCGGTGTCGCGAACGTGCCCGGCGTGCGGGCGAAGCAGAGCCAGCAGGCTCAGGGCGTGCCGCTCGCCGGCCTCGCGGTGAAGGTGAGCCCCACGCTGTTCCTGGTGGGCCTTTCCACCGCGCCGTCCGACCGCCAGCGCAACCTCGCGCTGCTGCAGCTTTATCCGTGGTTCGACGTGCCCGTGGTCTACACCAACAACAAGAAGGCGGTGATCGTCTTCGAGAAGGGCACCCCCGGCCAGCAGGCCTTCAACGACGCCTTCTCCGCCTGGGGCGAGCTGATCCAGGCGCCGCCGCAGCAGGAGGCCCCCGCCGCGCAGAAAAGCGGCGAGTGAGGCTTCTGCCATTGCGTTGTTTCGAGAAGGCCGGCGGCTTGTCCCGCTGGCCTTTTTCTTTGGCGCGGCGTTGGGACGAGACGTCACGCGCGCATTTTCCGGCGCGGCGGCTTCCGGCTCGCGTGAATAAAATGCGCAGTCTCAATACGCGAGAAGAATCGCCCTGAGCCGATGCGAGCGGAAGATGCTCCGGCGCGGGCTCCACGCGCGAGACGGTCGGTTGCGCGCAAGGAGCCGCCCCGGAAGCTTCAGAGCCGGCGCAGGCTCACCTCCGCCACCTCGTGGTCGCCCGCCTTGCGCAGGATGAGGTCGGCGCGCTGGCGCGTGGGCAGGATGTTGTCCTTGAGGTTCGGCAGGTTGATGGTGCGCCAGATGGAGAACGCCCGTTCCCGCGCGCCGTCCTCGGTGAGCTTCGAGTAGCGGTGGAAGTAGGAGAGCGGATCGAGGAAGGCGGTGGAGCGCAGCCGCATGAAGCGCGACACGTACCAGTCCTCCAGCACCTCTTCCTCGGCATCGATGTAGATGGAGAAGTCGAAGAAGTCGGAGACGAAGGGGATGGCCTTGCCGTCCTTGGGCGGGCGCGTCGTCTGCAGCACGTTCAGCCCCTCGACGATGAGGATGTCGGGGCGGTCCACCTCCACCACCTGGTCGGGCATCACGTCATAGAAGAAGTGGGAGTAGAGCGGCGCGCGCACCTTGCGGCGGCCGGCCTTGATGTCCGTGAGGAAGCGCAGCAGCGCCGGCAGGTCGTAGCTTTCCGGGAAGCCCTTCTTCTCCATCAGCCCCTCGCGCTTCAGCACCGCGTTGGGGAAGAGGAAGCCGTCGGTGGTCACGAGGTCCACCTTGGGCGTGTTGGGCCAGCGGGCGAGCAGGGCCTGCAGCACGCGCGCGGTGGTGGACTTGCCCACGGCCACCGAGCCGGCGATGCCGATGATGTAGGGCATCTTGCCCTCGCCCTCGCGCTCGCCGTCCTTCTGGTCGAGGAAGTAGCTCATGGCGCGGAACAATTTCTGCGTCGCCGCCACGTAGAGCGAGAGCAGGCGCGAGAGCGGCAGGTAGATCTCCTCCACCTCGCGGATGGAGAGATGGGCGTTGAGGCCCTCCAGGCGCGCGATCTCGTCGCGCCTGAGCGTCATGGGCGTGTCGCGGCGCAGCGCGGCCCACTCATCGCGCGAGAAGGTCCGGTAGGGAGAGAGGCTGGCGTCGATCCGGCGGTCCATCCTGGTGCCCCGCTCTTGCTCTGGTCTTGGGTCTGTCCGGCTTTCGGGTCTCAGCTCCTGGCCCGGCCGGCTTTTTCGGCGAGGCCGGATTGCCCGGTGCGCCGGGCAAGCTCGGCATGGATCTCGCTCAGGGCGATGCCGCGGGCGTTCAATACCACCAGGAGATGGTAGAGGAGGTCCGATGTCTCGCCGATGACCTCCTCGCGCGCGCCGGAGACGGCGGCGATCACGGTCTCCACCGCCTCCTCGCCCAGCTTCTGGGCGCACTTGGGCACGCCCTTGTCCAGCAGCGAGCGGGTGTAGGAGGAGCCGGCGTCGGCTCCGGCGCGGGCGGCGATGATGGTCTCCAGCTCCGCGAGGGTGAAGGCGTCGCTGGTGGCGTTCTCACTCATGGGGCACCCCGATGTTCCCCGCCGCGGATGCGGACGGAGGGGGAAGGGAGCGGACCGCCCGCGCCGCGCGGGCGGCGGGCGGAGCGGCGCGGCGCTCACGCATCCAGGCGGACCGGCAGGCCGGCCTCGGCGAGGCATTCCTTGGCCTCGCGGATGGTGAAGGTGCCGAAGTGGAAGATGGAGGCGGCGAGCACCGCCGAGGCCCCGCCCTCGCGGATGCCGTCCACCAGATGGTCGAGGGTGCCCACTCCGCCGGAGGCGATGACGGGCACGTGCACCGCGTCCGACACCGCGCGGGTCAGGGCGCAGTCGAAGCCCTGGCCGGTGCCGTCGCGGTCCATGGAGGTGAGCAGGATCTCGCCGGCGCCGAGGTCCACCACCTCGCGGGCGTACTGGATGGCATCGATGCCCGTGGGCTTGCGGCCGCCGTGGGTGAAGATCTCCCAGCGGTCGCTCTCGCCCGGCGCGCTCACCTTCTTGGCGTCGATGGCGACCACGATGCACTGCTCGCCGAATTTCTCGGCCGCCTCGCCCACGAAGGCGCGGCGGTTCACGGCGGCGGTGTTGATGGAGACCTTGTCGGCCCCCGCGTGGAGCAGGGTGCGCACGTCGTCCACGGTGCGCACGCCGCCGCCCACGGTGAGGGGCATGAAGCACTGCTCGGCGGTGCGGCGCACCACGTCGAGGATGGTGCCCCGGTTCTCGTGGCTGGCGGTGATGTCGAGGAAGGTCAGCTCGTCGGCGCCGGCGGCGTCATAGGCGCGGGCCGCTTCCACCGGGTCCCCGGCGTCGCGCAGGTCCACGAACTGGACACCCTTCACCACGCGGCCGTCCTTCACGTCGAGGCAGGGGATGACGCGGACTTTCAACATGGCACACCTACCGTCCGGCCACCAGGGCCAGCGCCTCGCGGGGATCGAGCCGGCCGTCATAGAGGGCGCGGCCGGTGATGGCGCCCTCCAGCTTCGCGGCGCGCGGCTCCAGCAGCGCCTCGATGTCGTCGAGCGAGGCGAGCCCGCCGGAGGCGATGACCGGGATGGAGACCGCGTCCGCCAGCGCGATGGTCGCCTCCAGGTTGAGGCCCTTCAGCAGGCCGTCACGGGCGATGTCGGTGTAGATGATGGCGGAAACGCCCGCATCCTCGAAGCGCCTGGCGATGTCCTCCGCCGGCAGGTCCGAGGTTTCGGCCCAGCCCTGGACCGCCACCCGCCCGTCGCGGGCATCGAGGCCCACGACGACCCGGCCGGGATGGGCCCTGGCGGCGGCCTTCACGAAATCGGGGTCGCGCACCGCGGCGGTGCCGAGGATGACGCGGGTGACGCCCTTGCCCAGCCACGTCTCCACGGTCGCCATGTCGCGGATGCCGCCGCCGAGCTGCACGGGGATGGAGACCGTCTCCAGGATGCGCTCCACGGCGGCGGCGTTCACCGGCTTGCCGGCGAAGGCGCCGTTGAGGTCCACCAGGTGGAGATAGCGGAAGCCGAGGGTCTCGAACTCCCCGGCCTGGGCGGCGGGGTCGTGGTTGAACACGGTGGCGCGCGCCATGTCGCCCTGTTCGAGGCGAACGGCGAGGCCGTCTTTCAGATCGATGGCCGGAAAAAGGATCACGGATGCCACTTCAGGAAATTCGCGAGCAGGGCCAGACCCAGGGTCTGGCTCTTCTCGGGGTGGAACTGGGTGCCGGCCACGTTGTCGCGGGCCACCATGGCGGTGATGGTGCCGCCATAATCGGTGGTGGCCACGAGGTCGAGCCCCTCGGCCGGCTTGAGGTGATAGGAATGCACGAAATAGGCGTTGAGCCCGCTCTCGCCGGTGCGGATACCCGCCAGCAGCGGGTGCTCGCGCGCCGGGTTCAGCGTGTTCCAGCCCATGTGCGGGATCTTGAGGTGCGGGTCGGACGGCGCGATGCGGACCACCTCGCCCCTGATCCAGCCGAGGCCGTCGGTGACCTTGTGCTCCAGCCCCCGCTCGGCGAGGAGCTGGGCGCCCACGCAGATGCCGAGGAAGGGGCGGCCCTTCTCCTGCACCGCCTCGGTCATGGCCTCCACCATGCCGGGCACGGCATCGAGGCCAGCGCGGCAATCGGCGAAGGCGCCGACGCCCGGCAGCACCACCCGGTCGGCCGCGCGCACCACATCAGGATCGGAGGTGACGACGATGCTCTCGCCGCCGACGCTCTGGGCGGCCCGCTCCATGGCCTTGGCGGCCGAGTGCAGGTTGCCGGAATTGTAATCGATGATGGCGACGGTCATGGGACCTCAATTCCCCGGAAAGGCGCCGATGACGGACGGCCCCGGCGCCACCAGGGGCGCGGCGGCGGCCGGGCGGGGCGCTAGGGTTTCGGGTGGCACCGGGCGGCGCGGCGTCCAGGCCGCGAAGAAGCGCTGCTCGGCAATGTCCCGCCGGGGCGCGATGACCACGCCTTCCTCCACATAGCCGAGGCGCGCGAGCTTGCGCGCCCGGAGCGCGGGCAGCTCGAAGGCGACCAGCAGGTTGAAGCCGATCATCACCACCTCGACGCTCGCCTCGGGCGCCCCGCCGGCGGCGTGCGCCACCGCGAGCAGGATCGAGACCGCCACATAGGCAAGAAGCACCAGCCACAGCCGGTGATAGAGCAGCACCAGCGGCGCGAACAGGAGCGCGAGCCAGGAGAAGGCCTCGCGCACGAACACCACGCGCCCTTCCGCTGCCGCCACGGTATCCTGCGGGCGGGTGCGGGAGAAGACCGTGAAGGTCGCCATGATATGCTCCCCGTCCGTTCCTTCAGGTTCCGAGCGCGCCCTTGGTGGAGGGGATTTCCCCCGCCGCCGCCGGGTCGATGGCCACCGCCGCGCGCAGCACGCGGGCAAGGCCCTTGAAGCAGCTTTCCGAGATGTGGTGCGCATTGACCCCGTAGAGGGTCTCCACATGGAGCGTCACGCCGGCGTTCATGGCGAACGCCTGGAAGAACTCGCGCACCAGCTCGGTGTCGAAGGCGCCGATCTTGGCCACCGGGAATTCCGTGCGGAACACCAGGAACGGGCGGCCGGAGATGTCGATGGCGACGCGGGTGAGCGTCTCGTCCATGGGCATCAGGCAATCGGCGTAGCGGGTGATGCCGCGCAGGTCGCCCAGCGCCTTCCTCACCGCCTGGCCGAGCACGATGCCCACGTCCTCGGTGGTGTGGTGGAAATCGATGTGGAGATCGCCCGTCGCCTTAATGGCGAGGTCGAAGCGGGCATGACGGGCGATGGCGTCCAGCATATGGTCGAGGAAGCCGATGCCGGTGGAGATGTCGGACTTCCCCGTCCCGTCGAGGTCGACGGAAAGGGAGATCTTCGTTTCCTTCGTCTCGCGAACGATGTCTGCCTTGCGCATGACCGCCTCTGGACCGCTTCGGAAGGCTGTTGAACCCTTCCAAGGCAGCGGGTTCTAGCAGCATCCCTGCTGCATTGCCATATGGCAATGAGATGACGCGCGCGCGAGTCCTCCGTCGCCGCGACACCGGCCGTTTGAACGGGAGACCCGATGCCGACGACCGAGAATGATGGAATCCGCCTGGATTATCAGGTCACCGGCGAAGGGCCGGCCCTGCTTCTCCTTTCCGGCCTTTCCGCCCAGCGGGCCTTCTGGGGGCTCGTGCGGCCGCTGCTCTCGGGCTTCACCCTGGTCGAGTTCGACAACCGCGACATCGGCGCGAGCGGGCAGGCCGCAGGCCCCTACACGGTGGCGGACATGGCCCGCGACGCGCGCGCCGTGCTCGACGCGGCGGGGGTGGGGAAGGCCCATGTGGTGGGCCATTCCATGGGCGGGGCCATCGCCCAGGAGCTCGCCATCGCCGCGCCGGAGCGGGTGGACCGGCTGGTGCTCGCCAGCAGCTACGCCCGGCACGACCTCTACAGCCGCGGCGTCCTGCGCCTGCTCGGCGACCTGCGCCGGCAGCTCGACGACGAGCTGGTGTTCGGTGCCGCGCTCACCAGCTTCGTGATCGGCGCGCACACCCTGCGCCGGCTCGATCTCTACGATTTCGTCCAGGCCGCGCTCGATGCCGGGCTGCAGCAGCCGAAGGCCGCCTTCTTGCGCCAGCTCGACGCCTGCGCGGCGGCGGACACGGTGGACCGGCTCCACCACATCCGGGCGCCGGCCCTGGTGCTCTATGGCGATGGCGACCGCCTGTTCTCCCCGGCCATGGCGCGGGCGCTCGCCGCCGGCATTCCCGCCGGCGCCGACCTCGACGAGATCGTGGACGCGGGCCACTGCCCCATGGTGGAGCAGCCGGAAGCGTTCGCGGACGCGGTCCGCCGCTTCCTCGGCGGCGGGCGGTGAGGCGCCCGCGCGCCGGCGCTTCGCGATCACGCATTGCGTCGGCGACGGAACGGCCTAAGTAAGCCCCAGGGTGGAGCCCACCCGCAGAAGGTCACGCGCCGTGCCCCACCCCGCCGCCGGGGGAGACGCGGCCCGAGCGGAGCGCTTGATGCATTCTTCCCCGGATACCATTTACGGCACCACCATCGTCTCCATCCGCAAGGGCAACCGGGTCGCCATCGCGGGCGACGGGCAGGTGACGCTCGGCAACACGGTGCTGAAGGCCAACGCCCGCAAGGTGCGCCGGCTCGGCCGGGGCGACGTGATCGGCGGCTTCGCCGGCGCCACCGCCGATGCCTTCACCCTGTTCGAGCGCCTGGAAGCGAAGCTGGAGCAGTATCCCGGCCAGCTCCAGCGCGCCGCCGTGGAGCTGGCGAAGGACTGGCGCACCGACCGCTACCTCAGGCGCCTGGAGGCCATGATGATCGTGGCGGACGCCTCCGTCACGCTGGTGCTCACCGGCACCGGCGACGTGCTGGAGCCTGAGGCGGGCATCGCCGGCATCGGCTCGGGCGGGAGCTATGCGCTCGCCGCCGCCCGCGCCCTGGCGGATCGCGAGGACGATCCGGAGGCCATCGCCCGCCGCGCGCTGGAGATCGCCGCCGACATCTGCATCTACACCAACCGCAACATCGTCATCGAGACCATCGGCGCCTGAGGGCCGCCGGGTTTCGCCCGAACGCCCCGCGAACGGAAGCCATACCCGCATGAGCAGCGACTTTTCCCCCCGCGAGATCGTCTCCGAGCTCGACCGCCACATCGTCGGCCAGGCGAACGCCAAGCGCGCGGTGGCCATCGCCCTGCGCAACCGCTGGCGCCGGCTGAAGCTGGACGACAAGCTGCGCGAGGAGGTTCTGCCGAAGAACATCCTGATGATCGGCCCCACCGGCGTCGGCAAGACCGAGATCTCCCGCCGGCTCGCCCGGCTCGCCGGCGCGCCCTTCCTGAAGGTGGAGGCCACCAAGTTCACGGAGGTCGGCTATGTCGGCCGCGACGTGGAGCAGATCGTGCGCGACCTCGTGGAGGTGGGCATCGGCCTGGTGCGCGAGGCCAAGCGCAAGGACGTGCAGGCGAAGGCGCACCTCGCCGCCGAGGGCCGCGTGCTCGACGCCCTGGTGGGCGCCGGCGCCTCCCCGGCCACCCGCGACGCCTTCAGGAAGCGCCTGAGGGCCGGGGAGCTGGACGACAAGGAAGTGGAGATCGAGGTGCAGGCGGGTGGCGGCGGCATGCCGCTGTTCGACATCCCCGGCATGCCGGGGGCGCAGATGGGCGCCGTCTCCCTCGGCGACATGCTCGGCAAGGCCTTCGGCGGGCGCACCAAGAGCCGCCGGGTGACCGTGAAGGAGGCCCATCCCCTCCTCCTCACCGAGGAGGCCGACAAGCTCATCGACCAGGACGCGACCGTGCAGGACGCCATCCACGCGGTGGAGAACAACGGCATCGTCTTCCTCGACGAGATCGACAAGATCGCCGGCCGCGAGGGCCGCTCGGGCGCCGACGTCTCCCGCGAGGGCGTGCAGCGCGACCTGCTGCCGCTCATCGAGGGCACCACCGTCTCCACCAAGCACGGGCCGGTGAAGACGGACCACATCCTCTTCATCGCCTCCGGCGCGTTCCACGTCTCCAAGCCGTCGGACCTGCTGCCGGAGCTCCAGGGCCGCCTGCCCATCCGCGTGGAGCTGGAGGCGCTCACCCGCGCCGATTTCGTGCGCATCCTCACCGAGACCGAGGCGAGCCTCGTCAAGCAGTCGGTGGCGCTGATGGCCACCGAGGGCGTCAGCCTCACCGTCACTCCCGACGCGGTGGAGGCCATCGCCGACGTGGCGGTGGAGGTGAATGCGAGCGTGGAGAACATCGGCGCCCGCCGCCTCCAGACCGTGATCGAGCGGGTGCTGGACGACCTCTCCTTCACCGCCCCCGACCGCTCCGGCGAGGCGGTGGTGATCGATGCGGACTACGTGCGCTCCCGCGTCGCCGATCTCGCCAAGAATGCGGACCTCAGCCGCTTCATCCTGTAGGGCCAGAAACCTGTAGGGCCAGGGCCCGTGAGTGCGGCTCACGGGCCTTTTCCCGCGGCTTCGATCTTCGGGCCCGCGGCGCCGGGGGCTCAGGCCGCCTCGCCGGCGGCCATGATGGCGCCGATGGCCGGAAGCACATGGGCGCGCATGGCCCGGCCGTAGAACAGCCCGAAATGCCCCGCCTGCGGCACCACCAGGCGGGCGCGCTTCGCCTGCGGCACGTTCACGCACAGATCGTGGGCCGCCTCGGTCTGGCCGAGGGCGGAGATGTCGTCCTCGGCGCCCTCGATGGTGAGGAGGGCGGTGTGGCGCAAGGCGGCGGGGTCCACCGCGTGCCCCGCCACCGCGAGGCTGCCCCGGGCGAGGGCGTTGGCCCGGAAGATGGTGGCGACATTCTCCATGAAGAACTCGCCGGGCACGTCCATCAGCGTCCAGCACAGCCGCGCCAGGGGGTAGCGGATGGGGTCGTCGCCTTCGTCGAAGGCGAGCTGGAGCGGCAGGCGCCCGCCGGTGAGGCTCTGCCGCCAGAGATAGAGGGCGAAGGTGTCGGTCTGCCGCCATGCCGGGAACACCCGCCGCCCGGAGCCGGGAAAGCGCTCGGCCACGGTCTCGATGACCTGCGCGCCCAGAGCCTCCAGGGAGCGGCCCTGCAGGATGCGCCACAGCCGGGTGGGATTGCGCGCGGGATCGATGGGCCCGCCGATGAGGGTGAGGCTCGCGGGTGGAAGGCCCGCCTCCGTCAGCAGCAGGGACCCCACCAGCGCCGGCACGGTGCCCTGGCACACGCCCACCACATGAGTGGTGCCCCCCGCCTCGGCGAGGGCGCGAATCATCTGCGCGGTCTCGATGCAGTCGTCATCGAAGCCGAACGGGCCGACGGCGGCGGGCACGTAGCGGGCGTCCGGCCAGTCGGTGATGGCCACCTCGTCGGCCACGCAGAGCAGCGCCACCACCAGGTCGCGCATGAGGAAGGGGAAGCCGCCGGCCAGCGGCGCCACCACCAGCACCCGGCGCCCGGTCGCCGCCGGCGCGTCCCCGCCCCGGCGGAAGCTGCGCACGCGGCCGAACGGCAGATGGGCGCGGATCGTCTCCTCGATGGCGAAGTCCGTCTCTGGCAGGCAGACGCGGCAGATGCCGAAGGCACGGAACGCGTCCTCGTCGAAGCGCCGGTCGGGGGCCGGCGCGCCGGAGACGAGGGGACGATGGTCGTCGAACCACATGACCCACTCCTAAGGCAGCTCGCCCGATGGTAGCAAGGAGCGAGGCTTCACCGCGAGGGGGCATATGTGCGGCGGCGCCCCATCCCGCTCAGGCGGGCGGACCGAGCGGGGCCGCGAGGCGCCGCGCCCGCGCGACGTCGCCCGGCATGGACGCCCGGCCGCGATGACGATGTGCGGCGGGTTCACGATATGCGGCGGGTTGACGGTGCGCCCCTCGCCGGCGCGGCCGGGCCGAAGGGCCCGTTCCACGGCGCCTCCGCGACGGAGCCGCGCAGGCGGCCGGACATGATCGGCACGCCGCCGAAGTTCCGGTCGAGGCAGGAGGGGGGAAGCGTGGTGCGCCGGATGACGGCGCGGCGTGCTCGCCCCATTCCAGCGCGCCGAGACCCAAGGCCCATAACCTGGCCCGCAGGCTTGCGGCCTTGGGCGAAGTCCGCCCGACATCGGTCAGGGACGGGGCGGCGGCGTGACTGGAGGGAACAGGGGAAAGAGGAACCGGGGCGCGGCAGTCTCAGGCACCCGGCGCGCCCCGGCCGTGAATGGGGAACCGTGCGGAGGGCGCCGCGGTGCGGGAGCCTTCCAGTTCGCGAACGTGGGCGCACCGCGACGGCGGGAGCCGCCGCCGCGCGCCGGGCGCTCAGCGCCGCATCTGCTCCAGGAGGGCGACGTCGGGGTAGCCGTCCGGCAGCAGGCCGCGGCGCACCTGGTAGTCCTGGATGGCGGTCTTGGTCTTCTGGCCGAGGATGCCGTCCACGTTGCCGATGTCGTAGCCCATCTGGGCGAGCCGGCCCTGGATCTCCTGGCGCTCGGACTTGGAGAGGCCGCGTTCTTCCTTGGGCCACGCCTGGGCGAATTCGCCGCCGCCGCGCAGCTTGTCGGCGAGGTGGCCGATGGCGAGGGCGTAGGCATCGGCCGGGTTGTACTTCAGGATGGCGTTGAAATTGCCCATCATCAGGAAGGCCGGGCCGTTGGCGCCCGCCGGCAGCAGCAGATAGGCCTGGTCCGACGCGCGCGGGAAGCCCTTGCCGCCGGGCCGGGTGACGCCCAGGCTCGCCCACTGGCCGAGCGACTGCTTGAAGGTGCGGTTGGCGTAGCGGTAGTCGAAGCCCTGCGGCAGCGCCACCTCGTAGCCCCACGGCTTGCCCAGCTCCCAGCCGTCCAGCTTCAGGTTGTTGGCGGTGGAGGCGATGATGTCGGGGATGGAATCCACCACGTTGCGCTTGCCGTCGCCGTCGAAGTCCACGGCGAAGCGCTGGAACGAGGTGGGCATGAACTGGGTGGGGCCGAACGCGCCCGCCCACGAGCCCTTCAGGTGGTCGTAGGGCACATCGTCCTTCTCCAGGATCTGGAGGGTGGCGATGAACTCCTCGCGGAAATAGTCCTGCCGCCGGCCGATGCAGGCCAGGGTGGCGGTGGAGACCAGCACGTTGCGGTTGCCGATGCCCTTGGGGTCGCCATAGGTGGATTCGATGCCCCAGATGGCCGCCACCGCGTAGCGGTCCACGCCATAGGCCTTCTCCACCTTGTCGAAGATGGGCTTGTAGCGGGCCAGGATCTCCTTGCCCTTCTTCACCCGCCAGTCGCTCACCAGCATGGTCACGTAGGCGCCGATGGGCTTCGAGAACTCCGGCTGGCTGTCCAGGAAGTCCATGATCTTCATGTCGGGCTCGAGCGCGCTGGTGTAGCGCTCGAAGGTGCGGCGGGAGACGCCCTTGGACTGGGCCAGCGGCCACGTGGCGGCGATGCAGGCGGGGAAGTTCGCCTGCGCGGCGGCGATGGCCTGGGGCGTCATGTCCGGATGGCCGCCGCCGCCCTGGGGCTGCTGGGGCGCGCCGAAGCCGGAGAAGCCGCCGAAGATGGAGCCGGTGGTCTGGGCCTGGGCGCTCGCCGGCGTGATGAGCGAGATCGCCGCGAGAGCCAGCGCGGCGCCGAGGAGACCCTTCGCCGCGGTGCCCCTGGTGGTCGTGGAAGCCATCTCGTGAACCCTCGTCGCGTCGTGATGCCGCCCTGTGGCGGCGCTTTGTGCGTATCGTCCCTAGTGGGCGCGGGTTTGGTTGCGCCACGGTTAACAAGGGCCTTGAATTTGCGCCTTTTACAGGGCATCGCCGGGCGCGCGGGCCGTCACGGGCGGCCAGCCTCCGCCGCGAGCCTCGGGGATCACGGGGCTCGGGTGCGGTTAGGGAAACATCAACCATGCGGCGCCAGATTTCAGCCCGCATTCTGATCGATAGCTGCGCGGCGCTCATGCGCCCCGGTGGGCCTGCGGCCTCCGGAAAAGAGTCAAGGCGGACTTCACGAGATGCGTAAGCCCATTCGCAAGGCCATTCTGCCCGTGGCAGGCCTCGGCACCCGTTTCCTGCCCGCCACCAAGGCGGTGCCGAAGGAGATGCTGACCGTGGTCGATCGGCCTGTCGTCCAGCACGTGGTGGATGAGGCCCGCGCCGCGGGCATCGAGCACATCGTGTTCGTGACCGGGCGCAACAAGGCCGTCATCGAGGACCATTTCGACCGCCAGTTCGAGCTGGAGCGCACCCTGCAGGAGCGCGGCAAGACCAAGGAGCTGGAGCAGCTCGACCGCGACACCCCGAAGGCCGGCACCACCTCCTTCACCCGCCAGCAGCTTCCCCTCGGCCTCGGCCATGCGGTGTGGTGCGCGCGCGACCTCATCGGCGACGAGCCGTTCGCGCTGCTGCTGCCCGACATGCTGCACATGTCCCGCAACGGCAAGGGTTGCCTCGCCACCATGGTGGAGGCCTACAACGAGACCGGCGGCAACATGCTGGCCGTCTACGAAGTTCCGGACGACCAGACCCACCAGTACGGCATCGTCGGCACCGGCGCTTCCCACGGCAAGGCCCAGGCCATCACCCAGATGGTGGAGAAGCCCAAGGCCGGCACCGCCCCCAGCAACCTCGCCATCTCCGGCCGCTACATCCTCCAGCCCACCATCTTCGACCTGCTGGCGAAGCAGGAGCGCGGGGCCGGCGGCGAGATCCAGCTCACCGATTCCATGCTGAAGCTGAAGGAAAGCGAGAGCTTCTACGCGGTCACCTTCGACGGTGCCATCTACGACTGCGGCTCCAAGATCGGCTTCCTCATGGCCAACGTGGCCTACGCCCTGTCGCGTCCCGACATCGCCGGCGAGTTCCGCACGGCGCTCGGCGAGATGCTCGCCCGCAACTGACGCAAGGCCCGGCGGCGCGGATGCGCGCCGCCACCATGCCGCGGCCGCATTTGGCCGCCTTCCTGGGCCCCGTTCCGGGCGCCGGGCCGCGATGAGGGAGCGAGGATGAGGATGCGTTTCGCGTTGCTGGCCGTTGTCCTGGCCCTCGCCGTCCTGTCGCCACGCCCGGCGGCCGCCCACCCCCACGTGTGGGTGACCATGCGGACCGAGCTCGTCTACGGCCCCGATGGCGCCCTCACCGGCCTCAAGCAGGCCTGGACCTTCGACGAGGCCTTCACCGCGTTCGCGCTCCAGGGCCTGGAGAAGCAGAAGGACGGCACCTATGGCGCGGACGTGCTGAAGCCGCTCGCCCAGGTGAACGTGGAGTCGCTGAAGGAATACGATTATTTCGTCACCGCCAAGTCGGCCACGACGAAGCTCGCCCTCAACGAGCCCGTCGACTATTACCTGACCTATTCCGACGACGCCCTGACGCTGCACTTCACGCTGCCGCTGAAGAAGCCGCAGCCCGCCAAGGGCACCGTCTCCGTGGACATCTACGACCCCACCTACTTCATCTCCTTCACCTTCGCGGACAAGGACCCGGTGAAGATGGTGGGCGCCCCGGCCGGCTGCACCGAGCAGGTGGTGTCCCCCGAGCAGCCGCAGAACCTCCAGTTCGGGGAGAGCTTCTTCGCAAATCTCAGCGCCTCCAGCAATTTCGGCGCCCAATATGCCGACAAGATCACGGTGAAGTGCCCGTGACGCCCGGCGTGCGTCTCTCCCCCGCGCCGGCTCCGGCGCGAGGGATCGCGGGATGGCTCTTCCCCGCGATCGTGGTTGCGCTGAGCGTCACGGCCTTCGGGCTGCTGCTGGCGCTGCTGCTGTTTCCCGATTTCGCCTTCGCCCAGTCGCTCGGGCAGGCGGTGAGCCAGGGCAATGCCCAGCCCGGCCCGAAGCCCACCCCCTTCGGCCTCGGCGGGGTGCCGGCTTCCGGCATCGGCGGCTATATCATCGCCCGGCAGGCGGAGTTCTATCGCGCCCTGGTGCAGGCGGTGCGCGCCGCCAAGGCGGATGGCCACGGCGCCTTCATGCTGGTCGGCCTCTCCTTCGCCTATGGGGTGTTCCACGCCGCCGGGCCCGGCCACGGCAAGGCGGTGATCTCCTCCTATCTCCTGGCGGACGGCGGAACGCTCCGGCGCGGGGCGCTGCTCTCGCTGGCCTCCGGCGTGATGCAGGCGCTCGCGGCCATCGCCTTCGTGGGCATCCTGGCCCTGGCGCTCGGCGCCACCGCCGTCTCCATGGCGCGGGCCATGAACGTGGTGGAGATCGCGGCCTATGGCGGCATCGCGCTGTTCGGGCTCTACCTCACCCTCACCAAGGGGCGCGCCTTTGTCCGCGCCGTGCGGGGAGAGGAGATCCACGGGGCGGACTGTGACTGCGGCGACGCACACGCGCCCGATCCCGCCCTGCTGGCGCAGGGGGGCTGGCGGCGGGCCGCCGTGGCGGTGGTCTCGGCCGGCGCCCGGCCGTGCTCGGGCGCCATCCTGGTGCTCACCTTCGCGCTGTCGCAGGGGGTGTTCATGACCGGCGTGATGTCGGCCTTCGCCATGGGCCTCGGCACCGCGCTGACCGTCAGCGCCATCGCCGCGCTCGCGGTCTACGGCAAGCGCCTCGCGGTGCGCCTCGCCGGCCGCGACACCCGCTGGGCGACGATCGCCCGCGGCGCGGTGGAGGTCGGCGCCGCCATCCTGGTGATGCTGTTCGGCCTCGCCCTGCTCACCGGCTACCTGGAAAGCGAGCGCCTGCTGCCGGGCTGAAGGCCGGAGAGGGTCCGCGCCGTCACGGGGGCGAAAGCTCAAACCATAGAAACAAGCCACCCTACCTCCTCGCGCGCGGGCGATGAGCGACGCTGGTGGAGAGGCGCCCGAGCGGATTTGACCGGCAAATCCCCAATTGGTATTCGGTCAAGCAGATGCTTCATTTGTGGCGGGGGAATACGACATGGAACACGGGCGCGTATGCTCCGTTTGCAATCATTCAGCTCAAAAGCCTTTTAATGTAATTGATAATGTTCCATATTTTATTTGCGAGAATTGCGGATCGATACTGGCCGATCTCGCATTTCTCGAGGAGACGATGAAGGGGAAAGCTCGCGTTTATGATGACGACTATTGGTCGGATGAGATCAAGGCCGCGCAAGAACGTGGGTACGGCGGAAATCTGGTTCGCATGGCCGAGGTTTTTTATTACGCCAAGAGGCCCATAAATCGCTTTCTCGACATAAGTTGCGGTCCCGGCCTGCTGCTCAATGCCGTGTCTGAGCTTCTGCCCGAGGTGAGTCATCGTTTCTGGGGCGTGGAACCCTTCCCGCCACCTGCGCAATTTTGTTCAAAGCACCCGAATTTCAAGGTTGGCTTTCTGCATGATCTTGATCTCAAGTTCGACGCCGGTGTCTGCATCGAGGTCATCGAGCACCTGACACCCGACATCCTGCGCACGATGACGCGGGAGCTTGCAGCCGTCTCCGAGCCGGGAGCCGTCTATTACTTCAATTCCTCGCAGCCGAGTTTCGTGATCAACAGCGATCCCGGCTATCTCGACCCTCACAAGAGAGGGCATATCGCGAGCTACTCGATCGAAGGGCTTCGGCTCATGTTCGGGGAGGCCGGCTTCACGATCCACCCGCTGCCGGGTCGGGATTGGGGCTTCCTGGCCGAATACGGCCCCGGACCCGCCGAAGACAGCAACGGCATCTCCGCGCGCATCTGGGGCATTCTTCCGGAAAATCGCGAAATGCTGTCCTCGGGCCGATTCGGCGGTCTGCTGCTGACGGCGGGGCTCGAGGCCGCGCGGTGCTATCTCGAAGCGGCCGTCGCCAACTGGGCCGTGGGCGAGCTCAGGAAGGCGCAGCAATAAGGCTGTCGCCCTTTTCCGGCCCGGGCCTCCGCGAGGTCCGCGCGGCGTTCGGGCGGAAGCGCTCCGGCATGAGCGGGCAGGACTTTCCGGACCTTCCGACCCGCAGCCTTCCGCAATCGTCTCTCAAGATGGCGGGACCTCACCGGTCCCGCCATCTTGCTTTCGCTCATCCAAGCTCGGCGATGCACTGAGACAGCATTCGGCGCACGGAGGCGATGGAATGCTGATCGCGCGAGAATGCCAGCGCGGCGCGGGCGCGGGCGGCGGCGGCGGCGCGGTCTTCCAGAACCGACCGGATCGCCGCGGCGAAGTCGGCCGGCGCGTCCGCGACCAGCGCCACATGGTTCAGATCCGGCAGCCCCTGGATGCCGACGCTGGTCGTGACGACCGGCACGCCGCGGGTGAAGGCTTCGATGACCTTGCCCTTGACCCCCGCGCCATAGCGCAGCGGCACGATCGCGGCGTCCGTCGCCTCGTAAAGGTCGGCGAGCTCGTCGTCCGTCACCCATCCGCGCACGTCGATGTCCGGCCCCGCCAGCGCCTTCACCGCCTCCGGCGCATTGGAGCCGACGATGGTCAGGTGGAACGGGACATTCGCCGCGCGCAGCAGCGGCAGCACCTCCCGCTCAAGCCAGATCACGCCGTCGAGGTTCGGCGGATGGCCGAACCCTCCGACGAACAGCAGGTTCGACGATCCGCTGCCGGCAACCGCGCCGATCTTCCGCTCGCCGACGGCGAATTCGTCCTCGCCGAAGACACAGATCGGCAGCTGCAGCGCCTGCACGTGCGGCGCCTTTTGCCGGACATAGGCGACTTCCTCGCTTCCGGGATAAAGCACGACGTCGCAGCTGGAGAAGACCCCCTCCTCCAGTTCCCGCATTTCCGCGATCTTCGGCGCCAGGGCCGGGTCCTGCGTCAGCTCAAGCTCGCGCTCCATGCGCATGAAGTGCAGATCGTGGCCGTAATAGATCTGTTTCACCTGCGGGAACCGGCGCAGCGCCTCAAGATAATTGACTGCGATATGAGGGCGGCTCAGGAAGACATAATCGATCTGGTCGGCGCGCTCACCGAGCCAATCGGCGAAGCGCTTATAATATGTAATTCCATATATGACTTCGACGCCGAGTTGTTGATATTCCCTTGTATATACGGGGTCCTGATAAAGGTTGTCCGGCCAGAATGTCACCTGGAAGCCGCTATCCACGAGCAGCTTGATGTACATGTACATCGTGCGGGAGCCGGCATCGCGATCCTTCTGCGGAACGTAATGATCGACGACGACGATGTGAGGCTTTCCGCCGCTGCGGTCGCGAGCCTCGAAGACATTGACGGCATTCGCGAAATGCTCGCTCTCCAGGGTCTCCTTCCAGCGCGCGAGCAGCTTCTCCTGGTTGGCGACCTGATAGGCCTTGATGCCGGAGCTGGTGTCGCGGCCGTGGCTTTGGCCCTCGTGGTGAAAGACCTCCGAAAGCGGCTGGTAGACGACCCTCAGCCCGTGGGCCCGCACGCGGAAGGCGAGATCTGAATCCTCGCAATAGGCGGGAGAAAACAGCTCGTCGAAGCCGCCCAGCGCGGTCCAGACCTCCCTGGGCAGCGCGATCGAGGCGCCGGAGATGTAGTCGACATCCTTCAGGTAGTTGAATTCCGGCAGGCGCGGGTCCTGGTTCCGGCCGAAGTTCCAGGCGGAGCCGTCGCGCCAGAAGATGCCGCCGGCTTCCTGCAGCGTTCCGTCGCCGTTGAGCAGCTTCGAGCCGACCATGCCGACGGCCGGGTCCGCTTCGGTGACCCGCAGCAGCGCCGACAGCCAGCCCGGCAGAACCAGCGTGTCGTTGTTGAGAAGCACCACGTGGCGGCCCGTGGCCGACCGGGCGGTGACATTGCAATTGCCGAGGAACCCGAGGTTCTTCTCATGCCGGACCACCCGCACCGGCCCGCCGATGGCCGAGAGCACATCCGCCGAGCCGTCGGGGGAATGGTCGTCGCCGACCAGAATCTCGAATCGGCGGTCGGTCTGCGTCTCCAGGATCGAGACGATGCAGGTCAGCGTCAGATGAAGGTTCTCATAGACGGGGATGATGATCGAGGCATCGAGCCTGTCGGTCGGCAGAGCGGCGGCAAGCCGCTGCGCCCGCTCCAGCAGCCGCGTGCAATCCTCGCTGCCGCGGAACGCCGCCCTGTCCGAGGCGAACCGATCGACCACGCCGAAAAGATCCTGATAGAGCGGACGATACTCGTCGCCATAACGGTCCTGAACATAATGGTCGGACCCCGTGCCTCGGGGGGAGGGGGCCTCCGCCGGCCTTCCCGCGGCCTCCGGTCGTGGCTCGGGCTTCGAGGGTTCGGAGGCCTCCTTGGCCGGAGCGTGGGGCGGCGCTTCCTTGCGGCCACGGAGCGTCCAACGGATGTGGCGCTCGACATCCCGCATGGTCCGGTAGGTCCGGCTCGATTTGAAGCGTCGGACCGGGCTGCGCTGCGTCTTCGCGAGCTCCGCATCCATTGTGGCGATCCGCTGCAGCAGCTCGTCGACACGCTGTTCGAAGCGCCCCTGCGTGTTCTGCTTCTCCACCGCCAGCTGCGCGTAGCCGCTTTCCTTCAGCTCGATCTCGGCCAGCAGCGCCTTGATGCGCAGGTGGAAGCTCTCCTCCGCCTCCTGCTTCTCCGTCGCAAGCTGGGTATAATTGGCATCCTTCAGCTCGATCTCGGCCAGCAGCGCGTTGACGTGCGGGTTGTGCGGGCTCTTCGCCTCCGCCGCGAGGCGTTCGCACCTGGACTGCCGCTCATGCAGCTCGGCTTCGAGTTCGGCCACGCGCGCGTCAAGCTTGTATTTCTGGCCCTCCATCGCCGCCTGGACCTCCGCGGCCCGGTGGCGCCCTTCCTGCTCCAGATCGCGCTGCTGCTGGCGCAGGCGCGGCAGCTCGATCATGAAGTCGTCGAGCCCGCCGCGCTCGAAATAAAAGCTGTCACAGAGATGCGGCAGCTCCCCGTCGGTGGCGATCGCGATCCAGTACAGCACGCGGCCAAGACCGTTGTCGGCCTCGATCCTGTCCTCGTCCCGCTTCTCGAAGCAGGCGAGGCCCGTGTCCGACGCGCCGCCCTCGCGAACGATGATGGAGCCGATCAAAGGCCGCTGGCCGAAGAGCCGGACCTGGCGAAAATTGGCGTTCAGGAGTGCCGCGAACTCGTCGTGGGTCAGCTCGCGCACATGATGGGGATTGGGGACGAGGCCGAAGGGCGAGTAGATGTCGCGATTCGGCGAGCTCATCAGCAGGAATCCGCCCGGGCGCAGCACGCGCCGGATCTCGCTCAGGAACTGTTCCTGCTCGTAGAAGTGCTCGATGGTCTCGAAGGAGACCACGCAGTCCACCGACTGGTCGTCGAGCGGAATGGCCTGCGCGCGGCCCTGCTCGAACCTCAGGTTGGCGGCGGCATAGGCGCTGCGGGCATGCTCGACGGCGGCGGGGTCCACCTCGACGCCGACGACGGAACGCGCCGCCTGGGACAGGAGCGCGCTGCCGTACCCCTCGCCCGAGGCAACATCGAGCACGTCGAGCCCCCGGCACATCTGCCGGGCCAGGAAGTAGCGATGGAGATGTTCGACCTCGACCTGGCCGCTGATCCCCAGAATCATCCGCTCGCCGGTCCAATCCAGGCCATGGCTCGGCTTCGGCGTCTGAAACAACTCACCCATGGCCCTTCAGTCCCTCACAGCACGCGGGCGAACGCCCGGCCGGCCGAATATGGTCGCCGGCATGCTAATGGCTGATTACAAGCCGGGCCAGCCGAAGGCGCACCCGCCAAAAAGGTGTTCCGGCTCCATGCCACGTCATGAGCGACTGGAATGCCTCACGACGCACCAATGAGGCGGTAAAGGCGTACACAATTATTGGTTGTAGCCATTTGCCTTGGTGAGCGTCGTCAATCTCACCAGGCCATATTACTATTTCGGGTGCGGATCGGTGTGGCAGCCTTATGGCAAGACACGTCAGCCTCTACAGGCGCTTGACCAATCTGCCGGCCATGCAATCAACCATGAGTTGTTTCGGCGAAATTCGACGACTAAAATCTGTGGAACTCCTTGAAGGCCCGGCTTGAACATCGACGCCTGATGATGCGCCGGCTCGGACCCTTCGCCGCACACATGCCGGATCGTCTCTCGGCTCCAAAGGCTGCCGCGGCGCAGCCTCGGATGTCGCGCCCGCCAGGCGATGCCGGTGACCTGTCATTGCACGGCCCACGACATCCGTGAGCCTGCCCGCCGGACATGCCGCGGCGCCGTGCGGTCCATGCCGCATTGCGCCAAAATGCGTCACGCCCAACTCCGAGGCAATTTCATTGCGAATCGGCCGGGAACAACGAAATTGCAGGGTGCGACACTCCGTGTCAGCCTAAAGTTGAACGGCTTCGGGCCGCCGTTCCGGCAGGACCAGGGATCGATCCAGGTGCCATGCCGCGGCGGCCGAAAAGACGAGCCGGCACGGAGGCGCCAAAATGGCATTGAAGCCCGTCTCGCTGGAGGACAAATACGACCTCGGCCAGGACCGCGTGCTCGTCTCGGGCACCCAGGCGCTGGTGCGCCTCGCCCTCATGCAGAAGGCCCGCGACCGGCGCGCCGGGCTGAACACGGCGGGCTATGTCACCGGCTATCGCGGCTCGCCGCTCGGCGGGCTGGACCAGCAGTTCATGCGCGCCGAGAAGGTGCTCGCCGCCGGCGACATCCGCTTTCAGCCGGGCCTCAACGAGGACCTCGCCGCCACCGCCTTGTGGGGCTCCCAGCAGGCGGAGCTGCGCGGCGAGGGCCGGTTCGACGGCGTGTTCGGCCTCTGGTACGGCAAGGGGCCGGGGGTGGACCGCTCCGGCGATGTGTTCCGCCACGCCAACAATGCCGGCACCTCGCGCCACGGCGGCGTCATCGCCCTGATGGGCGACGACCACACCTGCGAATCCTCCACCACCGCCCACCAGAGCGAGTTCCACTTCGTGGACGTGATGATCCCCGTGCTGAACCCCGCCGGGGTGCAGGAGATCATCGACTACGGCCTCCACGCCTGGGCGCTCTCGCGCTTTTCCGGCGCCTGGGTGGGTCTCAAGGCGGTGAAGGACACCATCGAATCCACCGCCGTGGTGGACGGCCGGCTCGACCGCGTGGGCATCGTGCTGCCCGAGGATGCGGCGATGCCCCCCGGCGGCCTCAACATCCGCCTCGGCGATACGCCGGTGGCCCAGGAGGAGCGGCTGCAGGAATACAAGCGCGACGCGGTGCTCGCATTCCTGCGCGCGAACGCGCTCAACCGCCTCGTCACCTCCGGCGGGCGGCGCGCGCGCATCGGCATCGCCACCGTGGGCAAGAGCTATCTCGACGTGCGCCTCGCCCTCGACGAGCTGGGCATCGACGAGGTGCGCGCCAACGATCTCGGCATCCGCATCTGGAAGGTGGGCTGCCCCTGGCCGCTGGAGAGCGAGGGCCTGAAAGCGTTCGCGCGCGGGCTCGACCTCATCATGGTGGTGGAGGAGAAGCGCTCCCTCATCGAGGTGCAGCTGCGCGAGGAGCTCTACGGCACGGCCGACCAGCCCTGCTGCATCGGCAAGAAGGACGAGGCGGGGCGCTGGCTGTTTCCGGTGAAGGGCGCGCTCGACCCCAACGACATCGCCATCGCCCTCGGCCGGCGCCTGCTCGCCTACGGCCCCATCCCCGACATCGCCGCCCGCGTGGCGAGGCTGGAGGAGGCACAGACCGCGCTCGCGGCCACGGCGGACGTCGCCGCCCGCATCCCCTATTTCTGCTCGGGCTGCCCGCACAATTCCTCCACCAGGGTGCCCCAGGGCATGCGCGCCTATGCGGGCATCGGCTGCCACTACATGGTGCAGTGGATGGACCGGCAGACCACCGGCTTCACCCAGATGGGCGGGGAAGGCGCCAACTGGATCGGCGAGGCGCCGTTCTCGAAGCGGGCGCATGTGTTCCAGAACCTCGGCGACGGCACCTACAACCATTCCGGCTGTCTCGCCCTGCGCGCGGCCTGCGCGGCCAAGGTGAACGTCACCTACAAGATCCTGTTCAATGACGCGGTGGCCATGACCGGCGGCCAGCGCCACGAGGGCGGGCTCACCGTGCCCGCTATCGCCCGGCAGGTGGCGGCGGAAGGCGTGGAGCGGGTGGTGGTGGTCACCGACGAGCCCGGCAAGTATCCGCCGAACACCGTCTGGCCGGCGGGCCTCGCCATCCACCACCGCGACGCGTTGGACGCCGTGCAGCGCGAGCTGGCGGCCGTGCCCGGCGTCACCGTGCTCATCTACGACCAGACCTGCGCCGCCGAGAAGCGGCGCCGGCGCAAGCGCGGCGCCTTCCCGGACCCGGACCGGCGCGTCATCATCAACGAGCGGGTGTGCGAGGGCTGCGGCGACTGCGGGGTGAAGTCCAACTGCGTCTCGGTGCAGCCGCTGGAGACCGAGTGGGGGCGCCGGCGGGAGATCGACCAGTCCTCCTGCAACAAGGACTTCTCCTGCGTAAACGGCTTCTGCCCCTCGTTCGTCACCGTGCACGGGGCAAGGCCCAGGAAGGTGGAGGCTGCTGCCGCCGGCGCCGCGCCCTGGCCGGCACTGCCGGAGCTGCGGCGGCCCGAGATCCGCGGCACCTATTCCATCATCGCCACCGGGGTCGGCGGCACCGGTGTCGTCACCGTCGGCGCCATCCTCGGCATGGCCGCGCACCTGGAGGGCAAGGCCTGCGGCATGATCGACATGGCCGGGCTGGCTCAGAAGGGCGGGGCGGTCTTCAGCCACATCCGTCTCGCCGAGGCCCCGGCCGACATCACCGCCATCCGCGTGCCGGCGCGCGGGGCGGACCTGGTGCTGGGCGGCGACATGGTGGTGGCGGGCGCGCGGAAGGTGCTGGCGGCGGTGAAGCCGGGCGAGACCGTGATGGTGGTGAACACCCACGAGGTGATGCCCGGCGACTTCGCCCGCAACCCGGATTATGCCCTGCCGGTGGAGCGCCTGCGCCGCGCCATCTCCGCCGCTGCCGGGGCCGGCAACACGCACTTCGTGGAGGCGAGCCGCCTTGCCGCCGCGCTGTTCGGAAATGCGCTGGCGCAGAACATCTTCCTCCTGGGCTACGCCTGCCAGCTTGGCGCCCTGCCGGTTTCGGTCCAGGCGCTGGAGCAGGCCATCACGCTCAATGGCGAGGCAGTGGCCATGAACCAGGCCGCCTTTCTCTGGGGCCGGCGCGCCGCTCATGATCTCCCCGCCGTGGAGGCGCTGGCCACGCCGCAGGGCGGGGCGCCCAGCGACGCGCGCCGCCTGTCCCTGAACCTGGAGGAGATCATCGCCCGGCGGGTGGAGGAGCTGACGCGCTACCAGGACGCTGCCTATGCCGCGCGCTACCGGCTGCTGGCGGAGCGCGCCCGCCGCCGCGAGGCGCAGGCCGCGCCCGGCCGTTCCGGCCTTGCCGAGGCGGTGGCGCGCGGCTTCTTCAAGCTGATGGCCTACAAGGACGAGTACGAGGTGGCGCGCCTTTATGCCGATGGCGACTTCCGGCGGCAGGTGGAGGCCGCCTTCGAGGGCGAGCTGAGGCTTGAATTCCACCTCGCGCCACCCCTCTTCGCCCGGCCCGATCCGCAGACCGGCGAGCCGCGCAAGCGCGCCTTCGGCCCCTGGATGCTCAGGGCGCTGGCGCTGCTGGCGAAGCTCAGGGGGCTGCGGGCCACCCCCCTCGACATCTTCGGCTACAGCGCCGAGCGGCGGATGGAACGCGCCCTGATCGCCGATTACGAGCGGCTGATGGACGAGGTGCTCGCCCGCCTCGACCGGGACAATCATGCCCTCGCGACGGCCCTGGCCTCCATCCCGGAGAAGATCCGGGGCTACGGGCCGGTGAAGGCCCGCCATCTGGCCGCGGCGAAGGCGGAGGAAGCGGAGCTTCTGGCGCGCTTCCGCGCCCCACCAGCCGCGCGGGCGCAGGCGGCCGAGTGACGCCCGAGGCCCGTGAACACCCTTCATGGGCCCATGGCCAGGCCCGCGCGGCGCTCGGGCGAAACTGAACCGGCGCAGGCCGGGACCGACGGCGAAATGCCCGCGCCCGCGTTTCACGGGGAGCAAAACACCTTTGCCCGCCGGCGGGGGAGACCCTTCCGGGCGATGCCCGGCAATGCCTTCCGCTCCCCCGCCCGTCGAAAAGTGCCAGATATTAATGCATTGATATTACGTTGAAAATCGCGAGAGAGCAGGGCGCCCCCTTTGCGCCGGTCCGTGCCCACGGATCACCGCCCGGCCCGCCGTCGCTGCGCCCGGTGCCGGGAGAGGTCCGTTGCGCGCCGCGCCGGCCCGTGCCATGCCGCCGGGCCTGCCGCGCCCTCCGTTTCCTGCGCCGAAGCCGCGGCACCTGCCACGCGAGGATCGATCCATGCCCGCCACCGAAGCCGACCTGCTGCGCCGCCTCATCGCCGAACGGGCGGAGGACCGGCGCCGCTTCCTGGCCGAGCTGGTGAAGGTGCCCTCCGACAACCCGCCCGGCGACTGCGCGCCCCACGCGGCCCGCGCCGCCGCCCTGCTGGAGGAGCTTGGCTTCACCGTGGAGCGCCACGCCGTGCCGGAGCCGACGGTGAAGGCGGCGGGCATGGTCTCGGTGACCAACCTCATCGTGCGCCACCGCTTCGGCGCCGGCCCCACCGTCGCCCTCAACGCCCATGGCGACGTGGTGCCGCCCGGCGAGGGCTGGACCCACGATCCCTATGGCGCCGAGGTGGTGGACGGGGTGATGTATGGCCGGGGCGTCGCGGTCTCGAAATCCGATTTCGCCACCTACGCCTTTGCCCTCGACGCGCTGAAGCGCTCGGGCCTGCCGCTGAAGGGCGCCGTGGAGCTGCATTTCACCTATGACGAGGAGATCGGCGGCGAGGTGGGGCCGGGCTGGCTGCTGGCGCAGGGCCTCACGAAGCCCGACTATGCCGTTTCCGCCGGCTTCAGCTATGCGGTGGTGTGGGCCCACAACGGCTGCCTGCACCTGGAGGTGGAGGTGAGCGGCCGCTCCGCCCACGCCGCCATTCCCGCCACCGGCATCGATGCCCTGGAGGCGGCGACGCACATCCTCTCGGCTCTCTACGCCTATCGCGGCACGCTGAAGGGCAAGGTGTCGGAGGTCGCGGGCATCGGCGCGCCGCAGCTCAACGTGGGGCTCATCTCCGGCGGCATCAACACCAATGTGGTGCCGGACCGGGTGGTGTTCCGCCTCGACCGGCGCATCGTGCCGGGCGAGAGCCCGGAGCAGGTGGAGGAGGAGGTGCGCGCGGTGATCGCCCGCGCGGCGGCCGATTTCCCGCAGGCGCGCCTGACCGTCCGCCGCATCCTGCTGGCGCGGCCGCTGGTGCCCGGCGAAGGCGCGCGGCACCTCGCCGCCGTCATCTGCCGCAACGCCTCCGCCGTGGTGGGGGAGGAGGTGCGCCCCACCGGCGTGCCGCTCTACACCGACGCGCGGCTCTATGCGGAAGCGGGCGTGCCCGTGGTGCTCTACGGCGCCGGTCCCCGCACCATCGAGGAAGCCAATGGCCACCGCGCCGACGAGAACCTGCGCCTGTCCGACCTGGACAAGGCGACCGAGGTCATCGCCCTGACGCTCCGGGACCTGCTGGGCTGAGGGCGAGGGAAGGGCGCCGCCCGCCCTCCTCGAACCGGAGGGCGGAGCGCATTGGCCGGGCCATGGCGCGGGCAGTGCGACAGTCGCCGCCCGCGCCCCTGACCGGAAGGCGCCGCGGCTCAGCCGGCGACGTAGACGCGGGTGCCGCTGGGCACGCGCTCATAGAGGTCGATGATGTCCTGGTTGAGCAGGCGGATGCAGCCCGAGGACACCTGCTGGCCGATGCTCCAGGGCTCGATGGTGCCGTGGATGCGGAACATGGTGTCGCGGTCGCCGTCATAGAGATAGAGCGCGCGGGGGCCGAGCGGGTTGTCCTCGCCGCCCGGCAGGCCGGCGGCATAGGGGCCGTAGCGCTGGGGCTGGAGCTTGATCATGTTGGCCGTGGGCGTCCAGTGCGGCCACTTCTCCTTGCGCTTGACGGCGGCCCAGCCCTTGAAGGAGTAGCCCTGCTTGCCCACGCCGACGCCGTAGCGCAGCGCCTTGCCATCCTTCTGGACGAGGTAGAGGTACTTCTCGTTGATATCGACCACGATGGTGCCGGGCGCCACCGGGGGCAGGTGGCGCGGATAGGCCACCTCCTGGCGCAGGAACTTCGGGTCCACCTCGCTGATGTCGGTGGCGTCCACCGGGTGCGGCTCGCCGTCGATGGGGCCGTACATGCGCGCCATGGGGCTCACCGGCGGCGGCGAATTGGTGACGCAGGCGGCGAGCATGAGGGGAGCCGCGAGAACGAACAGGCGACGCGAGAGAAACTCGGGCTTTATGGGATCACTGGCCATGGTCTGCCCAACACGGAGGGAACGGGTTGCCATCGCGCATCAACGCACGGCGCGCAGCCGGAGGCCCGCCTGCTTTCTGCGTATCTCATCGCGGTGAGGTATCGTTAAGGTTAACGCCACGGAAAAATCCGCTCACGGGTTTCCCACCGGCGCGGGAAAGGCTGTAGCACGCGCCGTCGCCGTTCGGGTGGCCTGCATGCAACACTTCCGGTCGGAATGGCCATCTGGCGTCTTTTTTCGCATGCCGCGGCGGCGCTCATACCAAGGCCCGTGAGTTCGACTCAAGTGCCTTGGTTAAGACCGCGCGGCGCTTGAGCGGACCCACTCGGCGCCGGTCAAAGACCAGGGCCGATGGCATCAACCGGCCGGCACCACCCGGCCGGGCGAAACGGTGAAGCGCTCGGCGCCGTCGAGGGCCGCGAAGGCTGCGGGATCGGCCCCCGTCATCCAGACCTGGGCGCCCAGCCGCGCCAGCGCCTCGAACAGGCCCTCCCGGCGCTGCGAATCGAGATAGGCCGCCACGTCGTCCAGAAGCAGCACCGGCGACAGCCCCTGCATGGCCGCCACCAGCCGCGCATGGGAGAGGGTGAGGCCGATGAGCAGGGATTTCTGCTCCCCCGTGGAGCAGCGCGCGGCCGGCAGCTCCTTCACCCCGTGGCTCACCTCGAGGTCGCACAGGTGCGGGCCCTCCAGGGTGCGGCCGGCGGCGCGGTCGCGGTTGCGATTGTCGCGCAGCAGGGCGCGGTAGCGATCCTCGGCCTCCAGCGCCGGCATCTCGGCGACGAGCCGTTCCAGCGCACCTTCGAGCGCGATCCGGGCGAACGGGAAGGGGGAGGCATCGTCGCGGTGGGCGGCGATCTCCGCGGAAAGGCGCGCCACCGTCTCCAGCCGCGCCGCCGCCACCGCCACCGCCAGCTCCGCCAGCTCGTGCTCCACGGCGTCGAGGAAGCGCGGGCCGCCATTTTCCTCCAGCAGCCGGTTGCGGGCGCGCAGCGCGCGCTCCAGCGCGTTCACGCGGGTGCCGTGGCCGGCGTCCACCGCCAGCACCAGCCGGTCGAGATAGCGCCGCCGTTCGGCGGGCGGGCCGGTGAACAGGCCGTCCATCTCCGGCGTCAGCCAGATCACCTTCAGGTGGTCGAGGAAGGCGGAGGCGGAGGGCACGGGCTCGCCGTCGATGCGGCAGCGCCGCTGGGGCGTCTCCAATCCGTCGAGGCCGGTGCCGAGTCGCGCCTCGCCGAGCGCGCCCTCCACCCGTGCGGAAACCGCCCAGCTCCCCGGCGCGCCGAGGCCGGCCTCCGGCCCCTGCCGGCCCACCTCGGTGAGATGGGCGCGCCGCAGCCCCCGGCCGGGGGAGAGGAAGGACACCGCTTCCAGCACATTGGTCTTGCCGGCGCCGTTGGGCCCGGTGAGCACCACCATGCCTTCGCCCACCATGAGCTGCGCCGCCCCGTAGGAGCGGAAGCGGGTGAGGGCGAGGGTGCGGATGCGGGCGTGAAGCATGGCCGGAAAATGAGGAGGCGCGGCCTCGGCGGACGGCCGATCCTGGAGCATTTCCGGCGAAAACCGGTCCGCCGGAAATGCTCTAACTTATTGGTTCGACGCAATTCCGGACGCAAAACCGCTGCGCGTTCTTGCTGGAATTGCTCTAGGGCATTTCCCCGTTTCATGGAAACGGGAAATGCCCTCGATTCCTGAATTGACGCGTTTTCGAGCGAACCGGTTTCCACGTCGCTCGAAAACGCTCTGGTCGCGCGCTGCCTTCGAGGCGGCGCGCGGGCGCTCACACCCGCATGGGCATCAGCACGTAGAGGGCGTCGGTCCTGGTGGAGTCACGCACCAGCGTGGGCGAGCCGGGGTCCGCCAGCTTCAGCTCTGCGGTGTCGCCCTCGAGCTGGGCGGTGATGTCGAGCAGGTAGCGGGAGTTGAAGCCGATATCGAGCGGCTCGGCGGCGTAATCCACCTCCAGCTCCTCGGTGGCGCTGCCCGAATCGGGATTGGTGACCGACAAGGTGAGCTTGCCCTCGGCGAGGGAGAGCTTCACCGCCCGCCCGCGCTCGCTGGACACGGTGGAGACGCGGTCCACCGCGGCGGCGAACTCGTCCTTGTCCACGTTCAGGATCTTGTCGTTGCCCTGGGGAATCACGCGGCCGTAGTCGGGGAAGGTGCCGTCGATCAGCTTGGAGGTGAGCACGATGGCGCCCACCTGCACCCGGATCTTGGTGGAGGAGATGGAGACGGTGGCCTCCGCTTCCTTGTCCTCCAGGAGCTTCTGGATCTCGGCCACGGTCTTGCGGGGCACGATGACGCCCGGCAGGCCGGCCGCGCCCTCCGGCGCCTCCAGCTCGGCCTGGGCAAGGCGGTGGCCGTCGGTGGCGACCGCCCGCAGCATGGGCTTGCTGGTCTGCGCCGGGTCGGTCACGTGCAGGTAGATGCCGTTGAGGTAGTAGCGCGTCTCCTCGGTGGAGATGGCGAACTGGGTCTTGTCCACCAGGCGGCGGAACTCCACGCCCTTCACCTTGAAGGTGTGCGGGAAGTCGCCGGCGGCGAGGTCGGGGAAGTCGTCCTCGGGCAGGGTCTGGAGCTGGAAGCGGGCGCGGCCGGCGCGCACGGTGAGCGTGCCGCGCTCGCCACCCGCCTCGAGCTGCACCTGGGCGCCCTCGGGCAGCTTGCGCACGATGTCGTAGAGCACGTGCGCGGGCACGGTGGTGCCGCCGGGCTGGCCCACCTCGGCGGGCACGGTCTCCACCACCTCCAGGTCGAGGTCGGTGGCCTTGAGCTCCAGCCCGGACTTGCCCGCGCGGATGAGCACGTTGGCGAGAATCGGGATGGTGTTGCGCCGTTCCACGACGCGGTGCACGTGGCTCAGCGACTTGAGAAGCTCGGTGCGCTCGACGGTGACCTTCATGGCCCAGGCCCGTTCGTTCTTCGCCCCGTAGCGGCCGCCGCGGGCGCAGGGCGCGCGGCGGGCACTTCGGGCCATTGATGCTTCACGCCTCCTCACGCGGGCCGGCATCGGCCTCGCGCGGAAGCGCTCCGGAAGAGGACCCGCCGGATGCTGAAGATCCGGACGGCGGGGCCGCCTCCAAATTCGAGGGGCGGAGCAGCGGCCCGGCCCTTCCCGCGCGGGGCGGGGCCGGAACGGCTCCTGGGTGGCGGACGCACGCGAGAGCGCGCGCCGGGCCGCCGACATTGCCGCCCATGCCCGCGCAAAGCAAGGGCGGGCGGCGAAATTCCCGCCGAGGTCCGGCTTGTCCCCGCCGATCCACAGCCCAAGGTGCGCTGCCTTGCCGGCAAAACGCAGAAGGCCGGCGGAGCGCCCCCGCCGGCCTTCTGGCAGAACCCGTCGCTGGCGCGTGGTGGCCCTCAGGCCTCCTGCACCGCGCGCTTCAGCACCTCGATCTCGTCGGCGAGCACGCGATCGGTGCCGACGAGGCGGTCGATCTTGCGCACGGCGTGCAGCACGGTGGTGTGGTCCCGCCCGCCGAAGCGCCGGCCGATCTCCGGCAGGGAGCGCAGGGTGAGGGTCTTGGCGAGGTACATGGCCACCTGGCGCGGCTTCACCACGTTGGCGGTGCGGCGCTGGGACAGGAGATCGGCGCGCGAGACGTTGTAGTGCTTGGCCACGATGCGCAGGATGTCGTCCACCCGCACCCGCTTCGGGTCGCAGGGGCGGATGATGTCCTTGATGGCGTTCTCGGCCATCTCCAGGGTCACCGGCTCGCCGGTGAGCTGGTTGAAGGCGAGCAGCTTGTTGAGCGCGCCGTCGAGGTCGCGGCCGCTCTGGCCCAAGGAGCGGGCGAGGAATTCCAGCACCGGCGCCGGCACGGTGAAGCCCTTGTGCTGCTCGGCCAGGGTCTGGTAGCGCGCCTTCAGGATCTCGAGGCGCAGGTCCTCCTCCAGCGGCGCCAGCTCCACCACGAGCCCGCCGGCGAGGCGCGAGCGGACCCGCTCGTCGAGATGCTCCAGCTCGGCCGGCACGCAGTCCGCCGCCACCACCACCTGCCGCCCGCCGTCGAGCAGGGCGTTGAGGGTGTGGCAGAATTCCTGCTGCAAATTGTTGCCCTTGAGGAACTGCAGGTCGTCGATCACCAGGGTGTCGATGGTGCGCAGCGCATCCTTGAAGGCGATGGCCGAATGGGTCTTCAGCGCGGCGACGAAGCCGTACATGAAGCGTTCGGCGGTGAGGTAGATGGCGCGCCGGCCCTTCTTCTCGGCCGCCCACACCACCGCCTGCAGCAGGTGAGTCTTGCCGAGGCCCACGGCCGCGTGGAGGTAGAGCGGGTTGAACACCGGGTTGGCGCCGCTCGCGGCCTCGGCCACCTGGCGGGCGGCCGCATGGGCGAGGGAGTTGGACTTGCCCACCACGAAGGTGTCGAAGGTCAGGCGCGCGTCGAGCGGCGAGCCCGAGGACATGTCGGAGGCGATGGAATTGACGGTGGCGCTGGCCTGGACCGGGGCAGGCGCTGCCAAGGGCGTCGCGGGGGCGGTGGGGCGCGCCTCGGGGCTGCGCTCGCTCACCACTTCGCGCCGGCCGGTGGCCTTCAGCGGCATGGGACGGGCCACGGCGCTGCGCACGGCCACATCCACGCGCCGGCGCGCGCCGCTCTCCTCCGCGAACAGCTCGCAGATTCGCGGCAGGTAGTTCTCCTGGATCCAGGACTTCAGGAATCGCGTGGGCACCGAGAGGTGCACGGCGTCGCCGGTGAGGCCGTCGAGCTCCATGCGGGCGAACCAGCTGGAGAACTTCTCTTCACCGATCTCTTCGTGCAGGCGCTGGCGGACGCGCTCCCAGGGGGTCATTTCGGCATCGGTCCCAACATTGGCGGCAAGGCCGGCCGCGATGGCGGCTCTGCCGGGTTGTGAGTCATCGGTCGTGTGCGGTTTGAGCATAGAAAGCCTTCCGCGCCGCGAGGCGCGGTCCCGATTGAAGCGCAGATCTCCCTCGCGCCCCGGTGGGCGGCGCGGTCCTCATGCGCGGGTTGGATCAGACGATGTGGCCTTTACCCGTCGGACGTCACGCTAACGCGGCATCATGTGCTCGCCGTCGCGGGGGCCACGGGGCGGGGCGCGGCGGCGCGCCCCGGAATCGAAGATGCGATGGGAACGGGCCGCATGGCGCTCCGGAGGACCGGGGAGGAAGCAAGAGCTGCCGCATTCGATGCGCCATGTGTGCGTGAAGTCATAGCCGCTCCCTCTACCGTCGGCGGGTACGCCCCGGCTGCCGCTTCAATGAACCAGATTTCTTGCTGCTTTTAAATCACCCGAGAGTGGAACTGATGCCCACTCCCGGCATGGCTGCCGCAGTCCGAAGTGCATCTGCGTGGCAGGTGCGGTGGAACCGCAGGGTGTCATGTATAGTTAAAGTCACGACCTCCCCCTCCTCTGCCACGAAGAGTCTTTAAATCTTCAATCTGTCGGTGAAAACTCGGCGTCGCCCCCGAGGTGAATTTGACCATACACAGCCCCTCCCGGGGGTGCAACGCCTTTCCCCGCCACTGTGGGATAGCGGGTAAAAAGGTCGCTCCGGGGCCTTTTCACAGGCGCGCGGAGCAGTCGGCAAACCTCTGGCGAAGCTGCGAGAATCCAAGGGTTCCGTAAGATCGTGCCGACTCTGCGGAAGGCCCCTCCTTAGGTGTCGAAGTACCCGGGGTGGGAAGGGGGCAGAGCGGGCTTCCGCCTTTGCCCTGTAAGTCGCTAAGCCGCATATCGATTTTCTGCGCGATCGGGGAGGAGAGGAAAAACGGCCGCGTGACCGCCGAACCGGGGCTGGCTTGACGCGCCGGAGAGATTGCGCAAGCCCGGCGATTCTCTGCCGCGAGACGGTACGCAGGCACAAAAAAGGCCCGGCTCAGCCGGGCCTTCGGGAACCTGCGGGCAGGTGAAGCGCGCGGGGCGCGCGGCGCCGCGATCAGGCGCTGAGCTTGCGCACCCGGGCCGCGAGGCGGGACACCTTGCGGGAGGCGGTGTTCTTGTGCAGCACGCCCTTGGTGACGGCCCGCATGATCTCGGGCTCGGCAACCTTGAAGGCGGCGGAGGCGGCAGCGGCGTCGCCGGTGCTGATGGCATCCTCGAGCTTGCGCAGATAGGTGCGCACGCGCGAGCGACGCGAACGGTTCACTTCGGTCCGGCGCTCGATCTTGCGCGCCGCTTTCTTGGCGGAAGGCGTATTGGCCATCGGCCGTCCTTGCTGGTTAGCGCAATGCGGATCAAAGCCTCGCGGCCAACCCGTCCTGCGTTGGAATGGCTGAAAACGCTTGCGGCTCGCGCCGCCTGCGAAGTGCCGGGCTTATAGTGGGGACCGGCGCCGCCGTCAAGACGGACTCGGAGCCGCCGAACGATGCCGTTCCGTGCCCGCGCGGGGCGCCGCGGCCGTCTGGCCGCTGGACGGAAACCGTCTCCATCGCGTATGTCGTGCCGGCGTTCTAATATAGTGTGTGCGGCGGCGGCGCGGGGCAAGGCTCCGCGAACGGGCCCGCCGGACAGGCAGACAGCAGCGGGGGTCAGGCATGAGCGACGTGGCCGTGAGCGATTTCGCGGTGACCGATCGTCCGGTGAGCGACAGCCTCGTGACGGTGTTCGGAGGCTCCGGCTTCCTGGGCCGGCACGTGGTGCGCGCGCTGGCGCTCAGGGGCTATCGCGTGCGGGTGGCGGTGCGGCGGCCCGAGCTCGCGGGCTTCCTCCAGCCGCTCGGCTATGTCGGCCAGATCCAGGTGGTGCAGGCCAACGTGCGTTACCCCGAGTCGGTGGAGCGCGCCGTGGCGGGCGCCGACGTGGTGGTGAACCTCGTGGGCGTGCTGGTGGAGAGCGGCCGGCAGCGCTACGACGCGCTGCACGTGGCCGGCGCGCGGGCGGTGGCGAGCGCCGCCGCCAGGGCGTCCGTTCCGCTGGTTCACACCTCCGCCATCGGCGCCGACAAGGCATCCCCCTCGGGCTACGGCCGCAGCAAGGCCGACGGCGAGGAGGCGGTGAAGGCCGCCCACGGCGCCGCCGTGATCCTGCGTCCCTCGCTGCTATTCGGGCCGGAGGACACCTTCTTCAATCGTTTCGCCGCCATGGCGCAGCTTTCTCCGGCGCTGCCGCTGATCGGTGGCGGCGCCACCCGCTTCCAGCCCGTGTTCGTGGGCGATGTGGCCCTCGCCGTCGCCCGCGCGGTGGACGGCAAGGCCAAGGCCGGCGCCACCTATGAGCTGGGCGGGCCCGAGGTGCGCACCTTCAAGGAACTGATGGAACTGATGCTGCGCGAGATCGGCGCCCGCAAGGCGCTCATTTCGCTGCCGTTCGGTCTCGCCGGCCTGATCGCCGCTCTCACCCAGTGGATTCCCGGCGCGCCGCTGACCACCGACCAGGTGGCCATGCTGAAGGCTGACAACGTGGTCTCCGAGGCGGCCAAGAGCGAGGGGCGCACCCTCGACGGCCTCGGCGTCACCTCCACCGCGCTGCGGGTGGAGCTGCCCACTTACCTCTGGCGCTTCCGCAAGGCAGGCCAGTTCACGCAGCTGGAGTTCTGAGGGGCCGCGCCCGTCGGTTCCGCCGGCGGGCGCGCGGGCATGCGCCCGGGGCGGGGCGGATCCATCGGGGGATCTGATCCATGGGTTTCGACATCAAGATCTGCGGCCTCACCACCATGGAGGCCCTCGACGCGGCGCTGGAGGCCGGGGCCGACCTTGTCGGCTTCGTGCATTTTCCGAAGAGCCCGCGCCACCTGCCGCTGGCCGCTGCGCGGGCCCTCGCCGCCCATGTGCGCGGGCGGGCGCTGAAGGTGGCGCTCATGGTGAATGCCGACGACGCGCTCATCGCCGAGGTGATCGCCGCCCTCGATCCCGACATCCTGCAGCTCCACGGCGCCGAGACGCCGGAGCGGACACGCGAGATCCGCGCCCGCTTCGGCCGCCCGGTGATGAAGGCGCTGCCGGTGGCGACGCGGGACGACCTTTCCCGCGTGGGCGCCTACGCCGCCGTTTCCGACCGCCTGCTGTTCGACGCCAAGCCCGCGCCCGGCGCCCTGCTGCCCGGCGGCAACGGGCGGGTGTTCGACTGGGACCTGATCCGCGGCCTTGACGCCGGTCGCCCGCTCATGCTTTCCGGAGGACTTGATGCCGGCAACGTCGTCGAGGCCATCGCGGCGACCGGCGTGGACGGGGTGGACGTCTCCTCGGGGGTCGAAACGGCGCCCGGGGTGAAATCGCCCGAGAAGATCCACGCCTTCGTCGCCGCCGCGCGCCGCGCCAGCGCCGCCGCCGGCCATAGTCCGAACCTCCCATCGAAAGCCCAGGCTTCGTGAACGCGCCCAATTCCTACCGCACCGGCCCCGATGATCGCGGCCACTTCGGCATCCACGGCGGCCGCTTCGTGGCCGAGACCCTGATGCCGCTCATCCTGGAATTGGAGGCGGCCTACAAGGCCGCCCGCGCCGACCCCGCCTTCCAGGCCGAGATGGATTCCTACCTCTCGCACTATGTGGGCCGCCCCTCGCCGCTCTATTTCGCCGAGCGCCTCTCCGAGCACCTCGGCGGCGCCCGGGTGTACCTGAAGCGCGAGGAGCTGAACCACACCGGCTCCCACAAGGTGAACAACGTGCTCGGGCAGATCCTGCTCGCCCGGCGCATGGGCCGCACGCGGATCATCGCCGAGACCGGCGCCGGCCAGCACGGCGTGGCCACCGCCACCCTGTGCGCGCGCTTCGGGCTGAAGTGCGTGGTCTACATGGGCGCGGTGGACGTGGAGCGCCAGGCGCCCAACGTGTTCCGCATGAAGCTGCTCGGCGCCGAGGTGGTGCCGGTGCAGTCCGGCTCGCGCACCCTGAAGGACGCCATGAACGAGGCGCTGCGCGACTGGGTCACCAACGTTTCCGACACCTTCTACTGCATCGGCACGGTCGCCGGCCCGCACCCCTATCCCGCCATGGTGCGTGACTTCCAGTCCATCATCGGCCGCGAGACCCGCGCCCAGATGCTGGAGATGGAGGGCCGCCTGCCGGACAGCCTGGTGGCCGCGGTGGGCGGCGGCTCCAACGCCATGGGCCTGTTCCACGAGTTCCTGGACGAGCCGTCCGTGGAGATCTTCGGGGTCGAGGCCGCCGGGCGCGGCATCTCCACCGGGGAGCATGCCGCGGCCATCGAGGGCGGGCGCCCCGGCGTGCTGCACGGCAACCGCACCTACCTGCTGATGGACGACGACGGCCAGATCCAGGAGGCGCATTCCATCTCCGCCGGGCTCGATTATCCTGGCATCGGCCCGGAGCATTCCTGGCTCAATGACGTGGGGCGGGTGAAGTACATCCCCTGCACCGACCAGGAGGCGCTGGACGCGTTCCAGATCCTGACCAAGCTCGAGGGCATCATCCCGGCGCTGGAAAGCGCCCATGCCGTCGCCAAGGTTCTGGAGCTCGCGCCGCAGCGGCCGAAGGATCATCTGATGGTGGTCAACCTCTCGGGCCGCGGCGACAAGGACGTGCCGCAGGTGGCCGAGATTCTGGGGGCAAGCCTATGATCTCGAAGGGTTTCAAGGTCGCCTGTGCCGTCGCTTTCCCGCTTCTCGCCGTCGGCGCCGCCGACGCGGCGGGCATCCCGGAAGGGCTGAAGCTCTCCTCCGGTCCCGTTCGCACCGATCCTGCCGGGGCGTTCGTCTCGGTGGCGGTGGCCAACGCGACCTCGGGCATATTCGGCCAGGTGGTCGTCACCTGCACCTTCACGGGCGGCGGGCAGACCCTCGGCACCTCGTCCACCACCCTGTTCTCGGTCGTCGGCGGCACCACCGGCAGCGACCAGGTGCGCCTGCTCGGCGCCACCTCCGCCAAGGCCGCCAATTGCGAGATCACCAGCGCCCAGTGAGCGCGACCTCTCCCGCATGGGGAGAGGCAACCATGGCATGTCCCATCCGATGACCACCCGCATCGCCGCCCGCTTCGCCGCGCTCAAGGAGGAGGGCCGTCCCGCCCTCGTCACCTTCATCACCGCCGGCGATCCCGACGCCGAGACCTCCCTCGGCCTCCTGAGGACGCTGCCGGGCGCCGGCGCGGACATCATCGAGCTGGGCATCCCCTTCACCGATCCCATGGCCGACGGCCCGGCCATCCAGGCCGCCGGCCTCCGGGCCCTCAAGGGCGGGCAGACCCTGGCGAAGACCCTCGCCATGGTGAAGGCGTTCCGCGCCGAGGACGACGCGACCCCGATCGTGCTGATGGGCTACTACAACCCCATCTACGTCTACGGCGTGGACCGCTTCCTCGCCGATGCGCGCGCCGCCGGCGTGGATGGCCTCATCATCGTGGATCTGCCGCCGGAGGAGGACGACGAGCTGTGCCTGCCGGCGCTGGCGGCGGGCATCGATTTCATCCGCCTCGCCACCCCCACCACCGACGACGCGCGCCTGCCCACGGTGCTGAAGCACACGGCGGGCTTCGTCTATTACGTCTCCATCACCGGCATCACCGGCTCCGCCACGCCGGATGCGGACGCGGTGGGCCGCGCGGTGGCGCGCATCAAGGGCCACACCGACCTGCCGGTGGCCGTCGGCTTCGGCGTGAAGACGCCCGAGCAGGCAAAGGCGATCGCCGCCGGCGCCGACGGCGTGGTGGTGGGTTCCGCTTTGGTGGAAGCGGTGCGCCGCACCCTCGACGGCGAGGGAAGGGCGACCGCCAACACCGTGCCCGCCGTAGAGGCGCTGGTGGAAAGCCTGGCCGAGGCGGTGCGCGCCGTACGCCGTTGAGCGGCGGGGGCGGCGAGGGTAAAATGCGCTCGGCGCCGGGCTGCGGTGCCTTCGGCATTTCGGCGGAGCCGGGCCATGACGCTGACCGATCTCGCCTGGCTGGCCCTCGCGGCCTATGCCATTCACATGATGGAAGAGTACCAGTTCAACTGGCGGGACTGGGCGCGCGCCGTCATCGGCCTGCCGGTGGAATGGGGCGACTTCTATGTCACCAACGCCATCGTGGTGGTGCTGGGCATCGTGCAGGCGGAGCTTGCGGCCAGCATCCCATTCGCTGCACTTGTTTTCGCCGCGCTGATGCTCATCAATGCCACCTTCTTCCACGTGCTGCCGTTCCTGCTGACCCGCGGGCGCTTCTCGCCGGGGCTCATGACGGCGGTGGTGCTGTTTTATCCTCTGGGCATCGCCATCTTTGTCGCGGCGGCGGACGCGGGCGTGCTGGGCACGGCTGTCGCGGTGGGCGCCTTCGCGGTGGGCGCGCTGCTCATGGCCTCGCCGGTCGTGTTCCTGCGCCTGCGCGGACGCCCCTATTTCCGGCAGGATCGCTGAGCCGAGGCCGGTGGTGCTCACCTTGCCGCACTTTCGCCGCGACCCGCTTGCCATTAAAAGAAGTTGAGCAAATGCTGCACCGCGACGCGCGGCGATGACCGCCCGTCCCCGGAGAAAAGCCCCGTGAACTGGATTTCCAACGTCGTCCGCCCGAAGATCCGCGATTTCCTGGCGCGCCGCGAGGTTCCGGAGAACCTGTGGGTGAAATGCCCCGAAACCGGGCAGATGGTGTTCCACAAGGACCTGGAGGCGAACCTCTATGTGATCCCCGGCTCGGGCTATCACATGCGCATGGACGCCGTGCAGCGCCTCAAGGCCACCTTCGACAACGGCGTGTACGAGGAGGTGCCGCTGCCGGAGGTCGCCATCGACCCCCTGAAGTTCCGCGACGAGCGCCGCTATATCGACCGCCTGAAGGACGCCCGCGCCAAGACCGGCTACCAGGACGCCGTGAAGGTGGCCACCGGCCTGCTGGAGGAGCTGCCGGTGACCATCGCCGTGCAGGATTTCGGCTTCATGGGCGGCTCGCTCGGCATGGCCGCCGGCGAGGCGGTGGTGAAGGGCCTGCAGACCGCGGCCGAGAAGGGCACGCCCTTCATCATGTTCGCCGCCTCGGGCGGGGCCCGCATGCAGGAGGGCATCCTCTCGCTCATGCAGATGCCGCGCACCACCGCCGCCATCCAGGAGCTGCGCGAGGCGAAGAAGCCCTACATCGTGGTGCTCACCAATCCCACCACGGGCGGCGTCACCGCTTCCTACGCCATGCTGGGCGACGTGCAGATCTCCGAGCCCGGCGCGCTGATCGGCTTCGCCGGCCCGCGCGTGATCGAGCAGACCATCCGCGAGAAGCTGCCCGATGGCTTCCAGCGCGCCGAATATCTCGTGGCCCACGGCATGATCGACATGGTGGTGCACCGGCACCAGATGCGCGAGACCCTGGGCCGGCTCTGCCGCCTGCTCGTGAAGGCGCCCGCGCTGCCGCCCCAGGGCCGGCTGCCCGGCCCGGTGGCGGCCTGAGGCATTCGAAGGCACCCGACGACCATGGCCCTGCCGCAGCTGAAGTCCGAGCCCGTGGAGATCCTCGCGCGCCTCTCCGCGCTGCATCCGAAGAAGATCGACCTCTCCCTCTCCCGCATGGAGCGGCTGATGGAGGCGCTCGGCCATCCGGAGCGGCGGCTGCCGCCGGTGATCCACGTGGCGGGCACCAACGGCAAGGGCTCCACCATCGCCTTCATGCGCGCCATGCTGGAGGCCTCGGGCCGGCTGGTGCATGTCTACACCTCGCCGCACCTGGTGCGCTTCAACGAGCGCATCCGCCTCGGCGCGCCGGGCCGGGGCGAGCTGGTGAGCGACACCCTGCTCGCCGATGCCCTCGACCGGGTGGAGGCAGCCAACGGCGGCGCGCCCATCACCTTCTTCGAGATCACCACCGCGGCCGCCTTCGTGCTGTTCTCCGAGCATCCGGCGGACGTGCTGCTGCTGGAGGTGGGCCTGGGCGGCCGGCTCGACGCCACCAATGTGGTGCCCTCGCCGCGCACCAGCGTCATCACTCCCGTCTCCATCGACCACGTGGACTTCCTGGGCGCGACGGTGGAGGCCATCGCCGGCGAGAAGGCGGGCATCATCAAGCCGCGCGTGCCGGTGGTGGCGGGCGCGCAGCAGCCCGGGGCGCTGGCCGTGATCGAGCGCGCGGCGCAGCGGCTCCATGCGCCCCTGTTCGTGCGCGGCGAGCATTGGCACGTGCATGAGGAGGCCGGGCGCCTCGTCTATTCGGACGAGGACGGGCTCGTGGACCTCCCGCGTCCGCGCCTCGTGGGGCCGCACCAGATCGACAATGCGGGGCTCGCGGTGGCGGCCCTGCGCAGCCTGCGCCTTTCCGCCGCGGCGCAGGAGGCGGGCATTCTTTCCGCCGAATGGCCGGCGCGCCTGCAGCGCCTCTCCACCGGCGCCCTGGTGGCGCGCGCCCCCGCCGGCGCCGAGGTGTGGCTCGACGGCGGCCACAATGCCGCCGGCGGCGCCGCCCTCGCCCACGCCTTGTGCGGGCTGGAGGAGCGCTATTCCCGCCCGCTGGTGATGGTCATCGGCATGCTCGGCACCAAGGACGTGACCGGCTTCCTCGCCCCGTTCGCGGGCCTCGTGCGGGAGGCGGTGGCGGTGCCGGTGCCGGACAATCCCGCCGGCCTGAAGCCGGAGGACGTGGCCGCGGCGGCCGCCAGCCTCGGCATCAGGGCGCGGGTGGCACCCGACGTGGCGAGCGCGCTCGACAGCCTCGCGACCGTGCCCACGGTGCCGCCGGCGCGGGTGCTCATCTGCGGCTCGCTCTACCTCGCCGGCGCCGTGCTCGACGCCAACGGCACACCGGTGACCTGAGCCGGGCGGGGCCTTCCTGCCCTGTGGATGGCGGGGGCATCGCGACCGGCGGGCGTGGTCCAGGCGGGCAGTCGTTCCTTCGTGGGCCCGGGCCGGTCCCGGCGCCCCTTCAATGCCCCCCGGCCCTCCGGTAAAGTCCGGTTGACGAAATCGTGCTTGATTCGGGACGCGCAGGTCACCGGCGTGTTGCGCGCGGTCGGTGGTCAGCGCAGGCGTTCGTGCGAGCCCCGTCCGTTCCGGATTTCAGGGGCGCGCTCCGTTCGGATCGGCCGGCGCCATGACCGGATTTCAAGCCGCCGGGTCTGGCCGGCGGGCGGCTTCAGCAAGAGGGCAGGGGCGAATGGTGAAGCGCGGCGCGAAGTGGGGAGCCGAAGGGCTCCTGGGCCGGATGCCCGCCGCCGGGCGTCCCGTCGGCCTGCGCGCTCGCGCCGCGCGCCCGCTCGCGGCCCTGCTGGCCTCCACCGCCCTCGTCGCCTGGAGCGGCCCCGCGGCGGCCGGCGTAGGCACGACGGCGGCGGGCGCCGCGCCCTGGCTCGCGGCATTCGTCTTCGGCGCGGCTGCGGTAGCAGCCTGGGTCCAGGGCCTGCGCCGCGCCGGGGCGGCGCAGGCCGCGTGCGCGGCGGCCGAGGCGCGGGCCGAGGAGGCCGCCACCAGCACCGCGCGGGCCCGGGCGGAAGCGCACAGCCTGCGCCATCTTCTGGGTTCCGGCGCCGATTGCGCGCTGATCTGGCTGCGCGCGGGCGCGCCGGCGGAGAGCTTCGGCGTGCCGGAGGAGGCGCGCGCGGGCTGGCTCGGCGCCGCCGCCGCGCGCGAT
Organism: Xanthobacter albus; assembly: GCF_043194895.2. Classification (NCBI taxonomy): domain Bacteria; kingdom Pseudomonadati; phylum Pseudomonadota; class Alphaproteobacteria; order Hyphomicrobiales; family Xanthobacteraceae; genus Xanthobacter; species Xanthobacter albus. Next base: position 731,759 of record NZ_CM195532.1, on the reverse strand, counting down.
GTGGAGGCCGCCCTTGCCGTCTTGCGCGGGGGCGAGGCCGAGTTGGAGCGCGCCGTTACGGCGGCGGACGGGCGCGCCTTCCGGCTCTCCGGCCGCAGTCTCAACGGCGCCGGGGTGCTGATGGTGCACCCCGCGGCCGCCGATACGGGTGGCGCCGATGCCGCAGGCCTCGCGGCGGTGCTCGACGCCACCCCCGCGCCGGCGTGGCTGAGGGCGCCGGACGGCACGCTGTCTTATGTGAACCCCGCCTTCGTGACGGCGGTGGGGGCCGCTTCCGCCGAGGAGGCGCGGGCCCAGGGCCTCGACCTGCTCGACAGCAAGGCGCGCGCTGCCGCCGCCAGCGCGGAGGAGGGTTCCGGCGCCTTCCAGGGCCGGGTGCGGGCGGTGACGCGCGGCCAGCGCCGCCAGCTCGATGTGGTGGAGGTGGCGGGCCCCTTTGGCATCGCCGGCCTCGCGGTGGACGTCACCGACCTGGAGGCGGCGCGGGCGGAGACGGCGCGCACGGTGGCCGCCCATCGCCGCACCCTGGACCAGCTCACCACGGCGGTCGCCATCTTCGGCGCCGACGAGCGGCTGGTGTTCCACAATGCCGCCTATGAGCGGCTGTTCGATTTCTCCCCCGCCTTCCTGGACCAGCGCCCTTCCGACGGGCAGATCCTCGACAACCTGCGCACCCGCCGCAAGGTGCCCGAGCAGGCGGACTTCCCGGCCTGGCGCGCGCAGCTGCGCGAGGCCTACCGCGCGCTGGAGCCGGTGAACGACTGGTGGCACCTGCCCGGCGGCGAGATGCTGCGGGTGGTCATCACCCCCAATGCGGAAGGCGGCGTCACCTATCTGTTCGACGACCTCTCCGAGCATGTGGCCCTGGAGAGCCGCTACAACACCCTCATCCGCATCCAGGGCGAGACGCTGGACGCACTGGCGGAGGCGGTGGCGGTGTTCGGCAGCGAAGGCCGGCTCCATCTCTACAACGAGGCGTTCCTCTCCCTCTGGGCGCTGGACGCGCAGGCGCTGGGCGACAAGCCCCACATCGACGCGGTGGCGGCGCTCTGCCGCTCGCGCCACGGGGAGAGCGCGGCCTTCTCGCGCATCCGCTCGGTGGTGACCGCCATGGAGCACCGCGAGAGCGTGACCCTGCGCCTGGAGCGGGCTGACGGGCGGGTGCTGGACGGCACCGCCCAGCCCCTGCCCGATGGCGGCACCCTCGTGACCTTCCGCGATGTCACCGACAGCGTGAAGGTGGAGCGCGCCCTCATCGAGCGCGCCGAGGCGCTGGAAGCTGCGGACAAGCTGAAGAACGCCTTCGTCAGCCATGTCTCCTACCACCTGCGCACGCCCCTCAATACGCTGATGGGCTATGCCGACATGCTGCGCGAGGGGCTCGCCGGGCCGCTCAACACGCGCCAGCGCGACTATCTCGACCACATGCGCCAGTCCTCCGACCAGCTGCGCGCCCTCATCGACGACATCCTGGACCTCGCCAGCATCGACGCCGGCGCCATGGAGCTGGACCTCGCCGAGGTGGACGTGCGCGAAATTCTGGAGAGCGCCGCCGTGGCGGTGCACGACCAGGCGGAGGCGGCGGGCGTGCGCATCGCCGTGGCGCTGCCGGCGGATGCGGGGCGCTTCACCGCTGATCCCAAGCGGGTGCGGCAGATCCTGTTCAACCTCATCGCCAACGCCATCGCCGCCTCGCCCGAGGGCGGCACCGTGACCCTGGGCGCCGAGCGCCGGCCGCAGGCGGTGCTGCTCGCCGTGCGCGACGAGGGCGCCGGGGTGCCGCCGGAGCTGGCGGAGACCCTGTTCGAGCGCTTCGAGAGCCGCAATGCCAGCCCGCGCCATCGCGGCGTGGGGCTCGGGCTCGCCATCGTGCGCTCCTTCATGACGCTCCACGGCGGCTCGGTGAGCGTGGTGCCGGCGGCGACGCGCATTCCCGGCGCCGTGGGCACCCTCGCCACCTGCGTCTTCCCCCTCACCGGAACCTCGCACCAAGAGGCGGCCTGATGAGTGCCTTCATCCAGCGCATGGCCGACGAAGCCGGCGCCTATCAGGTGATCCTGCCGGATCTCGCCGCCACCGAGCGGCTCGGCGTGGAGCTCGCCTCGTGGTTCGGCGCCAATGACGTGATCACCCTTTCGGGCGATCTCGGCGCCGGCAAGACCGAGCTGGCGCGCGCCATCATCCGCGCCGTCGCGGGCAGCGCCGACATCGAGGTGCCGAGCCCCACCTTCCCCATCGTCATCACCTACGATTTCAGCCGCGGGCGGGTGGTGCACGCCGACCTCTACCGCATCGTCGAGGACGAGGAGCTGGACGAGATCGGCTGGGACGAGATCGGCGACGAGGCGCTGGTGCTGGTGGAATGGGCGGACCGGGCCGGCGAGCGCCTCTCCGCGGACCGGGTGGACGTGCTGCTCGCCCTGGCGCCGGAGCTGGGGCCCCAGGCGCGGGTGTGCGTGCTCACCGGCCACGGCGCTCTGGCCGCCCGGCTCGAGCGGCTCTATGTGGCGGAAACCCTGGTGGAGACGGCGGGCTTCGGCACGGCCGAGCGCGTGTTCCTGCAGGGCGACGCCTCCAGCCGCTCCTACACCCGCCTCGTCCTGCCCGGCCGCAGCGCCATCCTCATGAACGCGCCGGCCCGGCCGGACGGGCCCCCCATCCGCGAGGGCAAGTCCTACAGCCGGCTGGTGCACCTGGCGGAGGACGTGAAGCCCTTCGTGGCCATGGACCGGGCGCTGCTGGGGCAGGGCTTCTCGGCCCCGCAGATCTATGCCGCCGACATCGACGCCGGCCTGCTGGTGCTGGAGGACTTGGGCCAGGAGGGGGTGGTGCGCGGCGATCCGCCCGCGCCCGTGCGCGAGCGCTACGAGGCGGCCATCGGCGTGCTGGCGGCGCTGCACGCGCGCCCGCTGCCGCAGACGCTCCACGTGGCGCCGCGGGTGGAGCGTCCGCTGCCGGCCTATGACGTCGGGGCCTACCTCACCGAGGTGGACCTGATGCTGGACTGGTACCTGCCGGCCCGTGGCATCCGCATCGACGGCGTGGTGCGGGAGGAGTTCCACCTGTTCTGGCGCGGCGCGCTGCATCCGGTGCTGGACGAGACGCCCACATGGGTGCTGCGCGACTACCACTCCCCCAACCTCATCTGGCTGCCCGGCCGCGAGGGCCTGCGCCGGGTGGGGCTCATCGACTTCCAGGACGCGGTGATGGGGTCGGCGGCCTATGACGTGGTGTCCCTCACCCAGGACGCGCGGGTGGACGTGCCCGAGGCGCTGGAGCTGCAGCTCGTGGGCCACTACGTGAAGGCGCGGCGCGAGGCGGACCCCGGCTTCGACGTACGCGGCTTCGCGCGCTCCTATGCGGTGCTCGGGGCCCAGCGCGCCACCAAGATCCTCGGCATATTCACCCGGCTGGAGCGACGGGACGGCAAACCGCAATATCTGCGTCACATCCCGCGCGTACGGCGCTATCTGGCCCGCTGCCTCGGCCACCAGGAGCTCGGCTCGCTGCGCGCATGGTACGAGGCGGTGCTGCCTTCGAAGGATCTGAACTCGTGACGCCCATCCACAAGGCGATGGTGCTGGCGGCGGGCCTCGGCACGCGCATGCGCCCGCTCACAGACCGCACGCCCAAGCCCCTCGTTCCCGTCTACGGCCGTCCGCTCCTCGACCATGTGCTCGACGCCCTCGCCGCCGCCGGCATCGCGGAGGCGGTGGTGAACGTCCACCACCTGGCCGACCAGATCGAGGCCCATCTCGCCGCCCGCCCCGCCCCGCCGCGCGTCACCGTCTCGGACGAGCGCGGCCTGCTGCTGGAAACCGGCGGCGGCGTGCGCAAGGCGCTGCCGCTGCTGGCGCCGGGCCCGTCCTTCGCGCCCTTCCTGGCGATCAATTCCGACACCATCTGGATCGAGGGCGCGCGGCCCAATCTGGTCCGGCTGATGGAGGCCTTCGACCCGTCCGAAATGGATGCGCTGCTGCTGCTGGCACCCGCTGCCCTCTCCACCGGCTACGAGGGCGTGGGCGACTTCGTGATGGACACCAACGGCCGCCTGACCCGCCGCGCGGAGCGGCTGGTGGCGCCGTTCGTCTATGCGGGCGCCTGCATCCTGAAGCCGGAGCTGTTCGAGGCGACGCCCGAGGGGCCTTTCTCCCTCAACCGCGTGTTCGACCGCGCCGCCGAGCGCGAGCGCCTGTTCGGCCTGCGCCTCGACGGCGTGTGGATGCATGTGGGCACGCCGGAGGCCATCGCCCTGGCGGAGGAGGCGATCCAGCTTTCCAGCGAGTAGGATCGGGCGCCGGCCCGATTCGCGCCCGGAGGCTGCCCTTGTCCCGCGTGCTCACCATTGCGCCCACCGCGCCCTTCCTCGCCACCCTGGCGCGGGCGCTCCTGGAGGGGCGGCTGATCGCGGGCTACGCGCCGCGCCGCGACCCCATGGCCCTCGCCGAGGCCACGGTATTCCTGCCCACCCGCCGCGCCTGCCGCCTGTTCGCCGAGGCGCTGCTGGAGGAAGCGGGCACCGGCGCCCTGCTGCTGCCCCGCATCGTGCCCCTGGGCGACGTGGACGAGGATGCGCTCGCCTTCTCCGAGGACGCGCCGCTGCTCGCCGCGCCCCATGCCATCGCCCCGGTGCACCGGCGGCTGGTGCTGGCTGCCCTGGTGGCGCGCTGGCGTACGGCGCTGAAGGCCGGGGAGGGGCGGGCCGCGGTGGCCGCCGGCCCGGCCGCGACCCTGGCGCTGGCGGACGAGCTGGCGCGCCTGTTCGACGATCTCTCCACCGCCGGCGTCCCGCTCTCGCGCCTCGCCGGCCTCACCCCGCGCGAGCTCGACCCCTATTTCGAGATCAGCCTCGATTTCGTGCGCATTGCCCGCGCCGGCTTCGACGGCTACCTGGCCGAGCAGGGGCTGGTGGAGCCAGCGGTGCGGCGCGACGTGCTGGTGGATGCCGAGGCGCGCCGGCTCGCGGAGCTGGGCATCGCGGCGGGGCCCGTGATCGCCGCCGGCTCCACCGGCTCCATGCCCGCCACGGCGCGGCTGCTGAAGGCCATCTCGCGCCTGCCCCAGGGCGCGGTGGTGCTGCCGGGGCTCGATCTCGCCATGGAGGACGAGGCGTTCGCGCTCCTCGCCGACCCCGTCCACGGCGCGCCGGACCATCCCCAATACGGCCTCGCCCGGCTGCTGCGTACGCTGGAAACCTCCCGCGCGGGGGTGGAGCCGCTGGCCGCCGCCGGCCCGCGCGAGCTGCTGCTGAGCGAGGCCATGCGGCAGGCGGAGAATTCCGACCTGTGGGCGCGGCTGCCCGAGCGCCTGCCGCCGCAGGCGCGGGCCGAGGCGACGGCGCGCCTCACCGTGGTGGAGGCGGACGACCCGCGCCAGGAGGCGCTCGCCGTCGCGCTGCTGCTGCGCGAGAGCCTGGAGCGGCCGGGTGAGACCGCCGCCCTCGTGACCCCCGACCGCGACCTCGCCCGCCGGGTGGTCTCGGAGATGGCGCGCTTCGGGGTGATGGTGGACGATTCCGCCGGCACGCCCCTGGCCGAGGCGCCCCTGGGCCGGCTGGCGCGGCTGGTGGCCGAGGTGGCGGCGCAGGCGTGGGCGCCGGTGCCGCTGTTCGCTCTCGTGAGCCACCCCCTGGCGCGCCTCGGGCTCGACGACGACCTGAAGGCCGAGGCGCTGGCGGCGCTGGAGCTCGCGGCCCTGCGCGGGCCGCGCCCGAGGGCCGGTGTGGCGGGGCTGCGGGCCGCGCTCGACGCCTGCGATCCCGACCGCTTCCGCAGCGCCGATCCGCGCCGCCGCCTCACCGCCGCCGCCCTCGACCGGGCACAGCTTCTGGTGGACCAGCTCGACGCCGCCATGGCGCCGCTCTCCGCCCTCGCGGAGCGGCGCGGCCCGCTGCCGCTGCCCGAGCTGGTGGCCGCCCACCGCGCCGCCGTGGAGGCCATCGCCGGCCCGCTCGTGGAGGATGACGACGACCCGGCCCTCGCGGCGCTGGCGCGGGCCTTCGCCGCGGTGGCGGCGGCGGCCGGCGACGGGCCTGAGCTCGCTCTTTCGGATTATGCGGATGCCGTCTCCTCCCTCATCGGCGACGCCATGGTGCGCCCGGTGGGCGAGCGCCATGCGCGCCTGCGCATCCTGGGGCCGCTGGAGGCGCGGCTGGTGCGGGTGGACCGGGTGGTGCTGGGCGGCCTGGTGGAGGGGGTGTGGCCCCGCCAGGGGGAGACCGACCCCTGGCTCAGCCGGCCCATGCGGCTCGATCTCGGGCTCGACCTGCCGGAGCGGCGGATCGGCCTTTCCGCCCATGATTTCGTGCAGGCCTTCGGCGCGCCCGAGGTGGTGCTGACCTATGCCGGCAAGGTGGGGGGCACCCAGAGCGTGCCTTCACGCTTCCTGAAGCGGCTGGAGACGGTGCTGGGCCCCGCGCTCTCCGCCGAGGCGCGCGCGCGGGGCGTGCGCTGGCGCGCGGCGGCGGTGGCGCTCGATGTAGCCCCGCCGGTGCCGCGCGCGGCCCGCCCGGCGCCCGCCCCGCCGCTGGCGCTGCGGCCGCGCCGGCTGACGGTGACGGAGATCGAGACCTTCCTGCGCGATCCCTATTCCATCTTCGCCCGCCACGTGCTCGGCCTCACGCCCCTCGATCCGCTGGACGCCGCCCCCGGCGCCGCCGAGCGCGGCTCGGCCCTGCATGAGGCACTGGGCACCTTCACCACCGCCTTCCCCAAGGCGCTGCCGGCGGATGCGCTGGCGCAGCTTCTGGAGCACGGGCGCCGCGCGTTCGCGCCGCTCGCCGTGTTTCCGGCGGAGCATGCGGTGTGGTGGGCGCGGTTCGAGCGTGTGGCGGCCTTCATGGTGGAGTTCGAGCGCCGCCGCCGGGCCGGTTGCGAGGCCATCGTCGCGGAAACGCCGGGCGGGCTCGACCTGCCGCTGGGCGAGCGGAGCTTCCGCCTCGCCGGCCGGGCCGACCGCATCGAGGTGAGGCGCGACGGCACCCTCGCCGTGCTGGACTACAAGACCGGCACGGCGCCGAGCGCCAGGCAGGTGGCCTCCCTCTCCCCCCAGCTCGCGCTGGAGGCGGCCATGGCGGCGAAGGGGGCCTTCCGCCACGTGCCGCCGCTGCCGGTGTCCGAGATCACCTATGTGGAGCTGAAGGGCGGCGCCACGGGCGGCGAGGAGAAGCCCATCCGCTACAAGGACCGCACCCCCACTGATGTGGCCGAGACCGCGTTCGCCGGCCTCCTCTCGCTGCTCGCGGCGTTCGAGGACGAGCGACAGGGCTACCGCTCCCTCGCCGCGCCCCAGTGGCAGGGCGGCTTCGGCGACTATGACCACCTGGCACGGGTGCGCGAATGGGCGCTCGGCGGGGAGGAGGAGCAATGAGCACCGCGTCCGAAGCCGCCGCGGCCACCGGCCCCAAGGCCGAGGCCACGCGCCGCCAGTCGCTGGCGTCCGATCCCGCCCATTCGGCCTGGGTCTCGGCCAATGCCGGCTCGGGCAAGACCCACGTGCTGGCGCGGCGCGTCATCCGCCTGCTGCTGGACGGGGTGGCGCCGGCGCGCATCCTCTGCCTCACCTACACCAAGGCGGCGGCGGCCAACATGTCGAACCGGGTGCTCGGCATCCTCGGCCGCTGGGTGGGGCTGGACGACGCGGGCCTCGACGCGGAGCTGGTGCAGGCCACCGGCGAGCGGGTGACGCCCGCCCTGCGCGCCCGCGCGCGCCGGCTGTTCGCCCTCGCCCTGGAGACGCCCGGCGGGCTCAAGATCCAGACCATCCACGCCTTCTGCGGCGGCCTCCTGCACCGCTTCCCGTTCGAGGCGGGTGTGGCGGCGGGTTTCCGCGAGCTGGACGAGGTGGCCCGTGCCGAGCTGATGGCGCGCATCCGCCAGTCGCTCATCATCGAGGCGGCGGCCACACCCTCCGGCGAGCTGGGCCGGGCGCTCGCCTTGCTGATGGCCGACCTCTCCGACGGCTCCATCACCGCCATGCTCGATGCCGCCATCGCCGAGCGCGAGCGCATCGCGGCCCTGGGGGAGGGCGCCGCCGCCCGCAGCGCCGCTCTGGCGCGGGCGCTGGGGGTGCCGGCCGGCGCCGGCGTCGCCGAGCTGGAGGCGCAGCTCCTGGACAGCCCGCACCTGCCCTGGAGCGAGTGGGAGGCGGCGGCCGCCGCCCTCGCCACCTCCGACAAGAAGACCGACCAGGACCGCGCCGCCGCGCTCCTTGCCGCCTACCATTCGGGTGATCCGGCCGAGGCGCGGGCGGAATATCTCAGCGTCTTCCTCACCGCCGAGCGGGCGCCCCGCGCCGACCGCTCCCTCGCCACCAAGTTCGTGGCGGACAATTATCCCGACCTCCTGGCCCGCATGAAGGCCGAGCGCGAGCGCCTCGCCGGGCTGGAGGACGCCTTGCGTGGCGCCCGCGTGCTGGAGCGCACCGAGGCGGCGCTGGTGCTGGGCGCCGAGGCGTGCCGGCGCTACGAGGCGGAGAAGGCCCAGCGCGGCCTGCTCGATTTCGACGACCTGGTGGCGCGCGCCTCCGGCCTGCTCAATCAGGTGCCCGCCTCCTTCGTGCACTACAAGCTGGACCAGGGCATCGACCACGTGCTGGTGGACGAGGCGCAGGATACGAGCCCGGCGCAATGGCGGGTGGTGCACGGCCTCACCTCGGATTTCTTCTCGGGCGAGGGCGCGCGGCCGGGGGTGAAGCGCACCATCTTCGTCGTGGGCGACGAGAAGCAGTCCATCTTCTCGTTCCAGGGCGCGGACCCGCGCGCGTTCGGCTCCATGCGCGCGGAATTCGCGCAGAAGGCCGGCGGCGCCGCGTTCCGGCAGGTGCAATTGCCCCATTCCTTCCGCTCGGCGCCGGGGGTGCTGGAGGCGGTGGACCGCATCTTTTCCGGTGCCGATGCCCATGCCGGGCTGACGCTGGATTCCTCCGCCCCCGTTCACGCCGCCATCCGCGCCGATGCGCCGGCCCTGGTGGAGCTGTGGCCCACCACGGTGCCGAGCCCGGCGCCCGAGGTGGACGACTGGCGCCGCCCGCTGGACGCGGTGCCGGGCGACGATCCGGTGAACCTCCTGGCGCGGCGCATCGCCGGCTTCGTGCAGGCGGGGGTGCGGGCCGGGCTCGCCATGCCCGCGCGCGGGGGGCGGGCCATGCGGGCCGGCGATGTGCTGGTGCTGGTGCGTCGGCGCGGCCGCGTGTTCGAGGCCGTCATCCGCGCCCTCAAGGAGCTGAACGACCCCGAGGTGGCGGTGGCCGGCGCCGACCGGCTGGTGGTGGCCGAGCACATCGCCGCCCTCGATCTGATGGCGCTGGGCGATGCGCTCCTGTGCCCGGACGACGACCTCGCCCTCGCCAGCGTGCTCAAGAGCCCCCTGTTCGGCCTCACCGACGACGACCTGATGACCCTGTGCCCCGGCCGCCCCGGCCGGCTCGTCGACGCCCTCGCCGCAGCCGGGGACGCGCACGTGCAGGCGGCGGCGCGCCGGCTCGCCGGCTGGCGCGACGAGGCGCTGGCGCTGCGGCCGTTCGATTTCTACGCCCGCGTGCTGGGGCGCGACGGCGGGCGGCGGGCCATGCTGGCGCGGCTCGGGCCCGAGGCGGCGGACGTGCTGGACGAATTCATGGCCCTGGCGCGCGCCTATGAGGGCAGCGAGCCCGCGAGCCTCCCCGGCTTCCTCGCCTTCCTGCGCCGCGGCGGCGCCGAGACCAAGCGCGACATGGAGAGCGGGCGCAACGAGGTGCGGGTGATGACCGTGCACGGCGCCAAGGGCCTGGAGGCGCCGCTGGTGATTCTCGCCGACACGGTGGATTTGCCACGTCCGCGCGCCGCCGGCGGCTTCCTGCGCCTGTCCTCCGGCGGGGTGGAGGTGCCGGTGCTGGCCGCGCGCAAGGCGGAGGATTCGCCCGCCCTCGCCGAGGCCCGCGCGGCCGCCGCCGCCCGCGAGCTCGACGAGTATCGCCGCCTGCTCTACGTGGCCCTCACCCGCGCCGAGGACGCCCTTGTCGTCTGCGGCGCCGAGACCAGCCTGCCGGCCAAGGACAAGGCCCATGCCCGGCCCGAGGGCTGCTGGTATGAGCTGGTGCGCGCCGCCCTCTCGCCGGAGGCGGAGGAGGTGCCGGCCTTCGGCTTCGAGGGCAGCGTGCTGCGCTGGGGCAAGGGGGCGGCCTCCGGCGTGCTCGGCCTCGCGCCGCGGGCCTTGGCTGCCGTCGCCGAGGCGGTGGCGCCCCTCGCCTTCGCCGGGCCTCCGCCCCATGAGGCGCCGCCGCGGGTGCTGCGCCCGTCGCGGGCGGCGCCGCGCGCGACGCTCGAAAACGGGGTGGCTTCCGGCCTCTCGCCGCTGGTGCGGGGCGATCTGGTGCACCGGCTGCTCGCCGGCCTGCCGCCGATCGCGCCGCAGGAGCGGGCGGCGGCGGGGCTGCGCCTGCTGCGCCACGCCGGGGCCACGCTCGACCCCACGGCCCATGACGAGATCCTGGCCGAGGCGCTCGGGGTGCTCGGCCATGCGCCGCTCGCGGATCTGTTCGGCCCGGAAAGCCGGCCGGAGCTGCCGGTGGCGGGGCATCTCGACCTGCCGGGTGGCGGGCGGGTGGCGGTGAACGGGCGCATCGACCGGCTCGCCATCTTGCCCGACCGGCTGCTCCTGGCCGACTTCAAGACCGACCGCGCACCCCCGGAAAGCCTTGAAGGCATCCGGGAGACCCATGTGGCGCAGCTCGCCCTCTATGGGGCGGTGCTGTCGCGCGTATTCGGGGGGCGGGCGGTGGAGGCGCGGCTCGTCTACACCGCCGCGCCGCGTGTGTTCGTGCTCGATGGCGCGCGGCTGGAAGCGGCGCTCTCGCGGCTCTCGGCGCTCACCTCGGCGTGACGCGGCTTGACGGGACGGGGAGGGCATCCCTACGTTCCGGAGCAAGATTCAGTGGGTTCTTCCCTTCTGCCCCTACGAGGTATGCCATGGCCGTCGAAAAGGTGACCGATCAGAATTTCGAAACCGACGTGCTCAAGTCCGGTGCGCCGGTGATCGTCGATTTCTGGGCGGAGTGGTGCGGTCCGTGCCGCATGGTGGCGCCGATCCTCGAGGAAGTTTCCGGCGAGCTCGGCGAAAAGGTCCGCATCGTGAAGCTGAACGTGGACGAGAATCCGCAGACCGCTTCCAAGTACGGCATCATGTCCATTCCCACCCTGCTGATGTTCAAGGACGGCAAGATCGCCTCCCGCCAGGTGGGCGCCGCCCCGAAGGCCAAGCTGGTGCAGTGGATCAACACCGCCGTCTGAAGCGTGTCTCATGCCTTTTGGGTTTCGGGCGGGGCAGCCGGGCTGCCCCGCCCTTTTTCATGACGCAGCCGGCTCCGTCGTCCTCTGGTAATGGGGAACGACATCCACGAACACTGCGCCGTAATGCGGGTTCGAGAACAGGCCCTGCAACGGTCGCATCCGCCCGAGTCGGTCGAGAAGCGCCTTCGCCTTGGGGCTGGAGACGGTGCCGCAGACCTGAAGCGCGATCGCGCGCCGGTGCTGGGCCTGATTGTTCATGAGGAACAATTGAGTCGCGAGGTTGCCCGCCATGTCGGACGGCATGTCGCCGGGGAATTGGGTGCCGATGACGATGCCGACGCCGAATGCCCGGCCTTCCCGCGCCAATTGCTCCAGCCGGCGCGAATCCTTCACCCGGTGAGCTTCGTCGAATACCAAGAGGCGGGTGAGCCGGCGCGGCTGCGCGCCCCTGAGCAGGTGGCCATGCAACTGCACGATGAGGATTTCAGCAATGGCGGTCTTGATGTCGTCGCCGGGGAGGGTGGACAGCTTGAGGCACACCCGGCCCTGAAAGAACTCCGCGGCGCGATTGGGTGAGGGGCCGCCGGTTCCGAACAGGCGGAAATCCTTGAGCGCACCGAGGCGGCTCACCAGTGCGGCGTTGTCGCCGGCCTCGGCCAGGAGATCCACCACGCGATTGAAGCTCGGCCACGCGATGGTGTCCGGCTGGACCCATTCCTGAGGATCTACCCCGCACTCGCGATAGGCCGCGCAGATGGCATCCCGAAGGCGCGCCTCCTGCACCGCGCCGAGGCGGAACACGCGGGCGAGGATGCCTGCGATCTCATAGGCGTGCTCGATGGGCTGGGCCCCCGACGCGCCCCGCGGCGGTGGTTCCAGCGGGTTGAAGGGCAGTCCCTGGGCGCGTACGTCCACCACCTTGAGGCCGAGTGGCCCGGCGAAATCCGGTTCGCAATAGTCGGCTTTGAAATCAAAGATGGTCACGGCAAGGTCGTTGCGGCAGGCGGCATCGATGAGCACGCGGATGGTTTGGGTCTTGCCGGAGCCGGCGTCACCCGTGACCAGGACGGAAAAATTGTTGAGATGCCCCGGCGGCGGCGCATAGGGCGCCCAATAGACCGGCTCCTTGGCCTCGGTGGCGCCGATGAGGACGGGGAAGGATGCGCCGGTGGTCCCGGTCGCCGGGGGTGGCTCGTTCTTGTCCGCCGGGCTCGTTCCCTCGCCTTTCTCCGGCGGCAGGGTCTGCTCATGGTCGCCTTCGCGGGCGATCACGTCGGGCAGCGCAATGAGCGGCAGGAGTGGCGCGACGAGGCGGCGCAGCCACTGGGCATCGCGCCGCCAGGTTATGAGGCCCGTCTCGTGCTGCCAGCGGGCGAGGAAATCGTGGGCCCGCGCCAGCGTGTCCCATTCGGTGTCATTGAGGTAGAGCACATCGCCGCCAATGGCGCGCAGCTTGCGCAGCGCGGGTGCCACCTGGGACGTGGGACTCTTGGCGAAGCCGTTGGTGCGCAAGGCGAACGGAACCGCGCCGTCGCTTGCCTCCAGGAACCGGATGATCTGGTCCGCGAGCTTCTGGTTGCGGTTCGGCGCCTCGCACAGCGCGAGCTCACGGCGCTCGATCACCTGTCCGCCCTGCTTAAGCTGGATGTCGATGACGGGGGTCCGCAGATCGTCGCTGAGGTGGGTAACGCGCACCTCGGCGGGGTCCGCCGTCACATGCTCGCGGCTCGCCTCGTGGGCCCACCATGCCAGAAGCTCGGCCTTCTTGGTGTCGAGCAGGCGGCGGGTGGTGGTGGCACCCTGGTCCTTGAAGTCCTCCCACAGCTTGGCGAAGTCGATCTCCTGCGCGGCTGGCTTGGGCGGGACGATGGTGCCGAAAAATTCCTGCTCCGAGGGCAGGCGCCCGCGCTTCATGGCGTCGGTGCGGAATTCCGACACCCGGCGCAGGGCGGCGCGGATGCTCTGCTTCGCCTCGATGGCTGGCATCAGCCAGGAGGGCAGCGGCTCCAGGGAGCCGGGCGCGGCCGGCAGATGGGCGCGGGTGCGCAGCAGGGACAGTCGCCGGGCCACCACCTCGCGGCGAAAATCCGGGGCTCCGGCGCTCAGCACAGCGGGAAACGGCGCCTCGCGCTCAATGCGATCACGATCGGAATTGGTGAGCGCCCGACCGCCACGTCTGCCGTCGGCGATCTCGTCATATTCATCGGAGACGACGGCAACCACGACCGCGCAATTGGGGATGCTCTCCACCAGACGGACCGCCTGGGTGAGGGCATGGACGAACAGGCCTTCGTCACCCAGCCTCGTGGTGTTTTCCACCTGATCGAAGCCGAGCACGAGGCTGCCGTGGACGAGCTGCGCCAGCCGGCTGAGGCTGCGGATGGCGTCGATGCGCTGATTGGCAGTGGCGATGGGCGGCAGGCGCAGCGGGGTGAGTCGGCTGTCCGCATGGCCATGGCGCAGGTAGTTGAGGGCGGAGGGGTCGTTGAAGCCCGCCAGCAGGATGGCGCCCACGAGGCTGGGGTCGAGTCCTTCGGCGCTCCAGGCGCGGGCTTCGCGCGCGATGTTCTGGCCGATCTTGAGGGCGATCTCGATCTCGCCGTCGCTTTCGAGATCCTCGATTTCCTCCTGGAACGCGGCCTGCGCCGGTTCTTCCACATAGGCCTGCAGCAGCTTGTCCGCGAGCCGCCGCAGGGGGCTGAGGCCCGCCTCATCGCCGAAATGGCGGGCCGACAGTTCGCGGATGAGGGCATCGAGCAGCCACACATCATAAGTGGAGATGGTGACCGGTGCCGTCAGCTGAAGGATGGCGGGATAGACGGAATAGGCGCGATGCTCGGTGATCGATGCGAAATCGCGCAGGGTGGTGGTCAGCACATGGCTCTTGCCCGAACCGGCATCGCCCTTGATGAGGGCGATGCGCGCGCCGGGGCTGGGGTTGAGCTTCAGCGCGTGGACGACAGCATCGAAGATGGCGCTGCGCGCGTCCCCCTGGTGTTCGTTCACATTCAGCTCGCTCAATTCCCGCGCATTGGTGAAATTGGCGATGGTGGTGAACAGGTCGTCGTTGCGGGCATCGAGAAAGGCGGATGTAAGGGGCATTGGCCTATCTCCGACCGGTGATGATGAAATGGACGCGATCGTTGCCCCAGGCCGCTTCGCTCCGTCGCAGCATCTCGCGATCCATGCGTTCGGGCACATCGACCCGCCCCAGCTCCAGCCGGTTGGCATGTGCGGCGGCGATGAGGCGCTCCTTGAAGCTCTGCAGGGAGCCGGCGTCCGGGTGTTCGCGGCCGTAGGCGTCATAAACCTGGGCGATGGCTACGCGGCCCTGGAATGGGGGGGTCGTCAAGGTCTGCGCCACCTGCCGCACCCGGTCCGCGAAGCCGGTCTCCTCGCTTGCTGCTGGCGAAACCGTGGACGGCGGGGTGGGAACGGGCGCTGCGCCCGCACCCGCGGCACGGCCGAGCGACAGGGTGATGGCTCGGGTGACGGCGGTCTTGTCGTCCGCTTCTGGCAGGCCCACGGCGGCTCCGGTCAGGGCCTTGAGCCCTCTGGGCTTGGCCGAGGTGGAGGTCGGGCAGTGTCCGGTGAGGCCGCCGAGGCCGGCAAGGATGATCCACTCGGTGATGCCGGGCTTTTTGATCGGGGGCAGCCGGCCCGAGCCCAGAACAGAACCGATCCCGGCCTTCAGGGTCTGCCAGACCAGCTCTTCGCACACGGCCGCGATGCCTCGGGTTTCCTGGGGCAGGCCGAAGGCGACGGCGATGATGGCACTGCGCCGCCCATCCGGCTTGGCCAGGAGGTTGCGCACCTCTTCCGCGTTTGGATCGAGACCGAGGCACAGAGGCAGGATGCGGCGGGCGCGGACCTGATCCCAGGTGGCCCCGGTATCGCGCCCGAGCAGCATCGATGCGGCTTCGCGCCCGGCTTCAGTGAGCACGACCTTGGCCTCGACATTAGCAAGACCGCGCCCGGCGAGGGCGGATGCCGCCGTCTCGACCTTGTCCACGGCGAGCAGCGTCTTGAGCTTGGTCGCCAGCGCCTTCCGCGTGGGCGGGGTCTTCAGGCCGCCGAGACAGGCGAGCAGTAGGTCGGGAGCAGCGAGGGGCGCGAACCGCGAGAGGTCGGCATGGGGGACGGCAACAGGCGGCATTGGGCACCAGCTCCCTTAATTTCCACGCGAAAGTGTGTCGGCGATGTCCCGCCACACCCCGACCGGATTTTCGATGACGGTGGCATTGCTGAAGCGGGCCACACGGTAGCCCCCGGATTCGAGGTCGTGCTGCTTGTCCGCGTCCATGCGGCGGCGGCGCGGGGCGTCATGCTCGCGGCCGTCGATCTCCACCACGA
Source organism: Xanthobacter albus (assembly GCF_043194895.2). Lineage (NCBI taxonomy): Bacteria > Pseudomonadati > Pseudomonadota > Alphaproteobacteria > Hyphomicrobiales > Xanthobacteraceae > Xanthobacter > Xanthobacter albus. The sequence goes on along the minus strand of NZ_CM195532.1, from coordinate 716,140 downwards.
GGCGGGCCTCGACGCAGGCGAGGTCCACTTCGTGATTGCGCTTGGACCGGCCGTCGATACGGGCATTGGGTGTGAAGCGGCCACGGGTTTCGGGTCGTGCCTCAAGCATGTAGAACAGGATGCCTTCGCAGGGGCCGCGCAGCAGGGGCACCCGCCGCCCCGCGGCGATCTGCGCCATCACCCGGCGCTCGGCGTCGTCCAGTGGCACGAGTCCTTGCAGGGCCAAGCCCACGAACGGCTGCGCCAGTGCCGGGTCCAGCAGGCTTTCCACCATGTCCGCGATGCCACAGGTGAGGGCGAGCGCGAGGTTCGGTTGCCGCTCTAGGAGGCGCGCGGCCACTGGCAGCGCCTCGCGCACGGAACCGGGTAGCCGCAACAGCGGCGGTCCGCTCGCGACGCCACCGGATGGCAGGCGTGCGCGATAGGCCGCGAGGGCGACGTCGACGTCGGCTCGCGGCGCGGTGATGACAACCCGCCGGTGCGCGTCCGCCCAGGTGCCGAGCCAGACGCGGGCATCCAGCGCGGAGCGGGCGTTGACGACGGTGATGATGGGAAAACCACTAGCCCGCAAGCGATCGTGGGCGGCGAAAAGCTGTTCGGGTGCGTCAAGAAGGGTACGAAGAAGAGCCATCCGCCCGAGCCGAACCTGCAACCATTGCGGGCTCTGTGTAGCAACCTCGGCGCGCACGACGCAAGGTGGCGTTGGCCGCGGCGCCCGTGACACGTTGGTCGTCCCACAGGTTCGGCAGTCCCGGCATCACTTGCGGCGGGGCTGGGCTCGCCGCATGGGGCCGCGCTTCGGCGCGGGGCGCCATGCACGGGCGCTGGAGGGGCCCCGCGCCCGTGGCGGACTTGAGGCGCCCTGGCTCAGGGAGCTGTCGCTCAGGCGTTCTCTTCGGCGATGCGCATGAGGTAGCGGCCGTACTCGCTCTTGCCGAGCTTCTCGCCGAGCTTGTGGAGCTGGTCGCGGCCGATGAGGCCGCTGACGAAGGCGATCTCCTCCGGGCAGGCGATGCGCAGGCCCTGCCGGCGCTCCAGGGTGCGCACGAAGGTGGCGGCGTCCACCAGGCTGTCGTGGGTGCCGGTGTCGAGCCAGGCGTAGCCCCGGCCCATCTTTTCCACCTGGAGCTGGCCGCGTTCCAGATAGGCGCGGTTGACGTCGGTGATCTCCAGCTCGCCGCGGGCGGAGGGCTTCAGGTTGGCGGCGATGTCCACCACCTGCGCATCATAGAAGTAGAGGCCGGTGACCGCCCAGTTGGAGCGCGGCTGCTTCGGCTTCTCCTCGATGGTCAGCGCCCGGCCCTCGGCATCGAACTCGACGATGCCGTAGCGCTCGGGATCATTGACGTAATAGGCGAAGACGGTCGCCCCCTCGGCGCGCTGGGCGGCGGGCGCCAGCAGCTCCGGCAGGCCGTGGCCGTAGAAGATGTTGTCGCCGAGGATGAGGGCGGAGCTTTCGCCGGCCACGAAGTCCGCGCCGATCACATAGGCCTGGGCGAGCCCGTCCGGGGAAGGCTGCACCGCATAGGAGAAGGAGATGCCCCACTGGCTGCCGTCGCCCAGCAGGCGCTGGAACTGGGGCACGTCCTGAGGGGTGGAGATGATGAGGATCTCGGTGATGCCCGCGCGCATGAGGACACACAGCGGGTAGTAGATCATCGGCTTGTCGTAGACCGGCATCAGCTGCTTGGAGGTGACGAGGGTCAGGGGATGCAGGCGCGTGCCGCTCCCGCCGGCGAGGATGATGCCCTTCATGCGTTCTCTCTGCTCTCGGTCATGGGGCGGCGCGGGCCGCCGGTCGCTGTGTGCGCCGAAACCGCCGGTGGGGCAAGGGTGGCGGCCTTCGGCGGGTGCCCCGCTCAGTCGGAGCCGAACAGGTCGCGGGTGAAGACCTTGTGCGCCACGTCGGCGAGCTCGTCGGTGCAGCGGTTGGCGACGATCACGTCGGCCTGGGCCTTGAAGGCCGCAAGATCGCGCTCCACCGGCGAGTTGAAGAAGTGCGGTTCCCTGATCTGCGGCTCGTAGACCGTGACGGGGACGCCCTTGGCCTTGATCCGCTTCATGATGCCCTGGATGGAACTGTCGCGGAAATTGTCGGAGCCCGCCTTCATGGTGAGCCGGTAGATGCCCACGTGCCGGGGCGCGAGCGCCAGGATGCGCTCGGCGATGAAGTCCTTGCGGGTGGAGTTGGTTTCCACGATGGCGCGGATGAGGTTCTGCGGCACGGTGGAATAGTTGGCGAGCAGTTGCCGCGTGTCCTTTGGCAGGCAGTAGCCGCCGTAGCCGAAGGAGGGGTTATTGTAGTGCCCGCCGATGCGGGGATCGAGGCTCACCCCGCCGATGATCTCCCGCGTGTCGAGGCCGAAGGCGAGGGCGTAGCTGTCCAGCTCGTTGAAGAAGGCCACCCGCATGGCGAGGTAGGTGTTGGCGAACAGCTTGATGGCCTCCGCCTCTCCGGGGCCGGTGAACAGCACTGGCACGTCCTGGCGGATGGCGCAGTCCTTCAGCAGGCCGGCGAACGTGCGCGCCGCCTCGGTGTGGTCGCCGACGATGATGCGGGAGGGGTAGAGGTTGTCGTGGAGCGCCTTGCCCTCGCGCAGGAATTCCGGGGAGAAGATGATGTTGTCGCGCCCGAGCCGCGCGCGCACCTGCTGCACGAAGCCCACCGGGATGGTGGACTTGATGATGAGGGTGGCGTCCGGATTGATGGCGAGCGCCTGGTCGATCACCGTCTCCACCGAGCGAGTATCGAAGTGGCTGGTGCGGACGTCGTAATTGGTGGGCGTCGAGACGATGACGAACTCGGCCCCCGCGAACGCCTCGCGCGGATCGAGCGTGGCCTTGAGGTCGAGCTGCCGCTCCGCGAGATAGCGCTCGATGTCGGGATCGACGATGGGGGAGCGGCGGGCATTGATGGCAGCCACCCGCTCCTCGTCCACGTCGAGAGCCGTCACGGCGTGCTTCTGGGCCAGAAGCACGGCATTGGAGAGGCCCACATATCCCAGTCCCGCGATCGCGATCCGCATCTCAAGCCCGTCCCATCGGTTCTGCGCGCGTGAACGCTCTAGACCCTCGCCCCGGCCGCGCCAAGGGGGATGCCGGAAGGAGGGACGTGGCCATCGGGCGGGTGCGGGGCCGGCGCCCGCGGGCGCCCGGCTCTCGGGGATCAGGCGCGCATCGTGTCGAAATCGGCGAAGGCGCGCTCGAAGCGATGGAGGTTGGTGGCGGTATAGGTGCGGTAGTCGAACTCGATCTGGGATTCGAGCTCCGAGATCATGCTCCACAGGCTCTCGCGCAGCAGCGAGGCCACGAACATGGCCTGGAACCGCAGGCGCAGGGCGTCGTCCGGCTCGCGCTCGTAATAGAGGCGCAGCAGGTCGCGGCGCTGGGCGAGGTCGAACTCGTTGTTGGAGGCGAGGTTGCCGAGATCGAACAGCGGGGTGTTGAAGCCGCCGTAGTCCCAGTCGATCAGCCACAGCCGCTTGCCGTCGTCGATGAAATTGGCGGGCAGCAGGTCGTTGTGGCCGAACACGATCTCGGTGGGGCCGAGCGCGGCTTCGAGGCGGTCGGTCACGGCTGAGAAGCGGGGCAGGTCGCCGGCGAGGCGGTGGCGCCGGTCCGACAGCGCGGCGATGTAGTTGCGCAGGATGTGGAAGGTCCAGAAGCCGAGCGCCGGCCCGCGGATGTGGCGCGTCACCTCGCGGTGGGCGCGCTGCACCAGCTCCACCACGCGCGAGAGGTTCGCGCGCACGTCCGCCTCGTTGAAGGTGCGTCCCTCGATGAAGTCGATGACGATGAGACCGGGCTCGAAGTAGCGCAGGGCGGGGGAGACCCCGGCCGCTTCCGCCGCCAGCGCCGCCGCGCGCTCGTTGAAGCGCATGACGTTGTGCAGCGGGATGTCGGCGCCGAGGCGGACCACGTATTTGCGCGGCCCGTCCTCCACCAGGAAGTTCGAGTTGGTGATGCCGCCGCCGAGGGGCTTGGGATCGACGGGGCCGCCCCAGAAGGACAGGGCGCGGATGCGGTCCGCGGCTTTGCTGGTCATGGATGTTCCCTGCCGTTCCTCAATGGCCCGCGCGGGCCTTCAGCCGGGCGCTGCCCGCCGTGATCAGCCGGTCGGCGATCATGCCGATGAACGCCACCGACAGGCCCGCCACGAGGCCGAGGCCCACGTCCGCCTTGGCGAGGGCGGCATAGGTCACCTGGCCGAGGTCGCGGGTGCCGACCAGCGCGGTGATGACCAGCATGGACAAGGCCAGCAGGATGGTCTGGTTGAGGCCCAGCAGCATGTCCGGTACCGCCAGCGGCAGGCGGATGCGGGTGAGGATCTGCCGCCGCGTGCAGCCGCTCATCACGCCTGCCTCGACCAGATGGGGCGACACCTGCGCCACGCCGTGGGCCGTGTAGCGGATGGCCGGGGCGATGGCGTAGAGCACGATGGCGATGAGGGCGGTGAAGTCGCCCACCCGGAACAGCATGACGATGGGGATGAGGTAGACGAACGCCGGCAGGGTCTGCAGCGTGTCGATGATCCATTCCACCACCGTGCGTAGGGCCGGGCGCTGGGCGCAGGCGACCCCCACCGGCACGCCGATGAGCACCGAGATCATCACCGCCACGCCGCACAGGTAGACCGTGATCATGGTCGCGGGCCACAGCCCCACCACCGCCATGAAGGCGCACATGAGGCCGACCGTGAGCGCGAGCCGCAGTCCGCCGAGCCAGTAGCCCGCGAGCGCCGTCACCGCCACCACCCAGGGCCACGGCAGGGCCAGCATGAACTGCTTCACCGGCGCCAGGACATTGAGCAGGATGAAGGTCTTCACCGCGTCGAGCGGGCCGTTGAAGTTGATGTTGATCCAGGAGACGAGATCGCCCCAGAACGGCGCCGTGGAGAGGCGCAGCGCCTCCGGATAGGGGGCGATGTGGGGCCAGCGGGCGGCCGCGAGCCAGCCCGCAGCCGCCACCGCCAGCGCCGCATAGACGCCGAGGCGCACGCGCTTCTGGTTGCCGCCGCCGCCGGTGCGCCGGGCGCGGAAGGCCAGCGCCTGGGCGAAGCGGTCGAGCAGGATGGCGAGCACGGTGATGGCGAGGCCCGCCTCCAGGCCGCCGCCGATGTCGAGCCGCCGCAGGGCCGCCAGCACGTCCCAGCCGAGGCCGCCGGCGCCGATCATGGAGGCGATGATGACCACGTTGAGCGAGAGCATGATGACCTGGTTCACGCCCACCATCAGCGCGGGCATGGCCGAGGGCACCAGCATCTTCCAGGTGATCTGCCGGCGCGTGCAGCCGGTCATGCGGCCGAGCGCGTCGATCTCCTCCGGCACGGCGCGGATGGCCACGATGGTGATGCGCACCATGGGCGGCACGGCATAGATGATGGTGGCGATCATGGCCGAGACCGGCCCGAAGCCGAACAGGATCAGCATGGGCAGCAGATAGGCGAACACCGGCATGGTCTGTGCCACGTCCAGCAGGGGCGACATCAGCCGCTCCAGCGTTCGCGAGCGCACGCAGGCGAGGCCCAGCAGCAGGCCGCCGAAGGCGCCGATGATGGCCGACACCAGCACCGAGGCGAAAGTGACCATGGCGCTCGTCCACTGGCCGAACACCGCGAGATAGGCGAGGCCCAGCGCCATGCCCGCCGCGAGGCGCAGGCCGCCGACGGCGTAGGAGACGGCGGTGGCCGCGATCACCAGCGAGAACCACGGCACCGGCGGAAACAGTTGCACCGCCGCCGAGCCCTCGCCCTGCATGACGCCGCTCGCGAAGATGGACTTCGCCACCACGAGCGGCAGGTTGAGCACGGCCGAGATGGCGCGGGTGAGGTCGCGCACCGTGAACAGGCCGAACGAGGCGCTGTTCATCAGCCACTTCATGAAATCGGAAATCCACGCGGCGAGCGGCAGCTGCCAGGCGGCGGGATATTTCGTGGCCCAGCCGGGCAAGGCGCCCGCGGGCAGCATCACCGCGACGATGGTGAGCACCACCACCGCCGGCCACACCAGCCGGCGCCAGGGAAAGGGGGCGGCCGTGGCCTGCGGGTCGGTGTCCGGTGTCGTGTCCTGCGCGCTCGCCATGGTCATGCCGCCACGCTCCGGGGCTCGCGGCCCACCAGCACGTCGATCATGGCGAGCCGGTCGATGGCGCCGAGGATGCGGCCGTTGTCCACCACGCCGTAGACCGCGTCGGTGGATTCCACCTGGTGGGCGAAGGAGGCGATGCGGGCGCGGGCTTCGACGAGGCCGGCGAACTTCGCGTCGGCCGGGGCCGGGCGCATGATGGCGCGGGCGGTGAGGATCTTGGCGCGCGGCGCCTCGCGGGTGAAGGCGCGCACGTAGTCGGTGGCGGGGGTGAGCACCAGCTCCTCGGCGGAACCGATCTGCTCCACGCGCCCGTCCTTCATGATGGCGATGCGGTCGGCGATGCGCACGGCCTCGTCGAAATCGTGGGTGATGAAGACGATGGTCTTCTTGAGCATGCCCTGCAGGCGCAGCACCTCGTCCTGCATCTCGCGGCGGATGAGGGGGTCGAGCGCGGAGAAGGGCTCGTCCAGGAACCACAGGTCCGGGTCGGCGGCGAGGGAGCGGGCGATGCCCACGCGCTGCTGCTGGCCGCCGGAAAGCTCGCTGGGGAAGCGGTGCTCGCGGCCCTTCAGGCCCACGAGCTCGATCATCTTCTGCGCCTTGTCCAGGCGCTCGGCCTTGGTGCGGCCCTGGACCTCCAGGGGGAAGGCGACGTTCTGCAGGATATTGAGATGGGGCAGCAGCGCGAAGTGCTGGAACACCATGCCCATCTGGTGGCGGCGGATCTGGATCAGCTCGCTCTCGGAATACTTGAACAGGTCGCGCCCCTCGAACAGCACCTCGCCGGCGGTGGGTGGCGTGAGGCCCGAGAGGCAGCGCACGAGCGTGGACTTGCCCGAGCCCGAAAGGCCCATGATGACGAAGGTCTGCCCGCGCTGGATCTCGAGATTGACGTCGCGCACGGCGGCGGTGACGCCGGCTTCGGCGAGGGTCGCGGCATCGGCGGTGAGGCGGCCGTCGACGACGAACTTCCGGGCTTTCGCCCCGTAGAGCTTGGCGACGTCGCGACAGGCGAGAACGGGATGGCTCATGGCTGTGTGGCCTTGGAAACGAAGGGGCCGGCGCGCGCCCGGATGGAGAGGCCTCCCTCCGGGCGCGGGTCTCGATGGGTGTGAACGCCCTCAGGCGGTCACTTCTTCACCCAGGCCTTCCAGGTGGGTTCGTTCTTGTTCACCCAGTCGGCGGCCACGTCCTCGACCTTCTGGCCGTCGATATCGACGCGGGCGGCCAGCTCGCCCATGGTCTGGTTGTCGAACTTGTAGTCCTTGATGATCTCGTAGGCGCCCGGCCACTTCTTCTGCATGCCGGCCCAGACCGCCTTCCAGATGGGACCGCGCGGCTTGGCGCAGTCATACTTCATTTCCTTGTTCACGCCCCACGCGGGATCTTCGTAGCAGGCGGCCTCATAAGCCGGGAACTCGACGAACTCGCCCTTGTACTTGATGGGCGCCCAGTGCGGCGTGTAGATCCAGAGAATGATGGGGGCCTTGCGCTCGTAGGCGCTCTTCAGCTCGGCGAACATGGCGGCGTCGGTGCCGGCATGGATGACCTCGAACGGCAGGCCGAGGGCTTCCACGCGCTCCTCGTCATAGCCGCCCCAGGTGGAGGGGCCGCCGAGATAGCGCCCCTTGGGGGCGGTGTCGGGGGTGGAGAAGGCGGCGCCGCAGTTCTTCAGGGCCTTCCAGTCGGGTAGGCCGGGGCACTTTTCCTTCATGTATTCGGGAAACCACCAGTCCTCGCGCGCTTCCATGCCGGAGGAGCCCACGTTCTCCACGCCGCCGGTCTTCACGGCCGCGTCGAGAGCTTCCTGCGCGGTGGTGGCCCACACTTCCGGCGCCACGGTGAGGTCGCCGGTGCCCATGCCCGAGAACTGGGCAAGATAATCCGCCGGGACATATTCGACGTTGTAACCCTGCTTCTTCAGGATCTCGCCCATGATGTGGGCGCTGAGGAGCTGGCCGGTCCAGTCGTTCAGGGTGATCTTGATGGGATCCTTGGATTCCGGCGCGGCCCATGCCGTGCCGACCGCCATGGAGACGACGCCCGCGAGGGCGATGCGAGACAGAGTGCGAAGCATGCGGAACCCCTTTGGAAGTTTATTTGCGCGATTTGTTGCGGCTCAAGGCGCCGTTCACTAGGCAGAAATTTCATATCGTCCCAGGAATGAAGCGGAGCATATTTTGTTTTTTCGCAACCCGCGTGCGCGAATTTGCGGCTTCCTGTGACTATTTTGGGGGCAGGACGAGGTCTCTCCTTTCGCTTCGGGTTGCGGCTGGGAATCGAGGGCCCGCGCCGCCGCACGAGGGGCGAACGGCGGCGCGGGCGTCACCCGCCGGTCAGGCGAGGATCTTCTTCATCTCGGGGTCGTAGAGCGGCGAGAGGTGCACCTTGGCCGGCACCCGGACCGTCGCCACATCGAGCTCGTAGCTGCCCGAGAGCACGAAGGCATCGTCGAGGCCGGTCTCGGGCCGACGCACGTAGCCGTAGCCGATGGGCTTGCCCACGGTGTGGCCGAAGCCGCCGGAGGACAGCCAGCCCACCCGCTCGCCATCGCGGTAGATGGTCTCGCGGCCCAGCAGCACCACCTCCGGGTCGTCCACCGTGAAGCAGGCGAGGCGCTTCTTCAGCGGCTCGACCCGCTTCCGCTCCAGCGCCTCGCGGCCGATGAAGGGCGTGCCGGTGTCACGCTTGATCGCCCAGCCGAGGCCACTTTCGAACGGGGTGTGGTCGGGGCCGATGTCGGAGCCCGAGGCCCAATAGCCCTTCTCCAGGCGCAGGGTCTCGATGGCGCGGTAGCCGGCGTTGCGGATGCCGAACTCCGCCCCCGCCTCCATGACCGCCTCATAGACGGTGGCGGCGAACTCCACGGGAATGTGCAGCTCCCAGCCCAGCTCGCCCACGAAGGTGAGGCGCAGCGCCATCACCGGCGCGCCGGCGACATTGATGTTGCGCACGGTGGCGAACGGGAAGGCGGCGTTGGAAACATCGTCGCGGGTGAGCTTTTCGAGCACCTTGCGGGCGTTCGGGCCCATGAGCGCCAGCACCGCATACATGGAGGAGACGTCCACGAGGTGCGCGTCGAGGCCCGCCGGCAGGCGGCGCTTCAGCCAGTCGAAATCCTTCGTGGCGGCGCCGGTTCCGGCGACGATGTAATAGGTGTCCGCCGCGAGCCGCCCCACCGTGAGGTCGCATTCGATGCCGCCGCGGGCATTCAGCATGGGGGCATAGGTGAGCGTGCCCGCGGGCCGCGTCATGTCACCGGCGCTGACATAAGAGAGCGCGGCTTCCGCGTCCTTGCCGATCAGCATGAATTTCGCGAACGAGGTCTGGTCGAACACGCTCACGCTTTCGCGGGTGGCCTTATGCTCGCGCGCCACGGCGTCGGTCCAGTTGGGGCGGCCGAAGGTGTAGTGGTCCCGCGCCTCCTCGCCCTCGGCGGCGAACCAGTTGGGCCGCTCCCAGCCCAGCTTCTCGCCGAACACGGCGCCCTGCGCCTTCAGCCGGTCGTAGAGCGGCGAGCGGCGCAGCGGGCGCCCGCTTTTGTGCTCCTCGTGCGGCCAGGCGATGGTGTAGTGCTTGGCATAGGCCTCCAGCGTGCGCTTGCGCACCCAGTTCACGTCCTGGTGGTTGCGGCCGAAGCGCAGGATGTCCACGGGTGAGAGGTCATAGGGCGGCTCGCCGCCGGCGATCCATTCCGCCAGCACCTTGCCCGCGCCGCCGCCGGAGGCGATGCCGAAGGCGTTGAAGCCCGCGCCCACGTAGAAGCCGGTCAACTCAGGCGCCTGGCCCAGGATGAAGTTGCCGTCGGGCGTGAAGCTCTCGGGCCCGTTGATGAGCTGCTTGATGCCGGCGGTCTGGAGCGCCGGCACGCGGCCCAGCGCCAGCTCCATGAGCTGCTCGAAATGGTCGAAGTTCGACTGAAGAAGCTGGAAGTTGAACTTCTCGGGGAAGCCGCCCACCGCCCAGGGAATGGGGTTCGGCTCGTAGCCGCCCATGACGAGGCCGCCCACCTCCTCCTTGTAATAGGTGAGGCGATCGGGATCGCGCAGGGTGGGCAGGGTCGAGGTGACGCCGGCGATGCGCTCGGTCACCATGTACTGGTGCTCCACCGAGACCAGGGGCACGTTCACCCCCACCATGGCGCCCACCTCGCGGGCCCACTGGCCGGCGCAGTTCACCACGATCTCGCAGCGGATGGGCCCGCGGCTCGTCTCCACCACGGTGACGCGGCCGTTCTCGACCTTGAAGCCGGTGACCTCGGTATCCTCGAAGATGCGGGCGCCGTTCATGCGCGCGCCCTTGGCGAGGGAGCCGGTGATGTCGGAGGGATTGGCCTGCCCGTCGGTGGGCAGGAAGGCGGCGCCCACCACGTCGGAGATGTCCATGAGCGGCCACAGTTCCTGCGCCTCCTTCGGGGTGAGCAGGTGCATCTCGAGCCCAAAGGAGCGGGCGGTGGTGGCCTGGCGCTTCACCTCGGTCCAGCGCTCCTCGGTGCAGGCGAGGCGCAGGCCGCCGTTCATCTTCCAGCCGGTGGCAAGGCCCGTCTCCTGCTCCAGCGTCTGGTAGATCTTCACCGATTCACCCAGCAGCTGGGTGATGTTGGCGTTGGAGCGCAATTGCCCGACGAGGCCGGCGGCGTGGAAGGTGGAGCCCGAGGTGAGCTTGTGGCGCTCGATGAGCACCGTGTCCTTGAAGCCCAGCTTGGCGAGGTGATAGGCGGTGGACGTGCCGATGATGCCGCCGCCGACGATGACGACCTGGGCCTGGGTCGGAAACTCAGCCATGAATATCCCCTGATACCATCGGCCCCGGTCCGCGACCGCGCCAAGTGGGTTTCGCTCAAACGCCGCGCGGGCTTGACCAGGAGCCCGTGAGAAAGCTCACGCGCCCTTGGCTCGGGTGGCTCTGCCGCGGGCATTGCGGCGGTTCGGTGCGTGCCCCGTGAAGCCCGCGAACCCACATATGATTCCTGCTGCGTCGCGGTGAAGTCAACGAAAATCCACAAAATCATATTGCTTTGTGTGGCAAAGAGAGGTTTTTGTGGGTTGTCGCAAGGGCCGCTGTGGGCCGGCCGCAGGCCGTGGGCGTATCGCGAGGCCGCCTGCGGAAAGAGGGGAATTCCATGACCGATATCGACGCGGATCTCGTCGCCGCCTTCGCCGCCACGCTCGCCGACACCGCGCGCACCCTGGCGCGGGCGCATTTCCGCAAGACCACCGCCTTCGAGCGCAAGGCGGACGAGAGCCCCGTGACCATCGCCGACAAGGCCATCGAGGCCGCCCTGCGCGAGGCCATCGCCGCCCGCTTCCCCGGCCACGCCATCCTCGGCGAGGAAGCGGGCATGACCGGCGGCGACGATCATCTGTGGGTCATCGACCCCATCGACGGCACCAAGAGCTTCATCACCGGCATGCCTCTGTTCGGCGCGCTCATCGCCTTCGCGGAGAAGGGCGTGCCGCAGGTGGGGGTGATCGAGGTGCCGCCCCTCGGCGAGCGCTGGGTGGGCCTGCTGGGCCGCGCCACGCTGAACGGCGCGCCGGCGCGGGTGAGCGGCTGCACGGCGCTGGCGGACGCGCGCGTCTACACCACCTCGCCGGATTTCTTCACGCCTGAGGACTGGGCGCGGTACGACGCGCTGAGCCGCCAGGGCGCCATGCGCCGCTTCGGCGGCGATTGCTACCAGTACGGCCTTCTCGCCTCCGGCCATTGCGACCTAGTGGTGGAGACCGCGCTTCAGCCCTACGATTTCATGGCGCTGGTGCCGGTGGTGGAGGGCGCGGGCGGGGTCATGACCGACTGGCAGGGCCGCCCGCTCGGTCTTGCCTCCGACGGCAAGGTGGTGGCCGCCGCCACGCCGGCCCTGCACGAAGCGGCGCTGAGGGCGCTCAATGGCTGAGACCAATGGCCCGTGAGGTTTTCTCATGGGTCTTTGGTGAAGCCATCATGGTGCTTGAGCGAAGCGCGCCCCGGCACCGGCCGAGGACTGGAGCCGACGGCTTGGGGCCGGGCCTCTCCGGTGCCGGAGCGGCCGTGTTCAGGCGTGTCCTCGCCGCTTGAAGAAGACGCGGGCCGGTCCTTGCCCTCTTTCGCCGATGTCGTGCATGCCGGGGCAGGGGCCGAATCGGATGCCCGGCGCGAAGCCACCGCGCCGCGTCCCGGCCGCGATGAGGGACCCGCTCGCGCGAGCCCCCGATCAGGCCTTGTCGAGGGCGGCGAGGAAGGTTTCGACCTCCCGGCGCAGGCTTTCGGCTTCCGTGGCGAGCTGGTTGGCGGCGTTCAGCACGGCGCTGGCGACCGTGCTGGTCTGGTCCACCGCCTCCGCCACGCCGGCGATGTTCCGCGAAATCTCGCCGGTGCCGAGGGCCGCCTGCTGCACGTTGTCGGAGATCTCGGCCGTCGCCGTCACCTGCTGCTGCGCGGCGGAGGCGACCGCCGAGGCGACATCGCTGATGTCGGCGATGGAATCGCTGATGCCCTTGATGGCATCCACCGTGGAGCTGGTCGCGGTCTGGATGTCGGTGATCTGCGTCGCGATCTCGCCGGTGGCCTTGGCGGTCTGCGCGGCGAGGGATTTCACCTCGTTCGCCACCACCGCGAAGCCGCGGCCCGCGTCTCCCGCCCGCGCTGCCTCTATGGTGGCGTTGAGGGCGAGCAGGTTGGTCTGCGCCGTGATCTCCTGAATGAGCTGGATCACCGAGCCGATCTTCTCGGCGTCGCGGGCGAGGCGGTCCACCACGGTGCCGGTGCGGTTGGCCTCCTGCACGGCGGCGGCGGCCATCTGCGAGGCGTTGGACACCTGCCGGCCGATCTCGCGGCTGGAGACGGTCATCTGCTCCGTGGCGCCGGCCACCGCCTGCACGTTCGAGGAGGCGTCCTGCGAGGCGGAAGCCACCACGTTGCTCTGCTGCTGGGTCTGCTGCGAGGCCGTCAGCATGGCGGCGGCACTCGCCTGCAGGTCGCCCGCGGCGCCGGTGAGGCTGCCTACCACCGCCTTGATGACCGCCTCGAAGTTCCGGGCGAGGCCGGCGATGCGGGTGCCGTGGGCGATCTTCGCCTCCGCCTCGGCGCGGTTGGCGGCTTCGAGCTTGGCCGCCTTGATGAGGCCCTCGCGCAGCACCTCGAACGAGCGGGCGAGGTCGCCGATCTCATCCTTGCGGGCCTGGTAGGGGATGGTGAAGTCGGTCCTGCCGTGCTGCAGCGCGGAGGTGATATCCACGATCCGCCGCAGCGGCGGGACGATGGAGAGAATGAGGACGCAGACAATAACACTGCCCACGGCAATGCCGAGCAGCCCCAGAACCAGCGTCTGCGTGAAGTATTCCGAATGAAACTGATACAGGTTTATCAGGTGAAGGATGAAAAATGTCCACGCGGCCACTATCGGTGGCATGAAACAGAGGACGATCTTAAGACCCAGCCCCCTCGTGAAGATGCCAAGTAGCGTTATTATGTAGTTGAACACGATGGCGTTCCCTCGCCTCGACACAACTCTACTTGATCCGGTTCAGGTGCCGTGCTGCCGCTCTGTGGCGGCATGATGGGTACCAGCACCCGAATGAAGCACGCGGAGCTTGCCGGAGGCTTTGGAAACGGGCGCTTCCTTGCCCTGGGGAACCCGCGAGGCCGCCAAATGCGCAAGGGCCGCGGCTCCCTGCGGAAGCCGCGGCCCTTGCGTTCAGCTCAGCCGGCGCTGCCGCGCTGGATCTGCTCCCGCGGCGCGCGTTTCGTGTCACATGGCCTTCTGGCTGGTGGCGCTGGCGGCGCGCTCGCCGGAGCCGGAAGCCGGCAGCGGGGCGGGCGGCCTGGTGCCGGCGGATTCCGAGGCGGGCGTCACCGCCGGGGCGGCGGGCGCGGGCTTCGGCTTCGGCCGCGACTTGAGGGCCTGGATGGAAGCCATCACTTCGGAATGCAGCTTCGGCATCTTCTCGATGTTGAAGTGGTCAATGGAGGCCACGCCGTCGAGGTCGCGGTTCACCAGCTTGCCGCGGAAGCCGGGGCCGGCGGTGAGGCGCTTTCCGTAGCCGTTGTTGGCCTGGTAGTAGTTCACGAACCGGCCGGAGGCCCTGCCCACGGTGCTGACACCCACGGGATCGAAGGTGACGACCAGCTTCGCGGGGGTGCCGAGGGCGGTGAGCCGCTCGCCCGCCTCAATGGCGGCGTCGGCGCCCAGCGAATGGCCGATGATGATGATGGGCGAGCCGCGCTCGGACTTGCTCACCGCGGAGGCCTGGGCCGCCACCTGCTCCCACTGGCCGTACTCATACACCTGGGCGGGGATGCCGCGCGCGTTGAGCTTGGCGGCCAGATCGTCCATGCCCAGGGAGAACACGTTGGCGAGGCCGCGCATGAGGTAGACGTGGGGGGTGCCCTGAGCGGCGGCGGGCCGGCCGGTGGCGGTCAGGAACAGCGCTGCGAACAGCGCCACGGCAAAGCGCAAGCTCAACGTCATTTGGGCACCATGGATCGTGACAGCCGAGTTCTGCCGTCAATCGTGCCGGGCGGCAAGCCAAGTTTGCTTCACCTTGGCAACAGTCGGCCGGTGGCCCGCATTTGCACCGGAAGCGTTGCGCAACGGCATCATTTTCCGGAACGTCAGGCGGCCTCGCCCACCAGCAGCACATGCAGGCTGCGCGGGCCGTGCGCGCCCAGGAGAAGGGTCTGCTCGATGTCCGCCGAGCGCGAGGGGCCGGTGACCATGTTCACCGTGCGCGGCAGCGTTCCGGGCGCGAAGCGGGCGCGGATGCGGGCCCACACCGCCTCATAGTCACCCGCGACATCACGCGCGTCGATGAGCACGAGGTGGTGGTCCGGCAGGAAGTTGAGGGTCGTGGGGTTCTCCTGCCCCGAGAGCAGCACCAGCGTGCCCGATTCCGCCACCCCGGCGAAGGCGTGGGACAGGCCCACGAGCTGGCGCCCGTCGGAAGGGCCGATCCACACGTCGAGCTGGGGCTCGTCGGCCCAGGGCAGGACGGAGAGGCGCTCGTCCGCGCCGCGCAGCAGGGTCGCCGGCAGGTTGCGCGCGCGCAGGTAGGCGGCGATGGCGCCGGGCACCTGGGCGTCGGTGGGCAGGTGGTCGAGGGTGGCGGCCGCCGCCAGCACCATCTCCTTGAACAGGGCGAGGCGCTCGCCCGCAGGCAGCTGGCCGCGGGCCGGCACCACGCCGGCCGGGTGCCCCGCGAGCCGATCGGCCACCTCCTGGCGGCGCGGCGCCTCCTTCGAGGTGACCCCCAGCGCCCGGCGGACGGAGGCGAGGACGGTATCGCGGGAGCTGGTCATCGCGCGGTGCTCCGGTTCGCGGCCCTGCGGGCGCGCCACTGGGCCTGGAAGGTGTCGCCCTCGGGGGCGGGAAAGTCGCGGTGCCTCGTCCACCCGCCGGCGAGCGGCAAGGCGGAGAAGCGGCCCCTGGCGCGGCCGAGCGCGCCCAGCGCCGCCATGGCGAGCCGGGTGGCGGGCCGGTAGAGCCAGCCGCGCGTGGCGAGGAAGCTCCACACCTTCAGCCCGTAGCGCTGCGGCGCCGGGGTGAGGTGGCGCTCGAACTCCTTCTCCCGCCAGTGCCGCATGAGCTTCGGCAGGGGAATGCGCACTGGGCACACCTCCTCGCACCGGCCGCAGAAGGTGGAGGCGTTGGGCAGGTTCGCCCCCTTCTCCACGCCGATGAGCGCCGGCGTGAGCACCGAGCCCATGGGGCCGGGATAGACCCAGCCGTAGGCATGGCCGCCGATGGCGTGGTAGACGGGGCAATGGTTGATGCAGGCGCCGCAGCGGATGCAGCGCAGCATCTCCCGCAGCTCGCCCTGGAGCATGGCCGAGCGGCCGTTGTCGAGCAGCACCACATGGTATTCGCCGGGCCCGTCCGGGTCGTCGGCGCGGCGTGGGCCGGTGGAGAAGCTGGTGTAGACGCTCATGTCCTGCCCGGTGGCCGAGCGGGCGAGCACGCGCAGCATCTGCATGGCGTCCTCCAGCGTCGGCACCAGCTTCTCCAGCGAGGCGAGCACGATGTGCGCCTTGGGCAGGGTCTGGGTGAGGTCGCCGTTGCCCTCGTTGGTCACGAGCACCGAGGTGCCGGTCTCCGCGACCAGGAAATTGGCGCCGGTGATGCCGACATCCGCGACCAGGAACTTCTGCCGCAGCTCGCCGCGCGCCTCCGCCAGGAGGGAGGTGGGCTCGGAGAGGTCGCGGTCCGCCGGCAGGTCGGTGTGCACGCGGCGGAAGTCCGCCTCCACCTGCCGCTTGTTGAGGTGAATGGCGGGGGCGATGATGTGGGACGGCGTCTCGCCCCGGATCTGGATGAGATATTCGCCGAGGTCGGTCTCGACCGGGACGATGCCCTGCGCCTCCAGGTGGTCGTTGAGGCCGATCTCCTCCGAGATCATGCTCTTGCCCTTGGTCACCGTCTTCGCGCCGAGGCGGCGGCAGATGTCGGTGACGATGGCGCGGGCGTCGGCCGCGTCCACCGCGAAGTGCACATGGCCGCCGGCGGCGCGCACCTTCTCCTCGAACCGCTCTAGGTAGAGGTCGAGATGGGCGAGGGTGTGGTTCTTGATGTCCCGCGCGCTGTCGCGCAGGTCCTCGAACTCGGGCATCTTCTCGGCCGCGGCGCGGCGCTTGCCGATGAAGCCGGGGCCCACCTTGGCGAGGGCCTCCTGGAGCTGGGCATCCTCAAGCGCCGCGGCGGCGTTCTCCTTGAGGCGGGGCGATGTGATGGCGACGCTCATGGCGGTGCTCCCTGTGCTCAGCCCTTGCTGCCGGCGGGTTTGGGGGCACCGATGGCGGGCGCGTCCCCCATGCCGGCGAGCACTTCCGCCACGTGGCGCACGGCGATCTCCCGGCCCTCGCGCTGGAGCTTGCCGGCCATGTTCATGAGGCAGCCGAGATCGCCCGCGAGCAGCGTGTCGGCGCCGGAGGCGAGGGCATTCTGCGCCTTCTTGCCGACGATGGCGTTGGAGATGTCCGGATATTTCACGCAGAAGGTGCCGCCGAAGCCGCAGCAGGTGTCGGCGTCGGCCATCTCCACCAGCTCCAGCCCCTCCACCGAGGCGAGCAGCGCGCGGGGCTGGTCCCTCACCTTCAGCTCGCGCAGGCCCGAGCAGCTGTCGTGATAGGTGACGGTGCCCTCGTAGCGCGCGTCCACATGGATCACACCCAGCACGTCCACGAGGAACGAGGTGAGCTCGAACACCTTGGCGCAGAAGCGCTCGGCGCGGATCATGCCGTCCGGCTCGCCGGCGAACAGCTCGGGATAGTGCGCCTTCATCATGCCGGCGCAGGAACCGGAGGGCGCCACCACGTAGTCGAAGCCCTCGAAGGCGGCGATGGTCTGGTCGGCCAGGGCGCGGGCGGTGGCGCGGTCGCCGGAGTTGAAGGCCGGCTGGCCGCAGCAGGTCTGGCGCGGCACGTCCACCTCGCAGCCGGCATCCTCCAGCAGCTTCGCCGCCGCGAAGCCCACCGAGGGGCGGATGGTGTCCACGAGGCAGGTGCAGAACAGGCCCACCCGGTGCGGGCGGCGGGGCGCGGGGGATGGCGCGGCGGAAGAGGTCATGGCAGCTCTGCGCTCTGGCGGTGCGGGCAAGCGGGCGGCAGGCGCCCGGAAGGGCTTGGGCGGGGCGGACCTTCGTCGCGGCCCCGGGGCAGGGGAAAGCGGCCGCCGCTCACATTGGAGCAATCCTATATCACCTCGCCGGCGGGGGTGGAATGCGCGCGCCGGCGAGGGGGACCTCAGCCCACCAGCTCGAACCACGCGTCCTCGGTGATGACCTTGACGCCCAGGGCCTGCGCCTTCTCCAGCTTGGAGCCGGCGCCGGGGCCCGCCACCACGAGGTCGGTCTTGGCCGAGACCGAGCCCGCCACCTTCGCGCCCAGGCGCTCGGCCATGGCCTTGGCCTCGTCGCGGGTCATCTTCTCCAGCGACCCGGTGAACACCACGGTCTTGCCCGAGACCGGGCTCGCCGCGGCCACCTGCTCCATGGGCTCGGGCGTCACATGGGCGAGCAGGGCGGCCACCACCTCGCGGTTGTTGGGCTCGGCGAAGAATTCCATCACCGCTTCCGCCACCACGTCGCCGATGCCGTCGATGGCGATCAGCTCCTGCCAGCCGGCATTGCCCTTGGGGTGCTCCTCGCCGGGCATCCGCGCGGCCAGCGCCACCTGTTCCAGCGCCTCCACGGTGCCGAAATGGCGCATCAGGCGCTTGGCGTTGGTCTCGCCCACATGGCGGATGCCGAGGGCGAACACGAAGCGGTCCACCGCCACCTTCCGCCGCCCCTCGATGGCCGCGAACAGATTGCTGGCTGAGGTCTTGCCCCAGCCCTCGCGATTCTCCAGCCGCTGGAGGTTGGCGGCGTTGCGCGTTTCCAGGGTGAAGATGTCGGCCGGGGACTTGATGAGGTCCCATTCATAGAGCGCGTGCACCTGCTTCTCGCCCAGGCCCTCGATGTCGAAGGCGTTGCGGGAGACGAAGTGGCGCAGGCGCTCCACCATCTGGGCCGGACAGACGAGACCGCCGGTGCAGCGGCGCACGACGTCCACCTTGCCGGTCTTCACATCCACCTCGCGCACCGCATGGGAGCCGCAGGCCGGGCACACGGTGGGGAAGACATAAGGCACGGCGCCCTCGGGCCGGCGCTCCTCCAGCACCCGCACCACCTGGGGGATCACGTCGCCGGCGCGCTGCACCACCACCGTGTCGCCGATGCGGATGTCCTTGCGCTGGATCTCGTCCTCGTTGTGCAGCGTGGCGGAGGACACCACCACCCCGCCCACCGTGATGGGCGCGAGCTTCGCCACCGGGGTGAGCGCGCCGGTGCGGCCCACCTGGATCTCGATGTCCTCCAGCAGGGTCATGGCCTGCTGGGCCGGGAACTTGTGGGCTATGGCCCAGCGCGGTGAGCGGGAGACGAAGCCGAGCCGCCGCTGCAGGTCCAGCGCGTTCACCTTGTAGACCACGCCGTCGATGTCGTAGCCGAGCGTCGCCCGCCGTTCCTCGATGCCATGGTAATGGGCGACCAGCTCGCGCGCGGAGCGCACCACCACGGTGAGCGGATTGGTGGGGAAGCCCCAGCGCGCGAAGGCTTCCACCATGCCCATCTGCGTCTCCGCCGGCAGGGTGGCCGCCTCGCCCCAGGCATAGGCGAAGAACTTCAGCGGCCGGGCGGCGGTGACGGCGGGGTCGAGCTGGCGCAGGGAGCCGGCAGCGGCGTTGCGCGGGTTCGCGAATACCTTTTCGCCCGCGGCCTCCTGGCGGGCGTTGAGCGCCTCGAAGTCGGCCACCGCCATGTAGACCTCGCCGCGCACGTCGATGATGTCGGGCACGCCGTCGCCCTCCAGCACCTGCGGGATTTCGGCGATGGTGCGCACGTTGGCGGTCACGTCCTCGCCCTCGGTGCCGTCGCCGCGGGTGGCGGCCACCTCCAGCCGGCGGTTCACGTAGCGCAGCGAGCAGGAGAGGCCGTCGATCTTGGGCTCGGCGGTGAAGGCGACCTCCTCCCCCTCGCCGAGGCCCAGGAAGCGCTTCACCCGGCCCACGAACTCCTCCACCTCGATGTCGGTGAAGGCGTTGGCCAGGGAGAGCATGGGCACCTGGTGGGTGACCTTGCCGAACTTCTCCACCGGCGCGGCGCCCACCTTCGCGGAAAGGCTGTCCGCCCCGGCGAGGGTGGGGAAGCGCTGCTCGATCTCCTCGTAGCGGCGGCGCAGGGCGTCGTAGTCCGCGTCCGAGACGACGGGGGCGTCCTCACGGTAATAGGCGGCGTCGTGGCCCGCGATCTCGGTGGCGAGGGCCTTGTGCTCGCGGGCGGCCTGATCGGCGGACAGGTCCTCGACCGCGAAGGCGCGGAGCGAAGGAACGGTGCTGGCGGAAGGGGTCCGGGTCATGCGGCGGCTCTCGGCGTCCGGCCGCACCATCGGCCGGCCTCATCGCGGCAAGAGATAGCCGCCGCCGGCCGCCGTCGGCAAGGCGGCGCGCTCCCCCTTTTCCCGCGCCGTGGGGCGCGGGGTGGCGCCTCACACGTCCACGCTGGCGCGCAGGGCGTTCTCCTGGATGAACTCGCGCCGCGGCTCCACCACGTCGCCCATCAGGCGGTTGAAGAGGTCGTCGGCGGCGTCCACTTCCTTCACCCTCACCTGCAGCAGGGAGCGGGCGTTCCGGTCGAGGGTGGTTTCCCAGAGCTGCTCCGGGTTCATCTCGCCCAGGCCTTTGTAGCGCTGGAGAGACAGGCCCTTGCGGCCGGCGTCGGTGACGGCGTCGAACAGGTCCACCGGGCCGTGGAGCGCCTCCTCGTCGCCCTTGCGCTTCAGGCTGGCGCCGTCGGTGAAGACGCCCTCCATGTCGCGGGCCAGGGTATCGAGCCGGCGGGCTTCCGGTGAGGTGACGAAAGCGGCGTCGAGCCGCGCCACCTCCTGCACGCCGCGCACCGTGCGCGAGAAGGTGAAGCCGGTTTCGTCGGCCGCGCCGGTCCAGCCGCGCTCGGTCTCCTCTGCCAGGGTGTCGAGCCGCTGCGCCACCTGGGCGGCCGCGCGGCCGGCGTGCTCCATATCGGCCGCGACCGATGCGGAGAGGGCGCCGGCCAGGGCCGCCTGCTCCGCCACCGCGCGATTGTAGCGCGGGTGCAGGGCGTGGAGCGCGCCGCGGAAATGCCGGGCCACCTCCACCAGATGGGCGAGGTCGGCGCCGGTGCGCACCTCGCCGGAGGCGAGCCGCAGTGAGGCCTCGTCCAGCCCGGCGGTGATGAGGTAGTCCTCAAGCGCCTTCTCGTCCTTCAGGTAGGTCTCGGACTTGCCGCGCGTGACCTTGTAGAGCGGGGGCTGGGCGATGAAGAGATTCCCGGCTTCCACGATCTGCGGCATCTGCCGGAAGAAGAAGGTGAGCAGCAGGGTGCGGATGTGGGCGCCGTCCACGTCCGCGTCGGTCATGATGATGATCTTGTGGTAGCGCAGCTTCGAGAGGTCGAAGTCGTCGCGGCCGATGCCGGTGCCGAGCGCGGTGATGAGCGTGCCGATCTGCTCGGAGGAGAGCATCTTGTCGAAGCGGGCGCGCTCCACGTTGAGGATCTTGCCGCGCAGGGGCAGCACCGCCTGGAAGGCCCGGTCGCGGCCCTGCTTGGCGGAGCCGCCGGCCGAGTCACCCTCGACCAGGAACAGCTCGGACTTGGCCGGGTCGCGCTCCTGGCAGTCGGCGAGCTTGCCGGGCAGGGAGGCGATGTCGAGGGGGCTCTTGCGGCGGGTCAGGTCGCGGGCGCGGCGGGCGGCCTCGCGCGCGGCGGCGGCCTCCACCACCTTGCCGATCACCGCCTTGGCCTCGCCGGGGTTCTCCTCGAACCAGTTGGTCAGCGCCTCGCTCACCAGGCTCTCCACCACCGGGCGGACCTCGGAGGAGACCAGCTTGTCCTTGGTCTGGGAGGAGAATTTCGGGTCCGGCACCTTCACCGAGAGCACGCAGGTGAGGCCTTCGCGGCAGTCCTCGCCGGTGGGGTCCACCTTCTCCTTCTTGGCGATGCCGGAGCCGTTGGCATAGCCGATCACCTGCCGCGTGAGGGCGGCGGCGAAGCCGGTGAAGTGCGTGCCGCGGTCACGCTGCGGGATGTTGTTTGTGAAGCACAGCACGTTTTCGTGGTATCCGTCGTTCCACGAAAGCGCGGCCTCCACGGTGATGCCGTCGCGCTCGGCGCGGATCACGATGGGCTTGGGGATGAGCGCGGCCTTCGAGCGGTCGAGATACTTCACGAACGCCTCGACGCCGCCTTCATAGTGCAGCTCCTCGCGCTTCGGCTCGGGGCCGCGCGCGTCGGTAAGCACAATCAGCACGCCGGAATTGAGGAAGGCCAGCTCGCGCAGGCGGTGTTCCAGAGTGGCGTAATCGAATGCGATGTGGGTGAAGGTCTCGGGGCTGGGCACGAAGGTGACCTTGGTCCCGCGCTTGCCGGCCGGCACCTCGCCCACCACCTTCAGCGGCGCTTCCGCGTCGCCATGGCGGAAGCGCATGAAGTGCTCCTTGCCATCGCGCCAGATGGTGAGTTCGAGCGTGGTGGAAAGCGCGTTCACGACCGAGACGCCCACGCCGTGCAGGCCGCCGGAGACCTTGTAGGAATTCTGGTTGAACTTACCGCCCGCATGCAGCTGGGTCATGATGACCTCGGCCGCCGACACGCCCTCTTCCGGGTGGAGGTCGGTGGGGATGCCGCGGCCGTCGTCGGTCACGGTCACCGAGCCATCGGCATTGAGGGTGACGGTGACCTCGTGGGCCCAGCCGGCCAGCGCCTCGTCGATGGCGTTGTCCACCACCTCGTAGACCATGTGGTGGAGGCCCGAGCCGTCGTCGGTGTCGCCGATATACATGCCCGGACGCTTGCGCACCGCGTCCAGGCCCTTCAGCACCTGGATGGACTGGGCGCCGTAATCGTCGGGGGATTCAGCGGGCACGGGTTCGGCCATGGGGATCTCGATCTCGGGTCTCGAATCGGGTTTCAGCGTGTTGCGAATCTAGCGCAAACACGCGGTTATTTGGTGGCGACGCTCACCGCCGCCCCCGCCAGGGCGACGCCACAGGCGCGGTTGAGGGCGCGCATGGCCCGGCGCGAGGCGATGAAGCGCCGCGCGCGATCCGTCAGGTGCACGTAGGCGGCGAAGACGGCCGGCAGCACCACCAGGATGACGGCGCTCATCTCGCCGAAGCCGAGCATGGACAGCGTGCCGAGATCCACCAGCGTGGGCAGCAGGGCGAGGTAGAAGGCCATGGTCTTCGGATTGCCCAGCGTCAGCGCCACCCCGGCGCCATAGAGGCCGAGCGCGGAGCGCGGCTCGGGCAGGGCGGCATCGCCGGGCGCGGCGGCCGGCGCCGTCCAGAGCCGCCAGGCCATGTGGAGCAGGTAGGCGGCGCCCGCGAGGCGGACGAAGAAGAAGAGGCTGCCGAGCGCGGCCGCGAGGGCGGCAAGGCCCAAAGCGGCCGCCGCGAGCCAGATGATGTCGCCGGTGGCGAGGCCCAGGATGAAGGCGAGGGATCCGGCCCGGCCGCGCGCGAGCGTGCGCGCCACCAGGGCCACCACCGCCGGGCCGGGGCTGGCGGCGCCCAAGGTCAGCACGGCCGCGAATAAGACGAGGCTTGCCGGTTCCATGCCCTCTAGTGCGCCGCACGGGCCGGAACGTCAAGCCTCGGGCCCCGTCGGTCCCTGTCCTGCGCGGCGCCGGGGCCGGGTTCAGGCGGCGGGGGTGCCGCTCGCGCCGTCCATCTGCCCGATCTCCTTGAGCCGGCTCTGGAGGGCCAGCTTGTCCAGGGTGGCGACGGGCAGGGCGTCGAACACGGAGATGCGGGACTTGAGGTAATGGAAGGCGCGGTTGAAGGCCGCCTCCTTGTCCACGCTCGTGCCCTCCGTGAGGGCCGGGTTCTCGATGCCCCAGTGCGCGGTGATGGGGTGGCCGGGCCACACCGGGCATTCCTCGCCGGCGGCGTCGTCGCAGACGGTGATGACGAAGTCCATCTGCGGGGCGCCGGGCTTGGCGAATTCGTCCCAGCTCTTCGGCCCCACGCCTTGGGTGGGGTAGCCGAAGCGGTGCAGGGTCAGCACGGCGAGGGGGTGCACGCCGTTGCCGGGATGGGTGCCCGCCGAATAGGCCCGGAAGCGGCCGCCGCCGTCCTTGTTCAGGATGGCCTCGGCCATGATGGAGCGCGCGGCGTTCTTCGTGCACAGGAAAAGAACGTTGTAGACGTGCCCAGCGGCCGCCGTGTCCGACATTGGTTCCCCCATGTTCTCTCTGCCCGGCCGCAGCCGTGCACGAATTCCGCGTGCGCGGAGCATCCGGCGCAAACCGCCTGATCGCACCGTATAGCGGCGGGATTCAACGTATTTGTGTCACTCGCCGGCGTTCATGACACCAGCGTCACGGCATCGCCGATCCGCACCTCGCCGGAGCCCACGACCTTGGCATAGACGCCGCAGTCGGCGTGGCCGTAGGCCTGCACCAGGGCCTTCACCACGTTCAGGTCGCGCCGGGCGGTCGCGGGATCGACATTCACCGCCGCGCAGCGCTCGGTGCGCTTCACGATGGCGAGGCGGGCGCCGCCGATGTCGATCTCCCGGCCCTTCAGCTCCAGCTCGGCGCCGGGAGGCCAGCCCTCCAGGTGGAGGTTCATGCGGAAGCGCCTGGGGTCCAGCTCCGCCCCCATCCGCCGCGAAAGGTCCCGCACGCTCGCGAGGCCGAGCAGGGACACGAAGCCGGAGCGCAGGGAATCGGTGAAGCGGAAGCCCTCCGGCGCGGTCAGCACCTTGAGCGGCCCGCGCGCCTCCTCCCCCATGAAGAAGGTAAGGAAGGCGGCGATCTGCGCGCGCCCCTCCCCGGTGGCGAGGTTTCCGCGCGCGGCCTCCACCCCTTCGAGGAACAGGGTGAGCACCCGGCTTTCGTCGTCATAGCGGCTTTCGAGCGCGGCGAGGCGCGCGTCGCGCATCAGCATCAGGAAGGCGGTCTTCTGGCGATAGGCGGGGGCGTCCGGGTCGAAGCCCGATGGGCCGTTCTCCACCGCATAGAGCCGGTCGGCGGGAAAGAAGGCGCCGGCTTCGAGCCGCACACGCTCCAGCGGCTCCGGGGACAGGCCCTTCACCGGATGGCGGTAGAGCGCGGTGACGGTGGCGGGCGGCAGAGCCGGAGGGGTGGAAGGGGAGGGCAGCGCGGTCATGACGGGCCTCGGGGCGCAAGCTGTCCCCGCGGGTTCCCACTCCGCCGCGCTGCCGTCAACCCGCGCCGCGACGGCCTGGAGCGGGGGCGTTCCGTCTTTTCGTGGCTCATCCCCTCTTCCGTTGCCGCCAAGCCGCACCCACATGAGCTTCGGCGCGAGGGTGACCTCGCGCGGCGGTTGCCGGGGATGCCGGGACCGTGCCCCAGCGCGCCCCGCATGCTTCGACAGGAGGTGCCGGGCGCGAAAAGGAGGAGATGCAACATGAATTTCGACACCTACACCGAGCGCGCGCGCGGCTTCGTCCAGTCTGCCCAGTCGCTGGCGGTGCGGGAGGGCCATCAGCAGTTCGTGCCCGAGCACCTGCTCAAGGTGCTGATGGACGATCCCGAGGGCCTGTGCTCCGGCCTCATCCAGCGCGCGGGCGGCAATCCCACGCTGGTGCGCGCCGATGTGGAAGCCGCGCTCGCCAAGCTGCCGAAGGTTTCGGGCGGCTCCGGGCAGGTCTACCTGTCCCAGCCCATCGCCCGCGTGTTCGACGCGGCGGAGCAGGCGGCCAAGAAGGCCGGCGACGGCTATGTGACCGTCGAGCGGATGCTGCTCGCCCTCGCCATCGAGAAGGATACCGAGGCCGGCAAGATCCTGGCCACGGCGGGCGTGAACCCGCAGAGCCTGAACGCGGCCATCGAGGCCCTGCGCAAGGGCCGCACCGCGGACACCGCCACCGCCGAGAATGCTTATGACGCGCTCAAGAAATATGCCCGCGACCTGACCCAGGCCGTGCGGGACGGCAAGCTCGACCCGGTCATCGGCCGCGACGAGGAGATCCGCCGCACCATCCAGGTGCTGGCCCGCCGCACCAAGAACAATCCCGTGCTCATCGGCGAGCCCGGCGTCGGCAAGACCGCGATCGTGGAGGGCCTCGCCCGCCGCATCGTGGACGGCGACGTGCCGGAGAGCCTGAAGGACAAGAGCCTGCTTTCCCTCGACATGGGCTCCCTCATCGCCGGCGCGAAATATCGCGGCGAGTTCGAGGAGCGCCTGAAGAGCGTGCTGTCCGAGGTGGAGAGCGCGGAAGGCGGCATCATCCTGTTCATCGACGAGATGCACACACTGGTGGGCGCCGGCAAGACCGACGGCGCCATGGACGCCTCCAACCTGCTGAAGCCCGCGCTCGCGCGCGGTGAGCTGCACTGCGTCGGCGCGACCACGCTCGATGAGTACAGGAAGCATGTGGAGAAGGACGCGGCGCTGGCGCGGCGCTTCCAGCCCGTGTTCGTCTCCGAGCCCACGGTGGAGGATACCGTCTCCATCCTGCGCGGCCTGAAGGAGAAGTACGAGCTGCATCACGGCGTGCGCATCACCGATTCGTCGCTGGTGTCGGCAGCCGTGCTCTCCAACCGCTACATCACGGATCGCTTCCTGCCCGACAAGGCCATCGACCTCGTGGACGAGGCCGCCTCGCGCCTGCGCATGCAGGTCGACAGCAAGCCCGAGGAGCTGGACAGTCTCGACCGCGAGATCGTGCGCCTGCGCATCGAGCAGGAGGCGCTGAAGAAGGAAACCGACACCGCCTCCAAGGACCGGCTCAAGAAGCTCGAGAAGGAGCTGGCGGAGCTGGAGGAGAAGGCGTCCGTCCTCACCTCCAAGTGGAAGTCCGACAAGGAGAAGCTGGGCGAGGCCACCACCGTGAAGGCCAAGCTCGACCAGGCCCGCGCCGATCTCCAGACCGCGCAGCGCCAGGGCGAGTACCAGAAGGCCGGCGAGCTCACCTATTCGGTGATCCCGGAGCTGGAGAAGAAGCTCGCCGAGATCGAGAAGGCGGGCGCCAGCGGCGGCATGGTGGAGGAGGCGGTGACGCCCGACCACATCGCCGGCGTCGTCTCCCGCTGGACCGGCGTGCCAGTGGACAAGATGCTGGAAGGCGAGCGCGAGAAGCTGCTGCGCATGGAGCTGGAGCTGGCCAAGCGCGTGGTGGGCCAGTCGGAGGCGGTCGCCGCCGTCTCGACCGCCGTGCGCCGCGCCCGCGCCGGCCTGCAGGACCCGAACCGGCCCATCGGCTCGTTCCTGTTCCTCGGCCCCACCGGCGTCGGCAAGACCGAGCTCACCAAGGCCCTGGCCGAGTTCCTGTTCGACGACGAGACCGCCATGGTGCGCATCGACATGTCGGAATACATGGAGAAGCACTCCGTGAGCCGCCTCATCGGCGCTCCTCCCGGCTATGTGGGCTATGACGAGGGCGGCGCCCTCACCGAGGCGGTGCGGCGCCGGCCCTATCAGGTGGTGCTGTTCGACGAGGTGGAGAAGGCCCATCCGGACGTCTTCAACGTCCTGCTCCAGGTGCTCGACGACGGGCGCCTGACGGACGGACAGGGGCGCACGGTGGACTTCCGCAACGTGCTCATCGTCATGACCTCCAACCTCGGCGCCGAGTATCTGGCGGACCCACGCCAGCCCATCGGCTTCAAGGTGCCCGGCCACGACGGGGACAAGGTGGTTTCCGATGAGGAGGCCTACGACATGGTGATGACTGCGGTGCGGCACCACTTCCGCCCGGAGTTCATCAACCGCATCGACGAGATCGTCATGTTCCACCGCCTGAAGCGGGAGCAGATGGACGCCATCGTCGACATCCAGATGGGCCGCCTGCGGAAGCTCCTGGAGGATCGCAAGATCACCCTGGACCTCTCGCCCGAGGCACGGCACTTCCTGGCCGAGAAGGGCTACGACCCGGCCTATGGCGCGCGCCCGCTGAAGCGGACCATCCAGAAGCTGGTGCAGGACCCGCTGGCCGAGAAGATCCTCGCCGGCGACATCCTGGACGGCGCGACGGTGAAGATCGGACTGGAGAACGGCCACCTCACCTTCCAGGGCGAGGCCGGTGCCGTGGAGCAGGCCGCCTGACCGTGCGGCGCTAGCGTGTGAAAACGAAAGGCCATCCCCGCCGGGATGGCCTTTTTCTTGTTGTCTGCCGGGATCACTGCGGGCGGCCCAAACGCGGAGGCACGATGCCCATCCCCATGGACCTTCAGCACGCCTCCGAGGATTTCGAGCGCTTCCTCGCCGATGCGCGGGACACGGCGGGCCTCGCCACCCGCAACCAGACCTTCACCATGGTGGAGGGGGTGCTGCGGGCATTTCGCTGTCGCCTGTCGCTGGAGGATGCCATCCGCTTCGCTGGCGTGCTGCCGCCGGTGGTGCGGGCGATCTTCGTCTCCGATTGGGACCCGGCGGAGCCGCTGCGCCCGTTCGCCGATGTGGCGGCCATGACCGGCGAAGTGCAGGACCTGCGCCGGCACCACAATTTCGCGCCGCCTTCCGCCATCCGCGATGTGGCGGCCTCCTTGCGCCGGCACGTGGATGAAGAGGCGTTCGACCGCGTCCTCGGCATGCTGCCGGAGGGCGCGGCCGGCTTTTGGGCCGTGTGAGGGGAGATGCGGCGGTGCGGCCTACTGCCCGCGCGCGGTCGCGAGCAGGCTTTCCGCCTGCTTGGTGGCGGTGGCGAAGAAGGGCATGGTGGGCGCCGCGGCCACGAAGCAGGCGCGATAGGCAGCGGCGCCCTCTTCCTCCACCTTTTCCGATTCCCGCCAGCGCGGGTCCTCGTCGTTCTTGGATTTCTCGGCGGCCGCGATCAGGGCCTTGGACTTGGCCTCATAGCCGCGCCACGCCTTGTTGCAGGCGGGCAGGGCGGGGATGGAGACCTTCACGTCCGCCGCCCCCACCACCACGCGCCCGCCGGCGATGCGGGTGAAGACGATGGTGTTCGGTGCATCGTTGCGCGCCCCGCTCTGGGTGAAGAGGCCGAGGGCGGCGTTCACGGTCTCGTCGGGACCGGCGTTCACGGGCACGTCCATGTATTTGTAGAAGGCGGCATCGGCGCCCAGCACCGCGCTGTAGAGCGGGCCCGAGCCCACGGCCCCCTTCAGCCCCTCCCGCAGCACCGCCGGCGCATCCGCGTCCTTGGCGCGGGCGGCCAGCCAATCGGTGAACACCGGCTCGGGCGTGACGAAGAAGCGGGTGACGTAGTCGTCGCTCGAGAACAGCAGGCCGTCGGGCTCGTGGGATTCCAGGTATTCCGGAACGAGGGTGGAGGGCATGAAGATGGGAGTCTTCTGCGTGCCCTTGAACGCCACGGGGCCGAGGAGGGCGGTCATGCGGCCCTGGAGATCCTTTACGGCGGCCGCGCTGCGTTTGTCGACGGCGTCCTCGTTCTCGCCGCTCTTCACGGCGGCGGCGACCTCGGCCGCCAGCCTGTTCCGCGCGGCGATGTAATCCTCCACCGGCCCCGCGTGCACGAGGGTGGGCGCGATGGCGAGCCCGGCCGCCAGCGCCAGCGGGCGCAGGAGCGCGCGCGGCCCGGCAAGGCGCGCGGCGAGGCGGCGGATTACGGAAACCGGTTCGGCCGGGGCGTTCGGCTGGGCGTCCATGTCGATGTCCTTCGGGTGTGTTCAAGCGATGGAGTGGCCGGCGTGCCCCCGGAGGCCTGCCGTCTTCGGCGTGGAAGGCCCATGGGCGGGACGCGGCTCCGGCGGCTGGCCGATGGGGTGAGGGGCTAGAGCATTTTCAAGCGAAGTGGATGCCGGTCCGCGTGAAGAAAATGCGCGATATCAAAAGTCTAGAGCAATGCCAGAAAAAGTGCGGAGCGGTTTTGTGTCCGAAATTGCATCCGACCAATAAGTTAGAGCATTTCGGGCGGACCGGTTTTCTCCGGAAATGCTCCATGGCGGGCTGCGTGCTCAGTTGCCGCGCAGGGTCTGCAGGAACGTGTCCGCCTTTCGGGCGGCGGCGGCGAGGGCGGCCTGGCTCTCCGGCGCCTTGGCGAGGCAGGCGCGGAAGGCGCCGGCGCCTTCTTCCTCCACTTTCGCCAACTCCGCCCAGCGCGGGTCTTCGAGGTCGCTCACATTCTCCGTGGCCTTCAGCAGCGCCTGGACCTTGATGTCATAAGGCTTCCAGACCTGTGTGCAGGCCGGCACCGCCTTCATGCCCGTCTCCGCCCGCGCCATGCCCAGAACGGCGCGCCCATCCGCCACCCGCACCACCACGATGCTGTTCGGCAGGCTGTCGGCCGGGGCCTCGTCGGTGAAGAGGCCGAGGGTGGCATAAGCGGTCTCGCCGGGCGCGGAGGTTACGGGCAGCGTGGCGTAGGGCACATAGCCGCCACCGCCGGTGACCAGCGCATTGTTGACGAGATAAGCGGTGTCGGCGACCGCCTTCGCGCCGCCGCGGACCGAGGCTGGCGCCTCCTTGTCCCTGGCGCGGGCGGCGAGCCACGCCTGGAACACCGGTTCCGGCGTCACCAGCACCCGGACGCTCTCGTCCTTGTTGGCGAAGGCCATGCCGTCGAGCTGGGTGGTGGGCAGGTCGTCCCCATAGACGAATACTTCGAGGGTGAAGGCGGGCGCGCCGAGCCCCTTGAATTTCTGCGGGCCGACAAGCGCCGCCATGCGGGCGGCGAGATCCTTGCGGGCGGCCTTCTCGGCGTTGACGGCGGCGTCGCTGTCGCTCCTGCCGGCCTTGGCGGTTGCCACGGCGGCCGAGACCGCCTTCTCGCGCGCCGCGAGATAATCATCGACCGGCGCCGCGGTGGCCGCGAGTGGCTGGGCGAGGAAGGCGGCGGCGCAGAGGATGCGTCGGGCGAGGCGGGTCATGGTCGGCTCATGTCCGGTGGCGAGACGCGCATTCTGGCCGTGGGGTGCGGAAGAGAAAACCACCTTTCCGCCCGGGCCCCCCGCACCGCGGGGCGTGACGCGCCGCCGCGCCCCGGGGACATGCGCTTAGTTGCTGGCCGAGCGGGCGGGCTTGCCGCCGGCGGGGGCGACGCCCGCCACCTTCGGCGTCGCCTGCCCATGGTTCATCAGCGTGTCGATGCGCTCGCGTTCCTTGTTGAACTCCGCGAGGAACTTGCCGGAAAGGGCGCGCCCGCGCGGCAGCTTGATGCGCATGGGGTCCACGAAGTTGCCGTTGATCTTCACTTCGTAGTGCAGGTGCGGGCCGGTGGAGAGGCCGGTGGAGCCTATGTAGCCGATGAGCTGGCCCTGGCGCACCGTCATGCCCTCGCGGATGCCGCGGGCGAAGCCGGACTGGTGGGAATAGGTGGTCACGTAGCCGTTGGCATGCTGGATTTCCGTGTGCTTGCCGTAGCCGGATTTCCAGTTGGCGTAGATGATCGTACCATTGCCCGCCGCATAGATGGGCGTGCCGATGGCATCCGACCAGTCCACGCCGGTATGCAGCTTCGAATAGCCGAGGATGGGATGGCGGCGATAACCGAAGGGTGAGCGCATGACACCGCCAGAAAGCGGCTTTCTCACCAGGAACTTTTTCGCGCTCTTTCCATCCTCGTCGTAATAATCCACCACGCCGTCGTCGGAGGTCTGGAAGCGGTAATAGCGCTTG